>UPZG01000001.1 GCA_900538705.1 uncultured Porphyromonadaceae bacterium
CGATACACCTCTGCCCGGCAGTATTACCGTAAAGATGAGGAATGAAGATAATGGATGTACAAAGATTGTATTTGGCATATCTAATGTTTTTATTAATGAAGCTAATAACTTCGAAGTTGCAAGTGTTAGAGGTTTTGATAATAATGATCAAGAATATAGAGAGGAAATAGAAATAGCGTCAGTGGGTAAAGTAAATGGTTTAGGGGGTATTACTACTATTCCCGCATCGGGTTGGATAGATGAAGCATCGGTGTTTGTGGGTCATGGCTATGTGGTAAGATGGCGAAAACGTTATAACACAGGGACAGGGAGTAATGTTTATACAGATTATTCCTATGGACGAATCTTTGTACATGACAAGATTGTGAGTACCGGAGGTGGCATAATAGGTTACACGGTATCATATATCGAGGGCATGTAGTATTGCAGTTATTATACCCGCACGCCTGCTTGAAAGGGGTATGAAAATGTGTATAGGCCGCACCTCAAGTGCGGCCTATACTGTTTGGGTGGAATATGATATTTATCGGAAAGATTTATTATTTGTTGCGACCTATGGTATAGTCGAGAATAGCGAGTAGGGCTGTGCGTGTGTCCGAGGCCGGGAAGTCGACCAGTTGGGCAGTGGCTTCGGCACGCAGACGTTCCATATAGTTGTTGGCATAGTCTATGCCGCCCTTGCGCTTGGCGTAGTCTATGAGTTGCTCTATCTCGCTTGTAGAGAGTTGCTCTTTTTCGAGTAGATGGCGCATGACACGGTTTTCTTCGTCGTCGTTATGCGTGATGGCATAGAGTAGCGGCAGTGTTATTTTGCCTTCACGCAGGTCGTTGCCTGTAGGCTTGCCTATGGTTTTGTCTTCGTAGTAGTCGAATACGTCATCTTTTATCTGGAAGCATAGACCTAAGAGCTCGCCGAAGGTTTCGAGACGATGTGCAGTTGTAGTATCGGCATCGACCGACAAGGCTCCTACATGCATGCAAGCTTTGAAGAGTGATGCTGTTTTGCGGCGGATAACCTCAAAATAGGCTTTCTCGGAGAGCTTGTGAGAGCGGGCGTTGTCCAGTTGGTCTATCTCACCGTGAGCCAGTTCTTGTCCCAAAGCTGCCATCATGGCAACAATAGGCATACGCCCTGTTTCTACACCGCATTTGAGGGCGCACGACACGAAGAAATCGCCTACCAAAACAGCTATGCGGTTGTCTTCTTGGGCATTGATTGTGGGTTGCTTGCGGCGAAAAGAGGCGTTGTCTACGACATCGTCGTGTATAAGGCTGGCATTGTGCATCAGTTCTATAGCCGCAGCTGCTTCGATAGAGACGGGGGTGATGGCTCCTGCCATACGAGCACACAACAATACAAGAATAGGCCTTATCTGTTTACCTTTCGATTGCAGATAACGGTCGATAATTCTGTTCATGAGGGGGCTCGACGTGTGCAGTCGGTTCGCCAAGATGCGGTTTAGCTCGGCAAGTTCCTCTTTAATGGGCTCTTGTATGGCAGATAGTGCGTCCATATTGATTATTTCGGCTGCAAAAGTAACAATAAAAACCGAACTATACCTACATTTAAGTTCTATTATCATTGTTCTATCGGTAGTTTTGGCAATATTTTTATGTGGTCTGGCGGAGGATTTTAGAAGAAGAGAATAAGGCCGTTTGCGGGTTATTGCCTATCTTTGCGCTATCGCCGGTTTTCGGCAAAAATAAACCGCCGCATACAAAAATCGCTTGGTCGCAATTTTTTTGTGTGTGGCATTACCTATATCAGTATGAATGATAACGTTACAAAAGAGAGCAACGAAGTTAAACGGCTGTTTTTGATAGATGCCTATGCATTGATATATAGGTCATACTATGCTTTTATAAAAAATCCCCGCATAAATTCGCGAGGTGAAAACACGTCGGCTATATTGGGCTTCGTAAATACCCTCGAAGATATTTTGAGACGTGAAAACCCTACACACATCGCCGTGGGGTTCGACCCGCAAGGTCCTACATTCCGTCATGAGGCTTATGAGAAATATAAGGCACAGCGCGAAGAGACTCCCGAGGCGATACGTTTTGCCGTGCCTGTGATAAAGGAAATTATCAAGGCTTACCGTATTCCAATTGTCGAGGTACCTAAGTATGAGGCCGACGACGTGATAGGGTCTTTGTCGCGCAAAGCCGAGGCTGCTGGATTTGATACGTATATGATGACTCCCGATAAGGACTACGGACAGCTGGTCACGGAGCATACCTTTATGTATAAGCCTCGCTTTGGTGGCGATTATGAGGTACTTGGTGTACCACAGATATGTGAGAAATATGGTATAAAGTCGCCGCTGCAAGTCGTAGATATATTGGGCTTGATGGGAGACACTGCCGATAATATACCCGGATGCCCCGGTGTAGGTGAGAAAACTGCCATAAAGCTTATACAGGAGTATGGCAGCATAGACAATCTGTTGACGAATACCGACAGTCTGAAGGGTGCGCTGCAACGTCGCATCGTGGAGAATAGGGAGATGATAGAATTCTCGCGCTTCCTTGCTACGATAAAGACCGATGTCCCGGTAACTTTTGATGAAGAGGCTCTGTTGCGTTCGCCTATCGATAGTGAGGCTTTGCGCAAAATATTTACCGATTTGGAATTTCGTACTCTTGCCGACCGCATTTTAGGAAAGCAGCAGGCCGAGCCTAAGACAAAAACCGTGCAGGCTACCCTCTTTGATACAGAGCCTGAGGAGAAGTCTGTGGCCGAGGAGCCATTCGCAACTCTTGCCGATACGCCGCATACCTATCACCTCGTTGAGAGTGATGAGGAGATGTGGGACTTGGCTGCTCTGTTGGGTTGTGCCGATGCCTTTGCATTTGATACGGAAACGACGGGCATAGATCCCATACGCGCCGAACTGGTGGGACTCTCTTTTGCCATGAAGGCTCATGAAGCCTACTATGTGCCTGTGCCTGAAAATCGTGAGGCTGCTACTGCGGTGGTAGAGATATTCCGCTCGGCGCTCGAAAATACGGCATCACTGAAAGTGGGACAAAACATCAAGTACGACTACATCGTTTTGCGTAATTACGGTGTGACGGTACGTGGCAAAATGTTTGATACCATGGTGGCACACTATCTGTTACAACCGGAGCAACGGCATAACATGGATTATCTTGCCGAGGTTTTCCTACACTATCGTCCCATCGCCATAGAAACGCTTATCGGTGCGAAGTCGAAAGGACAACTCACGATGCGTCAGGTGCCTGTAGCTGCTGTGGGTGAATATTCGGCCGAGGATGCAGATGTGACATGGCAATTGTATGAGGCGCTGCGTCCCGAGCTTGCGAAGGTAGAGATGACGGCCCTTTTTGAGAATATTGAGATGCCTCTGGTGCGGGTATTGGCCGAGATGGAGATTGCCGGTGTCCATATAGACACCCAGGTATTGCAGGCTTCGGCACACGATATGGAACAGCAAATAGCGACACTCGAAACGGAAATATATGAGCTGGCAGGGGTACAGTTCAATATATCGTCACCGCGACAAGTGGGTGAGGTACTCTTTGAGAAGCTCAAGATAGACGAAAAGGCACGGAAAACCAAAAGTGGACAGTATGTCACCACCGAAGAGGTGTTGGAACGCTTGCGTCCTGCACATCCCATTGTGGGTAAGATTCTCGACTTGCGAGGCTTACGCAAGTTGCTCAGTACTTATATCAATGCACTGCCAGAATTGATAAACCCGTCGACCGGCAAGATACATACATCGTATAATCAGGCTGTGACTGCTACGGGACGGTTGAGCTCCAGCAATCCTAATTTGCAGAACATACCTATTCGCGATGCCGAAGGGAAGGGTATACGTCGTGCCTTTGTGGCTGAGAAAGGGTGTAAATTCCTTTCGGCCGATTATTCGCAAATAGAGTTGCGTATTATGGCTCATATGAGTCAAGACCGGCATATGATAGAGGCTTTCTGCTCGGGGGCAGACATTCATACGGCAACAGCTTCCAAGATATATAAAGTACCTGTTACCGAAGTGACGGCCGATATGCGACGTAAAGCCAAGACCGCCAATTTTGGTATTATATATGGAATATCGGCGTTTGGATTGGCCGAGCGGCTTAACATCTCGCGAACCGAAGCTAAGCAACTTATCGATGGCTATTTCGATTCCTTCCCGCAAATCAAAGAACATATGACACAAAGTATCGAGGTAGCGCGCAGGCAGGGATATGTCACAACGTTGTGTGGGCGTCGCCGCATGTTGCCCGACATAAATTCGCATAACAGTGTAGTGCGCGGCTATGCAGAGCGCAATGCTATCAATGCACCTATTCAAGGCAGTGCTGCCGATATTATTAAGATTGCGATGGTGCGTATTTTTGAACGGTTGGAGCGCGAGCATTTGAAGACCCGCATGATATTGCAGGTACACGATGAACTTGACTTTAATGTCCCCGACGATGAGGTGGAGCAGGTAGTCGGTATTGTTACCGAAGAGATGGAAAATGCCTATCAGCTGAGTGTTCCACTTGTCGCTGATTATGGTGTTGCTGATAATTGGCTTGATGCTCACTGATTTATGTTGTAATTATTATCTGTATTATATCTATATTTTATTTATATTTTATCATTGTCTTACGGTGAAAAGGTTTATGAAAGTATGGAATTGTCGGAACTGAAATCGGTTATCAATACCTCGTCGAGGCAGAAGGCTTATGCACGTATCCTTTCTGATGAGAAAATGCGTCGTATTTCTCTCGATGGGCTCGAAGGCTCGTCGGTGGCGTTTGCTTTGCTTAATTTGTTGCAGTTGCCACAGGCCTCGTTTATTGTTGCCAACGATAGCGACGAAGCTGGTTATCTGTTCCATGACATAGAACAGATAGAGCATGGCGAACATGTGGCATTTTTCCCTTCGGGGTATAAGCGTGATATTAAGTATGGACAGGTTGATGCTCCGGCGGGTATCATGCGTACCGATGTGCTGAATAGGCTGAACAGAAAAGAACCTCTCCTTGTAGTGACTTATCCCGAAGCGTTGGCCGAGAAAGTTGTGCAAGAGCAAGTATTGGAAAAAAATACCCTGCACATCACTCGTAATGAACCGGTAGATGTAGCTTTTGTGGGAGAAGCATTGCGCGAATATGGTTTCAAAAAAGTTGACTACGTCTATGAGCCCGGCCAATATGCTGTAAGAGGAAGTATTCTTGATGTATTCTCGTATTCTAACGAATATCCATACCGTATAGATTTTTTCGGTGAAGACGTAGAGAGTATACGTACTTTTGATGTCGAGACTCAGCTGTCGCGAGAACAGCTGGACGAGATTTATATCATACCCAATGTGTGCTATCAGGTAGAGAAAGGTATCTCGATACTCGATTTCATCGAAAAAAACACATGTATTGCCTTTCATGATGTGCAGTGGACAATATCCCGCATCCAGGCTGTTGCCAGTGAGACGTTGGCCGAACAGGCTCTGTTGACCGAAGAGGTAGACGTGCATGCCATGGAAAAAGTGGTAGATGCCGAACGTTTTGCCCGACAGATAGAGCAATTCCGTTGGATAGAGTATGGAAAGCATACACTCGAGCAGCCGCAAGCCACTATAACGTATCATTGCTCATTGCAGGGTATCTACCACAAGAATTTTGAGTTGGTAAGTGAGTCGTTTTCTCGATTGATAGTCGATGGTTATCGGTTGTATATCACCAGTGATAGCGAGAAGCAGACCGACCGCCTGCGAGATATATTTGGTGAGCGGGGTGACGAGATAAAATTTGTACCCGTATTGCGTACGCTGCACGAGGGATTTGTCGATAACGATTTACATGTTTGTTGTTTTACCGACCATCAGATATTCGACCGTTTTCACAAATATAATCTCAAAAGCGACCGTGCCCGGTCGGGCAAAATGGCACTTTCATTGCGTGAGCTGCAGCAGATAGAGGTGGGTGACTATTTGGTACACGTAGACCACGGTATAGGGCAGTTTGGCGGACTGACACATACCGAGATAGCCGGGAAGCGCCAGGAGGCGATAAAGGTGATATATAAGAATGGCGACCTCATATACGTGAGCATCCATGCATTACACAAATTGTCGAAATACCGGTCGAAAGAGGGCGAAACGCCGAAGCTCAACAGATTAGGTACAGGCGCCTGGGAGCGAATGAAAGAGCGTACCAAGAGCAAGATGAAGGACATAGCACGTGACCTTATCAAGCTATATGCCGCTCGCCGTAATGAAAAGGGCTTTGCTTTTTCTCCCGATAACTTTATGCAGCACGAGCTTGAAGCTTCGTTTATTTATGAAGATACCCCCGACCAACTCAAAGCTACACAAGAGGTGAAAGCCGATATGGAGAGTACCCGCCCGATGGACCGACTGATATGCGGCGACGTAGGTTTCGGTAAGACCGAGGTAGCCATCCGTGCGGCTTTTAAAGCAGCTTGCGACAACAAACAAGTGGCGGTACTTGTACCTACTACAGTGCTTGCTTTTCAGCACTATCAAACATTTACGGAACGGCTTAAAGAATTTCCCGTGCGTATAGAATACTTGAGCCGGGCTCGCAAGGCTTCGGATGTGAAAGCTATACTCAAAGATTTGGCCGATGGAAAGGTGAATATTCTCATAGGAACGCATCGTATCATAGGTAAGGATGTGAAGTTCAAAGATTTGGGACTGCTTATTATTGATGAGGAGCAAAAGTTTGGTGTTGCTGTCAAGGAAAAGTTGAAACAGATGAAGGTTAATGTGGATACACTTACCATGTCGGCTACACCTATTCCGCGCACGTTGCAATTCTCATTGATGGGGGCTCGTGACCTGTCGGCCATCACAACACCCCCGGCCAACCGTTATCCTATTCTTACCGAGGTGCATACATTTGGCGAGGATATTGTCCGAGAAGCTATCAACTTTGAGATGAGCCGCAATGGACAGGTCTTTTTTGTAAACAATCAGATAGAATCACTATATACGCTGCGCGACCTCATCAAGCGACTTGTTCCCGATGCGCGCGTAGCTGTAGGGCATGGGCAGATGCCTCCGGCTGAGCTTGAGAAAGTAATCATGGATTTTATTCATTACGATTACGACGTGCTGCTTGCTACCACAATTATAGAAAACGGCATAGATATGCCCAATGCCAATACGATAATTATCAATAATGCGCAAAATTTTGGTTTGAGCGAATTGCACCAATTGCGGGGTCGCGTAGGACGTAGCAATCGTAAGGCATTCTGTTACTTGCTGGTACCCCCGCAACAAACATTTACCGAGGAGGCTCGCCGACGGTTGCAAGCCATAGAGAGCTTCTCTGATTTAGGAAGCGGTATACACATTGCCATGCAAGACTTGGACATACGTGGTGCAGGTAATTTATTGGGAGCAGAGCAAAGTGGCTTTATTGCCGATTTGGGCTACGAAACCTATCAGAAAATATTGCAAGAAGCCGTAGATGAACTGAAAACACAAGAGTTTAGCGAGTTATATTATGGTGCCGACGGAACAAACGAGAATAAAGAGTATGTTGCCGATTGTCAGTTCGAATCGGACTTGGAGCTGATGCTTCCCGACGATTATGTACCGCAAGAGTCGGAGCGTATTTCCCTCTACAGAGAGCTTGACGGGTTGGAGCAAGAGAGCGATGTGGCTGCTTTCTGTGAGCGGTTACGAGACCGCTTCGGAAAGATTCCCGCAACCACGCTCGACTTGGTACAAGTTGTCAATTTACGCCGTCTTGCTAAAGAGTTGGGTTTTGAAAAGGTGTCGTTGAAACAAGGGCAGATGTATCTCTACTTTGTGGGAGACGAGCACAAGGCATACTACCAATCCGATATGTTTGGTCGTGTACTCAATTATTTGCAACAAAATCCGCGGCGGTGCAAATTGCGAGAGGTGGGAGGTCGCCGGTCTATGGTGATACAATCGGTTACTACGGTTTTGGAGGCTGTACAGTTGTTGAAGGAAATGATACGGACGGCTGCGGTGTGATAGAGGTTTTGGTTGTGCTGTTATCGGTTGTCATACCGTATGGTGCACCAGCTATGTGGTCGAGCTGATACCCGGCCGAGAGGAGTGATTGGGTAATGTAGTCGCGTCCCGATGCGTTTTGGAATGGATAGAGGTCGAAGCGCGGCATGATGGCAGCGATATGCTCAAAAATTTCGGACTGAACCGATTCGTAGCTTATCCAGTCGGTGGTTTGGGTAAAGCAGTATATTTGCAGGGGAATGCCATTTTCGTTAGGCTCGAGACTCCTTACCATAAGTGTATAACCATCATTATGGATGTAGGGACTATTTTTCAGGTATAGAGTGAGATAAGCTCTGAAGAGCCCTAAATTGGTATCGATAGTGCCGTTGACACATCCGGCTGGATCGTTGGTATTGACGGTATTTCCGGCGGCTTGTTCGGCTCTTTTTTGTTGGATATACGGTTTTAGCAGTTCTATTTGCGATAGCGAGTCGAGCATCTCGGGGGTGCAAAATCTTACGGTGTTGAGGTCTATTGTGTAGGAACGCATGATACGTCGTCCGCCCGACTCAGTCATGCCGCGCCAGTTTTGTACCGATTGCGATATAAGTGTATATGGCGGCAAGGTGAAATAGGTGTTGTCGAAATTCTGTACTTTAACAGTGTTGAGCGTAACATCTAACACTGTTCCGTTGACAGGCGTTCCGGGTATTTCTATCCAATCGCCTTTGCGAACCATATCGTATTGTGAGAGCTGTACGCCCGATACAAAGCCGAGGATACTGTCTTTAAAGATTAGCATCAGTACTGCTGCAAAGGCTCCTAGTCCTGTTATAAGAGCTATGGGGGAGCGGTTGATAAGAATAGAGATAGATATAATGACGCCTATGGCGATGAATATGCCTTGTATGATTTGTACCAATCCTTTCATAGGCCGATTACGCATGTCGCCCTTGACCGAGATTACATTCCATATAGCTGCTATCAATGTGTTGATGCTCCATACTGTGATACCTACTACTGTAATGGCACACAAGCGCTCAAAAAAATGCATGATAGGCGAGAGTCTGGTGAAGGCAAGTTGCAGCATAACCAGTATGACAAGCGGAGGAAAAGCCCAAAGGAAGCGTTCTACTAACCGATTGTCAGTCATCTCTCTTATGAGTGTGCCTTTGGGCCGATGATGTAGTCGTGAAGAAAGGCGGGAAAAGAAAAAACGTAGAATCCACATCACGGCAAATGCCACTATGGCTACGATAGCAGTATAAATCCATGAGTCGTACTTCCCGTTAAGGGCTTCTGGAAGTCCTAGATGTGAAAGAAAAATCCTTATTTCGCGTAACAACGAGTGGGCAATAGCCTCGGAATGAAAAAGACCAGATAATAGATACATAGAAAACATGATGTATGGGTATTGTTGAGCAATGCTGCGTCATGTTGGTAACAAAAGCGAGACGTGTATGGTTTGTTGTGCTTTTCGACATCTTGGGTACAAGATCTGAGCTTCTTGTGAATTATCTGTTATGCATGTTCGATTTGAGTAGCATGTACCTGTGACGTTTCGATAAAAAATCGTAATTTTGTGCCGCTTTATAAATAGATAATCAAATCAATAGAATCATGTCATTGAAGTGCGGAATAGTAGGGTTGCCCAATGTGGGAAAATCTACGTTGTTTAACTGCCTGTCGAACGCCAAAGCACAATCGGCAAATTTCCCGTTTTGTACTATAGAACCCAATGTGGGCGTTATAACCGTTCCCGACGAGCGCCTCAATCGCTTGGCGGAGCTGGTGCATCCCAAGCGCATTGTTCCCACAACGGTAGAGATAGTAGATATAGCCGGACTTGTAAAGGGTGCAAGCAAAGGCGAGGGCTTAGGTAACAAGTTCCTTGCCAATATCCGGGAGACCGATGCCATTATACATGTGCTGCGTTGCTTTGATGACGATAACATTACGCACGTCGATGGTAGTGTCAATCCCGTACGAGATAAAGAGATTATCGACTACGAGCTGCAGCTGAAAGACCTTGAGACGGTAGAAAACCGTATAGGAAAGGTTCAGAAACAGGCACAGACCGGTGGTGACAAGGCTGCCAAGTTGGCTTATGAGGTATTGAGCCGTTACAAAGAAGCGTTGGGGCAAGGTAAGGCTGCCCGTACGGTGGTATTTGAGGGAAAGGATGAGCAACGCATTGCACACGACCTCTTCTTGCTGACCAACAAACCGGTACTATATGTATGCAATGTTGACGAGGCAAGTGCTGTAAACGGCAATGCATATGTAGAACAAGTGCGAGAGGCTATAAAGGCCGAAAATGCCGAAATGCTGATTCTTGCAGCCAAGACAGAATCGGAGATTGCCGAATTTGAGACCTATGAAGAAAGAAAATTGTTCCTTGATGAATTGGGACTCGAAGAGTCGGGCGTATCGCGTCTGATACGGTCGGCATATAGTTTGCTCAACTTGGAGACCTATTTTACAGCTGGTGAGCCTGAGGTGAGGGCGTGGACCTATATAAAAGGTAGTAAAGCCCCGCAATGTGCCGGTATTATCCATTCCGATTTTGAGAAAGGCTTTATCCGTGCCGAGGTGATAAAGTACGACGACTATATCGCTCTCGGGTCGGAAGCTGCATGTAAGGATGCTGGTAAGATGTATATCGAAGGCAAAGATTATGTGGTGCAAGATGGCGACATTATGCACTTCCGTTTCAATGTGTAAGCGTTTTGACTTTGCAAAATACTTCAGGCTCTTGTCTCGTTAGAGATAAGAGCCTTTTTTGTATGGCTATAGAATTGTTGTATTGATAAAATATGGCTATCTTTGTTTTGGTAGTAAACAATATATATTGTCTATGAAAAAAATGATTATGGCAGTGCTATGCCTTGTAGGATGGTGCATGCCTCTCGGAGCTCAAGTAATAAAAATGGAAAATGGTGTGACGCTTGCCTCTATGACCCGTAACGAGTATGATTTCTTTACCCATACCGCTACCGGATATACCGGTCGCTTGGGAATAGACTGGCTGGAACATCGTTGGTTTTATCTGTCGAGCGAGGTGGGGTATATGGCTACCGGAGGTATGGACCATATAGATATTATGGCGGAGCATGGAATTGAGGAGAATGTGATAGACTGGCATTACCGTCGCGACAATCTGCACTTCAATACCACATTCCGTTTCAAGTTGGCATATCATGACTTTCATGCATATTTGGGGGTAGGCCCCAAAGTTGATATTCCGTTGGGCAGCTCACTCAATGAAGAGCTTTTCGATAAAAGTGTTATGTTTGGTATAAAGACGGAGATAGGATGTGCGTATGATTTTTCGCACCTTCGTCTGGGCATCAATCTGGCTTATCTGCCCGATTTGACGAAGCAAGCCGTACCTGTGTTGCAACAGGCACGCAACAATATCTTCTCGATAGGGATATCGGTAGGATATATTCTCTGAGAGGTGTTGCGGATTCCCTTTGCGGGCTAATCAGAGCGCGATTGTGCTATTTTTGTTCTGTCTGTGACGGCGACAGAATCTCTTTGTAACGGACCGGGTTGTCGAGTACTTCTATGGCCGCATCTATGTCGCTGTCGTTGCGCTGACTTACAATCATTTCGCCCCGTTGGAAATAATAGCGTTTTACAATCTCGGTAGTGAGCAACTCCTCTATCTCGGGGCGGAAAGTGTCTAAGTCTTTTTCTATGTCGTGGTTGAATTGTGCGGCAAGGCTGTCACATAGCTGGCGGGTCTTGTCGTCGAGGTATCCTTCAAACTCGGCTACTTCGCGCAAGGAATCGAGTATCTTATTGCTTTGCTTGTCGTATTTGAAGTCGCGCTTGTGCACAAACTCCTTGAAGTCGGCATAGTCGCTGTCGGTGAGGAAGAACGTCTCGGGCGAAGCAATAGTGTCGTGCTTGGCTGCATATTGTGTGGCGAAGTCGAAGATGAGGAAGTCGCGTATCAGATAATACGACAGATTACTGCCTTTTTTTACTTCGGGTTCTATGTCGGGTTTGATACCTCCCCCATCGCGAACAATGCGCCCGTGAGCGGTTTTGAATTCATTGGTAAGAGAGTCGGGGATACGCGCTACCGTGCCATCGGGGTTGCGGTGGCTGTAATCGATGGCTTGGATGAGGCGTCCGCTGGGAATGTAGTAGCGAGCGATGGTCACCTTGAGCATTCCGTTATATGGTAACATGCGGGTTTGCTGTACCAACCCTTTTCCGAAAGAGCGTTCACCGATGATTACGGCGCGGTCGAGGTCTTGCAGTGCTCCTGAAACAATCTCAGATGACGATGCCGTGTTGCGGTCTATGAGAATAGCAAGAGGTATATCGGTATCTATAGGCTCTTGTGTTGTCTTGTAGGTTTTATCCCATTGCCTGATTCGACCTTTGGTTTGCAGTACTTCTACTCCCTTGGGGATAAAGAAATTGACAATTTGTATGGCTGCTTCCATGATACCGCCGGTGTTGCCTCGCAGGTCGAGTATGAGAGCCTTTATATGTTTGTTGTTTTTCAGGTCGAGAAAAGCTTCTTTTACTTCTTCAGCAGCTTTGTCGGTAAAAGAGTTGAGGTATATGTAGCCAATGCTATCGCCTACGGTGCCATAGTATGGTACGGCATTCATCTGAATTTTTTTACGAGTGAGATTGATAACGATAGTGTCATTGCTCGTTCCTGGACGTAACAATGTAAGTTTTAGAGGCGTATTGGGTTGCCCTTTGAGGCGTTCGCTTACTTGTGAGCTGCTCCATGAAGTAACCGTGTCGTTGTCTATCATGATTATTTTGTCGCCGGCGCGCACGCCTGCCAGCTGGGCTGGTTGTCCTTCGTATGGTTCTGATATAAATACACCGCCGTCGCGTTGCATGATGTATGACCCTATGCCGCCATATTCGCCTGTAGTATGAGTATAAAAGTCTTTGCTTTCCTTTTCAGTAATATATTCGGTATAAGGGTCTAAGCGGTTCAACATATAGTTGATACCGTTGTTGACAGTCTTCGACAAGTCGATAGTATCTACATAGTAAGTGGTAAGCTCTTTGAGTAGTTGAGTATAAATGTCGAGATTCTGCGAGAATGAAAAGTTTTCGCTATCGTTATTGCGGGTATTGGCAGCAGTAGCTTGTGTTATGCTGCTGGCTATGATTATGGCAGCAGAGATTATAAATATATGATGATGCTTCATAAAGAACTTTGATATAAATTAATTACGAAGATAGTAGAGAGCTTTTGTATGTGATGTAGTTGTGCTGCTTTTTTAACTTTATTTGTTGAAATAGGGCGGCTACGATTCCTTCCGTTTTGTTACTGGTAGACATAAGGTGTAAGGAATAGGAGGGTAATAAAAGAACAAAAAATGGATTTTCATTAAAAAAAAGAGGCAAATCTATTGCAGGTTTAATAAAAAGGCGTTACCTTTGCCAAGCCTTTCGAGGCAGGAATCTTCTTCAGTAGCTCAGTCGGTTAGAGCATCTGACTGTTAATCAGAGGGTCGTTGGTTCAAGTCCAACCTGAAGAGCTCTTTCAAAAACATATCTTCTTCAGTAGCTCAGTCGGTTAGAGCATCTGACTGTTAATCAGAGGGTCGTTGGTTCAAGTCCAACCTGAAGAGCGAAGACCTGCACAAAGGTGTGCAGGTCTTTTTTTATACTTGCAAGGTAATGAAAAGGCATAATAAGACATTGTATGTAAGTGATTTAGATGGTACGCTGCTTAACTCGCGGTCGCTTGTATCTCCTTTTACGACAGCTGCCCTCAACGAGTTGATAGCCGATGGTATGATGTTTTCTATTGCTACGGCACGTACTCCGGCAACAGTTGTCGCTTTGATGGAGGCTGTGCAGTTGCAACTGCCGGCAGTACTGATGACAGGAGCCTTGACCTACGACTTGCGTAGACATGAATATCTATCGGCAGCCTTTTTCCGTCGCGAAGTGGCACAACAAGTGGTAAACGTGTTATTGCAAGAAGGTCTTTTGCCTATGATATATTACCTGCATAACTCATTGTTGCATGTGGCATATCGCACACCGTTGTCGGCAGCACAAAAGCAGTTTATGTCAGAACGGATAGGTTCGCCATACAAGCGTTTTGTAGAGGTGTCTCACTATAATCAGCTTTCAGAGCAGACTATATTGCTCTTTTGTATGGACCAGTATGACAAGCTGTGTACTGCCCATGAGGTAGTAAGGGCTTTGCCGGGACATGAGTGTTATCTATATAGAGATATTGCCGACAATAATATGGGGTACTTGGAGATATATCCGGCTGCCACCTCAAAAGCTGCGGCAATAGAGCATCTGGCTCATGTTGCCGGGGCTGAGGAGATAGTGGCTTTTGGCGATAATCGTAACGATATACCGATGTTTGAGATAGCATCGCGTTCGTATGCCGTAGAGAATGCCGTAGCTGAGGCGAAAGTTTGTGCAACGGGTATTATAGGCAGTAACGATACAGATGGTGTAGCTCGTTTCCTGTTGGGAGAATGGGATAAGACAATCTGAAAAATAGGGTTGACCAATTGTCTTGTAAAATATGATACCGGAAGCTCCCTTTTGAGACTATGCACTTGGTTGTTGCGAAGATTTTTGTGCTTCGGCTGCTTTCAAGGCTCTCTCTTCGGCTTCTACCTGAGCTCTCGATTTGCTTTGTGTTACCACATATACACCTAAGAATACTAATATGATGGCAATAGCTTTGACGAGAGAGAAGCTGTCCATACCCCAGTAAATCGACAGCAATGAGGCTGTAACGGGTTGTATGTAGTTGTACATACTCATTGTGGTAGGGCGGAGACGTTTCTGTCCGATGGGTATCATTAAGTAAGCAAAGAATGTACCCATAAGTACGACGTATGCTATGCCGGCATATACCGCTGTAGATAGTTCGGAGTAAGGAATGGCGGCAAGGTCTTTGATATCGAAAGGCAAAACGCAGAGTGTGGCAAACAGAAACATCCACTTCATCAGCGTAATAGATGAATATTTTGTGATAAAGTTCTTGAAGAATACCAGATAACAAGAGAACGAGCATTGTGCAATGAAACAGAGAGTGTCGCCCAAAACACTATTGACAGCCGTGTGATTGCTATGCGCATGTGCACCACTGAGGATTAGTATCAATGCTCCGCTCAAACCCATGAATACGCCTAACGCTTTTTTGCTGGTAAGAGGCTCTTTGAGAACAATAGCGGCCAATATCATAGTGATGATAGGCGTTGTGGTGGCTACAACGGTTGCATCGATAGGCGTAGTGTATGAAAGTCCTATGATAAAACAACTTTGGTTGAAAGTTATAGAGAGTAACGATGCAATGAAGAGCAGAAAGAGGTCGCGAGGCGGAACTTTCTCGTTGGGAACAAAAATAGAGGCTATCCAAAAAGCTATGGCAGCTCCTGCAACACGCATGGTGGCGAGTGTCAGTCCTGATATTTCGCCCGACATGAAAACAATCTTTGAGATTGGGGACATCAACCCCCACACAATACCTGCGGTGAGCATGGCTACATGACCGCCGGCCTTATACCTATCCATTTTGTAATATTTATTATGAACCTATTAAAAAACCCAGAATCTAAAAAATATAGTTTCTCTATTACACTGTGATGCACGTGAACACAAGTCGTCAAGCGTTATTGCTTGCGCGGATGCAGCAGTTGACGACAGTCGACGCGAATAATACGGTTGGGCTTGTCGTCAAGCGGCATCTCTATGACATTTGAGACGACGCGATTTTCTATATACTTGTCGGAAATGCTCTCGTAGATGTTGACAAATACAACCAATTGTACCATTACTTTCGAGAAGTGGCCTTCAGGAAATTCATTAAGCAAGTCGCATACCTCTACGTTCATCTCGGCAAAAGACTCGAAACCCTCGCGTGAGATGACATTTCCTGCGTCGTCAATGACTTCGCAGGCAAGTTGCAAAGCAGCAAAATTTTGGCCTCGTGAACGCCCCTCGGGCTTGTAGTCCTCACGCTTATATGGTGTTGGAAACAGACCGCGTTCATCGATACGGGCGAGAGATTTCTTAACGATACATTGCTCATATACTTCCCTGCCGATAGCACGGTATAATTCATCGAGAGTTATTCCAAAACTATATCCCATATCAATATTGTTATTTCGAGCGCGAAGGTACATATTTACTACGAGAAAGTGTGCCGAATATGACAATTTTAACCCAAAACGGCTATCCTACCACAGCAATAAGCGACAATACAACAAGTTTTTTCGTAGGCAAAACGTTAATCCCCTGTCGCATACCGAATAATCTGGCCGTTTTTCATACTTTATCGGTAAATAAGAAACAAAATTTATTACTTTTGTCACATAAATGTTGGTTGTAGCGGCATGTGTCTATAATTCAGACGTCGCCATACAGCGAAATTTATGTGTTACTCACGCACATCATCGTATAGCAGGAATATATTTTATAATAGCAAAGACCATGCAAGACCGGCACCAAAACCGCAGGCAATACTTCGATGAACTTGCCGATACTACGGAGAAATATTTTATCCCTTATATAGAAAAGGCTGTTTCTATACAGTGGGAGAATGCTCATGTTCTTGAAATAGGATGCGGTGAAGGAGGAAATCTCTTGCCTTTTGCCCGCCGTGGCTGTGAGGTGTGTGGGGTAGATATGGATGCCCTGCGCATAGAGCAGGCCAAGACATATTTCAAGGAATCGCAAGCCGAGGGTACCTTTATAGCCTCCGATATATTTGAGTTACATGAGTTACATCACCGGTTTGACCTTATTTTAATACACGATGTAATAGAGCATATTGCCGACAAGCGTAATTTTATGGAGAAAACACGACAGTATTTGGCTCCCGGTGGAATTATCTTTGTAGGCTTTCCTGCTTGGCAGATGCCTTTCGGAGGGCATCAGCAGATAGCACATAACCGTATCGTATCGCATATGCCGTTTGTACATTTGCTGCCACGATTCTTGTATAAATACGCATTACAGCTGGCGGGCGAAAGCAATGCCATGATAGCCTATCTTATTGATGTGAAAGAGACAGGTACGACGGTAGAGATGTTTCAGAAAATAGTGAAGGAGGTAGGTTATGTCATAGTGGATCGTAGATTATACTTTATCAATCCGCATTATGAGATAAAATTTGGGTTGCGTCCTCGTGTACTTTCACCATTGATAGCTCATATTCCGTGGCTGCGTAACTTTTTTAGTACTACTTGTTTCTATCTGTTGAGAGACGGAAATGAATAGTTGCCTATATTGGAGATTTATAAAATCTTTGTGAGTGGATTTATATAAAAATGAATTTTAGAGGTTCGTTGCCGGTTGTTGTATATGTTTCTAATAATAGATAGAGTATATATATGTAAACTGTTGATTATCATATATATTTATATTGTTACAATGTATTACAATATAATATTATACATATAACCCAGTATGATAATAAATAAGGTGATGACTCCAAAAAAGATTCCTATCAATCGCCAGGTCATGACCTTTTTTAATAGTGTCGCTTCGGGGAGCGATAGCCCCACGACGGCCATCATAAAGGCGATGGCTGTCCCGATGGGGATGCCTTTGGCTACGAAGACCTCGATGATGGGCACTATCCCGGCGGCATTGGCATACATGGGTACGGCAAGAACAACAGAGAGTGGAACGGCAAACCAATTATCCTTTGACATATATTGCTCAAAGAACCCTTCCGGTACGAAGCCGTGCATAAATGCGCCGATGCCGATACCGATAAGAATATACAGTAACACACCTCTCACAATACCCCAAGCCTCTCGTATGATAGTAGGCAGTCGTTGTAAGAAGGGAGTCCTTTCCCCTTCCCATGTCTGGGCGTTGGATGTAGAGGTTTGTTGTAGCTGCTTTACCCAGTCGCTTAGATAGGGTTCTAACCTCATTTTCCCTAAAAGGGCTCCTCCTATCATGCCCAATAAAATGCCGCTGACTACATACAGAATGGCATTGCGCCCGTCACTCATTCGCCGTGAATATCCTCAACAATGGGGCGAACATCAAGACGGTTGCCAGCCTGCTCGGGCATAGCGGACTGAAACATACGGAGAAATACACCCGTGCGGTGGATAAATTGAAAGAGGAAGCGATAAACAGCCTGCCGGAATTAAAGTTTTAACCATAAAAGACTTACCTTTGCAATTATGGACTTTGAAGCATTAGTAAAACATATCAGCACGATACAAAGCACGTTGCAGGCGCAAGCCGCACACGCTGTAAACCTCGCCCTGACTGCCCGCAACTGGCTCATGGGCTGCTATATCGTGGAGTTTGAACAGAACGGTGAAGACCGTGCCGCATACGGCGAACAACTGTTGAAGAAACTGGAACAGCGGTTGAATGTCAAAGGGCTGAACGAGCGCAGGTTTCGTGAGTTCCGGCGGCTATACCTTGTTTATCCGCAACTGAAAGAGCCTATCGCACAATACATATTGGCAGGAAGCGAAATTCGGCACACACTGTCCGCCGAATTCACAGACCCAATTCGGCACACGGTGAGTGCCGAATTACAATCCGTTAATAATCAACCAAGTGAATGGAATACACAAGCTGATAGATTATTTGAAAGATTACCGTATTCTCATTTAAAGTTTATTTCTAAAATAGAAAATCCGGTCAAACGTGCTTTCTATGAAATGGAAGCAATAAGGGGTTGTTGGTCAGCAAGAGAACTGGAGCGGCAAATCAATTCCCTCTATTACGAGCGCAGCGGATTGTCGAAAAACAAAGAAGCCTTATCTGCTTTGGTGCAACGGCAAGCCATGCCGCTGCAGCCCAAAGACATTATTAACACGCCCGTTACGTTGGAGTTCTTGGGATTGAACGACCGTGCTTTGGTAACGGAAAACGACTTGGAGCAATCCATTCTGGACAACCTGCAACGCTTCCTGTTGGAAATGGGACATGGCTTCTGCTTCGAAGCACGCCAAAAGAGAATCCTGATAGACGGGGATTATTTCTTTGCCGACCTCGTGTTTTATCACCGCATTTTGAAATGCCATGTCATCGTGGAATTGAAGATAGACAAGTTCCGCCACGAATACGCTTCGCAACTGAACCTATATCTTAACTACTTCAAGGCGGAAGTGATGCAACCCGACGACAATCCGCCTGTCGGCATCCTGCTTTGCACCGAGAAGGGCGACACGTTGGTAAAATACGCCACTGCCGGATTAGACCCGAACATCTTCGTGCAAAAGTATATGATAGAACTTCCCACTGAAGAGGAAATTAAGAAGTTCATTTCAACTGCAAACTATTAGCAATAAAAAACACTACTGGCGAAAAGAAGGAAAGCCATTCTTTCTCTTTTCGCCAGCACGTTTATTACTGCCAACAAGAATAGGTTTAGGTTAGTTTGGATGTATATACAAAAGACAGAACTAAACCGTAAATGCAGACGATAATTATAGCAAGTCACTTATGATACATTCTGTTCTTCCAAGACTATATTAGCATCATTATCGCATTTTTCAGGCTTAATCCGCTCTATACGACGAATATGTTTTGCCCTATTAGCTATAATTAACGGTACACGCTCGACAACAACAACCGATGTGTCAAGCCCCAACGCACTCGGTTCTCCAATGCCTATCTTTCTAATTAAGGCATAAAGGCTCATCAGCAAATTTTGTCGGCGGTTACGGGAATCTTCAGGATAATATATCCGGTGGATAATAATAAAGCGAAAATCACCCGGTATGCCATTCTTATGCAATGAAGGATAAGAGCTTGTTAGTTCTACTTCACCATCCGCAACAAGGTCATCAACTACTTGTCGTAAATAAAGGCTCACGCGCGGTTCTATACGAAAACCTATACGCATGGTTATACTAAACAATGTCCCTTTTATTAATGTGGAACAATTATATTCAAGTGTGTCTGGTGTATCCACAAATTCAAGGTTAATAAGCCAATAATGATCTGCCCGTTTAGGCTGCTTATTAATTATGGAATACAACAATTTATCGTCCACACAACCTTCTTTGTCTGCATGATTCACATAGACAAGATTAGAAGCATATTTGGATATGCTTTCGTCCGCCTTAATATCAGAAATAATGTTGTAGTATTCACTTAACCGTTTGGAAGACATATGTTTTCGACGAATTTTGTTGGCACTTACCCATACAAACATGATAAAACATAATAATCCACCTATTAACAGCGTAAACCAACCTCCGACCATAAATTTGGACAGGTTTGCAGCAAGGAAAATACCTTCAATAACACAATATCCGCCGACAAACAGTATTGATAGAATGCGTGGAATGTTATGCATATGCAAATAGAATCCCAACAACAATGTTGTCATCAACATTGTAATAGTTATGGCAAGTCCATAAGCGGCTTCCATGTGGGTGGAATCTCGAAACAACAATATAGTAAATATTACTCCAATATACATTACAAGGTTTACCATTGGAATAAATGACTGACCTTTTACGTTGGTAGGGTGCTTAATACGCATACGAGGCCAGAAATTCAAGTTCATAGCTTCACTCAATATGGAAAATGAACCGCTTATTAGAGCTTGGCTCGCAACAATAGCTGCCCCGGTAGCCATTGCTATGGAAAACAACAGTATTTCTTGTGGCATGATTGAATAAAATGGGTTCACTGTACCTTCTGCACTTTCCGGATGATGCAATACCCACGCTCCTTGCCCCAAATAATTTAGAATAAGCATCACCTTTACAAATATCCAACTGACCGTAATATTTCGTCTGCCACAGTGCCCTAAATCAGAGTATAAGGCTTCTGCACCAGTGGTACACAAGAAAACGGCACCCAATATCAGAAACCAGTGGGGGGATTCCACTAATAACCGTATGGCATAGTAAGGATTGAAAGCCTTGAATACTTGAGGATAGGAAGTCAGACTGATAGCTCCGGCGATTCCAAGAAGCAGGAACCAAAGTAGCATAAATATGCCAAATGACCGTCCTATATTTTCTGTACCAAAACGCTGAACGAAAAATATAATGGTAATAATGGTCAGTGTAATAGGAATCACAGGCAGATGCGGACTGATACTTTCAAGTCCTTCTATGGCAGTTGTGACCGTAATGGCTGGAGTGATAATACCATCAGCAAGCAAAGTGCTCGCACCGATAATGGCAATGATGTAAATCCACCTTCTTCTGTGGCGGCGTAAAAGGGCATAAAGCGCAAGTATGCCACCCTCCCCGTTATTGTCGGCACGGAGAGCCACCAGCACATATTTCACCGTAGTCTGAAGAGTAAGCGTCCATATGATACAAGACAATGCGCCTAAAACATAATTTTCATCAAGAGCTTCTCCAGTATGAATGATGGCTTTCATAACATAGAGTGGCGATGTTCCAATGTCACCAAAAACAATACCCAATGTGATGAGTAACCCGGCAAATCCAAGTTTATGTTGAATATTGCCTTCTTTTGATAGGTTTGCCATAAAAAGTAGTTTTTTGTTCTACATATATTTGTTTTCCTTTTAAGCGGCGCAAATATAAAATAAAATCTTAACAATAAGATTTCACTTTTCTTTTTTCGTGAAAAATATCATATAAACATTGACGATGGTCAAGGCTTGTCTAAAAAAATAGTCTGTTTGAATTACGTATAACTATTAAACTCAAAAGCCGAAGTTATGGGACTTATCCTTCACCTCGGCTTTTTGCTATTTACTGATTTCCTAACCTATCAGCTTCCTTTTTCAACTGCTCAGCCTGCTCATTAAGCAGCTTTGCCCGTTCCAAGGCTTCCGCCTGTCTGTGGCGGCGTTCATCCGCGAAGCCGCATTGGGCAAAGAACTGTCAGCCGCACTCACCATAGAGGAAAATGAGCGGATGAAACGCACTGCCAACATCAGCTATAAGTTGCAAGTCAACCTCAATCAGATTGCACGGCTGGCCAACATCCACGGTTTACCTTTTGTAACAGACGCTATCCGCGAATATATCTGCCGTACCAACGAATATTTCAAGACCGGTTCATGGCATGAAATGGATTTATCTGCCTACGAATCCGAGCAAAAACCGCGGGAGCAGCTTTCCGCAAAAGTACGTGAACTTCAAGAAAAGAACACGGAATTACAGAAAGCGGCGACCAACTATTACCTTTATACCGCCGAGGGTGAACGCCTTTTCTGCGAGCGGCATGACTGCCGGATTTATCCCGATAACTGGGGCATCTACTGGCATTTCAAGGTCGCCGATTATCCAGCTTATATACTTCCGAATGAAATCTGCCGGGCTTACCTTAACCATGAAATTTCAATAAGGGATGTATATGTGCATTGGTATAAGAATGGTGAAAAATAATGGCTTCCTACTTGACTTTCTTGTTTAGAAGAAGAGTGACCGTTGCTTCTTTACAATCGATACCTTCTGTAATAATGCCAAATCGAATGTCTTCATAATTCAGCCACGAACAGACATTACGTTTGAAATCTTCCAGTTCCTCGTTGATTAACGGATATTGGTCAGAAATACGAATACAGACCACAGCGTTATTGTATCGACTTAGGTCAAGTTGCTGGTATTTGGTCATAGAATCAGCAATATAGGCTAATCGGTTTCCTTGTCCGTTGGTAATGGAGTGATAATCATATCGCGTACCGTATTCCACTTGCAATAGATAGGCTAAATCTTTGTACATGAAACTGCTTCCGGACACAGTAAGTTCTTGTATGATGGACTTCCTTCGTTCCATTTTGCTTTGTATGGAACCATGATTTTTCCAGAAATTTTCAATTATTTCCGCCGGAGAAAAACCATAAAAGGTGATGTCGTATATACAATGTGCAGCAATTTCCTCTTTGTTTAGAGTTGCATTCTTGGGTAAAACAAGTTCTTTAGCCAATTCATTCTCCCAAAAATCTGCGTCTAAAGACTGCACGCTTACCCAATCCTCTTCTTGCTCTATCCAAACTTTCCCAACAAACTTAGGATTAGGCTGCATATCCCGAAGAATATCGTATGCTTCCCGAAAGGCATAGATATTGTCAAAATGCCCGACTATTATTTCTTTCAAGTAAGGAAGCAAGTCGTCAAATCCTACTTCCATGATTAATTCTTTCACCGTCATGATTGCTCTGTTTTAAAGTTTCCGGTTACAAAATAAAGCCTGTGATATGCCATATTAGTGTATAACTTCTATAATTTGATAGGAAATCCTATCCCATTTTTGAGAATATACTCATTCCCGGCATTATGCTCATCGTATTGACCGTATGCTACGGCATAAATCTTGCATCCGTACTTGTGTGCAAAATGTACTGTATTCATCGTGCCGCTCTTCACAGCGCATTGAACGACAATGACTCTTTGTGCTAAAGCTGCTTGCAGTCGGTTGCGGGCATACAGCCGTGCAGGATTGGCTTTCACGCCAAAAGGTTGTTCGGAGATAATTAAACCGCCCTTGTCGATAATTTCTTGCTGCAAGAATTCGTTTGCTTTAGGGTGGACGATATTCAAACCGGATGCAACTACTGCAATAGTTTTTCCATTGGCATCTATACATCCTTGATGAGCGGCACTGTCACATCCCAATGCCAATCCGCTCACTATGACATTTCCTTTCAAGGCATTGTCTCTTGCCAATTGATAGGCTATATTACATCTGACATCATCAGTGTTTCGTGAGCCAATGATGGCAATGGAATTTTCGTTATAAAGTAACTCCTTATTTCCCAATAGATGAATTAACGCAGGTGCTTCTACGCCAATTTGAGCAAATGAAACTGGATAATCGTCTGCATAATAAGGGATAATGCCAATGTTCGCTTCTTTTTCTTTCTCACAAATCATCTTTGCTTTTGCGAAGGTTGCCGGATGAAGGGCGATTGTTTCTCGTAATTCCCGTTCCTCTTTACCGCATATATCAGCATAGTGACACCGCAACAAATGCAGGCATGTCAGTTCTTCTATCGAAAATCTATTTCCCATATTCTCATCCTTTTTTCCGCAAAGATGAATGGAAGTGATGCCAATGTAAAGCATTACTGCAATTTTTTCTCATCTTATGCTTTGATGTTACATATCCTTGACAGAACTTTGCAGCAACAGATATTGCATTTCTCATTGAAAATGAAAGTTTTCTTGAGAGAATTCGCTATATTTGTTTTAAAATTCATCCACTTTAAAATATACGTTTATGGAAACATTATCAGAGCAATTGACCGAACTCTACGAAAGTAAATGGAAAGGCTTAATGGAACAACTGGAAGCCAATGGATTGCGAGACAAACTGCAATGTCCGTTCTTAATTTCTCTGTTGCGTTCGGGACAAAAGAAAGAAGAAAGAGAAAAAGAACAAGCGCTAATAGGTTATGATAAGTGGTATGCGCAGAAAGAAACCCCAAAGCATGAAGAATGGTACACCAAAGCCGACATCAAAATCATGTTCTTTGGTAAAGAGCCAAATGGTTGGGAACGAGATAATGTTGAAGAACATTTAGATGTAGGTGATTTAATGGCTACCTATGAAGATTTCCTTGATGACAATTATGTGGCAATAGAAGGGAATGGAGGATATTTTAGTGGTGGAAGTCAATTCTTCAAAAGAGGAATCAACGGTATCATGGCAGAAATTAAAGATAATTTGCTCAATGCATATCCTGGCAAGCGTGTCTCTATGATTTGGAATGAAATTTCTAAACTTTCTGCCCGTACTACAAAAGGTGGTGGTGCCGTAAATGCAGATGTGCACGAAATAGAGAAGAACTTTTTCCACGTAATTCTGGATGAAGTTGAAATTCTTAAACCGGATATATTGATATTCTTTATTGGACCGGGAATGGAAAACAACAAATACTATAATTACATATTGGAGAACTTTAAGTTAAATGGGAAGCCAAATCCGTTACCCAATTTGCCTACGGGCGAGGATGTCATCAAACTTCCTATTGAGGGTGTAAAATTCGCATATAAAACTTATCATCCCGGATATGCACCTAAAGATGCGAATGCATTTCATGGGAAACTTTACGATGCCATTCTTAAAGATATCAAAGAAAACATAGACAAACTTTTAAAGAAAGAATAACTTGTGAACCACTTTGGCATAACTTGATCTCATCTTTGCATTGAAATGGATGGAAAGATGAGGTTTTGTTTTTCCTATGTGTAACTTAAAACCGGAAGAATATGGAAAAGAAAAGCAATGTTGTGAGCAAACGTTTGCGAAAGCAACTGGATGAATTGGAGCGGAGCAAACGATATGATGAAGCTGCCCAACTGTTGGAACCTATTGCCCGGCGAGGCAATGCTGATGCACAATACGAGATGGGAGAACTGCTTTACCATAAAATGGTACATGAAGCGGAAGCAGTAGTCAGAAATTACTCCATCTTTGAGAAAGCTATATTTTGGTCAGACTTGTCAAGGAAACCAGAATTATGTAAAGCTGATTTCTCTGATTTCAGCAAAATGATTGATTGGTACGAAAAAGCTGCTAAGCAAAAACATATTGAGGCAATGGTAGAACTTGCCGAATGGTATACTCCGATAGTTAGCTGTTCGTCCGCCAAACACGTAATCAAGCAGTCATCGTTCTTTACCCTAAAATGTGACTTCAATCATGCATTGTCCTTATATATAGAAGCATTAGAAAGCGGCGGAGATGATTCTTTTTTTGATGTTTGTGTTATAGGAAATCTACTCCATTCGCCTCATGTACCCCAAAAGGTGAAAGATAAAGTAGTGAAAATACTCTATGTAAGGGCAAAGAAAGGTTGTTACCGTTCTGCTGACCATTTACTTCGCATTTGGGAAAGCAAATACCGAAGCCCACAAAGGAAGCCATATTATGACTTGCAGATAGACGAGCATGAATTGTTGCATACCGATTGGTTCCGGTTGTTGTTAGATCACGAGGCAGAATGTGAAAAGAAAAACGAGTATTCCGCGGGGGATGCACTTCGTTTACTGTCTGATTTGGCTAAGAATGGCAACCAAGAAGCATTGGATATGTTGACGAGTATCGGGATGAAAACGGGAGGCTCGTCTGCTTGTTGGGCTGGAGATGTCTATTATGAACGTAAGGAATACAAAAAAGCCTTGGAATGCTATTTGGCAGGAGAATATGTGTACAAACTGGGTGGAATGTATGAACGAGGCGAAGGCACCACACCCGATATGGAAAAAGCATTTTATTATTATAAGCAGGCAAATGACAATTATAACATAGGACGAATGTATGAGCAGGGCCTTGGCACGAAGAAGGATTTGCGTAAAGCGTTTGAATGTTATCACAAAATTGTTGATAGAAAGATTTATGAGCATGATTCAGAGGAAGCGAAAAACGAAATTCTGTCTGCTCGCTGTTCATTCCGTCGCTTGAAAAAGATATTGTTCGAGCAAAAGGATGAGATAAGAATGACGGTTGCTGCCAAAGAGCAGAAATCCATTTGCGGATTCTTGTTCACCAGTTATGGCGATTGCCAATTTACGATAGATTGGGGTGACGGACAAGTGGAAGAGATAAACAATGAGAAAGGGGAAGAAATCCATGCGGAACATACGTATGTGAAAAAAGGAGAATGGCATATCTGCTTGAAAAGTGATGAGACTCATACCCTCACCTCTTTCCATTACACTTGCGAAGCGTGTACACTGAAAGCATTGGATGTAACGCAATGTCCGATACTTATCGACTTGTATTGTGTCAGTCAAGGATTGAAACGTTTGAATGTTTCCAAAAATCCAAGACTGGGACGCCTGGTTTGCCGCGGCAACAAGTTGAAGATATTGAATATCCGGAAAAATAATCGCCTTACCCAACTTGACTGTTCTGACAACCCGGAGCTTTATCACGTAGATTGGAATCCACAATACTCAGCATTGACCAAGGTTTGCATGAAAAATATCATAAACCTTGACCAGTTGGGCTTTCTTGACTATTTGCTGAAACGGAACAAAGGACAAAAATGCGAACCCATCGCGGAAGCCTCGTTTGATCCCGTATTCTTGCCACTCTCTTATTATATGCGCTGCTTGAATTGGAGTGACGTGAAAGCAAAGATAAAAGAAGGTGGCTATCCAATATGGAAAGAACATTCATGGAAAAAGTATAAATCCGCATTCGATGATATGAGTTCACGAGAAGATTTCCACTACACAGGCATTGACCGTATTGTTTGCGAAGGCGGTTATACCTATTACTGGCTTTATAGCTCCCGTGAAAAAAAGTACGTCGACCGAGATCTTGAAGATGTTGTTATGAATCTTATGCCTTGGAGTGAAACGCTTGATATGCCTGTGGAGATAAGAGAAAAGGAAGGATGGATGATGTTCCCACAAGTGACTTGGGCAGATGTGTTTTGTCCCTGTTTCATTGAGATGACCTGTTCGCACTGGAAAGAAACGGAAGAAATTATTCAATGGGAGCGTGATTATTGGGAGCGACATCGCCAAAGACAGGAGAAATACGAATGAGACTGGACTATAAAGGAAAACATTTGTTCGCATTTTCGGACACGCATGGTATGCACCGAAAATTAAGCATCCCCAAAGGCACAGATATTCTGATTTGCGCAGGGGATGTCGTATCGGATTTTCAAGAGGACGGGTTGAGTGATTTCTTTGACTGGTTTTCTTCCTGTCCGGCACAGCTTCGTTTATTTGTGCCGGGCAACCACGAAATCATTTTCAACCTTTGTCCGGAAGAAGCCAGCCGATTGATACCTGCAAATGTATCCTTACTTGAAGATTGCGGCATAGAATATGACGGCATTACTTTCTATGCCATTTCCAGCAGGATGATTCAGCAAATGCAATGGTTGGGAAGGGAGTGTGGACTGCCTTATAAAACGGACTTTTTGATTACCCATATTCCTTCGAAAGGCATATTGGATGAAGATATGGGTAGTGAGGTCTTGAAGCAAATAATTTTAGAACGCCAGCCGAAACATCATCTTTTCGGTCATGTACATTCTAAAGGAGGAGTATGCGAGGAAAAGTGGAGCACAAAGTTTGGCAATGTCTCCACCTTTCAGGCACTTTGCAAAACAAATGATTAATCCGAGTTATAGCGTTTCCCGTTTTGGTCTATGATATGCTGGCATACCAGATGGGCTTCCACCCAAAAATCATTTAACCGCAATAAGTCCGGAATGGAGTAAGGTTTGTGTGTGCAAATATCATGTATGGCATGACACACGATAATGTGCTCCAATTCCGGACGGCGCAAATGCCCTTCTGCCCATGTCACTCCATCATCCCATACATCCACACAATGCAGCTGTTCATCCGTCATATCGGAAGTGTTTTGGGACAAGTAATTACAAGAACATTCTTCGATTTCGGGAAGTCCCCCGTTGTAATCCTCAAGCAAATGGTAAATCAATTCAATCATATAAGCAAAATCAGAACCATAATAACCATCTTCCGGTAAAATCAATATGGAATCTTCGTCATTATACACATATTTCAGCGTGCCGGAAACTACATAATCGTCATCAAAAGATTTATCTTTGGGACTGTCAATCAGTGTACGATAGAGGTTTGCCATGCGATGGTACATCTTCTTGGTCAAACTGTTCAGTAATTCATTTACCGATTCAAAGCGTTTGATTTCCTGCGAAGTGGCTTGGAACATCCGGTTAAGAATCAAGCTCCGTGTGCCTATCAGATCTTGTATCTTTCCTATCTGTATTGCACCGATATGCCTCAAATCAAGGTTGCCCTTTTCCTGTTCGCCCATGAGCTTTTTGATTTCCGCTTCCACTTCCAATAATAATGCCCGTTTCTTGTCCACATCATTTTCTTGATAGATGTAGTCTGTCAAATCTTCTGCATATAAATCCATAATCGTCTTATTTATTGAATGATGTGGCAAAAATAAGTTCACCTTATGCCAAACGAAAGCATAGGAATACTTTTCTTTCAGAATAACAAAATCTTTTTAGCGTATGCTTTAATATGGCATAACTTTACGCGATATTTGCATTATCGAACTCAAAACTTTGTATTATGGAACAACTGACATTCAAATCTTTGCTTACTCGGTTTAGTTTTGATGACATCTTACCTGAATTTAAAGCCTTGTATCAAAAGCTAAGGTTTGATTTGTTTGAACAGACGGATTGGAACATTTATCGGGACATATATCAAGACCTACGAACACGTAAAGAAAAAGAGGGTAAGTCAAAGTATGCCATTCAAATAAATGAACGTTGGGGTGAGTCGCAATTTGCAGGTTCAAACTGTTGCTTGTTTTATGAAGAAGAAAATGATTACGACTATCGAGGAATAGGTAGCTATCCCTGTATGTCAGAGATTTTAGGCATGGAAATCATTATCAATAGCGATGTTGCACTTTCGTTAAAAGAATTGACGGCAGGGTTGCTTTGGGAGATTACGTATGACAAGCGTAATGGATTAACAGATGTTGATATGGAACATCTTACCTTTAAGTATTTGCTTACGCATTTCTGTTTTGATGACATTTTAAGCGATTTCAGGACCTTGTATCAAAGGAATGCACCAAAATCGTTTCTGAAAGCGGATTTGGAAGCTTATCGAAAGGTGTATCAGCATCTTCAGCTACTTGAACCATCAGAGTCAAAGTACTGCATATATCTGGTATCCCGTTGGGAAGGGTGTTCGCCTTTGATTGACATGAATTGTTCCATCTACGATAAAAATAAAGATGAAATTCGTCAGCCTATGGCAACATATCCCATATGGTCGGAAATATTGGACATGAGGATTGTCATTGAATATGATATAATAATCAGACCACAAGAACTGACAGCCGGACTTCTTTGGGAAATTACTTATTACGGAGAAACGGAAAAAATGGTTAAAGAGCATCTTGAAGGAATGTTCAAATAGTTAATTTTGTAGAAAGAACTCACAAAAAGAAATGATATGACAAAAGATTTATTCGACAAATACATTTGGTTGGTAGACACTATCTATAGAGCTGGGAAAATCACATTTGAGGAAATCAACGAGCGGTGGCTCCGTTCACGATTGAGTGGAGGGGAAGATATTCCATTAAGAACTTTCCATAACTGGCGCATTGCCATCGAACAAGTGTTTGATATAAATATCAATTGTAACCGAAAGGGAGGTTATTACTACTATATTGAGAATGCGGATGATATGCAAAAGGGAGGTATCCGCAATTGGTTGCTTAATACGTTTGCGGTCAATAACCTGATAAACGAAAGCCATCATTTGAAACGCAGGATTCTGTTTGAAGAGATCCCTTCCGGCAGAAAATACCTCACGCCTGTCATAGAAGCCATGCGTGACGGGTTAGAAATAGAGTTATATTACCAAAGCTATTGGTATGAGGAACCAAGTACCTATACGCTACAACCTTATTGCATCAAAGTGTTCAGACAGAGATGGTATGTCATCGGTTTCTGCAAAGAGCGGAATAATATCCGCATCTTTTCTTTGGATAGAATACAGCAACTGACTACTTTGGACACGAAGTTCGTTTATCCCAAAGATTTTGATCCTGAAGCCTATTTTACAGATTATTTTGGCATTATGATTGAAAACAAGAAATTGGAAACGATTCGGATTAAAGTCTATGGAATGCATGTGCAGTATATCCGTTCCTTGCCTTTACACCACTCCCAATGCGAAATTAAGACAACAGAAGATTATTCTATTTTTGAGTACCGTATGAAACCGACATTGGACTTCAGGCAGGAATTATTTTCAAGAGGAGCAGATGTGGAGGTTCTTGCTCCTTTATCTTTTCGGGAAGAAATGATTCAGTCGGTGAATAAAATGAGTTTATTATACAATAAACAGTAATCTCACATACAAATGAAAAAGAAATATACAGATGCTCAATCCTATTTTCAAGATTGGGCACAAGTCAAAAGGAAAGAAGTGCAGAATATGGAAGAATCCATGCGGAAAAATCCGTTATATCAAAAGGAAGTGAACCCTAAGGATGATGAAACTTGGTCAGAGAGATTTCATTTCATACTTCGCAAGGGACTCTCCGAAAAAGAATGGAAAGCGTATCAAAAGAACATAAAACAAGACCGCTTACGGATTTGGGCTATGTTCATGAATGAGAATCCGGACTACGATTATCATTATTTCTTGAATCTGTTGAAATTTAAATTAGAATGGGTTATTTTCTACTGGGAGAATTTTGGGCATTTAGCCCGTGCTGAGCAAGACGTTAGTCGGATGCGAACTGCTACAAACCTTTTAGACATTATCATGAATGAAAATTCTGATACTCCAATCCCTTATGTGAATATGAGAAACAAACATCGCTTCCGTGTATATCATAAATCGCAGGGTATGTATGAAATTGATAGTGAATATGAAGTTCGCTTTCGCAAAGCGTATTGTTTATTCTTTAGATTTTTAGAATATCACATGTTAGGATGGTGGGATTAAATTGTTGCTTAATCCTTTTTACTTGCGTTTAATCGCATTTAGAAGATATCCAATTAAATGTGATTGGGAACAAAATGGGAACAATAGATATAAAATAAAATCGGCTAAGTGCTGATATTCAATCACTTAGCCGATTTACTTGTACCCAGAGCCGGGATCGAACCGGCATGGAAGTGAATCCACTGGTGTTTGAGACCAGCGCGTCTACCAATTCCGCCATCTGGGCTTAGCGGGGGCAAAGATAGTGCTTCGTGTTGACATGTGCAAATTTTAGGATGTTTTTTTGCGGATGTTTTCGTTTTATGTTCAGCTTGTTCACTTTTATGTGGTGTTACGTTTCAGATATTTGAGGCAATATATTAAGATAATTTATTATAACATCGATAAAGAAAGTAAGTGAAAATGGCGTCTTTTTCGGGATTTTATAGTAAATTAGCCCTCTCAACAAGAGTTGGATTATAAAAGAAATTTGTGTCATGGAAAACCGGTATTGTGTTATAATGAGCGGTGGTATAGGCCGCAGGTTTTGGCCATTCAGCCGCACTTCGTGTCCGAAGCAGTTTCTCGATTTTTTTGGCAGCGGACGTACGCTGTTGCAAATGACTTACGATCGTATATCCCGTATCATACCCACAGACCATATTTTTATCGTTACCAATGAGGCGTATGCCGCGCTCACGCATGAACAGTTGCCCGAGGTGGCCGAGGAGCGGATTCTGTTGGAGTCGCATCGTCGCAATACGGCGCCTTGCATCGCATGGGCTACGTATCATATAAAGGCTATCGACCCCGATGCGGTCGTCCTGGTAGCGCCGTCAGACCATCTTATATTGCGCGAGGATGAGTTCCGCCGTTGTATCGACGAAGGTTTTGAGTTTGTGGCGCGTCACGATAAGTTGCTTACGCTGGGTATTACGCCCAACCGTCCCGAAACGGGGTATGGCTACATACAGGTGGGCGAGCCTTATGAGAATGAGATATGCTCTGTGAAGACGTTTGTAGAGAAGCCCAATTACGAGATGGCTTGTGTGCTCTTGGAGAGCGGCGAGTTTTATTGGAACTCGGGCATGTTCTTGTGGAGTGTAAATAGCATTACGCGGGCTTTGGAGCGGTATCTGCCCAATGTGTCGTCGCTCTTCGAGCAGATAAGCGATCGCATGTGTACCCCCGGTGAGAAGGCGGCTGTTGATGAGGCATATAACCTCTGTCCTGTTATCTCGATAGACTTCGGCGTGATGGAGAAAGCCGATAACGTGTGCGTGATGTGTGCCGACTTCGGATGGAGTGACATAGGTACATGGGGCGGCTTGTATGATGTATCACCCAAAAATAGTGAGGGCAATGTGACGCAGAATTGCAAGACGCTGATGTATGACAGTCGTAATAATTTTGTCGCTGTGAAGGGTGACAAGTTGGTGGTGATAGATGGGTTGAGTGATTTTTTGGTTGCCGAGGCCGATGATGTGTTGCTGATTTGTCCCAAAGATAATGAGCAACGTATCCGTCAGTTTGTCACCGATGCTCGCGTGAAGTTTGATGATAAGTATATTTAGAACTATACAAAAGCATACATTAGCTGTAGTTGATAAAGTGTTCTAATATAAAATTGTAGGGGAATAAGATAGAGTAATTAGATACATATTTTAGTAATAGGAACGCGTTTTAGCTTGATTCTGTTTTGACAGAAGAATAGATGCCAGTAGGCATTTAGCGAAAGATGCTCTTATTAAATGCGCGGACTTTTGTTTGTTCTACTGGTAGGTATGCCAAACACCTCTGAATAGGAATCAAGCAAATGTACCGCGCTTTTAATGTGCGTGTTATTCTGATAAAGGTACAGAAGGGAGAGCATGAAAAGCCTGAAAGGGAGTAAGGGAAAATATAAAATCACCAGGACATGACACGAGTTGTCTTGTTAGAAGAGATAATGGAGAAGTGCTTATTGAAAGGTATTATTATGGCGGAGATGTTTTTGTAGTGGTATCAGGTCTGACACCGAATCATGATTATTTATTTAGGATTGATTCGGCAAAGATGTGTGAGTAAGTGTATAGATAGTAAATAAATGATAATGAAGAGCCGTATCTATTTCGTGTGTAAAATAGATGTGGCTCTTCATGTATTGTGTCTATTCTCAATATCTGAAACTGCTGCCGCCGAGGAATTCACGCAACAGAGAGGTAGGCGGTATTTCGTTCTCGGGCAGAGGCAGGAAGTAGTGCAGGAAGCTGAGCAGGCGGGCGGCCTCGGCATACTCGGGACAGTTGCGCGGTACAGCACGTAAGATGGGAGTAGCATAGTTGCGTATAACCGACAGCTCGAATATCAACGACGAGTTGAACATGGCGTCGGCGTTCTCCTGATAGGGAAATATCCAGCGGTCTTCGCCTTTGCGCACACTTTTCCAGCGGGCAATGGTATCTTTGGCCGAGCATCCGCGACTTTGTGCATCACGCACTATGCGTCGCAACAGGCGGTTGTCGGTGGTAGGCACCCAGCTATGGTCGTCGATGGAGAGCGAGGTCAGTGCCGAGACGTAGATGCGGAACTTCTGGTGTTCTGGTATGTGTGGCGTCAGGTCGGGATTAAGGCCGTGTATTCCCTCCATAATAAGCACCGTGTTGGGCGTAAGTTGCATAGTGCGTCCGGTTTCTATACGCGAACCGCTCTTGAAGTCGTATGTGGGCAATGCCACCCGTTCGCCGGCCAAGAGTCGATTCAGGTCTGAGTTGAAGCGTTCGAGGTCGAGAGCGTATAGCGATTCGTAGTCATAGTCGCCATATTCATCGCGAGGTGTATCTTGACGGTTGACAAAATAGTCGTCGAGTGATATGGCTGCCGGGGTGATGAGGTTGGTCATAAGCTGGACGGAGAGCCGTTTGGAGAAGGTCGTTTTGCCCGATGATGAGGGACCTGATATAAGTACGATGCGAGCGCCTCCTTTCTTGAAACGTGTGGCAATCTCTTCGGCAATATGAGCTATTTTCTTTTCATGCAGAGCTTCGGCAACTTGTATAAGTTCGCTGGCTCGATTCTCTTCAATAGCACAGTTGAGTTTGCCTACACCGTCAAGCCCTACAATGTGGTTGAAGTCGATATATTCGCCAAAGGCGCGCAACATCTTTTGTTGGTTGATAATTGATGCCGGACGCGAAGGATTTGAGGTATCGGGCGGCAAGAGTAGCATACCCTCGCTATACGGTACCAGGTCGAAGACCGACAAATAGCCTGTTGAGGGGACGAGCCAGCTGTAATAAATATCGGCAAGATTGTCTAATAGATAGTAGTTGGTGTACAAGTCGCCGATCGATTTGAGTAATGCTACTTTCTCAAGCATGTTTTGCTTGCGGAATATCTCGATTACCTCTTCGGTGTGTGCAAGCTTTCGTTCAAAAGGTATATTCTCGGTGATAATCTCTTGCATGCGTTGTTTTATCGCTTTGATATTTTCTTCCGTAAGAGGGGTATTCCCGTTTTTCAGTACGCAGTAATTGCCGTGTGATATGGAGTGCTCGATGCGTAGACGACTGCCGGGATGTAGTTCGGAAATGGCTTTATACAGTACAAAACAAAGCGAGCGTACGTAAGCACGCATACCCGAAGGGTCGGTAATGTCGACAAATTCTACATCGCAAGGATTGTAGACACGGTAGTCGAGACCTTCTGATTTGTAATTTACACGGGCTGTTACAGCCGGATATGTTAAGGTGATAGAGAGGTGTTTATATATGTCGAGGAGCGTCTCTCCTCCCTCTACCTCTATTTGCGAAGCAGTATTGGTGCAATAAATATAAAATTTATGTTCCATACCAAAGAAATTAAGAAAGAAAAATATGAGCTTTCTGCTTGAAGCTTATTGTGCTAATGTACAAATAAAAAATGTGACATATTGTCGTAATTACGTATTTTAACCTACATAGGTTATTTTTTTGTTACAAAGTCAGATAGAGCTGGTTATGAGTTTATTGAACATCTTGAATCGATTAAGCGTGCCGAAAAGCATATGGCCGCTATGATGGTAGGAGAAGAGAATGGTAATGCATTGAATTGTGTCGTAACCTGTGGAAAGTTGAATGAAGCCATAAAAAAACAGCCTAACCTACATGGTAAGGCTGTTTTTTACTATCTCTTATTAAATGGCGATATTATTGTGGATTATTTGTAGCCGATAGAATTTGTGTCAGTTCGGCAACTCCTTCTGAAGCCCCTTTGCGTATAAAATGTATTGACAGGTTATGAGGAGCATTTACCGGTTTGGGGTCGATGAGATAGATAGGTACACCATGTTTTACGTATTGTAATAGTCCGGCGGCTGGATATACGTTGAGCGAGGTGCCAATCACTACAAAAATATCGGCCGATTCGGTTATGTCTATAGCTGGTCCTATCATAGGTACAGCCTCGCCAAACCATACAATGTGCGGTCGTAGTGGGTCGCCATATTTATCGCGGTCATCCATGCTTATCTCGCAATGGTCGGGGGACAGTTCGTAGATGTGTTTGTCGTTATATACAGAGCGTACTTTCATCAGTTCGCCATGCAGGTGCAGAACCGAAGAGCTGCCGGCACGCTCGTGTAGGTTGTCGACATTTTGTGTGATGATTTGTACGTTAAACATATCTTCGAGCTTGGCAAGCCCTATATGCCCGGCATTTGGCTGCGCTTTTACAAGCTCTTTGCGGCGCGTGTTATAGAAGTTCTGTACCAATTCAGGATTGCGCATCCACCCCTCAATAGAAGCCACATCTTCTACTCTATAACGTTCCCACAAACCTCCACTGTCGCGGAATGTAGAAATCCCGCTTTCGGCACTCATGCCGGCACCAGTAAGTACAACTAAATTTTTTTTCATGGTCGGTTGTTATATGTTTTGTAATTCTTTATTTCTTGGGCCTCATGCAAACCATTCTTTCAGATGCGGTTTGTCTCATCATTATGCGGTAAGCCGTTATCATGGTATAAATATCGATAAAATAATTGTTTGACAATGCTGTTGCCTCTGAAATTATGTTATTTTTAACTTCTGCGACAAGATATTGTAGTCGAAAGGCTCTATCTTTGCAACCGTCAAATAAGAATATAAACGCAACGAATATGGATAAATTAAGTTATGCTTTGGGCATGAATGTAGGATACAGCTATCTTGCCTCGGGTATCCACAATCTGCAAGTAGAAGATTTTGCCCAAGGCGTGAAGGCTGTTATGGAACAAAAAGAGCCTTTGCTTACTATCGATGAGGCAAAAAAAATAATCAATGCATTTCTTGCGCAGTTGCAGGAACAGATAGACAAGGCTGCAAGTGAAAACTTGAAAAAAGGAGAGGAATTTTTGGCTGAGAATACCAAACGTCCTGGCATAGTGACTTTACCCAGTGGCTTGCAATATGAAATATTGTCGGCCGGTACGGGACGCAAGCCGTCGGCAACCGACCGTGTGCAATGCCATTATCATGGTACATTGATTGATGGCACGGTTTTTGACAGTTCAGTACAACGAGGTGTACCTGCTGTTTTCGGAGTCAATCAGGTTATACCTGGTTGGGTAGAAGCTTTACAAATGATGCCAGAAGGCTCTCGTTGGAAGCTTTATATTCCTTCAAAGTTGGCTTATGGCGAACATCAGGCTGGGTCGATACCTCCCAATTCGGCTCTGATTTTTGAAGTAGAACTTATCAAAGTAATATAATTATGAAAAAGATTTTAATTTATTCTCTTTGCGCAGCCGCTGCATTGGCTGTGACTTCTTGTGGCAATAAAGCCGCCACGTCTGTAACAGACCAAAATGATAGCATTAGTTATGCCTTTGGCGTGATGAATGGCTCAGGTATGGCTGAAGCTAAGGCTACTGGTATGTATCCCGAACTTAATGAACTTGATGTTGACCTCTATATGAAGGGTTTGAAAGAGGCTGTCGAGAGCAGCAAAGAGCAAAACTCTTATTATATGGGTATGGCACAAGGTGCTCAGCTCAAGCAATTCTTTGAGCGTATGCAGGCCGACCTGGATGTAAATTTCGATGTAGATGTCTTTATGGCCGCATTTGCAAAGGCTGTCAAAGGTGATTCGTCATTGATGATATCTCCCGATTTGGCTCGTGGTGTATATACCACATTGTTACAAGAAGCTCAGAAGAGAAAAGAACAAGCAGAGCTTGATTCTATTGCAGCTACACCCGAAGCCAAAGCTAATCTTGAGGCCGGTATGGCTTTCCTGGCTGCTAAGGAGAAAGAAGAAGGTGTAAAGAAAACCGAGTCGGGTTTGCTTTATAAAGTGATAAAAGAGGGTCGCGGCGAGAAAATCAAAGCTAATGAGCGCGTGGAACTGTCGTATGTAGGGAAACTGATAAACGATACTATATTTGACCAAAATGCCAAAACTCGTTTTATGCCGAGCCAAGGCATAGCTGGTTGGAAAGAAGGTTTGCAGTTGATGTCGCCGGGAGCAAAATATGAGTTCTATATTCCTGCCGACCTTGCCTACGGTGTTCGTGGAGCAGGAGACAAAATTCCTTCTAACTCGACTTTGATATTTGAAGTAGAAATTTTCGACAGAGTGAAATAAGAGAATTTTCTATAATATATATGCGACAGGGTGTTTCATCACCCTGCCGTTTTTTGTTATAAAAGTAAAAAAATATCGTTATTCCTTTCTTTTTTTTATTTTACTTATTATTTTTGTGTTATACATGGCAGAATCGAAGCATTCGATGATAATTGTGTAAAAAAATAAATTTTATTGAGGTATGGAGAAGATAGATGACCTAGATCGCAAGATTCTAGAAATTATCATGAAAAACGCACGAATCCCGTCGAAAGACGTTGCAGTAGTATGTGGTGTGTCGCGTGCTGCAGTACACCAAAGGATACAACGTATGATAGAATTGAATGTTATTACAGGTTCGGGATATCACGTAGACCCTAAAGTGCTGGGGTACAATGTTTGTACTTATGTGGGTGTAAAGCTTGAACGTGCTTCGTTATATCGTAACGTATTGTCGGAGTTGGAGAATGTTAGAGAGATTATCGAATGCCATTTTACAACAGGTCCTTATACTATGTTGTGTAAGTTGGTTGCACGAGATAATGATCATCTGATGAATTTATTGAACCGGCGTATACAGGTTATTCCGGGTGTGGTATCGACGGAAACACTTATTTCATTAGAGGAGAGCATGAATCGCGAAATTCCAGTTATTTACAAAGGAGACGGTCGTTATAGGTTTGGAGGCTGACAACTTTATATACCATGCTATGGTAAATTTTAGCAGCTTATCGAGGCAAGGTGATGAGAAGACCCGATAGGGTTGATTTTGTTTTCGTGAAGCGTGGTGTTTGGCCGGGCTTTAACTTGTTGAGCTGCGAGCTCGGCCATTTGCCTTTAAGAGAATATCACCTTGCGACCATTTTTCATCGATTTTATTATCCATACATACCTTACGGGGCTACGACGTTTATATCGTCGCAGCCCCGCATATACTTTATAGTTGGTTATAGGTTATGCATGTATTTCCTTATCCTGCCAGTCTCCATTGGCTTTTATAAGGGCAATGAGCCGTGATACAGCATCTTCTTCAGGGATATTGCGTTCTATACACTGTTTGCCTTTATAAAGTGCAATACGGTGAGGGCCTGACCCGACATAGCCGTAGTCGGCATCGGCCATCTCTCCCGGGCCGTTGACGATACATCCCATGATGCCTATTTTCAGGTTCTTGAGGTGCGATGTTGCTTCTTTGACTCGTTTGATGGTCTGTTGCAGGTCGAAAAGAGTACGTCCGCAACTGGGGCATGATATATATTCGGTTTTACTGGTACGGCGTCGTGCCGCTTGTAATATGGTGAAAGCATAGTCGCATACATTGCCTTGTGGTATTGACCCACTGTTTTGTAGCCATATACCATCGCCATGTTTGTCTATTAGTAAGGCTCCTAAGTCGGCTCCTGCCTTCATTTGCAAGTGGTCGGCCTGATTTTCGTCATATTGCATATGTAAAATGACAGGCGCCGGGCATTGTGCTGCGTGGATGCGTGCCAACGCAGCACGAAAATCACCTACCGGGTTGATATGTCGTGAAGATAAGATAATGACAGCCGAGGGTGTGGCTGTGACGCTATTGAGCCATTCATCGGTAATTTCGTCACATGAAATAGAAGCAAAACATACCTCGGCCTTGCAGGATTGCATTTTGTCGACTTGGGTTGCCGTAAAAAGAGGAAATACATGCGGCATGGGCTGATAGCTCTCATAGTCTACGATGGTGCGCTGAGCGGGTATCGTTGTTGGCATGTGTTTCCCCGCATAGAGGTAGTCGGGCGTGAGGGTTCCGGTTTTCTCAGCAATGACTACTGGAATGCAATTAGCCCCTATAATATCACATTTGCGAGTTGCAACGGAGGCTTCGCTGGGGGCTGTAATAGGTGCAGTGATTGCTCGATGGCCTGTGCGGGCTGTAATATAATCAACTAGGAAGCATGCTACAGGCACTTCATTACGTGGCTCTTCACTCAGTGATACCCTTATTGTGTCACCTATGCCGTCGGCCAGCAGTGTGCCTATGCCTACAGCCGATTTGATACGACCATCCTCGCCATCGCCCGCTTCGGTGACGCCTAAGTGGAGCGGATAATGCATATCTTCGGCATCCATAGCCTCAACAAGCATCCTGACGGTCTCTACCATAATAACTGTGTTGGAGGCTTTGATAGAGAGAACTACGTTGTCGAAATGTTCGTCACGGCATATACGCAAATATTCGAGGCACGACTCTACCATACCTCGTGGCGTATCGCCGTAACGGCTCATGATGCGGTCTGAGAGAGAACCGTGGTTAACACCCAAGCGAATGGCTGTGTGGTGTTCCTTGCATATGTTGAGGAACGGAATTAGCTGTTGACGTATACGGTCGAGTTCTCTCTGATACTCTTCATCGGTGTAGTCATGGTGGCTGAATGTTTTGGCTCGGTCGGTGAAGTTGCCGGGATTGATACGTACCTTCTCAACATTGCAAGCCGCTACTTCGGCAGCTTGTGGATTGAAGTGAATGTCGGCAATAAGCGGTGTTGAGTAGCCTTGTTGTCTTAAGCCAGCACGGATGTTGGCCAAGTTTTCAGCTTCACGTCGGCCTTGAGCCGTAAGGCGTACATAGTCGGCTCCGGCATCGATAATAGAGATGCATTGATCGATACTTTTTTCGGTATCGAGCGTCGATGTGTTGGTCATAGATTGTATTCTGATAGGGTTGTTTCCTCCCATCGGGGTATCTCCAATCTCTACGATCGAGCTTTTGCGGCGATGATAGTTATATAAATCCATAAGGATATACGTTTATAACCCGAGTAGAAAACCGTCTCGGGCAGAAGTCTCATGAATGTAAAAGTAAAATAACGACTTATCAGTTGGTCTTGAAGTCGTAATGAATGTCGGCAAGTTCCTTGTTGGCCTTGATAATCTTATCGGCAAGATGTATCTTATACTCTTGTACCTGTTTGGCTATTTTGGCATCGCTTAGGGCCAGAATTTGGGTAGCAAGAATAGCTGCATTGAGCGCGGCGTTGATACCTACCGTTGCAACAGGTATACCCGGAGGCATTTGTACAATGGCATACAGGGCATCAATACCGTCGAGGCTCGATTTGATAGGCACTCCTATGACCGGAAGCGTGGTCATAGAAGCTATGACGCCTGGCAGGTGGGCTGCCATACCTGCGGCAGCGATGATGACTTTGATTCCGCGTTGTTCGGCATTTTTGGCAAAGTTTTCAACTTCGGCCGGTGTTCGGTGTGCCGATAAGGCATTCATCTCAAACGGAATTTGAAAGTCGTTGAGAAGTTGTGCAGCTTTCTCCATAATGGGGAGATCTGAGGTGCTGCCCATAATAATACTTACGATAGGTTGCATATCTATGAGGGGTCAGATAAGTGTAATCAGCAAGAATATATAACTCGAGATGCAAATCCAAAAGAAGCCGTTGGCAAATCCGCTTATGACTTGTCCCAGTGTATGGCGTTTGAGAAGGATACGCGATGTACCCAAGCACCCCGATGCTAAGATTGTGCCTATTTGCAGATAGAACATGTAGTCGGTATACATGATATATTGCAAGTAGCTCATGATAAATACAAGTCCTGTCATGCCGCCTATTGCTGTCATGTGGACACTTATTTTCCACCACCGGTTGATGATAAGGTCGCATATAAGGGCCAGAATACCACCTACAATAAACCCGAACTGTATCCCTCGCAAACCTGCTATCCATAAATATATGGCACATGCAATGTAGCATACCAAGAAGATGATGTAGGGAAGTGTGCGTTCCTCGCGGTTGACCAGCCCCACGCTCGTGATGAGTTTCATTTTATATAGCATCAACACGCCTATGCAGGGGAATACAATGGTGAATAGTGCAACCAACAGAGTATAAGTTAGAATGTATTGGTCGCCTAAAAGGCTCATGTATGAGAAAAAGAGTGAAACGAATATTCCTATCGTTGGAATAATAAGTGGATGGAATATCGTGGAACAAATGCGTGCAAAAATCTTCATGATACGATGTGTATAAATGCTTCTTGCTTATAGCGTTTAGCCGGTAGTGTTCCCTATGCGGGTGTTTAGGCACCTTGTAAAAGCTATCGTGCAAAAATACACATTTTATTGTATCGGGTTGTAAGAAACGGGTTTAATTTTGTATCTGTATCAGATTTGCCGGTAGCACTGGCAATTTTGTGTATGTCACATAATGTTATTATGTGTAATTGATGTGTCTTACAAGTATATAAAAGAAAAATAAAACCGCCCGTAGGTTGTTTTTACGGACGGTTGAAGAGGTCGGGCTATATAATAGATGTTACCACTGGAATCCTAATTTGATATAAAATCCAGTATTTTTCCATGCCCATGTTTCACCACCACCATCGACTAAGAAACTTTGATGTATTAATCCCAGTCCTACAGCGAATTTCCAAAGACGTATACCTGTGCCGAAGTCACAATAGAACCCGCTTGATTCTCGTCCGCAGATGTCGGCTGCATAACCAAGTGATAAATTCAAGAATGGTTCTATTTTGTCTGTTATGGGATAATAGCCTTTGACATTGGCATAAATAGGAAGATAAAATAGATCAACACCATCGACAGTATAATCGTGACTACCAAAAGCCATAGTTTCTGAATATCGGAATCCTATACCGAGACCTGCGAAGAGATATTTGTTAACTCTGATACCGTGAATTGTTTCTAACATTCCTGTAACAGAAGGTGTAATATATCCTATATTAAGTTCACCTTGGTAGCGAGGATAGGTTTTTGTTTCTTTAATTTCTGGTTTGACGTAAAATGTCTCTTTTGTTTCAGAATGGCTTTGTATAATTTGAGCAAATGAGTTGGTAGAGGCTAACAGACAGATAAGAGATAGTAATAATACTTTTTTCATAATTGTGTATATTTATAAAGTCGAATAAATGATGGATATTTATTTGCCAACAGTTTCGGTGTTTTTACTTCTCGATTCCATGTTATAGAAACTGAGCATCCATTTGTCGTCGGCAGTGGCGGCTCTGAATCGTGCATACGTTGCCGGGTAACCTTGTATATCTACAATGACTGAGTCGGCATTCATGCGGGTATCTATAAGGGCTCCAATAATGACGTCGGCTTTATTATCTTTCTGGAAATCAGAGAGGGCTTTTGCCCGGGCATTGGCCAAGTCGACCGTCCCATCGTGTGAATAACTGTAACGACCCGAAGCCTTTTGGGTGCTGACTTTCAGTTCGGCTACCTGTGGGGCTACAATGACCGACGACTGCGGCTCAATATTGCGAGCTTGCGCTGTAGAGATCTCTACAATACGTTCTACTTTTTTCTGAGCAGAGACCGCAGTGGTGCCTGCGAGTAAAATGATACCCGTAAGCGTCCATGTTAATTTTTTCATAAATAAATAGATGTTTTGTGTGCGCCCAACTCCTAAGCGCAAATACAGAAAGAAAGTGCAGAGTTGTTCGTTTATCCAGTCTAGAGGCTCCGGATAAGCCCGACACCTAAATAAACAATACCCCGCACTTGTTATGCTATATATTAGAACAATATATGGCTATACAAGTTGAGTGTCATTGCTATTCTTTGGTGTCGTTTGAAATTTTCCGGATTTCTAGACAAAGAATATAGCGAAACACTTTCGTAATAACATGTTATCGCCTTTGCGATGTGACAAAGATACGAAAATATTTCACTTCAATAACTATCGCGGGATATTGATTATGCAAATTTCGGCGATATTATGCAAAAAATCAATATTGAAAGCGAAAAAAGATTATGATATATTGCCACTTCCTTGCATATTTAGATATGATGCAAGGAAGTATAGAAGTTCGATTATGGAGCTTGTTGCTGAGAGTTTATGATGAAAAAATTGCATTCACTTTCTTAAAAAAGCGAATGCAATTTGATTATAATTTTTTTCTTAATCGAGCTACAGGTATGCCTAGTTGCTCGCGATATTTGGCTATAGTACGTCGCGCGATAGGATAACCTTTTTCTTTTAGCATCTCGCATAGTTTGTCGTCAGAGAGGGGATTGCTTTTGTCTTCTTCGTCGATACATGACTGCAAGATGTTTTTTATTTCGCGGGTTGATACTTCGTCGCCTGCATCGTTTTGTATGCCTTCTGAAAAGAAATATTTTAGGGGATATATCCCGAAGGGCGTTTGTACATATTTGCTGCTGGTGGCACGAGAGATGGTTGAGATATCATAACCGGTACGCTCGGCAACATCACGTAGCACCATAGGCCGCAGGTCGCGCTCGTTGCCCGAGAGGAAGAAGTCGCGTTGCAGGTTGGCAATGACAATCATGGTATCAAGAAGCGTCTTTTGTCGTTGCTTCACAGCGCTTACAAACCATTGTGCAGCATCTAATTTCTGTTTGACGAAGAGCAATGCGTTGCGACGTTCGCGGGTGCGATTGTTTTTGTTGGCGTTGTAGTCGTCAAACATCTCTTTGTAGCGCCGGCTTACGGTGAGTTCGGGCAGGTTCCCTGAGAGGAGATTTACAACCAATTCGCCGTCCTGCTCATAGACCTCAAAGTCGGGAGTAATATGTTCGCCCGGAGAATCGGAGGTGCCGTTATTCCATGCGCTCCCGGGTTTGGGCGATAGGGTGCTTATTTCGCGCAAGGCTGCTTTAAGCTCATCTTCGGTAATGCCAAGTTGTTTGATGATTTTGTCGTAGTGTTTTTTGGAAAAGGAATCGAACATCTCGTTTATGATACGGTATGCCAGCATGTTAGAAGGCGTACCGTTGCGTCGTTCCAGTTGTAGTAAAAGGCATTCTTGTAAGGTGGATGCACCTACACCGGCAGGCTCGAAATCTTGAATAACTTGCAATATGTCGTTTATCTTTTCGGGCGGTACATCGATGCCTGCTTGGAAGATGAGGTCATCCGATATGGCAGCCAGAGGGCGTTGTAGGTAGCCGTTGTCGTCGATATTACCTATGATGTATTCGGCTATCTTCTGGTCAGTCTCGTTGAGCGTGCGCATGCCCAGTTGCTCTTCGAGGAAGTCATGAAAAGACGAACTGGCTCCTATGGGGATATTATCTTGCTTGTCGTCAGGAGAGTAGTTATTCGAGCCTAAACGATAGTCGGGTATTTCGTCTTCATTGGAGTAGTCGCCCAGCGACATTTGCTCGGGAGTTTCGGTTGGTTGCCCCTCTTCGTCGACGTTGATGTCGGCAATAGCAGGGTCGTTATCGGGGTATTCACTGCCCTCCTCCAGGGCAGGATTGTCTACTATCTCCTGTTTGACGCGCTCTTCCATTTCTATTTCGTTGAGCTCGAGCAGCCGCATGAGCTGTATCTGTTGAGGAGATAGCTTTTGTTGTAATTTCTGTTGTTGTTGTAGGCTTTGTCGTTGCATAACTGAGATTGGGTAGTGGATTGTGTGGATAGCCTACGGCTCTACGAGGGCAAAGTCGAGTTGTTTCTTTTCTAAGTTGGCTTGTGCGATTTGTATGCGTACGGCATCGCCTAAGCGGTAGACACGATGCTTGCGACGGCCTACGAGGCAATAGTTTTTTTCGTCAAACTCGTAGTAATCATCTTCAAGGTCGCGTATGGGAACCAGCCCTTCGCATTTGTTTTCGTTTATTTCTACATAGAAGCCCCATTCGGTGACACCTGAAATTACGCCATCATACTCTTCACCCAAATGTGAGCTCATAAATTCTACTTGTTTGTATTTAATAGAGGCTCTCTCGGCATTGGCAGCAAGTTGTTCCATCTCTGACGAATGCTTACACTTGTTGGCCAATGTGGTCTCTATTACACTGCGGCCGCCGGCAATGTAGCGGTCGAGCAGGCGGTGTACCATCATGTCGGGGAAGCGACGTATAGGTGACGTAAAGTGGGTGTAGAAGTCAAATCCCAGTCCGTAGTGCCCTATGTTTTCGGTAGAATATACGGCTTTTGCCATAGACCTGATGGCTATGGTAGAAATGAGGTTTTCTTCGGGTTTCCCTTTTATATCGTTGAGTAGGCGATTGAAGTTGCGAGAGAGGTCGGCTACCGGGACTTCGGTTTTGAAGCGATATCCGAACCGGCTTATAAAGACGGCCATGTCGTTGATTTTTACCGGGTCGGGTTTGTCATGTACACGGTAAACGAAAGCTTTTGGCTTTTTCCCCTTCGGTACACGACCTATCGATTCGGCAACGGTGCGGTTGGCCAAAAGCATAAACTCTTCTATGAGTTTGTTGGCCTCTTTCGACTCTTTGAAATATACTCTTGTAGGATGCCCCTCGGCATCTATATCAAATTTCACTTCTTGTCGGTCGAAGCTGATGGAGCCGTGTTCAAAACGGCGGGCACGTAGCTTTTGTGCAAGGTCGTTGAGTGTAAGTATCTCTTCTCGGCAATTACCGTCGGCTCCTTCTATGATGGCTTGTGCGTCTTCATAAGCGAACCGATAGTTGGAGCGTATAACGGTGTGTCTGATGCGTGATGTTATGACATTGGCATTATTGTCCATCTCGAAGATGCACGAGTAGGTTAGTTTGTCTTCATCTGGTCGCAGGGAGCATATGTAGTTGCAAAGTCTTTCGGGCAACATGGGCACTGTCCTGTCGACCAGGTAGACCGAAGTAGCACGTTTTTCGGCCTCTTTGTCGATGATACTACCGGGTTTGACGTAGTAAGTAACATCGGCGATGTGTACGCCAACTTCCCACCGTCCTGAGGCTAGTTTGCGTATAGATAGGGCGTCGTCGAAGTCTTTGGCATCTCGCGGGTCTATAGTGAAGGTCGTAACAGAGCGGAAGTCTTCGCGACGGGCTATTTCGTCGGCAGGTATTTCGTCGGGAATGGCGTCGGCTGCCTTTTCTACATTTTCGGGATAGTGGTATGGCAACCCGAATTCGGCGAGGATTGCGTGCATCTCAGTGTCGTTTTTTCCAGCTTCGCCTAATACGTCGATTACTTCGCCTAAAGGATTCTTGGCTTCGGCAGGCCACTCAGAGATGCGTACAATGGCCTTTTCGCCATTTTTACCGCCATGAAGCTTATTCTTGGGTATAAATATGTCGTTGGCAAGAGTCTTGTCGTCCGTAATGAGAAAAGCATATTGCTTTTGTACGCATAGTACACCTATAAATACCTGCTCGCTGCGTTTGAGTATGGCTGTCACTTCCCCCTCGGTCTCTGAGTTCCGACGTTTGGCATATACATATACCTCTACGGTATCGCCATTAAGGGCATGAAGTGAATTGCGCTCGGCGATAAATATTTGTTCTCCGTCGTCGGTTATCACATGGTTTTTACCGGTGCTGCGTCGTTCGAAAGTACCTGTGACTTTGGTGCCACGATTTTTCTTTCGGTAGCGACCTGGTGTCGTTTCTGTGAGAAAGTCTTGCTGTGCCATGGTGGCGAGCATCTCGTACACACGTTGTTTCTGTTCGGGTTTTTCCAGCCCGAGGGCATGAGAGACCTGGCGATAATTGAAGTATTTGTTGGGCTCCTTGTTGAAAAGAGCGACAATGTGTTGCAACAAATCTTCGTTTGACAATCTTTTGCCTGATGTTTTCTTTTTCGGAGACATGATGTTCGCGTTTTGCAGGTTTGTGAGTGTACTATTTTGTAGGCTTACGGCTCGTTGGGTGAAGCCGGTTGTCGGTGTTGCCGCTTGCCGCAGCCTTTTATGCAAAGTAAATTAATTTTTTGATGGGAAGCGGTTTTTGTCGTATTAAATTAACATAACGATGTTTTGCGAGATAAATAAAAAACCTGCCCGTTTTCTGTCACGGGCAGGTTTATGAATGATATTGTGTGTATGGTGTTTATGCGTCGATGTTGGCGTATGTAGCGTTTTCTTCTATAAAATCGCGACGAGGTGCAACATCCTCACCCATAAGCATCGAGAAAATGCGGTCGGCCTCAGCTGCATTTTCTATGTGAACCTGTTTGAGTATACGGTTTTCGGGGTCCATAGTAGTTTCCCAAAGCTGCTCGGGGTTCATCTCTCCCAAACCTTTGTATCGTTGTATCTCTATGTTTTCCTCTTTTCCGTCGCCATACTGGGCTATGAAACGGTCGCGTTGCAGGTCGGTCCAGCAGTATTCTTCTACTTTATTACGCTTGCTCTTGCATTTATACAGGGGCGGCGTGGCAATGTAGAGGTAGCCTTGTTCTATAATAGGACGCATACGACGGAAGAAGAAAGTCATGAGCAGTGTGGCAATGTGGGCTCCATCGACATCGGCATCGGTCATGATGATGATTTTGTGATAACGCAGCTTTTCTATGTTGCATGCTTTGCTGTCTTCTTCGGTACCTATGGTGACGCCTAAGGCCTTGAACATATTGCTGATTTCTTGGCTCTCAAACACTTTGTGGTCCATGGCTTTTTCGACGTTGAGGATTTTTCCTCTCAAAGGTAAGATGGCCTGGAAGATACGGTTACGTCCTTGCTTGGCCGAGCCACCTGCCGAGTCACCCTCGACAATGAAAATTTCGCATTCATCGGCATTTCTCGAAGAGCAGTCGGCCAGTTTTCCCGGAAGGCCACCACCGGTAAGGGGTGTCTTGCGTTGTATCTTCTCGCGAGCTGCGCGGGCTGCATGACGAGCTTGAGCTGCAAGTATCACTTTCTCGACGATAGCTTTGGCTTGTTTGGGGTTCTCTTCGAGATATTTACCCAGAGCATCATTTACCGCCATCTGTACGGCACCAGCTACCTCGCTGTTACCCAACTTGGTTTTGGTTTGTCCCTCAAACTGAGGTTCCATAACCTTTACCGATATGACAGCAGTAAGTCCTTCACGGAAGTCGTCGCTACTAATCTCAATTTTTACTTTATCGAGCATCTTGGAGTCTTCGGCGTACTTTTTGAGGGTACGGGTAAGCCCCATACGGAAGCCTGTGAGGTGTGTGCCGCCTTCTATCGTGTTGATATTATTGACATATGAGTAGATATTTTCGTTGTACGACGTGTTGTAAGTCATGGCAACTTCTACAGGTATGCCTTGTTTCTCGGTAGAGATGTGTATGATGTCGTCGATAAGATGTTCTTTGTTCGAGTCGATGTAGCGGACAAACTCTTTAAGCCCCTCTTTTGAGTAGTATACTTCTTTATAGGGGATACCTTCAGCATTGAGGCGGCGTTTATCAGTCAGTGTCAGTGTAATACCGGCGTTAAGATAAGCAAGGTCGCGAAGACGATTTGAGAGTATCTTAAAATCATACTCAGTGGTCTCTTTAAATATACTTGGGTCGGGCTTGAAGGTGATAGTCGTACCGGTATCGTCGGCAGTTCCTATTATCTGTATGTCGTGCAGAGGTTTTCCATAGGCAAACTCCTGCATATAAATTTTGTTATTGCGGCGTACCTCGGCGCGCAAATAGGTAGAGAGGGCGTTGACGCACGATACACCTACACCGTGCAGACCGCCTGATACTTTATAAGAGCCTTTATTGAATTTTCCACCCGCGTGTAGTACGGTAAGAACTACTTCAAGAGCCGATTTGCCCTCTTTCTCGTGTATGTCTACAGGTATACCACGGCCATTATCGATAACGGTGATGGAGTTATCGGCATTGATAAAGACTTCTATGTGGGTAGCATAGCCGGCAAGGGCTTCATCTATGGAGTTATCTACGACTTCATAGACGAGGTGATGCAATCCTTTTATTCCGGTATCGCCAATATACATGGCAGGGCGTTTCCTTACGGCTTCGAGCCCTTCAAGAACCTGAATGCTATCGGCAGAATAGGTGTTGTTTTTCTCTTGTTCTTCTGACATATTTTGTTGTTTTGTGCTGTAAGAAAGAATGTTATGCCATCTGCACAACATATGTGCTGTAATGTGGCACAGCATAAAACACCTTTTGGTGGGGTGTTGTATTTTTAGCAAACAAAGATACGAAAAAAAATCGAGCTGCCGGCAGGCTTTCGGGCAATTTTTCTTGCCTTATGCGGGAGTGACGATGTTAAAAAAGCGATACCTCACACGTTGTTGTGAGGTATCGCTTCATGTAGCCGATAGGGGAATCGAACCCCTCTTTTAAGATTGAGAATCTTACGTCCTAACCGATAGACGAATCGGCCTTTTGTAATTTCTGTTCCGAAATAACGCCGCAAAGGTAATATAAAATATCTGTATCTGCCAAATATTTTAGGATGTTTTTTGCCGCCATTTTATAAGGTCGCTGCTGTATGCCGATGGTGAATGTAAAAATTGTTTTTTTACTATCCAGATAGGCGTTTGGATAGTTTTTCCACCTTGTTTTGATAATTTTTAGGTCGGGTAAAATATTGGGGGTGTCTATTTTTGTGACAAAGAATATTTCAAAAACAATTTTAAAATTAATCCCATGAACGACAAACGGAAAAATTTTTTGTCTGTTGCAATTACTGTAGCAGCTTTGTTGGTTGTTGGCGAGGTGCCGGCAATTACAATTGATAAATATGGTGGATGGCTTGAATCGGCCTATGTCACTTGGCAGCCTGTTAATGGTGCTGTCGGGTATGAAGTAAGTTACAGTGGAAATGGAGTAGACAAGTGTATAACTGATGTTTCTCTTGTACGTCAGTATCCCGATGGTTTACGCGTAGATATTCCAGGATTGAGAGCCGGCGAATATACGATAACTATTGATGCGCTCGATAATGATGGTGTATTGTTGGAGTCGGTTACTACACCTTTAGTGACAGTTTTGCCACATAATCGAGAGGGATTTGCTTTTGACAATGGCAATGTACCTGGCGGATATAATCTTGATGGTACACCAAAGGATGATGCGCGTATTATATATGTATCGGCCAATACGGTAAACACGGTAAGTTGTGAGGTGAAGGATAATAAAGGTAAAGCGACGGTTTATACCGGGTTAGGTAATATTTTGTCGGCTTATGGAAAGGGCGCCGACAAGACGCCTCTTATTATTCGCGTGATAGGGACTATTGCGTCTAATGAGATTGACGGGTTGAAAGATGGCAACTATATCAATTTCCAAGGTCGTAATAACACAACAGCGATGATAGAGAATATTACTTTAGAGGGTATTGGTATGGATGCGACGCTATATGGATATGGCATTTGCTTTAAGAGGGCACATAATATAGAGATAAGAAACATAGGCATTATGTTGTTTGGTGATGACGCGGTATCGATGGATACAGATAACTCTAATATATGGTTGCATAATATCGACTTTTTCTATGGCGCTCCGGGTAGCGATGCCGACCAAGTGAAGGGTGATGGCAGCATAGATATGAAATATAATTCTACGTCAATAACTATCAGTTACAATCACTTCTTTGATAGTGGTAAGGTTATGGGTTGTGGCGGAACTACAGGTGAAGATGAGAATCTGAAAATTACGTTCCATCACAACTGGTTCGATCATGCCGATTCTCGTTGTCCGCGACTGCATTATACGACGGCTCATATTTATAATAACTATTATGACGGAGTGTCGGTGTATAGTATAGGAAACACTACAGAGTCATCGGCATTTGTAGAGAATAACTATTTTCGCAATTGTAACCGTCCGATGATGATTTCAGGACAAGGGACAGATAGTTACGATGAGAGTGCAGGGACTTATACGTTAAAGGGAACTTTTTCAGGACAAGATGGAGGTATGACAAAGGCGTATAATAATATTTTTGCCGAGAATATACCGCGATTGGTGTATTATGATGAGCACCCGACCCAATTTGATGCTTATCTCGCAGACTATCGCGAAGAGGTGGTTCCCGAAACTGTAGTTTCGCTAAAAGGAGCATGGCCGTATTCCAATTTCGATACCGATGCGAGTATGTATGAGAGTGTCCCGGATGCTCCCGAAGAGGTGCCTTTGGTAGTGACAACATATGCCGGACGTATGGATGGAGGCGATTTCAAATGGAATTTTGACAATACTGTCGACGATACAGATCATGAAGTCAATACAGCATTGAAGTCGGCGATTGTAGGTTATACCAGTTCTTTATTGGCTATTCAAGGAGTGGATGATATAACCTCGGGAATTGTGAAGAATAAGACCGACTACAACGGTAAGGTAACGGTGTATGACTTGCAAGGCCGGAAAGTCGGTGAGAGTGTCAATATGACCTCCTTGCCACAGGGCTTCTATATTGTCAAAGCGCCGGATAATACCCGTAAAGTGCTTGTCAAGTAGGCTTCCCCTCAGATTTTTTCTTTTCTATGTATTGAGTTGGGGTCATATCCATCTCGGCCTTGAAACTCCTTGAAAAATATTTTGGGTCGGTAAATCCCACCATATATGCTATTTCTGAAATGGAAAGCGTATCATCTTCAAGGAATTTCAAGGCCTGTTTTATACGCATTTGCTTGATAAAGTTTACGGGAGAAAGGCCTGTCAGTTGTTTCATCTTATTGTAATAAGCTGTTCGGCTCATGCCCAGGTGTTGTGCAAGGTCTTCGACCAGGAGGGTAGAGTTACTGATGTTTTCATTGAGAAATGCTACCGATTTTTCTATGAATAGCCGGTCCTTTTCTTCTTTATCTGTTTCTTGTTTATTAGATGTATTGGTATAATCTTTGCTCAGTCTGTCTATTGTCATCAGTAAGGAGTATTTATTCTGTACAAGGTTGCGCATCTGTTTGAAGTAGATGATGGCGTAAAGCATTCCTGCGATAACAGCAATAAATAGTCCTACAAGCAGAATTTTGAATCCCGGGGTTTCAATAAACTTCGGTACAACCTCAATCTTGATTGTGCGAGAAGGCGTCTGCCAATTTCCTTTATTGTCGGCAGTCTCAATTGCAAGCGAATAGTTGCCGGCCGGTAGGTTGTTGTATGTGGCAGCTGCGGGGTGTCCCGATACATAATTCCATCCTTCGTCATATCCTTCCATACGGTATCTGAAGCGGGAACTGTTCTGCTCGTCATAGTCCATAGATGACATATATATTGAGAAACTGCGTCTTTCGGGACTTAATGTGAGTGTGCTTATATCGTAAAGTGGTTGTATGGAGATGTCGTTCTGGTATCGTATGCCGGTAATGACAATTTGTTTCTGTTGGGTATATTTGGCGATGTCGCCACACGAGAAAGAGAGCAAGCCGTCGGAGGTGCCGACGGTTATCCGATTGTTCTCTATGACGGGGGTTGCTTCAGAGAAACTGAATCTACCGATAAAGTCGGCGTGAGTATAGGTGTTGTATTGTCCGGTCTCAGAAGAAAAGCGCGTGAGAGATTGTTCCGATACAATCCAGATATGTTTGCCGTCTGTGATAGCAGTCTTGATTTGGTCAGCCGTTTCGGTCGACGGTATCAGATAATTGGTGAAATGCAGGCTATCGCTTAACAAGTTGTCGGAGTCAATACGGCTTATACCGCTGCCGTAGACACAGACATAGTAGTTGCCTTGGCATTTTATTATGCTCATGATGTCGTTGCCTTTCAATCCCCAATCTTCTTGACGATATTTATTGGTGTAGAAACGGGGTAAGGAGTCTAGTAGGTTGACCGATACCAATCCATTGGCTGTACCCATAAGCAGAATACCATCTCCTGCATCGAAAATGTTTCTTACTTTCATACCTTCGGGTTGATTGCCGATTTGGGAGAAATGCCATCCCGTATCGGTTTGTATGCCTTCCGAAAGCCCATTGCCATATGAGGCCAGAAGAATCCTGTCTTCATAGAAAGCTATGTCATAGATAGTGTCGCTTTTTAAAGAAGTCGTATCGTTGGTTTTATGCTTAAAATGTGTAATGCGAAATCTGTTACGGGATGAGTTTAATGGTTGGAGTAGATAGACTCCGTCGCCTTTTGTACCCATCCAGATATCATGATTAGGCGATTCCTTGATGCAATATATAGGCATTTGCGAGAATGGAACGTTTTTACAGTCTAGACGTCCGTCTTTCATTATATTACCTATAATATTGTTTTGGCTATCTATTAGGGTGAGGATGTTGGTGCGATTGGCAATCCATCTTCGGCCTGATGCGTCGGATAGTATAGCACGTGTCTCCTGTTCGTATCCGTTTTCCCAGTGGGTGAAAAGGTCAGGCCTGAAACTGATACAGTCGACACTTCCTGGCCGAAATATCCACAAGTTCTTGTCGTGGTCGATAAGGTATTTTTTTATGGTATTGGGAGCATATATTTCCGTCTTATCGTCATCGTCGTAAAAACGGCACTCCTTGAGTGTATTACTTGCTTCGTCGTAATATGATAGAACTCCCTCTGAGGGCTTAAGGATGATGTTGTTCCGGTTGTCCTCAAATATAAGTTGAGGGTTTCTCATGGGTTCGCTTGTCGGGGCAAATGTTGTTGTAAGTAACGAAGCCTCTTCTTTGGTGATATTGGGAATAAGAGCTACGGTATTATCCTTGCCGAAAGCCCATATTCTATGGCTTGAATCTTGAAACAGATATATGGCCGGTAATGAAGTGTAATGCAGAAGATTCCCGTCGGAGATGTTTATCGACCATACCCCTCTATCGGTAGCGGCGATGAGGCGGTTGCCGGTCTGCAACATGTAGGTAACCTTGACACCTTTTGAGGCGAGGGTAGTATAATTTTCGGTATCTCCTTGTGTATCAATCTTTGTTATTGCACCATCGGAAGTTGCCAATATGGTATATCCTGCCATTTTATAAATATGGTGGAAGTTGCCTGGTATTTGCTGGCTGCGACTCCAGTTGATAGCACCACTATCTGTCAATATCCATTCGTTGCCTTCACTGTCGTATGTGATGACATGAATCTTTTTACAGTTCCTGAGAGAATCACTTCCTGCTGCAAAATATACGTAATTGTTTTCAGGCGTTATATCAAGCAGACGCAAACAAGAAAAATCTTTAAATGTAACCCACGTAGTTCCATTTGGTAAAGGCGTGATGGTTTTTACTTTTTTCCCGTTTACGATGGGAATAAGCTTCTGTATGTCTGTAAATTTGCAGGTAGATGGATTGAACGAGAAGAGGCGGTTGTCTGACGATATGCACCATAAATTGCGTGTAGAGTTTGTTTTTATATTATAGATGCGGTTGGAATATATGGTACCATCGGAGTAAAGAATAGGTTTGAAGGTGTGAAAGTTATAACCGTCGAAACGGATAAGGCCATTCCAAGTAGAAAACCACATAAAACCGGCACTATCTTGTACTGCATTTGAAATATGGTTTTGCATGAGTGTATATGTCGAGGCAAAGTCGTGTTTTTTGCAGAAAAAATCGCTTTTCCCTTGCATTGGCAGCAAGAGTAAAGCGACAATGGTAATAAGCATTCTGTGATTCATGGCATGTAAATATAAGCAAAGATAGTGAAAGGTGTGAGCAGAGACAAAACGAAAACGAAGTTTTCGTTTTTGAGCTATGCCGAATAGCATCTTGTCTTATGAAAAGATAGTGAAAAGAAGATAGTTGTGGCAAGGATAAATAATGTTTTCAAAGCCCTATTATGGCTTTTTTCTTGTTTAAAATTATGGTATAGCCTCTGATATGCAACAGTTGCCGATGATATTAATGACATGAAATTTTGCAAAGAGCGGTATTTGCATCATTATTTTACTTATATTTGAATGAAAATATTGTTTATAGTAGAAAATACGGATTGTTCTTTCCTTATAGGAAAAACAAAAACAAAATTATCTGAATAGTTATGGTTATTACGGCTGGGAATATTTTGTTAGTAGGCTCGATAATCTTTTTTGTCAGTATTGTGATGAGCAAAGCCGGGTATCGCTTCGGAGTGCCTACGTTGTTGGTATTCTTGTTGGTAGGCATGTTGTTTGGCAGTGATGGATTAGGAGTGCAGTTCAATAACGCTTCGAGTGCACAGTTTATAGGAATGTTGGCATTGAGTATAATCTTGTTTACCGGTGGTCTCGATACACGATTCAGCGATGTTCGCCCTGTGCTGGCTCAAGGTATTGTCCTTTCCACATTGGGTGTGGTGTTTACCACGTTGTTTGCCGGCTTGTTTATCTATTGGATTTCGGGATTCGGTTGGATAAATATCACATTGCCACTTACTACGTCATTGTTGTTGGCCGCTACAATGTCGTCAACCGATTCGGCATCGGTTTTCAACATACTGCGTTCGCAACGGATGACATTGAAGCACAACCTGCGGCCGATGCTTGAGTTTGAGAGCGGTAGTAATGACCCTATGGCCTATATGCTTACTATCGTACTTATACAAGTAGTCACTGCGGGTGGAATGTCGGCCGGCGATGTTGCAACTACGTTGCTCGTACAATTTGCTGTGGGCGGTGCCGCTGGTCATTTGTTGGGCAAGGTGGCAGTATGGACTATCAATAAGCTGTCTTTGCCCAATACGTCTCTTTATCCCATTGTGGTGCTGTGTTTTGTGTTCTTTATTTTTTCGATTACCGACATGTGCCGGGGTAACGGCTATCTTGCTGTATATGTTGCAGGAATTGTGGTAGGAAACAGTAAATTAAGTTTTAAACGCGAAATTGTGACATTCCTCGATGGTGTGACGTGGCTTTTCCAGATAATTTTGTTCTTGATGTTGGGCTTGTTGGTAAATCCCCATGAGATGCTTTCCATCGCCTTAGCCGGTACGCTTATAGGTGTGTTTATGATATTGTTGGCACGACCGTTGAGTGTGATGATATGTTTGCTCCCTTTCTGTAAAATGAATTTCTCCTCGCGGCTCTTTGTGTCGTGGGTAGGTCTGCGTGGAGCAGCCCCAATTCTGTTTGCTACCTATCCCATTATTGCTGGTGTCGAAGGGGCAAATATTATATTTAATGTGGTCTTTTTTGTTACCATATTGTCGCTTATTGTACAAGGTACGACCCTGTCGGCTATGGCACGATTCTTAGGGCTTGCCGAGCCGCAACCCGAGGCGCCCGACCACTTTGGTGTGGAAATTCCTGAAGAACTCGACACGACACTCAATGCTATTGATGTTACGGTAGATATGCTTGTCAATGGTGATACGCTCAAAGATGTTGTTTTGCCTCATGGGGCGTTGGTGATGCTGATACGTCGTGGCGATGAGTATATTGTGCCAAATGGTTCGATACATCTTATTGTGGGCGACCGCCTGCTGCTTATCTCTCGCGACAAGCCTATGCCGAAAATAGAGCCCAAAGAAGCGTCTGCCTCCACGCGAAAAGCTTAGTGTAGCATGGCGGTTCGGTATATATAAAAAACGGATGCTTTGTAGCATCCGTTTGTAGTCTGTAGCCCATAGCGGAATCGAACCGCTCTTTCAAGAATGAAAATCTTGCGTCCTAACCGATAGACGAATGGGCCTTGCAAGGCAGAAAGACAAGCTTCCTGTCTTTGTATCGGCGGCTCTTATATTAGAGTGCGTTTACGTGCAGCGCAAGTTTCGACTTTAAGTTCGAAGCCTTGTTGCTGTGTATAATCTTCTTGTTGGCGAGTTTATCCAACATTGAGCTTACTTTCTTGTACAATTCTACAGCTTCGTCTTTAGTAGTAGTAGCGCGCAGTTTACGTACGGCGTTGCGAGCTGTCTTGGCATAGTAACGGTTGTGCAAGTTTCTTGCAGCTGTTTGCCTGATTCTTTTCTTCGCAGATTTATTGTTTGCCATATCTTCAATGTTTTATTTTATTTTTATCGTAGCCCATAGCGGAATCGAACCGCTCTTTCAAGAATGAAAATCTTGCGTCCTAACCGATAGACGAATGGGCCTTCCTCTGTGTTTGCCTTGCATTTACCGCGTAGTGGGTTTTACAAAAGCGAGTGCAAATATACGGTACTTTTTTTTATTTACAAAAGAAAAGCTTCAAAAATTGCTTATATACTGTTTTTTATCATCTTTCATGGCCTTATCGAGCTTGTAGAGAAGTGTTTTATCTCTATTTTAGAGACCCTGGGGTTTGTTTCTTTCGCATCTATTCTCTTATTTTGCATTTATGTACGAAAAATCGCGCGGCATAGTATTGCATACAGTACCTTATAATGATACTTTCTCGGTAGTTCAGATATATACCGAGCAATATGGCCGTATGTCGTATATGCTTCCTCGTGGGGCTGGTAGGGCGGCTAAAATGGCGCGGGCGCTGTACACACCGCTGTCGTTGATAGAATTTGAATTGGAGTATCGTCCCGGACGTGAATTGCAGCGTATCGGTGAAGCTCATACGTGGCTGGCATTACCGCTTTTACAGGCCGACCCGGCACGTGCAACATTGGCTCTTTTTTTTGCTGAGTTCCTGGGTAAGGTATTACAGGGTAGCGAGTCTCAGCCCGATATGTTTTCCTATATAGCTCGTTCCATTGAGCTGTTGGGTCGCATGCAAGGCAGTTGTGCAAACTTCCATCTCAGTTTTTTGGTTGGTCTCACACCTTTTTTAGGAATTACTCCCAATCTCGACAGTTATCGTGAGGGATATTATTTCAATATGCAGGAAGGCATTTTTGTGGAGCAACGGCCACTTGTCTCGCTTTCGCTTGCTCCTGCCGAAGCGCGGTTCCTTTTCCGTTTATTACGAATGGATTTTACCAACATGCATCTGTTTCGTCTGTCGCGGCAGCAACGCTCCTATATACTCGACCGTATGATACTTTATTATGGGTTGCATTTGCCCGGGGTAAGTAACCTGAAGTCGCTTACCGTGTTGCATGCTATTTTCGACTGATGGTTTGTTGTTGCGATATAAAAAAAGTTGTACTTTTGCACGTCGAAAAGCAATGCCTCTGTAGTTCAACGGATAGAATAGAAGTTTCCTAAACTTTAGATAGGGGTTCGATTCCCCTCGGAGGTACTGTTATGGTAAATAAATAGAGGAAAGCGATATGCACTATCGCTTTCCTCTATTTATTTATGATATGACATGTAGAGGTGCTGCTTTGATGTTTGTTGACGGAGTATGACAATCTATTGTCGGGAGAGTATTTCCTGAGTAGGAATTCCAACAAGCAAAAAATAGGACATGCCTCCCGGCATATCCTATCAAATAGACATGAAGTCTTCTATTACAATCTGTTATCTTATGAGTACTTTTACACCATTAATAATATAGATGCCGGCTTTCAAAGGAACAAGTGTACGCGTGTTACTTGCCTTACGGTTATAGACAATGCGTCCAGTTGTATCTACTATCGTGATATTATCGCCGGCAACAGTCTCAATCACAGCATTTCCGTCTGCAGCATATATGCGGAGTGCTTTTGTGATATGCTCGTCTACGCTTGTAGGTTTGATAGGCGATATGCTATAATACATATTGGCAATGCTATTTGAGGTATTGTCGCGATACATTGTGTATGTGATGCGGGTGAGACGGAAGAGGGTCAACTCATCACCCGCTATTTGGTCATCGATAATCTCTGAGGTTGCGCCACCGTCGGCAACCAAACCGGTTATGTAATAGCCGTTGTCGGTCCATCCGTGGTAGTCGTGACCGCGAGTGGTAATATCTAACATGAGAGTCGTGCCGTCTTGTATGAAGAGGCTGTTTTCAAAGCCGGCAACGTCGGGGAGCGTGCGCAGGGAGCTCTCGTTGATGATGGTGTCGGCGTTGAGTTTGGCTTGGTCGAAGTCCTCTTCGGCAATGTCCAGCCGGTAGAAACTGTTGGTCTCGGGCGTACCGTCCGATACCATCGGTATGCCTACGGGCGTGCCGTCTGAGTCGTTCATGAAATCTTTGATGGCAGCAAGGCAGCCTGTTACGGTTCCGTTGTTTTGTCCGCAGATACTGCCGGCATAATGGTTATACCGAACCTCGGGGCTTACTTGTATGGCTGCACAGTTTTCTATTGTACCGTTATTGATGCCGACAATGGCTCCTGCGCAGTCTATGTCGTTGTTAATCGGAAGTCTAAGATGTCCAACGCCGAGGAAATAGCCATTCTGTACAGTGAGATTTTGGATGATGCCTTCATTGACTCCGAATAGGCCTGCTACTCTGGGCATTTTTATGATGCCGTCATAATTATTATCGACGAGTACATTGCTGATGGTGTGGTTGTTTCCGTTGAATGTGCCGCGGAAAGGATTGTCGTCATCGTCGCCTATCATAGGCCACTCCAAGCCGCTTGCTCCATTGGCACCGAGGTCTATGTCTGTCATCAGTGTGATGGTCTTGCCGGCAAAATCTACGGGGTCTACTCTGTCCCAAATCCATGGAGAGTCTATGCCATTAACCAGTTGTGCCAATCCTGCAAGGTCGGCTGCAGAATGTATTTCGTATGGTTCGCCGTTTTCATACCAGGCAGTGGAGATACTGCCGTCCCACGTATCGGCTTTAGCGATGCCGACAGAGGCAATTAATGTTGTTACGATTAATGCCGTAATGCGTAAGTAATAATTTCTCATTGTCTGTCTTGAATTTGATAATTGTGTAACTAGTTAAATTTTTTATTGAAAAATGCCATCTTTTCTTTCCTGCTGAAAATTTGCGTGCGACAAAGAAATATATTTTTATCGACTTAAAATCATGGTATATATATATAATAAACGTTAAATCAAACTGTAAAAAGTAGGTTTTTCTCCTTTGTTTATTTTGATAGGCTGATTTAGTTCTTTTGTATAGATGAATTTATAAAGACATTGTCATAATGTATTATGTTGCCGTCTGTGTAGATTATTATCTATAAAAAGAACGGGCGAAATATTTTTTCGCCCGTTCTTTTGTAGTGAACTCTTTTTATGAGAGTTTATCTCTTAGCAATACGCAGTACTTCATCGCCACAACGTACAATGTAGATACCGCTTGCGTAGCGTGTCATGTCGATGGCATGTTTGCCTTCGGCCACTCTCATACCTTGTAAGTTGAATACGTAGATGGTAGCGTCGCTTGTGCTGTGTATGGTCGTACCATCGAAGGTGAGAGTACGGTCGTTCTCGACATTCTCAATGCCCGACCCGATAGGCTCTGTGGTAAATGTCCATGTAAACGCCATGTTGGTTTCGTCAGCTCCACCTGTCTCTGAAGCCAATGTTACCGCTCCGGCCTCTACGGTGATGGTATATACCGTTGAGTAATCGAGTAGATTATTTCCTGTGGCGGCTTGGAATGTAAGTGTAGTAGAGCCTACACTGTTGCCAACTTCTTGCAGTGTCACGTAGGGTGAGATGCTTATCTTACTCATGTCTACCGATATTATTTCGCAACCGAAGTCGATGCTCAGTTCATCTGTTGAGGCTACACTTACGTTGGTGCTGCCATTGGTGGGCGAGAGAGTATAAGGTACGGCATGTTCAATGGTGATAGCATAAATTCTTATGCCACTGCCGGTAGAATATACATAATATGTACCATCTTCGGTAAAGGTGTAGACGAGCATGTCGTTCGATTCGCGATATACTTCGTCACGGCCATTGCTGATGGCGAGGTAGCGTACATTTGATTCACTTGCCGAAGTGTTATATATGGTCACTTTGTCGCCGGCCTTAGCAGAGAAGCTTACTGAACGGTATTCAGTGCTGCCGCCACCACCTAAGCTGAGGCGTTTGGTATAAGTATTACCGTCGTCGAATGTCTTGCGATACTCCTCGGCATTCTCAAAGTTGACAGGCTTGCTGGCGGTTGCATATACGGTAAGTCCGTCGTGCGTGAAGTTGTAGTCATATTTGCCTTCTTCACTCCAATTATCGAATATCCAACTTGTGCTTGTAGAAGGTATGTAAACTTCTTGGCTCAGGCTGATGGTGTAGGTTTGTTGAGTTGTACCGTCTTGAGCCGTCACGATGATAGTGGCCGTTGCGGGTAGTTCATCTATAGAGGGTGTTGTTATTTCATACTGAGCTTTACCGTGCGAAGGTGTTGCCGTTATGTTGATGCTGTTAGCGCTGGCAGGCAGGGCAAAGCTGTAGTTATATATACCTTCTTGTAGTGCAATGTTTATGCCGTTGACTGCAAGTTGACGCAAGGTAGCATCGCTGCTTGGAGCAAGTTCGCCTATTGCCAGAGGATCGGAAAGAGTTGCTCCTGCACCATAATCGGGATTGGAAACAACGTCGGCTACTTCACGAGCATCGTAAAGAGAGTATTGGTAAGGTATAGAAACAGACCCTTTATTGGCCGGTTTATAGCTTTCTTCGAAGTAGTTGTCGTTCCATACATATGCTTTGGCATCTGTTTGGCTAAATATATTGACACCGCTGGCGAAATAGTTGTTTTCGATAAGAAATTCCGAGTCTTTGCGGGGATTGATAGCAACCTTATTGCCGCTGCAATTATAGTAGCAGTTGAAGATATGTATTGTGCCAAAACGTGCCATAGGCATACGTTGGTCGCAGCCTGAGCCCCACATGCAGTTAGCCCAAGTAACGTTGAGGTTGTCGGCTCCTTGTTTTGAGGCAGTGTCGTCGCCTCCAATCAGATTGGTGTTCATGTGATTATAAGCTCTTTCTGTGTAGCTGAAAGTACACCACGATACGGTGATGAAGTCGCTCTTGGCTGTTATATCCATATTACCGTCGATACCGTCGGTATAGTCGCAGTGGTCGAACCAGCAGTGGGTTGTGCCATCGATAACCGAGATAAGGTCGTTGCCTCCTACATCAACAGGGCCGGGACCTACGAATTTGAGATTACGGAAGATGAGGTTTTCACAACCAGAGAGATGAAACAGTCCTGCTTTACGGAACATTTCACTTTCGTCGTTAGTGAGGTTTATAAGAGTTTGTCGGGTCAGAAACTCACATTCTTCATTTACTTTTTCTCCGTTGCTCAATGTACCTCCACCGCCTGATGTGCTTGCATTTTTTACATCGGCTTCATCAAGAGCATTTTTTATTTCGTCTGTAATGAAAAATTCGGTACAGAGACGGGCTCCATTGATACCAACAATCGTTTTGTTTTTTACGCCTTCAAGTACAATACTTTGCGATATGGTGAAATCGCCTTTGCTGCCATCCAATATGATGATGTCGTAGTTTTTGATGGCGCTTTCTACTTCTGAGCGCATGTCACCACCTTTGTTGGTAAGAGTGATACTGCGACCATCAGTACCGCCTCCGGTAAGTTCATAGTCATCGCCCCTTGTGAGGCTCGAAGAGGTAGCCCAACCAAATGGTGCATTCAAATCATATTCCGACAATTGGGCACTCGTCGGTAGTGAAACGGCACAAAGTAAAGTGCCAATAGTAAGTGGTAAAATTCTCATAATGTGAGTGTTATAACAGATTGGTTAGATTTCGGGTTGTGCATATAAAAAAACCTAGCAAAGTTATCCTTTTTGAAAACACGTTAGTGTGTAAAAATTGTTATAAATATTATAAAAATTCGCCGACACAACGGCTTTGTTGTATCGACGAATAAACATGAAACGATTGTGAAAAGATAGTTTTAGTAAACTGTATTCTGTGGATCAAAGTTAGTCCAGCCACTCATCCAGTTGTTGGCAACTGTTTCATTGGGAGAGAAAGCGCCTATGTATGATACTTGGTCGAAACCGCTGCTTACGTAAGGATGGCTCCAGCTTGCCCCGTTTGCCAACGGACTGTCGGTGCCTGGTATCATACAGAATGATGTAAGATTGAATGGAGAACCTTGTAGAGCCAGGTCGTCAACAGAAGCAAAAGTGCGGTTGTTGCCATCTGCACGATTGAAGTAAGTCTCGGCAAAAGTTCCCGGGTCGGCGTCGTTAAATTGGCTGTTGTTTGACCAGTATTGAGCGTCCTGGAAGTTTTTTATCATACCTGCCATTACACAATTTGTAACTTGTAAAAGTCCATCGCTTGCATGTTGTTGTGTAGCAGAACCTTTGTCGTTTTCTATGATAAGACCTATGGGGAATGCAGCAAATACAGAGTTGAATACACGCAGTTCGGTATTGCGGCGCAAGTGCATGGCTGCTTGGAAGCGAGCATCTACGGGACTACCGTTTACGCCAGCCTGGTTGGTGTAAGAGCTAGGATTGGTGACAGGTCCGAATACCGAGAAGTTTGAAAATACGCAAGAGGTATAGGGTTCCATTGCGGCACCGTCGCCGTTATTATCGCTTTCATACCCGTTAGATGCGCTTTTGTCGCCGGTAAGGGGGTCTCGCAGTACAACTGCATATTGTATCTTACCGCTGAAACCGTTGTCGGTGTCGAAATCATCGTCCCAAGTTCCAAGGGCTACCATGTGCTTACAGTTGACTGTTCCGCCGAACCATTCAAAAGCATCGTCGCCCGAATATGATACTTGTACATAATCGACAGTAGTGCCGCTACCTACCGAACCGAAGGTAATAGCGTTGATTTCGTTATCGGTCGTATACTCTATACCGGCATATTCGCAACGAACGTAGCGGAGTACACCTGAGTTGTCGGCATCATTGTCACCTCCGTGTGTGCCGCGTACACCACCTTCAATTGACATCTCTCCTTGGTTGTTGCGGGCATTACCCATAAGGATGATACCTCCCCAGTCACCGGGTTTACGGCTTCCGGCAGGTTGTGCCGAGGTGAAAACGATAGGACGTTCTTGAGTACCGTCGGCAATGAGTTTTCCGCCGGGTTCTACAATGATGGTTGCTTTGGTTGCCTTGTCTCCTTTTATGATGACACCTGGTTCAATGGTAAGAGTTGCACCATTAGGAACATACACAAAGCCCTTCAACATATATTTGTTGGGATATGTGAGGGTAACATTCCCTTCGACTTCATAGTTGTCAGAGCCGTCTCCCAGGGTATACTCTTGTCCTGGAAGCCCCCCTCCGTTATCGTTGTTATCTTCTTGACAACTTGTGCATGCTGCTGCTATGAGCATAGCCAATGCAGGGAAAAATACAATCTTTTTCATCTTAGAGTTAATTTGTTGTGTTGATGATTATATATTTTATTGTCTGTGTTTATAATATTTTATAGGCGACTCCTATGCTGATAGAAGTACCAGGCCGGTAGCTTTTGGTAATTTGTGTGCGGGTTTGATGCGTACCGTTGAGGCCAAATTCAGGATATTGTGCATATGTGATTTTCTCGCATAAAATGTCTTTTGCCCCAAGTTTTATGACAAATTTTCCGAAAGTTTTTGATACGGTGAGGTCGAGGCTGTTGCGTGGCAGTTCGTAGGTATCGGGGATATTTGTACTTTCATCGCCGGTACTGTTGTTGGCTTTACCTATACCTATGATGCGTTTTCCTACTCTATTGTATTGTAGAGAAGCTTCCCATCCATATTTCTTGTTATTGTAGAAGAGTGCCGCATTGATGATATAAGGCGACTGCCCTTGCATGGGTCGGTTTTCTTGTTTAATGATGCCGCTATCGTCGAATGTGACATTACTTGCAATAACAGAGGCATTGAGGAGCAGGGTAAATCCTTTCATACCTATGAAATCGAGTGTTTTGCGCAGCTCTATTTCGGCTCCGAAACACGAAGCTGAGATAGCGTTTTGGTAGTTGTAGCGCAAGGAACCTCCCATATCGGTGTATGTCCATTCAATGGGTTTATCGAAATACTTGAAAAAGAGACCGGCACTGATTACTTCATTGGAGGCCGGGTAGAACTCGTAGCGCAAGTCGACATTCTGAATTTTACAACTTTCAAGGTTTTCGTTTCCTCCTATTTCATTGAAAAGGTCGAAGTCGTAGTAAACCGCCGGTGAAACCTCTCGGAATTCGGGTCGGTTAAGCGACATGCCGTATGCAAAGCGTAGGAGATGTTTGTCGTTGATATCGTAGGTGACATTGACCGACGGCAGTATATCTAAGTTTATATAATTATGATGTGAGATGAGCGATGAGGCCGGGTCCATAGAGCGGTCGCGAGTAAGTCTCATGTTATTGTATTCGAGGCGCGCGCCGGCATGAATATTTATTTTGTCAAGAGGAAATTCAAAGGCAGCGTATGCAGCGCCTAAAAAATTGGATGCCTGGTAGGCGTTGGTTTTTTTTGTTACCTCATCGAGATATACTTTATCTGCCGAGAGCCACTGGTCTGTCATCATCTGTTCAAAAGGGAGGTAGAGATATTCGTTGCGTTCTTCGTATGTGAGTTTATCGTAGCGATATAGAAATTCGCGCGGACGATAATCTCGCGTACTGTATTCGGTGAATAATCCGGCTTTTATAATGGGGGCGTATCCCCAAAGAGATATTTCACCACGATAATTGAATGCTAGAGAGCCTATATGGTCGGAAAGCGATTGGTAGTAACGGGTAATATTGTCGTTACCGGTAACAATGTGTGAGATGTCGTTGGTGTCGCTGATACCCGACTGGTTGGTGACGATGCGCCGGTCTGGTTCGTCGCGAAAGGCATAGTTGTATGCTAAAGTCCAGTCTAATGAGTGGCGGCTTTGATTGTCTATATAATGTTTCCCCGATAGTTGCCCGGCGTATGAAAGACGCGATTGATAGAGCATTTCTGTCTGTTCGCGGTAATAGGGCGAACTGATGTCCTTGATACCACTACGTTCGGTGAGCCGGTTCTTACTGAAGATGTTGAGTAGGTTATGAAATTCGATGCTGTGGCGTTTGTTGAAGCGGAAAAGCCAGTTATGCATCAGTCCTACTTTTACTTCATTGGTGTATTGGTTATCGATATAATTATCTAAGTATATAGGTTGGTCGGTGGCTACCGAGTAGATACCATACCGTATATTGGTCATGTCGGTAATGGTTTTATAAACGTTACTATAACTGAGTGCTGTAGCGTTGCTAATTTCCATTTCGTTATCGGTAGGAACGATAAACTCGGCGTCGATATTAAATTTCTGGTCGGGCATAGGCCGGTATTGTTGTATGCTCCAGTCACGATTCATTCCGTAACGGGTGAGTTGTGTAAGACGGTCAGGATCGGTCGATACAATATCGAGGTGTTGGGGAAAGTCGTTTGAGAGTTGTCGTTTGCTTTGGTCAAAACCCAACCAATCGGTACTGCTACCGGGATTCATACGCGTATCGCGAAAATGGGTTGCTGTATTGAATCCGGTTGTGTAAGTTACTTGCAGCCGATTCCGTAAGGGCCGGTTTTTGGTTGCAATTTTGATGAAGCCTCCGGCAAATTCACCGGGTAGTTCGGGAGAGGGAGACTTATATATCATCATATTATCGATTTGTCCACTCGGGAGCATGTCGAACGAGAATACACGACTGTCGTTCTCGACGCTTGGGGCACTACCTCCATTAATCCAAACTTTATTGTATCGTTGTGCCAACCCTCGAATAACTATATAGCGGTCGTCGAGAATAGAAACGCCCGGTACACGCCGTATGATTTCGGCTGCGTTTGTGTCGCCTGTACGAGCAATTTGGCCTGCAGATATGCCACTGGCTACACTGAGAGTCGATCTGACACCTTGTAGCATGGCTGTTTCTGTATCTTGCCTTCGTTTGGTAGTGATGGTGACTTCCTGGAGTGTTAGGTTATCTTCGGTGAGGGAGATGGCGATAGGTAATGGCGTTTGTTCGTCGACGGGGATTCGTTGTGTCTGGTAAGTAATGTAGCTACATACGAGAGTATGTTTACCATTGGGAATGTTTTTTAGTGTAAAGTTGCCATCGATATCAGAGGCTGTTGCGATAGAAGTGCCTTCTATTGTAAGGGTTGCTCCAATAAGTTTTTCGCCCGAACGGGCATCTATTACATTGCCATTGATAGAAAACTGAGCATAGGTGTTACAGAAGAGGAGAAGAAAAAATAGTGTGGTAAATAAAGACCTTTTTAAGAATGTCGTTTGCATCATTTTCACTTGTTCCGTTTACGCCGCAAAGGTAGGAGTGGCGTGATACGAAACGATTACAATACGGTGAGAGTACGGTTACCGATATTGCGACTTTGTGAAGATGATGTTTCAGCAGGATGACTGTTTTTGTTGTCAGTCGTTATTTACGTCCGAAGTCGGCCGGAATCTCTCCCCAAGCTTCGGTGTCCCACTTGATGATGCGATTGGTGTATGTATTGTTGCGTAGCCAAGCTTCGGCTCGGGCAATAAGGTTGAAGATAGGGGCATTTACCTCGGTGCGTTGCAAGCGGGTTTTACACTGCTTTTGTCTCACCCATAATATGGCGTTACGAGAGTCGCTATATATAGGAATGTTGCTGTTTTGTTGTTTGAGGAGTGCCAGCCCGTGTACCAAAGCCAGAAATTCACCTATATTATTGGTGCCTTGTTGCATGGGCTTCAGTCTGAAAATCTCTTCGCCGGTAGCGACGTAAACGCCACGATATTCCATTGTACCGGGATTACCGCTGCATGCTGCATCGACGGCAAGGCTGTCGCGTATAATGGCGGGATGCGTAGGTGAGGCTGTCACTTTAGATTTAGATGACGCAGACCTGGCCGCATTGTAATGGTTGCTTATGCCGCGCAATAGGTCTATATGGTCTTCGGCTTTCCCTCTGAAAGCTTCTACGGCATCTTCTTGTGTGTCGAATGCTTTGTACTTGGCTCCTTTATAACCATCTACCTGCAGTTGACATTCGTCCCACGAGTCATATACTCCCGGGGCAAACCCTTCCCATACGACGTAATATTTGGATTTCTTCATGCAGTGAGTTGTATATCGTATGCAAAGATACGTTTTTGTCGTTGAATAGAAAGTAATATCTTTGCAATAATATGTAGGACAACATGAGCAATCCAATATTTATAATCGGATATATGGCCGCCGGTAAGACAACATTAGGTCGGTATGCAGCCAGGGAGATGGGGCGTGGTTTTATAGACCTCGACCGGTATATAGAGGCTCGTTACAGAAAAAGCATTGCCGATATTTTCGCTTCCGATGGAGAGGCTCGCTTTCGTGAGATAGAGCGCAATATGCTGCATGAGGTGGCCGAGTTTGACAATGTACTGGTGGCAACGGGTGGCGGTACGCCTTGTTTTTTTGATAACATGGAGTATATGAATGGGCGTGGTGTCGTCGTATTCTTGTCGTGCCCGGTAGAGACAATATGTCGCAGAATAAGGGCGTCGAAGGTGAAGCGTCCGTTGCTTTTGTCGCTTGACGATGAGACTTTGGCAAACCGGGTAAATGAGATGTTGATGGCGCGGCTGCCATTCTATAAGCAGGCAGCTTATACATTCGATTCGAGCCAGTATGAGTCACGGTCGGCCTTGGTGGCTGCAACCAAGGTTTTACAATCTCTTATAGGGGGAAGCAACAAGTAAGTTTTAGAATGTATACTCGGCGACATTGCTTGTCTTAAGCAATTTGCGAGTATCGTCGAGGAAGATTTGCATACCTTGTTTTACGGCATCTGAGTACTCCTCTCGGGGACGTGCAGCAGGGATAAGCTCAAAGTTCTTTTTGCCGCTTTTAACGGGACGTGCGGTATAGACGAGGCTGTATCCGCAATCGGCAACACGAGTGATGGAGGAGTCTTTTTCTAAAACCAGACGCACCATCATGCCTCCATCTGTGGCCCTTATTTTCATATTAGATATATAGTTACCTAACGAATAGACTACAAGATGTTCTTTGCCGGTAGAGTCTTGTCTTAATTCAAGGGGTTGTATCACATGAGGATGGCTGCCTATTATATGATCGACGCCGTGAGTCAGGAGCCAGTCGGCAAGGCTTTGTTGATTTTTATCTGGTTGCTGTTTATACTCAACTCCCCAATGCATGCAGGCTATAATAGCGTCGGGAGAGGCGGCCTGGGCTTTGGCAATGTCTTGTGCTATTATGGTAGTGTCTATACGGTTGACTATGTTGGGTGCCGTTTCTGTAAGTCCGTTGGTACCGTATGTGTAGTTTAATAAAGCTATTTTTATGCCGTTTTTTTCAAAGATGTAAGGGTATCGTTTGTCTCTATCGGTACGGTCGATGTATGTACCTACTTGTGCGATATTTTCTACTTTATTCATTTGTGAAATGGTACGTTCTATACCGCGTTTCCCTGTGTCGAGGCTATGATTGTTGCTGGTGAGGAAGATGTCGAATCCTGCATCGACAAGAGAGGTGAAAAATTCGTCAGGAGCACTGAATGATGGATATCCACTATAAGGCTTGCCTCCCAGAGTTGTCTCAAAGTTGCCTACAGCAATATCGGCTTGACTTATTTCATCGCGAACATATTGCCAACAATCGTTGTAACAGTAGCCGCTGTCGGTTTGAGCGGCTTCTATCTGTGCAACATGTTGCATGAAATCACCAACAAAAAGCAAAGAAAGTTGCGTGGATATTTGGGTAGAAGGGGCACAAGCAACCGTATCGGGTATTGCTTGAGCTGTAATGCGTGAAAGTGAAAGTACAAGAAAGAGCAATGTCGTTATGTTGCGGGCATGTTGTAGCAGGTACATAAGGCGATGTTTTTAGAAAGGTAGATGAAATAAGAAATAGTAGTTCGTATTATTCACGTTTGTCGGCACCCCACATCAGTTTGGTGCGTAGTGTCTCGGAAAAACTATGGTTGAAACCCTTGACAACCTTTATGCCAAAAGGAGCTTTTTGTAATGTGACGGTAGAGCTGGTATCGAGAAGGACCGAACGGCCGTCGCAACTAAGCAAAAAATTGTCGGTACGGCTCGATACTTGGAGCGATATGGTAACATCGTCGCTTACTACTAACGGTCGCACCGTAAAGCTGTGTGGTGCTACAGGAACAATTACCCAATTGGCGGCTTGTGGCATCAGTATGGGGCCTCCTGCACTAAGAGCGTAAGCGGTAGAGCCGGTAGGAGTGGCAATGACAAGACCGTCGGCTTGGTATGTATTGAAAAACTCGCCGTCGATATACATGCGTATGGAAATCATCGAGGCACTGTCTTGCTTGAGAATGGCTATTTCATTGAGGGCATAAGGCCACGAGAGCGGGTGTGAAGCTTGCGTCTCTACGTGCAACAGTGAGCGGTTTTCTATCCGGTAATGTCCCTTGAATATTTCCTGTATTCCGGTATCAATATCATTTCCCGAGAGGTCGGTGAGAAATCCCAGTCGCCCGGTATTGATACCGAGAATAGGGATACATTTGTCGCCAATGCGAGCTGCTGTGTGCAGGAATGTGCCGTCGCCACCTATGCTCAATACCATGTCGGCCGAGAAGTTGTTGTGAACGATATGCGACACATGAGGAAGGCGCAAAGGAGGATTACAGTGATAGAGTTCTTTGGCAAAGGCCTCGTCAACTCCTATTTCGGCTTGTTGGCGAGCCAATGCGTCAAAAACCGATTGTATGATGGGATAATCTTGTGGATGGCATTGCTTGCCGAATATTGCAACTTTCATGGTAGGCATGTTAGAGTTTTTTGATAGAGGATAAAAGACTTGCCATTTTCACAACAAAACGATGTTGTTTCTCTCTGCGTGATATAGTCGTAAACTATACTCGAAGAAGTAGACGAGAAATTTATCGGGTTTTATATCTTTTATTCTCATATTTTGGCTGTTTTGGGTAAATCGTATTATTTTTGCATGTACAAAGATAACGCAAACAGAGGGCTTGTGCAAATGCTGTGGAGCTTATCTTGTGCCAAGGGTTTGCTCGAAAGAAAGTGCAATGAGTCAGGGCATGTATAGAGGCAAACCCGCAGATGAAAAAAGGATGAATGTATGACGAAATTGAGTGTGAATATCAACAAAATTGCTACCCTGCGCAATGCACGTGGCGGCAATATTCCCAATGTACTGAAAGCTGCCTTAGATTGTGAAACGTTTGGAGCGGATGGTATAACCGTACATCCTCGTCCCGACGAACGTCACATCCGCTATGCCGATGTTTATGAGCTGAGGCCGGTGTTGAAGACAGAGTTCAACATAGAGGGTTATCCCTCTGAGCGGTTTATGGATTTGGTGTTGATGGTGAAACCCACGCAAGTAACCCTTGTGCCCGATGCCCCTGATGTACTTACTTCTAATGCAGGTTGGAATACTCAAGCCAATTTCGATTTTCTGTCGAAAACTGTCGATACACTAAAAGCGGTAGGCATACGTACCTCTATTTTTGTGGGGACTGATTTGACAATGATAGAATATGCTGCTAAAACGGGAACAGATAGGATAGAGCTCTATACCGAGCCATATGCTTGCGGATATGAGGCCGATGCAGCCCAAGCTGTAGCACCCTTTGTAGAGGCATCAACGTTGGCTCATAACTTAGGTATGGGTGTCAATGCCGGTCATGACCTGAATCTGGAAAATCTGAAGTTTTTCCATGAGAAAGTGCCATATCTCAACGAAGTGTCGATAGGGCATAGCCTGATAGCAGATGCTCTCTATATGGGACTGAAAACCACGATTGCACGTTATAAAGAGTGTTTAATTTAACTTATACTGTCACGATGAATGCTATTCTTGCCACCCTGTTGTTACAAGTAACCGATACTGTTCCTGCTCCGTTAGTGTTGACACCCGAAGTGACTGATGGTAGTGTAGAACTGAACTTGTGGGACTTGACGCTGAAAGGCGGCTTTTTCATGATACCGTTATTGTTGCTCTCTATTTTAGCCATTTATGTTTTTGTAGAACGATTGCTGGTTATCCGAAAGGCTGCACGCGAAGACAATACGTTTATGGACCGTATTAAAGACTACATTCATGACGGTGAGATAGACACTGCGTTAAAGTTGTGCAAAAAGACCGATACGCCTGCCGCCCGTCTTATTGCAAAAGGTATCTCGCGACTGGGTCGACCCATGAATGATGTGCTTGTGGCAATAGAAAATGTGGGTAACATAGAGATAGCTCGTCTCGAGAAGGGATTTCCGTGGTTGGCTACAACGGCCGCCGGTGCGCCTATGATAGGTTTCTTAGGTACTGTCACGGGTATGGTACGTGCTTTCTACAATATGGCTTCGGCAGGTAACAATGCCGATATAACTACTTTGTCGGGAGGTATATATGAGGCTCTTGTCACCACTGTTGCGGGTCTTATAGTAGGTATCATAGCCTTGTTTGCCTATAATTATCTGGTAGCGCGAGTAGATGGTGTGATGAATCAGTTGGAGACGAAGACAATGGAGTTTATGGACTTGCTCAATGAGCCGGCCGACTAAAACTGTGTACCTATGGCTATCAAGAGAAGACATCGCATCAATGCCTCTTTCAGCATGGCATCTATGACCGACGTGATATTCTTGTTACTTATCTTTTTTATGGTCACATCGACGGTCGTATTTCCCAATGCTATAAAAGTAAATTTGCCGCAAAGTAAACAGCAAGCGGCGGCAAAGCCGTTGTCGCGTGTTACTATCGATGCCGACGGTCATTATTTCGTAGCTTTTGGTAACGAGCGCGAACAGCCTGTAGACGAGGCTGCCTTGATCGAGTTTTTGTTGGCAACCCAGGCTCGTGAGCCCGAAATGTACGTTGCTTTATATGCCGATGAATCGGTCCCTTATCGTGAAATAGTAAAAATACTCAATATTGCCAATGAGCATCACTTGAAGATAGTATTGGCTACACGTCCTGTGAGAGAATAGAGAATATGACAGACTCGGTACGCAACAAATGGATAGGTGCCGCATGTACGGTTGTGGTGCATGTCGTAGCGTTGTGTATACTGATTTTTGTCGTGATAAAGAGTGAGCCCGTGCCGGCTGATGCCGGAGGGGGGGTATTGGTGCAATTTGGTTCGGTCGACGAGGCGTCGGGCATGTTTATTCCCGACAAAGTACCCGAAAGTAGCAGCAGGCAGGAGATTGTGTCGAAAAACGATGAGCCGCTGATTACACAAGATGATGAGCCTACTGTGGCAATTCCCGATGAGAAGAAAAAAAGTGTCGAAAAGAGTCCTGTAGAGAAACAACCCCGACAAGACAATAAAGCGATAGATAACAGATTGAAAGCTGCCTTTGGCAGTGGTGTGGCGGCGACTGGCAGCAAAGGTGATGCTGAGCATGGTAGTGGTGTGCAAGGAAATCCCTTCGGGGAGACTCCCGATGGAGGTTTGCAGGGCGTAGGCGGTTATGGTGGCTATAGTTTGGGTGGCCGTGGATTGTTAGGCGAATTGCCCCGTCCACAGTATGATAGCAGTAACGATGCAGGTACTATTGTGGTTGATATAGTGGTAGATGCCCGGGGCAAGGTTGTAGATGCCCGTATGCGTGTGTCGGGAAGTGAAGGAACGGCTGCGTCAAATGCAAATCTGCGTCGTTCGGCTGTAGAGGCAGCCCGTAAAGCTTCATTTGAGGCTGTGGCCAAGGCCGGTAACCAACAAGGATATATTGTTTATTATTTCAAACAGAGATAACTTTGGCTTGCTTAATTGTGCCGGAAGGTAAGTAGTTGTCCGCGAAAGCTATCGTTGATACGTCCGTTGTCATAGACTGTGGTGCCGTTGACAATCGTGCGTATAACGGTAGATGGAAATGTATGCCCTTCAAAAGGTGACCATCCGCAACGCGATATAATCTTGTCGACTGTGACGGTATATTTTTTTCGTGGCGCGACAATCACAATGTCGGCATAGTATCCTTCTCGTAAATAGCCGCGGCGTTCTATGCCGAAAAGAGAGGCCGGGGCATGTGCCATCTTTTCTACTACGGTTGTTCGGGGAAAAGCTCCGCGGTCCGATAGTTCGAGCATTACTTGCAGCGAGAATTGTACTAAAGGACCTCCTGAGGCTGCTTGTAGGCATGAACCTTTTTTCTCTGAGAGCAGGTGAGGAGCGTGGTCGGTTGCCACGACGTCCAACTTGTGGGATGCCACGGCAGCCAGTAATGCCTTGCGGTCGGCACAAGTCTTAATGGCGGGATTCCATTTTATAAGGTTACCATATTGTGAATAGTCATTATCGTCGAACCAAAGATGGTGTACGCATACTTCCCCTGTTATATGTTTCTCTTGTAACGGTTTGTCCTCCAACAGAGTCAGTTCTCGGGCTGTTGACAGATGCAACAGGTGTAGGCGGGCATTATATCGTGTGGCAAGTTCGACAGCTGTGGCCGATGAACGATAGCAGGCTTCGGCACTGCGTATGAGTGGATGGAAGAAGATGGGAAGTTCTTTTCCGAAAGTGCGAGTGTAGTATTCTTTGTTGGCTTGAATAATCGATTCCTGTTCGCAATGTGTCGCAATCAGTACGGGAGCTTCTGCAAAGATACGTTCCAGTGTATGAGGGTTGTCAACCAACATGTTGCCGGTAGAAGAGCCCATGAATAGTTTGATGCCGCAAATGTGCGTATAGTCGAGTTGCGTCAATAGGTCGGCATTATCGTTGGTGGCTCCTATGTAGAAAGCGTAATTGACGACCGAAGTTTCGGCAGCTCGGTTTTGTTTCCAGGCAAGCGCCTCGGCAGTCACTGTGGGAGGCTTGGTGTTGGGCATCTCCAAATAAGAGGTAACGCCTCCTGCGGCGGCAGCCCGACTCTCAGAGGCAATATCGGCTTTATGCGTAAGTCCCGGTTCACGAAAATGCACTTGGTCGTCTATAACTCCTGGCATGACATAGCACCCTGAGGCGTTGATGACTTCGTCGGCTTCATCCATGAGATTTTTATCAGGCTCTCCCGATGCTACGGTCTCTATCAGCTCATCTTTAATGACAATATATCCCGTAACCTCTTTCTGCTCGTTGATGATGAGGCCGTTATATATAATTGTACGCATTGGCATTATTTCTTATGCGGATATTTGCGACAGAAACTGCCTAATTTGAGCTTGATGACTCCGAATACGGCCTCCCCAAAAATACTTGTGTTCATCTTGCTTTCGCCTAAGACGCGATTGATGAAAATGATGGGTACTTCCTGTATGTTAAATCCACATTTGTAGGCCGTAAACTTCATCTCTATTTGGAAAGCATAACCTTTAAAGCGGATTTTATCTAATTCGATAGTCTCAAGAACTTCGCGGCGATAGCATACGAAACCGGCAGTGGTATCGTGTATTTTCAGACCGGTAATAAACCGTACATATTGCGAGGCAAAGTAAGACATGATAACACGGCTCATAGGCCAGTTTACGACATTAACCCCGGTGATGTAACGTGAGCCGATAGCGACATCGGCACCTTTATTGCAACAAGCGTCTTTCAGTCTGAGCAAGTCGTTAGGATTGTGAGAGAAATCGGCGTCCATCTCGAAGATGTAGTCGTACTTATGGGCAATAGCCCATTGAAAGCCTGTGATATAAGCGGTGCCAAGGCCCAACTTCCCGCTTCGTTCCAGAATATATAAGCGGTCGGTAAATTCTTTTTGCAGCTCTTTTACTATGTGCGCTGTGCCATCGGGCGAATTGTCGTCGATGACTAAAATATCGAACTCTTCGGGCAATCCGAAAACAGCGCGTATGATGTTCTCGATATTCTCCTTTTCGTTATACGTGGGGATGAGAACGACACTGTCGTGTTTGTAAAGAGGTTTAGATTCCGGCATATCACTATTCTTTTTGGAAACGTAAGGACTCATCATAACATACAAAGATGTCATTTGTACCGATACGTATAAAATATGTCAAATGGCAGGTAATACAGCTTGTACAATAGGCTGAATATACTCGCCTTATGCAAAGATAGAGATTATTTTTTGTCTTTATCAAGTATGTCAAGCCACATTTAGTAGAATTTTTATTTCGAGGCTTAGGGTTGCAATTATTATTGAGACAAACTCTTCTTGTGATGTTGCTAAATGTGGTTGTGTGGCAGGGCTATGATTTTCAGAAGTCTACCTTATTTTGTTTTGCCCCATTTGTATTATCTTTGGCAATATAAATGATGCGGCAATGCTGTATGAAAGACAGCTGCTGTTTTTAAGAGCTTTGATTATTAATATTGTAACCTGCTTGTACAGAATATATATATCACAAAACTAGCACATATCTATGAGGACATTTATCCACTTTGACAAAATGCACTTTTATGCACATCATGGCGTAGATCGTCAGGAGCAAACGGTTGGAAACAATTACACCGTTGAACTGTTACTTGATATACCATACGAAGCTGCCATGCGCAATGATTCTTTGGCTCATACGGTCAATTATGCAGCTATATATCGTGAGGTGAGCGCAGTAATGGCAACCCCCTCGCACTTACTTGAGAATGTGGCGGGGCGCATCATTATGGTCTTGCAATCGAAGTTCCCTTCGATAAAAGGAGGTCGTATTTCGCTTTATAAAGACAACCCGCCGATTTGTGGTAAGATAGACAAGGTCGGTGTAGTTGTAGAGTGGTAGGGGCATGTGTCAGCCGACAGGTATTTTTGCAATTCTACGGCTGTGTCTGCCTCCCTCAAATGAAGCGGAGAGGAACGCTGCGGTAATTTTTTCGGCTGCTTCCAAGGAAATAAAGCGTCCGGGCATTACCAGTACGTTGGCATCGTTATGAGCTCGTGCCAGGGTGGCAAGTTCTTCTGTCCAGCAAAGAGCAGCGCGGATGCCTTGGTGCTTGTTTAGCGTCATATTGATGCCATTGCCGCTGCCGCATATGGCTATACCGGGTTTGCACTCGCCGGCTTCTATGGCAAGAGCCAAAGGATGCGCATAATCGGGATAGTCGACACTCTCGGTAGAATATGTGCCGAAATCTTTGCACGTATACCCCTGCTTTGTAAGCCAGTTTTTAATGTGTTCCTTCATCTCATATCCGGCATGGTCGCTGGCAAGACCTATTGTCATACCTGTTTTGTTTGTATCCATGATGTTAGTTTTAGATATGTGCAAAGGTAATACAATCGGAGGCAATACGAAATAAAGTATCGCTTATTTTCTGGCGTTTGTTGCTCTCTTTGTGTCAAAAAGAAGATATGGAAAAATCGGAAAGGATAACGGAGAGGGGGTGAAATGTCAGACAATCTCGAAATAAAAGTGTATTTTTGCACATTCATTAAGCGTAATTATAAACCGATGAATTTACAAGTGATAGACTACATCTTGTTGGCGTTGATGGTAGCAATGGTCATCTGGGGCTTCATTCGCGGTGTCGTGTGTCAAATAGGCGATTTGGCGGCTCTGATACTAGGAATTGTGGGTACCCATATGTGGGGCGGCACGTGTGCAACGTGGTTGCAAGCGCATACCTCATGGGAAAGCATGGCATGCAACGTGGTTGCATACATAGGACTGTTTCTGCTTATTTACCTGACCATACGTATAGTAGCATCATTTATAAAATCGCTGACCAAGTTGGTACGTTTGGGATGGATTGATTCTGTATGCGGAGCATTCTTCGGGGCATTCAAATTGTTGTTGTTTGCCAGTATGGTTGTCAATGCCTTGTTATGGATAGCACCTCATGCTTCGTGGTGGAACGATAAGTCGCTTACGACATCGATTTCGTATCCTATCTTATGCGATTTGTTTCCCTCTCTACTACATGTGGTGTGGTAGAGACGAACTGCTTGTAACCATCGGTTGTTTGGAACATAGAAAGTGAATAAGAATGAAAGAAGATAAGGTAAATGCAGCTTCAACTGCAAATATGACTCCCGAAGAAATTCGCCGTGATGCATTGCTCGACGATGTAACGGGTGGCGACTATAAATATGGTTTTGTTACCGATATAGAGACCGATGTGATAGAACGTGGCCTCAATGAAGATGTAATACGCCATATTTCGCAGCGAAAGGGAGAACCTGATTGGTTGCTCGATTTCAGGTTGAAAGCTTATGAGTATTGGAAAACTCTCGAAATGCCTACTTGGGCACACTTGAAAATTCCGGCCATAGACTTTCAGTCTATCAGTTATTATGCAGCTCCCAAAACTCGTAAAAATCCTGCCTCCCTCGATGAGGTTGACCCGGAGTTGTTGAAGACTTTCGACAAACTGGGTATTTCGCTCGAGGAGCAAATGCGTCTATCGGGGGTTGCTGTAGATGCTGTAATGGATAGTGTGTCGGTGAAGACAACTTTCAGGGAAAAGCTGGCCGAGCTGGGTGTTATATTCTGTTCTATCAGTGAAGCAGTCAAAGACTATCCCGATTTGGTACGTCGTTATTTAGGGTCGGTCGTGCCGTATCGTGACAATTTCTTTGCGGCGCTCAATTCGGCAGTATTTAGTGACGGTTCGTTTGTGTATATACCTAAAGGGGTGCGTTGCCCTATGGAGTTATCTACTTATTTCCGTATCAATGCAGCCAATACAGGACAATTTGAGCGGACATTGATTGTGGCCGATGACGATAGCTATGTCAGTTATTTGGAAGGCTGTACTGCACCTATGCGCGACGAGAATCAGTTGCATGCTGCTATTGTTGAAATACGGGTACACGACCGTGCCGAGGTAAAATATTCGACTGTACAAAACTGGTATCCCGGTGATAAAGAGGGGCGGGGTGGTATATATAACTTTGTAACAAAACGTGGATTGTGCAAAGGTGACCATTCGAAACTTTCGTGGACGCAGGTAGAAACAGGATCGGCCATTACATGGAAATATCCGAGCTGTGTATTGGCCGGCGATAACTCTACGGGTGAGTTTTATTCTGTGGCTGTAACCAATAATTTCCAGCAGGCCGATACGGGAACGAAGATGATACACATAGGCAAAAATACGCGTAGTACTATCGTCTCGAAAGGTATTTCTGCAGGTAGCAGCCAGAATAGTTACCGGGGACTGGTAAAGGTTACGGCTTCGGCCGAAAATGCCCGTAACTTTACACAATGCGACAGCTTATTGTTAAGTGATCATTGCGGAGCACATACATTCCCGTATATAGATATAAAGAACAATACGGCAGTGATGGAGCATGAAGCTACTACTTCGAAAATTAACGAAGATCAGATATTCTATTGCAACCAGCGCGGTATACCTACCGAGGATGCTGTGGGACTTATCGTCAATGGTTATGCTAAGGAGGTGATGAACAAATTGCCTATGGAATTTGCGGTAGAGGCTCAAAAACTGTTGCAAGTCACTCTTGAGGGATCGGTAGGGTAGATTTTGGTAATAAAAAGATACTGGTCGTTTTTCTTTATGTAGACAAAAGGTATTTATAATAAAGACCTGTGGAAGTAGATGTTTCCGCAGGTCTTTTTATTGTGAAGTTTTTCCCTTTCATGATAGGAAAAAGAATAGTGGCCTGTATATACAATTGTGTCTGTGTCTGAGAATACAGACACAGACACAATTCATAGGCAAATGGTATTAGTATTGTTCTTTTTCGTTGGGGAAGTCGCAGCTTTTTACGTCGCGAATATAGTTTTGCACCGCAGAGGTGATAATGCTGTGCAGGTCGGCATAACGACGCAGGAAACGGGGTGAGAAATTTTGGTTGATACCCAGCATGTCGTGCATTACCAGTACTTGGCCGTCTACACCGCCTCCGGCTCCGATACCTATGACGGGTATGGTGAGCTCTTTTGCTACACGTGTTGCTAAAGCTGCAGGAATTTTTTCCAGCACGATAGCGAAACATCCCAGTTTCTCTAACAAATGAGCATCTTCTATGAGTTTTTGTGCTTCGGCTTCATCTTTGGCACGTACGGCATAGGTTCCAAATTTGTTTATCGATTGAGGAGTGAGACCTAAGTGTCCCATGATAGGAATACCGGCGCAGAGTATACGCTCGATAGACTCCTGAACTTCGGCACCGCCTTCGAGCTTGATACAGTCGGCATGAGTCTCTTTCATGACACGTATGGCCGAAGCGAGAGCCTCCTTAGAGTTGCCTTGGTATGTGCCGAAAGGCATGTCTACTACTACCAATGCACGTTTTACGCCTCGTACTACCGATTTGCCGTGGTATATCATTTGGTCGAGGGTCATGGGTAGAGTCGTTACGTTGCCGGCCATAACGTTCGATGCAGAGTCGCCCACGAGGATGACATCCATACCTGCTTCGTCTATCAACGATGCCATGGAATAGTCATAGGCGGTGAGCATAGATATTTTTTCGCCGCGTTGCTTCATTTCTATCAATCGGCGCGTGGTTACTTTCCGGTTGTCTTCTGTATAAGTTGACATATCACAGACAGTTTTTTACGAGTGTCTCTCGTTATAATGTTATGCGTTATCGTAAAAACGGCACAAAGGTATAGTATATTTTTCTATTTTAAGCTGTATTGCTATTGAAATAAATTTCTCGGGAATATTGTTGTAGCAAAAATAAAGCCTCCACGGCTGTGAGCCGGGAGGCTGATATGAAATCCTGTCAATGACAGGTTATTTTACTTCCCATGTATCGCCACTGAGTATGACGTCGCGCAGCGATGGGTAGTTTTTCTTCTGTCTCACTTCTTCTACTTGGCGGGCTACTTCTCCATCGTAGGTAGGCGCTTCTACGTTGCGTATCACACCTATGGCGAGTGGCAGTTCATGGCCGTCCATCATGGCCAGCATTTGGTGCATCACGAAGTTTTGCGTGGTGGCATCGTGTACAAGTACATCATCTATCGTGTACCCATCTTCGCCTAAGGTAACAGCTTTCAGCAAATGACCGTCGAGGACAAGGCCACGGTTCATCTCTTTACCGAAGAGCATCTTTTCGCCGTGGTGAAGGTGTATGGTGCGCTCGGCACGTACCTCTTTGTCGGTTATATACGAGTGGATGTTGTTGTTGAAGATGACACAGTTTTGCAGTATCTCTACTACCGAAGCTCCTTTGTGGCGGGCTGCCGCAGCAAGTACTTCTACCGATGTGGCTGTATCGACATCTAAAGAACGAGCAAAGAATGTACCTCGTGCTCCAAATACGAGTTCGGCCGGGATAAACGGGTCTTCTACGGTACCATAGGGCGACGATTTGGTCACTGCACCACGGTCGGTTGTGGGCGAATATTGGCCCTTGGTAAGTCCGTATATCTTATTGTTTAGTAGCAATATATTGATATCGATATTGCGGCGAACTTCATGGATGAAGTGGTTACCACCGATAGCGAGCCCATCGCCATCGCCCGACACTTGCCATACGGCGAGTTCGGGATTAGCTACTTTAACTCCTGTCGCTATTGCTCCGGCGCGTCCGTGTATGGTATGGAATCCGTATGTGCCCATATAGTAGGGAAGGCGTGACGAGCAACCTATACCTGAGATGACGGCTGTTTTATAGGGTGGAACTCCTACTTCGGCCATTGCCTTTTGCAAAGCGTTCAGTATGGCATGGTCGCCACAGCCGGGGCACCACCGTACATATTGGTCGCTTTTATAGTCTTGTGCTGTATATTTTTTGTTCTCTTCCATGGCATTATTTCTCTAACAGGTGTGCAAAATGTTCTACTAACTCGCTGGTTGTGAAGGGTTGCGCCTCTACCTTATTATATTGTAGGAAGTTGACGCCGTGTATGTGTCCCGAGAGATAGGAAGCAAACTGTCCGCTGTTGAGCTCGCATACAACAACTTTCTTGTATCGGCGAATGATTTCTTCGGTATTACGTGGCAGTGGATTGATGTAGTTGAAGTGTATCATTGCCACAGGTTGCCCGTTGTTGCACATTTCGGTAACGGCCGAATAGATGTGTCCGTAGGTTCCGCCCCATCCGATAACAAGTAGGTCAGAGTCGGGGTTTCCCAATACTTTGAGGTCGGGAATATCGTTGACGATGTAATCTATCTTGGCTTGACGGGCTGCCACCATGCGAGCATGGTTGGTAGGTTCGGTCGATATGGCACCAGTTTTGGCATCTTTTTCCAGGCCACCCAGTCGGTGTGTGAACCCTTCTGTGCCAGGGATAGCCCAATAACGCACGAATGTTTCCGGATTGCGCAGATATGGACGCCAGTCGCTGTTTGCCATTTCGGGTTTTACGTAATTGGGATGTATCTCGGGATACTCATCAGCATCGGGAATACGCCATGCTGTAGAGCCATTGGCTATGAAGCCATCGGTGAGCAGGATGACAGGTGTCATATGCTCGAGTGCTATTTTAGCAGCGTTGAAAGCCATATCGAAGCAATTGGCCGGTGTAGAGGCAGCTACTACTACAATAGGACTCTCGCCATTGCGACCGTAGAGGGCTTGCAATAGGTCTGTCTGTTCGGTCTTTGTGGGAAGACCGGTCGATGGGCCGCCACGCTGTACATCAACCACTACCAAGGGAAGCTCTGCCATTACGGCAAGGCCGAGAGCTTCGCTTTTCAATGCAAGTCCGGGCCCCGATGTTGAGGTGGCAGCGAGGTTGCCTGCAAAAGCTGCACCTATTGCCGAGCAAGCTCCTGCTATCTCATCTTCCATCTGACAGGCTTTTACGCCTACGTCTTTACGTTTGGCCAGTTCATGCAGTATGTCTGTAGCAGGTGTGATAGGATAGCTACCCAAGTAAAGTGGTAATTTTGCTTTTTCGGCAGCTGCTATCAAGCCCCATGCTGTGGCTGTGTTTCCGTTTACATCGGTATAGATACCCTTTTTGACGGAAGCACTTTCTATGCGGTAAGTCGATACCGAGGCGTGTATGTTATGCCCGTAGTTGTAGCCGTCGTTGAGGACTTTGATATTGGCTTCAGCTACAGTGGGCTTCTTGGCAAATTTGTGGCTCAGCATCAGTCCGGCTTGCGATACAGGACGGTCAAAGAGCCAGCACACGAGTCCTAAGGCAAAAATGTTTTTGCAGCGTACGATGCTCTTCAGGTCGAGTCCCGAGTCGGCCAATGCCTCTTTGGTATGCGTCGTGATGGCTACAGCCATGACTTGTGACGGGTCGATGCCAAGCTCTTCTATAGCATCGAGAGTGGTATAAGCTGCTTTTTTGAGGTCGCTCTCTTTGAATGAATCGGTGTCGATAATAACAACTCCGCCTTTTTTCAAGAATTTGATGTTTGTTTTCAGCGCAGCGGGGTTCATGGCAACCAATACATCGGCTTTGTCGCCCGGAGTGTAAACTCCTTTACCTATGTGTACTTGGAAACCCGAAACTCCGCTCAAAGTCCCTTGAGGCGCGCGTATCTCTGCCGGATAATCGGGGAACGTCGAGATTTCGTTGCCTATGGCTGCCGAAATGGCTGAGAAGATATTGCCTGCCAGCTGCATGCCATCGCCCGAATCTCCCGAGAAGCGGACAACTACTTTGTCCAAAACTTTCACCTTTGTGGATTCTGTCATTTCTTTGTTATTAGTTGGTAAAAGATTAGGTTAACTTGCCCGTTGGCGTCTGCCCAACGGCTGTGCGGCAAAGATAGGCAAATAAGGCGTGTAAACAATCGAAAAGCCAAAATATTTTTTGTAGCCATTATTTTTTCTCTTACGGCTTGTAAGGGGGCCAAAATTCGTACCTTTGCTTGTCTTTGTTTCGCAGGAATACTCTCTTTGCTTATAAGGAGATTTTTGGGCAAGGTAGTTGTAGTGAGATGCATGCGATAGTGTATGGTTTTGTGAAGAAAACACGTGTAAAGAAAAGATGGTTGTAGCTTGTGTTTATCAGGATAAGGAGTTTGGTGATTGCGATGTAGTGGTAGATACGCGTGCCCGGCGTATACGGGCTCGTGCCATCGACGGGAGGTTGCGCATGACTGTGCCTCCACGTGTGCCGGCTCTTAAAATATCCTTGCAGCGATTGATAGATGAAAACAGACCTGCTTTGCGGCGTATATTGCAGAAGTCGCGTGAGAAGGTATCCAATCGTGCTTTTTACGACGGCAAGACGATACCATTTTACGATAATTCTATTCATATAGTGGCATCTGATGCTGTAGGAGCGGGTCGCGTAAGAATTGTCAACTGTGACACTGGAGACTATCGCCTTGAATATTATCGCGGCGATGCGATAGATTCGCCCAGGTTTATGCAAGCGGTGTCTAAATATATACTTCGCTTTGCGGTCTTGAAAGCACGTGAAATATTGCCATCCTTCGTCGCTGAAGTGGCATCTCGGGTAGGTGCGCATCCGTCGGAGGTGCGTGTAGGGCGCGGGCGTCGTTTGCTGGGGCATTGCTCGCGTAGTGGTGTTGTTACGCTTTCGGCATATGTCATGTTTTTACCCTCGCATTTACGACGCTACGTTGTATGTCACGAACTCGCACATCTTTCTTACTTCGATCACAGCAGAGCTTTCCATGCTCTGTGTAATACCTATTGCTGCGGCAAAGAAAAAGAGTGGAATAGAGAGCTGCGATGTGTAGAATTTCCAATATGTATATAATAGTTGTTTTATAATAAAAAAACATAATATATACCGTATATGGATAGCTGTATGTTGAAATATTGCCCAGTCATTTGCATTCGCTGTAATAATGTATTATCTTTGCGGCAACCGTAGAAGAGGGGGCAATAATGTCCCCTCGTTTTTTTCTCGGGACGGAAAAATATGATTGACAAACAAACCATCTATTCAATCGTCGAGCAGGGGCTGCAAGGCAGTGATTGTTTCCTTGTCGATGTAAATGTTGCGCCTGGTAATGTTATCTCGGTAGAGATAGACAATAAGGAGGGTGTCGACATAGAGCGTTGTGAAAAATTGCATCGCTTTATAGAAGCTCATCTCGATCGTGACGTAGAAGATTATGAGCTCGAAGTGGGTTCGGCAGGTATTACAGCACCCTTTAAAGTGGTTGCTCAGTATCGCAAAAATGTGGGTAACGAGGTAGAGACTCTTACTACCGATGGTCGTAAACTCACAGGTGTACTTGACCGCTGTGACGATGAGGGCTTTGTATTGTCTGTTGTCAAGAAGGTAAAACCCGAGGGCGCTAAACGGAAGATAGAGGTAACGGAAGAAGTACCCCTTAAATACAATGAAGTAAAATACACAAAATATCTAATCAGATTTAAGTAGACGTATGGCAAAAAAAGCAGAAACCATCAGTATGGTAGATACTTTCTCTGAGTTCAAGGAGCTGAAGAATATCGAGGTTACTACCATGATTAGCGTTTTGGAAGATTCGTTCCGCAATGTCCTTGCAAAGATGTTTGGGACCGATGAGAATTTCGACGTTATTGTCAATCCTGCCAAGGGCGATTTTGAGATATGGCGCAACCGTACCATTGTTGAGGATGATAATGTAACCAATCCCAATATGCAGATTTCCCTGTCGGAAGCTCGGAAGATAGACCCTGACTTTGAGGTAGGTGAGGAGGTAACCGATGAGGTGATATTTGCCGATTTCGGTAGACGTGCTATCTTGAATTTACGTCAGACCTTGGCCTCCAAAATATTGGATTTGCAGAAAGATGCCATATACAATAAATATAAGGACCGCATAGGCGAGTTGGTAAGCGCCGAGGTTTATCAGATTTGGAAAAAAGAGATGCTCCTTGTCGACGATGAAAATAACGAACTCATCCTTCCCAAGGAGGAGCAGATACCCTCTGATTTTTATCGCAAAGGCGAGACGGTGAGAGCTGTTGTCCTTGATGTAGAGAATAAAAATAACAACCCGAAAATTATCGTTTCGCGTGTGTCGAATGAGTTCCTTCGTCGTCTTTTTGAGCTCGAAGTACCCGAAATACACGATGGACTTATCCTTATTAGAGCAATAGCTCGTATCCCCGGTGAGCGTGCCAAAATTGCCGTGGAGTCGTACGACGACCGTATCGACCCTGTCGGCGCATGTGTTGGCGTGAAAGGTTCTCGTATACATGGTATTGTACGGGAGTTACGCAACGAGAATATCGATGTTATCAATTACACCTCCAATCCTTCGCTGTTTATACAACGTGCATTGAGCCCTGCCAAGATAGCATCTATCGAGGTAGATGAGGAGAACAAGAAGGCATCTGTATATCTGAGCGACTCTAAGGAAGTGTCGCTTGCCATTGGTAAAGGAGGTCTCAATATCCGCCTGGCCATGAAGCTCACCGGATATGAGATAGAGGTATGCCGTCTAAAACAAGAAGGAGAGGAGCAAATAGGTATCACCCTCGATAAATACGATGGTGAGATAGATGCTGCGGCAATCAATGCTTTTATGGCAGCAGGTTATACAACCGACCAGAGTGTACGTCGTGCTTCGGTAGATGAATTGGTAGAGAAGACAGGTCTGTCACACGATACTGTTGTACAAGTACAAGCATTCCTCAATGCCGAGGAGGATGTTTTCCTCGATGAATTTGCAAACGAAATAGACCAATGGGTCATCGACTCACTCAAGAAAATGGGCTGCAACACTGCCAAACAAGTGCTTGCACACTCTCGCGAAGAGCTTATCGACAAAGCCGACTTGGAGGAGAGTACCGTAGACGATGTTATCGCCATTCTCAAAGCCGAGTTTGAAGACTGATTTCTTTTATTACAAGGAGTTCAGGTGTTTTATTAATCAGTAAATGTAAGTATGTCAGTAAGGTTAAATAAAGTAGCGCGTGATTTGAATGTAGGAGTTCAGACGATAGTCGAGTTCCTTCAAAAGAAAGGTTTTGAAATTAATGTCGACCCCAATACCAAAATCAGTGACGAGCAGCATGAGTTGCTTGTTAAGGAATTCAGTACCGACAAAAAGCTGAAAAAAGAATCAGACAATATCGGTCACGACCGTCAGAAACGTCCCACTTCCACGGCTAAATCTGTGGAACATGTTGAGTTGCACTCTCGCGAGTATGTCAAGCCGCAAGTAATAGGACATATAGACCTTGATGCACCTCATGCTCACGGCAGTGCTTCTGTGCCAGAAAAAAATGACACCCAACCTGACATTCCCTCCAAGGAGAGCACTATTGCATCTGCTCCCGTTATAACACCCGAACCGCAACCTGAGCCCGAACCAGAACCAGTTCGTCAGCAACCGGAAGAGGAAAAGAAACCCGAGCCGCAACCTGTACCTGAAACAACAATGACTTCTGCCGAAACTCCTTCGGCTAGTAAGCCTGAAGTCTTTAAGTTCGGTTCTGTACCGGCTGCTCCGAAGCCGCAAGTGGTGGGCCGGATAGACTTGGATAGCCTCAATCAGCAAACGCGTCCCAAAAAGAAAACGAAAGAGGAGCGCAAGAAAGAGCATGAGGCTAAGCAACGTGCTGCGAATGCGACAGGAACCGTGACTCCCGGTAGTAATAATAGTGAGCGTAAGAAGAGAAAACGTATCAACAAAGATCGTATCGATATAGAAAAAACGGCTCTTACTATAGGAAGTAACCCTGAGCGAAAATCCGGCGGTAATAATAATGGAGGTGGTAACAACAGTAATAATAACAATAATAAGAGAAATAACGCAAAGCAGGCTTCCAAACAACCCAAACGCCCTGTCAAGGCCGAGGTAAATGAGGAAGACGTACAAAAGCAAATAAAAGAGACGCTTGCGCGGCTTACGCAGAAAGGCCAAAAGAAGTCGGCAAAATGGCGTCGTGAAAAACGAGAAGCTTTCTCTACTCGTGAGCAAGAGCGAGAAGAGCAGGAGCTAGCAGAGAGCAAGATACTCAAACTCACCGAGTTTGTAACGGCCAATGACCTTGCATCCATGATGGATGTACCTGTAAACAAGGTCATAGGTACCTGTATGAGTTTGGGACTGATGGTTTCTATCAACCAACGTCTCGATGCCGAGACTATCAATATAGTTGCCGAAGAGTTTGGTTTCCAAACCGAGTATGTAAGTGCCGAAGTGGCCGATGCTATAGCTGTTGAGGAGGATGCTCCCGAGGAGTTGACACAACGCCCGCCTATTGTTACGGTGATGGGACACGTTGACCATGGTAAAACTTCGTTGCTCGATTATATACGCAATTCTAATGTCATCGCAGGTGAAGCTGGTGGTATTACGCAGCACATAGGTGCATACAATGTTACGCTCGAAGATGGACGCCATATCACCTTCCTCGATACACCGGGTCACGAGGCCTTTACCGCCATGCGTGCCCGTGGTGCCAAGGTGACTGATATTGCTATCATTATTGTTGCTGCCGATGATAATGTCATGCCACAAACTGTTGAGGCTATCAACCATGCTTCGGCAGCCGGTGTGCCTATTGTCTTTGCCATTAATAAAATAGATAAACCCAATGCCAATCCTGAGAAGATAAAAGAGGAACTGGCCAATATGAACTACCTCGTAGAGGAGTGGGGTGGTAAGTATCAGTCGCAAGACATATCGGCCAAGAAGGGTATCGGTGTAAGTGAGCTGCTTGAAAAAGTGCTTCTTGAAGCCGAGATGCTCGACCTTAAAGCTAATCCCAACCGCCGGGCTGTAGGTTCGGTTATAGAGTCTACGCTCGATAAAGGTCGTGGTTATGTAGCTACGGTATTGGTAGAAAACGGTACGCTGCACGTTGGCGACATTGTATTGGCCGGTACACATCATGGTCGTGTAAAGGCTATGTTTAACGAACGTAACCAACGCATTAAAGAGGCTGGTCCGTCAGAACCTGCACTTATTCTGGGTCTTGATGGCGCTCCGCAAGCAGGTGACAAATTCAACGTACTCGATACAGAACAGGAGGCCCGAGAAATAGCCAACAAACGAGAGCAATTGCAGCGTGAACAAGGGTTGCGTACCCATAAGTTGCTTACACTCGATGATATAGGCCGTCGTATTGCTATTGGCGGCTTCCAAGAACTCAATATTGTTGTCAAAGGTGATGTGGATGGTTCGGTAGAGGCCTTGAGCGATTCGCTTATTAAACTCTCGACCGACCAGATACAGGTTAATATCCTTCACAAGGCAGTAGGACAGATTTCTGAGTCGGATGTAACTCTTGCTGCAGCATCCAATGCCATTATAGTAGGTTTCCAGGTACGTCCGTCGGTAGCTGCTCGTCGTTTGGCAGAGAAAGAGGGTGTAGATATCCGTATGTATTCTATCATCTACGATGCTATAGAAGAGGTGAAGGCTGCAATGGAAGGTTTGCTCTCGCCCGAAATTCGCGAAGAGGTTATTGGTACGGCTGAGGTACGTGAGACGTATCATATCTCTAAAGTGGGTACTGTTGCCGGCTGTGCCGTCAAAGAGGGTAAAATACGTCGTACGTCTAAAGTACGCCTCATACGCGATGGTATTGTTATCTATACTGGTGAACTTGGTTCATTGAAACGCTTCAAGGATGATGTGAAAGAGGTTCTCACCGGGTATGAATGCGGTCTTAATATTGCCAACTATAATGATGTCAAGATAGGAGACCTTGTAGAAGCATACGAGATTGTAGAAGTCAAGAAGACACTCTGATAGTGTTATTACGATATAGTTGAGGGTGCATCCGCTGTAAAGTGAATGCACCCTCGATTGTTTTGGTGCTATTGGTGTAGACATGTTCTGCAAGGAGTCCTTGTGGGTAGATATTACCTCTTGTTAAGGGCTGTATGGTTTATGGGTGTGGGGTCTGCTGCTATGAATACGTCGACGCGATAATATAAACAGATGAGATATTCTTATCGAGTCTGAAAAGGGAGGTTGTCTAGCCTTTTCAAATATCGATTTTCTTTTTGCGGTTGCGATGCGTAAGGCGCTTTTTCCAAGTGATAAGCTTGTCTATACCATCTCGTAAACCCAATAATCCGTGTGAGCTGGTTTCTACGGCTTGTGATAGCGGGTCGGTAAAGGTAGGTGTGACAGCTACTTCGCCAAACTGCTCTGGATATATGACAAGAAGGTTGTTATTGGCAAAATATTGTGTGAGAAAGACAGGTAGTTTCTCGTACTCGGGGTCGAATGAGACGGAGGCTCGTCGTGCTGTTATCACGACAAAGAGGTCGTCGTCGAGGACTTCATTGGCGAGTAGTAAGATGTCGTTCCACGATTCTACTGTGTGATATTCGTGCCGTATGTCATATCGTTGGCGAGTGATGCACGAGCGTATATATGGAATGGTTGTTTCGTAGGCATAGAAAATGATACGGCACCCTATTTGTAAAGCCATGTGGGCGAGCCTGTCTATCCAGCGTGAAAAGCCGGTTTCGTATTCAGCTTTAGGAGGAACGGCCACAACGATACGTGTAGCCGTGGCGGGCGGATTGACACATTTTGTTATCCATACCATTTTGTGGGTACCTTTGAGGATAGCCTCGATTTTAGTACCGAAGAAAGTATCTACGATATTGGCCTTGTGGTGTAATCCTATAACAACCTCGCTGATATTTTTTTCTTTGATGGTATGGATGATGCCACTGGCAATATTTAAGTCGTAACGCGAGATAGGTATGAGCTGCGTATCGGCTGCCGAAGCTGTTTTAGCCGCCATTTCGAGTACTCGTCTGGCAGGTGTATGGGGTTTGTTGTCATTATCGTCATTGACGTAGAGAGCGTAGAGAGGCGACACCCTTTTGGGATTTTTCATCAAGAGTGCCATGTTTACAAGATGCTCTATGGTAGCCGGGTTGGCTATGGGAATGAGAATACGCTCTTCGGTAGGGGCTTGTTCCATATTGCTTTTGTCCTCTTGTTGCAGTCGTACTATGGTGTTGCTTGCAGCACGTTCGGTAGTGATGGAACTTACGGTGCAGGTAACAAGAATCATAATAATAGTACCGTTGAGGATGGCATCGTCAAACATGCCATATTGGCGACCGATGATGACGGCGGCCAACGAAACGGCCGCTTTGGCCGATGTAATACCAAAAATAAGTCTGCGGTCGGAGGTCGTGTAATGAAATCCCTTTTGAGTAACCCACGCGGCAATCCATTTCGTACCAAGAGCAATGATGCACATGATGAGAGCTACCCAAAGAGTTTGCGGCGCTTTTACTACGGCATCGAGATTGATGAGCATACCTACTCCTATCAGAAAGTAGGGAATGAAAAGGGCGTTTCCTACAAACTCAAGTCTGTTCATCAATGGCGATACGGCAGGAATATAGCGGTTGAGTACAACGCCAGCAAAAAATGCGCCGATGATGGCCTGTAGCCCGATACATTCTGCAATAAAAGATGAGAAGAATACCAACGCAAGGACAAAGATGAATTGCGATACATTGTCGTTGTATGTTTTGAAAAACCAGCGACACAGACGAGGGTATACATAGAGGATAAAGAGAGAGTAGACAAGTACATAGCCGGCCAATTTCAGCCAATAAGAGGTCGATAGGTCGCCAGAGTGCATGCCTGTAATAATAGAGAATACGATGAGCGCCCCTATGATAGCAAATATTGTACCTGCTACGGCTACGGTAACCGGCGCGTAACGGTTCAGCCCGTAACGGCTTACAATAGGATAAGATATGAGTGTATGGGAAGCAAACATGCTCGATAAAAGCAAGGCTGTTGCCCAATTGAGTTGCAATAGGTAATGACTGATTGTAGTACCTAAAATTAGCGGTATGCCGAAGGTGCATAGTCCGAATATTAACCCCGGCTTGCGGTTGCGGCGTAAGCTGAATATATCCATCTCGAGTCCGGCAAGAAACATTAGGTATAGAATACCTACGTTTCCGAATATCTCGAAACTGCTGTCGCGAGCTAAAAGGTTGAATCCATGAGGCCCTACAATAATGCCGGCTATGATGAGTCCTATAATATGAGGAATACGAATCCTATTGAGCAGAATAGGCGCTAACAGGATAATAGCCAATACGATAAAGAAAATGAGTACCGGATTGGATATGGGTAGTGTCAGCGCAAAAATCATAAGATATAAAATGTGTAAGGTTTGCCGTATACAAAGCCTGTTGATGGGGTGTGTTTAGGTGGTACCATCCAAGGCTCGTCTGTTGGCAAAGATAACTTAAACAGAAGCAAAAAGCAAAGTTTGTATGCGCTTTTTGGTCTCTATTGTCTATCTTGCTTATAGATTGGTTGAAAAGTTCGTAATCGTATATACATTTGTATTCCTGAAAAAGATGTCGGCTTGTTGCATCCGGTTCAAAATTGAGTCTTTCTATTCATCTATTGGCCTTTATTTACGTTATCTTTGTACGACCGAAATACTAATGGCGAAGTCAGGAAGTAAAATATTGTGGTTTTTTCGTCGCGGCCGATGGTTGCGGATGGCGAGTCTCTATGTACGGCACCCTGACCGATTGATGCAGTTGGCCAAGCGAGTGCGTGGATATATGAGTAAAGAGGGCCTGCGCGAATTGGGTACTCTGTTACTGTTGTTGTGGCATTATGTACTTGATGTTGCTCAGGGCAAATATAAAAATTACAATCGCCAAAGTCTTATTTTGATTGTGGCGGCTTTGATATATTTGGTCTCGCCGGTCGATTTTGTCCCTGATATTTTGCCTGGAGGATTGGTCGATGATGCTTGCGTGTTGCTTTATGTTGTCAATTCGGTGCGAGATGAGTTGTCGCGGTATCGCGGAAGTCGTCGGGATGATGATGAGCATACATCGGTAGACAACAAGAAATAGACGGTGAGTACAACACATATTTGTTTTGTCTTTTCCCTTTTATAAGGTTTTTTGTCTACGGCAAAAAGCTCGGGAAGGCTTTGCTTTTTGCCCTATTTGCACTACCTTTGTAAGTGTAATACCGAGCCACGATGTCGCGGACGGTAATAAATAAAACGTATTATGGTAGAGATTGGGACTGTATTTACGCCGGTGGGCAAGAAAGCCCTCTTGTGTGGAAGCGGCGAGTTAGGAAAAGAAGTTGTTATAGAATTGCAACGGTATGGAATAGAGGTAGTAGCCCTTGACAAGTATGCCAATGCACCTGCAATGCAGGTGGCTCAACGTAGCCATGTATTGCCTATGCTCGATGGGGAGAAATTGCGTGCAGTAATAGAGGCTGAACATCCCGATTATATCATTCCTGAGATAGAAGCGATTGCAACAACTACTTTGGTGGAACTTGAGAAAGAGGGATACCATGTTGTCCCTACTGCTCGTGCGGCATACCTTACGATGAACCGTGAGGGAATACGCAGGTTGGCAGCAGAGGAGCTTGGATTGCCTACATCACCCTATCGTTTTGCTTCGACACGCGAAGAGTTTGAACAGGCTGTCAAAGAGATAGGAATGCCTTGCGTTGTGAAACCTATTATGAGTTCGTCGGGGCATGGGCAGAGTGTAGTGCGTACTGAGCAGGACATAGACGGTGCATGGCATTGCGCTCAAGAAGGAGGACGTGCCGGAGCCGGTCGTGTGATTGTAGAGGGTTTTGTGCGTTTTGATTATGAGATAACCTTGCTCACGGTGCGACATTCTGCCGGTACAACTTTCTTGAATCCGATAGGGCACATTCAGGTCGATGGCGATTATCGCGAGTCATGGCAGCCGCAGGCCATGAGTCCCGCAGCGTTAGCTGCAGCGCAGGATATGGCCCGCAAGGTAACTGATGCGTTGGGTGGTTATGGTATCTTCGGAGTAGAGATGTTTGTATGTGGCGATAACGTCTTGTTTAGTGAAGTTTCGCCTCGTCCGCACGATACCGGTATGGTAACAATGATTTCGCAAGACCTTAGTGAGTTTGCGCTTCATGCCAGAGCATTGATAGGATTGCCTATTCCTTCGGTACGCTTCTTCGGGCCATCGGCATCGAGAGCTATCGTGGTAGAGGGCGATACCGATAAGGTGGTGTTTGGTAACCTTGAGAAGGTTCTCGAAGAAGAAGGAGTACAGATACGTATCTTCGGTAAACCTGAGGTAGTAGGACATCGCCGGTTGGGTGTGATATTGGCTACAGCCGATACTGTAGAAGAGGCTCGGGCTAAAGCCGAACGCGCTTACAATAAACTTAAGGTAACTGTTTTGCCTCGATAAGATATATAGGGCTGTGGAGAGATATAATCTCTTACCACAGCCCATTTTGTATACATTTTTATTGCAGGAGAGGGGTAAATGTGTTTTATAGCTATATATGCTTATGCTTGAGGATTTTGCAGCTATAGATTTTGAAACAGCCAATCGCAAGCTTACGAGTATCTGTGCCGTAGGTGTAGTGGTGGTACGCGGAGGAAAATTGTGTGATAGTTACTACCATCTGGTGCGACCCGAACCCGAATACTATATACGACAGTTTACGGCTATACATGGTATCAGTTATGAAGATACAATGTCTGAACCCAATTTTGCGTATGTATGGGAAGAGTTGAGAGAGAAAATAGATAATTTGCCGTTGGTGGCACATAATAAAGCGTTTGATGAAAATGTGTTGCGTGCCACGTGCCGAATGTATGGAATAGACATGCCTGATGTTCCCTTCTATTGCACATTACAGCAAGCAAGACGTGTAATACCTCGAGGGTCTATAGAAAACTACCGCCTACCTACTGTGTGTGCTTACCTTGGAGTACCTTTTGGAAAACATCACAATGCTCTCGACGATGCCGAGGGGTGCGCGCGTATTGCACAATATATTTTCTGATATTTTCGGCAGATGCCGAACGCTCTTTTTTACATCGGATATTATGAGGCAACAGGTGGCTTTTGTCAGTTATAGAAGGGTTCCGATGGACAGTTAAGCCATGTTCTATAATGTTTTCCCAAATGCTCTACAAGCTGTACCCAATATGCGTTACCACATGCCGTTATGGCCGATGATACATCGTTGAGCGATGTTACAACCCAAGTTTTTTCGTTTATTTCCGATGCCAGTTGCCCCGGATGCCACCCACAGTATCCGGCAAAAAATTTGATACGTCTTTCGTCGTAGTCTTTGCTGTTGATGTAAAGCATGACATCGTTGAAATTACCTCCAACAGATAGTCCGTTGCCTAGGGGGAGTGAGTCAGATATAATATCGTTGCTCAATGTGTGGATATACATGAGCTTGTCTGTTTCAACTGGGCCGCCAAGGTATAAAGGAATTTCATGTTTGCAGTCGATGCCTGTCAATACGTTATTCAAGATAACGTCGGCACTTTTGTTCAGGATGAGTCCGATGGTCCCTTCTGATTCTTTGTGTTCGATAAGCAAAATGACCGATCTTTTGAAATAAACCTCGTCTAACAACGGCTCAACAATCAGTAAGTCGCCCTCGTGTGGCGTGCGCTGCGGTTGCAAGACGCCAAATATATCTGCCCGAATTTTCATCCAATAAATATTTATCCACAATTTACGGGATTTGTTAGTAGGATGATACGTAAATGGTAGCGTTTTACAATTATTTAACTATTTTATTATTGATATAATAATTTTTTTAGAAATGATTATTCCGGCAATATGCTGTGTGTAACAGCGTTTTTGACAGAGACGATGTATGGCGGGTTGCATATGATTTATTTTCTCACGTAAATTTTCTTTTTTGTTGGATGTGTGTACATTTGCATTATCTTTGCAGTATAAATGTGAAATTTATTATGAAAAAAGTTATCGTTTTTTTATGCGCTCCGTTGTTAATGGCGGCGTGTTCCCATCCGGGAGTAAGAATGTCGTTTGAAGGTTTTGAGAATGACAGTGTCGTTGTTGTACATGCGGCGATAGATGATTTGTCGAAGATAACCTCTGATAACGATCCGTTGGTATTGCGCGATACATTTATAATGCAGAACGGGAAGGTTGAGTTTGCTGTCGATCCCGAACGCGCCCAACAATATGTATGTTTGTTGCCTGAAGGCGAATATCCTATCATGTTTTTTACCGCACCTGGAGAAAAACTGGATATTGATGTCGTAAAGCAACCTTATGGATTGACTTACGAGATAAGCGGTAGCGATTTGATGGAGAACATCAACAGCATGGAACAAGAGGCTAACGGTTATCGTAATGCTGTCATAGAGATTTCGGAGAAAGAGTTGGATCCGCAGTTAAAGATAGATAGTCTCGAAACTAAATATAATGAGGTATATAGCCGTTATTTGCGCACTCACCTCGATCATCCTGCAGCTGTATGGGCTATGATGAAAGCTCCTGCCGATACGGTATTGCAATATATTGACCTCTTGGGTGAGAATGCCAAGAATTCGATTCTTACTCCTATCTTAAATGATTTGAAGAAAAGCATGGAGCGGTATGCCATTATAAAGAATGCCCGCGAATCTATTGCTGAGGGTAAGTTGGCTCCCAATTTTATTTTACCCGATCCCGAGGGCAACAATGTGAGCTTGCAGTCGTTGCGTGGGAAATGGGTAGTACTCGACTTTTGGGGTTCTTGGTGCCCTTGGTGCATCAAAGGCTTCGATACAATGAAAGAGTATTATGAAAAATATAAAGACCAATGCACTTTTGTAGGTATTTGCTGTCGTGATACACAAGAAGACTGGCTTGCTGCCGTAGAAAAATACGAATTGCCATGGACCAATCTGTATAGCGATCCCCAAGCGCAACCCGCACAGTCGGTAGAAGTAATGTATGCCGTACCCGGTTATCCTACCAAGATAATTATCTCACCCGAGGGTGAAATAAGCAAAATTGTAGTAGGCGAAGACCCAGCATTCTATGAAGCATTGGATATTTTGGTAGGCAAGAAAGAGGTTTCAGACGAAGGTGAAGCCGAGAAATAAGCAGTAATATGTTGCCTATATGCTGCCAGAGATATGATGGCAAGGATAGGCTGCAGTCATCTGTTGTGAAATAATAAATGCGGTTGCATGAAGATTGTATCGTGCTGCCGCATTTTGTTTGTAAAACGCGCAATAGCAAAGTCATCTTTCGGTAGTTGTAAGGCAATAAGAAATGTGTTTCGTCGTTTTTACTATACGATGATAATGCGTAGGAAAATAGGAATCATACTCATAGGCATAGGATTGTTGCTTGGTTGCGTCCCGGCCAAGGCACAACGTGCCGGAACGGCAGGACGCAAGATACAAAACTTGCCCTTTGTCGATTATAAGCTTATACACTTTGGCTTCTCGGTGGGTATGCATATGCAGGACCTTACTTTTACGCACAATGGCTACACGACAGAAGACGGGCAAAACTGGTATATGGAAGTTCCGTCCTTTTCGCCTGGTTTTTGTGTAAATCTTTTGGCCGACCTTTATCTATGTCCGCATCTCAACCTGCGATTGTCTCCCGGTATCTACTTCGGTAACAAGGTAGTGCGTTTTCGCGAGTATAATAGTGGCGAAATGATGTCGCAAAATATCAAGTCAAATTATGTGGTAGTGCCACTGGACTTGAAGTTTAGCTCGAAACGTTTCGATAATATTCGTCCCTACATATCGGCTGGTGTCATGGGTGCGCTCGACGTGGCTAAGCAGGAAAATTCCTATTTGAGGTTGAATAAATTTGACTGTTATCTCACCTTTGCCATCGGATGCGATACCTATCTGCCTTACTTCAAATTTATTCCAGAAGTGAAATTCTGTATAGGTCTTACCGATGTGTTAGACCGTAATCGCGATTTGCCCAATCCGGCCGACATCAAGTTTACCAATTCATTAGAGCGGTTGCGCTCGGGGATGGTTATACTTACTTTCTATTTCGAGTGATGTAGTGTAGTCTTCTCGTAGTTACTTGTACAATCATTCTACATCAATCTTTTTTGTATTTTTGTCGTAGCAAAAGCACCCTAAAATATGAAAGTAGTGCTTATCAATACATACGAGCGTAGGGGCGGTGCTGCCGTTGCCTGTAACCGTTTGGCACATGCGTTGCGCGAGGCTGGTGTCGATGCCCACATGTTGGCAATAACAGCTGCCGGAAACGACGATGTTGTTGTGGGTGTGTGCCGGTCACGTTGGGCAAAATGGCGACAGCGTTGGTCGTTTCTGCGAGAGCGTTTACAAATATTCCTATGTAATGGTTTTAGTCGCAAACAACTCTTTACGGTCTCTACGGCTTCGGCGGGAGTAAGTATCGTATCGCATCCATTGGTGCACGAAGCAGATGTGATACACTTGCATTGGATTAATCAGGGATTTCTTTCTTTGCAAGAGTTGAGACGTCTTTTGGCTTTGGGCAAGCCAGTTGTGTGGACAATGCACGATATGTGGCCGGTTACGGCGATATGCCATCATGCCCGCACATGCAGTCGTTATACTACCGAGTGCCAGGGTTGTCCTTTTTTGTCATCGGGGGGGAAAGATTTATCGACCGATATTTTTTACAAAAAAAAGGCAGTCTATGCTACAGCCCCGCTGCATAGGGTGGCATGTAGTGGTTGGTTGCGTCGTGAGGCTGCGGTAAGTGCATTACTGAAGCCGACCGATACACTATGCGATATACCCAATCCCATAGATGTGTCGTTTTTTGCTCCTAGTTCGCAAGCGGCAGCCAGGGAGCGCTTAGCACTACCACGAAACAAACGCCTTATACTGTTTGGGGCTGTCAACGCGGCCGACAAGCGTAAAGGCGTTGACTATTTGGTAGAGGCTTTGCAGGTGTTGCATGAGCAGTATCCTTTGTGGAACGATAAAGTAGAGTTGGTAGTGTTTGGGGCTGCCGATAATCTTCCTTTTGAACAGTTCCCTTATCATTATACGACTCTCGGGTATCTTGCCGATGCTGAATTGGTACGTGATATGTATCGTGCTGCCGATGTGTATGTAACTCCTTCGCTCGAAGAGAATCTGCCTAATACCATTATGGAGGCTATGGCGTGTGGAGTACCGTGCGTAGGTTTTGAGGTAGGCGGTATTCCAGAGATGATAACCGAGGGATGTGGCTATGTAGCCCGATATAGAGATGCTGCCGATATGGCAAAAGGTATAGACTATGTCTTGCAAGAGGATAACCATAAAGCAATGTCGTTACTGTCGCGCCGCATGGCGGAAGAACGATATGCCGAACCAATGGTAGCTAAACGTTACATAGCGTTGTATAACGAATTATTGGCTCCGCAGGCAAATGCTAAACATATATAAGTTTGAAAATTATGTCGCAAACTCCGTTGTTTTCTATTATTACAGTGACGTATAATGCTGCTGCTGTATTGCCAGCTACCTTGCAGAGTGTGGCTGAGCAAACTTGTAAGGAGTATGAGTATATTGTGGTGGATGGTGCATCGACCGATAATACTTTAGAGCTTGTACATCGTTCGGGCATGTCGCCGCGCATTATCTGTGAGCGTGACAAAGGGATTTACGATGCCATGAACAAGGGAATGAAGATAGCCCAAGGCACTTATCTCATCTTTATGAATGCCGGCGATGCTTTTCACTCGGCCGATACGTTGCAGGCTATAAAAGAAAGTATTGGGACAAGCCGTCCCGATGTGATATATGGCGAGACGACTATTGTCGATGGGCAACGACAATTTGTGATGATGCGTCGCTTGCGTGCGCCCGAGCATTTGACGTGGCGTAGTTTCGCTACGGGTATGGTTGTCTGTCACCAAGCATTTATTGTGCGTCGCGACCTCGCTCCGCAATACGATTTACGTTACAAATATTCGGCCGATGTCGATTGGTGTATCCGTTGCATGAAACATAGCAAGGTGCTGTTGAATACTCATCTGATTTTAGTCGATTACTTGCGTGAGGGAACAACGACTCGCAATCGTCGCGCTTCGTTGAAGGAGAGATTTCATATCATGTGTCAATATTATGGAACTTTACCTACGGTGTTGCGCCACATAGGGTTTGCGGTGCGCTTCGGTATAGCCAAGATAAGAGGGACAGAATAAGCATCTGTATTTTTTGCATAAAAAATAAGGGAATGTGTCGATGCCTATATGGCTGCACATCCCCTTTCTTTTTTAGTATCTTGTAATCAGCTTTGTTGGAGATAATTCAAGTGCTTAAAATTTCCAGCTGATACCTGCCATAATGTAGCTGCCACAGGTGTAACCTACTTCACCATTGACAGAGAATGAGGGCGTGAAATAGTAACGAACGCCCAAAGCTTCGGTGTATTCAAAGAAGCCGCTTGTGTCGCGTCCGTGTCCATCTCTTACATCCCAAAAACGAACGCCTCCGCCGATTCCTGAGATAACATAAGTATCTAATTTATCGATGAATTGGAAGTGGAACGAACAGGTTGCCATAAAAGAGAGGTCGTCGGTACCACTCCACCATAGGTTATTACCAATGGCACCACCTACGCCTAACGAAGCTCGGTCGTTTATCCAGCCATCAACGACGCAATAGTCGAAAGCGAGTTTTTGAGAGAATCCTGAGCCTACACCTACTGTGACTGAGCCGAGAGCATCGCCTTTAGCAAATACGTTCTCGCTGAGAGCAGGAAGTCCTGCAAAGGCACTGCTTGCACAAAGGCACAAAAGTGCAACTAATGAAGTCTTGTGAAGATTTTTCATAATGATAATTATTGGGTTTTATGATGTTCGTTTAGTTTCTTATCGAAGGCTTTTAGTATTCATATTTTATATCTTACAAAATTATCGAAATAGTTATGGTGAGAAGCTCTTTTGTTGTTAATTATTTGTAATATGCGGGGTCCTGTTTTATGGCCTGTTATGTGCATGTTGTTTTGTAGCTCTCTTTTTATGGGCTGATTTGTAGTATTTGTTATATAACCAGGCTCATAAGATAATTTATCGGGGATAATAAATAAACAAATTGCTATGAGATTTTCTTCATGGTTTGATAATAAAAACGGCAGGAAACACGGCATGGCGACGTACAGGAGTTGGGTTTGTTATGACAGATACTCCTTTGTATCGAGCTATATACCGTATTTCCTACCGTTTTATAAGTATTGTCTATTACAATATTTACATTGTTGCTTTAGACGAGGAAGTCTCAAGGGACTATTCTACAGCGGCAGAGATGCGAGCAGCTATCTCGTTCATCTCTTGTGCCGGTAACGACAGCTTTTCGCGGAAGAAATCCATGTCTTTCTCTGACTGGATAGGGATGAGGTGTATATGGGCGTGTGGTACTTCTAAGCCCAATACGGCTACAGCTACACGCTTACACTCTATGGTTTGGCCTATGGCTTTGGCAACCTTTTTTGCAAAAAGCATGAGACCGGCATACTCTTCATCGTCGAGGTTGAAGAGATAATCCACTTCGTGTTTGGGTACTACCAATGTATGCCCTTTAGTAACGGGGTTAATGTCGAGGAATGCAAAATATTTGTCGTCCTCGGCTACTTTGTAGCAGGGAATTTCACCTGCAATGATGCGGCTGAAAATAGATGCCATAGTATGATGTTTTTTAGAAGTTAAACAATTTATTCAATAGTGATACGCTGGTCTAGGCTGGCGTCGATGCTTTTACCTTGCGAGGCGAGGCGAGTGATATATGCTTCAAGCATATCGCGGACTGTATCGGGATAATCGGTACGTTTTTCTGCTCGAGTGAACGGATACATTTTGTCACCGCCATTGGCCACGTAATCGAGGGTGGCTATTGTGTATATTCGGTTCTCATCGATAGGTTTTCCTCCAATGGTAAGAGCTTTAACTTTTTTGTCTTTGATGGTAAGTTTCACCTCATGGCTTACACCTTCACCACCTCGTAGAGCTATTATATCGAACAGCTCTTTTACATCTTTACCTCGAAGGGTTACAATGGAGAGGTAGTTGTCGAAGGGAAATGCAGTGAATAGGTCGCCGCGGGAAATGTCGCCTTTTTTAAGGTTGGCACGTACACCACCCGTATTGACAATGGCAAAGTCGATGGGCTTCCCTGTACGTTCTGTGGCTATGGTAACGAAGGCATCGCATACCCAATTGGTAAGTAGGCTTTCAGGTTTTGCCGCTTCCATGTCGCAGTTTGCGCTACCTATGATTACGCGCATGAGGCTATCGATAGTTTGTCGGTAAACATTGAGTTGGGTAGAGAAGTCGGGGTCGATGCGATTGTCGTATCGGTTGTCTATGGGTAGCAGGCGGTAATCTACCACCGGTCTGCTTTTAGTATCGGCCGGTATAGTTATAGACGCAAAGCCTAAGTATGCACCACTTTTCCCCGTTTGAGCAATAACAATTTCGTTACTATCACGATTGAGAAAGCGAGAGGGAGGAAGTAGTAACGAGTGGGAGTGACCGCCTATGACCATATCGATGTATTGTGACTGGGCTACAATAACCGAGTCTATGGGTTCGCCGGTATTGTTCTCGTCATCATATCCCAAGTGAGAAAGAGCCACGACGAAGTCGGCACCTTGCTCATGTAAGGCTTTGGCCGCACTATCGGCAACGACAAGGGGATTGATGTATTTCATACCTGTGCAACGTGACGAGTCGATAAGTCCGGCAGGTTGTACATCGAGGCCTATAAATCCTACCTTTACGCCACCGGCGTTACATATTGTAGAACTCTTCACTATATCGCGGACAGTGGTACTGTCAAGGTTGTAGTTGGTCGATACCGTTGTTGCATTGCTGGCTTTGAGCATAGCTGCGAGAGCTTCCATCCCGTTATCGAATTCATGATTGCCTAATGTGCGTACGTTATAACCCATTGCGTTCATTGCCATGGTTTCTATTTCGCCGCCAAAGATGGTAAAGTAGGGCGTGCCTTGTACTGCATCGCCTGCATCGACCAACAACAGGTTGGGATATTCGTTTCTAAGACTGTCTATGAGGACTTTGCGACGTTCTACGCCTCCCATTCCGGGGTAGTCTTTATGGTTGTTATCGAGAGGGTCTATTTGACTATGTGTATCGTTGGTAAAAAGGATGACTACCTGTTTGTCGCGAGGAGTGCAAGCAGGGAAGAGAGCCGCGAGGAGTACGATGGCCACGAGGCTGAAAAATGAAAATAAATTGACTTTTCTCATGAGTCTGTGTTATTTATTGCGTGTTGTTTTACATATGGTTGTCGTTTTCCTGTCGTACAAAGATAGAGCAAACAAGAGCAAAAAACAAAGGTTATTTATGCTTTTTGATGTGTCCTTATGGGAAGTTGGTACAGACGATGGCATAATCGACGACGCTTCCTTTGTCGTTGTATAGAGAGCGGGAAGAACTTTTCATTCAACGGGTGGTATATTTCTTGTTACGTAACAAATTTACTACTTTTGCCGTCGAAATAGAGCCGTTCAACTTCAAGGTTTGGACAATAGATTTTATGGTCAAAACAGAATAATAAAAAGAATGAAAGTAGCTATTGTAGGCGCAAGCGGCGCCGTGGGGCAAGAGTTCCTGAGAGTACTTGAAGAGAGAAAATTCCCTGTCGACGAATTATTGTTGTTTGGTTCGTCGCGTAGCGCAGGTCGTGCATATACGTTTAGAGGCCAAGAGATTGTAGTGAAGGAGTTGTGCCATAACGACGACTTTGCCGGGGTGGATATTGCCTTTACGTCGGCTGGTGCGGGTACGTCGCGCGAATTTGCAGAAACCATCACTCGACACGGTGCAGTAATGATAGATAATTCGAGTGCATTCCGTATGGATGCCGATGTGCCTTTGGTAGTCCCTGAGGTGAATGGAGAGGATGCCTTTAACCATCCTCGTGGTATTATTGCTAATCCTAATTGTACTACCATACAGATGGTAGTGGCATTGCAAGCCATAGAAAAGCTGTCGCATATTGTGCGGGTACATGTAGCTACTTACCAGGCTGCAAGTGGTGCCGGTGCATCGGCAATGGCCGAGTTGCAAAAACAGTTTGAGCAAATTGTGGCCGGCGAAAAACCTACCGTAGAGAAGTTTTACTATCAGCTGGCCTATAATCTTATTCCTCAGGTTGATGTCTTTACCGATAATCTTTACACCAAGGAGGAGATGAAGATGTATAATGAGACGCGTAAAATCATGCACTCTGATGTGAAGGTGAGCGCTACGTGTGTACGCGTGCCAGTGTTGCGGGCACATTCTGAGGCTGTGTGGGTAGAGACGGAGCGTCCTATCAGTGTAGAAGAGGCTCGTGATGCTTTTGCAGCTGCCGAAGGAGTGGTATTGTACGACAATCCGGCAGAGAAACAATATCCTATGCCGCTCGAAATGGCAGGAAAAGACCCTGTTTTTGTAGGTCGTGTGCGTAAAGATCTTACATGCGATAACGGACTGTTGTTCTGGTTGGTAAGTGATCAGATAAAGAAGGGCGCCGCCTTAAATGCTGTACAGATAGCCGAGTATATGATGAAGCATGCCCGATAAGCGGGATGATTGTATAGGACGGGGATGCGCCTTTGATGACGTATCCCCGTTGTGTTTTGTGATAGAGGGGAAAAATAAGAAAACGCTTGTTTTTATTGTGTTTATATAATCTTTCGATAAGATAGGCTGTACTTGTCAAAAAGCAAAAGGAACCTTTGTTTTTTGACCCCACTTGCACTATCTTTGTACGTTAAAAGATTGTTTTCATGTCGCGACCTGTCATTACCATAAAAGGTGCCAGAGTAAATAACCTGAAGAATATAGATGTAGAGATACCGCGCAACCAGCTCACCGTGATAACGGGACTGTCGGGCTCGGGTAAATCTTCGTTGGCTTTCGACACATTGTATGCCGAGGGGCAACGTCGCTATGTAGAAAGTTTATCGGCGTATGCTCGTCAGTTTTTAGGTCGGATGAGTAAGCCCGAGTGTGATTACATCAAGGGTATTCCGCCGGCTATAGCTATAGAGCAGAAGGTAAATACGCGTAATCCGCGTTCTACGGTGGGCACTTCTACCGAGATTTACGATTATTTGCGTATGCTGTTTGCAAGAGTGGGGCATACCATTTCTCCTATTTCGGGTGAAGAGGTACGCCGTCATGATGTAGGCGATGTTATAAATTGCATGTTGTCGTATCCTCAAGGTACACGATTTGCTTTGCTTACACGGCTGTTGTTGCCCAAAGGTCGCAGTCTGGTAGAGCAGCTGGGTGTATTGCTGAAAGAGGGATTCTCCCGGGTAGAGCGTAAGGGTGAGTTTATTTCTATAGAACAGATTCTTATGCAGACCGAGGAGTATCCGGTATCGGAGCTTCGGTTGCTGGTAGACCGTATGGCTGTGTCGGACAGTGCTGCGTCGATAAGTCGTTTGACCGATTCGGTGGAGACAGCCTTTTTTGAGGGGGGCGATGAGTGTGTGTTGCAGTTTCATCTATCCGGCGAAATAAAGGAGCATCATTTCAGCAAGCGATTTGAGGCTGACGGCATAGAGTTTGAGCCACCAAGTGATTTGATGTTCAATTTCAACAGTCCGGCCGGAGCTTGTCCGCAATGCGAGGGTTTCGGTAAGATTATAGGCATAGATGAAAATTTGGTTGTTCCCAATAAAACTTTGTCGGTCTACGACGACGCTGTATTATGTTGGCGGGGTGAGAAGATGAGTGCGTGGAAAGATGCTTTTATCTTAGCTTCCGAGCGTACAGGTTTCCCCATACATCGCCCTTATTATCAGCTTACCGAGGAAGAGAAAGCAATTCTATGGGAAGGAGCGCCTGGAGTGCATGGCTTGAAAGATTTCTTTGCCATGCTGCAAGAGAACCAATATAAGATACAGTATCGTGTCATGTTGTCGCGTTACCGTGGTAAGACTACATGCCCGACATGTCATGGGTCGCGCCTTAAAAAGACGGCATCGTATGTGCAGGTAGCGGGATATACTATCATGCAGCTGGTACGCATGCCTATAGAGCGGTTGTGCGAGCTCTTTGCCGATATGAAGTTGCCCGAGACTGACGAGAAAATAGCCGCCCGGTTATTGGTAGAGATACGCAGTCGCTTGCAGTTTATGAAGGATGTAGGGTTGGGTTATCTTACGCTTGACCGATTGTCGTCGACCCTATCGGGCGGAGAAAGCCAACGTATTAATCTTGCTACCTCATTGGGTAGTAGCTTGGTAGGGTCTCTCTATATCCTCGATGAGCCAAGTATAGGGTTGCATTCGCGCGATACAGATTTGCTCATCAAAGTATTGAGGCAGCTACAGCAGTTGGGTAATACAGTGGTTGTGGTTGAACACGATGAAGACATCATACGAGCTGCCGATTACATTGTCGATATAGGACCAAAGGCCGGACGTTTAGGAGGGGAGGTCGTTTATCAAGGGCCATTGCACCCTATACCCAAGGCCGACCGCAGTTATACCATAGGTTATCTTACGGGTAAATATACGATACCTGTCCCGGCATCGCGTCGTAAATGGAATAGTTATATCAAAGTAGAGGGCGCGGCCGAGAATAATCTGAAAAATGTGGATGTAACCTTCCCTTTGCGAGTTATGACTGTAGTAACCGGTGTGAGCGGTTCGGGAAAATCTACATTGGTAGGCACGGTATTTTATCGGGCTTTGATGCATCATTTTGGCGAGGGTGGAGAGATGCCGGGTACCTTTGCTCGCTTGTCGGGTGATGTTGCCATGGTGAAAGGCGTAGAGTATGTCGATCAGAATCCGATAGGCAAGTCGTCGCGTTCCAATGCCGCTACTTATCTGAAAGCCTTTGATGAGATACGACGCCTTTATGCCGAGCAACAAAGTGCCAAGCAAATGGGTTTTAATGCTTCGTATTTCTCGTTTAATGCTGAGGGTGGTCGATGTGAAGCATGTAAAGGAGAGGGCGTGATAACGGTAGCCATGCAGTTTATGGCCGATATAACGCTTGAGTGTGAGAGTTGTCACGGGAAACGTTTCAAACAAGAGGTTCTCGATATAGAGTATCGCGGGAAAAATATCAGCGATGTGCTTGATATGACTGTCAATCAGGCCATAGAGTTTTTTGGCGCAGCCAACGGCCTGTCGGAGCGGCGTATCGTGAAGCGTTTACAACCTTTGCAAGATGTCGGTTTGGGGTATATCAAGTTGGGACAGTCGTCGTCGACTCTATCGGGAGGTGAAAACCAGCGTATTAAACTGGCCTTTTTCTTGAGCAACGAGCGGCAGGAACCTACTGTATTTGTTTTCGACGAGCCTACCACCGGCTTGCATTTCCACGATATCAATACACTTATGAAGTCGTTGAATGCCCTTGTAGAACGAGGTCACACGGTTATTATCATAGAGCATAATCTCGATGTCATAAAGTGTGCCGACTATGTGATAGATATGGGCCCTGAGGGGGGAGAAGCTGGCGGCTATGTGGTATGTGCCGGAACGCCAGAGGAAGTTGCTGCATGTCAGCAGTCCTATACAGGTCGCTATTTGAAAGAAAAGTTGTCCGAAGCTAATGGTGGCGTATGAGATGGCGAGGAGTAATATTTATCATCCTGTCGTTTGCTTGTTGCTGGACAGCTGTGGCACGTACGTCGCTTTTATCGCCGTCGGCTCGCTTTGCTTTTGAAAAATGGCAGAAGAGCAAAACAAAAGACTACTTGCCAGGTACGGTATCTGTACCAAGCCTGCCGGTAACCATACAGACGAGTGATGTGGCGGCTTTAGAAGCTGCTGGTGTGTCTATAGGTACGCAAGCTGCCGGTTGGGTTACGGCAGTGATACCGTACGATAGGTTGGACGCGATAAGCGAAATATCGGGAGTGACTTATATAACGGCTGGTAACATGGCTTATCCTGTACTCGATAAGGCGTTGACAGATATAGGTTATGATGCCGTATTGAACTCGCCTGTTTTGCCTATGCCTTATACCGGCAAGGGCGTGATAGTAGGGGTAGTAGATATAGGTTTTCAGTGGGACCATGCTGCATTCAGAAGAGCCGACGGCTCTACGCGTATAGCTGTTGCATGGAATCAAAATGATTCTACCGGTACACCCCCAGACGGTTATGTCTATGGTTCGCTATTTGACACAGAAGAGGAGATTCTGACGGCACATCCCTGTGTGATAGAGACACATGCTACGCATGTGGCCTCGATTGCTGCCGGAAGTTCTTTCGAGGGAAATCCTTATGGCGGAGTGGCACGCGATGCCGAGTTGGTATTGGTAGATGCCTTGCATACCCCCGATGGAGGTATATATACCGAGGGTATTGTAGACGGTATAAAATTTATTCGCGATTATGCATCACGGGTAGGGAAGTCATGTGTGATAAACCTCAGTATAGGTGGGACGGTGGGGCCGCACGATGGTACATCGCCCTTCGATCAGATGTGCGACAGTTTGCAAGGAGCAGGTTGCCTTTTAGTTGGGGCGATGGGCAATATGGGGGCGTATAACTATCATTTGGGATACGATTTTGATAAGCAGTCCAAGAGCTTTCGTACCGGGTTCCGTCAGCAACGTATGGTATTACCCGAAGTAGATATGTGGAGTGAAGCCCCTGTACGTTTTGCCATAGAGATATACGGATATAACGAAGAGAATCCGCGGGCTACGACAGGTATGCTTTCGGTTGAGGAGTGGCGCGACACAGTATTGTTGTATGAAGGTGAAGAGATTCTGATAGAAGCAGCATCGGCATATAGCAAAGCCAACGGCTTGTATAATACTTTATTCAGTATGAGTGGGGTGACCGATATTCCGGGAGCCTTTTTTGTCCTTGCAGTTGAGGGTGAGCATGGGCGCATAGATATGTGGAACAATGCACCGGCCAATACTTTCGATGATTTCGGTCGTGACGATTTGCTGACAGGCGATCGAGAGATGTCACTTTTGGAGGTGGGCGGTACGGGACGTCGTATCACATCGGTAGGCGCATATGTGACAAACACATCGGTAGCTGTGCAAAATGGTGGAACGTATAGTGTCGACTACACCTTGCATGCTGTAGCTCCCTTTTCGAGTCGTGGCTTTACTCGCGACGGCAGGATGAAGCCTGAGGTCCTGGCTCCCGGCTGTATTGTTACGGCAGCTTTTAATGAAGAGCTGGCTTCTGACCCGGAGAATTTCTTTTATGGTATGACGGTGGGGAAATTCCCATTTGATGGTAGATTATATTATTACGGTGCCAACTCGGGAACATCTATGGCTTCGCCTATTGTGGCCGGGGTGTATGCTTTGTGGCTGGAGGCGTGTCCGACCCTTACACCTGAAGAGGCTAAAGCCGTATTGCGTTCCGTTTCTACAACAGACGAATATACTACCGACCCTACGGCAGCCGGTTATGGAAAGATAAATCCGTTTGCCGGATTGTGCTATTTATTGCAAACAGGTGGTATGGAAAATAGTGTAGCTACTGGGCAGACGAAGCTCTATCCGTCGGTAGGTCATGGACAGTTTACGATAGTGCCGTCGACCGACATTGACGATGTTGTGATAGAGATATATACGGCGACAGGAGCATTGGCGTATCGCCAATATGTGGGACGTTGCAAGGCTGGCGAGCCGCAATACATATCTATGCCATTTTCTTCCCGTGGCATGTATTTGGTACGTCTGTCGTCAAAGCAAAGTAATGATGTGTATAAATATCTTGTCAATGGTAGGTCATAGGGTATTGGGTGGCTATGAAAACGTTTGCATAAAGCCGATGCCAAAAAATGAATAATCGGTTTGTTATTATCTTGGGATAATACATACCTTTATCTTCCTAAAAGAAAGATAGTAATACTATGATAATATAAACATGCTATGACATTAACCTTTTGTATACGGTATCATACCCTGTGGGGAGAATCTATCGGACTTGTTTTTGAAGGCGAAGAGCAAATACACGCCATGCACTACACAGAGGTAGACTGCTGGCAAGTAGAGATAAATTGTCACGACAAAAAATCATTACAATACAGATACGTAGTGTGCCGCGACGGAGTGCGCATTCGTGAAGAGTGGACAGGACATAGCCTTTGCGTGAGTAGTCTTGTAGAGCATTGTCGCATCTATGATGGCTGGAATGATATTCCTGCCGGGAACGCATTTTTCAGTTCAGTGTTTACCAAGAGTATCTATGCTCGTCATTGTGGCTGGTGTGAGCCGTTGGCTGCCGACCGAGGTAAGATACTGATACAAGTCAAGGCTGCTGCAATACAACCTAATGAGACGCTGGCCGTTGTGGGCAGTTGTCCGGCTTTGGGTGAATGGAATGTATCGAGAGCCTTACGTCTTGATGATTGTACCTATCCTGTGTGGATGGTATCGATTGATGCCGAAGAGGCCGGTGAGGCTTTTGAGTATAAATTTGTAATACTCGATACTTCGACCGGAGCGTTGAAAATGTGGGAAGGTGGTAATAACAGACGTTATGTTGCCGAAAAGGGTGCCGAAGGCGATGCCATAGTCTTGTCGGGTTTGCAGATGTGCGAATCTACCCGTTTGTGGAAAGGTGCGGGTGTAGCTGTACCCCTATTCTCTTTGCGTAGCGAAAAAAGCTTTGGCGTAGGAGATTTTGCCGATTTACGCCTGCTGGTGGATTGGGCTGTTGCTACTCGCCAGCGTATGATACAGGTGTTGCCCGTCAATGATACGACAATGACCGGTACCTGGAGCGATTCATATCCATACAGTGCCAAATCGATATATGCATTGCATCCGCAATATTTGCGTGTCGAGGAGGTAGGCGAAATAAAAGACCCCTCTCGCAGAGCATATTTCGAGCAACAGAAACGAGAATTGAACGCGTTGGCCGAGATAGATTATGAACGTGTAAATAAAGTGAAAGGCGAGTACATAGCAGAACTCTTCGAGCAGCAAGGAGAAGAAGACCTTGCCTCAGATGATTTTATAGAGTTCTATGCTGCCAACAAACAATGGCTTTTGCCTTATGCCGCATATCGTACGTTATGTGCTGAGTATCATACGCCCGACTTCCATTGTTGGGGAGAATATGCTTCTTATGATGCCGCAGCGGTTGCCCTCTTTGAAATGCCCGAGAACCACTATTGTCATACGATGCGGTTGCACTATTTTACGCAATATCATCTGTCAAAGCAGATGAAAGAGGCTCGGGCTTATGCCAACAAGAGAGGCGTTGTATTGAAAGGCGATGTTCCTATCGGTATAAGTCCTCGTAGTGCCGATGCCTGGGCTACGCCAAGTTATTTCCGCCTCGACAGTCAAGCCGGTGCACCACCCGATGATTTCTCGGTATTGGGTCAGAATTGGTTTTTGCCGACCTATAACTGGGACGAGATAGCCAAGGACGGTTACCGGTGGTGGAAGTCACGATTCCGCAAGATGGCCGAGTATTTCGATGCTTATAGAATAGACCATATCTTGGGATTCTTCAGAATATGGGAAATACCCTGCAGTGCGTTGCACGGGTTGTTAGGTCATTTCAATCCGGCTTTGCCGTTCTCAGTGGAGGAGTTGTCGGCAAGAGGTTTCAATTTTGATGCCGATTTGTATACGCATCCTTATGTGCGGGACTATATGTTGGGTGAAATATTTGGCGAGTATACCGACGATGTGCGTCGCAAATACCTTTCGTCGTTAGGAAATGGATGTTATGGGTTGCGACCCGAGGTAGGTACCCAACAAAAAGTAGCAGCACTGTTTGCAGGAAAAGACGATGAGCGTAGCAAAACGGTACGTGATGGTTTAATGCAACTCTTAGATGAGGTCCTCTTTATAGAAGACCCGATAAAACGAGGCTATTATCATCCGCGTATATCGGCCTCACAGTCATATATTTATCGTTCATTGCCCGACTATCAGCGCTATGCTTTCGATGCCTTATATACCGACTTCTACTACTATCGTCATAATGACTTCTGGTATGGTGAAGCGATGAAAAAATTGCCTCCTCTGCTATCGGCAACCGATATGCTGGTATGCGGTGAAGATTTGGGAATGATACCGCATTGTGTACCTACGGTGATGAAGCAGTTACAGATATTGTCGCTCGAAGTACAGCGTATGCCTAAGACACAAAATTCGCTTTTTGGCGATACATGGCATTATCCCTATCTGTCGGTGGCCACTACATCGACACACGATATGTCAGGAATTCGCGGTTGGTGGGAAGAAGACCGTGCTCACATGCAAGAGTTTTACAACCATGTACTGGGATTTGATGGCCCCATGCCGTACTTCTGTGAGCCGTATGTGTGTGAACGTATTATAGATCAGCACCTGGAGTCGCCGTCGATGCTTGTGGTATTGCCATTGCAAGACTGGCTTTCGATGGATGGTACATTGCGTCGGGAGAATCCGCAAGAAGAGCGTATCAATGTGCCTGCCATCAATCCATATTATTGGCGTTACCGTATGCATCTTACCATAGAGCAGCTGCTTGCAGCTACAGCCTTCAATGATAAGATACGCGAGAAAATAACCCGTACAGGACGATAAAATGCTTTCTCTCAAATAAGTTTGCGAGCAGCCTGCCTCTCCGGCAAATATGGCTGCTCGTTTTTGTTTCTATATTGCAGTTGTGAGATACAAATATATATACGAGTGAGACAATAGTTGCAATAGTTGTGTTGCAGTGATGAGGAGAAGAGAAGCCTTTCTGAAAAAAATATAACGGCAAGCATATGTCAGTATAAAAACGTACATAACGCTGTGATTTGCCAATCTTTTCGTATCTTTGTCGGTCAATTGCCTAAGTATTCGTAGGCATGCCTAAGCAAAGAAACAGAAATATATGAAACAGTACAATCTGCTGAATGTCGTAATGGGTTGGGTCGTATTTGTCGTAGCGGCAATCACCTATATCCTTACGTTGGAATCTACTGCCAGTTTTTGGGACTGCGGTGAGTTTATTGCGTCGGCTTATAAGTTAGAAGTCGGTCACCCGCCGGGCAACCCTATTTTTATGTTGACTGCCCGATTTTTTGCCAATTTTGCTTCAGACCCGAGCCATGTAGCCTATATGGTAAATATGATGTCGGGACTACTGAGTGCGGGTACTATCATGTTCCTCTTTTGGACAATTACCTATCTGGCAAAAAAATTGATAGTAACCGAAGAACGTCCTATGACAACTGCCCGTATGATAAGCATATTGGGTTGTGGTCTTGTAGGAGCTTTAGCATATGCATGGAGCGATACATTCTGGTTCTCGGCTGTTGAAGGTGAGGTATATGCTTACTCGTCGTTCTGTACGGCTGTAGTCTTTTGGCTTATCTTGAAGTGGGATAGTGTTGCAGATGAGCCTTATGCCAATCGCTTTTTGATATTGATAGCCTATGTGATAGGTGTTTCTATCGCTGTGCATCTACTCAACTTATTGTGCATCCCGGCTATCGTTTTGGTATATTATTATCGTAAGTTCAAGAACATCAGTGCAAAAGGTTCTCTGGTGGCCTTGCTGATATCGTTTGCCATTATAGTATTGCTGCTCTATGGCTTGATACCTGGCTTTGTAAAAGTAGCCGGATGGTTCGAGCTGTTATGCGTCAATGAATTGGGAATGCCTTACAATACAGGTGTGATAATCTATTTCTTTATTACGCTGGCCAGCATATCGTGGGCTATATACGAAAGTTACACCGGGCGTAGCGAGCTTCGCATCAAACTGTCGTTCTTCTTGAGTATTGTATTGGTAGGAATGCTCTTTATTGGCGACGGTATTTTGATAGGCTTGTTGCTGACGGCCGGATTGATAGTCTATTTGATACTTGCCAAGAAGACTCCCGTTGTGGCTATGAATACGATATTGGCCGGTTTATTGGTCATCTTTATCGGTTATTCATCGTATGCCCTTATCATTATACGTTCTACAGCTAATACGCCTATGGACCAAAACTCGCCGCAAGATGTCTTTGCTCTTGCCGGTTATTTGGCTCGTGACCAGTATGGCGATAATCCGCTTTTCTATGGCCGTACTTTCGCTTCGCAGGTGAAACGTGATGAGTCGGGTAAACCTGTTGTCAAAGAAGGCAAGCAAATCATACGTCAAGTGGTGAAAACCGATGAGAATGAGCCCGACCGTTATGTCATAATAGGCCGTGAGGAGGAGTATGTATATGAAGATGAGTTGAATATGTTTTTCCCTCGCATGTATAGCGAGAAACCCAATCACATAAGTGCCTACAAAGAGTGGAGCGGGTTTAAAGGTCATAATGTGTTAGTGAATACGCCCCAGGGGACGAAGACGGTGAAGAACCCGACATTCGGCGAAAATCTGCGTTTCTTCCTGGATTATCAGCTCAATTATATGTATTGGCGCTATTTCTTGTGGAACTTTGTAGGTCGCCAAAACGACATACAAGGTCATGGAGAAGTAGATAAAGGTAACTGGATAAGCGGTATAAAGTTTATCGACAAATTTATAGAGGGCGACTCTACCTACATGCCCGATGATATGAAAGATAATCCCGGTCGTAATGTCTTTTACTTTATGCCGTTGATTCTTGGGTTGATAGGTCTGCTGTACCAAGCCTATTCAGGAAAACGAGGCATCGAACAGTTTTGGGTAGTCTTTTTCCTCTTCTTTATGACGGGTATCGCCATTGTGCTGTATCTTAACCAGACACCTTATCAGCCGCGTGAACGCGACTACGCATATGCAGGCTCCTTCTATGCCTTTGCTATCTGGATAGGATTGGGTGTCGCTGCCGTCACTCGTTTCTTTGAATGGGTCATGGAGAAATGCAAAGTAGAGAATCGTACCCTTGCGGCTGTTGTTGCCTTGCTGCTTTGTATGGTGGTTCCTTTGCAAATGGTGAGCCAGACATGGGACGACCACGACCGCTCAGGTCGATATGTGGCGCGCGACTTCGGTATGAACTATTTGTCGAGTGTCGAGCCTAATGCCATACTCTTTACCAATGGCGATAACGATACTTTCCCCTTGTGGTATGTACAGGAGGTAGAAGGCTATCGTACTGATGTACGTGTATGTAACCTCTCATACCTGCAGACCGATTGGTATATAGACCAGATGAAACGTCCTGCTTATGAGTCGGCTCCGTTGCCCATATCGGCTGCACCTACGGTATATGCCTATGACAAGCGGGCTTATAACTATGTCATACCGCGCATGGAAGATTCATTGTCGGTACGCGAAGCTCTTAACTTCTTGTATAGTGACGAGACGTGGACTAAGGAGTTGCCCTCGTATGGCTTGATAAATCACCTGCCTACGAACAAGCTGTATATTCCCGTTGATAAGGCTGTTGCACGCGATAGCGCCGGTGTACCCGAAAAGTATATCGACAAAATAGTAGATAAGATAGTGCCTAACTTTGCCGACAAGACTGGTTTCACGATGAGTGAGATAGCTTCGTTAGACCTTATCAATACCAATATTGAGCAAGGTTGGAAACGTCCCGTCTATTTTGCTGTGACAGTGTCCAATAGCCTCTATTTAGGTTTGGACGATTACTTCGTACGTACCGGTATGGCTTATCACCTAGTACCTGTGAAGAACACAGGTATGGGTGTCGATACCGAGCGGATGTACGATAATATGATGAATAAGTTCAAGTGGGGTGGTTTGGATAAGGCTACGCCCGAGCATCCGTTGTATTTGGATGAAAACGTACGCCGTATGTGCCAGACGATACGTCTCATGTTCTCGGAACTTGTAACCAGCCTTATAGAGGAAGGTCAGAACGATAAGGCATTAGCAGCCCTCGACCTTGTAATGGAGAAGATACCGGGCTGGCAAGTGCGTCATGATTTGGCTTCGATGCAGATGGCCGACTCGTACCTACAGTTAGGTGCAAAAGATAAGGGTCTTGCTTTGTTGCGCGACATCGTGGGTAACTCTCTGCAATATATGCGTTGGTATCAAACGCTCACACCGTCGCAATTGCGTACAGTGGGCGATTATAATCTTCATGCTTATATTATACAAGCTGGCTTGACAATGCTGGTAGATGCCGGTATGCAGGCCGAAGCCGAGCAGATTATAGCTGATGCGCAGGCGTCGGGCTTGGCTATGTAATGTATACAATCTATAGTGGCGGTGTGTCGGATTGAATAAATTGGACACGCCGCCTTTTTGAATTTTCCAAGTGATGTTTATAGAACGTCCTCCTTATTTTTATCGGATGCTATTCCCCGAGGCCATTTGGCGTATGCCTCAAGTACGCAAGACGGTGTATCTTACGTTTGACGATGGCCCGGTGCCTCAGGTGACCCCCTGGGTACTCGAAGTCCTGGCACGTTATGGTGTAAGGGCTACCTTTTTTTGTGTGGGTGATAATGTAGCCCGCAATCCTCGCCTGTTCAATATGCTGCGTGCTAATGGACATCAGGTGGGTAACCACACTATGAGTCATGTGCAAGGGATAAAGATGAGTACCGAAGAATACTTGCACAACGTATCGAAGGCCGACGATTTGATAAAAAGCCGTCTGTTTCGGCCTCCCCATGGCCATCTATTGCCTCGCCAATCGACATTGTTGCAAGAGCAATATACTATCGTGATGTGGGATGTGGTAACACGCGATTACAGTCGCCATCTCACAGGCGAAGATGTTGTGGCTAATGTGCAGCGATATGCTCGCAACGGTTCTATTATAGTATTTCACGACTCTATCAAGGCTGAGAAAAATTTGCGCTACGCATTGCCTCGCTCCTTGGAGTGGCTGCTCGATAATGGATACCTCTTTGATACTCTCTGACCATGCTGCAGCTATTTGTGCCGAGGCACGGAGGTTGGGCTTTGCTGCGTGCGGTTTTGCTCCCGTAGGTGATGTGCCTGCCGAGGTGATAGATGCTTGGCAAAGGTGGATAGAGGGTGGAAAGCACGCATGTATGTCTTATATGGAACGATATGGCGAGGTGCGTCGCAATCCGGCCTTGATGCTCGACGGTGCGAATACCGTGGTATGTGTGGCTATGAATTATTATCCTGCCAGTAAGCTTCCACATGACCATCCGCGCTTTGCCTATTATGCGTATGGACGAGACTATCATGAGGTAATGCGAGAGCGATTGAGAGAACTAGCTGCATATATGGAGCGTATGACCGGGTGTAGCAATAGGGTATGCTGCGATACGGCGCCGCTCTTTGAACGCTATTGGGCGGTGCGTGCTGGCATAGGATTTATAGGTCGCAATACGCAACTGATAGTGCCCGGAGCGGGCAGTTACTTTTTCTTGGGAGAGATACTCACAACTATGTCGTTGCCACCTGCTCGGCCCATTGCGGGAGAATGCGGCAATTGTCGACGCTGTGTAGAAGCTTGTCCAACCCACGCAATATGTGATGATGGTACTATCGATGCACGTCGCTGTCTTTCTTGTCAGACCATAGAAAATCGTGGTGAGTTACCGGCCGAGGTAATACCCAGCATGGGCACCCGTGTGTATGGGTGTGATACCTGTCAGCAGGTATGTCCCTATAATAGGGAAGCTTCGCCTTCGCAAGAGGCTGCATGGCAGCCTTCTATCGAGATGAAGGAGCTTTCTTATGAACGTTTGAAAAACCTTTCTCGTGATGATTTTGCCCGTATCTTCCGTCATTCGGCAGTAAAGCGTGTAAAATACGAAGGATTGATGCGTAATGTAAATGCCCTCAATCCAGCCTTGTTTAGGCCGCGTGGTAAAGATGAGAATGACTCGAGAGGGTAATTTTGTAAATCGTAATATCTCTTTATAAGGAGATGTTGTTCCTTTGTTTTTATTTGTTATTCTGTCAGTTTGTCGCGCAGAGCAGTGACGCTCTCGTGTAGCAAAGGATGTATCCATTGGGGGGCTATTTCGCAAAGCGGGTCGAGGACAAATCGGCGTAAGTGCATGCGAGGGTGTGGTATGGTAAGCTCTTCGGTTTGCAATATGATGTCGTCGCATGCAATTATATCTATATCAATGGTGCGGTCGCGATAAGAGCCATCGGGATTGCGATGTGTAAGACTACCCAACGCATACTCTATGTTACGGGTTGTTTCAATCATTTCGGTAGGCGATAGATTGCTGCGGAGTGCAATGGCAGCATTGAGAAAAGAGTGTTGAGAGTCGAATCCTTCAGGACGTGTTTCGTAAAGCGATGATACAGCCTCTATCTCGCCTGCTCGTATGGATAACTCAGCGATGGCATTCATGATATAAGATTTCCTTTCTCCTATATTTGAACCTAATGCAATAAGAAAAAGTTTCATACAAATATTGCTTATATAATATTGTAGGGCATATTTCCCGATACAAAGTTAGCAAAAAAATAATTTTATGGAAATTGTTGGTAATAAAAAATATTTGTTTTTGTGAGAAAAATGCTGCATTGGACGGCTGTATATGCAAAGGAAAAATTATACCTTTGCCCGCGTTATTTGTATGACGACGTGCTGCGTTGTTGAAGTGTAATTTTTATTCCTCAAAAAGACAATATGGAAACAGATGCGATAACCATCGTGAAGAGAGATGGTTCAAGACAACCTTTCTCTCTGAATAAAATAGTACGTGCCATAGAGAAGGCCTATCGTGCCGGAGGTATGATAGAAGAGCTGACAGTGATAGAGCAGACTGCCGAGCGTGTTGCACAGCAAATCACTGCGCCCGAGGTAACGGTAGAGCAGGTACAAGACTTGGTAGAACGGGAGTTGATGCGTGTCAACCCCGATATTGCCAAGCGATATATCATATATAGGGAGTGGCGTACGATAGAGCGCGACAAACGTACCTCTATGAAGCATGTTATGGATGGTATTGTGGCTATAGAGAAAAACGACATTAATCTGGGTAACGCCAACATGTCGTCGCATACACCGGCTGGCCAGATGATGACCTTTGCCTCGGAGGTGACCAAAGATTATGCTTATAAATATTTGGTAGGAGTGCGTTATGCCCGGGCTCATAAAAATGGCGATATACACATCCACGATCTCGATTACTACCCTACTAAGACAACAACATGTACCCAGTACGATTTGGACGACCTGTTCAGTCGCGGTTTCCATACGAAAAACGGTACAGTGCGGCCACCGCAATCAATTCAAAGCTATGCTACGTTGGCTACCATTGTGTTTCAGACCAATCAGAATGAGCAGCACGGAGGGCAGGCTATACCCGCATTCGACCACTTTATGGCTCCGGGTGTGATAAAGAGTTTCAGGAAGCATTTGGTAAGCAACATTTCCTTTTTGGCCGAGCTGAAAGGTGTTACCGAGCCGCTCGACCTGAAAGAGTCTGTAGGCACGCTTGTAAACACGATTGTTGAAGATGAGACACAGTCGCAGGCCGTAGCCGCCATGTTACAGGAGAAGGGCTTGTCGCTTACTCCCGACGAGATACATTTCGTATGGCATCACAGCTATGAGTCGACACGCAAAGATACACATCAGGCTATGGAGGGACTGATACACAACCTTAATACGATGCATTCGCGTGGCGGTAACCAAGTGGTATTCAGCTCTATCAATTACGGAACAGATACTTCGGCCGAAGGACGCATGGTTATGCAAGAACTCTTGTCGTCGACGGTCGAGGGATTGGGTAGCGGTGAAGTACCAGTTTTCCCCATACAGATATTCAAGGTGAAAGACGGTATATCTTACTCTGATGCCGATTATGAAAAAGCAATGGCCGATATGGAGGGTGCCATGAGTGGAAAGATTAAGTTTGATGCTCCCAATTTCGATTTACTCTTAAGAGCTTGCTATACTACGTCTACCTCTTTATTCCCCAATTTTTTGTTTTTGGATACCGAGTTCAATCGCAATGAAGCATGGCATGCCGACGACCCTGAGCGCTTCCGTTACGAAGTGGCTACGATGGGATGCCGCACCCGTGTCTTTGAGAACCTGCACGGCATAAAAAGTTCGTGGGGACGTGGCAATCTTTCGTTTACCTCGATGAATATGCCTCGCCTGGCCATAGAGGCACGTCGAGAGGCTGAAGAGCTGCATCCCTATGACGACAAGTATGCTGTAAGACGTGAGGCTCGTATTCTTTTCTTGGAGAAAGTACGTACCATGGCAGCTATGATAGCCGAGCAATTGTATGAGCGTTATTGTTACCAACGTACTGCGTTAGCTTGTCAGTTCCCCTTTATGATGGGTAACGATGTGTGGAAAGGTGGCATGAGACTGGCTCCCGATGAGCAGGTGGGTGACGTTTTGCTCTCGGGTACATTGGGTATAGGTTTTATAGGCGGACATAATGCCATGGTAGCAATCTATGGAGAAGGTCATGCTCACAACGATGAGGCTTGGCAGACGCTATACGATGCCGTATCGGTGATGAATGCTGTTGCCGAGGAGTATAAACACCGTTATGGACTTAACTATTCGGTGCTGGCAACGCCGGCCGAGGGTTTATCGGGCCGTTTCACGAAGATAGACCGCCGTATTTATGGTGTGATTCCCGGTGTGACCGACCGTGATTATTATGTAAACTCATTTCATATCGATGTGAAAGAGCCGGTGAGTATTGTAGAGAAGATAAAACGTGAAGCTCCGTTCCATGCCATTACGCGTGGAGGTCATATTACATATGTAGAGTTGGATGGGGAAGCCAAAAAGAATGTGGTGGTGATACTGAAAATCGTCAAGGTAATGCACGATGAAGGCATAGGCTATGGGTCGATAAATCATCCTGTAGATACGTGCCGTCATTGCGGCTACAAAGGCGTGATATATGGCAAGTGTCCCGTGTGTCAAAGCGAAGACATCTTGCGGATGCGTCGTATTACAGGCTATCTTACCGGTAGTCTCGAAACATGGAACTCTGCCAAACAGGCCGAGGAACGCGATCGCGTAAAACATAACCAATGCAAGGGCTCAACATTCTGAATGTTTATCCCGAGACCATAGCCGACGGTTACGGATTGCGATATGCCATCTATCTTGCCGGTTGTCGTCATGCCTGTCTTGGATGTCATAATCCCGAGAGTTGGCGTGCCGATGCCGGCCAGCCTCTGACCGGTGCCATATTGGAACGTATTATCCGAGAAATCAATGATAATATTTTGCTTGACGGTATCACGCTTACGGGTGGAGACCCATTCTATAATCCGGCTGCATTGTATGAGTTATTGGAACGCCTCAAACGAGAGACGCGCAAAAATATATGGTGCTATACCGGTTATACGTATGAGCAACTGTTGCGCGACGAGGCGTTGTGCCGTTGCTTGCAGTGGATAGATACGCTTGTCGACGGCCGATTTGTAGCTTCGTTGCACGACCCCGCATTGCTGTTCAGGGGGAGTAGCAACCAGCGTATTCTGCATCTCGAACCCGGAGGGTACGCTGTGACAAGCGAGGGCAGATATATGCCTTGACGAGACAGCTTGTCGTTCAGGCGTAGCTGTGTAGCCCGCCGAGGAAAAAGTTTACGCCTAAGTAAGTGACTAATACGCACAAGAAAGCAATCACGGTAAATCGATGGAAAAACATGTGACGTTGTAAGGCCGGCAGCGAAGTCGTATGTAATGCAGCCGAGTAGACGAGCAGCGTAATGAGTGCCCATACCTCCTTGGGGTCCCAGCCCCAATAGCGTCCCCATGAGACATTCGCCCATACGGCACCGATGAAGATTCCTGTTGCCAACAAAAATATTGCCGGATAGAGCATGATGCGGCTCAGAATATACAATCGTTCTATCGATTCGTCGTTTGAGGGGTGGGTGCCGTGTATGATGATGGCTGTCGCCCCGTTGAACATGGCAAAGGCAAATAAGGCATAAGCCATCATAATAGTGGCGACGTGTATGCTCAATAGCGGTGACGATAATACCGGCATAAGTTGTGTGATGGGCGGATTGGCTTCGCCGAGCATTGCTACAAGTAAGGCAAAACCGCATAGCAGGAAGCCGAAAGGCAGCAGCATGTCGAATCGTCGGTGAAACGTCATGGATAATATCAAGGAGCAGGCGGCCATGAGGTGCATCGTCTCGAAACCGTTCGAAGCCGGGAAGTGCCCGCCTACAATGCCCCTCAATACCATTACGGCAAGAATGTACAGTAAGGCGATGAGCATAAGCGTGACGAGCAGTCGGTTTGCCCACGACGGCTTTTTATGCTTGCCGTGCGAAAAGTACCGGCAGTAGAAGGCAAATGCTGCAATACCTATTATAAGGCATCCTATGGCTACGAACGATGTCGATGCCATTGCATTGTAGAGTTTTTCGGCACGGAAGCGGGTGTCGCTTGGCAGAAAGCCGTGAGCCTCCTTTTCTTGATATTTTAGTGTTTTGGCAATCAATGAGTCTACGGTGGCGAAATCTCCCTTTGCCACATGTTCGGCCATATAGTTCATGCAATAGCGTATAAATAGCCATTGCTCGTAGGGCATCGATGCCGGTAAACGATCTGAAACAGAAAGCCATACAGGAGGAATGCTGTCGTTTTCGCGATAAGGGAAAATCTTGAAGATATAGCCCGAGCCGGCCATGCTTGCAAGGTTGGCCTGCTCGTCGGCTTCGCGTATGCCACGCAGGTCATGCGCTTTTGTCTCTTCTTGTTGAGCCGAAGTCAGTTTGTAGCCCTCGTTATCGAAGAAGCCGGCCAAAGAGGTATATTTCCCTTGCATATCGAGCATTTGCCTTACTTCTTTGCTCTTGATGCGTATCATGGGTTCTTCCTTCCATTCGTTGTAGTAGAAAAACCAGCCTAAAAGAACTTGTTCGGCACTCATGCCCCGATACGATGGTTTGCCGTATAGTTTGGTAGTAAAGTCGCGAGCCAATGTTTGCAGCGGGCATACGCGGTCGTTGTAATAGATATACAGGTTCCCCATTTTCTCGGCGATATTCGGGGGGAGGGTTGGCGGCAGCCCGTCGGCGTGTGCCGGTATGTATGGGGCTGCGGCCAAAGCGGCGCATACCGTAAATTTGCGCAAGGCAGGATGGCGCAGCAAGCCGCGGAAAGAACTGTGGCTGTCGAAGAAAAACAGTAGCATGGCGAGCAGCAGTATGGCATACCCGGTGTAGGTAATTGCGATGCCGTAGGGGTCGTAAGAGAGTTGCAACGTGCAGCCTTTGCCGTCGGAATCGTAGGTCGATGGGTTGAAACGGTAGTTGTGGTAACTGTATATGCGGTTCATCGACGTTTCGCCGTGATAGACGGCGTTGTCGTCGTATATGGTGAGTGAGCCGATGAAATCCATGGGAGCAAGCGTGCCGTGGTAATAGGCGAGCCGGAAGTCGTCGAGGGCGATACCGAAAGGTAGAAGCCCCTCGCTGCCATGGCGGGTGCGATAGATATATGATGGTTCGTCGCCCTGTCGCAGGTGTATATAGCCCTGTATGCCGTCGATATGTGTCGTGAAAGCGCCGGCGAGAATGACGACGAAAGAGAGGTGCAGTAAAAATACGGTTTTTCGTTTCGTCATTTTGCGGGCTATGAGGTAAAGCAGCGACGATACCGTCACGAGAGCCCATAGTGTGACGAAGAGAGGAGAGCTGTAAATGTGCGATGAAACAAAATCTGTTCCGAAAATATTCTCTATGAAGGTGGCGGCCATAAGTACGAGTATGGTCAGCGCCGTCGCTCCGAAACAGATATTACGCAGAAGTCTGACGTTTTTTGTCATGATGGCAAGGCTCGGATTAATAGAAAACAGGAGGCATACCGCCGTATTCTGAGGTCGGCAATATGTCTCCTGCCGGTGAAAAGTGATATTATCGTTTGGGCATCAGATAGAATCTATAAATTTCACGATGGCATCGCGGTCAGCTTTGGGAAGGTTGCGGAATGCTTCGACACTCCTGCGGGCATCGCTTTGCGCATTACCGTGCCACATGATGGCCTCTATAACGTTGCGGGCACGGTTGTCGTGCAGGCGGTCGGCGGTGACCGAGCCGGTGCACATTTGGTGCAACCCGCGTCCCCATAAAGGTGTGGTGCGGCACCAACCGGTACGTATGTCGTTCTTCATGTGCAGTTTATGTTGTATGAGGTCGGAGTAAGGCCAGATGGTTTGTCGGGGATAGCGAGGCAGACGATTGTCGCCGCGGGCGAAAAATCCGTTAGGGTCGTAATAGTTGTCGTCGCCGGTAGTCCACGAGGGTCGGTGGCAATAGGCACAACCTATCTCCTCGAAGAGTTCCTTGCCGCGTGTTACGGTAGAGTTGTCGATATTGCGTACGGCCGGGACAGCCAGCCCGCGATGCCAAACCATAAAGTCGATGTAGTCTTCGTCGTCCATCTCGACATCGAGTTCTTTCGACGACAAGTAGGCTGCAATGGCCGTTGCTATCGATTCGCTGTCGGAGTAGTCGGCGGCGTGCCATGTCGGGTGGTTCCGTTCAGGGTCGAGCCTTTCAATGTAGTCGCGGTATCCGGCTTGCACTTCGGGGTCGTAAGCCGAGGCCTTTACCCAAGAACTGCCGCCGAATTTGGTTTTGTCGTCGCCCTCGGCATTGGCAAAATAGGTGTCGAGGTAGTGATAGCGGCGGTTGCTGCGTGTAACGTTGGGTATGTTCCACATGGCGTTTGCTCCGGCTGCATCTTGCAGCGGGCCGCGACTGAGTGCGTAGGTAAAACGGAAAGGGTGTTGCTCGCCGGCGGCATCGAATCCCGGCGCTACATCGGTAGCTTTGGTGTTGCTGTATTGTTTTACCCACTCTCCGTTTCGGAAAAATGCCGGATTGATACCGTTGGGCAGGAAGCCGTCGCGTTCTTCTTTGGCATATTGGGCTTTGAGGTCTTCGTCGGAGATAGCGTCGAGCAATCCTGTGCCGTAAATACCTATGGTAGATTCTAACAACACCTCGTAGTTGCCTAAGTCGGTTACTACACCGCGGTTGTAGGCATAGACAGCGTCGGGCGACATGGTTACTTCGGGGTATTCGAGGTCGTAAGTCTCACCGTCGGGAAAGCGGTTGTTCCACTCGTCGGTATATTTTTGCCATGTGATGATGACTTTTGTCTCGTCGAGCGGCGCTTTGAAAGGTTCGGCGGCGTGCCCTTGCGGCATACCGGTGAGCCAACTTACATACTGGTCGTTGTCGGGGTTGTAAACGACCAACAGGCAGCCGTTCCCGATAGATGAAGTCTCGAAGAAGCCGTCGGGATTGCGTTTGCCATGACCATATCCCGGGTGGCAATGGATACACGAACTGCGTACGTATGCCGGGCCTAAACCGCTGCGTACGCCGCTGTGATTCGACATGTACATGTGTTCAAAGAGAGCCTCTCCGTTCTTGAATCGGCGGTTCATTTCTCCGTCGGCTTCTACCACCGGGGTGGGTTGTTCGTAGGCATTGGATGTACTCAGATACGCGGTGCCTAATTGTCCCCCTGCGTAATACCAGTCGGGCAACTCTTCTGTCGATGGAGTGGGAGTCGGAGGCATCTCATCTTCCTTGCAGCCGCATAAAGTATATACGGCAAGAAGGGAATATATGCAGTAACGAATTTGTCTCATGCGATTTGTTGAAATGATAGTTCAGTATAATAGACAGGTTCTTAATGGGAATGATAAAAGACGGTTGTTAACCGCTCGACCGGCTGGCCGGGATTAGTTTTGAAGCAGAGCGGTATTGACCTTGGCCAAGGCTTTCGACAGGTTGCCGAGGCTTTCCATGGCTGCATCGGCTTCGTTACCGGTGGCATGATTGGCAAAGGGCTCGGGGATAGTTTCTATTTTGGAGATACATTCGTCGATGAGATTGCGTACCTGTGTGTCTACGTCGGGAGCCACCGTTGCAATGTAGTCACTTACAGAAGATGTGTTATCGATGCCTTCGTAGGCATTGCGTACGCTGCGGATGTTATCGGCGAAGTCAACCACCGAATTGAGCGCATAGGGCGATTCTATGTAACTTTTGTCTTCGGTACTTGTGCCACTGTTGGGGCGGCCTATCTTTTGCGTGTTTACTTCGTCTACAATATCTATGCAGCCTTGTATGAGCTGTTGCGCTGCGAGCGTGAGGCTTTGGTAGCTGCTGCCGGCACGTCCGGCATTCTTCATATCCTCGCCATAGTTGCGTGTCGGTTCTAATTCGGCCTCCGTAAGTATATTTTGCTTTTCAGCGGTAATGTTGCTCATCCCCGCCCAAGAGGCTTCTAACCGCACGCATTGGTTGCGCAAGTCTTCGGCAACGGCCGCCATATATATCATGTGGTTGTCGGACACTGTTGTTCCGTCGTCGAAAGGATGGCTTAGGTTGCGCGGGCTGCTTGTAAGCCCGTCGGACGACAACTCATAAAGCATGTATTCTATGGCATGAAATCCGAGCAGGCCGTAACCGAGGTTGGCGCTTACCCATTCGGCTCCGCCATTGCCTATGTTTTGCATCATAGAGCTGTTGCTTAGAAGGGCAACGAGAGCCGTGCGGTCGAGAGGCCACGAGTCGATATGAGGGTCTATGTTGTAATCGGCAGCTGCACCGTAGAGCCATGCTTCGCTGAGTTCCCATGCTTCACGCGACGCCGTCCAGTGTTGGCAGGCCAATGAGATGTGGTTATTGGCTGCATCTATGTCGCCTGCGATAAAACAGTCGCGGGCTTGCCCGCAGAGGTTGCTCAACAGGATGGCTTCATCGGCCATGGTTTTGTAGGTCGGTATTACGGCATTGTCGACGTATGCCGTGATAGCTGCTTGTAAGGCCGTATCTTTTGTGTCGGTCGGAGCAGGCGGTTCGTTGTTGTTCTCGGAGCAAGCCTGAATAGCTGTTAACAGAATTGTTGCCGTGGCTATTGCCCCGAGAGATTGCATGAATTTTTTCGTGTGGTTCATCTTATAAAAATTTATGTTAGACTATGTTTAATGAGCTATTTTGTGAAGAATCCGGCGTATGCGATACCTATCGAAATGGCAGGTTCGTTGTTGTAGGGGGCTTTCAGCAATCCTATCGAGTATTCTCCTTTTATGACGATTTCTTTCAACGGGTAGTAGTTGATGCCGGCTGCAATACGGCTGCGACCGCAATATTCGTAGAGCGGAGTTGAGGTTTTGTACATCGAATCGTAGTAGTCGTAGCGACCGAAGAGATAGAATTTTTGACCTCTCTTGCTGAGCGACGGTATATGTGCGAAGATATTATACCCGGCTTCGAGGCCCCCGGCGATAGCTGCCGAAGCGACCGTTTGGTGTGACGATGGCGAGTTTTGGCTCATGTTGGCATTGGCTTTTGAGATAGCCTCGGCATCGCTGAGGTAGCCGTAGTCGAAGTTGCCGCGTACAATGCAGTTGTAACCTGTGTAATTGAAGTCGAAAGCTCCTATGGCAACCGTACCTTTGACCCCTTTGTAGCGTGTGTTGTCTTTATTTCCGCTCAGCGTATTGCTGAAAGAGTTGCCAACGTAGCCGCTCAATGAAAGGCGTAATCCCTTGACCGAGTAGTTGTCGATACGGAAAGCCCCGGCTACGGCATTCCCTATCTTAAATTCGTAAGGGCTTCCCGAGCCATCGTGTATCCAGCCCATACGCCCGAAGCGGTCGGAGTCGAGTCCCGGGATGAGAAGAACTTCATATCGCCAGTCGCCGGCGCGTCCCCAAACGCTGATACCTGTTTCGTGCCACGTGCAGGGTAGTATGGTGTTCTCTCCCTCAGGACGGTAGACGCCGAAAAATTCGGTAGGCATGTGGTGTTGGTTGGTGCCGCCAACGGGCACGATGATGTGTCCTATACGGATATTGAGTTGAGGAAAGATAGATTTTTGTATCCAGAATTGTTCCAACGCGACCTCGCCGCCGCGTTCTATTTCGCTTTCATATTCGCCGGCTTCCTCTTCTTCTATCTCTATTGCAGCTTCGGTACCTCCATGCTCAAATTCTATCTCGCTGCCCATAGTCCAGCCTTTGCCGAAATCATATCCGAGGTAAATCACGACGTGGGGTAAATCGAAGCGTCCGTGTGTCTCGTTTTTATAATTTTCGGGATAGAGATAACGGGTATATTTGTCGCTATAAAAGTTGTAGCTATATACAGCTTCGCCGTAGCCGCCTACGGTGAAACGCGATAGAATTTGTGCTACTTTGGTTGTCTCTTTCGTATTTTCTGATTGGGGAGTGAGGTCGTTATTATCGGCATGGACAGGCATGAGAGCCGTTGTCAGTCCAAGGATGAGGAGCAAGGCTTTTTCTTTCATTCTTTTGCAATTTGTATTATTTTGTTGCAAAAGTATAAGCGTTTATGGGGCTGAACAATCCCTATTAGTTGGTAAAAAAGAGTTGTAAAATCGCTATTTGTAACGATATGATGTGGAATTACTTCTGTATGTGGCTTTCGAAGTGTGACGATATGGTAATAAAACGATAATCCCAAACCTGTTGTCGGGTTTGGGATTATCGGACAAGTATCGTAATGTTATAGTGTCGGTAGGCGCTTACACTGCAATGGGGCGCGATGGAAAAGGTGGTGCGTATTATTTGCGGCGTTTGCGCGGCGTCGTTTTCTTGGAGAAGATTTCGTAGTTATATCCGTTTTGTTTGGCCTCTTTTCGGGAGGAGCGGTCTTTGTGCCTATCGTAGGCGGCATTACGGGCACTCTTGTCTTTGGCCTTTTCCCAACGGTTTTTCTTGTCGATGCCATATTTCTTGTCGGGATTGGCTATCTCGGCATATACCCGGTTACCGAAGAAATCGGCATGTTTGAGTGCAGCGATAACCTTTTGTGCGGCTTTCTCCTCCACATCTATGAGCGAATAATCGGCAAAAAGGTCTATCCGGCCTATGTTGATGCGTCCCGGTACGTTGCTGTTAATAAGCTCTATAAGGTTGGCCGGGAAGCAACCCGATGCGCGACCTTGATTAACAAAGAGGCGGGCGAATCCACGTTCGGCTATGCATGAACCCTTTTCACGTTTTGCGCCGTCTGTTCTTTTTGTATTATCTTTTTCTTTCCCTTTTCCTTTACGCTCACGGGGCGCCTCTTCGGGGAGGTCTATATCGGGAGCATCTCGGTAGTATTCGAGAAGTCGATTAAATTCGAGTGAAACAAAGCGGCGTATAAGGTCTTGTTCGTCAAGCCACGAAAGTCGACGGAATATAGGGGGCAATAGCGGTTCTATCTCCGACTCATTGATTTCTACTTTTTCTATGCGATCTACCCAGTTATAGAGTTGTTTCTCGCATATTTGTTTACCAGTGGGGATGTGTTCGCGCTCAAATTTTTTACCTATGATTTTTTCTATGGCACGTATCTTGCCTTTCTCGCGACTGTGTACGATAGATACCGATATACCCGATTTGCCGGCGCGTCCTGTACGTCCACTACGGTGTGTATATGTCTCTATATCGTCGGGCAATCCGTAATTGATGACGTGTGTAAGGTCGGTCACATCAAGTCCTCGGGCGGCAACATCGGTGGCAATAAGCAGTTGCAGGTTGCGCATGCGGAATTTTTGCATTACGATGTCGCGTTGTGCCTGCGAGAGGTCACCATGCAAGGCATCGGCATTGTATCCGTCGGCTATAAGGGCATCGGCAATTTCTTGTGTCTCGCGGCGGGTGCGACAGAATACGATACCGTAGATGTTGGGACAGAAGTCGGCAATGCGTTTAAGGGCGAGATATTTGTCTTTGGCCGATACCATGTAGTATATGTGTCGTACATTTTCGGCTCCCTCGTTGCGGCTGCCAACAACAATCTCTTGCGGATTGTGCATATAGTTGCGTGCTATCTGCTCTACTCCAGTGGGCATTGTAGCCGAGAAGAGGAGCATCTTGCGGTCTTCGGGAATGAACGAGAGTATCTCATTGATGCTGTCGAGAAATCCCATATTGAGCATCTCGTCGGCCTCGTCCATAATAACAGTAGTGATTTTTTCCAGCGACACGCAATGGCGCTTTATGAGGTCAATAAGTCTGCCTGGTGTGGCTACTATGATATGAGTGCCCTTGCGCAGGGAGCGTATTTGCACCTCGATGCTTGCGCCTCCATAGACGGGTGTAATGCGTAGGTTGTCGAGGTATTTAGAGTAGTCGGCAAGGTCGTCGGCGATTTGCAGACAAAGTTCTCTTGTGGGAGCCAGGATAAGAGCTTGCGGGTATAGATTGGCTATGGCAATGAGTTGTAGTAGTGGCAATCCGAAAGCGGCTGTTTTACCAGTTCCTGTCTGAGCTAATGCGATAAGGTCGGTATCTTCACCGAGCAAATGTGGAATAACTTGTTCTTGTACGGGCATGGGTGCTTGATAACCCAACTCCTCTATGGCTTTCAAGATGGGTGCTTCGATGCCTAACTCTTGGAATGTCTTCATTATGCGTGTAAAATTTGGGGCTGTGAGCCATGCAGGGCAGCCATTTATGTTTCCTTCGCGGAGCGTTTGTGGCTATAAATGAAAGAGCCCAGCATTGTAATATAATAAATTAGCGCGCAAAGGTAAAGAAAAAAATTGATACAGTGTGTGTTGTCGGTAATAGTATAAGTTCAGAGTTTATATCCGGCTGCATATTCGGCCGGGAGGTAATTCTCTTCACTGAGGCACACTTGTGCCGAGAATTTCAAGGCATAATCGATAATTACAGCCCATTCGTCGGTCGTAAGGTCGTAGAGCTTTTCGCGGGTAATGTCGTGCTTGATGAGACCATACAGAATGCCAGCATTGAAGGTGTCACCGGCGCCTATGGTGCTTACGGGTTTTACAGCCTCTATATCAAAATGTCGATGGCCGGTCTTGCAAAACAGTTCTACACCTTCACCTCCACGGGTGTATATAAAGTTGGGACAATAAAATTTGATATTGTCTCGGTAGGTCTTTTCTGCGTCGGTTTGCTTGAAGAGTGTCTCAAAGTCTTCTGATGAGCCTCGTACAATATCGGCATACTCCAGGTTCTCGAGTATGGCAGGCATAAGTTTCATGGCCTCGTGACTATGAGCTGCGCGGAAGTTGGGGTCGTAATAAATGATAGCTTTCCTTACTTGGGCATATTCTATGATGTCGGTGATACGTTGTCGCAGCAGAGGATTGATGGAAAAATATGATCCGAAGATAATGATGTCGTCGTTGTCGATACGAGGCCATACTACATCAAGGCGGTCGTTGGGAAATTGGTGATAGAAAGAGTAATGGGCATTGTTATCTTCATCGAGGAAGGCAAGCGAAATAGGTGTTTTACCCTCTTCGGCTGAATAACGGTCAATATATTGTGTCCCCACATTATTTTCTTTCATAAAAGAGGTGATGGTGTCGCCTATGGTATCGCTGCCCAATTCGGTTATGAGAGAAACATCGGTACCCAAACGTCCTAAAGAGATGGTCGTATTGAACGTTGAGCCGCCGGGAACCGCCTTTGTGGGTTGCCCGTTGCGAAAAATGATGTCGAGAATGGTTTCTCCTATACCGATAATTTTTCTCATGATGAAGATGTCTATTTAGGTTGTTTTATTTTTTCTCGTGATCGCTCTCCCAGATAGCCGCCGTGGTGGCGCAGAGCATATTGCTCGGCATCGAAGCCGGTCTCTTTCATTGTGTTTACCACAAGAATGTCACCGATAACGGTCATAAGGGTTGTTGATGTGGTGGGTGTCAGCCCCAACGGACACACTTCGGGCGCACCTCCGGTGTAGAGGCATACGTCGGCTCTTGTGGCGAGTTCGCTATGATTGTTGCCGGTGATGACAATTGTGTGTATGTGAGGCATGAAATTGGATGTAAGATCCAGAAGCTCAAGAATTTCACGTGTTTTTCCCGAATTGGATACCAGCAGCATGATGTCATTCTCTTGCAAGATGCCCAAGTCGCCGTGTTGAGCCTCGCTGGGATGCAGAAAAACAGCCGGGATACCTGTAGAACAGAAGGTCGTAGCAATGTTCATGGCTATTTGCCCAGCTTTGCCCATACCCGTAGTTACCAGTTTGCCTTTTTTATGATGTACTTGTTCTACGATGAGCGCGACCGCGCGGTCGAAGCTGTCGTTAACCGGAATATTGAGAATGGCCTCGGCTTCATGACGGAGTATCTCTTTGATTGAATCGGTAGTATTCATCTGTTTTTTATTGTGGCATTAATGGTAAAAAGCGTGTGTGTAAACGTCCCCAACACCTTTATGTGCGGTTCGTTTTGCAAAGATAAGGTGTTCTACGATAATGCCGGTCATATTTTGTTTACTTTTTGCATAAGTCGGCGTGTTCGTATTGGCAGAGAGCCTCTTTCCACTCGTCGCTGATGGGAGCACTTACGCCGGCTGCAATATCGAAACCTACCATGACAGTGCGGCAAATACCTTTAATTTCGTTTGACTCGACATTAATAAGACGTTGCAGCAAAGTGAAGCTGCGGTGGCCTATCTCTATGGTACAGGTCTCTACGGCAATCTCTTCGCAGGGATATATGGGCGATATGAAGTCGGCGTTGATGTTGGCTATTACAACATCGGCACGACGCCAGTCTATGCTGCATTGCCTTACGGCCTCGAAATAACGGCTTTTTCCTAAATCGTAGAATGTAAAGTAGATAGAGTTATTGACATGTCCAAGAGTATCTATGTCATTGAAACGTAGTTGTACCGGGTAGCGATGGTGAAATGTAGGAAAGTGAAATTCGTGATGCATAAATTATCTGAAAATGATGGTTTGAATGACTTGACGGCCTATTTTTTCGTTGAGCTTCTTGATAATTTGTGAGCGGCACATAAAAAGTTCATTGCGTAAGATGGCCGATGTAAGTCTCACGTACAATGTACCTTTTTCAAATGATATATCTTCGGTATACCTCAGCACGGCATCGCCCATAGTATCTTGCCATGCCTGTCGGGCACGTGCACCGTTGAGACCTATATCGAGTCCTTGTGCCTGCAAAATATCATTGAGGATATCGCCTATGGCTTGTGTCCCTTTTCGTTGCATAGTATGGTTATAAGGTTGAAAATTCTCCGTTTACGACATTAAATAAAGAGTGCTGGGCTGTAGTGTGTCTGATAATCTGGTCGAGATATTCGCGATTGGTATCGGTAATGAATATCTGTCCGAAAAGGTCGCTTGAGACCAATTGCATGATACGTTCTACTCGGCCGGCGTCGAGTTTGTCGAAAAGGTCGTCGAGCAGGAGTATTGGGGTGGTATTACCGTGTCGTGCCAGGAATTCGTATTGGGCAAGCTTCAGTGCGACGAGGTATGTCTTACATTGTCCTTGCGAGCCTATTCGCTTCATGGGGTAGTCGTCGAGAGTCATCTCCATGTCGTCGCGATGAATTCCTTTGGTTGTGTATCCTATAAGGAGGTCGCGACTACGCGAAGCCTCCAGTTGAGGTAATAAATCTCCTTCGGCAAGGTGTGAACGGTAGGTAAGACCTACTTGTTCGTTGCCTGCTGCGATATTGTTATAGAAACGGTTGAATACCGGAATGAAATCCTCTAAAAAGCGTTGCCGTGTATCGTATACTCTCGATGCAGCTCGAGCCATTTGCTCTTCCCAGATTTCGTATAAAGAGGGGTCACTGATTTGTTGCCTGATGAGGGCATTGCGTTGCTCAAGCGATTTGTTGTAACGGATGAGAGAGTCGAGGTAAGGTTTATCCCATTGTGAGATGACAACGTCGATAAATCGGCGGCGCTCTTCACCACCGCCTCTGATGAGGATGTTATCGTCGGGCGATACCATCACCAACGGGGCAAATCCAATGTGGTCAGACAGCCGTTCATATTCTTTTTTGTTGCGCTTGAAAGACTTTTTTTGTTTGCGCCTGATGCCGCAGGAGAGAGTCTCAGTGGCATCGTTGCGGTCGTAAATACCCTGCAGCATGAAGAATTCCTCTCCGTGCCGTATATTTTGTGAGTCGTTGACGTGTGTAAAACTCTTGCAGAAAGAGAGGTAGTATATGGCATCGAGCAGGTTGCTCTTGCCCATGCCGTTGTTGCCCAAGAAGCAGTTGATATTGGCCGAGAACGATAACTCTGCTTGTGCGATATTCTTGAAGTTGATGATAGATAGTTGTTTTAGAATCATATAAAGATACTTTTATGACAACCAAGCAGCTATACAAGAGATTATATGAGGCACAAAGATAATGATGCCTGTTAGTGCAGCTGTCAGAGCTGCTATCAAAACGGCTGCTGCAGCGATGTCTTTAACTGCAGCTATGGATGGGTGCTGTTGGGGTTCTACATGGTCACATAGACGCTCAATGGCGGTATTGAGAGCCTCGGCAACCCATACGAAGCCTATCACAATGACAATGGCTGCCCACTCTATGGTTGTGAGTCCAAAGCATAAGCCTGCCACTCCTACGAGTATTGTGGCCGCGAGGTGTATGTGCGTGTTGTGTTCGCGCCAAAGAAGTTTAAGGCCGCGACCGGCATAGACGAAGCTGTGTAGTCGTTCATGCCAGCTGAAAGGATGGGGTTTGTCTCGGTTACTCATAGCTTGTAACGGGTATAAAAATTACCAACTTCCACCGGCACCACCTCCGCCGGTCATACCGCCTCCAAAGCCGCCGCCGATGCTGCCACCCCCGAAGCCACCTCTGTGGGTATTGTGAGCTGCTACCACAATCATAGGAATGATGTAGGGCACTACCTTGCGCATCTTGCAATATGAGCAGACGTATATTTTTTCACCTTGTCCGGCGGCAATCGAAGAGGCTGGGCGTATAATGTGGTCGCGTGAGAGACTATAAGCCTTTGCATGACATTGTGGGCACTCGGTATAACGTGTAAAAGGTGTCTCGAAACGATATATGTCGGTGTTGTGACATTTGTCGCATATCCATACGTCGTAGTCGACCGAACCGATTTTTTCTTCCATATCTTCTTGTGGAGAGAGAAAAGCATTGTCTTCGTGCTCGTCGAGCTTGTGCATCATACTCCCGCAATTTTCGCAAGTACGAGGCATATCGCGGAATGCCTGCATCTTTTTGCGGCATCGCGACAAGTTGGCAACGCCCCACAGAGGGAAAAAGATGGCGATAATTTGCAGAAGCGAGAGCATGCTGCTTAAATGCTTGTAGCCTTCGTATGGCGATTTCTTGTACCGTCGTATGATACCATTGATGTATAGTGAGAGCAGAAGTGAGATGATAAGACTGCATGCGAGGTAGAAGTAAACTACGCTTAGAAGGCTGAAGTCATTGGCCGAAGAATCGTTAGTAGCTGTCAGTTCTGCCGATGCTTCAGGGGTGGTTACGATGTGCGCAACTTGTGTTACGGCAGCTTCCAGGCCGCCACCGTAGTCGCCTTGGCGGAATGCCGGTATGATATAACGGTCGATGATACGCTTGCATATGGCATCGGGTAGTACTCCTTCTATACCATATCCTGTGCGGAACACTACACGTCGTTGGTCTATAACAGTAAGTATGAGCAATCCGTTGTCGTTACTACGGCCTATGCCCCAATGTGTAAAGAGGTCTGTGGCGAAGATGTCTATATCGTTATTGCCTATAGATGGCAGTACGACCACAGCGGCTTCGACGGTATTGCTGTCACGAATTTGCGCCAGCATAGCGTCTATATGTCTTGTTGCAGACTCGCCCAATATATTATCGGGGTCTGTAACAAAGCGTGTGCGGTCGGCTACTTGTACATTGGGTACCGTCTCAATCGTATATTCTTTAGCTTGTACCCAAGCAGGAGTAAGAATGAGTAAAAGTATGGAAAGTGTGAGGTGAATAAATTGTGACTTCATGACAACATTGAGATTATACGGCAGGAAGACTCATGCCGTTGATTTTACGATAAAGGTCGAGGGCATAGACGTCGGTCATGCCTGAAATATAGTCGACAACTGCCTGTAGCTTGCCATAAAGCGTTTCGGCATGAGTCTCGTATTGTTGCGGCACTTTGTTGAGCAGCAATTGCGAGTATGCTTTTTCGGGAAAACGAACGGCGTCGATGAGTTTGTCCAACAATTCTGTGATGATGCGGTTACCTGCTAGTTCTATATCCAAAACATCGCTGCTGGTATATATCTTGTTGTAGGCCGTCTGTGAGCATTGCTGATAGGCCTTGCGTGGTATATCGGCCATGTGGTCGATGAGACTGCCCTTGAATGTACCAGTTAGAAGCTCGTCTTCATGTTCGACAAAAATGCGTGAACATTCGTCGGTAAGAATACCTATAACACTGGACCGTAAGTAGGCAATTTGTTCATTTATATCGTTTACCATCCCAAGCACTTCTTGTATATGGTTATATCGTTGAGGATGTATATAGGCAAGCAACAACTCTTTGGTCTCGGCCGTGGTGAGGATTTTCAGTTTATGTGCATCTTCTATATCCATGATTTGGTAACAGATATCGTCGGCCGCCTCTACAAGATATACCAAAGGATGACGATGATAGACAAGTCCGCTTTCACCATTGGGGAGCATGCCAAGGTCGTCGGCTACACGACAAAAGTTTTCACGCTCTGAAGCAAAAAAACCCAATTTCCCTTTCTTGGGAGAGAATGTCGAGGCGTAAGGGTATTTGATGATAGATGCCAGTGTAGAATAGGTGAGGGCAAAACCTCCCGGACGACGACCATTGAATTGATGTGTCAATAATCTAAAGGCATTGGCATTACCTTCAAAGTGTGTAAAGTCTTTCCATTCCCATTCGCTCAATTGGTCTTTCAGCTCAAGTCCGTTACCTTCGGAAAAGTAGGTGGCAATAGCTCGTTCGCCCGAGTGCCCGAAGGGAGGGTTTCCCAAGTCGTGTGCCAAGCAGGCCGCCGCTACGATAGAGCCTATGTGGGGCAGCTTGTCGGCTGCCGGAGTTCCGTTATATTTTTCAATGAGAGCTGTTGCCACATTGTTTCCTAAAGACCTGCCCACGCACGATACCTCGAGGCTGTGTGTCAGGCGGTTGTGGACGAATATGCTGCCGGGCAGCGGAAATACCTGTGTCTTATTTTGTAAACGGCGAAAAGGTGCCGAGAAAACCATACGGTCGTAATCGCGCTGAAAGTCGGTGCGTTTATGTATGCGCTCGTCATGGTACTTCTCCATGCCGAAGCGTTTGGCTGTGATGAGCCGTTCCCAGCACATCCGTCGAGCGGTAGAATGAAAAGTGTCAGGCATCAATATGTTTCTTTTATTAGAGACGAGTTGTGCATGGGCATGATGTTTACCCTGGTGGCACAAGTCGCTTCTATGCATATGTTATCTTTGCTACAAAGATACTACGTTTGTAGCAAAAAATGGAGTGAAAGAGTCGTGAATACCAATCTTATTGTATGGGTGTATGTTTGGAGTATTAGGTAATATGATAAATATGTTTTATTTATAACGTGTGCAAAGGGTAATGGAGTAAGTCTTTTGCTTTTCTTTCGCACTATCTGTAGAATATAGGATGCGGTTTGGTCGAGAGCAACTCAAAAACTGTATTTTTGTTTGTCTCTACTCTCACCTATTTCTATATTTCTTATATTTGTAATATATACCCTCAAGGGGCATGAAGTATAACCTCAAAAACTGACAATATGAAGATTGATGACAAACGGGTATGGATTTTTGAGATGGCAATGCTTGTGTGCGGCGTTTTGTCGGCAGTTGTATATGCCATAAACTTCGGTGTCAACGTCATGCGCTTACCTTCAGTCCTTACTACATATACGTTGAGTAGTCTTATAGGAGGCGCTTTTGCATGGAATCTCTATAAGAAGGGTGGTGTGTGGCGGCTTATGATATATGTATACCTTTTGTCGACGGTGATTAACATGGTAATAAGTGCCATGTGGTACGTGATGTATGCTCAGGTTTTCCCCGTATCATTGTATTTTCAATCGGTTCTTTATTGGCTTTTATGTTCGTTGTTGCCCACCATTATTTGTGTGTGGAGCTGTAAGAGCCGCTTGAAGTTGTGAAAGGGTATATTCCTATCAATGACCGAGATTGTGTGTCAGGCCGATATTTATTTGACGAGGCGCAAAAACATATCTTGCGTGTTGAAAATAACCTTGCGAAACTGTGTAAAGAAGTCCATACCCAGGTTGCCATCTTCCAGGTTGATAATACCTTCGGTCGTCTCTACGTTTATTTGTTCATCTGAGTTTAAACCACTCGTTATTGTTGATGTAATTACCTACAAGTTGGTCGGTTGTAGTCTGGGCTGATGCGGCCATAGATAAAGTCGCAAAGAAAAGAAAGATTGACAGATAAAATGTTTTCATGAAAACAGGAGCGTTGAGTATAAAAGGTATAAAATATTATGTACAAAGGGTGGTCGCAGAGGCATTATTACAATAAAAAGAGAGGTAGCTTCATTTTTTGAATATTTTGTTGTAAGTTTGTTTTGTGTAATCATAAAATTCATCATCGTTATGGCCGACGACATGAAAGACGAAATATACTATACCGCCATAGAGCTATTGCAGCAGCAAGTGCGAGCGCTTGCACCGCTGCATGAGAAAGGCGCTGTTGCCGATTTATGGGAGTCACAATTGCAAAAGGATGGTTATGAAACGCACCGTGAAGGTAATGAGGTGTGGGCGATGTCGGCGGCATACGATGCGTCGTTGCCCTCCTTGTTGCTCGAGGTAGGCATTGATATGGCTTTGCCTACCGATGGATGGAATGGCGACCCGTATGAACCGATTGAGAGTGAATGTTGTCTCTATGGATTGGGTATCAATCGCTTTGGAGCATCGGCCGTGTCGTTGTGGGCTGCTTTCAGGTTATTGTCGGCTACTCCGCAACCGTATAATTTGATTTTCCTGGTCTCGTGTAAAGATGATGTAGCCGATACTCGAGAGCTCGATGTTGTATTACAGCATCTTCCTCCAATAGATTTTGCTCTTGTGGGGCAACCCACCGATATGCGAGTAGCTATATCGGAGCGAGGATATATGCAACTCGATTGTACGGTGAAGGGTAAAGCAGGCAGTGTTGTCAAGGGCGATGGTGTAAATGCCATCTATAAGGCACTCCCGGCATTGACGGCTTTGCAAGATTTTCATTTAGAACATTTATCGGTGACTTTGGGTGAGGTAAAAGTAGCTACTACTTCTATAGAGGCTGTTGCAAATGGTGGCATGATACCCGATGTTTGCCGGTTTATGGTGGATGTGCGTTCTAATGACTGCTATACGAATGACGAGATACGCTCTTTGTTACAAGAGGTTCTGCCTTGTGAAGTGACTCTAATGCCTGGAGCTGCCGAGGCTTCACATGTAGATGTGCAGCATCCGTTTGTGCGACGCGCCGAGTTGTTGGGTTGTGAGACATTCGGTTCGTCAACGAGAAGCGACAGGTCTTTTATAAACTGTCCGTCGGTAGGTATGGAACCTGGAGAGCCAGCGGTTGCCGGCGATGAGTATATACGTCTTGCAGACGTGCGGGAGGCGATAGAGATGTTTGTTAATTTGCTGGATGACCTTCATTTGCCTTCTCCCAAGAGGTGAGTCATATAGACGCGAGGTGGGTTAGCGTATGATATATTGTGCTATCAATCCGGTTCCGCGGCCACCCCAGAGCGTAAAGTAGAAGCACGAGGTAAAGAAAATCCTGAGGAACGGGGTAGTGACGTTGTCATGAAGGGCTTCATGATAGAGTTGTTGACCGTATTGGTAGAGCTCGGGATTGTGCTGTTGTCGTGCAAGTTTGATGATATGTGAAGCCAAAAGGACCTGGCGGTACACAACTAATCTGTCATAACGCTTTCTTTGCGGATGTTGCGAGGCTTCTATGTCTCGCCGTGTCGCAAGTAATGCCAAGTGGAATTGCTCCAGTCCTTTTCGGTCGTTTTGAGTAGTAATGGAGTTTGCATGCAGGTATTGTGTGGCAAGTGGAGGATGCTTTATCCAATGAACTTTTGAAGTATGCAATAACAGCCTTACGCCAAGGTTCCAGTCTACCCAACCATTATACTCCTCTTCCCACCCACCTACGGCTCTTATCACCTCGGTACGTGCTGCAAAACGTTGGGTCGACAATGTGCTGTGCAGCAGATGCTGTACAGGGTCGGTCGAGAATACGGCTTTGGCTGGCCATACTTTTTTTTGTTCGTTGCAGAAGTTGATGGTGCAACCTACAATCTCTATTTCGGGGTGTATCGAGAAGGCCTCCATATACAGCATGACGGCATCGGGATGTAGTGTGTCGTCGCTGTCGAAAAACATTACATGTCGTGTATTGACGTGTTTCAGTCCTTTGTTTCTTGCTGCCGATGCACCTCTTTTGGTCTCTTGCAGCACGTCGATGGTAAAGAGTCCCTTGCTGTATTTCTGTTGCAACCAATGGCATATGTCGAGACTATTATCGGTAGAGTTATTATCGACCAATATAAGGTGGATAGGTCGGTAATGTTGTGCGAGAATAGATGCTACGGTACGGGGCAACTCTTTTGCCCTGTTATAGACCGGTATGACAATGCTCATGGTTTCGCTCATGTTGCAAAGGTACAAATAAACTGATTGGCGGGGCTGTGTTGTGGGGTGGAAATATTATATTTGCATATCATATTAGTCACGACCGATGAAACTTAATGTGCTTATATGTACCTTCGATAAAGGTATAGAGCGTATTCCGTCCATGTTGTTGCCGCCTCGCAATGACGTGTCGTATATTGTGTCGATGCAATATACCGATAATGGCTGGTTGCAGAGAGTTCCCGAGTCACTTAGTGAACGCAAAGATGTGAGTGTATATTTCTTGCAAGGGCGAGGGTTATCACGCAATAGAAATAATGCCCTTGCCCATGCCGACGGAGATGTGGCGTTGATAGCCGATGATGATTGCCGTTATCGTCAGGACTATTTCGATACGATTCTTCGTGTATATACAGAGCATCCCGATATTGATATTATCCAATTTAAAATCAATGCTTTCGATGGCGTCCCTATTAAGAAATATGCTTCATATGCACACCCGTATGCCAAACGACCCAAGGGAATGTATCCTACATCGCCCGAGTTGACATTGAGGGTATCGGCAGTGAAGGGAAAGCTTTCTTTTAATGAGAGATTCGGTTTAGGGTCGGGATGCCTGCTCTGTGGCGAGGAAGATGTTTTCTTACATGATGCCATGCAAGCAGGCCTTTCTGTGTGGTATTTTCCGTATGTGGTTGTAGATGCTCCATGTGAAAGTACAGGGCTGCGAGTGTATACTGACCCGGGTGTGATGATGGCACAAGGAGCTGTAAACTACTATGTGCATGGATGGGGGGCGTGGCCTCGTATGGTGAAATTTGCGGCTGTGGGAGCATTGAAGGGAAGGGGAAATTTCTTCAGACTGCTATCGGGAGCTTGCAACGGTATTTTATATTATAAAAATATGATTTCACATGAAGATTCTCTTGATAGGCGATGCAAGTAATTTCCATTGGACACTGGCACAAGGGTTGCGTCTGAACGGACACGAAGTCACGGTAGTGTCTAACGGTAGCCGATGGATGAATAATAGTCGTGACATTGATATAAGTCGTAAGGGGTTTGGACCGGTTGACTCTATGATGTATTTGTCTAAGATTCTTGCTTATTTGCCATCGTGGAGAGGGTACGATGTAGTGCAGGTGGCTAGTCCCATATTCTTCACATTACGCCCCGAAAAGAATCTTTCTATTTTCCGCCAATTGAAACGGCAGAATGACAAAGTTTTTTTACAGTCCCTCTCTACCGACTATTATTATGTAAAGGCCTGTTTCGACGGGCATACGTTTCGTTATTCCGATTTCTTTGTGGGCGATAAGCCTTTGCAGCGTCCGGGTTATAATAAAGAACGAGATGCGTATCTCTACGGACCGAATAAAGAACCCAACATAGCCATGGCACAAGAGTGCGACGGTATAGCATCGTGCCTCTATGAGTACTATATATCGTATCGAGACGAATATGCTTCTAAGTTGGAGTATATACCTATTCCTATCAACCTTGATGAGAATCCTATGAAGCCGTTGTCAGAACGTATAGATGTGTTGCGTTTTTTTATAGGTATACAGCGTGACCGTTCTGAACTGAAAGGCACCGATGTACTCTATGATGTATTACAAGAGGTGAAGAGCAAATATAAGTATGAGTGTGAGGTGACGGCAGTAGAGAATGTGCCTTACAAAGAATACAATCGCTTGATGTATGAGTCGGATGTGTTGATAGACCAGCTTTACTCCTATACGCCTGCTACCAATGCTTTGCTTGCCATGGCTAAAGGCCTGGTGGCTGTGAGCGGTGCCGAGCCTGAGTTCTATGATTTTATAGGTGACGATGACTTGCGACCTGTTGTCAATGTATTGCCCGACCACGATGCTATCTATCGGGTATTTGAAGAGCTTATATTACACCGCAATAACGTGCCGACGAAGGCACGGCAGAGTCGTGCTTTTGTCGAGCGTTATCATGATTACAGAAAAGTGGCGGCACAATATGTCGATTTCTGGACACGTCATTGAGCATTATCTGCCGGACCTTGCCACTTGCGGTATAGCATAAAGCACGATATAACAACGGTTATACCGACAAGTATCCATGCAAGAACGGGAACGAACAAGTAGGCTATATATAGAATAGTGGTAGTCAGAATGGTTATTACGGTGACTCTCCATGATTTCGAGCCTGGTTCTATGCCATATTTACGTCGGCATGTAATGTAGATAATGACCAGATATAGTATGAATCCTATTGTGTAGGAGGCTCCCACTCCTTGTAGTCCCCAATACTCATATCCAACTATATTAAGGGCAAAAGTGATAGTATCAGATAATAGTTCGGTAATGAAATAGAGTTTGCCGTCGCCTTTGGCCAGCAGCACAAAGCCGATTGACCATGATATGGCTTTGTAGGGTATACCCTGTATGGCCAGTAGTAAATAGTCGTTGATAGTGTAAAACTCGGGCGTATATAGGAGGCGTACCATGAACGGGTGCAATACGATGAACAGGGCAATGATTGGTATCAGCATCAATTGCATCATTTCGTTTTGTTGTCCTACATATTGCGACAAGAGGGCTCGGTTGTGAGAAACACCGGCAAGGCGTGGATAATATTCCATTGCCATAGCGGTAAAAATGAGTCCTACATATTTATTCATTAAGGTGAAGCCTGCCTGATAATACCCTACAGTGCTCTCTCCGCTTTTATAGTTGAGGTATGCAGAGAAGATGTATGAGAAGAGCGTAGTGATAAAGCTGCTCACAGTCATAAAAATACCCAGTATGACCATCTCTTTGCCCCTTTGGGCGGTTTGTCGCACAGATAGCTGTATTGTGGGAACTTCTTTGTCACGGTATAATAGGGTGACAATATATGTGACAGCAACATAAATTATCAAGGCCGGGACGATACCGTCTATCCCGCCAAAATAGTAAAGCGGGACGGTGGTTATGAGAGCAGCTATGGCTCCGTAGATTGAGCATTTTGCCAACTTCCGCAATTGTCGTGTACCTTGCAGGATGGCTTGTTCTCCGGAGAGTAAGGCATTGAAGAGCAGTGTACAGGAGAGTAATACGAAACCCCATATATGTTTGTCGTCGCCAAAAGTCCAGCGACTCAGTAGCGGCGCTAACGAAATTGTAACGACAGCACCCAATAGACCAACAAACCACGACCATCGCTTTACGACGGTGACAACCTGCGACAGATGTTGGGGGTTGCCTGAAGATTTAGCCTCAGAGATTTCTCGAATAGAACTGCTGCGTATGCCCAGTCCGGTAAGAGCAGTAATGGTCTCTATGGCTGTATTGTATAGACCTATGACTCCGATACCTGTACTGCCTAACCATATGGCAATAAGTTTGGTGCGAACGACCGAGCACAAGATACCTACCACCTGTGCACCCCCAAAAAGAGCCGCTGCCTTGGTGATAAGTCGGTAGATGTTGCTGTCGTTGTTGCGAGTCATAATTCTACTCGGTATATTTCATATATAGTGCCGCGAGCGCCGAAGCCCTCTTTTTGGGACATTAATCCTGTATTGAGATAGTTCCCGTTTTCTTCAGTAGAGATACCGAAGTCGAAGTAATGGTGGCTGGCGTAGTTTTTTTCTATCAGTTGTATGAAGAGCAAGTCTAATGCTCCAATTTGTTTCCCTTCGGGCGATGCACAAATATATTGTGCATGGGCTACTTCGCCGGTATCGTAGATAATAGTACCTGCAACCGTTGAACCGTTGAGGGTCGCTGTATAGAGTTTAATTTGCTCAGGGAAACGATTATGTAGCAAGGTAATCTCGTCGAGAGTATGAACGGGTGAAGTATGGAATTTTTCTTGTAGATTGTGTGCAAGAATTTCCCAAAACGGAGCAAAATTGTCACTTTCGTTTATTGCTACACCGGCGTGCAGAGCCTTTTTCATACCCCTGCGTCGTAGCTCGGCAAACGGCGGTCGGCGTGCAGGTTCTATCGTAGCAGAAAGATTACAGGCAATTCGCTCGGCACCTGCCCGATATAAAGCATACAGGTCGCCGGCATGAGGGTAGCGTTGATATATATACGGCACACATTTGTAGATAAGGTGTCGACATCCTGCTTGTCTCAAGAAGTCTGTCAGGGCGTCGAAAATGTCGAGTATTAGAGATGTTGATACCTCTGGAGTGGTTATGATGCCTCCATAGGTAAGCCCGCCATGTGATATTACGGTATCACCTTGTCTGTTTGCCGGGAAGACGGCTATGGGTCGGCCTTTTCTGTAAAAAAGTAGCGAATAATCGGTAAAGCGAGAGGCGTGATATTCCATATAATCGCGCAGAAAGAGAAACGTGCCGCCTGATGAGTGTGTTACCAGATGGTCCCACACAGTTTTCTCCTGTGGATTATAGAACTTTACTGTGAGCAATTGGTCCATGGCGCGTTATAGATTGAGCCACTGTTCGGGGTCGAGTTTTTGCGATTCCTTTCTTATTTGGAACGACAGCTTGGTACGTTTATTGTCTTGTGGATCGCTATATATCAATCCCAAATTTTCTCCTGCCGAAACAGTATCGCCGGCTTTGACGTAAACTTCTATTAGTCCGGTATATACGGTATAGTATTCACCATGCCTTATCATAAGGGCTTTTGTAGCACCACCAAAAGAGAATACGCGAGCTACGGTACCATTGAATACAGCCCGAGCCTTGGTGCCTGGCAGAGTTTCTATATCTATACCCAGGTTGTTTTTGTCAAGATATTTGAATTCAGGATGTTTGTGCAGCCCGAAATGGCCTACAATGCGATAGTGCCCGGCTACAGGGAAGAGTAGCTTACCTTTGTTCTTGGCAAAGCTGCCGGAAAGCTCGCGGTCGGCACGGGGCATCTTGTAGCCTTCGGGTATGACAGGTTTATCGGGTTGGGCTTTGGTGTCGCTTTGTTTGCCCCCTTGTTCCTGTGCTTTTTGTTCTGCAAGGCGTTTGGCTTCTGCTTCGGCCTCTGCTCGTGCGCGCTCGGCCGCTTTGCGGGCCTCTTCAGCAATAATGGCTTCTATTTTCTGGTCGAGAGCATCGATTTGCGCCTGTTGCTTTTTCATTTCGGCGCGGAGCGATTTTTCTTTGTTTTTCAGCGACGATACGAAGCGTTGCTTTTCGTTCTGTTGAGCTTTCAGCTTATCGGCTTCACCAGCCCGCTCCGCCATCACTTGTTTTCGTTCGGCTACGATAGCTTCGAGTTGTTGTTTCTTCTTTTTCAGCTCTTCTTGTTGAGCCATGATTCCTGTCGCTTCGCGTTTGCGCCAGTCGGAATACTCTTTCAGATAACGCATTCGCCGATATGACTGGTTGAGCGATTGCGCCGAGAATATAAACATCAGTGCATCGTAGTCGGTGCGTCGTCGCCCCATTCCTTGTATAGCTTTTGCATAAGAAGCCCTTTTGGCATTGAGCTCTTTTTGCAACAGGTATATAGAGTCGTTCATCTCCCTCTGTTTACGGTTGAGAGTAGATATTTCGTTGTTGAGCTTCTTTATGACTTTGTTTTGGTCTCTTATTTCGGCGTTGATGAGGTCAAGTTCGTTGAGAATACTGCGTGCGCTCTTTAGGTTTTTTTGTAAGGCGCGGTTTGTTTCACGCAGTTGAGTCTCGGCCTTTTCTTTGTTTTTCCGCAGGTCGTCGACGTTTTGGGCCATCAAGGTGACCGAGAGCATCAGCATACACGCAAATGCCCACGTACTTATTCCGGCGAACCATCGGGATGAATGCTTTTGCTTCATGGTATCAACGATTTAATAAGTTGCTGGAAAGTCATAATCGTATAACCGGCCGGCGATTGCTTTTCGATACTTATGTTATTGTCCCATGTTACCGACGAAATGTCGTAGTTGAGGTTGAGTGTATATTTCCGGGAGCTACCTTGAGCTGTTACTTGTACAAATGCAGGTAGTAGTTTGCCGTCGGCAAGACGGTGGTCGGCATAAGAGCAACTTATCTGTCGAGGCGTATTGTTTTGGTAGGCTTGTATGCCTATAAGATTGTTGTCGTTGAGTAAAAAGCGATATGTAAACTCGCGGTATTGTTTTTGAGGTTGCAAAGCCCAGTCTTCATTGTCACTTGTAAGAATATCAAACTTACTGATGTCGGAGGGTTGCAACGAAGCTTGTCCGAAAATAAACGGCTGGCCTAATAAGATATTTTGTAGGTCGAGCGGGGTGATGGCAACAGGCAATATATTATAGAATGTTTGTAACGACTCGGCAACATAACGGCGGTTGAACTTGTCGTATATGTATATACTGTCGGTTGTCATAAGCAAGCGGCCTATCTCTATACCTAACAAGGGCCTGATAGATACCTGTATGGCTTTGCCGCGTATCATGCGTATCTCTACCGATGAGCGCAGGCCAGTACCCGAGAACGATGCGGTCCCTTTAGCCGTGAATGTGTCCCATGGGCTGTATGCATTCAAGAGCGTCTCAAACCGTGTCGTTTTGTCTTTTTCGCCGGGTTGCGGAAGTGTGCCTACAGCTTCTTTACTTTTACATCCGACAAGGAATACGAGTAATGAGAGCAGTGCTATTTGTCCTATTCGTTTCATGGTGCTATGTATTCTCTTTTTTCAATTTTAGTTTCCAGTCTTTCTTTTTCGCCTCCCGCATCTAAGGCTTTTTGCCATTGTTCTACGGCAGCATCGGTATCGCCCAGGCAGGCAAGAATGTCGCCATAATGTTCCAATATTTCGGCACTTGGCTCTTTACTCTTTTCTATGGCTCTTTCTATGTAGATACGTGCCAGCGAGTAGCTCTCCTTTCTGAAGAGGATATAGGCGTAAGTGTCGAGGTATGTAGGTTCGTCGGGAAACTCTTTAATGGTCATTGCGCTCATGCGTTCGGCTTTGGAAAGCTCTTTGCCTTCGAGAGCCAAGAAGTAGCTGTAGTTGTTGAGCACTGCAATGTTCGATGCGTACAGGTTCAGAGCCTTGTCGTATTGCTCATAGGCTTTGTCGGTTTGGCCGGTCTGATGATATATGTCACCCAGCTGTCCGTATAGCGACGACTGTTGTTGCGGAGTGATGTTGGTACATTGATTGATGGCATTGATAAGAAGTTGTGCCGCCTCGTCGTACCGTTTTTGTTGCACCAACGCAGCACTTGTCATTTCATATATTGTGGAGGTATCATGTATATATTGTAAAGCCCGGTACCCGGTCTCTATGGCCCGCTCGTATTGTTCGTCCATGAGGTACAGAGCTATTAAGTGTACCCATGTGTCGGCTTCGGTGGGAGCCAAATCGGCTGCAATGGAATATTGTTCGCTGGCACGGGCGTAGTCTTTGATTACGTAGAGATAAAATCCGTATAATTGCCTTACCAGCGGTTCTTGCGGATATTGTTCGATGATATTTACATAGAGAGTATCGAGAGCCTCCAGGTTTACTTGTTTGGCAACCAGTGCAGCAATGTATTCGCGGAAAATTCCCAATTTTGTTTCCATATCTATATTGCTGTTGGCAAGGGCTGTCTTCATTTCGCGATGATATGCTGTTGAGTCGCCCTGCAGAGCATAATAAGAAGCTCGGGAAAGATATAGATAACCATTGTCGGGTTCGATGCGGCTTACTTTTTCGTACATTTCCCAAGCGGCGCTATCGCGGTGGAGGTTGGCATATACGTCGCCCAACAACAGCATGTATGATGTGTTGGAGGGATAGGTTTGTTGTAGTTTCTCGGCCTCGGCTATCATGGCAACAGTATCGCCCATCTGTTCGTATAATTCCATTTTCTTGATAGTAAGAGGCTCTGAAGGGCCTGTGGAATTCTCTAAAGAGTCGTAGCAGGCCAATGCAGCTTTTACGTCGCCTTGTGCAAGCAAGGAATTGGCAAGAGCCGAGTTCAGTTCCGGCTTGTCGGGGTGTTGTCGTATCAGTCGTCTCCATATTCGCGTCGCTTCGTCGTTGAGTCCGGCAAGCGAGGTGATACGGGCGTAGAAGAAGTTGTACCAGTATTGTGTGGTATCGCCTTCGGCTGCTTTATGCAACATATATATTGCCGTGTCGGGACGGTTGAGCTGCATGTAGTAGTTTGCCAAAGCAAATTGACCTGCCGGAGCGGAGGTGTCGATGCGCGATGCCTCTGAGAGAAGGGCGAAGGCCGCTTCGTTGTTGCCTAAGACGCGTTGCCGTTCGCCTTCGGTATAGTAATAGTTGTATAGTTGCTTTGTGTTCTCGTCTGACAGTGATGCCGTTTGCCGTGGAGCGGTACATGCCGACAGTGATAAGTACAAGAAAGCAACAACGTATAGGAATATGAGGCAAGGGTGTTTCATGCAGTCGTAAAAATTATTTGGTTCCGGTATGGCCAAAACCTCCGCTTCCGCGTTCGGTTTCGTCGAGAGAGTCTGTTTCTATCCATTCTACTCTGTCATGACGTGCAACTACCATTTGAGCAATGCGTTCACCATCCTCAATGGTAAAGGGCTTGTCTGAGAGGTTGGCCAGGATGATGTTTATCTCGCCACGGTAGTCGGCATCGATTGTTCCCGGTGAGTTGAGAACAGTAATGCCATGTTTGAGAGCGAGTCCGCTACGAGGTCGTATTTGAGCTTCATACCCTTCTGGTAAGGCAATAAATAGACCGGTGGGTACCAATAATCGTTGACCGGGTTGAAGGGTGAGCGGTGCATCGAGATTGGCACGTAGGTCCATTCCTGCCGATAGAGGTGTGGCATATTGTGGTAATTGATGGTGTGAATGGTTGATGACAGAGAGTTGTATAGGCATAGTTACGGTATTTAAAATGCTATTATGTATTGGGTTTCACGAATGTTTATGCGAAAATAGCTAAAACTTCACATATATGCTTTTGTATGTAGTGTTTTTCTACATAATTTCACCAAAAACGGTACTTCCTGCTCTCTGCCAATGAGCTGTTTGACATTATATTCTTACAACTAAGTATATAAGATAGGTTAAAATAGTACAGCGATTTTCTCAAAAAAACCAAAAGTTGCGAAATACAACTTTTTTTAATTTTTCCCCCTTTTTCTTTGTTATAGGTACCTGTGACATTGAAACAGCTGCGATATAAATATAAATTTTAAGTAAATGCTTCGTCAATTTGTGCGCGTATAGTAAAAAGAATCGTAGTTTTTATGTACATTTGCGGTGGATTTTATATTAATCATATATGACTAATTTATTGGCTTCGTTGCCGCAACGTCAAGCATCGAAGTATGCTAAGAGAGAAGTATTCAAGTATCAAGATTACGAAACGGGTAAGTGGCACTCGGCTTCGTGGAGTGAATTTTCACACTTGGTAGATACTGCCGCTTTCTCGATGGCGCGTTTAGGTATCAAGGAACATGACAATATAGCTGTTTTCACGCAGAACTGTTTAGGCGGTTTTGTAGTAGATTTTGCAGCTTTTGCCAATCGTGCTGTTATTGCTCCATTGTATGCCACCAGTTCTGTTGAGCAGATAAGTTATATCATACAAGAAACTGAAGCTCGATTGCTTTTTATCGGAGGTCAGCAGCAATATGACGAGTGGCGGGCTGCCGCAGTCGATTGTCCGTCGGTAGAGAATGTTGTTGTTTTTGACCCTCATGTAATTCTTGCTGACGATGATACAACGGCTATTTATTACGATAAGTTTTTGGCCATGGGAGAAGAGGCTGCCGATGATGTGAAAACTATGGTTGCTCGTCGTCGGGAAGCCGGTGAGCCAAGCGACTTGGCTACACTAATATATACGTCGGGAACTACGGGTGTGCCTAAGGGTGTGATGTTGTCGCATGCCAACTTCGATGAGGCGATGCGCATACATTTGCAGCGCCTGGTTACATGTAGTGACAACGATTTATCTCTTTGCTTTTTACCGTTGACGCACATCTTTGAACGCGCGTGGAGCTATTATTGCCTGACTGTAGGTATGCGTATTGCTATCAATTACAATCCTAAGGAGATACAGAAGGCTGTCAAGGAGATACGTCCGACGCTTATGTGCAGTGTACCTCGTTTTTGGGAGAAGGTATATGCTGCCGTGCAGGATTTTATAGCTTCTCGTAAAGGTATATCGGCTTATATGATAAAGAGAGCCCTGAGGGTGGGACGTCGTCGTAATGTAGAGTATATAGCGAAAAATCGTCGAGTGCCGATGCTTACCGAATTACAATACAAGTTTTTCGATAAGTTGGTCTTCTCAAAGTTGCGTAAGACTATAGGTATAGAGCGTGGTAACTTCTTCCCTGTAGCAGGAGCTCCGTTGAGTGATACTATCAATGAGTTCTTGCATGCTTGTGGTATATCTATTATTTATGGTTACGGTTTGTCTGAGACTACGGCGTCGGTATCGTGTTACGATCCTAACGACTACCGCTTGGGAACTGTAGGTACTGTAATGCCCGATGTGCAAGTGCGCTTGGGAGAAAACAACGAAATATTGGTAAAAGGGCGTACGGTTATGCAAGGTTACTACAAGAAACCGGAAGAGACAGCATCTGTTTTTACAGCCGACGGATGGTTCCGTACTGGAGATGCCGGCAAGGTAGAGGATGGCAGAATAGTGCTTACGGAACGTATCAAAGACCTTTTCAAGACCTCAAATGGTAAATATATCGCGCCACAAGCAATAGAGAGTTGCCTTGGCGGTGACAAATATATAGAGCAGGTAGCCGTCATAGGCGACCAACGCAAGTATGTAACTGCTATTATTGTGCCGGCTTATGAAGCCCTCTCGGAGTATGCACGTAAGATGCAGATACAATATCGCACGCTCGAGGATTTGGTACGTAACAAAGAAATTATCAAGATGATAGAAGAGCGTATCGCTCGTTTGCAATCGGGATTTGCTCGTTTCGAACAAATCAAACGTTTTACATTGTTGCCCCATGCATTCACCATGGAGCGAGGTGAGCTTACTAACACCTTGAAATTGCGTCGTGCTATCATTAATAAGTTGTACAGTAAGGAAATAGAGGCAATGTACGCTTAATTTGTCTTTGATATTTGGCATATAAGGGAAGGACGTACTATCTTTGTACGTCCTTTTCTTATAGGGAGGAACAAGTGATTATAATAATAAAATAAGTACTGAACAGATGATTACACAGGAACAATTAAAAGAGACGGAAGAACGCAAGTTGGCGTTGAGGAGGTATCTTTGACATCGATGCGAAGAAAATAGAAGTCGAAGAAGAGGAGTTGCGCACTCAAGCTCCCGGTTTTTGGGATGACCAGAAGAAGGCAGAGCAACAAATGCGCAAGATAAAGGGAATTCGCTCGTGGATTGAAGGCTATGACGAAGTTGATAAAGCAGTAGAAGAGTTGTCGCTTGCCTTTGAGTTTCATAAGGAAGGCGTAGTAGACGAAGCCGAAGTAGATGCTGCCTATGAACGTGCCGTGTCGCTCGTTGAGAACCTCGAGCTGCGTAATATGTTGCGTCGTGAAGAGGATAAGTTGGGTGCCATGCTCAAAATCAATTCAGGTGCTGGCGGTACTGAAAGCCAGGACTGGGCGCAGATGCTTATGCGTTTATACATCCGTTGGGGAGAGCGTCATAGCTATAAAGTAGCCATAGAACACCTTATAGAAGGTGATGAGGCCGGTATCAAGTCGGTGACGATGCAAATAGACGGTGAGTTTGCCTATGGTTATTTGAAGAGTGAGAATGGAGTGCATCGTTTGGTGCGGGTGTCTCCCTATAATGCACAAGGGAAACGCATGACATCGTTTGCTTCGGTGTTTGTTACACCTCTTGTAGACGATACCATCGAGGTCAATATTAGTCCGGCTGCTATCTCTTGGGATACCTTCAGGTCGGGAGGCGCCGGTGGTCAGAACGTAAATAAGGTAGAGTCGGGCGTTCGTCTGCGCTATCAGTATAAGGACCCTTATACGGGAGAGGAGGAGGAAATCCTTATCGAGAATACAGAAACCCGCGACCAACCCAAAAACAAGGAGAACGCCATGCGACAATTACGTTCTATATTGTATGACAAGGAGTTGAAGCATCGTATGGAGGAGCAGGCTAAGATAGAAGCCGGCAAAAAGAAGATTGAATGGGGCTCCCAGATACGTAGTTATGTATTTGATGATCGTCGTGTGAAAGACCACCGTACCAATTACCAAACATCGGATGTAAACAGTGTGATGGATGGTGAGATAGATGATTTCATCAAGGCTTATTTGATGGAGTTTGGCGACCAATAAGGTTTCCCTTAGTTTCTGATATAATTTAAGAGCCACACCTTTGCTTATATCAAGGTGTGGCTCTCTTTTTGTCTCTCCCCTTATATTATAGTGGAATGTATAGGTAAAAAACGAGGCCGTCTCAAAGTTTATTTTGAGACGGCCTCATTTTTATATAATGATACTGTTATTACTTAGTAGCAACTTCGTCTACGTCGATACCTTGTTTTTTCAGTTTGCGACGTTGCATATCGAATGCAATAGGCGTTGCAACAAACAGGGTAGCAAACGTACCGACGATGATACCTACCACCATGGCAAATACGAAGCTACGCAACGTATCAGCACCGATGAAGAGGATAATAATCAGTACAATCAATGTACTTGACGATGTGTTCAACGTACGCGAAAGTGTGCTGTTGAGGGCGTAGTTGATAACCTCACGACGGTTGCGTTTGGGATAGAGTTGCATTATTTCGCGGATACGGTCAAATACCACCACGGTATCGTTAATGGCATAACCTATCACAGTAAGAATGGCAGCTATAAATGTCTGGTCTATCTCCATAGAGAAGGGCAGTATTCCGTAGAATACAGAGTACAGACCTATGATGACAAACGTTGTGAATGCCAATGATACGAGCGTACCTACACTGAACGAGATGTCTTTGAAACGGAACAAGATGTAGAGTGCAATAGCGATGAGTGAGAAGAGAACCGACCAGAATGCGCCTGTCTTTATATCGTCGGCGATAGACGGTCCTACCTTTTGTACACTCATGATGTTGTCACTTTGGAATTGCTCTATTGTCTTACCGTTCAACATAGGTTGCAAGCCGGTATAGAGTTTCTCTATGATTTCTGCATCGATGCTTTCATCGGCATCGGCAATACGATAGTTGGTAGAGATACGTACTTGGTTTTCGCTGGTAATAGTGATAACCGAGAGTGAGCTACCTTCAAACTGAGGCTCGAGCATGTTGGCAATTTCTTGAGTCTTCACAGCCTCATCGAAACGAACGACATAGTTACGACCGCCCGAGAAGTCAATGCCTTGGCTCAAACCGCGAACACCAAGCGAAACGCCCATAATGACTACCAATACGATGCAGATGATGTATCCTACTTTACGAAGTCCCAAGAAATTGATATGATTGTCTGTAAGCAGGTTCTTCGATATGCTGGTAGTGAAAGATATATTCTTGAACCAACCTTTTTCGATACCGCTTTCGAGTATGATGCGTGTAACAAAAATGGCAATGAAGAACGAAACCAAAAGACCTATAATCAACGTAGTGGCAAAACCTTTGATAGGACCTGTACCGTAGAGCAGGAGGATGACACCGGTGATGATAGAAGTCAAGTTAGAGTCGAAGATGGCCGAGAAGGCATTCTTGTAACCATCGGCAACAGCCGATTTCAGATTCTTGCCGGCACGAAGTTCTTCCTTGCAACGCTCATAGATGAGCACGTTGGCATCTACTGCCATACCTAATGACAGGATAAGACCGGCGATACCCGAAAGGGTGAGCACTGCTTGTAATGATGCCAAAATACCCAATGTGAAGAATCCGTTGAGTATCAGACCGAAGTCTACTATCAAGCCGGGAGTCCAACCGTACATGATAATCATGTAAGCCATCAGTATGATAAGAGCTATAGCAAACGAAATGGTTCCGCTTGTGATAGCTTCTTGTCCGAGTGAAGGACCTATCACGTCTTCCTGTATGATGTGGATGCCGGCTGCCATCTTACCCGAGTTGAGCACGTTGGCCAAGTCTTTTGCCTCTTCGGGAGTGAAGCTACCCGAAATTTCAGAGCTACCACCGCTGATGGCACTGTTGACATTGGGGAACGAATATACTTGGTTGTCGAGGACAATGGCAATAGCATTGCCTATGTTGTTGCCGGTGAGCTTTTCCCACTCTTTGGCACCCTCTCCGTTCATTTCCATGTGAACAACCGAGCCGCCGCGATATTTATCGAAGTCATCGCGAGCGTTGGTTACTACGTCGCCCGACATGGCTGCTCGGCCACCCTTACCAGCCTTGAGCGCTATGAGTTGATAGTAAGTATCTTTTTCATCGATGGCTTTTACAGACCAGCGGGGAATGAGGTTTGAGGGCAATATTTCACGAGCCATTCTGCTCGATAAAATTCTGTTTACTTCGGCCGTGTCTTTTTTATTGGCAATACCGAGTACGGGTGAGCCTTGATATTCGGCCGGTTGCAGTACGGCGAAGAGCGGGTTTTGTTTGCGGAATTGTTCCAATTGTTGCGATTCGCTCATATCTTCGCCAGCGAGTTGCTCTTTAAGGCTTGAGACAGCTGTTGTATCAGCAACAGTTGTGTCAGTTACAGCTTCGGCAACAATGGCGGTAGTGTCGGTTACTACTTCAGTATTGGCTGCTATCGAGGCAGCGAGCTCGTTGTTGACGGCTTGCAATCTCGGGAGAATCTCTTCTACTTTGTAAGTTTCCCAGAATTCGAGGTTGGCAGTACCTTGCAGGAGTTTGCGGATACGCTCGGGTTCTTTTATACCGGGCATCTCGATGAGGATACGGCCATCTCTTTCGAGTTTCTGTATGTTAGGCGATACAACACCGAAGCGGTCGATACGATTACGTAATACGTTGTAAGAGTTGTCTATGGCAGTGTTCAGCTCTTCGCGCAGTACGTTTATTACTTCGTCGTTAGAAGCGTTCGGTTTGATACGGTCTTTCAGTTGTATGGTGCTGAAGATAGCGGAAAGCCTTACATTGGGATCAATTTTCTTGTATTCTGCGAGGAATACGTTCAGGAAGTCGTTGTTGTCGGCTTGGTTGGCAACAGCGTTGGCGATGGCTTGGTTGAAGTTGACGTCTGGGTTGTTGTTTGAGAGCGACTTCAATACATCGGCAACAGAAATTTGCAGGACAACGTTCATACCGCCCTTGAGGTCAAGGCCGAGACCCATTTCCATTTCACGGCATTTCTGATAGGTATATCCCAAATAGACTTTCTCCATAGAGATAGAGTCTATGTACTCTTTGTACTTAGCTTCGTTGCCTGCAGCATATTCCTCAGCTTTGTTTTGGTAATGATAGGTTACCAAAGAGAAAGAAAGGTAGAACAAGCACACCAAAGCAAGAAGTACGGCAATGATTTTAATAAAACCTTTGTTTTGCATGTGTTTTTTTATTTTATTTTTTTATTTTAGTTTGCGGTTGATTTAGCGTGCAAATATAAGTTTTTTTTTCCTACCCAGGGGCAAATAGGTTCTATTTATTTGTTTTTTTACCCTTCTATTCAAGAGGAAAGCGACAAAAGCGGTATGCATCGCACTTTTTTCGTATCTTTATCGCCCTATATTTGTTTGTTAGGTAGTATGAAGCATCGTTCGTTTTACCGCAACCACATTGCGGCATTTCTCTTGATAGCTCTGTTGGGAGCTGTGGTATACTCATGTGCCAACATGTCGAGGCCGGGTGGAGGTCCTCGTGATGTAGAGCCGCCACGCTACTTACGCAGTAAGCCTTTACCCGATGCAGTGAATGTGACCGATAATCGTATAGAGATAGACTTTGATGAAATTATACAGGTGGAGAATCCTTCGGAAAAGATTATCGTTTCGCCACCACAAATAGAGCAGCCTAAGATACAAACCCAGGGTAAGAAGCTACGTATAGAGTTGCTTGATACGTTGAGACCCAACACTACTTATACTATCGACTTCAGTGATGCTATCGTTGATAACAATGAGAAAAATGTTCTCTCGGGTTTTGCCTTATCTTTCTCGACCGGCGAGTCGCGCGACTCGTTGCAGATTTCTGGCATATTGCTCAATGCAGAGGATTTAGAGCCTATTACGGGAATGCTGGTGGGTGTATATAGTAATCTCGACGATACGGCTTTTACTACTCTTCCCATGGAGCGTATTGCAGCGAGCGATGCACTTGGGCACTTTACAATACGCAATCTCAGTCCAGGCCGTTATAGGGTGGTTGCGTTGAAAGATATGAACCGCGACTACCATTTCGACAATCCGTCGGAAGATATAGCATTCTTAGACACTATCGTTGAGCCTTATGCAATGCGCGAGCAATATGTCGATTCTCTGTGGGTCGACAGTCTTACGCTTGATACGGTGATAACCTACGACTACAATCGTTTCTATCCTGACAATATCCTGCTTACGGCATTCAACGAGGGTTTCAAGACACGATATATGGAAAGTTACGAGCGAAAGGAACGTAATCGGCTTGATGTAATCTACTCTGCTCCTCACGACTCATTACCGTTGCTTAAACCGCTCAATTTCGAGCCTCGTCAAGAGTGGTATGTGTTGGAAGGAAACCTTACGAATGATACTCTCTCGTACTGGCTTACTGACTCGATTGTATATAATATGGATACGTTGCGCATAGCAATGGATTATTACCGAACCGATTCGCTCAATGAGTTGTCGCTCTATAATGATACTTTACAGTATATATACAGGCCTCCCAAAACGCAGAAAAAGAAAAGTAGGAAAGCAAAGAATGATACTCTTCCCGAGGTAGAGCCTACCGTATTTATGCAGATGACCGTGGGTATAACATCCAAGCAAGATGTCAACAAGCCTTTTATGATAGAGTTTGCTACTCCTGTAGCGACATTGAACAACGCAGCTTTTCATCTTGCCGAAAAGAAAGATACGCTATGGATATCACAACCCGATAGTACATATACATTGGTGCAAGACTCGTCCAATATCCGTCGTTACTATTTCGGCCATAAATGGAAGCCTGAGGCGACGTACCGTTTTACAGTCGACTCTATGGCTGTAAGCGATATTTACGGTCTGCATACCGATAAGTATAGCAAGGACTTCACCATAAAGTCTATGCAAGAGTATTCCAATCTGTATTTTGCCATTACTGGCGTTGCCGATAGTGCTGTGGTACAGTTGCTCAACAACAGTGACAAAGTGGTGACGCAAGCTCCTGTAAAAGACGGCGGGGCAGAGTTTACCTACCTGAAGCCCGGTACATACTATGCACGGCTTTTTATCGACCGTAATGGTAATGGTAAGTATGACACGGGCAACTATGCTGCCAAGTTGCAGCCTGAGGAGGTTTATTATTATCCGTCGGCGGTAGAGTTGAAAGCCTTCTGGAATGTTGAACAGGCGTGGAATATCTATGAGAAAGCAATAGATATGCAAAAGCCTTATGCCATCAAGAAAAACAAGCCCAAAGACCAGAAGCCGCCCGAGGAGGAAGAAGACGAAGAAGAGGACGGATATTATAACAATATGTACGACAATAACTATTATAACAATGGGACTAATACTACACCCAATAATTTCACGGGTACGCAGTACCGTCCTTATTAGGCTGTTGCTGGTGGTGTGTGTGATGTTGTCGCCCCTGCGGTTGATAGCAGCTTCGGGCGATAGCATTGTGACGGCTCAAAGAGAGTTGCAGTTGCGTGAGTGCTTGACTTACGATATTGTATATCACTGGGGTATTATATGGAAACGGGCGGCAGTAGGTACGTTGTCGATAGAACGGGCGGCAGACAGTTATCGAGCAGTCATGACTGCAAGTACGCTCCCTTTCGCCGATCGCCTTTTCAAGGTGCGCGATACATTGGTGGCTGAGATGCGTATTGTAGATTTGCGCCCCAAAAACTTTGTAAAGATAGCACGTGAAGGCAAATGGCACCAAATAGATAGCCTTACATATTCCTATCGTAATGACAGTACGATGGGTTATACAGTGTTGACACGGCCTGAGAAGAATTTCAGAGAGGTTGTGCCTATGGCAGTGGAAGACGATGCATACGATATGCTGAGCATTTTCTATAGGGTACGGCAGCTTCCGTTTTATAACATGCAGGTGGGCGATATATTTTCTAAACCTATTTTTTCAGGCCGAAACATAGAGCAACTCGATATAGAGTATATGGGTACTGATACGATAGAAGTAATGGACAAACAGTGTGAAGCCTATTATTTGCGGTTTAGATTCTATGACAGGCAAGGAAAGAAAACAAGTGACAGAATATCGGCATGGCTTAGTGTTGACGATTATATCCCTTTGCAATTGGAGGGTAAATTACCTATAGGCTCGATGAAAGTAATATTGGTATCGCGTGAGTAAAAGAATTTTTTAAGGCAGTAGATAAATAAATAAAGAGAGCCACCAAGATTTGTAACTTTGGTGGCTCTCTTTTATTTATTATTCAGGTATCAGGCTTTGCCGCTGGGACCTACAAAAGGCATCATTCCGCCACGAGGGTCTAAGATGGTGCCATATTGCTTTTCGTATTTGTTCATATTGTCTTGCAGGGCAAGCAAGAGACGTTTGGCATGTTCGGCGGTGAGTACGATACGGGCTTTTACAGGAGCCTTCGCAACACCAGGCATCATGCGGGCGAAGTCGATAACAAACTCCGACGAAGAGTGTGATATTACTGCCAGGTTAGAATATATACCTTCGGCAACCTCGGGCGAGAGCTCTATTTGCAATTCTTTTTTTTCTTCCATAATAGTAGTATTTATTTTGTGTGATTGTCAGTCGCGAAGTTTTATTACGGTATATCCGATAGGATCGTTAGGTGTGTTGGCATGAATACGTATGGCTTTGTATTCGGGTTGCAATACTTCAGGAATATAGAACGAAGCAAATGTTTGTGTCCAATATCCTTGGTAGTCGTTGTTGCGGTCGTGTCGTAGTATTACGTCGAGCGTATCTGCCGCCGTTTGGTTGGGATTGTAAAAGAGGTCGAGTTTGTGGGTACGGTAGTAGTATTCGAGACTAATATCGAAGTTAATGTATCCACCAGTTCTCCATAGAGAGTTGATGCGCACCAAGTCGTTGGGGTATGATGCGATAGAATCGGCAGGAGCATGTGCTATAGAGTCGTATCTGATAGCTGAAATATAGGTGGCAGAGATGTTGTAGAGACTGTCGGTAGGAGTGCTGTTGACAAGGTATTGCAACAGGACGCGTTGATTTTCGCGTATTTCTTTGTTGACAACAGGTTCGTCAGGTCGCAGGATAATGCTTCCCCGGTCGTCGCTGAGAATTTGCTCGAAGTATACGCTACTGTCGTTGTTGAGGTGGCAGCTCACTATATCACTGTAAAAAATAGTAGGGCCACTATTGTTCTCCTCATTACAACTACCCAGTAATGTTATGCCGGCAAGTAACAAGACTGATAATAAAATAAGGTTGGTTGGTCGTTTCATATTTTTGTAGGTTTTATAAGTTATTCTCTATGTTACTGTCTACATTGGGCAATGCAGGCTCTTGTGCCGAGTCGGCTATAACGATGCCGTCTTTGAGGCGTATTTTACGGTCGGCAACGGTTGAGAGTGACTCGTCGTGTGTTACTATGACAAAAGTATAGCCATATTCTTGGCGTAAGTTGAAGAATAGCTTGTGCAACTCACTTTTATTATGCGAGTCGAGACTACCCGACGGTTCGTCGGCCAGTATTACTTCAGGACGGTTTACTAAAGCCCGAGCTACGGCAATACGTTGTTTCTCTCCGCCAGAGAGTTGTGCCGGTTTGTGACCTTTCCGGTCTGTAAGGCCCATGTATTGTAGTAGTTCCTCAGCCCTCTGTTTGGCATCGGAGCGTCTAGCACCACCTATCAGAGCAGGAATCATGATATTTTCCATGGCTGTAAATTCGGGCAAAAGCTGATGAAACTGGAATACAAAGCCGATGTGCGAATTGCGGAAATGAGCCATTTCGTGGTCGCTCAGATTGTCGACACGTTTTCCGTCGAAAAAGACCGAGCCTTCGGTGGGTTTTTCGAGAGTTCCCATGATTTGCAGCAATGTTGTTTTCCCTGCACCGCTTGCCCCTACGATAGTTACTATCTCGTGGTCGGGGATATGCAGGTCTATGCCTCGTAGCACCTCAAGGTTGTCGTATTTTTTATGTATGTTTCTTATATCTATCATGATTGCGAGAGTTGTCGTATGACAAAGGCTGCTAAGTAGCAACCGAATATAACGGGCATATATGAGACTGTTCCTACAATGGAACGTTTGTTTCGTTCGCTTATTGTCTCAACAACAGCGTTTTCTTGCGGTTGTTCGGTAGAAAATACGACAGGAATACCCTTTTCGATGCCCATTTTGCGTAAGCGGGTGCGGACGGCTTTTGCCAGCCCGCAGCGGTAGGTTTTGCTGATGTCGGCATATTGTATCTGCGAGGGGTCGAGTCGGGCTCCAGCTCCCATAGAAGATATTACTGCGATACCGTGTCGCACGCAGGCTGCCAAAAGAGCCGTTTTAGGGGCAATGGTATCTATGGCATCTACTACAAAATCGTAGCCTTGCATAAGTAGGTCGTCTGTATCGTCGGCTTCGAGATAGCATTGACGGGCTTCTATTTCGAGATATGGCGATATGTCAAGAAGCCGTTTTGACAGAATTGTTACTTTGGGCTGTCCGACAGTCGATTGCAGAGCTATAAGTTGCCGATTGATATTGGTCGTCGATACATTGTCACTGTCGATGAGGGTCATGTGCCCTATGCCGGCTCGCACCAGCATCTCGGCCGCGTAAGCACCTACACCACCTACACCCACGACTAAAATGCGACTTTGTCGCAGTCGTGTTATGGCATCGTTGCCCAAAAGAAGGGTGGTTCGTTGTAGCCAATCGTCGGTCATGGTCTGTACAGTTTTAGTATTTGATGCCATCGGCTGGTTACTTGTCGAGCAGTGCCGACAATTCTTTTATTTTATCTAATGCATTATACTCTGTGCGTTCTATGCTTACAGGTACAATACTTGCCATATTGTGTGCCAAGAAGTATTCGTCGGTATCGGTGCTGTCGGGTTCGGCGTTGAGGAACGTTCCTGTCAACCAATAATATGGACGCCCCGCCGGGTCGATACGTCGGTCGTATTCTTCTGTCCATAAGCCTCTTGCCGCACGGCATACGTGTGCCCCTTTCAGTTCGCTTACAGCAGGGAAGTTTACATTGAGTCCTATTCCTTGTGGCAATCCTTTTTCTAAGATGCCTTGGCATAGCGAAACGATAAGAGGCTGGCAAATGGAGAAGTCGGCATTGTGGTCGTGATTGCAAAGAGAGAATCCTACCGATGGAATGCCTTGTATAAGCCCCTCGAATACGGCGCCCATAGTCCCCGAGTAGATGACACTTACTCCCGAATTGGAGCCGTGATTGATACCCGAGACGAGGAGGTCGGGACGGCGGTCGAGAATATTGTTCATAGAGAGCTTTACACAATCTACCGGAGTTCCGTTGGTTTTGTATGCTTTGCAGCCTGGAAGAAAAGATACTTCGTTTACTCGCAAGGGGTTTCCGGCCGTTATTGCAGCCGACTGTCCCGAGCGTGGGCCGTCCGGTGCCACAGCTACAATCTCTCCCAGAGGGCTAAGGTATTCAATGAGTTGACGTAAGCCTTTTGCTTCTATACCGTCGTCGTTGGTGATGAAAATGAGCGGTTTGTTTGCAGGGGAAGTATATTGTGTTGCCATAAAACGAAAAAATCTCTGTTTGAGGTGACAAATATAGCATAAATCGTTGAGAGGAGAAAGACGATGAAGCCGATAAGGATATAGGCATAACGATTTTTTGCAACCTTATTTGACAGCGTTATCTTTTCATAAAATAGGCAAAGATAGAGCTATCGAAGATTAAAATCATCATTTCTCTTTTCCTGTTGCGCTGTTCGTGTACTATCTTTGTATAACATTTTGTCATGGCAGCGCGCAAAAAAAGGAATTGGATGCAACTGTTTACGCCTTAGGTTATTAACAAAAAGGCCGAGTTATCAACAATTCGGGCATTTTATCCCTTTGGCGTAGAGCTTGGGTGGGAAAAAAAGCTTTTCTTTGTAGCGGTAAAATGGAATAATATGGGTAAAATTATTGCAATAGCCAATCAAAAAGGAGGAGTAGGAAAGACTACCACTTCTATGAATTTGGCCGCTTCGCTGGCTGTTCTTGACAAAAAAGTATTATTGATTGATGCCGATCCGCAAGCCAATGCGTCGTCGGGCTTGGGAATAGACCTTCGTTCGGTGGCTTGTTCCATCTACGAATGTATGATTGATGGTCGTCCTCTCAAAGAGGCAGTGTGTGATAGTCCTGTACCGGGGTTACATATAGTGCCTTCTCATATCAACTTGGTAGGCGCCGAGCTTGAGTTGCTTAACAGACCCCATCGCGAGAATGTTTTGGCTTCGCTCCTGTCGCCTGTAAGCGCCGACTATGATTATATACTCATAGACTGTTCTCCGTCGTTGGGACTGATAACTGTCAATGCTCTTACGGCAGCCGATTCGGTGATAATCCCTGTGCAGGCGGAGTATTTTGCTCTTGAAGGTATAAGTAAGTTGCTCAATACGATAAAGATTATAAAGGCCAAACTAAATACGCGCCTCGAGATAGAGGGCTTCTTGCTTACGATGTACGATGCACGGTTGCGGCTTGCCAACCAGATATATGACGAACTGAAAGGCCATTTCGGTCGCATGGTATTCGATACGGTGATACAACGTAACATTCGTTTGAGCGAAGCTCCCAGTCACGGGTTGCCTGTTATTTTGTACGACAGTGAGTCGCGCGGTAGCCTCAATCACATACAGTTGGCCAAGGAATTGATAAGTAGAAACAAAGAATAGATATTTGCCTTATGACGAAACGCAATGCTTTGGGACGAGGATTGGATGCCCTTATCAACATGGACGACATAGAGACCTCGGGAACCTCCTCGATAAGCGAGATAGAGTTGTCGCGCATAGTTCCTAACCCGAACCAGCCGCGACGTGAATTTGACGATGCCAGTCTCGAAGAGCTGGCCGCCTCTATTCGTGAGTTGGGTATTATACAGCCTGTTTCGTTGAGGCAGATGCCCGATGGCAAATATCAGATTATTGCCGGAGAGCGGCGCTACAGAGCTGCACAACGGGCTGGCCTTACTACTGTGCCTGCTTATATCCGTACGGTTGAGGATGAGGCGGTCATGGAGATGGCTTTGATAGAGAATATACAGCGAGAAGACCTTAATGCGATAGAGATTGCGTTGTCGTTCAAGGCACTGATAGAGCAACACAATCTCACGCAAGAGCAATTGAGTGAGCGCATAGGGAAAAAACGTACGACGATAGCCAACTATATACGATTGCTTAAATTGCCGGCCGAGGTGCAGATAGGATTGCGTGACAAACAGATAGATATGGGTCATGCCCGTGCTTTGTTAGCATTGGAAAATGCGGCCGACCAATTGGAGTTGTATAAAGCTATAGTAAAAGATGGCTTGTCTGTGCGTAAGGTTGAGGACCTTGTGCGGGCTATTGTCTCAGCTCCGCAAGAGAAAAAGAAGGTCTCTCGGAAGGCCGTGCGTCAGGAATATGACCTGTTGCGAAGGCATCTGAGCGATTTCTTTGGTACCAAGGTACAGTTTAGTTGCGATGAGAAGGGTAAAGGAAAGATAAGTATACCATTTAAAAACGAGGAAGATTTGGAGCGCTTGATGGCTCTTTTTGATAAGTTGAAGTAAGGTATTCCGTATGTTTTTACCGTTGAGGATAGTGGGGATTGTACGTCATCATCGAGGCCGTTTATGGTTTTGTTTGGTGTGTTGTCTTATGACAACGGCTATCTCCTCTATGGCACAAGAGGAAGCCAAAGAGTTTAGTCCTATAACGAGTGTATCGGACAGTGTATCGCCGATAGTCGAGCAGCCCGAAGTGGTGCCGATAGATAGTCTGTCCAGTGCGTGGAATGCCGAGCAGGCAGTAGACTCGGCAATGGTAGACAGTACTCTGTTATTGCCCGAGCCGTTACCACCGCTACGTACCTCTTCATTCAATCCCGATGGCATGCGTGCTGTTTGGTTGTCGGCTCTTTTCCCAGGGTTGGGACAGATATACAACAGACGATATTGGAAACTGCCCATTGTGGTGGGTGGCTTTGTAGGGCTGGTATATGCTACGTCATGGAACAACCGCATGCTGATGGACTACCAGCAGGCCTATCTTGATATTATGGACAGTGACCCTACTACCAATAGTTATATGGACTTTTTCCCTCCTACTTATAGTGAAGAAGACCTTGACAAGACCTGGCTTACAAATATATTAAAGCAGCGAAAAGATGCATATCGTTACTATCGTGATTACTGTATAGTGGGTATGGTAGGGCTATACCTGGTGTGCATCCTCGATGCATATGTCGATGCCGAGCTCTACCACTTCGATATGTCTACCGACTTGTCGATGGTAGTGAAACCTGCATTGATACCTGTGTCGCTCACGCAGTGGCCGGCCATAGGGCTACAATGTGCAATTACTTTTTGATCTTACATGATATGATGCGAACGTTGAATTTTGTTTTTTCTTCTCTGTTATTGGCGGTAGCTTCGCAATCTTTGGCCGAGGTGGCGCAGCAACCAGCTATTGCTGCTCGCGATACAATTACCGACAATGCTATTGTCTATCCCGAGAGTTTCGAGATAGATTTGCATAATGCTATGACCGACTGGTACATGGACCAATATGTTGTAAATAATGCCAGTGATGCCGAACGCAGCTACGATGTCAACTATCCCGATTCGGTATATATACGTCGGCTGCAGCAGCTGCCAACAGCCATAGATATGCCATACAATCAGATAGTGAGGAGCTATATCGATATGTATATGCAACGCAGGCGCGGACTGATGGAGACCCTCTTGGGCCGCAGCATATACTATATGCCTATTTTTGAACAGGCTCTTGAAAAAGAGGGCTTACCTCTCGAACTGAAATATCTGCCTATCATCGAGTCGGCTTTGCGCCCCGATGCCACTTCGCGTGCCGGAGCTGCCGGTTTGTGGCAATTTATGGTAGCTACGGGTCGGCTTATGGGGCTTGAAATAAATTCGTTGGTCGATGAACGACGCGACCCTTATAAGTCGAGTGAGGCTGCAGCACGTTATCTGAAACAGATGTATGAAATTTATCACGATTGGCACTTGGTTATAGCTTCATATAACTGTGGCCCCGGGAATGTCAATAAGGCAATACGTCGTGCCGGTGGAAAAACCGATTATTGGGAGATATACAATTTTCTGCCTCGTGAGACACGTGGCTATGTACCTGCTTTTATTGCGGCCAACTATGCCATGACATATTACCGCGAGCATAATATTATGCCTGTGCTGACCGAGAAACCTCTCATTACCGATTCTATCATGGTATGTAAGGATGTTTATTTTGATCAGATTTCGGCGGTTCTTGGTATTCCGGTGGAAGAGTTGCGCGAGTTGAACCCCCAGTATCGTCGCAACCGTATTCCCGGGCATAGTAAGCCCTACTCGCTCACGTTGCCTTCGCAGCAGGTATATGCCTATATTGAAATGCAAGACTCTATACTTGCTTATGATGCCGATAAATATACCAAACAAAGTGTCGTAGAGCCTGCCGGACTTACGGCTACGCGTTATCATCGCATACGTCGTGGAGAAACGCTATCAACAATTGCACGTCGTTATGGCGTAAGTGTGAATTCGCTCAAACGTTGGAACGGGCTGAAAAGCTCTCGCATCGCTGCCGGTAAAAGACTTATTGTAGGAATGGCTGCCGGTAACAGTTCGTCAAAGTCAAAATCAAAAACGACAACTTCGTCAACAAGCAAAACAAAAAACTCATATCATATCGTAAAGAAGGGAGAGACGTTGTGGACTATCTCGCAAAAATATGATATAACGACAGCCCAGTTGAAGGCTGCCAATAACCTGCATAGTAATAAAATCAACGTTGGGCAGCGTCTGAAGATACCGCGCGGATAGCACGTGTCAGCCGGCCACGCTTACGTCGAGACCCAATTGGCGTACACGATTGGCTATCTGTTCCAATTCGTCGACAGGTATACGTTCGAGTGCGCGTTCGGGCGTTTCGCGATCTATGGTGTATATCATTACTTGATGGGGGGCAATGCGTCGTAAGGCATCGAGCCATGGAACAATCTCGTCTTCGGTAGTATTGTCTACACGTTCTCCATTGTGTGTACCGCGGGTGAATAGAGTCTGTACTATGAGCCTTCCCTCAAAGTGTTGCAGGTTGTGTACGACCCGCTCGGGGTCGCAATTTCCCGCAGGTACATTGAGCCGTCGCATGGTGACGGGATTCATTGTATCGAGCTTCAGTATGTTGTTGTCTACACGGCAGAGAGCACGGTAGACACTTTCGTTTTCTATGCGAGTGGCATTTGACAATACACTGATGTGGGCTGTTGGGTATAACTTGTTACGTAGGTCAATAGTATCGTCTATAATATTTTCAAAATCGGGATGCAAAGTCGGTTCTCCGTTTCCGGCAAATGTGATTACATCGAGAGGGCTGCCGTCGGTGTGCATTTGTTGTAGCCGGTCGTGTAAGGCGTGTCTTACAGCCTCCCTGGTAGGCAGTTTGCCGTTGCCATGGCCTTGGGCATTATAACCACACTCACAATAGATGCAATCGAAAGAACATACTTTCCCGTCAGTGGGAAGCAGATTGATACCTAAAGATACACCTAAACGTCTGCTGTGTACAGGCCCGAATACTATTTCGTGAAACAAGATGGTTGACATAGGTTTTTGTATAATGTTTTGGGTGCAGCTTTTTCAGCCTTTGCCAGTAATGATTTTTTTTATATCGTTGAGTTTGTTCAAAGCCTCTACCGGGGTTAGGTTGTTAATGTCGGTCTGTAGTATCTCGTCACGTATTTGTGAGAGTACTGGATCGTCTAACTGGAAAATACTCAGTTGCATGCCTCCACGCGAAGCGGCTATCTCGCTTGTGGGTTTGGCTATGCCGTTTTGTCTATTCTCACTCTCGAGTTGATGCAGTATCTGTTCGGCTCGTCTTACGATGCTTTGTGGCATACCGGCAAGCTTGGCTACATGGATGCCGAAGCTGTGTTCGCTGCCACCTCGCACAAGTTTACGCAGAAATATAACTTTCCCGTCGGCTTCGCGTACCGATATATTGTAGTTGGCAATACGTTTGTAAGTACGTTCCATCTCGTTCAGTTCGTGGTAGTGTGTGGCGAAGAGCGTTTTGGCTTGAGCTTTGGGATGTTCGTGTATATATTCCACTATAGCCCATGCAATTGAAATACCATCGTATGTGCTGGTGCCACGCCCTAATTCGTCAAAGAGGATAAGGCTGCGTTCCGAGATGTTGTTCAGTATGTTGGCTGCTTCGTTCATCTCTACCATGAAGGTACTTTCGCCTACTGATATGTTATCCGAGGCTCCTACACGGGTGAAAATTTTATCTACAATACCTATACGGGCAGCATCGGCTGGGACAAAACTCCCTATCTGTGCCAAAAGTACAATGAGAGCGGTTTGTCGTAGCAGAGCCGACTTACCGGCCATGTTGGGCCCCGTAATCATAATAATCTGTTGCGAATTGTTGCCAATTGACAAGCTGTTGGCGACGTAGCTTTCGCCCGGTGGGAGTTGCCGTTCTATGACAGGATGCCGGCCTTCGGTGATGTTTATATCGAGCGATTCGTTTATTTCGGGACGTACATACTTGTTCTCACGAGCTGTTTTTACGAACGAGAGTAGACAATCGATGTGTGCTATCAGATTGGCGTCGAGTTGTATGGCCGCAATATGCTCATCAAGAGCCAGTACCAGATCGTTGAAGATACGAGTCTCCAAGGAGAGGATACGTTCTTCTGCGCCCAATATTTTCTCTTCATACTCTTTCAGTTCCTGAGTGATGTATCGTTCGGCATTGACAAGAGTCTGTTTTCGTATCCACTCGGGAGGGACCTTCTCTTTGTGTGTATTGCGTACCTCAATATAGTATCCGAAGACGTTGTTATAACTTATTTTCAGGCTGGGAATACCTGTCCTTTCCGACTCACGTTGTTGTATCTTCAGCAGGTAGTCTTTTCCAGAGTAGGCTATGTCGCGCAGGTTGTCGAGCTCCTTATTTACACCACGATTGATAATGTCGCCTTTATTTATAAGGGAAGGAGCATCGGGGTTCAACTCCCGGGCAATACGTTGGCAGATAAGTTCACAAGGGTTTAGTAGCTCGCCAACGTGCTGTAAGATAGCGCATCCCTCGGCTGCAGCGCATAATTCTTTGATAGGTGCAGTGGCCGACAAAGCTACACGTAACTGTACCATCTCGCGTGGAGTGATACGCCCAACGGCAACTTTTGAGATGATGCGTTCCATGTCTCCTATAAGGCTCAGTTGTTGGCAAATGGCCTCCTCAACCTCCGGATGCTTGAAAAAATATTCGACCCCATCGAGTCTTTCGTTGATAGGAGCCATGTCTTTGAGGGGGAATACAATCCATCGTCGCAACATGCGTGCTCCCATGGGGCTGATGGTATGATCTATTACATCTAACAGACTTTTTCCTCCCTCGTTGATGGTATCTATCAGTTCGAGACTGCGTATGGTCGACTTGTCTAATCTGACGTATTTTTCTTCGTCGATACGAGCCAACGAAGTAATATGGTCTATGTGAGTGTGTTGTGTAATGTCTAAGTAATAGAGTATTGCACCTGCCGCCGTAATGGCGCTGTGCATGTTGTGTAGCCCGAATCCTTTGAGATTGCGTGTGCCGAAGTGGTGCAGCAATTTGTCGGTAGCAGCTTCTTCGGTATATATCCAATCGTCCATCTCGTAGGTGAAGAAATGTGTTCCAAAATGTTCCTCAAAAATCTTTTTTTTCGATTTTTCGTAGAGTACCTCTTTGGGCGCAAAATTGTTGAGTAGCTTTTCTACGTAGTCGGGCGACCCTTCGGCTGCCAGATATTCGCCGGTAGAAATATCGAGAAATGCAATGCCGTAACTCTTCTTGTCTATATGGATACTTGCGAGAAAGTTGTTCTCGCGGTGGTTGAGGATATTGTCGTTGATAGATACACCTGGTGTCACCAGTTCGGTAATACCTCTTTTTACCAACTTTTTAGTGAGTTTGGGGTCTTCGAGTTGTTCGCAGATAGCAACTCTTTTTCCCGCGCGTACCAGTTTAGGCAGGTAGGTATCGAGTGCGTGGTGTGGAAATCCGGCCAGTTCTACATATTGGGCAGCTCCGTTGGCACGCCGCGTAAGAGTAATACCTAAAATTTCAGATGCCGTGATGGCATCATCTGAGAAAGTTTCATAAAAATCGCCTACGCGAAAAAGCAAGATAGCATCGGGATGTTTTGCTTTCATCTCGATATATTGCTTCATGAGCGGTGTCTCTACAATCTGTTTCCCCACTTTTTCTCTATATTTCGTAACTTACAAAGGTAGATATTTTGTGCCGATTGTGGAAATGAATGGCAGAAAAGCAATAAAAATAGTAGTGACAGTTGGTCTGATAGATGGGTTGAATGAGGTTTGAAACGAAGATTTTTTTCTTGTGAACAACGTAGTTGACAAAGATAGGGAAAACTCTGTTTTTGTATCCTGAATATTGCAAGGCTATAGTGGAGGCTGTATCGGATATTCTTTCGATATGTTGTCGGATAAAATAAATGATTAAATAATATTTTGTTTTTTGTCGGGTATCGTTAACAATTATTTCTTTTGAATGATTGCAATGATCAACAGGGTGGTGTATAATATCTTTTCGTGTATATTTGTAGCATAAGAGGATACCCATCAGTGCAGCAAAACATCTTAGGATTATTCCCCAGGCTTGCTCTATGCCGGCATATATGCCGGACAATGTTGTGAGAAACAAGAGAAAAAGAATATAGTTATGCGGCGATATTACAAGTCGGTAAAATATACGGTTATAGGAGGCTATGTCATTTTGACGGCATTGCTATTTGTATCGTTATGGCTCGTGTTGAATAAGATGTCGCAACTTTCGGCGCTTGATGATACAGAAATGGAACTGTATGAGAAGCGTTTGCGTGCTAATGAGGCATTTACGTCATTGTATAAAGTCGAGATGATGGGGCAAACTATCGATTTTGCAAAACCCTCTGATTATATGGCTTATACCGAGGCTGTTGATGATGCACTCGCAACAGTCGACTCCTTGAAGAGTATCGAGTCGGATTCGTCGTTGATATTGCGTGCCGACAGTATTCATATTTTGTTGCTCGAAAAGGTGGGTAATATGCGGCGTTTTATCAAAGCAACAACGTCAGAGAGCGCGCGCAAGGATGCTCAGCTGGTAGCTATGTTGGCACATCAGGATACATTGCTTGCTGTGCGGAGTGAGCAGTATCGGCTTATGGCGCGCAGCGATTCTATGATGGTAGCAGATCAGAAGAAGGGCTTTTGGAGCAAATTGGCACGAGTCTTTTCGGGTGGTAGGTATCGGCAAGAGTATGATAGTCTGCAGCAGGCCAATGCCGAACTTTCGGTTTACGGTGATTCTTTGGCATCGCGATTACGCAATATTGAGATTGGATATGCTGAAAAGCGCGATTCGGTGCAAAATGTTTTAGCATGGCATCGCATGCAACTTGAACGGGACAACCGTCTTTTGTCGATGCAAATCAATCGTTTAGTGCATGAGTATGAGCAAGAATTGGCTACTCTTATCGTACATCGCAGTATGAACAATGAGTTGGTGCGTCGTGAGACTCTCAATACTATCTTTTGGGTAGCTCTTATTACCATATTCATTGCGTTTGCTTTTGGTATAGGAATTTGGCTTATACTGAATAGTAATAATCGTTATAAAAGCGAGTTGGAGGATGCCAACCGCAAAACAGCGGCATTACTCGATGCTCGTGAAAAGATGATGCTTGCCATAACACACGACTTCAAGGCTCCATTAGGTTCCATTATAGGGTATATTTCACTCTTGCGACGGCTTGTGCAAGGGGAGCGGCAGCAGCTTTATCTTGATAATATGCGAGACTCTTCGGAACATTTACTGGGGCTGGTCAATAATTTACTCGATTTTTATCGGCTTGATTCCGATAAAATGTCGGTAACGCGGGTTGCCTTTAATCCTTATACATTATTTGAAAAAGAAGCAGTCACGTTTCGACCTGTCGCCGAAGCCAAGGGTGTAAAGCTGCATGCTATTGGGGCGGCAGATAATGGTAGACTTTGTATGGGAGACCCTATCAAGCTGCGTCAAATTATTGACAACCTCTTGTCTAATGCTGTGAAGTTTACCGACTCGGGTGCTGTCGTTTTGCGGTATGCGATAAATGAAGGTGAAATTGTATTCTCTGTCGCTGATACCGGCTGTGGTATGGAAGAAAAAGATAAGGAGCGTATTTTCGGAGAATTTACTCGTCTCTCTGAGGCACAGGGGAAAGAAGGCTTTGGATTGGGACTTTCTATTACGCGCAAGTTGGTTTTATTGTTGGGGGGTAATATAGAGGTTAGCAGTGAGCCCGGTAATGGCAGTACATTTACGGTGCGGGTGCCTGTAGAACCATATGCCGGAGAGAGTGTGCCACAGAACGCTATGCCGTTCGTCGGATTGAGGGCGTTATTGCTTGATGATGATAATTTGCAACTTGCTATGTTCAAGGGACAGCTGGAGGAGTTGGGTGTGCAGGTGGTAAGTTATTGCCATGTTGAGGATGCCTTGTCGCATTTGCATCATGAGCCCTGCGATGTCTTTTTTACCGATATACAGATGCCTGAGGCCGATGGCTTTGAGCTGATGCGCCGTTTGCAGGCCGATACCGACAGTATGGTACGTAATGTGCCGGTTGTTGCCGTGTCGGCTCGGAGCGATATGGATAAAGAAATGTTGAGCAAGTATGGTTTTGCTGCCATGTTGGCTAAACCTTTTTCACAGCGAGAGTTGTGCGAAGTCCTTGCAACAGTGACACGTCGCGAGGCTTCAGAGGTTGTCGTTACGAATACTACATTACCTGTAATATCGTCTGAAGGTGAGGCTTCAGGCTACCGTTTTGAGTCACTTACCGCATTTGCGGCAGGTGATGAAGCTGCGTGTCGCAATATCTTGGCGACTTGTCGCGAGGAATTGCAGCAGCAAATAGTTGAAATGAAAGATGCTCTTGCCGCAGATAATGTAGAACAGCTTGCCCGCGTAGCGCACAAGTGGGTGCCTTTATTTACAATGTTAGGTGTGCAACAACATTTGCCATTGTTGCGAAAGATAGAACATCATGTGGAAGACAACACTCTCCGACCAGCTGCCGAGACAGTAATACAGGAAGCGGAGTTGATAATAGTTGCATTGCAGGAGCTTTTAAAAAAGAATAAAGAAGAGAAATGATGACACGCAAAAGTTTGTTGATTATAGAAGACGATGCTACATTCTCGTTGATGTTGCGTACCTGGTTGGAGAAGAAAGGTTTCGACGTTACTGTAAGCAGTACGCTGTCGCAGTCTAAAAAGATTTTGTCGAAGCTCTCTTTTGACCTCGTTTTGTGTGATTTGCGTTTACCTGATGGCGAGGGGGTGGAGGTATTGGAGTGGATGCACCAGCAAGGTCGTACACTGCCGCTCATTATGATGACACATTATGCCGATATACAATCGGCCGTGCAGTCTATGAAGTTGGGAGCCTGTGATTATGTGTCGAAGCCTGTTAATCCAGACATCCTGTTGCAAAAGATAAACGAGGCATTGGCAACAACTGTTGCAGCCAAGTCGCAGAGCAAGTCTGTTGCTGACGAAAGAAATATGCAACAGCAGGTTTCTGACTCGCCCGAGTATCTCGAAGGTGAGAGCGAAGCTGCTCGACAACTTTATAATTATGTTAGATTAGTGGCTCCTACTAACATGTCTGTGCTGATAAATGGTGCCAGCGGTACGGGAAAAGAGTATGTAGCCCGTCGTATCCATGAGTTGAGTAATCGCTCGGCTGCGCCTTTTATCGCTATAGATTGTGGCGTAATTATGAAGGACCTTGCAGCCTCTGAATTTTTCGGGCATAAGAAAGGCTCTTTTACAGGCGCTGTAGAGGATAAAACAGGCGCTTTTGTAGCTGCCAACGGCGGTACTATCTTTCTCGATGAAATAGGAAATCTCAGTTATGATGTACAAGTACAGTTGCTTCGAGTTTTGCAGGAACGAAAAGTTCGACCTTTAGGTGCTAATAGTGAGATTGCAGTTGATGTGCGTTTGGTAGCGGCTACTAATGAAGATTTACGCATGGCTATCAAAGAGGGCCGTTTCAGAGAAGATTTGTATCACCGAATCAACGAGTTCTCTATCAAGATGCCATTGCTATGTGAGCGTGAGGATGATATACTTTATTTTGCCGACTTTTTCCTCGATAAAGCTAACAAGGAATTGGGACGGGACATTATAGGCTTTTCGCCCGAAGCTGTAACTCTTATCAAACACTATTCTTGGCCTGGTAATTTGAGGCAGATGGCCAATGTGGTGAAGCGTGCAGTCCTTTTGGCACGAGACCGATACATAACACCTGACGAACTTGATATAGAGGTTTCTACTTCTGTCGCTTCAGCTGTGCCTGTGGTTCCCTTACGGGATAGTGACGACGAGCGTAAACGTATAGTGGAGGCATTGCGTATTACTGGAAATAATAAAAGCAAGGCTGCCGAGTTGTTACAGATAGACCGGAAGACGCTCTATAATAAGATGAAACTTTATGGCTTATAGGTCATTGCTGTTGCCCTTGAATAGGATTGAAGTTTGTGAAAACTGACTAGATTCTTGAATTTACTCTGTTTCCCAGATTAGTAAATTATTGGTCGGTGTGTGTCGCTTTGTTGGCTCCAATATATAGTATTGTGTACATAATATTGTAGAAATTTTCTACATTGTGGAGGCCATTTCCACACTAAAATTCCATCATAACGTTTTCTTTGTTTTTATTAAATCTCTGTAAATTAAAGTTTTACTTATTTTCTGCCAGTTTCTGGTACGTCCTTTGTATTATTATAAGTGGAAATGCTTCTGAAAGAAGGTTCCCACAAGATAAAATGGTTTTATTATAAAATAAAAAGAGATTATGAAAAAGTTAGTTTGGACAGTATGTGCTTTAGTGTTATCTACTGGTATGAGTTCGTTATACGCTGTATCGCTTAGTGAAGAACCTGCAAAAAATGATACAGTACCTGCGCCTGCTGAGTTGGCAATAGCTATGGTTGATACGGCTACTACTGATACAGTGAATATTGTAGCCATAGCCGAGGAGCCTGCCAAGGATGAAAGCGGTGACAAGAAAGACGAGGGCGACAAAAAAGAGGAGACAAAGAAAGATGAACAAACTCTTTTTCTTGCCGTAGCCGAGGAGCCCGCTAAGGATGAAAGCGGCGACAAGAAGGATGAAGGCGACAAAAAAGAGGAGACAACGAAAGATGAACAAACCCTTCTTCTTGCCATAGCTGAGGAACCTGCTAAGGATGAAAGCGGCGACAAGAAGGATGAAGGTGACAAAAAAGAGGAGACAACGAAAGAAGAACAAACCCTTCTTCTTGCCATAGCCGAGGAGCCCGCCAAGGATGAAAGCGGCGACAAAAAGGATGAGCCTTCAAAAGAAGAACCCTCTTCCGAAGAGAATACATTCTCTGTGTTTATAGCATAAGATGAAGAACTTCAGACAAAATATTTTCTACTTGTTGATTGTTTTAGAGTAACCGCTCTTTCTAAAGATTGTTAGATGTGTGTGAGTGTCTTTGGCGATTGGTTCGTCGGAGGCACTTTTTTCATGTTATAATCTGAAAAATAAAGAGGCCAGACGAAAGCACAACTTCGCCTGGCCGGTGTATATATCGCTTGAAAGCCTTTCCCAAGGCATGACAGTATGGTTCACTGTTGTGTATTGTCCCGTCCTTTATATATGAAGATACTCTTTAAGGTCTTTAATATATTGGTCGAGAGCATCACGGCCTTTCTCTGTGAGAGAGCAGGATGTGCGAGGTTTTTTCCCTACAATTTCTTTTCGAACGGCAATGTAGCCGGCCTCGGCGAGTTTCTCTATCTGTACGCTCAGATTGCCCGATGTGGCTTCTGTCTTTTCTTTCAGAAAAGCGAAGTCGGCCTCTTTGACCGACAACAGTATCGATACGATTGCCAGCCGCAGTTGTGAGTGCAACAATGGGTCTAACTCTTTCATGATTTGCTTATTTTATGGCGAACGATGTGAGCCGGAATGACCATAAAGATAAGAAAAGATAGGCCGAAAAGCAAATTCCACAGATTATCGGTGTGCGCACCCGTATGAGGTGCCACCAACATGTATGTTGCTGCGACAAGGCCTGCAAGGGGAGTCCATATAAACCATTTTTCCTTGATGATAAGTCCGGTGATAGAGGTGCCTATGCCCGCGTAGATGATAGAGAGCGGCATCATGATAGAGAAATCTATGATACCTATGCCGAGGCCTATGCCGGTTATCGCTACGATTGTAAGCCCGAACATGGCGCCTATGACGCGCCACACGTTTTGCAGCATGTCGTCGATGTAGGTTACTACATAGGGCCTTTTGCGTTTGAACAAGGATACAAAATAGGGGATGAGCAAGACAAGCCACAAGAAGAACCACAGGGGGTTGCCGGTAGTTTTTATTAGGATATAGTCGGCTATCGAAATAGCTGTTACCGTATAGCCCCATACCAGGAATGGGTTGAAATCGCTTTGCGTAACGCGGTTTTTTGTTGTCTGAATCATTTGTGCGATGAGTTCGATACTCTCGCTTTCGGTAAAACCTTTTTTCTCCATGATAAAAATGTGTTTTATACCCCGATTGGGCAAATTGCCGCGGGTACGGGTTAATACTCTGTTTTCCTCGGTCGGATGCTCCTTTGAGGTTGAATGATATGTACGGCAGGTTGCGCGCATCTCTCTGCTGTTCCATATATCCATGCTGCAAATATAAAGTAGTTTGTTTTATAAACCAAATTATTTTGTAAATAATTTGCGAAAAAGCGATGGCAACCATCATATCATGCGAAGCAGTGCAGCTTGTAGGCCGTAGAGCGGAGGCGGTTGCCGGCGTAAACAACAGGAATAGGGCTGGTGATGTGCCGTGTCGGCGCGTCGGGAGCCGTTTTGAGCAAGGTGTTATCCTGCCCATCCGGCGCGGTCGAGATTGCGATAGTTGATAGCTTCGCTGATATGTCTTACTGTTATCTCGTCGCTATCGTCGAGGTCGGCTATTGTACGGGCTACTTTCAGAATCCTATCATAAGCTCGAGCCGATAGGTTAAACCGTGTCATGGCAGTTTTGAGCCGTTGCAGCCCCTCTTTATCGGGTACAGCGTATATATTGAGCAGGCGTGTGTTCATTTGTGCATTACAGTATACTCCTGTAACGTTGGCAAAGCGTTTTTCTTGGCGTTCGCGAGCTTTGATGACCCGTTCTCTGATATTGCGACTCGGTTCGGCCGGCGTAGTAGAAGAAATTTTCTCGAAGGGAACGGGTACAATCTCTATTTGTATATCGATGCGGTCTAATAGAGGTCCCGATATGCGGTTCAGGTAACGTTGTACAGCTCCCGGTGAGCAGATGCACTCGCGCGTGGGGTGGTTGTAATAACCGCAGGGGCAAGGGTTCATAGATGCTACCAGCATAACGCTGGCGGGGTATTCTATGGTATATTTAGCTCGCGATACAGTTATTTTACGGTCTTCGAGCGGTTGCCGCATAACTTCGAGAACTTGCCGGTTAAATTCGGGAAGCTCGTCGAGAAAAAGCACGCCGTTGTGTGCCAGCGATATCTCGCCCGGTTGCGGGAATGTACCGCCGCCTACCAGCGCTACACTCGATATGGTATGGTGGGGGGCACGGAATGGCCGCCGCGAGATGAGCGACTCGCCTGTGCCTAACTTGCCGGCTACGCTGTGCACCTTGGTCGTTTCGAGGGCTTCGTGTAGTGTGAGCGGGGGAAGAATAGAGGGCAGCCGTTTGGCCATCATGGACTTGCCAGCTCCGGGAGGGCCTATGAGGATGATGTTGTGTCCGCCTGCCGCCGCTACCTCAAAGGCGCGTTTGACGTTCTCCTGTCCTTTTACATCGCAAAAATCGAGGTCGGTATTGTCGTAACTTTTATAGAATTCGGCGCGTGTGTCTATGATGGTGGGGGAGAGGGCGTTTTTCCCGTCGAAAAACTCAATCACCTCTGAGATATGTTTTACACCGTAAACATCGAGCTTGTTTACCACAGCAGCCTCGCGCACGTTGGCTTCGGGCACGATGAGCCCCTTGAAACCCAGCTCGCGAGCCTTTATGGCAATGGGCAGAGCTCCTTTGATAGGCAGTATGCTACCGTCGAGCGAGAGCTCACCCATAAGCATGTACTCGGGCAACTTATCGGTGGCAATTTGTTCATCAGCAGCTAATATGCCTATGGCCAACGGCAGGTCGTAGGCCGCTCCCTCTTTTCGTATATCGGCCGGCGACATGTTGATGATAACTTGTTTGCGAGGAAACTTGTATTGGTTGTGGCTTAATGCCGAGTAAATACGTTCGTGACTCTCTTTTACGGCAGTGTCGGGCAATCCTACAAGTAAAAACCGTATACCTTTCGAGCAGTTTACCTCGATAGTTACTGGCAGAGCGTCGATGCCCTGCATGGCTGCACCGAAAACTTTTACTAACATGGCAATTACGGTTTGATAATGGGTTCGTCTATCTTGTATGCAGCTATGCTAACCAGCGAATCGGTTTGCGCTTCTATATCGGGGTCTGGCAGTGAAGAGGTTCGTACTACTATCATTCCCAGCGAGTCGCCCAGCATTACAACCGGCAAGCGGTCTATATGGTGGCGTTTGAGTATGCGGTTATTGTAAGCACCTTCGCACCATAGGTGTTTTACGGGCAAAGAGTCGTTCTCAACCTGTTTGTGCCATAGTGCGGTATCGCGGTCTATTGAGAGGGCTACAACTTGAATGTCTTGTTTGTCGTATTGTTGCAGATAGTCACGCAGATAGGTCCGCATCGAGGCCGATTTAGGGTCTTCGGCAGCCCATATATATAACAATGTAGCTTTCGTATCGCGAGGGTTGACAAAAAAGATAGTATCGTTAAGGTCGAGAAAGCGCAGATGCGGCAGTCGTTTGTTTTCGTCGGCAATGCGGTAACGTTGCATAATCTCGCTCATGTTGCGGGACAAGTATGGCAATGCGGCATTGTGGTCTAAAGTATTCCACAGTGAGTCGCAGAGTGTATAGTTGTCACTGCGCAGCAGATAGTCGGCCAAGAGTATCGAGCCTAATTGTGAGCCCCGGTTCTTTTCTATACCGGCAATCAAGAGCGAGTCGGCACGCAGCTCGGCTTCTATGAGTGATGGTGTCTTTCGCCAATTGCCGGTAGTTTTGAGCCGTTCTGCTTCGAGAGTGGCAAAGATGTCATAGTTGTCGTGAATAAGCCTCCACAGGTCGCTGTTCAGCCCATTGCCTTTCATCTTTATTTTGTCGGGATGCTGGGCATCGCCTTTTATTTCTATGCGATCGCCATTTTGCAGATAGAAGCGCATGATGGGTTGCATCTGTGAATTATAAAGTTGTACAGGTATGCGTTCTTCGGCATATCCCTCCATGGCAATGCGTCCGTCGTCGGGGCGAAGTGTGTCGGTGACAATGCGTTCGCCTATGGGGTAGATGGCATATAGCGGGCGGCCTCCTAAATTGTTGAGCGTTCCTTCTATGACAAAAGCATCTTTCTTTTCCCCGCAGGAGATGAGTATAAACAGGGCAAGTAGGCAGAGTGGTAGGTAGCGTTTCATGTATATAACAACTATGTATAGTTACAAAGATAACTTTATTTGCCGAACATTGCACATCCTGGTCGATGAAAGATGTCGACAGTACTTATTCTTGAAATAATATAGGTCTATAAGGCGGTCTACTGTGATGAGACGATATTTATCACCTTAGAACGTGACGGCTAATCCTCCCATTACCTGTATACGGGGCGCAGCCAGCCCGTAATAGAAGTCATATTTGCGGTTAAGCAAGTTGTTGCCCTGTACAAAAACTGACAAGATGTCTATGGGACGATAGGTGACCGACGCTTGCAGATTGTGAATATCGGCAAGGCTTCCCAAGCTACCATAGTTGCGACCCAGTTGCATGTTGTAGCCAACTTCTATGCCAAAGCGTTTGTGAGGTTGTACTTTGATGCGTGCATTAGCTTCCCAGCGAGGACGGTCAAAAGATATTTCTTCCGTGCCCTGTTTCCATAGTCGGTATGTACCATCGGCAATAAACGAAACAATGTGTCCTATATTGAGGTCTATACGTGCTCCCGCTTTTACGCACGTGGCATTGAGCGTTTGCCAATTGATGGCTTGCGATGATTGACCTACAGCCTGGAAGAGGGCTGCTTCGGCAATTTCGTAGCCTCCGTATGCCGAAAAGGAAAATTCGGGTATGATATTGAATCGGATACCTCCTGTGGCATCGAGGGGTGAGTATGTAGATGGAATGCGTTGTGAGGGGTCGAAGTAGATGCAGTATTGCGATACATCGTTCCATGTGTGCAACCGTTTTCCTCCGCCTATATTGGCGTATATGAAATAGTTGTTGACAAACTCCCAGTTGAAGTGTACATCGGGAGCAAAACGGAAGATAGTACCATCATTGACAGAGATATATGCCCGTAGACCGGCGCGGAAATGTACACGGCTACCGTTCCAGTCGATATGAGGCAAGAGCTCTGTCATGAATACGGATTGTAAGGAGGTGGCGGCCAACTCTGGGTTATGAATAATCTCATCGGCCGGTGTCCCGGCGGGATATATGCCGTTATATTGCAGAAAGTCTATATTAGCCTCGGCTCCTGCGCTCCAACCGCTACCTATGTCGCCGCAAAGTGACGCTTGCAGGTAAGCATGTTGTTCGCGGCTTGGGTCGGGTACGTACGCTCCCCAACGGTTGCTATACAAGCTATATCCGCCGGTAATGCTCCATTGGTTATAATCGTAGGCTACAGCAGCACTGTTATCGGCTTTTATCTCGACGAAAAAGTTGTGAGCCCACTGGAAGGGGTGTGAGCTGCGGTTGCCTGGAAGATTGCCGCATGTACCGTAATAATTGAAGTTTAGAAAGCGGTATGCAGCATTAAAGGCGAGTGTTACATCCGACTCGAAAAGGTGGTCGTAGTGCAGTCCGGCACGGGTATCGTAGAATGTTTGTCGTGTGGCACTCTCTTTTTCGGGGCCTTGTACGAAAGAACTATTTACGGGAATGTCCCAGTTGAGCGATGTGAACTGTACTCCAATGTTAAGGCGGTCGGTCGCATTATCAAGGATGTGGTATCCGGCGTTGCCGGCCATGCTCATGTAAGTTCCCATACCGAAGTCGATGTATCCCTTGCGGTATTTGTCGCCGGTAGTAGTAGGACTAATGCGTGGTATGGCTACATTGCTTGTCGTGATGCTTATCTCGGCTGGCGTCGCATCGTAACGATATGTAACAGGTTTACGCTCGAAAGCGGGTGTGCTTACCGGCGGAAGACTGTTTATTTTTGATGCCTCCTTGACAATAGGTGTATAATCTTTGACAATAGTCACTTCGCGACGCAAAGAGTCGTTACTTTGTGCCGAGGCAATCTGTGACAGTAGTACGAGCGACAGGAGTGCTATATAGTGAGATTTCATATCGTGTGCAGTATTACAGGGTTATGTTATAGTTTCTCTAAGCGTTGGGCTATTCTTTCGGCAATGTCATCATTACTTCCAGGGTAATTGGTCTTAAGGCTGGTTAGATACTGCTTGGCCTTGAATTTTTCACCCTTTGCGGCATATACGTCCGAGAGTAGGATAATGTTACGCGCCAGCCAATAGGCATGAGGCGAACCGGCATCGATAAATTTGTTGGCGGCATTCTCGGCTTTATCATACGTCTTGCTGTCGTAATAGAATTGTGCCACGCGGTAGGCGCTTTCGGCACCATATTCACTGCGAGTATCGCCGGCAAGTATGAGGTAATCGTCGGCCGCCTTACCGCTGTTGCCACTGAGTCTGTAGGCTGTGGCACGGCAGTAGAGAGCCTCTTGTTTCAGTTCGGGCGATAGCTTGCCGTCAGACAACAGTTTGTCGGCTGCTTCAATGACAGTTTTATGACGCTTCAAGGCACTGCCTGTACGTAGTAAGCCTAAGCGCGCTGCCATTCGGTTCTCGGGGGTCGTTGCACGTTGCTCTAGGGCTGCAAAAGCAGGTAGAGCCTCGTCGTAAGCTTTACGCATATACAATATTTCGCTTCGGCGAGCCAGAGCCTCTTCGGCAAAGTCGGCATCGGGACTCAATTGTAGTGCCGTCGTATAATTTTCGAGAGCTTTGTCGTAATTTTTGGCAGCAAAAGCCTCTCGAGCAATATAATAGCGGGCTTGGGCTGTGAAGTTCCCTGATGGGAAACGAGCCGCATACTGTTCAAGGGCATCGACATTCTGGTTGCGCATGTAACTGCGTTCGGCAGCGAGGTAATTGAGCGAGTCTATTTCGGCTGTTTCGTAGCGTTTCCCTTGCGATTGCATGAAGGCTGTGAGTTCGTCCACCTTGTTTTCTTCGATATATATCGACTTGAGGTCTTCGGCAGCAATTCTTGCTTCTTTGCTCGATGGGTATTGGGTTATAAGCTCTTTGTATGCTGCTATAGATTGTGGCGTTTGTCCGTTATTATAGTATAGTATACCCAATTGCAGGGCTGCTTTGCGGGCTGAAGAACCCTGTGGAAACGCAGCAATAAGTTGTTTGTATGCTGTGATGGCATCGTTAGGACGACTCAGTTCGATGTATGTTTGACCCAATTCGTTGTAGGCCGTTTCGATATATTCTGATTTCGGATAGTCGTTTATCAACGAACCGAGCAATTTAGTCTTCTCATTATTTTTTTTATTGAGACCGGCCATTATAGCTTGTTGCAGAAGGGCATAGTCACTGCCACTGTCGTGCAGGGAAGCCGCGCTGGCGTAGGCTTTTTCAGCATTGACGTAATGGCGTCCGTAGTAGTAGCAATCGCCTATACGGTTGAATGCATCCACTCTGAGCAGTTTCTCGGTTCCCCTGCGTTTCAGGAAACGGTTGAAAGAGGAAAGAGCTTCCTGATATGCCTTTTGCTCGTATTGGCAATAGGCTATATTGTAGTATGCCAGCGACACGGTAGTGGCGTCGGTCATGATATTCGATTTGAGGAAGTTGTTGTAGCATTGTAAAGCTTGGGGATAGGCTCCTTGTCGGTAGCAGCACTCGCCTAACCAATAGAGTGAGCGGGCACGATATTCGGGGGCAAAGTTGCCGGCTTTTACAGCTTGGGTAAACCAATCGCCTGCTTCGGGAATGCGATTGTCGGCAAAAGCTTCTGTACCAAGTAGATATAGTATCTGTTGCCGGGCAGCCAACAAGTCGCGAGATGGTAGCTTGATGCGGTCTATTGAGTTGAGGGCTGTACGGTAGTTACGGGAGTTGACATAAAGGTCGGCAAGGCGAGAATTTATGTCGTCGGTATATGCCGACGAGGGGTAATCGTTGAGAAACTGTTCAAAAACCGATATGGTGCGGTCGAACATTGAAAAGTTACTCTCGTAAGAGCACAGCGCATAGTTGTAGAGAGCCGTCTCTCGTATGCTCTCGTCGTAGTGCGAAGAGGAAGCTTTCTCAAAAGCAAGCATTGCACTACGATTGTCGTGAGTCTGCAGATAGCAGAGCCCGATGTGTAGATAGGCATTCTGGCTCATGGCATCGTCGGTCTCTACGGTGCGGCTTAGGTATGCTATAGCATTCTCGTAGTTGCCTTCTTTATAAGCCAACAATCCACTCATGTACAGAGCACTGCGCTCGGGGATAGGAGATGAGTCGATATATTTTTGCAGATGATTGTTGGCTTGCAAGTCATTGCCGAGCATAAAGTGACTTTCGCCTACGATACGATGAAGCTCAGTAGTGTGGTCAGGGTTGTGGCAATCGTCTAAAAGCCTTTCACCCAACGCTACCGTACGGGCATATTTTTTCTCCCCAAACTCAATCTGGGTGAGTAGGAAGAGAGCGTCATCGCCATATTCCGATGTAGATTGCACTTGCATGAGACTTCGACGAGCCTCTTTGTAACGACCTTGACCAAAGAAGATATACCCTTCGCAGTAGCGTGCTTCATTATTGTAACGTGTCGAGTTTTGTGCCAATGCGGTAAAGAGCGGTAGTGCACGTTCTGTTTCGCCGGTTTGCAGGTACGACGAGGCCAAGCGGTAACACCAGTCGTCGCGCATGTAAGGTTGTAATGTGCCTAAATCTATGGTACTGTATATTTTCACCGCCTTGTCATATTCGCCTTTATAATAGAAGCAGTCGGCTTGCGCCATGCGCACTTCGGCTCGTCGGGGCGACATGGGATACTTTTTTAAGAAAGCAGCGAGTTGGGCGGGGACGCGCTCATTGCCGCTCTTGACGCACGACATGACTATGTAATACTCTATCTCCTCCTGCAACGCTTCGGTTTCTGTATTACGCAGCAAGGCGCGCATAACGTCGGCGCATCCGGCATAGTTGCCTGTATTGTACATGGCTTTGCCGCGTTCCAATTCGGTTGCTGCATCGGTCCTGTAGGGGGCTTGTGCCGTTGCAAGGCAGGGCGCTGCAACGACGAGGGCAAGTATGAGGCGTGTGAGATTGTGTTTCATCGGAAGTGTGGTTTGGTAGTGTGGATGGCGGGCTACTTACTTTGGTTTTTGTGTCGATTGTATGTCTTCACTGCGTGTAGTGTCGACCCATTTGTAAAGTTTGTCCGAGGGGCGTATCTTTCGTTCGGTCTTAATGGAGAAGTGTTCTCCCTTGACAGTCTGTTGCACTGGTTTCAGGTCGACACGTATCTCTTCAACTGTTGAAAAGAGTGCGCCGGTGGTAGGCCCTGTGATGAGAATTTCGTCACCTACAGAGAGCGTTCCACTTTCCATGAGAAACTCGGCAACGCCAAGGTTGGAGAAATATTTTACTCCTTTCCCGATGTATTCTTTTCGTTTAGTGGCCGACGAACCATATTTGCCCGACCATTCGCCCAGTCGTTGACCCAAATAGTATCCGTCCCAAAAACCACGGTTGAATACCGTGGCGAGGCGTTTGTCCCATTCTGTTACACGTTCGGCCGAGAAAGAGCCGTCAAGACATGCTTGTAATGCTTCGTTGTAGCAAGCAACGACTGTACTGACATATTCCGGTCCGCGAGCACGTCCCTCAATCTTGAATACGCGTACTCCGGCATCTATCATTCTATCAAGAAAGTGTATAGTCTTCAGGTCTTTGGGTGACATGATGTAGGGATTCTCTACGGTGAGTTCTTCTCCTGTTTCGCGGTCGGTCACAAGATATGAACGACGGCATATCTGCATGCAGGAACCTCGATTTGCCGAATGGTTCATCTCGTGTAGACTTAGATAGCATTTCCCCGACACGGCCATGCATAACGCTCCGTGGCAAAACATTTCTATTCTCACGGGGTTCCCTGCAGGTCCTATGATGTGTTGCTCTTCTATAGCCCGGTGTATCTGCGATACTTGTTCCAGGTTGAGCTCGCGGGCAAGCACTACGACATCGGCAAACTGCGAGTAGAACCGTAAAGCTTCGGTGTTCGATATGTTGAGTTGGGTAGAGAGGTGCACTTCTACTCCTATGCTGCGGGCATATGTCATGGCTGCAACATCGCTTGCAATAATAGCAGATATTCCTGCTTCGCGGGCTGCATCGACAATATGGTGCATTGTCTCTATATCGTTGTCGTAGATGATGGTATTTACCGTGAGGTAACTTTTCAACCCTTTCTCGCGACAGAGAGCTGCAATGTGGTGCAGGTCGTCGATGCTGAAATTGGCCGACGATCGTGCCCGCATGTTCAGCCCCTCAATGCCGAAATAGATAGCGTCGGCACCGGCATCTATGGCAGCTTGTAGCGACTCGTAGCTCCCGACGGGAGCCATTATTTCAAAATCTTTTCTTTCCATTTGCATTAGTCACGACCGTTACCGAAGAAACGTAAGAGGTAGAGGAACATGTTGATAAAGTCGAGATAGAGAGACAATGCTCCTATTACGGCAAGTTTACCAACTCCAGAGGGCTCTATGACGTATGCCGATTCTTTTATCTTTTGTGTATCCCATGCTGTGAGTCCCATAAAGATACCTACACCTATGAAACTTACAATCCACTCTAACGTGGAGCTATGCACAAACAGGTTGACTATTGTAGCGATAATGATGCCAAAGAGACCCATTACGCAGTAGCTGCCAAAAGTATTCAGATTCTTTTTTGTTACATAGCCATAGATACTCATAGCAAGGAAAACGCCTGCTGTGATGAAAAACGTGAAGGCAATGGACCCTAACTGGTATATGAAGAATATAGAAGAGAGTGTAACTCCATTCAGTACGGCATAGAGCAGGAACATTATATTGGCCGTGGTTGTACTCATCTTGTGCAATGCTGCCGAAAGTCCTATTACCAAGCCGAACTCAGCGATAATCAGTACCCAAAAGATAACGCGACTGCCGAATACAAATTGTGTAATGGCTGGTGTAACGGCTACATAATAAGCTGTAATGGCTGTAACCAACAGTGCCAGAAACATGCGTAGATAAACTTGGCGCATGACCAACGATAGCATATCGGTTTGCGCGTTTACAAAGAAGCTTTTTTCATTATCCATACTTTGTGATATTTAGTTATTTCTTGTTTATTTCTTCGAGTATCTCTATGGGTAGGTCTGCCTCTCTTCCTTCAGAGGAGGCTTACCCTCCCATATCTCTGTAAACCTATCGATTGAAAATCGTTTGTTGGCATTGGGTGCCACATCATGGATATAACAATCGACGAGGCTTGTAAGTACGACAAAGGTAATGATAAAAAACGAAATTCCATATTTTATTGTATCCTCGCAGCCTGTTTCGTTTCATTCCTGTGATACTCATTTATGGGTATAATAATTAAGGCGGCAGCTCTTGTGTGAGCTGCCGCCTTAGTTTAAGGTTGATACCTTATTGCCTGTCGCTTATGAGTGAGTAGGCAGAAGGTACGCGATATTTACAACTTATCGGCGTATTTTCAGTATTTCATTACCGCAACGTACGATATAGATGCCTTTGGCAAGACGGCTCAGGTCGGCATTGCCTTTTTGGTCTATTACCCTTACACCGGCGATGTTATATACCTCTACACGATTTTCTGTGGGGTTCACAACTTCACGACCGTTGTAGTATACCTTCATATCGTTGTTGAGTTGCTCTATACCTGTGGGGAAGTCGTTGGTCATGGCATCGACAAATGTTACATTATCGATGTAAGCAGTATTTGTACCTTCTATAGAGATATAGATGCGGTTGGTTGCAGCAAATGCGGGGAACCAATATCCGGCTACTGCGCTGGCAGCTCTTACGTTTTCTTGCCAAAGGTCGGCAGACAGGTCAATTGACTCTACATCGCTACCTTTATCGGGTACTGACTCTTGGAGATGGTCGTTGTAAGTCCAGTTAGCATCGGTAGCTACCAGCGGTATGAGTTCGCCTTCGGCAGTGTAGAGGCTAACTTTGGGTGCAGTGGCTCCATTAGAGGTGGGTACATATATATCGAAGTGGATGTATTTGTATCCTTCAGTTTGTGATTGTGCACCAGGATAATCGGCAGGCGTATCAAATCCTACTTTCATAGCATTGTTTTGGCCTGATACTTCAAGTATATATGAGCCGTTCTTTTCGATAAACGGAACGCTGGTTGATTCCGATGATATAACACCTACCGAGGTAGTGTATTCAGCGGGATATACGTTCGAGGGGAAGAGGCGGGCATCGGCAGTTGCTGCATTCTCAAAGTCATAGTCGAATGCTTGGTCTTGTACAGTGTGGATGATGTAGAGCGGAGCTGCATACGATACAGGGTTGGTATATTTGCCACCGATTGTCTCTTTGTTCAGAACGAAAGTAGCATCGGCCGACCACAGCTCGTATGTCGTGTTGCCTTCCAGAGGAATTTGCGACTCTATCACAACCGTCATGGTGGTGTAACCGTCAGCATCGGGGCCCGATTGTGTTTCGCTGATAACGTTTACAGCATATTGGTCTTCAAAGGGAACATTTGCGCCCTGTGCATTAGCCATTACATCGGTATTTGAAGCAGCCATGTCGGCATCACCGGTAAGAGTACCAATCTTACGGATATTCAGTTTAGACTGACGGTACGATACATAAGCGTCACCCAGTTTTGTCTTTACTGTTACGGTGATGCGGTTTGCTGTCGAGGCCATTACGCGGGTAGCTTCTCCTACTTGTACGGTATTCATGTCTACGCTTACATTGAAGTCAGCTTCTGTAAAAGGATTGAACTCTTTACCCGGAGCAACTTCCAAGAAGATGTATTGTACGTTACCACCATTTTTATCACTGTTTGTGCCCGAGTCAAAGCCGTACATGTCTATTGTCGTTGAGCTGCTGTTGCGGAACGACCACCATGCAGCACCACCGCGCGGGAGCAGACGCTCTTGCGAAGAAACACCGCTGTTACCGCGCATTTGGAACTTACTTTCACGAGTGTTAGAACCGTTGCAAACCAGCATAGTGATAACTTCGGCGCCCGAGCCTAATTCACCGCCTTGTGTAGCGTTAAGTTTCAAGTAGCGGTGTGTGGGACTTGTTTGATTATCAACAGGACCACCCATCTTCAACGATTTTGAGAAGGGGCCGTAACCGTCCAAGGTGAATGTATTGGAGGGGTTGTTTATGTCGAACCATGTTACACGTACCGGAGTTTTGGGGGTACCGGCTGAACCGTAGATGGTAACACCGCGGAAAACGATGCTGTTGTCTCCATTGGGAATGTACATCTCGGCAGGAATCTCTTCTACCGTCCATACACGCCATTCACCTACTCCCGGCAACCAGTTGAGAATGTATTTGGCTTTGACATCCATGCCTTCGTAAGTGAATGTGATATCACCTTCACTATATTTGTAACCACTCATATTTTGTACTTCGCCTACAGCTCCTACTTGGATGCTTGATGCGGGAACTGTAACCGTCTCTGAGCCATTTACCCATACGATATCACCAGAGAAGGTAGGTGTTTGAGCAAGGTCGAGCGAATCAGCAACATCGGCTACCAATGTCATGGCATACGTTTCGTTACCGTCTTCCATGGGTTCTGTTGGCATTAGGTAGAGGGCATAAGCTGTGCTCTCACCCAATTTCAGTTCGCCGCTTGTCATGAATGCGGCACGTTGCATGCGCAAGTGGTAGGTGGTGCCATCAACAACGAGGTCATACAAAGTATTGAATACGTCGTCGGTCTCTGTGAGGGTGCCTACGTTGTATCCGTTGCTTTCTATGCTGGCACGTACACTCTCTATGTCTTGGTAGTTGACAGTACTATAATAAGGTACTACAACTTCTATTGTAGTGGCAGCATCGGAGGGCAAAGTGATTTCGTCGCCTGCAATGCGGATGTATTTCTCCTCGGCAGGAACCGATGTCATGAATGACCACTCTTTGCCGGCTACGTTCTCACCACCGGCAACAGTGGTGGTGGCGCTTACGACAACATTATAAGTTGTGTTTGCATCAACGGTTGCACCTGTCACTGTGAAGGTGAGGTTGTCGCTTGTGGTAGCTGTTGCGGGCTCTCCGTTCACTGTGATGGTAGGCATATTTACCTCACTGTTGTAAGTTACTGTGATGTCGCTACCGGCGTCTACAGTAGAGCCATTAGCGGGGCTTACCGATGTAATATAGTATGGTTCCAAGCTCCAAGTAACGCTTTGGAAGTCGATTTGGCCTCTCTTGCAGAAGATGTAGACAAGTGTTTGAGCATTGGCATCGCTGCTGATTTCTGCTGTAAGGGTCGAGCCGGTGAGGGCGGGTTGTCCCATCATTGTTGCTTGTCCGCTACTTTGAATATTGTTCAATTCGTTGGCGGTAAGTATTGTTGTATTGGTAGTGGTGTAGTAGTATACATCACGGGTATCACTCATTGCATTGATGATAAGGCGGCCTTGTACTCCGGCGGGTACCAGGAAATACATGTAGCCCGGTTTGTCGCCCGTTTGGTCGATACGTTTCAAAGAGAAGTATGTATCGGTAACGGCGTAGCAATCTACAATGGCGAGTGTGTTATCGATAATAGACGAACCGGCTTGGGTAGGCAACGGCCAAGTGGTAGTTACTGAGGTGGGCTCTATATTCAGTTGTACAGGCTCATCGATAGTGGTGTATGATTGGGTGGTGGTAACTGTCTCACCATCTACCATACCCGTTACGGTCACTTCGTAGGTTGTGCTGTATGTCTTGTCGAAATTGAGCGTGTAGGTAGTACCGCTGCCTTCAACAACGATATCGTTGCTTGCGCCTCCACTTGTATATGATGCAGTTACGTCAGTAGCTTCGCCGCTGAACGTAGCTGTAATGGTTGCGTCTAATTCGATGCGACCTTCGTTTGTGGGAGCTGAGAGTACTACATGGGGACCTTCTGCGTTGGGAACCCAATGTATGGCATAGAAGTTAATACCGCCTGAGGTTGTTAAAGCTACTGTTCCGGCTTGGCTAATTGACTGCTCTACCCATACAGGATTTCCTGATACCGCAGTTATGGTATGTACCCCTTCTTCGGCATTGTCGAGGGTGACAGTTACTGTTCTCGTCGCATCATCCTTAGAAGCGCTCATGGGTAAAAATAACAAGGTTCCTCCCGATGTCACGCTAAAAGATATTGTACCTTTCCCGCCTGATTTTAATCGTTGGGTGTATTTAACTCCATCGACCGTTTTGCTGCTTTTTGCATCAACAGCCCATTTTGTTCCTGTAAAGGTGATGCCATCTGTTGTAGAGCCGTCTGCATAAGCTCCTTCAACCCATGGGTCATTGGAGAAGTTCCACAATTTCTCTCCCGAAATTGTGGTCTGAGCCGCACCCCAAAGGGCAAACGCTGAGAGAGCGGCAGTAAAGAATAATTTTTTCAGCATAAGAATTTGTTTTATAGTTTGTTCGTTAATAAATTGTTTTTTCATGGTGGTTTTTGTATTGTACATTATTGCGCCACAGTATGCCACTGCCGTCTTTGCAATAGAGCAATACAGCCACAATGCCGTGCAGGCAATCTAACTCCTTCTCGTGCGCGCGCTTGCGCAAAATTTAGCCCGCTTAGCGGGTGTAAAGATAGTGATAAATATCATATTCAGGAACGACCATCTTATTATATGTCAAAAATCCCCATCAAAAATTAATTTTTACACCTATTTTATCTCGTGTATCGTACTTGTAGCGTATTGTATGCGTGTTTATTTCTGAAACGTGTTTTATAACAATATGCATAAATAAATGGAGAAGAAATTGTTGTTATAGGCCGTATTCTGTGTGATATGTGTTAGCTTATCAGATAATTCTCTATATCGATAAGCGTGACGCTGTTTTTGAGAGATGGCCTTGCGTGTTGGCTGTAAGTAGATTTGTAGTGAGGTGGATATCAGAAAGGTGCAACGGGAATTGTGCCTCTTCCGGCAGAAATTCCCGTTGCCAACAAACACTACTTAATTAAATTAAATAACCATAAAAACATTAGATAAATAGACACTCTTCGCAGAGGGTATGTTAGCGCCACGTGGCGCATTTTTTTACATCGATCGAGCCGTCGGTATATATTATGCGAGTGATATATATACCTTCTGTAGGCTCAGACAGTAATCTGAACCCTTGTATCGAGTAATACTCGGCGTGCGAAACTTCTTTGTTTGTACGCGTAGACTCGACGGCTTCCGGCGTATTGAAGCTCCATTTTGCGGCGTTATAAACGTTGCAATCGTTACGGTCGTCGGGATTGTAGTGTGATACGAATACTACGGCTGTCATGCGGGTTTCATCCCAATCTTCGGGTATGGTTACAGTGTAGACTATTGTGGCCTCGTTGCCGTTCCAGGGAATAATATCACCCCAAACATCGTTTGAGGCTACATCGCGTACCACATTGGCATGTTTGAAGGAGCTTGACGAGATGCCTGCCTGGTTTACCGCTTTTACGCTGTCTTCTACAAGAAAAAGGGTTAGCCGCGAGTCAGGGCATTGTACGTCAAAGGCATCCAGTTTATTACATGTGACAGTTATTTGAGCTTCACGTGTATTTTCGTCGTATTGTACCACCGGTTTTACTTCGACAAGTGCTGCATTGGGTAGCACGGCCTCTATAGCCGAAATAACGTCGGCAGCATCGGCAATAGACTCTACCGGATATTCGTCTGATATGCGACGGCGATCTAACATCTTTGCCGGGGCGAACGAGCCGTCAGGACCGTACAACCAAACGTAAGTATCGCTATCATCGATGGTGAGCCAGTCATCCTTGTATCCTGAGTGATGGGCTACGTGTATTACTTTGTTGCCATATACTTTCATGGCTTCGTCTATGGCAAAAATTCCTCGGGGGCAGTTGGGGCACTCTTCTGAGGTAAACTGCTCTAAAAGCACGATGTGGTTGTAAGGAGTGTCGTATGTTGCAAAGGATGTCTCCATGTCGTTGTTACTCAGATTTTCGTCGATGAGAGTTCCTTTTGTGGCAACAGATGTGCTAAGCGTCGACACGCCTAAAGGCGCTGCCGTAGCCGGTACTTCGATGTATAAAGTATCGCGCTGGCGGTATTCCAATCTGTTTTCATCTGAGATTTGCAACTTTTCTCCACCATTTATTTGATAGGAGAGATCATACCCATCAATGGGTGTGGATGCCATATTACGTACTACACATGTGGCTTTGAATGCTGAGCCTAAGACTTGCACATTACTGTCGAAAGTGCAGGACTCTATCATTAAGTCGGTAGCCGGTAGGTTATCACCTTCGATATACATTTCGATACTTACAACGCCGTCGCTTTCCAGTCCTTTATCTTGCCACTCGTTGTCTTTGGCCAGGAAGTACCCGTATTGAGAAGGTTTTCCTACCAAAGAAATGCATTTTGCTTGTTTCAGTTGCTGTGTGAATGAGAAGCCGAGGTAAAGGTCGCTGTTGCCGTCTATAGTATATGGGGTATCAAAGTCCGTTTCGTTCCATCCTGTCACTTGTGTGTCGAATGTACCATAAGCTACATCACTGCCGGTGAGATCGGTACGAACCCATCCAACGAGTTCTGTTACATTCTCGGCAGTTGTCAGCCCCACTCTGATGCCTGTAATTTGAGTCCCTGCATACTGAGAAAGCATCTCTTGTGGAAAACATACGGCTGCAGAGATAGTCCCGATACCAGTTTTGCCGACTCCTTTTTCTGCTATTTCACCATCGCAGTATCCTATAATTAGTGGGGCTGCTTGTGCGGTGTGTCCACACAAAATAAGTGTGAGACATGCAAAAAACGTATGAAGTGCTTTTCGTGTCATAATAATGGTTTTATATAAAAAATGGCAACTGTTTTATGCTCACGTGAGCATAAAACAGTTGCCTGGAGATAACTATTTAACAACCTTCACTGCATGTTCTCCAACACGTACAATGTATACGCCCTTTTGTGTGAGGCGCGATGTTACTACAGTGTTGCCTGTGGCATCGGCCTTTATAAGAGCTCCACCTATAGTGTAGATATATACCGGGTCTCCTGCGGGATTTTCAATGCGTAACTCGTCGCCGGCGAAATATGCTTTTGCCACTTTGTCGGCATCGATTGCTTTTACAGCGTCGGGAGCATCGACATATACTTCGTTCGATACCTCTCCGTACATGATTTCATCGCCATAAACGGGGTCGATTGTTATGGGGAAATATCCTGTTACGGTATAGCTGAAAAAGTCGCCAGTAGTTTTGCCAGGAGTTTCTATAACGGCCTGCAGAGCTGTCGGGTCGTCTGTGGTAACTTTACGGTAAGGGAACGTGATGTATTCGTCTTTGTTGAGAGTTTGCGATACTTTCAGGTCGTCGAAGTAGATAACGTCACCACCTTCTGCAGCATCATATATCAGGAAGTATATTTCACAACCATCTACGCCCCCTTCGAGTTCATAAGAGAATTCTTGCCATTCGGGGCTGACGGATACGCCTACGTAGCCCGGGAAAGGAACGCCTTCTTCAAAGTTAACCAAAGAAAGGACAAGAACAGCGTCATCAAACAAGCTCTTGGCTTTAAATTCTATAGTTACCTTACCGCCACCATTAGACAGGTTAAATGTAGGCGAGAGCATAAATCCGGGAAGTCCCCAGTCTGCCATCATATTTGTGATGCCAATGATACCGGTTTCTTCAGGAGTAAAGCCACTCAGACCTAAATCTAGCAACCATCCAGGTTGTTGCATGTATTTGTCTGCATAACTTAATTGTACCAAAGTTTGAGGACCTTCTGCAGTCCCTCCAGGAACAAGGTCAAAATTCTCGTCTGTCATGACTACAACGTCGCCGTCTGTTGATGCAATATGGCGTTTTGTTACATCTACAACGTAGCCATAGGCATAGGTGGCTGCATTCCAGTTGGCTGTAAAGCTCTCGTCTGTAATATCGCTGGCTGCCAATGCTTCGGTTGCTCCCACGGCCTCAGGTGCGAGGTAGCCTGTGAATGTAGCTGCCGGTGAAATGTGTTCTCCGTCGGTCGCTTTTACCTCTAGACGATAGAAAGTGCCGGCAACAATGGGATAATTGATTACGCATGTAGTATCGGTCGATTGTGTGTCAAATTCGGGGACTACATATGTAGCGTTATCGCTGTCGTAGAATGATACTAAATAAGAGGTAGCACCTTCTACACTAGTCCAACGAACTGCTATTTTATCCAATCCTTGCAGAACCATGTCCTCTACCACGGGTTTACCAATGCCATAGTCATATACAATTACTTCAAAATCATCGAAATAGACCTTTCCTTGCATACCATGCATCATGATGGTTGAACGTGTGCCACCTCCTGAAAAATCCATCTCACAATCTGTCCATTCTGTGGTTATCGTATAACCGCGGGCACTTACAATACTGTTGGTTCCATTATCGAGAGTCCAGGTTTGTAGTGCTTGTTGCTCGTGCATGGGATTGGCACTGCGTGCGCGGAATTTAAGTTTATACATACCTCCGGTTGCGGCTAAATTAAGTTCGGGCGTAAGGAGGTATCCGGGTCCATCATCACCAACCTCGTCGAGCCCAAGGTATGCAACTCCCCCTGCTTGATATGCCCGTAATCCTGTCCATCCCGGAGTCTGCATATATGTTTGCAGGGTTACGCTGTCGGCTGTAATATCTACAGCATCGGGATTTCCTTCGCTTCCAGCAGTCCATTTTGAGAAATCTTCGGTAAGTAAAGAAATCTCTTCGGGAACAAAATCAGTTTTTTCTTTAGTAGGAGTTTTTTGTATTTGGTTTGTATTTTCTTTCTTCAAAAACCTGGCAAAATCGGCTGCATTATAATTTGAACCGGCTTCGCTTTTCAAGAAGCTTCTTAACGGAGCCGGGAGTTCCGACAATGCTTTTGCTTCCCGCATTTGGTCGAGGTTAACTACTTCGATAGGCTTGTTTGTGCCGGCTTGACCAAGTGGCGCAAGGCACAAAGAGCAAGTTGCTAATACAAGGAATAGTTTTGTTTTCATAATTTGAGATTTTAGGATGAATAAATAAAATATTGCAGAAAAAAATCCTCCTCTTTCGACAAATTTATGTGGCAATTGTCTTTTTAAAAAGAAAAATAGCTCTGAAAACGACCTACAAAGTGTGTAAAATATCCGTTTTTATATCTACAATATATATTTAATCAATTGATTTATAAGCACAATCAGCATATACTGATATAAAGATAAAATCGCCCTAATGTAAATCGGCAGGGTTAATAAAGATGTTTATTATAAAGTCAAAAGAATGATATTATTATATTTCTTGCAGGAAATCGACCAAATCTTCATCGGAGGAGAGACGTAAAGTCTTACGCAAACGGTAGCGTCCCATGTTGATGGATTTTAACTGGTTGCCGGTTAAGAAGGATATTTCGTGTGTCGAGAAATTCATTCGCAAGAGAACAGCCAATTTTTTGTCATTTTCTGTAATCTCGGGGAATCGCCTTTCCAGCCTTTCAATGAAAGCTGCGTTTTCGTTATTTAATCGTTCTGAGTAGGGATTCTCTTTGGCTGGAAGCATATTTTGTGTGATAAAGCTGTTTACGTTACGCAATTCAGTTTGTTGGTCGGCATTGAAGTGCTTGTAGGTTTGTCGTATCATTGCCCTTATCTTTACCAGCAGGCCGTTAAAACCACAGTAGAAGCGGTAGAAATAATCGATTTGTTCTTCCAGGTTTTTTACGGTCTTTTCCAAGGTCTCTAACTGTTTTTGAGACTTGTCTTCGGTATATGTTGCAATCGCTTGTATATTATTGTTTGCTTCGTTATGCGAGCGGCGTAGGAGGTAAAGTGTAACTGCGGCAAGCGCAGCCACTACGCATGCTAAGGCCAGGCATATCCATATCCAACGTTTGTAGTTTTGCCACCCATCTTGGTAGTGAACTGTTGTTACGTCGGGCGTATTGTCATGTAGTGTGGCTACGTGAGTATGGCACCAGTCGAGCAGCTTATAGATGTATTGTTGGTGAATAAAAATAGATTGCATCTGCTGACCTACGTATTTGGAGTGCAAATCTTCACGTAGTACAGCACAACTGTATGCCATGGGATAGTCTTTTTGTGCCGAATATATTTCGCCCTTTAGTTGATAGCAATCTATAAGGACGTTTTGCTTTCCGTATTGCTCGGCATAGGCCGCAGCTTTGTTTACGGCATCGAGAGCTTGCGGGTAATGCCTTGTGCCTAAATAGTAACGTGATAAAGCCAAGTGGTTTGAGGCGTAGAGGGCCGTAAATTCCTTTTCAAAAGAGAGCTTGATACCTCTGTTGAGAAGTTCATATTTTATGGCATCATTTTTTTCTACTTCTTCCATGTAGACGAGTATCAGGCAGTATAGCATATCTAAGCCATGTTCTTCAGCCACTGTGAGAGCTTCATTGTAGTAGGCCAGAGCTTTCACACTATTGCCTTCTCGTTTGTGTAAAGTGCCTAAATTGCAGCATACTTTGACAAACTCTTCGTAGAAGTTACTCTTTTTATAGTAGTATATGCGTCGAGGAAGAGTTTGCGGGACTTTTCGTTTTCATTTCTGTATAAGTATATTCCCGCCAGTCCCGAACGAATACTGTAAAACAGTGTCTTTTGGTTGTCGGGACAGTAGGCTGCAGCCCGTTCAAAGAGCTCGAGACTTATGCTCCATTCGTTGTTTTGAATGAGAAACCAACCATATTGGCACAAGGCTTCTGAGCAGCAGAAAGACATGTCAGGTTCGCCTTTTATATAAAGTCGCTGCAGTATGTCTAATAATTGGTGGGCAGATTGTTCGTTACGTACTTCCGTGGCATTGAATAACGAATCGCGTAGCGTGGGCGTAACAGGTTCGCCCTTGCTTATGGCTGTGCAAAGGAGAAATAAAAAAACTATAGTATATTTTACATCAGCACAGATTTTCAATATCTTAAATGGTTTTTATGGTTCGTCTATGAATAATAATATCTATCCATTGAGTTTCCGGCACATCAAGGCCACGCCGTTTTTCTCTTTTATAGATTTATGATTCTATACAGCAAGCACGCAGTGTGTTTACTTGGCAAAGGTACGAAACTTTCGGTGTATTGTCAAGTTTCTTATTTGGAGGGCTCTATTACTTTTTAGGAGGCCTTTTTATTACCATTTCGCAGCGGGCGCAATCGAATTGAAGCATGAGTCGTGTATTCCCATTTGATATGTATAGGGGTGCCTGCAGATGAGAACCTTGAGGAGTACGCAGGCAGGCTCCCATGTACCGGCGTATGCAGTGTCGGGTGCGCATGAGTTCGGCATCTTCGACTTGAGCTATCTCAAAGGCTAGCTCTATTTGTTTTGCTCCATGCTCAAGGTAGAAATTGCGGGCTATTGCGTTTGCAACATTAGCATGGTAGTCTAAGGTTGATGATAGTACATGTATATCATTTTGCGGTATGCGTCGTTTGGTGGGGCGGTATGATAAGCGACGTGCCGTTTGGAACCACGTAATGGCCTCACGCCGCCACTCGGACAATTGCGATACCGGAATGAAATAGTCGCACGATGTGTCTATCGTTACATTTTGGGCTATAAAAGGTGTGTTGCCTAACTTAGAAAGCTCTACTTTGATACGTTCGTGTTGCGGGGTACGCGCAGGCGTTTTTGTAGTATCACAGCGGTGAGTGATAACGATGTTGCCATCGCTTATGTCTATGGCAAAACCTGTTGAGATTTCGTAGAAACGTAGTGTGACGGCAATGGTGCGCCGTGCTGTTGGACGAGCAAGTTCTGCCTCAAAGCTGGTGTCGCTGTTGCGGAAGAGTTGTATGCCTCGAGTTAGTTTTTGAGGTGTGGCGGCATGGAGTCGTTTGCCTTCAGCCCGGTTGAGCCTGAATCCGTTAAAATTACCGTTATTGTCGATGTGGCAAAGTCCGTCGCCATTGTGCAGAGGAACAGTTCCGTCGTAACAGAAGGTGCGGGCATCTATGATAGAAGTTATTTTGCCTATCGGTTCACCCAAGGATTTGGGTGTCGCTGGTTGAATGATGGGTTCTTCGGGCTGGCGATTGAAGAAATAGGATGTAAACCCGCGATTGAAACTTTTGCGAGGGTCGGGTGTGAATGATATTTCAGTAGTGCCTTCTGATGAACGTCGGTAGTCGTCGGAGCGACGTTCTAAGATTGCATCTAATTTTTTACGGTAGTATGCCGTGACATTTTTTACGTATGCAGCTTCTTTGAGTCTTCCTTCGATTTTAAGTGAAGAGATACCGGCATCGAGGAGGTTTTCTATTGAGTCGCTTAAGTTCAGGTCTTTTAGGGAGAGAAGGTGCCGGTCGCGAGCCAGTATCTTGCCTGTGGCATCGGTCAACGTGTAAGGAAGACGACAGCATTGAGCGCATTCGCCCCGGTTGGCACTACGACCGGCAATGGCTGCGCTCAAATAGCATTGTCCACTGTAACTTACGCATAGTGCTCCATGCACGAAAGCTTCGAGGGTAACATCGGTCGCAGATGCTATAGAGCGTATCTCCTCGAGAGAGAGTTCACGTGCCAAAACGACCTGTGAAAATCCCGCCTGTGCAAGAAACTTCACTTTGTCGGGCGTACGATTGTCGCATTGAGTGCTGGCATGTAGGGCAATAGGCGGGAGGTCAAGTCGTAACAGCGACATATCTTGCACTATGAGAGCATCAACTTGTGCTCGATAAAGTTGCCACACGATTTGCTCGGCTTCGGCGAGTTCTTTGTCATATAGAATGGTGTTGAGTGCTACATATACACGGGCTTTATATTGGTGCGCAAAGTCGCATAGCCGGGATATATCGTCGACAGAACAACCGGCAGCGGCTCTTGCTCCGAAGCGTGGAGCGCCTATATATACGGCATCGGCACCATGTAATATGGCTTCGCGTCCTATTGCAGCATCTTTGGCTGGCGACAATAATTCTATAGCTCGAGGTCGGTTCATTTTGCGTGAAGGTTGGGATTGCATACAAATGCGTGTAGCCAATTGGTGAAAAAGAGATTGCCATGGGCTCTCCAACGTACGACGGGAGGCTTCTGGGGATTATCGTCGCGGTAGTAGTTGCATGGTATGGTAATGGGTAGGCCGCGTGAAAGGTCCCGACGATACTCGGCGTCGAGTGTGTAAGGAGCGTATTCAGAATGCCCCATAACAAAAAATTGTGCTCCGTTATGAGCTTCGATAGCATGTAAGCCACTTTCGTGCGAAACGGAGAGTATTGTTAGCTCGTGTACCTGTTCCACATCTTCGCGTCGTACCTCGCAGTGACGGCTTTGGGGTACATAAAAAAGGTCGTCGAAGCCGCGGAAGAGCTTATGCGTAGGAATAAGTACTTCGTGTGGAAAAACACCAAAACATTTTTGTGGCAACATAGTCTTGGGTACACCGTAGTAATAGTAGAGCCCTGCTACAGCTCCCCAGCATAGGAAGAGCGTAGAGTTGACATGTGTAAGTGCCCAATCAAAAATAGTGGTGAGTTCACTCCAATAGTCAACCTCTTCGAACGGAAGATGCTCTACTGGAGCTCCGGTTATAATCATACCGTCGTAGTGCAATGGTTCTACGTCGGAGAAATGTTTGTAGAACTTTTTGATATGCTCAGCCGATGTATTTTTAGACAAATGTCCTTGTGGAACTATCCAGTCTATTTCTATAGAGAGCGTAGAGTTGCAGAGTACACGTAACAGATTTATTTCGGTGTCGATTTTCAGCGGCATTAGGTTGAGCACCAGTAGGCGTACGTTTCTTGCTGCGTTTATAAATGCCGATGGAAAGTCTGAGAGGCATATGTTTTCGCCTTGTAGCGCTGATATGGCGGGGAATGACGTTGGTACTTTTATCGGCATGGCGACTTTGTTACTTGCGTTTATTTGTTTTTGAGTGTTGTGACTGACGATTGTTTGATGGCTTTTTTGCTTTTGGAGTGTTCATACTCGATTGTACCGTACGTTTAGTTGGTCTGGCTGCCGACGTTGTTGTGCGGGCGTTTACAGAGTGTTGTCGGGCAGCGCCGCGGTTGCCAGAGCGCTTTGGAGCGGTATTCTCCTCGGTAGTAGCCTCGCCTTTGGCGGGTCCCCAGCGATGTTTCTTGGGCCGATTTTCGAGGGGAACGAAGTATAGAGGTTCTCCATCGATGCGCACTTTATCGTTTTCCTCAACGCGATCGCCGGGATTAGCCGGTATATTGTTGATAGTGACACGACCATCGGCAATGAGGCGGTCGGCCTCGCGGCGCGAGCAAAAACCATAATCGCTGATAAATTTGTTGATGCGGGTACCGCTTTGTTTATTATTGTCGTTCATGATAAATCTGCAGTGTTTCTTTATCCTAATTCTATTTGTTCTGCGACAATTTTGTCGTGGAGAAAGAGTGTTGCTGTCTCCGTAAATTTGGAAGGTGATTCGGTTGTGAGATAGGTGCAACGTCCGTGGCGTGAACATACCGATTCTATTTCGGGGTGACGGTGCAGGTAGTCTTGCAGACTGGCTGCCACCACGTGTCCTTGCGACAAAAGAGCTATATGCTTGGGTAAATAGGAGCGAATCTTATCAAAGATGAGCGGATAGTGTGTACAGCCGAGAATGACTGTGTCGATAGAATCGTTTTGAGCAAGAAGCGCATCGATATATTTTGCAATAAAGAAGTCGCATCCGGCGTTATGCGTCTCATTGTTTTCTATAAGCGGCACCCACATAGGGCAAGCCTGACCGTATAGGTGGTATTGTGGAAATAGCTTGGCTATCTCGGCCGTGTATGAGCCAGAGAGAACCGTGCCCGGGGTAGCCAGCAAGCCAATGTTTCCCGTATGGGTCATACCTCCTATGGCTTCGGCCGTGGGGCGTATGACACCCAGTACGCGGCGCGAAGCATCGATATGTGGTAAGTCGCATTGTTGAATGGTACGCAATGCCTTTGCCGAAGCCGTGTTGCATGCCAGTATTACAAGACGGCAACCTTGGTTGAAAAGGTATTGTACGGCTTCTAACGTGAAACGATAGACAATCTCGAAGGAGCGTGTACCATAGGGAGCACGCGCATTGTCGCCCACATATATGTAGTCATAGTCAGGCAAACAGCGGCGAATTTCAGAAAGAATCGTGAGCCCGCCGTATCCCGAGTCGAAAACGCCTATCGGTGCTGGAGTTGCGTGCGTTGACATATAGGTGTTGTACAAAAAACTGCGTCGGGGACTTTCCGCCCCGACACAGTTTTATTTTTTTGTAAGATTCTTAAAGTCGATTATTTTATACCTAATTTGGCTTTTACAAGAGGAGTAACATCTTCGTTGCCAACGCCCTGATAAAGTACTACAGGATATGTGAGGTCGAAGATATATGTGAATTTACCCTCTTCACCAACAGCTTTGATGGCATCCATCAACTTTTGTTGTATGGGGACGAAGAGTTCTTCTTGTTTCTTGGCTATATCTTCCTGTGCCATAGTACGGAAGCTCTCAATGCGTTGTTGTGACTCTTGTACTTCCTGTAAGCGACGCATTTTGATGGTTTCGGGAACTGTGTCGCCCAATGCTTGTAGCTCTTTATACTTGTTTTGGAATTCCTCCTGAACTTTGACAAATTCGTCTTCGTATTTCTTAGAGAGGTCTTGCAATTGTTGCTCGGCAGCTGCACGCTCAGGCATGGCGGCAATTACTTCGGCAGAATTGACTGTACCAAACTTTAAAGTAGTCTGCGCCATCATACCCATGGGCAGGCAACATAAAACGGCAATGATTAATTTTTTGAACATGATATTTAATTATTTTGTTTTTCTCTTTTTATTGCAGCCAGATGCCTGGATGCGAAGCAGGTGCAAAGATAGCCAATTATTTGGAATATCCCAATTTTGCGAGGACCTCGTTGCTAATATCGGCTTTAGGTGACGCAAAAATAATGTTCCCCGACGAGGCGCGGTCTATAATCATCATGTAATTGCGTTCCTCGGCAATTTTCTTCACCGCGTTGTATATTTCGTCCTGAATGGGCTTCATGAGGCTTTCGCGTTTTTTGTATAGTTCACCTTCGGGACCAAAGTAGCGTTTGCGCAGCTCTACGACCTCTTGTTCCTTGGCTTGCACCTCATCGGCACGTTGGGTTTTCATTTCATCGGTAAGGAATACCAAGTCCGACTGATAGTTTTTATATAATGTCTCAGCTTCGGCAGCAAGGTCTTCACACTCTTTTTGCCATCTTTTTGCCACTTGGTTGAGTTGCTCATTGGCCATCTCATAGGCAGGTATGTTTTTCAGAATGTACTCCATGTCTATGAGTGCATATTTTTGGGCCGAGGCGCCTACGGCACATATAGCCCATAAACAGGCTATTACAATAAGTTTCTTCATAACTTTCTTGTTAAGGGTTTTACAATTCAATACATTTCACACCGTGAATTCATGTAAAGATAATGACTGGCCGTCCAATTTCGTGCATGAAATACGATGTTTTTGTAGCATTTAACACTACTAACCCTCTTTTTTACACATTAAAATTCTTGTCCGAGGATAAAGTGGAAGTGGCCCCCGCCGCGTTTTCCGAACACTTCGTCGAAGCCGTATGCCCAGTCGATACCCAGCAGACCTATCATGGGGAGGAATACACGGACACCCACACCGGCCGACCGTTTCATGGAGAAGGGATTAAAGTCGCGAATGTCGGTCCATGCATTACCTGCCTCAGCAAAGGCGAGACCATATATGGTCGTAGAGGGTTGAAGCAGGAACGGGAAGTGTAGTTCCAGTGTGAAGCGTGTATAGGCGTAGCCTTCATATCCCCATGGAGTGAAAGCTCCGTTGTCATATCCGCGCATGCCAATTGTTTCGGTAGCGTAGGTATATGAGCCTGTCATGCCATCACCTCCGACATAGAATGTCTCAAAAGGCGATTTCTTGTAGGGATTGTAGCTTCCGAGCAATCCAAAGTCGGCTCGAGTCATGAGCACAAGTGTGTATTGATTCTCGGGCGATGTGAGAGGTGTATAGGTGCGGCTCTTGAATTTTATTTTATAGTACTCTATCCAGCGATACATCTCTTGGCGCGACGCTTCAGTATTCTGTTGCGAGAGAGCCTTGTAGTCTTTCCCGTCGAAGAGCGAATAAGGCGGTGTTACTGTTGCCGAGAGTGAGAATTGCGAACCTCGACGTGTATATATGGGGTTGTCTATAGAAGTACGTCCCAGCGTAGCTCCAAGGGTGATGCTATGCGACACACCGTTGTTCATGTAATAGAGGTAGTCCCAATCCTTGAGGATGTATGCTTGATAGCCAAGGTCGAGCATAAAGGTGAAGTAGTCGTCGGGCCATGAGAGACGTTTCCCGAACGAGAAGTTAATGCCGGCCATCTGTAACGATTTGGAGGGGTCTATGGCATTCTCAAGTTGAGCTTGGTAATACGACTGGTCATAGTAACCGCCGTAACCTCCATAATAGCCACCGTAGAGGTAGGGGTTGTAGTAATTGTTGTTGTAGAACGAGCTTTCAATACCTGTCTGGCGACTGTAGTAGGCCGATATGGAGAAAGAGTTGGGTCGTTTGCCACCAAACCATGGGTCGAAGAATGAGATGCTATATGCCTGGTAGTACCGAGCATTGGTCTGGGCACTGATGGTGAATGTCTGCCCATCTCCTTGTGGAATAATACCTTTGTAGCTTTTGGGATTGAAGAGGTTGCGCATAGAGAAGTTGGTAAACTTCAAGCTCAGCTTACCTATGATACCTGTTTGTCCCCATCCGGCAGAGAATTCAACCTGGTCGTTCGATTTGCTTGTGAGGTTCAGTTCTATGTCAACTGTTCCGTTATCGGGATTGGGTTTGGGTTGAATGTCCATCGATTCGGGGTCGAAGTGTCCCGTTTGTGCTATTTCACGGGCCGAACGGATAAGTGCACTTTTGTCGAACAGCTCACCGGGTTTGGTACGTAGCTCTCGGCGTATTACGTGCTCGTAAAGACGGTCGTTACCATTGATGATAACCTTATTGATGCGAGCCTGGGGACCTTCGGTAATCATCATCTCAAGGTCGATGGAGTCGTTGGCTATATTGGTTTCAAGAGGAATGAGATTGAAGAAGAGGTAGCCGCGGTCCATATATAGGTTCGATACCGCATCCTCATCTTCGTTGATACGTTTGTTGAGCAGTTTCTGGTTATATACGTCTCCTGCTTTCATGCCGAGGTATGCAGAAAGTACGTCGTTGGTATATATTGTGTTGCCCAGCCATCTGATATTGCGAATGTGGTATTGGTTACCCTCTTCGATAGAGATGTATATGTCTACTTTGTTCTTATCATAGGGTACAATGCTGTCGCATACGACATAGGCATCGCGGTAGCCTTTCTCGTTGTATTTTTCGGTAAGGACTTGGAGGTCACTTTCAAAATCGCTTTTGACAAATTTCTTCTGCTTGAAGATGGTGAAGATATTGTCGCGCTCACTGGTTTTCTTCATAGCCCACTTGAGCTTGAAGTCGGAGAAAACGTTATTGCCGTTAAAGTATATGTGGTGTACTTTTATTTTTTCGTTTTTGTTTACGTTAATGTCGAGTATAACTTCGTTTTTATGGGACAGGTCTTCATGTTGTACCAATTGGACATCAGCGTTATTGAAACCCTTTTCGTCGAAGTATTTTTTTATAATCATTTCGGCGCGGTCGACGATGTTGGGGGTTATCTGTTGCCCTTTTGCTAAACCGAGACGAGTCTCCAAGTCTTCACGTTCTCCCTTTTTTACACCGTTGTAATTGATTTGTGAAATGCGAGGTTGGGGTGATAGCCTTATTTCGAGCCAAGCTTTGTCGCCATAGGCTTTGGTCCATACGATGGCAACGTCAGAGAACAGTCCTTGTCTCCAAAATCTTTTCACGGCATTGGTGATGTCGTCACCGGGAATCTCTATGCGTTGACCTTTGGAGAGCCCCGAATAGCCGATGATGATATAATCCTCGTAATTATCGGCACCTACTACAGTGATATCGGCAATTTCGTAAGTGTTGGGTGTCTGTGAATAGACAACTGTAGGGTTATATATCGTATCGGTTTCGACAGTTTGTGCAGCACTTTGCGGCATGCAGCAAATCGCGATAAAAATTGAGGCAAGTAGTATTTTTATTCTTTGTGACATGGATTTACTCAGCATCTGAACTTAATCGTTGTTTTGTACTTGTTCACTTGTTTTTCCAAAACGGCGTTCGCGTTTTTGATAATCGATGATGGCTTTATACAGACTTTCGTCGGTGAAGTCTGGCCAATATTCGTTGGTGAAATAAAACTCGGCGTAGGCAAGCTGCCACAGCAGGAAGTTACTTATGCGCAGTTCGCCTCCGGTACGGATGAGCAAATCGGGCTCGGGAAGCGATGCTGTGGTGAGATATGATGCGAAGAGTTTTTCATCAATATGGCTTGGGTCTATAATACCTCGTGCTGTATCTTGGGCAATACGTCGGGCGGCAGTACTGATTTCCCAGCGAGATGAATAACTGAGCGCCAGATTTAAGATTATGCGAGTGCCTGCAGCCGTATCGTCGATACACTTTTGCAGCCGTTTTTGTACCTCGGTCGGCATACGTCCTATATCACCAATAACGCCTAATCTTACGCCATTGGCTATCATGCCTGGTGTTTCGCGCTCAATGCCAAAGACAACAAGAGACATCAATGCGTCTACCTCTTCTTGTGGACGGTTCCAGTTTTCGGTCGAGAAGGCATATAACGTAAGACATTCCACACCTATGTCGGCAGCAGCGTTGGTTATCTCATGTACCACGTCGAGGCCTTTGCGATGACCTTGTGAGCGGTCAAGATTCCGTTGCTTTGCCCACCGTCCGTTACCGTCCATAATTATTGCTACATGGCGCGGAACTGTAGTTTTATCAATTTGTTCTACAAGTGACATCTTGCGTTTTATATATCGGTATTTTATTTTTTCTTTTTCGGATTGGGGCAACCATTGCATGGTAGCGACTTGAACCCGAAGTCGTAGCTTATCGTGAAGACGAGGGTCGAAAACCAGTCGGTATTCTTCACGAGAGAACTCGGTATCTGGTAGGGGTCGTCGAGTTGTCTCATATCAACTCTGTCACTCAACACCTTGTGCATGGCAAATTCAAGCCCTATGTTCCATCGTTCGGCGAGTTTGTATTTGATACCTACACCGAAGGGTATGTTTACCGCAAAGAAATTATTGCCCTGGGGGAAGCCACAGCAGAATGCCAGGCCTGCCGTCAGATAGGGCGATATGCGGCTGGTGTTGAGGTAAGATTTGCCCATACCGTAATTAAAAAAATTAAATTCGGCACGACAGCCTGCGTCGAAGAGTGTCGTGTTGAATTTGTAGGTTTCCCCGCCGGGAAACACGTTGCTGTGGTCGGCACTGTTGCCTGACAGCATGGCTGCTGATAAATTAGCCCTGATAGCCCACCTGTAATTTATTACGTAACGAAACAAGAAGCCTCCCGTAAATCCCGGTCGATATATGACCGATGCTTCGTTGGCGTCACCCCAGTAGCTACTGATACCCGCCTCGGCACCTATTTCGTATTTATAATCTTGTGCTGTTGCCTTTTGTGTTGTACAAAAGAACAGACACATTACAATCCATACAGGTAAATACCTTATATTTTCCATCTTATCGCTCATCGCTTCTCTATTTTATGTAGAAACGCGAGAAAAACGCGAAAAGTATTTCGAGACGCATATTTTAAGGTATTGGTTCAAAACGCAACCTGTTTATTACACCCCGCCATATTTGGTCGTAGACAACGTTGTCGCGACTGATGCCGCCAAACATGTATATATATGGTATGAGATGTTCTGATGAAGCAGTGCGTAAGGGCATGGAGCGGTAGCCTGCAGGTATGGTGGGCTCGTCCATGCGATACCATTGGTCGGGTGTGGTATTGGCCGGCTCTTCACATATGACTACCGATGCGTAAGAGCGGGGCAAAATGTATGCCGGCATTTGCATCAATGTTTCGGCTTTCTGCCATAATACGCCGTAATTGGATGTAATCCATACGTCGTTGAGTGTCGTTTGGCCGTTTTTGCCGCCAATGATAAACCATGCAGTTTGTTCGGTAGTCACCCAGTTGTCGTCTACTATAAATGTAACGTAAGGGAAGAGCATGGCTCCTTCTCGAGGTGGTATGTTATTGCTCAGTATAGCCCATGTTGTGCCGTCGTATCCCCACATGGCTCCGGTTAGAGAACCGTTTGCGAGGCGACCTCCTACTATCATACCTTGTGGAGCGGTCATCCATGTCGATGAGTATATGAGCATTTCGCTCATGCCGCTGATGGGGAAGGATGAGGATATAGGGGTAGGAGTATATCCTTCGGGACGCGGGTATTTGTCGTGGTAATAAGAGCCGTTTTCTTTACTTATCAACAACATGCAGTTATCCCACTCGCCCAGTATGGCAGCATAAGTACCGCCTATGGCTGTCCACGTAATTGCATCGGTCGATGAGTAGAGCGTGCCTTCTGCGTCAAGCATATAGAGTGCATTATCGGCTACGCGTATAGATGTTAGGTCGGGCGTAAAATTGAGTGCCAGTTCGGTAACGGTCCATTGCTCTTTAGGAGAAAGGGCTGTAGCTACCTGATATACTCCATCACGTTGCATGAAGCAGTATAGCATTCCGTTGTATTGTACTGTTTTTTGACTTTGTAGTGAGCCGTTGCCAGGCAGGGAGCCATAGCTCATGCCCCCCCATGATAGAAGGTCGGCATCGACAGTATGTACATTGACCGTGATGGTGTATTTCTTGGAATTGTTGCCACTCTGTGATACAACCTCCATTGTTACCGGTGAGGTGAAGTCTATTTTTGTATCGTCAGACTTTACATAATCGAAAGTTGTGCCATCGGCTTGAGTTACGATGGCCGATGATGCTCCTTCAAAGGAGATGGTAGCTGCCAAACTCGATACATCGGTGCCACGGGGTAATGAGTCGGCGTTGAATATCAGTCCGTTTTCAAGGTCTATTGTAAAAAATACATTATTCAGATTATCCAGTACTGCTGTATCGGCAGCTAGAGAAAACGCCGATACGCGCACACTGTCAGACAAGACGGTAGGTTCCGTTTCTTCCTTCTTGCAAGCCGAGAAAAGGGCAATGGCGGCGAGAAAAAAAAGGATATACTTTACTTTTCCTTTCATTCTGTGACACTTTTGATACTTATATTCATATACGAACGACAAAGGTAACAACTTTTTTGGCTTCGGTCTATTTATCTTCTTACAATTATAATAATTTAGAGATAGTAAGGTTGCAAAAAAGGCAAAAAATAGTTTTTGACGAGGTCTGAAGCCGAGAAAATAGCGGTTTTCGGCGACTTTTATCATATAAACGTACCGATTTTACCGATGAGCCATGATAGTGGTATATCTACCGCACGAATGAACATTTATTTGCATTTCGCGCCCCTTGATATATGGGGCGGCGATACCTTCGTGCAGCAGTAGCGGTGTTGTTTCTATGCGGGCTTCATCCCAAAGTTGGGCGTCGATAAACGATTGTAATAGGTGCGCACCGCCTTCTACTACTAAACTTTGTATTTTACGACGTACCAGCTCGGGTATTAGTGCCTTTATGGCATCGTCTTCGGGTGACAAAGGCAGAAGATCGACAGCGGGTGAGTCGCAACGTCCCACGATAAGAGTAGGTGCCGTCCCGTCCAAGATGTGTGCATTGGCAGGAATTGAACCCTTGCGGTCTATCGCAATGCGGAGCGGATTTTTGCCACTCCAATAGCGCGTAGTTAGAGAAGGATTGTCGGCTATGGCTGTGCGTGAACCTACTAAAATGGCGTCACATGTTGCTCGCAGGCGATGTGCCCACAGACGTGTGACGGTATCTGATAGTATGGTTGGAGGCTCGCTGTCATCTCTATGACGGTCTATAAAACCATCGGCACTTTGTGCCCATTTGAGAATGATATATGGACGACCCTTTTCTTGAAATGTCATGAAAAACCGATTTAAAGCCCGGCATTCATCTTCAAGTATGCCTGTTATGACTTCTATGCCTTGTTCGCGTAGTCTGTTGATTCCTCTACCCGATACTTGGGGAAAAGGGTCGGTACAACCTACTACGACACGAGGAATATGTTGAGATATAATTAGCTCGCAACAGGGCGGTGTCTTGCCATAGTGCGAGCAGGGCTCGAGCGATACGTATAGTGTCGATTTTGTCAGCAGGCTTTTGTCGCGTACCGAGTTGATGGCGTTTACTTCGGCATGAGCTTCTCCGCAACAGCGATGGTAGCCTTCGCCTATGATGCGGCTGTTGTATACTATCACAGCTCCCACCATAGGATTGGGCGATGTATGTCCTTGTGCCAAAGCTGCTAATTGCAGGCAGCGACGCATATAAAACTCGTGACTGCCGGCAAGTATTTTCCTTGTACTGTACCCGACTGTTCCCAGTGATGGATTGAAAGATATTTCCATATAATTTTTTTACTTTCTTTATTTCTATTATCTTTGCACGCAGCTTGTACGACCGTACAAAGCCTACTCCAAATAATGTCTACAACTTTGTAAGTGTAAATGAGAGCATAAAGTTATGCAGTACTCTCTCGATTTGATACGCACAACGCTACGCGGTTTGTATCCACCGGGCGAGATAGCAAGTTTCACCCGTATGATATTGGAGGAGTTGTGCGGATTTACGACAGTCGACATCATTCTGCACAAAGATACTATTCTTCGGGATGAGATTCATAAAAAAATTGCATCAATTGTAGAGAGGTTGTCACATTACGAACCCATACAATATGTTTTGGGGTCTACTATGTTCTGTGGACGGCGTTTCGCTGTGGGTAAGGGAGTACTGATACCTCGCCCCGAGACCGAAGAGTTGGTCGACTGCATTATACGACAAAACCAGCATAAGAAGCCCGAGTATATAGCCGATTATTGTACAGGTAGTGGTTGTATTGCCATTACGTTAGCAAAGGCTTGGGAACATGTATGTGTAGAGGGATGGGATATTTCGGATGAGGCTTTGGCGTATGCTCGTCGCAATGCATGTGATAACGAAGCCGATGTAGAGTGGGGTATAAGGGATGTATTGGCTTACGAGCCGCAGGATAAGGAATGTTACGATGTTGTGGTGAGTAATCCACCTTATGTACTCGAAAGTGAAAAGGTGACTATGGAACATAATGTTTTAGACTATGAGCCACATAATGCTCTCTTTGTACCTGATGAAAACCCTTTATTGTTCTACGAGGCCATAGCCCGAATAGCTCAGAGCGAGTTGCGACCCGGTGGAAAACTTTATTTTGAGATAAATAGTCGCATGGGTGATGCTTGCCGTAGCCTGTTGCAGAACAAAGGATGGAAAGAAATTGTAATATATAAAGACTTTTCGGGATTCGATCGTATTATAAAAGCCGAAAAACAGAATTGTTAAATACTAACTTTAAGAACACAATATGCCTGATACAATTACCCGCGATGAAGCGTATCGCAAACTTGCTGCACGCTGCTCGACAAAAGAGTGTTGCATTGCGGAAGTACGTGAGAAATTACATAACTGGAATATTCCTCGCAAGGAGGAAGAGAGCATCGTAGAGCAGTTGGTAAAAGAAAACTTTATCGATGAAGCTCGTTATTGTAGAGCTTTTGCACAAGACCAGTTCCGTTTCTCGGGATGGGGACGCATAAAGATAGGTTATACGTTGAGACAAAAACAGATAGACCCTCTTACGGTATCACAGTCGATGAAGGTTATAGATGAGACAGAATATACCGAAGCCTTACGTCGTATCTTGAAAAGCAAGTGCCGTGGGTTGAAAGCGGTAGACCCATCATTACAAGGCGATAAATTGATGCGTTTTGCCGTATCACGAGGGTTTGAAATAGACCTCATCAAAAAATGCCTGCGGGAGCTATCGTTGGAATGTACGGTTGGCTCAGAGATATAGGCGACTTTTTCTTCCCGCGATGCTGTATGGTGTGCGGGAGAGTCTTGCTGCACGATGAAGATTTCTTGTGTAGCCATTGTTTGGTGGGATTGCCTCGTACAGATTATTGCAGTATGCCTGACAATCCGATGGAACAACTTTTTTATGGCAAGTTGCTTGTTGTGCATTGTGCTGCGTATTTTTTCTTTGCCGATGGCGGTGATGGGCGGCGACTCATACATCGCATCAAGTATGATGGGGCGAAGGAATGTGGGGCTTATCTCGGAAACTTATTTGCCCGCGAGAACGCTGTAACAGGATTTTTCTCTGGAATAGATTATATTGTGCCCGTGCCACTTCATCCTCATAAACTGCGCCGGCGAGGTTATAACCAAAGCGAGTGGATAGCACAAGGAATAGCTGATGCAACGGGTATACCGCTATGTACTGATTTGCTTGAGTGTGTTACAGACAAGCAGTCGCAAACCCGTAAAGGAATATATGACCGTTGGCTTTCTACGCATGAGGCTTTCGAGGCACATGATGGAATAGTTTCTTCCGATGCCCATGTTTTACTTGTCGATGATGTAGTAACAACAGGTGCTACGTTGCTGGCGTGCGGAGAAGCTTTGCGCAGAGTAGGCATAAACCGTCTCAGTATTTGTGCACTGTCGTTGGCAAAATAGTTATTGCAGGCTCTTTGTCCCTGTAATAAAAAAGGGAGTCGAAATGTACTAACTGCTTAGGTTTATTCTTATACTTTTTGTACCTTTGCGGAACAAATCAAAAAAATTCCCCCAAAAATGAAAAGCGTAGAAAAATTGCTGGCAGAGAAATTACTCGGCATTTGTGCTATTAAGTTACAACCCGCAAACCCGTTTGTATGGGCATCGGGATGGAACTCTCCTATTTATACCGATAACCGCCGCACCCTGTCGTATCCCGAGGTGCGCAGCTTTATTAAGGTAGAGCTGTGTCGTCTTATTCTTGAGAACTTCCCCGAGGTACAGGCTATTGCAGGTGTTGCCACGGGCGCTATCGCTCAAGGTGCGTTGGTTGCCGATACGCTGGGACTCCCGTACGTATATGTGCGTTCAGCACCTAAAGACCACGGATTGGAGAACCTCATAGAAGGGGCTTTGAAACCCGGACAGAAAGTTGTTGTCATAGAAGATCTTGTTTCGACCGGAAGCAGCAGTATCAAAGCTGTTGAGAGTATACGTAATGCCGGTTGTGAAGTGATAGGTATGGCTGCTATATTTACCTACGGTTTCCCCGAAGCAACACGTCGCTTCAAGGCTGCCAACGTAGAACTTGTAACGTTGAGTAACTACAATGCCATGCTCGAAGTAGCCCTTGACACTAACTACATCGCTGCCGAGGAGCTGGAAACGTTGCAAGAGTGGCGCAAAGACCCTGCCAACTGGGGGCTTGACCATGCAGATGCCAAAATCTGATATTAAAGAAATGGGTACAGAAACTTTTGAAAGTATAATTACGCATATACCGTCTCCTATCGAGGCGGTATATGCCACTTTATCCGATTTGAATAATGTTGGCCGACTGCGCAATGCCATACCCGACGATCGTGCTCAACAGATAAAAGATATGCGGTTCGATGCCGATTCGTGCACTATATCGGTTGAGCCAGTGGGCGAGCTAACCTTTCGTATCGTTATGCGCGAACCTCATAAAACCATCAAGTTTACTGCAGAAAATTCACCCGTACCTTTATTTTTGTGGATTCAATTGGTGGCAGTAGACGAGATGAATACTAAATGCCGGATTACGGTGAAGGCTGATGTAAATCCGTTCTTGAAAACGATGATTGCCAAACCAATGAAAGAGGGTATAGATCGCATGGCACAAGCATTGGCTGTAATACCTTATAATAAATTGTAAGCATACGTGCCTGCAACTCCTCCCGCGGGCGGGCAATACCAAATAATAACCCTTTAATGTCTGTAACTATGCGGAAAATTATCATTGCCTTATGTGCCTTTGTTGCAGCCACGTTTTTTGCGGGTTGTGAAGAGACACAATACGACCGCATTCCTGCGGCTTCGGTAAGGATAGAGTTTGGCAACGCTGCCATATGGAGTGTTTACGGTGTTTCGGCTTATCCCGATCATAAAGAATTTATTAAAAACGAAAATTTACCCCGAGGATTTACGTACGTGGCAAATTCGGCTACGGGTTATGGAGGGGTCATGTTGTTGTGCGACCCGGTTAATACCATAAAAGCCTACGACCTTTCGTGTCCGGTAGAGCGCAGCTCTACTATTCGTATAGAATATGACGAAGAGGAGTTTGTATTGCGATGTGACAAGTGTGGCTCTACATACGATGTTGCAACAGGTTCACCTCTTTCGGGCCCTGCACACGACAACCGCTATTTTTTGCAGCAATATACTGTATTCCTCAATGCTATCTCGGGCGGATGCCTGGTTACACGTTGAGGTTTTGTAATCAATACGCCGGTATATAACCGAGGTAATACCGAGTCTAATACTATCATAATAAAAATTGTAAGCATCATGGATAATCTGAATGAGGTGGTAGGCAATGAGCAAGGAATTAGCGACTTGCGATTCCTCTCGTTACTGTCGAAACGTTTTCCTACCATAGCCGATGCCTGTACTGAGATAATCAACCTGGAGGCCATTCTTGATTTGCCCAAGGGCACAGAACACTTCCTTACTGATATTCACGGTGAATATGAAGCATTCCAGCACGTACTGAAAAATGCATCGGGTTCGGTACGCCGTAAAGTGGATGAAATTTTCGGACAAACTTTGCGAGAGAACGAGAAAAAAGAGTTGTGTACGCTCATATACTATCCTGCCGAGAAGCTTGAGCTTGTAAAATCGACCGAAACCGATATAGATGATTGGTACTACATTACTTTGCATCAGCTTATAAAGGTGTGTAGAAATGTATCGTCGAAGTACACACGTTCAAAGGTTCAAAAGGCATTGCCCGAAAAGTTTGCCTATATCATGCAGGAGTTGTTGCACGAATCGCTTTCAGAGCCTAAGCAAGGTTACGTGAATGTGATTATAACGACTATTATAGAGGTGGGACGAGCCGACGATTTTATTATAGCAATGTGCGAGCTCATACAACGGCTTATTATCGACTCTCTGCATATAGTCGGTGATATTTTCGACCGTGGTCCTGGTGCGCATATTATCATGGACACGCTTTGTAACTATCACCATGTAGATATCCAATGGGGTAACCACGACATTTTGTGGATGGGGGCAGCTTCTGGTAACAAGGCTTGTTTGGCCAATGTCATACGCATTGCTTTGCGATATGGCAATCTTGCTACTATTGAAGATGGATATGGCATTAATATTCTTCCTCTTGCTACCTTTGCTATGGAGCAGTATGGCAACGATGATTGCAACGTATTTATGCCTACAGCTACGGCGCAGATACACAATGCCAAGACAAATCGCCTTATCGCAAAAATGCAAAAGGCCATTGCTATCATACAATTCAAGTTGGAAGGACAGATTATTCATCGTAATCCTGAGTATGCGATGGACGACCGTTTGTTGCTCGATAAAATAGATATGTCTGCGAAGAGCATAACCATAAACGGCAAATCATATCCGTTGCGCGACGCTTATTTCCCTACCATCGACCCTCATTCACCCTATACACTTACTGATGAGGAGGCTGATGTAATGAAGAAGCTCGACCACTCTTTCCGCAATAGCGAGAAGTTGCGCAAGCACATGCGCTGCCTCTATAGTAACGGCGGCCTCTATTTGGTTCGTAATTCCAACTTGTTGTTCCATGCCTCCATGCCTCTCAATGCCGACGGTACATTTATGAAAGTTCGTATTAGGGGTAAAGAGTATGCCGGTAAGGCTCTCTTCGACAAGGTGGAACAAATTATCCGGGAAGCCTATTTCGGTGATGCTTCTAATCCCGAACATAATTTTGATGTCGACTATATGTGGTATCTCTGGTGTGGTCCGCAGTCGCCATCGTACGACAAGGATAAGATGACAACATTTGAGCGGTATTTTATAGCCGATAAAGAGTTGGCAAAAGAGAAGAAGGGTAATTACTATACGTTACGTAATGAGGAGGCTGTATGTGACCGTATTTTGAGCGAGTTTGGTATCAGTGGTCCTCATGCACATATCATCAACGGACATATCCCGGTCAAAGTGGCCAAGGGTGAGCAGCCTGTCAAGGCCGGCGGTAAGTTGCTGGTTATCGACGGTGGTTTTTCAAAGGCTTACCAATCTGAGACGGGTATCGCCGGATATACGCTTATATATCATTCTCGCGGATTACAGTTGGTACAACATGAGCCTTTCCAGTCGACGCAGAAAGCCATTGAGGAGGGAGTGGATATTATATCAAACCACTTTATCCTTGAATTTAACAGCCAGCGTATGCGAGTAAGAGATACCGATATAGGTACAGAATTGATAGAGCAGATTGGTGATTTGAAAAAATTGCTTTATGCTTACCGTTCGGGGCTCATCAAAGAGCGGGAATAGCGGCTGGAACGTATATTATATAAAAACAAGGGGAGTGTCTCAGTGACACTCCCCTTGTTGCATGTTTGGTACAGCCTGTATCTCGAATGTTTTTTGTTGTGCCGTTGAGAGTTATTACTGTATGTTGAATCCCAAGTGGTACAGGGTGGCAGCATCTTCATCTTTGGCACCGATTACAGTGTAAGCTGGAAATTCACGGCGTAATCCGTATGAATTGCGCATGGCTTCAAAGTTCTCAGGATGCCGCTTCAGCTCATCAGTTTCGGTAAGTGGATTGTAACTCGATAATACGGCAGTCAGTAAAGCATCGGTGTTGCCTGTAACATCGATTGTTGTAACCGGTGGAGCCAGTGGTACGATTGTCGATGTATCTATCGTTACTCCTATTTCTCGGGCGACAGATTCTACGGTCATGCGTGTGGCATTTGATTTCCCGTCGGCTGAGTACCCGGCAATGTGGGGCGTGGCAATGAATGCAGCCGCGAGCAACTGAGCATCTATTTGTGGCTCTCCTTCCCAACAATCCATTATGATATCTGATATTATTCCTTGCGACAAGGCGTTCAGTAGAGCTTTATTATCGACAACAGCCCCGCGCGAGCTGTTTATAATCAAAGGCTTGCGCTTGGCCGAAGAGAAAAATGCTGCAGAACCAAGATGATACGTGGCATCTGAGCCGTCGGTAGTGAGTGGTGTATGAAAAGTTATAATATCGGCCTCGTTTGCTATCGTATCGAGTGATACAAACTCTTGGGAGCTCTCAGTCCGAGCACGGGGAGGGTCGTTGAGTAATACGCGCATACCTATGGCACGGCAATATTGTGCTACTACCTTGCCTACATGTCCTACGCCTACAATACCGATGGTAAGGTCGGCCAAATGTTGTTGCCGGGCTTTTGCCCAGGCCAGTAATGACGCTAATGCATATTGTCCTACCGATGAGGCATTACAGCCCGGGGCATTGACCCAACGGATGCCGTGGGAGGCGCAGTACGATGTGTCTATGTGGTCGTATCCGATGGTGGCTGTAGCAATGAAGTGACAGGGTGAGCCTTGCAATAAGTGGCTGTCGACGTGTGTACGGGTACGGATGATAAGCATGTCGGCCTTTTGCACTATGTGATTGTCTATTTCGGTGGGTGCGTAATACGACATGTGCGCAAAAGGTTCCAATACTCCGCGCAAGTAAGGAATCTTGCTGTCGGCGACGATGTGGGGTTTATATATCTTTTCCATTGTGTTATTATTTTTATGTCTGAATATGTTTGACCCTGTTGGTCGTGGCACCTAAGGTATCGTTTTTATATGGCATTCTTGTAAAATGACTCCTCTGCGGGTTATGTAGTGCAGTAGCTGTGCATATACTGGCGATGTCTCGAGCAAGTCCTTATATCCTATGATTACAAGTTGCTCACGCGCTCTCGTGATGGCAACGTTGAGTTTGCGGTCTATCCACATGCCATCTTCTTTGCTACTTTGCGACAAGAAGGCCAGTTGTTCTTTTGTTGTTACGGCACATGAGAAGATAATCACGTCGTTTTGTGAGCCTTGGAATCGCTCGACCGTGTCGATGCGTATTTCGTTACAGCCTGGTAGTTGTAACCACTCTAGTTGCTGTCTGATTGCGGCTATCTGGTTGCGATAAGGGGTAATGATGCCTATTGCTTTTCCCGGGAGAAAGTCTCGTCCGTTTTGAGCATTGAGTTTGTAGAATGCTTCTACTACTCGTGCCACGGCAAGCGCTTCACTGGCATTTGAGGTATCGACAGTTTCATTTGTTGATGGCGAGGGTGGCTCGATGTTGATAAAAGCCATGCGTGAGGTGGCAAGCATTCGTTCTGCGTCACTCATCCCTTCGTATAGTTTGTATGGTAGAGCCGAGTTTTGGTGCGGGGCGCCACCCGCTTTTACTTTACCGCTGTAAAAAACTGTCGAGGCAAAATCGGCAATATCGGGATGCATTCGCCATTGTTGCGACAACATGCCTGTGAGTTGCGGAAAGGCACAGTATCGGCGGTAAAGTCTTTCAAAAAGCGACATACGGCAGTCGGTAAGGCCGCACTCGATAAGGAGGTCGTCTGTTATAAGAGATTCTTCTGCCTCTTCCAGCACGATGGCCGGTAATTGTTTGTGGTCGCCTATAAGAACAAAACGGCCGATGGCAGGGCGCCCATGGCTATCGGTGGCTGCCAGCAATCCCAATAATTGGGTCTCGAGCAATTGCGATGCTTCATCGATAATAGCCGTGTCGAATTGTTTTAGTTCAAACAGCTCAGGTTTAGCAAGCAGAGAGACGAGCGATGCTACATAAATGTGGCAGGATGTGACATTCTGTATCACCTCGTCGCGGCGTTTACAATTTGCAAGTCGGTTGGATATGAGGCGATGGCGGTATGCTGTGGCGCAGGAGTTTTCCATGCCTATGCGCATATAATCGAGTAGGGGCTCTTGCTCTAAGTGTGAACATATCTCGTCGACAGCCCGATTGGTATAGGCTACCAGTAAAAGGTCGCGGTGTGGCGAGGCTGTGATTTCGCGCACCATACCCATCAGTGCTACCGATGTTTTACCTGTTCCGGGAGGTCCCATCAGCAAGTAGAGCTCGCCATTGCCTGCCGCAGTAGTGACGATTTGTTCTACCTCTTTTGAATCGTAGTGGAAAACGGGTTGCACAGGAGTCCCCATCTGCGGGCAGTAATCGCCATGTCCTAACAATAGGCGACGGCGTGGTTCGGGCATTTGTAAAAAGGCAAAGAGCCCTGCGAATTGCATTTTGAAAGCCATGTCGGAGTAATCGGCTTCCAGGACATATTTATCGCCACAGACAAAAAGCGAACTACATTGTTGTCGGTCGCGTAAGTGTATTACTACCTCTTTTGATGTTACGCTCGTTATTACGCCTCGGAACAAGATATTATTGGCCGCGCAGCTCTCCTCATCGTGATAACGGTATAACAGTACAATGTCGCCGTTGCGGAATTTGGGGATGGTTACCTCTTGTGTTTGTATGTATGAAAAGCGTAGTAATGGCGGTTCTTCGTTGGCATAGCTCTCTTGCAGACAGAGTGGAGCCATGATACAACCCATACGGCGTTTCTCGGCAATAGAGGCTTGCCACAGAGCCGTTATACCAGTGTGTTCGGCCGTACTGTGCGACATCTTTGACAGGTACTGTTCTCGCGACAGGAAACGGTAAAAGCGGTCGAAGTAGTGTGCAGACACTTCGTCGGTAGCGATTTGGTGCAGAGCCGATACTATGGTGTATAGGTCATGGTTGACATACCTTACCAAGGGATGCAAGGGCTGTTCGTATGAGGGTTGTGCCAGAGATGCTGTCAGCGTGCGCAACGGGTGCGTGTCGGTTGTATAATGCAATTCCTCTAATACGATTCTATTGCGAACTCCTATAGCTTGTTGCATAAGCGAGAGCGACAGGTGATTCTTTACTAAACTGTCTTGTGCATAGCGCGAGTAGAGCGCATAGAAATCGGGATGATCTATGCCCAATGAGTAGTGCAGCATGAGCTGGTAGAGAGAGAGTTGTATGCGGTGGGTATCGACGATAAATCCGCCCGATTTTTTACCCGATTTCAACTCTATACCAGCAGCTCTGTGTCCATCAGTTTGCAAGAAGTCGAGTCGTCCACGCAAGCCCAGCATGGGCGATATGAAGGTAGGCTCTACCATCCCTTCGTTGCTGGAGAGTCCTGTTTTGGCAAATTCGTTCTTCACCGTGTGCAGCAGATGCTCGTGGTGCAAAGCAATATCGTTGAAGAAAGCTGTATCAATATCGGGGCATACTGCATATTCCAATGGTGATGAACCGAAAATTTTTTTTATTGTGTCGGCGAGCTTTATGCTATTGGGGTCTTCGGCATTGACCACCTCGTCGAAGATAAGGTTGGCGGCGTTTCCCAGCAAAATATGTCGGTTGAGATGGCGTGGGCGTATACGGTTGGCAAAATAGAGTTGCCATAGATGCCCGAAAGAGCGGCAGCACTCGGCCAGAAGGCTGACGTCAATCAGAAAATCAGGCTCTACCACGATGAAGCGTGGGTGTAAGGCCGTCCCATCGTCGATGGAGTCGAGCAGGTATAGGTTGTTGCCGGGCTGTAGAAGCGGAAGGTAACCTCCAGTGGCAATATCACCTCCCATAAATGATATACGACGCTCTGATTGGTCAGGGCGTCGTATCCTTATTCCTCCACACTCCACAGCTTGCACTACGGCATATATGCACGAAGTGTCGGGTTGCTGAGGAGTATGTACATCCATATTGTTGTATATGAGTTTATTTCCTGAGTTTTCCTCCTTTGGTTCCACCTTTTGAGCCTCCACCAAGGGCAAAGATATTTTGTGAGTAGCTGACGGTTTTATTGGCTTGTTCGCGTTTCCGTTTCAAGGCGAGCGATACCAGTTTGTCCATCAATTCGTCGAAAGGTACGCCAGTAGCTTCCCACAGGTAGAATGAGAAGGAGCCAGGGATGGCATTGATTTCGTTGACATATATTGCGCCTGTGTTGTCGTCAATCATCACGTCGACACGAGCCACGCCATGGCAAGAAAGTACTCTGAATGTTTCGCCCGCGAGGAATCGTACCCGTTGAGTCTGTTCGTCTGATAAGTCGGCCGGAATGCGTTTCTCACTGGCTTGCATGCCACTTTCTCCTTTGCTGCCTCCCATGTATTTATCTTCGTATGAGAGAATCTTGCCGCTCTTGATGGGCTCTTCGCATACTGATGTGGTGTAGTCATCGCTGTCGCCCAAGACCGAACAGTTAATCTCTTTGAGATTTTCTACCAAGTCTTCTACTATAAGGCGAGTAGAATAACGGCTTGCTTCTTCTACCTTGGTAATTAACTCTTGTCGATTATCGGCGCGGGCAATGCCTACACTCGAGCCTAAGTTGGCGGGTTTTACGATAACGGGGTAACCTATTTTATTTTCTATCTTCTCAACCCATTTGTCGCGAGTTGTTGCCCATTGTTTATCGGTAAACCATACGTAGTCTACGACCGGAATGTCGCTATGTTCGAGTACCATCTTCATTACAATCTTATCCATACCTATGGCTGCCGAAAGTGTGTCGCAGCCGGCAAAGGGGATACCGATGGTCTCTAACAGGCCTTGAAACACACCATCTTCACCATTAGTCCCGTGCAGAGCTGGGATGGCAACATCGAGCGTGGCTACGATGTGAGAGCCAAAAAGTGGTTTTTTGCGACGGTAGAGGTTGTAATCGCCATATTCGGGATTCATGTACACCTCTTCGCAACGGCTTTTTAAGGCCGTCATGTCTTTATAGTTCGATACCGACATGAGTGGCTCGCCGCTATACCAGCGACCCTCTTTCGATATATATATCGGTATTACGTTGTAACGTGAAGCATCTATTGCATACATGGCCTGCAGTGCCGTCAGTATCGATATTTCATGCTCTACCGACCTGCCGCCGAAGAATACGCCTATTGTCGTTTTCATTGTCAATATGATTTTTGATATTCTTGTTTTATAGCCTATTTGAAAGTGTCGGGTAGGTCGTTTTCATACAGGACGACGTCACCGGCACGGGCTATCTGTACCAATCGTGCTTGAGCCGTGGTGAAACTGTCGGCTAAGAAAATAGCCTCCTCTTTCATTCCGCCCGCTTGCAAACCTTCAAGAATGGCTGCCCTGTTGTATGTACCTACAATCATTACATAGTCGGCAACGGCTGCCATTTGCTCACCGAAGCGATGGTTATATTCATCCTGTTTGTCACCCAATTCTATCATGCCCGGAGTAATGACGATACGTCGAGTAGCCCGCACGCGATTCAATACGTCGAGAGCCATGCGAGCCCCGTCGGGGTTGGAGTTGAATGCATCGTCGATGATAGAGAGTCCTCCTGGTGCACGCTTAATGTTAAGACGGTGTTCTACCTGTTCTATGCGGCTCACGGCATATTTTATGGCATTCTCGGGTACGTTTAGATGTAAAGCTACGATAACTGCTGCCATGAGGTTCGAGAGGTTACAGTCTCCTACCAACTGGGTAGATAGTGCCAGCTTGTGACCGTCGCCCACGATGGTAAAGCGAGTCTCTATATCATCATATACGATGTCTTCTATATGGAAATCGGCATTGCCGGCTTCGAGAGCATAGCGCAGTACGGATACGTTAGAGACAGGTCGTGAAGCAATATAAGGGAAGTCGTTATTGAGTACGCCCAGTCCGTCGGAAGGAAGTGCATCTATCAGTTCAAACTTAGTGCGTTGTACGTTCTCTATTGTTTTGAACGATTCTAAGTGTTGCTCTCCCACGGCAGTGACAATGCCTATCGAGGGCGCTACAAGGTCGCATATTTCTTTGATGTCACCTATCTGTTTGGCTCCCATCTCTACGATAAACACATCGTAGTAAGGTTTCATCATTTCGCGTACGGTGCGTATCACACCCATGGGGGTGTTGTAGCTACCCGGTGTCATGATGACGTTATATTTTTCGCTGAGAATTCGATATAAATAGTGTTTGGTACTGGTTTTACCATAACTGCCTGTAATGCCTATGATGGTGAGGTGCGGCATATCGGCAAGAATTTTTTTTGCTTCGTTATAGAATCCGCGATTTATCAACTTTTCGATAGGCTGCATGAGGGTATTGGCGCATAACATAATTACCCAGGGGAAGGCAAGTATTGCTATCAGTGTAAGAGCGGCTGTATACTGTTGTGCCTCGGGTGTACCGATGGAGGCAATTGCTAAAGTTATTACAGTGGTTACTACCCAAGCTGCCGTATAAAGCCTTATAGCCCTGTGTGTAAATACTACGGGCTTTTTATAATGCGTGCGTAATTCTCTGATGGAAAATATAAAGAGTGTAATGGCTATAATGGCTTCGATAATTGTTGTGGCAAAAGGTGCGAAGCTTGAGCAGTAGAGTAGCAGCAGGAAATAGAGTGTAAGGCTACGAGGCGACGAAAGTGTGCCACTGCTGCGCAGCCATCGCAGGAATCGGTCGTTGCGATAGGAATTTTGTTGCAACATTTGCAACTCGTAACGAAGCGCTACAAAGAGGTAGACAAGAAGCGCAATGGCGAATATTATATGTACAATGTTGTGTATCAATTGCATGATAATTTATTTGTTATATATGTCGTCTTTGAGGAAAGCCATTACTATGGCTCTGAAACGGAAGGGATTGTCGAGAAACGAATAGTGTCCGGCATCGTCGATGACAGCCAAATCGGCATGAGGAATGAGCCTTAACATTATGTGTGCTTCGCGCAATGGCGTAGCGGTATCTTTGGCTCCCCAGATTAGTTGCACGGGGCATTTGATAAGGGGCATCACAGATTCGAGGTATTCGTTGACGACTTTCACAAAGATGCGTCGCATCATGCCGCTTACGGCATTATAGTCGGCCGAGCCTGCCGAGCGGCGCATTTTTTCCATACGTTGCTCGGCTTTCTCTTTCCCCAAGATAAGATAGAGCAATTGTTTACCGAGTTTGTATGTGTAGACCTTGTAATAATACTTCAATGACCGGCGAGGTTTGGCACCTGCGGCATCTACTAATATTACTTTATGCGTATGGTTACGTGATGCGTAGAGAATAGATACACGTCCGCCAAAGGAGTGCCCTATCAGGATGGGCGATTCTATGCCGAGAGCAGCAACGAAGGTCTCAAGCATACGGGTATATTCTTCTACTCCCCATACTGAGGAAGGCGTTTCGCTCCCACCAAAACCCGGGAAGTCGAGGGTGTATACTGTGAAGTGTGGCGATAACATAGTCTCGATAGAGGCTACGGTAGTCATATTACAGCCCCAGCCGTGCAAGAGTATTACTGCACGCCCCGAGCCACAAACTTTATACTGTACGTCTGTGTCGCAGAGTCTTATCCGGGTTATCTTTGCTCCTTGCATTTTTTTGCGTTTTGGAGCTACAAAAGTACATTATTCTACCGATAAATAGCGCACTTGCGCGCGAGTTTTTCCATGGTAGAACCTATTCGCTTGTATACCCAGCTGCATCGAGTACTTTTTGAGCTATAGAGTCGGGCGTTATTTGTCGCAGACAGGCATAGTCACCTCTGTAACAAGGTTTGTCCCCGAAAACAGAGCAAGGACGGCATGCCATGTCGGCCTGAATTATATGGGCTGGTGAGGCCGTGTAACCTAAGAAGCCGGCATAAGGGTGTGTGGCTCCCCATACCGATACTACCGGTACACCGGCAAGTGCAGCAAGATGCATGTTGGCCGAGTCCATCGAAAGCATTACGTCGAGGTAGCTCATCAGCGACAATTCTACCTTGAACCCATGACGTTGCGAAGCCAATGAAATGACACGTGGATAGCGCTCTTGCCATTTGGCAAGGAGCGCAGCTTCGTTATCGGCACCGAAAAGGAATAGGTGTAACCGTTCGTGTCGGCTTAACAAATCTACGATACGCTCCATCTCTTCGACCGGATATATTTTCCCTTCATGTTTGGCAAAGGGGGCAATTCCTATCCATAATTTCCCTGTCTCTTTAGGTGGAGTAATATGCGAGAAAAGTCCGGCATCGCCTTTTCCATCGGGATATAGAGACGTAAATCGTGGGGTATAGGGTAGCGATAAGGCGGCAAATACGTCGGCGTAACGTTCGGCCATAGGTTTTAATGGCCGTAATTCTTTGTGGCGCCGACTAGTGAGCCTCTTTTTTTCGGCTCGTCCTTTATCTATGATGCTTACTGTTTTCCCGGCCATGCGGAAGAGCCTGCGAAGTATTTTGGTGCGCAATACGTCATGTAAGTCGGCGACAGCATCTATACCCAGTGCCGACAGCTCCTTATATAGTAACCAAAGCCCGGCCAGGCCTTTATGTCGGGCTTTTACGTCGGCAATGTATACTTGCAAATTGATAGGAGCATACATAAATAGCGACGATGCCACTCGCTGGGTCAGTACTACAAACGTAGTGTCGGGGTAAGCTTGGCACACGGAATAGATTTGCGGTATGGTCATAGCCACATCGCCCAGCGCCGAGAGGCGCATGACAAGCACTTTTTTATATGTTGTCACAAAATAATTTTTATAATTCGCAACTTTCAGACAGCTTACTTTTTCCCGTATAATACAGGATTGAGAGCCGGGTCGTTATACATTTTCATTTGTTTATACACTTTCATGTACTTACGTCCGGCAGCAATATCGGCAACCAGTTGGTCTATAGCGGCAGAGAGGTCCTCGCGTTGTTGTAGCAATACGGCAAGCTTGGCGCTGCATTTTTCTACATGTTCTGCCGAGGCGTCATGACGTTCGGCTTCCTGCCGCATATGGTATATTTTCAATGCCAAAATAGACAGACGGTCTATTGCCCAAGCTGGACTTTCGGTATTGATAGTGGCATCGGGAAGGGGTGTAACATCTTTGTATTGGTCTAAAAAATAGCTGTCTATCAGCTCTACAAGGTCGGTACGGTCTTGATTGGAGCGGTCTATGCGTCGCTTGATGGTTAAAGCCTCTACAGGGTCGATATCGGGATTGCGAATAATATCCTCTAAATGCCACTGAACGGTATCTATCCAGTTCTTGGTAAATAACAGGTTTTCTAGAGTGCACTCGGGATATGGATTTTCAACCCGGGCATCTACGTTGTCATGCTTGTGATACAATTCGGTAGTGGCATCGAATATGTGGTTACACGTTTGGCTGATGCTCATAATGATTTTATTTTATTGTGTTTTTACTTTCGGTGCGATGTATGAAATGTCGCATAGTCGCTAGGCAAATATAATGCAAAGCATTTGTATTTGCCAAATATATTGCTACTTTGTTGAGAGACTCTTATTTCAGGATTTTTATGTGAAATATTAATGCGTTGATATTTAGTAGAATATCAAATTTTCTTTGAGATACCTAGCGAGATGTCGCAAAAGTCCTTCTGTGGGGGACGACCCGGCAATGAATAGGCCAATGTCGCGACAGGTTATAAGTAGTGTAGCATGCTGTGAATCAATGATGTAAAAATAATTAGCAAGCAAGATATATTTTTGTGACGATAAATTTTGGCATTCGTGGAAAATAACTAACTTTGTGGCTGCAGGAATGTGCTAAGACACAACGGTTCTTCTTGATGCCGAAAGCCTTTGCAAGAGCTTTCGAGCGTTAACTTTTACATCTGTACATTGGTACGGATATGATAAGCATAATTGAATAAAAAAGATTTTTTTGAACGACTATGGAAAAGACAATGCAGTTTAAGCCCGGTTTATGGGAAAATGAAATTAACGTTGGCGATTTCGTACGGAAAAATATTACACCGTATGAGGGCGATGCTTCATTCCTTGCCGGACCTACCGAACGTACGCTCAAAGTATGGGAGAAATGCAAAGAAGCTTTGGCAGAAGAGCGCGACAATGGTGGTGTACGAGCTATTGATAATAAGACTATATCGACTATAACATCGCATAAAGCAGGATATATAGATCGCGAAAACGAGCTGATTGTAGGCTTGCAAACCGATATGTTGCTCAAGCGAGCCATCAAGCCTTTTGGTGGAATCAAGGTGGTAGAAAAAGCATGTCATGAGCATGGCTTAGAGTTGGACGAACATGTGAAAGAGATATTCACACACTATCGTAAAACGCACAATGATGGTGTATTCGATGCGTATACCGAGGAGATACGTACCTATCGTTCGTTGGGATTCCTCACAGGTCTTCCCGATAACTATGCGCGTGGCCGTATCATTGGTGACTATCGCCGATTGGCTTTGTACGGTATAGACCGACTCATAGAAGTGAAACGGTCAGATTTGCGAGGACTTACAGGTCCTATGACCGAGGCCCGCGTACGTTTGCGTGAAGAGGTTTCAGAGCAAATACATGCTCTTGAAGCAATGAAGGTGATGGGAAGCTATTATGGCTTAGACCTTGGACGTCCCGCTACGACAGCACAAGAAGCCGTACAATGGGTGTATATGGCATATTTGGCTGCTGTTAAAGAGCAAGATGGAGCGGCTATGTCGTTGGGTAATGTATCGTCGTTCCTCGATATATATATAGAATATGATCTTGCACATGGCAACATAGACGAGACATTTGCACAAGAACTTATTGACCAGTTCGTCATCAAGTTACGCATGGTACGTCATTTGCGCATGGATAGCTATAATGAAATTTTTGCTGGAGATGCCACGTGGGTTACCGAGTCGATAGGCGGTCGTCTCAATGATGGTCGTACGAAGGTCACCAAGACATCGTTCCGCTTTTTGCAGACGCTATACAACTTAGGCCCGGCTCCCGAGCCCAATATGACAATACTGTGGAGTCCAGAGTTGCCCGAAGGTTTCAAACGTTTCTGTACGCAAGTCTCTATTGACACATCTGCTATACAGTATGAGAATGATGACCTCATGCGCGAGGTTCGCAAGACCGACGATTATGGTATTGCTTGCTGTGTATCATTCCAAGAGATAGGCCGTAGCATACAGTTCTTTGGTGCGCGTGCAAATCTTGCAAAGGCATTGCTGCTCGCCATCAACGGTGGCCGCTGCGAAAATACCGGTACTGTGATGGTGAAGGATATACCTGTTCTCAAAAACGATGTGCTCGATTTTGACGAGGTAATGGAGAATTACAAGAAAGTACTTGCTCAGATTGCTCGCGTATATAACGAGGCTATGAATATCATACACTACATGCATGACAAGTACTACTATGAGAAGGCTCAAATGGCACTGATAGATACCGACCCGCATATCAACCTTGCATATGGTGTGGCTGGTCTCTCTATTGCGGCTGACTCACTCTCGGCTATCAAGTATGCTCATGTGAAGGCTCGTCGTAATGAGATAGGACTTACCGAAGGTTTCGATATAGAGGGCGATTTCCCCTGTTATGGTAATGATGACGACCGTGTAGACAGTATTGCCGTATGGTTGACGCACTATTTCAGCAATGAGTTGAAGAAATATCCTGTATATCGTAATGCTGTGCCTACGATGTCGATACTTACCATTACATCGAATGTTATGTATGGTAAAAAGACCGGTGCTACTCCCGATGGACGTGCTCGGGGTGTTGCCTTTGCTCCCGGAGCCAATCCGATGCACGGACGCGATAATCACGGAGCTGTTGCATCTCTTTCGTCGGTGGCCAAACTCAATTACGAGGATGCACTCGATGGTATAAGCAATACCTTCTCTATTATACCTAAGTCGCTGGGTGCTACACGCGAAGACCGTGTAGATAACCTCATTACGCTCATTGATGGCTATTTTAAGAAAAAGGCACATCATCTCAATGTAAATGTCCTAAATCGTGAAATGCTCGAGGATGCGATGGAGCATCCCGAAAAGTATCCGCAACTCACCATAAGAGTATCGGGATATGCTGTAAATTTTGTGCGGTTGAGCCGTGCTCACCAGCTGGAGGTTATCTCGCGCAGCTTCCACGATCACTTCTAATGTTGCAGTTGCTATATTGCACAGAGTTTTATATAACTTTGCCGGAGAGATAACGCTCTCCGGCAAAGTTTGCCTTTTTAAAAAGGGTATAAGTTTTCATATAATACACATATTGTAATGACAGAAACTATTGTTACATCATCTATACCGGCTGATACACGATTGTTACGTGTACATTCTTATGAATCGTTGGGTACATACGACGGGCCGGGTATACGTCTCGTCGTTTTTTTACAGGGTTGTAACTTCCGTTGTCTATATTGTGCAAACCCCGATACCATAACAATGCAGGGCGGTACACTTACGCCTATAGATGAGATAGTGCAAAAGGCTGTCAACGAACGCCCCTTCTTTGGGAAAAAGGGTGGAGTGACATTTAGTGGGGGAGAACCCACGTTGCAGGCCGAATCGCTGTTGCCTTTGGTCGATGCGTTGCACGAACACAACATTAGTGTTTGTATCGATACCAACGGAAGTATTAGCACCGAGGCTGCTCGCGAATTGTACCGTCGAGTCGACCTGGTATTGCTTGATGTAAAACAATTCAATCCTCTCCGTCATCGTAACCTTACAGGACACGACAATTCAGATACTCTTGCTACGGCTGCTTTTTTGGCCGAGGTAGGTACTCCTTTTTGGCTGCGTTATGTGCTGGTTCCCGGTTATAGTGACGACAAGGCCGATATAGAAGCTTTATGCCGTCATTTACAAGGTAATACTGCATTACAAAGGGTTGAAATACTTCCGTATCATACCCTTGGAATGCATAAATACGAACCTTTGGGAATGGAATATAAGCTCAAGGATGTACCATATAATACGCCTCAGCAGTTAGAAGCCGCCCGTGAGCTTTTTGCTCGTTATTTTGCCGATGTGCGGGTCAATTAGCATTCTACTCTTTGGCTGAATAGTATAAAAACGGTGTGCATCGAATTATGACATGCACACCGTTTTTTAGGTGAAAAATACAGGCTGTGGTTCCCCTGATATCTACTCTTTCGAGAGTAGGAGGGTAGTCGACGTCTTGTTTCGACAATGTATGCCCGACGTCGGGTAGGGGAAAGTAGCTCTAATCCTCCTCGCTATACCAGCGCGAGTACATCAGGTAGTTGTGGGCTATTTTTTGGTTTATTTCTTTCGACTGTTGAGGGTCGACCATTTTGATAAATTTGGCAGGAGCACCTCCCCACAGTTCACCCGGCTTGATGACTGTTTTGCTTAGTACCACTGCGCCGGCAGCTACTATTGCGCCTTCGCCCACTACGGCATGGTCGAGTATGACCGACCCCATGCCTACGAGAGCTCCGTCTTTAATAGTGGCACCGTGTATCGTGACGTTGTGTCCTATTGAGACATCATCGCCAATTTCTATGGTCGATTTTTCGTAAAGGGTATGCAATACACTTCCGTCTTGTATGTTTACGCGATTGCCTATGCGTATAGAGTTTACATCGCCTCGCAACACTGTGCCGAACCATATGCTGCATTCGTCACCCATTGTTACGTCGCCTATGATAGTAGCATTGTCGGCAAGGAAACAGTCTTTGCCAAATTGCGGCGTGAAGCCGCGAACTTTCTTGATAAGTGCCATAATATTATAAAAATAAGGTTTAGGTCTTGTTGGTTAATATTGTGTTATATAGCTGATGTAGCTTCGAGTAACCACTTGCATTCCTCCGATGTCAATGAGCCTTTCAGTTTGTCGTACACCATGCGATGGTAATCGTTGAGCCATGCTATCTCATGGGGTAGTAAAATAGAGATGTCAAGGGCACGCTTGTCGAATGGAAAGAGCGTAAGCGGTTCAAAGCGGTAGAATTTTCCGAACTCAGTCTCTTTGTCTTCGACTGTTAGCAGTAGGTTTTCGTGGCGGATACCATATTCGCCGGTGCGGTACAGCCCTGGTTCGCATGAGGTAACCATGCCGGGTAACAAAGCGACGGGATTTTCTTGTAGTCTGATGCTTTGCGGGCCTTCATGTACATTTAGGAAGTGTCCTACGCCATGTCCCGTGCCGTGTAGGAATGTGAGTCCTTCGTTCCACAGGGGTTCGCGAGCAATGGCATCGAGTTGTGCGCCTCGTGTTCCTTGCGGGAAGCGGCATAATGTGAGGGCGATGTGTCCTTTCAGTACCAGTGTAAAGTCGTGCTTCTGTTTGGGAGTGAGTGAGCCTATTACAAATGTACGTGTGATATCGGTTGTACCGTCAAGATATTGGGCACCCGAGTCGACCAGTAAGAAGCCTTTGCGTGTTATCTTAGCATCACTTTCGGGAGTTGCCGTGTAGTGAACAATAGCGCCATGCTCGTTGAAACCTGCAATTGTATCGAAACTTTCGTCGACAAATAAATCTTGTTCTGCCCTGAACGCCCGTAATTGCCGGGCTGCACTCATCTCTGTGACATTACCCGTATCTATGTTGTTGTCGAGCCAACGGAAGAAGCGTATCAGTGCTACACCGTCGCGTACCATGGCGTGACGTATGCCTTCAATTTGTATGTTGTTTTTTACTGCTTTCAGAGCGGCAACAGGCGAAGTTGCTCTTGTTACGTTGCTATTAAGAGAGCGGGCAAGGGCATAGTTGGTCTTGCCTGGGTCTATAAGTACGTTTTTGCTTATATGACAAGCAAAATCAAATACAGCCGAGTATGGCATACACTCTATACCCTCCTCTTTCAGATAAGCTCTTCCTGTATCGTTTACTTTACGTTCGTCGATAAACAGAATACGTCTCTCATCATCGATATAGGCATAAGCTATTGTTACGGGATTGCAGTGTACATCGCAGCCGCGTATATTGAATAGCCATGCAATGTCGTCGAGGGCTGCCAATAACAAAGCATCGGCGCCTTCTTTATGAACCCGTTGCAGCGTGCGCGACACTTTCGATGCTGTACTCTCGCCACTATATTTCAGTTCGTGTATAAAGAATGGGTGCAATGGCATTTCGGGTCGTTGTTTCCAGATGATGTCAAAAGGAGCGAAATCGCATTCAAGGTGCAATTCATGCATCGTAAAGTTTTTTTGCATGGCCTCTACTGCAGTTACAGGAAACAGCTCGCCATCTATGGCAACTGTGGCATGTGGTGGCAATGTCGCTATAAGCCATTCTATGTAAGAGGGTGTGTCGGGAAGACCATCTTTGAAAAGCCTGAATCCTGAGCCGGACAACTGCTCTTCAGCTTGTAAAAAGTAGCGTGAGTCGGTCCACAAACCGGCATCTTGCATGGTGACAACAGCTGTACCGGCAGAGCCGTCAAATCCGCTTATCCATGTACGGAAATCCCAATGGGCGGCATAATATTCGCTTTGGTGAGGGTCGGTGCCCGGAATAATGTAAGCGTCTATTTGGCGCGATGCCATTTCGGAGCGAAGTGCGGCAAGGCGCGATAAGGTTTCTTTCTCCATAAAGATATTATATAAATGCACGCAAAGTTACGCTTTTTGCGTGATAAAGAAAATAGCTGTATCGACTCTGTAAAATGTCGGGTTATAAAATGTGTTATATTTGCTTATTCTATGTGTGAATGCGGGGCGCTGCCACGATATAATGACATTTTTTGCACTTTGTGGCTGTGGCATTATATGGGAAAAAGATGTTGAGAAAAACTTGTGTTAGGGTTTTGAGTCGGATATAGGAGAAAAACTTTGCATTTTCTATGCCGATAGTTTTGTTATTCGAGAAACTATGCGTAATTTTGCCGCACTTTTCGTGGAGTGAAAGAATTAAAAATAATATATAAACAGCTATGATAATAGTACCTGTAAAAGAAGGCGAGAACATTGAGAAAGCCTTGAAAAAGTTTAAAAGAAAATTTGAGAAAACCGGTGTTGTAAAAGAATTGCGTAACCGTCAGGCTTTTGAAAAGCCTTCGGTAACAAATCGTAAGAAGATGATGCACGCAATTTACGTACAACAACTACGTCGCAACGAGGAGTAAAAATTTCTCGAAAAATTTGTTTTCTCCGAAACTTATCCCTATATTCGTAGCGTTAGAAAGTTTAAGAGGCTATGAATGTAGGGTTGTTTCTTCAATATTTACGGTATGAGAAGAACTTTTCTTCTTATACCGTTTTGTGTTATAAAAACGACCTTGCACAATTTGAAGACTTCCGTCGCCGTGAGCGGGACGATGCCGACGAGATGCCTGTCGAATCGGACGATATACGCAATTGGATTATTCAACTCAGCGAGAACGGGTTGTCGGCACGCTCTATCGGGCGTAAAATTTCGGCGTTACGCTCATACTTTAAGTTCGCCCTTGCGCGAGGAATAGAGTCTTCTAATCCGGCAGTCGATATACGTCTACCCAAAGTAAGGAAGGAGCTTCCGTCGTTTGTGCGACCTGAAGAGATGCAACGTCTGTTGGATGACCATTCCGTAGAAGCCCAAAATGACTTTGTAGCCTTGCGCAATCATCTTATTGTAGAGATGCTATATCAGACCGGTATTCGTCGCTCTGAGTTGGTGTCGCTTGCCGATGCCGCAGTCGATAATAAAGTGTGTGAGATAAGGGTGCGGGGAAAGCGTAACAAAGAACGTATTGTGCCTTACGGTGCAATGCTTGGCGAAGCTATAGCAGCCTATCGCTGCTTGCGAGACCGTGAAGCGGGTAAGACGGAAACCTTTTTTGTGCGCGAGAATGGTGAACCGCTCTATCCTGGCTTGGTCTATCGGGTGGTAAGACACGCCCTTGATGGAGAGGTGACACTGCGTAAGCGCAGTCCTCACGTTTTGCGTCATAGTTTTGCCTCGGCGTTGCTTAATAATGGCGCCGGAATCAATAGTGTCAAAGAACTTTTAGGACATAGTTCACTCGCTTCAACTGAAGTATATACACATATTACATTTGAAGAACTTAAACAATATTACAAACGAGCCCATCCCCGGGCGTTAAAAAAAGGAGGATATTATGGAAGTTAGAATTCAGGCGATACATTTCGACGCCACTGCACAGCTCGAATCTTTTATCCAAAAGAAGGTCACCAAGCTCAATCGTTTTCATGATGGAATTATGGAGGCCGAAGTTACACTGAAAGTCGTTAAGCCCGAAACTTCGATGAATAAAGAGGCTGGTGTTAAGCTCTCTGTTGCCGGTAGTGATGCTCTATTTTCATGCAAAACAGCCGATACGTTTGAAGAGGCTGTCGACCTAGCTCTGGAGGCCTTGGAGCGTCAGCTTGAGAAAAACAAGAAAAAAGTAGCGGGTAAATAAAAAAATAATCCAAATATTTTTGTGGATTAAAAATAATATCTAACTTTGCACCCGCTTGACAACTAAAATGTCGAGCGAGTGCATTTCTGCCGATATAGCTCAGTTGGCCAGAGCACGTGATTTGTAATCTCGGGGTCGTGGGTTCGAATCCCTCTATCGGCTCCAATAGGCGCTAAGTAGGAATGTGACTAAGCATTGGGCGAATACCAGAGTGGCCAAATGGGGCAGACTGTAAATCTGCTGGTTTATACCTTCGGTGGTTCGAATCCATCTTCGCCCACACAATGCGGAAGTAGCTCAGTCGATAGAGCATCAGCCTTCCAAGCTGAGGGTCGCGGGTTTGAGCCCCGTCTTCCGCTCAAAAGAGAATAATAATGCCAATGTAGCTCAGCGGTAGAGCACTTCCTTGGTAAGGAAGAGGTCCCGGGTTCAAGTCCCGGCATCGGCTCTTAGAAGTACAACATTTATTTTAAAGAATTAGACTATGGCAAAAGAAACATTCCAACGGACCAAACCGCATGTTAATATCGGTACCATTGGTCACGTAGACCACGGTAAAACAACGTTGACCGCTGCTATCACCAGCGTTCTCGCATCGAAAGGTCTTTCTGAGGTGAAGTCGTTCGACCAAATCGATAACGCTCCCGAGGAGAAAGAAAGAGGTATTACTATAAATACTGCACACGTTGAGTACGAAACAGAACATCGTCACTATGCTCACGTAGACTGCCCGGGACACGCCGACTACGTTAAGAACATGGTTACCGGTGCTGCTCAAATGGATGGCGCTATCATCGTAGTTGCTGCTACTGATGGTCCTATGCCCCAAACTCGTGAGCACATCCTCTTGGCTCGTCAGGTGAATGTTCCTCGTTTGGTTGTATTCTTGAACAAATGCGACCTTGTAGACGACGAAGAGATGCTCGAGCTCGTTGAAATGGAGATGCGCGAACTTCTCGACAAATACGATTATGATGGTGAAAATACGCCTATCATCCGTGGTTCTGCCCTCGGTGCTTTGAATGGCGAACCTAAATGGGTTGAGAAAGTAATGGAGCTCATGGATGCAGTAGATACTTGGATTCCTCTGCCTCCTCGTGATATAGATAAACCCTTCTTGATGCCTGTTGAGGATGTGTTCTCTATTACAGGTCGTGGTACTGTTGCTACTGGTCGTATCGAGACTGGTGTTGTAAAAGTAGGCGACGAGGTACAAATCACAGGTTTGGGTGCTGATAAGAAATCGGTTGTTACCGGTGTTGAAATGTTCCGTAAGATTCTTGACCAAGGTCAAGCTGGTGATAACGTAGGTCTTTTGCTTCGTGGTATCGATAAGAACGAAGTAAAACGTGGTATGGTTATCTGCCACCCGGGACAAGTACATCCTCATTCAGAATTCAAGGCTTCTGTATATATCCTGAAGAAAGAAGAGGGTGGTCGTCATACTCCGTTCCACAACCACTATCGTCCTCAATTCTACATCCGTACTCTTGATGTTACCGGTGAAATTACTTTGCCCGAAGGCGTAGAGATGGTAATGCCTGGTGATAACGTTGAGATCACAGTTAAACTTATCACTCCGGTAGCTTGCGATAAAGGTCTTCGCTTTGCAATCCGCGAGGGTGGTCGTACGGTAGGTTCAGGTCAAATTACTGAAATCCTCGACTAATCAGCGAGAATATAATCATCATTCACAATCGCTCTTCCCTTATCGGGAGAGCGATTTTATACGGGTTTAGCTCAGTTGGTAGAGCATTGGTCTCCAAAACCAAGTGTCGGGAGTTCGAGTCTCTCAACCCGTGCAAATAACATATAAGATATGAAGAAATTGAAAATACTTGCTGATATACAAGATTCTTATAATGAACTTGTTCATAAAGTATCTTGGCCTACAAGCAAAGAGCTCGCAAATAGCGCTGTAGTGGTAATGTTTGCTTCCCTTGTCATTGCCTTGGTGATATTTGTGATGGATCAATGTATCGACACAATCATGCACTTTATTTACGGCTTAATTTAATTTCTGGGAGGTCAATCAATGTCTGAAGAGAAAAAAGGATGGTACGTATTGCGTGCCATTAGCGGAAAAGAGGCCAAGGTCAAGGAGATTCTCGATGCCGAAATCAAGAATACAGATTTGGGCCAGTACGTGTTTCAGGTCTTGATTCCTACGGAGAAAACTTATGTCGTACGTAACGGGAAAAGAGTTGCGAAAGAACGCAATCTCTATTCCGGTTATGTTTTTGTCGAGGCCATACTTACGGGTGAAGTTATTCACATTTTACGTAACACGACCAATGTCATCGATTTTTTGGGGGGAAGGTCAAACAAGCCTGAACCTTTGCGTCAAAGCGAAGTTAACAAAATGTTGGGCGCTGCCGACGAGATGCAAGAAAGTGATGAGAATTTTGTAGACTATAATGTGGGTGAAGTAGTGAAAGTTTGCTATGGCCCCTTTAATGGTTTTACAGGCGTTATAGAAGAGGTGAATAACGAGAAAAAGAAGCTCAAGGTGATGGTTAAAATCTTTGGTCGTAAGACGCCTTTGGAGTTGGAAAATTCGCAAGTAGAGAGAGAATAGGTGATGTTACGCATCGATACTCTCTGATTTTTAACAAATCAAAAAAACAAAAGAAATGGCTAAAGAAATTGCTGGACAGATCAAATTGCAGATCAAGGGTGGCGCAGCCAATCCCTCTCCCCCAGTAGGACCTGCTCTTGGTTCTAAGGGTATAAATATCATGGAGTTTTGCAAGCAATTCAATGCCCGTACTCAAGACAAGGCAGGTAAGGTATTGCCTGTGATTATTACTTACTATTCAGATAAGTCTTTCGATTTTGTCGTTAAGACCCCGCCTGTAGCTATCCAACTTATGGAGGCTGCTAAGGTGAAAAAAGGTTCTTCCGAACCCAATCGTAAGAAAGTAAGTGAGATTACTTGGGAACAGGTTAAGGCAATTGCAGCAGATAAGATGGTAGATTTGAACTGTTTTACTTTAGACTCTGCCATGCGTATGGTTGCCGGTACTGCTAGGAGTATGGGTATAACCGTCAAAGGGGAATTCCCGGTAGAATAATTTTTAAACTTCAATTGAAATGGGAAAACTGACAAAAAATCAAAAGTTGGCTTTAGCAAAGATTGAAGCAGGGAAGGCCTATTCGCTCAAAGAAGCAGCTTCTTTGGTTAAGGAAATAACTTATACCAAATTCGATGCTTCACTCGATATCGACGTACGCTTGGGTGTTGACCCTCGTAAGGCCAATCAAATGGTGCGCGGCGTCGTTTCGCTCCCCCATGGTACGGGTAAGCAAGTGCGCGTACTTGTACTTTGTACCTCAGATCAGGCAGAGGCTGCCAAGGCTGCCGGTGCCGATTATGTAGGTCTGGACGAGTATATCGAGAAAATCAAAGGCGGTTGGACGGATGTTGATGTAATCATCACCATGCCTGCTGTCATGGGTAAAATTGGTGCTCTCGGTCGTATATTAGGTCCCCGTGGCTTGATGCCGAACCCCAAGAGTGGTACTGTTACCCCTGATGTTGCCAAAGCTGTAAAGGAAGTAAAACAAGGTAAGATCGACTTCAAAGTTGATAAAAATGGTATAGTACACGCCTCTATAGGTAAAGTTTCTTTCAATCCTGACCAAATTCGCGAGAATGCACGTGAGTTCGTCGCTACGTTGATCAAGTTGAAGCCTGCAACGGCAAAGGGTACTTATCTAAAGAGTATTTATCTTTCGAGTACCATGAGTCCGGGTATCAAGATTGACCCGAAATCGGTAGATGAAAATTAATGAAAAAAGCTACGTATTATGAGAAAGGAAGATAAAAAAGTTATCATAGATCAAATAGCAGCTACTGTAAAAGAATATTCTTGTTTCTATCTTACTGAGACTGCATCGCTCAATGCAGAGCTTACAAGCAATCTGCGCCGTGCATGCTTCAAGGAAGGTATCAAGATGATGGTAGTAAAGAACAAGCTTCTGCGCGAAGCTCTCCGTGAATGCGGCGATTTCTCTCAACTTGAGGGAAGCATGAAAGGATCTACTACCGTGTTGTTCTCAAATGTAGGTAATGCTCCTGCCAAACTCATCAAAGAGTTTACCAAAAAGGCTCCGCTGCCTGCGTTGAAAGCTGCGTATGTTGAAGAAAGCTTCTATATAGGAGCCGACCAACTCGATACCCTCGTAGCCATCAAGAGCAAAAACGAACTTATTGCCGATGTTATTGCTTTGTTGCAATCGCCCGCCAAGAACGTTGTTTCTGCTTTGCAATCGGCCGGAGGTACCATACACGGTGTGCTGCAAACACTTGCAGAACGTTAAGTTTATACTAAAATCAAGAATAATAAACCATTAAAATCATAAAAAGAAAATGGCAGATTTGAAAGCTTTTGCTGAACAATTGGTAAATTTGACCGTTAAAGAAGTTAACGAGCTCGCTCAAATTTTGAAAGACGAGTATGGTATTGAACCCGCTGCTGCTGCTGTAGCTGTTGCTGCTCCTGCTGCTGCCGGTGCTGCTCCCGCCGAAGAGAAAACAGAGTTTGACGTTGTTCTCAAGGCTGCTGGTTCAAACAAACTCAATGTAGTAAAGAAAGTTAAAGAATTGACAGGTCTCGGTTTGAAAGAGGCTAAAGACCTCGTTGACGGAGCTCCCAACGTAATCAAAGAAGCTCTTCCCAAAGCTGAGGCTGAGAACCTCAAGAAAGAACTTGAGGAGGCTGGTGCTGAAGTTGAACTTAAATAATAGCCTGCCTGTCAGGTATTAGGTTAAGAATCATCAAGAAGGTGATTCTTAACCTTTTTGTGTATATATTTTCAATTAAGTTCACCTAATTATTCTTTTTTAATGTCTTCTACAACTGCTAAAGCGCGTATCAACTTCGCTTCAATAAAGAATCCGTTGCCCTATCCCGATTTCTTGGAAGTACAGTTAAAGTCTTTCAAAGACTTCTTGCAGTTAGATACACCCCAAGAAAAGCGCAAAAATGAGGGCTTATATAAGGTATTTTCCGAAAATTTCCCCATTGCTGATACAAGGAACAGTTTTGTCCTTGAATTCTTAGATTATTATATTGATCCGCCTCGGTATACTATCGAGGAGTGTCTTGAGCGTGGCCTTACGTATAGTGTACCGCTAAAAGCCAAGCTCAAACTCTATTGTACGGACCCCGACCATGAAGACTTTGCGCCTGTTATTCAAGACGTTTATTTAGGCCCTATCCCCTATATGACGGAGAAGGCAACGTTTGTCATCAATGGCGCCGAGCGTGTTGTTGTTTCGCAGTTGCACCGTTCGCCCGGCGTGTTCTTTGGCCAAAGTACACATGCCAATGGTACAAAGCTTTATTCGGCGCGTATCATCCCCTTCAAAGGCTCCTGGATTGAGTTTGCTACTGACATTAACAATGTCATGTATGCTTATATCGACCGCAAAAAGAAATTGCCCGTAACCACCCTTTTGCGTGCCATCGGTTTTGAGAGCGACCGCGATATTCTTGAAATATTCGGTTTGGCAGAGGAAATGAAGGTTACTAAGACGAACCTTAAAAAGGCCATTGGCCGCAGAATGGCAGCGCGCGTACTCCGTACATGGGTAGAAGACTTCGTAGACGAAGATACCGGTGAGATTTCTTCTATCACTCGTAACGACGTAGTTATTGAACGTGAAACTGTCCTTGAGGAGTCTCACATACAACTTATCCTCGACAGTGGCGTACAAAGCATCCTTCTTCACAAGGAAGATGCCAATACTTCTGATTATGCCATCATTTTCAATACTCTCCAAAAAGACTCCAGCAACTCTGAAAAAGAGGCTGTCGAATATATATATCACCAGTTGCGTAACGCCGACCCTGCCGACGAAGCAAGTGCCCGAGAGGTAATTACAAACCTTTTCTTCTCTGAAAAGAGATACGATTTGGGTGAGGTAGGGCGTTATCGCATCAATAAGAAACTCAATCTTTCTATCGACCCTAACATTAAGGTCCTTACGAAAGAAGATATTATAGAAATTATCAAGTACCTCATCGAGCTTATCAACTCTAAAACTGATGTTGATGATATCGACCACCTCAGCAACCGTCGTGTGCGTACGGTGGGCGAACAACTCTACAACCAGTTTGGTGTAGGCTTGGCGCGTATGGCTCGTACTATACGTGAACGCATGAATGTGCGTGACAATGAGGTATTCACACCTATCGACCTTATCAACGCCAAGACAGTTTCGTCGGTCATCAACAGCTTCTTCGGCACGAATGCCTTGTCGCAGTTTATGGACCAGACAAACCCTCTTGCCGAGATGACACACAAACGTCGTATGTCGGCATTAGGTCCTGGCGGTTTGTCGCGTGAGCGCGCAGGCTTTGAGGTGCGAGACGTACACTATACTCACTATGGTCGTCTTTGTCCTATTGAGACACCTGAAGGTCCTAACATCGGTCTTATTTCATCGCTTTGCGTATATGCCAAGATAAATGACCTCGGCTTTATAGAGACTCCTTATCGTGTGGTAAAGGATGGTAAGGTAAACCTTAACAATGACGAAGTCGTTTACCTCACGGCCGAGGTGGAAGAGGGTCATGTCATTGCTCAAGGCAATGCTCCTCTTAATGACGATGGTACGTTTGTCAATAACCGTATCAAAGCTCGTCTTGATGCCGACTTCCCGTTGGCTACGCCCGACCAGGTGCAACTTATGGATGTGTCGCCTACGCAGATTGCATCTATTGCCGCATCGCTTATCCCATTCCTTGAGCACGACGATGCTAACCGTGCGTTGATGGGTTCAAACATGATGCGTCAGGCAGTACCTTTGTTGCGCAGCGAGTCGCCTATTGTAGGTACCGGTCTTGAAAGCCAGCTTATCCGTGACTCTCGTACGCAAATTACAGCTGAAGGCGATGGCGTTATTGAGTATGTCGATGCTACCACCATCCGCATTCGTTACGACCGCACTCCCGAAGAGGAGTTTGTTTCTTTTGAAGATGCTGTTAAGGAATACCATATTCCCAAGTTCCGCAAAACAAACCAAAGTACTACTATCGACTTGCGTCCTATTTGTCACAAGGGACAACGTGTGACTCCGGGCGAAATCCTTACCGAAGGATATTCTACAGAGAACGGCGAGTTAGCACTCGGTCGTAACCTCAAAGTGGCATTCATGCCTTGGAAAGGTTACAACTACGAGGATGCTATCGTGCTCAACGAGCGCATGGTATGGGAAGATATTCTTACCTCGGTGCACGTCGATGAATATATACTTGAAGTGCGTGAGACAAAACGTGGTCTAGAGGAACTTACTTCTGATATTCCCAATGTGAGTGAAGATGCCACTAAAGACCTCGATGAAAACGGTGTTATCCGTGTAGGTGCCCGTGTAAATCCCGGCGATATCATGATAGGTAAGATTACGCCTAAGGGCGAGTCTGACCCTTCTCCCGAGGAGAAACTGCTTCGTGCTATCTTTGGTGACAAGGCCGGCGATGTGAAAGATGCTTCGCTTAAGGCAACTCCTTCGCTGAAGGGTGTTGTTATAGGCACGCACATCTTCTCTAAGGCCATGAAGAAGAAAAAATCGCGTCTCAGCGACAAAGCCAAGTTGCAACAACTCGAAGATGAGTTTGAGGTGAAGATGAATAAGCTTAAAGACGTCCTGATCGACAAGCTTATGACTCTGACTTCTGGTAAGACTTCGCAAGGCGTCAAAGACTTTTTGGGTGACGACGTTGTACCCAAGGGTGCCAAATTTACACAAGCTACACTTGCAAAAATAGATTATACTAGTGTACAGGTGAGCAAGTGGACCTCTGATGCTGCTAAGAACGACCTTATTCGTGCCACTATTATCAATTACTTACGTAAATATAAGGAACTCGATGCTGAATTGCGCCGTCGTAAATTCGACGAATCGGTAGGCGATGAGTTGCCTCAAGGTATTGTACAACTTGCCAAGGTTTATATTGCCAAGAAACGCAAAATCAGCGTAGGAGACAAGATGGCCGGTCGTCACGGTAACAAAGGTATCGTGTCGCGGATTGTACGTCAGGAAGACATGCCTTTCCTTGCCGATGGTACTCCGGTAGATATAGTTCTTAACCCGCTGGGTGTGCCTTCACGTATGAACCTCGGACAGATTTTTGAGACTGTTCTCGGTTGGGCAGGCCAAGTACTTGGCGAGAAATTTGCCACTCCTATTTTCGATGGAGCATCGCTCGACGACCTGAACGAATGGACCGATAAAGCTGGCTTGCCCCGTTATGGTAAAACATACCTTTACGATGGTGGAACAGGTGAGCGCTTTGACCAACCTGCTACTGTGGGTGTCATATACATGCTTAAGCTCGGGCACATGGTAGAAGATAAGATGCACGCACGTTCTATAGGTCCGTACTCGCTTATAACGCAACAACCTCTTGGTGGTAAAGCTCAATTTGGTGGTCAGCGTTTTGGAGAGATGGAGGTATGGGCACTCGAGGCCTTTGGTGCTTCGCACGTGCTGCAAGAGATTCTTACCATCAAGAGTGACGATGTTGTAGGTCGTTCTAAGGCTTATGAAGCTATTGTTAAGGGCGAGCCTATGCCTACACCGGGCATACCCGAGTCGCTCAATGTGCTTCTCCATGAGTTACGAGGTCTTGGACTGAGCATATCTCTGGATTAATACTATAAATTCTTCTCCGGCTCTGTTCCTCAGAGCGGGAGAAGATTCATTAACCACAACAACTCTTTATATACAAAGATAATATGGCTTTCAGAAGAGATAATAAAATAAAGAGTAACTTCTCGAAAATATCGATAGGTTTGGCTTCTCCCGAAGAGATTCTCGAAAATTCGAGCGGTGAAGTATTAAAACCCGAAACTATTAACTATCGTACCTATAAGCCCGAGCGCGACGGATTGTTCTGCGAGCGCATTTTCGGTCCTGTTAAGGATTACGAGTGTCATTGTGGTAAATACAAACGTATTCGCTACAAAGGTATCGTGTGCGATCGTTGCGGTGTGGAAGTTACCGAGAAGAAAGTTCGTCGCGAGCGTATGGGACACATACAGCTCGTTGTGCCTGTGGCACACATTTGGTATTTCCGTTCGTTGCCCAATAAGATAGGCTATCTCTTGGGTATGCCCAGCAAAAAACTCGATGCTGTTATATATTATGAGCGCTATGTCGTGATACAACCCGGTATCCAGACCGATTTGGCTACCTACGATCTTCTTTCAGAAGAAGAGTATCTCGACATCATGGATAAACTTCCGCGCGAGAATCAGATGCTCGACGATAGCGACCCCAATAAATTTATTGCAAAAATGGGTGCCGAGGCCATCTATGACCTCTTGGCTCGTCTTGACCTCGATAGCCTTTCATACGAGTTGCGTCATCGTGCCAATACCGATGGCTCACAGCAACGTAAGACAGAAGCGCTCAAACGCCTTCAGGTGGTAGAGGCTTTCCGTTCTTCTAAGGACCGGAACCGTCCCGAGTGGATGATATTGAAGGTTATTCCCGTAATTCCTCCCGAATTACGTCCTTTGGTACCCCTCGATGGCGGACGTTTTGCTACATCTGACCTTAACGACCTTTATCGTCGCGTCATCATACGTAATAATCGTTTGAAACGTCTTCTTGAGATAAAGGCTCCCGAGGTTATTCTCCGTAACGAGAAGCGTATGTTGCAAGAGGCTGTCGATTCGTTGCTCGACAACTCTCGCAAGTCGAGTGCCGTAAAGACCGAGGCTAATCGTCCGCTGAAGTCTTTGTCAGATAGCCTCAAAGGTAAGCAAGGCCGTTTCCGCCAGAATCTGTTGGGTAAACGTGTTGACTACTCGGCACGTTCGGTTATCGTTGTAGGTCCTGAGCTGAAGATGCATGAGTGCGGTCTTCCTAAAGATATGGCAGCAGAGCTTTACAAGCCGTTTATCATTCGTAAACTCATCGAGCGTGGTATTGTAAAGACTGTGAAGTCGGCTAAGAAAATTGTCGATCGTAAAGGCCCTGAAGTATGGGACATCCTCGAGCATGTGATGCGTGGACATCCGGTACTTCTCAACCGTGCCCCTACATTGCACCGCTTGGGTATTCAAGCATTCCAACCTAAGATGATTGAGGGTAAAGCTATTCAATTGCACCCTCTGGCATGTACCGCATTCAATGCCGACTTCGATGGTGACCAAATGGCCGTACACTTGCCACTTGGCAACGAAGCTATCCTGGAGGCTCAGTTGCTCATGTTAGGTTCGCATAATATTCTTAACCCTGCAAATGGTGCCCCTATTACCGTGCCTTCGCAAGACATGGTACTTGGTTTGTATTATATCACTAAGCTTCGTCCGGGTACAAAAGGCGAAGGCTTGAAATTCTACGGGCCCGAGGAGGCAGAGATTGCATATAATGAAGGAAAGGTAGACTTGCACGCTCCGGTATCGGTTATTGTTAAAGATATTGACGCTGATGGTAATCCTATCGAACACATGGTAGAGAATACCTCGGTAGGTCGTGTGTTGGTTAACCAATATGTTCCCGATGAAATAGGTTATGTCAACGAAATCCTGTCGAAGAAATCGTTGCGTAACATCATCAGCAAGGTTATTAAGGTTTGTGGTGTGACACGTTCGGCCCAATTCCTCGATGACATCAAGAACCTGGGATACTATATGGCATTCAAGGGCGGTTTGTCGTTCAACTTGGGCGACGTTATTATCCCGCCAGAGAAAGAAATGCTTGTTAAGGAAGGCTATGCTGAGGTAGAGCAGATTATGGCTAACTATAGCATGGGTTTCATTACCAATAACGAGCGTTACAACCAGATTATCGATACATGGACTCACGTCAACTCCAACCTATCGAACATCCTCATGAAGCAGCTCTCAGAAGACAACCAAGGCTTCAACTCTGTATTCATGATGCTCGACTCTGGAGCTCGTGGTTCTAAAGACCAGATTCGTCAGCTCTCCGGTATGCGTGGTCTGATGGCCAAGCCTCAGAAAGCTGGTGCTGAAGGTGGTCAAATCATTGAGAACCCTATTTTGGCAAACTTCAAAGAAGGTTTGTCGGTGCTCGAGTACTTCATCTCTACTCACGGTGCCCGTAAAGGTCTTGCCGATACCGCATTGAAGACAGCCGACGCCGGTTACCTGACTCGTCGTCTGGTCGATGTAGCACACGATGTGATTATCACTGAAGAGGATTGCGGTACGTTGCGTGGCTTGGTTTGCACCGAGATAAAAGACAACGAGAACGTAGTAGCTACTCTCAGTGAACGCATATTGGGACGTGTTTCTGTACACGATGTGCAACATCCTATCACCGGCGAAATTTTGGTACATGCTGGGGAAGAGATTACCGAGGCAATAGCCCAAAAGATAGAAGAATCGCCCATAGAACGTGTAGAGATACGTTCGGTGCTCACCTGCGAGTCGAAGAAAGGCGTGTGTGCCAAATGTTATGGCCGCAACCTTGCCAATAACCGCATGGTACAGAAGGGTGAGGCTGTGGGCGTGATAGCTGCTCAGTCTATCGGTGAGCCTGGTACACAGCTTACATTGCGTACGTTCCACGTCGGTGGTGTAGCATCAAATATTGCAGCCGTATCTAACGTAACATCGCGTTACGACGGTATCCTCGAAATTGAGGAGCTTCGTACGGTCGACTATATAGGTGACGATGGTAGCAAGCAGATGATTGTTGTAGGTCGTTTGGCCGAAATGCGTATCGTCGATCCTAATACCAAGATGGTGCTTACTGCAGCCAATATACCTTATGGTTCGAAACTTTTCTTCAACAACGGCGATGCCGTAAAGAAAGGCGACATAATATGCGAATGGGACCCCTTCAACGCCGTTATCATTTCAGAGGCTACTGGTAAGGTTGTTTTTGAAAATGTAGAAGAAGGTGTTACATACCGTGTAGAAAGTGACGAGACGACCGGTCTGCGCGAGAAAATTATCATTGAGTCGAAAGACCGTACCCGCGTGCCGGCTGCTACTGTGGTAGATGAAAACGGCGAGGTATTACGTACATATTCGCTCCCTGTAGGTGCTCACTTGATGATAGAAGAGGGATATAAACTCCGTGCCGGTGAGGTATTCGTCAAAATACCTCGTGCACAAGGTAAGGCAGGTGATATCACCGGTGGTCTGCCTCGTGTTACAGAGCTCTTTGAGGCTCGTAATCCCTCTAATCCCGCTATTGTTTCGGAGATTGACGGTGAGATTCACTTCGGAAAGATAAAACGTGGTAATCGTGAAATATCGGTTGAGTCGAAGACTGGTGAGGTGAAGAAATATCTTGTTCCTCTCTCGAAGCAAATATTGGTACAAGAGAACGACTATGTTCGTGCCGGAACGCCCCTCTCCGATGGTGCTATCACGCCTGCCGATATTTTGGCCATCAAAGGTCCTACGGCTGTGCAAGAGTATATCGTCAATGAGGTACAAGATGTGTACCGTATGCAAGGTGTGAAAATCAATGATAAGCACTTTGAGGTTATTGTGCGTCAGATGATGCGCAAGGTCAACATCCTCGACCCGGGCGATACTCGCTTCCTTGAGCAACAAGTAGTAGACAAGCGCGAGTTTATGGACGAGAATGATCGTATTTGGGGTAAGAAAGTCGTTACTGATCCCGGTGACTCTCAAAACCTGAAGGCAGGTCAGATTGTGACGGCTCGTCGTCTCCGCGACGAAAACTCATCGTTGAAACGTCGCGACCTTCGTCCTGTAGAAGTACGTGATGCTATTCCTGCAACCTCAGAACAGATTCTGCAAGGTATCACACGTGCTGCTCTGCAAACTTCGAGCTTCATGTCGGCTGCATCGTTCCAGGAGACTACCAAAGTACTTAACGAGGCAGCTATCCTTGGTAAGACCGACTATTTGGAGGGTATGAAAGAGAACGTTATTTGCGGACACCTCATCCCTGCCGGTACCGGCTTGCGCGAGTATGACAAACTTATCGTTGGCTCGAAAGAAGACTTTGAGCGCAGTATGGCCAATCGCAAAACTGTAACAGATTTCTGATTGTAGCTACATAAGTAGTTCACAAGCATACACAAACTGGGCAAAGGGCTGTGTCGAATAAATTTCCGGCACAGCCCTTTGTGGTATGTAGAGTGTATTAGATTTATCCTTTAAACAATATGGTAAAAAGGGTTGTTCTTCTGCCTATTTTCGTATCTTTGCACTACAAAAAGATTGTTTGTAACCTTAATAATTCAATGCTGTTATGGCAACAAAACCTTTTAAGTATCAACCCCTTTTTCCGATGGTAACACCTGATGACACAGAGTATTACCTCCTTACGAAAGATTACGTCTCTGTAACCGAATGCAACGGTAAGGAGATGCTTGTTGTTGAGCCCGAGGCCTTAACGCGCCTTGCCAATGCTGCTATGCGCGACGTCTCGTTCTTGTTGCGCCGTAAGCACAACGAGATGGTGGCTAAAATCTTGCACGATCCCGAGGCCAGTGAGAACGATAAATTTGTAGCGCTTACCATGTTGCGCAATGCCGAAGTGGCAAGTAAGGGCGTGTTGCCTTTCTGTCAGGATACGGGTACTGCTATCGTTATGGGCAAAAAGGGTCAACAAGTATGGACCGGCGGCGGTGATGAGGAGGCTCTTTCACTGGGCGTTTATAAAACTTATACTGAAGAAAATCTTCGTTATTCCCAAAATGCACCGCTCGATATGTATCGCGAGGTGAATACCGGTTGCAACCTGCCGGCACAAATCGATTTGTTCGCCGTAGACGGTATGGAGTATAATTTCCTTTTTATGGCCAAAGGTGGTGGCTCTGCCAACAAAACATACCTTTATCAGGAAACAAAGGCTCTTATCAATCCCAAAACATTGGTACCCTTCCTTGTTGAGAAAATGAAGACTTTGGGTACGGCTGCTTGTCCGCCCTATCATATTGCCTTTGTTATTGGTGGTACATCGGCCGAGATGAATCTGAAAACGGTTAAGTTGGCTTCAGCTAAATATTATGACCGTTTGCCTACCGAAGGCAACGAGTGGGGACAGGCTTTCCGCGACATAGAACTCGAGAAAGAGGTGTTGGCAGCAGCTCAAGCTTCGGGCTTTGGCGCACAATTTGGTGGCAAATATTTTGCTCACGATATTCGCATTATCCGCTTGCCCCGTCACGGAGCTTCTTGTCCTGTAGGTATGGGTGTATCTTGCTCGGCCGACCGCAATATCAAGGCTAAAATTAACAAAGATGGTCTTTGGATAGAACGCCTTGACGACCAACCCGGTACTCTTATTCCTGAAGAGCTTCGCCAAGCCGGTGAGGGTAATGCTGTAAAGATAGACCTTAACCGTCCTATGCCAGAGATTCTTGCCGAACTTGCAAAATATCCGGTAGCTACGCGACTCTCTCTTAATGGTACAATTATCGTTGGTCGCGATATTGCCCATGCCAAAATAAAAGAGCGTCTTGATGCCGGCGAACCTATGCCTGAGTATCTTAAGAATCATCCTATTTATTATGCCGGTCCGGCAAAGACTCCGGCAGGAATGCCGTCGGGTTCGTTCGGGCCTACGACTGCCGGGCGTATGGACCCCTATGTCGACTTGTTCCAGTCGAAGGGTGGCTCTATGGTAATGATCGCCAAAGGTAACCGTAGCCAGCAAGTTACCGATGCTTGCAAGAAGCATGGAGGTTTCTATTTGGGTAGCATAGGTGGCCCTGCTGCAATTTTGGCACAAAATAGTATCAAGAAAGTAGAGTGTCTCGAATATCCTGAATTGGGAATGGAAGCTATTTGGAAAATAGAAGTACAAGATTTCCCCGCCTTTATTTTAGTAGATAACAAAGGAAACGATTTCTTCAAGCAACTTAAACCTGTTTGTCCGCTCAATACTCCGTCGAAATAACTTCTCAGAAAGAGAGAATATTATTGGCAGATTATAGGAAAGAGGAATAGACTATATTATTGCAGAGCCGCGGAATTCCGCGGCTCTGTTGTTTGAATGAGGGAGATATAGATATATGAGTCGTAACATGAAAGCATAGGCTCTGTTGCATGATTCCAGCGGTTTGTATAGTCAATATCGCGGGTTGATGGCCGCCATGTTGCATTGTTTTGGTATTGTGGCTGTTGGGTGAGGGCGTATTTTTGTTGAACGAGCTGACGATAAATATATATATTTTCCGTAAGTTTGTTGTACATTTGCGTGATAAAAACTTGCAAGGTGGAAGAGACGAAGATAAAGATGAAGGTTTTAGGCATTGTCTACAGCCGCATTCAGCAGGGAGCATATATGTTGGTGCTGGCTCAGGAAGGGACAATGCGGCGTATCCCTATTGTGATAGGAGCTGCCGAGGCTCAGTCTATTGCAATCAGACTCGAAAATCTTGTACCGCCTCGTCCTATGACGCACGACCTTTTTGTCAGTTTTGCCCATGCTTTTGGCATACGTTTAATAGAGGTATTCATCTATCGGTTTTCCGAAGGAATATTCTATTCGGAATTACTTTTTAGTGATGGAGAGCGTGAAATACGCATAGACTCACGTACATCCGACGCTATAGCCATAGCAATGCGTACGCAGGCACCTATATATACGACTCCCGAGATTCTGGAGCGCGCAGGCTTCAATTCCTCAGAGATAGAGGCCAATGAAGAATCGGCCGAGACTCCGGTACGCAGTTTAGACGAGCTCGATACCGAAGAACTGCAAGAACGGCTCGAAAAGGCTGTGGCCGATGAGGCATATGAAGATGCTGCCCTCATTCAGAAGATACTTGATGGCCGGAAAGAGAATAATAAACAATGAAAAACATACAGTATGAATAACATTAAGCTACGTCTTATAGTGATGAATTTTCTCCAGTTCTTTATCTGGGGATCGTGGTTGTGCACATTGGGCCTTTATATGACGACACCTGTCAGTGAGGGTGGCTTGGATTTTGACGGACAGTTGGTAGGTAGCGTTTTTGCTCTTTCGGGTATCGCATCTCTTGTGATGCCGGGACTTATGGGTATTCTTTCTGATAAGAAAATAAATGCCGAACGACTTATGGGTATCTTGCACCTTTTCGGCGCTTGTGCTCTTTTGTTTGCTGCATTTGCTACTGATTATGATTCTTTCAAGATTGCAATGCTTGTCAATATGTTGGCTTACATGCCTACACTGTCGCTTTCTTATACGGTGGCATATAATGCTATCGATAAAGCCGGCCTAGACAGGGTTAAAGACTATCCTCCCGTGCGAGTATGGGGTACGGTAGGTTTTATTATGGCGATGTGGATTGATAATTTTACAGGTTTCAGTTCCAATAACGGACAACTTATCATGGCTGCTGTTGCGGCTGTTATCATGGGTATATATTGCTTTACCCTCCCTCCATGTCCACCAGCCAATGCAATGAAAAACAGAGGAATACTCTCTATGTTCGGATTAGATGCGTTGGCTCTTTTCAAAAACTACCGTACGGCGGTTTTTCTGATTTTTTCCTTTTTGTTGGGGGCAGCCTTGCAGGTCACCAATATGTATGGCGTTCCATTCCTCGATAGCTTCAAGGCAACTCATCCCGATGCGTGGGCTGTGAAGTATTCGGTAATACTTTCATCGCTTTCACAGGTATCGGAGACACTCTTTATTTTGGCTATTCCTTTCTTTATGGGGCGGTATGGTATCAAGAAAGTGATGCTCATCAGTTTTGCTGCATGGGCGTTGCGTTTCGGATTCTTTGCCATAGGCTCTCCCGAAAGCATATATGCTGTATTCCTTGTTCTTTCGATGGTAGTTTACGGTATGGCATTTGATTTCTTCAACATATCAGGTTCGCTGTTTATTGCCGAAGAGGCTCCTCAAGATATCAAAGCGAGTGCACAGGGTATTTTCATGATGATGACCAATGGATTGGGTTCTATAGCAGGAGGCTATGGAGCAGGTTGGGTAATCAACAGGTTCAGTGTTGACGGAGTAGTGACAAACTGGTCGGCATGCTGGGCAATCTTTGCATCTTATGCTTTGATAATAGGAATCCTTTTTGCAGTGACATTCCATTATAAATATCAACCTCGTAAACAGTAACACTCAAACAAGCTCGCAATGCACCTCTTTTATACGCCCGATATTGCCGAAACTTTGACCTTGCCCGAACCTGAGAGTGGGCATTGTGTGAGGGTATTGCGCCTTGTTGAGGGAGACGAGATAGGCTTGGTCGACGGCAGAGGCCATTTTTATACTGCTGTTATAACAGTGGCTCATCCCAAACGTTGTGGTGTGCGGCTTGCCGAGACGCGCGTGCTGCCACCTACCTGGGCTGGTCATATAGAGGTGGCGATAGCTCCTACCAAAAACTTGGATCGCGTAGAATGGTTTGCCGAGAAGACGACCGAGATGGGAATAGACGCTATTGTGCCGCTCTTATGTCGCTTTTCGGAACGTAAAGAACTTAAGACAGAGAGAATAGAGAAGATACTTATCTCGGCAATGAAGCAGAGCCTGAAAGCTGTATTACCGCGCATAGAAGAAATGACTCCATTTGTACGTTATGTGAGCGAGCCGTTTGAAGGGCAGAAATTTATTGCTCATTGCTATCCGGGAGACGAAAAACGCTTGCTCTCACGTTGTTACGAAGCCGGTAAGCCGGTGCGCATATTGATAGGTCCCGAGGGCGATTTTTCGCCCGAAGAGGTACAATTGGCATTAGAGAAAGGTTATGTGCCTGTTTCATTAGGAGCATCGCGCTTGCGTACCGAGACGGCGGGTGTGGTGGCATGTCATACTATCCATGTTGTGAATGAATTGGCTGGCATTGAATAACACGATGGTTATAGATAGACGCGAGCTTAGGTGAATGTCAATATGTTTGACTTGGAATAAATGACAAAAAAGAAATGATAGAGATAGACAAACTGAAATATACCCTCTCGGGAAACTTCTTCCTTATGGCGGGTCCGTGCGTTATAGAGAGTGAGGAAATGGCAATGCAGATAGCCGGCCATATCGTCGAGTTGACCGAGCGCCTGCATATCCCTTATATTTTCAAAGGATCATATCGCAAGGCCAACCGCTCGCGAGTAGATTCCTTTACTGGCATAGGTGACAAGGAGGCTCTCGAGATATTGCGAAAAGTGGGAGACCGTTTCGATGTACCGGTAGTTACCGATATCCATACGCCCGACGAAGCTGCTATGGCGGCTCCCTATGTCGATGTATTACAGATACCGGCTTTCCTATGTAGACAAACCGATTTGCTTATAGCTGCTGCGCGTACCGGTAAGGTAGTCAATATTAAAAAAGGACAGTTTCTCTCGCCAGAGGCTATGCAGTTTGCTGCACAAAAGGTCGTAGATATGGGTAATGATAGAGTAATGCTCACGGAGCGAGGTACTACCTTTGGTTACCAAGACCTTGTAGTCGATTTCCGTGCCATTCCCATCATGCAGCGTACAGGGTTCCCGGTTATCATCGATGCTACTCACAGTTTGCAGCAGCCTAATCAGAGTGCCGGTGTTACTGGTGGAATGCCAGATATGATAGAGACTATAGCACGCGCCGGTATAGCTGTGGGTGCTGATGGTCTTTTTATAGAGACGCATCCCGAACCACAAAAAGCAAAATCGGATGGAGCGAATATGCTTCGCCTCGATTTACTCGAGGGGCTGCTCGTGCGCCTGTTGGCGATACGACATGCTATCAATACATTTACAGATACAGAAGAACATAAATAATTATTCCATAATAAGACGTATGAAAATGTCAATCAGAAAACTTTTGTTGTTATTGTCGATTATTCCGGTTTCCTTGTCGGCACAAAAGTACATGGATAATCCTATGGTGCGCATTGCAATGGATACCTATGCAGCCCAGATAGCGGAAAACCCCGACGATTATATGCCATATTATAGCCGGGCAAAAGACTACTTCAAGTATGGTGAGAAAGAACTTGCCCTTGCCGACTTGAACAAAGCAATAGAGCTTTTCCCTCGCAAAGAGGAGGCAGACCTTTCGCAAGCTTATACGTTGAGAGCTTTGATATATCAGGAAAAAGATAATTTTGTGGCGGCTCTCAATGACTTTAATGAAGCTCTCAGACTTGACCCTCAGTCACGTTTTTCCCTTATAGGTCGTGCCGATTTATTATATAAAAACGGTGATTATGAAAATGCACAACGCGATTATGAAATTCTGCTCAGACAGGATGTGCGTTGTCAGGAGGCATATCTGGGATTGGCACGCATTGCCTATCACGAAAATAATATAGGGTTATGCAACGACTATCTTGAAAAAGCCCAAAATGCAAATCCTTCCAATCCCGATTTCTATTTACAACGAGGTATCTTCTACGAGGCTGCGGGGGATCTGCAACGAGCTGCTGACGATTATGTCCGTGTATTGGTCTTTGACGAGAGTAATGCCCAGGCACTGGCTCTGCTTAATCATCTTGCATCGAGAGCATATACTTCTGTGATAGATGCTATAACTAATTGCATCAGTGATGTTAACGACAAGGGCTTTTTCTATTTTCTGAGAGCCCTTGTACATAAAAACAATTGGCACTATACGGCATCTATCAATGACTGGAATACTATCCTTGCCGAAAAATATTTCTATACTCACTCTATCTTTTATAACCGTGCCTATTGTTATTTCCATTTAGGACGGTTTGAATATGCCCTTGATGATATAAATATGGCTTTGTCGCTCAATGGAGAGAGTTTGCCGTATCATATATTGCGGGCGCGATTATATCGTATTGCTGGTGAATATGCTCTTGCTGCCGATGAGTTGGCAATGGCTGCGACTTTCAATCCTGTCGATGTAGATGTATTGCAGCAATCGGGTATTCTGGCTGCCGAGCAGGGCGACTATGAGAAGGCTCTGCGATACTATAACGAGACTATCATCAACAATGCCGACATACCGTATTCGTATATTCTCCGTGCCGATGCCTACGAAAAAAGTGGTGATAAAGAGGCTGCTGTTAATAATTATGAATTGATTGCAGCTACTCCGGAGGCAGAGCCTACGGTATCGTCTTTGAGAGGCTTTGCATTGGCAAAGTTAGGCCGTGTATCTGAAGCTGAAGTGTGGATACAAAATATTTTGTCTACCTCTGCACGTACGGTTACCGGTGAAGACTATTATTATGCTGCATGTCTGTACGCCTTGATGGGACAAAAGGCCACGGCATTGCGTTATCTTGAGGAGGCTTTTAAGCAAGGATATGGCGATTATTACAACATCTATTTTGAAAACGATTCACCAATATCGTTGGAGCCTCTGCGTAGTGATCCCGACTTCCGTATGCTGGTACAGCAGTATAGTTCTATATTCTGATATTTTCATAAAGTGTAAAGATATGAATACAGCACCGTCTATTTTGGGATTGTTGTGTAATAAGCCACTGATGTTAAATGCTTGTAAATGATGTAGAGACATTGCTGTAAAGAGACATATTTGTACAACGAAATTTGTTTTTTGTATGTAAATAGCCTACTTTTGTCATCGATGTTCTATCAAGTTATCCTCTCGCTTCAGGTGGTTGCCCTATATAAGACGAACATGAAAAGAATAGTATTGTGCTGCATTGGTTTATTGCTTCCGCTATTGTGCTTAGCGGCTCTTACGGGTGCGCCAGAACTCTATTTTTATAATGTTACAGGGGTAAATACCATATCGCAGAGCAATGTGAAGGCAATATGTGAGGATAGCTACGGCTTCATGTGGTTTGGTACGAAAAACGGGCTCAATCGTTACGATGGTTACCGGTTCAGAGAGTTTGATGTGCAAGATACTGACAAACATTGTGGGAATAATAATGTAAGTGTTCTGTTTGAGGACTCGGATAAGAAACTATGGGTCGGTACTGATAAGGGTGTATATCGTTTCGACCCTGTCAAAGAGAAATTTGTTTTTATTGATTTACTGGCGCAGGATTCTGTATATATGAACGACTGGGTATCGGCTATTGAGAGTGATAAAGATGGTCGTATATGGATTGTGATACCCAATCAGGGCGTATTTCGCTATGACCAGCAGGCACACCGATTACAACACTATCCATTCCGCGACAAAAGTCGGAAGCCAGAACGCGACGAGAGTACGCCGCAGAGCCTCTGCATACGTACCAATGGCGAGGTATGGATAGGCTCGAACCGTATGGGCCTTTTTAAGTATGACTCTGAGAAAGATTCTTTCAGCCAATGGATTGTAGATGCTTATGGTAATACCGTACAGGGCGAGAATATATATACTTTGTGTGAGTATGGTGATGCTCTCGTGATGGGGGTACATGAGGGAATGCTAAAAAAATGGGATTTGAACGCCAATAGAATAAGTGTTTTCGATACACCACAAATTCACTATAAGATAATACGCTGTGTGAAGTGTTTCGACCGTCGCAACTTATTGGTAGCGACTCAAGACGGATTATATGTTGTCAATGAGCGCGACAAGTCGGTGCACCATTACTTTGAAGACGACCTCAATCCATATGGACTCTCAGACAACAATATCTTTACCATATATAAGGACCGTGAAGGGGGTATCTGGTTAGGGTCTCTGTTTGGAGGCGTTGACTATCTGCCAAAACGGGCATATACTTTCCGTAAATATTTCCCTGTAAACATTGAGGGCTCTATAGAAGGAAAGCGTATTCGAGAAATGTGCGAAGATAGCCATGGAAATATATGGATAGGAACCGAGGATAAAGGTGTTAATGTGTTCTATCCTCAAAAACATATTTTCAGGCATATCGATGAGGCACAAAGTGCGATGCGTACCAATCTTGCCCTTATGGCCGATAGAGATAAAGTATATGTGGGCATTTTCAAGGCGGGTATGGAGGTCTATTCTATAGATACGTACAAGGCTCGCTTTTATTCGGGGAAAGAACTCAATCTGTTGGACGAGGCAAGTGTGTGTGCTCTCTTTAAGGATTCTGAAGGCGGTTACTGGTTGGGCAACTCATGGGGTGTATATTATGCCCCCGGTGAATATTTATCCTTTAAGCGTATGAGCCAGTTTGGCGATGCCTATATATATGATATTGCTGAAGACCGTAATCGTAATATTTGGATTGCCACGATGGGAAATGGTGTGATGTGTTATAACCTCGATACCCACAACATTCGTACTTATGTGGCTCAACCGAGCGATTCTCTTTCTCTTAGTTCCAATTCGGTAAGCAGCGTTACTATTGGACGCAAGGGAGAGGTGTGGTTCTCGACCGACAGGGGTGGAATATGCCGTTATAACCGTGAAACAGATGACTTTACGACTTTCTCGGTAAAAGATGGTTTTCCCGATAATGTATGCTATAAAATTTTGGAAGATTGGCATCACAATCTGTGGTTTGGTACAAACAAAGGTCTGGTATGCTTCAATCCTGAGACACGGGCCGTAAGGGTATATACCGAGCGCGACGGATTATTGTCAGACCAGTTTAATTATAAATCGGCTCTTGAAAGTCGCGACGGTACGTTCTATTTTGGCACTATCAAAGGACTTATAGCCTTCAATCCTTACAAAATGGGTGTCAACAATCATATACCTCCGGTATATATTACCCAAATGCGGGTACATAACCAAGACGTAAAGGTTGGAGATGCCGATTCATTACTTTCGAGTGCCTTGCAATTTACCCAAGAGGTAGTGTTGCATTATAACCAGGAGAATGTCTCGTTTGATTTTGTTGCTCTCGATTATGTTTCGCCTTCTTCCAACAAGTTCCGGTATCGGCTCGAAGGAGTTGACGACAATTGGGTCTCTACATCGCAGCAAAGAGTCTCGTATTCGCAGTTGAGTCCTGGCAAGTATCGTTTTAGGGTACAGGCTTCCAATAATGATGGGAAATGGAATTATGAGGGAGCATCCCTTTCGGTGATAGTATTGCCCCCATGGTGGCGTACCGTGTATGCTTACATCTCTTACGTATTGTTGGTGATGTTGTGTGTCTATGCATTTTTCCTTTGGTATAAACATCGCAAGGAGATGCAGTCGCAACGTGCTGTCAATCTTTTGGAGATGAGGAAGGAGAAGGAGCTGTATAGTGCTAAAGTAGAGTTCTTTACCTCTATTGCGCATGAAATAAAGACTCCGCTGTCGCTTATAAAAGGCCCGCTCGAAGCTGTGCTTACATTAGATTTGCCTTCCGATGCTCAAAAATGGCTTAAGGTTATAGATGTGAATACCGAGCGTCTTTTGTCGCTCATCAATCAGTTGCTCGATTTCAGGAAGATAGAAGGTAACCGTATGAGCCTGAGTTATACTATGCAAGACATCGTTGCATTGTTGAAAGAGACCTTGGCCTGTTTTGAACCCTCAATAACCCACGCCGGTAAGCATTTGGTCGTGTCGTATAGTGTTGAGTCGTGTGTTGTACCTATTGATAAAGAGGCAGTTACTAAGGTCTTGAGTAATTTGCTGAGTAATGCACTTAAATATGCGGCCAATGTAATAAAGGTGGATTTTGTTTGCGATGAGAACGACTTTTCTGTTTCTGTGGCTTCAGATGGTGATATTATCCCTTATGACAAGCAACGGCGTATTTTTGAACCTTTCTATCAAATAGAAGATTCGGCATCGGGGGTGGGTCTGGGCCTTTCTTTGGCACGTTCTATCGTAGAGTTACATAATGGGTATCTTGATTTGTTGGTTTCGCCCGATGGTAAGTATAACGTTTTTACCCTTACTTTGCCGCGGAAACAAGATGGTGTAATAGTGTGGGAGAGCAAGTTTACAAATCAAGATTCGTTAGTGGCAGGTGATGAGATGCTTGCTCGCGATGCATTTCCTACCGATATGTCGGGTAGTTCGGTACTTGTTGTCGATGATAATCCTGAGGTGTTGGAGTTCCTGGTAGACCGATTCAGTGACCGTTTTGTTGTCTTTTCTGCCACCAATGGAAAAGAGGCTCTTGAGATATTGGAACGTGAGACAGTGCATATTATTGTGTGCGATGTAATGATGCCTGTCATGGACGGCTTTGAATTGTGCCGAGTGGTGAAAAACACACCTCAGTATGCTCATATACCTGTCATTCTACTTTCTGCCAAATCCGATTTGCAAAGTAAGTTGCATGGTATGGAGCTGGGAGCCGATGCCTTTTTGGAGAAACCCTTCTCGTTTACATATCTGATTGCCAAGGTAAATAATCTTTTACTCAATCGTCAGAAAGAGGTGGAGGCTGTCGTGCGACGGCCGTTGGTACACAAGATAGGTCAGCATACCAAAGCCGAGGAGGAGCTTATGGAGCGTATAGCCGAGGTGATAAGTCAAAATATGGCCGATGAGAGTTTCAATGTAGAAAAGCTGGCGTCTACGCTCTGTATGAGCAGGTCAGACTTACATCGCAAAACAAAGAAATTATTCGATTTGCCACCGGTAGAGTATATCCGTCTTGTACGTTTGCAGCATGCTGCTACGTTGCTTGCCGAAGGAAAATATTCTATCTCGGAAGTTGCGGCGATGGTAGGAATAGGTTCTCCCTCGTATTTCAGCCGTTTGTTCCAAAAACAGTTTGGGGTTACACCCAAAGTATTTGTTATGCAGCAGCGCGAGCGTCGTTCGTAGGCATATAGGAGCTTTATGGCGACAATGTAACAAATGTATCGACAAATGCAACAAATGTATCGACGTATCCCCCTACAAAACATTTTGCGACATAAGTGCAATTATTAGCTGCGATTGTTTTATTCATTATAGTATAGTAGAGACTACATTTGTGATGTCATCACATTTTTGCGATACATCCTTCGTTTAATCTCTTATTTTACTATGACGATGAAACACACAATTCTTCTCTTAACAGCAATATTGTCGGGAGTACTATGGACTTCTTGTTCTCGTGAGGAGTCTTCAACTCAATGGCGCCTTTGGTATGAACAACCAGCCGATGAGTGGATGAAGGCATTACCGGTTGGTAATGGTCGATTAGGTGCCATGGTGTATGGTGGAGCTCCCGATGAAACTATAGCTCTCAACGAAATTACTTTTTGGACCGGTTATTATGACCCCGAACAAGACCCTGTGGGAGGAGCTGAGCATCAAGATGAAATGCGCAAGCTCTTTTTTGCCGGCGATTATGACCGTATGCACGAGTTGGCAGCCAAGTATATGACCGGTAAGGCAGCCAAGTTTGGTAGTCACATTCCCGTGGGCGATATGAAGCTCTCGTTTTTTCATTCTGATGCCATCACCGATTATTGCCGCGACCTTGACCTCGCTTCGGCATTAGCTTCGGTGACTTATCATGTGAATGATACACTATATAAAAGAGAACTTTTTTGTTCCAATCCAGCCGATGTAATGGTTATGCGAATAACCTCAAATAAACGTGCAGCGGTAGGATTTGCTCTTTCTTTCGACTTCAATAAGGGTGCAAATATTAAGGTAGAAGGTAATAAGATTGTTTTCAGTGGCAATACCGACACACAATCCGATGTAAAAGGCGGCGTGGCTTTCTGCGGTATGGCTCGTGTTGAGCTTACAGGTGGAAGCTGCGCTGCTGATGGCGACAGGTTGGTTGTGCGTGGGGCCGATGAGGCCGTGATTTATTACGACCTTAATACCGACTTTTGTCATAAAGACCCTTTAGCTGTTACACAGCAGCACATCGATGCCGCGATTGCTATGAAATATGCTGACTTGCGTGCTGCGCACATTGCCGATTTCAGCAATCTATTTTCGCGTGTATCGTTGACATTGGGTTCAGACTCGCTCTCGTCATTACCTACCGATGTACGTCAGAAACGATTGGCTGAGGGTGCTAATGATCCTGGGCTTGCAGCTCTTTTCATGCAGTATGGTCGGTATATCCTTATTTCAGGTTCGCGTGAGAATTCGCCGCTTCCCCTCAATCTGCAAGGGAATTGGAACGATAATCTTGCATGCAATATGGGTTGGAATTGCGATTATCACTTAGATATCAATACACAGCAAAATTATTGGAATGCCAATGTGTGCAATCTGGCCGAGTGCAACACTCCGCTCTTCAATTATATAAAGATGCTCGTACCTTACGGCCGTTCGACGGTGAAGACTGTTTACGGAACGCGCGGATGGACGGCTCATACTACAGCAAACTGTTGGGGACATACCTCTCCGAGTGGTTCGATATACTGGGGAGCTTTTCCCACAGCCGGTACATGGTTGGCATTGCAAATGGCCGAGCATTTTGCTTTTACGTGCGATACTACCTTCTTGCGTGAGGAGGCTTATCCGATATTAAAGGAAAATGCACTCTTCCTGCTTGATTATTTGTCTGAAGACCCCCATACGGGTTACTTGCTCACAGGACCGTCGCTCTCGCCTGAAAATGGTTATGGTTATGAGGGCAAGGGATATTGCCTCTCGATGATGCCTACCGTAGACCGTGTACTTACTTATGAACTCTTTACCGATTTGATAAACTACTGTGAGATATTGCAGACCGATGACGATTTCTGCGATTCCTTGCAAGCGGCTGTCGATATGTTGCCCCCGCTGAAAATAGGCGCAAAAGGGCAGTTGCAGGAGTGGTACTATGATTACGACGAGATACATCCCAACCATCGCCATACATCGCATTTGCTTGGATTGTATCCGTATAGTCAGGTAAATACTCCCGAACTGGAGGCTGCTTGCCGGGTGACGATAGAAAATCGCTTGAATGCCCCGGGTTGGGAAGATGTAGAATGGAGTAGGGCAAACAGTATTTGCTACTATGCTCGTTTGGGCGATGCTGCCAATGCATACCATTGCCTGAAAACGCTTATTACTGAATTGTCTCGCGAGAATCTTTTCACGATGTCGCCCAAAGGTATCGCAGGTGCACCTTGGGATATATTTGCGGTCGATGGCAATACAGCCGGTTCGGCAGCAGTGGCTGAAATGTTGGTACAGAGTCATAAGGGTTATGTAGAGTTTCTGCCGGCATTGCCTGTTGAGTGGAATGATGGTTCTTTCTCGGGACTTTGTGTGCGCGGTGGTGCTGAAGTAGCCGCAAAATGGAAGAATGGAGTATTACAGCGAGCCAGTTTGAAAGCGACTGTTCCCAATACTTTTAATATAAAGTTGCCCAATCGTGATAAAGACTTCTCCTTTTATATCAACGGAGCAAAGCAAGACCTTTTGCCAGGTAATGACAACCTTATTACGGTGACATTGCAGCAAGGAGATATATTTGAAATGAAGTAAAACGTGAGGATAAAAATCATATATGTTATTTGACAAACCTATAAAATAATAATATGTAGGATAAAATGCAACAAAGTAATATTGTCCATGCGAATAGTTAATTTCTCTATTTTTATTACTACCGCCTCTGGTTTACTTTGCATTGTCTAATACTACGCTTGAGAATTAATAATCAAATTAACTAATACTATGGCACGAAAAAATACTATATTATCTTGCCTTATTGCATTAACCATATTTCCGGCTTTCGCGGGTGGAGAAACGATTATAGTCTCTACCGAGGATGTGCAGCTTGTGTATAAAGTTGATGATCAAAACAAGTTGCGCCAATGCTATTTCGGCTCTACGCTCAATGACGATGCAGCCGATGTGCAAATGACCCGTAACGATGCTTTCCCAACTTTTGGTACGTCGTATGTTTATGAACCCGCTTTGCGTGCTGTGCATGCCGATGGAAATACATCGACAGAACTTGCGTATGTCTCGCATACTACGGCACAAGAAGATGCCAATGTGCAACATACCGAAATTACGTTGCGCGACACTTACTTCCCCTTTGATGTGAAACTTTGCTTCAATGCCTATCAGAAAGAGAATGTGATAGAGGCATGGACTGTGATTTCACACAATGAAAAGAAGCCGGTTATGCTTTATAATTATGCTTCGTCTCACCTTTTCTTCTCTGAGCCGACCTATTATCTCACTCAATTCTATGGTGAGTGGGCCGATGAGATGAAAATGAAAGAGATGCAACTCACGAGAGGAAAGAAAGTCTTGGAGTCGAAGTTGGGCGTCCGTTCCGATCAACATGCCCATGCCTGCTTCTTGCTTGGTCTTGATGCTCCGGCACAAGAAGATGCCGGTAGGGTGTTGGGCGGTACGCTCGCATGGCCTGGAAGCTGGAATCTGACTTTCGATGTAGATAATCTGGATAATCTGCATGTTATATGCGGCATCAACTCTTTTGCCGGACAATATTCGTTGGCCAAAGGAGAGAAATTTGAGACTCCCCGTATGCTCTATTCTTATTCTGATAATGGAACGGGCTCGATTACGCGAAACTTCCACCGTTGGGCTAAAAAATATGGTATATGGCGTGGCGATCGCACTCGCACTACTTTGCTTAATAACTGGGAAGCAACATACTTCAATTTCAATGAAGAAGTGTTGTCGGGTATTATCAAAGATGCTTCCGATATGGGTTTTGAACTCTTCTTGCTCGATGACGGATGGTTTGGTACGAAATATCCCCGAAATTCGGACAATGCCGGATTGGGCGATTGGCAAGTTAACAAAGATAAGCTGCCTCATGGTCTCGGATTCCTTGTAGAAGAGGCTGCCAAAAACGGTATTAAATTTGGTATTTGGCTTGAACCAGAGATGGTAAATCCTGCCAGTGAATTGTACGAGAAACATCCCGATTGGGTAATTACACAACCCAACCGCCCTCTTGACCTCAGTCGTAACCAGCTTATACTCGACCTTTCTAATCCTAAAGTACAAGACTTTGTATATTCGGTGGTAGATAATACTATGACCGAGAATCCAGGTATTGCCTATATCAAATGGGACTGTAACCGTTTTATAACCAACTCTGGCTCTTTCTATCTGCCTGCCGACAAGCAATCACACTTGTGGATAGAGTATGTGCGTGGATTGCTTAACGTCTTTGAGCGTGTGCGTGAAAAATATCCCGACTTATGTATCATGCTTTGCTCGGGTGGCGGTGGTCGTATAGACTATGCTTCGTTGCGCTATTTCGACGAGTTCTGGATAAGCGATAATACAGATGCCTACAATCGTATATTTATTCAATGGGGTGCAACCTATTTCTTCCCCTCTATGGCTTTGGCAAGCCACGTATCGGTAGTGCCCAATCATATTACAGGTCGTACTGTACCTCTTAAATTCCGTTTTGATGTAGCCATGTCGGCCAAGCTTGGTATGGACCTTCAACCCAAAGATATGACACCCGAGGAGAAGGAATTCTCTAAGAATGCCATCAAGGAGTATTACGGTATTCGCGAAATCGTACAACATGGTGATTTGTATCGTCTCCTCTCGCCCTATGAGAATGAGCGTACAGCAATGATGTATGTAAGCGAGGACAAAAAAGATGCCGTAGTATTTACGTATCTGTTGGAGAAGGTTATCAATGGAGGAAACAACCAGGTACTTTATCTCAAAGGCCTCGACCCCAATAAACGCTATCGTCTTAACGAGCTTAACAAAGCTCCTAATACATATTCATGGTTTACGCCCCTCGAAGGTAAGAGCTACACCGGCGCTTATCTGATGGAGTATGGGTTGCGTTTCCCTATGTATAATCAATTTGAAAGCAAAATCATACGCCTTACCGAAGAATAATAATTGTTATGGAAAAATCTTTTAAGTTGTTGATATCTTTGCTCTTGGCAGCAACGTGTGCATGCGGCTCTGTTGTTGCACAAGATGCATATGTGGTTGCATCGCCTGACGGAAACATTCAGCTCAGTGTTTCCGCCGGGGAGCAGCTTACAGTTTCGCTCCTCGTAGATGGTGAGCAGCTCGCTACTACACCAGTAGGATTGGATATAAGACAGTATGGTGTGGTAGGTAATAATCCCGTCGTAAGCTCAGTAGAAAGGAATCATGTTGAAGGTGAAATAAAGGTTGTTATAGGGGAAAATCCGTCGGTTTACGAAAATTATAACGAAATGACGCTTCATTTGGGCGACTATTCGCTTGTGTGCCGCGCTTATGATGAAGGCGTGGCTTGGCGTTTGTCAACACATATCGACGGTGACATAATCATTACCGACGAGGTTGTCGACTTTACATTTGCCGGCAACCCCGCGGTATGGTTCTCTGAAGCTCCCGAGACTATGTCACAATGGGAACTTTCGTACGAGAAGTATGAGTCGGTTGCTTCCATTCCCAATGGGTTGTTTAGTGTCAATCCCATGATGGTCAAGTATGAAGATACGGGTTTAGGCCTTACTATTATAGAGTCGGATATTGAAGATTATCCCGGTATGTTCCTGCGTAGTACTGCCGATGGTCACTTGCATGGCAAGTGGGCCCAATATCCCAATTCGATACAAAACTCAAGTATCTATGACTCGCAGGCTGTGCTGTCGCGCTATGATTATATTGCTCGCACAGTGGGTACACGAGACTATCCGTGGCGTGGTATCATTGTATCTCGTAACGATGTTGAGTTGCTCAACAATGACCTGATTTATAAGTTGGCCAAACCTCAGAAGTTGGCTGATACGTCGTGGATAAAAGCCGGAAAAACAGGTTTCGACTGGCTGGTTGACGGAGTACTCGAAGGCGTTGATATTCCCAACGGTCCTGATGAGCCCCGTACTCTTGAATTGTATAAATACTGGGTAGACTTCTGTGCTGAGTATGGACTGGAATATATGACTTGCGATGCCGGCTGGGATGAAAGTTACATGTCTGAGTTGTGTCAATATGCAGCCGAGCGTGGAGTACGCATCTTTGTGTGGGATTTCTTTAATATGATGCTTAATGATGAAGCTCGACTCGACCGCTTCAAACGTTACGGTATCGCCGGTATCAAGGTCGACTTTATTGCTCGTGACGACCAAATAGCTATTGGCTGGCTTACACGTATGGCAGAGCTTACGGCACAACGCCAAATGCTTCTGCTAATGCATGGTTGCCCCAAACCTACGGGCCTGCACCGTACTTATCCCAACATTATCAGTTATGAGGCCGTGCATGGTCTCGAAAACAACAAATGGGACTATTCTTGTAATCCTACCTATATGGTGCAGTTCCCCTTCTTACGCATGTTGGGAGGCCCTGCCGATGCTACACCCGGTATGTTGAGCAACTGTACCTATCGTCGTTTCAGAATTAAGCCTACAGGTCGTCCAGATATGTGGGGTACACGTGCCAATGCAATGGCAATGTATGTCGTTTTCCATCAGACCCTGGGATTTGTAAGTGATTCTCCCGTAGAATATCGTAAAGTCCCCGAGATTATGGAGTGGCTCAAACGAGTGCCTACCGTATGGGATGAAACTCGACCCTTGCAAGGTGAGATGGGTGAGTATATTGTCATGGCTCGTCGGACAGGTGACGAATGGTATGTAGGTGCTATGAACAATGCATCACGTGAGGAGAGTACTTACAGCCGTACGGTAGAGATAGACTTCTCTTTCCTCACTCCAGGTGAAGAGTATGAGGCTTATGTTATAAAAGATAACGAGACATCAAATCGTGATGCTACAAGCTGTGATATAGAGACCATAGAGCTCAATAGTGAGAGTAAGATTTCTTATTATCTGGCAAATGGTGGAGGTTTGGCTATGCGTATTTATCCTAAAGGGCAAGGTGGTGTACATAACACAGTTGCCGAACGTGAGAATACCGTAAAGCTCTCTTATCGTCCTGTTGAGCAAGCTATCAAAGTAGAGAGTGTAACTCCTGTTAAAGCCGTATATATGGCCGATATGTTGGGCCGTGTTATACCGGTACAGGCTACGTTACCTGCTTCACAATTCACAGTTTCATTAGATGGTGTGGACAAAGGAGCCTATTGCTTTGTCGCAGTTACGGCCAATATGAAAAAAACTTTACATTTCATCAAATACTAATACCAATTTATCATGAAAAATTACTCATTTAGGACACTTTTAGTGTTGTTGATGGCACTTCCTGCAGTTGCCTTTGCACAAGTGCGAGGAGTGGTTTACGACAAAAGCTCGGGCAACCCCATGGTGGGTGTCAGTATAGTCGTAAAGGGGAACAATAGTGTAGGAACTATGACCGATATGGACGGCAAGTTCACCATCAAAGCCAAAGATGGCGAAATGTTGCATTTCTCTTATATTGGTTATAATGATCTTGACATGAAGGCCTCTTCAAAAGAGGAAATGAGAATTTATCTTGTTGAAAATGCAGTTGAGATGGATGAGGTTGTAGTTGTCGGTGTCGCCATGAAGAAGAGCGACCTTACCGGTTCTGTACAACACCTCTCAGCCGAGAACATCAAGAATGTCCCTACTGCCGATGTCAACCAGGCATTGCAAGGTAAAGTCCCCGGTGTGTATGTCAAGAGTAGTCCGCGTCCCGGTGAAACGGCTTCTATCAAAGTGCGTGGTAACAACTCTATTTCCTACGGAACCAACCCTATTTATGTAGTTGACGGTTTGGTAATGGATAGTGGTTTTGATGCTCTTAACCCCAATGATATTGAGTCTATCGATGTCTTGAAGGATGCTTCGGCAACGGCTATTTATGGAGCCCGTGGTGCCAATGGTGTTATCATTATCACTACCAAGAAAGGTAAGAGCAAAGAGGGTCGCCTCTCGTATGATGGATGGGTAGGTTTCCAAGACTTTACGAAAACCATTCCTGTTCTTAACGGCGAGCAACTCTTCGACCTTCGTGCTGAATCATATGTCAACTCTGAGTTGCGTTACAAACATCCTACTTGGACAGAGGAGCAAATACAACGTCAGGCAGAGCGCATATACTATACTCGTGAACCGGGGCGTAACCAAGCCTTCTCAGAGCGTGAGCTTAACGCTCTTAACAATGGTATGAGTTACAACTGGCTCGACATGGTTACACAGCCTGGTTTTCAACAAAACCACTCGCTCAATTTCCAAAAAGCTACCGATAAAGGTAACATCTATATTTCTTTTGGATATAACCAACAGAAAGGTCAGGTCATAGAGACTGGTTATGAGCGATTTACTGGAAAGGTCAATGTTGAGCAAGAAATAAAATCATGGTTGAAGGTCGGTACCAACAACTCGTTTGCCTATTCTGAGCAACTTCCTAGCAAAGGCGATATTTTCTACAGCGCCCTTACAGCATGTCCTCTTTTGGAACCCAGCGAGGATTATACCTATATGCTGACAGGTTTAGTAGAAAACCAATCTGCTACGAACCCATTGTTGACTAAGTATATCGATCGTGACCTTATATCTTCACGTTTACTCAGTACATCGTATATAAATATCAATCCTATTAAGGGACTTGATATCCGTTCTACATTCTCTCTCAATTATCAGAACTACGAAGATTATTCTTATTATGGTACGAAGTCGGCCGAAAGTATCAATAACGGTCGTGACGGACAATCAGTTCAAAAGAAAGGTCGCAACGTAGAGTGGGCATGGGATAACTCTGTACAATATAGCAATACTTTCAACGATGTACACCGTGTATCGGCTCTCTTCTCTATGAGCTATTCTCGTTTGTCGGGTAACTATAACCAGATAAATGCACAAGGTTATGGTAATGACTTGTTTGGCTATAAAAATATGAGCGGCGCTGCCGATAAGGAAAATGTATGGTATGCTTCTGATTTCTGGGCATCTACACTAGCTTCTTATATGTTGCGTGCCAACTATTCTTACGATGCTCGTTACTATATTACTCTTACAGGACGTTTCGATGGTTCTTCAAAGTTTGGTCCTAATCACAAGTGGGGCTTCTTCCCCTCTGTTGCTGCTTCGTGGAACATAGCTAATGAGAAGTTTATGGAGTCGGTTCGTGAAATTAATAATCTTCGTCTCCGCATTGGTTATGGTGTTGCCGGTAACCAAAACATCGATCGTTATAAATACTACACTATCTTCTCTCCGTCTACCAGCTTAGAGAATGTTATCTTTACCAATGGTGGAGAGTTTGGTAACCCCGACCTTCGTTGGGAGGAGCAAAAGCAAGTTAACATAGGTTTGGATTTCGGTGCATGGAATGATCGTCTGAGCTTCTCTCTTGACTATTTCCATATCGATAACGAAAACTTGTTGATGATGCGTAGTATGGCAGCTTCGTCGGGTTATCTGAGAAAGATGGATAACGTAGGTTGTATGACTAACCAAGGTGTTGAGTTCTCGATCAATGCTACTCCTATACAAACTAAAGATTGGACTTGGACTGTTGGTTTCAACATTGCACACGACCGCAACAAAGTTACCAAGTTGTATGACGATGTTACCTATATATATAATCTCGGTGGCTATAGCAACAATGAGATACAATCTACGGGTAACCTCTTTATTGGCGAGTCAATCAACAATTTCTATATCTACGAGTTTGACCGTATTATACAAAACACACCTGAAGACCTTGCTCTTGCAGAGAAATATTCACAAGCTACAGGTCGTATAATACAAGCTGGTGATGTATTGCCCAAAGACCGTAACAATGATGGTACTATCGATGATAAAGACCGTTATGTTGCCGGTAGCAGTGACCCATTGTTCTATGGAGGTCTCTCTACATCACTTTCTTGGAAAGGACTTGCTCTTGACATCTTCTGCAACTTCTCGTATGGAGCCAAGGCTGTCAGCTCTTTGTATGAGTCACTCTTGAATACCTCTGGTATGCCCGTGGCTACAGCTCATGCCGACATGTTGAACCGTTGGACTCCTGATAATCCAAGTACTACTATTCCTCGTGCATTCTTCGCCAGTGGTCGTTACTCGCGCAGCGATACCGATATCTCGTTGCAAGATGCTTCTTTCTTCCGTCTTGCTAATGTGACGCTTTCTTATACTTTCCCTGCTGAACTTACAAGAAAAGCTTATATCGAGAACTTGCGTATCTATGTTACAGGTAACAACCTGCTCACTGCTACCAAGTATAAAGGTTACGACCCTGAAATGGGCGACTGGTATCCTGCTACCCGCATGATTGTTTGCGGTTTGAACATTACTTTCTAATCTTAAATACTATACCATTATGAAATCGGTTATTAAGAAATTAAATATTCTCGCTTTGGTGGTGGGTATGGCAGCCATGCCTTCTTGCAGCGATTTCCTGATTGAAGAGCCGCAAACGTCGCTTTCTATTGAACAGGTGCTCTCCGATATGGACAATATACAATCATACCTTGATGGCTTGTATACAAACTTACGTAAGTGCCGTATATCACGTGAAGGTTTGCGTGTAAATCATGGTACTGATGAATTGAAAGTGGGCGAAGCTCAGCATAATGAGCTTACAAAGGGCGCTTTTGATGACTTCTCGCCTCTCTATAACAGTGAGAACTCTTACTTTGCCGAACTGTGGAACTTGCGATTCCCCGTTGCAGTGCAAGCTGCTCAAGCTCTTTATTATCTCGAACCGCAACTTGCTACAGTTGAGGAATCTCGTAAAACAGAGTTGGAATCATATATAGGACAAGCTGCTTTTTATGAGGCAACAGCATATTTTGAGCTTACCTTCTACTGGGGTGAAATACCTTTGACAACAATTGCCGACGACGGTTCGGTGCAGCTTTCCGGTAGAAAGCCCCTCAATGAGGTGTATAAAAAAATGGTAGATCTTTATACTACTGCTATCAATTATTTGCCCGATACTCGTCAAGGGAATGGCCGTATTCCTACATCGTGGACAGCAAAGGCTATGCTTGCCAAAGTATACATGGCTGCAGAAACAACTTCAGACTATCGTCGCTACGATTTGGCTCTCGAGTTATTGCAAGATATTGTAAATAACGGAGGTTTCTCGTTGATGACCAACTACAGCGATTTGTGGGATCCTAATGTTAACTGTGACCAAGAGTCGTTATGGACATTCTACTTTAACAATACAACCGACCTTAACTATTTGCAATGGTACTGCGGTACGCGTGCTGCTTCTGGTTGGAATCAACGTTGCCCCTTCGGTGGTTACGATGAGGCTGTGCCTACACAATATGCTTATAGTACTGTTGCCAATGGTGGCGTATGGGAAGATGGCGATACTCGTAAAGATGCCAGTTTACGTTATGACTTTACTTGGAATGGACAGGCCTCTTCGGCTACTCCGGGTTTTGGAGATGACCAGTTAGACCCACACATCAAGAAATATGAAGACGAGCGTATCGTTGATCTTGACCAGACTTTCTGGAATTGTGGTAAGAATACTTACTATTTGCGTTATGCCGATATACTGTTGCTTTATGCTGAGGCTCTCAATGAAACAGGCAATACAGCAGAGGCTGTCAATATCGTAAATAATCAAGTGCGTGCTCGTGCTTGGAACTGGAACCTCCCTGCCGAAATGGCTTGGAATCCGGGTATGGGTGCCGATGAATTCCGTACTAAAATTCTCGACGAGCGTATGCGTGAGTTGATGGGTGAGATGTGGCGTCGTTACGACTTGCTGCGTACTGGCAAATATGTTGAATACACATCGGTTCGTAACCCGTGGGCTGCTGAGTCGGGTAATATGACCGAGGCTCACAAACGTTTCCCCATTCCATACACTGAAATTACACAAAACGAATTTATTACTGAAGCCGATCAAAATCCAGGTTTGAAGTAATATTTTCTTCTTTACTACGTCATGCGGGCGTTCCCGTTGTTTGCCCGCATGACTTTCTTAGATAATTTGTTTAACATTTTAATTCTATTCATTATGAAAAAAAGACAATTACTCGCTTCTTTGGCAGTAGGAACTGCCATGGTAGCTATGGCAGCTCCGGTAAATCCCTCTTTTGAGGTGAAGACTGATGTTGCTTTTGCATCTGAAATGACAGCTGCCGGCACGTTGGCTTGGGCTGACTACAACAATGATGGTTTGATGGACTATTTTATAGTTGCTGGTCAAGGACAAGGCCCACATGTAGGCTTATATCGTCAGGAAGCTGATGGTACCTTTACCAATGTAACGGAAGAGACAGAGTTGTTTTTCGCTCAACTTTCGGTAGGTGCTGCTGCCTGGATTGATTACGACAATGATGGTTGCCTTGACTTGATTGTCGCAGGTCGAATGGATGGTCAAGAAGCATCTACTTCAATGACTTATTTCTTCCATAACGAAGGACCTTCGGGTAATTATAATTTGGTGGAGAATTATGATATAGAGGATATTCTCCCGCAACTTTCGCCCGATGGACAAGATTGCAAAGGTATCCTCTTTGCTGTTGCCGATTTCGATAACGATGGTTGGTCAGATTTGATTGTTTCCGGTTATGCTCCTTTTGAGACAACCATGCGTTACGTCGGTTTGTTCCGCAATACACAGAACGGTTCTTTCGAATTGATGTCTAATCCCGAGTTTGTTTCTATGAGTGGAACAACTGTATATCCAGCCGATTTCAATAACGATGGTTTGATGGATTTCGTTATCGGTGGTTATAATGATGATATAGCTGATGCCGGTACTCCGACTGTTTATCTTAATGATGGGGACATGACCTTTACTCCGGTTACCGGTTTTGGTTTCGGTTCACACCAAGGAACTATTTTCCCCATTGATGTCAACAATGATGGCAAGATGGATATTATAGAGACAGGTCGTAATGCATCTATTCTGAGCTGGGATCACGTTGCCCGCGTATATATCAACAATGGTGACGGTACATCTTTTACTTCTCTTGATGAGGCTGCTACAGGCCTCGCCGGTTCTAACAGCTCTGTAGGTTTTGGCGATATCAATAACGACGGTTGGACAGATTTTATGTCAATAGGTTGGTGCAACGGTAGCCCTGTGAAGTTGTATCTTAACAATGGTGACAATACTTTTACCGATGCTACAGAGGTATATCCCGATGCAGCTCGTGCTCGTGATGGCGATATTACTTTCGTAGATTACAATAATGATGGTAAGCTCGATATTTCTATCTTCGGTTATCGTGATGGTGGTGGTGACACTCCCGAAAATCCTACATGGCCTAATTATTTGGTAGTAAACACAGGTACTTATGCAGCTAATGCCGCTCCTACCGCTCCTCAAGTAAGCAGTATAGAACAAGATGGTAATGATGTAGTACTTACATGGCAAGCTGCTACCGATGATACAACTCCGGCTGAGGCTCTTCGTTATAACGTTTATGCCAAAGGTAACGATGGCAAGATTTTCTGCTTGTCTCCTGCAGATCTTAACACCGGTTTCCTTAAAGTAAACCGTACGAATGCGTTGCTCAACACTCTCTCTTATCGTTTCAAAGGTATGAACCTCAACGATTATACATTTGGCGTACAGGCTGTTGATAACGGTTTCCGTGGTAGTGCTTTCACCAATGCTACTGCCGGTGTGAATGCCGTGAAGAGTGCAACTGTTAAGACGTTCGTAGCCAATGGAGAAATCAACATTGTCAATAGCAGTGATGCCGTTGTATCGTATGCAGTATATAGTGTCAATGGTGCACAAGTTGCAGCCGGTACTTGCGCTGCTAACGGTGTTGCCGAAGTTGCTCTGCAAGGTGGTATTTACGTAGTGAAAGTAAATGCTGCTGATGGTGTGGCTGTTGACAAAGTAGTTCTCTGATAATCTTTCCGAACCCCCTTCGGTCACATCCCTTTTTGTGTTTTATATCGGTATAAAGACCAAGGGGGTTCATTTTTCTCTGTCATGGCCGCGCGGTGTGTCTGCGCCGCGTGGCCTTGATATTCTATCAAGCCAGAGGAATCCTCTTTTCTGTATCTTTATCTGTTTTTGCTATGAGAAATTTCTTGCTATTATCTTTTTCTTTACTCTCTTTATTGTCTACGCCGGTTTTTGCTGATAATGAAGTTTCGGCAGGCGATTGGACACTCACGGTCGATGATGGCGGTAAGGCGACCCTTACGCGCGCCGGACGTGTGATACTCTCTTCTAACGAAGCTGTTTGGGGGCTCAACGACCAAAAGTTTTCGTATTCTTCTCTTGTCGACATTACAACGACGAGTGCTCCGTTGAGCGATGAGACAGGCACCGGTGTGCAACTTGTTGTGAAAGGGCACACAGAGGGTCAACCTATAACTGAGATTATCCATACATATTACATATATGAGGACAAAGATTTTATCTTTACTCAATTTACAGCCACTTCTGACGAAGATTTGACAATCAACTATATGGCTCCTGTACATGCCGGGGCTGCTTCTAACATACTGAATGAGGGAACGAATTATGCCCTTTTTGTACCTTTTGACAATGATATGTGGGTACGCTACAAGACTACTCCGTTTGGAAGCTCACACCCGTTGAGTTTCAATGTATCGGCACTTTTTAATGCCGAGTCACGCCACGGATTGGTAACTGGTGCCATAGAGCACGATGTATGGAAAACGGGCATTGCTGCCGAAACCTCTGGAAACACCGACTTACAGTCGTTGACTGTCTACGGAGGTGCGGTTTCGTATGAAATTACCCATGACGTGCTGCCGCATGGAGCAGTGGTGGGTAAGAGCGTGAAATCACCCATGGTGATGGTTGGATATTTCGATGATTGGCGCATTGGTATGGAAACTTACGCCGACCTTTGCGCCGCTGTAGCTCCGCGTCTCGCCTGCAAGTTTGCCAAGCCGTTCGGCTGGAATAGTTGGGGCGTGATACAAGATAAAATTAACTATGACAAAGCCTGCGCGGTGTCAGACTTTTTTGCCAATGAATTGCAACACGAGGGCTTTGTAAATGCCGATAGCGTAATTTTTATTGGCCTCGACTCTTTCTGGGATTTTGGTTTCTCCATACGTAATCACATGTCGTTTGTACGTCGTTGCAATAATGCAGACCAAAAAGCCGGTATCTATTGGACGCCTTTTACCGAGTGGGGTAAAAACCCTGAAGCTTATGTGCCGGGAACAAATAATCAGTATAAATATGCCGACTGCTATCTCTATGATAACAATGGCAATGTGCAAGAGATAGATGGCGGTTATGCCCTTGACCCTACACACCCTGCTACACAGGCGCGTATGGCATACCAATTCGGATTGTTCCTCGATTGGGGGTATGAGTATGTCAAGATAGACTTCATGTCTCACGGAGCTTTGGAGGGTAAACACTACGATCCCGAAGTGTTTACGGGCATTCAAGCCTATTCAAAGGGAATGCAATATCTCAACGAGCTGGTGGGAGACCGCATGTTTATCAATCTCTCTATTGCACCTCTTTTCCCTGCCAACTATGCTCACAGCCGTCGTATAGGTTGCGATTCTTATCGTAGTATTTCAGAAACGGAGTATACTCTCAACTCGCTTACCTATGGATGGTGGCTCGACCATGTATATTCATATAATGATGCCGACCATATAGTACTCGACGGTGCAACGTATATGGAAAACAGGTCGAGGGTTACATCGTCGGTCATAACCGGTATTTTTATCTCTGGAGATGATTTCAGCAATGACGGTCCCGAGAATGCAAAAAACAGGGCCCGTACATTCTTTACCAACCGCGATGTTAACGAGGTGGCCCGTGTTACAAAGGCCTTCAAACCTGTTGAGGCTGCAGAAGGAGATGCAGCTGCCGACATGTTTGTTTATAACGTGGCCGATACTCTCTATCTGGCGGCATTCAATTACACGATGCAAAACCGCGACTGTGTTCTCGATTTTGAACGGTTAGGACTTACTCCCGGTGTGAAATACATGTTCCATGAGTTATGGACGGGCGACAAAGATGTTTGCGATGATTCGTGGACTGTTATTGTACGTCGTTACGATGCTCTCCTTTACAAGATATATCCCTATGACGATAGTCGTGTAGCTGCGGTAGGCAACGATGCTACGGCTTGCTACTACGATGCCTTTTCCGATATGCTGCGTTTCACGGGGAATGTATCGGTTGTAGATAGCACAGTGTATGACGTGTCGGGCGTATGTCGATTGCAAATGCACGGGCTTCATAACTCTCTCGATGTCGCTACGCTCGGTAAGGGTATTTATCTTTATCGCGGTATAGATACCGCTGGTAGTAGTATTACATATAAATTCATCAAATAAATTTGGACTTTCTGCCTCTGCATCAGGAAGGTCGTTCTCCATGGTGTAGGGGCAGAGTTATAGGTGAGTATATGGAGTTGAGTTACAAAGAATGGGGTGAATATGAGGGCCAAACGTTGTACCTGTTTCGCCTGACAGCCTCTGACGGTGCGTATGTTGAGCTTACCAATTGGGGAGCAACGTGGGTGTCGGCATGTATGCCCGATGCTCATGGGCATCTTGCCGATGTGTTGTTAGGATATCCGTCATCTCAAGGCTACATAGACGATACCTGTTATATAGGCGCTACTGTGGGACGCTACGCCAACCGCATAGCCCGGGCTCGTGTCTGTATAGAAGGTGTGGAGTATAAGCTCGAGGCAAATGATGGGGAGAATACCAATCACGGCGGATTTCATGGATGGAATCGTCGCGTGTGGGGGTGGAAACAGCTTGCGCAAGGTGTGCGCTTCACGTTAGTGTCGCCTCATTTGGAGGGCGGTTTTCCCGGAGAAGCTCAGGTCGAGGTAGATTATTGTTTCGACGATAATCATATCCTTTCACTTTGTCACCGAGTTGTGACAGACCGTACTTCCTATATCAACATGACCAATCATGCTTACTTTAATCTCTCGGGTGAAGTTAAGCCTATTGATGACCATTTGTTACGTATTTGTTCCGATACGATGCTCGATACCGATGCCTCATTTATTCCTACCGGTAAGCTTCTCCCGGTCGAAGGTACGCTGTTTGATTTTACTTGCGCTCATGCCATAGGTGACAACTTGCATAAGCATCACCAGCAGTTGGAATGGAATCGCGGCTATAATCATTGTTACGTTTTGGGAGAGCCAGGCATTATGCGTAGAGCCGCTGTGTTGTCGCATCTGGCAAGCGGACGCAAGTTGTCTGTTGATACGACTCTTCCTGCTGTTTTGTTCTACTCGGCGGGCTTTTTACCCGGAGTAAAAGGAAAGCAAGGCATGCCAATGCTTCCCTCAACTGGCGTGTGCCTCGAAACCCAGTTTTATCCCGATGCTCCATCGCATCCGGCTTTCCCCTCAACACTTTTGCGTTGTGGTGAAACTTACTCATATATGACTAATTATAAATTTGATATATTGTGACTTATGAAAAACAATAGATGTTTCGTTTGGGCTTTTTCTCTCTTGGCCCCCCTTGCAGTAATGGCGCAAGATGTGACAGAATTTGCAGTGTCGCAACCTGGCACGCTCTCGGAGCTTGTGCCTCAAGCCGACTATACCACATTGAGTGATGTAAAAATCACAGGAACAGTAGATGCTCGTGATTTCTTTTTTATTCGCGATAATCTTACTCGTATCTCTACTGTCGATATGACGGAGGCTACCATTGCAGCTTGTGAGGTAGAAGGAGTAGCTTACGAAGCTGACGCAATTCCTGCGAATGCTTTCTCGTTGCCTCAAGAGTCTACGGGTATGGTACGAATGACTACGTTTGAAGCTCCACTCTCGACGCGCGTTATAGGCGACAATGCCTTTTATTTATGCAATGTTTTACGTGAAACCAATATAGGGTCGTTGCAAGAATTACAATATATCGGTAGTGGTGCATTTTCGCGTTGCAACCGTATGCGTAGCTTTGTTCTTCCTGCATCGGTTGTTGAGGTTGGTGATGCTGCGTTTGCTTATGACGTTACGTTATCGACTTTTGAACTTGCCTCAGGTTCTTCGTTAGAGAGTTTGGGTGGCAGTGTGTTGCGTGGTTGTACTCAGTTGCGAGAACTTGACATGACTACTGCGTCGCGCCTCTCTTCGATAGGGGAGTATGCTTTCGCTTCTTGTTCTAACCTTTCGTCGGTATCATTACCGTCGGCGGTAAATAATATAGGCGAAGGTGCTTTCATGTACACAGCTGTCGCTACGGCCGACTGGTCGCACCTGTCGTCGCTTCCGGTTATTGAGGGTAGTATGTTCTATGGTGTGACATCGTTGCAGCAGATGAAGTTACCGCAGAGTGTACAAGAGATACGCGCCTCTTCTTTTTGGGGATGTACTTCATTGCAAGAGATAGCATTCTCGTATAACCTCGCATTGGTAGGCGACTGGGCTTTCTCTGGTTGTACGTCGCTCGATTCTATCTTTTGTCCTGCGCAAACACTTCCACTTGTGGGATATGCAGCCTTTGAAGGCGTTGACGTAGGGCAGGTGACTATGGCTGTCGATGCAACAAAACTGCCCATGTACGAGGCTGATATAGACTGGGGCGAGTTCCACCTTGTAGGTATCGATGTGTCGGGTGTAGCATCGACAAAAGTATCGGCTGCCAAGGTCGTACGAAGCATGCAGTCGCTTTCGTTGACATCTCCGAAAGAGATGGCACATGTTGCCTTGTATGATTTTGGCGGTAACTTGCTTTCGCAAGTTGCTGTAACGGGTTGCGATGCAGTTGTAGCCCTTCCGGTTGCAGGGGCACGTTATATAGTGCGTATCGAGTATGCTGACGGAACGTTCGAGGTCGTAAAACGATAACTTCAATGATGACACTGTAATATCTGTTGAATATGTTGAAAAAGGGTATACTTTTCTGTATGGCGGTGTGCCTTGCTTTTTCGGTAATGGCATCTCCTGTATATCTGCATAGCGACAAGTCGGTTGTGTGGAAAGTGACTCCGCAAGACGATGTTGCCAATTCTGCTGTAATTATGTCGCCCGGTTATGATGTTTCATCGTGGGTCGATGCTACGGTGCCTGGTACAGTCTTTGCATCGTATGTAGCAGCCGGATTGGAAGAAGACCCCAATTTTGGTGATAACATTGCACGTGTAGACCGCGCCAAATATGATCGTAGCTTTTGGTATCGTACAGAATTTACTGTACCGGAAGATTTTGATAAAGAGTTGGTGTGGCTCAATTTTAATGGTGTTAATCGTAAGGCCGATATTTATCTCAATGGTAAGCTGTTGGGAACACTCGACGGCTTTATGCATCGTGGACGTTTCAATGTTACCGGCGTGGTAAATCGAAATGACGTCAATGTACTTGCCGTCTTGGTACATATTCCACAAACACCGTTGGCCAATTATGGCAGTCCCACCTATCTCTGTAGTGGAGGATGGGATTGGATGCCCTACGTCCCCGGTCTCAATAGTGGTATTACCGATAAGGTGTATCTTTCCAATACAGGAAATGTTACGCTTATAGACCCCTGGATACGGACTTCGCTCCCGTCACGTGCCCGAGCCGAACTCTCTGTCTCGCTCGATGTGCGTAATAATTCTCACGAGAAAGTACATGCCGTGGTTACGGGTATCATTACTCCCGGTAATGTCACTTTTTCGCAGGAAGTAGACCTCGATGCCAATGTCATGCGCACTCTTCGTTTTGACAAACGTTATTTCCCTCAGCTCTGTATCAATAATCCTCGTTTATGGTGGCCAAACGGATATGGTGAGCCCAATCTGTATAGTTGTCGTTTTGAGGTAAAAGTCGGTGAGGCTGTTTCTCAATCGCAAGAGGTCACCTTTGGCATACGTCAATACTCTTATGACAAGAACGGCAACACATTTCATATCTATATAAATGGTGTACCTGTGTTTGTAAAGGGTGCCAATTGGGGAATGCCCGAGTATATGTTGCGCTGTCGTGGCGATGAGTATGATTTGAAAGTCGACCTGCATCGCCGTATGAACTTCAATATGATACGCAATTGGTTGGGCGTTACAACCGATGAGGAGTTTTATGAGGCTTGCGATAAATATGGTATCATGGTATGGGACGATTTTTGGATAAATTCTAATCCTAATCTCCCTTACAATATACATGTATTCAACTTTAATGTCGTTGAAAAGATAAAACGGGTGCGTAACCATCCTTGTATTGCTGTGTGGTGTGGCGATAACGAGTCCAATCCGCAACCACCTCTCGAAGGATGGATGGCCGAAAATATACGTACGTTCGATGGTGGTGACCGCTATTTCCAAGCCAATTCGCATGCCGATGGGCTTACCGGTAGTGGTATGTGGAAGGCTTTCGACCCTCGTTATTATTTCCTCGAATATCCCGATGGTCTTGAAGGTAATCCTGCCCGAGGATGGGGTTTCCGTACCGAAATAGGTACAGCTGTTATGCCCAACTACGATAGCTTTATAAAGTTTATGCCTCGTGAAAACTGGTGGCCTCGAGATGAGATGTGGAATTTCCACTATTTCGGTCCTTCGGCCGGTAATGCCGACCATGTGCAGTATGATGCTTTACTTACCAAGGGCTTTGGTGTACCCGATGGTATAGAGGAGTATTGCCGAAAAGCTCAGTTGTTGAATATACAGACCAACAAGGCAATGTATGAAGGCTGGCTTGACCACATGTGGAACGATGCCTCGGGTATCATGATATGGATGGGACAGTCGTCATATCCCTCTATGGTATGGCAAACATACGATTACTATTATGATCTTACGGGCGCTTATTGGGGTGCCAAGAATGCTTGCGAACCGTTACACATCTTCTGGAACCCTGTGACCGATGCCGTAAAAGTCGCCAATACTACAGCCCGCGATTTCTCTGGGTTACAGGCCGAGGTAAAAGTATATAACCTCGACGGGAAGGAGGTGTCTGCTTATACACGACGTGTCAATCTTGATTCTCCCTCCAATACGACGGTGGAGTGTATGATTATTCCTTTCGCTCGTGAACGCAAGATACTCTCTTTGGGTAAGCCTACATATGCTTCTTCCTCGGAGTATAGTTCGCCGGCCGATGCAACCGATGGCAAGAGTGATACCCGGTGGTCGTCGCGTGTGGCCGATAACGAGTGGATTTATGTCGACTTGGGTTGTAAGCAACCAGTTGGTGGAGTGCGACTTCGCTGGGAGGCATCGTATGGTAAGGCGTATAAGATACAAGTATCGGACGATGCCCGTACGTGGAACGAAGTGTATAAAACATATGAAGGTCGCGAAGGTGTGAAGGAGATATTCTTCCCCGAGGTTGATGCCCGTTATGTACGGATGTTTGGTATCGAGCGCGGATGGTGGTATGGGTATTCTTTGTGGAACTTCGACGTGCTGGGGGGAACTCCGGTTGCCGACGATCTTTCTGATACCCACTTTATACGACTGAGGTTGACCGATGCCGATGGAAATATACTTTCTGAAAATTTCTATTGGCGGGGTAATCGTGATCGCCGCGACTTCACGGCTCTTAATTCGTTGCCGCAGGCTCGGGTGAAAGTATCATCGAAACTTGTCGAGGAGAATGGCCGCGCAACCATTACAGCGATAGTTTCTAATCCGAAGAATGCTCCTGTGGCATTTGCCGTGAGAGTAAAGCCTGTGCGTACATCTGATGGAGAGCGCATCTTGCCTGTCTTCATGAATGATAACTATTTTACTCTCATGCCCGGAGAGAAACGCACGGTTACCATGGAGTTTGATGCTGCTTTGCTTGAAGGAGGTTCGTATAGACTGGATGTAGAGCCTTATAACAGATAATGTGTAAGTAATGTCAAAACATTTTATCATATCTCTATTGCTTGTTTGTCTGGGGGTATGCCGGGGACTCGCTCAAGAGACCGGTAATGCCCCCGTGGCATATCTGGTGGGAGGAGCTCATCTCGATTCACAATGGAACTGGGACGTAGTCACGACCATAAATGAATATTTGCCCAATACGGCACGACAGAATCTGTTCTTGTTGGAACGATTCCCCTCTTATGTATTCAATTTTGAGGGTGGTGTGAAATATGCGTGGATGAAAGAGTATTATCCCGATTTATACCGTCAGGTGAAACAACAGATTGCGACCGGTCGATGGCATGTCGCAGGTGCTTCGTGGGAGGCCTGCGAGGTTTTGGTGTCATCGTCAGAGTCGTTGATACGTAACATCCTATTGGGGCAGACGTTTTATCGGCGTGAGTTTGGCCTCTCGTCTTCCGATATTTATCTTCCCGATTGTTTCGGATTTCCTTATAACCTACCTACAATAGCCGCCCATTGCAACCTTATAGGCTTCTCGACGCAAAAATTGCAGTGGCGTGGGTCGGCATTGACGTCCAATGGGCAGTATCCCTTTACCTTCGGGGTGTGGGAAGGTGTAGATGGTAGTCGTATAGCAGCAGCTGCCAACGCCTTTGATTACAGTCGTGTATGGGCATCGGGAGAGGATTTGTCTGACAGCCGCGAGCTCTACGACAAGGCTATGCAGTCGCCTGCGCGGGCAGTCTATCACTATTATGGGACGGGCGATATTGGCGGATCGCCTACGATTGCTTCGGTCGAAGCCGTCGAGCAGTCTGTGGGGAAACCAGGCAGAGTACGGGTAGTGTCGGCAACAAGCGATGCCATGTATCGCGATTTCTTGCCGTTAACGTCGCATCCTGAGCTTCCTATATACAAAGGCGAGATGTTGATGGATGTACACGGGAACGCCTGTTATACCTCGCAAGCGGCTATGAAATTGTATAACCGTGAGAATGAGCTTCTGGCAGCGGCAGCCGAGCGTGCTGCAGTAGTGGCCGATTGGTTATTGCCAGGTAGTTATCCGACAGCTATTCTTGATGAGGCGTGGAAACGTTTTATCTGGCATCAATTTCATGATGATCTGACGGGGACATCTATCCCTCGTGCCTATACCTATTCATGGAACGATGAGCTGTTGTCTCTTCGACAATTTGAAGATGTCCTTGAAACATCACTCGCCATACTGAGCAGGCGGTTAGATACGCGAGTGAAGGGTACACCGGTGCTCTTATATAATCCGTCATCACATCTTGTTACCGATGTAGTAGCGGTGCAACTGCCGGTACAGAAAAAAACTAAAAATTATGCTGTGTATGATGAAAACAGGCATAAAGTACCGTCGCAGGTGCTGTGTTACACACCCGACAGTGTGACGCTTCTCTTGCAGGCAACTATACCACCCATGGGGGTAGTCATCTACGATGTGCGTGCAGCCTCGCATGTTTCTGATGTAAGTGACGTAGTTGCAACAGACAGTACTCTCGAGAACAGTATATATCATATTGAGCTTGATGGTGAAGGCAATATGGTATCGTGGTACGACAAGCGCTATCATAAGGAGTGGATAGCATCCGGAGAGAGTATTGCTCCCCAGTTGTTTACTAACAACGATTCATTTCAGTGGCCTGCCTGGGAAATCAAGTGGCAAGTAGCACAGAGTATTCCCGAAGGGAAGTTTGACTCTTGCCGGGTATCGTTGGTAGAGAGTGGGGCTTTGCGTGCTACGCTCTGTGTCGAACGCCGGTATGGTGATACCCGCTGGCTTCAATATATCAGTTTGGTTGCTGGGAGTGACCGTATAGAGGTACGTAATGAGTTAGATTGGCATACCGAACGAGCTTTGTTGAAAATGGCTTTCCCATTTGCCGTTGCAAACGATACGGCACGTTACGACATAGGTATTGGTTCGATAGGCCGAGCTACCAACAAACCATCGGCGTATGAGACGTATGCGCATCGCTGGGTATCGTTGACTGATACGTCAGCAGGTTATGGCATTTCTATACTGAGTGATTCCAAATATGGTTGGGATAAGCCTGATGGTCATACCATGCGGCTCACACTGCTGCATACGCCTGCTGCCGAGAGCGCATTTTTCTATCAAAGTAGGCAAGATATGGGATATCATACATTCGGGTATGCCATGATAGCCCATGAAGGAAATGAAGTGGAAGCCGGTATGGCGCGTCGTGCCGAAGCGTATGACAATGGATTGAAAGCCTTTGTAGTATCGCGCCATGCAGGAGAGTTAGGTCGTGCTTACTCGTGGCTCTCGGTAGATAATCAGGGATTGGAAGTGATGGCTTTCAAAAAGGCCGAAGATGGTAACGGTTACATCGTGCGCCTTTGTGAAAAACAAGGGCAGGCAACGCACGCGACACTCTCTTTTGTAGCGCCGTTACAGTATGTATATGAGTGCGACGGAACGGAGATAGTACAAGATACGCTTTGTCCGGTAGGCAATACTTTCAGTGTGACACTTCCGGCTTACGGCGTGCGTACCTATCGGTTATTGCCGCAACCCTGTGGCAATCCGTTGCAGCCTGTTGTGTCGCAACCGTTACAACTTCCTTATAATCTACGTTATGTATCGTATAACGAATTTAGGAATACGGCCGATTTTGACGGCGCGGGGCATTCTTTTGCAGCAGAACTTTTTCCCGATACTCTTTATAGTGGCGGCATTGCCTTCGTGATGGGCGATGAAAACGCTGCCAATGGTATGAAGTGCCTGGGCGATACCATATGTTTACCGCAAGATAGAACCTACAGCAGGCTCTATTTGTTGGCCGCCTCGACACTCGACGATTATGCCGCGACATTTTATGTCGATGGTAAGCCTTATAACATAGAAGTCCCTTACTATAGCGGATTTATAGGACAATGGGGGCATGAAGGTGAGACTATTGCTTACTTGAAACGTCCCATGCCAGCTTTTATAGGCACACACAGGCATGATATGAATGGGAATAAAGATTGTGCTTATGAGTATACCTACATCTTCAGGTTTGCTATCGACTTGCCGCCAAAGGCGAGAGAGCTGGTATTACCGTGTAACTCGCGAATAGTTCTTTTTGCAGCTACGCTTACCGAAGAGATGCCTCTTTTACAACCGGCTCATCCCCTTTTCCGTACAGCTATGAAAGCTACTGATGTCGTTTACAAACGATTTGAAACGCACAACCTTTTGTTGGGTAAGGAGATTGTATCCTGCTCGGGTGCGACGTCGCAGAATGAGCAAGCTCGTTATGCTATTGATGGAGATGAAAGCACCAAATGGGCTGACTTTCATACTGGTAAGCCTAATTATATAGAAGTAGACTTGGGTGATGTCCTACCGGTAAAAGGGTGGCGGGTCGTGCATGCTGGAAAAGAGACGCCGGCATTCATAACCAAGAATTATGAGTTGCAAGTACGACTCTCGACACAAGACTCCTGGCATACTGTAGACAAAATAACTGGAAATATCAAGAATGTAACCGACCGAAATCTTGATACCCCGGTAAAAGCCCGTTATGTGAGGTTATATATTACCGGCCCTGTACGCGACGGCGGTGATATAGCTCGTATATATGAGTGGGAGGTTTACTGATGCCTAACCTTTTTTGTGTGCCCGATATTCGGTGGGCGATATGCCCATGATTTTGGTAAATAAGCGGGAGAAGTAGAATGTATCGTCTATTCCTACAAGAGGGCTTATTTGGTTGATTTTCATGTTGGTGAAATCGAGATAGTGGCAGGCTTTTCGTATGCGCAGCATGTTGAGGTATTGCAGGGGCGAGAAGCCTGTCTTTTTCAGGAACAGGTTGGAGAAATACGAGACCGACAGGTTCACCTCATCGGCTATTTCGCCGAGGGTAAGTTTCCGATTGATGTTTTCCTGCATGAAAGCAATGGCGAGGTCGGTAGCGTCTACATGCCTGCGTTCATTTTTATCTTCGATATATTCTCCTACATATTTCATCAAGCCCAGGAAGTGGAAGAGGCTTGTGGTAGCATACATGATATTGTTGTTGCCGAATCCGTTGTCGAGAGTGTTGTATATCTCTTCAAATAGACGCAATTGAGTTTCCATGGGTTTGTTGCCCGGTGTAGATACGTGGGTGGGAACGTCGAAACCCTTGCGGAAAAAAGCGGCCATGTCGCCCTTGAAGTGCAGCCAATAGATGCTCCACGGGTCATCCTCGAGGCTTCCGTAGGTATGAGCTTCGTGTTCGGGAAGGATGAAAAATTGGTTTTGAGTTACGTGATACCGTTTCTTGCCCAAAGAATACCAACCCTTACCCCTTACACAGTAAATAAGTACATTCTCGGTTGCTTCTTCAGCTGTGCGTTCACGGTAATGGTATGAAGCCGTAGGGTAGAAGCCGATATCGGTGATATAAAGCATCTTTCCTAATGGGTTTTGCTTTATTTTTTCTATTATGAACGAGGGTATTATAATCGTTCGTTGACCCTTGAATCCTTCGCGTATTTTGGGCATGATAGGAGAAGTTTGGTAAGATTTTTACAAAGGTAAATATGAATTTTGCAAAAAACAAGGCAAAAAAGTAAGATTGTCCATTCCGATAACAATTTTTTCTATTTTACATACCGATGCTAATGCGTTCCTTTGCTTCATAAATAATTAAAAGTACCGAGCTATGAAAACACATTCCAATGCTTATCTTTTTGGCATAGCTATTATTTCTGCTATGGGTGGTTTGCTCTTTGGATACGACTGGGTCGTGATAGGAGGAGCCAAACCGTTTTACGAACAATTTTTTGGCATTGCCAATAATCCGGTCATGCAAGGCTGGGCTATGAGTAGTGCTCTTATAGGTTGTCTTGTGGGAGCACTTACAGCAGGTCGTTTCAGCGACAAGTTTGGGCGTAAGCCTATCCTAATTTTGGCTGCCGGCATGTTTATCTGTACGGCGTGGGGTACAGGCTTTGCCAGCACTTTTCTTACGTTTATCATTTTCCGCCTTATAGGTGGTTTTGCCATAGGTGTGGCATCGAGCCTCTCTCCTATGTATATTGCCGAGATAGCTCCTACTCATATGCGGGGTAGGTTTGTCGCTATTAACCAGCTTACCGTAGTGCTGGGTATATTGTCGGCACAGATTGTCAATTGGCTTATAGCAGAGCCTGTTCCAGAGGGTGCTACCGCTGAGATGATACTCTACTCGTGGAACGGACAGATGGGTTGGCGATGGATGTTTTGGGCTATGATGGTACCGTCTTTATTGTTTTTTGTTTTGGCATTCTTCTTGCCCGAGAGCCCTCGATGGTTGGCTTCGGTGGGACAGACCGATAAAGCCTTACAAATTTTTACCCGCATAGCCGGCCCTGAGGTGGCATGTAAAGAGATGGATGCCATCAAGGTCTCGCTGGCCTCAGAAACAGGACAAGGTGGTTTCCGTCAGCTGTTCCATCCCTCCATGCGTAAGGTCTTGCTCATAGGGGTTGTTATGGCAGTCTTGCAGCAGTGGTGCGGTATCAATGTCATATTCAACTATGCACAAGAAATTTTCATGTCGGCCGGTTACGGTATCTCAGATGTCTTGATGAATATAGTAGTTACCGGTGTTACCAACGTTATTTTCACCATAGTTGCCATGTTTGTCGTCGACCGTTGGGGCCGAAAGAAACTTGCATTGATAGGAGCTTTTGGTCTGGCTGTGATATATGCGTTGATGGGCATGTTCTACTATATGCATTTTACCGGCGTATTGTTGCTCGTAATTGTCGTGTTGGCTATTGCTTGCTATGCCATGACGCTTGCCACGGTTATGTGGGTAATTATCTCAGAGATTTTCCCCAACCGTATTCGCGGTATAGCCATGTCGGTATGCACTTTTGCATTATGGGCAGCATGTTTTGTACTTACTTATACCTTCCCCATACTCAATAGTGGCTTGGGAGCAGCCTGGACATTCTGGCTTTACGGTATCATTTGTTTGGTAGGAGGCTTCTTTATCGTGCGAATGCTTCCCGAAACGAAGGGCAAGAGCCTCGAAGAGTTGGAAAAAGAATTAATTAAATAATCATACATATCACTCATTTTATGGAAAAGATAACAGAATATTTAATCAGAAGTACGGTGAATACTCCTGGCGAAGTACGCGCTTGGCAGGAAGAGATTGTATTGCCTACTTATGAAATAGGGGCTGAGGAGAAAAACCCTATCTTCCTTGAGAAACGTGTTTACCAGGGTAGTTGCGGGTCGGTATATCCTTATCCTGTTATAGAAAAGATTTACGATAAGAAGAAAGAGAAGGCATACAATGCTTTCTTCCTCGAAAATGAATATATCAAAGTGATGATTCTGCCAGAGCTGGGTGGACGTATCCATATGGCATACGATAAGGTAAAAAAACGTCACTTTGTCTATTATAACCAAGTGGTAAAGCCTGCTTTGGTAGGTCTTACAGGTCCGTGGATTTCGGGTGGTATAGAGTTTAACTGGCCACAACACCACCGTCCATCGACTTTCTTGCCTACCGATTATTCTATCGAAAATAATCCCGATGGTAGTGTTACGGTATGGTGTAGTGAGGTAGAACGTATGTTCCGTACCAAAGGTATGCAAGGCTTTACACTCTATCCCGATAAGGCATACATCGAAATAAAAGTCCGCATCTACAACCGTACGCCTTTCCCGCAAACGTTCCTCTGGTGGGCCAACCCCGCTGTTGTTGTCAACGACCATTACCACTCGGTGTTCCCACCAGATGTAAATGCTGTGTTTGACCACGGTAAACGCGATGTATCGTCGTTTCCCATTGCTACCGGCGTATATTATAAGCAAGACTATTCGGCCGGAGTAGATATATCGAAGTACAAGAATATTCCTGTTCCTACGTCGTACATGGCCATAGAGTCGCGCTTCGATTTTGTGGGTGGATATGAGGAGCACGTAAAAGGAGGTTTGTTACACGTGGCCAATCACCATGTATCACCTGGTAAGAAACAGTGGACATGGGGCTGTGGCGACTTCGGCCAGGCTTGGGACCGCAACCTTACCGATGAGGACGGGCCATATATAGAGTTGATGACCGGAGTTTATACCGATAACCAACCCGATTTTTCGTGGTTACAACCCTATGAAGAGAAATCGTGGGTACAATACTTCATGCCTTACAGCGAAGTAGGTTATGTGAAGAATGCTTCTAAAGATGCTATTCTCAACGTAGAGATTGATGCTGAGGGTGCCGGTAAGATTATTCTTTACACTACGGGAGTGGAGAAAGATTTGCATGTGGTGGTAGCCGATGCTTCGGGTAAAACTTATATTGATAAGACTATCGAATGTTCGCCCCGCAAACCTTATCTCGACGATTTCTCGGCTCCCGGTATCACGCCCGATAATCTCATCACCCGTATATATCGTCCTGATGGCAAACTTCTGTTGGAATATCGTGCCGATAAACCTGAAATAAAACCCCTCCCCGAACCGGCTAAAGCGGCCAAAGACCCCGCTGACATTGCCTCTATAGAGCAATTGTACCTTACCGGATTGCATCTCGAGCAGTATCGTCATGCTACCTATAATCCTATGGACTATTACAGCGAGGCTTTACGTCGCGAGCCCGGTGATGTGCGTTGCAACAATGCCATGGGCTTGATGTATATGCGTAAAGGATGCTTTGCCATAGCCGAGCCCTATTTCCGTACAGCTATTGCCACGCTTACCGAGCGCAACCCCAATCCGTACGATGGTGAGCCTTATTATAACTTAGGCTGGTGTTGCCTCATGCAGCGCAAGTATGACGAGGCTTATGATGCCTTCTTCAAAGCAACTTGGAATGCTGCTTGGCAAGATGCTGCATATTATGGTATTGCACAGATAGATACGCTCAGAGGAAACTATACTGATGCACTGGAGTGGGTAGACCGCTCTCTGATACGTAACTGGCACAACCACAAGGCTCGTCAACTGAAGGCTACCTTGTTGCGTAAGTTGGGCCGTACCAGCGAGGCGCTGCGCCTTATCGATGATTCTTTGGCCATAGACCGTTTCAATATGGGATGTCGCTACGAGAAATATCTTATTACAGGTGATGCTTCCGACATGGAAGAGTTGCGTACCATGATGCGTGGTTGGGCTCACGGATATATTGAATATGCTCTCGATTTTGCTTCGGCAGGCTGCTACGATGAGGCAATAGCTTTGTTGGACGATTATATGCAGCATACTACCAATGTCTATCCTATAGCAGCCTATGCTGTTGGTTACTTCTACTCACTGAAGGGCGATGAGGCTCAAGCATTGCAATATTATCGTCGGGGTGAGGCTTGCGACCATCGCTATTGCTTCCCCAACCGAATCGAAGAGGTTAATATCTTGCAGGATGCCATTCGTCTCAATGCCGGACATTGCTCAAAGGCGGCCTATGCGCTCGGAAACTTCTGGTATGCAGCCCGTCGTTACGATGAGGCAATAGAGTGCTGGGAACTCTCGGCAAGTATCGACGAGACCTTCCCCACGGTATGGCGTAACTTGGCATTGGCATACTACAATAAACGCAACGACAAGGAGCGTGCCCGTATCTTGCTCGAAAAGGCTTATGCACTCGACACGACCGATGCCCGTATACTCATGGAGCTTGACCAACTTTATAAGAAACTCGGATATTCTTACGAAAGTCGTCTCGCCTTCCTCGAGAAACATATTGCACAGGTAGAAGAGCGCGATGATTTGTCTATCGAGCGTATTACACTCTATAATCAACTGGGCCGTTACGAAGAGGCACGTCGTATGATTGCTGCCCGCAAGTTCCACCCGTGGGAAGGCGGTGAAGGTAAGATTACAGGCCAGTATGTATTATGTCATGTAGAGCTCGCCAAACAGGCCATTGCTGATGGCCGTTATGATGACGCTTTGCAACTCTTGCATGCGACCGACTCTTATCCTCATAACCTTGGAGAAGGTAAGTTGAAGAATGCCGAGGAGAACGATATATGGTATTACAAAGGATTGGCATATAAAGGATTGGGTAATATCGAAGAGGCCAATCGTTGCTTTACCATAGCTACCATAGGTTCTGATGAGCCCAAGCAAGCCTTTTTCTATAACGACCAGCAGCCCGACAAGATTTTCTTCCAAGGACTTGCATGGCGCGAGTTGGGCGATGAAGCTAAGGCAAGAAGCCGCTTCAATAAACTTATTAAACATGGCGAAAAGCATCTTTTCGATAAATGTCGCATCGACTATTTTGCCGTCTCTCTACCCGATTTGGCTATTTGGGATGACGACCTCAATAAGCGTAACCGCATCCATTGTTGCTATGTGATGGGTTTAGGGTATCGCGGATTGGGCGATATGGAGAAAGCTCATCATTTCCTTTCGGAGGTGCTTTCGCTCGATGTTAACCATCAAGGAGCTCAAGTCAATATGATTTAATTTTTTCATGATTCTCAATCACATACTATGAAACATATATTATATGCAATATTAGCGGGTGTCATGGTTGCCGGTTCTTTTTCCGGCAGCCGTGCTGCCGAGTATGAGTTGGCCTCGCCCGATGGTCGCACGCAGATGTGTATCAGCACTGCTCCACAACTTTCGTATTCTATACGTTACGACGATAATACGGTCGTCAATCCGTCACCTATTGCACTCTCGTTGCAAAGTGGTGAGGTCTGGAATGGCGCTTCTCATCTCTTGTCGGTAGAAAAAAAGGAACATGATGGGACCGTGTACCCTTTGTTTGGTAAAAATAAAGAGATAGCCGACTGCTATAACGAGTTGACCCTCTCTTTTGAGGGTGGATATGCTGTATGTTTTCGCCTTTATAACGAGGGGGCAGCCTATCGTTTCCTTGGTCAACGCGCTCCGTCAGATTCTTTAGTTGTAGCTGATGAGACGGCTGTGTTTGACTTAGCCGATGATCCCGGTGTAATTTTGCCCGAGACCAACAACTACACGGCTTGGGAGTTGAGCCATAAACTTTATGACAGCGTCTCAGATATAAAAGAGGGTGTGTATGGTATTACACCTATGTTGTTCGACAATAAGGTACGTCGCTATAAAGTTGTAGTGGCTGAAGCCGATTTGAATGACTATCCTGGTTTGTATTTGCGCAAAAGCAATGGTAAGATGCAAGGCCACTGGGCTGCATATCCCAAACGCATTGAGATGGGTAGTTGGGGAAACTTCATTACTGTTGTAAAGGAGCGTGAACCATACATCGCTCGTACGGCCGGTAACCATGCTTTCCCATGGCGTATAGTTATCGTTACCGACGATGACCGTACATTGCTCAACAACGAGATTATATATCTCTTGGCCAAACCGCAGCAAATGGGCGATACCGACTGGATACATCCCGGAAAAGCAACATGGGAGTGGTGGCATTGCCACATTCTCGAGAAAGCTCCTTTTGACGACTCTAAGTTGTCTACCGAGCTTTATAAATATTACATCGATTTTGCAGCCGAGAATGGTATAGAGTATCTGTTGGTAGATGCCGGATGGAGTAATGTATTTAACCATGCCGATCTTAACAAAGATGTAGATATCAAAGAGGTCATTCGTTATGGTAAGGAGAAGAATGTGGGTGTGTGGTTGTGGACTGTTGCTGCAACACTGTTCCATAATAAGCATGTTTATCTCGATTCTATCGCAGCATGGGGTGCTGTCGGTGTGAAAATTGATTTCTTCGACCGCGACGATGCTGATGTGATGCCTGAATATGAGGATTTGGCACGTGCATGTGCCGAACGCCATCTGATGGTCGACTTCCACGGATGCAGCAAGCCTACTGGGTTACACAGGGCTTATCCTAACATACTTACCTATGAAGCTATGCGTGGTGCCGAGTGTGCCAAGTGGGACACTACCAGCAACCCGGTATATCAGTTGCAATTTATTTTTACCCGCATGTTGGGTGGCGGTATCGACTACACACCAGGTTCTATGCGTAATGTAACGCGCGAGAAATTCAAACCGGTTGATCCGGGGCTGCCCTCGACGTTAGGTACACGTTGCCACGACCTTGCGCTCTATTTATTGATAGATTCGCCCTTTGCCATGTTGGCCGATTCGCCCGATGCTTATCGTAAATATCCCGATATACTTAAATATTTGGCTGATGTTCCCACCGTATGGGATAAGACAGTACCACTATTGGCAAAGGTTAGTGAATATGCCGTTGTAGCCCATCAGTCGGGTGATAAATGGTATGTAGGTGGTATCAACAATTGGACCCGCCGCAATGTGGTATTCGACTTATCGTTCTTGCCGCAAGGGGCGCAGTATGAAGTGGAAATATTTAAAGACGTAAAGAAAAGCGATACCGATGCTTCTCGCTACAAACATGAGGTGAAGAAGTATGATGCCGGCGATACACTCTCTGTCGAGATGGCGCAGGGCGGTGGTTTTGTGATGATATTTACCCCTATAAAGAAATAAGTTTCAACATTAAATAAGCGTTGGATGAAAGGGATTAAGTATGCACTGCTATTAGCAGTTGTTGTTAGGTTTTCAATAGGATGTTTGGCAGGCAGCGTCACCGGGAATGGTGACGTTGCCTTGTGCCTTACAGAACCCGGTCGGCACGATTTTGTCTTTGACGGGCGCGAAGCTATTGTCGTAACGCCCGACAGTGTAGCTACAGGGTCGCCTTGGATATGGCGTCCGGCATTTTTCGGAGCATTCGATACGGTTGATAGGGCATTACTTAAAAAGGGTTTTCATGTGGTATATTATGATCTTACGCATGGTTATGGGGCCCCTTCGACGCTTAGTGCCGGTGACAGGTTCTACCATTTTGCCGTAGATTCTTTGGGGCTTTCGCCGAAAGTGACGCTTGAGGGTTTGAGCCGCGGCGGTTTTTTTGCACTTCAATGGGCGGCACGCAATCCGTTGGCAGTAGCCTGTGTTTATGTAGACGCTCCTGTATGCAATCTTTTGAGCTGGCCCGGCAGGCAGCGTGCCGATATGTGGAACGATGCCTTGCAACTGTGGGGCATTTCCGATGCCGATGCTCAGGGTGAGTGTTTGGCTGCATTCCGTACTGACCTCTTGCAAGCACTGATAGCTGCACATGTGCCTGTTATGGCAGTATGTGGTGATAGCGATACTGAAGTGCCTTACGAAGAAAATATGAAGGTTTGGCGCGACCGTTACAGCGATATGGGCGGTCATGTTGAACTTATTCTGAAGCCTGGTGTGGGACATCACCCTCACAGCCTCGAAAATCCCGAACCGATTGTAGACTTTATATTGCGTTATCAGCCTGGTGAGCAAGAGAAGCACTACATACACTACCGTGGTTCGTTGAGTAACTCATTTTATAAGATGCAATATCGTCGTAAGGCTCGGGTAGCTTTCTTGGGTGGTTCTATTACCGAAATGGAGGGTTGGCACAACCTTGTCATGCAGCAATTGCGACAACGTTTCCCGTATACCGAATTTGATTTTGTGTGTGCTGGCATACCTTCTACCGGTACAACACCCGGAGCTTTTCGTATAGAAAATGATGTCTTATCAAAAGGAGAGATAGATTTACTATTTGTTGAGGCCGCTGTCAACGACGATACAAATCACTTCAACTACATAGAGCAGGTACGAGGTATGGAGGGTGAAGTGCGTCATGCCCGAGAAGTGTGCCCCGATGTAGATATTGTGATGTTGCACTTTATTTACGACCCATTCATAACCGAATATGCCAATGGGCGTATACCTGATGTCATTCTTAACCACGAGCGTGTGGCAAACCATTATGACATACCTTCTATCGATTTGGCACACGAGATAGCCGACCGTATGGCCGCAGGAGAGTTTACATGGGAAGAGTTCGGCGGAACACATCCCCACATGATGGGGCATAAGTATTATGCTGCTGCCATAGCTTCGCTCTTCGACGAGATGTGGCGTAATGCTCCTGGCGATACGGTGAAAGCACATACCTTGCCGGCTCGAAAACTCGACGATTACAGCTATTGTAATGGTCGTTTTGTAGATATACGTCAAGCGTCCTATCGCAGCGGTTGGAGCTATGTCGATGCTTGGCAACCCGATAGTACTGTGCAGACACGGCCTGGTTTTGTTGATGTCCCCATGTTGGTTGCCGATAAGCCCGGTAAAACCTTAACTTTTGATTTCACAGGGACAGCTGTCGGTATTTTTTGTGTGGCAGGACCTCACGCAGCCCGTCTCGAATATAGTATCGATAATGCTCCATTTAAGATGTTAGATACCTATACCGAATGGAGCAGTTGGCTGTATTTGCCGTGGGTATATATGTTTGAGACCGAGTTGGAAAACAAGCCTCATCGCCTGCGCTTACGAGTGGCTAAAGGCGATGCCAATCGTACAGAGTGTATTATACGTAATTTCGTTGTCAATACGCCCGAATAAAAGAAAATTAATTTAAAGTAATAACGTCGTGACGCAATCCGTTTTTGGATGCAAGGGTAGAAGTGCCTTAATGTAAGAACATGATGGCAGATTCTACCCTTTTTTATATTATCTCCCGTTCTACGTCAGGTATCTATGATGAGGAGTTCCTCTCTACGGTAGTTGTAGTATATTATTGTAACTTGTTGAGGTAGTCGCTATTTTGCAGGGGTACGTTGGGATATGAGTGTTGCCATTGCAGAAACGGAGGCATTGCGAGCCAATACGGTGTGATTGGTATCTAAGAGGTATGTCGATGGTAGCTGGCGTACGTCGTAGAGGTCTGAGACATCTTCTGCATATCCCTTTATCCATGTTGAGGGATAGTGAAGCATTTGTTCTTCCCATTCGGGGGTAGGTAGGTCGGGATATATGGCCAATACCTGGAATCTTTTTTCGGCTATGGCAGAGGCAAGAGCTGGGTTGTTCATGATGGCTTGGCGTAGCATAGCGCACTCATCGCAATCTGGGTCGTTGAATATCAGTAGCGTATAGTCTGCATGTATTTGCTCAAGTTGCCGGGTGTTTCCTTCTGTGTCGGTAAAGGTAAAATTCTCAGCCGGTTCACCTTCGTTGTTTCGGATGAGTAATTCATATTGATAGCGGTATCGTAATAAAGCCATTTCATCGCCACCGTTTTGCAAGAGTTGTCTTACTATTGCGCGATATGCAGCTCGTTGCTGGCTGTTACAGTCGGGGGTATAGAGTATCCTCTCGGCCACTTGAGCATAGCGACGTAATTCAAGAGTATCCATATCGGCGGCTTGACGGGCAAACAATTCTTCGCAGGCCTGCGGCGTGTCGTCGGCATGAATGACCATTAGCGAGTCTATAGCTTGTGCCATCTCATCGGTGCTGGGCTGTGCCGTATTGTTTTGTGGGCAAATGGCTGCAAGAAACAGTATTGTGACGGTAATAAGTTGTTGACAGGTAGGCATAATTAATACAACAGGTTAAGGGTTGATAAAAGGGCGGAGCAACTCACACCATAGCAAGTATCCTTCTGCTGTGAGATGCAAACCGTCGTTGGTATATTGCGGGTCGAGACATTGACTGCCCGGAATAACGAAGTGGCTGTATAAGTCTATGTAGCGATATCCATAAGTGTCGGCTTGTAACTGTAATAGTTCGTTGAGGCGGCATATGACGGGCTCTTTCCCTTGTAAACGTTTGTACCCCATGTTTGTGTTGACGGGTAGCAGGCTTTGTACGTATATGCTTGTCGTAGGTGACTCGTGGCGTATCTGTGCCACAATATCCCATATCATACCGCTTATACTGTCGGCACTGAGGTCGTGCGAAATGTCGTTGATGCCGGCCATGATAAAAATTTGTGCCGGTCGGCCTTTTATGATGGCAGGCAGTCGGTCTTTGATACCGGCAACTACATCGGCTGTTATACCTCGGTTTTTTATGCGGTTGTCTTGCATTAGTTCGTGCCATTCACATCCATCGGTCAGGCTGTTCCCCAGCATGATGATGTCGGTAGTATCGGTAGGCAAGCACTCAAAGAGGGCAGCACGACGATAATAGTAGCTGTCGTAGGTATAAGCATCTTGACCTTTGCATGCGAAGGGAATACACAAGCCTATTATTAAAATTGCCTGACAAATTGTTCTTTTACACATACACTAATTGATAAGTTGGACATATAAGCCACAGTATACGTCGTTATATTTGCTTTGTCAATAGGTCGCTTGTCGACCGTACCGAGAAGATATATTTTGCGCAGGGTGGCTTTGCCATGTTGTTTCATGGCAAATATAAGAATAGTATTGCATCGTGCGATGTGCTATGGTTGAAAAATAAAACGCCCTATATATGATATATGACTGTTTTGTATAAAAATAGAAAAGTCAGACTTGCATATATCGATGGAAAATAGTACTTTTGCCGCGCATTTCGTAATCTCTGGCAGAATAGGTTGTCTGCGTATATTGCGAACTATAACATTTTAATAGCTATAAAAATGGATTTTATCAAGATTGTGGAAGAAGCTATGGCTCCTTCTGAAAAGAAACAACATCCCGCCTTTAAGAGCGGTGACAACATCACGGTTGCATACCGTATTCTCGAAGGAAACAAAGAGCGTGTGCAGGATTTCCGTGGTGATGTAATTCGCATTTCGGGTCATGGCGACAAGAAACGTTTCACGGTTCGCAAGATGTCAGGCAACGTGGGCGTTGAGCGTATTTTCCCGTTGGATTCTCCTTTCATCGACTCCATCACTGTTAACCGTCGCGGTAAAGTACGTCGTGCCAAACTCTACTATTTGCGTAAGCTTACAGGTAAAAAAGCTCGTATCCGTGAGAAACGTTGATACGCTTACATTTGCTTTTAGGGAAAACGCGCTGCTTATGCGGCGCGTTTTTTGTATCCCGTAAGTCGTGTAGAATGTATGATAAGTGTATGATATTTGTGTAGAGATGGATGATGCATTGGGCAACTGATGGTTGACGAAGTCACTTTTTGCTTGCTTGGATAGAAGCCGTGATGTTGCAGAAATTTCAAATTATTTTGTCTATCTGTGTCATATTGAGGTCGAATGTTTTATTTTTGCATTATAATGCGTCGTTGGAGATATTCCTTGTAGAGATGCAGGGTTATATATTCTTTATGACGATTAGTAGGTCTTCAAAAAACTGTTGTAGCATATGAAAAAGTCGGTAAAAAAAGCCTTGAAGGTTGCATCCATCTCGTTGGCTTCGGTAATTGCCGTGCTCCTGCTTGTCATTGCAGTTGCCGTATATTTTGTATTTACACCTCAAAAGATAACACCTGTTGTATTAAATGTAGTCAACAACAACCTGCGGGCACATCTCGATATGGAGAGTGTCGAGCTTACGTTTTTCTCTACTTTTCCTCGATTTGGTCTTAAGCTGACCGATGGTACTTTGGTATCTAAGGCCGTACGCGACTCGGCCTGGCAGAGGACCGATACGTTGGTTACTTTTAAGAAAGCTGTTGTGGTGGTAAATCCGTTCGATTATTTTGCCAAAAACAAAATAAATATTTATCGTCTTGCACTCGATAGTGCCAACTTATATGCATTTAAGGGAAAAGACGGGGTGGCTAACTGGGATATTATGCTCCCCGACACTGCGGCCGTTGATACGGCAGCTACCGATTCGCTTCCTCTCTTTGACGAACTTGCGGTACGCAGGATAGTTTTGCGGCATGCCACAGTAACCTTCGATGACCGCGATACACGGGTATTTGCCAACGTTTGGGATGCCAATTTGCGCATGACAGCCAACCTTAAGAAGGAGCATTCTATGGTGGCTCTCGATTTTAAGAATAAAAACATTCTTTTTTGGCAAGATGGGCAGCTTCTACTCAATCACATGGCAACGCATCTGAAAACCAAGATTGAGCTTGACCGCGACTCAGGTTTACTCTCTTTGAAAGATGCTCTTATCGATGTAAATGGTGTGCAACTCGACATGAGTGGTACTTTGCAGCGCGATACGCTGGCTCATGCTCTCGATGTAGATATTGCATATGGGTTGCATGCTCCTTCGCTTGAGACCGTTTTGAAGATGATTCCACGCAGTGTCCTTAAAGACAATAAGGTGTCAGCACAGGGCGAGGTTGCGGTAAATGGAACGCTCAAGGGATTGTATGGTAAAGGGAAGATGCCGGTTATAACCCTAAACGTTCAAGTAAAAGATGCTGCTGCGCAATATGCCGGTATGCCTTACGGCATAGATACACTCGAGGCCGATTTTTCGGGGCAGGTAGATTTGATGCGGCAACTACCATCTTATTTCGACCTTCGTATTTTCCATTTCAAAGGTGCGCATACCGATATTCTTGCCGATGCTCGTGTCGAGGATTTGTTGGGAGACCCTAATATTACCTTCAATACACAATCTAAGGTAGACCTTACAGCGTTGGCAAAGACGTTCCCGCTTCAGGAAGGTATTCTTCTCGAAGGTAAACTGGATGCTAACATCAAGTTGCGATGTCGCCTGTCGTCTATCAAGAAGAAAGATTTCGGGCGCATCAAGATTGGCGGTAAAATAGACATGGAGCAGATAGCTATTCGTGATACTATACGGCACTTCGATTTCCAGAGTAACGCTTCGCTTGCTTTTATAGGTAACGATTGGTTGGCAGCCCGGGTTGTGGTAGAGAATGCTTCGCTCAATGCTCCGCGCCTTGTGGCAGCCATAGACAACCTTACCGCAAGTGTTAAGACTACTAATCCACAAGATACTACACGTATTGCACATGTCGCTTTCAAGATAGATGCACGTCGTCTTAAAGGTGCCATGGGTGACTCGCTTCGCCTCTTCTGTGCCAAAACCGATGCTACAGTTAAGCTGCATCCCTCTAAACGTAACCCACAGAAACCTCAAGTAGACTTATCGATAAAAGCTGACTCGATATTTAGTCGTATCGGAGATATGAAAATGGGAATGGATAAAGCAGGTATTGCTGTCAGCGCTACGCAGTTGCGCGATTCTATCTGGATTCCCGAAGGAATTGTCGGATTTAATCGTCTTACTCTTCGCACGCCTCAATGCGCCTTGCCTATCAGAGTGAAAAAGACATCGGTTACCGTAGGCAACCGTACCATAAAGTTGCGCAATGCTACTATGCGCGTTGGCCGTTCCGATATTACGGCAAGCGGTGCTATTTACGACCTTTATGGAGCCATGCGGTTTCACAAAACACTGCGTGCCGAGTTGAGCTTGTCTTCACGTAATCTTAACTGTAATCAGCTTATTCGCTCTCTTTCTTTCCCGACCGACTCTGTCAGTGCCGAGAATGACACAACGTCGACCGATTTGTCGCTCTTTGTGGTCCCCCGTAATATTGACTTTGAGTTGAAGACCGACTTTAATCGCGTACGTTACGGCAAGCTGGTATTCAATAAGATACATGGTGCAGTAGATGTGCGTAACCAGACAATACATCTTAAGGAGTTGAGCATGAATACCTTAGGGGCAACCATGCGTACAACTGTCGTATATCAGGCCAAGAAAAAGTCTGAGGGGTATGCTGGGTTTGACTTTAGGTTGCACGATGTCAATATAGCCAAGTTGGTCAATTTTGTGCCGTCATTAGACTCTATCATGCCTATGTTACGTTCGTTCCAAGGCATGGTCGACTTTAATATCTCGGCCGAGACTCAGTTAGACTCAACTCTTAGAATTAAGATTCCATCTTTACGTTCGGCCATACATATCGAAGGCGACAGCCTTGTATTGCTTGATGGTGAGACCTTTGCCGAGATATCCAAGAAATTCCTCTTTAAAAACAAAGAGCGGAATCTCATAGACAGTATAGCCGTCAATGTGAGCGTAAAAGATGGTAACGTTACAGTGTATCCGTTTGTTGTGGAGATGGACCGTTACCGTGCAGCTGTAGGTGGTACGCAAGACTTGAATATGAATTTCAACTATCATATTTCTATTCTCAAATCGCCCATACCATTTAAATTGGGATTGAATATTTCGGGTAACCTTGATAAAATGAAATTTGGTTTAGGAAAGGCTAAGTATAAAGATGCCGTTACTCCTGTGGAGATGCATCGCGTTGATAGTACCATTGTCGATATGGGACGTCAGATTGTACGTGATTTCCGGAAGATAATAACTCCGCAAAATCGACGCCGTGTTACGGAAGAAGTAGGAGCTTTCCCTGTGCCCAATCCTGATACAGCTCTTGTTTCGTCGCAAGCAATCGTTCCGCTTGTAGATGATAGTGCTACATCGGCGTTTATAGAGGAGATTTTTTCGGTCGATAGCCATTCGTCATCCAAAAGAGTATCGCGGTGATACACAGTTCATAATGCCGAGTATCGTAGAACTGTGCTGAAGGTTGCAGGATGAGTTGAAGATGAGATACCAACGTAGTTATCTTTTGCCCGGTAAGAATCAGACAGTCATACTTTATGATAATTGTAGAACAATATAGATATAGTAATATCGCTTATGGCCGATAATTATTTGGAGAAACAGTATGACGATTATGAGCGTCATAAAGCTGCTCGGGAGGTGGCACGCAAGAAGCAATGGCAGCGTCGTCTGCGTGCTTATCAAGAAAAAATAGCACGTGAAAAGAATATGTCGAATACCCCTTCTGAGGCAAGTGATACTTCAGATTGCAATGGCAAGGCATAGGATTAATCCTCTGCCTTGCTCGTCAGTCCCAACCGTGCAACCGCCCGCAAAAATTTAGTTTCTCATCTTTTTGCCTCGCTATATTTTATAGGGTAGAGAGGCTTTATTTTGCCACAGACAGATGAGATGAATAGCATAGCATGGTGGGTAGAAGTCGGTAGTAAAACAATATTTATTCTACAAATTTCAGTAGAGTGTTTTTCCCGTTGTCATGGGTAAGTCTAAGTAAGTAGATGCCAGGTAAAAGCTTGCCAACGACAATGGTTGCGCATGGCGATGTCGCTTGTAGGGTACAGGCAAGTTCAGCCCCGCTTGTATTGTACAGGTTGGCCGAAACGATGTTGTCACCAGCTGTGGTTACATAAATGACATCTCCTTCTTTGTGCCACCGTAGCAAGTCGGTGGTAGGTGCTTTTACAGCTGCTAAATCCCATTCGTTGGGCAAATCGGCGACAGCTTGTGGAGAAAGAGCGGTGTCGTAAACCCTTATTTCGTCCATAATTCCCAATAATGAATATTGGGTATCGTCGGTAGATTTTGCGCCGTAACAAAGGTTATGGCTTGTGGTGTTGATGGAGCCGTTTTGAGGCGCGAAGTTGGAGAATACTCCATTGATGTATAATTCCGATGAGTAACCCGTATATATGGCCGTGACATGGTAGAACTGGCCTGCGTTGATAGTCTCTTTACTATCTACGTCGACTGTCCCTCCAGAAGAATTGACCGTCCAGCGCAGCTTCATTTCGGGTGTCAGGGAGAGTTTATAGCGCTCTTCCCAACTGCCGTGCGATATTATAAACTGTTCGCGTGTCAGTTTACTGTCGGCAAGGAACCAGCAGGAGAGAGTGATAGCATCGGTGAAATCAATCTCGGGGACAGAGGGCGTGTAGAGCTTGTCGTCGATAGATGAGAAACAAAAAGCTTCCTGGGGCATGCCTCGGCTGTCGGATACAAACGTTCCACCCACGTTGACGGCGTTGAGTTGATTTGAAACGGCGTTGAGTGTATTGCCATTTAACGGGTAGTATATAAGGGGCATTCCGGCCGCTTGGTTTGTCCTTGCAAGGACTTGTAGCGAACGTGTGTCGCTGCCGAAACGGTTTTGAGCGGTGCAGGTGATAGTATATACACCCTCCTCATCGGGAAGCATCCACACAACTTGGTTGGCATCGGTTTGGGTAAGTACGCCGCCGTTTACATTCCAGGCGATGGCAAGGTCGTCACGCCATTCTGATATTTGAGCCGATACGTTTATCTCAGAGGCTACGCTTACGGGCATCGCAGCTGTTGTAGATAGGTCGGTAATGGATGGAGCGTCATATTTTTCAGATACGACCTCTACGGTGACAGAGTCTTCAACACTTTCACCGTGTGCATACGCCTTTACGGCAATAGTGTATATACCGGGTTGGCCGGCAGCCGTCCACCGTGCTGTGGGGGCAGAGTTGGTACCCGAGAGCGGTTCACCGTTGACACTCCAATCGCATATTACCGAAGCACCAGTAGGAATGTTACGAACGTGCAGTCGTGCCGTTACCGTCTCACCCGGTGTGACAATGGTCTTATCGGTAGCGAGTGCATTTATCTGCATGGTTTTGTCGTAGTTGTATTGGTAGTTATAATCGACAACAAGTCCGTCGGCATATAATCTGTTATTATCGACAGTAAGTTCTGACCCGGCCGGAATGAGGGCTACCATTACAGCCTCGTTGGACGCAATTTCGATAGAAGCAGAGCCGCTTGCATTCCGGGCTACGTAGTCGTCGGTAAGAGTATTGTAGAGGTCGTAGTTTCCTGCCGGCAACGGGCAAGAGACAGTACAGTTTGTACTGAGCGGGTTGAAATAGAGATACTCCTCGATTACATCGGTGGAGAAGAAGTCGGTAGCATTTACATCGATACGGAAAATACCGTCGACATCGGTTTTCTTGGCAACAGCTGCCAAGTATCCTACGCTCGAGCCACTGTACAGCGATATGTTGGTAGCCGCCCATCCTCCGTTTACGGCATCGCCCATGGCATAGGGAGTCTTGCCATCGTAGCGTTCTTTCATCGATTCGAAGGGGAGGCAGGCTTGAGTATCGTATTCGTTGAGCCAACGTGCACTGGCTGCTTCCTGATTTTCGGCGGGCAGTCCATTCTTGTAAAACAGACGGCTCGATTGTGCCAGCAAGGTAATCCATTTGCCTATGGCGCGGGCAAATCGTTTGTCATATTTGGCAACAGGGGCGAGGGCAGCTGCCTGCTGGAATCCGTTCATTACAAAGGCATAATCGTTGCCTCCGTCGTTGGCTTCACCTATGAGCCCCGAGACGTTATATCCACCCCAATCACCTACAATGCTACCCCAGCCACGTAGCGGCCCCCGGTCGAAGCACCAGTTGAGAAGACGTTCTATATAAAAATCGCACTCCTCGCGAGCATTCATAGCTGCAGCTACTTGTGCGCCGTAAGCCAGTTGTAATTCATATGAAGGGTTTGAAGGATATGTGCAGAGAGCTTCGAGACACAGTTGGGCACCTTGCATATAGTGTAGTGCTCCTGTCTCGAGATATGCTTTGTAAAGCAGCCATGCCAGGCTGCCGGCGGCTTCGGGTTCGGGTACCCCGCTTTGTAATGGTTGCCCCGTAGCCAAGTTGAATGCTCGGTAGCTGATAGTTGGGGTTTGCCATGTGTATATGTCGGCTCCGAGTAGGGTGACTGCATTATACCACTGGTCGGCTACCGATATAAACTGTTCAGGCCATTGCGGGTAGGCGTTGGGCGTATAGAGTGTATAGAGTTGGTAAAAGTAAATGTTGGGCATCAGGTCGTACCACCAGTCGTTGCCCGATGAGGCAGAGTAGCCGTTGAGATATACCATCTGGCCGTTGCGTAAGTTGAAAAAGTTGCGCGACATACCAACCCAGTCGATGCCGCGGTCGTTGCTTTTGTCGATACCTGCCAGTGTAGCACCTACGAGCGATGGCAAAATATTGATGGCTTCAGCTTGCTGGCCGGCGCTGAATGAGCCGACGTATGTATTGAGGTAGTATTGTGGAATATTGGAGTAGTTTGTGCCATTGTCACCTATGTAGACAAGTGGCAGGTATTGGCCTTGCAGGTCGAGGTCGTAGATAAATTGGTCGTAATCGCGAGCGACCTGCGTCCAGTCGCGATTTTCGGGAGGTGTTGCCGGAGCCGACATCTGTTCTATGCGGGGAATATCGATTTGTTGGGACGATGCACAGAGTGAGATTCCGGCTACAAAGGCAGTGAATAGGCAGCGATAAACGTTCATGATGTGAAGTATAGTACTTTTTATAGATGAGAGAAAGATTTGTTAGGTTAAAGATGTGCGATTGCCGTAAAAAATAAAAGAGAAATGCCTCGCCGTGTGGCTTATGTGCTATACAGGAGGCATTTCGTTGCTGATTGTCAGTTGTTTTATTAGGAGGAAAGTTTTTAGCTTTCCTCCTAATAAGATGATTATTGTTGTTTCTCTGCGTTGTAGAGTTTCGATACCTGGCCAGCTGTGAGAGCGATGTTGTAGACTTTGAGTTCGTCGATGCTACCAACATAGTTATCCCATCCAGAGGGCAATATGGGCAGTGTTGTCCAATCCCAAGAAGCAGCCTCTTCGTAAGTAGTGGCGCAACCTATGAGGATAGGCAGTTTTTGACCAGAAGCGGGAACGTAAGCGGGAGCCATTGTACCGGCAGCCAAAGCAGGTTTGCCAGATGCATCCCATGTCTTTGTAAGATTACCGTCTACGTAGAAAGCAAGCGTATGGCTCTTGAGGCTCAAAGCTACAACGAGATGTGTCCATTTTCCGGCAGGAGCAGATTCTACTGTTTCGTTATCGGCATCGATAACACCGTCGGCAGTAGCTACTGTAAAGAAGGGTTTGCTTTCGGTTTGCAGGTTGAACTTCCAGTTGTTCCAGTAGTTCATAGAGATAATGTAGTTACCGGCGCGAACCTCTTCGGGATTTACCCAAACCGAGATAGAGAGTTCTTGGGGCAAGAATGTCGACTCGGTGTAGTTGTCGATAGCAAAGTATGCACCGTTGTTGAGATAGGCAGCAGTACCTCTTACACCCTCAACGAATTGGGGAGCTTGTGCGGCAGCACCGAATACTTCGGCAGGACCGGCCATAGCTGTGGCAACCAATTTTTGTGTGCCTGTAGATGTTTGGGTAGTACCGGCTTCGTCGAAAGAATATTCGAGCAAGAGAGCATCGGTAGGAATGGCATCATAAGCACTTTGTTCAAAAGTCGTTTTAGCCTCTTTCAATTGTACAAGGAGGTTGTTGATGGCTGTTTGAGTTACGTTGCCGGCGTTGGCAGCGGTCTTTACAGCTGCGATTGTAGATTTGAAAGTTGCAATTGCTTCGGCAGGATAGTCGTCGGTAGTAGCGGCGTTAACCAATTCCTCGCACTCGGCGATGAGAGCTGTGAGTTCTGTTTTGTCGACGTTTGCACTTTGGTCGTTGTTGTCTTCTTCTTTGCAAGAAGTAAACGTAATGGCAGGAATAAGAGCCATCAGTGCAACCATGAAAATAGAATTAAATAATCGTTTCATTTTGCTTGGTTTTAAGTTGTGATTAAAATTATATTTGTTATGGATTGTTTTTATTGTATAGCTTGGTTGGCATCTATCTCGGCTTGCGGTATGGGATAGTAGTAGCGAGTTTCACCCCAAGGCAGTGAGGGGAGGGCTGCCTGAGCAGCTTCGCGACCATATCTCATCAGGTCGAAGAAACGGTGGAATTCAAAGCCGAGTTCTTTGCGGCGTTCCAGGCGGATGGCATTGCGCATAGAAGCTTCGTCGCTAACGTTTATCTCAGCAAGACCTGCACGAGAACGTACACTGTCGAGCGGTGCCTTAGCCAAATTGGGCTGGTGTAGTTCGTTGTAAGCCTCGGCTTTCATAAGTAAGATGTCGGCATATCTCAGGTAGATATATGGTAGGCCTCCATCTCCTTTTCTTCCGGCAGGAACTTCGTCAAGTGGTTGGTTGTGTTTCTTTACAAGGTAACCGGTTGCGGGTGACCATGAGGCTTGGAATACGTTGCCATTGAGCCAGGGCATTCCGTCACGACCAATCGAAGCGTCTAAGCGTGGGTCTGTTTGACCATCTGTGGTAAGTTCAGTGAAGCAATTAACCCAGTTTTGGGTAGGAGCATCGAAATAGTATCCCATCTCTTCAAGCGGAGCGAGGTATTGGTTGAGGGCATTTCCGAGACCAGGATTTTGTCCGCTGAGGAAGCGAATGGCAAATACAACTTCTTTGCTGTTTTCGCTACCGAGTTTGAAGAGGTCGGCATAGTTATCTTCCAAATCATACATGTTGAGGCTCTCCAGTTGCTCTATGGCGGTGAGCACATCGCTATACTTTTGCTGGTAGAGGTAAACCTTTGCAAGTAAACCATAAGCGGCACCGCGGGTAACGCGTCCCTGTTCTGTGGGATTTATTTCCAATGAGGGAGCAGCATCGGTGAGGTCTTTCTCTATCTGAGTATAAATGGCTTCTACCGAGCTCAACGGTACATTGATAGTTTCAGGTGAATTTTGAGGCAAAAGTTTCAAGGGAACTTCACCATAGATGTTTACCAATGTGAAGTAGGCAAGAGCTCTGAAAAACTTGGCTTGTGCTACAAAGTTTTTCTTTTGTGTATCTGAAGCGCTTGTCATGCCCGGTACATTGCCTATCACATTGTTGGCACAACTTACAACTTCATAGGTATTCTGCCAAAACTCAGAGAGAACACCGTTGTCGGCCGATGCGGTGAAATCGATGATGTAGTTAAGATCGCTCATATCACCCTCGTTACCTCCTTTAACGGCATCGTCAGAGGCAACGTCGCCAATTCTCCACAGGTTGATGAAATAGGTTGAGGCATTATATATGCCGTTGACGGCAAGTTGAGCCTCCTCGGGAGAAGAGTATATCGATTCTGTATTGAGGTTGCCCTTCATGGGTTCGTCAAGGAAATCGTTGCAAGCCGTCAGTGAAACGACTAGCAGAGCCATACAGGCTGAAAATATCTTTTTCATGTTCATGCGTCGTTAGAAAGTAAGATTTATGCCAAAAGTATAAGTGATGGCGGCAGGGTAAGTACCCCAGTCGATACCCGAGGCGCGGTCGCCTTCGCTGGTAGAGTTGGCACTTACGGTCATTTCGGGGTCAAAGCCGCTGTATCCGGTAATAGTCCACAGGTTGGTGGCAGCGATATAAAGTCTCAGCATTTCGATGCCCCATTTCTTGGTGTTGAATGTATATCCGAGTTGGATGTTCTTCAGGCGGAGGTAAGAACCATCTTCGAGGAAACGCGACGATACGCGGGCATTGTTGCTCTTGGATTTCCATGAAGCACGGGGAAATTCGTTGGTAGAACCTTCTCCTGTCCAGTGGTTTTCATAATAACGTTCTGTAACGTTAAAACCACGATAGAAACCTTCGCTATCTGTGAGAATCTGGTTGTATATTTTTTGTCCGAAAGCACCTTGGAAGAATAGGCTCAGATCCCAACCTTTGTAGGTACCGCCGATATTCAATCCGAGCGTAGCTACAGGTATGGCACTGCCCAAGTGTACACGGTCTTCGTCATTGATAATACCATCGTCGTTCTGGTCGACAAATTTCACATCACCCGGTTCGATGTCGGCTCCTTGGTATGCCGAGGTAAGAATTTCGGCCTCATTTTGGAAGATACCTTCCATCTCATACATGTAGAACGAACCGATAGGATAACCTACCTCGGTCTTGGTGGCGTAGATACCATTGTCGACACGACCGCTGAGGATAGGAGCATCCAGCTTGAGGACTTCGTTGTGTAACCAGCCGGCATTGAGTGAAACGTTAAAGCTGGCATCGTTCCATTGCTTGCGATAGTATATCTCGACATCAACACCTTCGTTCAATACCGAGCCGCTATTTATCCAGTTGGGGTCGGCGTTACCTAACGAGGGTGGATATGAGGCCTCTACGAGCATATCGTCGGTTATTTTGTTGTAGTAGTCGATGCTCATGCCCAACTCTCCGCGAAGTACCTCAAAGTCGATACCGGCATTGAATTGGCGGCTGGTTTCCCATTTCAGGTTGGGGTTACCCAGTTTAGTTTGGACATATCCGTAATACGATTTGCCCGAGAAGGGGTAGTTATAGTTGGAACTATAATAGTCGGAGTAAGCATAGTTGCCTACGTTTTGGTTACCAATAGCACCATAGCCAACACGCAATTTCAGTTTATTGAGCCAGTTTACATCGCGGAGGAAGGCTTCCTGGTCAAGGTTCCATCCTGCCGAAGCCGAGTAGAAGAGACCCCAGCGGTTGTTGCCTACGAAACGCGACGAACCATCGTAGCGTAACGTACCCGATACGTAGTAGCGCGACTTATAGTCGTAAGAAACTTGTGCGAAGAAGGATGCCAGCGTTGAGGTGTATTCCGACTCGGTAGCTGTCTTTTCACCCAAGCCGTTGCCTACGTATAGCAAGTCTTTGTCCCAAACGGGGAAGTTCTGGTCTGATTCGTTGGTGAAATATTCGTTGTTGCGAATAGCTTCAAAGCCTACCAAGGCTGCAAGGTTGTGATCTTCACCGAAGCTTTGACGGTAGTCGATAACCGAGTTGAAAGTCCAGTTGAGGTATCGTCCTTGTTCTACGGCGACACCGTTGGGGTTGTTGATGCGGTTGCCATCGCCCCACGAGCGGTTGAATACTTTATAATCGGTACCCTTGTAATCAACACCGAAGTTGTTGGTCCATTTTATGTTGAACGGCAACTTGAATGTGAGGTTTACTTTTCCGAAGAAGAGCATGTCGCGACGGTTACGGTCGGTATAGTCGGCAAGAGCAACGGGGTTATAGCTATCGCCGAAGAAAGTATCGTAGATAGAGTTGCCGAAGTAAACACTGGGCAGGTCTACAAAGTTACCATTAGCATCGCGAATGGGAATATTGGGGTTGCGGAACATGGCATAACGTACCACGCTACCACCTTCGCTGTTGCCATAGCCGTCGCCCGAGCTGGATACATATTGAGTGTTGGCTTGTGCGGCATTGAGGTTGAGTCCTACACTCAACCAATCTTTTATGTCGGCCGTTATGTTGGAGCGTACCGAGATGCGGTCGTAACCACTATTGTTGATAATACCGTCTTGCCCGTAGTAAGAACCCGATAAGAGGTAATTTACTTTTTCACTGCCGCCGCTTATAGAGAGCTCTTGTACGAAGATAGGAGCTGTGCGGAAAATGGCGTCGAGATAATCGACGTCAGCCAGGTTATGCATGTACTCTTCGGTAAGAGGGGTACGTTGTATGCCACCCATGGCATTGTCATTGGCAACAGATTCGTTATAAATCTCGCGGTATTGGGCTGCATTTGCCATCGGGATGAGGTGTCCGTGAGTTTGGAAACCGAATTGTCCGTTATATGAAATGCGCGCTTTGCCTTTGCTACCGCTTTTGGTTGTGATAAGCACGACGCCATTGTTGGCACGCGAACCATATACGGCGGCCGATGAAGCATCTTTCAGTACCGTGATGTTCTCAATGTCGTTGGGCGAAATGAGATTCATGGCATCTTCGACAGGAATTCCGTCGACAATGTAGAGCGGGTCGTTGTCTGAACTGATAGAACCTACACCACGCACACGTACCGAAACGCCTGCACCAGGAGCACCTGTAGCATTAGACACAGAAACGCCGGCGATACGGCCTTGCATGGCTTGTGCTGCCGACGAGACGGGGAGCGCTGTGATGGCGTCGCCCTCGAGTTTCGATACGGCGCCCAATACATCACGTTTTTTCATCGAGGTATAACCTACCACGACTACCTCTTCCATAAGTTCGGCCTTTACGTTCATTTTCACGTTTACAACACTACGGTCTTTTACTTCGACGCGTGCTGGTTCATAACCCATGTAGGTGAAAATAAGTGTAGCGTTTCCCGGAGCCGAAATAGAGTAGTTACCGTCTATATCGGACGAGGTGCCAATAGAAGTACCGTCTACGCGGATGCTTACACCCAAAAGAGGCTCACCCGAGGTTGCGTCGCTGACGTTACCTGTAATGGGAGTTTTCTGTTGGGCAGCTGCTATGCCTATTGTCATGAGACAAAGCAGAGGAAGAAAAATCTTTTTATACATGGTATTAATTGTTTATGTTGATTCTCTATTTGTAACTTACCGTTTGGCCGTCGGTGGTGATTACCTTGGTTCCGTCGGTGGTTAATGCCGTACCGGCAGGCAGTTCTACGATGACAAGTGAGTGCTTGGCAGGTAATTTTATGGCAGTATTCTCTTTTACGTTTCGTGCTACATATTGTTTGCTCACGATGTCGAAGAGGTCGGCATTTCCTGCTGCTTTGTATGTAATGGTTTGTTCCTTGTCGTAAGGATTGTAATAAAGATATGTCGGGAAAGTACGGTCGGCATAAAAGTCGGTGACGTTGCAGTTGATGCGGAGAATACCTTCCACCTCGGTTGTGTCGACCATGGCTCCCAATATACCTACGGGCGATGTGCTGTAAAGGCTGAACATGCTTTCAGGTGGGTTATTGGGGTTCCAATTAGGCCCATCGCCCAATGCAACGGGCGTAACTCCTTGCAAGGATTCTTTATTATAGCAATCGGTTTTGCGTAACCCTTCGTATGCAACGTTGTTGTGAGTAAGGTCTTTCATTTCGGGCAGCCATTGGTGTTGGTCGTCTATTTCACCCGGATAGAAGAGGCGACAGGCATTGGCAAGGTTCAGCATCCATTTGCCTATGGCATCGGCGTATTGAGGTTCGTATTTTACCATGGGAACAAATGGCCAGGCAAGTTTGACGCTGTTCATAAAGAAGGCATAACCGCCTCCGTCATATATACTGCCTTGTAATCCGTATACGTCATAGTCGCCCCAGCGTTCGGCAATTACGCCCCATCCATAACGGCCTTTGGGGTCTTGGCAACCGTCGAAAGTCCAGTCGAGGATTTTTTGTATGTCATAGTTGCAGCCTTCTTCGGCATTGAGCCGTGCTGCCACAATGGCCGACATTGGTAACAGTATTTCGTAAAAACGGCTCTCTTTTTGAGACATGAGGGCGTCGAGTGCACTCTTGGCATGTTGCAGATAGCGGGGGTCACCAAATTTTTGGTAGGCAGCATAGAGCACCCACGCGTGTCCGCCGGCAGCATCTTGTTGTAGAGGTATATGATTTACCATACCTTGCATGCGGGCATAGTCGAAGTATGAATAGTCGTAGTTGCCGTTTAGTACAGAATCGGCTTTGCAGAATTGTTCGGCTATAGAGTGCATGATTTCTTCGCTACCTTCGACGCCGGGGAATACGTCACAGACTGCGTAGTAGAGTACGTTGGGGAATACATCGTACCACCAGTCTCGTCCATATCCTCCACCGAGCAGGGCAACGTCGGGGTTGGTATTATTCATGATGATGTTCCACCCGTTGTCACTGTTAAAGTAGTTTTGCACCATCTTTACGTAGTTGTGTCCGTCTTGGTTCGTTTTGTCGATGCCTATCAATCCGGCGCCCAGCAAGGCGGCCAATGAGTTGAGGCTCTCGTGAAACTCGCCATTGTTGTTGTTGGGACCCTGACGACAGTCGTTGATGGCGGTATAGAGTCCAAAAGTCGTTTGGTCGATATTGCGACGTGAATCATCTAACCAAATGATAGGATTGCCATTGACTTTGGTGTCGAAGTTGAAAGCGTAACGGTCGAAGTCTTCGGCCTTTTTGCGCCAGTCGAGCATTTTATAGGGTTGCGGCATGTCGGGCATACTGTCTATGCGGGCTACCGATACCTGTTGTACGGGAGTTCCTATGGTTTCTTGCTGTTGAGAACAAGCTACAAGACTTCCGGCTGTTATGATAAGGAGTGAATATGCGATTGTTTTCATGCGTCTAAGCGATTGCATTCTTTAGTAATATGTTGGCTGAGAGGAAGTGACAGCATCTGTATGAGCGCTACAATGACAAGGGCATATTTGAGTGCGAAATCTTCCGACACCCAGAATGCGAGTACGATAAACAGGATAAGACCCGAGGCGCGGCCTATGAACAGGCCAAATTCGTGGCTCAGGATGTAGGCGTATTCGTTGCGCTTCTCTATTTTGGAAACGACATCAATGACACGCATCATGATAGGGAAGTATGCCAAATCGTGCAACGGTTGGAAGATGACCTTGCAAAGAACGAAAATGACAACACCCGTAGCAGAGAACATGATGCCGTTGACTGCCGAACCGATGAGGAAAATGGTAAGACCTGCACCGAAGACGATAGTACGGTGTTTGGGCTTTGTGACACGTCCGAGTACATATACGAGGATGGCCGTGATAGCGCCACTTACGCCTTGTATTACACCCAGTTCGCCTTCGTTTCCTACCAGTTTAAGTATGAGGATGGCCGGAGCTGTTACCAAGAAACCTTGTACCAACCCTTTGAGCCCTGCTAAGGAGAGCATCTTATACCACAGTGTGTGGAATTTGATATATAGGAAACCCTTTTGGTGCGGGTTCTCAAACTTGCCAAACGAGAGTACGTAGCAGGCAATGATGGCAACACATAAAGTGATGATGGTTACAACGCGGTAAGAGAGGTTGACGTCGAACTCGATACCCAATATTGTGTGTCCCGAAAGACCTGCTATGAGTGAGCCTACTCCAAGAGGTACTACGATGTTGGCAATAGTAAAGGCAAACGACTCTAATCCAAAGTAATAGTTGCGGTTGTCGTCTTCTGTGACATTGAGTGAAAGTAAATAACGGTTAGTCCAGAAGAACCCCGATGCTGCACCCATGGCACATCCTGCAACGCAGAGCTGTATCAGGTCGAGCGACGAAAGTGACATCATTACCACCATAGATATGGCACTCAGTAGAATACCTATGGTGTAGAGTATATTTACTTTAATAAATTTCAACAACACACCGTTGAATACCGACGTGAGTATGATACCCACATACATGGCAAGCTGGTAGAGAGCTACCATAGCAGGGTTGTTGGTATTACGCATGATGTATGCACCCACAAAGACCTCGACGACAGGCAGTATAAGGGCGTAGAGCATATTGACGCCCAAAAGCACTTGCATGTTGTGGGGTTGGGAGCGAAATACGCGAAATTCGTTGGTCAGCTTTTCTATCATGGCGTAATGCAATTATAGGGTAGCTAAAATTTCGCTGATAGAGAGGGTTGCTTTGCAAATAACCTCATCGCTTGCACCGTAATACATATGTATGGTATCGCCTTCTACGTAGTGCCCGTTGGTGAAGACAACATTGCCGAAGAAGCCTGTTTGTTCGTATGGTGCGATAGGTTCCATGATAGGTTCGTCGCTGCGGGCAATAACCTTTGAAGGGTCGTTAAGGTCGAGCAGCAAAGCTCCCAAACAATAACGATTCTCACGGGTTGCGCCGTGGTAAATCTCTAACCAACCGCGCGGAGTCTTGATAGGTGATGCGCCTGCTCCTACACGAGCCGAATCCCACTTGCCTTCACGAGTGGTGGCCACGCAGTGATGGTTGCCCCAGTGCAGACGGTCGGGCGACTCGGCCAACCAAATGTAGTTACCGCCAAGCTCGGGACTGCTGGGGCGGTGGAATGCATAGTAGTATGAACCTATTTTTTCTTCAAAAAGAGCACAATCTTTGTTGTGTGGGGGGAATATCATACCGTGGCGGGTAAAGTGGCGGAAGTCGGTAGTATGCATCAATCCTACACCTACAGCTACGGGCGATACCTCGGTATATGTGAGGAAAAATCCATCGTCGGTGGTAGCCACGCGGCAATCCTCAATGCCAAACGATTCAAGTTCGCCTTTTCCGAAAATGGGGGGATATGCCGGGTCTTCATAGAAATGGATGCCGTCGTCGCTGCATACCAATCGAAGGTACGAGAGTGTTGTAAGGTAGTTTTGTCCACGGTATCCTATGACGCGGGGGTCGGAAGCGTCGAGGTCAGGGTCGTTCTTATCGAATGAAATAACCTTTATATCACCTTCAGGAGTATATACAGGAAAACTGATGCGCCCTTCAATTTGTTTAGGACGTTCGGCGACACGCAGCAATAGCCAAATGCGACCATTATAGCGGAATACACCGGGGTTTAACAGACATACAATCTCCATCCCGTCAATCATGGGCTTGAGTTGCGAGGGCTTTAATAAAGGGTTGGAAGCAATTCTTTTTGCGTAATCCATAGTTATATGTTTTTGTTTTTGTTGTCGGTATTATACAGCTTATGCCTGAAGCTAAGGTTAATGTCGCTCACAAAGGCTAACGCTGCAAAAATAGCAGGCTGTTTTATTTATAACAGTGACGAGTCGTTTCAAAAAGGTGTACAAATATTGCAAAATGCGTAAAAGTAAATATTGTATACTTTTTTGTTTATGTAATATACCTTCTGAAGCCGTCTTGCAAGGGCATATATATGTATCAAGAACAGAAAAAGGCCTTAAAAGTTTGCCGCTCCATCTATTTTATTGTACTTTTGATGTTCAACATGAAAACACGTCTTGTTATGCATAAGTCGAAAGTTGTATATATAATATATGTTGTGCTATTGTTGTCTCTTCCTTATGTAGCTCAGGCAAACGAGAATCTAATCAGACTTACCAATGACGATGGATTGAGCAGTAGTTCGATTAATTCATTGTATCAGGATTCACGTGGCTTATTGTGGATAGGGACATGGGACGGTCTCAACTGTTACGATGGGGCGAAGATACGGGTATTTCGGCCTGACTTTGCTTCCAGTGCCGGTTTGTCCAATCCCGTAGTACGCCGCATCTTTGAGGATAGTGAGGGTATGATGTGGATAGCGACCGACTATGGTATAAACCGCTATAATGTCTATGATGGTACGTTCGATAATTATTATCTGGCATATAAAGACAAACTTATATTTAGAGAAAATGCTTTTGATGTGTGTCGCAACTCATCTGACAAGATAATTGCTACAGCATACAACTCGGGCATTTATTATTTTGAGGAAGATGAAAATAGCTTTGTCAAGATAGCTTTGCCGGATGATTTGTCTGACATAGGAGTATCACAAATATTCTTCGACCGTAATGATTGTTTGTGGATTGTGTACGATACCTATATGGCTTGCTGTAAGGTTGAACAAGCAGGTGATAGTGTGCATATTTCTGTCGTTGATATATCGCATTTCGCATCGGGGCAACGTGTGGTAACATATGATGGAAGCAATCGGATATGGGTACAAGGACATGATAGTTCGTTGAGTTATGTGGATATAAAAAATCCTTCGGTAGTGGTACCAACCGAGTATACAGGGGCACAAATCAATGATGTTTTGTACCACGATGGCAAATATTATTTGGGGACAAACAAAGGCTTGTATATTTATGGAACAAACGGCTCGACCGAACGTCGTTTCAACGGATTGTCGGTTCTTTCGTTGGTCGTGAGTACCCAAGGTATATTGTGGGTAGGTACCGACGCACGAGGACTGTATGGTGTGATGCCGCAAAAGAGGTCGTTCGATTCGTATACTTCTTCGACATTGCCCGGTTTGGGAATGTATCCGGTACGCGCTTTTCTTGACGATGGCGATAATGGTATGTGGATAGGAACAAAAGGCGGAGGCCTGTTGCATGTGGAGCGGCTGTCTTCGGGGCGTTTTGGGAATACGCGTAATTATACCATGCGAGATGGTTTGCCCGACAACTCTGTTTTTGCTCTGTGTCATGCTGCTGATGGAGATTTTTGGATAGGCTGTGACGGGCGTAGCCTTTGTTATTATTCACATCGCGATGGTAAGTTCCATCGTCCTGAGTATACAGGTAAAGGGGCATTGCCTGATATTTATTCGGTATATGCTTTGTCGCAACGTGGCGATTCGGTCTTATGGGCTGGTACGAGCGGAAACGGTCTCTTCAAATTACATATAGTGAGAGTAGATGGCAAGTATAAGATAGTTGCATATAAGCATTATAGGTTTGAACGTCAAGAGCATCGTCTGAGCAGCAACATTATCTATTCATTGGCCTGGCAGTCCGATACTGCCTTGTGGATAGCAACTCGTGGCGGAGGACTGAACTTGTTGAACCCCGTCAGCGGGCGTGTAGAGGTGCTTAAGAATGACCCTGAAGATGTGTATAGCCTTAGTTGTAATGATGTAATATGTGCTTTTGTTGATAGTCGTGGCCATCTTTGGGCAGGTACAACAAACGGGCTTAACCGTTTGGCATACGAAGCAGACAAGCCGGCATTTGTCCGTTTTGGTACGGGCAATGGGTTGCTCAATAATTATATACATGGCATTCTTGAAGACAACAATGGCGAACTGTGGGTGAGTACCAACCGGGGCATTACCCGTATCAATGTAGAAAAACGGTTTACAACCTACTACTATGATGAGGATGGTTTGCAAGGTAACGAGTTTGCCGACGGTGCTGCTTTTGCAACAGATGACAGAAGTTTGTTGTATTTCGGCGGCAGTAATGGGTTTACGTCGTTCTCTCCCTGTGATATAGCCGTAAGCTCGTACAAACCGGCACTTTATTTGGCTTCTTATAACGTAAATAATGTGCCTCAGAAATTGCAGCGTAGCTATGATAAGCCTTTGAAATTTAATTATACGGAAAATTCGTTCGACTTTCATTTCTCCATTATTGATTTTGTATCGAATAGCAAATGCCTGCTCTCGTATAGATTGTTGCGAAACAATGATAAGGATGTGAGTCGTGTACCTATAGGTGATACGCGTGAAATTATTTTATCCAATTTAGTACCGGGCTCATATAAGTTGGAGGTCTCTTATACCAATGCCGATAATACGCTATATGAAGCGGCATTTACCTTCCCGTTTGAAATAACACCACCGTGGTGGGCATCGGCGTATGCATACCTTGTATATTTTGTGATAGCATTGCTTATCATAGGAGTAGTATTCTGGATGCAGCGTCACAAAATCATGCTTAAGCACAGTCGTGAGATTGCCGAGATGGAGCGTGTGAAAGAAGAAGAAATACACGAGGCCAAATTACGCTTCTTTACCAATATCGCTCACGAGTTTTCCAATTGCATTACGCTTATATATGGCCCTTGCGAGCGTATGATGCGAGAGAATGACCTGAACTCAACCTCTCTTAATTACCTGAAAACCATTCGTCGCAACGCTGAGCGGATGCAGCGACTCATACAGCAGCTTATGGAATTCCGCAAGGCCGAAACCGGGCATCTTACACTCTGTTTTGAAGAAACCGATGTGGCCGAGATTGTAAAATATACTCTCGACTATTTTACAGAGATAGCTAATAATAAGAAGATGCATGTCAGGTTTGATGCAGCTGTTACACCTGCGATGTGGGTGGTAGATAGAGATGCTATGGAGAAGATTGTATTTAACCTCCTCTCCAATGCTTTCAAATATGCTCCCGACGGTGGCGATGTGGTGTTACGGCTCGATATAGCAGATGATGCTATGTCTTTCAGCTGTATGAATACAGGTTCGACGATAAAGCCCGACGATCAGCGTACGATATTTAACCGATTCAAGGTGCTGGATAATTTCGAGACCAAATTATCGCAAGGTATATTTACCCGTAACGGTATAGGTCTTGCCATGTGTAACGACCTTGCTTCGCTGATGAATGGCTCTATCTCGGTGGAGAGTAACGATGAGGGAGAGACCACTTTTACGGTGGTTATAGGACGCAACAAACCTACTGAGTCGTCGTTACCTGCAGCCTCAGCCTCGTTGCCTATCGCATATGCTTCTGATCCTACAGGATTGAGTGTGCTGGTTGTCGACGATCAGTCCGAAATACGTAATTTTATTGCCGAAATGCTATCTCCTAAGTATACTGTTATGGAAGCGTCGAATGGAGAGGAGGCTTTGCAGGTGCTGCATGCGCGCATGCCCGATATTGTTATTTGCGATGTGGTGATGCCCGGTATGGATGGCTTCGCTTTTCTGAAAGCAGCCAAGAGTGACGATAAAACGAAACATATTCCCGTTATCTTGTTGACTTCGCGTTCAGCCGTAGAGAGTTATATCGAAGGGCTCGAAGAGGGTGCCGATATGTATATAAGCAAACCCTTCCATCCTGCATATTTGATGGCTGCGGTAGACCGTGTTTTGGGTAATATGGATATTATGAAAGAATATATGCAGTCGCCCATGGCATATACCGAGCAATATAAAGGCCGCGTGATAGACCGCCTCGACAAGGAGTTTATAGATAAATTGGTGGGCATAATGCAGCAAAATATTGCCAATGAGGATTTCTCGCTTGAAATGCTGGCCAATGAGTTGGCTGTGAGCCGCGTGCAGTTATATAGAAAAATAAAGCAGTTAACGGGTCAGACTCCTTCTGAGTTTATCCGTAAATATAGGCTGCAAGAGGCCGAGAAATTGTTACGGACGACCTCATATACGGTTTCTGAAATAATGGTACAGTGTGGCTTTCAAAATAAATCATATTTTTATCGTGAGTTCTCGAAGCTTTATGATGCCACACCCAAGGAGTATCGTAAACGTCAGGCGGGTGACGATGAAGTGTCTAAGTCGGAATAGAAATTATTGTGTATAAATTTGTACTTATTTTTGAATAAACGTTTATTTATTTAGTCAATATCCCGATGGATTATTTGTGAAAAATCTTTTGTCATACTGCCTTATGACAGTATGTTTTTTCCTATCTTTACGGTCAAATTGCAAGTGACGGCATTATGACCAATAATATTGTACAATCATCTGTATATCATATACCTGCATTACTGCGTGAGTCGATGGAAGGTCTCGCAGTAAAGCCCCATGGTATTTATGTAGACGTGACATTTGGTGGCGGTGGGCATTCGCGCGAGATATTACGGCTGCTTGGTGAGGATGGTCACCTCTACTCTTTTGACCAGGATGAGGATGCCGAATGTAATATTGTCGATGATGCACGTTTTACTTTCGTGCTTAGTAACTTCAAATATTTGAAAAATTTCTTGCGCTATTATGGAGCCGATAAGGTAGATGGTATATTGGCCGATTTGGGCGTGTCGTTTCACCATTTTGATTCTTCGGAGCGAGGCTTTTCTTTTCGTTTCGATGCTCCATTAGATATGCGCATGAACCGTAGTGCAACGGCTACGGCTGCCGACATTGTTGCTACATACGATGCCGAACGTTTAGGCCGGCTCTTTTCCGTTTATGGCGAGTTGCGTACAGCCCGTAAGATAGCAGCCGCCATTGTAGCAGCCCGTACTGTATCGCGTATAGATACGAGCGGTAAGCTCATAGAGATAGCAAGGCCGTATATTAACCGTAAACAGGAAAAGAAAGAGCTGGCACAACTCTTTCAGGCACTTCGCATAGAGGTGAATAACGAGATGGATAGTCTGTGCCGCATGTTGCAGCAAGCTGCCGAGGTGTTGCGCCCTGGTGGGCGGCTGGCGGTAATAACCTATCACTCTCTCGAAGACCGTATAGTCAAGAACTTTATCAAGACAGGAAATGTAGAGGGTAAGGTGGAAAAAGACTTTTTCGGTAGGGTGGAAACTCCTTTGAGAGCTGTAAATAACAAGGTAATTGTGCCGGGCGAAGAGGAGATTGCACGCAATCCCCGAGCCCGTAGTGCAAAGTTGAGAGTGGCAGAAAAATTGTGACAGTCATGGAAGAAAAAGAGCAAAAACAAGAGCAGGTAAAAAATATAAGCTGGCAAGGACTGCGCAAAGTTATACGGAAGATAAGAGCAGGAAAATTTTTCCCACGCCGCTTCTTTATCAATAATTGGAGTATATTGCTCACGCTTAGCGTATTGTTTATCGCTTCTATTGCTCATCGTAACATGTATATGATACAGCTCAATAAGATCGTAAAACTCGAGGATGAGTTAACAAACCGACGTACCGACCGCATGCTGCTGCAAGAGGAATATGACCGGCAGATACGCCCCGACAAAATCTCTGAGAGGGTCATGAAATTGGGCTTGCCTCTTGCTCCGGCTACCGAAGCTCAAGAAAAGATAATCATACAAAGATAAGTGGCTATGAAAAAGAAGAGTGTAAAAAATACCAAATTGGGTAGCCGCTATAAGGCGATAATTGCTTTTGTGGTGTTGGTGGCACTGGGTATCGTGTGGTTTGCAGTGAAAACAAGTATTGTATATCATAAAGAGTGGAACCTAAAAGCCGACAATCGCCTGAAACTCGATTCGGTTTACGTAGCATTGCCTATGCGAGGAAGCATTCTTGCCGTCGATGGTCAGCCATTGGCGCAAACAGTGGCACTTTACTCGGTATACGTCGATTTTAAGACCGAGGCTTTGGATGATACTTTGTATACGAATGAGCCTTCCTCCAGTGGCAAATGTTTAGATATACTGTGTACTTATCTGGCCGAGAATTATCCCGAGAAGAGCAAACAAGAGTATGTCGATTATATAACAAGGAGAAAAGAACAAGGTCGTCGCGACTGCTACCTCCTTCGTAATATTTCCGAAGAGCAGTTTTACGACTTTTATAATATGCCTATGCTCAAAGAACGCCGCAAAAAGTACAAAGGTCGCAATCAAGGTATAGGTAAAGAGCGGAGTTTCGAGCGTAGCTATCCTTATGGAACTTTGGCTTCGGTTGTCTTGGGAAAAGCTACGAAGGTGACAGGAGAGATGTTGCAGAGAAATCCGCATGCATATGTAAGCCGACAAGAGTGGCATGGAACGTCGGGTATGGAAAAGGAACTTGATAGCCTTCTGTTCGGTTCGTTTGGAAAGTCTCGCAATCAGCAAATGTCTTTTGGCTTTAAAAAATGGGTTGAAGACCCTCCGGTAGACGGTTATGACGTGCGTACCACTCTCGATGTTACTATACAAGAAATTACCGAGCGCAACCTCAAGGAGAAAGTCTCTGAGCAACATGCCGAGTATGGTACTGCTATAGTGATGGATGTGGCCACTGGTGCCATACGTGCCATGGCCAATGTAGAGCGAACCAAAGATGGCGGATACACATTCAATACCAAGCGCAACTATGCCATTACGCGTATTGAGCCAGGCTCTGTCATCAAGACTCTTTCGTTGCTCATGGCTATGGAGCATGGCAACGTCGATGTTAACAAGGAGTTTAATTCGGCTGGTGCCATCCCTGAGACTGCCGGATATAAAGCCATAGAGGCACATAAAAATCCTCTTTCGGCTCGCGATGTGATTATTTATTCCGATAACCGTGGTATTTGCAAGATTATCTCTGATGTCTATGCAGGAAGGTATAACGATTTCTTTAGAGATATACGCAACTCGGGGTTGATGGAGACAATGGATTTGCCTTTGCCAGGAGTGTTGCCGCCATCGGTGAAGCCCATACATTTTGATAAGCAGTGGACATATTATGCTTTTGCCCAATCGGTCTTCGGGTATTACAATGAGTTGTCGCCGTTGACGACGCTGTCGGTCTATAATGCTATAGCCAATGACGGGAAGCTGATGCTCCCACAGTTGGTTGCCGCTTTAGAAAGAGATGGTGTAGTCGACACGGTATTTGTTCCGGTATGCCTTAATGAGCATTTTTGCTCGCCTCGCAATGCAGCCTTGTTGCGTGAGATGCTGCATGGTGTGGTACAAGAAGGTACGGCCCGTGGTATCAAAAATGGAAGAGTAGATATAGCCGGTAAAACAGGTACGGTAGATGCGCAACGTGAATATATGGCAAAAGATAAAAATGGGAAAATGCGTCATGTGACTGAGTATGTGAAGGATAAAAGAAGATTGGCCTTTGCGGGCTTTTTCCCATATGACAACCCTCAGTATTCGTGTATTGTAGTGATAGACAAACCCGACCTGCATAGTGCCGGACGCGTATCGGGGGCTGTGTTCAGGGCTATTGCCGAGGAAATGTACAATCGAAATCTGCTTGAGGAGTGTACCGAGTATAAGAGTGATGAAGCAAAGAAGAATCCTCCGCTTGTTACCGGCGATACGGTGTTGCGTGATGAGGTGTATGCTTATTTGAACCAGTATCCTCTTCCAGATACAACCAAGACTACCTTGCATGTCGATACGACAGCCGTTGCCCAAGCAGGTGTTCCGGTAGTACCGTCGGTTATAGGAATGTCGGCTAAAGATGCATTATATAAGTTAGAGCAACAAGGCTTCTTTGTGAGTCTTTCGGGAAAAGGACGGGTAGTGAGCCAGTCATTACACCCCGGAGCGACCTATCATAAGGGAGAGAACATTGTGCTCTTGTTAAATTGATGATATAAACAGAAAATGGATACATTACAATTATTATCGGCCATAGAGCCATTGTCGCAGCAAGGCAAGTTGCCTGCTGAAGTAACTGGCATAGAGGCCGATTCGAGAAAAGTAGAGCGCGGCTATATGTTTGTAGCTGTGCGCGGTTCGCAAGTCGACGGACATGAATTTATACCGATCGCCATATCGAGTGGCGCTACACTTATAGTATGTGAAGAGCTTCCGTCAGAACTACACGAAGGCGTAGCTTATGTGCAGGTAGCCGATAGTGCAGCTGCTTTGGGATATTTGGCTTCGAGGAGGTATGGTGACCCTTCGTACAGTCTTACATTGGTGGGTGTTACGGGTACAAATGGCAAAACTACGACGGCAACACTCCTTTATGAGATGTTCAGGCTCTTTGGCGAGAAGGTAGGCTTGCTTTCTACCGTGCGTAATTATATTGATAGCGAGAGTGAGCCTGCAACTCATACCACGCCCGACCCGCTGACTCTTAACCATTTGTTGCGCCGCATGGTCGACGCTGGTTGTACGTATGCTTTTATGGAGGTAAGTTCCCATTCGGCACATCAGCGTCGTATAGCCGGGTTGAAGTTTGCAGGAGGTATCTTCACCAATCTTACGCGCGATCACATGGATTATCATAAGACAGTCGAGGCTTATTTGAAAGCGAAAAAGATGTTTTTCGATGCTTTGCCTGCCGATGCTTTTGCGCTGACGAACATAGATGATAAAGTGGGTGAGGTAATGTTGCAAAATACACGGGCACATAAGTACACGTATTCGTTGCGCACAGTTGCCGATTTTAAGGCACGCATCATAGAGAGTCGCATAGATGGTACTACGGTCTCTTTTGATGGGCGTGATGTAGAGACTCGATTTACCGGTCGCTTTAATGTATATAATCTGCTTGCTGTTTATGCAGCTACATGTCTTTTGGGCCGTGATAAAGAACAGGTGCTTGTCAATATGAGCCTGTTGGTTCCTGTAGCCGGAAGGTTTCAGACATTACACTCCGTAAGGGGCTATTCGGCTATTATCGATTATGCCCATACTCCCGATGCCCTTACCAATGTGTTGACTACTATACACGATGTGTTGGCCGGAAAGGGTCGGGTCATTACCGTTGTAGGAGCTGGAGGAAACCGTGATAAAGGGAAACGCCCTATGATGGCCAAAGAGGCGGCTCGATGGAGCGATGAATTGATATTGACTTCAGATAATCCGCGTTTTGAAGAGCCGGATGATATTATTAATGATATGATGGTGGGGTTGAGTGATGACGATATGGCTCATACCCTTGCTATTGCCGACCGTCGTCAGGCTATACGTACGGCAGCCCGTATGGCACAAGCCGGCGATGTAATTCTGATTGCGGGAAAAGGACATGAAGATTATCAGGAAATAAAAGGTGTAAAGCATCACTTCGATGACAAAGAGGAAGTAGAAAAAATCTTTGCCGACGAGCAGCGTGCTGCAACCCTAAAATAGACAGGTTATGTTATATCATTTTTTTGAATTATTCGATTTTCAGTTGCCTGGTGGCAGGTTGTGGACCTACATCTCTTTTAGAGCCGGTATGGCAATGATTTTGTCGCTGTTTCTTTCTACTATCATAGGTAAGCGTATTATCGATGCGTTGCGTCGTCATCAAATAGGAGAAACGGTTCGCCATTTGGGATTGGAGGGCGAAGATGCCAAAAAGGGAACACCTACCATGGGTGGTATTATTATTATCCTCTCTATTTTGTTGCCTTGTTTGTTGGTAGGCCGCCTCGATAGTGTATATATGATATTGATGTTGGTTACTACGGTATGGTTGGGAGTCCTCGGTTTTGCCGACGATTATATCAAGGTGTTCAAGAAGAACAAAGAGGGCATGCACGGTAAGTTCAAGATAATAGGCCAAGTGGGCTTAGGCCTTATCGTGGGTCTGACACTCTATTACAGTCCCGATGTCGTCATCCGCGAGAATGTAGAGGTGACATCGTCGCAAGGTATGGAGATAGAATATAAAAGCGAGAATATCAAGTCGACGCAGACAACTATACCTTTTGTCAAGAACAACAACTTTGATTATGCCGACTTGTTGCCTTTCATGGGGGAGCACAAGCAGACCGCTGCATGGGTATTGTTTGTTTTTGTAACCATCTTTATAGTGACAGCCGTTTCTAACAGTGCCAACCTTACCGATGGCTTGGATGGCCTTGCTACCGGCACTTCGGCTATTATAGGCGTAGCCTTGGGTATCTTGGCCTACTTCTCGGGTCACATCGACTATGCCTCATACTTCAACATCATGTATATCCCTGGAAGTGGAGAGCTGGTAGTTTTCATGGCTGCGTTTATAGGGGCAACGATAGGTTTCTTGTGGTACAATTCCAGCCCGGCACAAGTATTTATGGGCGATACGGGTAGCCTTACATTAGGAGGTATTATTGCAGTGTATGCCCTGCTTATACACAAGGAGTTGCTTCTGCCTATCTTGTGCGGCGTTTTCTTTGTAGAGGCGTTATCGGTATTACTACAGACAGGTTTTTTCAAGTTGACCAAAAAGTATACCGGAGAGGGACGTCGAATCTTTAAGATGGCTCCGTTGCATCATCATTTCCAAAAGCCTGGCAATGCAGGATTTAATGCTTTGATACAACGCCCGTTGAATATCGTACCTGAGTCGAAACTTGTGGTACGCTTTTGGATAGTGGGTATTATACTTGCCGTTATTACGGTAGTGACATTAAAGATACGATAAAAAGAGATATGCCATGGAGCAGAAAAAGATTGTAGTGTTGGGAGCCGGTGAGAGCGGTGCTGGTGCTGCTGTGCTGGCCAAAGTGAAAGGATTCGACGTATTTGTGTCGGATAGTTCGGCAATCAAGGAGAAATATAAGCAACTTCTCGACAGCTATGCAATACGTTGGGAAGAGGGACATCATACCGAATCGGAAATTCTCTCGGCCAATGAAGTGATAAAAAGTCCCGGAATTCCCTGTGATGCACCTCTCATATTGGCATTGCGAGAACGTAATATTCCCGTTATTTCGGAGATTGAGTTTGCAGGCCGGTATACTAAGGCTCGTATGATTTGTATCACGGGTAGTAACGGTAAGACAACAACAACGTTGCTTACGTACCATATATTGAAAAGTGCCGGCCTTAATGTGGGATTGGCCGGTAACGTAGGACAAAGTCTTGCTTTACAAGTAGCTACGTGCAACTATGATTACTATGTGGTGGAGTTGAGCAGTTTCCAACTGGACAATATGTATGATTTCAAAGCCGATATTGCGGTCTTGCTCAATATTACTCCCGACCACTTAGACCGCTATGACCATAAAATGGAAAATTATGTCGATGCCAAATTCCGTATTACCCGCAATCAAACAGGCGACGACGCCTTTATATACTGGAATGACGATCCCATCATTAATCAAAAGTTGCAGACTTTGCATTTAAGAGCTCACTTATATCCATTTTCTGAGTTGTCTGAGCCGCAGTCTGTAGCTTATACAAAAGATAACCAGGTAATTATAAATACGCCCGGCGATACTTTTACGATGAATGAAGACAGCCTTGCTCTTCATGGACGGCATAACCTTTACAACTCGTTGGCGGCAGGTATCTCGGCCAATCTGTTGCATATTAAAAAAGAGGATATTCGCCGAGCATTGAGCGACTTTCAGGCTGTAGAACATCGCCTTGAACCTGTAGCGACTGTCAAGGGTGTACGTTTTATCAATGATTCAAAGGCTACCAATGTCAACTCATGCTGGTATGCTCTTGAGTCGATGGACCGTCCCGTGGTACTTATCCTTGGCGGAAAAGACAAGGGTAACGACTATACAGAGATAGAGCAGCTCGTCAGCAAAAAGGTGAAAGCAATAATATGTTTGGGTGTGGATAATAAGAAGTTGCATGCTTTCTTTGACAGCAAGGTGCCCTATATAGCCGATGCGCACTCAATGCAAGAGGCTGTAGAGTTGTCATATGCAGCAGCCCGGCCAGGCGACGTCGTGTTGCTGTCGCCATGTTGTGCCAGTTTCGACCTCTTCAAGAGCTACGAAGATAGAGGCCGTCAATTTAAGGAGTGTGTTCGCCAATTGTAAGGTGGTAAGTCTGATATCATAAACGACGATGTAACGATATGGATAATGTAAAAGATAGCGTGGTAGGAAAAAGGAAGGTGAAGTATAGTTCCGACTGGACTTTATGGGCCTGTTACATCATTTTGTGTGTTGTTTCGGTCATAGAAGTGTTCAGCGCCAGTAGCTTGGACCTTAAAAATGGTAGTGTATATTTGCCAATAGCATCGCATGTCAAGTTCCTTTTGATGGGCTTGGTGGCCATATTGGTATTGGAGCATATACATTATAAATATTTCAAGGGGCTCATGTTATTGGCTGTTCCTCTTTCTATTGTGCTGGCAATCGTCGTCTCTTTGTTTGGCAAGTCGGTAGGTGGTGCCTCACGTGCCATAGAGATAGGAGGCATGTCGTTGCAGGCTGCCGAGCCTTGTAAATTTACGGTCGTCTTGTTATTGGCATATATATTTGCCCGTTTCCAAAAGAAAGAGGGTGGACTCTCTACAAAGGGGATACTGCTTGGGTTCGGTGTAATGTTCTTGTTTGTTGGTCTGCTTATCGCGCAGGGTGGCTCAAATGCGTTTCTCATTATGCTGGTAAGTTGTCTGATGATGATTATTGCCGGCCTTCCTACGCGCTTGCTTGTGGTGGGATGGACCTGTGTGGCGCTTGCCGTAGGGTCGGTCTTGTGGTTGCATTTCTCGGGAGAAGAGGAAGCTGTCCAGCCAGTTACAGGAGAGATAGCAGAACAGACCGTGAAGAAAGATGCTCCCGGCGGAATGCTGAAACGGTTGCCTGTATGGAAATCGAGAATCGATGAGTGGTTGGGTACAGGTGTTCCCGAGTATCAGAAAGCAACCACTTATGGACATGATGGTAATTCACAACGTCACCATGCCTCTATGGCTATAGCCAATGGTAACGGTATAGGGGTAGGACCCGGTAACAGCCGTGAATGTTCGCGCCTACAACTTGCCTTTTCTGATTTTATATATGCCATTATCCTCGAAGAGTTGGGTTTGGCAGGTGGTATTATCGTACTGTTGTGTTATCTGGGTATTGTTATACGGGCGGGCATGATAGGTACGCAGTGTAAAAATGCCTATGCAACATTGCTCATTATGGGTATGGCGTTGATGATATCGATGCAAGCGTTATATCATATGGGTATTTCGGTAGGGTTGCTGCCTGTATCGGGGCAGCCGTTACCCTTTATCAGTAAGGGAGGTACCTCGATATTGATTATGAGCATGGCTATGGGTATTATGCTCAGTGTGAGTCGATACTCGGTAGAGCGTACTTCTGAGGGATTGCGTGGTATAGAAGATGATGATGAATTGCCGCATGATTTGCGAGCCAGCAACCCGTCGGGTGTGATGTAAAATGTATAATTATGGAAAAGAAAAATCTCAAAGTTATTATAAGCGGTGGTGGAACTGGAGGGCATATTTTCCCTGCCATAGCTATAGCCAATGAAATAATGTCCCGTTTTCCCGATGCTCAAATTCTTTTTGTGGGAGCCGAGGGGCGTATGGAAATGGAAAAAGTACCTGCTGCCGGGTATAAGATTATAGGCCTGCCCGTATCGGGCTTCGATAGGCATAACATGTTGCGTAATGTGAAGGTTCTGTGGCGGTTGTATCGTAGCTTGATGCAGGCACGCAAGATAGTAAAAGAGTTCCGTCCCGATATTGTCGTAGGTGTAGGTGGTTATGCCAGCGGCCCCACATTGTGGGCTGCTACGGCGCAAGGTGTGCCAGCCCTCATACAGGAACAGAATGGTTTTGCAGGAGTAACAAATAAAATGCTTGCACGGCGAGTTGAAGCTGTGTGTGTAGCATACGATGGGATGGAGCGTTTCTTCCCGGCCGATAAAATTGTTATGACAGGTAATCCGGTAAGGCAGGCATTATGTCAGTGTGAGGCGACCCGAGAGGAAGCAGTACGCTTCTTTGACTTAGACCCCGCTAAAAAGACTTTGTTGGTGATAGGAGGTAGCCTCGGAGCCCGCACTATCAACCGTAGCATTGCTGCCGGTATAGATGATTTGGTAGCTCATGACATACAACTGATATGGCAAACCGGCAAAATATATGATGCTGAAGCTAAGTCGCTTCTCGCTGAGAAAAAAAATGTTGCCGGGGTGCGGCAGATGCCTTTCATATCGCGTATGGAGATGGCTTATAAAGCAGCCGACCTCGTGGTTTCACGAGCTGGGGCAAGCTCCATTTCAGAGATATGTCTGTTGGGGAAAGCCGCGATTTTTGTACCATCGCCCAATGTGGCCGAAGATCATCAAACTAAAAATGCCATGGCACTCTCATCGCGTGGTGCAGCGTTGCTCGTTCCCGATGCTGATGCTCCGGCTACACTTGTAAGTCAGGCTATAGAGATGATAGAATCGCCCGAAAAACTTGCCCGTATGGCACAAGCGGCAGGTAATATGGCACAGCGTGACTCGGCTGCGCGTATAGTGGACGTTTTGTGCCGAATAATTAATATTTCCTCTAAATGAAGCGATTAAGCGATTATAAGTCAGTCTTTTTTGTAGGCGCAGGCGGTATAGGTATGAGTGCATTGGTACGTTATTGCTTGTCGCAGAAATTATCGGTTGCAGGTTACGACCGCACACCGTCAGACTTGACACGTCATTTGCAGAATGAAGGCGCAAACCTCTTTTTTGAAGATAGTGTAGAGCTTATTCCCGCAGAATGCCGCTGTCCAGCCGATACTTTGGTAGTACGAACTCCGGCTGTGCCGAGCACAAACCATGTATTACGTTACTTTGTCGACAACGGTTTTGAGGTCGTGAAACGCGCCTATTTGTTGGGGTTGATAACGCATCCCTTGCAGGCGCTTTGCTTTGCCGGTACGCATGGTAAGACTACTACATCGAGTATGGCCGCGCATATCTTTACAGTATCGGGCGTGGGATGTAATGCCTTTCTGGGCGGCATATTGCGCAATTACGACAGCAATTTGCTCCTTTCGCCCAATAGTCCCTATGCAGTTGTTGAAGCCGATGAATACGACCGTTCCTTTCATTGCCTTTCACCATATATTGCCGTGGTGACAGCTACCGACCCCGACCATCTCGATATATATGGTACCGAAGAGGCCTATTTAGAGAGTTTCTCACACTTTACATCACTCATACGTACCGGGGGCGCATTGGTCATGAAGAAAGGCATCAAGATGCAGCCTCGTTTACAACAAGGAGTACGATTGTATACTTACTCGAAAGAGTCGGGAGATTTCCATGCCGATAACATACGCGCAGGAGAAGGGCGCATCGTATTTGATTTTGTGACCCCTGAGTCTTGTATTCCAGATATAGAGTTGGGCGTACCCACCGATGTGAATATAGAAAATGCAGTTGCTGCCATGGCTGTGGCCTGGCTTTGCAATATTACCGGCGATGCCATGCGGAAGGCGATGAAGACGTTTATGGGAGCCAAACGGAGGTTTGAATACTGGTTGCGAGAGCCTAATTGTGTTATGATAGACGACTATGCTCACCATCCCGATGAGATACGTGCCACCATCCGTTCGGCTCGTCTGCTGTATCCCGGGCGTCGGTTGAGTGTTATTTTCCAACCTCATTTGTATTCGCGTACTCGCGATTTTGCAGGAGCCTTTGCCGATGCCTTATCTCTTGCCGATGAGGTGATATTGCTCGATATATACCCGGCTCGTGAAGAGCCTATCCCCGGCGTAACGTCGCAGATAATATATGATAAGATTTTATCGCCTCATAAAGAACTTTGTGCGCGAGAAAAGTTGGTGGAACGAATAAAAAAACATAACTTTGAAGTCTTATTGACAATGGGCGCAGGCGATATAGAACGCTTGTTGCCAGACATTCGCGATGCGTTGATGCCAAGATGAAGTCGTTTCTGAAAATATCGGCGATAGTGTTGCTCGTAGGTTATCTTGCGGCATCGCTCTATTTTTTTGGCGATAGTGACCGCAATAGACGATGCGAAGTTTTTGAGATAACGGTTGCCGATAGTGCAGAGTGTGACTTGCTGACGTCTGACGATTTGCGAGTTTACCTTGCCGAGGTGGGTTTGTTGCCCGAGGGTAAGTCTATGAAGCAGGTAAATACTGAGCAAATTGAGCAGTATGTGCGTGAAATAGACCTCTTGCGCGACGTGAAGTGCTACCATAAAAGGAATGGCGATGTATATCTCTCTGTAAGACAGCGAAGGCCTGTGGTGCGAGTGATGAGTGACGAAGGAGACAATTATTATCTCGATAGCGAAGGAAATCGCATAGCCGTAGATGAGATGTACATCGACTATCTGCCATTGGTATTGGGGTGTAACGACGATACTTTGTCGGCTCGAGACCTTTTGCCCATGATAGGTTATATTACAGCGCACCCCTTCTGGAATGCACAAGTAGAGCACATATACATATCGCCTTCGCACGAGGTTTCGCTTTTTCCCCGTGTAGGCAACCATACCATATTGTTGGGCTCGCCTCGTAACTATGAAGACAAATTGACTCGGGTACTTGCTCTATATAAGCAGGTATTGCCGCGTATAGGGTGGGCTGCTTATGACACTATATCGGTGAAATTTGACGGACAGGTGGTATGTACAAGGAAAAATAAGAAATATAAGCATGATTCGTGGTCAAAAATATAGCCATCATGAAAGAATATATAATAGCAATAGAGTTAGGCAGTTCTAAGATAGTAGCCATTGCCGGTTCGCGCGATGAGAACGGAAAACTTATCGTAGAAGCGATAGAGGAAGAAAGTGTCATCAACATTATCAAACGTGGTTGTGTACAGAATATAGAGGATGTCTATTCGTATGTAAAGAGATTGAAGACCAAGCTCGAGAATCGTTTGGCACCAGCTAAAATCGAGAAAGCTTACGTAGGTATAGGCGGAGTATCGGTTTTTGCCGAGGATAAAACGGTTACGAAGACCTTCCATGAGGATAGCATTATTACCCAGGCGCATGTGGAAAAACTGAAAGATGCGTGCAAGGCTTTAATTTCGTCAGCAACCGATATGCTGGCTATTGTGCCAGTCAAGTATATTATTGATGGCCGTGTCGTAGAAAATCCCATAGGTACGACAGGAACGAATATCGAAGTACATTATAAGGTGCTTACTGCCAAACCGGTATTGCGTCGCAATATTGTCCGTAGCTTTGTAGAACGGATGAATTTGAATATTGCCGGTTATATACCCACGGCCTTGGCGACAGCCGATGTGGTGCTTACGAATGATGAACGTGCCTTGGGCTGTGTCCTCGTTGACTTTGGAGCAGAGACAACAACCGTATCTATTTACAAGAACAACGCTCTTGTATGGCTCGAAACACTTCCTATGGGTGGTAGAAATATTACTCGAGACATTGCCAGCCTCAATCTTATAGAGAGCGAAGCAGAGCATCTGAAGATAGCTTCGGGCATGGCCAAAGGCTTTAAGAGCGAAAATAATGTCCGCCTTAAATTTGAGGGCGATGGTATGGTAGAGATAGACCTTGCCAAGCTTTCGTCGGTTGTTGAGGCCCGTTCAGAGGAGATTATGGCCAATGTTGAGGAGCAGATAAAACGTGCAGGTCTTTTACGAAAAGATCTTACGGCCGGAGTTATTGTAGTAGGCGGAGCTGCTAAAATGCGAGGTTGGATGGAACTTTTGGAAGAGCGTATTGGTATGAAGGCGCGCTTTGCCACCTTGCATAAAGAGATAGATGTAGTAGAAAAAGAGCGTTCGCGTGTCAATGATTATTTGCAAGCAGTGGGATTGTTGTATGCTGCACAAGGAGTTTGCACAAAAAGTGTATCGCCTGTTGTAGCACCTCCTGTTTTTGACGACGAAGATGATGGCTTTGACAACGAGTCCTTGTCGCATACCGATGAGAAGGAAAATTCTTCGACACAAACCGGCGGACTGTTCCAACGGATAAAAAAGAAACTCACCAACTTTATAAACGAAGGTGAAACAGAGGAAGAAAAAGACGAAGATTAAACAACCAAAGAGAGGCTAAAAATAAAGATATGGATATGACAATCGAAGAAAATGATATAAAGGATTTGGCTCCCTTTGATAGCATCGTAGGCAACGCTTCACAAACAGAAGGGACTGAAAAGCGCGACCGTACAGAAATGATGATTATAGGCGTTGGCGGAGGTGGCGGCAACGCAGTGAAATACATGTATAACAAGGGCAGCATAGATTGTGTGCGCTACGTAGTGTGCAATACCGATGCTCAGGCTCTTGAAAAATCGGGCGTCCCTATCAAGTTGCTTTTGGGTCCTACGGTCACAAAAGGAGGCGGTGCAGGTAATGTCCCCGAGGTTGCCAAGGCTGCAGCTGAGGAGAGTATTGATGATATCAAAGCTCTTTTTCAAACCAAACCACAACCCAACATGGTCTTTATTACAGCCGGTATGGGTGGAGGTACGGGAACGGGTGCTACTCCCGTCATAGCCCGTGTAGCCAAGGAGATGGGAATTCTTACGGTAGGTATCGTTACGGTGCCTTTCCTGTTTGAAGGGTTGCCCAAGATAAAAAAGGCTCTGTCGTATATAGAGGAGATGCGCAAATATGTCGATGCCCTTTTGGTCATTAATAACGAAAGGTTGCGTGAGATATATCCTACCCTTACATTTATGAATGCGTTCTCTAAGGCCGATGATGTGTTGGCAACAGCAGCAGGCAGTATTATAGAGATAATCGTAAAAGAGGGATATGTCAATTGCGACTTTAAAGATGTGCGTACTACACTCCTTGATGGGGGTACTGCCATTATCAGTACCGGCATTGGAGAAGGAGAGTCGCGTGTTACCAGCGCTATCGACGATGCCATTCGTTCGCCGTTATTGCGTAATGCCGATATATATACTTCGCGACGACTTCTGATAGTGCTGTATCTTTCTCCCGATGATGAGAATCAGATGACGCTCATGGAAAGTGACGAGTTGAAGGCATTTACCTCAAAGTTTGTCAATGCGCCCGATGTGATTATGGGAGTCTATCTTGAAGAGGGCTTAGGTAAGAAGATGAAAATATCTATTCTTGCCTCGGGATTTGATGCATCTGATGTCCTGGACGTGAAGAGCCCGACGAAGAAAGCAAGTTCCAAAGAGCAGTCTAATAAGCCAGCCGAAGTAAACGGCTCGGATATAGAGGCGGTTTATGGCTCGGATGCTGTACGCGACATGGAACGCAAACGCTTGCAGATAGTGTTATTGACACGAGAGCAGATGGACAACGATGCTCAGCTCGAGATGTTTGATAAAGAACCTACCTATAATCGTTCGACCGATTTCAAACAGCGTTTTATCAAGGCAGGTGAGAAGCCTGTTGCCGGACAGCAACCCGAAAATGCTAAAAATGAAACAATAAATTTTGGTGAATAAAGATTGTTAATTTCATAACTATGAGTTTGTTCGATACTATCAGCAATGACATAAAAAGTGCCATGCTGGCCAAAGACAAAGTAAGGCTCGAAGCCTTGCGAGGTATAAAGAAAGAGTTTATTGAAGCAAAGACGGCAAAAGGGTCCGATGGTGAGTTACACGACGATGTGGCCATGAAAATTCTGGCTAAAATGGTGAAACAACGTAAGGAAAGTGCCGAGATTTATGCCGGTCAAAACCGTCAGGACCTTGCCGACGGTGAGCTTGCCGAAGCTGCTATTATTGAGGAGTATTTACCCAAGCAACTTTCTGAAGCCGAGCTTGAGGCTGAGTTGCGTAAAATTATTGCCGAAGTAGGCGCTACATCGCCCCAGGAGATGGGTAAAGTGATGGGCGTGGCCTCTAAGCGTCTCGCCGGACGTGCCGATGGTCGTGCCATATCGGCTAAAGTAAAAGAATTGCTTGCTTAACAGTATCGTATATAGGAGAAAGGAAAAATGCTAACACTCGCTACAATAAAAAATAATCCTGAGGAAGTGATAGCTCGTTTGGCTGTAAAACACTTCGACGGACGTGAAAAGATAGAACGTATTATCGATCTCGATAAGACGCGCCGCACATCTCAAGTTGACCTCGATAACCGTCTTTCGGAGCTGAAAAAACTCTCGGCCGAGGTTGGCCGCCTTATGAAAGAGGGTAAGAAAGATGAAGCCGAAGCAATAAAGACTCGTGTTGCAGAACTGAAAAATGGCAATGTTGCCATCGAAGAGGCGATGACTTCGGCAGAGAAAGAGATAACCGATATACTGCTGACAATACCTAACCTGCCGTGCGCAGCTGTGCCCGAAGGATCGTCGGCTGCCGATAATATCGTAGAGAAGACAGGTGGTGTTATGCCTGACCTTCCTGCCGATGCTCTGCCGCACTGGGAGTTGGCTAAGAAATATGACTTGATAGACTTTGAACTGGGTGTGAAAATAACAGGTGCCGGATTTCCGGTATATAAGGGCAAAGGTGCCCGCTTGCAACGCGCCCTTATATCGTTCTTCTTAGACCGCGCCCGTGAAGCTGGTTATTTGGAAATACAGCCTCCTTACGTCGTAAATGAGGCTTCGGGTATAGGAACAGGACAATTGCCCGATAAAGAGGGGCAGATGTATTGCTGTACGGTAGACAACCTCTATCTTATTCCTACCGCCGAAGTACCGGTGACTAACCTCTACCGCGATGTAATTTTTGAAGAGAGCGAGCTGCCTATCAAGAATACTGCCTATTCGGCTTGCTTCCGTCGTGAGGCTGGTTCTTATGGTAAGGATGTACGTGGGTTGAACCGTTTGCACCAGTTTGATAAGGTAGAAATTGTACAAATACAACATCCCGACCATTCGTATGAGGCATTGGAAGAGATGAAAGCTCACGTGCAAAGCCTCGTAGAGGCTCTCGAGTTACCTTGGCATATCTTACGTTTATGTGGCGGTGACATGAGCTTTACATCGGCCATAACGTTTGACTTTGAGGTCTTCTCGGCTGCACAAAAAAGGTGGCTCGAGGTAAGTTCGGTATCGAACTTCGAAAGTTATCAGGCCAATCGTCTGCACTGTCGTTACCGTGGTGCCGACAAGAAGATGCACTTATGTCATACACTCAATGGTAGTGCACTTGCTTTGCCGCGAATTGTGGCTGCATTGCTCGAAAATAATCAGACACCCGAAGGTATACGCATACCTAAAGTACTTGTGCCTTATACAGGATTTGATATGATAGACTGACATCTTGGAGATTGCTCAGCATATAAGACAAAGATACAATATAGGGCTGTAGTGTCATGATGGCACTACAGCCTTTTTGTTTATGCAGGCTATATGGCTTATCCGTTATGCCATTATTGGAGCATGACTTATGTGGTAAACTGTAAGATTTTATACAGGGTAGGTATAGTTGTAATATGGTGCAGGAGGTAAGTTGTATCTGCAAAAGCGAGGGTACAAATTGTAGTAGTAGCAGGGGATGTATGAAATACAAGATTAAAAATATTATTGTGTGAAAATTGTTATAGTTGCTGTGTTAAAACGGTTAAATATGCATGGTTCTATCTACTTTGCCGCTTGATTATTTCCGTATGTTCAAAAAAAAGATTTTATTTGCAATGAAATTATCCTTTACACCTATTTATATTAACCGTTATAAATTTGAAGGCCTATTGAGCAAAATTACTCTTATCAAACGTAAAATAGTAGAGTAAATGAACAACTTATCAGCTTGTACCGACGATGAATTGGTTTGCCGGTATGCAGATGGAAATAATGAGGCCTTTGACGTGTTGCTGAAACGGCACGAATCGAAGATTTATTCCTATATATATTATATCATAAAAGACCGCGATAAGGCCGACGATATTTTTCAGGAGACTTTCGTGAAGGCTATTATGACCATACGTCAAGGCAGATATACCGGCAATGGAAAATTCTTTTCGTGGATTTCACGTATTGCGCACAATCTTATCATAGACAGTTACCGCCAGGAGAAGATAGAGAATAACATCAGTAATGAAGATAACTCTCTCGATATCTTCAATCGTAAGGAGTTGAGCGAAGGTAATATAGAAGACCATATAATACAATCGCAAATCAATAGCGATATTCGTCGCCTGGTAGAGGCTTTGCCCGATAATCAGCGTGAAGTAGTAAAACTGAGATATTATAAAAATCTTAGTTTCAAGGAGATTGCCGATGTAACGAATGTGAGTATCAATACTGCATTAGGCCGTATGCGATATGCGATATTAAACATACGTCGCATGGCTGAGCAGTATAATATAGTACTTACGCTCTGAAATACCTCAAAAATTTAAGGGTTGTATATAATAAAAAATGTGGCTGCTGCGTTATATATACGTAATTTATAACGCAACACGCCTATGAAGAAAAACTCTACCCCCGAATCGACCGTAAAGGAAAGGAGCAAAGACAACGAAACCTCCCTTCGTCCTCGCCGTTCTACGATAGATGCCATCAGGCAGTTTGCGCGAGCTTATACGTATGAACCGCAATTGAGAGGAGAATTAGGAAACCTGATAGCCAATTGACAACAGGTTGCGTTCTTTCTTAACACATTACAGGCTGTATGAGAAAAATCTCGTACAGCCTTTTTTGTATTACGAGTGTGTATGACTATAATGTAGTCGGGACTCGCTCTCTATAAAAATAAAGCAAAAGGAATGTATCGATGTGTTTACATTCGGACATTCCTTTGTTATAATAGACAGCCCGGCATTGCCGGCTCTGAGATGTCAGAACTTGTAACTTACCCCGAAGCCCAGGATAGAGCATCCGGCTCCTTGTGAAGGGAAGCACCCTCCAATCATGCCCAACTCGACATTGGCGGCGAAATGCTCTGTGAAGTAGTAGCGTGCACCTATCAGCATTGACATGGCAAAGCAAGCACCGGTTTTCTTGTCTTGTGAGCCATCGCTCCATACTACATGGTCGAGGTCGTTATATGACCAACGGCGAATATTACTCGTCATGTTGTTGTCCGATTCAAATCCTTCTGCACCATAGTAGCGGAACGACCTGAAATTGAGCCCGAAGCCTAGGCCTACACTACCATAGGTGTCCAAGCGGTCGATAAATTGGAAATGGAAAGAACCGGTAGCCAAGAATGCGAGGTTGTCTTGTGTCACGTCGCACCATGTCGAGCCTATACCGCTACGGTTGCCATAATTTTTTATTTCCCAAACTTCGCGATTTGAACTGATGCTTGGTCCATAGATAGGATATTTGTAGTTGTAGGTACCATACTTAAAGTTGGTATATTTCCCGAATGCCGAGTTTGCTACAGAGAAGCCTATACCGAGAGAAGCGCGATTGTTTATCCAGCCGTCGACAATACACCATTCCATTCCTATTTGTTGTCCGAATGTTGTAGAACCAGCTATTGAACCAATACCCAGACCCACGTTGGCAATAACGTCGCCTTTTGTAAAAACCGGTCGTTCGTTTAGTTGAGGGAGTCCGGCTTGCATACTACTTGAGCCTATGCACAAAGCAGCAAAAATAATAGTCCATTTTTTCATTTTCATCATAGTATATAGTTATTGTATATTTCAAGTAAAAGAGTACTTTTACAAAAGCATTGAGAAGGAGAAATAGTTTACGAAAATATAAAATATTTTTCAATTGGAGGTTTATATGTATAAAATAATACGAACTTAATCGAGAAGGGATTGCTGTATGTGTCTTGAAAAATTCAATCATATCTTTTTGCTTATATGAATAGTCGATATCTTTGAATATGGATAAAGGTGTTATCATTTTTGGTATCCGTGATGTGGGCTATGTCGATGAAGGACTTCAATCTACATTGCGTCCTATAATTATCCTGACAATGGAATGTAGAGAGGAAATGAAAGATACCTTTTCGCAAATTGTATCGAAAATAAGCACCGATTCTTAATGGGGCTGTAGCAAAAAACAATTTGCTGCAGCCTCATGCAATATTGCAGCGAATGTAACGTATATATAAAAACAGATAACCTTAATAATTATCCTAAATTATGAAACATTTTTCATCCCTTGCCGCAGTGCTGTGCGGTGTGTTGTTGCTTGTCTCACCTGTCAAGGCTCAAGAGACATATACTATTCTTCTTTCTGGAGCATCTTTTGCCGAGCCATCTAATACATGGTTTGAGATGGGATGCCGTGCGTTGGGAGCCAAAGCTATCAATCGTGCTATTGGCGGCGAGTCTATTGCCAATACAGCCAATCGTATGGCCGACGGTACGTTGTATACGCCCGAGGAGTTGGAACAGATAGACGCTTTTGTCATTATGCAAGTGCATGAAAAAGATGTATTCTATTCCGACAGTCTCAAAGAAAATTATAACGATTATCGATTGCCTTTCGATAATTCAGATTATGCAGCTTGTTACGATTATGTAATAAAACGTTATATAACAGAGTGCTACAATCTGCGCTTTAATCCTAAGTCGCGTTATTACGGTTCGACCTATGGCAAACCGGCTGTTATTGTGTTGTGTACGCATTGGAACGACGGGCGGCCGCTGTTCAATGCGACAGTACGCAAGTTGGCCGAGAAATGGGGATTGCCAGTGGTAGAGTTTGATAAGTTGATAGGTTTTTCTCAGAACCAGAAGCATCCTGTCACAGGAGGACAGTATAGTCGAATCTTTACTAATGATACCCAGGTAGTGCATGGAAAGACTTTCGGGTGGCATCCGCAACATGGCGAGAATTCATATATACAGCAACGTATGGCAGCAATTTTTTCTTCTACCATGAGACAGATATTGCTTCCTAAAGAGTTTATCAATCAGCAATAATATTATTTATTATGAAAAAGTTGTTGCTTTTTTCTTTTCTGGCACTCGTGGGTGCCTTTTCGTCTATGGCGACCTTACGAATGCCTGCATACTATGGTAATCATATGGTGTTGCAACGCGATGTCCCCGTATTGCTTCGTGGAGAGGCTGAGCCAGGTAAGCGGGTGACGGCAGTTTTAGGTGATAACAAGGCTACCGTTAAAGCCGGGAAAGACGGCCGTTGGCAAATATCGCTTCCTGCGTATAAGGCTGGGGGCCCTTATACGCTGCAGGTTACGGCTGGTAAAGAAGTGCTTAATTTCGACGATATTCTCTTTGGAGAGGTGTGGATATGTAGCGGACAGTCGAATATGGAATTTCGTGTGCGTTCAGCAGCTGATGCCGAGAAGGAAATAGCTCAGGCCGATTATCCGAGCATTCGTTCTTTTAACGTAGCACAGGCCATGAATAATAAACCTCAAGACGACCTTGTTGGCGAATGGCAAGTATGCTCGCCGGCTACTGTAGCAGATTTTTCGGCTGTCGGTTATTTCTTTGCCCGTGACCTTTTCCTTCGTCTTAATGTTCCTGTTGGTTTCATTAATACTTCGTGGGGTGGAACTGATATAGAGTCGTGGATGAGTATGGAGTCGCTTGATAGTTTTCCCAAATATGCCAAACAGTTGCAGCGTATGCGTACTCCCGATTTTGAAACCTATATAGCACGTACAATTGCCAAACGCAAGGAGTTTCAAAATGCTCTTATGGAAGAACCAGGAGAGCCTCAACGCTGGTATGACCCTTCGACCGACCGTTCTGATTGGGGTACTCACCATGTGCCCGGGGTATGGAGTAATGAGCAATTGGCCGAAATAGACGGTGTAGTGTGGTTCTCTTTCCGCTTTACACTCCCCGCAGAATGCCAGGGCAAAGCAGCAATACTCAATCTTGCCTGTGTCGATGATAATGACAAAACATGGGTTAATGGTAAGGAGGTCGGTGAAACGACAGGATATGACGTCAAACGTGTTTATCCCATCCCCGAAAATCTTCTTGAAGCAGAAAACGAGATTGTGGTAAAGGTTACCGATATGCAAGCGGGTGGCGGAATATATGGTGCAGATGGAGCCGTATGCCTTACCGTTGGTGGTAAGCAAATACCTCTCTCGGGGGAGTGGAAGTATAAGATAGCCATATCGAATGAGGCCTACGGATATGTCGATTATGGGCCCAATACGTTTCCTTCGCAGCTCTTCAATGCGATGCTTCATCCTCTTATAGGGTTGCCTATGAGAGGTGTAATATGGTACCAAGGAGAAAATAATGCTTCGCGTGCATCGGAATATTATGACCTTTTCCCTGCACTTATCAACGATTGGCGCGCTCGTTGGGGTACGGATTTTCCTTTCTATTGGGTACAGTTGGCCAATTATATGCAGCCCGATACGATTCCTTCTGAGAGCTCGTGGGCCGAGTTGCGCAATGCCCAGTCGGCAACGTTGGCATTACCTCATACCGGGCAGGCTGTTATTATAGATATAGGCGATGCCAATGATATACACCCTCGTAACAAACAAGATGTGGGGCATCGCTTGGCGCGCCTTGCGTTGCATAATGACTACGGCTTTGATGCGTTACAAGCATCGGGACCCGTATGTGTTGCTGTAGAGCTACAGAAAGGAGACCTTGTCCTTACCTTTGACGAAGTCGCCGATGGGCTTCAGGTGCGCGATAAGTATGGATATCTTTGTGCCTTTGCCGTAGCAGGGAGCGATAACGTGTATCGTTGGGTACAAGCCCGCATTGAAGGTAAGAATAAAGTTATACTTTCGTGCAGCGGTATAGAAAATCCCTGTAAAGTGCGTTATGCATGGGGTAATAATCCTGATGATGCCAATCTTTATAATAGTGTCGGATTGCCGGCTTCTCCATTTGCCATCGCTTTTTGATGACAAGTATGGGGAAGAAAAGACATTTCTACTAAAACTGGCGGGCAGTTATCGGCCCGCCAGTTTTAGTAGAGACAAGATAGAGTCATATAGCAGATGCGAACAATAATTTTATATCTTCTTTTTGTCATTTATGGTATTATATAATAACCTCTCTACGATTTGTCGGCAGATGTTTGCTACTTATCATCGTGTATGACAAAAAATCAATGAAAAGAGAAAATTTTTGTCAAACAATTTGTCTGTATCAAAAATAAACCTACATTTGCATCTGTGTCTTACATTGTAACAACATCACATATTATCGTTATATAGTATTAATACAAATAGTGAGATACACAAGAGTTATTAACCCAATAAAACCAATCAATTATGATGAAAAATTTACTTTTAGGTCTTGCAGCCGTTGCTATGGTAACGAATGCGATGGCAGTTGTGCCTGTGCAGAAAGGTGAATTGAAGGCTGACGAGGCTGTGAAACAAGTAATGTTGAAACGTGCCGATGGCCGTATGCAAGCAGTTGCTCCTTCACAAATGAGCTTGCGTACACCGCAAAAAGCTCCTGCGGCTGCTGCATCGGTGGTTTACAGTAGTGATTTTGAGAATGAGCAAGAATGGACAATCGTAGATAACTCTACTACCGCAGCTTTCCCTATGCAAATAGGCGGTTTGCAGGGTATAGATCCTGTTTCGGGTGATTTGTATCTTGTATCGGGATATGATAGTAGAGCTGCACGTAATGCATGGGCTTTCAGCGAAGGCGTTGAGTTGACAGCCGGTCAAACTTATAGTGTGGGTGTCTATGCGTATGCCTCAGGTTTTCAAAACACATTGGATGAGTGGAGAGTAACTGTGGGAACTGCTGCCAATGAGGCTTCGCAAACAACAACGGTGATAGACCGTTCGGGTGACAATGCCGTAAGCTATACAGAGTGGACTCTCTGTACCGCAGAGTTTACTCCTTCTGCATCGGGAACTTACTACTTCGGCATCAACCACTGTACAAAGACTTTTGATGTGAATGCCGTAGCTTTCGACCTTTTCCAAGTAGACGATGAAAAAATTGCCGTATATCCCAGTGGTACCATGTATTCCGAGGGCGGCTTGTGGTCGGTATGGAACTTGTTTGCCATAGATGAGCAAGGAACTGCTCCTACTCCCATGTTGTATAGTGCATCTTCTGTTCCTATGACATATAATTATGTAGGGAAAGATGTTGAGACAGTAGAGTGGATGTTTGGCGACTATGCTTCGATAAGCACATCTACCGAACAATCGCCGGTTATTACATACAATCTTACCGAAGACAGTATTAATACTGATGTATATTTGTTCTTGCGTAATGCAGATGGCGAGGTCGGTTTGGAAAGAAATTATGATGTGAAGAATCTGTATAGTTCGCAAGTAGCTGCTGACTATGTATGCAATTTCCAACCAGAGGATGTGCCTACATACTATACCAATATGTCGGGCAATCAATACTCGTTCCTTTTCGGTATGTCTGCAATCAATCAGGAATTTGCCGAATATTTCGAGTTGCCCGAGACTTTCAATAGTACCGTCTCCGGTATAATGATGGTGGCTGCCGGTTATAATGCCACCACCTCAGATCTGAGTGACGAAGTGGTTGTAAACATTTGCGCCCCCGATGCAGAGGGTCTTCCCGGTGAGGTGTTGGGCGGTCAAACCATAACAATAGGTGATCTGTTTACGGGTTATACTTCGCTGATGATAACATTCGATACTCCTGTGAACGTTGAAGGCAGCTTCTTCGTAACATTGAGAATGCCCGATGCTACGCCGTCTTCAAGCTATTATTTGGCTCTTTACAATGCTACCGAACGTGGAAATACCTACAATACGATGTATATTAACATAGAGGATGCTTCGTTGGGTATTCCTACCGGATGGTATGCTACTTCTGAGCTTTATGAAGGTATGTATACATCGGCTCTTGTCAGCCCGCTGTTGCAATGCGAAACCAGTGGTGTAGCTGCAAACAAATTGGACAACAGCAGCATCGTTTATACCAATGGTAAAGAACTCAATATCGTGAATGCCGCTGCCGGCAGCCATGTAATGGTAACCGATATTGCAGGTCGCACGGTACTCGCCACATCGGTAGGCAACAATGTACGTACCACAATCAATACAAACCTCAATCGTGGTATATACCTTGTAACTGTTGATGGCAAGACTACCAAGGTCGCTATCAGATAAACATTGATTTTCCTTAATGGAGAATACGCAAAAGAGGTGTGCTACATAAGCACACCTCTTTCTTTTTTATAGATAGTAGGGAATATGTTTATGGGGTACTGATAGAAAACCGTACTTTGCAATTATAACCCGGGAGTAGATGAGCCGCTGTGATTGCGTTTTGCCCGCTCTTCTATACTCTTGTTATATTCGTGTATTTGTCCCGGTTTTAGTTTTCGGGCTACACTTGCCGGTAGTTCCAGCCGTTCGGGGATGGTGTCGCTATGGTCGATAAGCCATGTCTTACTGTTTGACTTTATCAGTACAATATCGTCATAAAGAGTAAAGTCGGTGGTTAACGTCTGCATATGCATCGTATCGCCATGGCTGGTGAATAGCTGGAAGTAACGGTCGCCAGTGCCGTAGCGGTCGGTGCGATGATTGATATAGAGCGGGTATTGTTTCGGAGAACAATGGCTGACAGTATATATGGGCGTTTTTTTTATGATTGTCGAGGTCGCGCGTAGTGCGACGGGCATATCCATGTTCGTGTCCTGCAAGCACAAAATCGACGTTGTGCCTCTTGAATAGAGAATCGAATAGAAACTTAATGTCGAGATTGTTATAAGGGCTACGTATAGAGTATGGCGAGTGGTGGAGTACTACAATTTTCCAGCGTGCCGAAGAGCTCTTTAGCGCATTTTCGAGCCATCGGCTTTGTTTAAAGAGATTTACGATGCCTGCGTTGCTGTCAATAAGAAAGATTTGAATATCGCCGTTGGTAAATGTGGCGTATGCGTTATGGTTGGTAAAATAAGGGAAATGCAGGAAGAAGCGTGGCTCTATCGAAGCATTCATACCCTTGAGGTACTCATGGTTGCCTGTGACGGCCGCAACAGGGTATTGGGTAGCAATAGGTGCAAGACCTCGAAAAGCTTCATCCCAATATATTTCCAAAGGACGGTGTATGAGGTCGCCGCCGAGAATAAAGAAGTCGGTTGTAGGGTATTGTTGGACAACGTCGGTTAAGATATTGCCTGTAGTCCCGTTGATAGTGTCTTGTATGTCGCCAATGTATATGAATTGAGATTGATTGCCATGTGAGGTGTCGCGTAATGTGAAGTGCAGCCATTGGGAAGAATCGGCTTTCATGCAGATGCGATAGTCGTAAGTGCCGGCTTGCGGTGTGTGGATGTCGGCGCGATAGAATGCCGATGCGCCACCCTGCGAACGGTATATGTGCGGTTGTACTGTTAAGGTAGCCGTATCGCCGCTGTTTTGTATGGAATAGATGACATTGGCTGTACCTGCGAGAGTGTCGCATTGCCATGTAATGCTGCGGAAGTCGTCGCCTTCGGGACTGAAAGAGAGCAGTATGTTATAAGGCGCCGATTGAGACTGAAAAGAAGGTTCTGATGGATTACCGAACCATATGTTCCAACGGTTAGCTACGATATAGGTCGCAATAGCAACAAGAATTACAGGGAGAGATATGACAACAATTTTTTTCTTCATAATGAAATGAATGTTGTGTGTTTGATAAAATGATACTCTTCTTGCCCTATAGGCCAAAAGGAGCGTTGCAAAAATAGTAATTTTATAAGAAAGGAGACCAGGTCAAAGTACGGGGCTTATAAGGCGTACGACCGATTCGCATACTTTTTGTGCCCATGGACGATCCTGCCACTCTGAGGCATTTGTTTCGTGGCACTCGGTAGCATCGTTGCAGAAGTCGGCTTTGACACGTAGTGCCAGTTCCTTGTCATAAACGAGTGCATTTGTTTCGAAATTATGCTCGAAGCTGCGGAAGTCGAAGTTGGCCGAACCGATAGAGACTATTTCATCGTCAGCGACAATAGTCTTGGCATGCATGACACCGGGCTGGTAGAGATATACTCTCACACCGGCTTGCAACATTTGGGCGATGTAGGAGAAAGAGCCCCAGCGAAGTATGATAGAGTCGGGACGGTTGGGTATCATGATGCGTACGTCTATTCCCGAAAGAGCTGCTACCGAGAGAGCATTGATAAGGGTATCGGTAGGCAGGAAATAAGGTGTTTGTATGTATACGTATCGACTGGCGGTAGATACGATTTGTTGACAGATGAGGGCAATGTTTTCCCAGCCTCCTATGGGACCCGACGTGATAATTTGTATTCCTTTGTCGCCTACAGGCTCTATCTGCGGGAAATAGAAGTCGCCCGAGAGAAGTGTCTTGCATTCGTAACTCCAGTCGATGGCAAAAGAGAACTGCAGCCCGTGTACTGCTGGACCTTCTATGCGCAGGTGCGTATCGCGCCAGCTGTGGTCATCATCGCCATTGACGTAGCGGTCGGCAATATTCATGCCACCTATATATCCTATTTTACCATCGATAACGACTATTTTGCGATGGTTACGGTAGTTGATGCGCAGGGATGGATTGGGAAAGGCTACGCGCATGAAGGGGTGTACGTCGATTCCGTTTTTTTGCATGTCGCGGAAAAATCGGCGGTTTACCGTCCAACTGCCCATATCGTCAAACAGAACCCTTACTTCAACACCACGTTGGGCAGCAGCCACCAGCTCGTCACGAATTTGGCAGCCGAGGTTGTCGTCGCGGAAGATGAAATATTGCATGTGTATAAAGTGGCGGGCTTGACGAAGGTCGTCGATGAGGTCGGCAAATTTTTCACGACCTTTGATGTACATGCGTACTTTGTTTCCCGGATAATAGGGTGCCTTGCCGAGCTTGTAGCATAAAGTGAGCATTCGGCGGCTGGTAGTACTGAGTGGAAGGTGGTCGAGGTCGACTTTGGGCGGTTTGTTGCTGGCTTGGAGCAAAAGACGGTTTTGCTTAGAGAGCATGCGCTCGTTGCGAAGACTTTGTCCGAAAAAGAGGTATAGTACAAGTCCTACGACGGGTAGGAACATGAGAGCCAGAATCCATGCAAGGCTTTTTGACGGGTTGCGGTTTTCTGAGATGACAACGAAAATACTGCTGGCAACAAGGAGCAAGTACAAGATGTATAGTGTATTGTATAACCAATGTGAGATGAGCAGTAATATCATGACGGATGGTAAAAAGAGGTGGCAAAATGCGGCTCTAATATAGTATTATTTTGTAGTGAAAACAAATATGGAGGCAAGAATTGTTGGTTTGTACTCTAATTTTGTTTAAGGCAATAGAAAAAACTGTCTTATATATAGGGCAATATTTACAGACACTGTTTATGGCGAGGTGTGAGAAATTAAAACAACTCTTTATTTCTTTTTGCACGAGCCATGTACTATCTTTGTACACCGAATAGAGCAAAGTGAAAAAAGGTATGAATAAGAACAGGCTTTCGCAAGTTGTATGGTTGTTCTTGCTCACATTGGTAATATTATTTGGCTTATCGTTGTTGCCTTCGTTACGTATTGGAGGGTATACCATGCGTCAGATAGATTTGTTGAGCGATTTGCGGGACGACGATGAGGCCGACTATATCGATGAATATGATGACGAGTTTGCAATGTTGCCCACAGCTGCGTCGGTAGCAACCGACAGTAATGGGGTTGTTGATGCAGATAGTAGTATGGCAGTTTTGTCTCCTGCAGATAGTGTATCGTCTGTACAGGCCTCTACTCTTGCCGGGAGGGCTATGCGTCGTGTTGGCGATATTATCCCAATTGAAGACTATACCGCGGCGCAAGCGGGTTTGTGCAATATGGCTGCAGCTATCGACAACCTGGCGAGCCTGGGACGGCCTGCACGTATAGTTTTCTTGGGCGATTCTTTTATAGAAGCTGATATTTTGACTCAACACATTCGTGAATTGTTACAGCAACGCTATGGCGGTGAAGGAGTAGGATATATGGCATTACATAGCGATTTCCCCGGGTTCAGGCGCTCTGTCGTACAAAATGATAAGGGTTGGGAGAGCCATAGCGTTGTGAAAGAGCCTGTATTGGCACGCATGTCGCTCCCTTTGCAATATTATGTCCCGGTTACCGATGCTTATACACGTTATAAAGGGTCGTCTCGCTATGCTCATGCCGAGTGTTGGGAGGTATCGCGTGTCGTCTATGATGCGACCGATGCAGCTGTGCTGACTCTCGAAACAGACAGTGGTTATCATACGTATAATGTCACCGCCGGCGAGGGTATAGGTATGGTTACAATTCATGAGCCTACTACGCAGCTTACGGTCCGTTGCGATAGTGCACAGGTCGCTTTGTGGGGTGTATGGCTCGATGGCGAGGATGGCATAGCGGTTGACAATGTTTCTATGCGCGGATATTCGGGTGGCAGTATTGCCGATATACCTCAAACCAATATTGAGGCATTGCAAAAAACAATACCGTGCGATATGGTGGTGTTGCAATATGGATTGAATCGCATGTCGAGCGGAATGACAGATTACAGTGGCTTTACACAAGAACTTGTGCAAGCTGTGACGCATTTGCGTGAGGCTATGCCTGGTGTAGATATTTTGCTTATGGGGATAGGCGACCGTTGCGAGAACCGTGACGGTGAGATGAAGACAATGAAAGAGGTGTATGCTATGCGTCGGGCACAGCGAGCCGCAGCCCGTGAGAGTGGTTGCCTATTTTGGGATACCTGCGAGGCTATGAAGTACGATGGCGGAATGACCCGCTTTGTGGAAAATGGTTGGGCTAATAAAGACTATACTCATATAAGTCATGCCGGAGGCCGTCCTGTGGCGCGGGCGTTTGTGCGAGCTTTGGGGTATGCTTTGGGCGATAGTATAATCATTGATATGACAAGAGGCAAAAAATGAAAGTGTGGAGTTGCATCGCTGCCCTGTTGCTTGCAGTTGTCGTGTGTAATGCAACTGTCTCGCAGTCCGATACGGTAGCTGTGAAGCTACCTCCGTGTATAGACTGCGCTGCCGATACGTTGATACTGAATGGCGCTGACTGGAGCCTTCTTTTCAAGTCGTTGCAGCAGCTTACCGATACAACCGATACGGCGGTAAACGTGGTATCGATTGTACATCTGGGAGACTCGCATGTACAAGCAGGATTCTTTACGGCTCCGTTGCGCGATTCGTTGCAAGCCCGATGGGGTGATGCAGGGCGAGGATTGTTGGCTCCATTGCGTTTGTGTCGAACCAATGAACCTACAGATTATAAAATCACATCAAGCAGTAAATGGCAGTATAGTAAATGTGTGGGACGCAAACACAGACAAAATGAGCAGGGAGTTTGTGGCGTGGCCATAGTACCTGTAGGAAGGCAGATGCGTATAGATATTGCCACGCTGAGCCGCACGGGACATTGCCGGCCATTCAGTATCCTGCGCCTGTTTCACAGTGCATCCTCTCGTTTCCCGTTGTTGCATCCTACCGATAGCCTTGACGGATTGCGTATCTTGCGTGAGCAGCCAGGTGAGACGCGGTATGAGTGGAATGCATCGGCATCGACATGTGAAGTGAAACTTGATGGTTATCGTACGCAAGTGGCCGACAGTTGTGCCATTTACGGTGTGTCGGTAGAAAATGGGTGTAGTGGTGTGTTGGTGCATGGTATAGGCAATAATGGTGCGTATTATGACTGTTACAATCATATTCCCAATTTCGGGCAGAAGGTGGCGGCCTTGTCTCCACAGCTTATTATCCTCTCTATGGGAACCAATGAGTCGATAGGGAAGGCCGATTATGCTACGATATATGCTGCGATAGACCGTCTGGTCGCCACGTTGCGCGATGCCAACCCCGATGCGTTGTTTTTGCTGACGACCCCCGGAGAGAATAAATTACGTCGACGTCGTAATCGCAATGGCCGTCGTCGTACCTATTATATAGAAAACCGTAATTTGCCCATAGTGCGCAATGCCATTGTTACTTATGGGGCAAAGCATGGTATTGCCGTGTGGGATTGGTATGTCATATCGGGCGGACATGGTAGTTGTGAGAAGCTGCGAGAGGCCGGATGCATGTCGGGCGACAGGACACACTATACCAAAGAAGGTTATTCATTGCAAGGCACATTGTTGTATAAAAGTATAGAGAATGCATATGAACGATATATGGAACAAAATAACAGACAACCTTGATATAGACCGTCTGTGGCAGTTGCTTTCGTATGAGCCCGGGCACCCGTTGATGTTCAACAGCGGGTTGTTTCTCTTCTTGTTTACCGGCTTCTTGGTGGTATATCGTTTGTTGAGTCGCCATACGACCGGGCGTATGTTGTTTGTGATACTCTTCTCGTTGTATTTCTACTACAAGTCGAGTGGTGTGTATGTCCTGTGCTTGCTCGGTGTGAGTGTATCGGACTATCTCATAGGACGTATGTTAGGGCGAACGACTGTTGCATGGCGACGCAAATTGTGCGTGGCTGCGAGTGTCGTCATAAATATGGGTATGCTCTGTTACTTTAAGTATACCTCGTTGATAGTGGATACGCTCAATCTTTTCTTACACGAACCCATCACGTTGTGGGATATAGCCTTGCCCATAGGTATATCGTTTTTTACGTTCCGTTCGGTGAGCTATATTGTAGATGTGTATCGTGGAAAGATTGCACCGGTAGAGCGGCTCATCGACTATGTGTTTTTCCTCTCCTTCTTTCCACCGTTGGTTGCAGGTCCTATCGTGCGAGCCACCGAACTTGTGCCGCAGATACGTCGTCGCCCGGAAGTTACAGATTCTATGTTTGCCGGAGGACTTTTTCTGTTGATGACGGGCGTTTTCAAGAAAGTGGTGCTGTCGGACTATATCAGCAGTAATTTTGTAGACCGTATCTTTGATGCCCCGTCGCTTTATACAGGATTTGAAAATCTGATGGGTATGTATGGCTATACATTACAGATATACTGCGACTTCTCGGGCTATTCAGATATGGCAATAGGCATTGCATTGCTGTTGGGCTTCAGATTCCCCGCAAACTTCGATTCTCCTTATCAATCGGCTTCGATAACCGAGTTTTGGCGTCGATGGCATATCACATTGTCGTTCTGGTTGCGCGATTATCTATACATACCGCTGGGAGGCAACCGTGTGCCGTTGTGGCGAAATTATTTCAATCTTTTTATTACGATGGTGATAGGAGGATTGTGGCATGGCGCATCGTGGCTGTTTATGCTATGGGGTGCGTGGCATGGTCTGTTGCTTGTATTTCACAAGCTGTTTATGCGTCTGCGAGGTAACCGCAAGGATAAGCCGGCCAATAAGGTAGCACATGTGTTGGGAGTTCTGCTTACATTCCATTTAGTGGCAATAGGTTGGGTATTTTTCAGAGCCGATTCACTTACTGTTGTGGGTGAAATGGCAAGTCAAATAGCGACGCAGTTCCACCCCGAGGTGTTTATGCAGTTTGTCGAGGGGTATCCTACTGTGACGCTGGCCATTGTAGTAGGCTATTTGTTACACTATACACCGCATCGTTGGTCGGAGGGGGTATGCAAAGTATTGGAACGCATGCCGTTTGTATGTAAGGCCGTTGTTTTTGCCGTATTTATTTTCTTGGTATTGCAGGTGAGATCGAGCGAGCTTGTGCCATTCATATATCTGCAGTTCTAATTATGTGTGGTGAGTTGTGCAAACGTTTTCGTCTAAGGACGGTCTTAGGATTCCAATAATTTTTTTTGAAACTGTCGTAATATTATTATTTTTGCAGAAGAGAGTGTATTAGTTATAAATAACTGAATTTCCTGTAAGAATAATAACCTATGAAACACATTGAAAAACAAATTTTGCCTATTTCGGCCGCAGCACTATTGCTTATGACCGGCTGTCAGGGCAATGTTACTCCCGGTGATTATGATAACTATCCGGTCTATGAAGGCAATGATTTGGAGTTGATGGTAGATGATGCCGGTACTCATTTTACTTTGTGGTCGCCTGCAGCCGAAGCTGCTCGGGTAAATATTTACGATAATGGGATAGAAGGTACAGCGAGCGACGTTTTGGAGATGAAACGTGACAGGAGCGTGTGGCGTGCTTCGGTCGATGAGCCTTTGTATGGAAAGTATTATACTTTCAGTATAAAACAAGAAGGGAAGTGGCTTGATGAAACTCCCGGCGTATATGCTAAGGCAGTGGGCTTGAATGGTCGCCGTGCTGCTATCATAGATTGGAAACAAACGTGTCCCGAAGGATGGGATGCCGATAAACGTCCCGAGTTAAAACAGTTTACCGATATTGTGATATACGAGATGCATCATCGCGATTTTACGGCACATTCGGCATCGGGTAATGCCTATCCTGGCAAGTATCTTGCTTTGACGCAAGAGGGTACTCGTTCTCCCGAAGGTGAGACTACGGGTATCGACCATCTGAAAGAGTTGGGCGTAACGCATGTGCATCTGCTACCCTCTTACGACTTCGGGTCGATAGATGAGAGCCGTCCCGACAGTGCTCAGTATAATTGGGGATATGACCCGCAAAACTATAATGCTCCGGAGGGGTCATATGCAACTGATGCGGCCAACCCTGTAACCCGCATACGAGAGATGAAGCAGATGATACAATCGCTTCACTCTCACGGCTTGCGTGTCATTCTTGATGTTGTGTATAATCATACCTATGTGGGTGACGGGTCGAATTTCAGTCTTACAACTCCCGGGTATTACTATCGCCATAATGCCGATGGAAGTTACGCCAATGCATCGGGTTGTGGCAATGAAGTAGCTTCAGAGCGGGAAATGGTGCGTCGTTACATAGTCAATTCTGTGGCTTATTGGGCGAAGGAATATCATGTAGACGGGTTCAGGTTTGATTTGATGGGTATCCTTGACATAGAGACAATGAAGCAGGTGCGTGCAACTCTCGATGAGATAGACCCCACCATTTTTGTCTATGGTGAAGGATGGGCAGCTTCGACACCGGTTTTATCCGCAGAGCAATGTGCCATGAAGGCCAATGCCTATATGATGCCGGGTATAGCGGTATTTAGCGACGATTTGCGCGATGGCGTAAAGGGACATTTCAGCGATGCTTCGGGTCGAGGTTTTGCAACCGGTGCAGATGGGTGTGAAGAAAGTGTGAAATTTGGTATTGTAGGGGCAATAGAGCATCCGCAAATCAATTATGAACAAGTCAACTACTCGAAAGCTCCATATACCAATGCCCCTACGCAAGTGATAAACTATGTATCGTGTCATGACGATATGTGCCTTACCGATAAATTACGCGCTTCGATGCCCGGTAAGACCGATGCGCAGTTGCAACGTTATGCCAAGCTGGCACAGACCATTGTTTTCACTTCGCAAGGCGTACCCTTTATGTTTGCAGGTGAAGAGGTGTTTCGTGATAAAAAAGGTGTGCACAACTCGTTTATGTCGCCTGATTCAATCAATGCTATAGACTGGAGTCTGAAACACAAGAACCGCGAGCTCTTTGATTACTATCGCTCGTTGATAGCTTTGCGCAAGGCTCATCCGGCATTCCGGCTGGCAAGTGCCGATGCCGTAAGAGAGCATTTGCGATTTATAGAGGGTACACCCGCCAAGGTAGTGGCATATACCCTTGTCAACCATGCCGGTGGTGACGAGTGTGAGCAAATAGTAGTGGCTTTCAACGGAAACGATACACCCTGTGTCATACCGGTGCCTCAAGGCGAATGGCGAGTACTGGCAGATAATGGCAAGATAGACTTGCAAGGTCGTCGCAAGTTAACAGGTTCACAAGTAACTGTAGCGCCTAGTGCAGCACTCATTATAGCAAGATAAGAGAGCCTGTTTTAAAAAAGATTAATTTGCCCGGGTCCGAAGTAAGAAAAGGCCCGGGTATTGTTTTTATTCGGGTATATGATTATCTTTGTAGCAAAATTTGGTAAAACATGTCTGGTAGCTCAAAAGAAAGTATCGAGGTGTTGAAAACGTACTTCGGACGTTTGATGGATAGATGCTCGCAACTTGAAGCGCGATGTGCCACTCTCGAGAAAGAGAACAAGACGCTACAGGAAGACTTGTCGAAAGAACGTGCTGAAAAGACACAACTTTCAAACAAATTGGTCAAGTGTGAGGCTCAGTATGAGAAGCTGCAAATGTCGCAGCTGGCAGCGTTGAGTGTTACACAGGCACGAGAAAACAAAGAGCGTTTTGCCAAATTGGTGCGGGAAATAGATAAGTGTATTTCGTTGCTACAAGAATAAGGAAGAAATAAATGGAAGACGAAGATAACTTACAAAAAATACACTTACATTTGCGTGATATAGAGCAGCCGTTTTCCATGCACGTACGTCGTGACAGGGATGAAGAGAAGCTGTTCCGTACTGCGACACAGATGATAAATAAGCAATATGACGACTATAAATCGAAAGTAAAAGATTTAGATTCGGTGTCATGTTATGCGATGATATGCCTGTTGTTTGCGCGGCTTTATTTAGATAGTCATACGCGAGAACAGGAAACAAAAAAATTATTGCAAGAGCTTGAAGAAGAGGTCGTAGCACGCCTTAATAAGGAGAAAAATGAAGGTGATAACACCTTGAATTAGATAAACTTATTAGCAAATAGAGATTTACCGCACTATTGCACATCCCTATGGGTGTGTTATAGTGCTTTTTTATTAATTATATTAACAAGAAGACCATGAACATAATAGTGACAGTGTGCTTGGTGGTAGCAGCGTTGATAGTAGGTGCTGTAGTAACCTACGTTATCAACAAAACATTGCTTGCCAGTCGTGCCAAGACAATCATTGAAGAGGCCGAGAAAGAGGCAGAAGTGCTGACGAAAAATAAGCTGTTGGAAGTGAAAGAAGAGTTTCTGCAACGCAAAGCCGAGTTGGAAAAACAGGTCAACTCGCGCAATTCTAAATTGCAGTCGGCTGAAGCAAAATTGAAACAACGCGAACTACAGCTCAATCAGCAACAAGGCGATTTACAACGTCGTAAAAATGAGGCTGATGCTGCCCGTGCCAATTACGAAAAGCAATTAGAGGCAGTAGAGAAACGCGAGCAAGAGCTCGAAAAGTTGCATAAAGCCGAGGTAGAGCACCTGGAAAAAATATCGGGTCTTTCGGCCGAAGAGGCCAAGGAGCGCTTGGTCAACTCGCTCATCGATGAAGCCAAGACACAAGCTGCTTCGTACATTAACGATATCATGGATGACGCCAAGCTTACGGCCAATCGTGAGGCAAAGCGTATTATCATACAAAGTATTCAGCGAGTAGCTGCTGAGACGGCTATAGAGAATGCAGTGACAGTATTCCATATAGAGTCGGACGAGATAAAGGGTCGTATCATTGGTCGTGAGGGCCGTAACATACGTGCTCTCGAAGCCGCTACAGGCGTAGAGATTATCGTAGATGATACTCCCGAGGCCATTGTCCTATCGGCTTTCGACCCTGTACGTCGTGAAATAGCACGTCTTGCCTTGCACCAGTTGGTTATAGATGGTCGTATACACCCGGCTCGCATTGAGGAGGTGGTAAGTAAGGTGCGTAAGCAGATAGAAGAAGAGATTATAGAAACCGGTAAGCGTACGGCTATAGACTTGGGTATACACGGGCTGCATCCCGAGTTGATACGTCTTGTGGGTAAGATGAAATACCGTTCATCCTATGGACAAAACCTCCTGCAACACTCGCGTGAAACAGCCAATTTGTGTGCTGTGATGGCTTCGGAGTTGGGGCTTAACCCCAAGAAAGCTCGCCGTGCCGGTTTGCTACACGATATAGGTAAAGTGCCCGACGAGGAGCCTGAGTTGCCGCACGCATTGTTGGGTATGAAACTTGCCGAGAAGTATAAAGAAAAACCCGATATATGCAATGCCATAGGAGCTCACCACGATGAGATAGAGATGAATAGCTTGTTGGCTCCTATCGTGCAAGTGTGCGATGCCATCTCGGGAGCTCGTCCCGGTGCTCGTCGAGAAGTTGTAGAGGCTTACATCAAACGGTTGAACGATTTAGAGCAGCTCGCTTTATCGTATCCCGGTGTGACAAAGACTTATGCCATACAAGCCGGTCGAGAGTTGCGTGTAATTGTAGGAGCCGATAAGATAGACGATGTAGAAACCGAGCGTCTTTCGAGCGAGATAGCAAAACGCATACAAGACGAAATGACTTATCCGGGACAAGTGAAGATAACCGTTATACGGGAAACTCGTGCGGTAAGTTTCGCAAAATAACAGAGTATCGCCGTTGCCGCCTTCCTGATGATGGTATATATTGGGGTGGGCGGCGCGTCGTATGATTATAGCGTGAAACGATGGATAGCATGGATAATAATATAAACGACAATATAGAAAAGAGCGACTTCGATGCTCGCAAATATCGGAGGCGTGAAACGAAACTAGACCTTACTGATTGGCTCGCCGACTTGCCTGAGGCTCAGCAGGAGAGCGACTTGGTAGAGGTGCGTTTTAAAAACACGCGTAAGGGATATTATCGCAATACGACGCACTTAAAGTTGCAAGTAGGCGACATCGTTGCCGTAGAGGCTTCGCCGGGGCACGATATAGGCGAGGTAACCCTGATAGGCAGGCTGGTCCCGTTGCAGATGCGTAAACATGCCCCCAAGCATGAGATAGAGTTGAAGCGTGTTTATCGCAAGGCCAAACCTAACGATATAGAAAAATATGAAGAGGCCAAGGCACGTGAGCACGACACCATGATAAAAGCCCGCAAGATAGCCGAGGATTTGGGACTCGACATGAAGATTGGCGATGTGGAGTATCAAGGCGACGGTAACAAAGCTATATTCTATTATATAGCCGAGGATAGGGTCGACTTCAGACAACTGATAAAGGTGCTGGCTGACGTATTCAAGGTGCGTATTGAAATGAAGCAGATAGGCGTGCGTCAAGAGGCCGGTCGCATAGGCGGTATAGGCCCTTGTGGCCGCGAGTTGTGTTGTGCCAAGTGGATGACCAATTTCGTGTCGGTAGCAACAAGTGCAGCTCGTTATCAGGACATATCGCTCAACCCTCAGAAGCTTGCGGGGCAGTGTGCCAAGCTGAAATGTTGCCTCAACTTTGAAGTAGACGCATATGTAGAGGCGCGGAAGAAAATTCCGTCACGCGAGATAGAGCTTGAAACGAAGCTCAATACTTACTACTTCTTCAAAGCCGATATATTCAAACGCCAAATCACCTATTCTACCGATAAGACCATCCCTGCCAATTTGGTGACGATAGACAGTAAACGGGCTTTCGAGGTGATTGCGCTGAACCGTAAGGGTATAAAGCCCGAGCGATTGGAAGGCGATAGTCAAACCAAAGAGCCGGGCAACCGTAAGGATTTTCATGATATAGTGGAGCAGGAAAGCCTTACTCGCTTCGATAGTAAAAAGCGCAAGAAACACCGTCAAGGCAACAATGGGGCTGGCAACGGTGAGGTACGAAAGGCTAACGGGCAAGAAAGGCGTACTGCGGGTGGAGACAATGTCCTTCAACCGAAGAAAAAGAAAAAAAATGGCTCTCAGAACGGCAACAATAAAAACACACAAGACCAAAAGCTGGGCGACAAGCCACAACAGCAGTAAGCGTCGTAGCCTATGGCCGGTTTGTGCAGCCTGTGCAGCAATGCTGTGGGGCTGTGCCGGCAATGTTGTGTATGATGGCCATAGCGAGATAGATGATAACGGTTGGGAGGCGTATGACCGACAAACGTTTATGATAGATGTACCACGCGCGGGGATGTATGATATAGATATGTTCCTCATGCACGACAATGACTATCGTTACCGTAATGTATGGCTTTTTATTGATTATATACATGATGGTAATATAGTTGTGACCGATACGGTAAATTGCCTGTTGGCCGATACGTATGGCCGTTGGTATGGCGGTGGATGGGGTTCGTACTTCCAGTATGAGCAACGTTTGAAGGAGGGTATCGGTCTCGATAGTGGTCGTTATGAAGTACGCGTGGCGCAAGGTATGCGTGAGCGTAATCTGAAAGGCATTGAAACTGTTGGAGTACGAGTAACTCCGCATGTCGAGCAAGCAGAGAGTCATTAGATTTGTAATAATCCATTTTGGCAGTGCGTGCTTCTATTAGAAGCGTTATGGCAGCACTATTCTTGAAATGTAAAAAGCAATATAGCAAGAGGCTGTATCGTATGCGATGCAGCCTCTTTTGTTGTGGTGTAATTGTGTGTGTAGATATGGTATCTGTTGTTTTCAGTCGAAGATACCTTCTATACCTATTAGTGTATCTTCATCTTGCACGTCGCTGGGACTTACAACAATCTCCTCAACTTCTTCGTCTTCCACAAAGGGGAAGTCAAACTGTAATCCTTGAGTGTATCCTTCGTTGAGTAGGCTTTGGTCAGCATAAACTTTCTGGAAGAAAAGTCCTGCGATAGGTAGCGCCATGCTGGCTCCCTGTCCGTCGGCCATGCGGTCGAAGTGTATGGAGCGATCTTCTCCGCCTACCCAAGTGCCTACGACAAGGTTGGGTGTGAATGCCATGAACCAACCGTCGGAATTATTGTTGGATGTACCCGTTTTACCACCCATGGGAGCTGTAATATGATAACGGAAGCGGATACGCGAACCGGTACCTACATTGATGACGTCGCAGAGAATGGGGACGATGCGGTTATATGCCCGTTCGCTGAACACTTCGGTCATACGGGGGGTAAATTCAGAGATGACATTCCCGTAATTGTCTTCGATGCGCGTGACAAAGACCGGGTCGACGCGAACGCCGTTATTGGAGAATGCGGTGTAGGCTGTGACCATCTCTTCAACTGAGACTTCTACAGGGCCGAGGCAGAGCGATAGCACCGGGTCTATGTAGTTGCGTATGCCGAATGAGTGCATCATGCGAGCGAGGCTGGTGGGAGAGAGCTGCTCTATGAGCCTTGCCGAAATCCAGTTATTTGAGGTGGTAAGAGCCCAACGTAGGGTTACCATCTCACCTACACACTTGGTCGATGAGTTGCGGGGGCTCCATGTTGAGCCGTCAGCAAGAGTAAAGGTGGGTTGTGCATTGAGAAATTTACTCTCTGGGGTAAATCCCTCTTCCATGGCCAGGGTATAAAGGAACGGTTTTATGGTAGAACCTATCTGTCGTCGTCCTATACCGGCCATATCATATTGAAAATTAGAGAAGTCAGGTCCTCCTACGTATGCCTTGACAAGTCCGTTGTGCGGGTCCATGACCATGAAGCCGGTACGAAGGAATGATTTCTGGTATTTAATGGAGTCTAACGGAGTCATGACGGTATCTATCATACCTTCGTATGAGAATACTTGCATCTCTACCGGCGTATTGAATGCCTTTTCTATCTCGTCGGCACCTGCTCCGGCACGTTTCATGAGGCGGTAACGGTCGCTTTGCGTCATGCTGCGACGCAGGATGCTCTCGCGCTCTTCGGCCGATATGCTACTTGAGAACGGAGCATAGCTCCGACCTTTCTTTTCGGCAAAGAAACGAGGTTGTAAGTATCCTGCAATGTGTTCTTGTACAGCATCCTCGGCATATTGTTGCATGCGCGAGTCAATACCGGTGTATATTTTCAGTCCGTCGCTGTATATATTGTATTTAGAACCGTCGGCCTTACGGTTTTTTTCACACCAGCCATATACGGGATTGTTTTCCCATGCAGTAGAGTCGTCGACATATTGTTGCATGTTCCAGCTTTCGTAATCACTCCGTACAGGCTTCTTGGCAGTAAGCATCATACGTAGCCGTTCACGGAAGTAGGGAGCCGGCCCCTCTTTATGGTCGACCGGATGGTAATCGAGCGTAAGCGGAAGCGCTTGCAGCGAGTCGCGCTCGGCGCGGGTTATATAACCCTCTTTCTCCATTTGCGAAAGAACTACGTTGCGTCGGCCACGAGTACGCTCGTTGAAGCGGCGCGGGTTGTAATAGGATGGATTTTTGCACATACCCACGAGGGTAGCTGCTTCTTCTATACTAAGATTTTGAGGAGTCTTGTTGAAATAGACGTATGCTGCCGATTGTATGCCTACGGCGTTGTTGAGAAAGTCGAAGTGGTTGAGATACATATTTATAATCTCTTCCTTCGTGTAGAATCGTTCTAATTTTACAGCAATGACCCATTCTTGTGGTTTCTGGAAAAGACGTTCCACAACATTCTCGGCACTGGGCGAGTATAGCAGTTTAGATAGTTGCTGTGTGATGGTACTGCCGCCACCGGCGCTCTTTTGTAACAAGATGCCGCGTTTGATAAAGGCCCGTAACAACGCCTTGAAGTCGATGCCCGAGTGGGATGTGAAGCGAGCGTCTTCAGTAGCTATGAGGGCTTCTATAAGGTATGGCGAAATTTCCTTGTAATTTACGTAGACACGGTTGCTGCGACTCTGGTAGAAACGTCCGAGAACCTTACCGTCGGCCGAATATATTTCCGATGCAAACTTGTCTTTCGGGTTTTCGAGCTCTTCTATGGGCGGCATGTAGCCAATCCATCCTTGCGCTATGGCATAGAAGATGGCAACAGCTGCAACGACGATAAATGCAAAGCCACCCCATAAATATTTAATGACGGTAGAAGTATATTTTTTTTGTTTGGTTGCGCTCATAGCAGATGCGATGAAAAAACTTTTGTTATAGTGAAACAATTTTGAATGAAACAAAAGTAGTAATTATAATCGACACAACGAGTGAAAAAGAGTGTTGAGGGGCTTATTTTTCTATCTCTTTATTGTTTGATGCCAAATTTTGGGAAGCTTGCAGCGTAGAGAAGTGCTTTGTAACCAATTGAAACACTTTTTATTGAGAAGCAACGATGCAAAAATATGGAAAAAACAGGCGAAAAAAGTTGCATATTCTGCCGAGAGGCGTTACCTTTGCATCGCTAACGAAGAGATTTCGTCGGTTTTCATGGAAAATTTAAGGGTTATAAATTTGGGGTGCGTTAGTTCAGCTGGTTAGAATACATGCCTGTCACGCATGGGGTCACGGGTTCGAGTCCCGTACGCACCGCCAGTAGAAGTTAGAAATGGGAAAATTGGAGTTTTGCGAGGCTTCTGAAGTAGTGATACTTTGAGGCCTCAAATTTTTTTGTGCTATTCACGGCAATAAATCTGTATTCCAGTTAATTTAACGAAAAAGAATCCATCGCTGATTCATAACTTTCAAGAACAGTAAGTATATGTGTGAAAGTCCCTTTACGACGGTAAAATAGAAGCAAAGTTGTTGTATCCTTCGAGACAAATAGTCTTAAAAAAAGGTGTGACGGAGTGCAAAAAACAATACTTTTGCAGCAGATATGCATAGGAATAGGGATAACTACAACTTTCTTACAGCCGCACCTGTACATAAGGTGATACATTCTATGGCTGTACCTACGATAGCGAGCATGTTGATAACGAACCTTTACAACATGGCCGATACGTTTTTTGTGGGGCATATCGACACGCAGAGTACGGCTGCTGTAGGTGTTGTATTCCCAGTGATGTCTATTATACAGGCCATAGGTTTTTTCTTCGGCCACGGCTCGGGGAATTATATATCGCAGCAACTTGGAGCGCGGCATACCGAGAATGCTCAGCGTATGGCATCGACAGGCTTCTTTTACAGTGTAGGTTTTGGTTGCATACTTATGATAGTAGGTCTGTTGTTTCTTACACCCGTATCGTTGTTGCTGGGTTCTACGCCTACTATTTTGCCTTATACCGAGCGGTATTTGGGCGTTATCCTATTGGGTGTACCGTTTATGACGGGGTCGCTTACACTCAATAACCAAATGCGATTTCAAGGCAATGCCTCGTATGCAATGTATGGTATTTTGTCGGGGGCAGTGTTGAACATGGGGCTCGACCCACTATTTATTTACCTGTTTGATATGGGGGTGTCTGGCGCTGCATGGGCTACTTTTGCCAGTCAGGTATGTAGCTTTGTGTTGCTCCTTTTCATGAGTCGTTGCAATGGTAACATATCGGTGAGTGTAAAACGGTTTACCTTTTCACCATCCTTTCTGAAAGAGATTTGTTTGGGAGGTACACCGTCATTGTTGCGCCAAGGCTTAGGTAGTTTCTCTACGATATTGCTTAATGTTGCCGCCGGAGCTTATGGCGATGCTGCCATTGCGGGCATGTCAATAGTGAACCGCATATCTTTCTTTGTCTATTCTGCCGTGATAGGGTTGGGACAGGGATTCCAGCCGTTGTGCGGCTTCTGTTACGGAGCGAAGCTCTATACCCGAGTGCGCGAAGGATTTGTCTATTGTGTGAAATTAGGTACGGCTTTTCTTACGGCTTGTGCCATCGTGGGCTTTATCTTTTCGGGTAGTATCATAGGCGTTTTTAGGGATGACCCTGCGGTAATAGAGGTAGGTGTGTCGGCATTGCGCTGGCAGTTGGTGGCCTATCCGCTGGTGACGCTTATTGTGACAGCCAATATGTTGTTGCAAACCATCAGAAAAACCGGACGTGCCAATCTTGTGGCTGCCGCGAGGAGTGGATTGTTTTTCATACCGTTTATCATCATTTTACCTTACTTTTTCGGGGTAAGAGGTGTGGAGATGTGTCAGGCCGTATCGGATATATGTTCCTTTGCCGTAGCATTGCCTATTGTGATAGATACTTTCAGAAAGATGCGGTAATGAGTCTCGTAGCTGACCGGCGGCTGTCATAATCGCTATAATTTTATTACTTTTGCGGGCTATATTTGTATTTCCAGCACGAGTGGGTATAGTGTGTGGCTATTAGAATTGTATATGTTGTCACCTTGTAGCCACGTTGTGTAAAAGTCAAAGAGATAGAAAGATGAATAGGACACAAGACATACGGATAGACGACTATGCATATGAGTTGCCCGATGAGCGGATAGCTAAGTTCCCGGTAACACCGCGCGACAGCTCTCGGCTATTGGTGTATAACAATGGCGTGCAGGGAAGTTATAGGTTTACCGACTTGCCGGGACTGTTGCCCGACGATGCCATGTTGGTCTTTAACAATACGCGTGTGATACAGGCACGTTTGCGTTTTAGAAAAGAGACCGGAGCCTTGATAGAGGTGTTTTGTCTCGAACCGCTGCAGCCGGTCGATTATGCTATGTCGTTGCAGAGTACGACATCTTGTCGCTGGTTATGCCTCATAGGTAATGCGCGTAAATGGAAAACAGGCGACTTGTCGCTGACCTTTGAGCATGAGCATCGCCCGGTAACGTTGCGGGCTTGCAAGGGTCAGGTGCATGGTGACGGATATGAGATAGAATTTGAGTGGAACGATAATTCGGTGACTTTTGGTGAATTGCTCGAGACGCTGGGTGAGTTGCCTATTCCTCCCTATCTGAATCGTAAGACCGAGGAGAGCGATAAGACAACTTATCAAACAGTCTATTCAAAGGTTGAGGGCTCTGTAGCAGCTCCTACGGCGGGGTTGCACTTTACACCTACGGTTCTTGAAGCCTTGAAATTGCGAGGAATTCCTTGTGAAGAGCTTACGCTACATGTAGGAGCCGGTACTTTCAAGCCGGTGAAGAGTGAGACTATAGAAGGGCACGAGATGCACACAGAGTATATCTCGGTGTCGAAGGCGTTGATAGAGAAGTTGCGTGATACAAATCGCCGTGTGGTAGCTGTGGGAACAACATCGGTGCGGACCCTTGAAAGTCTGTATTATATAGGTCTTACGCTTTCGCAGCATCCCGATGCCACGGCCGAAGAGTTGCGAGTGAAACAGTGGCAGCCATATGAAGGCGAAGCACGGCTTACCCGTAGTGAGGCAATGCAGCAGATTGTTGATTATCTCGACCGTACAGGAGCTGACCGCTTGGTGAGTGCTACGCGCATCATCATTGCCCCGGGCTATCATTTCAAGGTAGTCGACGGTATTATTACCAACTTCCATCAGCCACGCAGTACACTGCTGCTGTTAGTATCGGCATTTGTAGGCGGCGATTGGCGTACAATCTACGATTACGCCTTGTCGCACGGCTACCGATTCCTTAGTTACGGTGACAGTTCGTTGCTGTGGCGGCGCGAGGCAGCACAATGATAACAAGGCAATAAAAGCCCGGCTTGCGCGTTATATCTATATCGCGCCCGACAATGGCGCAGAAGCGATTATGAGAAGATACGTTTCGGCGATAATCTTGATGGTAGCAATGGTTGTTCTGTACACCTCGTGCGGGACAGCCAAGTTGAGTGTTGCCAACGAGCAATATGCCCGGGGCGAATATTATGATGCTGCCCAGACCTACCGCAAGGTGTACAACAAGATGCGCAAAAAGAAAGACCGTCCTGTGCGTGGGCAGGTTGCCTATATGATGGGCGACTGTTACCGACGGCTCAGTATGATGCCGCGGGCAGCGGCGGCCTATGCCAATGCAATACGCTATGAGTATCCTGACAGTACATCGTTTCTATATCTGGCGCAATGCCAGCAGTCTCAAGGGCGTTACAAGGAGGCCATCAAAAATTATACGCTATATTTGGAAAAGAAGCCCGGCGATGTGCTGGCTCTCAACGGTATAGAGGGTTGTACGCGAGCACCCGAGTGGAAAGCGGCACCCACTCGTTACAAAGTGAAGCGCATGGATATTTTCAATTCGCGTCGCAGTGACTGTGCGCCCATGTTATATGGAGCCGAGTTTGACCAGATATATATTACATCATCTACCGAGAAGGCTGTTGGCGAGAAGAAAAGCGGTATTACCGGTACAAAAGGTTTCGACCTCTTTATTGCTAAGAAGGATGAGCGTGGCGTATGGCAGAAGCCCGAGCCCGTAGAGGGGGAACTCAATACTGATGCCGATGAGGGCATTGTGAGCTTTACGCCCGATGGTGCTACCATGTACCTGAGTAAGGCGCGGCAAGATCCCAACAAAGACTCGTCGGGCGAGATATATACTTCGTCGCGCAGCGGTGCGCAATGGGCTGCTCCCCAAAAACTGGAGATAATAGCCGATACTATATCATCTGTGTCACATCCTGCAGTGTCGCCCGACGGATTGTACCTCTATTTTACATCCGATATGCCCGGTGGGCAGGGCGGCAAGGATATATGGCGCATTGCATTGGGCGAGAAGTCGGAGGGAACACTCGAAAACCTTGGTGACCAAATAAATACGCCCGGTGATGAGATGTTTCCCTACGTGCGCAACGACAGCACGCTCTATTTTGCGTCCGACGGTCATCCCGGTATGGGCGGTTTAGACCTGTTTTGTGCCCGTTTGGATACGGCGGGAGTGTGGCATGTAGAAAACATGCGCTATCCCATTAATTCGGCTGGTGACGATTTTGGCATTACTTTTGGTGAGGAGGAGTCAGGTTTCTTCTCATCCAACCGCAATGATGGTCGCGGATATGACAAGATATACAGCTTCGAGCGGCCATCTATCAAAGTAACCATCAGCGGTATGGTACTCGATAAAGACGATGAGCCCATACCCGATGCTGTGATACGAATAGTTGGTAACGACGGGTCGAACCAAAAGGAGATGGGGCGTAAGGATGGTACATTCAGCTTTAAACTCAATAGAGGTGTACACTACGTGATGATGGCCGGTTGTCGTGGCTACCTCAACGGCAAGCAGGAGTTCGTATCGGATACCACCGAAGAGGACGCCGAGTATATGGTCGACTTCATACTCACTTCGGTAACAAAACCCGTAATATTGGAGAATATTTTTTACGACTTTGATAAGGCTACGTTACGACCCGAGTCAAAAGAGGCATTGGACAAGGAGTTGATAGAGATACTCAATGATAATCCCAATATCACTATCGAACTGGGTGCACATACCGATATGAAAGGCACATATGAGTACAACGACCGCTTGTCGCAGCGCCGGGCACAGTCGGTGATAGATTATCTTATTGAAAAAGGTATTTCGCCCGACCGTCTTACTGCCAAGGGTTACGGCGAGACAGTACCCAAAACGATAACCAAGAAGCTTGCAACTCAGTATCCGCAATTTAAGGAGGGCGATGTGTTATCCGAGGAGTTTATCAGAGGACTTTCGCCCGAAGACCAAGAGGTGGCTAACCAGATAAATCGTCGTACCGAGTTCCAGGTAAAATCTATTACTTACGGGTTGTATTAGCAGCATCACTTTTATCGTCTAAAACTATTTGCTTAGCTGCGTCGAGGATAATTTGACAACAGGTAGGAATGCCGAGTATGCCGCTGTCGAGTGAGAGATGATAGTTGTTGGCATCATTCCATATACTGCCGGTGAAAGTCTTACAGTGGCGGGCGCGGGCTGCGTCGGTCCACTCCAATTTGTCTGCGGCTGTGGCCGGATTCTCGCCGTAGTCGTGAGTGAGGCGATATAACTTGCTGTCGTGTGATGCGTGAATGAAAACCGAGAGGCGATGCGGATGGTCGTGCAGCACGAAGTTGGCGCAACGTCCCACGATGACGCACGATTGTTGTGAGGCCAGTTGTCTGATAATTTTGCTTTGAGTGGCAAAGAGTGCTTCAGATGCCGTTGCGCCGCGCTTGATGGGGGCTGTGAAGTCTTCTTTAAAGAGTTCGCCTATATTGTTTGAGGGAGTAGTCTGTTCCATCTGTTCCACAAAATCGGTTTTGAGGTTGCTCTCGGCTGCGGCCAGGGTGATGAGCTCCTTGTCGTAAAAGGCTATGCCCAACGATTGTGCTATATTACGACCTATTTCACGGCCTCCGCTGCCATATTCGCGAGCTATGGTGATAACGTAGTGGGGCGTTTCGTTATCGGGGATTGCCGATGTACTTGTATGTTGTCTGGTAAGCCATGGTTCTATAAAAGCTGTCTTATTGTTGAAATATCGGGCGAAGATGCCTACCGTGAGGGCTGCTATGACGGTGCCTTCGCGGATGCCTTCGATGCTGCCGAATAGAATGAGTGAAGCCGCACAGGCGAGGAGGGTGAGTGTGGTATCGAAGCCTACCTTGACAAATCCGAATTCCTTGCCCGATTTTTTTGTAACGGCCAAGACAAAAGCCTCGCCTGCCAGCATCACTACGTTGGCACGAACTTCGAGACTGACACCAAACCCGAGGATGGCACAGCCACACAATAGTGTAACTATTTGCATGGGGTATCCTGAAGGTGTTACCCATCCCAGCAACCACATGGAAAGGTCGATGAATACACCTAACAGGAAGGCTACCGGGAGTTGCAGCCAATCGCGTTGTTTAAAGTCATGGCGAAGAATAGCTATTTGTCCTAAAATGAGTAGCAGGTTGAAGATAAGAGTCGTCATACCGAAAGAGAGGGGGAAGAAGAGACTGGTGACATAAGGTACTCCCGATATGGGCGACGAGCCGAGTGTAGCTTTGATAATGAGGCAGATGCCTAATGAGTTGATAAATACACCGATAATAAAGAGAATGTAACGTCTGATAGTTTCTTGAATTGGCATGTTTCGTTTTTTGAGGCGCAAAATTATAAAAAAAATTGCAAAGTTGTGCTTCTACAGGAGTGTGAAAGCCATCTTATTGCACGATTCTAGAGCTGTGGCATAGCATCTTTGTGTAAAAAAAGTATGAGGGTGAATAAAATGAATGTGCAGCTTGTTGTGGCATGCGTGATGTGTGTCGCCGGGCTGACGCTGGTGTTCTCGGGATTTTGGGTAGACCCTACGGGCGAGATTCACAACAGCGTACTGGTTGCTTTCGGCGAGGTGCTTACCTTCGCCGGTGCGTTATTTGGAGTCGATTATAGTTATCGCAAGCATGAGCTGAGGCAGCATAGAAACAGCAAGAAAGGAGGTATAGAATGAAATACTTTACCCTTTCGGAATTTGTCGACAGTATGGTAGCGCGTCGGTATAGCATCGACAATACACCACCTGCCGAGGCTGTAGCCAATATTGAGGCTTTGGTGTCTTGTGTCCTCGATCCTGCTCGCGAAATTTTTGGTGCACCTGTAAGGGTGAATAGTGGCTATCGTTGCCGTCGCTTGAATGCTGCTGTAGGTGGTGCCGCTGATAGTCAGCATATGAGCGGTGAAGCTGCCGACTTGAATACTGGCAGTTTGCAAGGGAATAGACGGTTGTATGAGATATTGTGTGACTTACCACACGACCAACTGATATGGGAGCGCGGAAATGCCAAGGGGCCGGCTTGGGTACACGTTAGTTATAGGCGCGAGGGTGTCAACCGTGGGGAGGAGTTGCGATTATGAGGGCCTGGACGATAGTTTTTGCAACTGTGCTGTTGTTATCGTGTACACGCACGGTATATGTTCCTGTGACACAGCATCGCAATGTATATACAACCGTGCGTGACACGATAGTTGTATTTTCCGATCAGGGCGATACTGTAGAACGTGTTACACCCGATACGGTGAGTAGAATAGTTTGTAAGGGAGCCGAGAGCGAAGCACGTATTGTAGAGGGCGTGTTGCATCACCGGTTGGCTGTATATGGCCGGAGCGATAGTGTTCGAGTGCAAGTGCGAGAGCGTATTGTGATAGATTCTGTGCCATATCCTGTGTATGTCGATGGTTCGCGAAAACCGTCTATCCCCGAGCGGATATGGAGATTTGTGGCTGTAGTTGCTATTGTTGTGGCCGGATGTTGTTTATTGTTAATATTTCGTCGTTGAACGAGCAGTTATTATCATATCACTGGAGCTTTTTACAATATAATAAACGTTAATGGGAATATTACTACGGTAAAATATTTTTTTTGAGTAATAGTTGGATAGAGACTTAAAGCACTATTTTATAGCGTACATGCTATGCTTAATAATAGTTAATAAATGTGTCATATCTTTGCCAATTTATATTTTTGCTTAAATTTGTACCTGTCAAGAATGTAACAGAATGGCATATTTGACCACATGTAGAAAGAGAAAGAGCTTTAAAAACAATAAGTCTAATTAAAAAATCATGAAAAAAACTTTTTTCTCAGTCCTTATCGTGACATTGATAAGTGGCACTATTGAAATGAATGCCGAAGATAATTCGTCTCCTATTGAAGATTTTGAAAATTATCACCGCAGTTCTATGTCTATGATAACTGTAGTGCATCCTGCCGACTCGTTTTGTAATGAGATAAAGCAGGCGGTTCTTGAGATGCCCTTCCCCGAGAAGTACGACAAGCATGAGCTTGGTTTTACTTTTATCGAGGGAACTCCTAACGCCGACCGTAAGGCCGATCTTACAACGCAAATCAATGCTTTTTTGCAGCAGGAACAAGTGGCCAAGAAAATGGTGGCATCTTGGTTTGGTTTTGATGGCAAGGGTTTCAATCTCGATCTTATTCGTGAGCGTGGGCAGTATGATGCGTCGGTAGAAGATGCTCAAATGGCATTACAGACTGTACGGGGAAAAGCTATGCTCGATGATGCCGGTGAGGAACTTTTGGGAAAAACATTCTTCCTCGTCAATGATATATCTTACATTGACCATAAGCAACGTGCCGAAATGGCCAGCGAGGGGGCTCGCCTTACCGGAGAGGCTGCCGAAGCTGTAGGCGATGTTACAGGTGAAGTATTAGGTCTCTTTGGTGGTGTAGGTAAGAGCATCGGTGGATTGGTAAAGTCTGCCGGTAGTTTGGCCAAAACAGGCGGCGATTTAGTAGCCGGTGTAACCGACTTGTTGAATATCAGTGGTTTTGTGGTACGTATCAATACATATCTTTATCAGTTGGAGTGGAATGATTCTATCGCCTCTATCTTTTATGAGAAATATTATACGATGGGAGACGACTCTTTGAAAGTGGCTGCCTTCCTTGCCGATACATCAACATTCAAGATGAAATTTGTGGGTAAGCACGACCAACTTACTGATAAAGGTACGCTCTATTCAAAGAAAAGTCAAGAAGAGCAGATGCTCGTTACATGTACTCGTACACTCGACAAGAATATTGTAAATCTGCAACGAAAATATCCTGATTTTCAAGTGAAAGTACCCATTTCTGAGATTGTGTATAACGACAAGAATAAGGTGGAGGGCTGTCGGGCTTACGTCGGTCTGAAAGAGGGAATTACGGAGAAAACAAAGTTCTCGTTGTTAGAAAAGAGTATTACCGACGACGGCCGTACGGTATATAAGAAAGTAGGTACATTGAAGCCCGTAAAAGGTCAGATATGTGATAATCGCTATATGGCTGCCGAGGAACTCATGGAGGCCGGGGATGCCGGTGCTGCTGCTCTAAAAGGTACATTGCTGAAAGGTAGTAAGAAGGTGATGCCCGGTATGTTGATTATGGAAGGTGATTATAAAGAAAAGAAATAAGTAACCCGATGTCAGGCGGCATTGTGCCGCCTGACATCATAAAAACAGATTAAGAGATGGCACAGAGGAGTATAGTAAAATTAAAATGGGTTGTGTTGATGGTACTCGCTATTGCAATGTGTACCCCCGATATGTATGCCCGTAAGAAAAAAGAAGACAAAGATACCTATTCGTGGCGATATGAGATTGAGCCGGTAGAAGGGGCTGTGCCTGGTGCTTGCAGGGTAAAAGTATGGACGTATGCCAAGAAAGCAGATAAGGCAATAGAGCAGGCTCCCAAGAATGCGGTGCATGGCATTATCTTCAAAGGGTATGCAGCCAATCCCGAGCTTCGTGTTCCCGGTAGACGGGCTATGGTGACCGATTATGCCGTAGAGCAAGAGTTTGCCGACTATTTCAAAGAGTTTTTTGCCGAGGGAGGGAGATATATGCGTTTTGTATCTTTGGTAAATAATGGTGCACCTATGGCGGGTGATGTGATAAAGGTAGGCAAAGAATACAAAATGGGAATTATTGTAACAGTGAAAATCGACGAATTGCGTAAGGAGTTGGAGTCGGCTGGAGTTTTGAAATCGTTAAATAGTGCTTTTTAATGAAAAAGTTATGTTTTGTGGCAGCATTGCTTGCCGTAGGATTATCGTATCTGCCCGCGCAGATAAAGAAGCCCATTATCATGGTAGTACCCAGCGATTTGTGGTGTAATACCAATGGTTATGTGCAGGAGATGGATGTCAATGGTGTGCAGATGGTCTTCCCTGACTATCGCAAAGCCCTTAGGGAGGATGCTGAACTCTTGTTGGTTATAAGCAAGATAAATGAGCAGATGACCGAACGTGAGTTCCCTCTGAAGAATTTGGAGTCGGCATTGAAGAGTTTGGAAATAGAGGAGGCTGAAAATGCCGTGACGATGAGCCGCGAGGGGAGTACCCTGGCCGAATCGCCCCTCGATAAGTTGAAACGTACAGCCCGTGCCGATATATGGTTACAAGTAACATGGACGGTCAATAAGGTAGGCCCTAAACAGTCGGTAACTTATAATTTACAAGGCCTCGATGCCTATACCGACAAGCAGATTGCCGGTATATCGGGTACGAGCGAGATGGCTTTCGTATCGACGGACGAAGTTTCTACATTGTTGTTAAGTGCTATCCTTATGGATTGGGAAAACTTTATTTACCAATTGCAGGAATACTTCAATTCCTTGCAGGAAAACGGACGTGAGGTGCGTGTGGCAGTAAAGGCCTGGGATAGTCTCGACTATGGGTTGGAAACCGAGTTCGGTGGCAAGGAGCTGACAGAGATTGTAGAAGATTGGGTAAGCGCTCATACACAAGGAGGACGGTATAGTCTTACCGACGTGACTGAAAATAACATGTCGTTTGAGCAGGTAATGATACCGCTTTACGACGAGCGTGGCAGAGCTTTAGATGCCCGTAGTTGGTTGCGTGACCTGCAAAAATATTTGCGTTCTACTTATCAGGTAGAGTCGAAATTGATGATGCGGGGTTTAGGTTACGCTCAACTTGTGGTAGGAGAAAGATAGTGTGCAACCTTTGAAAATATGTTTTATGAGCAGACTTAGGAGAATAGCGTTTTGGACAAGCCTGTTATGGACTGTTGCCGTCATGGCTCAAGAACGCAATATAGCTGTAACCCCTATGTTGGTTGATAACGTGGATATACCGGAAAGGTTGTGTCCCGTAATGGAACAAAAGTTGTTACAGATAGCTACGGGCAATGGCTATGGCTCTCGTTCGCAAGAGTTTGTGCTTACTGCCAATGCCGTAACTATCGATAAAACGGCCGTGCCGACGGTTCCGCCTCAGGTAACGTTGTCGGTAGACGTTGTATTGTATGTGGTAAATGCCGCCGAGCAACTAATCGTAGACGAATATACAGTATCGCTCTCGGGTATAGGTAGAAATGAAACTGCTGCTTATTCGGCAGCATTGAAACAGTTGAAACCAAGAAGTCCCGGCATCAGACGTTTCATGTCGACGGTACGAGAGAAAATAGTAGAGTACTATGCCGAGCGAGTACCGGTGTTGATAGCCAAGGCCGACTCGTATGCCGGGCGTGGTGAGTATGATAAGGCGATAGATGTGTTGTCGGCCATTCCCGAGGCTGTGGCTGAATATCCTGATATTGCGGCTCGTATGAGTAACTACTATGTACAGTCGGTAGACCGCGAGGCTGACCGGGCTATACAGGCAGCCAAGTCGGAGATGGCTATGGGGCGTATAGAGAGTGCATTGGCCATGCTCAATTCTATTGATCCTCTCAGTACTCGTTTTGGGGAGGCATCTACTATGATAGAGTCGATGTTGCAACCTATGAAAGAGGAGGAAAAGGCAACTTATAGCAAAGAAGTGGCTGTACATAACCAGCAGAAAGAGGTGGCACAACAAGTGGAAAAAAGTGAGCAGGTACGTGAGGAGATGGCGTTGACTGCTTCTTATGAGCGCAGCGAAGAGCGCGCGGTAGAGGATTCAGTGGCATTAAAAAATCGTATAACCGAGTTTTTGTCTAAACAACAATAAGAGAAAAGCTTTGTCATGGCAGCGTACTTCTTTGCCGTTGCTGTGACAAAGATTATGTGTGACAATAGTGAAAACCAAGAAAAACCAAATGATATGAAAGAGGCCAGATATTTGATAATGGTACTTATGGTACTGTTATGTGGCGAAAGTTTTGCTGCCTCTCCCTATAAAGTAGAGGAGCGCAGTGGGCGTAAACCTTCGTGGGTTGGCAAAACGGAGAAAGGTTATATTATTTTCTCAAGTACGGGGTCGTCGCTCGAGGAAGCTCGAGACAAATGTATGGAGAGTATCAAGCAAGAGATAGTTCAGGCGGTGGCTGTGAACGTATCGTCGGAAATTTTGTCGACAAGTCGTCAGCTGAGCGAGAACGGTAAGTATGATCTCTACGAAGAGTACCGTTCTGATATTAAGTCGGTTGCTGCGCGACTGCCATTCGTCAACGATATTACGATTGCCAATGCCGAGGCTTCGTATTGGGAAAGACGGCTTAACAAGCAGACCGGCGAGCGCATCTATGAGTTTTGTGTGAAATATCCTTTCCCCAAGGCAAAACGGGAAATGATGATAGCAGAGTTTAAAGAGTATGACAAACAGCAGTATGATAAATTCCTGAAGCTTAAAGAGGCGTGTACATCGATAAATACAGTTGAGGAGATAGGTCGTTACTTGAGCGAAGTAGAGCCGTTTGTAGCTTACTTCTTCGATGAGACACGCTTCAAGGAGGCTGTCGCTCTGCGTGATATGTTACGTGGCATGTATAACGGTATTGCGGTGGTTGAGGTGTCAAATACTCCCGGTGAATATATTTACAAATTGGTCTATGATAACCGCGATTTTACGTTGTCGCGTTTGCCGCGAGTGAAGAGTGATTATGCTTATGAAGCCACTGTTCAGCCGGTTGGTAATGGCCTGTATGCTGTGCGCTATGGTTATGAAGGGTGTGTACCGGAGGAGGAGAATAGTGTGGAGTTGCTCTTTAATTTCGGAGGTACGACGCGCAAGCACGTTTTTTATTTCTCGCCCGAGGTTGCCAATGCAACGCTTATTCCGCAAGGAACAGTGCGCATTACCGTACAGCCTGCTGCTACCGATTCGGTTTTATGTGATACTTTGACCATGACATTCGATGTGCGTAGTAATGTGGCAATGGATTACCAAGTGACTCGTCTCAATGTTTTCTTGCCTGAATATCCCGTTTTGCAATTATTGCCCGATGAGGCAGTCGGAAGTCTTGTAGATGGAACCAATACCGTAGTGATGCGTATGGAGGGCAAACGCTCGCCGGAAGCCCGTAGTGCTTCGCTCACAAGTGGTACTTTTACGATAAAGGAGAGGACATCGGGTAAGGAGCAAGTCATCTCATTACGTTTACCTTATAAAATAGTTTATTAATTTGTTAAATCTTTATTATTATGAAAACGAGATTATTTTCGATTGTAGCGATATTATTGTCTTTTGTCCTGATAACAGGATGTAAGTCGTCGCAACAGACAGTGAAGCCCGTAAAGGCGCATGAACAAGATATTCCGTTGAGTGGCAAGAAGTATAGAAGCGACAAGGAGTATTGGCGAGTTGTGCAACAAGGTGTGAGTCCCGACGTTTCCATGGCCAAAAAAGTGGCCTTGCAAAATGCACGTGGTGAAATGTCGGCTACTATCAAAGCTCAAGTAAAGGCCGTGATAGACAACTATGGTAAGAACTTTGCCGTGGCAGGAGATATTAGTGTCGTGAATGCCTATGAAGAGCAAGCCTATGCAGTGATAGATCAGACGTTGGTAAGTGCCGAGATGATAGACGAGAAGTTGTATAGCCTCAGTGATGGTACTTATCGTTATCATGTATGTTTGCAAGTGGCGCGTAAGACTATTGCCGACCAGCTGGAGCAGGCTTTTATGAAGGATGCCAGGTTGCGTGCCAGCTTTGATAAGGAGCAATTCAAGAAAGTGTATGACGAGCAAATGAATGCGCAGTAACTATAAGGTTTTGTAATGCGCTGACGTTGTAATGACCTGTCGGCGTTTTGCAGCGATAATGTACGTGAAACGGGGGTGCGACTCGGTATTTCGGTTGTCGCACCCCCGTCTTGCTTATAGTTAGAGGTTTAGTTGAATTCTCTCTCAATGGTAAGGGTTACTTAATAAAGAACCCCGTTTCCATGATAACATTGTTATTGGTCTTTTCAATAATCAGTTTCACGATTTTTTTAATACCCTTTTTCATATTGTATATGCTTTGTAATTATGTTTTACAGCACAAAAATACAGCCGTTGTTTTTCATGTCAATAAAAAATAACTCTTTTAACAATCTATTTGATGCAAACGTTTGCGCAAAAAGTGGCATGAATAATCGATAAAATAGCAGTGCGTTTGAGGGCGTAAAGAGAAAAAAATAAGCATGAAATTTCGTATATCGAAAGAAAAGGATTAATTTTGCGGCTGTTCACAAAATCAATAGCAAAAAATAAAATAACAATATGGCAGACAAAGAAAAAGACGAGTTGGAGAAAGTGAATGAAGCGCTTACCTCGTCGGAAAAATTTATCGAAAAACATCAGAAAACAATTATCACTGTAGTAGTTGCAATAGTAGTTATCGTATCGGCAGTACTTGCAGTGCGTCACTTTTATTTGATACCGCGCGAGGAAAAGGCTCAGGCTGCTTTGTATCGTGCAGTGCTTGCTTTTGAGCAAGACTCTCTTGACTTGGCGTTGAGTGGTAACAACGATTTTGACGGTTTCATTCTTGTTGCCGACCAGTATGGTTCTACAAAAGCCGGTAACTTAGCCTGTGCATATGCCGGGTTGGCTTATTATGCTAAAGGTGAGTACGAGACTGCTTTGGAGTATTTGGGTAAGTTCCGTGCCAGTGATGCAGTAGTGTCGCCAGCTATCGTTGCTTCAATAGGTAATTGCTATGCTAACTTGGAAAAATATACCGATGCTGTAAAATGTTTTGAGAAGGCCGCTAACGTTACCGACAACGAGGTATTTTCACCCATATATCTGATGAAAGCGGCTGCCGTATATGAGAAAATGGGACAGAAGGCCGATGCATTGAAGTTGTATGAGAAGATAAAGAGTGATTATCCTCGTTCGCAACAAGCTCAAGGTATAGACTCGTACATAGAAAGAGCTAAGTTGTAATAGAAAATATTCCTAAAAGATAGTTGAGGCTGTAAACGCGTTGGCGTTGCAGCCTCTTTTTTATTGGTGTATGCGTATATCAGATAATTATCTTGGGGCTATATAGAAATGGTGGAATATCGTTGTGTATCGCTACATAGTCGTGACGGGTGTGCGGCGATGTACTGTAGAGAAGACTTTTTGCAGAAGAGAAAAAAGAGTAGTATCTTTGTTGTTGCAAGTAACATCGACGTAAATGATGTCTTGTAAGATGAATAAAATATTAGAGCAATGGCAAACGTATCGGATAACAAGGCTGTATTTATGCAAGGCGTACCTTCGCCCGAAGAGTGCAAACATATGAAGATAGGCATTGTTGCTGCCGAGTGGAACGACAATGTGATAACACCGCTATTGAAAGGTGCTATCGATACTCTTTTAGAGCATGGTGTACAAGAAAAAAATATTTTTGTGACTCGTGTCCCCGGTACCATAGAGCTTACCTATGGTGCGCGGACGTTGATAGAGGCACTCAATCCGTCGGCGGTGATTGTGTTGGGGTGTGTGGTACGAGGCGATACGCCACATTTCGATTATGTATGTATGAGCGTGACCCAAGGGGTTACGATGCTCAATGCCAATCCTTATGCCATAGTAGGCGGAAAGGCTATCAACAGGCCTCCTGTTATTTTTGGTGTAATCACTACCGATACGATGCAACAGGCTCTCGACAGGGCTGGCGGCTGCGTTGGGAACAAAGGTAGTGAGAGTGCTGTTACTGCATTGAAGATGTGTGCTTTGAAGTCTGCATCGTTGGAGGGTAAAGAATATAAGCTTTAGCGTACGATTGGAGGAAGCAATAGGTTGACGACATGGCAACTGTTTATGTGTCAGGTATGAACATGTGACATTGCAGAGTTGACTGAAAAAATCTTGTCGCAGAATTGTAAAATAGAAGAAAACGTTGTAACTTTGCACTCGCAAAAGGGCGAATACCAGAGTGGCCAAATGGGGCAGACTGTAAATCTGCTGGTTTATACCTTCGGTGGTTCGAATCCATCTTCGCCCACAGAATAACGGATGCAGGCTTTTGTATGCTGGCATCCGTTTTTGTTTCAAAGCCCATCATAAAAAACAAATGTCATGGATACACTAAGTCTTATGAAGGCGCGCCGTACCATCAGACGGTATAGCGACCGCACTGTCGACGAAACGTTGTTAAATCGTTTGTTAGAGGCCGCATTTCGGGCTCCTACCACCGGCGGTATGCAGGTGTACAGCGTAGTGGTGACGCGCGACCCGGAGATGAAGAAGAGGCTTGCCCCGGCTCATTTTAATCAACCGGCACTGATGGCAGCTCCTGTGGTGTTGACTTTCTGTGCCGATTTCAACCGTTTTGTGAAGTGGTGTAAAGAGAGTCGTGCCGTACCCGGTTATGAAAATTTTGTATCGTTTACCACAGCTATGATAGATGCTTTGTTGGTAGCTCAGCAGTTCAATACCGCGGCAGAGTCGCAAGGATTAGGTTGTTGCTATTTAGGTACGACTACTTACAATGCCCCACAGATAGCTGAAGTGCTGCACTTGCCTCGTTTGGTAGTGCCAGTAACAACTCTCACCGTTGGCTATCCGGCAGAGACGCCCGAGCAGGTAGACCGCTTACCATTAGAAGCTATAGTACATCATGAGCAGTATAGCGATTACGATGGAGAGGCTATCCGCCGGTTGTATGCCGAGAAAGAGTCGCTTCCCGTTAATCGAGGATTTGTAGCTGAGAATGGGAAAGAGACGCTTGCCCAAGTGTTTACCGATGTACGATATACCAAGGCCGATAACGAATATTTCTCTCGCGTGTGGTTAGACTTTATTGTTGCTCAAGGTTTTGAGCTTCCTAAGTAGTTGGATAGTCTCAAGTAATAGAAAACCGTGCTTTAGGTCTCTTATTGTAGAGAATAAGGCACGGTTTTTCGTGAATATATTCCAGCGAATTGTAGCTGTGAGGTCTCTATTCTTTATTTCAGCCTTTCTGATAAAGACCTTGGCTGCTCAGTAGAAAGGTGTTGCAGAGTAGTAGAGGTAAGGGTAGCTATAATTGTTGTAAGAAAACAGCCAGGTTAGTATCGCGTTCCAGGCCCATCTTTTTTCGCAAGCGGTAGCGTGTCATCTCTACCGATCTTACCGACATATTGAGTAGCGGTGCAATTTCTTTAGAACTTAGCCCCATTTTCAGATAGGCGCAGAGCCTGCGGTCGGTTACATTGAGCTGCGGATAAGTTTTGCTAAGTCGGCTGAGGAAATTCTCATACACGACATCGAAATTCTCCTCAAATCGGTGCCAGTCGTTGTCGTGTTCTATATTCTCTTGTATTTGTTTCTGCAAATGTTTTATCTGTTTTGAAATTTTCTCCGACGGTGTTTGGTTATTGACGTTGTCGTCTATTTTATTGAGAGAGGCTATAAGGTTCATAAGAATTTCGTTTTTCCTTATGATGTTGGCTGTTGTATGTGAAAGTTCTTGTGATTTGTGGCGCAGGTCATGCTCGAGTTGCTGATTTTTGAGTGTAACAATTTCGCGCTCTTTTTCTTGCGACTCGGCAAGATGTCGTTTCTGCTGTTCTTCAAGTTCATGCTCTTTTTGTATACGTATTTCGTGAGCAGCTTTTTCTGATTTGGCTTTTATAAATCGTATGAGTAGGTATATAAGCAAAATAAGTATCAGTGTGTAGGCGAACACGGCTACTCCGCTCGAATACCAAGGTGCGAGGATTTCAAATGTGATACTTGTCTGCGCTTCACTACTGTCGTAGGTGTTGTATGCTTTTACGTGCAGTGTGTACACCCCTTGTCTCAGTTGCTGGTATTGGTATACATTAGAGGTTTGTGGAGCCGAGTATTGTTCGTCATAGTTCTCAAGCATAAAGCTGTAAAGGATAGCGTTGTTTTCGCGGTATTCGGGCCACGAGCATTCAAAACGCAGGCTGTTGAGTGTATGTGAGATTTTCAGAGGTGTGTTGCCAACTTCTTTGCTATAAATGAGCGAATCGGTGCTACTTACCGAGTAGATGTGTTTGATGTACAAGGCATTTGTATCGAGTTTAGGCATCGTTTTATACATGTCTATCCACAAAAAGCCATCTTCGGTAGAAAGAATTACATTGCGGTCGTCAATGAAATTGAGGTGTTCAAATCCTATAATAAGTTTATTGAGAAGAGGGCGGAATGATGTGGTGTCGAGGCTATAATATCCTGTAGGGTCGCTTATGGCAGTGGCTATATATTTAGGCGATATAGCCCATATATCGTTATTCGGCCCTATATGTAATCGTAACGTGTTTCCCGGGTGCTTGCCGAAGAGAGTGTTGAGCTTGTTGTGAGGCTCTATACCTTCGGTTTGAGGATTATATACAAAGAACCCATTCTCGGCCGAGAATACCATGAGATTACCTATGCGGTGTATTGTGTTGTTCTGCTTCCCCGCAAGACCCTGCTGGTCGTCGTATAGTTTGATATCTATTACACTATCGGCTGTTGCATTGAGTTTGAGGCGATACACGCCGTTCATCCAGTGCGAAATCCAAATGTATCCCTCTTTGTCCTCTGCAATCATACCTGTGGCAAACTCAAACCCCTTTACATAGTGGCTGCATATCCATGTCCCGTTCTGTTTTTTGAGAATATACAGTCCCTGATAAGACGACCCGAGTATGAGACCTGGCTTGTTCTCGAGTTTTACAAAAGCCCATGTGCCGCAAGTGCCAGGGATAAAATGGGGAGTATTACCTTCTATGACATATGCTCCATAGTCGTTGCCGCAAAACAGGGTGCCGTCTATCTCTTCGAGAGTCCATACCTGACTGTTGAGACAAGTGGTAAGTCGCAGTGGCTCTGGCGAATTATCAACTGGGTATCGCGTGCTGTAAAGACCTTGATTGGTACCTAAGTACAATCTGCCGTCTTTGATGAGAGAGGCATATCCCGAGCCATATATATTATTGGGAGAGTCGAAAAAGGAGCGGATGGGAGAGTTGTCGAGTACATAATCTATACCTTTATCCAAACCTAACCAGATATTTCCGAGATGGTCGAACTTGGCACTTAATACCGTATTGTTTTGTAGGCCTGAGTAAGTGTTGACGTAAGTGTAGCTCTCTTTTTCTAAATCATGGATGATAATGCCACGTGCTACCGTGCCATATACAATCTTATTGCCGTCGGTAGCAGCGCAAAAGGCTTGATTTTGTTTTAAAAAATTGTCTATGGGGGTCTTCATGGCAACAATCTCTTTGCCGTTGAATATGTATAGTCCATGAAAGTCGGTGACAAACAGAGGCATGTTTCGGTAAGGGATAATGGCACATACTTTTTTATTGTAGAGAAGTTCGTGGCCAGGGATAGGAATAAACATCTTGCCATTGAGAGCCATAATGCCGTCGGCCTGCGTAGCGATGAGTAGCGAGTGGCCTATGATGGCCGAAGTCTCTATCTTATGGTCGAAATTATAACGTACAATGGTGTCGTTGTGATATTCCATCACGACGTTATCACTCTGAAAAAAGATATGGTTTCCTGTACATAGTATATTCCATATTTCGTTGAATTGTCGTTCGTTTGGGGCTATCTTTTCTATGAGTGAATGGTAGGTAAATTGTTTAGATTCTGTGTCGTGTACATAGTAACCCAGTTCGTTAAAAGCTCCTGCGTAGATACGATTTGAGATACTGTCATAGAGTACTGCCCTCACATTGGTGTGGTTACCTATGGGTGTTGTATGCCAAGACGAACCGTCGAAAGAGAGCAAACCTTCGTTGTTGGCAAAAAATAGCTCGAGGTTTTTATCTTGTGTAATGTCCCAGTTTTGTGTTCCCGCTTTATATTCTGAGCGAGTGAAGTTGCGCACAAGAGGATGCAATGCTTGAGCTGGAATTACAGCCAAGATGGCAAAAAACAAGATTCCGATAGTATGCAGAAATATCCTTCGGGTGTCAATTTTGTAGAAAACGCAGTAGCGTGTTGTCATGGTATGAACATTTATGATACAAAGGTGCAAAAAATGCAAATGTGAGGTGGAAATAAAAATGTGTTTTATAGCATATTTTTATGTATACAATTGATATACAGATATAAATATATTTATTATTGAATTTTTGTTGAGTTGTTTTTTGTGTATTGTTGAGTTTTTGTGAAGTAAAAATGCTTGTATTATATTAGCTAATTACTCTACCTTTGTAACGTAAAAATGTAAATAGAGTCGCTGGAATTTGCGATGCCTTTTTACACATTAATATATAAGCGGGTTGTTTTACCCGGATACTATTTCGACCTGCAAACAGGCAAGATAGAGCGAAAGTTAATAACACACAAATACCATGATTTCTAAAATGACAAGAAAAATCTACTTAGTTTTGATTGCTGCCATTATGTCGGTAGCTGTGTCGTGGGCTGACCCCGTGCAACTGACGGGTCAGGTAGTAGACGACTACGGCGAGCCGGTCATAGGGGCTTCAGTGTTGGTGAAGGGTACTTCTAATGGATGCTCTACCGATATAGATGGTAACTTCGTGCTGAAAACAACGAGCGATGCTACTATTGTGGTATCGTATGTAGGCATGAAAAGCCAAGAAGTGAAAGTCGATGGGCAAACGACCCTTCGTATTGTGATGCAAAGTACCGATATTGCGCTCGACGACGTGGTGGTAATAGGTTACGGTACAATGAAAAAGAGTGATTTGACAGGTGCTGTTTCAACTGTGGCTGCCGACCAGTTGAAGAAAACTCCAGCTGCCAACTTAGACCAGGCATTGCAAGGACGTGCTGCCGGTGTTACGGTCAATTCAAGTTCGGGTCAACCGGGAGCTGCGGCCGAAGTGCGCATTCGTGGTATTGGTACGGTCAATAACAGTGCTCCTATATATGTTGTAGATGGCGTCATACTGGACGATATATCATTCCTCAGCCCTAATGATATAGAGTCTACTGAGATTTTGAAAGATGCCTCCGCTACAGCTATCTATGGTAGCCGAGGTGCCAATGGCGTCATCATAGTGACAACGAAAAACGGCAATACCGATGGACATATGGAGATAGCCTTCGATATGTATTGCGGATGGCAAAACAGATGGCACAAGCTGGATGTCATGGGCCGAGATGAGTTCGTAGATACATATTTGAAGATAAATGCAGCCGCCTCTGAAAAACGTTATTTCCAAGAACATGGTTTCAATGAGTGGCTTGCCATGTACAAAGGCGTGGGGTATAAAGATTATCAGCCGGTAGTAATGACCGAGAGGCATCCCGACGGGCTCGATTATAGCAGTATCGATACCGATTGGCAAGACGAAGTATTTAAGAAAAATGCTTTCATACAAAATTATCACCTCTCGGTTAGTGGCGGTAGTGACCGCTATGGATATGCAATCAGTGCCGGTTGGTTTGGACAAGAAGGTACTATCATAGGTTCTGACTTTAAGCGTTTGTCATTGCGTGCCAATACCTGGTTTAAGGTGAAAGATTGGTTGAAAGTTGGTGAAAATCTTTCGTTTGTGACAACACAAAGCAGATTGGCAATGAATAACAGTTCTAGCGCCGGTGCATCTATTCTTTCGGCTGCATTGGCTATGGCACCATGGGATCCCGCTCGTTATCCTGCTGGAAGCCATAACTCAAAAGGTGTTGACTTGAGCGGACAGATAGCTGCCGGTACAAATTTTACCAATGTAACCAACCCCTTGTCAATGGTTGAGATGAATCACCCTAACGACAAAACCGAGCGCTTGGTGGGCGATGTATATATAGAAATAACCCCGCCTTTTGTAAAAGGCCTGGTTTTCAGAAGCGATGTTTCGCTCGACCTTATAAATACGCGGAACCGTTCTTTCAAAGAGGCTTACAAATACTCTGATTATGACCAAAGCCTGTATAACTTCTTGAGCAGCAGCATGGGACGTCAGAGTCAGCTGATATGGGAAAATACTCTTACCTATAATAAGACTTTCAACGACATTCACGAGCTTACTGCCATGGTTGGTCAGACGATGGAAGAGACCAACTACTATTCGATAGGCGGCTCGGGTGCCGATATCTTGAATCCAGTGGAAACCAACTGGTATTTATCGCAGACTACTCGCGACCGTGCCGAAGCCGGTGACTCCGTGTGGCGTACGCGTCGGTTCTCTCTCCTGGGTCGTTTGCACTATTCGTTATTGAGCCGGTATTTGATTACTGTCAACTTCCGTGCCGATGCATCCAGTATGTTCCCTGAGAATTTATGGGGTTATTTCCCCTCTACGGCTTTGGCCTGGAAAGCCAGCGAAGAAGAGTTCTTGCGTAATGTCAAGTGGCTCGATTTCTTGAAAATACGTGCCGGCTGGGGACAGATAGGTAATGATAAAATCAACAGCGACAGTTTTACACTGGCCATGTTTAACTCAGGCCCTACTTTTGTAGATTATGTTTTGGGTGCTAATCAAGCCCTTGTAAACGGTGCTACGGTGCTGACATGGGTCAACAACGGCGGTAAGTGGGAAGTCACCGAGCAATGGGATTTGGGTGTAGACTTCGGATTGTTCAACGGACTTTTGTCGGGTACAATAGACCTTTTCTTGCGTGATACAAAAGATATGTTACTTACCGTAAAAGGCCCTGCCCAAGTAGGCAACCGCTACGATGGTACCAATAATGTAGGTACAGTACGCAATAAAGGTATAGAAATAACCCTCGACCATCGCAACAAGATAGGTAACGTAAACTACTCGATAGGTGGTAACGTGTCGTTTATCAAGAATAAGCTGACGGCACTTAATGGCGGTCAACCTGTATATAGCCATGTCGATAACGTAGTAGTTTGCGACGAAGGCATGCCACTCTATTCGTTCTATGGATATGTATATGAGGGCATATATACCTCGCAAGAAGAGGTAGATGCTGCCATGTGGGGCTATGCCAAGAATAACCAACCCTACTCGGTAGGCGATGCCAAATATGTCGACCTTAACAATGATGGTATTATCGACGATAACGACCGCACTCAGTTGGGTAGTGCTTTCCCATGGTTGACTTACGGTATCAACCTTGGTCTCGAATGGAAAGGTTTCGACGTTTCGCTCTTCTTCCAAGGAGTTTATGGTAACCAAATATACAACCAAGTGCGCTATCGTCTTGAGGGACGCGGCGATCAATCGGTCTTGGGTACACAGATGCGTGACGTATGGACGACAGAAACCCCCGATGGCTCAATCCCCGACCCACGCCATAGCGTCAACTTCTTTGCTTCAAGTCGATTCCTGGAGAGTGGTGCATACTTCCGATTGAAGAATGCTCAAATCGGTTATACTCTTCCCAAGGCATGGACCGACAAGATTGGCTTCAACCGTTGCCGCATCTATGTGCAAGGAAGCAACATCTTTACTTTGACACCTTATACCGGATATGACCCCGAGGTGGGCGGAGGTGTAGATTATGGTAACTATCCGCAATCGCGTACATTCCTCATAGGTGCAAACATATCGTTCTAATCCGTTAAACGCAGCAATACAATGAAAAAGATAAGATTATATATAGTACCTCTGGCGATAGCCTCAGTGGCAATGACGTCGTGTGTAGACAATTGGCTCACAGAGCCGTCACCCGGCGTAACGAAATTGGAAGATTTTTATACCTCGGGACAAACGGCCATACAGTCGGTAAATGCCGCTTATACACCCTTGATGTGGGAATATGATGGTGCTACTTACTTGAGTGAGTGGTTTATAGGTGACGTTATGTCAGACGATGCCCTGAAGGGTGGACAGAACGTGGGCGATATGAGTGTCGTATATGATATGGAAAACTTCAAGGTGCAATCAAACAATGCCTTGTTGCTTGGCTTCTATCGTGCTCAGTATCAGGGTATAGCACGTTGTAACTTGGTACTCGACCAGGTGGCAAAGATGGAGCCGGATACATCGATGAGTGTATCGTTGCAGCAGCGTCTTTTGGGAGAAGCATCGTTCTTGCGTGCCCTCTATTACTTCCGTTTGGTACGAGTATTTGGTGGTGTACCTTATGTAGACTTTATCATAGATTCTCCCTCGAAGTGGCAACAACCTCGTGCAACGGTTGAAGAGGTATATGGACACATCATCGATGACCTCACTTACGCTCAAAAGACCTTGTGGGAGAAGAATGCTTATTCTGCCGAGGACTTGGGACGTGCTACCAAAGGTGCAGCTGAGGCTATGCTGTTGAAAGTCAATCTCTATTGCCATAATTATGCTGCTGCCGAGGCCTGGGGCGATTCTATTATCTCGAAACATCAGTATGAGTTGTTTGACGATTATGGTACTAACTTCCTTTTGGAAGGAGAAAACGGTATAGAGTCGGTCTTCGAGATACAATATATGGAAGACGAAATGAGCGATTATGGCGAGGGTTTTGGTTTTACACGTGGAACCTTTACTACTATACTTACCCGTACTCGTTCAGAAGATGGTTGGGGCTTTAACAAGCCTACGCAAAATCTTTATGATGAGTTTGAGGCCGGCGACCCTCGTCGTGACTTGTCGATACTCAATCCACAAGGGGAGCTTTCTACTGTAGAGTACTACCTTGGCAACCGATATTTGAATCGTAAATATGCTCTTGTGACTATTGCCAATGGCGATACCACTTACTACCAGTTGAAGCATCCTACGCGTAGTCCTATCAATATAAAATATATCAGGTTTGCCGATGTATTGCTGATGTATGCCGAGGCTTGCTGCGAAACAGGTAATATGGCTGCAGCCAAAGAGGCTTTGGAGCGTGTACGTTCTCGTGCTCGTAATATGCAGGACGATCCTACCGTATTGCCGGTATTCCCTTATGGCTCATATAGCGACACCCCCGAAGGGTTGCGCAATGCTATCCGTCATGAACGTCGTGTAGAGCTTGCGATGGAGGGCCATCGGTGGTTCGATCTGTGTCGCTGGGGTATAGCTTGCGAAGTGATGGAGGCATATAAGGCTCAGGAAAGCGAGGAAGTGCGTGCCGAGATGGGTACTTTCATCAAAGGAGTACACGAACTCTTGCCTATTCCCCAACAAGAAATAGACCTTAATCCCATGGAGCAGAATCCCGGATATTAAAAAACGAAACTATGTCAGGAGGTGCGGTGCAATGAGACCGCACCTCCATCAATACCGAAAATAAAAAACTACTGTTCAACACAATTAAAATTTTAGTTATGAAAAAGATTACTTTCTTAGCAGCCGCAGTGGTTGCAATGCTTGGCGGAAACGCTTATGCACAAGCAAATTTCGATTTTGCCAATGGAGGAAGCTATCATCTTATTTATTTGGATGAAGAGACATTGGCCGGGAATGTAAATGCAGCAGATATCGTATCGGATTGCCGTCCTGACGAAACAACACGTTTCTTGTATGTATGGGACAATACTTATGTAGGTGTTACTTCTACAGGTCCTAACTCAAATGGTGTACCGGGAGCATACATTAATCTTTCAGTAGGTACTGTAGGTTGGTCTGGTATGGGTATTGTCAACAACAACGGTGCACATTTCGATGCTATCGATGATACATACCGTTTCCATATCGCGTTGAAAACGATGGATGCCGACTCACATGTGCTTATCGTAGGTGACGAAGATGCCGGTCAAGTAGCCAAATTTACTATCGGTTCAGCTCCCTTCAATGATGGCGGTACGATTTATGAAGTTCTCCAAGACATCAGCCGCGACGGTGAGTGGAATGCTATCGATGTTTCAGTTGCCGATTTGAAAGCTTATAGCAAAACCGGTTTGGTAGGATATCCTAACCCCGATTTTACAGGTAACATCTTCGCTATGTTGAGCGGTGGCCGTACAGGTGCTACCATTGGTTTGGATGCCATATTCTTCTACAAACCCGGTACCAATGGCGTAGAAGGTGTTAAAGGTGACAATGTAAAAATATTCAGCACAAACCGTACAATCCAAGTATTAGGTGGTGAAGGTATAGAGGTTTATGATATTACCGGTAAACTTGTAAAAGAAAGCAAGGGTACTATTGTAGGGACTGAGAGCCTTGCAGCCGGTATATATGTGGCCAAGAGTGGTAATGTAGTTACAAAAGTAATTGTTCGTTAATGAAGTGTACTGACATGTGGCGGCGCAATAGCCGCCACATGTTTTCACCGGTTTTAATGGAGAGGTAGAAAAGATTGTTGGTTTTTGGTAAAGCGATGGGTCGACCGTTGTGCATGACGAGAACAAGAAGTAGTAGATGTAAAATAGGAAAAGAGATATTAGAGTTATGTTTAAGAGATATATGATAGGTGTTGCATTGTGTACTGCCACCATATGGGGCGCTCAGGCCGATTATGAACTTGTATGGGAAGATGATTTTACCGAGACGACACTGAATGAGTCGCAGCACTGGAATGTGGAGGTCAACGGTAACGGTGGCGGCAACAATGAGTTGCAATACTATCGTCGTGAAAATGTATCGGTGGGTGTAGAGCCTGTTACGGGAGCATCCTGCTTGATATTGACTGCCCGTAGAGCGAGTTTCGGCGGAAAACCGGCGACATCGGGACGCATCAACTCTATGGGTAAAGTATACGCTAAATATGGCAAGGTAGAAGCTCGTATCAAATTCCCTTATACAGCAAATGGCTTATGGCCTGCTTTTTGGATGATGGGTAATGACTACTCCTCGGTAGGCTGGCCTCGTTGTGGCGAGATAGATATTATAGAATTGGGCAATGCAGCAGGTATTTCAGGAGGTACGCAAGACCGTTATCTGATAGGTGCATGTCATTGGGGCACATCACCGGTCAACCATCCCAACTATGGTGTAGGTTCGGTACACAGCGAGAGTGTGCAAGGCGATTTTCATCTTTTCACATTGATATGGGATGCAACATCGGTGAGCATGTATGTCGACTTAGATAAGAATCCCAATGCGCAACCCTATTATGTGATGAATATCTATGATATGACCAACGAAAACTCTGTGGGTCATTATTTCCATAAACCTTTCTTTATTCTATTCAATTTGGCTGTAGGTGGTAGCTTCACCAATATTTACGACATAAATGCTGTGACGGCTCTTGCTAGCGGAGAAGCCAAAATGTATGTCGATTACGTACGTGTTTACCAGAAAGGCGATGCAGGTGAGGAGTTTTATGGACCTGAAACAGGTGCCGTAGACGGTATCTATAACGAATCGGCATTGAAGGTGTATTGTAATGGCGATGAGGCCGGTGTAGTCGGAGCTACCGATGGCATAGAGTTGTATAACATACAAGGAGCTCTTGTGCGTCGCAGCAATGAGCCTCGCATATATGTGGGCGATATGCCTGCTGGCGTGTATGTATTGCGTTGTGGCAGCTTTGTGAAGAAAATAGTTCTGAGGTAAACGTTGCCTTGGAAAACAGATAGTTATAAGGTAAAACTGTGATGAGATATATAACAAAAGTTTTGTCTTTGTTGTGTGTTGCATGCTGTGGTGCAGAATGTGCCGTGGCAGGGGATGGTTACATCCTTGTATGGGAAGACGATTTTGACGGCACACAATTGGACGAAGCCAGATACTGGAATATAGAGGTTAACGGCGATGGCGGAGGCAACCGTGAGTTGCAATATTATTGCCGTGACAATGTGGCTATAGGAACCGAGCCCGTGAGTGGCGCATCTTGTCTGATATTGACGGCTTGTAAAGACGTGAAAGAAGAAAAAGGTGCGACGTCGGGGCGTGTTAATACCAGGAACAAAGTGAGTGCCGTACATGGTAAAATAGAGGCACGCATTAAATTCCCCTCTACGGCCGATGGGCTGTGGCCTGCTTTCTGGTTGTTGGGTGACGACTATACGTCGGTGGGCTGGCCCCGTTGCGGCGAAATAGATATTGTGGAAATGGGCCATGCTGACGGTATAAAAAACTCGACGCAAAGTCGTTATTTCAATGGTGCTTGTCATTGGGGGGTATCACATACCGATGTAAAACATTATGTGCAGAATGCGACAGCCGAGTATAGCTTGCAAGATGGCAAGTTTCACTTGTTTACCGTCGAGTGGGATGAACAGTCTATCAAGATGTACTTAGACCAGGACCTTAATCCCAATGTCGCCCCCTATTTTATAGCTCCTATTGATGATAAGTCTACGCCCGATGCGCCGGGCTACTTCTTTCACAAGCCCTTTTTCATTTTGTTCAATTTAGCCGTAGGAGGCGAGTTTACAGGGATAGAACAGATAGAGGATGTCACAGCCTTGTCGGGAGGAGAAGCCAAAATGTATGTAGACTATGTGCGTGTATACCGGCGAGGCAACAGTGTACAAGCGACTAATGAAATGACATATCAAAAATAAGATAATATGAGAAGTAGTATTCTGAGAAATATCGCTTTGGTTGCTGTAGCAGCAACTTTGGGCGCAGGGTGTACCCTGCAGGAGAGCGATACGACCGAAAAAAAGATAGATGCTCTCTTGTCGCAAATGACCCTCGAGGAAAAAATCGGCCAGATGAACCAATTGCAAGGCCTCGGGTGCAATAGCGATATGATAGCAGCTATCAAGGCTGGTCGGGTAGGTTCGTTACTCAACGAAATAAATCCCGATACTATCAATGAGTTACAGCGAGTTGCCGTTGAGGAATCGCGATTGGGTATTCCTTTGATATTCGCTCGTGATGTGGTACATGGTTTTAAGACCATTATGCCTATCCCGTTAGGACAGGCCGCTTCGTGGAATGCCGAACTGGTAGAAGAGTGTGCCCGTGTGGCAGCTTACGAAGCTACGTCAACAGGTATCCGTTGGACTTTCGCTCCCATGATAGATGTGTCGCGAGACGGGAGATGGGGACGTATTGCCGAGTCGTTTGGTGAAGATACTTACATGAATGGAGCCATGGGTGCCGCATCGGTGCGCGGTTATCAGGGCGATTCTTTGTCGTTACCTACATCGATGGCTGCATGTGCCAAGCATTTTGCCGGTTATGGTACCAGTGAAGGTGGTAAAGACTACAATACAGCCAATATTCCCGAGCGATTGTTGCGCGATGTATATCTACCTCCTTTCTACGAGACTGTAAAAGCTGGGGTAGCTTCATTTATGTGTTCGTTCAACGACATAGATGGAGTTCCTTCATCAGGTAGTGTATTCCTTAACCGTCAGATATTGCGCGATGAATGGCATTATGATGGTTTATTGGTGAGTGACTGGGGCTCGATAGAACAAATGATACCACATCATTTCTGCGCAGACTTGAAAGAAGCTGCCGAGAAAGCTGTTTTAGCGGGCGTAGATATGGACATGATGGGGTATGCTTATATTACACATCTGAAAGAACTTGTAGAGAGCGGCGCCATAAGCGAGACTTTGATAGATGAGGCTGTACGCAATGTATTGCGTATGAAATTCCGTTTAGGCCTATTTGAAAATCCGTATGTAGCCGTTCGCGATACGTTGCCATTTTATGAAGAGGCTTCGCTGGCCGTGGCACGTCGTGCTGCCGCCGAGAGTGCCGTTTTGCTGAAGAACAATGGTGTATTGCCTTTGCAATCGTTTGGGAAAGTGGCTGTGGTAGGCCCGTTGTGCGATTCTCCTGCCGACCAAATAGGTACATGGTGTTTTGATGCTGAACCAGAGCATTCGGTGACTCCGTTACAGGCATTGAAGGCGAAGTATGGAGATAAAGTGATAGGCGTTCCGGGTCTTACATATAGCCGCGATATGAGCCGCGATGGAATAGCTCGTGCGGTAGCTGCAGCTCGTACAGCAGATGTCGTTCTCTATTTTGCCGGTGAAGAGGCTGTTCTCTCAGGCGAGGCTCGCTGTAGAGCCGATATATCGTTGCCCGGTGCTCAAACTGAGTTGTTGAAAGCCCTGAAAGCGACCGGAAAACCGGTAGTGATGATTGTGATGGCAGGTCGTCCGCTGACTATACCTGAGGAGTGCGAACTTGCCGATGCAGTCATCTATTCATTCCATGCCGGAACAATGGCAGGTCCCGGTTTGACCGATGTCATATCGGGAGATGTAGTACCTTCGGGCAAGCTGCCTGTGACATTGCCACGTATGGTAGGGCAGATTCCTGTGTACTATGCACACAAAAATACCGGTCGTCCGGCATCGAATATTACGCTCATAGACGATATTGCTGTGGGGACGAAACAGACTTCGCTTGGGTTTACCAGCTATCATCTGGATGCCGGTGATAAACCCCTCTATCCTTTTGGTTATGGATTGTCGTATACGACGTTTGACTATTCGCCCGTAACTCTCTCGGCAACAGAAATGAATGCCGATGGGTCGCTCGTGGCAAGTTGTACTATAAAGAATACCGGCGCATATGATGCCGAAGAGGCTGTACAACTCTATATAGGCGATAAGGTCGCATCGGTAGTACGACCCGTCAAAGAGTTGAAGGGATTTGACAAAGTGCTTATAAAAGCCGGTGAGTCGGTAACTGTAGATTTTACTGTGACAGCCGAGATGCTTGCCTTTACTCATCTCGATGGTACGCGAAGTGCCGAAGCCGGCGATTTTGATTTGTGGATTGCTGCCGATAGTGACAGTGGTACACCAGTAACCTTTACGTTGAAATAATAGCGTCATGAAGAGAGAGAAAATATATAGTATGGTGTGGTTGGTCATGGTAAGCATGTTCCTTGCCATACCGGCAACCACTTTGGCCGAGCGTAGCCCCAAACGAGGCGTGTCGCAGGATGGTTTTACCTATGCCGAGGAGATTACGGCTTTGACGCCGGGTGTGTGCTGGTATTACAACTGGGCTGGAGTTCCGTCAGAGATAGATATGCCCGTGGTTGGTCCTGGTACGGATATGGAGTTTTGTCCTATGGCATGGGGCAGTACATTCAACGAAGAAGAACTGCGCTCTTACTTGACCGAACATCCCGGTGTGAAATATCTGTTGGGTTTTAATGAACCCAATTTCAAGAACCAGGCCAATATGACTCCTGCACAAGCCGTAGAGGTGTGGCCTCGATTGGAGGCTATAGCCGAAGAGTTCGGGTTAGGCCTTGTAGGTCCGGCTGTTAACTATTCGCCCGATGCCCCATATACCGACCCTACAACGTGGTATGATGAGTTTTTCGAGTTATATCCCGATGCCCGGGTCGATTACATAGCACTTCACTGCTATATGGTGGCTGCCGATGGCATGATGAATTATATCAATTCTATTGCCGAGCGTTATGGCAAGAAGATATGGCTGACAGAGTTCTGTGCTTGGGACGGGTTGACGACAAATGCCGAGAGTGCCCGTAAGATACAACGCGACGAGATGGTGCGGAAAGTTGAGGCTCTTGAGCTGAGTGAGCATGTGTTCCGTTATTCGTGGTTCAAGGCAAAAGGAGCTGATAACTATCCTTATTATGCATTACTGAAATATAAAAATGAGTCGCAAGGTATCCCCGCCGGAACACTTACCGATTTAGGCACGGTATATCTCTACATGTCGGTATTTGATACTACACGCTACTATGCACCTGATGTAGAGTTCGCAGCCAGTGATTATGTAAAGTCTAATTTAATTTCGGTCAATGTATCGGACGACGCTGCTTCATCTTTCCCGTTGAAAGTTGAGGGCTTCAGCAATATGCGTACAATAGACTATCTGATAGATGTGCCTGAGGCCGGTCCTTATCGGGTAGAGATGCGTGTTTCCACATCCGGATTGCCTGTGACGGCTTATATCGATGGCGAGGAGGCCGGGAAAGCCGAGTGGAGTGCTACCGGCGAGCAAGGTGTATGGAGTGTACGCTACATAGATGTTACTATGCCGGCCGGTAAACATCGCTTGCAGCTTAAAGGCACGAAGTTGGCACAATATTGCGATATGAGCGTGGTGAAATTCTATAGCATTGCCGGAATAAATGCTCCGGTCGAGGAGACACAGGTACTGCAATATAGCCGTCGCGGTGATATGATTTATCTGACCGGTAGCGTTGAGTTGTCGCGTTGTGAAGTCTATGACTTCGGTGGAAAACTGGTTCGCTCTGTGATATGTGGCGATGGTAATGCAATAGATATGAAAGCCCTACCCAAAGGATTCTATATTGTACGTGCATTTGACGTCGAAGGTACTCCGTATAGTTGCAAAATATGCATGTAATGAATTATTTGACAATGTAATAGCACTTGTGGTAAAAAGACAAACGAAATAGTAAACTAAATAATTTAATGTCAATATGAAAACACTTTATTTTAAGCAAGTATGTGCCGCTGTGCTTGCCATCTTCGGGATGGGTACTGCTATGGCACAACAACCCTATTGCGGTGAGGTATTGACCCACCTGGGCTTGCAAGACCCTGTTTATGTTGAGAATGCAGTGGTGGTAACAATAGAGAAAGCGACCGACACGCAAGCTCGTATTTCTGTAGCTCCGGCCGAGGAGAACAAGACTGTTTCATTGGTACGTGTAGTTGATGCTACAGGTGCCAAAGAGTTTACCTCGCGTGAGGGTAACAGTATTGTAGGTACTATCGATTATAGTGAAACACCTTCATCGATAGTGTTCTCAAATATTCAATGGATGTTTGAGGGTGCGCCTGAAACATGGATGTATGAAAATATCGATGCTGCATTCACCGTTTGTGAAGAAGTTGCCGCTGATGAAGAGGCTCCTACGGCTTTTGAATTGGCAAGTGTTACGCCTGGTGCAACTACAGTTACATTTGTGGTAACAGCTACCGATAATAGTGGAAGTGTGACTTATACGGCGCAAGTGGGTGATAAGACAGCTACGGTTACTGGAAATTCTGGTGAAGAGACTACTGTCGTAGTACGTGGTTTGGCTGGCGAAACGACATATGATTACGTAGTGACGGCTGCCGATGCTGCTGGAAACGTATGCGCAAATACTCATGAAGGACAAATTACCACTACAGTTGCTACTTCTACAGTATGGTATGGAGCTGTAGAACCTGCCGATTATGTGCAGGGTGGTGATATATTTGCTCCTACAATTGTATATTCTATTACATGTAATCCTGATATGACGTTAACAATGGACATGACGTTGAATAGTGGATATGAGGGATTGCAAGTTGAGGTAAATTTTGGTACCCCAGATGTTTACTTGTCTACAACTGCCGATGGCTTGCATTTTACAACGACGACAACAGCTACTTATGAAGAAGGCCAAGAACTGAATGCCGGTTTCTTCTGGGTTAAGTATGCGGGTGGCGTATCGCGTGCCAACTTTACTTATGTCGTAGGTAGTGAGAACGAGCCTATTGTACCCGAAGAGGATACCGAAGCTCCCGTTATCAACAAGGCCGAAGTAACTTCTTATACGTACCGTGCCGCTACGCTTACACTCAATGTTACCGATAATGCCGCAGCAAACGTGAAGGTAGAGGTTTCTGCCGACGATTTTGCATCGGTACTCTATACAGAGCCCGGCTTGGTTTGTGGAAATGACGCAACTATTGAAGTTACTGGTTTGGATGCCGAAACAACCTATAATCTGAAGGTGCGTGCTATCGATGCTTCTCAGAATGTGAGTGATGTAATGGCTCTTCCCGAATTTATGACCGAGGCTGCTCCTAATGTAGAAGAGACCGAATACAGCGGTTATATCACGTCCGATGGCTGGAATGAAAAAGGTACTCCCGACAATTGGGATAGGACATTCAATCCTGTGTTATATTATACCATCACTACTACGATAGACAATCAGCTGAAAATAAATATTCGCCTGGAAGAGGGATGCCCCGGCCTGGTTGCCGAAGCATACGTCAATGGCGTAAATAACGCCTTGGCTGCTGTTGGTGAGAATACGTTTGAGGGTACAACTACCGAGACCTACGAGCGCGGTGAGATAGTTTCTATCTATTTCCGTTTCCCGTATGCCAGTGCAGTATCGGCAACACAAGCAATACAGTTTGAGGTTGGCTCTTCTGAAGATTTGCCTAATAGTATCGAGGGCGTTTCTGCTACTGCTGCTCGTGTTTATGCTGCAGCCGGTACGCTTTATGTGGAGAATACTGCAGCCGGTTCTACAATAACCGTATACAATGTAGCCGGACAACAAGTCGCCGCAGCGCAAGCCAATGGTGGAATGGCAACCCTTGCCATAGCCGCTCATGGTGTATATATTGTGAAAGTAGAAAATACAACATATAAAGTAGTTTTGTAAAAGAGGATAATTTGTGAAGGCATGATACCCTGTGAAGGGTGTCACGCCTTTTTTTATGGCTATGAAACAAATTGTGAATCGAGATAAGAAAAAGAGTTTTGAATAAGTTTTTTTGATATTTCGTGGAATAATAAGAATAAAAGTTGTATTTTTGCAGGCCGTATGTGTAATACGGATAGTTTAAGGAAAAAACAAGAGACTAAACTATGAAATTATTGCAAGCTAAACTTGCGAAATATGATGCTCCGCAAAAGGCTAAGGCATTAGGCGTATATCCCTATTTCCGCAAGATAGAGAGCGACCAAGATACCGAGGTCGTTATTAATGGTAAAAGAGTATTGATGTTCGGCTCGAACAGCTATTTAGGACTTACCAACCATCCTAAAATCAAGGAAGCCGCTATTGCTGCTATTAGAAAATATGGTACAGGCTGTGCCGGTTCACGTTTTCTGAATGGTACGTTGGACATCCACGAGGCACTTGAACGTCGTCTGGCAAAGTTCGTAGGCAAAGAGGAAGCTATCATCTACTCTACAGGTTTTCAAGTAAACTTAGGTGTTGTGTCGTGTCTGACAGGTCGTGAAGACTATATCTTGTCTGATGAACTTGATCATGCTTCTATCATAGAGGGTTATCGTCTCTCTTTCTCGAAGCACTTGAAATATAAGCACAACGATATGTTCTCATTGGAACATCAGTTGCAACACTGTGAGCCCGATAAGGTGAAGCTGATAGTGACCGATGGTGTCTTTTCGATGGAGGGCGATGTAGCTAATCTTCCTGCCATAGTAGAATTGGCCAAAAAATACAATGCGGCTGTCATGGTAGACGAAGCTCACGGTATAGGTGTCTTTGGCCGCAATGGACGTGGTACCTGCGACCATTTTGGCGTGACAAAAGATGTAGACCTTGTCATGGGTACATTCAGCAAGTCTCTTGCTTCTCTGGGCGGTTTTATCGCTACCGATTCCATTACGGCAAACTATCTGCGTCACAACTCTCGTTCGTATATTTTCTCGGCAAGTATTACACCGGCTTCTACCGCAGCTGTGGGTGCTGCCCTTGATATTATGGAGCAAGAGCCCGAGCGTATACAACGGTTGTGGGATGTTACAAATTTTGCATTGGAAGGTTTCCGTAACATGGGATGTGAAATAGGTAATACGTCAACACCTATTATACCGTTGTTTGTACGTGATAACGAGAAGACTTTCAGAGTAACGCGGATGCTCTTTGATGAAGGTATATTTGTCAATCCTGTCGTTTCGCCTGCGGTGCCGTCCGACAGTACACTTATACGTTTCTCGTTGATGGCTACTCATACCAAGGAGCAAGTCTCTTATGCCTTGGATAAGATAGAAAAGTGTTTCAAGAAACTTGCTATCATACCTTAAGGAAAATCGCGCAATAGTACGTAAATACATATAACAGGAAAGGATGCGAGTCGTAGTGTTGCATCCTTTCTTTTTTATAAGACATCGCACACCTTAACCGTTTAGTATAATATAAATAAGTATGAGTTATGACTCCTGAATTAAAGGAAATAAAGCGTCTCTATCGCCGGTATATGAATGGCATGGTGGCGCAAAGTATGCGTGATAAGGGCATGCCATATCGTGTAAATTTCGGTCTGACGATGCCATTGTTGCGACGCATTGCCGAGGGGGTATCCCCTGGGCGGGAAATAGCCGAAGAGTTGTGGCAAGACAAGGGTGTGCGCGAGTCTATGCTGTTGGCTCCTATGGTATACCCCGCAGCAGAGTTTGGTTATGCCGATGCTTGTCGTTGGGTACAGGAGATACCTACCACCGAGGTAGCCGATTTTTGTTGTAAGTTCCTTTTTGCGGCCATACCATCGGCGCGACAACTGGCTGTTGAGTGGATTACTTCAGAGATAGATATGGTGGCTTATGCCGGTTATCGTCTGGCTTACGGGCTGTGGAATAGTGCGGTCGATGATGCTTTTGTACGTAGTATAGCCTGTCGGGCTCTTCCTTGTGAAGGTGCCGAGCGAGGTGCTGTGTCGGCCATGGCACGACAGTGGTTGATAGAGGGCATGATGCGCCCCGAGGCCGCCGGTACGATAGTGTCGTGTATGGCATTGTGTGAGGGATTGGATGCTGAGCGCGTTGCTCGGATAAGAGCCTTCGGAAGCGACTCGGCTGACGACTGAAATAACGTTGTAAAGGCTGCCAATAAGGAGTGCATATTCTATATCATAGTGGCGAAAATAGCGTAAGAAATTAAAAACATGTTTTTATTTTGTTTTGCGTTGCTTTGTATTATCTTTGCAAAGAAGTAAGCCTGTGGCCCTATGGAGCGGTAAAACAAAGCGTAAGGCTGTTGTAACGTGAGTAGGTAAGACGCGGGTGCGTTTGGATGGCGGCAACCCCCCTTCTCGGCGCAGATAAAAGTTGAAAAGATGAGCGAAGAAAAAGCCAAAGAATGGTCGGCACGACAGAGATTTGCCCGATTTCTGGAAGAACACAAGAAGCGGAAAACTCCCGAACGCTTTGTCATTCTTGATAAAATCTTTTCATCTTCGGCACATGTCGATGTCGATACGCTCTATAATCATTTGCTCGCCGATGAATACCATGTGAGCCGTGCTACAGTGTACAACACTCTTGATTTGCTGGTAGAGGCAGGGCTTGTGAGACGTGTGACTTTGGGCGATGGTGTGATGCGTTATGAGCGTGTAGCAGGCAGTGTAAACCATCATCATCTTATATGCACGCGTTGCGGTAAGGTAAAAGAAGTGAAAGCCGTCCGTACGGTAACGGAATTGTTACCTAAGAAACCTCGCAGTTTTGAGCCGCTCTACTATACGCTATATATATACGGTATGTGTAGCAGTTGTATGAGGCGCGAGCAGGCTATGCGGGCTGCTACTGAAGGAAAAAGCAAATAAAAGGAAAAACAAGATACCCAAATTATGAAAGTAGATATTCTTTTAGGTTTACAATGGGGCGATGAAGGCAAAGGAAAGGTAGTAGATGTGCTTACTCCCCGGTACGATGCCGTAGCGCGTTTCCAAGGAGGGCCCAATGCCGGGCATACGCTTGAGTTTGACGGGCACAAGTATGTGTTGCGTTCTATTCCATCGGGAATATTTCAAGGTGGCACGGTCAATATCATCGGTAATGGTGTTGTAATAGACCCTATATTGTTTAAGGAAGAGGTTGAGCAGCTCGCTGCAAGCGGGCACGACATAGCCGACAAATTGCGTATATCGAAGAAGGCACACCTCATATTGCCTACTCACCGTTTGCTCGATGCAGCTTACGAGGCAGCCAAAGGAAGTGGAAAGATAGGTACCACAGGCAAGGGTATAGGCCCTACATATACCGATAAGGTGAGCCGCAACGGATTGCGTATAGGCGATATAGCTTGCAACTTTAAAGAGAAATATGAGAAGCTGAAAGCTCGCCACGAACAGATACTTGCTTCGTTGCATTACGAATATGACTTGCGCGACCTCGAAGCCCGCTGGTTCGATGCCATAGAATTTCTGAAAGGCTTTAAGATTGTCGATAGCGAGTATTTGGTAAATAATCTCTTGCGTGAAGAAAAGAGTATTTTGGCCGAGGGTGCCCAAGGTACGATGCTCGATGTAGATTTTGGTTCCTATCCCTTTGTTACTTCATCCAATACGGTATGTGCCGGAGCCTGCACCGGTTTAGGTGTATCGCCCCATGCCATAGGTGAGGTATATGGTATCTTTAAGGCTTATTGTACGCGGGTGGGCAGTGGCCCATTCCCAACGGAGCAAATAAATGCCGATGGTGATAAAATGTGTGAGATAGGTCATGAGTTTGGTGCAGTGACGGGACGTCGTCGCCGTTGCGGATGGATAGACCTTGTGGCATTGCGCTACGCTGTGATGATAGATGGTGTGACACGTCTGATTATGATGAAGAGCGATGTCCTGGATACCTTCGATACCATCAAAGCTTGTGTGGCATATCGTATCGACGGTAAAGAGACCAACGAACTGCCTTTCTCGATAGACGAAAGCAATATAGAACCAGTATATGTAGAACTGCCGGGTTGGAAACAGTGTCTTACGAATGTGAAACGTGAAGAAGATTTCCCGCAGGCATTCAGCGATTATATAGCCTTTATAGAGCGTCAGTTGGGTGTGCCTATTACAATTGTTTCGGTAGGTCCCGACCGTGAACAGACTATAGAACGAAAACTCTCTTAAGAATTTTAAGAAAAGGTGCGACCCTTATGGGTTGCACCTTATCCCTATAACCTTAATATTTTTTCTAATAACCGGGCTTGATTGCCCACAAAAAACACAAGATTATGGCAAAAGTAAAACCGTTCAAAGGGTTACGTCCCCCGAAAGAGTTAGTAGAAGAAGTAGCTTCGCGTCCTTACGACGTGCTTAGTTCAGAAGAAGCCCGAGCCGAAGCTGCCGGTAACGAGAAATCGCTCTATCATATCATTAAACCCGAGATAGATTTTGCGCCTGGAACCGATGAACATTCGCCTGAGGTGTATAAAAAAGCCGTAGAGAACTTCAAGAAATTCCAAGAGAAAGGCTGGCTTGTACAAGATGCCAAGGAGAACTACTATATATATGCGCAAACGATGAATGGCCGTACGCAATATGGCCTCGTTGTGTGTGCCAACGTAGACGATTACCTAAACGGTGTGATAAAGAAGCACGAGTTGACGCGTCGTGACAAAGAGGAAGACCGTATGAAACATGTGCGCAACAGCAACGCCAATATAGAACCGGTATTTTTCTCTTATCCTGACAATGCCGAGCTTGACGGTATTGTAAGCCGTATCGTGAAAGAGAAGAAACCCGAGTATGACTTTGTTGCCCCCGATGGTTTCGGTCATCACTTCTGGGTTATCGACGATGAAAAAGACATCAAACGCATTACCGAACTTTTTGCTGCCATACCTTACCTTTACATAGCCGATGGTCACCACCGTACAGCTGCAGCTGCCCTTGTGGGTGCCGAGAAAGCACGTAATAATCCCAATCATCGAGGAGATGAGGAATATAACTATTTCCTTGCCGTATGCTTCCCGGCCTCGCATTTGAAGATTATCGACTATAATCGTGTAGTAAAAGACCTGAATGGCCTTACAACGGAACAGTTCCTGGATAAACTGTCGGAGCATTTCATTGTAGAGAAGAAAGGTAAGGAGATATACAAACCTGCTGCACTGCATAACTTCTCGCTCTATCTCGACGGCGAATGGTATTCATTGACGGCACGTCCTGGAACTTACGACGATAACGATCCGATAGGAGTACTCGATGTGACCATCTCGTCAAACTATATCCTGCGCGACATATTGGGTATACACGACCTGCGAAGTGATAAACGCATCGATTTTGTAGGTGGAATACGAGGTTTGGGTGAGCTCAAGGAGCGTGTCGACAGCGGCGAGATGCGTGTAGCGTTGGCATTGTATCCTGTATCGATGCAACAGTTGATAGACATTGCCGATACCGGTAATATTATGCCGCCTAAGACAACATGGTTCGAGCCTAAATTACGATCGGGCTTGGTAATACATAAACTGGATGATTAAAGTACCAGGATAAAAATCTGTAAAATAGAGGCAGACGGAGGTGTACATAGGCAATGCCCTGGCACACTGCCGTCTGCTAATATTTTTAGATAAGTCCATGCAACACAATATGAAATAAATGCATCTTATAATAGGTGCATGTATCAGCAATGCAACCCGAGGAAGAAAAGGAGCTCGTAGAAGCCTGTATTAGAAACGACCGATTGGCGCAGAAAAAGTTATATGACCGTTATGTCCGTGTCATGATGGCTGTGTGCTTGCGCTATGTTGGCGATGAGGATAGTGCACAAGATGTGTTGCAAGAGGCTTTTGTTAAGGTCTTTACTTCATTGGCATCGTTTACAGGCAGTGGTACGCTCGAGGGTTGGATACGTCGTATCGTAGTAAACACGGCTTTAGAGACCCTGCGTAAAGGTGACGTGATGCGCGATACAACAGGCATAGAAGAGGCAGAGAAGATAATGTCGTCCGATGTAGGTGTTATAGAACGGCTCTCGGCCGAAGATTTGATGGGTATTATATCGGCATTACCTGTGGGTTTTCGCACGGTATTCAATATGTATGCCATAGAAGGCTATTCGCATAAAGAGATAGCCGACATATTGGGCATTAGCGAAGGAACGTCGCGCTCGCAATATAACAGAGCGCGAAATTTGATACAGAAAAAGATACAAGAAATGCAATAGGAGGCACAGTCATGAAAGAGGATAAGATAGCCGATTACTTCAAGCAGAAACTTACAGGGCACCAATGTGACGTGCCCGATGAGTTGTGGTGCAAGGTGGAGGCCAATCTCCCACCGGTACAGCCGTTTCACACACGTCGTCGGTACTATTATCTTGCTGCTGCCGCATTTGCAGCGTTGGTTATAGGGGTTGCGTTTTTCTTGTCTATAGAGCAAGAGACTACTCCGTTGCAAGAAGCTTCCGGTATGACTGAAGTAGCAGATTTGCAAACACTACAGATTCCTGTTGAGGAAAATACTCCCCAAGTAAAAGAAGCAATACAGAGCGAACAGCCTGTTGTCGGCAAGGGTAAGTTGTATGCTGAAGTAATGCCGGTGGCTGTCGATGAATCTCAGGACAATGCAGGGCAATCGTCGTATATGGAAGCCCAGTCGGTAATCCCGGTCGTGCAATCGGGTGATGAAGCAACATGTTGCGATGAGCAGATGCTATCACTCATAACTGACGAACCCGATAAAGTAGTATTGCCTGAGATGGAGATTGCCGATAGTGCATTGTACGATTATGACGCTCTTGCTGTTGTGATAAATTCTGCCGGCAAGCCTATCTTGCCAGGCCGTTGGTTGTCGGTAAAAGCCAATGCCATGCGAGCTGATGTAGTGCCTGTGCAGTATGTAATGCGTGCGGGAACAGAAGAGATTCTCTATCGTCATAAAATGCCACTCTCTGTGACAGCATCATTTGAGAAGCGATGGGGACGATGGGGAGTTGGTACAGGTGTGTCATATACTTTTATGTCTTCTGATTATGAGATGGCCGACCGTGAGCGTTTGGGTACGCAACGGCTTCATTATTTGGGTGTTCCGTTGTATGTCAGTTTCAATATAGCCAAGGTGAAACGTTTTTCGTTTTATGCTTCGGCGGGAGGTGAAGCCGACTTCAACATTGCCGGAATACAGAAGGAGAGCAAAGAAAGTCTTGCTTACGAAACATTGAAGGAAAAGAAGGTGCGCGATAAGAAGCCTCAGTTATCGGTACAAGCAAGAGTGGGCGCTGCATTTACACTGATGAGCCATCTCGATTTATATATAGAACCTACGTTGGGTTATTATTTCCATCATGAGTCTCCGGTGCATAGTGTATGGAACGACCGTCCCTGGAATGTGAGCCTGAGTTTGGGCGTACGTACAGGATTTTGATATGCGGAGATTGCTTATCCATGTTAGTGGCGATTAATTTCTTATTTTATTGAGAAAACCTTATCCTTCAGATAATCAATTATCTATAACAGACGGATTATTGCAAGTAATAATAGCTCGCAATACTATCTCGAAAAAATCAAATTTTTTTCGATTGTGATGCAACGTTTTGCCTTTTTGTAGCATCTATCAATATAGAAGTTTCTGATATATTTGATAGTAGAATATAAATTAAGTAACAACAAACCTTTTATTATTGATGTTTCTAACATTCGAGAAGAGCGGTGTTCGTGAGAATACCGCTCTTTCTTTATGTAAGCCGCCCTACAAAGTGTATATAATCCGCCTTTTATTTTACTGTAGAGAGCCGAGGTATCGTACCATGTGTCCCGGCGTATAGACGACGTATGGCCTGCTTATCATTCGCTTTTTGATGGCAGTGAATGTTGCTAAAACTATTTTATCTGAATAGCAATTACAGCGTGGTGTGTGTTAACATTACTTCTGCCATGGCGTGGTTGCCAAGTATGTCGTAGACAGCGGCTGCACATCGGTAGCATAAGGCATCTATAATAACAGGTGCAAGATTGTAACTTGTGGCATTTTCGTCGGGAGGTGCAATACAAGTAAGTTCAAGTATGTGGTGCCGTTTGTAGGAGGCAGGGAGTGAGTAGTAGTCAATAACCTGTTTTCCAGTACTATCGGTACCCCATATGGCCATGGGTTTGGCACTTCCTCCACGTGTGAAAGAGTTGAATTGCAGTTCATAACGGGGGTCGTTTATGGTAATAAACTCCGTTACGGGGCGTTGCCAACCCTCCATGAGTAACGACACGGGTCGCAATATCTCGGTGTCGAGTGTGATGCGTCCACTACCGTCTTGATGTTTTTCCGGTTCGGGCAGATTGGGGTAAGCTTCGGACCACAATAGGTGTGGAGGAGCCGTGAGGGCTATTATTCGCAGTGTCTCGCCTATCTTGGCGTCGATATAGCGATTGATGGTTACACCTTCATTTTGCGTGAGAGAACCTTCCCACACGGGAGGTAACTCCTCCATGCAACATTGGGTACGAGATATGATTTCGTCGCGTGTTATGTTCATATAGGAGTATCTTTAGGACCATCGACAGAAAGAGAATAGCGTTTATTAATGATGACAGCTCCGAGACTGCTCACAGTGCCTTCTGAGAAAGTGATACCAGTGGCGTTAATGGTCGTAACATAGATAGTGTTACCTACGATACTTGTAAAACTTTGTTGTACATACTGGTCGTTCTCGGTAGTTCCCTTTTGGATAGAGAGGTTGGCGAGTTCTTTGCCGGCAGGATTTGTGATTCGTAGAGAACACATCTCGGGCGACAAAACAAGAGTGCCGTTGCCATCTTGTTCTATCACCTGCAATCCGGTAGCGAGTACCGAAAAACCATCAATGACTTCCCATATATGCTCTGTGTCGGGTGTAATTTTTGAGTGCTTCCCGAACAGGACAAGACGGTAGTACTGCCCGTTGTAAAGTACAACATCGATGTAGTCGTTGTTGCGGCAGTAGGTTTCATTCTCGTCCCACAATCCACGGTAGCGGTGATAAGTGAGCGGTGACAAAGCAAAAGGATAGACGTGTTCTTCCCATTTGGTTCCGTCCCATCGTAATAGGATGATGCTTGGCTGTGTGCAGGAAACTTCTATCTTTATCGATGTACCGGGTAGTTTTGGAAAGCCATACGAACCGGCGGCAGTCGCTACGTAGTAGTAAAGAGCTTCTTTACCAGGAATGATAGAGGGGACAAAGGTAGACGGTTCGATAATCATTCCTACCAAATCGGGTGCTGTGGTATAGTTTGTGTCGTTCCAGCATTGAGTGACAGGGTTCCACATCCACAAAGTCGATGTCTCACCATTCAGGAAGAAGCTGCCGGCTTCACCGCCCTCCGGGTATTGGCTTTGTAAGGCTTCGAGGTTGCCGTAATACCCGAGATATCCGGCAATGCAGTTGTGTAGTATCTTCATGAGTGTAGTTTTTTGAGTTTTGTTTTTTGCCTCACACTGTTTTCTTGAGTGGTTGTCTGTGTGTGAGGTCGTGTACATCATATAGAGCAGGGCTGTGGCCTGAAAATTGATTATGCCACAGCCCGCAAAGAGACACTATTTATTCGCTGACAGGTACAATGCGCATATGTGCGGCAGGGTAGCGAAGTGTGAGGCAGCTTGCTTCGGTGAGGACAAGGGCATCACTGTTGCGGATACCGGCCTTTTTAAGGTCTAAGGCTTGAGACCCGAAAGGCACGTGCGACCACTTTTGGATGTATTCCGGGTCAAAGATAAAGCCGTGTCCGCTCATTCCACAATCGTCAAACACCTCGGAATGCAGCACATAGAGCTTGCCGAATTTCGAGCGTATCTCACTGAAATCGATGCCCCATTTTACCATATCCTTGTCGGCTTCGACGATTTTGGTTGCCTCTATCTTATTGAGAGTCCCAATGAAGTCAGAACCACCGATGAGTACCTTGCGTTTGTTGCCGGCATTGCCTGTAAATGCCATTTGCATCATATCTACAAGGTCGTTTTGTGTGAAACCTACCGATGGATTGTACTCATATTGCTTGCCGGCTTGCCACCATATACCACCGGTGAGGCTTACATATTCTTTCTTTAGGGTGTTGTACACTCTGTGTTTTACACCGAATAAGAAGGTCTTCTCCATGCTGAGACGCATATCATATATAGCAGCCTCTTCTTGGTCTGAGAAATCCCACTCGATTTCTTTGTTGGCAATTTTTTGCAAGGTCGATTGCTCGATTTGCATCTTGAAAATCTGACAATAGTTTTGTTCCTTGACAGGCAAACTCTCGAATTGGGCTGTTTGTACATCGAGCTCGGTAGCAGCACGTCCCATACGGATAAGACAAGTGTCGGCCGGAATAGTAGGAACGCAATCGGTTACGGTTCCTATGGTTTTGCCGTTTACCGGATTTACAAGTGGCTCACCTGTAACGGTATCCTTGGTGTACACGTATAATACGAGGTCGGACTTTGAGGGAGTTATCCCGTCGCTTTCGTAACCTTTTACACCCTGTACAAGGATAGTATCAGAGATTTCAAACATGTCGTTGTTGTTGGTGTTCAACATGGCGCGACGGTTATTGAAGGTGACTGTATCCTCTGTCGGCTCTGTGTAAGCCGTTTTCAGTGTGGTTTTAGTAGGTTTTACGTCTACCGAGTAGTAGTCTACAACCATAGAGCTTGCTTTACGTGCACCTTTGTAGCGCGATATTTGGTCTACGGGTGTCGACATGGGGCGGATTTTTACAATGCGATTGTCAATCTCGCTTTGGAGTAGCGAGGGGCTGTGTTCACGCGTCAAGTCGGTGGTAAGCGGTTGGCCACTCACTATTTTTCCGGTTGTCATGCCGGGCAATACAGCAGCAATGCAATAGACCGAGGCATCGGCAAAGTCGCCTGCCAGCAAAACAAAGAGTAGCATGAGCGAGATGGAGATAATCCACTGTGTCGATGAGATTTTTCTGAATGTTTCAGTTTTCATGTTTTTGTTTTTTGTGGTTTGAAAATAGTATTTTATATATGTGAGCTTCGCTGCTATTGCGTTGTGGTAGGATGTCATAGTGTATATATTGTTGGTTTATTGGAATGGTATCGCAAAGCAGGCAGAAAACTCCTTTGTAAGTTTATGCGTGTTACATGTCCCATATGCTACGGCGGCGACGCGGGCGTCGGTATCCGCCTGTTTCATTGCCTCCGTTCTTGTGGGGAAGAGCAGGCAGGTGGTCTCCGGCAATGTCGCGGCGAGAGAGAGTAATGCGTTCGTTGCGTCCCTTTATTTCGGCGGCATGTTCGGCACAAGTGAGGTCTGTATCGTAGCGCAACCCTTTGTAAAGGAGTTCCAAGACGTCTATCGTAAGGTCTCCCGCAAAAACATGTTGGCATATATGAAACACTCGGTCGAGAAAGTCGTCAAACTCGGCCTCATCCATTTGTTTGGCACGCATGAAACGCTCGATATGACGAGCGCTTTGTTCTACGTTGTGGCGCATAGACTCTTCGAGTTCCATGTAATGGCGGTTGCGGGCTTCAAACTCTTCGTTGGCGCGGCGAATGGCATGCATGTAGCGTTCGTCTCCTGCATGGTCGAGCATGTCTTTGCCGAAATAGCGTACGCAAGCTACTAACACATCTTCGCCATCGGCGACATCAGAGATGAATGCTCCCATTTTGGGGTTGCTGCACATCATTTGGCACAAGCGGTTTTGATCGCCCAGCATTTGCTCGTAGTGTTGTGACAGAGCATTGTCGTATTCGTCGAGGGCATCATAAAACTCCTCTTCGTCTGTGAACTGACGGTCGGGATAGCGCTCTTGCAATCGTCGAGCAATGCGTTCTCGGGCACTCTCGCGGGCTTTGGTTCCATCCCCGGTGATGTTGTTTCGATTCATAATAAGTCTTTTTTATAAATTGATAATGTTTTCCCGATTTCTTTCGGGCAATGCAAAGTAACAACCAGTAAGTCGCTATGATGTGCGATAGTGTGTCGTCTTGTTCAATTTGTCGTTTTATGCTTAGTTGCTGTAGGAAAAAGTTGTTTTTCAAGTTCTCTTTTCGCATATGGGTGTAACATCGTATATGTAAAAATCTTATCTTTGACACACGCAAGAGAGAGCATAAGGCTCGCTATAAATATTTATAAATATCATAACTAAAAAAGTATATTATGTTCCCTGCTCAAACTTATGTCGCTCGTCGCGACGCTCTGCGCAAAATGATAGGAAGTGGTATTATCTTATTGCCTGGCAATTGCGATTCGGCTATCAACTTCCCCAATAATCCGATTGCATTTCGTCAGGATTCTACTTTCCTTTATTATTTTGGGCTTGCTAATGCCCGCTTGGCCGGTATTATCGATATTGACAACAACAGTGATACTATCTATGGCGATGATGTCACAATAGACGAGATGGTGTGGACAGGTACTGTACCTGCACTTTCTGAATTGGCAGAGGGTGTAGGTGTGAAACGTACCGCTCCGCTTGCCGCACTGCCCGATGCTATTGCTGCTGCTCGCCGTGAAGGTCGTAAAATACATTACCTCCCGCAATTTAGAGGTATGGTGCTTATCAATATGTCTACCTTGCTGGGTGTGCCTGTGCAACAGGTCAACGATGGAATTTCGGTCGACTTGATGATGGCCGTGACCCAAATGCGTGAGATAAAAAGCGAAGAGGAGATAGCCGAGATGGAGCGAGCTTTCCATGTGGGTTATCTGATGCATACTACGGCCATGTCTATGTGTCGTGAGGGCGTAGTAGAGCGCGAAATTATAGGAGCAATAGGCGGTATAGCCATGCAACATGGATGGGGATGTTCGTTCTATTCGCATGTGACGCAGCATGGTGAGATACTGCATAACTTCAGTTGCGACGACAAGCTTGTAAACGGGCGTCTTCTGTTGTGTGATGCAGGTGCCGAATTGCTCTCGGGTTATTGTTCAGACCACACGCGTACCTATCCTGTAAGTGGAAAATTTACAACACGGCAACGCGAAATATATGAGATTGTACTGCGTGCCCACGACCATATCATAGAGGTAGCTCGTCCTATGCGTTATCAGGAGTTACATAATGAGGCACTCTATGTGATGGCTTGTGGATTGGCCGATTTGGGTATTATCAAAGGTGACCCTCGCGAGGCTGTTGCTGCCGGAGCAATGGATTTGTTGATGCCGCACGGGTTGGGTCATGGTATGGGACTTGATGTACACGATTGTGAGTCGATAGGCGAACGTGGCGACGTGTATAATTTCCCCTTCTCGCGTGTAGTTGACCGAGCCTCTGCCATTGCCTGTTGTACATGTCGCAAGGCTTGGCAGTTACGCCCCGGTGTTGTCATGAGCGATGAGCCCGGTTTGTACTTTATACCGGCACTTATAGAGCAGTGGAAAGCCGAGGGTCGTTGTAAAGATTTTCTCAATTATGATTTGTTGGCTTCGTATTACGATTTTGGTGGTATCCGTATCGAAGATGATATTATCATTACAGCCGACGGTTGTCGTCGTGTAGGAGGTGACAAGAAGATTCCTATTACAGTAGAGGAGCTCGAAGCTGTTGTAGGTCGATAGTTGAGCTATAGACCTTATGTCGGGAAATGATGGGGGCTGCCGTGATATTATTTCGCGACAGCCCCCATTGTTATGAAAAAACTAAGAATTCTGTTAGTTGAGGAAATTCCCTTAATATCAGTAATCAAAACGGTATCGGCGCAAGAAGTCGACACTCTTTTGTATCATCTTGTACATGATGATGTCGTCTTTTACAAAGGGGACCTCACTGCGATATGCTGCCATAAACTGCTCTATCATAGGAGATGAGCGTAGAGGACGACGGAAGTCGAACGCTTGTGAAGCATTCATCATCTCTATGGCAAGGATATTCTCGAGGTTGTCCAGTATCTTATGGAGCTTGGTGGCTGCATTGGCACCCATACTCACGTGGTCTTCTTGTCCGTTGCTCGATACAATAGAGTCGCTCGATGCCGCGAAGCAGTACATCTTATTTTGGCTTACCATGGCTGCTGCTGCATATTGCGGTATCATGAATCCCGAGTTAAGTCCCGGTTCGGCCACTAAAAATTCCGGTAGTCCGCGCAACCCTAAGATAAGTTGTGCGATACGACGCTCCGATATGTTTCCCAGCTCAGATAAAGCAATGGCGAGGTAATCGTAAACCAAAGCCAACGGTTCGCCGTGGAAATTACCGCCCGATATGATGCGGTCTTCATCGGGGAAGATGGTGGGGTTGTCGGTTACGGAATTGATTTCAGTGAGTAATACACTGCTCACATAGTGTATGGCATCTTTTACTGCTCCGTGTACTTGAGGTATACAGCGGAAAGAATAAGGGTCTTGTACTTGCTTTTTGGGGCGGGTTATCAGTTCACTGCCGGCAAGAATACGGCGGAACGCCTCGCCGGTCTCTATCTGTCCGCGATGTGGGCGTATTTGCTGGATGTTGTCTTCAAAGGGGTCGATGCGACCGTCGAAGGCTTCGAGAGAAAGAGCTCCTATCATGTCGGCTCCCTTCATAATATGGTGCGCCCGTATGATGGCGTACACGCCGTTTGAACTCATAAATTGGGTTCCGTTGAGCAGAGCCAATCCTTCTTTGCTTTGCAGCTTTACAGGTTGCCAGCCAAATTCTTGCAGAACCTCGGCGGCAGCGCGACGTTTTCCGTTGTAGTTTACCTCACCTTCACCTATGAGTGGCAAAAATAGATTGGCCAACGGTGCAAGGTCGCCCGATGCTCCCAACGACCCGCGGTCATATACTACAGGAAGAATATCATTGTTGAAAAAGTCGAGTATGCGTTGTACCGTGACTACCTGTACGCCGCTGTGTCCCATAGATAAGGCATGAGCTTTGAGTAGCAGCATGAGGCGTACAATCTCTTTGTCTATCTCTGTGCCTACGCTGCAGGCGTGGCTTTTTACGAGGTTTTCTTGCAGCTTATTCAATTCGTCGGGCGAGATATTGCGATTGCACAGCGAGCCGAAGCCTGTTGTGATGCCGTATAGGGGAACGTCCGACTCTTCGGTTTTCCGGTCTAAGTATTGGCGGCATTTTTCTATCTTGGCAATAGCTTGGTCTGAAAGCTCCAAATGGCGATGGTGTTCTAATATATCTTCAATGATATCGAACGTAAGTTCGCCCGAACCTATTTGATAAACATCATTTTTCATAATCCGTAGTTTTCTTCTCCGTAGGTTAATAAATCGTTTTCGAGAACAAGAGCTTGAGCCTCAATCTCTATAGTCTCTGCTTTCATGCGCTCTACATATTCTTCGTCTTTCAGCGAAGCTAAGTTGATACGTACGTTCAACAACGCGCCACGTACAGCTGTGCGGGCGCACATCATGGCAACACAACTATCGGTAATAGCGTTGCTATTGCCTTCTTGTCCGATGTATTGCAGGGTAGGCATGCAGGCGAGGGCTGTGCGGGCTACCTCCATGGGAATCTCTGCTGCGTGTTTGGTAGCTTCTTCTATGACTTGTGCACGATGAACCTTCTCTTCGTCACTCTCTTTAGGTAACTTGAAGGCGGCAAAGACGCGGTCAAAGGCCTCTGAGTCGAGGTCGATAAGTTCTATAAAGCGTTGGCGTTGTTGTGCCAGCTTGGCAGCAGCCTCTTTCATGCCGTTTTCTTTCTCGGCATACTTTTTGCGACCGATGGTAAGGTTGGTTACCATGGTGCCGAGGGCTGTTGCGATGGCTGCACACAAGGCCGAAATGCTACCGCCGCCGGGAACCGGCTCGTTGCTTGCGGTTTTATTTAAAAAATCGTTTATTGTAAGCTCTACAAGTTTCATTGTATAAAATCTTTAATGTGTTGTTGTGATTTGAAGAGGTTGTTGCAATAGACCTGTTGTCATGGGTTTTGCGACGATACTATCTTACCGGCTTTGATGGTCATTTTCACGGAGTTCATACCGGTATAGTAGGGTAGCATGTAATAGGTGTCGCTGTCGAGTATGACTATGTCGCCGGCTTTTCCTTCTTCGATACTACCTATGCGATGGGCTTTGCCTATGGCAGCAGCTCCGTTGAGGGTCATGGCCGTGATGGCTTCCTCTACTGTAAGGTGCATATATATGCAGGCCAATGCAAAGGTTAGAGGGATGCTGCCCGAGCAACAGCTGCCGGGATTGAGGTCGGTGGCCAAGGCCACAGCGCAGCCAGCGTCTATCATCTCCCGGCCACGGGCGTACGGTTCGCGCAGGGTAAAAGCTGTCAGGGGTAGCAGTGTTGCCACTACGTCGTTGTCGCGCATGGCACGTATACCTTCGTCCGATGCATGTAGCAGATGGTCGGCACTCAGTGCTTTTATTTCTCCCGCCAGTTCGGCACCTCCAAACGATACTATCTCGTCGGCATGTATCTTTGCGCCGAACCCCATAGCTTGAGCTGCCGTAAGCAGGCGTCGCGATTGGGCAACTGTAAAGACACCTTTTTCACAGAAAATATCGCAGTTTTCGGCCAATCTTCGCTCTTTTACCAAAGGAAGCATTTCATCGATGATAAAGTCGATATACTCGTCGCTTCGTCCACTATACTCGGGTGGTAAGGCATGGGCACCTAAAAAGGTGGTTGCAATGTCTACCTTGCGGTTAGGGTCGGCATTGATGCGGTGCATGACATCGAGCTGTTTCAACTCGGTATCTTTGTCAAGTCCATATCCGCTTTTCCCCTCTACGGTAGTGACACCCATACGGCTCATCACATCGATATACCATTCGGCTTTGCGTTTCAATTCGTCGAGGGTTGCTTCACGTGTTGCGCGCATTGTGTTTACAATGCCTCCGCCACGTTCCATGATGCTCATATAACTGTCGCCACGCATTCGCCACATAAACTCTTCGGGGCGGTAGCCGCCGAAAACGAGATGGGTGTGCGAGTCGATAAAGCCGGGCAATACCACATTCCCGTCGGCATTTACCACGGCATATCCCGCCGGAAGGTCTTCCCGGTTGGTTCCAACATAAGTTATAGTACCGTCGGTAATCTCTATCGTACCGTGCTCGATGACTTGCAGACGGTTCATCTCGCTGCCTTTGAGAGCGCTTTTCCCTATCGGTGTGACGATGCGGGCATTGATAATAATCAGATTACTCATGACTTCATCGTAATATTATTGCTTTACGCAGCCGGGCTGCCCTGTATGCAGGTGCAGCCCGGTATACTTGGCACAATGTCTATTCCATTATACGGGCTTCCAAAACTTGTTGCATGGAGAAGCCTTCAAGTCCCAGATAGTATGAGGCTGTGTCGATGAGCGCTTCCATAGGAACCAAACCTATGATTTCGCTACCTATAATACTTACACCATAGCGGCGGGCTTCGTAACGTACCATTTCAAATGCTTGGTAAAGAGCTGTCTTGGTATAATCGGTCATGTTGATACTTACCTGAGTGATGCCGCGCTCTTTCAGTTCTACACCCATAGCTTTGCAATATCGCAAGCCACCGCCTATGAAGCGTATCTTTTTGGCTATGCTGTGTGCAATCTCGAGGCTCGGAGTGTTAAGGTTGATGTTGTAGGCTACTAAAGGCATGCGTGCGCCTATGGCTACGGTACCGGCAGTAGGATGCCGCTCGGCCGGGCCAAAATCGGGATGCCATTCGGGCTGATGTATTTTTTCGGCCATACCTTCAAACTCTCCTTTGCGTATGGCGGCAAGATTCTCACGATGAGGAGCCGAGGCCGACTTTTCGTATAAAAAGACCGGAAGGTTATATAGCTCGGCAACGCGGCGGCCTACCTCTTTCGAGAGAGCGATGGCATCGTCCATCGTGCAACCTTTGATAGGAATAAACGGAACGACATCGACGGCTCCCATGCGAGGGTGTTGCCCTTTGTGTTTGTTGAGGTCGATGAGCTCTATGGCAACACCTATGGCCTCTATAATAGCCTCTTTCAGTGCATCGGGGTCACCAACAAGGGTTACGACCAGACGATTGTGGTCGGTATCGTTGCTATAATCGAGCAATTTTACGCCCTCTTTGGCACGGAAGGGAGAAACGATTTTGTCTATTTTTTCCAAGTCACGTCCTTCACTAAAATTAGGGACGCATTCCATGATTTTGTTCCAGCTCATAGTCGGTGGTTTTTAGGTTGTTATTTGTTATGATGGTAATTCTTTAGTGCTTCGTTTACGGTCTCTTTTACCAGCGAGTCATCGGCAAGGTATGGCATGGTGATGTGGTATCCGTCCATTTGACGGTTAAATTCTTCGCTGGTCTCCATAGCATGTTGGTTGCGAGCCCATGAGCGGCGTGCTACACCACCCATTACATCCCACAACATAGCCGAACGCAGTATTCGGTCTACTCGTTCCGAACCATCGCATACCATACCGAAGCCGCCGTTGATAGCTTTGCCTATACCTACACCACCTCCGTTATGCAGGGCTACGAGGCTCATACCGCGGGCACAGTTGCCGGCGAAACATTGTACGGCCATGTCGGCCATCACATTGCTACCGTCTTTGATATTTGATGTTTCGCGGAAGGGTGAGTCGGTGCCGCTTACGTCGTGGTGGTCGCGACCCAGCATGATAGGACCGACCTCTCCGTTGCGTACCATCTCGTTGAATTTCAATGCAATATTCATGCGGCCTACAGCATCCTGGTACAAGATGCGGGCTTGTGTGCCTACTACAAGATTGTTTTTTTCGGCGTCGCGTATCCATATCCAGTTGTCAAGGTCTTGTCCGCGACGGTTTTTGTCTATACAAGCCATGGCAGCGTGATCGGTCTTGATAAGGTCTTCGTGTTTGCCACTGAGGCATACCCAGCGGAACGGACCGTATCCATAGTCAAAGAGTTCGGGACCCATTATATCCTCGACGTACGATGGCCAAATAAATCCGTTTTTCTCGTCGATGCCATTACGTGAGATTTCTTTTACCCCCGAGTCGTAGATAGCCTTCATAAACGAGTTGCCGTAGTCGAAGAAGTAGGTGCCTCGTGCAACAAGTTCCTTGATAACGTTAAAGTGGCGGTGTAACGATTGGTCGACCAAGCGGCAGAATTCTTCTCGGTCTTCCTTGAGTAAACGTGTACGTTCGGCAAAGGAGATGCCGACCGGGCAGTAACCACCCTCATATACGGCATGGCACGACGTCTGGTCACTGAGCAGTTCTATATGTATGTTGTGTGCTACTGCATACTCGAGCAAATCTACAATGTTGCCATGATAGGCGATAGAGCAAGGCTCGCGGCGTTGCATTGCTTCGTGAGCCATTTTGAAGGCCTCGCCCATGTCTTCGGTAATATAGTGTACCCATCCTTGACGGTGGCGGGTTTCAATACGCGAGCTGTCTACCTCGGCAATGATAGCTGTGGCACCGGCAATCTCGGCGGCTTTGGGTTGAGCGCCGCTCATGCCTCCCAAGCCCGATGATACGAACAGGTGTCCGCGCAGGTCGCCGTCTTGAGGAATGCCCAGTTTCATACGTCCGGCATTGAGTAGAGTATTGAAAGTGCCGTGTACGATACCTTGCGGGCCAATGTACATCCAGCCTCCGGCAGTCATTTGCCCATAGTTGGCTACGCCCATTTGGGCGGCTATATCCCAGTCTTTTTGGTTGTCGAAGAGTCCCACCATCATGGAGTTGGTGATAATAACGCGTGGAGCTTCGGGTTTCGACTTGAACAATCCCAGCGGATGCCCCGACTCAACGACCAACGTCTGCTCTTGTGTAAGTTCTTCGAGATACATCTTGATGAGGCGGTATTGCATCCAATTCTGACACACCTGCCCGGTCTCACCGTACGTAACCAGTTCATATGGGTAGAGAGCGATGTCGAAGCAAAGATTGTTGTCAATCATCACTTGGAATGCTTTACCCTCTATGCATTTTCCTTTGTATTCGTCTATAGGTTTGGCTTTCAGGTCGCCTTGGGGGCGAAAACGGTAACCATATATTTTACCTCGGGTAAGAAGTTCTTCCATAAATTCCGGTGCGAGTTGTGCGTGTAACTCTTGCGGAATGTAACGCAGTGCATTTTTCAGTGCAGTTTCGGTTTGTTCGGGAGTAAGTTTATAACCCCGGTCGGGGGCTCGCCTAATACCCTCTACAAAAGTAGGATATGTAGGTAACTCTTTGGGCAATGTGAGTTCCATATTGTTGAAATTAAGGTTTTAGTTCAATAAGTGCAAATATAATGAATGTTGAGAGTAGAGGCAAATGAAAACGAAGTTTTCATATTATACTTTACGCGATGTACCGTCAGTTATATATTGTTGCAATGAATATTGAGTGTAGAGTATCAAATCTTTGTTCTGTTTTGCACGCTTTGCGATGCTTGCGATATATACTATCGATTTGTTGTATGCCAAGTGTAAATTTTTTGTTCTTCGTCCTCTATTTCCCCGATTTTCCTATCATTTTACTGGTATGGAAATAAAAAATGCTTGAATTATCTCACGAAAACCCAAGCATCTTAATAACTTTACAATCTAATACTATGAAAAAACTGTTACAAAAGTAGTGCTTCCTTGTTTTCTATCCAAATTATTTCTTAATATTGTTTCGCTTGTTAAGATTGTTTATGTGAAATGATGCATATCTGTTAACGTTTGAGATTTTTCTTGCCTCCATAATCCGCATTTTTGTCGTTTGTTAGCAATTCACACAACTATTACCTTTCTATTTTCTGTTTTTACGGTATGGGCTTTGCAAGGAAAAGCATACCTTTGCAGTTGTATGGCAGAGAATGAGAATTTTTTTGCACCCGCACTCGAATCTTGGTTTGCCGAGAATGCCCGCGACCTACCGTGGCGGCATACGCGAGATGCTTATAAAATATGGGTGTCGGAGATTATCTTGCAGCAGACACGGGTGGCGCAAGGTTACGATTACTACATGCGTTTTGTTGAGCGATTCCCTGATGTGCAGTCTCTTGCTTCGGCTCAAGACGATGAGGTGATGAAGTATTGGCAAGGATTGGGATATTACAGTAGGGCTCGTAATATGTTGGCTGCGGCACGTGACGTGGTAGCTCGTTTTGATGGTATTTTCCCTCATACCTACAGCGATATACGCTCCCTTAAAGGGATAGGTGACTATACTGCTGCTGCCATAGCCTCGATAGCCTACGACCTACCGTATGCGGTACTCGACGGAAATGTGTATCGCGTCTTGTCGCGTCTTTTCGATATAGATTTGCCTATAGACGAAACGGCTGGTAAGCATTATTTCGTGCAACTGGCCGACACGTTGCTGCATCGTGAGCATCCCGGTTTGTATAATCAGGCTATGATGGAGCTGGGTGCGTTGGTATGTCTTCCTACGGGAGCTGCCTGTGACAAATGTCCCGTAGCTTCGCATTGTGCTGCGTATGCAGCGGGCACGGTAGCACTGCGTCCTGTGAAGCAGGGAAAGGTGACGGTAAAACACCGTTATTTCCATTATTTTGTTGTTACACATAAGGGTAATACGTGGCTGCACCGGCGCGAAGGCAACGATATATGGCGCAACCTGTATGAGTTCCCGCTTATAGAGACGCCCGACCCACAGCCGTTATCTCAATTGTGTTGTACCGAAGCATACAGAACTCTGTTGGGCGATGCCGGCAGTATTAAGTTTTTAGCACCTCCTTTTGAGTGTAAACATGTGCTTACGCATCGCATTATTCATGCAACCTTTTATGTTGTAGAGGTAGAGGCTGTCCCGTCTGCATTGCATGACATGCGGTGTGTGCCGTGGAGTGAGGTAGGTGAGTATGCCGTTTCGCGACTTACCGACATTTTCTTGCACCGGTGTATGGCGGGTTTGTGGAATTGTCTTCCACAGGAGTGATGGACTGGCGTTAGAAGTGAGGCATTAGTATTTCTTGGCAAGCATATTGTTTCAAGAGCGCTGCGTGATTGGCGATAACTCACCTCTTTTCATAAGATAGTATGCGACTTGGTGTAGCTCAACATAGAAAATAGAAAACTGTGTTTTCAGCTTGTCTTTGCGCTCGTCTTTGTGTATCTTTGCCGCTGTAACAATTAATCCCTTTTGCAGAGAGTATAACCATAGATGATAGAGCGCGTAATTATTCTTGACGACGTAGATCCTGTACTGTTTTATGGTATTAACAACTGCAATATGCAGTTGGTAAAAAATCTTTTCCCCAAGCTGCGTATGGTAGCAAGGGGTAATGTACTGAAGGTTATTGGCGATGAGCTTGAGACCGCAGCATTTGAAGAGAAAATACGTGAGCTTATTGCTTATTGTCAAGAGCATAATACACTCAATGAAGAGGCTATCATAGAGATTGTCAAGAATGATGTGCCGCATACAAGTAATGCTGCCGACGACGATGTTATAATATATAGTGTCGGAGGGAAACCCATTACAGCCCGTTCGGACAACCAGCAGAAATTTGTTCAGGCCGTACATGACAATGACCTCGTTTTTGCGTTAGGACCTGCCGGGTCGGGAAAGACCTATGTTGCCATCGCTTTGGCGGTGCGTGCACTCAAACACAAAGAGGCAAAACGCATTATACTCAGTCGTCCTGCCGTGGAGGCCGGCGAGAAGCTTGGCTTCCTGCCCGGCGATATGAAAGATAAGATAGACCCCTACCTGCAGCCGTTGTACGATGCCCTGCAAGATATGATACCCCCTGCCAAGCTCAAAGAGTATATGGAGACAAATGTCATACAGATAGCTCCGTTGGCATTTATGAGGGGACGGACACTTGGCGATGCCGTAATTATTCTCGATGAGGCGCAAAACACGACTACCCATCAAATGAAGATGTTCCTCACGCGCCTGGGTATGAATGCCAAGATGATTGTGACGGGCGATATGACGCAAATAGACCTTCCCGAGCGACAAACATCGGGACTTGTGCAGGCGGTGTCGATATTGTCACGTGTCAAAGGGGTAGGTGTTGTAGAGTTCAGTAAGAAAGATATTGTGCGACATAGGCTCGTGCAACGCATTGTAGAGGCTTACGAACAACTCGATGAAAAAAACAAACGCGAGCGCGAGGCTATCAAAGCCGAGCGTGAAGCAGAAAAGAACAAATCCGACCAGTAATTCTCAAAAAATACAGATACAATTATGAGCAATGCATTAGTAAAAACCGATTTCCACTTTCCCGGTCAGAAAAGCGTTTATCACGGTAAAGTCCGCGATGTTTACAATATCGACGACGATTTGTTGGTAATGGTAGCTACCGACCGTATTTCGGCATTCGATGTGATTCTGCCTGAAGGTATCCCTTATAAAGGACAAGTGCTCAATCAGATAGCCGCCAAGTTCCTCGATGCTACTGCCGATATTCTGCCCAATTGGAAAGTCGCTACTCCCGATCCTATGGTCACCGTAGGTCTCAAATGTGAGCCTTTCAAGGTGGAGATGGTGGTACGCGGTTATCTCACCGGCCATGCTTGGCGTGAGTACCGCGATGGAAAACGCTCTCTTTGTGGCGTACCTATGCCCGATGGGATGCGTGAAAACGAGAAGTTTGCGCAACCTATTATCACTCCTACTACCAAAGCCGATGCCGGGCACGACGAGGATATATCGAAAGAGGAGATTATAGCCCGTGGTATTGTGTCGCGCGAAGATTATGAGCAACTCGAGAAATATACGCTTGCTTTGTATCGTCGTGGTGCCGAGATGGCAGCCAGCAAGGGACTCATCCTGGTGGACACCAAGTATGAGTTTGGAAAGAAAGACGGACGCATCATTCTCATAGACGAGATACACACGCCCGACTCGTCGCGCTATTTCTATGCCGATGGTTACGAAGAGCGTCTTGCCAAGGGTGAGGAACAACGCCAGCTCTCCAAGGAATTTGTGCGCCAATGGCTTATTGCAAACGGATTTCAAGGGAAAGAGGGTCAGAAAGTGCCTGAGATGACACCCGAGTATTGCAACAGCGTTGCCGACCGCTACATAGAACTCTATGAGCATATCGTAGGCGAACCTTTTGTAAAAGCCGACCTTACCGACCTTGCAGGTCGTATCGAGCGTAATGTTACCGACTTCCTACGCTCTCGCTGACAAATAGAGATAAAATCGTAATCAATTTTTGTATTATAGCCCGCGATAGGAGTGTAAACCCATCGCGGGCTTTATCGAAAAGTTTTTGACGGACTGCTTTGGGTATGTCTTGTGTGGATTTTTAAATAAGTATGACAATGAGCCGCTTCAAAGCCGAAGATATAAAGCCTTACGACAGCACGGCTGCCAAGACCGGGCAGGTGCGCGACATGTTCGATTCGATAGCTCCTGCATACGATTTGATGAATCGTATGATGACTTTCGGCATTGATTGCCGGTGGCGGCGCAAGGCTATTGGTATGGTGGGTAAGTATAAACCGTCGCGTGTGCTTGATGTGGCTACCGGTACGGGCGATATGGCATTTCTTATCGACGATATGCTGCATCCTGCCGAGCTTACGGGTATAGACCTCTCGGAAGGAATGCTCGATGTAGCACGGCAAAAGGCTGCTGCTCGTGGCAATGCCGGTCATATCACTTTCGAGACGGGCGATTGTATGAACCTTGGTTTTCCCGATAATCGCTTCGATGCCATCACTGTTGCCTATGGCGTACGTAATTTCGAGCATTTGGCACAAGGATTTGCCGAGATGTATCGGGTGCTTGCTCCCGGCGGGGTGCTTTGTGTCATAGAGTTGTCTACCCCGGTGCATTTCCCATTCCGTCAGCTCTATAAACTTTATACATATACTATTATACCCCTTGTAGGACGCATCGTTTCGCACGATGCCCATGCCTATACCTACCTGCCGCGTTCTGTCGCGGCGGTGGTACAAGGAGAAGAGATGCTAGCCCTTTTTGCCGAGGCCGGTTTTGTGCATTGTCGTCTGCGGCGACTTACCTTTGGGGCATGTACCATCTATATGGGCGAGAAGGCATTGCGCTGACTTGGCCTGAAGCTTTGTTAAACCGACACAAAAAGAAAAATATATATGACCACTGAAAGCCGTCAAACTGAAAACCTCACGTTGCTGGGAAAGAAAACCGAATATCCGCACGACTATGCTCCGCAAGTCTTGGAGGCATTTACCAACAAACATCCCGGACGCGATTATTGGGTGCGTTTCAATTGTCCCGAGTTTACCAGTCTTTGTCCCATTACCGGGCAACCCGATTTTGCCACCATACAAATAGATTATATTCCCGATGTGAAGATGGTAGAGAGCAAGAGTCTCAAACTCTATCTTTTCAGTTTCCGCAATCATGGCGCGTTTCATGAAGATTGTGTCAACATCATCATGAACGACCTTATTGCTCTTATGAATCCCCGTTACATCGAGGTAACAGGCTTTTTCACGCCGCGCGGAGGCATCAGCATATATCCATACTGCAACTACGGCCGCCCCGGTACGGAGTATGAGCAGCTAGCACGTCGCCGGCTCTTTGAACATAAGTAAGCAGCTCCTTGCTTATACCCCCGATTTGTCCTATCTTTGCACCCTCAAAGTTGCGATGGGGCGTTAGTCCTACTCGGGAGATAGGCGGCGATTTGTACTGCCGCATAGGTTTATTAGGTAAAAAAGAGAATGATAACGGTCAACAACCTCGGTATCCAATTTGGCAAAAGGGTACTTTTCCAAGATGTAAATCTCAAGTTTACACCCGGTAACTGCTACGGCATTATAGGTGCCAACGGTGCGGGTAAATCGACGCTTATGCGCATTCTTAGTGGCACACTCGACCCTACGCACGGTTCTGTAACTCTCGGTGCGGGCGAACGTCTGTCGGTGCTCAGTCAAGACCACTTCGAGTTTGACGAATGCACGGTTATAGAGACTGTCTTACGCGGTCATACCGTGTTGTGGAATATCATGCAGGAGAAAGATGCTCTCTATGCCAAGCCCGACTTCAGTGATGAGGATGGTATTCGCGCTGCAGCTCTCGAAGAGCAATTTGCCGAACTGGACGGATGGAATGCCGAGAGCGACGCTGCCGAGCTGCTTAGTGGCCTTGGCATTAAGGAAGACCGCCACTATATGCTCATGAAAGACTTGGGCGGTAAAGAGAAAGTGCGTGTGTTGTTGGCAAAGGCGCTCTTTGGTCATCCCGACAATCTGCTGCTCGATGAGCCTACCAACGACCTCGACCTCGAAACCGTTTCGTGGCTCGAAAACTATCTCTCCAACTTCGAGAACACTGTTCTCGTTGTCTCGCACGACCGTCACTTCCTCGATGCCGTCTGCACTCATACCCTCGACATAGACTACGGCAAGATACAACTCTTTGCCGGCAATTACAGCTTTTGGTACGAGTCGAGTCAGCTCGCCTTGCGTCAGCAACAGCAGCAAAACAAGAAGGCCGAGGAGAAACGCAAGGAGCTGCAGGAGTTTATCCGTCGTTTCAGTGCCAATGTGGCCAAAAGCAAACAGACAACTAGCCGCAAGAAGATGCTCGAGAAACTCAATATCGAGGAGATTAAGCCCTCGTCGCGCCGCTATCCCGGCATTATATTCACACCGCAGCGCGAGGTGGGTAACAAGATTCTCGAGGTGAAAGGCCTCGAAAAGAGTATCGAGGGTACATTGCTCTTCCGCGATGTCAACTTCTCGGTCGAGAAGGGCGATAAAATCGTCTTCCTCTCGCGCGACCCGCGTGCCATGACTGCTTTCTTTGAGATAATCAACGGTAATCTCAAAGCCGATGCCGGTACGTATGAGTGGGGACAAACCATCACGTCGGCCTACCTTCCGCTCGACAATACTGCCTTCTTCAATACCGATATGAATCTGATAGAGTGGCTCTCGCAATTCTCCGACGACAACAGCGAGCTCTACCTCAAAGGATTTCTTGGCAAAATGCTTTTCTCGGGCGATGAGTTGCTCAAAAAAGCATCGGTACTTTCGGGTGGCGAGAAGATGCGTTGCATGATAGCCCGCATGATGATGCGCGATGCCAATACCCTGGTGCTCGACTCGCCCACCAACCACCTCGACCTTGAGTCGATACAAGCCTTCAACAACATGCTCACGGCATACAAGGGCGTTGTGCTCTTTGCCTCGCACGACCATGAGTTTATACAGACCGTAGCCAATCGTGTCATAGAGCTTACTCCCGGCGGCATCATAGATAAAATGATGGATTACGACGACTACATCACCGACGAGCGCGTGCTGGCCGCTCGCCAACGATTATATAACATATAACAAATAACACCACAAACAGAAGCACTATGGTAAAGCACATTGTACTATTTAAACTCTCTGCGCCCGAACCAGAGCGTACTCAGATTATTACCGACTTTTGCAACGCCATCAAGGCATTGCCGCCCGTTATCGACGTGATACGTCACATAGAAGTGTCGCGCAATATCAATCCTGCCGAGAAGTACGATATAGCACTCTACTCGGAGTTCGATACCCTTGCCGACGTAACGGCCTATGCTACTCATCCCGCCCATGTAGCGGCCGCCGGCATACTGAAAGGGCATGTCGAGTCGCGCGCTTGCGTCGACTATGAGTTATAGTATAGTCCCTTCTTGCGGATAAAATAAGTAAGCGGGCAGCCCGAAAACGAAGTTTCAGGCTGCCCGCTTGTAATTAAGTGCATACATTCTCTTGAAGCCGTTCAATGTTGTTCCGAAACTATTCTATTCTTTTTATTCTGTTTCGAGTTTGAGTTGTAAGGATAGGATTATTTCTTCAATTGTTTTAGTGCTTCTTTCGCAGGGGTATATCCTAGCTTAGCAGCCTTACGGAACCAATATACGGCTTGCGAGTAATCTTGAGTTACTCCTTGTCCATTGTAATGGCAAGCTCCTAAATTAAATTGCGCTTCGGCAACTCCCAGCTCAGCAGCCTTACGGAACCAATGTACGGCTAGCGAGTAATTTTGTTCTACTCCTTGTCCTTTGCAATGGCAAACTCCTAAATTATATAGCGCCTTAGGAATTCCTAACTCAGCAGCTTTACGGAACCAATATACCGCCTGCAAATCATCACGTGTTACGCCGTTGCCATTTAAGTAACAAAGCCCTAAATTGTATTGTGCCATGGGAACTCCTTGCTCGGCAGCCTTACGGAACCAATATACGGCTTGCGAGTAGTCTTGTGTAACACCGTTGCCTTTCATATAGCAAGCTCCTAAATTATATAACGCTTCGGTATGACCTTGCTCGGCAGCTTTACGGAACCAATATGCTGCCTGCGAGTAATCTTGTGCTATACCTTGTCCAAAGTAATAGCAAAGGCCTAAATTGTATTGTGCCATGGGAACTCCTTGTTCAGCGTCAGCGGCTTTACGATACCAATATATGGCCTGTGAGTAGTCTTGCGCAATGCCGTAACCGTTCGCATAACAAAGCCCCAAATTATATTGTGCCAGGGCATATCCTCGCTCAGCGGCTTTGCGGTACCAATATATGGCCTGCGAGTAGTCTTGTGCTACGCCGTTTCCATTTGCATAGCATTGTCCTAAATTGAATTGCGCCTCGGCAAGTCCTTGTTCTGCAGCCTTACGGAACCAATATACGGCTTGCGAGTAGTCTTGAGCTATACCTTGTCCATCGTAATAGCGAACTCCTACATTACATTGTGCCTCGGCAACTCCTTGCTCAGCGGCTTTACGGTACCAATATACCGCCTGCGAGTAGTCTTGTTCTACTCCTTGTCCTTCATAATAGCAATCTCCTAAAAAAGATTGCATCCAGGCATCTCCTTGCTCGGCGACCTGCCTAATAACCTCTATACCTTGTTCCTTATTCATATAAAATGCCTGATGAGTCGTTGCCATTGAGATAATTTACACCTTGCTGATAGAGCGATTCGGGTGTGGAAGATGTTACCCAAGCAAGGGTGGGTAACAATGCGAAAAGAAAAATAATTTTGCGAAACATATCGGCTCTTATTTGTATTTATTTAGATAAAGAAACGGAAAGATGAGAGTAGAAAAACATGCTCGCTTAGTTTTTTATGCCGAGCCGCATCCTATCTTATCCAAAGATAGTGAAAAATAATGGTATACAATCGAACTTGATAAAAAATATGCAAACAGATTTTTAGCTTCGTTTTTTGTATGATAATTTGAACTATGGTTTGGCAAAGCAGAATTAAAAACTACTGGGCTCGTTTGCTTTTGCGTATGTATACTATCGTTGTAAAGATTGTATCTAAGAATGTCGGTATATGAGTAGCTTTATATTGTCAATATCGTATTGCTCGTTATCGCCATCTTTAATTTTATTCATGCCCTCAAAGAGCTTCGCTCCCTTCAAAAAGGCGATTCGGGCAGTAGAAAAGTAGGGGTGGTACTCTATGCAACAGCTATTGTCCTCCTTGTTGCGGCATGTGTTATTCGGTTTGTGATTGAGTAGTTTGGGTTGGTACTATTGTGATATAGTGTTATAAATCTGTTTGTTAGCTGTTTTATAATGCTGCCTGATGGGACGGAAAAGGGTATAAAAAAATTGCTTACCTCACGGCAAGCAACCTTCATTAACCTTAAATCTAATACCATGAAAAACACAGTGCAAATATACAGCCAATTTTGTTTTCTCACAATCTTGGGCGCAAAAAATGCATGTGTTTCGTATTATTTAACGATTGAAAGATGTTTTAAGGGGCGATAAGGTGTGTTTTTGCTATATCTGTGCTGCAAAACCAACCTTTTTGATTTTTTGTAGTCATAATATCATTGTTTTGTGCAAGAGATTTGTGTCCAATGCCGGTAACAGGTTGCCGTATCTTCTTGCTATCTGTAAAAAAGCAATCGATTTGCGACGGTTGTGTGCAGCATAACGTTGCCTGACAAAAAATTTTTTCAACCTTTGCAACCTTACGGTAAGTTCGGTACGTCTAATGAGCAAAATATCACCGCAAGGAGAGTCTCTCTTTCATGCGGTAGTTGCAGAAAACGTATAACCAAATAAAATTTTATGACTATGAAACGTGTTATTTTTGTCATTATGATGTTTTTGGCCGTAGTAGGCGTGTATGCTGCGGCTGTACCCGGGGAGCAACTCGAAGCGAGTGATGGGTTGCGTTCAGAGCAGTTCTATTTAGACTCTCTGCGTCTTGTGACACAAGAGCGGATGTATGCCGACTCGCTCAATGCAGAGTTTGAGAAGCAGCATTTATTTTATTCACAGCCCTCCTCTTTCATGGAAGATAGTAAGATTGTGATTCCATTGGGCTTTTTTCTGATGGTGCTTGGTATTGTTGTTGTCTCTGTTGTAACTTCATACAAGAATAAGAGCAACTTCTATAAGGTGATGGAAAAGGCGATAGAGGTGGGACAACCTGTTCCCGAGGGGCTCTTCTTATCCGGGAAACGGAATACAGAGATGTCGCCGTCACGTACACTGCGTGTTTCCTTTATATTATTGGGCATAGGTATAGGCGGATTGATATTGGGAATGGTAATTCCCGAGGTGATTGTTTGCGCCGTGTCGTCAGCTCCTATTCTTATAGGTTTGGGTTACTTGGTGGTTTATTACATGGAGCGCAAGCAAGAGAGAGCCGACCGTGCCAAAGAGGTACATTCTGATAATAGCGATAAAATAGTGTCGGGCGAAGATGAGAAGTAAAGCCCCCGACAGCCTGTTAGTTTCACGCGTCATGCTGCTCGACGACCGCAAGGCTTTTGCCGCGCTCGTCGAGCGCTATCAGGGCGCATTGCGTCGCTTTTTCCTCCATCACACGGGAGGCGATGCCATGCTGGCCGACGACTTGGCGCAAGAGACGTTCCTAAAATGCTATTATGGCATCAGGCAGTACAAAGGGTTGGCAGGGTTTTCCACGTGGCTCTATCGTATTGCGTATAATGTTTTCTTGGATTATGCGCGTACGGCAAAGCCAACTGCTCCGGCCGAGGCTATCCCCGAGGCGGCAGCAAGCGTATCGACCGACGAACGGATTGATATTACAGCAGCTTTGGCCTTGCTTTCGACACAAGAGCGAGCCGTCGTGTCGCTTTTTTATATAGAAGACCGTACGGTCGAGGATGTAGCCCGCATCCTCTCTATGCCGCAGGGCACGGTGAAGTCGCACCTTGCACGGTCGAGGTGTAAATTGGCAGATTTTCTAAAAAAGAATGGATATGAAACGAAATAAGACTTTGCGTGATACACCGGCAGACGACCGCATCTTGCGGCAATACCTGCATGATAATGCCTTGCAGCCCGGAGAGAATCCTTGGTTCACGCCCCGCCTCATGAACAAGTTGCCGCCTGTTGCTCCGACGCTGCCCGGACGATGGGTTATGACGACGGTTACGTTGTTGGCGGTTGTGGTATGTCTGGTAGCACTCTGTTATATTCCGTCGTCGGCAGTGAACTTTTCGTCGGCCGAGCTGTTATGTGTATATATTGCCATAGCGAGTGTAGTGGCTCTCGTGGCAGTGCAGATAGTAAGATTGATAAAGACATACTTCTGATTTTGATTCTCTCTCAAGCGTTTAACAATTTTGACTAAGTGCGCGAAACGTCGGTGATTGCGAAACCACCGACGTTTTCATGTCTTGTCGCTACCGTAAGTCGATGTATACTTTCCTTTAACAAAACACTCCCGCAAGAGCCGTTTGCAGGCTTTTGCGGGAGAGTATGCAATTGGGGAGAAGTGGGGGTGTAAATGATGCCCCTATTTCTGCATTTCTACCTTCTGTGTGGCCGGTTGTTCACGGTTGCGCTTCTCGGTAGCTTTCACTACCTCTTCGGCAAGGTGGCGGAAAGCCTCACCGGCAGCGGTATCGTCGAGAGCGACAGGATGGCCGGCGTCGCCCGATTCGCAGATGCTTTGCACGATAGGTATCTGCCCCAGCAAAGCTACGTGCATCTCCTCTGCAAGACGTTTGCCTCCCTCTTTGCCGAAGAGGTAGTAGCGATTGTTGGGAAGTTCGGCCGGTGTAAACCAGCTCATGTTTTCAACCAATCCCAGAATGGGCACATTTACTTTTTCGCCGGTAAACATGCTGATGCCTTTTCGGGCATCGGCGAGAGCTACCTCTTGGGGTGTGGTCACTACGATGGCGCCCGTTATGGCAAGAGTCTGTACCAAGGTAAGGTGTATGTCGCTTGTGCCCGGCGGCAGGTCGAGAACAAAGTAGTCGAGCTCGCCCCAGTCGGCCTCGGTGATGAGCTGTTTCAATGCGTTGCTTGCCATGCCGCCGCGCCATAGTACGGCATCGTCTTTCCGAACGAAAAATCCTATTGAAAGTATCTTTACGCCATACTTCTCTATGGGTATGATGTAGCTATGACCGTCGCGTTCTTCGGCATATACCTGCTCGTCTTCTATATTGAACATTTTAGGAGCCGATGGACCGAAGATGTCGGCATCGAGCAGACCGGTTTTGTAGCCTGCACGCGCAAGTGCCACTGCAAGGTTCGATGCTACGGTCGATTTACCTACACCGCCTTTTCCCGATGATACGGCAATGATATTTTTTACTCCCGGCAGCGGGTTCTGCAGGGTGGGGCGAGGCGCAACGCGGCTCTTTACGGCTATCGTTACCTCGGCCTCTTCCGAGGCGTAGGCATGAATGGCTGCTTCGGCAGCTTTTACGATAGAGCGGGTGAATGGGTCGTTGGCCTTCTCGAAGATGAGCGTAAACGACACTTTGTTGCCGTCGATACGTATGTCATCTTCGACCATATTGTTTTCTATGAGGTTCTTGCCATTACCCGGGTATCGCACTTGTGCGAGCGCGTCGAGTATTAGTTTGGGATATAATTTCTCCATTGTATATAGTGTTTTGTATTTTGCTTAGGTGAGTTCGGCCATGGTCGTATTGCCGGATGTTTTGCTCATGCAAATGTAGCAATTTTGCGATTGTATTGTAAATGATAAATGAAAGAACCTTGCTTTTTGTTTTGGCTCTTTCTGTATTTTGTGAGATGGTATAGATAGTTACAGGGAGCTGCACCGGCGGGTCCATACCGTTGCAGCTCCCTGTATGAGGTGGGCACACCCCTGTATCTTTCTTATTACTCTTATGCTTTTTTATCTTTATCGAGTCGGTCGCTCGCATACATGGCATCTATGATACCATCAGAGAGTCCTATTACAGGTACCGAGATAAATTCGGCACCTACCGTGTCGGCTATGTGCAGAAATATTTCGGCTGCGGGCACTATCACATCGGCTCGGTCTTGTTTCAGATTATATTTATCCATGCGTTCGGTTATAGTCAGGGGCAGCAACTGGCTGTATATGGCGCGGAGCGACTCCACCGGCAGGCGTTTCATCTCTTTGTCAGCTTCGGCCAGCGGGGCGAGCTTAAAGAGCTTGTTGATGTTGCCGCCCGACCCAATGATATTTACATGTCGCATAGAATGCGTTACAGAGGCGAGGTCGCTCTCCATCTTCTCCCAAGCTCCGTTTTCTACGGCATTGCTAAGTATGCGCACCGTTCCTATGTTGTACGATTTGGAATATACGAGTACTCCCTCGGTCAGCAGGTTTACCTCGGTACTTCCACCGCCTACATCTACGTAAAGATAGTTGCCTTTGCGGTCTTCCAGACACTCGATGTGGTTGTTATATACCATGCGGGCTTCCTCCTCACCGTCGATGATTTCGATGTCTATACCGGTCGATTTTTTAATATCCTGTATTACATCGTTCCCGTTGCGGGCGTCGCGCATGGCCGATGTGGCACAGGCTCGATAGCGGTTTACATCGTATATCTTCATCAGTTGTTTGAATGCCTTCATGAGGCGTTTCAGCTTGCGTGCCTTTCTTTCTGATAGTTCACCTTTGGCAAAGACGTCGAAGCCCAAGCGTAGCGGCACGCGCACAAGCATCTCTTTCTTGAAGCTTTTTTCTTGGCTGTCGTCGACACTTTTTATGAGTAGTCTGGCAGCATTAGAGCCTATGTCTATGGCACCATACACAGTTTTTCCCATCTATTTCTCTTCTTTATCGTTTTCTTTTGTTTCCTTTTCTATGTTTTCTGTCAGATAATATTCATACAACTCTTCTTGCGAGCGGAATGGGTGTTCGTCGTCGGTTGTCCATGAGAGGTTCTCTCCACTGCCATCGACGATGCGTCCTTGCATGTTGTCGCGAAGCCCGTATTCCACGACACGCCGCAAGTCGGCCTTTATCTCGGGGTCGTAGACAGGGGCTACTACTTCTACGCGGTTGTCGAGATTACGAGTCATCCAGTCGGCCGAACCGATATAGATACGCTCATCGCCACCATTGGCAAAAATAAATATGCGCGAGTGTTCGAGGAAGCGGTCTATGATACCGTTGATGCGGATAGTATCGCTCACACCTTTTATCCCAGTGATAAGTGAGCAATTGCCTCGTACGAGCAAATCTATGGGTATGCCGTGAGACGATGCCTCGTAGAGCTTCTGTACCATGACGGGGTCTGTGATGTGGTTTACTTTCATCATGATATATGCCGGTTTGCCCAACTCTTTGTTTTTTATCTCCTGATTGATAAGGCGTATGAATTTTTGCTTCATTTCGTTGGGCGATACAAGCAGTTCTTTATAGCTTACCGGCATATAGGGGCGTTCTATAAAGTCGAATACTGCCGACACATCGCGTACAATGCTTTTGTGTGCCGTCATGAGCAGGTAGTCGGTATAGGAACGGGCATTTCCCTCGTGGAAGTTGCCGGTGCTTATGCAGGCAATATCGCTACCCGAGCGCATGGATATGTGGGTGATTTTCGAGTGAACTTTGAGTCCTTCTACGCCAAAGATGACTTGTATCCCGGCATCTTGCATCATTTTAGACCATCCGATGTTGGAGGCTTCGTCAAATCGTGCCAGCAATTCTATAACTACTGTTACTTTTTTGCCATTTCGGGCGGCATTCACGAGTGCCTTCACTACTTTCGAGTCTTTGGCAAGGCGGTATAGTGTGGTTTTTATGCTCTTTACCTCCTTACTTATAGCAGCCTCTTGTAGCAGACGTATATAAGAGTCGAAGTTGTGGTATGGTACATGGATAAAACGGTCGCGCTCTCGTATGAGTTGCAGCAGACTTACGTCGCCGGAAAATTCTTTTTTGATGATGGGAGTCCATCGTGGATATTTCAAATCGTCGCGACCGCAGTCGGGAAAGCGCATCAAATCCTTGTGATTGTGATAACGTCCGCCAGCCAGTACCGTATCTAATTTATCGAGTTTCAGTCGATTCATCATCCGCCTTAGAAGGTCTTGAGGCATCGATGAGTCATAAATGACGCGCAATGGTTCACCTCGTTTGCGGCTTTTTACGCCTTTCGATATTTTTTGTAACAAGCCGGTGCGAAGGTCGTTGTCTATCTCCATTTCGGCATCTTTTGTAAATTTGAAAGCATAAGCCTCAAAATCGGTATAGCCCAAGCCTGTAAACACAAACGGCAGGCAGTATCGCACTATGTCATCGAGATACATCAGGTAGCATGCCTCGTCGCGGTTGGGCAGTCGAATAAAACGTCCGCACTCGGCCACAGGCAGCTCTATGACGGCATATTCGCTTTTCTGATTTTTGTTGCGCATCTTTACGGCGAGATAAATGTTTTCGTCGCCTTCTCTACCCAACCATTTCACCTGCGACAGCCATACGGGGCTTATCATGCCGTTGAGCTTGTCGCGGTAGTAAGCCTCTATGAAGCTGCGTTGTACGCCATCGAGCTGCGTATTGTTGATGAGAAAAATATTTTCGCCACGAAGCAGCTCGGTTACGTGAGCAATGGCTTGTTCATAAACAACAGCATAGCGGTTGTTCAGTTTATTGATTTGCTTGATGATTTTGCGGGCATTCTCCTGCTCTTTTTTAGCATTTCGGTCGGCGCACTCTATCACTCTGTTTTGAGATGCCACACGTACCCTGAAAAACTCGTCAAGGTTGTTAGAGTAGATGCCCAGAAAGGACAATCGTTCGAGCAGAGGCACATGCTCTTTCATAGCCTCCTGTAAGATACGTTGGTTGAAATACATCCAACTCACGTCGCGCGGTAAAAAGTACTTATTTGTCTTTGCCTTTTTCTCCATACATCTACTTTATTACAAAGATAGCATAATATAGTTATAAATCCTAACCTATAGTGTTGTTTGTTCGACTTGTAATGTCATATTGTTTCAGCAGATTACAAAAATAACGGTGGGGTGTTACAAAGTTGTAACATCAGTGTAAAAACAATGCTACAAATTATTGCCGGGTTGTCTCTCGAAAAAGATGTATAGACCATGCTTCGTTGTGTTGAGGTAACTTTTATAACAAATTCAGGCAGCTTTTCGCCCCATTGTCTCTATATATTTGCTACCTTTGTAGCGATTTTTTGAATTATCGCTCTATGCTTCAAGACAAGATAGAAAATCTTAAACAGGAAATTACGGCTCTTAAAGCTGCCAATAAGGATGAGTTAGAGGCTATACGCCTGAAATATCTTTCTAAGAAAGGTATCATCTCTCAGCTTTTCAATGATTTCCGTTTGGTGCCGCCAGAAGAGAAAAGGCATGTGGGACAGCTTCTTAATGAACTGAAGGAGGCTGCTACAACGCATTTCAATGCTCTGCGCGACTCCATCGACAATAACGTACAAGATGTTGCAGGTATCGACCTTACTCGCACGGCATATCCTATTCCGCTGGGTACTCGGCATCCGCTCTCTGTCGTTCGCAATGAGATTTGCGATATTTTTGCTAAGTTGGGCTTTTCTATAGCCGAAGGACCTGAAATAGAAGACGATTGGCATGTCTTCTCTTCACTCAACTTTGCTCCCGACCATCCGGCACGCGATATGCAAGATACCTTTTTTGTTACTCGCAATCCCGATATTTTGCTGCGTACACATACGTCGTCGGTACAAACTCGTGTCATGGAGCATACGCAACCGCCTATCCGCATCATTTGCCCCGGGCGTGTTTATCGCAACGAAGCTATATCGGCGCGCGCCCACTGCTTTTTCCATCAGGTAGAGGCCTTGTATGTCGATAAGAATGTGTCGTTTGCCGACTTGAAGCAGGCGTTGCTCTTCTTCGCCAAAGAGATGTTTGGTGCCGATACCAAAATACGTTTGCGTCCATCTTATTTCCCATTTACCGAGCCTAGTGCTGAGATGGATATCTCGTGCAATCTTTGTGGAGGCAAGGGATGTAGCTTCTGCAAGCATACCGGATGGGTAGAGATATTGGGTTGCGGCATGGTCGACCCCAATGTGCTTGAGGCTTGTGGCATAGATAGCCACATGTATAGCGGATATGCTCTCGGTATGGGTATCGAACGTATTACCAATCTTAAATACAGAGTAAAAGACCTCCGTCTTTTTTCGGAAAATGATGTTCGTTTCTTAGAAGAATTTGAGTCTATTTTCTAATCATACCTGCCATGCTCCGGTAAAAAACGGCGGCATGGCAGATTGTATTTACAAGGTTGCACAAAACAATAGACTATGACAATTGCCGAGCGTTATCGTCGCGTCATACAATGGTTTACATTGAATATGCCCGTGGCAGAAACCGAGTTGCACTACGAGTCGCCTTACCAGTTGTTGGTAGCGGTAATACTCTCGGCCCAGTGCACCGACAAGCGGGTAAATCTGGTTACGCCAGCGCTTTTTGAAGCCTATCCTACGGTTTATGATATGGCAACTGCCTCGTCAGACGATATCTATTTATACATAAAAAGTGTTTCCTATCCCAATAATAAGGCTCGACACCTTGCCGGTATGGCTCGTATGGTGGTAGATGAGTTTGGTGGTGAAATACCATCTGATGTCGACCAGCTGCAACGATTGCCGGGAGTAGGGCGTAAGACGGCTAATGTCGTAGCTTCTGTTGTGTGGGGAAAGGCTGCCATGGCAGTCGATACGCATGTGTTTCGAGTCTCCAATCGTATAGGCCTTACACGCAATTCACGTACTCCTTTGGAGACGGAGAAAACCCTTGTGAAGTATATACCTGAAGAACTGATTCCCAAAGCCCATCATTGGCTCATTCTTCATGGCCGATATGTATGTACTGCGCGGCGCCCTCACTGTTTGGAGTGTGGATTGCGCGATTGTTGTGCATATTATATGCGAAGTACCAAGGGCAAGGATGCTGAGGCCGGGGATACAACGGTAATAGAATGATGGGTCTTAATATCAGTCTGTAACTGTGACGCAGATTTTGAGTTGTGGTATTGCTGTGACTTATTAATTAAATAGAATGTTGCAAGTCTGTGGCGGGCTGTCGGATAGAGGTGGCATATTATCTGAGTAAGACCCGTAAGTATGTCTTCAGGCGGAAGATGCCACTCTTCACCGTACCCAGTTTCATGTTTAATTCTTGTGCAATCTCTGCATATGAATAACCCTGTAGCCAACGAGTTATCATGGTACGTTCCCTGTCGCCTTTTATAGAGGCGATGGCCTGGGAGATTTCGTTGATGGCATACATCTCGTCAGGCGCAGGTGCAAGGTCCTTGATAAAAAGATAAGCCGGTTCTTCCTCGTCGGCAAGCTTGCCGCATCTTTTACAGTCATTTTGGAAGATATGATACATAATAGTGTACAGCCAGGAGCCAATACTCCCGCACTCTTTGTACGAAGCTGCATTAGAAATGGCGCGATAAGCTGTCTCTTGATATAAATCTTTAGCGTTAGGAATATTGTAGTGCGTAAGCCGTTTTGCAAAACCCAATAATTCGCGTTCATGCGCTACAAGGTATTTACAAATAGCTTCGCGCAAAACATCATTGGGTAGATTTTCAGCAACCATGATTGAACTATGATAATAGTATAATAAAGCGATTTAATGGCATAATAATAGCTGATATATATAAAAAATAGAATATTCGTAAATGTTGGGTAAAATAAAGGGGCAAGGTATGATTGAAGTGAATTATAGTGATATAGATAAAATGAGATATTGGGAAATGCTTGGCGTTTACAGATACTTTTCAATAGGGTGAGTCTCCGATATTATTGCCCTACTTCGTTGATATAGGGAAAAAAGTATGTGAAATATAAAATATATAAAAATGTGATTGGCGCGGGGAAAGTACCCTAAGATAGGGTGACTGATTGACATTTTCTGTCTTATTATCGTAGTACAATATTGTGGATGTTTTATGTGTGTTGGGAATATAAACTGCCTTTTATTTTTGTAACATTGTCAGTGCATCGGACAGCTTCTATTGGGTAGTTTCCATTCAGTAGTAGCATGACGTACAGTGCGCGCCATGACAGTGGGTTTGTTCTCCCCCCGTGGAATAGGTAGGGAAAAACAACCCCCTAAGCTTAATGTATAAGTAACAGGTCTGTTGTTGAGGAGATAGCTCAATAGAGAGCCTGTTTGTCCAGATTTTATTTTTTGAAGAGTTTGTATATTTTTCTCACGATTCGTCCGAAGAGGTTGTAACGCATGCCGTGGTCGGTGAGAGCTTCGCCATACATACGTTCTATCTCGGCATCTTCGGCGACAGGTATACCTCCTACTTTTACAGGATGGGTACTATATGGACGGTCAAATTCATACCAGCCGAAGATGCGGCTTTTTTGCAGACCGGTGAAATGTGCTCCTGACGTAAGTCCTATGTTGCGTACCAAGGTTTGTGTAGGATGTAGGGCGAGACCTCCGCAACGGTATACTACGATATCCCAGCAGATGTCCCAGGGAACGGGACGACGGTCGAGCATCTTCAGACAGTCAAATCGTCCGTCGTAGGTAATGCGTGCAATGTCGGTTGCGGTAAGTCCGTTGAGAGCCTCCTCACGATTGTTATAGTGGACAAAATGTGACCATCGGTCGCGCCATGTAGCCCAAGCACCACTACCGGTCACATGGGGCGAGAAGTAGGTATCGCCTTTCTGTGGAATGTCTAAGTTGGTAAATCCGGCTACGTGCATCACTCGTTTGTCGTTGCAATAGTAGTCGAGAGCATCATTCATATAAGTGAGGTAATAGGGCGAGCTTATGATGTCGTCTTCCATGACGATAATGCGGTCGTGTGTGGTCAGTACTTGGGCTATACCTTCTGTTACGTTTCGTTCTACATAGTAGTTGCACGGGCGTTCTATAATAGTTACCGATTTGAATCCTGTCACCTTGTGCAACAATGTGCGTACTTTATTGACAGCCTGCCACGAATGCTTATCGTGTCCACCATCGGAAAAGAAATATATATCGGTTTCTGCTGCCAACAAATTGTGTTGCAGGTGTTCGATGGTACGTGCTGTGTGGTCGGCACGATTGTAGACGAATATGGCGACTGGTGCTGTTGTTCTTGTCATGGCAATGCGTTAAGTAAAAATTGTTCTGATTTTTTCCGTTCTTCTGCGAGCCTTTTCCATACGGTTGTATAATCTATGGAGGGTGCAGTAAACTGCTTATAATCTTTGTATATGGTTATATCGTGAATATACCGCTCTGTGGTGCCGCTCATTGTTAGTAGCGAACGTATGCGTGATGTGCCTCCCGAAACATTGCTTGTAACAAAGAATGGCTTGCCGTAAAGCAAGGCAAAACAAACGCCGTGGAAAGAGTCGGTCACAACAGCCTCTGCATCGGCAAAGGCGCGTATCCAAGTCTCTACCGGTGGATAAAAGGCGAAAGCAAATTTCGATACTTGCAGTGTACGTCCGGCATTGACAGTAAAGGCTCGTTTCCCGGCCTGGGACGCTATTTGTTGCAAGTGCGCTACGTCAGCATCGTGGTGGCCAAGGAAAAAGTAAAAGAGTTCACCCTGTGATGCCGGGGCTTGTTGAGCTATTGGGTCGAAAGCTTCTCGTCCGGCCAACAGGGTAGGGTCGAGTACTCGGCAAGCCTTTACACCCCAATGACGACGGCATATTTCTATCCCTTCTTCTTCTCGTACCGATATGGCGTAGAATTTTTTTATGAGTCGTTGCAGGTCGGCTTGGAGGGTGGCGTCGCACGGTTCCAAATCGTCAGTCCCGAACGAGGCTGCATAGGCAATGCGACGTATGGTGTCGGGAACGAAATCGAGGAAATAGTGCCGCTCTACACCCTGTATCATCGAGAGCCGCCATACTTGGTCGCTGCCTGTTATGACGGCTGCGCATTCTTCGGCAGCGGCACGTAACTCCGATTCGTCGGTAAGACGGCCTGTGCGATGTATATATCGTTTTGCAAAAGTTGTAAAGTGTCTGTACAAGATGTTACGTTCTACCCATTGGTGGCAGAGCGAAGCTGACGATGAGTGTCGGCGGCAATCTATAACCAATGGTTCGTAGCCTTTGTCCCTTAGAAAGTATTGCAAGGCATACGACTGCAATGCGCCGCCATAGTTGCAGCGCACCGGCATGGTGACTATCCCTATTCTTTTTTCTTTCTCCATCGGTTTGTAAATCCTTTGATGCCCAACGCCCTCAGGGTAGGGGCAAGTAGTTGTTCTATTCGTTTCAGAGGGCTTATTGGGGCAGCCTCTGCTACACTGCGGGCAACCGAAGTCCCCGATAAGAAAAGCTCGAAAAAGCAAGTCCTTCCCTTTGGCTCGGTTACCGACTGGGTGATGCAACGATTATGTTCTAACATTTTTTCTGCATCAATGGCTTCAATATGGCAGTTTGTCATGGCTGTTACAGCTGTGCGCCCTGCTTCGGTATGAGGTAAGACAAAACTCACACCGCGGTCGTCGTGATAGCAGGCATCGTTGCTTTCTTTTTCTATGCCCCACGCGTCGGCAAGAGTTATGTCGGCATAGCTCCCAGCAGCCTTTACGTGGCAGCGGTAGCAAGATGGGCGTAGAAAAAGATTGGCTCCATAGCCGCGTAGATAAGCTGTCTGACGAGTTGTGTATCGGCTATTTCTCGTTGTCAGCGCAAATGAATAGTGTTCCCATCCGGTCGACTTGTCGCGAAAATTGATACTTGTTATTTCGTCGCGGGCAATACCTCGCTCTTGGCAAAGTTCTGATAATGATTGTTGCCAGACTCGCCTCGATGCGATACCGTGACAGGCTGTTTCTATCAGCAACAATCCCTGATATGTTTTCCCCAGGTAGCGGCGTAATCCGGCTACTTGGCAGGGAGTGCCACTGAATACGACCTGCATTCCTGTTTTGAGCCGTTCTTTGACAAGACGATAACTGTTGTCTAAGTAACTCTCTACATATTTCGAGCCTCGCAAGGCGGCAAGGCCTTCCATATTGCTGACTTCTATGTGGCGTATATTATATTCTCGGTCGATTGCAGCTCCCCACACGCTACCGCCATTGTTTATGACAGCTCGTGCAAGGATAGAGAAGGCTCCGCCCGACGATGATGCTTTGCGTTCATCGGTATTGTTGTTGATTACAAGAAATCCTTCCTTACCTCGAGGACGGTCTTCGGTTGCAAGAAAAGGACAAACGTGCTCACAGAGTTTGCAATCGATACAGGTATCGGTATTTACCTCAGGATATGCAAACCCCTCGGCATCCTCTTTCATGACGATGCAGGATACGGGGCAGGCTGCAGCACAGGCGCCACAACCGCAACAGAGCGATTTGTCATCAATCTTTATCATGGCGTTTCAGCTTTTTTATCCATGTTGTTATCTTGTTTTGCACGGCGTTCCGTTCGCTGGTATCGAGTCCGATGACATAAATACAAGTTGCTGTTACGATAAGACATACTGCTATGTTGACTAAAAAGTCGAAGCGGTAGTGAGGCATGACATATTTGTATGCTGCTACGATAATGCCCACACATGCTATCACGATACTGGCACGTAGCAATACGTCGATTATATATTTCCGCCACGGGAACTCTATCTGCCGGCTTATGATGACAATACGTGCTACAAGACTGGCTACGGAAAGAAGGCATCCAACTATCATAGCGGCGTAGGGTGGGGCTCCTAGCCACAGAGCAAGTAACGATAGTGGCAGGTTCAGTATAAGTATGCCACCTACTACCATTTGGTATCGAGCTATGCGTCCTACAGCATTGATGAGTGTAATGAGGCTTTGCGAGAAGGAGTCGATAAGCGCATTGATGAGTATAAGCTGTGTAAATATTACCGTGTAGCGCGGAATTTCTACTTTATAAAGCCATACGTCGAGTATACTCTGTGTCTCGCATACAATAGGTACTACAAAGAGAAGTACCAGGAAGCCTGCAATACGCGACCCTTTGAATACCAATGGGTAAAGCTGCTTGTAGTCTTTCTGTGCATATAGCTTGATGATTTGTGGATTGACGGCTGTAGTAAAACTTGTTATAAATGCTGTTACGGCTTGGTTTACTTGATTGGCAATGCCTTGTGCTGCGTTTACTGCTACACCGTAGAAGATGTTGATGATGATGTTAACACCTTGTACCTTGGCGATGTAGGCACAACTACCAAAGATATTCCAGGCCGAGAACGAAAACATTTCGCGCAGCAACTTACGGTCGAAACAGAACCGATATCGGCATTCGGCAAAACGGCGGCTGCAGTATATCACATAAGCACTACGTGTGACGATGGCGACACCTGTGAGCAGCAGCATGTATAATATGAGCTTGTCGAAGGGGATAATCATCAGCAAAAACACGGCCGACAGTTTGCATAGCTCTTCAAACATGCCCAACATGGCATACGCTTTGAAGTGCTCGTGAGCAATGATAGCGGCCTGGAAAGGGCTGCCCACAATGTTGATGAGAAAGATGAGCAGCGTAAGTTGGTATACCCATAGTGCTACCTCTTCGCGTCCGGCCGGAATATTCAATTGGGTTGCTACAAACCATAGTCCTACACTCTCGCCTAAGATAATAATCAAAATAGAGATGCCAAACAATATGTTGAACGACGTGGCAAATACGCGTCGCAGCCGCTCGGAATTTCGCGCTCCTATTTCGTAATTTAGAAATCGTTGTATGGCTAGTGTTACACCCGAGTTGAACAGACTGAAAACGGCTACGAAACTACCTACGACATTATATGTGCCGTAATCATCTACTCCCAATACCCGTAATAGTTCGCGACTTGTGTAGAAGGCTATCACCATTGTCACAAACATACGAAGGTAGAGCATCAGAGAGTTGCGAGCTATCCGTTTTCCACTGTACGTCGTCTCGTCCATTATGTTGCAAAGATACGCAAAGGTGAGTGCAGAGCCAAACGAAAACGGAGTTTTCAGATTGGACGTTGTGGAGGGCAGCCTATCTTATCGAAAGATAGCGCCGAGACAGACGAAAATGGTGTTTCTGATTTAGACTTTGTCGAATAGCATCGTAATTTATCGCGAAAGGGAGTAAAAAATTGGAGTCTGCTCTTTTTCTATAATCTTTGTTATTTGCAATACGAGAAGAGTCTTATATAAAAAGTAAGGATGTAAAGCTGTAAACTTTACATCCTCTATTATTTGTGCGGATGACGGGACTCGAACCCACACGTCGCAAGACACCAGATCCTAAGTCTGGCGCGGCTACCAATTACGCCACATCCGCTTAATGCGCTGCAAAGTTATAAAAAGTTTGCGAATATACAAATGCCGATGCTTAGACAATATGTTATAACTTTATTGGTGTGAACATATATCTTGGTATATGTGGCATTGTTGATGCTTATTGACTTGGTAAATAGAGTTTTCTATATAGAAAGTATATGTTGCTGTATGGGAAGTATTGTTGATTCCTTTTGGGGAATATGTTTTGCGTGTGAAATGGTAATTATGTACAGATGAAAAATAAAAATGATATATTTGTGGTAATTCTCTTGTAAAAGATAAGAAATTGGCGTAGATTTGGGAAATAAATCATATAACAAACGTATTATGACATCACATCATGCGGGTAACCGCGACTCGTTTGCATCATCTTTTGGCGTGCTCATGGCGTTGGTAGGTTCTGCAATAGGCCTGGGCAATTTGTGGAGGTTCCCTTATTTGGCGGGTGTAAACGGTGGCGCAGCTTTTATTATTATCTATGTAGCTTTTGTTTTTATCATTTGTTTACCTATCATGCTGGCCGAGTTTGTGGTGGGGCGTCGGAGTCATGCCAATACATATGGTGCTTTTGCCGTGCTTGCTCCCGGTAGTAAGTGGCCTATGATAGGTATTATTACCGTTGCGGCAGCAAGTATCATATTGGCTTTTTATAGTGTGGTAGGAGGTTGGACTGCCGATTATCTGTTGCAAGCTCTCGCATTCAAGTTGCCCGATAGTGAAGGAACAATGGCGTTTTTTCAGAAGGTGACAGCTTCGCCTTTTCGACCGCAAATTTTTACCGTGCTGTTTCTTCTTCTCACGGCAGGAGTCCTTATGACAGGCATAAAGAATGGTATAGAGAAGTATTCCAAAATTCTTATGCCGTTGCTCTTTGTTGTAGTGATAGTCATAGCCATACGTTCTATGACATTGTCGGGAGCGGGAGAGGGGTTGAAGTTTCTTTTCAAGCCCGATTTTTCTAAGGTGACGGGTACTACGGTATTGGAAGCCCTTGGACAGGCATTTTTCTCATCGAGTATAGGTATAGGTACTATACTGACTTATGCTTCGTATGTCAACAAGCAAGAAAATATCATAGGTGCATCGTTTATGACATCGCTTGCAAATGTTGTCTTTGCTCTTATAGCCGGTGTCGCCATTATGCCGGCAGTCTTTGCTTTCGGGCTCTCTCCGGCCGAAGGCCCTGGTTTGGCCTTTACTACGTTACCGCAGGTATTCGATAAGTTACCAGGTGGTGAGCTTATAGCCATACTGTTCTTTTTCATGATGCTGGTGGCAGCTCTTACTTCCTCTATCTCGTTGCTCGAGGTGCCGGTAACCTATCTGACCGAAGAGTTTAAGCTTTCACGCAAAGTGGCAGTCGTGGTGGCTTTTGCAGTGTGCCTTGTCATGGCTCTGTTCTGTTCGTTATATGAAGTAGTCTTTAATTTCTGTGATGGTCTTACGGCCAACTACTTGATGCCTATCAGTGCGTTGCTTGTAGTTATTTTTGTGGGATGGCGTATGAAGAAGTCTGATGTTGAAGACGAATTATCCAACAGCTATTCATTGCCTTATCCTCGTTGGCTATACGATATTATTTTCTATTTATTGCGTTTTTTGGCACCGGTGGTTATCGTAGTGGTGCTTCTGTACGGTTTGTTATCGTGAAGTCGCATCCATGAGAGTATGCGTATGTAGTTATACAACATGTCTTTTTATATAACTGGCGGGGCTGTGACAGATAATATATCTGTGTCACAGCCCCGCTAAATGGAAACAATGAAATAAGTTATTCTTTTACACGCTCAATATAGTCGCCGGTGCGGGTATCTATACGAACCTTGTCACCTGTATTGATAAAGAGCGGAACACGTACTTCGGCACCGGTCTCTACAGTAGCAGGTTTGAGTGTGTTGGTAGCGGTATCGCCTTTTATACCGGGTTCGGTATAGGTTACTTCAAGTACTACATTGGGGGGCATCTCGCAGGTGAGGATTGTATCGGTAGCAGCATGTACCATAGCCTCGCAAATGTCACCTTCTTTAAGGAAGCGAACACCTTCGATGCTCTCGCCCGGAATAGAAACTTGTTCGTAAGTCTCAGTGTGCATAAAGTTGTAACCCATATCGTCCTTGTAGAGGAACTGATAGGGGCGACGCTCAATACGTACTTCTTCAATCTTCACGCCCGAGTTCCAAGTTTTATCTATAATACGACCTGTAACGACGTTACGCAGTTTGGTACGTACGAAGGCCGGGCCTTTACCGGGTTTTACATGGAGAAATTCTACAATAAAATAATAAGTGCCGTCAATATCGAGGCACATTCCGTTCTTAAAATCTGCCGTAGTAGCCATAAAATATAATTATATGTGTTATCTTCAAATGTGGGCGAAAGGCATTGCCTTGATGAAAAACCCTACAAAGGTAGGAATAATTTGTTACATGACGAACCCTTCATCGTGCTTTTTTGTGCGTATATGGTTAAACGCAAGGCGCTGAAATGCCTTTGACCTGGCTAAAGTGTGTTTATCGAGCAGGTGTGGTAGATAATGGCTCGATAGAGCCGTTGTGATTGTTTAATACTCTGATTCGTAGTTGTTTATGTGTTTCTTCGTCAGTATATTTGCATGTAAGTACTGTTATAGGCTCGTTCATACTTCAGCTGGGCTGCCACGTTGCACTGTGTGATATTATAAAACGCGCGTATACAAACCGTTGCCTATATTTGTAGAATATAGGATGCGGTTCGGCCGAGAACAACTTAAAAACTACGTTTTTGTTTGCCTCGGCTCTTACCTTTCACTATATTTGTACTGCTTGGCGATTTTAGCTTGTCATGAATGGCGTATGAGAGGAAACAAGTTTTGAAAAAGAGCAGTGATATATTTGCGGGATTGAAAAAAAGTCGCTAATTTTGCACTCCGATAATTGAAAGAATAATAACATAAAATATTAAGGCAATGAAAAGAACATTCCAACCTTCCAACAGAAAGAAAGTCAACAAGCATGGCTTCCGTTTGAGAATGTCAACTGCCAATGGTCGTCGAGTGCTCGCAAGCCGTCGTGCCAAAGGTCGTAAGGTTCTCACCGTATCGGATGAATTATACAAGAAATAATCCACTGATTATTGTTCGATACTTATAAGTAAGACCGCCCAATGAGGCGGCCTTCTTGTTTTTATATCTACTGTTTGGTAGTAGGAGGCCGGAAATGTAGATGCGTGGGTATGCCATTTGTCGCTTTTACGGTGTGTGGCTTGTATTCCCGTGCCGAGGATGTTTGGGAGTCGTGTCGTTGATAATTGATTTGTGGCGTATAGTTTAGAGGGACACGGTATGGTTTGGTAAAAATATGGGAGAATATTATACAGAAAGAGGATACATGCTCACCGTGGATGTATCCTCTTTACTCTATGTTTTGTCATGAATTACAATAAAATTGGACAAGCCTGCAGCTGTTATTGCAAACGGCACAGTTGGCTGATGATGCGCGACAGGTCGGTATTGTCTAACCATCCGGCAGTTGCGAAATGGTCGGCTCCTGCTCCTATGGCAAAGAATGGTACGGCGTTGCCGGTATGCGAATATGTAGTCCAGCCAATGCCAATCTTGGTAGAGAGTAACTTGTAGACAGCAGTTGTAAAGCCGTCGAAGTCGGCATATAGAGTATGTTCCTTGCCTGTTGTTTTGTCTATGACAGATTTTTGGAATACAGTCATCAGTGTGCCTTTTTCGCCGGCAGAGAGTGGAATAATGCTACCCAAGCCCAAACGTTTGTTTATAAAACGCTCAGCATTTTCCCATGTGAGATTGTTAGGATCGTTGTTGATACTTTTGCAGAACTCGTTCCAGAATGCATTTTTCGACACAGATACGTGTTGTATGTAGTCCATATGCTGTTTGTAAGAACTCTCTTTTACTCCCAAGCCTAAGCCGCCGGTTTCGTGGTCGGCAGTAACGATAATAAGTGTCTCTTTGGGATGTTGACGGTAAAATTCGTATGCAACCCTTATGGCTGTGTCAAATTCTTTGGTTTCGCGAATGACGCCGGCTGCATCGTTGGCGTGTGCAAGGTGGTCAATTCCACCTCCTTCGGCCATGATGAAAAAGCCTTTCCGGTAGTTTTTGTAAAGGTGCTCGATGGCTGCACTTACCATATTAGGCAGTGTCATGTCGTTGCTGCAGCCGTCTATGGCATAGCCTATAGTATTTTCGCTTACTGTATCAGCATCGAGCCACAAGATGCGGTCGGCATGTGCGGCTGTTGCATCTTCATAACCTTGTTTGCCCCGTACAATGGTATATCCGGCATTTTGATACTCTGTAAATACATTGCCGGGTGTACCTGCTTTTGTTCCGTAAGGGTCACGGAAATATGCACCGGCAAGGAAGTCGAAGCCCGAACAGGCTCCTTGGAGTGCTATCTCGTAATAGTCACCTCGGTTGGGGCGAGAGGCGTAGAAGGCTGCGGGAGTGGCGTCGTTGAGGCATACACTGCTCATGATACCTACTCCGCGTCCGGCTTGCTTCATCCGTTTGGCAACCGATGTAAGTGCAACAGTGTCGGCGTCCATACCCAGCATGCTGTTGCGCGTTTTTTTACTGCATGCAAGAGCTGTGCCTGCTGCTGCCGAGTCGGTCATGTCATCGTCGTAAGAAAAAGTCGTGACAATGCTTGCTATCGGGAAGTCATAAAAGTGTTGTAGGTTGCCCTCGGGGTCGGAGGTGTCTTTGTAATACGTACGTAGCGATTGTACATGCCCTATGCCCATGCCGTCGCCAATGAAAAAGAATACATACTTGGGAGCGGCAGCCATGCCAGAACCCCATAAAAGAGTTGTAAATAAAAGAATGACAAACCAAATCTTTTTCATAAAATCTATATTGCTATTGGTTGATTTCAATGTTACAAAGATAATTTATTTTTGATATAACCAACGCGCGAAATTTATATTGTGAAAAGTTTAATTGTGTCTTACAGATATGTTGTGGAATCAGTGTAAGTTGATAAAAAAGGCGAAGGAGTGTGTGCTGTCACTCCTTCGCATGGCATCGTCGCGATGCGCCCCTGCCCTTATGGGACTAGACACAGAGGCAGTATTTATATAACTTTTTGCCTCTTAAGGAAATCACGTATTTGCTAATTATAATTTATAGGTAGAGATACGCTATACTCTCGTATTCGTCACCTGTAATGTGTATTGTATAGGTCATATCGGTTGGTGGAAGCATTATGTCGCAGCCTCTTTCAAGATCGGTAAAATGGTAGTGCCCATATATTTCCTTACCACCTTCGCCCGTAACGCTGACAAAAATTCTTCCGATATTTTCGTTGAAGTCCATCTCTATAATGCGTTCGGCTGCATAGTAGGTAATATCTATTTCTTCTTCCTGTGCCGGAACTCTCTGTTGTCTACGTAGGATGATAATGTGTATTCTACGGATGGGGTCCTCGGTTTTGTCATTGTCGTCACTTACGGCAGTGATAGGAATCAGTAAGAACAGAGTGATAAAAGATAACAGTAGTTTTTTCATGTCTGTAGATTTTATGGTTAATAATGTTGTTGCAAAAATACGGCAAAAAAAATCTGACATGTTTTTACCTGTAAAAAAGTTGATATTATCAAATATTTGGCTAATTATTTGGCAATCATTAATTTATTTACTGTGTGATATTATCACTCATTCGGTAGATATAGGGCTCAGTGTAATTATTTGAAAATCAATGTATTGAAGTTTCTCTGTAGATATAATATTTTGAGATGTACAAGATTTTGATTTTCAGTTTCTTATAAAAGAAACTTCTTACATGGTATTATCTTTTATTTTTTATTTGGGTGTTGTGTCTGATAGTCGTGGTAAGCATGTTTGGTGTTCTAACCCCATTTACATTATCTTTGTATGGCAAAATAACAAAGGATATGCAAGAGTATAAGATAGAAGAGTGGTTGCCTACCTCGCGCAAGGAGATGGAGTTACGACAGTGGGACTATGTCGATGTGGTATTCTTCACAGGTGATGCCTATATTGACCATCCGTCGTTTGGAGCGGCCGTGTTGGGGCGAGTACTCGAGGCCGAAGGGTATAGGGTAGCTATTGTGCCACAACCTAATTGGCGCGATGACTTGCGTGATTTCCGTAAAATGGGACGTCCGCGACTCTTCTTTGCCGTGACGGCCGGTGCTATGGATTCTATGGTGAACCATTATACGGCTAACAAAAGGTTGCGGAGTGACGATGCCTATACACCCGGCGGGCGTCATGGTATGCGACCCGATTATCCTACTATTGTATATACGAAGATACTTAAAGAGCTATTTCCCGATGTGCCGGTAGTGATAGGTGGCATAGAGGCTTCGATGCGTCGTGTCACACACTACGATTATTGGCAAGATAAATTGTTGCCTCCTATCTTAGCGAGTTGTCCGGCCGACTTACTTATCTATGGTATGGGCGAACGCCCGATAGTAGAGGTTGCACGTCGACTCGCTGCCGGGGACGAGGTTTCAGCTCTACATGATGTTCCGCAAACTGCTATGCTGCGCCCGGTCGATGTATTGCCTACGGCCTGTGATGAACATGTGATATTGGCTTCGCACGAAGAATGCTTGAGTGATAAAAGAAAACAGGCTGCCAACTTTAAGGTGGTGGAAGAGGAGTCTAATGCCTATCGTGCACATCATTTATGGCAGCGTTGTGGTGATGAAGTGGTGCATATCAATCCGCCTTATCCGCCTATGACTACGGCCGAACTTGATGCCGTTTATGACTTACCCTATACACGTATGCCGCATCCTCGGTATAAGGGAAAAACTATTCCGGCTTACGAAATGATACGTCACTCGGTGTGTCTTCACCGCGGTTGTTTTGGGGGGTGTGCTTTCTGTACCATATCGGCGCATCAAGGTAAATTTGTCTCATCGCGTTCGCAGTCCTCTATTTTGCGCGAGGTAAAAGCTGTGTCGCAGATGCCCGACTTCAAAGGGTATATCAGCGATCTTGGGGGGCCGTCGGCCAATATGTATGCTATGCATGGCGAGCGAGAGGATTTGTGTCATCGTTGCCGACGTCCGTCGTGCCTTTTCCCGGCTGTTTGCCCCAATCTTGTTACCGATCATCGTCCGTTGACGGAGTTGTATCGTCGAGCCGATGCAGTGCCGGGTATCAAGAAAACTTTTGTGGGTAGTGGGGTACGCTACGACCTCGTGTTGCATCGTCATAAAGATGCTGCTATTGCCGACAGCGGACGCGAATATGCCGAGGAGCTTATTGCCCATCATGTTTCGGGTCGACTTAAGGTAGCTCCTGAACATACCTCAGAAAAAGTCTTGCATTATATGCGTAAGCCCTCTTTCGATTTGTTCTACTCTTTCAATACTCTTTTTGAGAAGGTAAATCGTCGTGAGGGTCTGCCCCAGCAACTTATACCTTATTTTATATCGAGCCATCCTGGTTGTACGGAAGAGGCTATGGCCGAGTTGGCTGTGGCTACTAAGAACTTGCATTTTCACCTCGAACAGGTACAAGATTTTACCCCTACGCCCATGACGCTCGCTACAGAGATGTATTATACAGGTATAGACCCATATACCGGCGACCGAGTATATACGGCGCGGACGGCCGAGCAGAAGTTGAGCCAGCGTAAATACTTCTTTTGGTATAAGCGCGAATATGAAGATGACATTCGTCGTTCTCTTACCCGAATGAATCGCAAGGATCTTATCAGGGCTTTATATGGTGACAAGCCTTATAAACCTCAGCGTACCAGTATGGCGAGCGATGCACAAAGTAGAACTCGGAACAGTAAACCGAAACCAATGGGTAAAGGTGCGAAAAACGGTCGGAAGAAATAATCGTCACGGTAGATACTGGATGTATCTTTCGGAAAAGTTTAGACTGAAATATACTATCGCTTACTCAAAGTATTGCAGGAAGCGAGAGACATTCCGTTATAACCTGTTGTATCGTTTCTTGTGGATGAAGTCGTTGCGAGACGTTTGTCTCAGGAGTGTTATATTACATAGTTCCTATTACCATCGTTCGTAGTATTCTACTTCGTAATATCCGTCGGGGTAAGTATATTCTATAATGAGTGTATTGTCAAGACGGATTACGTGGCCATATAGGTCGGAACCATGTATCGACGAAAGTACAAATTCGCTATTGATTGTATTGTAATTCCATCGCCCATAGTCTACTTCTCCGAAGTTCTGTTCATACGACCCGTCGGGATTGAGAATAAGATAGTAGCCGTCGTAGTAAGGGTCGTAATAATATACCTCACCACAGTCGTCAAACTGGGTAAGCATCCATCGTCCTGTGATGGGAAAGTCGTATGTCTCATCGCATGCGTTGAAGAGCAATGCAGAAATGAATAGCAGTAGGAAAGTGTGTAAACGGAGTTTTTTCATAGAGATTGCTTATGGTGGGGGTTATTATTCGTCGTCATCTTCATCAAATCCGAAGTCAAAGTCGAAGCCGTCATCCTCCATATCGAATTGTGTAAACTGTCTGATTACCCGTCCATCGCGTTTGGTGGGGCGTCCCAGTCCCTTTTGACGGTCGACAAAACCATTGATACGTACCATCTCGAGTAGTTCATATTGGTCGGGTGAGGTGATATTTTCAAGATATTGAGGAACAAGCTTAGCACCCATACGGTTTTCGGCAAGGGCGAGTACCTTGAAACTGTAGGTTACAGGAGGCTTGCGTACATTGATGATATCGCCTACCTTGATGAGGCGCGATGGCTTTACTGTTACACCTGCGACAGCGACACGTCCTTTTTTGCAGGCTTCGGTAGCTATGGTGCGAGTCTTGAATATGCGCACTGCCCAAAGCCATTTGTCTATGCGTACTTCGGTGAGAGGCATGTTCTATTTCTTGTTATATTGGTTCATTGTGAGCGAAATACCTGCGAGGCAAAAACTTTTTATAATCTCGCAAGCCTTCTCGTATCGCTCGGGCAGTAAAGCCCGTTGTTCCGGTGGGAATGTACCTAGTACATACTCTACCTGCATACCACGCGGAAAGTCATTACCCAGGCCAAAGCGTAATCGTGCGTAGTTTTGTGTTCCTAGCATCTCGGCAATGTGCTTCAGTCCATTATGTCCGCCATCACTGCCACCGGGCTTTAGTCGCAGAGTACCGAAGGGGAGCGATATGTCGTCTACGACGACAAGCAGGTTCTCTAGCTCAATATGCTCTTGTTGCATCCAGTAGCGTACGGCATTGCCGCTTAGGTTCATATAGGTCGACGGTTTGAGTAATATCAACGAACGTCCCTTTATTGATGTGCGACCTATTGCTCCATAACGCATATCGGAAAAAACAGTATTGGACGCTTTGGCAAAAGCGTCCAATATACTGAATCCTATGTTGTGGCGGGTATTTTCGTATTCTCGTCCGATGTTACCCAGTCCTACAATAAGATATTTCATCTAGGCAAAAAGATTATTCTTTGGTTGCAGCACCGCGGGCAGCACGTGTCAAGTTCACAGCGCATACTACGGCATTCTTAGCGTTCATCAGCTCAAGACCCTCGAAGTGTAGGTCGCCCACTTGCATGGTTTTGCCCAAACCAAGGTTGTCGATATTGATAACCAAACGTTCGGGAATGTTGGTGTAGACAGCTTTCACGCGCAATTTACGCATAGAGAGTTGCAATTTACCACCGGCTCTTACACCCTCGGCATGGCCTTCAAGTTGTACAGGAACTTCCATTACGATAGGTTTCTCTTCGTTTACCTCCAAGAAATCCAAGTGCAGAATTTGGTCGGTTACCGGGTGGAATTGAATGTCTTTCAATACGGCTTTCACCTTCTTGTCGCCAATGGTGAGGTCGATATAATATATATCGGGCGTGTAGACGAGCTTACGTACAGCATCGGGTGTAACAGAAAAGTCTGTTACGATGATGCCGCGGCCATTCTCTATTTCAACTAATTTTTCACCCGGTGCAAGTGTGCCGGTAAAGGGCAGTGTTACAATAGAACCACCATTAAGCACAGCGGGTATTTGTCCGTTTTTACGCAATTCGCGGGCAGCTTTTTTGCCAAGATCGGTACGGACTGTTCCGTTCAGAACAAATGATTTCATGTGTAAAAATTTTGTGTTACTAAAAATTAAGTTTTTTCTTGCTCCTTAATTTCCCATCACACGGTTCTTAAAAAGCGGTGCAAAGTTAAGTATTATTGCCGTAATAAGCAAGTGGTGTAGTGTATAAAAGCTCTTTTTGTCACATCATAAATGAAGCTGATGCGTGTGAAAACTTCCTATGGCAGATTGTCGCTTGTAATAGTAATATCATAAACATTTTTGCAGCCATATTGTTATTAAAGTAAAGGTCTCGGCCATGGTGCCATATTGGTCGGAGATTTATCACTCCTCAGTATCGCGTTATACCGCGGTGAGGTAGGGTAACGTCACTATTACTTACCGTTATTGTCCTTATTGTAAAGAGGCGTTTTTACCCTTGTGGGATTGTACTTATAATTGTTTTATTGGTCTCCCATTGTGAGACACCGTCAGGAATTAAAGTAAGAACGACATTTCTCATTTTGTCAACGGCTTTATCCCGACGGTGTTTTTTTATTTTAAGGACTGCTGTCTATAGCTACATTTGCTAATCGTAACCCATGCGTGGATTATTTTGCTGGTTAGCTATATTTTTTTATTCGGGCAAAGAACTTTTTTACTCTATACTTGTTTTATGATAGAAACGAAAAGTTTACGACAATGGAAAAATATCAATTGCCCCCTCTGCCTTACAGCGATAGCGACCTTTACCCTGTTATTAGTGCCGAGACAATAACTTTCCATTACGGGAAGCATACGCAAGGTTATATCGATAAACTCAACTCGCTTATTGCAGGTACATCTTATGAGACGCTCCCGCTTGAAGATATTATCAAAACGTCTGATGGTGCACTCTCCAATAATGCTGCCCAGGCGTGGAACCATCTCTTTTATTTTGCCTCTTTCTCTCCGACGGCACCACATGCGCCCAAGGGCAAGTTGGCAGCTGCTATCGACAAGCAATGGGGTTCGTTTGCCAGCTTCCAGGAATTGTTTGAGGCCGAGGCTGTCGCTCTATTCGGTTCGGGGTGGATATGGCTTTGTGCCGACAATAATGGTGGACTTGCCATATTGCCAGAGAGCAATGCCGGAACACCTCTGCTGCGAGGCTTAGTGCCACTGCTAGCCTTCGATGTGTGGGAGCATGCTTACTACATAGATTATCGCAATCGCCGTGCCGAACATGTAAACCGGTTGTGGGACATTGTCGATTGGACGGTGGTAGAAAATAGATATTTCTGAAACTTCTCGCAAAATACTACAACCCTTTTTCCATGCGCCTGAGTCTTGCTACAGCATGGCGCGGCGCAAACTAGCTATTGCGCGTGAGCGTAATACTCTCTATAGCACTTTTATAAGCATAATGTGATGAATTCCTTGGGCCGGAGCTTGCGTGAGCAACATATCCGGCTCTTCTTTTTTATGTCTATGCCCTGTGTCTCGGTTGTTGTTCCCAGTATCTTATTATACCCTGCACGGTTTGCCGATGTAGTGATTTGATATAGAATGGTGCTGTTTTATAAAGAATTATACCAGAGTGGCGATATATCTGTAATGGGGGTTGTTTTTACGATAATTTGTATATTATTTCTTTTCAATATCTCTCATATCTTTGTATCGGTAAAAGATATTTGTCGCAACAACAGATAACAAATAAGATAGAGATATGAAATATTTGTATCTTTTTTTCTCTTGTGTGTTTTGCCTTTCAACAATGGTTTCATCGTTATATTCTTGTGCCGACCACGAGCCTACTATGCCTCAACAATCTGGTACTAGTACCAATAATACTAATAGCGATACAAATATTGAAGAAAACGACACAACTCAATCAACAAACGATATGAATGTAAAAGTAGGAACACATCTTTTTACGGCTACATTAGCCGATAATGCTACGGCAGAGGCTTTCAAGATGCTTCTGCCTTTTACCATAAATATGAGCGAACTCAACGGCAATGAAAAGTATTATTATCTGAATGCTGACCTTCCTACAGCGTCGTACCGTCCTGGCACCATACACAATGGTGATATAATGCTATACGGTAGCGATTGCATCGTTCTCTTTTACGAAACATTCTCTACTCCTTATAGCTATACGCGCATAGGTTCTGTAGATAATCCCGACGGCTTGGCAGAAGCTTTGGGGCAAGGCCGTGTCACGGTTACGTTTGAGCTGTAAGCCTCGCATATTGTTATAGGATGCTTCAACAGAGTTGTAAACGATGGTCGAGCGCGAGACTCTGTTGTTAGGATTATAACATCCAATCGATTTATTAGATAATAGACTGGTTAGTGAGGGTTGCTGTCTGTGATAGCAACCTTTTTTGTTTTGAGTTCGTTTGCGACGAAATGTTCATTGTTACTGCTCAATCCTGACTAACTATTATTAGGGGGGGCTATCTGTTTATTATGCGAGTAGTTCCAGTTGTAGAGACAAAGAACAACGATTTGTCTTTACAGTATTCCTTAAAAATAATTGAGAGAACAGTGCACTTATATTGCGTGTATATTTGAGGGTATGGAGATGAAAAAAGCAGTCGGCAAAATGTACCGACTGCTTTTTGTGTGGTCCCACTAGGGCTTGAACCTAGGACCCCCTGATTATGAGTCAGATGCTCTAACCAACTGAGCTATGGGACCGGCTTGATTTGTTTCTTAAAGCGGTTGCAAAGTTAATGTGTTATTTTGTCTTATGCAAGTTTTTTGCTTAAATATTGCTCGAAATTTTTTTATTTTCTAATAGAATTCCTGTAATATTTTTGTTTTCAGTAAGTTATGCTTGCTTCGGCCGAGGCGTTGCAAGATATATAAGCCAATAAGGGCTGTGTATATATGTCGAAGGGCTGCCACCCGTCGTAGGTCGCAGCCCTTCGTGTGATTGTTCTCGACAAGTGCTTAGTAAGCAAAGATGGGGAATTTCTTCATTGTCTCATTGACTTTCTCGCGAACTGCGGTAATAACCGATGTATTTTCGGGGTCAGAGAGTACGCGGTCTATCATCTCTACAATTTCGCCCATCATATCTTCTTTCACACCACGGGTTGTGATAGCAGGAGTTCCTACACGTATACCCGATGTTTGGAAGGGAGAGCGGCTGTCGAAGGGTACCATATTTTTGTTTACCGTGATGTCGGCTTGTACCAGAGCTTTCTCAGCAACCTTACCGGTCAATTCGGGATATTTGGTGCGAAGGTCTATAAGCATGCAGTGGTTGTCGGTTCCACCCGATACTACGTTGTAACCTTTGGCCACAAAAGCTTCGGCCATAGCGCGGGCATTGCGACGTACTTGCTGCTGATATACTTTGAAGGATGGGTCGAGAGCCTCGCCAAAAGCAACAGCTTTGGCAGCGATGACATGCTCGAGAGGTCCACCTTGAACACCGGGGAATACTGCCGAGTCGAGCAATGCCGACATTTTGCGTATCTCTCCCTTGGGTGTCGTTTTGCCCCATGGGTTGTCAAAGTCTTTACCCATCAAGATGATACCGCCACGCGGTCCGCGTAGGGTTTTGTGAGTAGTAGAGGTGACGATGTGGGCATAACGCAACGGGTTGTCCAGTTCACCGGCAGCAATCAGTCCTGCGGGGTGAGCCATGTCTACCATAAATATTGCTCCTATTTCGTCTGCGAGGCGACGCATGCGAGCGTAGTCCCATTCGCGAGAATAGGCCGATGCTCCACCAATGAGCAGGCGTGGACGTTCGCGGCGAGCAACCTCTTCCATTTGGTCATAGTCGATGTAGCCATTGTCTTTGCGTACACCATAGTCGAGAGCATGGAACATGATACCCGAGAAATTGACTGGCGAACCGTGTGAAAGGTGTCCGCCTTGTGAGAGGTTGAGTCCCATGAATTTGTCGCCAGGTTTGAGGCACGCCATGAATACGGCCATGTTGGCTTGCGCGCCCGAGTGCGGTTGCACGTTGACCCACTCGGCATTGAAGATTTTTTTGAGCCTTTCTATGGCGAGGTTTTCGCTCTCGTCTACTACCTCGCAGCCTCCGTAATAGCGTTTCCCGGGGTAGCCTTCGGCATATTTATTGGTAAGGCACGACCCCATGGCTTGCATCACTTGGTCGCTGACAAAGTTTTCGGATGCGATTAGTTCGATTCCTTTCAACTGACGCTGATGTTCGCGCTCGATAATGTCGAAGATGGCATTGTCTCTTTCCATGTGTATAGTATTAGAGATTTATAATTAAGTGTGGCGTCGTCGACGGGGTGTCATGGAGTACCAAGGCTGTGTGCCGTCGGGGCGCTTTTGCAAAGGTATGAATATTTTGAAATGGGCAAGCAGCATTGTAGAGAATTTGCGTGAAATTGTATTCTTTCCTTTCTGTTGCCGCGTGCGGGCTTATTTGTTGCGGTTCTTTTGTACCGACCAGCCAAATTTCCCTATCTCGCTGCCCGTTTCGTAATAGTGCCCGTGTGAATAGACAAGCAGGCCGGCTTTGCCCATGTCGAAAGCTCCACTTTCGGTATCGATATATTTATCGTCGGCAAGTATGTTTACAACATCGGCGATAAACATGTCGTGAGAACCGAGTGGAATAACCTCTCGTACACGGCACTCTATGCTCAAGGGTGACTCTTCGACGTAGGGCGAGCGAACTTCTACACCGGCGTGGGGTGTGAGGTGGCTTTCTTTCCATTTGTCATAGTCGCGCCCCGAGCGCACACCACACCAGTCGGTAGCTCTTGCCATATCGGTGGTAGTGAGATTGAGGGTAAACTCCATATTACGACGTATGATGTCGTGTGAATATCGTTCGGGTCGTATCGAAACGTAGCATACGGGCGGATTGGTACAAAGTGTTCCTACCCAGCTGGCTGTAAAAAGGTTATATTCATCGGGCGAAGCCCCGCAGCTTACCAGTACTGCGGGGAGGGGATAGATAAGAGTTCCCGGTTTCCAATTCTGTTTCATTGGGGCAGAGCTTGGAAGTAGGTTTAACAAACAGTAATGTCGTCACCTTGCATACTGTGTCCGCAGTAGTGGCAAGTTACTTTTACCGGATTTCTTTGTGTTACATGGAAAACTGTTTCCATTGGCTCGTTATTGCTGATACATTTAGGGTTGCAGCAGCGCACAATGCCATGCAAAGTCTCGTCGAGCGTAACGGTATATTTCTCTACTACCCGGTAGTCGCGTATGATATTTATCTTTGCCTCGGGGGCAATGAGGGCTATTTTGTTCATCTCTTCCTCTTTGAAGAAATAGTCGGCAACTTTGATAATGCCCTTTTTCCCTATTTTTTGGCTTGATAGGTTATTACCTATGGTGATACTGTTGGTAAACTTGTCGAGGCCGAGCATAGATACAACTTTGAACAGATGCTCCGATGGTATGCGGTCTATTACAGTGCCATTTTCGAGGGCGGCAACTGCGAGTTCTTTTTTCTGCGTATTCATGATTTCGTTTCGTTTATGGGTTAGTCGGCATCGATGCCCAATACTTTACATATAATGGCTTGGCGGGCGTAAAGTCCGTTTTTAGCTTGTTGGAAATAGTATGCTTTAGGATTGTTGTCAACGTCGTAAGCTATTTCGTTGACACGAGGCAGCGGGTGCAGTACGCGCAAGTTGGGCTTGCTGTTGCGTAGCATACTGTTGTGCAGAATGTATACGTTCTTGACTTTTTCGTACTCCATCAGGTCGGTAAATCGTTCTCGTTGTACGCGGGTCATATAGAGAATATCGGCTTCGTTGATGACCTCTTCCGAGAACTCTGTATGTTCATAGTAAGGTATGCCGTGTTCGTCGCAGAAGATTTTGTATTCCTGTGGCATTTTCAGCTCATCGGGGGCTACAAAGTGGAATGTGGGGTGGAAGTGCGACATGGCTTGCAGCAGCGAGTGTACGGTGCGCCCATATTTAAGGTCGCCCACCATGGTGATGTTGAGGTTCTCGAGAGTTCCTTGGGTCTTGTAAATAGAGTAGAGGTCGAGCATGGTTTGTGAGGGGTGTTGGTTGGCTCCATCTCCGGCATTAATAATGGGAACCGACGAAACCTCTGAGGCATAGCGGGCAGCTCCTTCGAGATAGTGCCGCATGATGATGAGGTCGACGTAGTTGCTTACCATCATGATGGTGTCTTTGAGAGATTCACCCTTCGATGAGCTGGTGGTAGCGGCATCGGAGAACCCGATGATGCGGCCTCCCAGGCGGTTTACTGCCGTCTCGAAACTGAGGCGGGTACGAGTTGAGGGCTCAAAAAAAAGCGTTGCAATGACTTTGCCTTCCAAAACGCGGCGATTGGGATTGGCTTCAAAACCTTTTGCTTTTTCGAGCAAGTCGATGATTTCTTCTTTAGTGAAATCGTTGATGGAGACTAAACTTTCTCGTTTCATGGTGTCTTTTTCGTGCAGATTATAAAAAAGACCGTCCCGATAGACTCGCGGGCGGTCGTGAATATATTTTCTAATGAAGGGAATAAGCTCTTTCGGCTCTTATCGGGGAGCCTTCGCTGTCGTATACCGGCTGTCGATGTTGACTTATTCATAATATCAATAGCAAAGGTATGAATTTTTTTGAAGTATCGTACCTGTTTGCCTCGTAATAATTATGAATTTATGGTAAGAACAACTTTCTTGTTGTCGGCGATGTATTGCGGAGTGTTGTTGTGGGCAGAATGACGGCAGATTTTTCGATACGGTGAGCTGCTTCATATTGGGCGCTTATTGGTTGGAATAGAAAACTATACAGGCATGGCGTATATGTATGCCATGCCTGTAATGAGAAGGGAGGGTCAGTGCTGCTTGTCTCTAAATTATTTGGTCGAGAACATGATGGGAAGGGCAAATTTGACGTTTACGGTCTTATTGTCTTGTTTCCCGGGAGTCCATGCTGGCATAAGGTTTATGACGCGGATAACTTCACTGTCGCACTCGGGTGAGAGGCTGTTGACGATTCGGGGCTCAACGACTTTTCCCTCGGTATTGATGATAAATTCGGCGAGGACAGCACCTTCTACGTTATCTTTGATAGCTTGTTGTGGATATTTCAGATTGGTGGCTATAAAATCCATCATGGCTTTTTCTCCACCCGGAAATTGTGGCATTACCTCACACTTGTCATAGACTTTTGGGGTGTCGGTTTGTGCATTTGCCGTTACTGGTGAAAATACAGCGATTGCTGCGAAGAGCAACATGTAAAGGCTGAAGATTGTCTTTTTCATTGTTTTTCTTTTTTTGAGGGTTAAACGTATGAGATTAATTGTTTTAAGCAGAATATGTCACTGTAACATGAACATGATGGGGAGGGCAAATTTGACATTCACTGCCATATTGTCTTGTTGCCCGGGAGTCCATGCCGGCATAAGGTTTATGACGCGGATAACTTCACTGTCGCACTCGGGCGTGAGGCTGTTGACGATTCGTGGCTCAATGACTTTTCCTTCGGCGTTGATGATAAATTCGGCGAGGACAGCACCCTCTACATTGTCTTTGATGGCTTGTTGTGGATATTTCAGATTAGAGGCTATGAAATCCATCATAGCTTTTTCTCCACCCGGGAATTGCGGCATTATTTCGCACGTGTCGTAGATGATTTCAGTAGAGATTTGATGAATGATGTTTGTAGCTGTAAGTTGTTCCGAGGGTTGCTTCTTGCAGGCTTGTAATCCTGTCACCAATAGAGCGGCAAGTGGTAGAGTTATTATATAGTATAGTTTTCGGTAGTGAGGGCTTGAGTTACGGTTGAGCATTTTGATGCGAGCCAATAACGAATGCTTGCCGAATGAGCTGAAGGGATACTTGTTGTCGTTACTTGCTTGCAGAAGATGTAATTGGTATTGTTGTGGAGACGTGGCTGTCTGTATGGCTGCGGCATCGGCTAGCTGTTCGGTGTAGAGGCGTATCTCGCTCCGTAGCAACCAAGCAAAGGGATTGAACCATCCTATGATGATAGCTATTTCACCCAAGAGAATATCGAAAGTATGTCTTTGCGAGACATGGGCTTTTTCGTGGCAGATAATGTGATGTAGCATGTCGGGTGAGTAATTGGTCTGCGGGATGAAGATAAATTTGAAGAAAGAGAAAGGGCTTCCCTCTGAGGGTGTCAGTAGAACTTGACTTCCTTCTATCGTGGTAGTAGTACACCGGTGCCGTAAGACAAATAGAGAGCAGAGCCTGATGACAAGCCTTGCAAAGCCTATTGCTACAACTGTCCAATAAAGCCAGGTTAAAGTGTTGCTGAAAGTCGTAGTCGATGTATCGGGAGTAATGGTGATAGCATCAAGCATGACCGATAGTCTGTCGTCGTATGGCAATAGACTGTTGACCGATAGACTTGGTATATAGGGTAGCAGCGGGTAGGTGAGGGCAAATATTATGCCCGTCACGATGGTTGCCCGATGTAGGGGCAAAAAGGTGTCATTTCCCCACAAAGCTTTGTACAATATGTAAAGCAGAGCTATGGCAAGTTGCGACCCTATAAGGTATGTGGCTAAGTTCATGGCCATGTAGATTATATTTTTTTGCCTTCCTGAATGGTGCGTAAGATTTCTTGTAATTCTTCTTGTGAGAGTTTTTGCTCTTCGGCGAAGAAAGAGACCATCTCGCGGTAGGAGTTGGAAAAATAGTTGCGGACGATGTCCGATAAGAAACAACGTTTATACTCCTCCTCGCTGATAGCCGGAGTGTAGTAGTAGGTGTTGCCTACCTTTTGAGCGGCAACGTAGCCTTTACGTACAAGATTCTTGATGACCGAAGCCAACGTTGTATATGGAGGCCGAGGCTCGGGCATTTGCCCGAGAAAGTCTTTGACGGTACCTCCTTTTTGTTGCCATACCACCAGCATGGCATCTTCTTCTTGTGTAGTGAGTTTTTCTATTTTCCTTGTCATGTTGATTATATTGTAACTACGAAACATTCGCAAATCTACGAAAGTTTCGTAGATTTGCGATGAGATTAATGATTAAAAAATATTAATTATGGAGTATGCCTTGTTATAACGGTATGTGGCTGACTTTTAGAGGAAAAACTATTGCCTGGTAGTCTCTGGTATGGATGGTTATGGAGTATGTTATCTATATGTATTGTAGGGGGCAGCGGTTGATTGTGGTAGTCTTGAGTAGGCTGTGTTTCGGTCGCTATTTATGGGTTATATGAGACGGCTTTTATAATTGCTTCTTAGGTGTCATACATATTTTAATAAATAGGGCAAAAGAAGCATGTAGATAATGATAAAAAAAGCCCGATTTTAAATCGGGCTTTTTTTTATAAAGGCAGATTACTGTCTATTAGTTGTTATTGGCGAGAGGAGCCGGTGTAGTATATGTGCGGGCTCCCAACTCTTTATCGAACATGTATAGGCCATAGCCATTATCGCCTATTTTCTTAAGGGCATCGATGTAGTTGCAAGCAGTTTGCTCTTCCTCTACTTGCTCGTCGATAAACCATTGCAACATGTTTTGTGTAGCGTAATCTTTCTCTTCAACAGCAAGGCCATAAAGGTCGTTGATGAGCGAAGTTACCTTCTTTTCGTGCTCGAGTGTATCTATAAAAGCGGCAACAGGCGATTTCCATTTCGTCTCAACAGCTGCGATTGGTGCCAAAGTTACTTTGCCACCACGAGAGTTTATGTAGTTCATGAAGATGGTAGCGTGGTCTTGTTCCTCTTTGAATTGTACTGCAAACCAATTAGCGATACCATTGTTGCCTTCATTTGCAAAATGCATAGACATTGACAAGTAGAGATATGCCGACCAAAATTCGGCATTGATTTGGGCGTTGATGGCCTCTTCGATTTTTTTGCTTAACATAGTAGTTCTTTTTTATTGTATTTATATATGAATATGCAAATATGATGCCGACGTGCCGTCATGAATTTTTGTCATACGTGTGGCATATTCTGACATGGCAAAGATATGAAATTACTAAAATCGTACGGCTATAATATTTATAAAAAATATAAATTTAGAATAATTATAATTTAAGAGAGGTTTTATATTGCTAAAACTAACTGAATATGAGTTTATTACTGTTTTGTATCGATGTAAACTTTCTCTCGATACTTGATTATAAAGAGACCATGTCCATATTAAATTGAAGAAAATGCTTTAAATTGTTTTTTCTCTCTACATCTTCTACTATATTTGCAAAAGTAACTTTATTAAAACATTTTGCCATGAATCAAGTATCTGCTCGTCTGGCAGCTTTAGCACCTTCGCAAACATTAGCCATGTCTCAGAAAAGCAATGAGTTACGTGCTCAAGGTGTAGATGTTATAAATCTGAGTGTAGGAGAACCAGATTTTTATACTCCCGACCACATTAAAATGGCTGCCAAGAAAGCTATCGACGACAACTTCTCATTCTATTCGCCTGTTCCGGGTTACATGGATTTGAGAAAAGCCATCTGCGCTAAATTGAAAAACGAAAATGTTTTGGATTTTACACCCGATCAGATTGTTGTCTCTACAGGTGCTAAACAAGCATTGTGCAATGCCATATTGGCCATTATCAATCCCGGCGACGAGGTTATTGTGCCGGCGCCTTATTGGGTAAGTTATGTTGAAATGGTGAAGTTGGCAGAGGGTAAAAACGTAATTGTCGAGGCCGGTATAGAGCAAAATTTTAAGATAACACCTGCCCAGTTGGAGGCTGCCATTACTCCTAAGACGAGAATGCTTGTTCTGTGCTCACCGTCCAATCCTACCGGCAGTGTGTATAGCCACGATGAATTGCAGGCTCTTGCCAAGGTATTGGAGCGTTATCCTAATGTGCTGGTTCTTGCCGATGAGATATATGAGCACATCAATTATGTAGGGGCGCACCAAAGTATGGCTCAATTCCCCGAGCTTGAAGGCCGTGTAATTATTATTAATGGAGTCTCCAAGGCATATGCCATGACCGGATGGCGTATCGGATTTTTGGCTGCACCACTTTGGATAGCCAAGGCATGCAGCAAGTTGCAGGGACAATATACGTCGGGAGCTTCTTCTATTGCACAAAAAGCTGCTGTGGCTGCTTTCTCGGGTGATCAGAGCTGCGTAGAAGAGATGCGTAAGGCTTTTGAGCGCAGGCGCGACCTTATTTTCGAGTTGGTATCGGAGATTCCTGGTATGAAGGTAAACAAACCCGATGGAGCGTTCTATCTTTTCCCCGACGTAAGTAGCTATTTTGGTAAAAGTTACGATAAGTACAAAATAGAGACGTCGAGCGACTTGGCTATGTATTTGCTTGAAGTAGCATATGTAGCATCGGTTGCCGGTGACGCATTTGGATCGCCATTGTGCCTTCGTTTTTCGTATGCTACGAGCGACGACAAGCTTGTTGAGGCCATGAATCGTGTGCGCCGGGCTTTAGAATTGTTGAAGTGATAAACAAAGCCTGAAAAAACGGGCTAGGACATATTATAAGGAGCGTTGCATTGTTTACAAATGCGGCGCTCTTCTTTTATAAGTATAGTAGTAAGGTAATATTAAATGCCAATTTGTAATATGCTATTTGCAAAATAGATAGTTATGAAAAGAAAATATTTTATATAAAATTGATTTTCAGGTATTTATATAATATAAAAAATAATTACAGAAATTTTTCCGAAATTGTTTGCGGGAGAAATAATTATCCTTATATTTGTCCCATACTGACTTACAATTACATATCTGAGAAAGCATCTTAAAAAGACGGATAGATAGACCTTAAAAATTGTAAGTAATACTATGATTTCAACACTTAAAAAGGAGTTATTATGGCGAGAAAATTAAAAATTCGTGATCTTACATTGCGTGACGGTCAACAGTCGCTTTTTGCAACCCGTATGACTGGAGAACAAGTAGCACAAGTTATAGATTTTTATAAAGATGCCGGATTTTACGCTATGGAAGTATGGGGTGGTGCTGTACCCGATTCTGTGATGCGTTATCTTGATGAGAGTCCTTGGACACGTTTGAGCTCTATCAGCGCTGTGATACAGGGCCGTTCTTATCTCACGGCATTGTCACGTGGGCGTAATCTTTTTGGCTATGCCCCATATCCCGATAGTGTAATAGATGGTTTTTACAAAGAGGCTGTAAAGCAAGGCTTGGGTATCATGCGCGTGTTTGATGCTCTCAATGACTTGAATAATGTAAAAAGCTCTATCAAGAAAATCAACGAGGTAGGAGCCATTGCCGATGGTGCAGTTTGCTATACGGTAGATCCCAAACCGGAGCATCCTGAGAAACCAGTTGAGAAGAAAGGCTTTTTTGCCCGTCTCTTTGGTTCAAAAGAGGAAGCCCCTGTTGAGAAAAAAATATTTACCGACGAGTATTTCGTAGAGAAAGCCAAAGGTATGGAGGCATTGGGTGCCAAGATTATCACTCTGAAGGATATGGCAGGTTTGATAAATCCGGCACGTGTAGCCACCCTTATACCCAAGTTGAAAGCTGCTGTTAATGTACCTGTCGATTTCCATACACACTGTACACCCGGTTACGGTTTGGCATCGTCATTGATGGCTGTTATTCACGGTGTAGATATTCTCGATACCAACATTTGGTACTTTGGAGGCGGTTCGGCTGCTCCGGCTATCGAGCTCATCTATGTATTCTGCCAAAAGCTGGGCATTGAGGTTGAAGCCAATATGACGGCAGTTGCCAAGATACGTGAGCGTCTCGAAGGTATACGTCGTGAATTGAGCGCTTACGATCTTGTGAAGAGCTTCCCCATAGCATTCGACCCGTTGACCGACAAGATTCCTGCCGAAGTAGATGCACTCTTCGACAAAGCAATTGCTGCAGCCAAGGCTAATCGTGAAGATGAGTTGCTCGATGCATGCCATCGCATAGAGGCTTATTTCAATTTCCCGAAGCCCAATATTATTGTGAAAGAGGCCGAGGTCCCCGGCGGTATGTACAGCAACATGGTGGCTCAGTTGAAGAGTCTCGGTGCAGAAGACGTACTCAACGATGCCATGGCACTCATTCCAGAGGTACGCAAGGCCGCAGGTTTGGTACCATTGGTAACTCCTACATCGCAAATCGTAGGTAGCCAGGCTGTCAACTTAGCTATAGACCGTAAGAAAGGTAATCCTGATTATACGATGGTAACCAACCAATTCATAAACCTTATTAAAGGTGAATATGGAAAGACTCCGGTTCCTATCGATCCTGCTTTCCGTGAGAAAATCACCGGTAGCCCCGAGGAGAAACCTTATGACATCTCTTCTTATAAAGCTCCCGAGAATCCTACTTTGCCGGAATTTGGCGGTATGAAGTTGGCTAAAGATGAGAATGACTACCTCTTGCTGCAATTATTCCCCACCGTAGGTGCAACCTTCTTGCGTAATCGTCGTGCCGAAGAGTATGCTGCTGCACCTAAAGAGGAGAAAGCAGAAGAGAAAGCTCCGGCAGAGGCTCCTATTACAGGTCCCGTACAGAAAGTGCCTATGGGTGGTAGCGTTATCAGCGTAGCAGTGAAAGCTGGTGACAGTGTGAAGAAAGGCGCTCCGTTGCTTGTTTACGAAGCTATGAAGATGGAAAATACTGTTACAGCCGAGCGTGAAGGAGTGATTAAGCGCGTATTTGTACAACCCGGACAGGTGATAGCTACCGATGCCGTACTGGTGGAATACGAAAAATGACATATTGATATAGGAGTATAATCCTGTAATATAGAATATTGTATTGTGAAGGACGTGCCCTCTCAGGTGCGTCCTTTTTGTATTTGGGAAATAGAGAAATGATAAATCATGTCAGTGATGTATTATTGGGCAAAGGAAGAGCACCTATGGGAATGCTGTTGTATTTGCAATTTATATCTTGTTTGTGAGTTGTGCGCAGGTCGTATGAGAGTGTATTTGTGATTTCGATGGTAATGCGTATATTTGCAATCTATTATAATATCACATATACACGAAAAAGACACCATGAAGAAATTTGTTTTATCTCTTGCGGGTTTTGCCATGCTCTCATTTTCTGCTGTGGCAGCAGTATCGGATGTTTGGGTGGCAGACCTTGGTAATGGAAAGTATCAGAACCCTATTTTGTATGCCGACTATTCCGATCCCGACCTGTGTCGGGTAGGTGACGATTACTACATGACGTCGTCGAGTTTCAATTGTATTCCCGGTTTGCAGATTTTGCACTCGCGCGATCTGGTCAATTGGGAAATATTGAGTGCTGCACTTCCTTGGGGAATCATACCCGAAGATATGTATCGTACCGTGCAACATGGGTGTGGCGTATGGGCGCCCAGTATAAGGTATCATGATGGAAAATTCTATATCTTCTGGGGGGATCCTGATGTAGGTATCATGATGATAACGGCCGAGCAGGCCGAAGGTCCGTGGTCGGCACCTCATATAGTAAAGGCAGGGAAAGGATATATCGATACGACACCCTTATGGGACGACGACGGCAGAGTATATCTGGTACATGGTATAGCCGGTAGTAGAGGAGAACTGAAAAGTGTCTTGTTTGTTTGCGAGCTGAGTGCCGATGCTTCATCGGTTATCAGTGAAAGTCGCATTGTGTTTGACGGACATGAGGAACAAGAGACCGTTGAAGGACCTAAATTTTACAAACGCAATGGATACTACTATATTTTTGCTCCTGCCGGAGGTGTGCCTACAGGTTGGCAGTTGGTATTGCGGAGTAAAGACCCGTATGGCCCTTATGAAGGCCGTATAGTATTGGCTCAAGGAGATACCGACATCAATGGGCCACACCAAGGAGGTTGGGTAGATACACCGACTGGTGAAGATTGGTTTATTCATTTCCAGGATGTAGGTGCATATGGACGTGTCATTTGGCTCGAACCCATGACATGGACGGCAGATGGATGGCCTGTCATAGGTAATGATAAAGATGGAGATGGTTGTGGTGAGCCTGTAAAGCAGTGGACAAAACCCAATGTAGGTAAAACATATCCGGTGATGACACCGGCCGAGAGTGACGAGTTTGATAGTAATCGTTTGGGATTGCAATGGCAGTGGCATGCCAACTATGACCATCGTTGGCATTTTTGTAATGCTGCCGAGGGCCATTTACGCCTCTACTCTTTCCCTGTGCCCGAAGATTATAAAAATCTTTATGATGTCTCTAACTTGCTTTTGCAGAAGACTCCGGCTAAAGATTTTACAGTAATTATGAAACTAACCTTCAAACCTTGTCCTAAATATAAAGGTGAGCGTACCGGTTTGCTGGTTATGGGATTGGATTATGCTGGTCTTATATTGGAAAATACGGCCAATGGCTTGACTCTCTCGCAAGTCGAATGTAAGCGAGCCGACAAAGGAAAGCCCGAAGTGGTAAATGTGTCTGTGCCTCTATCCGAGCGTACGGTTTACTTGCGGGCGCGTTTCAAAGATACGGGAAAGAAGATAGAAAAGAGCGAAGGTAGTGCCGATATGATTGTTGATGTAACGTTTAGTTACAGTCTTGATGGGCAGAAGTATCTTCCTATGGGTGAAAAATTCAACCTGAAAGAAGGTAAGTGGATAGGTGCCAAAGTAGGAATGTTCTGTACCCGGCCGGCGTTGAAGAGCAACGACGGCGGTTGGGCTGAGATAGACTGGTTCCGTGTAACGAAAAAATAAAAAGGTTCGAGATAGATGCGGGGTGCGACTGATATTACATCAATCGCACCCCTGCCATTTATTTGCAGGAAGTGTGTTATAGGGTAAGAATACTGTCTGACCTCTAATCCCTAATCCTGTTTTTCTGTAGCGCTATTCTTTTTGTAAACGTTGGCTTTTGGTTATATAAATCTTACCTTTGCAAGAGTATGGCACGTTTTGAGTTAAACATATTAGGTTGTGGAGCGGCAACACCTACGCAACGTCATTCACCATCGGCGCAAGTTGTCAATGTAAGAGACAAGCTTTTCATGATAGACTGTGGTGAAGGCGTGCAACTCAATTTGCGTAGGATGAAGTTGAATATGTCTCGTTTGGGACATATATTCATTTCGCATTTGCATGGCGACCATTGTTTTGGTTTGCCCGGATTGCTTTCTACGATGAGCCTTCTCGGGCATGGGGGTGAAATGGTTATTCATGCACATCCCGATTTTGAGCAAGTCTTTATGCCGTTTCTGCAATATTTCTGTCGCGAAATGACTTTTACGTTACGTTTCGAGCCCTGTTATATGACTTCAACGGAGCCTATTTACAGCGATAAAGGGTTAACCGTAAGGACTATTCCACTTCGGCACCGTATTCCGGCCTGCGGATTCCTGTTTGAGGAACAGCCCGGCGAACGGCATTTACGGGGAGACATGGCGAAATTTTATGATATTCCTGTGACACGTCTTGCGGAGATAAAACAGGGAGCAGATTATGTAACTCCCGATGGAAAGGTTATACCCAACGAGGCTCTCACTACTCCCCCTACACCTCCTGCCCGCTATGCGTATTGTTGCGACACGGCGTATAGCGAACGTATTATACCTTATATCGAAGGTGTTGATGTGTTATATCACGATGCAACCTATGGTGATGATGCCGAGCAGTATGCTCGGCAGACCATGCACAGCACAGCCCGTCAGGCAGCGACTTTGGCTCGTGAGGCGAAGGTAGGACAACTCATATTGGGACATTTTTCGGGACGGTATCGTGACGAGAACGTATTGCTCGATGAAGCTCGCCAGGTGTTTGCAAATACTGTGTTGGCTCATGAAGGGATGCGATGTGTTTTGCGCAGGTGAAGGTGTGAGAATAGCCTGTTTTTGTAACGTTATTGTCATAAGAGGTGTGCTATGATGACAATTTGCGGTGTTAAATGCGTAAAAAAACGATACTTTATATTTGTATAATAAAATATTAGTATATTTGCATCGCAATAAGGTATTAGATGTTTAACAAAAAAGTATTGTAAAATGAATGTAGAAGTAATTGGTTCGTGGGCAGGACTTGTTTGGACTGCTTTGAATGAATCGGGTAAACTTACTGTAAAGGCATTGAAAAAGGCTACGAAACTGAAAGAGAAAGAACTCTATGCTGCTCTTGGTTGGCTTGCTCGCGAAGGCAAAGTAGCCATCACAGAGACTGAGACCGACGTAGAAGTGGAGTTGTGCTAAGGTAGCATAACTCTTGTTTTATATTACAAAGATGTGTCTGGCATCATCCCGGGCACATCTTTGTTTTTGTTATGCGGAATGTGTGGCCATAGAATGGTGCGAGTATTTCGTGAAATGAAGGTAAACAGGGTGATGGCAGAAAGATGACAAGCTACATACCAATGCTCTGTAAAAAGGGTATAGATTTCCTGTATATGGTTAATTATATTTTGTCTTACGCCTTGTAACTTTGTATTTATCAGATATTTGTTCCTCGTTGTTGTATGTTCGATTTGCAATTGATGTAAGGGTAGATATATGATGTAAAAATAAATGGTGATGAATATGAGATATTTAGTGATACTGTTAATTATGTCGTTCCCCGTTTTTACAATCGCACAGCCTGCCATAGATGTACATTGTCATAATCTTTTTCCCGAGTTGGCAGCTTTTTTGAAAGAACAAGGTGAGGAGATGAATGAAAATGATCCGTTACCGCAATGGAATGTAGAGTCGCATATAGATTTTATGAAAAAAGCTGGTATTGTACGATCGGTAGTCTCTATGCCGGCACCCCAACCGTTCATGGGTGGTGTTGATGAAAGTTGGCGTGTTGTACGTCGTTACAATAATGCTTGTGCGCAATTGAAAGCGACATATCCCGATAAGTTCCTTTTCTGCGCTTCGTTACCATTGCCCTATGTCGATGCAGCCATTGAGGAGGCTGTTTATGCAATTGATACATTGGGGGCAGATGGTATAAAACTAGCGACAAATAGTTATGGGCAGTATGTAGGCGATGAGGTTCTTGATACACTGATGAGTGTCTTGAATGAAAGACATGCCGTGGTTATATTGCATCCGCATAGGCCTGTACCGGTCAATGATTCTATAATAGCTGTTACACCTCTGGCTATGTATGAATATCCGGCAGAGACTACGCGTGCTGTGGTAAATATGATTGTGAGAAACATTCCAACACGGTATCCGAATATCAAATTTGTCATACCGCATTGTGGCTCTTTTTTGCCGTTAGCCATACCTCGTATGCAGGTTATTTATCGTGCGATGGAGAAAAATGGAGTGATGGAGAAAATAAGTTGGCGCGATAATCTCAAGAATTTCTATTATGACCTTGCTGGTAATCCTACCGACGATGTATTGAGATGTTTACTCTCTATCACTACGCCAGAGCATTTATTATATGGTTCAGACTATCCATACCAGTCTGCCGAATATTTAGCCGAAGACTTGCAACACCTGCGTGGTATCTTGTATGGCGATACAGCCTGGATGAAATATGCCCAGGATATTTTGTATGGAAATGCTGCACGGTTGTTTGCAGTAGATAAAAGCAATATCGTTGACAGTTTGAGCCTTGAGAATTATGGCGAACAATGCGTTAAACTGCCAATGCAGGAAGATGGAATTGTACGGCTTTCAAAAATTGAGGTTTATCCTCAGTATCTCGAAGCGTATAAACAGTATGCGATTGAGGTAGGTGAAATATCTCTGCGTACTGAGCCCGGAGTGTTGACTATGTATGCTCTTGCCGAAAAAGAGAATCCATGTATGATAACTATTCTTGAAACCTATTCTTCGCAAGAGGCATACAAGAAGCACATTGCATCGGCCCATTTTCAGAAGTACAAGCAAGGAACGCTTCATATGGTGAAAAAGTTGGTATTGTCTGATCAATATCCTCTTAATCCGTCGAATCGGATTACAAATTTCATACAACATTAGCTATTCTTAGTATGGCGTATGCAGCCTATTTCATGGGTAAAGGCTATCATTCACTCCTGTTACACAAGTAGGTTAATATTTTAACCATACATTGGGGCTTACAATATAATAGAACTGGTATGTTGTAAAATAAGAGTGGTACAAATTTTCTCAAAGTATATATTTGCTTTAATTTTATTACAGAAGGAATAATGATACAAAAATATGTTATATCTTTGTAAAAAGTCGAGAGCGACTAAATAGATTATAATGAAAGAAGCGTTATGCATATCTTGTAATTTGGAAACGTAGGAAATTTTCAGATTGGATACAAGGATGGCATAGTGGTTCTCACGCATGGCGTGGGGTTGTTATCACTGCATCTGTATCCAAGGTTTCCTACGACCTCCAAATTGAGAAGTGGTGTTTCGGCTTCACGCTTTGTATTATTATTTCTCTTCAAGAAGCCGGAAGAGAGCAAAAGACATTCTATGGAAAAAAATTTGATGATTGAGCCTTCTATTGCTCAGATGTTACCTATGATGGTAAAGACAGAGTTAAGTAAACTGGATGAAACCAGTCAGGCAAATTTCGTGGAGGAATTTAATCGTAAAAAGAAATCTTTGGGTTGGGCTTACTTTTTCTTATTGGTATGTTTTGGCATGCCGTATGGTTATCTTCATAAATGGGGTTTGCAAGTTGTATATTGGGTAACGATTGCAGGTTTGGGTGTATGGTTTATTATTTTACTCTTTAAACTACCGTCTATGGTAGAGGAGTATAATAAAGATATTGCTTTGGAAATCTTACGGAATATGAAAATCATGCAGATGAGTTAAAATACTTGGCATGTGTCATGCCTGAGCCGATTGTATTATGATGCCAACAGCCCCTCGAAAGTTGTATTACAACTTTCGAGGGGCTGTTTCTTGTGTCAACAAAAGCAGAGTATGTTTTTCTTTACAGGTTAGTTTTTAGGATTTATCGTAATGCGGCACGGATTATCCAACTCTTTGCGCCAACTCTCTACGTAAGAAAACCAAGCTTCGGGAGTCTTATATCCGAATGTTTCTTTCATAGACGTGAAGTTGATATAGTACCGTATTGAGGTAGCTCCGGGAGCACTTATCTGGTAGAGATAGTTACTCTTGTCTTTCTTTTCACTCACAACGACCTGGCTAGGTACGTATGTGGCAAGTCCTACCGTCTCTTTAGCATATTTGATCGTATCATTTACAGGCCAATCGGTACCCCAGCAAGCAATGAGCCCCTTGTGGTCGCTATACGATTGAGACCCTTTGATGTCTTGTACACCGGTACAGAAGACTTCGTTGCCAAGCGGTGCATCGAACAGTACTTCAACTTCAGCATCACGGTGGCCGCCGTAGAGTGTGTAGCGGCAGGTCATGTTCAGATAGTTATCGCCATATTTCCAGCCCTTTACTGCCATTTCTACAACGGTACGTACGGGTCCGTAAGCCAAAATCGTGGCGCGACGCTCTAATACGGGGTCGATATGTATGGCTTTCTTGCCATTCCATCCCTTCAAGGTACCTACACCGCAGCTTCCGCTTACGCGTAGTACATCGTCACCAAATCCTTGTGCCAGTTGTTCGTCGTTGGGATACCATCCACTGGGTTTTATTTCAAATCCTTTGTTGAATTTGCCGTATATGTCGACCGTTTGTTTGCGGTCGAAGTAAAGTCGGTATGCGACCAATTCGCTTTCAAAGGCAGGCCCGTGGTGGTGCAGGTAATTATATAACTTGCCATTGGTAGTCGATATGGAGTTGATAGGAGCATGTTTTTTCTTTTTCCGTTTGCTTTTGTCGGCAATCAACATATCGGCATACACACGCGATTTGTATCGTTGGGTTGTTACTATTGTATCACATAGTACGACACGGGCTTCGGTTTGAGCCGACGGTGCCATGTCTAAGAGAAAAGCAACTTCATCGGCACGGCCGTCGCCATTTAAGTCGTCGGCTTGTGAGGCAATCTCTTGATTGCCTACATAAACGGTGACAGAGCGTACATCAAATGGGGCTTGCAGGTCGGTTACCGATAGTTCTACCGGTACATCGTTGCGAGTCATTTCTGTCGGATTGGTTATTTTTACTGTCACTTCGTGAGTAGCAGCATGCATCGATATTGGTAACAGGCATGCAGCTAATATATAGAGCGTTTGTTTCATGATGTCTTATTTGAAAGTTACGGTTTCGGGTGCTACACCCTCAGCAAAGGTTATTTTTTCTTTTGCTATATCAGAGTGTTTGATAGTGATATTGTCGCATCCGCTTTGTATCTGAGCCGAGGCCGAAGCAGGTGTCGTTGTCAGCCCGTCGATATTGATGTTGATCGCGTCAGAGAGGCGTATAACGTTACCTTTAAGAGGCTCTATGCAGCAATTTTTAATGTTTACACCATCGGCACGGTTGATGACAATACCCGATTTTGCACCGAGTATCGTTGTGTTCTCTATGTTGACATTGCTTATTTTCATCTCGGGCAAGCCATTGAAGTACATGGCGCGTCCGGCACCGCGGCACACTACGTTGTTGATATGGATATTGCGGAAGATGGGAGTCTCTTCGGTTACAGGGGGAAGTTCACCGGCTGTGGCTTTGCCTTTCTTGCCGTAGAACAGGTCGAAGAGAAGTGGCTCTTCAGGTATATTTATCATGACTATGTTTTCGATATAGATATTCTCTACCACGCCACCGCGTCCACGTGTGCTCTTAAAGCGCAGGCCTACGTCGGTACCTATAAAGCTACAATCGGCGATGTAGATATTGCGTGCACCGCCCGACATTTCGCTGCCTACGACAAAACCACCGTGTCCGTGCAGAACTGTATTGTTGCGGACAATTACATTCTCACAGGGAACGCCACGGCGACGACCGTCTTCGTCTTTACCCGATTTGATGCAAATGGCATCATCTCCGGCATCGAAAATGCTGTTTATGATAAGGGCATTGCGGCAAGATTCCATGTCGAGGGCATCGCCGTTTTGTGCATACCATGGGTTGTTTACCTTTACGCCATCTATGGTGATGTGTGTGCATTGTAGCGGGTGGAGACACCAGGCAGGCGAGTTCTTGAATGTTGCATTTTCAAGCAGTACCGTGTCGCAGTTTTGGAAGCTCAACAAGGTGGGGCGTAGCCAACGTTTTATACTTTCCCATCCCTCGTCGGTCGTAATATTATCGGGAACGTTGAAGTCGTAGCAGGCATCGGCACCCTTCTTTGACTCTTCCGACGGGTACCATATGTCACCCTTTTCGTTGGTTACTTTGCTCTTTTTGAGTAAGTTCTTCCATTGTTTAGAGGTTACCTTGCTTTTTTTCACCGGGCGCCAGTCTTCGCCACATCCGTCGAATGTGCCGTAGCCGGTAATGGCTATGTTATGTGCGTTGCGTGCGTATAGAGGCGACTGGCAGCGGCGAGTATCGAGCCCTTCAAACGAGGTCTCTACTATTTCGTATGCATCAAGGTCTGATGTGAATACAACCAGGGCGCCGTGTTCGGTATAGAGATTTACGTTGCTTTGCAAGCCTATAGGGCCACTTATCCATAGTCCGGCAGGGATAACTACAGTACCGCCACCATGGGCGTTAACATGAGAGATGGCATTGTTTATAGCTTCGGTACATATGGTCTTGCCATCGCTTACAGCTCCGAAGTCGCGGATATTTACTTTGTAATCGGGGAATGAGGGGCGTGCCACGCGAGGCATATTAAAGGGAACTCCTTCGTAGATAGCATTGTCGACAGTTTGTGCTACTGTTGTCATGGTGCAGGCTATAAGCACGCTCAGTAATGTGGTTTTTAATTTCATATTGAGGTGTTTTTGGTATGTATTGGTTTGTATTTCTTTTTTAGGAGGAGGCAATGAATCTCACTATAGTCGAGTCCGTTTAGCCACCTTTTCTACCTTTACAAAGGTAACTATTATGCCGTGTTGCATTGTAGTAGTTTTTGCCTTATTGTGTGTATTATTTCGTCTAACATACGCAACCGCCGCCGTGCTTTACAGGCACGGCGGCGGTTGCATGTGTTTTATATAGGGTATCTATTTATTTGCGACGCTTGGCATTTTGGCGGCGTTGTTCGCGCAGAGCAGCTTCTTGTTTGCGTTGAGCCTCTTCGAGGCGTGCCATGAAACCGCTCTTTTTCCGAGGTTTTTTGGCATTGGCTTCCAGTTGTGCCAAAACTTTCTTCTCGTCAATCAGTTTGCGGAACAGATAGGTTTGTATGATGGTTATCAACAATGACAAGAAGTAGTAGTAGCTAAGTCCTGCCGCATAGTTGTTGAAGAATATCATAAACATGACAGGCATAAGGTACATCGTAAATTTCATGCCGGGCATCGACTCTTGTCCTGTTTGCGACATGGTCACCTTGGTATATATAATATTGGTGATGGTCATCAGCAAGCAGAATAGACTGATGTGGTTACCAAAGTAGGGCGTTACAAGAGGAATGTAAGTGTCCCATTCTACAATAGCATCGTATGACGATAGGTCTTTTGCCCATAGGAATGACTCGCCGCGTAGCTCTATCGAAGAGGGGAAGAACGAGAACATGGCTACCAATATAGGCATTTGCAATAACAGAGGCAAGCAACCACCCATAGGGTTGACTCCTGCTTTGCTGTATAGCTCCATGGTAGCATTTTGTTTCTTCATGGCATCGGCAGGGTCGGGGTATTTCTCGTTGATAGCTTTCAGTTGCGGTTGCAACACACGCATCTTCGCTTGCGACTGGTACGACTTGAAGGTAAACGGGAAGAGTATCAGCTTGATGAAGATGGTAAGTAGCAAGATAATCAGTCCGTAGTTGCTGGTTACTTGGCCAAGGAGGTCAAATACATTGATGATTATCAATGTGTTAATCCAGCGGAACAGCGGCCATCCCAGTGGTATCATACTGGCCAGGTCGAGCTTGTCGGCTTTGTCAGCACCTTTGTCGTAAGAGCGGAACAGCTTGTAGTCGTTCGGCCCCAGGAAAATGGAGAAACTGCCTACTGTCGTACTGGCGGGGTCGTAGTCTATAACCGTTTCGGTATGCATCTCTTTGAGATAGATGGGGTCGTCTTTCAAAACTTCGGAGGTGAACGATGCTTCGTTGAAGTTGTTGTCGGCTATAAATACGGTCGAGAAGAATTGGTCTTTGTAGCCAATCCATTTCAGATTGGTAGTGGCACGCTTGTCGTCATTACTTGTTGTACTCAGGTTTTCTACATCGTCGCCAGTATATTTGTAATAGAGCGCGCTGTTGCGTTCCTCAAACATGCGACCTTTTTCCTGACGGCGCATCTTCATGTCCCAATACATGTCGAGAGTGACTGCATTGGCAGGAATGAGTTTTTCCATGCCGCTTTGTACAACCTCCATTTTCAGGCGATAGCTTCCTTCAGGAAGAGTGTAGCGAACGTTCCATGTAGCACCATCGGCAAGGGCAAGACTCAGGTCTACCGAGTTGTTGGCCTCCGAAATGGTGGGCGTATAATAGAGAGTGCGAGAGTCTATGACGCGAGCTCCGGTCTTGAAAAGAAAACCGTAGCTGTTGTCTGTTCCCTCGAAAAGCACTACGTTGGTTGAGTCGTAGTTGGTATAATCTTTGAGCATCGCGCGGCGTAAATATCCGCCGTGAGTAGAAATCTCAAGAGCCAGCACGTCGTTCTCTATCTTTATGATTTCTTCTTCGCCTTTGGCTGCAGGGGCAAATGGACCGAATTCCGCGAACAAGCGGGCTTGCTCTATCGAGTCGGTCTGCAAGCTGTCGCCGGCAATGGGAGTCATGGCAGCCTTGGCAATAGAGTCTGATTGTTGTTGCCACAGTTGGGCTTCAAGGGCTTGTTGGGCTTCAACTGCCGCAATGGAGTCATTATATTGGCGTTGGGCGGCTATCTCTTCTTTAGAGGGTTGTGTAAACCATGAGAAAGCCAGTACCACGACTATCATCAATACAAATCCGATGATGGTGTTTTTATCCATATTAGTGGTGTTGTGTTATCTGTTTTTATTTGTTTATGGCAGCACGGATAAAGTCGACAAACAGCGGGTTGGGTCGCAATACGGTACTATTGTATTCGGGGTGATATTGTGTACCTACGTACCAACGGAGAGAGGGTATCTCTATTACTTCTACCAAGTGTGTGTCGGGGTTCTCTCCTACGCATATCATGCCGGCTTTCTCAAAGGCTTCGCGGTAGTCGCTGTTGAACTCGAAGCGGTGACGATGGCGCTCGCGTATATGGGTCTTTCCGTATGCTTTGGCAGGAGTAGAGCCTTCCTTCAAGATGCAATCGTAAGCACCCAGACGCATGGTTCCACCCATGTTGGAGATGCTCTTCTGGCTCTCCATGAGGTCTATTACATTATATTTGGCTTTTACGTCCATCTCGGTAGAGTTGGCGTCTTCGTAGCCCAATACGTTGCGGGCAAACTCTATAACCATACATTGCATACCCAAGCAGATACCAAAGGTGGGTATGTCGTGCTCACGGGCATATTTTAGTGCTACGAACTTGCCTTCTATGCCACGTTGCCCGAAGCCAGGAGCTACAACGATACCGTCGAGGTCTTTTAGCATCTCGGCTACATTGCTGTCGTTGAGCTTTTCTGAATGGATATAATGCAGGTCGAGCCTGCGGTCGTTATAGGTAGCAGCTTGCAGCAGCGATTCGTTTATCGATTTGTATGCATCGGGTAACTCTACATATTTTCCTACCAACCCTATGTGTACTGTTTCTGTGGCATTTTTCATGCGATGTAAGAAATTGTTCCATTGAGTCAGGTCGGGCTCGCCGTCCGATGGTAAACCTACTTTTTCAAGTACAATTTGGTCGAGACGTTGTTTGTGCATTGTCAAGGGCACTTCATATATTGAAGGTACGTCTATCGATTGTATTACGGCTGTTGGGTCTACGTTGCAGAAAAGGGCAACCTTGCGACACATCGATGGCGATATTTCATGCTCGGTACGCAATACAAGAATATCAGGCTGGATACCTACTTCTTGCAGTTTTTTTACAGAGTGTTGTGTGGGTTTTGTCTTCAATTCCTTTGCGGCGGCAATAAAGGGCACATAAGTGAGATGTATGCATACGCAACGTTTACCCAATTCCCAGCGCAATTGCCGTACGCTCTCGAGGAAGGGGAGCGACTCAATATCGCCTACAGTACCACCAATCTCGGTGATGACAAAATCGTATTCGTTTTTGTTGCCCAGCAAGAGCATGTTGCGTTTTATCTCATCGGTGATGTGAGGGATAATTTGCACTGTTTTGCCCAAGTAGTCGCCGCGACGTTCCTTGTCGATGACATTCTGATATATGCGGCCTGTTGTAATGTTGTTGGCGCGCGTTGTCTCGGTATTGGTGAAACGCTCGTAGTGCCCCAAGTCGAGGTCTGCTTCGTGCCCGTCTACAGTGACGTAGCATTCGCCATGTTCATAGGGATTGAGAGTTCCTGGGTCGATATTGATGTAGGGGTCATACTTTTGTATGGTTACCTTGTATCCTCTCGATAGCAAAAGCCGCGCCAGTGACGCTGAAATAATACCTTTTCCCAAGGAAGACACGACTCCTCCGGTAACAAAAATGTATTTGGTTTCCACGATAAAAAAATTTATACCGTTATGTTATGTATGAAAATTCGGCGGCAAAAATACTAAAAATAATCGATAATGGCTTGCCTGCAGCATACAATAAATTATAAAGGTATTTACTATTTTGCAGATATGTGTGGTATGTATAGTGTAACTGTAAATTTCTATTTTGCAGCGATATGCCCGATACTGCTATGTCGGATGCAAAAGTGTTACAGGTTGGGGTAGATGAAGTGAGAAAAGAGATGCGAAAGTGTATTTTATCTTGCAGATAGGTTCTATTCGGTAAAAAGCAGAAGTAAACTTTGTTTTTTGCTCGGGCTTGCACTATCTTTGCGCTAAAGAATAATTTTGTTGATGATGAAACAAAACATTTTATTCCTTGCAGGACTTTTGCTATTGGCTTTGCCTGCAACGGCAGCAGTAGGTAATGTGGCTAAGTCGTATACCGAGCCAAATGATACGGCAGTAACTCTTTCTTCTACCGATACAGTAGCTCCTACCGCCGATTTTATCTTAAATATCTCGGAGTTATTGAGCGATACGATGCCGGAGTACACTGTCAATCCGTTGTTCTTGCCTTTGGTTTTTGAAAAGCAGGAGGTGACTCCTTATGAGAAACTGGAGGTAGAACAATGGAATAACCATAGGCTTACGTATGACGTTGATACCTTGTTGCCCAGGAATGACAAGTGGCTGTCGCTGGCAACACGCGAAGCAGGTCGTGTAGAAGCAGCGCGCAATTATGTCATAGTGAATTGCCCTTATTTAGTGAAATATAATCTCGACAATCTGCCCGAGATACCTAAACAATATATGATTGTAAATGACCCCACGAAGCAAACCATAACTATCGTGGAGCGTCCCATAACTCCTGTTACCGAGTTACAGGCTAAGCCTGTGAAGATAAAACGCTGGTTGTTTAACTTCAACAGTGCCATACAGTTCTCTATGGTATATATATCGGACAACTGGTATCAGGGTGGACAAAGTAGCTTGAGCCTGTTGAGTGACCAGTTGCTCTCGCTCAAATACAATGACCCTTCGGGTAAGGTGCTGTTTGAAAATGCTTTGCAATGGAAGGTCAACCTTACTACTTCTGAGGAAGATACCGTGCATAAGGTGCGAGTGGGAGAGGATGTGCTTCAGCTTAACTCAAAGTTCGGTTATAAGGCATTCAGCAACTGGTACTACTCGGCGTCATTACAATTCAAGACGCAGGTTCTTACCAACTATGCATCCAACTCTAACGATATACAGGCCGAGTTCCTCTCTCCGAGTGAATTGAACGTGGGTCTTGGTTTGTCTTATCAACATAGCTACGAGAAACCGGTGAAGCTGTCGCATACGCTTACACTTTCGCCTCTGTCGTATAACTTGAAGTTTTTGGCTCTTCATCACATGGACCCTACACGGTTTGGTATAGAGACCGGGTGGGCCAAGAACGAAATAGGTTCGTCGCTCGACTATACTATTACGTGGAACTTGCGGTATAACATACAGTGGAGCAGTCACCTTTTTGCATTTACCAACTATAATACGTCGTTGGTGGAATGGACCAATACCTTCGATTTTGCCTTTTCGACCTATTTTTCGGCTCGTGTTTACGTAGATGTTAGATACGACGACAGCGTTGCTCCTGACCCCCGTTTGGGCTATTTCCAGATAAAGAACTTGTTGAGCTTGGGTTTCTCGTATAAGATATGACGACGTTTCGCGTCAGAAAATGGAGCTTATGGGGAGGCTTGTTAGTATTGCTTCCTTTGATTGCGGCATGTCACATGGTGCATCCTTTTTCTGTGTCATCGACGAAGCATTCATTACCTACAGATGAACCTCAAAATCAGTTTGACAGAAACGAGTTTGTACATTATCTCGACTCGGCCGCTATCGACGATTGGGAGGGTATATGGCTTCTGATGGGGAGCAGCATGTACTGTTACTTGGCTATAGAGCGCATCAATAACTTCAATTATGAGGCGCGTTACACACATCGTATCATGTTATGGTTCGATATTAATGTAGCCGACTTGTACACATATCCGTCGGGATTGATAGTAGGTTATCTCGAACAAGATATTTTGTCAGAAGTACGTCATGTGTTGTTATACGATATATCGGTATGGAATCATTGGTTTTATTGGGATCTTCCGGTAATAACTACAAAGGCGTATATGTCTGATGACCATTCTACTATATTGCTTGACAAGATGCCTCGCCGTTGGAAAAGATCGGGCAAATGTGGTTTGAAGCGCATTTACCCTATACGTTCCCATGAAGAGATGCGACACAAGGTGCGTTATTTGTAGCAATGGCAAAGCACCGATGTACGTTCTTGCTTATAATTTTACAAAATAATAGTGGTAGCCATTATAGGCGAGGCGCATGTTGTGTTTGTTGAGTTCCTCCACGACAAATACCGGTGATATATTATCGATGTGTAGCCATGCCAGGTCTTGCAGCATCAGTTGCTGTTCTTCTTCGGTGATGGCATCTGTACCGTTGTGGTTCAGAAAGTTGCATTGCATGAGGTCGTCAGTACGGGTGTAAAGGCCGGTAAATAGTGTGTAATCGTAAGATATATAGTTGACTCGTCGTATTTGGAATACGTCGGCCTGGAAGGCCATGAATATAGTATCACACCTATCTATGGTAGTGTCGTTCGTGATTTCTTCCAACCTCCATATGCCGAATAGATCGCCTATGTAGCCTTCGTTTTGTGTGCAGGCTGTTAATAATGAAAGCAGGATAATTAAGATGGCAAAAACAGTCGTTTTTTTCATGTGCGTTCTATTTATTAGAGGTGTTGTTTTTCTTGAATCGGAAGAGTGAGCCGCTTTTCACGATGCTAATGCTTACACCTACGTTATCGCCTGTCATATTGCCGGCATCTACGGCTATGGCTCCACAAAAACTCCAATTCTTTAGCTTTTTAGGCGTATAACTACACTCTATCAGCATGGCACCCTGGTGGTAGGTCGAGCGTGCGGGAATGAAAGGTGTTCCCAATGAGGTGCGATATGAAGCCATCAGCCGGTATTGCCATTCGTCGTCGAAGAAGCCTCCTATGGCAAGATGTAAGCCACGCACCCTTGTGTATAAGAAGCGTAGATAGCCATTGGTGTTATACATGATAGAGGGCGACATGGGGGTTCCCAAGCCAAATCCGTAGTGCTGCCATCCGTTGAAAAAGAAGTTGTTGTAGTAGTCGTCGCCTCCCGATACACGTGAAGTAACAGGAGTACCCGGGCGATCATTGGGTTCCCATGGTATGGCGCCACTCTGGTTCATAAGGTCGAGGTATTCTATAACGGCATCGGTAATGATGTGCTTACCTCCCTTATGGTATGACAATCCCCACAGACCATCCGATCCGTTAAGTTTACCCATACCCGACCCGTCTTCATAAAGCCATTGCGTATAGAGTTTCAGACGTGAGTGGTCGTGAAAATTGTATTGTAGTGCCATGTCTATCGAACCTACATGGTTGCCATAAACGTATAATTGGTCGCCCATAGAGGTCGACTCATCACCTGCTCCCGGAAGGAATGCTTGTAAAAAAGCTTTGAAGTTGGCTGGCGAATGCTCTATACTCGCAATTTTCCCGTCACGGTATGTAGTTTTCGTTCCGCCGAATTGTACGCCGTCCTCTATGCCTATGGTGAATACAAAGGGTTGATGAGGGTTGGTCCTGAAAAATACCGATTTATAATGATAGTATACTCCCGTGGTGAGGAATGAACTGTAATAATAGTAGTGGTTACGCAGGTAATTGCTGTCGAGAAACTTTCCGTAGGCTATATTGCCCTTTATTTGCAGCCATCCTTTGGTAAACGGAATATCGACAAAACGATGGAAGCCGGCCTCTATCTGGGGAATAGGACGGCTGTTGCCAGAGAGAACAAGTCCTCCTGAACTGTATTGGCGGTCTGTTATAGGACTTTCGTTGTCGCGTTCTTTGATGCCCACCGAGAGAAATACGGCACGATATTTTACATCGGCATAAAGTTGTTGTATAACAAAATAGTCGGGATGGACATATCGTGTAGTCCATTGCCCGTTTTGGAATTGTCGTACCGGCGACGCTGTTTCATAATTCCCTATGAGATCTATGCCGGCGGCGTAGGAGAACCGACGGGTAGAATCCATCCGAATAAAAGCTCCTGCACGGGCGTATGCACCAGATCCGTTGGCAACTACGCCATAGCGGTTGGCCGTCATATAGTATGGGGCGAAAATTCCCGAAGAACCGTGTGCCGATACCTCGGCGCGGTAGTCGACACCCTTTTGCGGCACGGCCTTGATGACTGTCGCAAGGAGCAAAAGGGCAGGAATGATAACTCTTTTCATAAATGTGGTATCTACCGGTGCAATGTTCGATGCACGGTAGCGGACAAAGATAGTATATTTAGCCTAATTACGCCTACTTGGAATACACCTTTTGATTGTATATCACACGAGACACGTCGATATCTGAATAGGATGATTTTGTTATTATATTCTTTCTACAGCTTGCGTGGCGTGGATATTGTATCAGTTGTCTGGAAACAAAGAGGCAGCCCTAAAATGTCTCTTTTTAGGGCTGCCAATGTTATTGATTAGTATGTATTAGAAGTCTATACCTATGCGTAGACCTATGCGAGCGTCGAAAAAGTCGCTGCTTGCCAACAGACTGAAATCGGGTGTGATAGAAAGTCCAAAAGTAGGGGTAAATCCTAATCGAAGACCTACGTTTACATTCCACATAAAAGGAACATAGCTGTCTATAATGCTGAGACCTATGCGAGAACCGTAAGTAAATTGAGCTACATGAGAGCCTGCATTTCCGTTGAATGCAGCATAAATGGGAACGGCAACCATGTCAGCCAATCCTATAATATCTATTCCTAAACCACCACCTACGAAGAAATTGTGATTGATTTGAAAGCCATGTGTAGTAGAAATCTCGTATGCATCGATACCGCTAATATAATATCCGGGAGAGAAAGCGACAAATCCTCGATAACCTCTTTTAGCTTCCCTACGATTCATTTCGGCTCCATCATTGTCTTGTCGTGATGAGCGAGAAGGTGTGAAGCGGTATTCTTTTGTCTCAGAATTGGATGTATTGTATGATGTTACCGTAGAAGAGGCGTAATTGTATTCTTTTGTTGTAGTTACAGGTGCTTGTGTTTGTGGTTCTTTGGTAACTTGTGCAATTTCATTGGCATTATATACGAAAAGGCTACCGTCAGATGTCTTGATAACAGCTTTTTTGTCGAAGATATATTCAGTGAGGTATCCTCGTATTATACTACCGTTTGTCAATGATACTACATCCCTTTTACCTGTAGTTTCGTTGGCATTTTCTTTTGTTATCATTATGGCATCGGTAGTATCATATGAAAGTATAGTGCCGTCTGATAGCTGAAATTGTATTTTTTTCGTTTGGTAGGGCTTTTACCAATTCTCCTTTGATAATACTGCCATTTTTTAGATAGAGGACGTCTTGACCGAGAGCTGATGTTATACAGCCTGCCACTGTTAACGCTAAAAGAATAAATAACTTTTTCATAATAAGTATTGTTAATGTGTGATATATTGATTTCTTGTTCTTAATAAATACAAAGGTAGTTCTTTTTTATTAATTTTACAATAGTATATTGTTCTAATTGTGTATTTGTTGATATTATTCTTTCTTATAATAGATATGCTTATAAAGTATAAGCTGCTTTTTCAGAGATTTGTCTTTATATTTCCCACAGGAGGAGGCGTTTGAAGTATAATGCTAAATAAAGATAGATAGTATATTTTTACCAAACATATTTGGGGAAAGTATGTTTCGATTATAGCCCTTGGTAAAAATAGTGCTATGCTTTTTGCATAATTGGGGTAAGATATAGTTTCTACCTTACTTATTGTATAAAGTTGTCGTTGGGGATGCTTGTTGCGCATGTGCATTTTTATAGTAATGTATTTGCTGACAGGTTGTAGAATATTGTTCAAAAAAACGGACTGTGGCAAGCTGAAGATGTCACAGTCCGTTTATGTCTGGGATTTGAATATTGTTTATCTCTTTCTTCTTTCTGTTTCCCTTTTTATGTCACAGTATAGGGAGAGGAAAGAATTGCTCGTCAGAATGCTACACCGAGGTGAAAGCCTATGTTGTTGTAGCAGTCTATATCGTAAGTGAGTGTTTTATTTTTGTTACTCGAGAAGTTGTAATAGATGGCAAGATGTATGCCGCAACGCTTGTGTGGCATGGGGTAGAATGTCAATCCTGCTTCGGGTTGCATATTGAATCCCCAACTGTTGTTGTAGAATTTAACTACTTGCGTGTACGAATTCATTTGCGCATACATGGCACCCACTTTCATAGATACATACGGTTCCCAGTGTTTACCATTTCCCATGCGGTACTTTACCAATGCGCCAAAAGGCATTTGGAAAATAGAGTGTTGTTGGTCGGTATACAGGCTCGATGTATTACTGAGTTGAAGTACTTGTTCGCCTACATATTTATGGTTGGTGTGGTATGAGAAATAAAGTCCCACCGCCAAACGTGGCATGACGTAGTAGCCTGTCTCGAAGCTCATACCCCAACCGCTTGCTACGTCGGCATAATTGTTGCTGACGGGAGCGTTGAATTGCCAGTCGACATTAAAGTACATTGGTTTCATCAATTGGGCGTCGCTCCGTAGGGGCGAAAAGGCCGCGATACATAATGTTATCGCGCATGTTATGACTGAGAGTTTTTTCATTGCAATAATATTTTAAGGGGTGATAAATGAAAACTAAGCCCTATTTTGTTATTGTGCGTTGATGTAGGGCGATTGTTCAAAGGCCTGATATATACCCGAGAGGGTGCGTGTGAGGTCTAACTGATTGCTCGACATAACTCCTGCCATGTATGCTGTCCATACAACAGGAATTTTTTTGGTTGTGGCATTAGCATCTTTGATGGCTACTATTTCGGCAATGAGCGAGCCTACTGTATAGCTATAGGTGATAGGATAGCCATAGTATGGGCCCCATCCCCAGTAGTAGGGATCCCAATAGCTGCAAGGCCAGTAATAGCCATAACCGTACCACCAGTATGGATTGGTTGTGGCATACGTCACAATGGTGTTGGTGTTTTTTACATAGCTGACTTGCACGCCAAGGTCGGCACTTTGTGTGTTGTCGATTTGTGTATATCCTCGTTGTTCCATCTCACTGGTGAATGCACCTATGATGGCGATAGTACGGGGGTCGTCGGCTGCATAATAGGTTGGTTTGCCGCGATCAGAGAGCACAAGAATACTGTCGGGTATGGCAAACGTAGCATAATTGCCAAAGTCGCACGTCTTGTCATAGTCGGTGTATACTATCAGATCGCTTGACAATTGGTTGAGATTGGGCTCTTTCTCACACGCCGTCAAGGCGAGAGCCACAAAGAAAAACGGAATAGCTTTTTTCATATCACGCATTGTTTGGTAAAAAATAAACATTCGTTAGCAATGCAACGGCAGTATATGACATACCTTTGCATTGCTACGAACAAAACAACGCTGAAAGCTTAAATGTTTTTAGTCGAAGCTTAAAATCGTGCTGCTTTTAGTCTTTGAATTTCTGCTATTTGTTCTATAGCGACATTTGTGTGGCTATTTAATATGTTGCGAGCAGTTTGTGTAGAGGCTGTTTTGTGGTTAGTCCTGTCTGTAACCTTTGCTTAAAAGCTTCCGTGCAAATCTTTTGGCAGAACGTAATGCCCATTTCTGAAATAGATGTCGTTCTATTTTATAACACATCCAGGCAATGTCGTATGGTTTTATGCGGGTAGCATAGATTTTTTCTAAGGTTTTATATGAGCATTGGTCGAAAATCTGGGCAAGGTATTTTCGTTCTACACGGTGGCTGTAAGGAGCTTTTCCATAGACGAGACGACTATTGAAGGGAAGAAACTGAGCCCAAGAGATGGGTTCTTTTTCTATGTCGGCATTTTCGAGAAGTTCCAGTCCTTGTACATTGTGACATATTATTACTGAGCGATGAGGTTTCTTTACAGGGTCGTTCCAAAAGTCACCTATGGTAGCCGATGATAATCGGTGGCTGCCGGTAAACAGGCAGTTGTTGCAGCAGTAGCGATTGGTTAATCCCGAGGTATATCCATATAGTGGTAAGGCTCTCTCTTGTGGTGGGAGAGTTATAACTTTGTTATTGGTATCGAGATAAGAGAAGATATATTTTTCGCCCTCTCTAAACCGGTTTATACCATGTGGATGTAAGGGAGAATCGGAGAGAAATTTCTTGACTAAAAGCGATGAGGGGACACCTCCGCAAATAAGGTCGATGGTGTATAGATGGTCGATATACTTATGTTTCCCCAAAAAAGAAAGCAAAGCTGCGACCTGGCAGCCCACGCCCGAAAATAAGACAATGCGGCCATTATCTAAATAATCTTTTATCTGTTGATAGATGCCGGTTGTGTCGCTCTGCATGTATTTCGAGCCTTGTAGGCGGACTATTTCTTCGGGTCTCTCTATAATGATATGCCTTACGTGGTCGGTTTGCAATTCGGCACCACACACAACACCGCCTTTTGATAGTATATAAGCAGCTATGGCAGCAAATATGCCTCCCGAGCCGGCTTTTTCTCTAAGTCGACTATCGCGTGAGAAGGCGACATAGGGAGTAGAGGCTGTTAATGACAGATTGCCGTAAGGTTTCCCATTGACGACGGGACACACTTTTTCGCATTTATGACATAAAATGCAGCTGTCACTATTGTACGCTACATAGCGATGTCCATCGGCTTTTACTATGGGAGTTAGGGACTGAGTAGGGCAGCAATCGGTGCATGCCATGCAACCCGTGCATGTCTGGTCGGTAGCGAGATGTACACTTTTCATTGCATGACGTGGTTGAAAAATGCGATGTATCGTTGAGCTATTGTTTCGGGAGCAAACTCTGTCTCTTTCATCTCCCTTACGTTGTTGCACAAGGTAGGGTATAAAGAGTTGTGATGCAACAGTATGTTCTTCATGATGCGTGCTAAGTCGTCGACCGAGGCTGGCTGCATTAGAAATCCCGTTTTATTATCTTGTATATATTCCTTAAAAGCTTCAAGGTCAGAGGCTATTACTGGCTTTTCGTAGTTGATGCCTACGATAAGCGAGCCGCTTTGCGCAATGTCTTGATAAGGCGTGACAAAGTAGTGACAACGGCCGAAGAGGTCGGCCACCTCTTCGTTAGGAATACTTCGTATTTGCAGGTCGAAGAGTTCAGGGTGTTTGATGAGTTGTTGGTACTTCTCCCAGTCGTTACATTTGCCGGCAATACATACCTTGAAAGGTATTTGTGTCTCTGTATATACCTTCTCAGCCGCGTTTATCAATACATCAATACGTTTATAATCACGTATATAACCAAAGCTGAGAAACGTAATCAGTTTGCCCGGTGTAGTATGGCTTTTGCCATAATCCTTCAAAATGAATGGCGCATAGAACGTCTCTTTGTCGGGGTATAGTTTTTTCAGCAGATTATACTGATTTTTGGAGAAGGTCTGGAAGTACCGGAATGTGCTTAACGTGTATGAAGTATATAGCTGGGCAATCTGATAGCTCGAAGCCCCTTGCGGGGTTGTTACATTATGAGCCGCTATAACAGTGTTGCGTGTACCTAAGAAGTGCCTGACAAGAGGCGTCAGATATGGAAATCCCGACATACACGTATATACAAGCCTGGGCGATAGCCGTTTTACCTCTCGAAGCATCCGGCTCAGCTCGCGCAACACGCTGAGGCTACGTTGTCGGCCATGAATACGCTCTACATGTATAGTGAGGTTGTTATGAGACGAAAGCTTTTCTATATCCTCTTTATATGGCAGCTGTTCGTTATTGGTTACGTATATATACCACTCTATGCGGTAGTGTGTTGTCAGTAAGGGGATAATATATATATCGGTCTCTATAAAGTAATAAGGCGTAATCCATACAATAGTTTCCATAGTGATAGAATGGTTTTATATATTGCAAACTTACGAAAAAAATTATCTTCGGTGCCAAAAGATATGAAAATAGTATGTATCGAAGTCGGTTTACAATGACAAGTCTGTCAGATTACGAATATGTCTCCAAATTTGTGTAAGTTTCAACATCTCCAATATGTGAAATATCAGACATGTTCAATTTCTCTACACTATCCGACTTCGGAAAATATTTTAAAAGATTTACCGGCTATCCTCCGCGGGCATTTAGAGTCTATTAAATTATAAATATTGTCAGTAGTGAATAATATAATGAGGAGTTATAATTATTATTCCCCAATATCGTTAGTTTTAATCGTTAATTATCAGTGTGTTATTTTATAGTCGATGAAATTTGTGCAAATAAACCGTGGAGCCTGAGAATGTTTGAGTCGGTAGAAAGAATGATGGGAAAAATAAAACTTCTAATACCATACAGTAATTATACTTAAAATAAGAGAGGCTATTATTCTTCAATGCGGAACACTCGCGTAATTCTTGACCACCTATTTATACAGAAAGAAGCATTAGTTTTATGTGTATTACATGGATTTCCATTGTACATATTGTTGCAGCACCAGAATGTTGCACCGGAAATCTTCTGATTTGTCGCTTGTGATATTTCCTCAAACGAATCGTAATTGTTTTGAAAATACCGCATAAATGAATTCAACCGTTCTGCTTTAATGTCGTCGATGTATGGACTCGTACATACAAAATAATTCACTCCAGGAAAAGCCTTATCTATCAGTTTGAATAGATGTAATGGGCTATAATCATCAATATCAAGAATATTGGAGAACATGTGGATGTGAATATTAGCTCCTGATGAATTGAAATCGGTAACTTTCAAATCATCTAATTTTTTACAGATTGTTCTTATTTGAATTTCGGGACGATAGAGTGAGACGTGAAGCGCAGCGCGCGAGATTGCAATTTTAGAAGGTTCAATTAACGTTACTCGATTTATATTCGCAGTTTGGTATTTCTCAAGAAAAACCATCGATGCAATACCTTGGCCACATCCCCAGTCATAAAGATTGATTGGTTGGTTCCACTTTTGAGGAAATGGTAGTTGTAAAGCGGAATTAAGTTTAGCTTTATGCATATTGCCGAAACGTTTCATATATTCGTAAAGCTCAGCCTCATTTTCTAATATTGCTACACCTCTATTAGTTTTGGCCATTCCATTACTTCTATCTACAGAAACTTTTCTGATGAGTTTATAGTTCGGTCCAATACGTCTAACCTCCTCTGCATAGTCAGTGTTATCTTCAATTTCTGGCACATCCTTATAATGCGGTTTGGACTTTGAGTGTACATTGCCAAAAAGCTGATCTACAACAGCTTGTATCTGAGCAGATGCCTGTTCTTGATTTGATGTATCAATTTGAATAGCCGCGATTATAGCCGGATGGCTGATGAACTGATATGTTTCAGAGGAACTAACTGATTGAATCCGTTCCTTAAGTTGTCTAATATAGATTTCGTTTGTATCTTGAACTACTGTTCCTAAATAATTTAAGAACGTTGCTATCGAATTTGTAGAAGAATCTTCCTCCTCTTGAATGGCAGATTCCAAAAGTTCACAGATGTTTGTGAAACGGTTGATATACTCATCATTGGAAGAGGGTTTAGGGTCTATATAGGCTAATGCAGCAGACATTCTTTTGTTACATTGAATGTTATGCTGCGTCATTATCTGATGTACAGTCGACGTTGCTGCTAAAAGATTAAATCTCGTGCATAAGTCCAAAAGAATGAGAAGAAACGATCGTGCATATGTTTCATCAAAGGACAGTGAGCGTAGTACTTGTCGTTTCCTTAAAATAAAATGTTCTACTGAATCAATCTCATGCTTTATGTTTTCGTATGGCGAATTATAAAAATCATTTATATTCGCCATATGATACTTCAGGTATTTATCAAGATTATCCTTTGTATCAGCTATATCAAAAATCTGATTAAAAAGAGACATCGGTTAATAAATCTTAGGGTCGTCAATATGGCCGGTCATAATCTTGATTACCATATCATCAATCTTTTCTTTTTTGCTAAATGTGATATTTAACTCTTGTCCACGGCGTATAAGATCTTCTTTCTTTAAATCTCTCAATTTAAATGCCTCCTTTATAAGCTCAATCTTCTGTTTTTTTGAAATGTTTTGGTTTATAGAATCCTCTTTGGGTTCTTCAAGCTTTGATTGTTGTGTGTCATATTTAGCAAATTCGTTATATTTAGCACCAATAGTATCATCTTGTTTTGTAGCTTTAAGTTGCTGTCTTAAAGAATCAATCTCTTCTTGCTTTTTTGCGACTTCCTCTGTATATTGTTTTAATTGCTCTTTGTAATGATTGAGAGTCTCTTTTTGATCTTCTTCCATTTCTTTTTTTGTGTCATTGTATACGGTATCCCTAATGACAGCTATAAAATTCTCAAAATACCCAGAAGCCGCATCCTGAAAAAAACGCGAAATGAGATTTTGGCGATATTCAATAGTAGTAACACGTGGCTTCTTCTTCCCGATTACATATTCGTCCATTACAAGGTAGTCAGTATCACATATTGGTGTTTTCGGATTTTTACGTTTTACCCAGTTTAATATTGGAAATTCTCCCGATATTTTGCCGTTATATACATATTGATAGACGCTTTCTATGGTATAGTAATCGAGCAATGAGTCCAATTTATATTTTACATCTACCTTGGTACTATTATTCTTATAAGAATTAGGGAATGCAGCATAGCCTCTGTTGATACCATAACTAAGTGCTATGCCTTCTTCCTTACCTGGTTTGATTACTCTAAAAAATCTGGAGAGAAACAAATTATCAACCTGCTTTCTTGATTCGTTGTTAATCCCATATGTGTATAGCACAGCAAGGATATAAGTGTACTTATCGAGGGCTTCCAAATTGATCAGTTTTAGGTGTTTTTGAATGTTCTGTCCCTCTTCTCTTGCCACTTTTTCTAACAATGAGTCAGTAATAGGTTCATACAGATACATATGGAGCTTATTTGACTTGTTGTCAACAAGAATTGGCTGGAGTTTGTCGTTTATCTTTATGTGGGCATTATTCAGATCATTGAGAATCAATTTGTTAAAATAAGAAAGAGTTGAGAAGTAATTCTCTGAATAATTCATATCCTCGGGATGCGCAACTTTCATGACAGCAAGTCCACCCAAAATTTTGTCAAAAGTCTTTTGCTTCGTAGACAAGTCGTTTATAGCAATATCATGAGGATATACTACATTAGAAACATCTACAGAATCAAAAGTAACGATGCCGATAATGTTTTCTGGGATGAATGCAGTCCTAAGACGGATATTTGTAATGGTGGTGTCTTTTTGCTCTTCGTTCGCAAACAAAATCTGCTTTATTCGAGATATTGGAAGAGGTTTTTCATATAAATAAAACCCATTTTTGATATCGATAAGGTCAGCTTGTTCTTCATCATCAAGAACGATTTCCAAACAGCAATTGGTTTGCTTAGTGCCCAAGTGAGTGGTAAGAAGCAATAACCCGTTAAACCTATCTTGAATGTCCTCCGGCTTATTGGTATAATAACATGATGGCAGGATGCACGCTCCACCGAAATAATGCGCCAAAGAAGTGGTATTTATTGGCATGAACAAACGCTTTTTTTCCATATTAAAGTATCGATATGTCTGCCACAGCAGCTAGTTGAGGCATGTAGTAATTACTAATTAAAAATAAATTATTTTTGGCTCTGGTAACGGCTACATAGAAATCCTGCCATTCTGTTTGGTATTGACCAGCAATTTCATCAATTCTATGGAAATTGGGGATTATGACAGTGTTAAACTCCAAGCCCTTTGCTGATTTAAATGTTGTAATATGAATATCCTTTATCGTTTCTGTACCATGGGGGAAACGATACTTATCTTTATAGTAAACGCTAAAATCATCAATTCCATTATCATTCAAGACATCTTCAAATACTTGAACATCTGACTTCCATGGAACAAGAATGGCAATATTATGGGCGTCTTCATGATAATTATTGATAATTTCTATAATAACTTGGTCCTGCATATCATTTGTCGTATCATACGGGTCTCCTCTTGAAATTATCAAAGATGGTTTGTCTCCCATGTTATTGCGTAAGTCATTCATCAAAGACCTCGGAATAACAGCATTTGGGAACAGACATCGTGCAAATTGCATGATATTGTATGTGTTCCTAAAGTTCTTGTCAAGCACATACTCTTCGTTGTCGGGAAAAATTTGTCGTAAATCTGTTTGAGTAGAGCATTGTTGGGGGTAAAGAATCTGGGAATCATCAGCTCCATAAGAAACTGGAGCCATGTTCTTTATATTTTCGTAGTATGAAGTCGGCAAGTCCTGAGCCTCGTCTATTATTATTTCATCCCAATGCTCATACAATCTTGGTTTCCCTTTCAAAGAAGTTCTCACATTGCTTGCTGCTGCCCGACTTTCGGTGCGGCAACATCCGGCGAGGTATTGAGCCAATGTAGTTGTATATGTCAGAAGTAAGCTTTTTTTTCGTAACTTTGCTTTATAGTTTCTAATGTGACGCCATAGGGATACGACACTTTTTCCAGTACCTGGACCACCAGAAATAGCAATCGGGTTCGGCTCTTCCAATGCTATCTGCTGCCCAATGGTTAGATCCTCTTCCCGTGGAAGATTGAAGTAATATCCAGACATAACTATTCTCCTGTTATTGTTTCACTTGTATTATTATTGCGATGTTTATTCCAGTTTTTAACAGCTATTTCTTTACTTGAATTTGCATAGCAATATTCGCAAAGGTGAGGACATGTATTATATTCTCCAATATCTTTACTGGCAATACAACCACAGTAAAGTCGTTGTCCTTTATCCTTATTATTTTTTTTCTTGAAGATCATCATCTCCTCTGAAAAAAGGCCAGCAGGTCTTATTTCCACACCAAGGTGGTTCATGAGAAGTGAATCCTTGTAGAAATATTTGATTATCAGATCATCATCAATACATTTATTATGCTGTATTCCGTACTTACTTATGTCAATTTTTTCACCGCAAGTAGCCAGAGTATATCCCCATTTCGTATTCAGAGCTGCCAATCTGGCAGCGAAATCATTCATATTAGACTCCGTGAATTCTCGATAATGAATATTGTTCTTAATAAGATTACTTTGAACTTTCTTGTAATTCGAGATATCAGCATAACTGAAAACCAATTTTTCGGTATAGCCTTTGAGTTTATCTCCAATATATTCAATTTTTGCAAGAAGATCTTCAATGCTGATTTCATCTGTGAGAATCAATGGATCGAAGCGCCAAATTACGCGACCATATCCGAGTCGATCAACAAGAGCTTTGAATGTTCCAATCCTTTCATCAACCGCGGGTACACCTCTTTCTAGACCTTCGTGTACATAATCATTAAGAGTGAACTGAATATAACAGTTTATCCCCTTTGTCTGCAAATAATCAATGCAACCATCCTCATCAAGTAGATGGCGAGGATTTTTGGACCAAAATACTATTAGGCGAGTCTTCTTATAAGATACGAAACTACGAACTCCATTGAAAGGATTGGTCCAAGCTGAATATCCTCTTTTGAGACGATATAGGAACCAATCTGAATAGAAAGCCGGAATATCAGTAGCGCGACTTGCGGAAACTATAATAGGTGCCTGGGCATCAGCGAGAGTGCCATTATCGCGTATAATTTGAACCTTGTTATTGACCATAGCAGATCTTATATATACATGTTGTATTAGTAAGGTTAATATTTCATTTTTAATAGAAAAGCTTTTTCAGTCCTAATTATATGCAACCAATGAGAACATTTTATTTTTGCCATGTCGTATCATGTTACATGATTAACACACGAAGTTAAACATAAAAAGATAATACCCCAAATAATATGATAAAAATATCATTTTATGAGGTCTTGTGTTTGTGCATGACGATTTATACCACAATCTTTTTTCTAGAAGGCTTTTTGCTCCTTATCACAATGGCTTTTGCATAAATCTAGCGCCATCGCCTATACAATTTTCCCTACTCATTCTCCCTACGATTGTCCCATCGAAGGTCGGAGTCGTAAATATTGTCACCTCAGCTGGATGAAACAACAATAGTTCGTTTTAAAGTATCTGCGATAGTAAATAATCCGGTCTCAATCGTTTTGCCTGTTTATAGTCGGCCTATAATATTACATATTACCCCGATTAATTGTTACACGTATCCATAATATATATAATTTTGCAGCCCATAATAACAAACAACGCGATGTCAACAAAAAATTGGTTGGCACTGATAGGATTGACTTGTGCCGCCTTTATCTTTAATACTTCTGAGTTTATTCCGATAGGCCTTTTGACAGACATAGCGACTGCCTTCTCCACGACCGAATCGCAAGTAGGAATGATAATATCAGTTTACGCCTTTGTAGTCATGCTACTTTCGTTGCCTCTTATGATTGTAGTATCACGATTCGAGATGAAAAAGCTTCTTGTGAGCGTAATTTTCGTGTTCATGGTATTTCAGCTGCTCTCGGCAGCATCCTCAAGCTACAACATGCTGATGATGTCGAGAATTGGTGTGGCATGTGCACACTCCATATTCTGGTCTATCGTTTCGCCTCTGGCCGTAAGAATTGTACCCGAGAAGTACAGAGCACTTGCCCTGAGCATGATTGTAACCGGCACGTCTGTTGCCATGATATTCGGGCTGCCCATCGGCCGAATCATCGGTCTGTATATTGGATGGCGGATGACATTTTTCTGCATAGGAGTATTTGCCTTTGCTCTGATGGTATATCTGCTGCTGATGCTTCCGAAAGTTCCGAGCCGGGGAACTTTCTCATTGCGGAAACTCCCGATTCTTTTCAAAAGACCTCTTTTGGTAGGAATTTTCATTTTGGCATTTGCCATTGCCACCTCATATTACACCGGATACAGTTACATAGAACCATTTCTGAAACAGGTCGCATGCTTGCAGGATGGTTGGATTACGGCCACACTGGTGATATTCGGAGCTATGGGAATATTGGGCAGCATTGCTTTCTCCAAGTTTTACAACAAGAATCCTTACAGGTTCTTTGGAGTTGTACTTTTAAGCATCTTCGGTTGCCTCATGCTGCTTCAGGCAGCTGCCTATTGTGGCGTGACAATCATTCTGTTGTGTGCCCTATGGGGTATGGCATTTACAGCCTCGAACGTAGTATTACAGGCCGAAACGATAAACAATTCCCCGGCCGAAGCCACAGCAGTGTCAATGTCTATCTTTTCAGGCCTTACCAACCTGGGAATAGCATGCGGCACTTATATAGGAGGTCAGGTATGCACACACCTCTCCATCTCGGTCATAGGTTATGTGGGAGCCGCACTGGCCTTGTTGACTTTTGTTTATTGGAACAAGATTGTCAAAAAGAAAATGAAAGAAATGTCTGTTTCTCGCTGATGCACGATTGGGCTTGCAGTCTTTTATCAGGGCTCGTTTCAAAGTTGTGCTCGGTCTGGAAAAGATGAGGCAAAACTAGCCATTAAAGGATACTATACCGATGTATATGGCCGTTTACATTTTATGTGTGGGTGTATATTTGTGTCGAACTATAGGTCGCGGTCATACCACGAACCAGTGTATGGGGAGTGAATCTTGTCCAAGCAAACTCCGTTTCTGCACCCGTGTTATGCATAAACAAACCGCACCGCCTGTGGCGGAGAACAATGTGGAAACGACTAGATAAACAAATGCGTAATAATACAACTTGCTAGTATACTATTTTAAATATGTGCATTCAGAAACTGTCTTACTGAAAAGACTAATCTTACAGTATTCGCTTCCTGTATTCCAGTGGGGAAAATCCAGTCATCCGCTTGAAAAATTTGCTGAATGCAGCCTGTGACGGGAAATTCAACTTATTCGAAATCTGTTGCACTGTCAGATTTGTCGACAGGAGAAGTGCCTGGCAGTCGTTGATAACATATTCATTTATCAGCTTCAGGGCTGACTTGCCAATCTGTTGCAATACAACTGCGGACAGATACTTCGGCGTTATAAACAACTTTTCGGCATAGAAACTAACTTCCCTTTCCTTCCTGTAATTTGTTTTCACATCTTTCTCGAACTGATTGAAAATCATTGACCTACGATCTGTCGGTTTAATCTCGTTAATGTTGTGAAGATAGGACCCCGTACTGTAAAACATGGAAAGGGTAAGGTGTTTTGCTGCCTCGAACTTATAGGCCTCTATCACTGGAGAATTTAGGAGATTCTCCAAAAGTTTTAAATATATGTTGAACGCTCTTTCCATGCCGTCCAGGCGTATTACTGGATTGAATTCGACAATCTTACGAAGCTGGTTAAACGCTGAATATTCACTGAACAACTCATTCGAGAATCTGTTCGACATGATGATTGTATCCCCCATCATATTATCGGGAAGTTCCACAACCTTAAAAATTTGTTTGGGTAGGATCGTAATCATGCAAGGGGCCGTAGCCTCATAGTCGGTCATGTTTATGTTTATCTTAAAGGCGCCTTTTGTAATGATGATAGCTATTGTTATATCTGCATGAAACGGTCCGAGTTTCTTCTGTACAGGCTCAGTGCTTTTCAACAATATCAGGTCTTCTCCTATTCTATTGCCATGGGCAAAATCCCCCGTCACGCTGTTTTTCCATTGAGTGTACGTTAACATTGTTTTTTCTGCAAATATGGCAATAAAAAGGGAAAATATTTCAGTAATCTACTTTAAAAAAGGAGTTTTGGAAAACTTTCTCTGAGGTTTATATAAATTATGTATTATCATTCCGGGTACATTTGCATTGTCAAATCAAAAAAACATAAGTGATATGAAAAAGACAATTGTTGTTGCAAGTTCACACAGGGCAATGAGTGAAAAAGTTATCAAAGCTTACAAAGTTGTCGAAAATGGAGCTGTCAATACTTACAAGAAACTTGAAAAAGGTGTAGTCGAAGCATATAAACATGTGGAGGACTGTGTCGTTAACGGATATCAGAAAATCGAAGATGTCTTTGTGAACAGATTTCTTGACAGAGATCCTTCATCAAGGAGTACTTCTGTAAAACGGAACAACATCAAATAACTGTTATAGTCATGAAAATAGAGAATCCATTTGTAACTCTGGCCGATGATGCCAGAATCGGTGTAAAAGAAGAAGTCAGGAGTGGTTTTTTAGACTGGCTGATGTCATTTTCCGTCAAGGGGGATGACGGCGAGAACTATACTTTGGGAGGAGCCATACTTTCCATGAATGTGGAAAATCTGGATGTCGTAAGTATCAACATATCAAAAGACAACGGAGGCAAGGCTGTCCAATTGGAAGAATCAGTCTATAAGATAGGTAAATACCCTGGAATGCTCAATGAGTGGATGTTTAGGAACCCGGCAGGCACACTGAAGATTGAGCATAGAGAGCATAGCATATTCGTGACTTGCGGAAAAGAGTATAGTGTAGAATGTTTTGATAACAACACGTGGCATATAATGCAGAATTCCGGTGACGGGGTCTACAGCACTGATCTGTGGCACAGACCACATCATGCACCGCTTTGGTATGGGCGCGAGACTCCTTCATATCTTACCCAGCACAGCATAACATACGGGTATAACTGGGTTGGTGATGTTGATGGAGAAATCATTTTAGACGGGAGAAAAATTAAGGTTAAGGGTCTCGGAATTCGCGAGAGGTATGTGGCTGTGGATTCGAGTGCTGCAGAACTCGGTGGATGGGAAGACTGGGGATGGGTCGCCTTCAATGAAATACACAGCTCTTTCTACGATATGAGACTGGGAATGAAGGATTTTGTGGTTTATGACCTTGACCGTAAGAAGTACTACCCAGAGGGAAAGATGACAATCAGGCACGAGGACTGGGTATTCTACCGCGATATTGATGGATTCATACCTTCGATATACAACTTAAAGTTCGAACTTGAAGACGGGATTTATGAGGTGAGGGCACACGTTGTCAATGCCACTACCTGGGGAGCTACGCATAAAGTACCTGACAATCCGGTAGCGACAATCACATTCGATACTGTGGAAGGAAAATTCACTGACAAGGACGGGAATGTGCGCATTCTTACCGGAGGACGCGGAGTACTTTCTATCCGCCAGTGGCATGCATATCCTAGAGTTCTGCCACGAGAGCTCTATATTGATGAAGTTCAGGAGATTGATTGTATAAATAAATTTGATACGCTTTAATGATAGTTATAAACCACCGGCGCGGTAAACAGCGAATAGCTGTCTGCCGCGCCGGTAATTCGGTTATCTAATCGATTCGGAGACTATCAATATTCTTCCTCGTTGAAGAAAAAGTCTTCTTTGCTGGGATAGTCTGGCCAAATGTCTTCAATACATTCGTATGTTTCGCCTTCGTCTTCCATCTCTTGGAGGTTTTCTATTACTTCGAGGGGAGCGCCTGAGCGCATAGCATAATCTATCAGTTCTTCACGGGTTGCAGGCCAGGGAGCGTCTTCGAGTTTCGATGCCAATTCGAGTGTCCAATACATAGTTTTTGTTCCTTTATTATGGGTTATTATTTGTCTATTTTTTTGACGCCGCAAAAATAGTGCTTTTCAAAGCAATTAGTATTAATTTCGTGTAAAAAATGCACGTATATAGGAAATGATTATGTTAAAATAAGTTGACGTGTATGGCAGCCTTTTGTTGGAAAAGGTGCAACGGCGAGACGTGGATATGTGTGGCGGTGATTATTGTTGTAACCAAGGTGCAAGGCGACGGTCGGTTTCGTCGATGAGCCAAGTGAGGTAGGGGTGCTGCACTATGTTTCGGGGTATGGGTATGTGTTTTTCGCGCTTATATATGGCTTGCGTTACGTCGGCGGTGGTTGCGGCAGCAACGGCTCCTATGGCTCCTTGTGCGGGAGTGCTGATGAAGGGGCGGAAAAAGCGATCGGCAAGGGGGTCGAACCATGCGTCCATGTGTATCATGTTGCTGTTTACCACACCGGGGTCGGTGGCGTTGACGTGTATGCCTTGTGGGGCGAGACGTTCTGCCAGGTGAGCGGTGAGGAGGGTGACAGCAAGTTTTGAGCGGGAGTAGTATTTGAAGCGTGCATATTGGGCTGGCGTGGCTTCGTAGAAATGGGCATCGACTGTACCTATGTGGCGTGTCATGGAGGTGGTGAATACGATATTGCTACCTTGCGACAAGGCTGGTATGAGCAACTTGGTAAGCAGGTATGTACCGACGAAATTGACTCCTATAGTGGTTTCGTATCCATCGCAGGTAAGGGAGAAGTGCTTGCACATGACCCCGGCATTGTTGACGAGTGCTTGTACCTTGATGCCTTCGTCGTGTATGCGACGGGCAAATGCGGCGATGTTGTCGAGCGAAGCGAGGTCGAGTTGCATGATAGACACGCGGCCGTTGTAGAGCGAGTTGAGGCGGTCGCGCAGCGGGGTGTCTTTTTGTAAATTGCGACATGCCATAATGACCCATTTGCCTTGGCGCGCCAACTCTTCGGTAATGGCATGACCTATGCTTCCGCCTGCTCCTGTGACAATATAGCAACTTTGACTCATTATTTTACAAATTTACGTTTCGCCCATAGCCTGATGGGGGGTGGCAGTAGCATGACTGCGGCAAGGGCGGGATAGTTTATCCACCCAGGTATTGTTTGTTTGCGGCCGGCAAAGAGGGCTTTGAGGGCTTTCCGTACTACATCTTCGGGGCGCATCATGGCACCTACTCTTACGGCCAGTTGTAGCAGCTTGTCCGACAGACCGAGCAGGTGTGTTGCCACGCCCCCGGGGCATACGGCTGTAGCCACTACGTTGTAGTCGTGCAGCTCCCAATAGATAGAGCGGGTGAATACGCGAATGTATGCTTTGCTGGCGGCATAGAGGGCTATGCCGAAGTTGGGCGTGTAGCACGACATGGACGACATGTTGAGTATCCAGCCTTTGCGCCGGGCACACATGTCGACGGCAAAATAGCGGCACATTTGTGTGAGGGTGAGCACGTGCAGGTTGATGAGCGTCTCTATCTTTGCCGGGTCGGTTTCGGTAACGTCCTTGAAAAAGAAGATGCCGGCATTGTTGATAAGGATGTCTATTTCATGGTGTCGTGCCTTACACCATTCATATAATTCGTGGGCTGCAGATGGACGTGCCAAGTCCATGTATAGCGAGTCGACCTCAACGCCGTAGGTGTTGCGTAGCTCGGTGGCAGCTATTTCTATGCGTTCGGCTTCGTTGCTGACAATGACCAACGCTGTGCCTCGGGCTGCCAGCTGGCGGGCATACTCAAAACCCATGCCTGAGCTACCGCCTGTAATGAGAGCTTTACAGTGTGTAAAATCGGGTTTGTTTGCCATTGGAAGCTTATCCTTTCTTTTTAATCTCCTCTATTTCCTGAAGGATGCAGGGGGGCAATGAGCCTTGCGGCATGTGTTTGTGGCATACCATATCGAGCGAATACATGCGTGCAATACAGTAGTTTACGTGGTCGCAGCCACAACGCTGTCTGTTCTCGTCGCGCATACGGTTGACAAAGTCGGGCTCGTTTATCAGTGCGCGTCCCATTTGTACAAACTGGAAGCCGTGCCCCAAGACCTTTTCTATACCTTCACGCGATACGATACCACCTACGTAGATAAGGGGCAGCTTCAGTTCTGCGCGAAATTTAAGGGCGTCCTCGAGGAAATAGCACTCTTTGAAAGGTTCGCTTTTTATCATGTATTTGCCAACAGCTTTTACACCATATTTGAGCCACCAGGGGTGCATGTAGTAGGTCATGCTTTGCAGTGGCATGGTGCCCCGCATCACGACCATGGGGGCGCGGCTTACAAATCCGGCACTCAACACTAGGGCGTGAGCTCCGCATCTTTCCAGCTCTTTGGCAATGGTCAACGCTTCGGGTATCTCTATGCCTCCTTTGAAGCCGTCATACATATTGGTCTTTACAATTACAGCCATGTCGCCACGGGCTTCAGTCATCACTTCGTTCATGCATTCGCGCATAAATCGCATGCGGTTATCGAGTGAGCCACCATATTCGTCGTGACGGTGGTTGGTATATGGTGAGAGAAACTGACTGATGAGGTATCCGTGACCGGCGTGTATTTCTACGGCATCAAAACCGGCCTTACGGGCTATTTTCACGGCGCGGCCAAAGTCTTTGGCAACCTCGGCAATCTCTTTGCGGCTCATTCCACGTACGATGGTGGGAGAATAGAGGTTGAAACCTGACGATGCACCTATAGGTATCTGTCCGGCTGTAGACTTGTGAGTCATGTTACCGCAGTGTCCCAATTGGATAGATGCTGCTGCACTGTGTGCATGTATAGAGTCGGTAATACGGCGTAGTCCCGGGATGATTTCGGGACGCATCCACAATTGAGTCTTAAAGGAAAGTCCGCTGCGTGATACCGATGCATACGCAAGGGTGGTCATGCCTATACCGCCGGCAGCAACGCTTGTATGGTATTGATAAAGCTGTTCAGAAGGGGAATAGTTTTCTGCCATGCCCTCGAAAGCTGCCGACCGTATGGTGCGGTTGCGGAGTGCCAGAGGTCCGATAGTTGCTGGTGTGAAAAGCAATGAGTTATTGTACTCCTTTTCGGTCGTTTCCATTTTGTTTAATAGATAAAAGGTATGATGCGTTTGCGATGTTCTTGTATGAAGTCTTCACCAAATTCGTCGGCATAGCGTTTATATATCTGATGGGCACGTGGGGTGAGGTTGGCAAAAGTCCACCATGCAAATACGGCTCCAGCCCACGACCATGTAAGGATGGCGAAGCCTATCCACTCTACCAGTTCGCCAAAATAATTGGCAGAAGAGACGTACCGGAACATACCACCGTGAGGCAGATAATGACGTGTGTCGCCCGGCTTACGCAGGTTGCGTATGATATGGTCGCTGTGCAGATTGACAATCATGCCACAGAAAAACAGAATGGTGCCTAATAGAAATTGCGGAGATGTAAACCAATTGTCGCCGTAATAGTTGGCAGGAGAGATATAGAACAACCATCCTCCTTGCATGAGTGCATTGAGGGTGTTGAAGAGTATGCCGCTGAGCATAATGCTTACAGCCATGCGGCTGTTGCTCTTGAAAAGGAGTGGAAAGATAAACGAACGCTGGAAGTAGTGCAGCTCGAAAAAGAGGAACATGCACAGCCTTGCCGGGTCGTCATAACGGTCGCTCATCATCCATAACCATAGCATGACAAAGAAAACGGGAGCTTCCATAAGAATCCACCCTAAGCGGTTGGGGATGGAAGGACCCCATTTTTTGTTGAAAAATACGCCGTAACCTGCCTTAACAAAGTAAAGCGCAACGAAAACGACAAGTCCGAGTAACGTCATTCCTATCAGGAACCAATTGAAATAAGCTTCCATGCGTGATGTTTCATATGAGAGCATCGTGCAGTAGCAACTCGTCTCTGGAGACAGAAATCGATGAAAAAGCCATTCGCGATGCCATTAATTTGACTACAAAAGTAGTGATTTTTTTGCAATTCACGTGTTTGTACATTTAATATTTGTCATGACAACTATAACTAATATGTAGAATGATAGGTATATGATGGCAGCTATGTGAAAAACTATTTGTACCTTCGTTCTCATATTTTTATAGGAAGAATTATGAGCCAAGAACTGGAATTGGAAGAAAAAATCGTGAAGATGCTACGTACGGTTTTCGACCCCGAAATACCGGTCAATGTTTATGACTTGGGATTGATATATAAAATAGAGATTGAGAATGGCGTAGCTCATATCGACATGACGTTGACTGCTCCAAATTGTCCTGCTGCCGATTTTATCATAGATGATATACGTTCTAAGGTAGAAAGTATAGATGGCATAGAACATGCCGATGTGCAGCTTGTCTTTGAGCCCGAGTGGTCGCAAGATATGATGAGCGAAGAGGCAAAACTCGACCTCGGTTTCTTGTAACCTCTTTATATATTTGTAAGCCGACTTGTATGGATGTTCGTAACAAAACCTATTTTATCTCCGACCTTCATCTGGGAGCTTCTTATCTCGACAACCGTACTGCCGAGCGTCGTGTAGTGCGATGGCTTGATAGTATAAAGCACGATGCAGCCAGGCTCTTTCTGATGGGCGATATTTTTGATTATTGGTTTGAGTATCGTCATGTAGTACCCCGAGGGTATGTTAGGTTTTTGGGTAAGTTGGCTTCTCTTGCCGATAGTGGGGTAGAGATACATTGGTTTACGGGAAATCACGATATATGGATATTTGATTATCTGCCCAGCGAGATAGGCATTATTGTGCATCGTGAGAGTACTTTGATGGAGATAGATGGGCATAAGTTTTTCCTTGCTCATGGCGACGACGTAGGCCAACGTAGTCGCAAGTTCCGTTTCTTGCAAGGCTTGTTCCGCAATAAGTTGGCACAGCGGTGCTATGCATGTATACATCCCGATTTTACTATTGCTTTGGCACATCGTTGGTCGTCATCGAGTCGTAGTAGCCACTCGGAAGAGAGTGAACGCTACAAAGGCGAGAATGAAGAGCCGCTTGTACGTTTTGCCAAGGAGTATTCGCTTACGCACGACGTCGATTATTTTATTATGGGTCACCGTCATATTTTGCTTGACCTTATGTTATCACGTCGCAGCCGATTGGTTATTCTAGGCGATTGGATTAAGATTTTTTCCTATGCTGTATTTGATGGGGAACATTTGATGGTAGATATATTTGAAGATAGCAACTGTAGTACTACAACAAATTCCTCCCTTGAAGGTGACAAATTGTAAGCGCGAAACTATCAATCTGCTACGTTAACATTATTTTAATATTGGGGCGTAAATTTGGAGAAATTGGCAAGATTCTATAATACAGAATATTACGTTGTAACTACAAACCTGTCTCATTTCACTCTGTCGCAAAAACATATTATATAACATATCTTTTTTCTTACCAATGCAAGAAAAAAGGGTGTATCTTTGTCGCACTAACCTAAAACAATCTTTTTTACCTTAAAATTAATACCTATTGAAAACCTAATAGTAAGGAGTTCCTGTGAAGGAACTCCTTACTATTAGGTTTTATGGCACTGATAGGATATGATAAAGAATATTTTTTGTATCTCGGAGGTGAGATATTCCCATTAATAAAATGTAACTATAACTTTCGGTACAATCTGTTGTCATACAGATTACTTAGTGTAGAAGAGCCTGTAGCTCTGCCGATATGGAGCAACATGAATGAGTATGAAGTAACCTTGAACTGTTGGCTTAAAATTCGAAACCTACTCTCAATCCCGGAGCGCACGTAAGTCCCCATTCATTACTGTATGTGTAATGGCCGGAGTATGAGTCGTAGATATATCCTGCTGTGTGCCAAAGACGTTGAAACTCTACAAAGGGTGCAATGTGCATGGCAAATTTAGGAGTAAATCCCAGTCTCAATCCGGCGTCGAGATGCCAGTAGAAACCTATGTCAGAGCCTATGGTAACTCCGATACGTGTGCCGGCTGAAAATTGAGCCAGTTTTTCTCCCCAGTTTGTACGAGCCTCGGCATATATAGGCATATAGAATTTCCCTTTTTCCCCATCGGCTATGAAGTTAAGGGCGAGACCGCCTCCTATAAAGAATTGAGGGTCGAGTTGGGCTCCGTGAGTTGTCGCAAATCCTATTTGGGAACAATCGGGCAGAAATATGGCATAACTTGTCGAGAAGTAACCATGGTATCCTCGTTTTGCTACATGTTTCTTTTCTGGCGCGGGGGGCGTGGGTTTGGCGTCTTTGCGTATACGTTGGTTGTTGTGATGCCGTTTCTTGTCGGGATGAGGAGTGCGGTGTATGACATCTTTGCCTGGAGTGTTGTCGTCAGACAATTTGATGCGTAGAATGTCATCGATAGGGTAAGTGAATGTACGTCCGTCAGGGGTACATATCACTATATTTTGTCGTGGATTTATCTCGACGATTTTTCCTTCTATGGTCATGCCTTCATTCAGGTATATGGTATCGGCAAAAGAAAATGGGAAACCTGTCAATATGAGAATGGTAAACAATAATAATTTCTTCATGGTGCGCAATATTATGAATTTACCTTGTAAAGGTATGCTATAGAAATGAAAAATTCAACATTTATACTATTATTATATACAAAAAGAACAAGGCAGTGCGGTATCGTGTAGCAATAAGTTAAGAAATAGAAGCTAGAGTGTTATTGTATTGAATTTGTGAAGTTTGACATAAATACCTATCTTTGCGACCTGTTAGGCAATAGGAATAAACTTTTTATAATAACATAACTATCATGAAGAGAATCTCTATTTTATTATGTAGCTCTATACTTGCTGCTGGGAGTCTTTGTGTGGCCGAGACTCCGGCTTTTCCAGGAGCTGAAGGTTTTGCACGATATACCACGACCGGAGGTCGAGGTGGTGCTGTGTATCATGTTACAAAGCTCACAGACGACAGTTCCGAAGGTACATTTCGTTGGGCTGTGAAGAAATCAGGAAAACGTACTATTGTTTTCGATGTATCGGGTACTATTGAGCTGCAGAGCGACCTTACTATCAATAACGGAGACCTTACCATTGCCGGACAAACAGCTCCGGGCGATGGTATCTGCATCAAGAACCGTACCATACAGGTATCGGCCGATAACGTGATTATTCGTTTTATCCGTTTTCGACTCGGTACTGACAAACCCGATAGCGATGGTACTCTCGATGCTGATGCTATTTGGGGACGCAATAACTCAAACATTATCATAGACCACTGCTCGATGAGCTGGAGTACAGACGAATGTGCTTCGTTCTACGATAATACCAATTTCACGATGCAATGGTGCTTCCTTGCCGAGAGTTTGCGAGGCTCGCTTCATCCCAAAGGTCACCACGGATACGGTGGTATCTGGGGTGGTCATGGAGCCTCGTTCCACCACAACATACTTGCGCACAATGATAGCCGTAATCCTCGTATGTGCGGCAGCCGTTTTTCCAATCGCCCCGATTTGGAGAAGGTCGACTTCCGTAACAATGTGTTGTACAATTGGGGTAAGACCAATAGCGGTTATGCAGGAGAGGGTGGTTCCTATAACTTTGTCAACAACTACTATAAACCCGGGGCCGCTACAGCCGAGAGCATTGTAGCACGTATCTTTTCGCCTAATGCCGACGATGGTTCCAACTCACAACCAAAGGGTGTGTGGGGCAAGTTTTATGTGGCCGGTAACTATGTAGATGGAACAGCGCCTTACTCAAATGTGCAGAACGGCGCATCGCGTATTGCTGCAACTAACAGCGATAACTGGAATGGCATACATATCAATGATAATAATGGAAGTACGACCATCGATAACATACGCAGTACTACAGAGTATGATTTTGCCGACGTTACTACACATACTGCTTCTGCTGCATTTGAGAAAGTCGTGCGTTATGCCGGCGCATCGTATCGTCGCGATGCCGTAGACGAGCGTGTGGCCGGTGAGATAACTAGCGGGGCCTATACGTATGTAGGTTCGGTACTGGGTGGATTGGGTATCATAGACTCTCCCTACGATGTGGGTGGATGGCCTGTGTTGCTGAGTGATGAGGCTCCGCTCGATACCGACCGTGACGGTATCCCCGATGCTTGGGAGATTGCTAACGGACTCGACCCCGATGATGCTGCCGATGGAGCATCGTTGTGGAACGATGGTAGTGGCTATACGGCTCTCGAGGTTTACATGAATAGTCTTGTAGAGTCTATAATGAAGGCAGGTTATGCCGATGCTCAAAGTGTGGTAGAAGAAACCTATCCTGTGTATGTCGACCCTAATGCAGGTGTTGAGGTAACGACTCTTGCCGCTACCGATATAAAACAGACCGAGGCTGTACTTAACGGAACGGTCGTCGCCGACGCCGGTAAGGTGGCCGTTTGTGGTTTTGAGTATCGGGCTACCGATGAAACCTCTTATACGGCCATACCTTTGCAAGGCGAAACGTTGAGTTATAAGCTTACAGAGCTTACACCTTCTACATCATATGTTTATCGCATTTATGCCCAGACGGTTTCGGGAAATGTCATTTATGGGACCCCCGTAACATTCACAACACTTGCACCGGGATTGGGAGACTCGTTCTTCCCATCGTCGATGCTCGATGCCAATGGATACTATTGGTTCAATATGTCTAACGATGCCCAGACACAACAGTATATAACTGACGGGGTATTTGTCTTTGCCGACTCTGATGTAAGTACGACTAATTATAATCCCGAAAAGGCTGGTGCTGATGCTGCCGGAGCTTCGGGTAAGGGCTTGACAGGTTGCATTACCGTGGCTTCTCGCAATCGTGATGTCGAGGGTAGTGAAGGCGGCAGTCTTTTTGTCAATATTCCCGATTGTGCCCGTTTCAAAATGTATACATCTACAACAGGAACACGCACTTTCAAAGTGCTCAAGCAAGACGAAGGAGGTGCATGGAGTGTAGTATTTACGGAATCGGGTGCCAAGAAAGGCCAGGCCGAATATGACCTTACCGAGATGCTTCGCAGTACCGAGCCTGTAAAGGTTGAGATACGAAACTTGGGTACCGGTGGACTGATGATACATGGTATGAGTATCTATCATACCGATTCTTATTCGGCTGTAACATCCGTAGAGCAAAAGCCGTCTACCCATATATGGTTGAGTAACGGCATCTTGTATGCTCCCGATGCTGTAATGCTATCGGTTTATGATATTACGGGTGCATTGATGCTACACGGCAATACTCATAGCTTCGATGTGTCGTCATTAGCTCGTGGTATATATGTGGTACGTGCTGTTTTGCCCGACGGTACAGTATGTACTGCTAAGGTGGTACGATAAGTACCGTTTATGTGATAAATAAGAGAGGCGTCCCGCAAATTGCGAGACGCCTCTCTTATTTGTAGAAGATAGTTCCTGGCTGATATAGGTCATGGAAGTTTGTAAGTCATCACTTCCTTATATGAGCTTTGGGTAGATATCTTGGCCTTTTTACGGTTTTATATTATAAGTAGATAATATTAGAAATGGAATGCTAGTGTCGCACCGAAGGTGAGAGGAGTACCCGGTTGTATAAAGCTAGAGGGGGTAGAAAGGTCTAGAGCGTTCATTGTCTCGAAGTAGAAAGCCTGATAGCGTGTTGCTGTGAGGTTTTTACCCCATATTCCGGCTTCTATCCATTTCCATCGATAGGTGAGCGAGGCATCAAGTAATCCGTAGAAAGGTTGGGATGCATTGTTGGCCTCGGTCCAATAGATGCGTCCGCGACCCATAAACTGGGTGGCTACTGTCAGCGCATGCCCTTGGGCTGGATACCAGGTGTAGGCGGCCGTCACAGCAAGTGAATGCATAGGAGCAAAGGGTACAAAATGTCCTGCATAGTTGTTCTCTCCATCGTCGTATTGCAGAAATGTGGCATGCGTGAAACCGTAACTTGCCGTGAGTCGTAGTTCGTCTATGGGTACAGCTTGTACCGAGGCTTCTACGCCGAAGCTGCGAGTACGTCCCGAATTGCGTGTGACGCGACCATATCCGCTGACGCACGATATTTGTTGGTCGCGACAGTCTATATAAAAGAGGGCAACATCGGTAGAGAGGCGACGTTGCCAGAGGTTGGCACGGAAACCTATTTCATAATTCCAACTATGTTCGGGTTTGTATGTGATGGCTTCCTCTATGGCGGCTGCGTCGTCACTACTGGTTGTGGTTCCCGAAAGCATATTTTTTATTGTCTCGGTTACGCGCTGGGCAATAGGTGAATCGCCCATGAGTTGTAACACCATGTCGACTGCACCGTCGGCCACGGCAGTCATTGTATGCGAACGCATTTGAGCCTGTATCAGATTAGAGAACATCTGGTAGTTGTATCCTCCCGAGCGATAGCCGCGAGAAACAGATAAGTAGGTCATGAAATCGCGGTTGTGTATATATTTCAGCTCAAATTTAGGGAGAAATTGTGTTGTCGATTGTCGGGAAGAACCTTCCAGACCGAGTGGAGCAGAGAACGGCACAGGCAGTGACATGTTGCCCATTGCAATATGAGCGGTGCCATTGAGGTTGTCTGATGAGGTATGGTGAGTGATAGACATGCTTTCATATTCCAATCGAGCTCCTATCGAGGCTGAAAGACGCGACCCCAGAATGCGGCGAGCTTCTACCTGCCCGAAGAGGGCTAATGAGTAGGAGGGGGTATCATAAAGTCCGCCTATATGCAGGTTCTCGTTGTCGATGTTGAGCGTTATGTCCGGCATGGTAGGATGTTCGGCTTTGAGGGCAGCAAGAGCGGCGTTGCTTTGCCCTTCTACAAGCAGACGCATACCATCTTCCAAAAAGTCAACCGGGGCATCGGTATGCATGTTCTGGTATGAACCAAACGCTCCTGCAACCCAATGCCACGTTCCCTTACCGGTAGAACGCAATGCCACTTCCTGTGTAAATGCATGGAGGCGTTGTTGTTGGTTGAGGGTAAATACACTGAGCGGTGTGAAGTCTTGGTCGAGACGCATGTCATCGTCTAAATATTGGTATCCGGTTGTGGATGTAAGCAAAAAATGATCGTGCTTGTACTCCATGGTAAGACCTGTGGCAAGCAGGTTACGCAAATAGCTCGACGGTGAATTATAGGCTATGTCGCCCGTTGTATGTGTTGTAGGGTCGAAAGATGCGTAAGGATAGCCATCTTGATAACTATGCTCAAAGTGTGCATTGAGGCTCCAAACGACACGTTGCGAAGCACGCCAGTCTAAGCGGAATCGTCCCGAGGCAGCATATGTCTTGCCACTAGACTTACCGGTGTAGGTGTTGGTAAAATAGCCATTGCGGCTTTCGTAGCGAGCGCCGGCAGTGAAAGCCAGATTGTCGGTAATTTTATGGGCAGTGAGAGCCGATACTTCATACGCGTCATAGTTACCGCCACCCAATTGTATGGTAGTACCTTGTCGGTCGAGGGGTGAGTAGGTATATATGTTTATCAGTCCTGCCATTGTATTGCGTCCATACAGTACGCCTTGGGGGCCTCGCAATACTTCAATGCGAGCCACATCAAGTAAACTGCAATCGTAGGCACTTTTATCTAAGAAAGGAACGTTATCGACACTCATTCCTACGGCAGGCGAATTGATGCGCGAGCCTATTCCTCTGATGTAGGCCGATGTGATGAGGCGTGAGCCGTAGTCGGGAATAAACAGGTTGGCCGCTACCGTAGAGAGGTCTTTGATAGATGAAGCATGCATTTCTTGTAACGATTCGCTCCCTATGAGGGTGACCGAAGACGGTAGGTAGAAGAGCTCACTCTCTACTTTAGGGTTACATACGATAGTTATTTCGTCCAATCGGTGCGAAAGGATAGAACTTGTATCGGCATACATCTCTGTTGCCGAAAGAAGAGTAGGTTGCATCAGGCCTAAAAAGCCGATAGCTGCCTTGCGTGCTATAGTTGGTAAATGGTGTGTCATTGCAGGTGCAAAGTAAGAGGAAATGTTGGCAGTGCACAATCACCAAAAATAGTGATATTTTATATTTTGCAAGGCGATAGAAGAAACAGGTGATAGACGAATGTAAAGACAATCTAAAATTTTCAGAATTTGTAGAGCCTTGGTAGAGCAAGTCGAAAAGAATGCTTATCTTTATAGCCGTTTTTTGTGAGCGCCGATATACCGGAACAATATGACACCTCCATATAACGAAGAGATTATCATAGAAGAACTGCAAAATCCTTCTACTGCGCGTAATGCTTTTGCGCAAGTAGTGGCACATTACAGTGAGCCTCTCTATTGGCAAATCAGAAAAATGGTCATATCTCACGACGATACCGACGATTTGTTGCAAAATACCTTTCTAAAAGCCTGGAACAATATAGAACAGTTCAGAGGCGATGCCAAGCTCTCTACCTGGCTCTATCGTATTGCCATTAACGAAAGCCTCTCTTTCCTCAACAAGGAACGTCAACGCAATAACGTCTCGATAGATGATGAAAGCCAATTTCTGATAAACAATATAGAGACCGACCCGTGGTTTGATGGCAATGAGCTGCAATTGCGATTGCAAAAAGCAATTGCTCGTTTACCCGAAAAACAACGCTTGGTCTTTAATATGCGTTACTTCGACGAAATGAAGTATGAAGATATGTCAGAGATACTTGGTACATCGGTAGGAGCATTAAAAGCTTCGTACCACCACGCTGCAAAAAAAATAGAAGAATATTTGTTGGAACGCGATTAAACCTTTCGCTTTGTCAGAAGTCAAAAGGATAGATGAAACGAGAAGACGACATATTGAAACAGATAGGCAGGGATAGCGGATACAAAGTCCCCGACGGCTACTTCGAGCAGTTTGTTTCGCGTATGACCGCCGAGCTTCCCGAGCGAGAGCTTCCCGAGCCTGTGGTGCCAACATTTTGGCAGCGTATAAAACCTTATGCCTATATGGCTGCCATGTTTGTGGGCATTTGGTTGATGCTGAAAGTCTTTATTGAGCCTCATGTCGATAAGACCGAGCTTGTAGCCGACAATAGCTCTACCGAAAAGGTTGAAGATGAGGTATGGGATGATTATGTGGTAGCTTCTATCGATGAATACACCATCTTTGAGACTCTCTATGCCGATAGTGAATAACGCAAAGACACTTATATACTAATGAAAAGGACTATTACACTCATTATATTATCTATAGCCTCTCTCATGGCCGTAACGGTTGTAGCACAGCAACCTCGTGCCAAAGAAGGAAAGCATCATGCTCGCTGGGAAGATTTTCGTCAGGCAAAGCATGCCTTTTATACCGAAAAGCTTGAGCTTACGGCCGAGCAAGCTGAGAGCTTCTTTAAGCTCTATGATGAAATGGAGAAACGTAAATTTGAGATGAGTCGCGATATACGGCATGAAATGCGCGCTTTGGCCAAGAAAGGTGATGCTGTTACCGATGCCGAATACAAGGCTGTTGCCGACAAAGCCGCTACCATAGCGGAGAAAGAGGCGGCTATAGAGAAAGAGTATTATGCTAAGTTTTGCGAAATACTTACGCCTCGGCAACAATTTTTGTATCACCGTTGCGAAATAGATTTCAGGAAAAGTTTGATAAAGAAGAAAACTCGCACTAAGGAAAAATGATGCATGGTAGTTTATGAGTTAAAATGTTATTATTTCACAATTTAAGTGGATTGAACAACTTTAATGAAGGGAGCCGTCTCGTATATGAGACGGCTCCCTTTGTCTTCTATTTTATCATGGCATTGCCTGACATGCAATTTTCTCAGATAATTATGGCGTGTTTGCCATGATAATAGCTTGTTGCATAACGATGCGGTAAAACATGATAAATATACTTTTGCGCTGTTTTGCGAAATATACCTGTTGTGGCTTTCCTATTTTGTCGAATGTCGATAACAGGAAACATGTAAAAGATAATGGAGAAGTACTCTCTGTTGCAGAGCCGTGGCGTTTTACGATTATTTAATTAAATAAAACTTCATAGCAAGTGGAATGACTATTATGTGAGTTATATTTGGCTATATCCTCTTTTGTTTGGCACTTTCCAAAAATCTTTTGTTTATACAGAAAAATGAGCATGTATATATGTCTTTATGTGATTATTGTGGTAATTGTATATTCTAAAATATTGTGCGTAAAGTTTGCAAATAAAAAATATTTGTGCAAGTTTTGCTGAAAATGTCAATTTAATGTTCTAAATGGACGATATGCAGAATTAATATAAAAATTTTTGCCAAATTCTATTTCATTGCATTGGTAAATATTTATCTTTGTTGCTGAGAGCTTTTTTAAGGACTCTTGTCGTATGATGAAATATATAGATTATTAAATTTTATCAAACAACAAACTATTCATTTCCTGTGCGTAAACATTTCGTATCATTATAAAATAAAGGAAAAACATTGTATGATTTCATAAAAACAGAAGTGATATAGAGATATATAAGTTATTTACCCCTAAAAACTATGATTATGAAAAAAACATTTACACTATTGTTGCTGATGTGTATGGGAATGTTGTCCATGCAGGCAGAAACGCTCTTGTCGGAGGACTTTGAGACTACGACAACCATGCCGCCGGCAGGGTGGAGTGTTATAGACAGTGAATTGGATACCCTACATTGGGTCTTGGTAGATGGGCAGCTTGCTTTGTCGGGGACACGGAGTGCCTATTGTGATGCTTCGTCGTATAGTATAGATGTTCCCGAAAAGGAGGAGTGGCTCATTACTCCCGAGTTGACGTTGGGCGATAATGACTATCGCGTGCGCTTCTTATGGTTGGGTGCATCGGTTCAGTCGTTAGAGAAACACGAGTATGATTTTCAGGTACGTGTGAGCAATGATGGCGGCACAACGTGGAACACAATATGGTCGTTCTTGAATGAAGAACAAGTCTATGAGAGCGGAGTGAACTTTCCGTGGACAGCGTGGGCGAAGAACGAGTCATCGATAGATTTGAGTGATTACAAGAACCAAAAAATAAAAATAGCTTTTGTGCATTGTCTGTTGATAGGCGGTTTTGGCAAAGGAAATTGTGTGAAATTGGATGATATAAAGGTCGAGGATTATACTCCTATAACGACACCTGTTGTAGGCGGCGATGAGTCCTATACTTTCCAAAATGTCTACATAGGAGCATATAAATATTCCGAACCGCTCTATATCACAAATACAGGTACGGGAACCCTTGAAATTACTGCTATCAATGGATTGGAAGGGACAGACTTCTCTACCAATATCGTCATAAGTGACGTACAACTGAAACGAGGAGAGGAGTATGCCTATAATGTAATATATACGCCTACTATGGAAGGAGCGAGAAGTACCACGATGAAGATTGAAACCAATGGCGGTACACTCGAAGTAGCTTTGTCGGGTACGAAAATTATGTTAGATGAAGGATACACATTCGAGAGCTTCGAGGGAGATGTTTTCCCGCCGGCAGGATGGAAAGCCGACAATGGGTGGAGCCGTTACAATGCGGGTATTTCGGGTAGTTATGCTGCTTATTGCTCTTTCTCTGATGCAAATCCGGCATTGATTACTCCGCGTCTTGACCTTTCGACGGGCACATATCGCATAGAGTATGAGATGCTTGAGCAGTACGAGGCGAATACCGACGATGCTGTAGGTCCTGAAAACGAATTGATAGTTTATCTTTCTACTGATGGCGGAAACTCATGGAATCGTATAAATGATTCGAATCTTACGCTCAACGAAATCGTACACGAAAACATCGATTTGGGAGCACCGCAATCAGATAATTGCTATATTAAGTTCGAGTATAACTTCCCTAATCCTATCACTTCATGGGAAGAGGTCCCTGAGTGGAGTACCATATTCATAGACGACGTGATATTGCCGCCCTTATATGGTACGACCTTGCCTCCTGTGGCTGCCGAAAATCCACAACCCGTAAATGGTGCTACCGATGTATATCCCGATGGCGTTACACTGTCGTGGGACGAAGTACAATTTGCCGAAGGATATAGATTATGTTTCAAGAAGCAAGGAGAAGAGTGGGGCGATGCTATAGAGATGGGCAAGGAAAGAAGTTATACGCTACCGCTTCTCGACTATCTTACTACTTATGAATGGAAGGTTGTCCCCTATAATAGTTATGGCGAGTGCACAGAGGTTCCCGTATGGAGTTTTACCACCCAAGACGATCATAGTATTAGTGAATTCCCCTACTTCGAGGGCTTTGAGGGCGACGTATTTCCGCCTCTTGGTTGGGTAGCCTTTGGTACGAATTACACGAAGTGGGATTGTACCGATGTAAATGCCTTTGATGGTAATAATACTGCCGTAGCAAGCGGTAACGGCAATGGCGAGACGGCTACGTTGCAAATGCCTACAGTAATGTTGCCCGACGATGCGACGATGCAAATATCGTTCTACTGGGGCAATCGCATGCCCGTGTCTCTTACTAAGAAAGCCGATGTCGACCGCGCACCTGCTCGTGTCGATGCTGACACCTTGTATTTCGAAATAAAAGGCGAGTCGGGCGATTGGACAACGCTTGCATATATATCTACTTTGGGTGAGGAGGATAGCGACCCATGGCAACGTGAGCGTATTTTACTTACCGACTATGTAGGGCAGAATGTGACGATGCGTTGGCGTTATAGTGTACAAAACGCTATGCGTTCTACCAATGCTGCGTTAGACAATATTACAATCGAGAAAGCTCCCACAGGAGGTAAGGCTGTTATAAATGTTACGAGCTGGAATGCCGGAGAAGTAAACTACGAGAAAGCTGTCGTTTCGCCTGCGTTTACGTTGCTTAATGATGGCGAGGCTGCCATGACGATAAGCGAGGCCTCTTTTAGTTCGCCGAATTTCAGCACCGATCTTATCGAAGGTCTTGTAATAGAAGCACGGGAAGAAGTAACTTTCCATATTATGTTCAGTGCGGGAGAGACGGCAGCCGCAGTAGACGACAAACTGACATTGACGTTCGATGGCGCCGATGGTGTAGAGCTGCCGGTGAGCGGTACGGCGCTTCCTTCCAATATACGTTATTACAGTTTCGATGAAGATGAGTTTGGCAGTACGCAACCCGTAGGTTTTACTACTGTCGACCGCGATGGTTATAACACCGTATCGCCTGTAATGATAAATTATCCTAACATCGGAACGCCGTTTGCATATATCGTCATTAACCAAAAGCCCGAGCCCGAAGGTGCCGACTGGCGCAATATCTATCCGAGGTCGGGTGACCAAATGCTCGCGGCCATGAGCCCCGAAGGATATGACTCGGGCCGCTCGGCTGACGATTGGATTATCAGTGAAAAGATGCCCGCCCGGGAGGGTGCCAAATTCCGCTTCTATGCCAAGTCGTATAATCTCGACGATTATTTTGAATTTGCCAAGTTGGGCGTATATGTAAGTACTACAGATAATAATGTAGCAAGTTTTGTACCTACTTCGTTTGAGAATGTACAGCTTACGGGGCTTGCCGACCACTACCTATTCAATGAGTTTGAGATAGACCTCAGTGAATATGCCGGACAAGAGATTTATGTCGCATTGCGCCACACGGTGAGCGAAGATGGTTTTGTAACTTTCTTCGACGACTTCTACTTCGAAAACTTCATGTTTGGCGAGAGTTCCGATGCTCCGGTGTTTACCACCACTGCGCCTACCGAAGCATTTGTGGGTGAAAACTATGTTTACGAGTTTGCTGCTTACGACCCCGATGGCGATGCCATTACCTTTACGACAACCGGATTGCCTTCGTGGCTTACGATGACGACGACTGCTTTGGGCGGCACTATCAGCGGAACTCCCTCCGAGGCCGGCGAATATCTGTTCCGCATCAATGCAAGCGATGGCGTAAACACTACGGTGCAAGAGATAATTCTTGTAGTGAAACAGGCTGGTTTGTCGTCGACAATGGTCGACAAGTTGCGGGTTTATCCCAATCCCGCTGCCGATTATCTGATGGTAGAAGGCGAAAAGTATGGCAATGTGTACATATATAGTCTTACCGGTGCACTCGTTTTGCAACACGACGGCGTAGGTCGTATCGATGTGAAAGCACTTCCGGCTGGTACTTATATTGTAAAGGTGTCGGGTGGCGAGCAACAAGCCGTAGCACGATTTGTGAAACGATAACATTCTGTTTTTCCATCTTATCGTCCCCTTTTAGGGACGATAAGATGGCTTGTCTATAAAATAGATAATATTAAAAATGTGCTGTGTCAAGAGCCTGATACTCTTGTGCAACAAATATGAATAACAAACATAAATTTTTTCGTATGAAGAAGATTTTTACTTATTGCTGTGCACTACTCCTTGCGGGAGGAGCTTCGGGAGTAGCGGCTGAGACGGTACTTGTCAACGAAGACTTCGAGAGCCGCATTTTCCCCGCTGAGGGATGGAATATTATAGACAATCATACCGAGGGTATCGATGAGGAAACAGGAAACCCCAATTTCGATTCTTCTTATGGTACATGGAATCTGTATGTTAACGAGTCGACAGGGGCACTTGCAGGTTATGCCAATGTGCAGATAACCACAACCTATTACGAGAAAGAGAAGGAAGAAATTCTCGTTACTCCAGCTTTGATGATAGATAGCGACCAATATATGTTGTCGTTTATGTGGTATGCACAGAAAGATGGTGCTCAGAAGGGCTATTATACCTTTCAGGTAATGGTGACGACCGACGACGGCGCATCGTGGGAAGAGTTATGGAATGTCATGGACCAAGAGGATGTGGAAAGCAGCTTAGTTGACTGGCCGTGGGCTGCATGGACGAAATATACTTCGTCGATAAGCCTTGCACAATATAGCGGTCGCGAAATAAAGATAGGATTTCGTTATGCTTCTGCTCCTGTAGATGGATACAACAGTGGCCGTTTCGAACTTGATAACATCAAGGTGTCGACCGAACAGATGGTGACCACGCCGATTGTCAGTGGAACAGCATCTTATCGTTTTATCAACCGTTATTTAGATATTCCGTCGGTTTCTGAAATGCTTTCAGTAACCAATGTCGGTAACGGCAAGCTTGAAGTAACCGGAGTGAGTGGACTTGAAGGTACCGACTTTTCTACGACGCTTGAGCCCGGTGCTTCTCTGAAAAACGGAGAGGAGCTTGGCTATTATGTGGTTTATTCTCCGACGATGGAAGGCTCAAATAGTGCTACATTGAAGATAGAGACAAATGGCGGGACGCTCGAAGTTGTGCTTACCGGCAGTAAGGTAATGCTTGAAGATGGTTATACAGTTGAGAGCTTTGAGGGTAGTGAAGATACACCTGCTGGTTGGTCTAACAGTGGATGGACGCGCTCGGCTTACACCGCAGAGCAAGGTTATCATTCTATGTGCAACTCCATTTTGCAGAATTGTTATCTCTATTCGCCGCGGCTCGATCTGAGCGATGGCCCGTACCAAATTGTATTTGACCATTACGAGTCATTCGACGATGATGGCGGTACGTTGGTTCCTGAGAACTATATGGCACTCGAAATCAAGGTCGATGATGCTGAGGAGTGGACAGAAGTGTGGTATACGAGCCAAGCCCTTTATAATACATGGGTACGCGATACGGTCGATTTGAGCAATTATCAATCGGATAATGTGCGCTTGCGTTGGATGTATTATGCAGTCGATTGGTCGGGAGGTTTTGAAACTGTGGCCAGCGACATATATCTCGATAACGTAGTATTGCCGCCTTTCTATGGCGTAGGAAACGTGCCCGCAGCTGCACAAAACCCCGAACCTGCCGATGGTGTAACAGACTGCTCTTATAATTACATAACCCTGTCGTGGACAGCTGTACAGTTTGCACAAGGTTACAAGCTCTTTGTAAAAACCGGTGAAGAGGTTATTGCCGATGTTGACTTGACGGAAAACATGTATGAACTTACAGCCGAGAAGTTGGCGCCTTCTACAACCTATACATGGAGTGTGACACCTTATAACGAGGCAGGCTCGGCAAGCAATGTGCCTTTATGGAGCTTTACCACGATGGACGACCAGACGATAGCGACATTCCCCTATTTCTACGGTTTTGAAGGTGATTTTTATCCTCCTCTCGGTTGGCAGTTGCTGGGCGATGGTACGGCATGGCGTCGGTCTGACATATCGCCTTATGCCGGCGACTATTCGGGCTTTGTATATCAACCTGCCAACAAAAATGGTTTGGAGTCTATCTTGCAAACTCCTCCTATGGCAATTCCTGCCGACAATGAGTATGTTGCCGAATTTGTATGGGCTAAGCAGCGGCCTATTTCGCTGACTGTATTACCTGAGGGAACAGAATATGTCTATCCCGAGGGCGACTTGGATGGCGATACGCTCTACTTTGAAGTCTCGGTAGCAGGCAGCAATCAGTGGGAACAGCTTGCATATACGATAGAAGAGACCTATTGGGTGAAAGAGTCTATATCGTTGCAGGCATACGCAGGACAAGAGATATTGTTGCGCTGGCGCTATTATGCCGAAGACGGTAGTAACAGCGAAGCCGCTACGGTTGACAATATCTATATTGCTCAAAAAGAACAAAGTGGCATAAACGGTATAGGCGAGAAAGTCCGTGTTTCGCTCTATCCCAATCCTGCAAGCGATTTCGTGAATGTCGCTGTGAATGATGAGGCGGAAATAACGGTTTACGACCTCTCCGGTAAGGCTGTGATACGTGGCAACCATACTCGTTTTGCTGTGAATGCGCTGCCTGCTGGGGTATATCTTGTAAAGGTTGTTACCGAAAAAGAAACCGCCATGTTACGCATGGTGAAACAATGATGTGTATTGTGACGGGAGTACCGGTCAAGCCATATCTCCCGTCGCTTTTTTGATTGTAACAAACAATTCAAGTAGAAATCATTATTAATCAATACCATTATGAAAATGAAAAGAAATTTTATGGCAACTCTTGCTGTCGCTATAGCGATGGCAGGAATACCGCCTGTCGCAAATGGTCAGTTGCAATTGACCGTGTCGGATGGGACGACGACAAACAGTTATGCTCCGGTATGGGGTATGTGGATGGATGATTCTGGTGGCATACGTGTTCAAGAGATATATAAGGCCGAAGACCTTGTGTTGATGACCGGTGCACAAATCACGGAAATGACTTTTTATAGTTCATCGACCTCGACTTCGTGGGCTTCTACCACTTCATCATGGAAGATTGGAGAAACTACTCTATCGGAATTTGCTACTCCCACTACATTTATAGATGGCCTTACGACGGTGTATGAAACGGGTGAAATAATAAATGTGGGTAACGGAGAGTTGACTATTCTGTTTTCGCAACCTTATGTTTATAATGGTGGAAACCTTGTGATAGACTTTTCCACTACAAACAAGGGCTCTTATTCGAGCGCATCATTCTATGGCGTTGCAACCAATGATTACGTCTCGGCATATACGCGAGGAGGAGCTTCTTCTGTTTCCCGGCAACAATTTTCGCCCAAGGTAACGTTCTCCTATCTTCCCGGTGATTTGCCGGAATATGGCGTGAACGTGTCACCCCAGAGCATAGAGTTCCCCAAAACATTTACGGGGCGTGAAAGTTCGGCAACGGTACGGGTGACCAATGTGGGGCAAAATCCGTTGAGTATTACCTCTATTGCCGACCAAGGTGCATTCAAGGCTACTTATAATGAGGAGAGCATCGAGTCGCTGGCGAGTGCTGATGTGACGTTCACGTTTGCACCTACCGAAGCCGGTGTATTTGAAGAGACTTTAGAAATTGTCTTTTCTAATGGTGACCCCGTTAATGTGACAGTAAAGGGCGAGGCTATTTCATCGGATATTCCCACTGGCTATTATCAAGAGACTTTTGACGGTGTCAGTGCCGAAGATTTGATTCCTCTCTATTGGCAAGTGTCTCCTTCTGAAACAGGTTTTTCTGTCTATGAGAATGAGGTAGGAGACAAAGGTTTGCAATATACGGCAGAGAATCCCGAGTCAATCTATTGGGATGAATATGGTGATGAGTATTTTATCATATCGCCCATGGTAAGCGGCCGTGTGATGGCGTTTGTACGCAAAACAAGTACATCGTCGGCTTCCGTAAAGTTCTATAATTTCAATCGTGACGGTAATAAATTTACGCGTGGTGACGAGATTACCGATGTCGAATTGTCGGGCGAATTGAGCAATACCGAGTGGACTCTCGCCAGCTTTAATGTTACAGAACAGTATGTCGGCGTATTACTGAGTCGTGCAGCCATAGACTGTTTTGCAGCCGAGACACTTGTACCGGTAACAGCCATTACCGTCGACAAGCCTGTTAGTATACCAGATCGGGTTACAGCCAATGCCGAAGGTCTTGCTACGATACCATTTAGCGTGACATTGACCAATATGGGAACAGTAGATGTAATGGGCAGCCAGTATCATTACTATATTAAAGATGGTGACGGTGTAACACTTGCAACATTCGACGGTGAAGACTTACTGTGTGGTGAGTCGAAGACGGTTGAGGGTTCTTTTGAATATCAAATTAAAGATACCGAAGCCGACTCGGAACGTTTTAGAGTAGATGTTTCGGAAGATTTGTCCAACACTTCGTTGTATGTGACGTGGATTACCGTATATGCTTACAAAGCTATATTGCAAATCAATGCCGAGAGTGGTGGCCAGTTGTCGCAACCGCTCGATATGGGGTATTTCAAGGGCGAACGCAGTACCGCTATTGCACTTTATAACAGCGGTACAGCTCCGCTTACGGTATCGGCTATAGAGGCAGTTGATGGTTTGGTTGCGACGTTACCCGAGGGAACCAATCTACCCGTTGAAATACCTGCAGAAGAGTCGTTACGATTGCAAATTGATATTGTAGCGCCCGGTTCGTATGTAGGTGAATGCGTGACTATTACTCATGACGGCAGTGGCGATACAGTGTTGGAAATGAATGCTGTACGTATTCCCGATGATGTCTTTTTTGAGGATTTTGAGACTGGTGTCTTCGGTGATACTTGGGTCGTGGGCGATAATTGGACAATCAGTGACCGTGGTGGTAACTACAATCCCACGATGACTTCTTACAATCGTTTGTATGCAACACATGGCAACTTAGACGATACCACATTGCTTATTACTCCGCGTTTGCAAGTGGCAGAGGGCGAGGCTTTGCGTTTTACTGCTTATAAACGAGGTGCAAACTCAACACTCTCTGTTTATTATTCGCCCGACCGCAACAACTGGACACGTGCCGAGGCTATCTCTTTCGATGCGCAGAACAGCGAAGAGGAGAAGACCGTAGCCTCTATCCCCGAGGGTGAATACTATATTGGCTTCATGGGTGGTTATATAGGAATAGACAATGTATTCGGTTATCATGAAGCTGCTGCTCTACCGCACGATGCCATGATAGTATCGTTTACGGGTCAAAAGAATACAGGTATGGTAAACTATGTTGACACGTTCACGGTCATTACTCGCAATATGCTTGCCGAGCCCGACAGCTATATAGTACGTCTTATTGATAACGGTACGATAATAGATAGTGTCTGGGTAGAAGAGGCTGCAATAGATACTTTGACATTTGCATACACACCCCACGAGGCCGGTACTCATGTAATGAAAGCTGCTATTGCTGCCGAGGATTACATGGTAGAATCGCCTGGATTTATTTATGAAGTAGAAGAGGAGAAATTGCAGAATAATGTTGTAGTAAATGATGGTGAAGGAATTGATATCAATGTTCCGTTGCAGCTCAACTATAAGCATACGGCTTCGCAACTGCTTTATACAGCCGAGCAGTTGAGCGGTATAGCTGTCGGGCAGAAAATTACGTCGATAGCATTCCCTCACAATCGGTATACGTCCAATGTCCCGCATTATGATGTGAAAGTGTGGATAGGCAGTACCGAGGCTACCGAACTTACCGGGAATACCATTAGTATAGAAGGTCTGACGCTTATTTATGACGGAAAATTGTATATAGAGCAAGGTAAAGACGATTGTGCATTGACATTCTCGCTGCCTACTCCTATGGAATATGATGGCAAAGGATTGTGCATTGTGGTTGCTGCCGACTCTACGAGCTATGGTTCTACAGCATCATTCTATACCAATAATGTGGGTAATAATCAGGTATTGCGATATGCTGTCGATGGCTCTGACCTGACGCAAGCTCCCGACCGTTTTGCTACACAATCGGCTTCATTGAGCCAGACTTTGCCGGTATTGTATGTTGGTTTAGAGATAGAGCCTCCATATGTAAGCGGATATGTTTACACCAGCGATCAACGTGTGGCTGTCCCCGATACCCGTATCACATTTACACGCGACAATGTAATGTACAGCACTACGAGCGACGAAACAGGAGCTTACATGCTCTATGTTTTGCAAAATGGTGAGTATAAAGTTGTGATAGAAAAAGAGGGCTATCTCCCTTGCGAGGTAGACGAGACTGTGATAATGGAGGGTACGAGCATACAACGTGATTTTGAAATAGAATTGGTTACAGGGCTCGAGACGGCTCGCAAAGCTCAGTGCAAAGTCTATATAGTAGACGGTATATGTCATATTGAGGCTGCCGAAAATATCTTGTCGCTCCATGTAATATCAATGGGTGGTAGCATGATGACGGCCAAACGTCCGGCTGCTTCGCACGATACCATAGATATGCGTTACATGCCCGACGGCGTATATGTAGTGAATGTGGTGACTACATCGGGTCGATGTGCCTACAAAGTAGTGAAACACTAATTGAAAGGAAGGGGTGCGCTTGGTTCTTATAATCGGGTGCACCCCTTTGTATATATGGCAAGTATGTAATACAATTACTACCTATTTATATCGAAAGATGAAACGAAATATTACGCTATTATCTGTTTTTCTGTTGTTTGCATTCATGCAGGCGATGGGGCAGACTACCTATACGGTGACTTTATATGTTACAGCGGTAACCGGTCAGGATTTGGAAGGTACTCCGGTGGTACTTGAAAATGTCAATACAGGCTTGGTATATAATCGCGCGTTGGATAGTGATGGAACGTGTACGATTACCCGTGTGTTGGCAGGGACTCACATGCTTACTATCACCCCTCGTGACTTGGCTTTATATAGTAGTGAGATAGAGGTTACCGATAATATGTCGCTCGAAATAGAACTTGTCGAAGAAGTGCGTACGCCTTACGCTTTAACAGCAAGTACAAGCCACGATAACAAGACGGGGTATAACGAAGTAGCCCTTATGTGGAATCGCGAAACCGATTACTTTTTCGATGATTTTGAGAGCTACGATGCATTCTCTATCGATTTTGCTCCGTGGACGGGTATTGATGGCGATCACGTGCCTGCCGCTCAGCTTTATGGTAGCTATCCTAATAGCGGGTTGAACCAATATGCCACTATTTTCAACCCATTGGTGATTGACCCTCCGGTGTGGTACACATACCCCGTGTTGCGTCCGTATAGTGGTAAACAATATGTCGGATTTATACGTACTGCGACGGGAACGGCCAACGACGATTGGCTCATCTCTCCGCAGATACATGTGGGTGTGCGAAACGTTGTGCGCTTCCTTGCAAAAGCCGGAGACCGTTACGACGAGCAATTTTTGGTGTATATATCAGAGACTGGCAATGAGCGCGGAGACTTTATCCCTTTGACGCAAGGAAATTACGAGAGTGTCGACTATGAGTCGTGGCATACGATACAGTATGACCTTTCGGCGTACGAAGGGAAAGACGTCTATATTGCCATTCGTTATATTTCGCGCAGCACTTTTATGCTCATGGTTGACGATTTCTTTGTGGGTGCTGCCGATATAGACCCCTCATCGATGGCTGCTGCTGCACCAGCTCGTCGTGTGCGCTCCGGTTCGTCGCAAGCTCCACAGACAGGAAGCGAGCACTTTGTGATATATCTCGACGGTGATTCTGTAACAGATACTTACAGTACGCAATACACGTTGCGTGATGTAGCCCCTGGACGGCACACGGTTGAGGTGGAAGCTCGTTACATAGTTTCTAAGAGTGATAGAGCTCAAATTGAGGTAGCTTTGCCGGCCGAGAACGAGATGGCTTCGCTCACGATAGAGGCACATAGCAACGGTATCTCTCCCGACGGTACAGAGGTGAGCTATACAGACACACAAACTGGTTTGATATTTACCGATACCATTCGCGGCGGTTTGTCGGTACATGGTTTCTTGCCAAAGAGCGAGTATATTGTCAACATAAACTCACGCAATTTCGAGTTGTATGATACAATCTTTACTCTTGTCGACGACATGACCCTCGTCGTTCCGTTGATAGAGAAGATAAATGCTCCTTATAATCTTACAGCCGACGTTAGCGGCAGGGACGACGGTAATATCGATGTACAGTTGCGATGGAATCAGGAGCTGGGTTGGAGTGACGACTTCGAAAGCTATCCCGATTTTGCACAGCAATTTGGCGAGTGGACAACCTTCGACGGAGACCAAATGGTGACCTATCCCATTGGCAACGCCAATCAAGAGATATACGAATTCCCCGGCAGTGGAGAAGAGATGGCGTGTCTGATATGGAATCCCTTAGCTACCGTTCCGAGTATGGAGGGTGACTATGCAGCATATCCTCCCGAGGGTGCTCGATGTGTGGCGTTCTTCTCTCCTCAACAAGCCAAGGCAAACGACTGGCTTATCTCTCCTCCCATTAAGGTTTACAATGATTATATCGTTCGTTTCGACTTGAAAGCATATACCAGTTTGTATGCTGAGACTGTAGCTATTTGTGTATCGGAAGAAAGCGATCCAGCAACTTTCACGGTGCTCGATGAAATAGGTGCCACCGACGAGTGGATGATTATAGAGCTCGACCTCTCGCAATATGCCGGTAAAGAGGTGTACGTAGCGTTGAATTATACAACCTACGACGGATTCTTTATGCTGGTCGATGAATTTTATGTAGGTCCGGCGAACAGTATTGCCGGTACGACTGTCGAGGGGGTAAGCTATGATATATTTCTCGATGATGAGAAGATTGGCAATACCGACGAGTGCAGTTTTACGATAGAGGGTATCGCTAATTCCCGTCACACGGCTGGCGTGAAAGCTATATATCCCACGGGCGAGTCAGAAATGACCGTGGTAGAGATAGCGCCTACTGCTATCGTATCGGCAGCCACAGGTGAGGTAATCGTGTATGGACATAACGGCGTTTTGCGTATAGACAATACTTCCGGCAATGCTGCAATGGTAACGGTTTACGATCTCAGTGGCCGACTTGTTGCCGTACGGGAGTGCGCGGAGCGTCACGCATCGATAGAGTTGCCATCAGGCTGTTATATTGTGAAGATTGAGCAAAACGGGGCAACACGAAGCTGTAAAGTGGTGTTGTAATCTGTCGGAATTACCCTGATTAAAAAGGGAAACTCTCTGCTTATTTCAAGAGAGTTTCCCTTTGTCGTTTTATTACCTCAATGAGATTTGTCGACGAAGCTCGTTTGTGTTATTCCTATTAACGGGAACGAGCAATCTTATTATTCGTTGAACTTGCGGTAGCGTACACGGTGGGGCTCCACATCACCCATGCGTTTGCGTTTGTTCTCTTCATATTCGCTATATGAGCCTTGGAAGAAGAATACTTCCGAGTCGCCCTCGAAGGCAAGGATGTGGGTGCATATGCGGTCTAAGAACCAGCGGTCGTGAGAGATGACTACGGCACATCCTGCGAAGTTTTCGAGACCCTCTTCAAGGGCTCGCAGTGTGTTTACGTCGATGTCGTTGGTAGGTTCGTCGAGTAGCAGTACATTGCCTTCTTCTTTCAGAGCCATGGCGAGATGCAGGCGGTTGCGCTCACCGCCCGAGAGTACACCGATGAGTTTTTCTTGGTCGGCACCTGTGAAATTGAAACGCGAGAGGTAAGCGCGGGCATTGATGTCACGGCCACCCATGCGGAAGGTTTCTTGTCCTCCTGAGATGACTTGGTAGACGGTCTTTTGGGGGTCTATGTCTTTGTGGGTTTGGTCGACGTAAGCAATTTTTACTGTCTCGCCTATTTCAAAGGTACCTTTATCGGCCTTCTCTTGTCCCATAATAAGGCGGAAGAGCGTAGTTTTACCGGCACCGTTGGGGCCTATCACGCCTACAATACCGTTAGGCGGTAGTGTGAAGTTGAGGTGGTCAAACAGGAGCTTGTCGCCGTAGGCTTTGGCTACATCGATAGCCTCTATCACCTTGTTGCCAAGACGCGGACCGTTGGGGATAAATATTTCAAGTTTCTCCTCACGCTCTTTCTGGTCTTCATTGAGTAGTCGGTCGTATGAGTTGAGTCGAGCCTTTCCTTTGGCTTGACGGGCTTTGGGCGCCATACGCACCCATTCCAACTCACGTTCGAGAGTCTTGCGGCGCTTACTGGCCTGTTTCTCTTCCATGGCGAGACGTTTGGTCTTTTGTTCGAGCCACGAGCTGTAATTACCTTGCCAGGGAATACCTTCACCGCGGTCGAGTTCGAGAATCCATCCTGCAACATGGTCGAGGAAGTAGCGGTCGTGCGTGATGGCTATGACCGTTCCTTTGTATTGTTGCAGGTGTTGTTCGAGCCAATCGATGCTCTCGGCGTCGAGGTGGTTGGTAGGCTCGTCAAGTAGTAGAATATCGGGCTGTTGCAAGAGTAAGCGACAGAGGGCTACACGACGGCGTTCTCCTCCTGATAGAAATTTTACCTGTTGGTCTTCGGGTGGGCATCGCAGGGCATCCATGGCACGCTCGAGGCGGTTATCCAAGTTCCATGCATCGGTAGCATCTATATGATCTTGCAGTTCTGCTTGTCGAGCAATGAGGGCATCCATCTTTTCAGGGTCTTCGAGAACTTCCGGGTCGCCAAATGATTCGTTTACCTTCTCATATTCGGCAAGTATATCGAGTATGGGTTGCACACCTTCTCGTACTACCTCGATAACTGTCTTTTCCGGGTCGAGTTTAGGGTCTTGTTCCAAGTAACCTACCGAGTATCCGGGCGAGAATACCACTTCGCCTTGATATGATTTCTCTACACCGGCAATAATTTTGAGCAGGGTCGATTTTCCTGCGCCGTTAAGACCTATGATACCTATCTTGGCACCATAGAAAAAAGAGAGATATATGTCTTTGAGTACTTGCTTATGGGGAGGATATGTCTTGCTGACACCCACCATAGAGAAAATTATTTTTTTGTCGTCTGCCATAAAGGGTTGTTGTTAGAGGTTGATAACAATCAGTATTATTTTGAGCCGGCGGCTTTGGTACGGTATCCGCAATTGACGCGTCCTTTGATGATATTATTGAGTTTCCCTTTGATAAGTTGCTTACGTATTGGTGAGATATGGTCAATAAAGACATGACCTTCCAAGTGGTCGTATTCATGTTGTACGACGCGGGCGAGGTAGCCTTCTATAATTTGGTCATGTTCGACAAAATTCTCATCAAACCAGTGCAGATGTATTTTCTCGATGCGGCTCACCGATTCGTGTATTCCCGGGAGGCTGAGGCATCCCTCTTCCGATGAGGTTTTCTTGCCATCATCCAATACTTCGAGGGTGGGGTTTATAAGGGTGAGTTTCACCCCTGCCAGTTCGGGAAAAGATTCGGCACAAGGGTCGACATCGATGACGATAAGTCGTATGGAGAGACCTATCTGCGGGGCAGCAAGTCCAATGCCGTCAGATGCATACATGGTTTCGTACATGTTTTGTATAAGCTCGGGTAAGCCGGGATATGTGGCATCGATAGGTTCTGCCACTTTACGAATGACGGGATGTCCGTAAAGATAAACGGGTAGTATCATAGTTTTGTATTATACTTTTTACTTTCGAGATAACTTTGCAATATAATGGTGGCACTTATTTCGTCTACAAGGGCTTTGTTGCGACGAGCCATACGACCCAGGCCGGCATCAATCATAGTGCGGTGAGCCATTACGGAGGTGAAACGTTCGTCGTACAGCTCTACTTTCATATCGGGCATCTGGCGACGTAATTGTTTGACAAAATCGTTGACGTAACGCATGTTTTCCGAGTCGGTATTGTCGCTTTGCTTGGGTAATCCTACGACAATACATTCCACGGGCTCTCGCGCGATGTAGTCTCGCAAGAAGTCCATGAGTTTGTTTGTGGAAACGGTAGTGAGTCCGTTGGCAATGATTTGCAACGTGTCGGTAGCGGCGAGGCCGCAGCGGACACGTCCGTAGTCAATAGATATGATGCGTGCCATGATGCAAAGTTACGGTTTTTATCATGAATATCCAATTTCTCTCTCTTTTATGAAAAGAGTGTAGTTGTGTTGTGGCGAAAAAAATACCCGGCAGCCTTTGATAGGCAACCGGGTAAAGGTATGGATAATTGCGTATATTGCCGCTTTTTAGAATTTTACTACGCGGGCAACCTCTGTCTTGCCTTCGGCTGTAGCAACGGTTACAATGTAGCATCCTGCAGGGAGGTTGCTCATGTCGAGGGTCGAAATAGAACCTTTGGCGTTGTTGAGTAAGCGTCCGTTGAGGTCGTATACGTATATAGATGCAACCTCGTTAGAGAGGTAGAGCGTATTTTCAACGCGGGTATTGACGATGAGCTTGCCTTGGGCTACCATTTTTTCAACACCACTCTTGTCCCATTCAAGGATAGCAGCTTCGCTCAATGCACCATATTCCGATGTAGATATGACGCTGAATTGGGCTTTTGTGAGCTCGGCAACATCGTAGCTGAACTCATTGGTGGTAGAGAATCCGGCTACAACATTGTCTACCAAGATAATGTAGCAAGCAGTTGCCTCAGTAGCATTCCATGTAAGAAGTTTGCTCTCGGGATTGTATGTAATATTGTCGGTAGCTGCAGGAACTGATATTTTTGTAGTTGCATCCCATTCGTCATTACCTTTGAGTACGTTGTCGCGTGAGTACATGGTTACTTCTTCGTCGGTGAGAGTGGTAGGACGACTGTCGGACAATGTGTCGGCTACAAGAATGTCGTTTTGCGTAAACGAGAAATCGGTGCGACGGCTTGCCGTAGATACGGGGTTACCGTTGCGGTCCATGCTGTTATATTCAGCCATTAAAGCCGGTATAGCCGACATGGTAGTCCATCCTTGGTCGGTAGGTTGCATATTCATTTTGGTATTGAGGTAGACTACGCGGGGAGCGTTTTTCCACGGACGACCCAAATAGAAGTCTTTGTTGCGTGAAGAAACGCCATCGATGGTACAGCTTTCAAATACATAGCCGAAAGTGTTGTTGACGTCGGTAGATGCTGCTGTGATGCAGTTGCCTGAGCGGTCTTCAATATAAAGGAGACAATTCTCGAAGTAGCAAGTGCCATCGCCGAAGATAAAGTCTACTGTACCGCGAATGTCGCAGTTGAGGTAGTATTGACGGTCGCTACCGGTGTTTGATGTAAGGTGTGTATCTTGGTATCCGGTAAGACGTACATTCTTAAAGACGGCTTTGTCTGAATAAACTTTCAATGCTACGGCCTGACCGATGTTCATGCCTGCCGTGTTAGAGATGGTCATGTTCTCGCAGTAGAAATTGTCGGCGAGGATTTCCATGGTTTGACATGTCGAAGTACCGTAAGTAATGCTGCCTTCGGTAAGGCCTGAGTAGTGGCTACCGGTGATGATGACACCTTCGAGGCTTTGACCGATGAGGCTTACATGTTCTTTGGTGGCTGCCAATGTAGGATATTCGTTGTATGTGCCGTTCTTGACAAAGATACGGAACGTTGATGCGTTGTTGTCGGGAACAGCGTCGAATGCCGATTGGATAGTAGTGCCGTCACCAGTGCCGTCGGCTGCAACTACGAAGTCATAGAGAGCTGCCTCAACGGTGGGACGCTCACGTGTGGTGAACGTAACGGTGAATGGCTCATTAGCACGGTCGTAATAGTCGATTACAGCATCGGCCGAAACCTCAAGGGTGTATTGTGTCTCATATTTGAGGTTAGCGTAGGGCAGTGTGACTACGTTGCTCAGAATGTTGGGGGTAAGCTCTTTGCCGTTGAGTACGAAAGTACCGTTTGAGGCTTTTACGGGTTTGCTGAACGTAAGTTTTATGTTACCCGAAGTAGCTACACCAGTGGCGTTGGCCTCGGGAGTAGATGATGCCAAAGTAGGAGCTTTGCCATCGTCGGCTGCTGCGGCATTGTCAAAGAAGTCGTTGACAGTAACGTTGTAGAACCAGAAATTTACGTCGTCTTGTGTGATACGTACAACTGTTTCGTCGCTCGAAAGTGCAGCAGCACTGCTGAAACTGATAATATCGTTGTTGCCTATAATAACAGTTTCGAGTGTGCTCCATGAGCCGTCGGTAGTTTGTTTTTGTACAAAATATTTGTGAGGTTCGCTACCACCGCCACATTGTATTTTGAAGGTGAGGTCGCCAATGGCACTGGCAGGCAGTTGTACATAATCGGTTTTGAAACCCCAGCCGTTTGCACCGCGGTCACGGGCATTAGATACGTTGCCAAATTGGATGTCATATCCGTTTACATTGATGGTTACGTTGCCCATTTCTGTTTCTGCGGGGAAGTCGGTCGAGTTAGGAGAGTATGTATAGAGTACGTCGCCGCTATAATCGCCTTTGCTGACGATATTGTAGCTTGCACCAGCGTAGCTGTTGCCCGATGCGTCGACGATGGCACCCTCGGGTATGGTAACTGTATATTCGGTAGCATATGCAAGACCCGATACGGTAACATACATAAGGTAGTTTTGTGAGCCCGATACTGCAGGTGTTACCTCAATGTCGTTGATGGTGATGGGCACATCACCGGCTTTAACTTGTTCGTTGAAAACGAGGCTGAATGTCGTGGCTGTAGCGTATGTACCGCCTTCTACCAAAGTCGTTTCTACCAAAGTAGGTGCTTGGGTATCGGGTGTAGTATATTCTGCTGTGCTTTCGGCCATTGTGGGTTCGCCTTGTTCGTTGACAAATGCTCCGGCCGGAACGGTAAGTTTATATTCGCTGTCTGTGGCCAGACCGCTATAAGCAAGTGTTACAACACTGCCGTTGCAAGTAATGCCGCTTTCGGGAATAACTACATCGCCAAGAGTAATGTCGCCAGTACCGCGGGTTACATCGCAAGTGAAGGTGAGATTGATAGTACCTTCAACGGGTATAACTGAGCCTGTGGCAGGTTCTATTTGCGATACGGCAGGAATAGTGGTTGCTGATGATACCATGCCGAAGATTTCGATATCGTGCAAATAGAAATAGTTGGCGTTTCCTACAGGAAGCATAATCTTGAAGGTAACATTCTCTTGTGAGCCTTCGGGAAGGGTTACTGTAACTTCTTCGCCGGCGCCTGTAATGAGGTGCTCGGCCTCAAGAGTCCATGTGCTGCCACCGTTGGTAGAGTAGTAGAATCCAAATCCACGGTTATTGCCCGTAGTTGAGCCTTTGATAACGACTTTGGTAACGGATGCAAACTCTCCGAATTGGATAGTTGCAGTCTCGGGTTTCTTTTGCATTTCCAGTGCACCTGGAGTTGTTACGCCATTGTCATTTTTGGCTATATAATCAGGCTTGTATACACAGTCGACCCACGAAAGGGTGAATTCCTCTCCGTAGATTGTTGTTGCTGTGGTAGGATTTGCAAGTTCACCCTGGAAATTGTTAACGTAAAGTGATTGTTCACTGTAGTCGCCATTTTGTGCGTGCAGGGTGCAAGGAATTGCCAGACTCAGTATGCCCAGCAAACATAGCATTTTGCTCTTTTTCATGGTGAAATCCAATAGTTTTGTTGATAGTTATTATTTTTTTTATATTAATGTGCGCAGTAGTAACTTCATGTAGCAGTTTGTTTCATGGTATCGCTACGCCGTATATTTGCCAAAAATAGTTATAATCTGTCTGATTGTGAAACAATTCAGCTGTATTAACTATTGATAACATGCGACGCCACCATCAATGAAGAAGGTGGCGTCGCATATGAATTGTTGTGGGTAGATTACATGCCGAAGCTCATGCCCGACAGATAGCCATATACAACACTTACAATACCAAGTAGCAGTATGCCAGCTACGCAGATGATAAGTCCTATGCGAGCTGATGTGTCGCTTTTGATGGTTGCTATGGGGTTATCATTGGGATTGATAAACATAGCTTTTACGACTAAGAGATAGTAGAAAAGTGATATGATGGTATTGAGCAATGCAATGAGTACAAGGATATAGTATCCGGAATGTACAGCCGACGTGAAGATGAAGAATTTGCTGAAGAATCCTGCGAAAGGCGGAATACCAGCCAACGAGAACATGGCGAGCATCATTGTGAGGCTCAGTTTGGGGTTGGTCTTATATAGTCCGTCATAGTCGTCCATACTTACCTTGCCGGTCTTGTTTTCTATGGCTGCTATCACACCAAAGGCAGCGAGGTTAGAGAAGATGTACACAAGTACATAGTAGACGAGAGCCGTCATTCCTTGGGCACTGCCTGCCATGATACCTAGCATGATATAACCAGCTTGAGAGATAGACGAGAAGGCAAGGAAGCGCTTCAGGTTCTTTTGGCGGATGGCAAAGAGGTTACCCAATGTAATTGTGAGTATGATGAGAGCATAGAGGATACCTTGCCATATTTCGTGCGAAGGACTGAACGTCTTGAAGAGTACCCACAAGAAAGCAAAGGCTGCTGCACCTTTCGAGATAACCGAGAGGTAGGAGGTAACGGCAGTGGGGCCTCCCTGGTAAACATCAGCTGTCCACAAGTGGAAGGGAACCAACGAAAGTTTGAAGCCGATGCCCGAGATGATGAAAGTAAGGGCAACGACAAAAAGTGCTGTGTTGGTGGTAGCTACCGTGGCGATGTCATCGAAGTATAGTGTCCCCGAGATGGCATACATAAACGAGATGCCCATAAGGAAAAGCGCCGATGAGAATACCGCAGTGAAGAGGTATTTGGCACCCGACTCGTATGAGTCGCCGCCTTGTTTGTTGAAGGCAACCAATGCAGCTATAGGAAGCGATGCTGTTTCGAGGCCGATGAAGAAGATAAGGAAATGTCCCGATGAAATCATTAGGTACATACCGAAGAGGGTGAAGAATAACAGTTCGTAGAACTCACCCCGGCGTATTTTACAGGCTTCGCTGTTTATCCATTCGTGCGCTTGCAATAGTATGAGTAGCGTACCTATGTTGAGTATCATTTTCACCATCGTTGTCATAGGTGTGGTGACAAACATACCACCAAAGAGGGTATGAGTTTCAGTCCCGGGTATGCAACTTATGGCAGTAACGGCAACAAGCAGTATGCAAGCTATCGCCGAAAACCATTTGTCGAGAAAGCGAGGTGAAGCAAACAGGTCGATAAAGAAAAGGAGTACCGTTGCTACCAAAAGGAGTAGTTCGGGTTGCATATACTCCCATATCAAAGGATATTGTGATAAATCCATATCTTGTGTGTATTATGATAATCGTTCTATAATGACATTAAGGCTGTTGCTGATAAGATTTGAAATCCATCCGGGGAAGAGACCCAGTCCTGCTACTCCTATGATAAGCGTAACGGCCGAGATTCGTTCCCACCATGTAGCATCGGTGAGCTCGCGATGGTGCTCGTTCTGTACTTTGCCGTAGAGCAGCTTACCTATAACACGCAAGATGTAGACGGCTGTTATCACGATAGAGCAGCATGCTATGATGGTGAATACGCGGTGGAACATATCGCTGTGTTGGAATGAACCGACGAAGATTGTCATCTCGGCAACGAAACCACTCAATCCCGGTAAGCCCAATGAGGCGAGACCGGCAATGACGTAGCATACCGAGAGGAAGGGGAGTATCTTCATCAATCCGCCCATCTCGCGTATGTCGCGAGTGTGTGTGCGGCCGTATATCATACCGATGAGGGCAAAGAAGAGTGCCGTCATAAGACCGTGTGAGAGCATTTGCATTACGGCACCTGTCATAGCGGTATTGTTGAGCATAAGTATGGCGAAGAGTACAAGTCCGCAGTGGCTTACCGAAGAGTAGGCATTAATATATTTCAAGTCGGTTTGTACGCATGCCGAGAATGCTCCGTATACAACACTGATACCTGTGAGGATAAGGAATATCCACGATAGTTCGTTGGCCGCAAACGGCATGAGGTAGATGGCTACTCTGAAACAGCCGTAACCTCCCAGCTTCATAAGTACACCGGCGTGGAGCATCGATACAGCCGTAGGCGCCGATGCGTGACCATCGGGCGACCATGTGTGGAAAGGGAACATAGCTCCCAATACGCCGAAGCCAACAAAGGTGAGCGGGAAGAGGAAGTATTGCCAATTCTCGGGAATAGCATTATTGTGCGCGATCTCAAGGAGATTCATCGTGTAGTTACCATCGGCCGATGAGTGATAGTATATGCCTATGATGCCAAGCATGAGTAATGCCGAGCCGCCCATAAGCATCAGGGTAAGTTTCATCGCCGAATAATTTTTCTTTCCGCTACCCCAGATACCTATAAGTAGGTACATTGGGATAAGGGCTACTTCGTAGAACATAAACATGGTAAACAGGTCTATGGAGATGAAGAAGCCGAATACTCCTATCGAGAGGAGGATGAGCCACAAGAAGAACTCTTTTGAGAGCGGCTCTATTTTCCACGATGCGAACACGCCGGCAAAAACGATGATGGCCGATAGCAGTAGCATCGTCACCGAAATACCGTCTACTCCAACGGCGTAGTGTATATTGAGCGGAGCATACCACATGGTAGATGCTTGGAAAAGCATCTCCTCGGTATTTCCTGCCGCGCGTTCTGCCAAAAATTTGATGAGCGTGTAGATGGCGAGCCCTAACTGAAGGGTAGAACCCACGACAGCTACCGTTCGTATTTGTTTCATGTCTCTTGCAATGGCAAGGCCTACCATCATCAAGAGCGGAATAAGCACAAATAAAGATAGAAAATTCATAGTTCTTTGTTTTTTTAAATCGTCAACCTTCGGTTAGAAGCAGCATATTGTTATGATGGCTATTACCAATGCACCTGCAAGGAATATCCAAGCGTAAGATTGTATGTAGCCCGATTGCAATCCTTTGATGCGTGCCGATACGCCTTGTGTGACGTTGGCAAACATGTTCATCGTGCCGTCGATGATATGGCGGTCGAACCATGCAATGGGGCGGCATATCAATGCGAAGATTATCTTGTGCGTTACAAATTGGTATATTTCATCTATATAGAAGCGATGGTAAGCAGCTGTGTAGAGCGTGCGCATCGAGTCGGCCATGGCGCTGGGCTTTTTGTTCTCTTTCAAGAAGAGCCAGGTGGCCAATGCTATACCTACAATAGCTACGATAATACTTGTGGTTGCTACCGTGGGGTCGAGGTGTATATGATAGGGTTGCCCGTTGACGCTAATAAATTCGCCGAAAGGTATAAACCCTGCCACGCAAGTAATGACGGCCAAAACGATGAGAGGTAGCGTCATTGTGAACGGAGCTTCGTGGGGAGTATGATGTGTGTAATCGGGTTTATTCCACCAGAAGATGCGGTAGTAGAGACGGAACATATAGAATGCTGTCAACCCGGCAACAACTGTCATCCAAATGCCCCAGAAGAGGCTCTTGTTCATCACAGCAGTGAGTATTTCATCTTTACTGAAGAAGCCAGAGAATGGCGGTATACCTGCAATGGCCAAACATGCAATAAGGAATGTGATATGTGTAATGGGCATGTACTTGCGTAGACCTCCCATGGCCGACATTTCGTTCGAGTGTACTGCATGGATGATAGCTCCTGCTCCCAAAAAGAGCAAGGCCTTGAACATGGCGTGCGTAAATAAGTGGAACATGGAGGCCATGTAACCGAGGCCGGCGTGTAAGTCGGTGTCGCGAGCTACGCCGAGGGCTACCATCATGAACGCTATCTGCGAGATGGTAGAGAATGCGAGTACACGTTTTATATCGCTTTGTACGCAGGCTACAATAGCGGCATAGAGTGCTGTTACTGCACCTACAACCGTGATGAGGTCGAGTACCTCGGGGGTTACACAGAAGAGCGGGAAAAGACGTGCCACCAAGTATACACCGGCTACAACCATTGTTGCAGCGTGGATGAGTGCCGATACGGGGGTAGGACCTTCCATAGCATCGGGCAACCAGATATGTAGCGGGAACATGGCCGATTTACCAGCGCCACCCATAAAGATAAGTGCCAATGCCCATGCTGCTACCGAGCAACCCAGGAATGTGGCTCCGGCAGTTTCTGTAATGATGGTGCCGGGAGCTGCCGTAAGGGTAGCAAAGTCGAAAGTCTTGGTGTAGAATGAGAGGATGAGTATACCTATCAGGAAGCCGAGGTCGGCAAAGCGGGTAACGATAAAAGCCTTCTTCGAGGCCGATACGGCTTCGGGTTTCGTATAATAGAATCCGATAAGCAAGTATGACGATACACCTACAAGCTCCCAGAAAATATACATCTGGAATATGTTCGTGGCAACGACAAGACCCAGCATAGACATGCTAAAGAGCGATAGGAAAGCGTAGTAACGTTGAAATCCTATCTCGCCGTGCATGTAACCGAGGCTATATATGTGTACCATGAGCGATACGGTGGTGATGACAACGAGCATCATTACCGAGATGGGGTCGAGGTAGATCCCCAAGTCGATATGTAGGAAATCGGTAAATCTGAGCCACTCTACGTTGATTGCAGTGATAGGGGGAAACTCACCGTCGATGCGTGGTTGTGTGAAGTATTGGTAGGCTGTGGTATAGGCAACAGCCGTGCACACTATCATGCTGAGCGTGCCTAAAATACCCGCCATGCGGGGGCTTAGCTTGCTGTCTAAGAGACCCAGCAGCAAGAACATCGCCAACGGCAATAATAAGATGATAACTGTATATTCCATAGCGGTATTTTAGTATTTCATGTCGTCGAGATTTTCCGCATCGATATTGCGGATGTGACGGAAGATGTTAATAATAATAGCAATGGCGATGGCTGTTTCGGCTGCTGCAATACCTATGGCAAAGAGGGTGAAAATCATGCCCTCCATAGCATCGGGGAACAGATAGCGGTTGAAGACAGCGAAGTTGATGTCTACAGCATTGAGCATGAGCTCTATCGATATGAGCATCATGAGCATGTTTTTGCGGGTGATGAAACCGTACACGCCGGCAAAGAACATGATGGTGCTGATGATGATGTAATATATCATAGGTGTTTCCATAATCTCTTATTAGCGTTTACGGGCAATCATGATGCCTCCGATGATACATGCCAGTAACAACACACTGATAGCCTCGAAGGGAAGGAGATACTGGAACTTCTCCATGCCTATGAGGGCGTGGCCTATTGCCTTAACATTGAGCTCGCCTCCCGTGAGGGGAATTGTCTCGAAAGGATAGGTAACAAGGGCGTACGTGCAAACTGCCGTTCCGGCAATGGCGAGGATAAGCCCTAAAACGCGTTTGGTTGTGCTCGCTTGCGGTGTGCTTTCTCCAGGATGCGATGTGAGCAGGATGGAGAAGACAAAGAGCACGAGAATACCTCCGGCATAGACAGCCAGTTGTACGGCTCCGAGGAATGTATAATCGAGCATGAAGTAGATACCCGCCGTAGCAAAAAGAACAAACAGCAAGTATGTGGCAGCCCGAAGTATGCGGCGAGTTGTGACGGTAAGTACCGAACATATCACTATCACTATCGCAAGCAAGTAGAAAATAACCTGTTGAGCTAATGATTCCATATATGAGTATTATTCTGATTTTTCTTCTTTATTCTTTTGCGCGGGTTCGGGGCGGTAGTTGAGTTGTTTTACCAGCTTTTCGCGTGTAAAGACGGCTTGCTCGAAGTCGTTGGTAAACTTTATGGCGTGATGAGGACACGTCGTTACGCAAAGCATGCAGAACGTGCAGCTACCCAAGTCGTAGATGTAGCGGTCGAGGACGCGTTTGGTTTTGCCGTCTTCTGTCTCTATTTTCTTCGACTCAATGCGTATTGTCCCATTGGGGCAGTTGTTTTGGCATATTCCGCAGGCGATGCATTTATGGTTACCTTCTTCATCATAAATGAGGTTGAGCGTAGCCCTGAAACGTTCGGGGATGACGAGCGTTTTTCGGTTCTCGGGGTATTGTTCGGTAACTTTGCGGCTGAAAAAGTATTTACCGGTAATGCGCATGCCATGCAGCAGGCTGCCAAGACCCTTAAAGAATGAGGTGAAATAGTTATTAGTACTTCCCATAGGTTACTGTGATAGAGTATCTATCTCTCTTCGTCGTTATACTTTATAGTTTTATATGTGGCGGGCAATACCCGTTTGGTTATCCGTCTACTTTGCCGCCTAAGATATCGAGCAGCTCGTTTGTAATGCTTTGTTGACGCAGTTTGTTGTATTCGAGTTGCAGCTCGTCGTGGAGCTTCTTGGCGTTGTCGTTGGCCGATTGCATAGCCAGTACACGGGCGGCTTGTTCCGATGCCCGGTTTTCGCCGATACTCTCTTGCAGCGATGCTATGACGGCAAGGGGGAGTACTGTGTCGAAAATCGTTGCCACATCGGGCTCAAAAATGTATGGTTTGCACTCTTTCTTGCCCGAGGTACTTTCTGCCACAACGGGTAGCATGGTGCGGTGTGTCACACGTTGACGTCCGGTGCTGATGAAGTGCATAAACACTACTTCTACTCGATCTGTCTCGCCTTTCAAAAAGGCTTCTGTAAGCTCACCGGCCATTTTCTCTATCTCTTCGCGCTGGCTTTTCGAGTTCATGTAGGGGATGGTAGTTACTGTAACCCCCTCGATGTGTAACTTCTTGGCTGCCGCTGTCACTTTTTTACCGATAGGGTAGAGCGTGATGGCGGTGACCCCTTGTTCTTGCAAGGTTGCTATTCTGTCGAGTGCATGCTTGAAAAGAGTTACATTAAAAGCTCCACACAGACCCTCGTCGCTGCCCAATAGGACGATGCCCACATGCTGCAGGGGGCGCTCCTGCGCAAGTGGGGAAATGTATTCGCTATCGGCAGCCAACAGATGGTCGATGGTAGATTGTATTTGTTGGCGGAAAGGCACGACACGCTGCAAAGCTTGCATGGCTTTGTGTAATTTGGCCGACGAGATCATTTTCATTGCGCCCGTAATTTTCTCTGACGAGGAGACTGATCCTATCCGTCCTTTTAATTCGCGTATGGATGCCATATTCTGTTATTATGCCTTAAAACGGTTTGCGACTTCTTGGGCTGTCTCTGTAAGTTTGGCAGCAATCTCGTCGTTGAGTATGCCTTTTTTCAGTTCGTCAAGCACCTCTTTTTGATACTTGGCGTGCAGAATTTGCAGGAACAGCTTTTCAAACTCGGCCACTTTTTCGAGAGGTACCTCCGATAGTAGTCCTTGTGTACCGCAGTAGATGATGGCAATTTCTTCTTCTACGGGTACTGGGCTGTATTGCGGTTGTATTAGGATACGCTCGTTTTTGCGGCCTTTGTCTATGACCATGGCAGTAACGGGGTCTATGTCGCCGCCAAATTGGGTGAACGACTCGAGCTCGCGGAACTGTGCTTGGTCAATCTTCAACGTACCGGCAATTTTTTTCATAGCCTTCAGTTGTGCGCTACCACCCACGCGAGATACCGAGATACCTACGTTGATAGCGGGGCGTACACCTTGGTTGAAGAGTTTCGTTTCCAAGAATATCTGTCCATCGGTGATGGAGATAACATTGGTAGGGATGTAAGCCGATACGTCACCGGCTTGTGTTTCTATGATTGGAAGGGCTGTGAGCGAGCCACCACCTTTGACCATGGGTTTTATGACCTCGGGTAGGTCGTTCATAGATGAAGCTACTTCGTCATTTTCAATGATTTTGGCTGCGCGCTCGAGTAGGCGAGAGTGCAGATAGAAGATGTCGCCAGGGTATGCTTCACGACCGGAGGGACGACGCAAGATAAGCGAAAGCTCGCGGTATGAAACGGCTTGTTTCGAGAGGTCGTCGTAAATAACCAGTGCGTGGCGTCCCGAGTCGCGGAAGTATTCGCCTATGGCAGCTCCGGCCATGGGGGCATAGTAGCGCATGGCTGCCGATTCGGAAGCGTTGGCTGCCAACACGATGGTATAGTCCATGGCTCCGTGTTCGCGCAGGGTGTTTACCAACGAAGCTACTGAAGAGGCCTTTTGTCCTATGGCAACATATATGCAGTAAAGCGGTTTCCCGTTTTTGTAGTTTTCGCGTTGGTTGATGATGGTGTCTATGGCAATGGTTGTCTTACCCACCTGGCGGTCGCCAATGATGAGCTCACGTTGTCCGCGGCCTATGGGCACCATAGAGTCAATAGCCTTGATACCGGTTTGGAGGGGCTCTTTAACCGGTTGGCGGAAGATGACGCCGGGAGCTTTACGGTCGAGGGGCATACGTATAGTTTTGCCTGTGATAGGGCCTGCACCGTCGATAGGTTCACCCAGCGTATTGATGACACGTCCCAGCAGACCTTCGCCCACGGGGATGGAGGCGATATCGCCAGTGCGTCGTGCCGTCATGTTTTCTGCCACTTTCTCGACGTTGTTGAGGAGTACGACTCCCACGTTACTTTCTTCGAGGTTCATGGCAACACCGCGCACGCCGTTTTCAAACTCTACGAGCTCGCTGGCTTGTACGTTGTCGAGACCGTAGACGTGGGCAACACCGTCACCCACTTCGAGTACCGTGCCTATCTCTTCAAAGTTGGCCCGCGTATCTATCTCTTCGAGTTTGCTTTTCAGTATGTCGGATATCTCGCTTGGTTTTATCATAAGATTATTTGTTTAGTAATTTTACGCGCATTTGTTTCAGTTCGTTTTGAATGGATGCGTCGAGTTGCATCGATTCTACGCGCAAGATGAAACCTCCTATGAGAGAAGAATCTGTTTCGTAGACAAATTCGAGTTTCTTTTCACTCCGCGACATGAGCAGCTTTTTGATGCGGTTGACGATAGCCTCGTCGAGTTTTGCAGCGGTGACAATTGTCACCCGGGATATACCGTTCTCTTGACGGTATATATCCTGGTATGACAGTGCCATGGCTCGCAAATATGTTTCGCGGCGATTGAGGGTTACTAAGTGGAAGAATCGAAGGATGCCCTTGTCAGCATTCTCACCCACGGCAGACGTCAGCAGTTGCACTTTCTCGGCGCTTGAGAGCGCGGGATTGCCCAGCGACTTCGATAGCGATGGGTGTGAGGCAAATGCTTTCTCCAAGACTTGAGTGTCGGCATACACCTCCTTGGCGCAACCTTTTTCCTGTGCGTATTTGTAGAGTGCTTTTGCGTACCTTCGAGGGATAAGACCTTCGTTCATGATGACTTAGTTTTTGTGTTCGAGTTCGTTCAATAATTTTTCTACCATTTCCGCCTGTGCCTTATTGTCGGAGAGTTCCTTGCGGACAAGTTTCTCGGCAATAGTGAGAGCGAATTGGCTCACCTCTTGGCGGAACTGTAGCTCAGCCTCTTTGCGCGATTGCTCAATGCTTATCGCTGCGGCATCGGTGATTTTCTTCGCTTCGGCTGCAGCCGCTTTCTTGGCTTCTTCGATGATTTGAGTCTTCATCTGTGCAGCTTCTTGAAGAATCTCCATTTGTTGCCGCCCGGCTTCGGCGATTATTTCGCGGGCTTTGTTTTCTGAGTTTTCGAGGCTTGCTTTGGCTGCTTCAGCGTATTCTACACCTTTGTCGATGAGGTCGGCACGGTTATCCATGCTTCGCGTGATGACAGGCCATGCAAACTTGGCTAATATGGCAAACAATGCCACAAAAACCACAAACATCCAGAATATCAACCCCGCTTCGGGCGTGAACAGTTCCATATCGGGCGATTAGAGGAATAACGAAAGTATGCAGACGATTACGGCAAACAGTGCCACACCTTCTATAAGGGCGGCTATCACAATCATGTTACTACGTATATCGTTCGAAGCTTCGGGTTGACGTGCAATGGCTTCCATGGCTGAGCCGCCAATACGACCGATACCAATTCCTGCTGCGATGGCAGCGATACCTGCTCCGATACATGCCCCTATTACTGTAAGGCTTTCAAGGGCTAATAATATCATTCCTAACATAGTGTTGTGTTTTGAAGGTTAAAAAATTCTTATTTGTTTTTTTATTTTTGTTCTTCTTTTGTTTCGGTTTTATGGTGTCCCTCAACTTGGGCTAATGATATGAATATCGTAGACAACATTGTGAATACGTATGCTTGGATGAAGCTTACCAATGTGTCTATGAGATACATAAACAGTGAGAAGAGGAACGAGAATATGGTTGTGCCTCCTCCTACCAGCATGCCTCCCATCTCTTTAAATATGAAGATGAGTGACAGCAGTACCAGTACTATCATATGACCACCCATCATGTTGGCAAAAAGACGTACCATCAAGGCGATAGGCTTGGTGAAGATTCCAAAAAGCTCTATAAATGGCATGATGGGCAGTGGGGCTTTGAGCCAAGTGGGTACCTCAGGCCAAAATATCTCTTTCCAGTATTCTTTTGTACCAAACAGGTTGACGGTTATAAAGGTGCATAGTGCCAGTACGAGTGTGATAGATATGTTGCCGGTGAGGTTGGCTCCTGCCGGGAAGATGACCATCAGTCCCATCAAGTTCATCACAAAGATGAAGTAGAAGGCTGTGAGTAGATAGGGCGCAAAGCGGCGTCCTTTTTTCTCGCCGAGGATGGGCTTTATCATGTCGGTATATATCATGGCCGTAAGTGACTCTAATGCCCCTATAAAGCCGCGAGGCGCTTTGTTGCCATGTTTCTTGTACCAGTTGACCAACGGGAATATACAGAGGCACACCACGAATGCTGTAATGAACAACGCCAAAACGTTTTTCGTTATGGAGATGTCGACGGGGCGGTATACCGTTCCGTCGGCAGCCGTGCCTACGATTTTGCCTTTGTATTGGTCGTTGTCAATATAAAATCCTTCGTAGGTTTGTCCATTCTCTATCTTGTCGGACATGAACATGTGCCAACCTCCCTCTTTCTCTTTGACGATGACAGGCAGGTATATTTTGTGGCTGTGCGAAAAAGGTACTTCCCAACTGTAATGGTCGACGAGGTGGTCGAATATTGTTTCCTTGGCGTCGAAATGCGACTCTTCACCATGGTGCGTGTCGTCGTATAGCACGATGCTCAAAACGGCGGCAATGGCTATGAGTGCCAAGCAGATGATTAGTATCGAGTGCTTTTTCATTTGTTCTTTGTTTTAGTCCGGTAGAAACTCTCTGTACTTAGTAGATACATACGGCAACGCGGTTGTTGTCTACGTCTACGAAACCTCCGTTCAACTCTACAGAATGGCGTTCGTTGCCAATAGAGTACTCTAATGTGCCCTTTTGCAGGGTCGATGCCAGCGAGGCGTGGTTGTTGAGTACTGTAAAGGCTCCTTTTGTACCGGGGAGGCTTACAGCATCGGCTTCGCCGCTGAAGAGTACTTTCTCTGAAGATATGATTTCGAGTTTCATGGTTTTTATTTATTGGCTTTGGCAGCTTGTTCAAGCAACTTTTTCCCTTTGGCAATAGCTTCGTCTATGGTTCCTACGTTGAGGAAGGCTTGCTCGGGGTACTCATCCATTTCGCCGCTGAGTATCATCTTGAAGCCACGGATGGTCTCTTCGAGGGGTACCATCACACCAGGCAGACCGGTGAACTGCTCTGCAACGTGGAAGGGCTGCGAGAGGAAGCGTTGCGCACGACGGGCACGGTTGACAACAAGTTTGTCTTCGTCCGAGAGCTCGTCCATACCCAAGATGGCAATGATATCTTGCAACTCGTTGTAGTGTTGGAGCAATTGTTTTACAGCCTGAGCTGTCTTGTAGTGCTCTTCGCCAACAATGAGAGGGTCGAGTATACGAGAGGTCGATTCGAGAGGGTCTACAGCGGGATAGATACCCATCTCAGATATTTTACGGCTTAATACTGTCGTAGCATCGAGGAAGCTGAATGTTGTTGCCGGAGCAGGGTCGGTCAAGTCGTCGGCCGGAACGTAGATGGCCTGAACCGAAGTGATGGCGCCTTGCTTGGTTGATGTGATACGCTCTTGCAACTTACCCATTTCAGAGGCAAGTGTGGGTTGGTAACCTACAGCCGATGGCATACGTCCCAATAGAGCCGAAACCTCGGAACCTGCTTGTGTAAAGCGGAAGATGTTATCGATAAAGAGCAGTATCTCTTTTCCTCCGCCATCGGCATCACGGAATTGCTCTGCAATGGTAAGTCCTGAGAGAGCTACTCGCAGACGTGCACCCGGCGGTTCGTTCATCTGACCAAAGACAAGTGTGGCTTGCGACTTATTTACGCTCTCCATGTCAACGTCTTCGAGATTCCATTCGCCGCGTTCCATACCTTCAAGGAACTTGCTGCCGTATGACATTACGCCCGACTCGAGCATTTCTCGCAGCAGGTCGTTACCTTCGCGGGTACGTTCTCCGACGCCGGCAAATACAGAAAATCCGTTGTGCCCCTTGGCAATATTGTTAATCATCTCCATGATAAGCACCGTCTTGCCTACACCGGCACCGCCGAACAGACCGATTTTACCACCTCGTGAATAGGGCTCGAGTAGGTCTATCACCTTGATACCTGTGTAGAGGAACTCGGTACTGATGGCGAGTTCGTCAAATGCAGGCGCATCTTGGTGTATCGATTTCAGGTTACTGTAGTCCAGTGGCGGCAGGTGGTCGATGGCGTCACCCATGACGTTCATCAAGCGTCCTTTTACTTGGTCGCCCGTAGGCATAGAGAGAGGACGTCCGAGGTCGATAGCTTTCATGCCTCTTCTCAGACCGTCTGTAGAGTCCATAGCGACACATCGTACAGTGTTTTCGCCCACATGTTGCTCTACTTCAACCAGCAGGTCTGCCCCGTTTTCTTTTTCGATTTTCAGAGCAGCATAGATAGGGGGTACTTCGTTGTTTTCGCCTTCAAACGATACGTCAACGACAGGCCCTATTATTTGTGTGATGTAGCCAATCTTCTCGCTCATAATTTTCTTTATGGTGATGATAAGGTTATGTTCTTTTCTTGTTTTTGTTTCTGTCTTATCTTATTTTAAAAGTGCCAGCCCAATACGACAAGTATGCTCATGACAGCAAGGTTGACAAGGCTCAAAGGTAGCAAATATTTCCATTCGAGTTTCAGCAGCTGGTCTATTCTCAATCGGGGGAATGTCCACTTGAACCAAATGATGACCCACATGATGACAACGCATTTGCCAAAGAACCAGATGATGGAGGGAATGTAGTCCATAATGTTGTTGAACGCTTCCCAGCCTGGTATGTGGAACGGCATCCATCCTCCCAGGAAGAGCGTTGTAGCAACTCCCGAGACGATAAAGAGGTTGAGGTATTCTGCAAGGTAGAAGAAACCAAAGTGCATACCCGAATATTCTGTGTGGTATCCGGCGGTGAGCTCGCTCTCGGCCTCGGGCAAGTCGAAGGGACCACGGTTGGTCTCGGCCGTACCTGCTACGAGGTAAATGAGGAAGGCAACAATGGCCGGGATATGTCCGGTGAAGATGAACCAACCATTTTGTTGTGCCTCTACAATCCCGCTTATCGACATTGTACCTGCAAGCGTTACTATGGTGATGATAGAAAGTCCTATAGAGAGCTCATAGCTTATCATTTGGGCGCCGCTTCGGATGGCTCCTACAAGCGTAAACTTGTTGTTACTCGACCATCCTGCCAGCAGAATGCCAAGGATACCTATAGATGATGCTGCAATAAGGAAGAAGATACCGATATTGAAGTCGAGTACCTGCAATCCGCGGCCGAAGGGCAGGCAGCCGAATGCCAGCATTGAGGCTACGATAACAAGGTAGGGTGCCAGGTTAAATAGGAACTGGTCGACATGGTTCAGACGGATAAGTTCCTTAATGAGCATTTTGAACATGTCGGCAACGCTCTGTATAATACCGTAAGGACCTACACGGTTAGGACCGAGACGGCACTGGAAAAAGGCGCATACTTTACGCTCAAAGTATATGAGAAATAGAGCAATGAGTGCATATAGCACCAGCAAGGCGACGCCAATGAGTACAAATTCTATGAGCAATGCACCCCACTCGGGCAGGTATTGCCGCAAGAAACTGTCTATCCACGATGTGATGATGGAAAAGTCGTACATGATATTTCGTGTTGTCTGTGTTTGCGTGTTAATTTATCGGTCGATATCGGGTACTACATAGTCGAGCGAGCCGCCTATGGCAATGAGGTCAGCAATTTTGCCGCCGCGAGCCAACTCGTCGAGCGAACCTACAAGCATCAATCCCGGTGAGTTGAATTTCAGTCGGTAAGGATATTTATCGCCCCGGCTTTCAATGTATACACCAAAAGCTCCACGGCTGGCTTCAACTTGACGGAAATAACGTCCTTCGGGCAGCTTGATGATGGGTTTCATCTTCACGGCATAGTCGCCTTCGGGTATGTTATCAATGAGTTGTTCTATGATTTTGATTGATTCGAGTATCTCGTCGAGGCGTACCATGTAACGGGCAAAAACATCGCCTTCTGTGCGCAGAACTTCGTTAAATTCTACTTTGTCGTATACGCCGTAGGGTATGCGTTTACGCACGTCGCAAGCCCATCCCGATGCACGACCCGAAGGCCCTGTGAGAGCATGCGAGATAGCTTTTTCGCGAGAAATGACGCCAATGCCTTTCATGCGTTGTTGTGCTATGACATTGCCTGTAAAGAGCTCGTGATACTCTTTAAGCGAGCCAGGCATGTAACGGCAGAACTCTTTCACTTTACGTTGGAAATCGGGGTGAAGGTCGGCCATGACGCCACCTATGGTATTGTAATTGAACGACATGCGAGCACCCGTGGTCTCCTCGAGAATGTCGAGTATCATTTCACGGTCACGGAATCCGTAGAAGAATGCCGTTGTTCCTCCCAAGTCCATACAGAAGGTAGCCCAGAAGAGCAGGTGCGATGATATACGCATAAGCTCGTCCATGATGGTACGTATGTATTTTACGCGTTCGGGAACTTCGATTTGCAGGGCGTCTTCGATGCCGAGGCAGAGCGCATGACGGTTTTGCATGGCCGAGAGATAGTCGAGGCGGTCGGTGAAGTGTAGTGTTTGGGGATATGTGAGTGACTCACACAGCTTTTCGATGCCTCGGTGTATGTACCCGCAGTAGGGGTCAATCTTGGTAACTATTTCACCGTCGAGGGAAGTACGCAAGCGCAATACACCGTGGGTAGCAGGGTGCTGCGGACCTATATTTACTACATATTGCTCGGGTGTGAAGATGACGGGTTGTTGTTCTTCGAGAGTGTCATCTGCCTTTTCGATTACCGTGTAGGAGGTGTCATACGACTCTTCGTTTTCGAGTCTGATAGGGTTGATGGCCGGGTCGGCGTTATAGTCTTTGCGTAGGGGATATCCTACCCAATCTTTGCGCAGGAAAAGCCGGCGCATGTCGGGGTGGTTGATAAATACGATGCCGTAAAAGTCGTAAACTTCGCGTTCATACAAGTTGGCCGATTGCCACAAGTCGCATACCGAGTGCAGCATGGGCTTCTCGCGGTCGGCAGTTTGTACGATGACGGCAAGGTGTTGTGCTGTCGATGTCGATTCTAAATAATATACGCATCCGAGTGTTTCGCCCCAGTCGGCTCCTACGATGGCAATGAGGTAATCGTAGGGTGATTCTTTGTCGTCGTGCAGAGCTTTGGCCAGTTTATGCCATTGAGCATCGGGTACGGTGACGTAAAGTTGCCCGCTTTCGGAGAATGTGGCCTCGGGCACGAGGGCGCTTATCTTTTCTTGAATTGTTGCCATATAATAATAATCGGTGTGTGTTTACTGATTATTTCCCTTCAAAAAATTCTTGCCGTTTCTGCTTGCGGTTTACGCCGCCGAAGAATTTTTCTACTTTTACTTTGCGTTGTAATTGCATTAGTCCGTAGAACATAGCTTCGGGACGTGGCGGGCAACCGGGAATATATACGTCGACCGGGAGTATCTCGCCTACACCTTTGAGTACGTGGTATGAGTTGCGGAACGGGCCTCCTGAGATTGCACAACCGCCGGTAGCTACTACATATTTAGGCTCGGCAAGCTGGTCGTAGAGGCGTTTGAGTACAGGTGCCATGCGGTGTACGATGGTTCCTGCTACCATGATAAAGTCGGCCTGACGCGGACTGGCACGTGCTACTTCAAACCCAAAACGGGCCATGTCGTACCGCGCGGCGCCAAGAGCCATGAACTCAATGCCGCAACAACTTGTTGCAAATGTAAGAGGCCACAACGAATTGGAGCGACCCCAGTTGATAAGGTCGTCAAAGCAACCAACAACAACGTTTGTGCCTGTTGCGTTGAGCTCTGCAACCAGATTCTCGAGATATTCATTGTCTTTGAAGTCTTCATACTTCATTGATTTTATTTTCACTTCCATTCCAACGCTCCTTTCTTCCAAGCATATACGAGACCAAGTACGAGTATCACCAAAAAGAAGGCTATGCTGGCAAGGCCAACAACGCCTACATCGCGCAATATGACTGCCCACGGAAAGAGAAACACTGTCTCTACATCAAACATGAGGTAAAGGATGGCAAACAGATAGTATCCTACCTTGAATTGCATCCACGAATCTCCTCTTGTGGGTATTCCGCACTCGTAGGCTTCTCCCTTTTGGGGATTGAAAGAGCGCGGTGAGAGCCATCCTGCTATGAGCAGAGCTGCTCCTACCAATGCAATACCGGTGATCAGTACGACCACTAAGAATGCTGAATTCATACCAGTGTATTATATTTCTTTGTTTTTGTATTATTTTCTCTGTTCTCAGTCGACGGTGTATGCCGACAAATAAACCACCGCAAAGGTAAAAAAAAGAAATTGCCCGACAAAAGTTTTCTTGCTCTCTTTTTTACAAAATAAATATCGCTTTTTTGTGCCGTTATTGACGGCTCTGTACAGGTCTGTAGGCAAGTTTATATGCGATACGTCTTCTTTTTCGCACTTCTTGTGTATTATGCGCATATCAAATTTTGCATGGTGGTGATGATATGCTCTTTCCAGTCTTTTATAAATTCTTGGTATTCAGAATCTTTATCGTTGAAAAATATGATTTTTGTCACATTCTTGCTGACAATGGGGAAGATAAGCAGGCCGTAAAAAGTGCAAAATATCTTTTCGGGTTTGACGGGTTTGAGCTTGCCGGCTTTGATATCTTCGAGCATAATGCGATAAATGGTTTTCAAGAATTTGTCTACGTGTAATTCTTGGGCGGTAGATAGCAGATGCTGTGGGTCGCGTTGTATTTCGCGGATGATGAAGTAGGGAAGGTCGGAATTTTTGGAAAAGATGGCAATATATTGGTCGATGACGGCTTCGAGTTTCTTCATAAATGGCAGGTCGCTTTCTATCAGCGATTGCATGCATGGGAGAAATGTCTCGACAATACTGCCGAATACAGCTTGAAACATCTTCTCTTTTGTGCGGAAATAGTAGTGCAGCGTAGGCCGATTGATACCTGCACGGGCTGCTATCTCGCTCATGCTGGTACATTCGTAGCCGTGTTTTACAAATTCGGCTCTTGCCACATTTATGATAGTTTCCTCCATATTGTGGTTGCTCATGGTATTGTGTTTTTATAGTATTATACTTCTATTTTCTCTTTGTGCTTTTCTATGTTGTTGATAAATAGCCATAGTCGGTTGACTACATTGACATTGCTTACACCGCCGTCGAAGTCGAGCGACAGAAAATTGAGTCGTGGATAAAGGGCGTGTATGCGTTTTTCTATTCCTTTCGATAAGATATGATTGGCTATACAGCCAAAAGGTTGCAGCGATATGACATTGTTGATACCGTTGCTGGCAAAAGAGGCTACCTCGCCGGGTAGGAGCCATCCCTCACCAAATTGAGCTGCTTCTGAGACTATTTCATGTGAGCGCTCGGCGTCTTCATAGATATTGTCGAAGGGTATATAGTAACGGAATGCCGATGCAGCCCGATTGAATCGTTTTATCTGTCGTGCTACATATTTATACAGTAGTTGTATGGCGAATGTGGGAATTCGGCTGTTTTTGAGCAACAACCTGCGGTTGGTCTCTATGTTGACAAAACTTTGGGTGAATAGGGGCAAAAGTGCCGGTGGAACAATTTCGATGCCTTGTTCTGTAAGGAACTCGGGTATGTGCTGGTGAGAGAAAGCATTGAATTTAAGAAATATTTCGCCTACGATGCCTACTTTGGGACGTTCGCTATTGAGGCAGGCGTTATCGAAGTCGGTGGCAGCTTTTGCTATCAGGTGAAGCAATTTGTCGGGTTGATTAGCCCTGATGGGTGTTGTGGCAGCTTGCAGGTAATGGTCGCGTAGTTGTGCTGCTATGCCCGGGGCTTTCTCGCGTACGACAGTGGCATGATAGAAGCGTGACAGGGTGTCGGCAAAGAGTACCGAGGCAAGGGCAATGGGTGTAATGCGAGCCCATGGTATGTTAAAGCCCTCTTGTTCATTGTAGATGTTACCGTGTACACCAAGTGTAACGACAGGCGTATTAGCAAATCCTGCCGATACTAAAGCCCTTTTGATAAGCGAAACGTAGTTTGTAGCGCGGCATTGCCCTCCGGTCTGTGTGATGGCGACTGCTGTGTTGTTGATGTCGTAACGTCCCGACTGCAACGCTTTTATAAGACTTCCTGTGACGAGTGTGGCCGGGTAGCATACCTCGTTATTGGCGTATTTCAGTCCCGTTTCGGCACTTTCGAGGTTGTCTATGGGCAGTACCTCTACATCATATCCGGCCAACTCAAAGAGAGGATGTAATAAGGGTGTGATGTATTCCGAAAAATAGGGCGCTAATATCTTTTTACGTTTGTCGCTTTTTTTGAATACGGGCATTGCAACAAATGGGGTGGGCGATGCCGTGTTATGGTCGGTATGAAGGCTTTCTATGAGGGAGCGCATACGCAATTTGAGCGAACCTATATTGTTTACATCATCTACTTTGAGTAGTGTGAATGGCTTTCCGTGACGGTGTAGTATATCGCGCGTTTCGTCTAAGAGAAAGGCATCGGGACCGCAACCGAAAGATGTGATTTGTACAAAGTGTACGTCATCGCCTTGTTGTGCTGTCCAAGCGGCGGCTTTGAGTATACGGTTGATATAGCTCCATTGTTGTACCAGGTAGCTTTCGCCAATGGGTGTGTCATTATCTCCACGTACAATATCGTCTGAGATGACGTTAGCCCCAAGCTCGGCTATCATTCCCGATATCTTATGTTGTATCAGGGGGTCGGTATGGTAGGGCCGGCCGGCGAGGACAATGGTAATGCGGTGGTTGCGACGACTTGTATCGAATATGCGTCGTGCTTCTTGTTGTATTTGGGTGGTATATTCCTTTTGTGCTTTTTGTGCCTCTATAAAGGCTTTGTGGGCTGTATCGCGGCTTATGCCCAGGTGAAGCAGGTAGTCGATGCATTGACGTGCCAATAAGGTGTCGTCGGCAAATGTTATGGCAGGGGAGTCTATGGGAACGTCGGGTGTCATGGCATTGCGTATTACATCTGAATATCCACTTACAATGGGGCAGTTGTAGGCGTTGGATGTACGGGTATCGTCTTTTCTCTCATAGACGACGTATGGCATGAAGATGCGGTCGACTCTCTTTTCAATAAGATTGCGTATGTGGCTGTGAGCAAGTTTTGCCGGGAAGCATATATTGTCTGACATGACCGTGGGTAAAGCCTCTTCGTACTTACTGAAAGTGGAGGCATCGGAAAGGATAACTTCAATTCCACATGCAGTAAAGAGGGTATGCCAGAACGGATAATCCTCGTACATATTCAGTGCGCGTGGAATACCTATTTTAGGCAGTCCCGGCTGATGAGATGGCGAAGAGTGACGATTGTCGAAAAGAAGGCGATACTTTATATCATATATGTTTTCTCCCTTTACGGCATCATGACCTTTGTTGGAAAAGATTGTCTCACATTTGTTGCCCGAGTAGTAAGTGTTGCCGTTATCGAAGGTATACCGGCATACTGTGCAATGGTTTTCACACCCTTTGCATTGCATGAGGCGAGTTGTAAAGCCTGCGTTATCGAGATAGTTGTGAAGTCCTTGGGCTGCGTGTTGTTTTTCTATGGCAGTAAGGGCGCAACCGTAGGCTCCCATCAATTCGGGGTGATTACTGCGAGCTACATTGGTATCTGTAAGCCTTTCAAATGCTCGTACTATAGCATCGTTGCGTAATGTGCCGCCTTGCACTACGATGTGCTTTCCAAGCTCGCGGCTGTCTTTTATTTTCAGCACCTTATAGAGGCAGTTCTTGATAACCGAGTAGGAGAGACCAGCTGCAATATCGGCTATGGAAGCTCCTTCGCGAAGAACTTGTTTTACCTTCGAGTTCATGAACACCGTGCAGCGGGTGCCCAAGTCGCAAGGAGCAGAAGCGGTGCAGGCCATATGGGCAAAGTCGGCTACGGAGTAGCCCAAAGTGCGTGCAAAAGTCTCTATAAATGAACCACAGCCCGATGAGCAGGCTTCGTTGAGTTCCATGCGGGTGATGGCATTTTTCTCTACGAAAATCGCTTTCATGTCTTGCCCGCCAATGTCGAGTATAAACGATACGTCAGGAATAAGTCGGCGGGCAGCTTTGTAGTGTGCTATGGTTTCAATGATGCTTGTGTGTAAGCCGAATGCTGCCTTTATGAGCTCTTCACCGTAGCCTGTCGAACAAGTGCCATGAACTTCGAGTTGGGTATCGCGAGCAGTACAATATTCTTGCAGTGCCACGAAAGCTTTTGATGCAGCATCCACGGGATTTCCGTTGTTTGGAGCGTAGTAAGTGTATAGAATGTTGCCTTGCAGGTCAGTCACAACCATTTTTGTGGTGGTCGACCCTGAGTCGATACCTATTACAGCATCTTGTACGCCTCCTTGCAGTTCTTTATGGGGTATCTCGTAGCAGCTTTTTGCTTTGTTCCATGCTTCGTGTGCAGATTCTGATTCAAATAATTGAGGTAGAGAACTTTCTTTGTGCCACGATAGCGATGGCTGTTCCATAAGCAATTTCCATGCCGATAGTGAACGGGCGCCTTTCCCTTCGACGCTGATTGCACATCCTAATGCCGGCAACAAGTTCCCATTTGGAGGTAAGATGAAATCGCTTTCCTTTAAATGTAGGTAGTCGGCAAAAGCTTTGCGAAGTGAAGGTATAAAGGTGAGAGGTCCGCCACATAAGAGTATGGGAGCTACAATGTTGTGCCCTCTGGCTAAGGTCACAATTGTTTGCACAGCTACGGCGTGGAATATGGAGGCCGTGATGTCTTCCTTAGGAACATTGCGGCTCATAAGATTTTGTATGTCGGTCTTTGAGAACACGCCACAGCGGGCGGCAATAGGATGTATATGTTTGGCTTCATGGGCGAGAGTATCGAGCTGTTCGGTCTCTACTCCTAACAATACAGCCATTTGGTCAATGAAAGCGCCGGTACCTCCTGCACAGTTCCCATTCATGCGCAGGTCGGTGGAGTGCTGATCGAAAAATACGATTTTGGCATCTTCACCACCTATATCTATAAGGGCCGATGCCTTCGGATAGCGATAGCGAGTATATTGAGTGGCTGCCGATACCTCTTGCATAAAGGGAACTTGCAGTTTCTCAGCGAACCCCATTCCTATAGAACCTGTCACAATTGCCGATGCTTCTATGTCGCCCAAGGTGCGTTGCGCCTCCTCGAAGAAGGTTGCAAGCAAACTGCTGGGGTGGGTATTGTGTCGCTCGTAGCGTGAGAAAACAAGGGTATCATTTGTATCGAGAATGACTATCTTGGCTGTCGTTGAGCCTACGTCTATGCCTATTTTATAAGGTTGCATCATTGTATTTTTCGATTTTGACAGGTGTGACTGACAATAGTGTCAGTTGCAAAAGTAAGACAAATTTGTTTATGAACCTTGTTCTTTGATGTATTTTAACATAGGCTGACAGACTTCCCTTTAAATAATAAAGGTAATTGGGGGAAGTGGTTTCTGTCTCTTGAAGACGGGTAGTAGTAGGTCTGTCATGAAAAATCGTTTTACCTGTCATTATTATAGACGAAACAATCTACGGCCGCTTCTATATGAAAACAAAAAATACGGGATGAAATCTATTCAAAACTTTATTTTTTAACACCCCGCAATGTAGGAGAAGAGAGTAGTATAAATACAACATACTCAACGAGGCTGCTACAAAGTTTTTATTTTGCAACAGCCTCGTTGATGTGATAAGTTAAACCTTCGACTATTATTAATCGAGGCTGTCTTTGTCTTTTTCGGGATTACGGTAGTAAATGCGTCCGTCTATATACTCTTGCGTGGCGATGAGAGTAGGTTTTGGCAGTTTTTCGTAGTAGCGCGAAACTTCTATTTGCTCGCGGTTCTCGTTCTCTTCCTCCATATTGTCTTTGTCGGAACTTGCGGCGAACTCTTGCAATTTATTATCCAATTCCTCTTTCATTTCACGTGCAATTTGGTTGGCGCGTTTAGCAATGATGCAAACTGTTTCATACACGTTACCCGTATCTTTTGCCAGTTCTATTACGTTGCGGGTTACGGTGTTGGTAGGTGCGTTTGTTTTCTTATAATCCATAATTCGGGCTATATTATAATAAATTGTTTTTTCAATCTTTTACATATCGGCTTGCAACCTTGAAGATATTTTGAGCCTCTTTGGTGTTGGGACCGTCGGGAAATTCATTGATAAACGAGTAGTATTCATCCAATACACCACGGAAACGTTCAGGCTTTTTCTCGTCGTAGCTTTGCATGGCCTCCTGATATTTCGATTTGAGTATGAGCATCATCAACGTCTCTTTGTATCGAGTATAAGGGTACTCTCTGAGGGCGTTTTGTGCGGTGATGACGGCCGATTGGTAATTATTACCCATGTAATTGCCTAAGTTATAGTACAGTTGGGCATTGAGTAATTCTTTATATACCAGCTTATCTTGCAACTCGAAGATTATTTCTTGAGCTTCCGGGGCTTTATCGCTTTGTGGAAAGAAGTCGAGAAACTGTTGCATCTCATCGATTGCTTTATAAGTACCAGACTGGTCGAGCCGTGGGTCGGGCGAGTCTAAGTAATAGCCATAGCCGCAGTAGTAGCGTGCCAGCTCGGTATATTTCCCTTTCGGGAAATTGCGGTAATAAGCCTTGAAGTATTCGCCGGCAGTGAGGTAGTCTTCGTTGAGATAGTAACTGCGTGCCAGCATGTAAAGGGCATCTTCGGCTCGTTCTGAGCCTTTGTATATGGTGACAAGCTCCTCGAGCAGTGTTGCGCATTCCATGTATTTTTTGTTTTCGAAAGCGCGTTGGGCATATTCGTACTTCAAGTCGTAGTCGTTGCTTTTGCGTACTTTCTCAAACTCACCGCATGAGGCGAGAAGTAGTGTCGCGATAAAAATAGAGATAACCTTTCGCATGTTATTTCATAATTTACAGTTTGCAAAGGTACATAAACCTCTGCAATAAAACGAAAGTCGTACCTATTTTTAACGGTAAATTGCTTAAAAAACACTCTGATTTCGTTCTATCGTGGCTTTTATTCTACGAAAATACAGGTGGCAGTATATTTATTAAGCTTGTTTGGCTGCCGATGAGGCTATGGCAATGAGATGCGGTCTTGTACTTGCCTAGGAGTACTATGACGTAGAAAAGTAAAGGTCGTCATTTTTGTTTCTCTTGTGTTTGCTGTTGTAAATAAAAACATATCATATTGCTTTGCATGGATTATCTTGCTATATTTGCATTGTTTAGCCTCTCTGTGTAGAGGTATGTCAAAGACAAGTGAAAGATTCGGTCAAATATAGTCGCATATCTCTGTTATACAAGCGAATGTTACATTCCGGCAAATTGCGGGAAGTGGTTCGTTTTGGTATTGTAGGTGTTTTGGCAACGCTGTTGCAGTATGTCATATATTGGGTCTTTAACCAGAAATTGGGCATAGGGGCAACTACCTCACTTACGGTAGGATATGTGGTGAGTTTCGTATTTAACTTTTTCCTCTCTAACTATTATACGTTCAGGACGAAGCCTTCATTGAAAAAAGGATTGGGTTTTGGATTAAGTCATTGCATCAATTATTTGTTGCAAATTGTCTTTCTCAACTTCTATATGTGGGTAGGTGTTCCTGAACGATGGGCGCCTCTGCCTATGTTTGCTACGGTAATACCCGTTAATTTTCTGTTGGTACGTTTTGTATTAAAATCGGGAAAGTTATGAAGAGAGTATCACTGATTATTCCGGTATATAACGAAGAGTCTGTCTTGTCAATTTTATATGACCGTCTATGCAGATTGATGGATTCCATGACCCAGTATGAGTGGGAATTGCTGTTTGTCAATGACGGTAGTACCGATACTTCGGCTCAGCTCATAAACGATTTTATGGCTCATGACCGACGAGTTGCTGTTGTAGAGCTCTCGCGCAATTTTGGCAAGGAAGCCGCCATGCTGGCGGGATTTGATTATGTGACGGGCGATTGCGCCGTGATAATGGATGCCGACTTGCAGCATCCACCCGAGATGATACCCGAAATGTTGCAATATTGGGAAGATGGATATGACGATGTATATGCACGACGTCGGGCTCGTGGTGATGGGTCGAAAGTACGGAAGGCCTTTTCACGCCTCTTCTATAAGATATTGCAGCAGGCTTCAAATATAGACGTTTTGCCTGATGTGGGCGATTTTCGCCTGCTTGACCGTAAGTGTATCGATACGCTGCGTACGTTGCGTGAGCAGTGCCGTTATACCAAAGGGTTGTATGCCTGGATTGGGTATAAGAAGAAAGAGGTCGTGTGCGACCAGCAGGAACGTGCGGCCGGGAAATCAAAATGGAATTTCTTTTCGCTCTTCAATTTGGCGATAGAGGGTATTACGTCCTTTTCGGTAAGTCCGTTACGTATCTCTTCTATATTGGGTATATGTATTTCACTCACGGCGTTTGTCTATATGGTCATTATTATAGCCAAAACTCTGTTGTGGGGAGAAGCCGTTGCCGGTTATCCATCATTGATGTGTATCATCTTGTTTTTAGGAGGATTACAGCTTCTTTCGCTGGGAGTGATAGGTGAGTATTTGGGCCGTATCTTTAATGAAACGAAACACAGGCCTACCTACATAGTCAGGTCTTATAAGAAGCACGAGACCAATGATAAGCAGGAATAGGATTGTCATACCGGTAATGTTGCTGTTGGCAGGAGTAGTCTTTTTCTTTTTCTCCCGCGAAGTGCCCTACTACAGCGACGATTGGTGGTATTCTTGGATACAGGAGCAAGAGGGATATCCTACGCAGCGCATTGTTACGTTGTACGACGTGGTTGTGTCGCAATACAACCATTATCTGTCGGTCAATAGTAGAGTGTTTGTCAACGGGCTGGTACAGATGGTAGTATCGTTTTGCAGCAAGCCTCTCTTTAACGTGCTGAATAGCTGCGTCTTCATATTAACAGTGGTATTGTTTGCCCTCTTCTCGTTGCCGCGAGTATCGAGGCGCGAACCGTTGGCGTGGCTTTTTATTATTGTTTTTCTCTTTTTTGTCATGCCTTGCCATTATGAAGGCTTGATGTGGGCTACCGGTAGCATCAGTTATTTGTGGACAGGATGCCTCATGCTGCTTTTTTGCTTGTTGTGGAGGCATTTGAGTTACCGCGATGTGGCAGTAGGATGGTATGTACCGTTATTTCTTATAGGAATATTATGTGGATGGTCGCATGAAGGATATTCACTGGGATTGGCTGTGGGTTGTACTGTAGATTTGTGGATACGCCGTCGTCGCCGTTTGATGGCACAATATATACTGTATGCAGGCTTTCTGGTAGGGTTGGCTTTTTTATTGCTGGCACCGTGCATGGGGTTACGGCTGTCGGGACAAATTGGCGGTTACGGATTGTTTTTGGCTAACCTCTATCTTCCAGGTTTGCTATTACCGGCTTTGTTGGCTACTGTCTTGGTGTGGCTCTATATAAGAAAACGTCGGTGGGCGCTTCGCTGCATCAGACGTTGTCGCGTGATAATAGTTGCTGCCATAGTATCGTTACTTATTGCCATGGTGGCCGATAATGGTGAGCATAGAGCTTATTGGTGTTCGTCTTTTTTCTGTGCCATACCTTTGTCGTACCTTTTTGCGACCTTGTTACTGCGTTGGACACGATGGAAGCGTGTTGTAACAGTTGCAGCCTCTCTGTTGGTATTGCTGTATACAGGGGTAATTTACAAGGAGCATTGTCGTGTGGAAGCTCAACATAGAGAACTGATAAGTATGTTCAGGCAGAGTATAGATGGAACGGTAGTAATGGATATTTACAATCCGCCCCTTTTTGCCAGTGCATATACGCTGAATTTAAGACGCGAATATTTAAAAGGATGGACGGCACGGCACATGAGCGCTTATTATGGCCGCCCCATGTTGAATTTTATTCCCGCTTCATTGTATCGTGCGTTGTCGCATCCCGAAACGTTCTTTACGGAGCAGAACCGTGTGCCCGGTAATGCTTCGCTCTATACGTGGCCCAGTATCGACGTATATATATGGCCTGCTACGGAGCTTCCTGCCGACACCTTGTTGTATGGATATGCCCCGGTATCGGTGACTGACGAGGTGCCTTTGATGAGTCGTATGCGACGCCTTTTGTTGCCTGCCAGTTATCCCGATAGCGAAGTATTGCCGTCGTATCATACAACATGCTGTATGCCTGATGGTACTGACTACCAGTGTGTCCCCAAAAGTATATATAGAAAAGTATTGCGTATAGACCGACATGGAGCGAAGTAGAACTTCAGGCGAGAAGGCTATGCTGTGCATTGTGTATGTGGCTATTGGAGCCTTTGTATACGCAATGAATTCGTTTATGCCCTATTACGACGACGATATATGGTACTCCTACCGTTATGTGGCGGGAGAGGAGCTTTCACCGTTGCGACATATAGGCGATGTTTTTGAGTCGCAATATTGGCATTATATCAATGAAAATGGTCGGGCGGTTGTCCATATAATATTACAGACGTTGCTGGGATTTTTGCCCGAGTGTCTCTTTGATATACTCAATACAATGATGTTTTTATTGCTGCTTACACTGGTTGCTAAGGTGGCAGATGGGAGATTGCATGTATTGACAATATGTTTTGCGGCGGCAGCTGTCTTATGGTTGCTTCCGGCAGGAGATTATCTCTTTTACTGGGCTGCCGGGTCGTTAAATTACCTGTGGACATCGGTAGCTACGCTTCTATTTATGATTGTGTGGAACAATGTAAAGCGTGGCGGAGGTTTTACGCAGCGATACCGTATTGTGTGGGTCGTGCTTTCGTTTTTGGCAGGATGGTCGCACGAGGCCTTGGCTTTGCCGGTATCTATTGCTATATTGTTATGGATGGCATTTCATTACCGGCGGATAGGCTTGAATATGTTGACTCTTGTGACGCTCGCTTATAGTATGGGTGTGATAGCATTGGTATTTGCTCCGTCTATGGATGCCCGTACTGAGTCGCTCTTTGCCAACAATATATGGAGTGACCGTATCGCTGTGCTCTTTGTGCATTTGCGAGAGTTGCGAGCTTTGCCGTTGTTGTATATTGTATGGTTTATAACATTTTGCATACCGGGTGGTCGTAGAGTTTTGTGCCTTTATCGGAGGCAGTATGGAATATGGATATATATTCATGCTGTGTCGCTCCTGTTTGCACTTTATGTGGGAAGTTCGTCGTCTAACATGCGCCCATTTTATGGGCTGGAATTTTTCTCGGTTGTGTTGCTGACAGCTTGGGTGGCTACCGTGGCACGTCGGTTTTCGCGTCGTACGTTGCGGTTTACGGTATTCATTTTGTCAGGAGTATGGCTTGTGTGGGCTTTATCTGTCTCTTTGGCAGCCTATAGGGTAGGTTCGGCACACCGGGCTATGTTTGCCGATTATGCAGCAAGCGGCAATGGTATAGTGTATTTGCCCAACGTTAAAGTAAATCCTTTGTTACGTCCGTGGGTAATGGATTTGCGGCAGCGCTATTGGGCTGATTGGGAGAGTGATTGGCGATGCTTTGTTATACCCCTGTCGGCGCATCTCGATACAGTGATGCATGTACCTCGCCCGATGCTTTTGCGCGACAGTTGTGGCTGTTACGAACTTTATAATCGTTATGTATGTGTTTTCCCGTCTGAATTGCGCGATGTGGTAGAGCGCCCTCGAGAATTCTTTGTCGTAGAGCATCGTGTACCGGGCGATAATCCTTTTTATAGACCTGTCGGAGGCCGCTTTATGATTGCCTTACTCGATAGTGTCCCTTATCATGGTACATATTGCTGGCAGTATGAGCCTGTATCATGGCGCGACCCGGCCTATTCGTTGTCGGGTGTGTTACGCCGCATGGTCGCTCCCGGGTCTTATCCCGATAGCGAGCCGGTACTATTCCCCGATACCGTAATGTTGCCCGGAGGCGTGCGGTATATGGTGGTAGAGATGCCTCGTTACAGAAGAGTAAAATCGGTTGAGCAAGTAGTAAATGACAAATAAGCCTACGATTGTCAGAGCAAATCGTGGTCGGCGAAACTAAAGTAGTGGTTCTCGCACACGATGATGTGGTCTACAACCTGTATGTCGAGTAGAGATGCGGCGTTTTTAATTTTGTGTGTCATAGCTTCGTCTTCGCGACTCGGTCGACAATTGCCCGAGGGGTGGTTGTGGCACAAGATAATGGACGAGGCAAGGTTTTGCAAGGCAGCTTTCAGTATTATTTTTACATCCACGACTGTCGATGACGTGCCACCGCGGCTTATGATTACAGTATCAATGAGTCGTCCGGCACGATTGAGCAGTAAAGCCCAGAACTCTTCGTGCGGCAGGTCTATCAGTTTTTGCCTCATGTATTTGTATGCTTCGGCACTTGATTGCATAACGGGACGTTCGGGAGACTCTTCTTCCTGGCGTCGTCGGCCTAATTCCATGGCAGCAATGATGGTGACAGCTTTTGCTTCGCCAATGCCTTTGAACGTCGAAGTAAGTTTTTTTATGTCATATTTACCCAGTCGGTTGAGGCTGTTGTCGGCACTATTGAGTATGCGTTGACACAACTCTACGGCTGTTTCATCGGTATTGCCCGAGCCGATGAGGATACCCAGCAACTCGGCATTACTCAGTGCGCGGGCTCCGTGCTTCATCATCTTTTCGCGAGGTCGGTCGTCGGCTGCCAGCTGAGTAATAGTGAGTTTTTTCTTGGGCGTATTTTCCATGAGTAGTAAGGCTTAGTAGCGGCTCTTGAATTCTCTGCGAAGTATGTATTGGGTAAAGAAGCTCTTGAGAAATCCCGTGCCGTAACCTATCAGTTGTATGAGGCTGGCTACAATAGAGAGTGCCGCTATGATGGGCGATTTGTTGATAGCCCACGATACTGCAAATATGGCTATCAGGTATATGGCCAGAGGTGTGATAGTCCAAGGTGTGACAAACATGCCTGCCAACATGAGAATAACAGCTATCACAAAGAGTGCAGGCAGGGTATATACCAATTTGCGTTGCTCGGGATAGATGCGCATAAGGTCGACTCGTGCTTGTCCGAAGACATGTACTTGTCGCCAGAACTTGCGGAAGTCAACGCGGCGTTTGTGGTAGACAAAAGCATCGGGTATAAGGCGTGACTCGAAACCGGCTTTACGGATGCGCATGCTCAAGTCTATGTCTTCACCGGTCATGTTTTTATATCCACCTACTTTTTCGTAGACCTCTCGTGAAAAACCCATGTTGAAAGAGCGGGGCGTAAATTTGTCGAGTTTTTGTCCGCCACCGCGTATCCCTCCTGTGGTAAGAAACGAGGTCATGGAGTAGTTGATAGCTTTCTGTACTTGTGAGAAACTGTCGTGAGCAGCATCGGGGCCTCCGTAGCAGTCGCAATATTGTTGGTCGAGCTGTTTCTTGACCGTGGCAAAATAGGTAGGTGGAATGATGCAGTCCGAGTCGAAAAATACGAAGTACTGTCCATCGGCACGTTCCATACCATAGTTGCGGGCTATACTGCGCCCTTCGTTGGGCTTATAATAGTAATGAATTTCAAGCTTATCGTTGTACCGGGCGGCGACTTTGTCACAGGGGATGGTAGAACCATCCTCGACAAGTACAATATCAAACTCCTTGTATGTTTGGGTTGTAAGGCTTTCGAGTAGCTCTTCTATCTCGTCGGGACGATTATAGACGGGAATGATGATTGTAAAAAATGGCATATCTGTATATGGCTTTGTCGTATCGGGTTCAGAGGGCGTATCATTAGGTATAGTATGCATGGGCTGTTGTCTATTTCAGTTATCACACTGCATAACGAGACCTGTTGTGTAGCACCTCCGAAACAGTTCTACAAAGATAGCTTAAAAGCGGGCAAAAAACAAAATGAGATTTAACATTTTGTGTCCTCTTTTTCGTGTCGCGCAAATAAAAAACTTCTATCTGTTGTTTATCCTGTATTATTTGTTATATTTGCGTTGTGTTGTCTCGGACCGGCCGGGCAAAAAACGAATGAATATGGATGAAATAAGAAGATTGGTGCGCCCTCGCACCGGTCGCATGATAGCGGGAGTGTGCAAGGGTTTTGCCGACTATTTCGGTGTAGACGTCACCTTGATACGCGTGATATATGCATTGATAGCTTGTTGTTCAGCCTTTTTTGGAGCGGCTATTGCATATTTGATTATGGTGATATTGATACCCCAGGGAGAATAAGTAAGAAGGTTATGTCGTATAGTTGTATTGTAACAGATTATGGAGTTTAAGCTGGTGTCGCCATATAAGCCTACCGGTGATCAGCCCGAAGCCATCGAAGAGCTTAGCAAAGGTATCATTGAGGGCCTCCCTGCACAAACCTTGTTGGGCGTTACCGGTTCGGGCAAAACCTTTACTATGGCCAATGTAATAGAGCGAGTACAGAAGCCTACGTTGGTATTGAGCCACAACAAGACACTGGCGGCTCAACTCTATGGTGAGTTCAAAAGCTTTTTCCCCGATAATGCAGTAGAATATTTTGTCTCATACTACGACTATTATCAACCCGAAGCATATATTCCTACAACCGACACGTATATAGAAAAAGACCTTGCCATCAACGACGAAATAGATCGTTTGCGGCTGGCCGCTACATCGGCTTTATTGTCGGGGCGGAAAGATGTGGTAGTAGTCTCGTCGGTATCGTGTCTCTATGGTATAGGTAATCCCCAAGATTTCCATGCCAATGTCATAGAAGTAAAGCGCGGCATGCGATACGACCGGAATGACTTTTTGCGCAAGCTGGTCGATGCCCTATACTCGCGTAATGAGGTAGAGATGAAGAGGGGAACTTTCAGAGTCAAGGGCGATACCGTCGATATATTTCTCGCTTATGACGAGACACTGCTCCGAGTTGTTTTCTGGGACGACGAAATAGAGAGCATCTCTACAGTTGACCCGTTGTCGGGTGTAAGTATCACCCCATTTGACGAATACAAAATATACCCGGCCAACATCTTTGTGACAACCAAAGAGTGTATCAACCGGGCGATAGACCAAATACAACTCGACCTTGGCAAACAAGTCGACTTTTTCCGTTCCATAGGTAAGGAGCTCGAGGCCAAGCGTCTCTATGAGCGCGTTACTTATGACGTGGAGATGATACGCGAGCTGGGTTACTGTTCGGGTATCGAAAATTACTCGCGTTATTTCGATGGTAGAGCTCCCGGTACGCGACCATTCTGTCTGCTCGACTATTTCCCCGAAGATTTTATGGTGATTATAGACGAGAGCCACGTTACCATTCCTCAAATACGGGCCATGTATGGTGGTGATAGCTCGCGCAAGACCAATCTGGTAGAGTATGGCTTCCGTTTGCCGGCAGCCATAGACAACCGTCCCTTGAAGTTTGAGGAGTTTGAAGAGCTTGCCAAGCAGGTTATTTATGTAAGTGCTACCCCGGCCGATTATGAGCTGAACCGTTGCGAAGGTATTGTGGTAGAGCAGGTGATACGACCTACTGGGTTGCTTGACCCGCTGATAGAGGTACGGCCAAGCCTCAATCAGATAGACGATTTGTTGGAGGAAATACACTTGCGTATAGAGCGAGGCGAGCGGGTCTTGGTGACGACACTGACAAAGCGCATGGCCGAAGAGCTCAATGCCTATTTACTGAAACTTGATATACATTGCAATTATATCCACTCAGACGTAGATACGCTCGACCGCATACAGATTCTCGAAGATTTGCGTGCCGGTGTTTATGATGTACTGATAGGCGTCAACTTGTTGCGTGAGGGGTTAGACCTGCCCGAGGTATCTCTTGTGGCTATTCTCGATGCCGATAAAGAAGGATTCTTGCGTTCGCATCGTTCTCTCACACAGACCGTAGGTCGTGCTGCGCGCAACCTCAACGGCATGGTTATCATGTATGCCGACAAGATAACCGACAGTATGCGCCAAACTATCGATGAGACCAATCGTCGTAGGGAAAAACAGTTGGCTTACAATGAAAAGAATCATATTACACCTCAAGCCATTAATAAAGCCAAGCGGGCTATCCTTGGCCGTGGCAGCCAAGAGGCCGAGCCTATACCCTATGCTGAAGAGTATGGTATTGCTACCAATATTGCAGCCGACCCGGTGGTAGCCTATATGTCACCACCACAGTTAGAAAAAGCCATAGACCGCACGCGCAAGGATATGCTTGAGGCGGCACGCAAGATGGACTTTATAGAAGCAGCACGCTTGCGTGACGAGATGCTGAAGCTCGAAGATAAATTGAAATTATTGACTACCGATACAAATCATTAATCTTATAATCTTAATGAATGCTTATGAAAACAGACACACAAATTGCTCGCGAAACCAAGTTGGAAAAAATTCGTGATGTTGCTGCCCGGGTAGGATTTCCGGAGGACGATGTATATAACTATGGCCGTTATATTGCCAAGGTATCGAATCGCCTGATTGACGATGAGAAGGTGGCAAAACATAAACTTATCCTTGTTACAGCCATAACTGCTACTAAAGCCGGTGTGGGTAAAACAACGGTGAGTATAGGATTGGGTATGGGCTTGAACTACATAGGGAAGAATGCAATTATCGCGTTGCGTGAGCCTTCACTTGGCCCTTGCTTTGGAATGAAAGGCGGAGCGACCGGCGGTGGATATGCACAGGTATTACCTTCGGAAGATATTAACTTGCACTTTACAGGCGACTTTCATGCCGTCACATCGGCCAACAACTTGATAGCTGCTTTACTCGATAACTATCTGTATCAGAATCGTGCCTCTGGCGTAGGCTTGAAAAAGGTTATGTGGCGCAGGGTGCTCGATGTAAATGACCGCTCGCTGCGTAATATCATTACCGGTTTGGGTGGCGCCGGTAACGGCATCCCTACTCAGACAGGTTTCGACATAACACCGGCCTCAGAAATTATGGCTATACTCTGTTTGGCTCGAGACCTGAAAGACCTTGAAAAACGCATAGGTCGTATTGTGTTGGGCATACGCTATGATGATACGCCATTTACGGTCGATGACCTTGGCGTTACGGGAGCTGTTGCAGCGTTGCTCAAAGATGCCATGAATCCTAATCTCGTGCAGACAACCGAGCATAATCCGGTGATTATTCACGGAGGCCCGTTTGCCAACATAGCACACGGATGTAACTCGGTTATTGCCACTCGCATGGCTATGACATGGGGCGATTACACGGTGACAGAAGCCGGATTCGGTGCCGACCTCGGTGCCGAGAAGTTCTTGAATATAAAGTGCCGTCAGACAGGTTTGAAACCCGACCTTACCGTTCTTGTGGCTACGACTCTCGCACTGAAAATGCATGGCGGGGTACCCGAAGCCGATATAAAGAAACCCAATGTAGAGGGGTTGAAGCGCGGTTTTGCCAATCTCGACCGTCATATAGCCAACTTACAGTCGTTTGGACAGACAGTATTGGTATGTTTCAATCGTTGGGCTTCCGATACTGACGAAGAGATGGACCTCATCATGCGCCATTGTGCCGAGAAAGGTGTGCGCTGCGTTATCAATAATGCTTATATGGAAGGTGGTAAAGGTGCTGCCGAGTTGGCTCGTACAGCCGTCGAACTGATAGAGACACAGCCTTCGGCACCCATCCGTTTCACTTACAACGACGACGAGACGCCACAAGAAAAGATAACCAAGGTAGCCCGTAATATCTACGGTGCAGGAACGGTTACATTTAGCGACAAAGCCTTGAAAGAGCTTGCACAATTGCAGAAGTGGGGATTGGGACAATTGCCCGTATGTATTGCCAAGACGCAATATTCCTTCTCGGCCGATCCAAAACGTTATGGCAGCGAAACGGGATTCGAATTCCATATCAAAGACATCGAGCTCAATGCCGGTGGTGGTTTCATTGTCGCATTGGCAGGCGATATAATGCGTATGCCTGGGTTGGGTAAAGTGCCCCAAGCCATGTTTATCCATATTGCCGATGATGGTAATATAGAGGGTATCTGTTAGAATATCATTGTATTGTCTTGCGGTGAAAGACTGTAATAAAGAATATAGACTCTGTACATTGGCGGGGTCTATATTCATATATAGTGTTTGAATAAGCTGTACGGCGATATTTTTCACGCTATGTGATATGTGTATAGATATTTTGGCTATCTTTACGCACTGTTAAATAGGAATGAAGCTATGATTTATAAATTTCTTATTGTATCGGAAGAAGTCGATGACTTCAAACGAGTGATAAAAATCGATTCTGAAGCTACTTTCAAAGAGTTGAACGATGCTATTCTCGACTCGGTAGGTTATAGTCACAACGAGATGACCTCGTTCTTTATTTGTGATGACGACTGGGAAAAACGTGTCGAAGTAACACTTATAGATATGGGACGTGACAGCTCGGAAGATAGCTGGCTGATGGATACTACGCATCTCAATGAGCTGATTGAGGATGAGGGGCAACGCCTGATGTTTGTATTCGATTACATGACCGACCGTGCTTTTTACATGGAGTTGCGCGAAATCATTCCAGGCGAAGACCTCGATAAGCCCGTTTGCACCAAGTCGGTAGGAGAGCCTCCCGTACAAGTTATGGATTTGGATGAGATGGAGAAGAAAATGGCTGCACAAAATTCCGATACCGACCTCGATGCCGATTTCTATGGGTCGGACGATTATGATATATCGGAACTTGATGACGACGGTTTTACTGGTTACGATCCTCGTGACGAATATTGATTTTGGCCACACATATAACGACATTTTATGAATAAAAATTGGACTATTATGGGTTTGGCAAGCGCAGTGATGCTGACAGCTTGCAATACGCAAGAAGCTACCGATGAGGCTGTTATCGGTAAACAGGAAATTACGGTTGAGAATGGGATTATGACTCCCGAGGTGATGATGGCCTTTGGCCGTGTTTCGTCGCCTGCTGTGTCGCCCGATGGTACCAAGGTACTCTTTGGCGTGACATATATCGATTATAAAGCCGACAAGAGCAATAATGACCTCTTTATGGTATCGCTCGACGGTACCCGTACGCAGATTACCTCTACTCCCAAGAGCGAGCAGGGAGCTGCATGGCTCGACGATAATACTATCGCCTTTATCTATCCCGATGCCGACAATGTGCCCCAATTGTGGAAAAGTGCCGCCGACGGTACGTCTCGTGTGCAACTTACCTCTATGGAGAAAGGTGTGGAAGGTTTCCTTTTTGCACCTGATGGCAAACAAGTATTGCTTGTTTCGACAGTGAAATCGGGTGAGCGGGCATCTGACATCTATCCCGATCTTCCCAAAGCTACCGGCCGTGTCATAGATGACCTTATGTATAAGCATTGGGACGAATGGGTAGAGGCTATACCTCATCCCTTCATTGCTACAGTAGGAGAGTCGGGCGTGAGCGATATTAAGGATATACTCGAAGGTGAGCCTTACGAGTCGCCTATGCGTCCGTTTGGAGGTGTAGAGTCGTTTGCATGGGCTCCAGACAGTAAATCGCTGGTATATGTGTGTCGCAAGAAAACAGGTATGGAGTATTCGCTCTCTACCAACAGCGACCTCTACTTATATAATGTCGCCGATGGTTCTACGCGCAATCTTACCGAGGGGATGATGGGATACGACACCAATCCTGTATTCTCGCCCGATGGGAAATACCTTGCGTGGACAAGTATGGAGCGTGATGGCTATGAGAGCGATAAAAATCGTCTTTTTGTACTCGACATGGCTACCGGTACGAAAGATTATCTTACGGCCGATTTCGATTATATTGTCAATAATTTTGCATGGGCTCTCGACGGTAAATCTATCTACTTTACAGCTCCTTATCAAGGCGAGGTACATATCTTCAATGTGGCTTTGCAAGGCCATGCCATTACACAGGTTACAGATGGTTACTACGACTATTCTACCGTAGCTCCCGTGCCCGGTGACAAGTTGGTGACAATGCGTCACTCTCTATCTCAACCCGATGAGGTATGTCTTGTGGATGTGGCTTCGCACGAGGTAACCGACCTTTCGCGTGAGAATGAAGCCCTGCTTGCACAAATAGAAATGGGACGTGTCGAGGAGCGATGGATTCCTACTACCGATGGTAAGAAAATGCTTACTTGGGTAGTATATCCGCCTCATTTCGACGCTTCTAAGAAATATCCGGCCTTGCTCTATTGTCAAGGTGGTCCTCAAAGCCCTGTAAGCCAATTCTGGTCGTATCGTTGGAATTTGCAACTTATGGCCTCACAAGGTTATATTGTTGTAGCTCCCAACCGTCGTGGCTTGCCCGGTTTCGGACAAGAGTGGCTCGAACAAATCAGTGGTGACTATGGCGGTCAGAATATGCTCGACTATTTTGCTGCTGCCGATGCATTGAAGAAAGAACCCTATGTAGGCAAGATGGGAGCCATAGGTGCCAGCTACGGAGGCTTCTCGGTATATTGGTTGGCAGGTCATCACAATCATCGTTTCGATGCTTTTGTAGCCCATGCCGGTATATTCAATATAGAACAACAATACATGGAGACCGAGGAGATGTGGTTTGCCAATTGGGATATGGGCGGTGCTCCTTGGGACAAGGATAATGCTACGGCACAACGTACGTTCGCCAATTCGCCTCATCGTTTTGTCGATAAGTGGGATACTCCTATATTGTGCATCCATGGCGAAAAAGACTATCGTATACTCGCCTCGCAAGGTATGAGTGCCTTCAATGCAGCCAAGTTACGTGGCGTGCCTGCCGAATTGCTCATCTATCCCGATGAAAATCACTGGGTATTGAAGCCTCAAAACGGATTATTGTGGCACCGTACTTTCTTCCGTTGGCTCGACCGTTGGTTGAAAGACAATAACGAAGCAAAATAGGTTCCTTATTGAAGGATTTGCAAGGCGGCAGGGCTATAAGTCCTGCCGCCTCTTTTTATGTAGTTAGGTAGTAGGTAATAGGTATGGTGTCGTGGCTTTGCAATGATACAGTGACTATTTGTTACTATGGTTTTGGGGTTATACAATAATCTTCTTCCGGTATGTGGTTACCTGTTTATTCCTTACCTTTGCAAGCACATTCGACAGAAGTATGAAAGGATTTATAGCAAATTATATGCCGCGCTACCGGTCATTGCTCTTTTTGGGAGTGCCCATTATATTGGGGCAATTGGGTGTCATAGTTATGGGGTTTGCCGATACGCTTATGATAGGGCGGCATGGTACCGACGAGCTGGCAGCATCGGCCTTTGTAAATACGATATTCAATCTGGTACTTATTTTCAGTGCCGGCTTTGCTTCGGGCATTACGCCAGTAATAGGTGCGCTTTTTGGTCGAGGCGATAATCGTGGTGTGGGGGCGGTATTGCGTGATAGTTTGGCTGCCAATGTTATAGTTGCTTTTCTGTCCATGCTCGTCATGTTGGCCATATATCCGTTTCTTTCGTATATGGGGCAGCCCGTCGAGTTGTTGCCCTATGCTCGTCCATATTATTTGATACAGGTGGCATCTTTGCCGTTTATTCTGTTGTTCTATGGCTACAAACAGTTCGCCGATGGAATAACCGATACGCGTACCGGTATGTGGATTCTTTTAGGTAGTAATGTCCTGAACATTATATTCAATTACATCTTGATATACGGTAAATGTGGTATGCCCGAGTTGGGTTTAACGGGAGCCGGTATCAGTACGCTTGTTTCAAGAATATCGATGTGTGCGGTGTTTGCTTTTATTTTTCATCGTACAGGCCGTTACAAGCCATTTCGTGAGGGGTTCTCAGCCTCTCGAGTATCTCGAGAGGGAATGGGTCGGCTCTATTCGTTGGGTTTGCCATTAGGTATACAGACGGCTCTCGAAAGCTCGGCATGGTCGCTTAGTGCCATCATGATAGGTTGGCTTGGGGCAATACCTCTGGCGGCATATCAGATAACGGTTACCTTGGGTAACATAGGTTATATGGCATACCTTGGCATGGGTTCGGCGGTAGCAGTCGAGGTGAGTCGTTACACAGGGGCATCGCAATTTGGAGAGGTACGTGCTATGGTGACAGCAGGGGCACATTTGTTATTTGCACAAGCATGCCTTACGGGAGTATTGCTCTTCTTGTTGCGTAATTTTATTCCCTCGTGGTTTACCGACGATGTCGAGGTGGTTGCCGTTGTGCAGACTCTTGTTATACCGCTCATTATTTATCAGTTTGCCGATGCCATACAGATAAACTATGCAAATGCCTTACGTGGCCTTGCCGATGTGCGCGCTCTGATGTTTATCAGTCTGGCAGCATTCTACCTTTTAGCTTTGCCTGTAGCCTATCTTTGCGGCTTTACATTGAGTATGGGTGTTGTGGGCGTATGGATGGGTTTCCCGGTAGGATTATTTACGGTAGCAGTGCTTTTCCGCTGGCGTTTTGGAGTGTGTTTGCGTCGTATAGAGCGGGAAAATACAATTGTATAGATTATTTCTCGGTTATATAGAACAGAGCCACCATCGCATCGTGAGATAGTGGCTCTGTTTATGTGGTTTCTTGCAAATTTATTTGGTTTCTTCGTTCTCGGTAGAGGGAACAGCCGTTACTTTCTTTTTGTGGGACATCATACGGTATATCAAAAAGAGAGCAACGATACCTAATAAAGCCCATATAACGATTTTCAGTTCGTTACTGTAATGTTCTACTGTACTGTTCAATTGTTCGGGAGTTACAACAGAGCGTAGTGCGTAGCCTATAAGAGCAAGAATGATGTTCCAGGTGCCAGCACCGATGGTCGTATAGAGAATAAATTTCCCGAAGTGCATGCGTGCCAGTCCGGCCGGTATCGATATAAGCTGTCGTACACCCGGGACGAGTCGACCTATCAGAGTCGATACGATACCGTGTTTGTTGAAAAATGCCTCGGCATTGGCTATCTTGGCTGAGTTGAGCAAGCATAAGTGCCCTATGCGGCTATCGGCAAACTTATATACAATGGGTCGTCCTATCCATAAGGCGAGGTAGTAGTTGAAAATAGCACCCAAGTCGGCTCCTAATGTACCGAATACGATGATTAGAACGATGTTGAGTTCTCCAAAATAAGCGGCTGGAGGAATGACTATTTCCGAGGGGAAGGGGATAAACGAACTTTCAATGGTCATCAGCAGGGTGATGGTCCAATAGTTGAGGTGCTCTATACACCACTGAATGAAAGGAATCGATTGCATAGTTGCGTTACGTATCGTTTATAAGTGAGCTTGGCGGCTGTTGCGCGCGTGAAGATGACGCATGCCGTGGCGCAGTGCCTGCCTTTTTTCAGGATGCAAAGATAAGAATAAAATCTGAACCGATTGACCATCAGAGCTTATTTTATTGTTTTTAGGTTGCAATAGGTCTCTGTTATGATAAGTCAAAAGGATATTGTCAGGCAGACTTTTTCTGTTTTGTATCCTGTGTTCAGTATGATCGTACTCATGTAAGAGGGAAAGCTTGCCAATACCGTGAAAGCGAAAAACTTGGTAGATAATGTTCTTGAATTGTATTATAAAAGTTGCTCCCATATTCTCTTGTAGAAAGAGGCTTTCCACTCTATTGAGCGCGGGTATGCACGCGACGACGAGGGCATGCGCCATATAGATAGTTGACGGTTGGCATACTCTGCTGTAATACATTCGCCTACTGTCAGTGTACGGCATCCGATGGTAGCCTGAAGAGTCTCTGAGGCTTTTTGTCCGGTAACCACGATTGTATGGCATTGTGGTATTTGTTGTAGCAGGTAGACCACATCGGTAGGGGTAACAATTTGCAAGAATTGGTCTGAGGCATTCTCTTTCAGCCGTATTACCTCTTGTGCCGTATCGAAAAGCGCTATACCGTAACAGCGGCAAAATTGTTCTATTTTTTCTTTGTCGAATCTTTTTTCGCCGGTTACCACAAAGTGGTCTTTGTTGCCTGTGGCTAAGTAACCCCATATTCGCCACATGTCGTTGTTCCAGTTAGGGTAGAAAAACTCCATGCACCAGCGCGTTTGGGGTGGCGGAAAGCTGCCCAGCATAAGAAGCCGAGCATTAGATGGCAGGAAGGGTTTGAGCGGATGAGTTTCTGTAGTCATGTTTTTATATACTTTGCGGGGCTGAGGCAATACGTCCGATTGCCTTAGCCCCGTTGTGAAGTCTATTAAGAAAGGTTATTTCTTATAGTTGTTTAATCCTGTATCGAGGAATTTTACAAAAGCATCTACGTCTTCGTTAAATGAGTATGAACCGGTAAGCGGATATCCCTCATTATCAAGTAATACGTAGAAGGGTTGTGCGTTAGCTCCGAATTTGCTACGTTGCAGGTAGCTCCATTTATCGCCAACGGTTTTCAGAACGCGCTCCGAGCCGTTTTCCGTTACGGTAATCGGTGCAGCAAGCGGAGTTTTGTCATCAACGTAAAGCGATATAAGAACATATTCGTCACGCATGATGTCGCGTACTTTCTCATCGCTCCATACGGCAAGTTCCATCTTGCGGCAGTTCACGCAGCCGTATCCTGTGAAGTCGACCATGACAGGCTTACCTTGTTGTAGGGCGGCTTGCATACCTTGGTCATAATCTTCGTACTGAGCTACTACTTCATCTTCGTAGAGCGAGAAGTCTTGTGTACTCATGGGCGGAGCAAAGGCACTGACAGCTTTCAGAGGAGCTCCCCACAGGCCTGGTATCATGTAGATAGCAAAGGCCAGTGAAATGAGAGCTAAGAAAAAGCGGGGTACGCTCACCTTGTTATCATCGTCGTCGTGCGGGAATTTTATTTTGCCCAGTAAATACAAACCGAGTAGCGCAAATATGACAATCCACAGGGCGAGGAAGGTTTCACGGTCAAGAATGTGCCAGCCGTAGGCGAGGTCGGCAACCGAGAGGAATTTCAGGGCAAAGGCGAGTTCGAGGAAACCAAGCACAACCTTCACGCTGTTCATCCATCCACCCGAGCGGGGCATTGACTTCAGCCATGATGGGAAGAGGGCAAAGAGCGTAAACGGCAAGGCCAACGCTATGGCAAAACCAAGCATGCCCAATGCAGGTGCTACAATTGAACCTGTCGTAGATACCTCAACCAAGAGGAACCCTATGATAGGTCCTGTACAAGAGAACGATACCAATGTAAGGGTAAAGGCCATGAGGAAAATGCTGAGCAGTCCGCTCGTCTTTTCGGCTTTGCTATCTACGGCGTTGCTCCATGATGCCGGAAGTGTAATTTCGAAGGCTCCGAAGAACGATGCCGCAAAGACTACCAGCATAAGGAAGAAGAAGATGTTGAAGATGGCATTGGTCGACAAGGCATTAAGAGCACTGGCTCCGAATATGAGTGTAATAATAAGACCCAAAGCAACGTATATTACAATGATAGATATACCGTAAGTAATAGCGTCGCGAATACCCTTTTTCTTGTCTTGTGAGCGTTTCAGGAAGAAACTTACTGTCATAGGTATGATAGGCCATACGCATGGCGTAAAGAGGGCGACAAGACCACCTACGAAGCCGGCGAGCAGGATGTACCACCACGCTTGTTCGGTGGGTATTTCGTCTTCACCTGCCGAAGTGAGTTCGTCTATCACGGGGCGCCACAGCGGGTTTATCTCGGTATCGCCGGTAGTCGGGGCTGATGCTTCGCTGGTAGTAGCTGCGGCCGGCGTTTCTTGTGCAGCGGCCGACGACGCAAACTCAAATGGTACTTGTGTGGGAGGCAGGCAGTTCATGTCGTTACATGCTGCATATTCCATATAGCCTGCTATGCGATATTGTGTAGTATCTGTGATTGTGAAACGTTGGGCGAAGCTACCTTTATCTACAAAGTACGAAAGCTCCATCTCGAACATCGAGTCATATTCGCGGGTTATTTCACCTACGGGGGTTAGTCCACCGTTTAGTTCCACTCCCTCTGTTGTTTCAAAGGTGATGGTAGCCGGGGTTGGACCTCCGTCGGGAATATCGGTAGAGTAGAGGTGCCATCCGGCATCGATAGTCGCGTTGAAGACAATTTCAGCCTCATTTCCCGATACCATTTTCAGCTCGGTTTTCCACTTGATAGGATCTACGATTTGGGCCTGTGCCTGGCTACTGCCAGCGATAGCAGCAAGAGCGAGCAGGGAGATTTGTAGCAGATGTTTTTTCATATAAAAAGTATTCTTTTTACTATTTATACACTATGGGGCTACGGTGAGTTTATTGTTTCGCCGTAGCCCCTTTTTTATATCAGGAAGGGAGATGATGCATCCCTGATTATTATAGAATTACTTTGTGAGCCTTAGCATCGCCATTGGCAGTTACGCGTACAATGTATGCACCGCGACCGGTAACTGGGCAATCTATTGTAGTGTGGCCCTCGGCAGCGCGGGGAGAGGCTTTGTACACAAGAGTTCCGTCCATGGCATATATCTCTACGGTTGTAGTAGTTGCAGCGGGAAGGTCAGCTTCTACGCGAATACCGTCGTTGATGCGATAAGCACGGCTTGCAAAAGCTTCGCCTTTGGTCGCTGTTACTGCCGAGTTGTAGGCGTTGATATCGCATTTTGCGGCATTAACTATCTCACCGCTTTCGGAGTCTATGAGCAAGGCTATTACCTGACAGTTATCGGGTACCATTACGTTACCCGGTATGCTAAGTTCACGATAGTATTTGTAGGTTACATCGCGTTCTACGTCGTTGGGTATACTGCCCATTATACCGGCTTGTATATCATCGTATATCGCACGAGCTACCTCTTGGTAATACATTTGTGCTGCGGGTATGGTGCTGGGTAAACTTTCAAATCCTCCCATTGAACCCATTGCTCCTCCTGAGTAATAGTTTGACTGTTCATAGTCGCTGTTATTGGGGTTGTTGACATCGTTTTCGATGATAACCAATGCAAGCTGCATACCTATATTGTTGCCTGTTGTGGCAAATGTTGATGAGGTTTGTGTATGCAGTTTTGTCTTGTTCTCGTCGGCCCATTCAGCGTAGATTGATATATCTGCCCATCCGGCTTTGTTTATATGTGAATTGTAGAATGTGGGCATATATGCGGGATCGCCCTTAGTATTTGTGCTACGCATGCACATGCAGAAAGGATAGCCGGTAGTGTAAGAACTGAGGTAATTCATATAACTATCTAGCTGCATGGGGTCTCCACCGTGTACAGCAATGCCGATGAAGTTGTCTGGGTAAAGTTCATTCATTTGTTCCATATAATAGATACCCCTTACACAATATCCGCACCATGTACCTGTAAGCTCTTCAACGACAACTCGTTTGGTAGGCTGGTAGGCTTGAGTGAAGATACAACCTTCTTCTTCTATTGTCTCACCTTGATTGATGGTTACAGATACTGTGAAATATTGTGGGTCACCGGGTGTAGGAGCAGGTAATGACTCATTGAATGTAAACGTATGCGATGAGTTGGGCGTTACATTAAGACCTTCGTATGTACGAGACGTAGTGAAGTCGCCGCAGGTAAGAGTTGCTGTATATTCGGTGATGGTAGTAGCGCCTCCGGCTGTCACAGTACCACTGAGGCGTTGGCCGGTAGCAGCGTTATCTTGCAGGCGTTGATAGTTGACAGTCATTTCGGCAACTGGCGGTATACCTACGAAAATATCGTCTATGACGAGGAGGTCTTTGGCCATTGATACATTGACGAACGCAATGTATATGGTTTGTCCTGCAAATGCGCTTAGGTCATAGCTGTATTTAGCTACATTGGAGCGGATTGACAGATTTTCTTCCAATACGGTAGTAAAATCTGAGGTCTCAACACCGGTCGTGGAAACAAGAACATCAAGCTTTCCTATTTTAGTTTGGGTACTGAAAGAGTATGTTTGTGATTTGAAAGTAAGAGTTTGTCCTTCACCAACTGTGATTGCGGGAGTGATGAGCCAATCCTCTGCCAGGCCTATGGGTGTGTATGAAGAGTTACTTACAGCAGCAGGATTGAAATCAACCTGCATTACTTGCCATGCAATACCCGGTTCAAAACCATATTGTTGGGCAGCACTGTTAGGCGTTTTCCCGTCGATATCGTAGGTCGTAAATCCTTCCATACCGTCAGAAAAGTCCCACTCAAAAGCAGTTTGAGCAAGAAGAACCGGGGCACCACACAGGAGCATTCCGGCAAAAAGTAATGTTTTCTTCATAATGTGGGGTTTTAGTGAATGATAATTTTATGTGATTTGACGTTACGTCCATTTTCTACAAGCGTGTAGATATATATGCCTTTAGGCAAGCGTGCTGTTACAGTTTTCTTGCCTGAGTTGTTGTCTAATGAGAAACTGGCTACTCGTACTCCTACCATGTTGCTGATAACGACTTGACGTGATGCTGTTTTACCGAAGCTGTATTGGCATACGAGGTTATTACCGTTCTGGGTAAGTCTAAATTGTTCCAGCGTACTGGTGAGGCTTTCACTGGCGAGGTATGCCGGGTAGTCGTAAGTTACGGTGACAGCCTGATAGTCGGTACCTTCTTCGTCGTCGATATTCATCAACACGTAGTATGCCGTAGCTTTTGAATTATCTCCCTTAGGTATGAATTGAGTATGAAAATCGGTGGTTTCGCCCCCGGCAGGAACAGTAATTATATCTGTTTCTGTTGTGGTAGGAGCGTAGCATTGTCCTCCTACACAGAGTGCCAGGAAACTACCGTCTTCGTTAGAGATAACATCGGTTTGTATCATGATGTCGATGTCTTGGTCGGTCAGGTTGCGTATAGTGGGCATCCATTCCATTTGACCCATTATCTCGTCATACTCATACAGGGTGATAGTAGCATTGTTCTCCAACACTTCGCCGTTTTGTACAAAGCGCACAGATTGGGCTTGTGTAAGTCCTGCGGCGCAAAGGATGGCCGATGCTAAAAGTAATTTTTTCTTCATATTTATCCTTTCTTTTGTGTTAGGGTTATTCTTCAGATTCGTTTGATTGTTTTACAGAACATTCGTTGCATTGCAACACAACACGGTTACCGCTGTTTTCGCAGGCAAAAGCTACGATGTGGCAGTTGTCGGCATTCCACTCGGCAGGGAGTGTTATGGTATGGGTGTAGCTTTTCGTTTCGCCTTGAGGCAGTGAAACGAGGCTTTCGCCCCATGTACCATTTACAGCCGAGCGTAGTACGTGGTTGTGTACGTAGTCGTTTATGAGTTCGCTCCCGTTCATTTGTGCCGCTACAATGCCGCTCTCGGTAAGATAAATCTGCAGATTGAGATCTTCGGGCATATTTTGTAGAGCTTCTATCGTAGTAGTAATGGTAGCTGTACGCGTTGTTTCGTCGTAGCTGCATGTGGGGATTATCTCCATGACAGGTTCGCCGGCTAATTCGGAGATGACAGATGTCATCCATTTGTCGCGTATTGTAGAAGCCACAACACCATCGTAGGTATTACGGTTTATCATAGCTGCCGGATAGCCTTGAGGAGCATACGTTTCGTTGTAAGTATTTCCTGCATCGGTGCGAAGGTCTAAGTCGCGGAATGCAGTTCCCGTAGGCATGGCATACATGCCGGCATGGATGGCAACGGCAACCACACGGCCTTCGTAGTAGGCTTGTATGTCGGCAATGGTTTGTGCTCCGGTGGGGCAGTTTGGACATTTACGCCCGGTAAACTCCTCAATAAGGACGCGCTTTACAGCTGTTGTGGGTGGCTCGGGTATTGTCACCTTGATGTAGCGGTCATTTTCGCCTATGACATCGCAAGCCGTAAAGGAGCCTGTGAGTAATGTAGTCGCTATAATATATAATAGTATGCGTTTCATACGTGTCAGAAGTTGTAAGAGTATGATATTTGGACGCCTCGTGTAGCTGGAATGTAGCGGCATACTCCGCCGGCACAGTTGTATCCGGCACGGGTACGTACGTAGCCTGCTTGCAGACGGTGTGACTTGTATGTACCGGTAACGAGAGCTTGATAATAGTGCAAGTTTGTACTACCGGTATTCCACATGTCTGATACGGTGAACATCAGGTAAGGAAGTACCGAGACCTCGGCGAGTCCGTAAACCCAATCACCTTGGTCTTGTTTGGTATGGAGGTATTGCAACTCTACACGTGCCGTGACTTTGCGGCTTATCTGGTATTTACCGTCAAGCACGATGATGTGCGAGTTTATCATGCCTCCCTCGCCCTCTATAACGCTCTTGTTGTACTTCTGAAACATGTACATGGCGTTGAGCTTGAAGTCCTTGGTAAACTTCTTGTTTATCTCTATTCCTGCTTCGGCATAGAGCAGACCTCCCATCCCAAAGAAGGGCGAGGTGTATCCGTTACTACCCATGTAACCGTATTTGCCCATAGAGGCATCGGCCAAAGAAGACTCTACCATGTTACGCTCTATATCATAGATAAGAGAACCTCGTAGAATAAGGTCGGTACCGTAGCGGCCTCCTAATGCAGTCTTACGTTTGAAGCTGTAACGAAACTCGCCTTGGAAAGCCCATTCGCCCATCATCTGTGTTGCATAGGGGTAGAGCGCTGCAAGAGCATAGGTATGTTGGTAGGTGAAAGCCGGCAGATAGTTGATATAGCGTGCCGATGATTTAGGGTCGGCCGAGCGCTCGGTACGGAAAGCAAAGTTGTCGCTACGCTTGGCTTGCAGTAAAAGGCTCATTCCGCGTTGCGAATAGGATGCCGAGAGCATGGCAACTTGTCCGGGACGGTATATGTAACCATTGCTTGCCGAGGGGTCGTTGGCTTTATAGGCATACTCGGCGAGCAAGTCGAATCCTCCCTTGCCAAACTTGATGCGGGCATCGAATGCACCTACGTTTTGTGGAAGGTTGAGCCGGTACCCGGGAGCAGCATAGATGTCTTCATCTCCTTCGTGGCGCGACACGTATGAGAGTCCCAACATTAACCGCGTATTGTGCTCGTTCATGGGTTTAATCCAATCCTCGAAAGTGAGTTCGAGGTCGCCACCGTATAAAGCGGCGTTGGTCCATTCCCAATAGTTGCGTTGCACACCGCCTAAAACCTTGATGCGGGCTCCAGGAATGATTGAGGTGACTACGCGACCTCCTAAGATAGAGTTGTCGACACCCAATGAGCGTTCTTCATATCCATAGAGGATGAATCCGCTACCGAATTGTTCATAAAATGTACCTCCGGTAATCTCTGTCTTGGCGATATTGCCTGTGGCATAAAAATGAGGCAAACCCCATCCTTTGAAGTCTTGCTCGAATCCCGGAAGGGGAAATTCGTTAAATTCTACGCGTAGGCCAGCCGAGATATACTTACTGAAAGCATTCAGCGTCAGGTAGGTATTGGTATTGAACGCACCGGTATTTTCTGTACCGATGGCAGCATCTTGTTGTGGTACAAGCATGTCGCTTTGAATGTTGCCCGTGATAGAGGCTTCATCCAAATCTACGGCATGAGATGCACCTGTGGCTGTCAACACAAAGGCTGCGACGAGTGCTATGTGGTGTTTCATCGGTTGTTATTTGCTTTTCTTGGCAATTGCTTTGCGAACAACCTCAATGAGGTGACTCTCAGACCCTTCGGTGTATTGTGTACGAGTTTCTATGATGTTGTTGTTGCCGTCGATGACAAATACCGTGGGAACAAGGTTTACACCCATGGCGCGTTTGAAATCACCATTGGGATCGAGTAATACCTCATATTCATAGTTCTTGCTGTTGACAAGTGGCTTTACTTTCGATTCATCTTGTGCCTTATCTATCGATACAGCGATGAGCTTGACTCCTGTCTCATCTTGCCAGTCGGGATATACATCACGAATAGCATCCAACTCGCGCAAGCAGGGCTTGCACCATGTGGCGAAGAAGCTGATGATGTAGGGCTTGCCGTCGTTGTTAAGCTTGGCGGTGTCGACACGCTTTCCATCGATGTCTTTCAGTTGTACCGAAGGTAGTTCGGCAAAAGAGGTGAAAGCTAAAAATAATGCCGCAGCGGCAATCATAAACTTTTTCATAATGAGTATTTTATAGTTGGTTTTTAATGCTGTATTGTTATTTTTCTTCTATTTAGTAAATTGAGATACAAATCGAGTATTGTGGATCGTCGCACGCTTGCGTCGGGGTAAAGTATTTCATTATGAATACTTGTGATGGCAAAAATAGTAAAATTTTCAGACAATCAGGTCAATCGTGCATAAAAATCCGATTCTCTTTTGAACAATTATATTTATTAACAATGCTGCTATTTTTGTGGCGCATTGTAAGTCTTGGCAAGTCCTCCCTCAGAAGTCTCTTTGTAGAGGCTTGGTAAGTCGTGTCCGGTCTCGCGCATGGCGCGCACAACGTTGTCGAACGGTACCCGATGGTGTCCATCAGAGAACATGGCGTAAGTGCTGGCGTCGTAGGCTCGGGTAGCGGCAAAGGCGTTGCGTTCTATGCAGGGAATTTGTACCAGTCCGCATACAGGATCGCACGTGAGGCCTAAGTGGTGCTCGAGAGCCATTTCGGCGGCATACTCTATTTGCGAAGTAGAACCACCCGACAGTTGGCAGGCGGCTGCAGCTGCCATGGCACAGGCCACGCCTATTTCGCCTTGGCATCCTACTTGTGCGCCCGAGATGGAGGCGTTTTCTTTGACAACATTGCCGAATAGTCCGGCCGTTGCCAGGGCTCGAATAATGCGTGAGTCGGGTATGCAGGCGTGCTCTTTCATGTAGTAAAGTACTGCTGGTAATACGCCGCAGGAACCACAAGTGGGCGCCGTGACGATAATGCCGCCGGCCGCATTCTCCTCAATGGCTGCAAGAGCATAAGCATAGATGAAGCCGCTGCTTTGCAGAGCTCCAGCCGAGTTGTGGGCGTGTATGAGGTAATCGCCAGCTTTACGACGCACTCCTAAACCACCGGGCAAAAGGCCTTCGGTGTCGAGACCGCGCAGAATTTCTTCTTGCATAGATTTCCATATTTCAGAGAGATAGTCCCATATAATATGTCCTTCGCATTGCTCTACGTATTCCCAAAAGCTGTATCCCATCATTTTGCACCAATCGAGAATTTCGTGTATGGTCGTTTTGTCATAAATAGGAGTGGCACTTATAGGGTCGTCGCTGAGTGCGCCGCCGCCTGTACTGTATGTAGTCCACGATAGCATAAGCCTACCTTGACTATCGTATGCATCGAACTTCATGCCGTTGGGGTGTTCGGGAAGAAATTCTTGAGGTTTCCATACAATATCGGTAGGAGCATTCTTTTTCAGTACGTCATTAATGGCAACATCGGTAAGGTGACCTTTGCCAGTAGCGGCAAGGCTTCCATATAGTGTTACTTCATAACGGGCGGTATTCGGAGTGCGTTGTAAAAATCGTTGCGCGGCCCGACGAGGCGCCATGGTATGGCTACTCGATGGCCCGCGCCCGATGCGGAAAATATGTTTGATAGTATCCATAACTCAATGTGATATATAGCTTGCACAAACCTGTAAAAACGGAGCAAACTTACATAAAATCTTGCAAACAGCAACTTTTTGGTTTGTTAAAGTGTTGTTCTGTGTTGTCGGGTCGGCATTTGATATTTGTTGTCGGCGGTGTTTGTCGGAAAATATGTAATATTCTTTGTAGTCAATGGGAAAAAAGTATTAAATTTGCAACGCTTAAATTTTTTTGAAATAATGAGAAGATTCTTGATAATATCGTCGGCATTGCTTTTGCTTGCTTCTTGTCAATCGGCAAAACAAGTACCCTATTTGCAAAATGTGGATGAAATTCCTGCCGATGTCTTGGCTAAGACCACATATGTCCCGGAGCAGATATTGATGCCCGGCGATTTACTTGATATTACCGTGATGGCCACAGACCGTGTATCGGTGCAGCCCTTCAACCGCCGAGTTGTGGATATAACCAAATCGACGGGCTCTTTGACTTCTGACGAGTTGAATTTCTATTTGGTCGATAACTCAGGCTATATAGACATGCCTGTGTTGGGACGTATCTATGTACAGGGCATGACTAAATCGGAACTCGAAAATTATATCCGTGAAGAGATTTATCCCAAATATATTCATGAAATACCCGCTGTGACTGTCCGTTTTGAGAACTTCCGTGTCTCTGTGACAGGTGATGTGGCCCGTCCCGGTTCGTTTGTTGTTCCCAACGAGCGCATCAATGTTTTAGAAGCTATTGCCATGGCCGGCGACCTGAATATTACAGGACGGCGCGATAACGTACTTTTGGTACGTGTCAATGCCGATGGCTCACGCACGACTGCCCGTCTCGACCTTACTGATAAAGACCTTATATTGTCGCCTTACTTCTATTTGCAACAGAATGACGTGCTCTATGTAGAGCCTAATGTATCGAAGGCACGATCTTCAACGGTAGTTCCTCCTACGGCCTCGTTGGCTATCAGTATTATAGGCTCTGCTTTGTCGGTAGCTTCCTTGATAATGACAATTTTGAACTTCACGAAGTAACATGGAAAACAATAATATCAATTTGCAACAAGGGAACGAGCAGGAAGAAAACGGTGGCTTTGATTTTACCTTGTTCCTGTTAGAGTGTCTGTCGCACTGGAAATGGTTCTTGTTGAGCCTTATCGTGGTATTGGGCTTCGCCGTGTACTATACGATGCGTTCGGTACCTATATATAATGTCAAGGCATTGGTGCTGATGGTAGATAAATGGTCGAAGACCGAAAGCGACGTCTTGACACAAAGCCTTGGCATAACATCGGGTGTAGATAATATCTTCAATGAAATAGAGGTGATGCGTTCTCGCACCATCGTTAAGAAAGTGGTAGATGACCTCGACCTGTATGCCTCATATAGCATGAAGGGCAAGGTACGCAACCAGCCGCTTTATAACAATACGCCCTTTGTGGTGCGTCCCGACTCTACGACCAACATAGGTCAGATGCAGACCTCTTTGAATTTTACGATAAAACCTGCTACCGCCGATGGTACGTACAACATAGAAGTGAAGTATGTCTTTGAAAAAGAGAGGAAAGAGGTGGAGTTTGCCACAAAAGAGTTTCCTTTTACGGCATACATCCCGGCAGTAGGCACTTTTGTCATAGAGCATGTCATGGGTTACGACTCTATACAGAATGAGCTGTATGTCACTTTGAGAAATCCCAATGATGTCGCAAAGTCGATTGCATCGGGGTTGAAGATATCGCAGTTCGATAAAAACACGCTCCTGCTCGATATATCCTACAATACCCCGATAGAGCAGATGGGTATAGATATCATCAACCGCGTGGTATATTATTACAATGAAGATGGTATTGCCGAGAAAAACCGCGCGGCAAATAATACCGAGGCATTTATCAACAAACGGCTTGTGGCCATACAAAAAGAGCTCTCGACCGTAGAAGAAGAGGTAGAGCAGTATCGTACACAACGCGGGCTTACCGATATATCGTCCGAAGCCCAGTTATATCTGCAACAGACTGGCGAGGCCGATAAGGAGCGCAGCGAGCTCGATGTACAGCTCAGCCTGGTAGAGTATGTAGAGACTTTCTTGGGCGAGAGTGAGAATATATTTGCTCCCATACCGGCTCTCGGTATCACCGACGACGGGCTCCGTTCGGTTATAAGCGACTACAACAAGGCTATTGCCGCGCGTGAGAAGCTGCTTAGCACGTCGAGCGAAAATAACCCTGTCGTGCAAGAGTATACACAGAACATCAAGGCCTTGCGCTCCAATGTGTTGCAGGGTGTAGCCTCTACCCGCCGCGGTATAGAGCTGCGCAAGAAAGATATACAACGGCAAGATTCAGAGATAGAAGAAAAAATACGCAACGTGCCGCAGTATGAGCGCGAGCTTACCGACATTATGCGTCAGCAGCGCATCAAAGAAAACCTCTTTGTATTCCTGCTCGAGAAACGCGAGGAGAATGCCCTTACGCAAACACTCGCGGTAGGCGATGCACGCATGGTAGATGAGCCGACGAGTGACGGTATCGTAGCGCCGCAGAAGATGAAAATCTTCTTTGGAGCCTTTATCATAGCTCTGCTCATACCCGCTTGCATTATCTTCCTCAAACGGCTTATGTTCCCGGCATTCCAAGACAAGGTAGAACTCGAACGCCTCACCAATATCCCCGTATTGGCCGAGTTGCCCCATAACGGAAGCAACGATTTCTTTGTGGTGAGAGAGAAGAGCAACGACGCCATTGCCGAGCTCTTCCGCCTATTGCGGAATAACCTGCAATTCTGTTTCAGTTCACCCGAGAAAAAGGTGGTATTGGTCACCTCTTCGGTATCGAAAGAGGGCAAGACCTTCGTTTCGTCCAACCTTGCAGTCTCTTTCGCCCTCACAGGCAAGAAAGTCATTTTGGTAGGACTCGATATACGCCGTCCGCGTATCGCATATCACTTCGATTTGCCCAATAAGAAGGGGGTCACCAACTATCTGTCGGGACAGATAACCGATATCGATGAGCTGATACAACATTCGGGCAAGGTAGATACCCTCGACATCCTCTCGGGAGGTCCCATCCCGCCCAACCCCAATGAGCTGTTGCTCAATCCCAATCTCGACAAGCTCTTTGCCGAGCTGCGCGAGCGATACGATTATATCATCATCGACTCGGCTCCCGTATGTATGGTATCAGACTCGTTCCTCATCAACCGTGTTGTAGACGTCACACTCTTCGTGACACGTGCAGCCTATACATCCCGCAGCCATATCAAGGCATTGAATCCGCTGGCTGTCAACAATAAGCTCAATTCGTTGTACCTCTGTATCAACGACGTCAACATTACGAGCCACACCTATTCCTATCGCAGGTATGGTTACGGCTACGGTACAACCACCTATGGCAGCTACGGGTATGGCGAAGATACACAGCCCAAAAAGCGCCGTTGGTTTAAGCGTAAGTGAGTAGATTATAAGAAGAGGGTGACCCAAAAGTAAATCAGATTTTCAAAGAAATTACAGATTGTAAGTTTAAGGAGTAAAAGAGCCTTGTTAAACTCCTTTTTAGTATTGTGATAAGGCTTTCAGCAATATCAATTACCATAAACAACTTACTATTTATAAGCTTATCCTTGTGAAACTGGACTTTTGGGTCACCCTCTTTTTTATGTGGGACTGTTTTCACACTATTGATTGAGATATTCTTGAGCTACATACCCATATCCCTTACACAGAATATCTACGCAGCGCATGAAGAAGTCTTTTATGTTGGGCGTAGTATCTAACAATAGTTCTATCGATAACCACAGTTGATTCTCTACCAGTATGGCTTTCAATACTTTGGTATCGCGTGTTATTTTATTCGCAACTTCAAGACCTTTTATGCGGTCTTCTTTTACATCGTAGATATTAGGTATCATGATTTGTAAATACGAACTGTCCTTTTCGTCGTTGACACAAAACAAATTGAAGCCTTTATATCGGAAATGGATGTTCCCTAATTCATCTTCTTCATATCTAAATCCTTCAGAAGCAAGATGGTCTTTGAGCAGGTCTATAGTTTTCATAATATATAATTATAATCAATGAAATATTGTAATGTAATGTCGTGAGACATATTCTCACGACATTACATCGCTATCCTTAATAATTTACTTAGAAAGTCGGGCAAACAGCTCGTCTGAAGTCTGGTTCATAAGGCTCAGAGCCATCTCAAAATTTGCAGCCGGAGTATACTCCGAAGGAATAAACTCATAGTTACACCATACGGTGTTATCCTCGCGTAAAACAAATTTTACTACGTATTTGTCACTGTTTAGTTCGTTGCATGTTTCTAAGATTTTATATTTATCATATTTCTCTGTATTGCAAACGAGTACAATTTGCAAGAAAATAGAGTCTGCTTTAAAAGCAAAGTACGTTGTGCCTTCATACTTAAACGAGATATACCTCTCCTCTTCTGTATACCGAAAACCTTCTTCCTGAAGAAAATTTTTGAGATAATCGCATCCTGTCATAATTTCTGTCTTTTTAAGGTGAATAATTAGTTGATTGTGTATGTTCTTTATGCCATGTTTATCTATCTGTACGCAATATAAATGCCACGTAGAAAAAGTATAATTTATATTTTGCCACTCATATAATATTTATATTATACAAAGTATGACATTACAAACATACAATAATTTTTTAATAAGCACCCATGAAATATGATATTTTTCTTCTTTTTATTCCTCTTTTGAGGCTCGATAGTATAATTTGTTTATAAAAACCCACGAAACCAACATTTTAGAGAATTCCGTATGTATAAATTATTTTTTATTGAGTAGATTCACTATCTTTGTACCAACCCGGTTAGCCCTGCTATGGGGTCGGGGATTTATTTTATTGGTAAAGGACGTTTACGGACGTTGTCTTCGACAGTCGAATCTCGCAAATTTGAACTCTCTTCGAAGATACGGCAACGGGAACGTTCACGTTGGATGTATTGTCATTGCAGATGAACCTGCGGGCTTCTGCATTTGTATAATATATCATGGCGTGGGCTAACTGCGTTGCTTATCCTAAGAGAGAGGCAATGCGAGAGCCTGACTGTGGGATAGGCAGAAGTAGAGACTCCCACGTCTTTTTTGTATCATGCCGATGTGAAGGGGAGTGGCATCGGAGGGACACCTTTTAAGATGCATATTGTCAGGCAAAAGTTATAATCGACAATATCTTGCGCGGCGTCCATGTTTCAAAACGATTATGATTATTAATATCGGAGAAAGGATTCGCGAGATTGTAAAACAACGGGGTAAATCCATAACGTGGCTGGCGCAACAAATCAATTGCAGCAGGGTGAATATTTATAAGATATTCGAGAGGACTTCGATAGATACCAATACATTGTTGCGCATAAGCGATGCGCTCGATTATGACTTTTTTGCTATCTATTCCCAAAATCTTACTATGAATAAAAAACAAGAAGGCGAAGAGTGAGATGCCTTCCCTTTTTTATGGCGATGCGTAACGGGTGTATATAATTCGTTAATATATAAACCTATTATATACACCTCATTATATAGATTTCACTATAAAATATGTTGTTTTGCAATTATAAAAAATGTTATTGAGATAATATTATGTATGCTTGTAAATAAGGAGCACTTGGTAAATAGATTAATAGATATAAAGTTAAAAAATGAAAACCAAGAAAGATCAACTAATATCTCGCAGAAATTTTTTTAAAAAAGGAGGAGCAATGTTACCTCTTATAGGAGTATTGATTATTTCTCCATTAGTAGTTTCTTGTGATCCATTCGAAGACCCTAGTTATAATGGGGGTTCTTCATCTTCTGGATGTGGAGGATGCGCAAATACTTGTATATCTGCATGCTCTGATTATTGTCGAGCTAGCGCCTCTTATACGCCTGTGTCTTGTAAGGGAAGTTGTAAAGGGGCTTGTGAAGGCTCATGTAGAGTAACATGTATGCATTCTTGTAAATATGGTTCCAAATAAAATACTGAAAAATGATTTGTGAATTATTTATGTTATGTGAAGTGCTTAATATAGAGATTCAATAATTGCAAAAAATGAATATAAAGAAAGTATTGTTGCTATTTATATTAGTAATCGCTTCTTGGTCAGCAGTAGAGGCTCAAACTTATTATTATAAATATCTTTATTCAGTGAATGAAGTTGGTCAGAAGTTTGTGGATGGCTCTTACCAGACAATGTTCAATGAAAGTAAGAAAATAAAATATTTTACATTCTCTAATGAAATGTCGTGTATATCTCTTACCGATAAAGAAGGAATTTCTAACGGTGTATATTATCAGTATAGGGGTAAAGGTAACGGTATATATGAGTATGTTCTAGAAGAAATAGATTTACAAAAAGCGATGGGTAATCCTATCAAGGGAATTCCTCCTACACAAAATCCATATAGGGTAGGAGCTGCATATATGGAGCAATATTCGTTGGGAGGAGGAACTATAAGGATGTTTTTTAATTCTGATTATGAGCGACTTAATATCATAAGCAATTCGGGAACACACGTGTTGCAACGAGCGTCCATGCCCGATTCACAACGTCGACCAGATACTTTGTATTAATTTCTAAATGTCTAATATATGAGAAAAGTTATTATTCTGTTATGCTCATTATTTTTATTGCCTGTTGTGGCAAAGGCTGAAATACCGGCATGGGAATGGAAGCCCAAGTATATGGGCGAAATGCATATCGGCTATGGAACAACTGCCGACTTAATGGGACGTGATGCTTATGTGGGGCGTGTTATGCTTGGTACTTTACAGGGCGCTCAAATAAACGAATATTTGTCGATTGCCGCTGGAATAGATGCTGTCATGATGACACACTATTACAAAGGACAAGACTTACGCTTTGCAATGAATGCTTATATTGATATGCGCGGGTATTATCCTGTTACGGACAAATTTTCGCCATTCCTTGATCTCGCTTTTGGTACTGGCCTTGATATTCATCCATGGGATAGTAATAATAGACCTTATTTCCTTTGTCAGTTTGGACCTGGACTCAAATATCGTAAGTTCGTTCTTAGCTGTGGTTTGCAGCAGCTGGGAGTAGGAAATGCTGGATTTTCTACATTTTATGTCAAAGTGGGTTTAAGATTCTAAGAGATAGCAATATTATGGAAAAGAAAAATACGAAAAATGAAGATATAATATCGCGTCGTCGGTTTTTTCGGCGGGCGGCTAATATGGTTATTCCAGCTTTAGGTCTGGCTATTTTGCCTCAGCTTTTTACATCTTGTGAGATAGATGAACCATATCCTGGCGGTATAACGACTGGGTGTAATGGTTCATGTTCGGGAAAATGCTCTACCAGTTGTGCCATTGGGTGTGCAACGAGCTGTACAGCTAATTGTAGAACGCTGTGTAAAGGGAGTGCAATTACAATCCCATCATCATGCAATCATAGTTGTAAATCTATGTGCTATGGTTCATGTGCATCAACATGCTCTTCACAGACAACGAGATAAAATAACTTTTTATTAGAATCAAGAAAATGAAAGACGAACAATTGCAGAATCGCCGAGAATTCTTTAAGAATGCAGCCAAGGCAGCATTGCCTATATTAGGAGGTATTGTACTTATGAACTTACCATTGACAGCTAAAGCTTCACAAGTTACGGGCTGTGATGACGGATGCTCTTATTCTTGTAAGACGAGTTGTCAGAATGATTGTCGAGGGCATTGTCATTATGGATGTAAAAATACTTGTCAAGGTTCATGCTCGGGAAGTAGCAAATAGTAACTGATGTAGGTACAGCAAACTATTTATGTGAGATATGCCGGCAATACGTATATACCGTATGAGGCATATCTTTTTATTGATAAAATAAGATAAATGGATATAAAAGAGAATGCTGAAGCATGGCATGAAGATTCATCGAAATCTATCACCTTTATCGTCACCAAAGACTGTCAGCTTGCTTGCAAGTATTGTTATTTGGTAGGTAAGAATGAGAAGGAGCGGATGACATGGGACGTAGCCAAGCAGGCTATCGACTATATATTGTCTCACGAAGAAGATATGCGTGAGGAGAGTGTCGTGTGGGATTTTATCGGCGGCGAGCCCTTCCTCGAAATAGAGCTGATAGATAAAATCTGCGACTATCTGAAAGTGGAGATGTATAGTCGCAACCACCATTGGTTCAATTCGTATCGTTTTTCATTCTCTACCAATGGCATCAATTACCATACCGATAAGGTGCAGCAGTATATCAAGAAAAACCGAGAGCATTTGTCGATAGGTATTACCATCGACGGTACGGAGATGAAACACGACCTCAACCGCGTGTATAAAGGCGATGGACGTGGCTCGTATGCCGATGTGGTGCGTAACATCCCGTTGTGGCTCAGTCAGTTTCCAAACGGTGGGACCAAAGTGACCATAAGTAGTGCCGATATTCCTTATATCAAAGAGAGTGTGTTGCATCTGTACAGTCTCGGTATTCATGAGGTAAACATTAACTGCGTCTTTGAGGATGTATGGGAAGAGGGTGACGATGCCCGCTTTGAGGAGCAACTCATGCAGCTGGCCGATGCCATTATCGACGGTGAGTATTATCGCGATTATGCCTGTTCGTTCTTCTCGGAATATCTTGGCAAGCCGCTCGATTGTGTTTTGCAGAATCAGAACTGGTGCGGAGCCGGACGTATGCTGGCCGTAGATGCTGCGGGCAATTTTTATCCCTGTACGCGCTTTGCCCAATATTCGTTGCGGTCGAAAAAGGCATGGATTATAGGTAACATTCATGATGGTATAGACAAGAATAAGTTGCGTCCTTTCCTCACACTCGACCGTTGTACGCAGAGCGAGCAAAAGTGTATCGATTGCGAAGTGGCCGAGGGCTGTGCATGGTGTCAGGGCGAGAACTACGATGCCGCCGATACGCCTACCATATACCAGCGTTCTACGGCAATATGTCTTATGCACAAGGCGCGGGTAAGAGCCAATAACTACTATTGGAACAAGCTATTCAGGAAACTCGAACTCGAAGAAGCCCTCGAAGATTACGAAGCAAACAAACCTACGGTTAAACCTCAAACATGTTGAGTATATGGTGCAGTATCTTGTAATTTTACTTGACGACACGTCAGTTTCGTTTTGCCATTATGCCAACGAGAGCAATCATCGTCGCCTTATGCCTGTCGAGACGCTGAAAGCCGGTATCTTATATGGCATGAAAGAGAATCTGAATATACAATTCGTATATCCCGACTATGACTTGCCCGACGAATACAATCGCTTGATAGAGACCGTCGACCATATAAAGATAAAGCCGGCAAGTCTTGGCTGTGATGCCGATGTAGCTGTGATAAACGGCATGAAGGAGTTGGCTACGGTGTCGATTCAATCGGATAAAGTGTATGTATTGCGCTTGGACAGAGAGGAGCTCTTTGCCAATGGCGATTGGATTATAAAAACTTTATGTGCAGCTGCACGGCTTAATGTCGTATTGACCGACGTAGAGCGTTTTGTCGAGAGCGATTATGAGCGTTATAGGCAGCTGTTGGCCTCGTGGACTACATATGTAGAGCAGGAATATGTAGACGGCAAATCGCCGCAAATCAATATCCTTACCGACCGCATGATGCTCGACAAGATGAATAATTGCGGCGCAGGTGATACAACAATAACGCTGGCCCCCGATGGGCGATTCTACGTGTGTCCGGCGTTCTATACCGATGCCGACGGTTATGCCGTAGGCGACTTGGCACATGGCCTCGATATAAAAAACGGACAGCTTTATAAACTTGCATACGCTCCTATATGCCGTCGCTGCGATGCTTATCAATGTCGCCGCTGCATTTGGCTCAATAGGAAAACGACACTCGAAGTGAATACGCCTTCGCACGAACAATGTGTGGTCGCTCACATAGAGCGTAACGCTTCGCGGCGACTTCTCATCGATATGCGGCAGCGTGGCACTTTCATGCCCGATAAAGAGGAGATAAAAGAAATAACATATACAGACCCTTTTGAAACAAACGAAGAATGGTAAAGAAAGAAGTGGGGCAGGTTTTGCCCGAAGAGAGAGACGAAATTCAAAAGTTGTTTGAACGTCGGAACGGATTGAACGAGTTGGCACAGATTCTTACGGCCGATAATGGAGAGTTGTACGAAAAGCTGGTAGCCGATATGGGGGCTACCGGTACAAAATTCCAGCAATGGTGGAGCCGTATGGGCGAGAAATACCATTGGGAGAGTACGTCCGACGGAAATTGGGAAATAGATTTTGATTCTTGTAAAATATATCTTGTAACAAACGCATAATATGCATGCCATGATAACGAATGTGTTGCCGCTCTTTATAGGTACAACCGAGCTTTTGGTTATAGGAGGCATTGCCTTGTTGCTATTTGGTGGGAAAAAGTTGCCTGAGATGATGCGAGGCTTGGGGCAAGGTGTCAAGGAGTTTAAGAAGGGAATGAATGAGATGAATACTCCACACGATGAAAATGCTTCGTCCGATGTCACTGCTCACGACGAAACGGCAACTCACGACAAGAATAATACCGGTACTACAAATACAACGGCCGATGGGCGAGAACGACAATAACGATTTGCTTACATTCGGCGGGCACTTGGAGGTGTTCCGTCGAATGCTTTTTAGGGTACTGGTTGTCGTTTTGTTGTTTACGATAGCCGTATTCTGTTTTAAGGAGCCTGTGTGGCGTTTGTTGTTGGCTCCCAGTGAGTGGAATTTTGTCACTTACCGTTGTATAGAAGGGTTGATGCATATGATAGGGTGGAGCGATTTCTGTTTCGACCCGTATCATGTAGATCTTATTGCAACGACACTGTCGAGCCAATTCATGATACATATCAAAACCTCGATATATATAGGACTTTTGTGTGCTTCGCCCTATATTTTGTATGAGCTTTTCCGATTTGTACTCCCCGCATTGTATGAGACCGAGAAGAGATATTCTATACAGATTGTTATTACAGTGTATGTGTTGTTTATACTTGGGGTATTGATGAGCTATTTTTTGCTGTTCCCCATATCATTCCGTTTTCTTGGTACATACAGTGTTGCATCGCAAGTACACAGCACCATTACAATAGATAGCTATATCTCAACATTTGTTACGCTGACGTTTCTTATGGGAGTAGTATTTCAGTTGCCTGTTATCGCTTTTGTACTGGGTAAAATAGGAATTATCAATTCGGCTTTCCTTGCGCGGTATCGCAAGCATTCGTTTTTGGCAGTAATGGTGGTGGCAGCTGTGATAACACCCGGGCAAGATATACTGACACTTATATTAGTCACCATTCCGCTTTACTTGTTGTATGAGGTAAGTATCAGGGTCTTACGGCATAGTGAACGTATAGGCTGAGTTTCTGATAGAATCAGAAGTTATTTACAACATGGTTTGTGAGGTCGATTCTCATTCAGGATAAATCATTTTCCGGGTCACGCCGCCATCTACCGTGATAGTCTGTCCGTTAATAAAGTCGTTCTCCCGGTCGCAGAGAAATAAGACTGTACGGGCAATGTCTTCGGGTTTCCCGACACGTCCGCTAGGATGGAATGCATGGTCGATGGGGCGCAAATGTTCTTCTTCGTTGACATGAATCCACCCCGGTGCCACAGCGTTGACAGTGATGCGGAGTGGTGCCAGCGAAATGGCAAGAGCATGGGTCAGGGCGTAGATGCCTCCTTTTGATGCGCTATAACCTTCTGTTCCGGCTTCGCTCATCAGGTAGCGAGTGGAGCATATGTTTACAATGCGCCCGTATGACGTATTTCTGTTTTGTTGTCGGTGTCGGGCTAAGAACCTCGCAGTAATAAATGTCGGGCGGAGGTTGGTGTTGATAATCTGGTCGAACTCTTCCAACTCTATCTCAGTAATGGGCTTAAACTTGCTGATGCCTGCATTGTTGACCATGACGTCAACGTCGCCCCATTCATCTACGATTGTTTGCAGGCACAGTTCCAGTTGTTTTGTGTCGGTAACATCAACGGGGTAGAATCTTGCACCGGTTTTATCGGCCACGGCTTTTCCCCGTGGTAAATCAATATCGCAAAAGGCTACGCGGTCGCCAGTTTTGCAGAATGCCTCGACGATGCTTCGGCCTATGCCGTGTGCTCCGCCGGTTACGAATACTCGTCTCTCCATTTATGCTATACTTAACAGTTCTATTTCAAAGATAAGAGTGGAATTGCCGGGTATACCCGGTTGTGAAAATTTGCCGTATCCCATTTCGGCCGGAATATAGACTTCCCATTTGTCGCCCACGCACATCTGTTGCATGGCAATAATCCATCCGTCTATAAGGTCGCATAGGCGTATGGCCAGCGGTGTGTCGCCTATGCTGCTATCAAATTGCTTTCCGTCGATTGTTCGCCCTGTGTAATGAGCGGTGACAATACTGCGGGGTGAAGGATGTTTGCCGTCGGCTTTTCCTTCTGATAACACCTTGTAGTAGATGCCTTTGGGTAATGCCTTTACATCTTCTTCTTTCGATTTCTGTATGAGCCAATCCTTATTGGCCTGAGCGTAAGCTTTTTTGTCCATTGTTGTTTATGTTTTAGAGGGCGTTTTATGCGTTTGCCTGTGAGAAATAGTTCTATGGGTAGGCATTGTGTTCAATACTTGGGTGTCAGAGGTTTGTGTATACGGGTATGAGAAGGTCTTCTTCCGGCCAGTGAGGCAAGAAGAACAGAGGCATAGGTTTACCTCCTGTGCCGCTCCATTCGATACGGGTTATTCGGCCGATTTCCGGTACACCAAAGTCAAACGAACGACCGTATAACAGGATGGCTCCTCGTTTCTCGTCCAGTTTCCATAGACCTCCGCCATAGAGGCATTGTTCTCCTGGTTCTAGTAAATCTCTATGTAGATAGACGTGTCCGAACTTTAATACGCCGTCTTGATTGATGATGAATTTCTGATACATAATACCTATTTACTGCTGTACTTTTTGTCGGAATGCAATGTAACTTTTCAGAATCGAGGGTAGTAGCTTTTCCCGTATATTTTGCTATTATTGCGAAACATTGCCCTGTCGTATTCTCTTTATAATAAGGGCTGCAAAGGTATGAAATCCGGTTGCAGCCCCCTATATTTATTTTATTTCAGCAAAACACTGTTATACCAATTTATAACCCTTTCCCATGAGGGCTTGCATGATATGCGCTATATGGTCGTTGTTACGGGTTTCCAGTTGCAGATGTACGTAGCAGCCGCGTAAGTCGATGTTAAGTCCCGACCGTTCGTGGTTGATAGATATTACATTTGCACCTTGTTCAGCAACAATGTTGAGGATGCCGAGGAGTTGTCCCGGTTTGTCGGAGAGTTCGACGGTAAGGTTGCAAGTGCGACCGTCCATGATGAGTCCACGTTTAACAACGCGAGCCAAGATGGTGACATCTATATTACCTCCTGATACGAGACATACGGTTTTTTTACCTTGTATGGGGAGCTTGTTAAACATAGCCGCAGCTACGCTTATAGCACCAGCACCTTCGGCAATGAGTTTGTGTTGCTCTATCAGAGCGAGTATAGCGGCCGATATTTCATCATCGGTGATGGTTACAATTTCGTCAACGTAACGGCTGCAATATTCAAAGGTATGTGTACCCGGTTCTTTTACGGCAATACCGTCGGCAATGGTAGATACCGAGGGCAGGCACACGATGTGATGGTCGATAAGAGAACGGTACATGCTGGGAGCTCCGGCAGCTTGCACACCGTATACTTTGATATCGGGACGAAGTGTTTTCAGTGTGAAGGCAACACCCGATATGAGGCCACCACCACCTACAGGAACAATGACAGCCTCAAGGTCGGGCAGTTGTTCCAGCATTTCGAGGGCGATAGTTCCTTGTCCGGCAATGACGAGTTCGTCGTCGAATGGGTGGACAAATGTGTAACCATGTTCGTGTTGCAGTTCGACAGCCTTTTGGTAAGCGTCGTCGTACACACCGTTTACCAAGCAAACCTCGGCACCGAGGCGTTTGGTGGCTTCTATTTTCGATATGGGAGCGCCGGCCGGTAGGCATATAAGAGATTTAATCCCGTTTTTGGTGGCACCGAGAGCTACTCCTTGTGCATGGTTTCCGGCCGAGCAGGCAATCACGCCGTGGGCTTTTTCGGTGTCGTTGAGTTGAGATATTTTATAGTATGCACCCCTTACTTTGAATGACCCCGTTACTTGCAGGTTTTCGGTCTTTAAATAAATTTCGCTTTCGGGGTTGATAAGATTGGCGCGTATCATGTCGGTACGCCTTACCACGCTCTTCAATACGTCGGCGGCATGGTGTATTCGGTCAATTGTAAGCATGTTTTTCAGAGGTTAGTTAAGTTGTTTACATTATTGCAAATGTAGATAAAATTGTAATAACAAACCAATAAACGGGAAAAATTACAATTGTTAAAAATATATCTCTGCAATATGAACCGATATAGAGCTATTGTTTTATTTACGGAGTCGTATTTTCTCGTGATAAAAGTAGTTAACTATGACTGGCTTCCCTTTTTCCGAACGGCCGTATGGTAAGTCGTTTATGCGGTATGGATAGTCCTGCTGTACAGCATATTGTTTGATGTCTTGTTCTAATGCTTGCCAATAATTTGTATGTTTTCTATTGTATATTTCTTCATAAAGGGGGAAAAGAGCCGGATATGTTTCGCTAATGTATTCCATTATATCATGTTTAAAACCTCCTCGTAAATTGAGATTTTCTAACCATATCAAGTCGCAAAAATCTTTTACTTGTTCTATAATGGCTTTTGCATCTGTAATACCCGGGAAAATGGGAGATATGAAGCAAACAGTCCTAATTCCGTTTTCATACACTTGTCGCATGGCTTCAATACGCGATGCTATAGTGGAGGCTTTATCCATGTCAGCGCGAAATTTTTCGTCAAGAGTATTGATAGACCATGAAACAGTAACTTTGGAAAATCTTTTTAACAAATCGATGTCTCGTAATACCAAATCAGATTTTGTGCATATCATAATTTCGGCATTGCTTCCTTGAAGTTCTTCGAGAACCTTGCGTGTACGACAGAAATGTTTTTCGTACGGATTATATCCGTCAGTAACGGAGCCTATAACAATTCTTTTCCCATCGTACAGATGAGGGTTCTTTATAGGTTCCCAGTTTTTTATATCAAGAAACGAGCCCCAAGGTTCGGTATGACCGGTAAATCGTTTCATAAACGAAGCATAGCAGTACCGGCAAGCATGCGGGCACCCTACGTAAGGATTGACAGAATAGCCTCCGACCGGGAGTGTCGATCGTGTCATTATGCTATTTACATTTATTTCTTTAATGATTTCTCTGTCCATAGTTTTTGTATAAATTGTTTCGGTAATTCTTGAATCATTCTTTCTTCGCCCATGATAGGCAATAAATCTTCTTTCATGAATACAGGTATGCGATGAGCTTTAGCCTGTGCAGCGATATGGAGTACCCATTCGGGTTTGGCATCGACTTTGCCTTTCCGTTTCCCCGTTTCAGTGCCTATGACAATCCATTCTATTTTTTCAAAGTCGATGTTGTCAATATCGCTAAAAAGGGGCTCAAACGTGACATGGTAATGTCTTGCTTTAATATTTGTGCGTAAGTCGTCTAATCTTCTCTTTTCTGTATCGCGGGTGATGGTGACCCCCATCCAAACATTGTCATCATCGGTTTGAAATGATGTTTTTTCCGGTCGTTTTGTTAAGAAAATATAGGAGTGTTGAGGATTGATGGCGATTTGATTAAATATCTCTTCTCGCCATTCATGTTGCCAGTCTGAGAAATCACTCATACCCGTAAGAAAATATATGTGGGGTTTGTGATTGTTCATAATGCGTAGTTTCCCATTCATATATATGGGGTTGGAGAAGTTGTCTGTCATATGGAATCGGCGGCAGTTATTTCTGGCATAGCAATAGTTACAGCCTATCGTGCAGCCTATCACGATATTGAGGTTTTTTATCAGAGACTTTATGCATATACTCATAGAGAGATTTTGTTTGTTGTAGCGTTTTATTCCGGTGGCAAAATTCAAAAGAATAAATGAGAGCTGCTATGCCATAAATGTTGTGATATATGCCATTTTGATAAATGATATACATATCTTTGTGATGAGAAAAATTATGGAAATGGATAAGAATGGATAAGATTGTGAATCTAGAAGATATAATCAGTGTGCCGTTTAGCAAAACACGGTGCGGAGTGGATTTTTACATCAATACAGGTAGTAGTAGTGATGTATGTGGCGTACTCACAGAACACAAAAGATTTAAAACAGATTTCTTTAACTTCTATTTTATTCGCAAGGCCAATGGTTTTTTGCTATTGAATTTCCGTAAAATACCGTTACACGATGGCATCATTTTATTGCTATCTCCGCATCAACAGCAGGAGTGGCATGTAGACGAGCGGCAGCTAGAATATACTTTTCTTATTTTTAGAGAAGACTTTATGCATACATTCCTTTCGGATAAATTTTTTGTATATCGTTTGCTTTATTGTTATCAGACCGATACGTTGCCTACGCTTATTGCATCGCTGGAGGAACAATCTGTTTATAGTAGGCTGCTTAGTCTTATAAAACAAGAACTGCAGCATCCCCTGGCCGATAGTTACAATATAATTGTGTCTTTGCTTTATTATCTATTGCTACTTATTAACCGCAATTATGCACGTTTTTATAACTTGCCTGTTGATATAGCACGCAATAATTATGCATTTCGGTTTAAAGACTTATTAGAGCGGCATATTCGTGATGTGCAAAGAGTGGAGGAATATGCCCGTATGTTGGGAATAAGTCGTGTGACACTCAATAATGCCGTGAAATCACAATTTGGCGTATCGGCAAATCATCTGATGAAGCAACGGTTGTTGGAAGATTTGAAAAATGAGCTTCTTTTTTCAGACAACACTATATCTCAACTCGCCGACAGCTTCCATTTTTCAGATGCCAGCCATTTGATGCGTTTTTTCAAACAACAAACGGGAAAAACTTTCTTGCAGTATAAGCAAGATTATATGAATGGTATTTATGAATAATTATTTTGTACTTTTGAACTTCTTATAATATATATTTCCTATGGCTATAAGAGAATGGAAAACGATAAAAGAATATACCGATATTCTTTTTCAGCAATATGGCGGTATTGCCAAGATTACGATAAACCGTCCTGAAGTGTATAATGCATTTCGCCCGCAAACCAATTTCGAGATGCTCGATGCTATGTCGATATGTCGTGAGCGTAGCGATATAGGAGTAATCGTTTTTACCGGAGCCGGAGACAAAGCATTTTGTTCGGGCGGAGACCAGCGTGTAAAAGGGCTGGGTGGCTACATAGGAGACGACGGAGTGCCACGCCTCAATGTACTCGACTTGCATAAGGCCATTCGTTCTATTCCCAAACCGGTTATTGCTATGGTCAACGGCTATGCTATAGGTGGCGGAAATGTATTGCAAGTGGTATGTGACCTTACCATAGCATCAGAGAATGCCCGTTTCGGCCAAACCGGCCCTAAGGTGGGTAGTTTCGACGGAGGTTTCGGTTCGTCTTATTTGGCACGTATCGTAGGGCAAAAGAAGGCTCGTGAGATATGGTTTTTGTGCAGGCAGTATACGGCGCGAGAGGCAGAGCAGATGGGTATGGTCAATAAGGTCGTTCCCTTTGACCGACTTGAAGATGAAACGGTAGAGTGGTGCGAAACCATTCTTAAACGCAGCCCTATGGCGATAAGGATGATAAAACGAGCATTGAATGCCGAGCTGGATGGACAACGAGGCCTTATGGAGTTTGCCGGCGATGCTACACTGATGTATTATCTCATGGAGGAGGCGCAAGAGGGTAAGCGTGCTTTCCTCGAAAAACGCGACCCCGATTTCGATAAGTTTCCCAAATTCCCCGGGTGATATGTTGCAAGCTCGATATGCCCCGTATCGCTTATATTTCAAAGAGCCGAGCGGTACCTCGCGCGGCGTGCTCACCTATAAAGATACCTATTTCGTGCAGGTACGAGACAGCGATGACCCATCTCGCGTAGGTTGGGGTGAATGTGCGCTATTCAAGGGATTAGGCTCTGACGACGACCCACGGTATGAGGCCGAGCTCTCTCATGCTTGCCGCACAATAGGCGAGAGTGAACCGGCAGAGTTTTTGTCGAAGCTCGGGCGATGGAGCTCGTTGCGTTTTGGTTTTGAGACTGCGTTGCAAAATCTTGCCGGATGGCACGATTATCCGTCGTCGTTTGTAGATGGGACGTATGCCATCACCATCAACGGATTGGTGTGGATGGGCGACAGTGAGACGATGCTACGGCGTATGGAAGAGAAGTTGAAAGCCGGCTTTAAGTGCATCAAACTCAAAATAGGGGCTATAGATTTCGATGCCGAGTTGCGTTTGTTGGCTGCTGTACGTTCTCGTTACGACCGCTCGCAGGTAGAGTTGCGTGTCGATGCCAATGGAGCGTTTACACCGCAAAATGCCTTATCTAAAATAGAACGGTTGGCTCGTTATGACTTGCATTCAATAGAGCAACCGCTACCGGCCGGCCATCCGGCCGAGTTGGCTCGGTTGTGCGCTGTTTCACCTGTACCGGTGGCGCTGGATGAAGAGCTGGTGGCGTGTCGGGTAGTTACTCCCGATGTGGCAGCTCGCCTGCTCGATGACATACATCCTCATTATATCGTCCTGAAACCTTCGTTGGTTGGCGGTTTTGCCGGAGCTTCGTGCTGGATGCATGCAGCACAAGAACGAGGAATAGGGTGGTGGATAACGTCGGCTCTCGAATCGAATGTAGGGCTTGCAGCTATAGCACGTTATACGGCTTCATTCCATTCCGAAATGCCTCAAGGTTTGGGAACGGGGGCTTTATATACCAATAATATACCATCACCGTTGCGATTGATAGGAGAGAAACTATCCTACGATACGCATGGTGTGTGGCACTATCCTGAACTTACATGGAAATAAGAATAAACGATTGCACGGCGACCGAGCCTGTGCAGTTACGAGGAAAACTTCCCGACGATGTGGTCGATTTCCTGGAGGAGTGGTTCTCTCCACTCGATTATGTCGAGGGGCACACTTCTGGGTCTACTGGCACACCGCAACCGTTGCGTCTCTATAAACGAGATATGATAGCTTCGGCAGCCATAACCAACCGCTATATGGGTATTACGGCGCAGTCGTCATTATTGCTGTGCCTTTCGGTACATTATATTGCCGGTAAAATGATGGTAGTAAGAGCTTTACAAGCCGGAGCGATGCTTTATGTAGTGCCGCCTTCTTCGCACCCGTTGGCGACGTGGAATCGCCGTGTAGATGTGGCATCGATGGTACCCATGCAGGTTGAAGCTACACTCCGTGATTGTGACGGAGGTACCCGCTTGTCGCTTGTGTCGCAATTATTGGTGGGTGGCGCTCCTGTCTCAAAGCAACTCTCCAAGCAATTGGCGGCATTGCCAATACAAGTATATATTACTTATGGTATGACGGAGACTGTCTCGCATGTAGCGCTGCGACGTATCGGCGACAATTTCTATACCGCTGTGGGTGATGTGAGCTTTTCGCTCGATGAACGTGATTGTTTGGTTATCGAAGCACCGCACTTGAGTCGTAAAAATTTTGTGACTAACGATGTGGTAGAGCTTCTCGATGACCGGCGCTTTATATGGAAAGGACGTTATGATAATGTCATAATAAGCGGGGGGCTTAAGTTCCATGCCGAAAATATAGAACAAAAGATAGCCCCCCTTATGAAAGGACGATATTATATAGTATCGGCTCCCGACGCGCTGTTGGGTGAGCGTATCGTATTGGTCATCGAAGATGAGCCATACGATGCTGAGCGTATGCAGCTTTTGCAACAGTCACTCTCTACACTATTGTCACATTACGAGATGCCCCGTACCATATACTTTATGCCCCGTTTTGTCGAGACCTATTCTGGTAAGGTAAAACGTGTATTGCCCCAGTAATTGTGTGGCCTTGTAGAGAGCTGATGACATCAGCGCAGTTTGTTGTTTTCCACTGTGTCGGCAGCGATGTCGACACAATCTAAATGGAAGTTATTACCAGCCGTCCCGTTGAGAATTATTCTGTAATATTTGTAGGGTGGAGCAGCGAGGCGTATAGGTAGGTGTCCGCCGGCGTTCCCATTGTATGTTGCGTCGTATATGGGTATGAAAGCCTCTTCGGGCTCGTGAGCTGCGGCAATAATTATTTTCATATTTTCGCAAAAACCTTGTAGTCGCAGGCATACTTCTTGTAGCCTGGTATAGGCGTCAGTGGCGATGCTGATAGGTCGGGTTACAAGGGTAATGTTGTTTTCTGTAAAGGTCTCTTGGTAAAGGTCGTAGACAGCTCCGCTACTGTCTTGAGCCAGCAGAGCATTATATCCGTCAATAATTCTCTGATATGAACAGGCTCTGCGGTACAAATGTCCTGTAGGCAGGTGCAGTACCCACATATAGGGAAAATCCTTGTTACAGAATAGGAGCTCCCTTTTGTCGTATAAGTATCCCGAGGATATCTTGCTGTCGAAAAAGGAGGCTAACGAGTGCATGTCGCTACTTGCAGCAGAGATGTCGGGTATGAGTTGCGACAGTTGGTTCTCAAAAATCGTTTCGGGAAATTCGTTGAGCGATAGCAATTCGGCCGATTGGGAACCGCTTATTGTAAAGATGGAATTTCCCGAAAGATAAATAATTGCATTTTCTAACGTGGTGATGCAATGACTTTCGCTTACCGGTTCTCTGTTGATAGGCGTGCAACGAGCATAGCAAACATCCTCATTGCCATTTTGCATGGCCCATATCCCTTCGTCGGTAAAAATGTATAGAGGAAATTCGCCGTATTGTCCCTGCGATAGAGCTGCAGTAGTAGTGGCTATGCCGGTGATACATCCGCCCGAAATAGAGTATGACAGTTCTGAGGGGAAGAAAAATGGATTATCTATCTCAGATACCCGCATGAGGTTGCGGTGACGACGTACGATATTGACCGAGTTTTCGGGAAAGTCGTCTGTAACATTTTCTGTTACAGCAATTTTATCCCATGAAGTTATATCGATGTCGGTAAATTCGGAGTGTATATATGAAGCCCTGTTTTCGTTGCCGACGCTCTCTAACAAGAAGGTGTGGCGGTATTCATATCCATCGAGTCTTACGGCAATTTCCATAGAGAGGGCGCTATTGTCGGGATATGATAGCAACGGTGAAAATACAGATGAAAAATGTGGTATGCTGCCCCGCCATATAACGTAGTTGTCGCCGCCGTCGGAGAACATCAGGCGTGTTTTTATGTAGGCTTCGGCCGTGGTGTCGGAATCCGATAATGCCGTGTGGAACAGGGTTGCCGGATAACCTTCATAATAAGTACGAGTGATGTCGGCAAGGTGTAGCCGGTTATTGTAGACAAACGATTGTTGTGCGCCCATGGGGTTGAAGTTGGCAGTATCGGTTGTGAGACGTTGTTGATAGATAATATTGTTGGGATTACAATCGGGAGTTATCTCACAGAGTGTATTGGTAGAAAGTTCTTCAAGTTCGTCTATGCTGTATATTTTATAAAAAAGTGATTCCTCACGAGCTTGTTGCGCAGCTTGTCCTATGTCTACGATAGGAGCTCGATATGTATATTGGTAACGATTTTGTGATATTTCTACATAGTCGTTCGACTCGATAAGTTCGTCACTTAATAATGGAATTTCTGCCGAGGCAAAAAAGTCTATTCCTGTTACGATATCTTTCCAGTCGTCAAGGTTGATACTCTCTATACGATATCCCACGGTAGAGGAATAGAGGCCGACGGTATAGTCGGTCATATATGTAGTGTTTTGAGCTTCCATGTAGCTGAAAATAGCGTATCGTTCTCTTTGTAGCTCTTCGATATTGCGGCAGCATAGTACGACGGGTGGAGAAGGAAGTATGTGGCTTCCATCATAAAGTCGTAAGGCATATCGCATGATAATAGGTTGTACAAAACGGTAATTGTCGTGCTCGGTATCGCGTAGCTTGAAGTATGTACCGGTTTCGCGAGATGTAAATCCTTCACGAACTGCATCAGTGATATTCTCTACTTTCCCCGCGATAGAGTAGCTGGGTACGTAGCTGCTTCTGAATTGATAAGATGTTTCGTGCAATGTGATGATGGGCATAGGAGGCAGATTACCCAAGCATATATATCCGGTAGAGCGGTGTAAAAGATAATAGACCTGCGACGGGCATACAATAATCAATGTATTACCCAGTGAATCGATACGCGTAAAAGCCTCGTTGAGAGTCAATATTTTTTCTGCTATGGTAGTACACCCGGTCTCATCAATATCAAACTCATGATATATGTCGTTGCCTTTATAAAAAATGTGGTGCCGAGAGTCGTGGCACACATGTATGTAGGCGAGTATGCGCTCACTGTTGGCAGGTTCGTATATCTTGTAGGCATTGCCTGTAGGGCATAAAGTGCTGTTGATGTTTCGCAGGTTTACTACTTTGCTGCAACTGCCGGCCTCGGCAAAGCGGGCGGCGCTGTTGCATGCTGTTCCTAAGAATAACAAACGTTTCCTCGTCATAATAGCATATTTATTTATAATGTGGCGCTAAGGTAAGTACTGTATGAAGGGTAAGATGTGCAATAAAATGACGTTTGCAGTTTGTTGGTGGGCTTGTTTCTCTTCGGGAAATGCGATTCTGAAAATATTTTTTCTTTTTTCTCCATCGCAAATTTGGATAGTAATGTAAAATGCCGTAAATTTGCACACTGTTTGTGAAAGCCGGAAAAGTATAATAAAATAAACTAAGATAGCGATGTCAAAGATTTGTCAAATTACAGGGAAGAAAGCTATGGTTGGCAATAATGTTTCGCACTCGAAACGTCGTACGAAACGTCGTTTCAATGTCAACCTCTTCAACAAAAAATTCTATTGGGTCGAGCAAGATTGCTGGATCTCTCTTACTATCTCGGCTGCCGGCCTCCGTTTGATAAACAAGGTGGGGCTTGATGCTGCAATAAAGCAGGCTGTCGGCAAAGGGTATTTAACCGAAATAAAAGTGATGAACTGATATGGCAAAGAAAGCTAAAGGTAATAGAGTGCAAGTTATACTCGAATGCACCGAGCATAAGGCAAGTGGTATGCCAGGCACTTCGCGTTATATTACTACTAAAAACCGCAAAAATACCACAGAACGTTTGGAGTTGAAAAAATATAACCCCATTCTTAAGAGAGTAACTGTTCATAAAGAAATAAAATAAAAGGAAGGAGACTGACACATGGCAAAGAAAGTCGTTGCAACCCTGCAAAAAGGTGACAGCCGCGCTTTTGCGAAAGTAATCAAAGTGGTGAAATCGCCCAAAACCGGCGCATATGTTTTCCAAGAGGAAATCCTGCCCAAGGATAGTGTTGCCGATGCAGTAAAATAATTACTGCGATTGGTATCCTTTCTATACTACATAAAAAACTTTCTTGCGCATTAATGTGCGGGAAAGTTTTTTTTGTCGGCTTATTTTGTTATTTTTGTACACCGGGATGCTTATCAGCCCCGCTTAAATACTGATGGTTATGGCTTGGTATAATTTCTTTTCCAAAGAGAAAAAGGAGACGTTAGACAAGGGTTTGTCGAAAACTAAAGAAGGCGTTTTTGCCAAATTGGCAAGAGCTGTCGCCGGCAAATCGCAGGTCGACGATGAAGTGTTGGACAACCTCGAGGAGGTCCTTATTACCTCTGATGTGGGTGTCGATACCACCTTGCGTATCATAGAACGAGTGGAACAACGTGTCGCTCGCGATAAATATATGAGTACAAGTGAGTTGCAACGTATTTTGCGCGAAGAGATTGCAGCCCTTCTTGCCGAAACGGGTACCGACGATGAGGATGACTTCGTCTTACCAGAAGGCTCGCGTCCCTATGTTATTATGGTGGTAGGGGTAAACGGTGTAGGTAAAACCACCACAATAGGCAAGTTGGCATATCAGTATAAGAAAAAAGGTTACTCGGTATATTTGGGCGCTGCCGATACGTTCAGGGCTGCCGCTGTAGAACAGTTGGTGGCATGGGGAGAGCGTGCTGATGTGCCGGTAATCAAGCAAAAAATGGGCTCAGATCCCGCTTCGGTGGCATTTGATGCTGTAAGCTCGGCCAAGGCTAACCATGCCGATGTGGTAATTATCGATACGGCAGGACGTTTGCATAACAAAGTAGGGTTGATGAATGAGCTTACCAAGATAAAAAATGTCATGGCAAAAGTCGTCCCTGACGCTCCCCATGAAGTATTGTTGGTACTCGATGGTTCTACAGGGCAGAATGCCTTCGAGCAGGCCAAGCAGTTTACGGCTGCAACAGAAGTAAATGAGTTGGCGATAACGAAACTCGACGGTACGGCCAAGGGTGGCGTTGTCATAGGTATCTCAGACCAATTTAAGATTCCTGTTAAATATATAGGTCTGGGCGAGGGCATAGACGATTTGCAAGTATTCCGTCGTCGTGCTTTTGTAGATTCTCTATTTGGCGACTGATACAGCAAGTATGATACGTAATAGAGTAGATATTGTTTCGCTCGGATGCTCCAAAAACTTAGTCGATTCCGAGCGGTTGTTATATCGCTTTTCTCAGGCGGGATACAAAGTGTATCACGATTCACACCGTGTGTCGGGTGAAATTGTGGTAGTGAATACATGTGGATTTATAGGTGATGCCAAGGAAGAGAGTATATCTATGATACTCGAACTGGCAGAGGCCAAGAAGCACCGCCGTATAGGAAAGTTGTTTGTAATGGGTTGCCTTTCGGAACGGTATAGGGCTGAACTTGAGAAAGAGATACCCGAGGTGGATAAGTTCTATGGTAAGTTCGACTGGGAAGCTCTTCTGTCGGATTTGGGGCACCCGGAGGTTATTTGTTCCGATACACGCATACTCACAACACCCTCGCACTATGCCTATATCAAGATAGCCGAGGGGTGTAATCGTTTTTGTTCCTATTGTGCCATTCCGCTCTTCACAGGACGTTATAAATCGGTACCAATGGAGCGCCTGTTTGATGAGGTGCGTACTCTTGTAGGACAAGGCGTTAAAGAGTTTCAGGTGATAGCACAAGACCTCTCATATTACGGTGAAGACTTATATGGCGAAAACCGGTTGGCGGCACTTGTTGAGGGTATGGCCGCTATACCCGGAGTAGAATGGATAAGGTTGCACTATGCCTACCCGGCAGGATTTCCCTACGACTTGCTCCCTGTGATGCAAAAGCACGACAATGTATGCAAGTATCTCGATATAGCATTACAACATATTAGCGACAATATGCTCGATCGCATGCATCGGCATGTTACCAAGCAAGAGACATACGACCTTATAGCTCGTCTTCGTCGCGAAGTTCCCGGCATTACGTTACGTACGACTTTGATGGTAGGCTATCCCGGAGAGACCGAAGCCGACTTTGAAGAGTTGTTGCAGTTTGTGCGTGATATTCGTTTTGAGCGGATGGGCGCTTTTGCATACTGCGAGGAAGAGGGTACTTTTGCTGCCGCACATCATCCCGACGATGTTCCTGAGGAGGTGAAACAACAACGATTGGAACAACTTATGTCTTTACAAGAGTCTATTGCCGCAGAAATGAATGCAGCCAAACTCGACACTGAGTTGAAGGTGATAATAGACCGTGAAGAGCCTGATTATTATGTGGGACGAACTGAGGCCGATTCGCCCGACGTAGATAATGAAGTGCTGGTAGAGAAAACCCAACCTTTGCGAATAGGTGATTTTTGCCGAGTGAAGGTAACAGAAACTCTGCCGTTTGACTTGATTGCACGTCCTCTCTGACAGTAGATGCATATGAATGCCTGTACCGCATATAGCGATAAGGGGGAAGAAATAGGGGGACTTATTGCCTGCTGTTTGAACCGGAACATACCCTTTTATGCAAGTCGTTATCCCTCCGAGTCGCAAGTCCGTTTCGGTGCACAATATCATTCGGCACCGATTCGCGGTATGGTAAGTGGTTTCAGGGTGGTACCATTTGTAGAAAGTGAAGATGCGCCAGCCTTTACTATCGTTCCGGATTATAGTGCTGCTGACCGTGCTGCTCTCGAAGCATTACCTCCCCTGCCTGCAGCTTCTTATGGACTGAGCGGTGCAGACATAGATTATGACACCTATATAGGCGAAGCCCGGCGTATGATATCTTGCATCCAAGCCCATGATGCTTCTAAGCTGGTACTCTCTCGTACCATAACACTATCTTACGATATGGCTCGCATGCCGCAGTTGTTTGCCGCATTGTGTGTCGCTTATCCGTCGGCGTATGTTTTCATGGTAAGTTATCCAGGGATATGCAATTGGATAGGAGCGACACCCGAACTGCTGTTACGCTCTACCAATCGTGGATATGCAACTATGGCGTTGGCCGGGACACGTCCGGAAGGGACTCCTGCCGACTGGCCGCTCAAGGAACGTGAGGAGCAACAGTATGTAGCAGATTATATTGGACAGGTGTTGCAAGGTTGTGGGCTGACGGCTGTAACGACTCATACTTATACGCGTCGAGCAGCCCAGGTAGAACACCTCTGTACCGATTTTGATATATCTACTGCCCACGATGCCGCAATACGTGACCTCTTGTTAGCACGGCTACATCCTACACCGGCCGTTGCCGGTATACCAGTTAACGATGCTAAGAAGCTTATATCGGCAATAGAGGGGCACCACCGCCGTTATTATGGCGGATACATAGGCGACGCTGATGAGAATGGGCATTGCCGTTGTTTTGTCAATTTGAGAAGTCTCGAGTTTGATGCTCGGGCTGTACGCCTTTATGTGGGTGGCGGACTTACAGCACGTTCTGTTCCTGTTGATGAATGGAACGAAACCTGCATAAAGTCACAGACTTTGCTTTCAGTGTTGAATTGTACTTAATCTTTTTGTATGACTATGGAAACAACCAATCATGAGATGTGTCGAGCGTTGGCCGAACTGTCGGTGGTTCATGGTGTGCGATATGCAGTCTTATCTCCGGGTTCGCGCAATGCACCATTGTTGGTGGCTTTTGCTCGTGAAAAAGCCATAAAACATCATGTTGTGATAGATGAGCGGGTAGCTGCATTTATGGCGTTGGGTATGGCTGCGAGGTTACAAGAACCTGTAGCTCTCGTATGTACCTCCGGAACGGCTCTGCTAAACTATGCACCTGCTGTGGCAGAGGCATATTATCGGCATGTGCCCTTAATAGTTATTTCGGCCGACCGACCTGATGAATGGATAGACCAGGATGATAGCCAGACCATCAGACAACGAGGTATATTCGCTCCTTTTATAAAGGCTTCATATCATCTCCCTGTAGATACGGACAATGAACTGAATATGTGGTATGCCACACGCATGATAAATGAAGCTATTCTTACGGCAAAGACATCGTGCCCCGGACCGGTGCATGTGAATGTGCCGTTGCGTGAACCTTTATGTGGTACTGCTGAGTATATTCCTGGCAAGTTCCGAAAGGTGCAAATGATGAAACCTGCCCGCCAGCTTGCCGAGGATGACCTTTCGGAGTTGACGACTGAATTTGCCCGGCACGATAGGATAATGGTTTTTGCTTCTTTGCTCTCGCCGTCGGCTTCTGTGCAATCGGCTTTGTCGCACATGGCTGATTTGCCGCAGGTAATGGTACTTACCGAGAGCGTTGCAAATGTGCAAGACCCCCGATTTATATCTACTGTCGACCGTGTGCTTACGGCCATAGACAATAGTGAGAAACCTGCTTTCGCTCCTTCGTTGCTGATAACGTTGGGAGGCGCGCCCATCTCGCGCATGGCAAAACTTTTCTTGCGACGGTATGCTCCGGCCGTGCATTGGCGTATAGGAGGAGAACCGCATATCATAGATACGATGCAGAATCTTACCTGCCAGATAGACGCTGAGCCGGCTTGGCTCTTGGAAAAGTTGGCTCAATGCCCGCCACGCGACAGTGGCTTTGCTGCGTTGTGGAAGGAGCGCGAAACTTATGCCGGAAGGTTGCACAGCGATTTTATCGAGTCGGCTCCGTGGAGTGCACTCAAAGCCTATTCGATACTATTCCCTTCGCTTCCTGAAGGGGTATCGCTTCATCTCTCTAATGGAACGTCGGTACGGTATGCTCAGTTATTCAATACACCGCAGGTATCGCAAACATATAGCAACCGGGGTGTGAGCGGTATAGACGGAAGTACCTCTACGGCGATAGGCTCGTCTTGTGTCGATAATGGCACGACACTACTTGTAACCGGTGATATGAGTTTCGCTTACGATGCAGGGGGGCTTGCCACAGGCTATGCGACACCACGTTTCAAAGTTGTGGTATTGTGTAATGAAGGAGGTGGTATATTCCGCTTTATCAAAGGGCCGTCTGACTTACCCGAGCTGGAAGAGTGCTTCGAGGTAAAACGTCGTATTCCTGTCGAAGGATACGCTGCCTTGCATGGATTCCGTTTCTTCAAGGCAGCTTCTATCGAGGAACTGCGTAGCGTGTTACCCCGTTTTTGGGCAGAAAAGGAACAACCCGCCATGCTTGCCTTAGAAACAGATGGAGTAACCGATGCAGCTGTTTTGCGGGCCTATATGAGAAGGGCTCGTTCGTGAGGCCGTTTTCCCTATATGTTGTTTCGCATTAACTTGTGTCGGTACGACTATAAGTCATTTAAATTATAGATGTTTGATATTCAGAATAGTATAAAGATATGATAGAAGAGTCGAAAGAAAGAGTGCTTGCCGGAGGTATGATAACCTTTGCCGAGGCGTGTGAGCTTTATCGTTGCGACGATAGGGCTGCACTGCTTGCAGCAGCCGATGAGATACGTTTGCGTAGGGTGGGCAATGATATAGATACTTGTTGTATTGTAAACGCACGTTCGGGCAAATGTGGTGAGGACTGTAAGTGGTGTGCACAGTCGGCACATTATGTTACGCATATAAACGAGTATGAGCGAGTGAGTGATGAGGAAGCCCTGTCTGTGGCTCGAGTAAGTGCTCGGCAAGGTATCGCTCGTTATTCGTTGGTGACGAGTGGACGTAAGATGACGGCCAAGGAGCTGCCTCCCTTCTGTAATCTTTACCGCCGTGTGAAAGAGGAGACGGGAGTGTATTTATGCGCATCTATGGGATTGTTGGGTAAAGAAGAGTTACAAATGCTCTACGATGCCGGTGTGCGTCGTTACCATTGCAATTTGGAGACTTCATCGTCTTATTTTCCCTCTTTATGCAGCACACATACCTCAGAGCAAAAGAAACAGACCATACGTTGGGCTCGCGAGGTAGGTATGGAGATATGTTCGGGAGGAATCATAGGTATGGGTGAAACGGTGGAGCAGCGTATAGAATTGGCGTTTGAGTTGCGCGAACTGCAAGTAGCTTCGGTACCGGTCAATATATTATCGCCTATACCCGGCACGCCACTTGCTACGATACCGTTGCTCGATGAGGATAGCATCTTGCGTACTATCGCCGTATATCGTTTTGTCTTGCCTGATGCTGTTATACGCTTTGCCGGAGGCCGCATGCGTCTCTCAGAAGAGGCGCAGTTGCTTGCCTTGCGCGGAGGGCTTAACGGTGCGTTGGTAGGCGACCTGCTCACTACGGTGGGTAACGGTGTGGCGCAGGATGGCAAGCTCTTCGACAAGGCCGGTTACCGTTGGGTTAAATAGGTTATGAGCCGTTGCATATCGGGCGAAAATCACTATCTTTGTGGGTTGCATAGAATGTGACGTCAATAGTTATTACGTTATGGCCAATACTGTTCCACGCAAGAGTCTCCTCCAATATAGTATGGAGGGAGGCGTATGGTTGGGTATATATTTGATTGTGAGATTTGCCTGCATGGTCATGGGACTTTATTTCCCTGTGGCCAATCTGTTGGCTCTCGCTCTTTTTGTGGGTACACCCTTTGTGCTGTATCGTATCATGATGGTATACCATCGCAACAATAGTTACATATCGTTTTTCTCCTTGTTGTGGATGATGGGCATAATGCTCTTTTTCTTTGCATCTCTGATATGTAGCGTAGCGGAGTATATCTACTATCAATACATCAATCCACAATATATAGCAGAGCTGTTCAACCGCGCATTTGCTCTTATCAAAGAAATGGATGTGCTCTCTGATACTATTTCGTTAGAGGAGATGAGTAAGGCTCTGGAAGAGGGGAGCTCGCCCACCTCGTTGCAGATGGTGATGCAGTCGATATGGTCTAATGTCTTTTTTGGGTCGTTGCTCTCTATGATTGTAGCTCCTTTTGTATTGCAGAAACGTAAAAAATCATAAAGAAAAAATGGATATTTCGTTAGTCATACCATTGTACAATGAGGCCGAGTCGCTTCCCGAATTGGAAGCATGGATTGCCCGTGTTATGAAAGAGAATGGGTTCAGCTACGAGATTTGGTTTGTCAATGATGGCAGTACCGATAACTCGTGGCAGGTGATAGAGGAGTTGCGTCGGAAAAATCCATGCGTCAAAGGTGTTTCGTTCCGTCGCAATTATGGCAAGTCACCCGCTCTTTTTATGGGGTTTGAAAAGGTTCAAGGCGATGTAGTTATTACAATGGATGCCGACTTGCAAGATAGTCCCGATGAGATTCCTGAGCTCTATCGTATGATTACTCAAGATGGTTACGACTTGGTATCGGGATGGAAAAAGAAACGTTATGACCCGTTGTCGAAAACCATTCCTACAAAGCTTTTCAATGCTACGGCACGAAAAGTGAGTGGCATCAAGCTCCACGACTTCAATTGCGGATTGAAGGCATATCGTCGTGAGGTAGTAAAGTCTATAGAAGTGTATGGCGATATGCACCGCTACATACCTTATTTGGCCAAAAATGCCGGCTATACCCGCATCGGTGAGAAGGTAGTACACCATCGTGCCCGCAAGTATGGGAAGACAAAATTTGGGCTCGACCGTTTTGTAAACGGTTATCTTGACCTTATTACACTTTGGTTCTTTTCGAAATTCGGGGTTAAGCCCATGCATTTCTTCGGTTTGTTGGGTAGCCTCATGTTTTTCATAGGTTTTGTAGCTGTCATTGTGGTAGGTGTTACCAAGCTCTATAATCTCTATAATGGCTATCCGTATCGGTTGGTAACAGATTCTCCTTATTTCTATTTGGCGCTTACGTTTATGATTTTAGGTACGCAACTCTTCCTTACCGGTTTTGTAGGCGAGCTCATCTCACGCAATGCCACAGACCGTAACAAATATCAGGTATCGGAAGTGTTGGAGTAGCATAGGTTTTATATTATTAAAACATTACCGTTATGCAGAATATAGTATTGTCTTTAGCCCAAAAACGCTATTCGGTAAGAAAATATGATGCGCGGCCGGTTCCTGACGAGTTGTTGCGCTATGTTCTTGAGACTGCACGCCTTGCTCCGTCGGCTGTAAACTTACAACCTGCGACGTTTGTCGTTATACGCGATGCGTCAATGCTCAGTCGTTTGGCCGAGGTATATCAACGCGAGTGGTTCCGCACAATACCGGCATGCATCGTAGCTTGTGGCAATCACAATGTGTCGTGGCATAGAGCTGCCGATGGTAAAGACCACTGCGACATAGATGTTGCTATTGCCGTAGAGCATATATGCCTTGCAGCTACCGAGGTGGGCTTAGGTACATGTTGGGTATGTAATTTCGATACTTCCCGTTGCCGGGAGTTACTCGAGTTGCCCCCGTATGTAGAACCGATAGTACTTCTGCCTATAGGTTTCCCGGCTGCCGATAATGAGCCGCCGGTTAAGAAACGAAAACCGTTAGACGAAATTGTTGTATGGCGTTGATGCAGAGAACGTATAGTTGGTGTTTGTTTATAAGCATGGTGCTGGCAATACTTTTGTTGTTGGCAGCGTGTGGAGAAAGTGGTTGTTACGAAAATCGTAGCAGTATCCCTCGGGCTGCGTTTTACGCGTATAATATGCCCGAGAGTACCATTGCCGTAGATTCTATAGAGGTGTATGGGGTGGGGCATCCCACCGATTCGTTGCTAGTTGCGGCAGCCTCGGGTACATCGAGTCTCTATCTGCCCTTTCGCAGTGATGCCGATACGACTCGCTATGTCATTCATTATGCCGCCCAAGCTTTGGCCGATACAGCCAACAACGATACTTTGACATTTGCATACAATCGCTTCCCTTATTTTATTTCGGAAGATTGCGGCGTGGTATTTAATTATACAATTACACGATTTGAATATACGCGTCATATGCTCGATTCGGCAGCATTGGTAACTCCCGAGGTAACTAATGAAGATACAGAAACCATTCAACTGTTTTATTATGTTGCCATTGAGGAGTAGAAAAACGTGCGTGACAATATATTGCTTGTTGTTGGCTATATGCATTTGTGTGCCGGCTGGAGCCCAGCGTGTAATAACTCCTGTGGAGAGCAACGATTTGCCATTGGAAGTACGTAAACGCCAGCAGGAGAAAATGAACCGTGTCCTTACCGATACAGTGACTACTCCTCCGCCCTCGACCGAAGAGAAAGAACCAAAACATAAAGCGCCCCTCTTTGGAGGGCTGTTGTTAACGGCCGATATTGCATCTCCCGTTATGAATCTTTTCGGTCAGCAGTATGGCAATTATGAAGTAGCCTTGGAGGCCGATTTTTTTCATCGTTTCTTTCCGGTCATAGAATTTGGCATAGGCTATGCCGATAATACTCCCGACGATAATAATTATACGTATAAGTGTACACCTTCGCCCTACGGAAGGGTGGGACTGAATTATAATTTCTTTTATAACAACGGTTCAGAGAGCTTCTTCTCGATAGGGGCGCGTTACGGCCTTACTTATTTTTCCTATCAGTGGGACAATGTGCAGCTCGATGATTCATATTGGGGTAGTGTCGCAACTATCTCTATACCACAGCAGAAAGCATTTGCACATTGGGCTGAATTGGTGGTCGCCTTGCGTGTGCAAGTGTATAAAAACTTTTATATGGGATGGAGCGGCCGTTATCGCTTCTTGATAGGATGTGGCTCGTCGTCGTATGGTGAGCCTATGTTTATTCCCGGCTTCGGACCTTCGGGTGGTGGTTTTGGTTTTACCTATACCATAGGCTATCGCTTGCCATTGGGTGGTAAAGAGATAAAAAAATAAGCAACATGGAGAATTGGCGCGTTACTGTATTGCACTGGTTGAATATAGATACTTCAGGGTTCTCGTGGATAGAGAAGTTGGCTCTCCTGATGGTATTCTTGTTGGTGATAATGATAATATATCGCGTGTGCAAGCTCATTTTGCACCGAGTGATTTTCAAGATAGTAAGGGCTACGAAAGCTACATGGGACGATGTGATTTTCGACCACAAGGTACTCGACAAGGCAATCATGATAATACCGGCTCTGTTGGCGTTGGTGTTTTTCCCCTTTGTTTTTGTCGGCGAACCCGATATCTATGACTTGGTGCAGCGTTTGGCATGGGTGTATGTGGTTGGCGTTATCATCAGTACCGTTGTAACAGCTTTGACTGCGCTTTCACACATTCTGCACGAGAAAGAACGGTTGCGTGACAAGCCCATCAAAGGAGCTATACAGATGGTACAAATCCTGGTACTCCTGCTGGGCGTGATTGTTATGGTGAGTATTGTCATCAACAAGTCTCCGGCATATCTCTTGACGGGACTCGGTGCGTCGGCAGCTGTTCTCATGTTGGTATTTCAAGACCTTATACTCGGATTGGTGGCCGGTATCCAACTATCGGCCAACAATATGATGCGTGTCGGCGACTGGGTCGTCGTAAAGGATAAGGATATAAACGGTACGGTGATAGAGATAACGCTTACTACCGTGAAGGTACAGAACTGGGACTATACAATTTCTACTATACAACCGCAGGCCTTGGTCAATGGCTCATTTGTCAACTGGCGCAACGTGTTCGATTCGGGAGGACGTCGTATTGCGCGTACTATCAACATCGATTTACGTTCGGTACATTTCCTGGCCGATGACGATATTGTCCGTTGGGAAAAAGATACTCTGTTGGCCGAATATATTGCCGATGTGCGGGAACGTATGGCAGAGGCTCGTGAAAAGGGCGATGAGGTGACAGTGCGCGCCTTGCGCCTGACAAACCTTGGACTGTTCCGTGTATATCTTCAGAATTTTATCTCATCGCTCTCCTCTTTCAACGCCGATTTTGTCTCTATGGTACGCCTCATGGAACCTACAGAGCACGGAGTGCCTATGCAGATTTATTTCTTTACTACGCAAACTGCGTGGGTACGTTATGAAGAGATACAGTCGGCACTCTTTGAACATGTTTTTTCGATTGTACCCGAGTTTGGGTTACGTCTCTTTCAAGCACCTACGGGCGAAGATATTCGCTCATGTCTTCGTTCGTGATAGTTGTTGAGATAGGGTATTATTACAAGAGGCTGTGCCCATACCAGGGCACAGCCTCTTGTAAATTTTATGGATTGCCAACTTACCGTTTTATCAAGAACCATGGGTCTTTGATATATGATGAAGGGTATTGTTGAGTGATTTTGTAACGGGCTTCGTTGGCCTCTTCGCGGGTGGCAAAGCCACAAGCTATTACGCGGTACATACCTTGCGCGTTTTGAGCTACAAAAGCAGGATAGCCGTCGGCACGCAGACGGTCGCGTTGGCTATATGCATTGGTACGTTGAATAAAGCTGCCCACTACCACATTAAATGTATTCATCGTACCGTCGTCAAGCACATTTACATGCTCGGTACGTTCGGTTGCAGGTTGCTGTTGCACTATGGGTTGCACTTCGGTTATAGCATCTTCGTCGGGAGTCTCTTCTGAGACGATAGGTTTCTCTACGGCGGCAGCCATAGCCTTTTCGTAGGCCTCTTTGGTGGCTTGTTGGCTTGGCTTGCACGAAGCCATGCTTATCAATAAGAGCGCAATACTGCTCCACAAAGCTGTTTTCTTCATTGTCATGCTTTTTTAGTTTGAGTGCAAAGGTAAGGTATTTGTCAAGTATTTGCAACAGCACAATGCTTCGTACCGTATTTTTCGGTACGAAGTGAAGTATATTGTAATAGACTCGTGCCTATCGCTTGAACTTGATATAGTAGATAAGCTCGCTTATGCCATATACAATGGCGCCTCCGCCGAATACTGTGACTAACACAGCCTTTGTGATAGATAGCGGGTTGAGTAGTAATAGTATGCCGGTAACCAATATCAAGATGGGCAATATGTAGTATCCCATTGGAATATTGCGGTGTAGCAGTACCAAAAAAACAATTTCATATATACCGGCAAAAACCAGAAAGGCAGCCAGCAGGTATATAAATATCTTGGCCACTGTAGTTGGAAAGCCAATGATGGCTACGCCGGCTATAACGCAAAGCAAGGCGAGTAGAGGAAATCGCAAACTGCTGTTGCGTCGCATCCGGCGACTTTTGTCGGTGTGCTCTATTATGTAGCGTACTACCTGTACAATACCGGGTATAAGCAATATGAGTCCCAGTACGATGGCGATGTAGTGCAAGGCATAATCGGGAAAAAGAATCATGAATATGCCTAAAACAAAGGCAAGAATTATATGTATCAAAGGGTTATACAAAGGTTTCATAGTAGTTGTTATTGATGGGCGGGTACATCGCATTATCGCCTCATGGTTACATTTCAAAACCAAAGGTAGCCATTTCTTTTTATGTACTATCTTATTTTACACTTTTTTTGCCTTATTGTCGCTCAGCTCTATCACTTCAAGGTCACTGAAGTTGCCATGTTCTATACTGAAACGTACCAGGGTGCGGGCTTTGTGAAATCCGTATAGTCCTGCTGCCCCTGGGTTGATATGCAGGCAACCCAATGTTTTATCATACATCACCTTCAGGATATGTGAATGCCCCGATATAAACAATTTGGGCGGATTACGGTATATCTCCGGTATGACTTCACGGGCATAACGCCCCGGATACCCTCCTATATGTATCATCCACACATCAGCATCTTCTATGGTAAAACGCAAGCTTTTGGCAGTGCGTATTCTTATGTCTTGGCCATCTATATTACCATACACCGCACGTACTGGTCTTATAGACTCGAGATAGTCAAGCACTTCGCAGCTTCCTATGTCGCCCGCGTGCCATATCTCGTCACATTCGGCAAAATATTTCTCATATTTTGTATCGCAATAACCGTGTGTATCAGAAAGTAATCCTATCCTTTTCATTTGCTATGCTGTTTATAGGAATGCCATATCCGTATCATGGCAAGAGATTGTTGTTATGCAAAGATAGTGCAAATTGCCGATGGGCCTATTTGATTTGCAGTTTGTTCAGTCTGTTTATAGAAATTCAATGTCTTCATTGATAATTTGTTTTACAGGGACGATATAATTCTGTAGAGGTAAGTTACTGTCTTGCTCAATTAAGGCTTTGTGTAGTGCGTAGAGACCCTCATAGAAGGGATAGTGTGTCATTAGTTGTGGAGATGGAGAGGAAAAACTTTTTGTAAAACACTTGCTATACACGAAAAATAGCTGTACCTTTGTAACGATTAAACAAAGCAATATGCGGCAGTAGCTCAGTTGGTAGAGCATCAGCTTCCCAAGCTGAGGGTCGCGAGTTCGAGCCTCGTTTGCCGCTCAGAAAAGCACATGCCGGCGATATTATCGCCGGCATGTGCTTTTTGTAGATATTTATTGCGGCGTGAATATATAAGCTTGGTCGATAAAATATACAGGTCGTGGGTTATCAAGATAAATATATCACTGCAACTATTTTATTTTTTATAGATTGTCTTGAGTAAGTTCTTCAAGCAATTTTTTCAGGTCTTCATCAGTCTCAGAAAGTTTGGTTTTGCAATATTGTATCAGTTGTAATGCCCTTGCTGTATATTCGCGCAGTTTATCTATTTCGCATTGCGGATTTTGTAAATTGGCTACAAGTTGCTCCAACTCGGCAATAGCTTGTGTGTATGTTAGGTTGGTCGATTGTTCTTTTTGTGTTTCTGTTGTCATATTATAAAAGTCTTATTGTAATGCTGTTTTTTAGATGCAGTTATGCAGACATATTGTTTGCTTTTTGCAAAGATAGTGCAAATGACATAAAACAGTATGGCGAGCGGCTGTATTTAGTTATTGTAGTAAATCGGTTATAGCTCGTTTTTCCGTTTTGTGCTTATGTCGAATGTCGCTTGTAACCGATATTATTGGTAAGGAGTCAACGTTTGCATATATCTTTGAAGTCGCAATATTTGCAGTGCTGGTTTACTGCAGTTTGGGTAAATGGTATATCGGGGTTGAATATCTCAGCGAGAACATTCTGAAGGCCATCCTTGTATACATCGGCTATCTCGTCATAGTTATCGACGCTGCCTTTGTCGCATGTAATCTCTTGAGGGAAGTCGGCCGAGAATAGTTTTCTTACTTTATAGATGACAGGTTTCAACTTGCGTGTCTCAGCTGGGTTGGCTTGTCGATAAAGTTCGCAATAAAGAGCGACCTGGAAAATGGCTTTGGGGCGTTGTTCTGAGTTCTTGTCGAAAAGGCTCTCTATGTGGCTAAATTTAGTACTGTCACTTCCGGTCTTGTAGTCGATGATGCGAATTGTATCGTCCTTGGCATCGATACGGTCGATAAAAGCTTTGAAGGCTACATTTTTACCTCCTTTCAAGGGTATGTATGTATTGGAGTCGATGCGGAGTTCAGAGCCAATGTATGTAAAGGGTGAAAACTCTTTGTCTATGACAAGTGTCTGTCTGACATACTCTTCTATAATATGGGCAATGATGAGGTGTTGTCCTCGTAATGGCTTTGGAACGATGGCTTTCTCAGGGCGCTCCTTGAAGAATACGATAGAAAACCAACGGGTAATAAGGTCGTTTATAAACTTTTTGTCTTTCAATATAGCATTGAGCATATCGGCTGTTACAATGGGTGTGATATTCCCGGCCTTTATACGAGCGTATATATCGTGCATGACACCGTGGTATATGCTTCCGAAGGCGCTGTTATCGACAGTTTCACTTATTTCGTCGTCTTTCTGTACCCGTTCTACATATTGCAGGTAGAATTGTAGGGGACAGTTGAGATAAGTATTCAGTCCCGAGGCCGACATTCGACGAGTCCCTCCTTGAAGGAACTCATCCAATAGAGACATTATCTCGGGACTTTTGTCAACGTTGAGGGCGGCGGGCTTTTCGGTGGCAATGTTATATGCTATATTTTTTTCGGTGATAGAGAGCTGTGGTATTAGCCGATTGTAATGATATTTCAGCTGGTAGATATATCGGCTCATTTCGCCTTTCTTCAATCCTTCAGTGCGGCAATCGTAAAGCAGAAAGACATTTTTGGCGCGGCTGGTCATGCGATAGAAATAGTAGGCATAAATGCTGTCTTGGTGTTCGGTTGTGGCCATCTCAAATCCGCGCCGTAGGTTATAGGGGATAAAACTCGATGCAGTTTTTTTTGCAGGAAATACCCCCTCGTTCATAGAGAGAATAATAATGTTTTCAAAATCGAGAGCTCTCGTTTCCAAAACTCCCATGATTTGTAATCCTGAGAGCGGTTCGCCTCTGAAAGGTATGGTAATGTGTGCTGTTATCTTATTCAGCAGTGAAAAGTATGTATGCAGATCGAGGTCGGTATTGTGCGCTTGTATTACGTCTTGTAGCCGCATGACGGCGAGGTGATAGTGGTATAGATACTCATGCTCGATTTGGGTGATTGCAACAGCCGTTTCGGCGTTTGCCGTTATTTCGTCGTTGGTAGAAGTATTACGCCCTAACAGATAGTCGAGTATATCTATCAGGTAAGCTCCAGCATCATGTGCCGAGGAGACGGGTGTGAATATGCGGGTAAGAAACGGATGCTGTTGTAGCTCTTCCTTTGTTATGTAAGCTTTGTTGTGCTGTATCATGTCGGCGGCAATACGCTTTGCTTCATCAGGTACCGCCTCTTTGACAAAATGATGGTTAAGGATAGCTAATACGTCGATATGGTAGAACAAAGGAGTGCCATGCGTCCATCGTATGTGCTTCTGCATCAAACTGACCGTATTGAAAAGTGTGGCTGCCGGGGTATTTTTCAATGGATACCCCATGGTGATATTGATAGATGTAAATTCTTCTGGAACAGAGTATAGCATGGGCATGAGCATCTCTTCGTCGGGTAGTACGATGGCTGTATTGAGGGCTTTGGCCGGGTTTATTGTCCCATCAGCAATGAGGTCTGCCAATATTTTCCCTGCTTGTTTGGCTTGTCCTATGCCCGATGATACAGGTATGACTGTGTATTGTGGGGTACTTTGTATCGGTTCCTCTCCAATATTCAAAAGAGATGGAAATTGCTGCCGGTTTTCTGTTAGAAAATAGGCTGCCTTGTTGACATCGTCTTGTAATGTAGGGGCATAGTGGTCCCAATAGAAATCGCCTCGACCTATATTACGTAGGTACGTCATGAGAGCTTTTTCGGCTTTGGTAATGGCATTGAATCCTATGAATACAAAACGGTCGGCGTCGGGTAGTACAAGGTTTCCCTCTTGGGCTCGTATAGCAGCTTCGCGGAAAGCCATTCCCTCATATACTATTCCCTGGGAGGCAAGTCGCTGGCGGAAGCTGTTATAAAGGTCGTATAGTATCTGCCACAGTGTTGCGAACGATGTTTTCTTATCGCTATTGGTATTAGGATAAAGAAATGATTGCCAGAAACGGCTGATTACCTCTATTTGCTCGGGTAATAAGTAATCGGTCTCTATTTCTTTGAGATCCTTGATGTTGGTAAACAGTCGTTGGGCATCTACTAAGTATTTGTCTATGTCGTCGAAGTCATTGACAAGCATTTCGCCCCAAAATACAAACTTATCGAAACTCTCGTCACTCTTTTTCAGCCGTATATACTCTTCGTACAAGATAAATAACAGCTCTATGTGGTCGGCAAGTTGAAAATCCGATAACTCAAGCATGAAGTTGTTGATGGTATAGATAGGAGGTGAAAAAAGAGGCTTGCCGGCTACCTGGGCTAAATAATGGCGGAAAAATATACTGCTCCTTCGATTGGGGAAAATAAAGGTTGTGCGCTGTAGCTCATTGCCATAGGTCTTGTAGAATGTGTCGGCAATACGGTATAGAAATGGAATCATGCTGTGTAGAGGTGATTATATGGTGAGGGCGATAACAAGTAGAAAGGTAAATAGCAGTAAGTTGGCAGCAGTGCGACCTAATAGAGGATTCAGAGCAGTACCCTTGCGGGTTATCAGGGCTCGATAAGTGGCGATATGTGCTGCCAAATAGATTATAGGAAGCAGTGTGCGCCACCCGGGCGTGTTACACCATACGTGCCAAGTGAATAGAGGGGCGGCAATACCATTTATCAGGTACCAGTTGGCGGCAAAACGTCGCCCAAAGAGTACGACCGTAGTGTTCTTATTGTTCTCGGCATCCTCCTCCATATCGCGGTAGTTATTGATAAGCAGTATGTTTATGGAAAGTAAGCCTATGCTTATAGAACCTAAGAATGCGGGTAAGGAGAAGAACCCTGCTTGTACATAATAAGTAAGATTGACAGGTATGAGTCCGAAAAATACGAATACCGTGAGGTCGCCTAACCCATGATACGATAGCGGGTATGGCCCCGCCGAGTAGGCGAGGGCAAAGATGGCTATGCAAGCTCCTATCGGAAGTAACCACCATCCTCCGTAGTATATTAATCCCAATCCCACAGCGCAAGCGGCGGCAAGTACGATGACAGTTGCTACCAGCATTTTGCGTGGCGATATAAGTCCCGATGCTACAGCTCTTTGTGGCCCAGTACGGTCGGGACGGTCGGTCCCCTTCTTAAAGTCGAAATAGTCGTTCCCAAGGTTCGACGCTATTTGTGCTAGTAGTGCAAACAGTAGGCACAGCAGTGCCGGCTGCCATAGCAGAAGACTGTCATGCGCTGCGTATGCAGTGGCAGCTATTACGGGGGCAGCCGATGCCGGTAGTGTACGAGGGCGTGCAGCTTCAATCCATGCTTTTGTCATGATTATAAATAAAAGTCAATATGCAAAGATAACGAAAGGTAAGGGCTGAGGCAAGAGGCTGTCTCAAAATAGAAATGCAAAAGTAAAAATCTTATAGATTGAAACTTATTAATAAAAAACCTCCTGCTTTACCCTTATTTATTGCAATTATAGAACTAAAAACAGGGGATTTTTATGTTGTAACTTATAGATTGTAAGTAAGCTTATCTCTGTTTTTTATTTTGAGACAGCCTCGTCGGACTTTGTCTAATCGCATTCTGCGTTTTACGAATATAATTCAATGGGGAGGCCGAGGCTTGTAAATGCTATGCTGTAAAACTGCTATTTCCCGATAAGTTTTTTACAATCTAAATGTGCTGGAGGCTGGTAAGCTAAGGGTTGGAGGTCAATTTATAATCCGACAAAGGATATGGATGCATTCGGCTTTTTTGTGCTATACGGTTATTGAACTTATCGCATATATTTTTTGCAAGTAGATTCTTTTGTTCTGTAAAGACGATTGTAGCCCCGCTCTATTTCCTGTAAATATCTGCTTCCCCTTTTATCGTATGAGATATATAGTTATAGTGTATGCCTCATATATGTTGTAGAATCTTTCTTTGAATGAGAGCCTTTGGTATTTTTATAAGCTGTGAGGTAGTTATGCAGTCGTGCGTAGCCATGTATCTACGTGGTCGCTGTATTTAGGCGATAACGGTATGTCTGGTACGTTGGGGATATTGAGCTCGAGGAAAATGCCCCCACGTTGCCTCCTGATAACGTTGACATATTCTAGGTTAACCATATACGACCGGTGGCAGCGTACGATACCGGTATCACTCAAGTACTTTTCTAAGGCTTTGAGCGAATTGCGGAGCATGAAACGCGATACTCCGTTTTTCTTGAAATAGTATATTGAGACATAATTGTCGGCAGCCTCGATGTAGAGGATGTTCGATTTCATTACCGATAACCGTAGTACATTCCGTTCGTCGCAGAAATCTATCATGCGTGATGTGGAGGTGTCTGTGGCTTGCAATTCTTTGTGCTCTTCCAATAGTCGCTCTTTTTCTACCCACGAGAAGTATAGGAAACATAGTAGATAAGGAAATAAGATAATGAGCAAGGTATTTACAAACGACTCCTTGAATGTAGTTATTGCTTCAGCTTGAGGATTGAGTGAGGTGACGAAAAGCGTAAAGAATAAAGCCATGAACATCAGCTCAAAAAGAATCCATACGCCATACTGGAAGTAGGTGATGTGTTGCCTTTTATTCCAGTAATACATTACTATGCGGCTTATGGCGATGACAACAAAACCGGCCAAAACAATGAGGCTGGTGTAAAGGAAGTAGTAGAGGGGGGTAGATACCCATGAACGCGAACCGAAAGGTTGATATATATTGATGAATGTGACGGCAAATACCGCCGTGAACGACACCAGTTTGATGAGATTATATTTCTCACATAGGTATGCAGGTATTTCTTTAGAAAAGAATGTCATTTTACAGTAGCAGGTCGTTCAAGTTATAATAATTGGGAATCACTCCAGTCAGAGCATTTGCCCTTATCATTTTGGGAGAATAGTCATACCGTTCTCCTATATTTAGTTTCACTTTGCGGCAAAGGTATATCATATTGCACAAAAAAACAAGTGCATTCTCTATCCTATGTTCTCATATTTTGCATAGACTGCCCCTATATTGCATAATTCACCCCAAAATAGCCTGTTTAGTCACATAGAGGCTATGTATAACCCTTAAATTTGGAAATAGGGTAGATGTTCTGTTTCTTTGTCATGCACTAAGGTAAGAATATGCTTGCCTTATGCACATAACACCTAATAAAAAAGTTTAGTTTCAGAGTAACGTTCAAGTTTAATTGATGAGTAAGCTACATTATTCCGTGATGGAAAGTAGTGTAGCGACAGAGTTAAAGAAGGCCGGTTCGCGAGAACCCGCCTTTTTGTTTTATTATATCAATAGTTGCAGCGTGCTTCGTTACCTGTGTCATGCCACTCTCGAAAAAGAATCTATTTATTTATAAAAGGTTGTTGCTTTGCGTAGCGATGATATCTGTTTATTCCGACTTTTGCTGATAATATCAATTGTTTTATACTGTAGGGTTACGTTTCTTATATCCTGATAAAAAAATGTACTTGTGGCTGTGAATGACTTTATTGTAGTGATGTGAGTATCCTTCATTATCTGTTTCTATCTTCGTTTCTGGTTGCCACAAGACTGCTGCATTGTATCGAAGACAGCTAATCATGTCAGGCTTATAAATAAAAAGGCGGAGAAGTGTGTGCTGTCACTTCTCCGCATTGCGTCGTCGCGACGCACCCCTCCTCGTTGGGAGTAATGTTGAGGCAGGTGCAACGAACCCTTCTGCCTCATGTAAAAATCACGTATTTTCCTTTTTGCCGTATGTCATACTCCGGCTGAGTGCAGACTGTTCGTCTATTTATAGCGATTGTCTGCCAATTGATTGTATGGTATATGTCGAGTTTATTGATTATACTTTGTAGTTATGTAGTTTCTTTGTGTTTTATATAAATGCTTATTGAGCCTGTTGGTTATGGGGCTTTAAATGGCATCATATTGAATGCAATTTTCCCCTCGTTTTATTGTCAGTAAAAATGGTATTCGTTAAATATTGTCTATCATTTATACAGTGACAAAAATATAAGAAAAAAGTCTTCTAATATACATCTATAATGAAAAAATGATATAAACAGAAAAATTTTTAACAAGCTATAAATCAATGTATTAATATATATAATATATAAACATTATTATTGTAGATATTGATTTTAATTATAAATTGCTGAAAATAAATGTCTTATAAAATTATTGTAGATATATTATCTTGCGTATTTATAATGCGCTGATAATTAGATTATTGTGTATGTTTAAGTAGGGCTATTGTTTTAATACGACAAAATTTATAGAAAAAGAAGTGTAAATGCTTTTGTTAGAATGCTTGTTGCAGCAGGTAGTTGAATATTGCCTTTTGCGATGGTAGGTAATCGTAACGGTTGTGGCTTTAGTGGATGTACTGACATTTATGATGGAGATGCTGTATTTTGTGTAGTTGCTGTTGTGAAGATTGCTGATGTAGAAGGTTGAGTAGGGTAATATGTTCAAACAATGAAAATAGTAGATTGCTTTAGTGATAAGATGTGAAAATAGGAGCGTACGAATATCCCTTTGTTACAAAAATAGTATCTTTGTTTTACTATTTATATTTCATGATGCAGAAGCAACGTGTTTTAGTTGGCATGAGTGGCGGGGTAGATAGCTCTGCCGTGTGCATGCTGTTACAAGAGCAGGGATATGAGGTGCTGGGCCTTACATTGCGCATGTGGGACCAACCGAGGCACTTTACGCGCTCGTCTACCGAACCTGATTATATTATCGAAGCCCGTGAGTTGGCAGCCTCCTTGGGGATTGAGCATCATACGCTCGACCTTCGTCAGCCTTTTCGCAACGAGGTAGTGCAATATTTTATCGATGAATATATGCGAGGGCGTACCCCCAACCCTTGCGTTATGTGCAATCGTTTCTTCAAGTGGCGCTATCTTCTCGAGGAGGCCGATCGATTGGGGTGCGAAATGGTTGCAACAGGACATTATGCTCGCATAGTTCCCATTGATGGTATACCTGTGTTGGCTTGTGGTGTTGATACCCGTAAAGATCAGTCGTATTTTTTATGGAGACTTACTCCCGAACAGTTGTCACGTACGCTTTTCCCACTGGGTACGTGGTTGAAGACCGATCTGAAGGAGTATGTCCGTGCCAAAGGGTATATTGCTAAGGCTGCAAAAAAAGAGAGTATGGAAGCCTGTTTTGTTCCAGATGATTATCGCGATTTTTTGCGTGAAATGCTGCCGAATATTGACGAGCGTGTTGCCGGTGGAAATTTTGTCGATGCGCAAGGCCGCAAGCTTGGATTACATAAGGGCTATCCGTTTTATACCATAGGGCAGCGCAAGGGACTTGAGATTGCTCTTGGTCATCCAGCTTATGTAGTGCGTATCAATGCCCAGAAAAATACCATACGTCTTGGAACACCTGATGAGTTATTGGCTGCACAGGCTTTGCTTTCAGGAGTGCGTATCGATGAGCGATTTGTGCAATCATCCCAGTTGTCGGTCCGCATCCGTTATCGTAGTGCAGCGATACCGGCCATTGTCCGATTGGTCGATGACGACCATGCAGTTGTTACCTTTGCTACTCCGGCATCTGCTTTGGCTCCCGGGCAGTCGGCTGTAATATATGAGAATGATATGGTTGTGGGCGGAGGTATTATAGAAGACCCGCGATTGTTGCACAAATATGTAAGTGCCGAATAATTTTCAATATATCGGGTATGAGATACTCTATTGTATATTGTATAAAGTTACTGGTTTTGTGGCTTTTGTTTCTGTTGCCATTTGCTATTCCCGTGCAGGCTGGTGAGGCATTCAAGTATAGGGTGTGGTTTGCCGATAAGCCGGCAGGTGAATATTCTACAGCGTTGCCCGAAGCATATCTGTCTGCGGCCAGCATTGAGCGACGTGCTCGCCAGGGTATGACCGTAGATACTACCGACTTTCCTGTCTCTCAAGATTATATAGAAGCTGTAGTAGCCTGTGGTGCTCGCCAAGTGGTTACGTCGCGGTGGCTTAATACCTTAGTCGTTGCCGTAGATGATACAGCGGTGGTCGATGTCATTCGTCGGTTGCCGTTCGTTACTAAAGTAGAGTGTGTGTGGCGTCCTAATACATCATTGGGTTCTTTGTCGAAACGCAAACTAATGATTGACAGTGAAATAATGCCAGAGGAGGAATATGCCGACAGTTATACCCAGATATCTATGCTGAATATTGACTCACTGCATGCGGCAGGTTTCCGTGGCGAAGGTATTGATATTGCTGTTATAGATCTTGGTTTTTACAACGTTGATGCCAATCCAACCATCGATATGGAACATATTGCCGGAACACACGACTTTGTGCATGGCACATTTTCGTATGATGCCGGGAAGCATGGTGCGCAAGTGCTGTCGTGTATGCTCTCTGACGTGTCAGGGCGCTATATAGGTTCTGCTCCCGGGGCAAATTACTGGCTTCTCGTAACAGAAGATGAGTATTCCGAATATCCCGTCGAAGAAGATTATTGGGTGGCGGCTGTCGAGTGGGCTGATAGTGTGGGGGTAGACATAGTAAATACTTCGCTTGGTTATTTTAATTTCGATGACCCTGTGATGGATTATACATGGGACGACCTTGATGGCCATACAGCATTTTCGTCGCGTGCCGCTTCCATGGCGTTGTCGAAGGGTATGCTTCTTCTTTTGGCCGCCGGTAATGAAGGTTCAGGAGAATGGTGTAAAATTACTGTGCCGTCCGATGCTGAAGGTGTCCTTTGCGTGGGTGCCGTGACAGCAACTGAAGAGCGAGCTGTGTTTAGCGGTATAGGATATAGTGCCGATGGGCGTGTCAAGCCAGAGGTGGCAGCTCTTGGCTCGGGGGCACGAATGGTTATAGAAGGCTATTCGGTCATATCGGCCTCCGGTACCTCTTTTGCTACGCCTATTCTTTGTGGTGGTGTGGCCTGCCTTTGGCAGGCTCGACCCGAATGGACGGCCGAACAGTTACGTGAGGCCGTTATTCGTTCGGCGTCGCAGTATGCTACGCCCGATTGCTACCTTGGGTATGGTATCCCTAACCTGTATGCAGCTATGAATGAACCAGGTGCGGTAGAAAAAGCCCCGCAATCTTATGCTCTTCCATCGCTACGATATACCGGCGGAAGTTTTTATCTTTCATATCCTGCCGATAGTGAGATGCGTCTTGTACTTTATGACCTTTCAGGCCGTCTTGTGTCAGAATGCTATTTTCGGCAAGGAAGTTCTGTATGTTCTGTCAACGCCATGTCTGAGGGTATATATATAGCCGTCCTTACAGATGGATATGACCGCCGTACTTGTAAAATAAATATATTGCCATGACATGCGATTCGCCTCATACCTATTCGTTACTTGAGTTTAATGCCGTACTTCGTTCGGCGGTGGCTGGAGCGTTCCCCGATAAATACTGGATTAGTGCCGAGATTAGCGAGTTGCATGTAAATGCTGCGGGCCATTGTTATCTTGAACTGATAGAGAAGGATTCGCGTGGTGCAACCGTAGCCCGCCAGCGAGCTATGATATGGGCGGCCGTGTATCGATTATTGAAACCCTATTTCGAGCAGGAGACCGGCTATAGACTTGCTGCCGGTATCAAGGTATTGGTGCAGGTTTCCGTGTCATTTCATGAGCTGTATGGCATGAGCCTTGCCATCTGTGATATCAATCCCACCTATACTTTGGGCGATGCAGCACGTAAACGTGCCGAGATTTTGCGGCGTCTCACCGAAGAAGGTGTTGCCGAGATGAATCGAGAGCTTCCAGTACCTCTTGTGCCGCAGCGCATTGCTGTAGTTTCATCTGGTACGGCTGCCGGATATGGCGATTTTATAGACCAGTTGCAAAACAATCCGTATCGTTACATTTTCTATCCTGTCTTGTTCCCGGCTGTCATGCAAGGTGAGCGTACGGAGGCCTCGATTATTGATGCCCTTAACCGTATTTATGCCTTTGCCGATAATTTTGACTGTGTCGTTATAATACGTGGCGGTGGAGCAACTTCAGATTTGGGTAGTTTCGATTCCTATCCATTGGCTGTTAATGTGGCGCAATTCCCCTTACCTGTTATCGTTGGGATTGGTCATGACCGTGATGAGACTGTGCTCGATTATGTAGCTGCAGTACGTGTAAAAACTCCTACCGCGGCAGCCGAATGGCTTGTGGCTCGAGCTCATGAAACAGACCTTCGTATAGATGCATTGCGACGTAAGGCTGCCGAGGCTGTTGAGAATCGATTGGCTCGCGAAGTCGTTCGGTTGCAGCAAAGTACCGCAGTGTTGCCCCTTGCAGTTACTCATCGCCTGCATGCAGAGCGCGCACGTCTTCTTACAGCAGCCGCCTCGGTAGAGCGAGGTAGCCGTACCCGCTTGGCAAGCGAGCATTCGCGCATTGCATTGCTTGCGCAACTCATTCCAGAGCGTATAAAGATGCGTCTCACACAGGAACGTCAGCGTGTAGAGGCTTTGCAGCAAACGGTAGACCTGCTGTCGCCCGATGCCCTTTTGGCGCGAGGTTATAGCCTTGTACTTAAAGCAGGTAAGGTCGTGCGTTCTGTTGAGGGTTTGACAGAAGGTGATACTGTAGCTCTTCTCCTTGCCGATGGTGAAGCCACGGCTACGGTTACAGGTACAAGGCATTCTTAGTCGTGTATATTCCCAATTGTTCTTTTTTGTATGCATGTCTCTTGGATGAGCATGTTATGTCATAAGTTTATATAGAAGGTCTGGAAATATAGTTTTTATGATAAGTAGGAGAAACAAAAAAAGGATGCTTCATGTGAAGCATCCTTTTTTAGCTTTTATGTTGTCGGCTTAGTTTAACGACTCTGTCGACTCAGTGAGAGGCTCTACCGATACAAACGAACGGCTGTCTCTTTTTTTGCGGAACACAACTTTGCCATCAACAAGGGCAAAGAGCGTGTGGTCTCTTCCCATCCCTACGTTCTCACCGGGGTGGTGTACTGTGCCTCTTTGACGTACCAATATGTTGCCGGCCTTTGCAAATTGGCCGCCGAAAATCTTCACGCCAAGGCGTTTGCTGGCCGATTCACGACCGTTCTTAGAACTACCTACACCTTTCTTATGTGCCATTTTCTTTCAGATTTACAAGGTTAAGCAACTATATCTTTTACTAACACTTCGGTGAAGAATTGGCGATGACCATTCAAGCGGCGGTACCCTTTGCGTCTTTTCTTTTTGAATACCAAGACGCGGTCGCCTTTTACAAGACCCGGTTTCCCGTAGTTGCCATCAGACGAAATAACTTCACATACTACTTTTGCGCCTTCTACGGTAGGAGTTCCAACGGTAACTTCGCCGTCTTTGTCTACCAAAAGCACTTTGTCAAACTCAAGAACCGAACCATGCTCGGCACCCAAGTAATGAACAAACAATTTCTTGCCGTTTTCGACTTTGAATTGTTGTCCCTGAATTTCTACGATTACGTACATCTTAAACTTTCTTTCAGGTTTTCTCTGCCGGGCGGTGTCTTTCTCGACAGCTCTTTTTCTGCCCGTATCAGAATCAGCGCACAAAGTTACGACTATTTTATTTCTCGGCCAAATATTTAGCCTCTATTTTTACAGCTGTTTATCGTTTTTGTCGTTCTCGTGACTTATTCCGCAACCTTGCGATTCGAGGTACGAAAGTACGTGGTTTCCCATGCCTTCGACGTAGTAGTCTACTATATGGCCACACCAGTCATTGTCGCTTGTACTTCCTTGACGGGTACGATTATATGAAGATATGTGTTCGTCGTATTGGCGTAGTTGTTGGAGCATCTCTTCGGTGTGATAGCCGTTGCGGTGAATGAGGAGAGCCTCTTCTTGCTTGGGTTTCATATCGGGTTGTTCGCGGGGATAACCTATGGCCAGTCCGCATACGATAAATGCACCTTGTGGCAAGTTGAGCATGGCCGATACCTCTTGCGGAGCAGCGGTACGTACGTAGCCTATACAACAGCAGCCAAGTCCCAATCCTTCGGCCATGATGCGGGCGTTGCTCATGGCAATAGTGGCATCTATGGCACCTACCATCACTCCGTCCATAGTTTTGCAGAAAGGTGGTACATCAATGTCCTTTTCGTGGGCCAGGAGCCCTATCTTATAATAATCGGCACAGAAAATAAGGAAGAGTGCACATGTCTTTATTTGTTTTTGTCCTGTCAGTTCATAGAGCTTTTCCTTCATAGTCTGGTCGTCTATGGCAATGACGCTGTATTGCTGCCCGTTATAGCTGGTAGGTGAGTTGGCTATCGCCTCATAAATAAGTTTTAGCTTCTCTTCCTCAATGGGTTGACGTTCATAACGACGGACTGAGGTGCGTTTGAGTAAGGTTGTTGTAATGTCTTTCATAGGTCGACGTTTTTTATGTTATAACGGTTATTTGTATCAAGGGTTCAATGATTATTAGCGGCAAGAAGTCGAAGACCTGTTTTCATATAGTCGTACTCCATGTCGCGGTTTTTCAAGACTGTTCCGTTCCACGATATGATGTCTATATCGAGAGGAATGATACCCGATTCTTTGGAGGCAGGAGTTCTGCCAGCCTCACGTTCAAGAGATTTGAAACGGGCTCTGAGACTGTCATAGCACTCTTCGGTCTCTATTTGCAGCAGTGCGTTGGCGTATAATGGTTGTTGGGTTTCACTGGCGGCTTCGCTACGATATACGGGAGTTTGGCATATAATGGTGCTGCACTCCTCTATTAGTTTGAGAATGCGTGCAATAGTCATCTCTTTCTTTTCGTCGTTGGCAGCAAGACTTATGAGCGCGTTGTTCATGTTGTAACAATTATGGTTTATGGCGCAACGTTATTACGGTAATTTCGGGAGTTGCACCCAAGCGGGCTGGAAGCATAATACATCCGATGCCTATATTTACGTAAAGATATTGCTTGCCTTCGCGATATAGGCCGCTCCATTCGGGATAGCGTAGCGAAGCTAGTGAATGTCCGAATGTCTCCATTTGCATGGCGTGAGTGTGTCCCGACAAGGTGAGGTCTATATTGCTTTGGGGTAGAACCTCGGCGCGCCAATGGCGCGGGTTGTGACTGAGCAGTATTTTGTAACAACTGTCGTTGAGGCAAGAGTATGCTTCGGTGAGCTTGCCATGCTGTGGGAAGGGAGGCTCTCCCCAGTTTTCTACGCCTATGATGGCTATAGAGTCGTTGCCGCGCACAAGGTATGAACTGCTGTTGTTGAGTAAAGTCCATCCCAGTTCATATTCCAAAGTGTGCAAAAGTTCGATATTGGCCATGTGTTCCTGGGCATTGCGCCACCTTACATAGTCGCCATAATCGTGGTTGCCCATGACAGAATATATGCCGTCGCGGGCTACTATGTGTGATAAAATTTCTTGGTAAGGAATCACTTCAATAGCCTTACGGTTCACAAGGTCGCCGGTGAAGCAGACGAGGTCGGCATTTTGTTCGTTAATGGTCTCTACGATGCGTTGGGCAAAGCGACTCGAGAAGAGAGTCTCTAAATGAGCATCGGAGAATTGCACGATGCGGTATCCGTCGAATGAGCGGGGTAGACGGTCACTCTCTATTGTTACCTCTTTTATATCGATACGGGTGCGGTTGAGGCAAGCTCCTACCATGAGTATTATTACCATAATACCTGCCGCTACTCCTATATAACTTCCTATCTTTCCGGTAGGCTTTTTCAGGTAGTCTATCCACGAGATGATAGTGTAGCAGAATTTAGGAAGGTACATCAGAAAGTATGCATACATGACCCACATGAGCAGGGGTATATGTGCTTGCAACCGGCCGTGGGCGGCTACTGTGCCTAAGGTGCTTAATATGACAAGCAGGGCAACGTGGGCATACATATATGCAGCCATAGCCCCTTTGCCCCATCGGGGGCGCAGCAACCGACGACTTACGTAGTAGTCGGCGGCAAGGCTGAGTAGACATATCGCTGCTATACCGATGTAATATTCTATGTTCCCAATCATTGATTTGGCAATTCTTCCTCTTTGGCTATAATTTTGTTTTTCAGAGGATTGGAGTACATGAGTAACATCTTTTGATATACGTAGGTGCGGTCTTCGTTGGTAAGGTTGCCGAGTTTGGCTATCTGCTTGTCGACATATTGTAAGAAGCGTTGTTTGTCTGACTCGCTGTAGCTGTTGGCAAAGCGATTGCTTTGGTAGTATAGGTCGTAAGCTACGTAGTTGCCTTCGTATATGCGATAGTTGGCATGTATGCGGCGGTCTATCATCTCTATGACAGATTGCAAGATAGTCGATTTGTCGGCTGCAGGGTCTAAGCTCGCAATGTAATCGTCGATACAAGGCGTGATGCAGAAGTGCATTCGGCCTTTATATCCCATGATGCCGGTCTCCATACTTTTGAGGTCGTCGCGTTGACATTTCTTAAAGTCGGGATTTTTGCTCTTTTGTAGAAATTCATAAGCCTTCAGACTGTCGCATGGGTCATATTCGTAGGATATGGATACCGGTGCAAAGTGCAGCGCTGCGAGTCGTTGCAACATAGTCCCTTCGCCACCGAGACATAGCATTTTGATGAGAGCTTCTTGTGTATGGTCGTTAGAGTCTTTTGAACGACCTTCGCGTTGAGCAATCCATATCGAGGAGTTGCATTCTTCTATGGCGTAGTGGATGTAGTCTGAGAGGTGATGCGCAGCTTCGAGTGCTTGTCTGCCCGATAATCCGCGTTTCACAATGAAACTACCGTTAATTCTTACCATGTCGCATATCCAGTCGTAGATGAGCAGGTTGCTTCCTATGGCTATTTGGCACGATGGATAGTTCTCTTTGAGCAATGCTAAGCAGAGAAATGATGCATCGAGTACGATGTCACGATGATTGGAAATGTATAAGTAGCTCTTGTCGTGCTTTATATGCTCTACGCCTTCGTAGGTAAATCCGTCGGAAGTTTGAATGACCAGTTGCTCCAGCCACGGGCGGATGATATACTGTTGGAATTCATTTGCCGAATGTAAAAGTCGCATGCGTTGGCAGAAGACATCATAGTCGACCCCTGGCATCACAGCCGTTATGATACCTTTGAAGTAAGGCTCTTCTATCAATTTTATAATTTTATCGTGAAATTCATCTTCGCCAAATGGGCGTATGTCGTCAAAGTTGCGTCTATCTGTCATATGATAATCTATTTACAGCGTGAAGATATTTTGTTTTATGCCTTTATTGGGGTTACTCATCGGTTAGTGGGCGGCTCTCGGTATATTGTCGCCAACGGGCTATCAGGGATTGCATGTCTTGGGGTATGTCGGTGTCGAAAAACATTTCCTTGCCGGTGCGTGGATGTTTAAATCCGAGCGTCTTGGCATGTAATGCTTGACGGGGACAAATATCGAAGCAGTTATGTACAAACTGTCGGTACTTGGCATAGGTAGTACCTCGCAATATCTGATCGCCACCATATCGGCTGTCGTTGAAGAGAGTGTGCCCTATGTGTTTCATATGCACCCTTATCTGGTGTGTGCGGCCTGTCTCAAGTACACACTCGACGACCGATACGTAGCCAAGCCTTTCTAAGGTGCGATAGTGGGTTACGGCATGTTTCCCATTCTCGCCGTCGGGGAAAACCGTCATTTGCAGACGGTCGCGTAAGCTGCGGCCGATGTTGCCCTCTATGGTACCCTGCTCTTGTTCCATAGCTCCCCATACGACGGCAATATATTTGCGTTTGGTGGTCTTGTTGAAAAATTGTAATCCCAGGTTTGTCTTGGCCTCGGGCGTTTTGGCTACGACCAGCAGACCCGATGTATCTTTGTCTATGCGGTGTACCAATCCTAGTCGAGGGTCGTTTACATCGTAGTTGGGCGTATCGCGGAAATGCCATGCAAGGGCGTTTACCAAAGTACCGCTGTAATTGCCGTGTCCCGGGTGTACGACCAGTCCTGCTTGCTTGTTTACGACCAGAACGTCGTCGTCTTCATACACGATGTCGAGAGGTATATCTTGTGGAATGATTTCAAACTCGTAGCGCGGGCGGTCCATGACGACACTTACCGTGTCTAAAGGTTTCACGCGATAGTTCGATTTTACTGCTTTCCCGTTTACAAGTATACAGCCGGCTTCGGCAGCTTGTTGTATGCGGTTGCGCGAGGCATTTTCTATTCTTAGAACCAAGAATTTGTCTACCCGGAGCAATGCTTGTCCGCGGTCGGCTACAAATCGGTAGTGCTCATAGAGCTGCCGTTCACCATCCTCAGGCAGGAGCTCCTCTTCATCAGTGTACACCTCTTCTTCCATCATTCTATCCAGCTTTGGTCTATAATGAGGCTGTCGGTCGAGGCGGGATTGGAAGAGAGCGAGTCGGTGGGCATATCCCCCATTCCTACGATAAGCGTTATACGTGAGGTCAAGGGTATCTTTTCGCCGCTTTCTACCTGTCTCCCATTGCATAGTACATCTAAGACGAGGTCTTTATAAGGCGATGGTTCGTACTCGACAAGAATGTTGGTAAAGCCCAATGCGCGCAGTATGGCTTGAGCTTGCCGCGCCGAGCCATCAATGAGAGTTGGCATGGTCACTTTCTTGGGCGAGTAGGCGTTGATTGTGAGGTATATAGTGCGCCCTTCCTTGACGCGCGATTCAGCATCGGGAGTTTGTTCTACGACTACACCTGGAGTAACACGGTCGTTGAAAAGAGAGTCTATCACTTCACATCTGAATCCTTTGCGGGAAAGTATGTCTGAGGCTTCGGTTACCGAAAGATAACGTACCGATGGCACGATGGTTGCCGTGCCATGCCGGGTGTATGAATCTAACCAAAAAATAACTCCCGTACATAGTATCACCGCCACTATTGCTATTTCTAACAAGGTGGTAATGATGGGATGCTGCTTGAAAAATGCTATTATCTTGTTCATTTGCATTGTCTTTTGACACATATGTTGCGTATGAGAATACGCTGTAGGCAATGGGACAGTTGCAAGAGACGGAGTTGTAGCAAGCTGTTGCTCTTTTTTGAGGGGAAGCTGTTTGCTGTATGTCTGTCTGATACTTTTTGTCCTCTGTTTCCTATCTAAGGACAAAGATATGTATTTTTGGAGTATTACCAATATGAAGTAGTCTTTTTTGCCGTATAAGGTGCAGTTTCGTGCGAAATAGTTGCATACACCTTCTTTTTATTTTGATGTTTTGTTGTAGTCCTTGTTTATGGTATTTATCAGTACTGAAATTACGGTCGAGTCTATGACTCGCACGTTGGTACCGCTTATCGATAAAAATTGTGTAGGGGAGTACACGCGACTGACAGGCTCTTTTACCGAAGAGACAGCTGGAAAGTATCGCATAGGTATACATGTGTGCAGCGAGATACACATATAGGTGATTTGATTGTGAAGAATATTGGTATGGGAAAAGGTAGTAGAGGAATAGAAATACCAAAGAGAGCTGCGCCTTAGGCGCAGCTCTCTTTGGTATGTTGTAAACAAATATTTTTTGTCTTGCTGTGATGGTATCAGGCAGTCATCATCTGCTCTATTTCGTTTACTGCCTTTTGCAGTTCTTTATCTACTTGCAATTGTCCTTCTATGGTCTTGCAGGCATATAGTACGGTAGCGTGGTCGTAGCGGCCAAGTAGCGACCCTATACTGGCAAGCGCTGTAGAGGTGTGTTTTTTGCTGAGGTACATGGCTACTTGTCGGGCAACGACGATTTCGCGTTTGCGAGAGCGCATCACAAGTTTCTCTGGCTTGATATTGTAGTAGTTGCAAACAGCGTCTTTGATAGAGTCGATGGTAATTTGTTTTTTTACCATGCGAACGCTGCGTGCCAGTACCTGTTCGGCAAGCTCGAGTGTTACCTCGCGGTTGAAAGCCATGGCATGAGCCATCAGTGATACGATGGTGCCTTCCAAGTCGCGTACATTGTCAGTGACGTTACGGGCAATGTAGTCGACAATTTCGTCAGAAATAACAAGTCCGTCACGCTCTATCTTATTGTGGAGAATGCTGCGCCGCAGGGCATAGTCGGGGTGTTCCACTTCTACTTGTAACCCCCATTTGAAACGGGTGAGCAAACGCGGCACTATACCTTCAAGTTCTACAGGCGGACGGTCGCATGTAAGTACCAATTGACGACCATTGAGATGGAGGTGGTTGAATATGTGGAAGAATGTATTTTGAGTCTGTATTTTCCCGGCAAATTCTTGTATGTCGTCCATCAGCAGAACTTCTATACTTTGGTAGAAGTTGATGAAGTTGTTGAGCTGGTTGTGTATTACGGCATTGGTATATTGTTGCTGGAAAAGGTTTGCCGAAAGGTACAGTACACGAGCACGCGGATTTTGCTCTTTGATTTTTATACCTATGGCTTGTACCAAGTGTGTTTTCCCTACGCCCGATTCTCCGTAGACAAACATGGGGTTAAAGGGATTGTGACCTGGTGATGCGGCAACGGCTTCGCCCGCAACACGAGCTACTTTATTACTGTCGCTGGTATAGTAATTATCAAAGGTATAATAAGGGTTGAGCTGCGAGTCGAGGTCTTCGTATTCGGGAGTTTGGAACGGACTGAGAGGTTGAGCGGGAAGAGCCTGACGAATGTTGCGCGATACCGTAGCCGATTTCTCGGGCGATGATACATTGACCGTAGCGATAGGATTTTCTACTACCGTTACCTTATAATATAGTTTTATGCCTTTGCCATAGACACGAGTGATGACGGGGCGTAACAGCTCCGTATAGTTTTCCTCGATGTACTCTTGGAAAAAGTGGGAGGGGACTTGTAATACCAGTTCGCCATTCTCAAAAGAATACGATTTGATGGGTACGAACCATTTTTCGTAAGCCACCTCTTCGACGTTGTCTTTTATGATAGCGAGGCATTTGTCCCATAAAGCGACATGTTCCAAACTCATTTCTTCTGTTCTACTTTCCTTTTTTAATCTTCCTATTATTATACCTTTTGCTTGAAGGGCGTTTTTCCACCTACAAAATTCAGATATATTTTTGGCAAAATCAAATGCCTAAAAATTTGCTTTTTAACAATTAAATACAATTACTTATTCTTCAACTATTTACAACCTCCCGCTATAAGGACAATGAGATGAGAGGTTGTATTTTGTTATATGTGTGTCTTTCAGTTGGTTGCTCCATTATTTCCTTCTTTCATCTGAACCGATGTTACAAAAATGTTTCCCAAAAGTAGGGTGAGAGTGACTTGAAAAGGGGCAATTCCAACTTTTTGTTGACCATTTCTTATTTATACAGATTCTAAATTAGTAAAATCGGCGCTGTATCAGAAAACCGAGAAGTGTACGTATCGTTTGGGACGAAGCCGTATATCTATCAGCAGTGAGTCGAGACTGCTCACTGTACCCGTAAGTCTGTCGTAGAGATAGTGGTCGTTCAGCAGCAGTCCCAACGTGTTGTCGGTAGCATTGAGGCGTGCTGTGGTGAGTTCCAGGTTCCCGGCTATGTTATTTACCGAAGAGATGGTATTTTGTAAAGGCAGGTTATTGAGTGTGGTGGCGAAGGTGTCTACCCGGCACAATACTGTGTTGGCGGTAGAGAGTACTGTAGGCACGTCATGGCGCATTACTCGCGAGAGTGATTGAGATGAGGCTGCAAGGTCGGCCGTGATATTATCCAATCGGCTTATCGAAGTGGAGAGTGCAGGGTCGTTTACAAGAGTTTGTACACCCACAAGTATACTGTCCAATTTGGGAATTAGGGCTTCTATTTGAGGTATCATAGCCGATACATTACTTAGCATGTCGCTTGCAACCATACCCTCTATGACATCGCCCGAAGTATAGTATTCGCTCACGTAGGGGTTCATCTCTATGACAATTGTAGCATTCCCCAAAAGGCTTTTAGTGAGGATTATCTTGCTACCTTTCGGTATACGTAACTGTTTGTCGAGGTTGAGCATCACGCGCACTTGACCATTGTTCTCGTAGTCGTATTGCATTTCATGTACAAGACCTACTTTGAATCCTTCTACCGTCACGGGTGACGACACCATGAGGTCTTGTACATTGTTGAAGGTTACGTAGTAGTGATTGGCCGGTTTTGTTACGTTTATGCCTTTGAGAAATTGTATGCCTACATAGAGGACTACAAGGCTTAGTATGACCGACAATGCTATTTTGACTTCTTTGGTGAAAAATTTTTTCATATCTCTTTTTCTTTGGTGCCCCGGTCGGGGGGCTGGTTGATGGATGTTTCTGTTATTGTTGTACAGTTACTACGGTTGGTTTATGTCGTTTATTGCACACGCTTGCCGTCGCGCATGACTATGATAAAGGCGTCCTTGAAAAGCTTGCGCACTTTCTTATAGTCGGCCTCTATCTCTTTGCGGCTCAAAGCAGCGCCGTAGGTATATTTGTAGTATCCCTTTTCATAGTAGACCTCTACGGGCGACAGCCCTTTGAATTCTTTGCTGTTTTTGCTCAGTTTGTTGGGCAGTGCCATAAACTGTACTTTGTAAAGAGTTTGGCCGGCTTGTGCTGCCGATGAGCTGCCGGTATTTTCGGGGGGTTCCGTTGCATTTTCCTCGTCGGTATCGGCGTCGTCGGTGATGGTCGAAGGGTCTGGACGCCTGTTTACCTTCGGCAAGTCTACATTTTCTCCATCGTAGCTGGCTTTGTAGGATGCAAAGGCGTTGTAGATAGATTGTGCCATCTCTTGTTGTCCCTTCTCAGAGAGCATATATTTCTCTTGCGTGGGGTTACATATAAAGTCGAGCTCTATAAGTACTGATGGCATGCTGGTACGGGCAAGAACATAAAAGATATTTTGTCTTACGCCACGGTCTTTTCGGCCGGCTACACTCGAAAGCTCGTCTTGTACCAACCCGGCAAAGGCGATGCTTTGGTCGCGATAAACATCTTGCATGGTTTCAAAGATGATATACGACTCAGGAGAGTTGGGGTCGAAGCCCTCGTATTTGGTAGTGTAGTCGTCCTCGAGCATGATAACGGAGTTTTCGCGTTGAGCTACTTCGAGGTTCTGTTGCGAGCGGGCCAAACCTAATACGTAAGTAGAGGCTCCTCGTATTGTCTTTCTGTTCCTGTTTTTTTTAGATAGAGAATTGGCGTGTATCGAAATGAAGAGGTCGCCATGATTCTTATGGGCTATTTCGGTGCGCTCTTTTAAGCCGATGAATACGTCGGTTTTACGAGTGTAGCACACTTTTACATTGGGCATGTTTTTCTTTATAAGTTCGCCTACCTTCAAAGCCACACCAAGGTTGATGTTCTTTTCTTTGCCTTTTAATCCAATGGCTCCGGCATCTTTGCCGCCGTGACCGGGATCTAATACGACGACAAAATCTTTGGCCGATGCTGTCGTCGTCAGTGACGGCAGGCCTATCCCCAGCAATGCCAGTAGTATGGCACAAAGCCATCGGCTGCGCTGGTGAAACATTCTTATATTGAAACTGAACATGTTACTGCGTCTTATAAAAAACAAAATCGGACAAAATTACAAAAAAATGCCGATATAGCCGATGTCAGTTCCTGTAAATATAGTGCTAAAATATTATGACTATACATAATTTGTCAGAACTATGGTTGGGACTGCCAGGTATGTTTTTGTAGTGTTTGACTTGACAAATGAATACTCGCCCTCTCTTTTGAAAAAAGTGAGGACGAGTTTGGTTGAGGCGGCTATGAGTCGTGTTGATAGCCGTCGAATTATGAGAGCATGTTATTTGCGCAGGTCTATAAACTTGACAGGTTTGCGGCTCATGGCCGGGAATTGCAATTGGGCTATCAGTTCGGGTTGCTCAAATCGGACAGTGGGGGCTACACGTACTTTGGCACGGAATAGGTCTTTGATTTCCTTTTCGAGCGATGTCCCGGCATTGGGAGCTCCTACGCGGATAAGAATCTCGTCGGTACCAATGTTATTGGTATATACCTCGACGATGTAGTTGGTTACGGCCGGAATGTTGTCCAGAATATCAAAAAGGGCTGGTGGGTATAGGGTAGTGCCTTTGTATTTTATCATTTGTCCTTTGCGGCCTAGTACGGGGCTGAGGCGTACGGTATTGCGTCCGCAGGGACACGGGTCGCTGTGGTGGTAGCAAATGTCGCCTGTCTTGAAGCGAAGCAACGGCATACCTGTTACTTGCAAGGTGGTGACGGTGACTTCTCCCGGCTCATTATCGGGTACGGGGTTGTTGTTGTCATCGAGAAATTCTACGATGATGAGGTCGGGTTGAAGGTGACCGCCGTGGAAGTATTCACAATCGGTAAAAGAGGCCTGCATTTCGGTTGATGCATAGGTGGAGTGCAATTTCAGTTCACCCCATCGGGCTTCTATCTGTTTACCGAGGGTGTTAGGTTCGTAATCGGGGTAAGCTCGCAGGGCTTCGCCTATACAGATGCATTTTTTGAGTGAGCTGTGGTGGTAGTCGATGCCGTTCTTCTCGGCAAAGTCGATAAGCTTGAGCAGGAACGAAGGTATCACCATCCCGCAGGTAGAGTGTATGCGGTGTATGGTGTCCCATTGTAACTCGGGTATACCGTTACCTACGCGGCATACACCCATGCCCAATTCGCGGGCTCCCATGAAGTAGGCAAGTCCGGCCATGAAGCGGCGGTCTATGGTGACCATGAGTTGCATGATGTCGTCGCGTGTGCAGCCGGCCGTGGTGAAAGAGAGGTATTCGTTGTATGCCAAGCGTTGTAAGTCGCTCTCGGTGAGCGCAAAATTGACTGGTGTCCCCAGTGTCCCCGAGGTCGTAACGTAGTCGATGATTTCGTTGCGAGGTACACAAAGAAAGTCGTCGTTATGCAGTTGTAAGTCGGTCTTGGTGGTGACGGGGAGGCAGGCGAGGTCTTCTATATGGCGTATAGAGGTCACGTCGATACCCTGTTCGGCAAACATGCGTTGGTAGTATGGAGAGTGCTGTTGCAGGTATTGCAACGTTTCGGCAAGCAGGCTTTCCTGATATGCCTTTATCTCTTGTTGTGAAGCAAATTGTATGTCGGGATTCCTTCTCATGGTGTTATTTAGTTTGTTTTATTTTTTCTTCTATGCGGGTCTTTTCGTTCTCTTTGGGTATAGCAAGTTGCAGGGCTTTTTCCCACTCGGTAAGAGCTTGGGTGGTGTTACCTTGTGCAAAGTAGTAGTCGCCAAGTAGTTCGTGTGTGTGATAAAAGTCGGGATTGACGGTCAGAAAAAGTTGCAAGGTATCGGCTGGCAGACAAGTTGCCGTACTGGCAGCATCGCGTATGATGGGTACTAGTCTGCGGTAGGTGACGACGTCGTTGTAGTAAGCCATAAGAAATGCAGTATCGGCAGGTATTGCCGGGATGGATGTTTCGATGCGTTGTTCTATCGGTTTGTCGGTACAAAATACCGAGTCGAGGTTGTATGCTATGTATTTCCCGGCTTGCCACGGGGCTGTCGATACCCACATGATGCGTTTTTCGGGGGCAAATATTACCGAGTGGTGGGCAATGCACTGATTGATGGACAGCTCGTTGCAAAGCCCTATGAAGCGATTCTCTTCATCGCGATAGTCGCGAAGGATGGCGGCTGCTCCGACAGGGGTGAGCGGTCTTAATGAGTCGGTGAGTTGATGTAGACGGCGTAGTCGGTGAGGACTGTCGGAGGTGAGTATGTTCTCTTGATTATGCGGGTCATTGGCAAAGGCGGCCGATTGGTAATGGTTGGTGCAGGCTATTCGGTTGTCGGTAGAGGTGAACAGTGCCATGCGATCGGGCGATTTTTCTATGATAGCCGCCTTCCTGTCGCGAGCCGAGCCGATGAGTAAAGATTCGGAAACGAAGGTTTTACGTCGGCCGGCAATGGCATATGCCTCGTCGATGGTGGCAGCATATTGCAGTATTTCACGAGCAAGTAGCGAGATGGGAGTAGCCGTGGCACGGGGTAAAGTCCCTTTGGCGGCATTGATGGTTACGGTGAGCCCTGCCTCGTTCATGCCCGATAGTACGCCTATCATTCCAGGCCAACCTATCGAGGCAAAGCGGTATCCGCTGTCGGGCTCGCAAAAGGTGACAAGTTTATTACGGGCGAAGTCGTCGCCCATATAGAAATCGAAATTCCGGCCTATGAGCAAGGTCGAATCGGCCGAGTCGCTGTCCCATACGGCAAAAGAGCTGCAGCCTACCAACATATAGTCTTGCATAAGATGCCCAATGTCGTGTGCTGCATGGTAGTTGAGTTGTCGTTCGTAGGGAGTTCCTATGAAGTCGTACTCATGAGTGCAGGAGCGGGCAATGGCTGCAATTTCGGTACGGAACTCTTCTGTTACGTTATTGCCGAGGTCGCGGTTGAAGAGGACGATGAGGTAGCGTAGGAAGTTGAGGTAGCTTTCGGATGGGATAAACTCTCTGATTCGGTTTACAAAAACGCTCTCTTGGTAGTATAGGAGCGAGTCGGTAAGAATACCGGCAGCTTCACCACGGGCTACGGCATCGCCGTGTATATACATTTCCCACAAGCCATCGTCGTTGTGTCGTAGGAAGTTGCCGTTGTAAATACGGTAGTCGGCACTGTCGGTAAGCGTATAGTGTGAGAGACGAGTCGGGTCGATGGCCGGTTCTTTCATGTCGGCCGTGCGGTATAATACTATGGCTGTTCCGACAAGTATCAAGAGCAATACCACCGGTATGGCAATGATGATAGCAATAATTTTGAGAAACTTACGCATATCCTACTTTTTTAGCTAAATATTCTTGTCCTAAAAATTCGGCACATGTGAGCAGCGAGGTGAGACTTACTCCCAATGCTCCGTGTACGTTGAGATTTTGTCCTGCAAAATAAAAGTTGGGCAGGTGGGTACGCGACGATAAAACGCAGAGATGAGGGCTTTTATAGTTCTTTTCGAAACCATAAGCTGCGCCCTGTGTCGTGGCGGTATAATCGCGGTAGGTGAGGGGCGATGAGGTTACTATATGGTCAATACATCCGTCATAGTTGAGGCCATAGCGGCGTATATAATCGAGAATGTGTTGTGTCTTTTGCTCTTTGTATGCCAGATAGCTATCGCCACGGTGTTCTACAAAAGTCTTTTCCCACGCTTTTACTTCATCGAAGGGAGTAGGGGTAAGTATCGTTACAACATCGGCATAACCGTTATCCGGCGATACGGCTTGTTGCGATATAAGACAACTCTGCATGCCGTTATGTACGTCGTACCACACATCGTTGCGAGTATGCAAGAAGCGGTTGAAGTTGTCGTATGGTACGGTGCCTGGTTTGGTGAGCAGGTATATGGTGAAGATACCATATGTGTTGGGCATGGAGGCGATGCGACGTTTGTATGCTTTTTTTATGGCAGGTGTATCATCGAGCAGGGTAAGGGTCGTTTGTGGATGAATGGTAGAGATAAAGCGGTCGGCCTCGATATACTCTTCATTGTTGACATATACCGCTTTTACACGAGCTCCGTCAATCACAAAACGAGTAATGCGACTGTTGTTGCGTACCTCGCCGCCGTAATTGCGTATTACATCGGCCAGTGCGTCGGTCACTTGTGCCGAACCTCCTACAAAACGGTATGCTCCCGAAATGTACGAGTTGTTTATCATGCCGTGACAGTAGAGGGGTGAGCGGTCGCTAATGCCTCCGTATAGTTGTACCGTTCCGGCCAGAACCCGGCGCAGGGTGGTATCTTGGGTACACTCTTCAATAAATGCCGATGCCGAGTGTGAAAAATATTTATATCCACCGTTCGAGAATACACCCTGGCGCAGCAACTCTACACTAGATGTGTTGCCTATCTCTTGCAGTTGTGCAACGTAGTGTCGCAAGGCTGTACGTTCGTGTGGAAAATCTTGCGCCAATGTCTCAACAAAGCGTTCGTATCCCATGGCGTAGCGGTACTCTTTACCATCGAGATAGATGCGGTCAAATCCCTCTTCATCGAGACGTTGTAGCTGAAGCTTATCGTTGATACCCAAATATTTGAAAATTGTATATAGCAGTTGCCCTTCGTCCATGCTACCTACATAGTGTATGCCGGTGTCTAACAGCCGGCCGTAACGTGTAAATGATTGGAAACAACCGCCTATCAGTGGATTTTTTTCCAATACGCATACATGCATTCCCTCTTTGGCAAGTATGGCAGCACATTCAAGACCTGCGAGACCGCCTCCAGCTATGACCATATCGTACCGGCTCATTTCCTTAAAATATAAATAGTGTTTGACGTGTAGCGGTCGTTTTTATGTAAAGTCATCTTCATGCCGCATTCGTGGGCTATGGCGTGCATGTCGTCGACAGAGATGAACTGTAGTGATTGCACCGTTTTGTTGAAGTGCAGGATGCGTGTGGAGAAAAGCTCGGTGAGTCGTGTTACACCATGTTTATTGTCAGAGGCATTGCCGTCACGTACGATGATGGTGCCACCTTCGTTGAGCTTGGCAGCACAGCGTAGCAAGAGTTGGCGTTGCTCGTCGCGGGCAAGATAGTGTAACATGTCATTGAGTACAAAGACGTCGCTGTATGGAATATCATAACGCAGTGAGTCGGCACAGACAAATTGCAGCGATTTAGGACGGGCAAATCCGTTATCGGCAACGGCTATTTTGTCGGCATCGTAGTCGATACCCAATATTTTTCGGTCAGGAGCGTACATGGCAAGCATGTAGTCGAGATAACCATATCCGCATCCTATGTCGGTCACATGGGCATTGCGAGGAATGAGTTGGTCGAAGAGACGGTAATTATCTTCCATCTTGACCTTGATGCGGGTATACCATTCTAAGACAGGACCTTTGTATATAAAGTTGCGAACCAATCGGTTGTAGAAATAGGGATTGTCGGGGGTGTTGTAACGGTTACATAACTCGGCATATTGTTCGCGGCAATACGAGGCTATTTGTTTGGCCCGTTCACGATAATCGGAGCCGAAAGAGGTATTGTCGGGTGTAATACGAGGCAGGGCTTTCATCACCAGCGTTGTACAATGCAGGTGAAACGATTGTCGCTTGGGTAAGGCTTTGTCGGGCCCGTAGAAGAGCAAGGGCAGTATGTCTGTGTGTAGTTGTTCGGCCAGATAGAATGCCCCTTTGTGAAACCGATGTATCTGTCCATCGAGCGAGCGGGTACCTTCGGGAAATACAACAATCGAGAATCCTTGGTCTATTTTCTGTTGTAGGTGGCTTGTCCCTGTATCGTAACCGTCACCTGTGTAGTGAAAGTCAAGGTAACGTATGATGTGACCGAAAACCGGCGAATGATAGACCCATTTGTTTGTCACCATGACGATGCGCGGAGTGAGAGCAAACATTAACAGAATATCGATAAACGAAGCGTGGTTGGCTATGATAACGGCCGGCCGGTCAAAGGTGTGCTCGTCTATTCCTTCATATATCTTTTTGCCGGCATAGCTGTAAACGATGCCTCGGCACAGCTTGTGTGCGCACCACGACAAGGCGTACTGTTTATGTCGCCTTGCAATGGGTAGAGGCAACATAATGAGTAGTAACAGTGTGAGTAAAAGACACCCTATGAAAAATTCAATGAAGAAGAATGCCGTGCCTATAATACTCCATAGAGTATAAGGAGGCAGATGTTTGGCCGCCGGGTTACCGATGAACAGGTTGAATATAACAGGTTCTATGGTGTAAGCCACAAGTACTACGGCAAACATGCCTATGATGGAGACGAGCGAGAGCGACTGCAAGGCGGGATGCTGGGCAAAGACCATGGCTCCCATACCCACCACCGTGGTAAATGCTGAGAAGAATATGGCGGTCTTGTGCGAATTGAGGAGCTTATTGCCTCGCATGTAGCGATTTTGCAACCCGTCCATAATGAAGATGCTGAAATCGTCGCCTATACCAAAGATAAATGTCGAGAGTATGATGTTGACGATATTAAAGCGTATATCGAGCAATCCCATTATTCCTACGATAATAATCCAGCTGATACACATGGGCAGGAAGCTGATGAGTGTTAGCTCTATGCGCCCGTATGAGATGAGCAAGGCTATGAATATGAGAGCCGACGATACGAAAAGAATGTAATTAAAGTCGTCGTTGACTGTGTCGACCCAACGGTTGGTGAAATAGGCGCGGTCGAATATTACAATGTTTTCATCGTGGGCAAAATGGGCATATACGGCCTCTTTGTTATGGGCAGGTATGTTTACTTGGGAGAGAAGCATAACCATTCCTGGAGCCTTATCGTACCATTGCGCAAAGGGCGAGAATGCCTCCCATTGGGTTGAGTCGTAGGGACATGTTGTGAAATCACTATTGAGCCAGTCGATGAAGTGATTGAATGCTCCATCCTTGAAGCCGAGGTGTGCGGCTTCTTGTTCCACGTTTTCTATGAGGTTGGCTTTCCGTTCGGGAGTCCAGTATCTGTTCCACATTTGCAGACGTATTTGTTGTACCGAATCGGGAATGAAAAGTCGTTCGGCCGAGGCGACTTGCCATATCATCGAATCGGCTTGCAACTCGCGCAATTTATTATTGGTGTGGGCATATGTAGCTGCTGCTTCGTTGAAGTCTTTACCTACGCTTACAAATAGAATAGTTTGTCGGTCTGGGTCGGTCATCCCGTTAATCCGTTCTTCGCTTTCCTTCAGGTGCTTAGGTTCGAAGCTCAATGCCATCATGTCGCTGTCGAATGTGACGCGTTGTGCAAAGAATGAGCATACAATGGCCAGTAGTATAATACCGGCCACAATGTATTTATTGCGGTCGTATGGATAGGCATTGATACGTTCAATCCATCGCAGTAGCGCATTTTGTTTTATCTCGGCATCGCCGCGCAAGAAGTGTGGCAGATAGATGAGGCAAAAGAGAGTCGTGCCCACCAGCGTCATAGAGGCGAAGAGCCCCAGGTCGTGCAGCAACTCGGACGAGGTGAAGATGAGAGCAAAGAATGCTCCTATCGTAGTAAAGCTGCCTATGGTGAGCGGCAGCGTAAGTTCCTCGATAAGTTGCTCTACGCTCTTGACATGGTTCTGGTGTGCCAGCATGTGTATCGAATAGCTAAGCGAGATGCCAAGAATGACCGAGCCTACCCCTATGGCGATGGACGAGACGCTCCCTTGTACGAGGTATATGACCGTAAGAGCAAAAAGTGCACCAAATCCTACAGTGGGTAGCATGAGCAGAATAGATACCTTGCGCTTGAAAACGGCAAGGATGAAAAGTACAATAATCAGTAGTGCTATCGACAGAGTGAGGAGGGTGTCGCGCTTTACCTGGCGGGCGTTGTATACGGCAACCGATGGCCCACCGAAATATTCGATGTCGACGTCGGGATAGAGAACCGACAAGCTGTCGCGTATTGTCTCTATCTCTCGAATAAGAATTTCATTTTTACCGGTATCTCCCGAACCGAAGCGTGGTGATACGAAGAGCAACAGCGTAGAACCGTCGGCCGAAAAGATATGCCCGTCTGTTATTCCATATGATGCGTCGCCTTGCAGGTCGCGCAAGATGCTCATGGAGTAGCTCGAAAGCCCTATGGGGTCGGTTGTGATATTCTCTTTGATAGCACTCCCTATGGGCGATAATAGTTGCATGTAGCTGCGTGACATGGCAGCGGCAACACCTTCGGGAGTAGTAATGGTATCGAAGCGGGCATAGTCGGCCGGCGTGACGAATAATGGCAGGTATTGTCGTATAAAGCGGCTGGCTTCACTCACGGTTTTGCCATCTACGGTATTCATGGTAGAGGCTATGTAGTTGCCGCCGTCTGTTTCTGTAAGGGCTTGGTTATAGGCATCAGCGCAGGCGGTGAGCTGTCGGGTTTGAGTGGCAGCAGTATCGCGAGCAGAAAACATTATGATGATTTTGTCCTTGATTTTGAGGTTGTCAAAAACACGGGCGGTATAGTCATTTTCTCCTTTGCGTGGGAATATAGAGGTAATGTTCTCTTCAAATTTTACCTGCGTAGCGCAGTATGTCATGAGACCTACCCATACGAGTAGCGAGGCGTATAATAGGAATTTATGACGGTTTAGAAAGTGATATAGTGTGATGAAAAATCTTACCATCGGAGTCGTATAGTTATTTCGGTTTCTTAGACCGACTTGCAAATCGTATGATACAATATGTCAATGCCCCGGCAATGAGGCTGCATACAATTGCAAAGATAATGCTTCCTACCAAATATTGTGTCAGTACTTGAGTGATATTCTTCAACGTAAGGCTATTGTAGTGAAATAGTATTTCATCGCCCAGCACAAGGCATCCTGTAGCATAACTGCCAAAGAGGATAAATGGTATCATGGGAGGGATGCTTATGTTGGAGAAGAGTACCGTGATAACCTTGTTGAGCTTGAAAAGGTGTGCCAGAAATATGGCGCACACAATCTGGTATCCCCATATCGGTACAATGCCCATGAAGATGCCAAGCATTACCGAGAGGACAAACTCGCGGGTACTGACGTTGTTGTGTAGTACGTCGTCGACATATTTCTTTATGTTTTTCCACGATAACTTGCGTAGCAGGTTACGGGGCCATATATAGAGAGCGGCTATGGGAACCAATACGGTATTGACAAGGCTGATGCGTGTAAAGTCTCGCAGTGGGTTGAAGTGTGACACGCGTTCTTCTTCGGGTGGATAATATACCCGAATGGCAATGTCGCGCACAGGTACGCCGTTCCATGCTGCGGCAACGAGAGCTTCAAGCTCAAATTCGTAACGAGCAGTGAAGCATTTCATCGAACCTAACGTCGCTAATGGATACAGCCGATACCCCGATTGGGTATCGTGAAGCTTTATGCCGGTTTCTAATCTGAACCAAAAATTGGAAAATTTGTTGGCAAAGGTATTTTTCCCTGGCATATTTTCGGCGTTGAGATTACGCGCCCCTACGAGAAGGGTATCGGGGGTTGTCTCTATTTCGGCAATAAAGTTCGGGATGTCGTCGGGATAATGTTGCCCATCGGAATCAATGGTTATCGCATATCGGAATCCGGCTTCGCGGGCTGCCAACAATCCGTCGCGCAATCCTGCACCTTTGCCTTCGTTCTCAATATGGGTGATGACACGAAGGTTAGGTATACCTTGCAATATGTTGGCCGTATCGTCGGTACTCCCATCGTTGACTACGAAAATATCGCGGCAGTAGGCCTGCACGCCTGTAATAACAGCTTCGAGCGTCTTACCGTTGTTGTATGTGGGTATGACAACTGCAATCCCAAGCGATTGAGCTTTTAAAATGATGTCGGGGTAGGTCTCGTTCATACAGCGATATAAGATGCTTTCAATTTCAAGTAGGTTGTGGTGGTGTCTCGTACTTCGGCGCGGCAATTATAGTTGTTTCCGGTATCGGTTGTAAGAGCTAATGTTATCTCCAATATGTTGTTGATGCCCGGGCGTATCATGTTGGTGAATTTACAAGATGCTATGCGGGTTATCATTAACTGGAGCCCAAGAACTTGCTCGCAGCACTCTTTGATAATTTGCAGGGTACATACGCCCGGCACGATGGGGTTGCCCGGAAAGTGACCGGCGTAGAGAGGATGGGTCGCATTGAGGGTGATTGTTGCCGTATATGCTCCCGGTGCGGTTTCGTGTAAATCTGTTATGGTATAAAAATCAGTGAGTAGCATGGTTGTCTTGGATAGATAGATTTTGGGGAGTAATGGCTATATGCAGCTTCAGCCATTTGTGTGCAATCTGCGTAGTGTGGCTGTCGGCATCGTAACGGATGGTGCCACGCGTCAGTCCGCTCCCTGTGCGTCGTAGCTCTTGGCCGTTGTTGTCGTACGTGCGAGAACCTTGTGTAGTAAGAAATATGCTCCTGAAATCATCGGCAAGCACACTCCATATTCTTTCGTTACGCAGCGGTTCTATACAGTGGTTGAGAATATAATCGTTGTTACGCAAAGTAATATCAAAAAGAGTTAGGCCAAAGGGACTTGCACACACAAGACGAGCTTCGTCATTGTGTAGTCGCGTTATAAGCATACCGTTTTGTTGTACTTTACCCAAGGTAAACGTTATGTCGTAGCGCGTGGTTGTATCGCTCACGGCATAGATGGCCGGTCGTACCGGTGCATCGAGCGATGCTTGTCGCGAGCACGCAGCCATGAGCACTACCACAAGAAGGATTCCTGTTAGGCTATTGTATGGAAAAACGCGAGTCATGGGCATCGAGTTGGTTGAAACGCTTGTTGGTGAAGCGATAGCGGGTATAGTCGTTTTCGTTTTCGTGGAAGACGAGTTCGGTCACCGACATATCCTTTTTGTCAATCGTTAAACCTATCTTGGCAATGTAGTCGGCAATACCTTTGTCGTGGGGTTGGGCTGTGATGTAGTAGTGTTGTGCATCACTTTCATAGGTGAGGTCGAAGTCACTTTGTAATACTTGTAGGTTACCGGCCATACATGCACCGATGAGCTTTTGCATCTCGTTCATCATGGCATTAGAGCCAAGGTTGACAATATTTTTTTGACCATTGGCAACCGTCATGAGCCGGTTTCCGTTGATGACGATGCGATAGGCTATAGGTTGATGGTAGTCAAGACATATTTGCTTGCCGTTGCAGTAAAGGAAGGTACCGCGCGACTCAATATCTTCGTTGAAAATATCGATGTGTTTGGTTTGTATAAATTCGCTCTCTATCGAGGTTATTTTACCGGCTGTTTCACGCAGACGGCGATTCAATTCCTCAAGGTTGGTAAGGGGTTGCGCAGCGTATGCAAAGCCTTCAGCAAGGAGCAGAAAGCATATAGATAGCAGAGTATGTGTAATTATTTTTTTCATTGTCTGTGGTTTGTTTGTGGTTTGGGGGTAAGTTTCAACATTTGGTCTACTCTTTCTATGCGATAATCGTTATCGTGCAGGTATTTGAGCAGGCGTTCGAGAAGTATGTGACTATCGGGCAAGCGGTCGTGCAGCAACACTATGCTGCCGGGGCGCATGCGGCGGCAGATGCTGTAGAAGGCCGATTCTGTAGAGCGTGCCGTGTCGAATGACCGTATATTCCATCCGATGACAGTATAGCCAAGCGATTTTACTGCCGAGGCTACTGTAGGATTGGTCACTCCAAAAGGTGGGCGGAAGAGTTTCATGTCATTGCCCGTAGGAGTGCATTGCGCCAAAGCGGTATCGCATCGTTCCAAATCGAGCTGCATTTTGCGGCGCGAAAAGAGGGGAAAGCAATTGCTGTGGCTGTAACTGTGGTTGCCTATGAGATGACCATCGGCTGTAATCTGTCGCACTATGTCGGGATATGCTTCTGCCCGGTTTCCTATACAGAAGAAGGTGGCATGTACGTGATGTTGCCGCAATACTTCCAGAACCTTGGGAGTTTGTATGGGGTCGGGTGCATCGTCGAATGTGAGGGCAACCACTTTCTCATCGGTGGCAGCCCGGCACAAGGCTTTTACATAGACACCCGAACCTATCGCTGCCGAGGCATATACCGCAGCTGTTATAAGGGCGATGGCAGCTACTGTCAGTATGATGGCAACTATTGTCATAGGCAGCTGCACAGCATGGCGCTGTGATATTCTTGTGAATGGTTATAAATAAGTGCATAGCGGGTTTCCCCGGCAGCTATTTTGTCGGTTGCCATACTGAGTGCAGCTGCCGAAGCAGTAGGATATTCACCGCATATCTTTTTATATAGGAGACGTTGGCTGGTCGGAGCAACAAGGGGGGCGAGCTGAGTAAATGATTTGTCGTGCAGTGCGTTACCATTTTCGCCGGTAAGCCACAAGTCTATATCTGTAGCTCGTAACCCGTTGTTTTGTAGCAGTGTCTCTAAAAAGCAGTAGGCCGAGGTAGAATCGCGGCTTGTCTCAAGAGCAAGCAGCTTGGCGCAAGCATCTTGCGACTTGCTGTCGAGCAAGAAGAAATGGGCACCTTCGCCAGCCGTAATATTTCGTAGTAAGCCCATGCGGCGCTCTATGGTGTATGGTGTTTCGTACATTTCGTCTATGGCACCGACAAGGATATTGTGGCGGCCTTCGTCGATGAGTAGCAAAGTGTCGAGCAGAGCGCTCTCGAAGCTGAGCGAGCGGTGTACGTAGGTCATGTTGTAGGCCTCTATCTTGTGCAATAGAGCTATTTGTGCGCCTATAGTGTTGAATGTAGACTGTATGAATGTCGAGGGATTGAGCAAGTTTTCGCCTAGTGAAAGTATTTGTGAGGCAAACTTTTCAGTATCACCTACGCAACCGAGACCGGTGGCTGTGACAATAGCTTCGGGGAGAGTATCCTCCTTTAGGCACATTTGAGCAGCTGCAACGCCCATCTTGATAATACGACTCATGCGGCGGCGAAGCCCAGGGTTGTCAATGAGGCTTTTGTAATCAGGTTCGGTTGCTGTCAGGTAGAACTTTTCCCCGGTATCGCCGTTGGGCATAATGGCTGCGTGGCGTTTTATGTAATAGGTTGCGCTCATGGTTGGGAGAATAAAAGAGAGGTTTCGTTTCCTCCAAATCCAAATGCATTGCTCAGCACGTGGCGTATAGGGTTACCTTCACTATAACGTACGACCGGTGTGAGCATGGTCTCTTCTATCGGTGTGGTAAATCGCAGATTGGGTAGGACAATTCCCCGCGCGACGCACAAGGCCGAATATACGGCTTCTATGCCTTCCGAGCCTCCTAATGCGTGCCCAATATATCCTTTGACAGAAGCGAAGGACGGTACATGATTCTTGAAGAGGCGCAGCATGGCGCGGCTCTCCGATAAGTCGTTGAGAGGAGTGCCTGTGCCGTGTACGTTGATATATGATACCTCGTCGGGGGTTATGCCAGCCATTGTTATGGCTTCATTCATGGCGCGGAAGGCTCCGTTCCCCTCGGGCGATGAGCCCGTTTGATGGAAAGCATCATTGGTATTGGCATAACCGGTGAGACGGCAATAAGGCTGACGCCGCATGGCTTTTTCGTTTTGTAGAACGATATATCCGGCTCCTTCACCGAGGTTTAGTCCGGCACGACTGTTGTCGTAGGGGCGGCACAACTCTTTATCGAGAATCTTCAGCGAGTTGAACCCGTTGAGGGTGAAGCGGCACAGTGCATCGGTACCGCCGGCAATTACTGTGTCGAGTCGGCCACTGTTGATGAGTCGTGCCCCCAGTAGTATAGCGTTGGCAGCCGACGAGCAAGCAGTGCTTATGGTCGTAGTGAACCCTGTGATACCCAGTAGTTTAGCCATTCGCAAGGTACTATCGGCACAGTCGTGCGAGGCAGTGAGACGTATATCGCCTTGCTCGGGGTCATTGCGGAAACTTTCGTAGAAAACTTCACTGCGGTCCATACCGCCTACGGAGGTTCCTGAAATGAATCCTGTACGTTTCATCCCGGTCTCTATGCCGGCATCGCTGCATGCTTCGCGGGCTGCAAGCAGTCCTAAAAGGAAGGTACGTGAGTAGGGGAAATGCCTGTTTAACGACAATGTTTCTGCCAAAGTCTCGTTATCGAGTTTTACTTCACCTACGGGTACATCAAGTGAGGTCTCAAATAATGAAACCTTTCCCAAGCCGTGTCGGTAATGGCGTAGTGCGTCGATGTTCTCTTCTACACCGCATCCTATGGCCGATACGGCGCCTAAGCCTGTAACGTATATAGTCATGGCTCAGGTATAAGGATTATGCACGATGGCTCTCTATGTAGCGTGCCAGCGTACCCACAGAATAGAAAATATCTTTTCCTTCGGCGGGGTTCTCTATTTTGATGCCGTAGTTACGTTCGAGAATAAGGATAATCTCAAGGGCATCTATAGAGTCGAGTCCCAAGCCTTCATCGCCGAAGAGAGGAGCTTCGGTATCGATATCATCGGGGGTCATCTCTTCAAGATTGAGTTCATCAATCAACTGCTGTTTCAGTTCTTTTACGAGTTCTTCCATTGTTATTTTGTTGTAAAAAGGTTCAAGTCGGCAAGGTATTGGCCTTGCAGAAAGTCGCACCAGCCTACGATGCAATATTGCAGGCCGTCGCGGCTCATGGCCGAGCGGGCATAGCGTATCAATCGTTCGGGTTGGTACGAGTCGTCTATAAAAAATGTGTTTTCGCCCTGTATTTTATGTCTGATACACACCTCTCCGGCTGCAACATTGGGTAAGGTATAGACAAAAACAGCAGGAGCGGCAGCCGCCTCACCCTCACTATCTATTATATCCTGATGGTGACGGTCGGTATCTAACGATGCCGAGCGGTTGGCAAGGATGATACCAACCTCTGTCGGCACAAAGGTAGGTGTTTTTTGTAATAAAACTTCGGCGGCGATATATGCTGTTTTGCAAAGGTCTGACATTTTGTAAAATTTCATATTTTTACCGTCGATAGCTTTATATGCCTCACGAATGAAGGAGGCAAAGGGTGTATCGGGTGTGCAACTGAATAGATTTTGGCCGTCGAGCTCTATTTGACCGTCGGCAATGCGGCAGTGTGCTATGGTATGTATTGGCAAAAGCTGTGGATGAGGCTTCTCCTCCAAGGCATTTTTTTGCAGTACGATAGCCGCATTGCATCCGCCGAATCCCGATGCCGTTTTGACGCATACATCTGTGCGTACACCGGTGCGATGCGTAGCTTCAACCACGATAGGGCATGGTACACCCAGCTGCTCAAAATGAAGTGTTGCCGGTATCATATTTTGTTGCATGGCGTGGGCACAAACGATACTCTCTATGACGCCCGATGCTCCGAGAGTGTGTCCGAAGTACGGCTTCAGGCTATTGACAGGTACTTGTTGCAGACCGGCCCAATGTATGGCTTTCGACTCCATCTCGTCATTGTATGCTGTGGCAGTGCCATGTGCGTTGACAAAGTCTACTTGTTCGGTCGTAATACCAGCCTCGTTCATAGCATGTTGTATGGCATAGAAGAGTCCGTCACCCGTACGCGAGGGCCCCGATATGTGATTGGCATCATTAGAGATACTGCCTCCTGTGATGGCAATACATCCCGGTGTGTATTCGCCGGAAAGCAGCAGACTGCCACAGGCCTCACCCAGGTTGAGCCCGTTGCGGGCTGCATCATAAGGACGGCAAAGTTGCGGGCTTACAGACTTGAACGAGAGAAATCCGCTCGTGATAAAGGGCGACAGTACGTCGCAGCCGGCAACAATAGCTTTGCTATACTGACCTTCGTCAATGAGACGTGCGGCCATGATAATGGCGGAGATTCCTGATATGCAGGCGTTTGAAATAAGAAATGTATCTTTTGAGTCTATGCCGAAGTAGTCGGCTACACGTCGTGACGTGTGCGATAGAAATGCCTCGTCGGGAATGTTGCTACGGTGGCCGAGAGCCGCAACATTGCCTTTTGTGGTAGAGAGTATGAGCGCTGTTCCGCTTTCGGGCTGAGAGAGGTGTTGTTGTTGCAGAGTGTCGGTGATAGAGAGTATCAATAGTTGCTCGGCCGGTGAGTAGTAGTCTTTATCGGAAAGTGCTTTGAAGCGTTTCTCCAAGACCGTACGCTCTATGGTAGCAGCCATGACGGGAGTTGCCGATATGTGCGAGTTGGCTGTGAGTGTGATGCCACTGCGATAAGCGGTTATTGCTTCAATATTTTCGGCAGTGGTAAATCCTAACGCACTGATGATGTTGTCGCTTGTAATGAAAACTCTCATAAGATGCCCCATTTTTCTTTCCAGCGGCGGTAGAAAAGGGGCGTATTCAACTCCAATTCGTTCCTGTCGCGATTAATAAAAACCTGTACACTGCTGCCAGTAGCGGCGATACTCATATCGGCAGCCCTATACACAGTATAGTCAAATACAATTTTAGCCGCTTCTGTGGCAATGTAGCGAGTCTCTACGATTGCTTCTTCTCCGAATGTAAGCGGACGTTTATACTGGACGTTGAGTTCTACGATGGGAGTCGTGAAACCGTTATCGAAAAAGTCGTTGTAATCAAAGCCGTATTCTCGGCCAAAGGCTTGCCTGCCGTCCTCGAAGTAGCGTACATACTCGCCATGCCATACAACCTGCATGGCATCTACTTCGCTAAACCGTACTCTTATACGAGTGCGATTTGTGAGGGCTGCCTGTCGTTCGTTATGCTTCTTTCTCATGGTTGCTTTCGATAAAAATTTTCATGCGACATCGGCATATCGGTTGGTCACCTGAGAGAGTCTCTGCTTCGACGAGTGTGATGCCGAAAACCTCCTGTAATACTTCGATACGGGTCGTGAGTCTTTCACCCACCGACGGAAGTGCATACAGTTGCAACTTTTCTACCGCTCCTATATAACCGAGGGATACATTCTTGTTCTGCAATAAACTTTCGTAACCGCTACGTGCTGCTGCGCTTTGGGCGATGTGTTCTATTATGCCGCTTTCTTGCAATTTTCCGTCGGCAACGAAGATATTATCGGGCGATATGGCCAATGTTGTAAGCGATATTTTTCCGTCGAAGCCATCGAAAGAGCTTACCATTACTATGGGTGGGCGTTGCGGAATGAGTTGCAATATGTCGTAGCGTGTAGGCATGTATATTTCCCCTCTATTTAATACGTTTACATTGCATGATGCTGTGCCCCATGCCCAGTCCGTCGTATATTTGTTCTATTTCCAAACCTGCCAGCTCTATGCAGCGGGCCATATCGTCGCTGTGGTACATCTTGCTGTTGCCGTTGGCGAGAGCGGTGAAATAGATACTGGTTTGGGTAAGGCAGTAAGCTGCTGTCTCGAAGTGTTGTCTATCCCAAAACGTCTCCATGATATAGAGACGGGTGTGGTCGCCCATTGCTACGGCAGCTCTTTGGAGGATACTTGTAACTTCTTCCTCCGAGAAGCAATCGAGAAATTGGCTCATCCATATAGCATCGAAGTTGGTAGGAAAAGCAGCTTCTGGGTCGAGCAGGTTGGTCCCATAGCCATGTATGCGGTCGCATCCTACAGAACCATCGACAGCTTTGTGCATCAGCTCTAACTGTTGTGGAAGGTCTACGATGGTAACTTCTACTTCAGGGTCGTAAGCAACACATTGTTGAGCCCAACGACCTGTATTACCACCGACATCGAGTAGCGTGCGAGGATGGTTGGAAAAGACGATTTGTAAAGCTTGAGGGAAAGAGCAGTCGGAATAGAAGTGGTCAAATCCAAACCAGCTGCGTTGTGCTTGTGCTGGAAGTTGCGACAGACCTTCATAGATGGTGTCCCAATCGCCAAAAACCTTCAGACCTTCGCATTTGCCGTGGAGAAGTGATTCTTCGAGGTAATAGAGCCCCATATAATTGACATCGTGGTTGAAGTCCATGTTTACACGTGTCATTTTGTCGGTAAGCAGGAACCAGCCTGTCTTTGACAAGTGCCATCGTTCGTCATGGAAAAGAACCGTACCAATGGTGAGCGAGGACTCTAAAAGCACTTGTACAGCGTAACGCGAGAGATGTGTGGCATCGATTATTTCTGCCATGGTCATACCGTTACGGTGGTTGCGCAGCAGGTCTAAAATACCGAATTTTATCATCAGTCTCGATACTTGAAACACTACCGGAGCAAAAGCTATCTCTTCGGCGGCTCGTTGTGCCTCTTGCGCACTAAGATGCTCTCGGGAATATCGCTCTTTAAGGGGTTGAAACATTTTCATACTTCTCTGTTTTTTTCTTTTGTGCTCCGTCGTTGGCGGTTGGCGTCGCCCAAAAATCGTAATAATTAAACCATTGTTCGGGATATTTTTTCACTATCTTCTCCAACTCTTTTACATAGGCATCGAGCAATATTTGCTCACTGTGTTCGCTCCGCTTGTAAGGGCGTGGTTCTATAATAGTGAAACAGAAACGATATTGCCGGCCTGTCTCTCTCATGGCAAAGTAGAAAACTACCGGTACTTTCATGCGGGATGCGATGATGAAAGGTCCCGCAGGAAAGGGAGCTTTTTTGCCCAGGAAGTTGGCATAGAGTAGTTTTTCTTCGTTGACATACCGGTCGCCTTGAAAACACACATATTCGTGTCGTTGTAAAGCGTCGTTGATGAGAAATACGTGCGACAAGGAATCGTGATTGACGGGAATTATCTCGTATTCGCATGTAATGCTTTTGTTCTCTTCCATCAATTTCTTGATGGCTTGATATTCGGCATCATACAATACGATGTGCATTTTCTTTCCGTATTCTCCAAAGAAAGGAGCCCCCGTCTCCCAATTGCCTACATGAGCTCCTATTAATACCGCTCCGTTTTTCCCGTTGAGTACTTGTAAAAATGGTTCGTAATTCTCAAACTGGAATTTATATTGTGCCGACATACCGTTGAGGATAGCCACTTTATCTATCAAGATTTGCCCCATACGGTAAAAGTTGTGGCACATGAGTTTCCATGCTTGAACTGCATCATAACCCAGCCCTTTGCGAGCGTAGGATATGATGGCGGCAGCTGGCTTGCGTGCAAAAAGGATGAAATAACCTGCTACAAAATAGAGAAAAGCATACGCAGCCCCTATGCCCACATGCTTGATGAGGCCTATAAAGAAGAGGTATCCCCATCGGTTGCCACGCGTCTTACCTTTCCATCGAGGCATGGCGTGTCAAGCCGCTCCTCCTTGGCGGGAGAGTATCATGTTGTAAAAGTCTCCGAAGGTCTTTACACCTACGAAGTCTTGTCCGGTTACGGTAAAACCAAAGTTTTTCTCTATGAGTACAACGATGTCTACCATATCGAGGCTGTCGAGCTCGAGGGTCTCCATCAAGGGCGCATCGGGTTGAATTTGGTCTATATCAACTTCAAATTCGTCAGCCAATACAGTTCTTATTTGTTCTATCGTCTCTTCTTTTGTCATGAATGTATTTGTTGGTAGATTTATTATTTTATTGTTATTGTTTAAGTTTGCCGATAATGAGCGACGAGTTGGTGCCTCCAAATCCAAACGAGTTCGACAAGAAACGGTCGTACTCCATCTCTATTCTTTGAGTGGGTATGTTTAGTAGCGATGTCGCTTCATCGCCCTCGGTATAGTTGAGGTTAGGGGCAATAAAGTGATTATTCATCATTAGAAGTGAGTATATCACTTCACTGGTGCCTGCCATCCACATTTCGTGTCCTGTTTGTCCTTTGGTTGAAGTGACATAAGGCCTTGTCTCTCCGAAAACTTCGGTAATAGCACGAGCTTCGTTTTCGTCGCCTACGGGCGTGGAAGTAGCGTGTGCATTGATATAAGGAATATCGGCGGGTTGTAGTCCGGCATCGTTCAGCGCCATGCGTAGTGAGCGGGCTGGGCCCTCGATATTGGGTACTGATATGTGATTACCGTTTGAGGAGAATCCATAACCCTCTATCTCGGCTATGATATGTGCTCCGCGTGCTATGGCCGAGTCATAACTTTCTATAAATACTGTAGCTCCACCTCCACTGGGTACAAGCCCGTCGCGTTCCTTGTCGAAAGGACGAGAGGCGGCTGTAGGATTGTCTATCCGTTTCGAGAACGCTCCCAAGCCGTCGAACGCTCCTACTGCATAGGGATTTACCTCTTGTGCACCGCCGCATATGATGTACTCTTGCAGCCCGTCACGTATAAGTAAATATCCTAATCCTATGGCGTGTGAGCCGCTTGCACATGCACCCGATATAGTGAGGTTGATACCGCGCAGCTTGAAGATAGTAGAGAGCGTCATGGTGATGGTTGAGTTCATCGCTTTGAATATTGCACTCGACCCTACCAATGCCGTATTGTGCTTCTCTCTCATGATATCGACACCTTCTATTACGGCAGCTGCACTGCTGTCGTTGCCATAGAGGATACCTACTTCGTTGTTCTTCAAGAAATCATCGTCGATTCCGGCCTCTTGCAATGCCTCGACGGTTGCCATATAAGCATATTCGCCTTCTTCGGCAAGATAATGCCGTTTGCGGCGGTCTAAAAGGTCTTTCAGGTTGGGGCGTGGTACTATGCCGGTGAGTGGTGAAGAGAAGCCCATCTCAGTGCGGCGGGAATCGATACCGATACCCGAGCGACAGTTGAAGAGCGACTCTTTTACTTCCGCTTTATTTGTTCCTATGCACGAGTAGATACCCATGCCTGTTATAACAACTCTTTTTTTCATTCTCTCTCTTTCTCTCTCTCGTTAACGTGTGGGCAGATTTATGTATAGAGTCCGCCGTTGATGGAGATAACTTCTCCCGTAATGTATGCTGCAGCATCTGAGATAAGGAATGCTGCAAGGTCGGCAACCTCTTCGGGTCGGCCGAAACGTCCTATGGGAATATTTTTCTTCAACTCTTTCTCATCTAAGTCGGCTGTCATGTCAGTGGCGATAAATCCTGGAGCAATGGCATTGACTGTGACCTGCTTTTTACCTACCTCTTGTGCAAGAGCCTTTGTTGCGGCAATAATTGCACCTTTGGCAGCCGAGTAGTTGGTTTGTCCCGGAAGTCCTTTGATTCCCGAAAGGGAGACAATGTTGACTATACGACCGTGCTTGTGTGTAAGCATGCCTTTGAGTACGGCTTGTGTGGCTGTGAAAAAACCCTCGGTTGTAGTATTGAGTACACTGCTCCATTCGTCATGAGTCATCCACATGAGCAAATTGTCGCGACGTATGCCTGCGTTGTTGACGAGAACTTCTATGTATTCGTCGGGATGTGCTTGTTGCCAGGCTGCAATACTTGCTGCTAAGGCCTCCCGGTCGGAAACATCGCAACGCAGCAGATATCCATCACTGCCTGTGTCACGTACAGCTTGTAGTGTGGCCTGTGCCTCGGTGTCGTTGCTGCGGTAGTTGATGATGACGAAGTAACCATCGTGTGCCAGTCTGATGGCAATGGCACGTCCTATGCCGCGTGCGGCTCCGGTGATAAGCGCATATTTCATAGAGCAAGGTCTTTGAGGTCTATTCCTTTCAGGTATTCAATGACGCGCGCTACAGCGGGGTATAATACGCTGTCTTCTTTGAAGGCCGGAAATATGTTGCGTACTTCGTCATATACACGTCGGGTGACGGGCGAGAGCTGGTCGGCTATGTCGAGGCAGTCTACAGCCTGTGCCATACCCATGTATAGGACTGAAAGGACTTGGAAACTATTGTCTATGACACGACGAGCTATCAAAGCCGAGTTGGTACCCATGCTTACTATATCCTGGTTGTCGTTATTGTTGGGTATGCTGTGTACATACATGGGGTTTGCCAGAGTCTGGCACTCGGCTGTGGTCGATGTGGCAAGGAATTGCGAAGCTTGCAATCCGTAGTTGAGACCCAGTGTGCCCATGTTGACAAAGGGTGGCAGTATACCGTTGATGCGGTCGTGGAAAAGATAGTTGGCTTGTCTCTCGCACAGCATGGTGAGTTTTGTAATGGCAATCTTGAGTTTGTCCATCTCAAAAGATACGTAGTCGCCATGGAAATTTCCACCATGATATACTGTATTGTTATCAGCATCGACAATGGGATTGTCACAAGCCGAGTTTACTTCGTCGATGAGAACCTGCTCACAGTTGGCAAGAGTATCGAACACCGGCCCTAACACTTGCGGTACGCAGCGCAGCGAGTAGTAAGGTTGTACCTTGTGTTCAAAGATTTTCTCTTCGTGACGTTGATCATACAGCTCGGCCTGACGGTTACGCAGGCAGTGGCTGTTGTGGCTGATGTTACGCATGGCGGCAGCTACTGTGCGTTGGCCACGGTGTAGCTTGGTGGCATTGAGCTCTTCCGATTGAAAATCGTCATACGATGAGGCTATTTCGTTCATCAACACGGCTGCAACCGTAGCCCAATGAAGTAATTTCTTGGCATATATAAGATTTACAATGCCTATTCCCGTCATTACCGACGTACCGTTCGATACTGACAGACCCTCACGGATGTGCATTTTGAAGGGTTGCAGTCCCAGCTCTTCGAGAACTTCACTGGTAGGACGTTTTTTCCCGTGATAGAAGACGTCGCCTTCGCCAATGAGGGCGAGAGCCATATGAGCAAGTTGTACAAGGTCGCCACTGGCACCTACGCTACCATGCTCGGGAATGAAAGGATATATGTCGTGGTTGATAAATTGTACCAACAGGTCGGTAAGCTCACGGTGTACACCCGATTTCCCTTGTAAGAATGTGTAGAGGCGGGCTACCATGGCAGCTTTGACATAGGGAGTAGCCAGAGGCTCGCCTGCGCCGGTAGAGTGGCTGCGAATGATGTTGTATTGCAAGGCTGTGAGGCTATCGTTGTCTATACGGTATTGAGCCATGGGACCGAAGCCGGTATTGATGCCATATATGACTTTGTCGCGCGAGAATGCGGCAAGGAAATTATAGCTGTCATCGATGGCCTTTTGTTGCTGGGAAGTAATAGTGACGGGTGCTCCGTGGAAGATTATTTCATTTAGCTCTTTCAGCTCTATTTTGTTGCTGTTATCGCTTTTCATGTTGTATTTGATCCTCTATTCTTTTCTCTTGTTCTTTGATAGTTTTTATAGCAAGGGCTATTTTGCTTTTTACGCCGCAAAATTACTCTTTATATCGGGTAAAAACAAGTTTATTTCTACCTATTTCTCGATACTTTTATAACAGATTGATGGTTTTTGCTGCCTGATAATGGGTAGAAGGTGATGCAGGCAGTATGCTGTTTTAAATGGGCAAGGGAAAGAAAAAACAAGCTTAAGCTCAACTTCTTTCCCTTGCCATGATGCGATGTGACATGTGTTTATTTCTTCATGACATATTTTTTCTTGACGAGCCATTTGCCTGTTTGGTTACCAAGTTTATCGAAAATCAACGCTTTGGTCTGCTCCATGACATACATTGTGTTGGATTTGCTGTCATTTACGGCTATTACGGCCATTACTTGGTCGGTAGTAGTATCTACTACACGAATGGTTGCATCTACAAGTGTCCCTCTTGATACAATGCCAACACCTGCAAATCCGAGCTCGATTTTATCGATGTTGAAGACAAATTTGTATCGAGCTACATCATTGACTTCTACACGTGAACGTTTGCGCAGAGAGCCACTGAAACTGTTCCCTAATTTTTCAAGGGCAATGGCGCGGTCGTGTTCATACCACAGACGCTTAAACTCCTCAGGGTCTTCTTTGTCGGGAAGTTTGCTGTTTACATATTCCTCTTCGGTCATTTCTCCCATCATGGTATTGTCCCATGTAAGGCTTACTTGTAGTTCTGTTACATCTTTGAGAAAGTCTAAGTTACCTTCTACAACGGTAAATTTCTGTGCATTTACCATACCGCAGGCAAGTGTAGCTGCAGTAAAAATTGCCAATAGTTTTTTCATATAGGTGTGTTTAAAATATAATGTGTAATGAATTCTTGTTTTCCCCTGCTTTTCGACAGACTTGTATTGCCTGTTCGATGTATATAATGCAAAAATAGTAAAAATATGGTTTCTGTGTATAAAATTTATTGATTTTTTAAAATTATGAGATTTGTTCTTAATCAAATGTTATATAGAAATGTAGGCCCATGATACGGAACTGCAATTTTGAGCATAACGTAGTGATAAAGATATAAAAATAACATCCTCCCTATTATGCATAGAGAGGATGTTACTTGTTATGATTTGTAAATCAGTTGTTTATCAAATCTATGAGCATAAGAAGGGCCCGCTGTGTAGCACGTTCTATCACATAGAGGCGTGAACCACCGAATTGACAACATTCTGAGACGGTTTTGTCTCCGCAACGGACTGCTATCCAAACAGTCCCTACCGGTTTGTCGGGTGTGCCGCCACCAGGTCCCGCGATGCCCGATGTAGCTATGGCACATGTCGTACCCATGAGCTGTTGTGCGCCTTGGGCCATGAGTTCTACTGTGGCTTGGCTTACAGCTCCGTGTTGTTGTAGAACTTCGGCAGGTACGTGCAGAATGTGTTGTTTTATATCGTTGGAGTAGGCTACGACCGTGCCGGTGAAATACCGAGAGCTACCAGCTACGGCGGTTATTTCGTGGGCAATATTGCCACCGGTACAACTTTCGGCCGTGGCAAGTGTATATTGCCGTTGCAGAAGTTGTGTACCCAGCGCACCTGCGATAGTAAGGTCGCCGTCGGCAAATATATCGTTGCCCAATATGTGGTGTAATTTCCCTACCTGGTTGTCGATAATAGTAGTCAGTGAAACCTCATCGTCACCGCGAGCCGTGAGTCTGAGACGTACCATACCGGGTGTGGGTAGGTAAGCCAACTTGATGCAGCTGGGCAATTGATGCTCAAAGTCTTGCAGACGTTCTGATAATCCCGATTCTGTATTATGGTATACTAGCAATGTGCGGTGTAGAATGGTATCGTGGTCGCCAAAGTGTTGTCGCAGTCGCGGTATGACCTCGCCTTTCATGGCTACATGCATTTCGTGCGGTACACCAGGCATAGATACAAGTACTTTCCCTTCTTTTTCAAACCACATGATGGGTGCCGTGCCTACGGGATTGGGGATGACGGTACATACGTCGGGTACATCGGCTTGATGACGGGTCGATTCGTTCATTTTCAGTCCGCGGCCGGCAAAATAACGTTCTACTTGTTGGTATACAGATTCATCGAAGTGCATCTTCCCACCGAAGTAGCTGCAAAGTACAGGTTTGGTAATATCGTCTGATGTAGGTCCTAAGCCTCCGGTCATCAATACAGCATCTACGTTGCTGAAAGCATTGTTTATGGCTTCTGTAATGGCTTCTTTCTCGTCACGTACGGTGATAACACGGCATACGTCCCAGCCTACGTGGTTCAACTCGGCGGCCATCCATGCTGAGTTGGTATCTATGACTTGTCCTATAAGGAGTTCGTCGCCGATGACGATAATTTCTGTTTTCATTTTTGATACGTTTTCTATGACGAGCACGATATTACAGTTCTACTCTGGCAAAAGGAGCTTTGTCGAGGCTGCAAAAGTCGTGGTCTAAATACTTATAATATCCCGTTATTGCCACCATGGCAGCGTTATCGGTAGTAAAAGAGAGCTTGGGAAGATGTATTTTCCATCCGTATCGGGTAGCATATTGTTCAAAGGCGGCACGTACTGCCGAGTTGGCCGAGACGCCACCGCCCACGGCTACTTCTTTGATACCTGTCTCTTTTACGGCCTTGCATACCTTATCCATGAGTATCTCTACTATAGTTGCTTGCAACGATGCGCAAAGGTCTTTTTTATTGTTTTCTATAAAAGACGGGTCTTCTTTTATCTTGTCGCGCAAGAGATAGAGAAATGATGTCTTCAGTCCGCTGAAACTATAATCTAATCCTTTGATGTGAGGTTTGTGCAATGCAAAAGCATGCGGATTACCCTCTTTGGCAAGGCGGTCTATTACAGGGCCTCCGGGATAGGGCAATCCCATCACCTTGGCACATTTGTCGAAAGCTTCGCCAGCAGCATCGTCGATGGTTTGTCCTATGACTTTCATTTTGTTGTAGGCCTCGACGCGAATGATTTGTGAGTTTCCTCCCGATACGAGGAGACAGAGAAACGGGAATTTAGGTGGGTCGTAAGGGCTGCCCGGGTCTTGTATGAAATGTGCAAGGACATGTGCTTGTAGGTGGTTGACGTCGACTATAGGAATATCTAAAGCCGTGGCAAGTCCTTTGGCAAATGATGTACCTACGAGCAGTGATCCCATTAGCCCGGGGCCTCGTGTAAATGCAATGGCGCTCAGCTCTTTTTTGTCGATGCCGGCGCGCTTTATAGCCTCCGATACTACCGGTACGATATTTTGTTGGTGGGCACGCGAAGCGAGTTCGGGCACTACGCCGCCGTATGCTTCATGTACGGCCTGGCTGGCAATGACGTTAGACCGTAATACGCCGTCGCAGATGACGGCTGCCGATGTATCGTCACACGACGATTCTATACCTAAAATGCAGATGCTCATGATTTCTCTTTTTGTTTTATGGGCGGCATGGATGCCGCTGTTTTCGACCTGCAAAAGTACATATTTTATGCCAATTCTTAGGTCTTGACCGCTTATTTCCTTATAGCCGATATATCTATGGTGCAGAAAAAACTGTAACTTTGTAGCCCTTATCATCATGAGAACATTCTTTGTCTTGGTGAAACGCATTCTGCAAGGGGTTATCATAACTTTGATAGCGTTGTATGCCTTGCTGTATGTGCTCCTCTCGATACCTGCCATACAGGGTAAGGTGCGCGATGCGGGGCAGCATGCTTTGTCGCAATTGCTGGGTGTACCCTTACAGATAGCGCGTGTAGAGATTTCTCCATTCAATAAGGTGGAGCTTTTTGGTGTCTTGCTTCCCGACCAGCGTGGCGATACGCTGCTCTATGCTCATAAAATTGCTGCAGGAGTAGATATATGGGAGTTGCCCGGTGGAAAAATAGACCTCTCAAATATACAGTTGTTCGGTCTCGATTTGCGTATAGCTCGCGATTCGATAGGGGCTCCTTCCAATCTACAATTTGTTATAGACGCTTTTTCCGATACGACGCGCAAGAAGAGTACTCCAAACATAGACCTTACTATCAATTCGGCTCTTATACGTCGCAGTAGTGTGCGTTATGATGTATTGTCAGAACCGTATAAGCCACAAGGGACTTTTGATGTCCATCACATGGCTGTGACCGACCTGTTGGCTACAATGTCGTTGAAAGCCTTGACCTCCGATACTGTCAATTTGTATGTTAAGCGTTTTAGCTGCAAGGAGCAGTCGGGTCTGATGCTCGACCGTCTTGCTTTCCGCGTGGAAGGTAACAGGCAGCGTGTCGTGGCTTCGCAATTCTCTGTACAGACAAGCAATAGTCAGTTGCAGACCGATACTGCAGCCATTACATTACCGGTTACGTTGAGTGGTGAGGCTTTTGCCGACAGCGCACACGTGATTGTAGCTATGAGAGATGTCGTTGTTGTTCCATCCGATTTTGCACCGGTGCTGCCCGCTTTGCGACAGTTTGATATGCCCGTTTCACTGACATGTGAAGTAGTGGGTACGCTTAACGACCTCCATGTTCGTGATGTTTCGGTGAGTTGTGGCGACGATGCTATCCGTTTTGGCATGTCGTTTGCTCTGTCTCATCTCTTACAGCCCGACAGCTTAGAGGTGGCTTGTCCCTCTTTTATGTTGACGACGCGCGAAGGCGGATTGTCTGACTTGATGTACAATCTTGGACTTGCCGATGCCCACATTGCACAGATGCTCGATACGTTGGATAATGTGTCAATAGAGGGTTCCCTGTCGGGACGAATGCCTATTATCGAAGGTGTAATGCAGCTGCACTCTGCTGCCGGCGATTTGCAGGCAAGTATGACAGCCCGTCGCAATAACGACAAGCAGGGGTTTGTTCTCGGAGGCGATGTACTTACCGATGGTATAAATCTGGCTCAAATCATGGGAAGCGATTCTCCGTGGGGTATGATGGCTTTTGATTTGCATGCTACCTGTAACTTGCAGTCGGGAGCCCAGCCTATCGGACAATTGCGAGGGCACATAGGTCGCTTCGACTACAACGGGTATAGCTACGAGAATGTGATGCTCAATGCTGCGTATGCCCGACACACGGTGAGCGGAAAAGCAGAAATAGATGACCCCAATGCGCGTGTTGTTGTGGAGGGTAAGGCTCGTATAAATGGACGTAATACCATGGCCGATGTACGAGTGACATGTAACGACGTTGCCCTCGATGAGTTGCATCTGAATAATGCATATCCCGGTTACCGGCTCTCTTTTGGGCTTGATGCCGTATATACGGGAAATCGTCTCGACAATGCAAATGGCTATATATGCATAGACTCGCTTCTTTTTGCCAATGCCGACTCGTGTTTTGTTTGGGACCGTTTTCGTATTACAGCACATAACGATACGTTTCCACAGCGTATCGTAGTTGAGTCGGATTATATCAATGGCGAGATAACGGGTCGTTATACATTCTCGTCACTTGGCAAGTCGTTGCGCAATATGGCTTCGACATTGTTACCATCACTTGTTCCTCCTGAACCACAAAAGAGACGTAGTCGTAATCGATACACGCCCGACAACGATGTTGCATGGCATTTTGTCATACTTCCGCATATCGAGATGGCGCAGATTTTGCGTCTACCCTTTACCCTTACCGATAAGACGAAGATAGACGGTTATATACGCGACCTGGAGCAGACAGCTCGCCTCAATATAGATATTCCGAACGTATGGGTGGGACGTAATCACATAGAAGATGCTGCGGTATATGTAAATAGAAAGGGTGACAAGTTGGATTACTCTTTGCAAGCCGGGTATATCAATAAAAAGAAAATAACCACTATGTGGAGTGTGCGAGGCGATATAGAGCATGATAATATAAACGTGGGTATTCATTGGAATACCAATACGGCCGCTACATATTGTGGTGCTGTGAGCCTCGATACGCGTTTGACACCGTGTCCCGAACGTCCTGGCAGTGTCGATTTTGACGTAACAGTACAACCTACACAATTTGTCATTAACGACACGGTGTGGGACATTAAGCCGGCTCAGGTACTATTGCATGATAAAAATATCATTGTTGACCGCTTGGAACTTTCGCGCCCATCGCAACATATTTATATCGAAGGCGTTGCTTCTGAAAATCCTGCCGATACATTGCATGTAGACTTGCGTGATGTCAATCTCGATTATATCTTCGAGACGCTCAATATAAATTATGTAACCTTTGGCGGTCGTGCTACAGGAAGGGTCGATGCTGCCAATCTTTTCAGTAAAACACCATATCTTGCAACCAATCAGCTCGATGTACGTGATTTCTCGTATAACCATGCCGTATTCGGCGATATATCGCTGCTGAGTATGTGGAACGCCGACAATAAAGGGGTCTTACTCAAAGGAATCATTACAGGAAAGGAGCAAAACGAAAGTTATGTCGATGGGTATATCTTTCCTACTCTCGATTCTCTTTCTATCACTTTCAATGTCGACCGTGTTCCATTGGCGTTTATTCGTCCGTTCGTAGGCAATATATTGAATGATGTCGACGGTAAGGCTTCTGGTGAACTTACACTTGGAGGAAACTTCAAGCGCATTTTCCTTACAGGCGATGCTTATGCCCATGACTTTTCTTTCGGTGTACCATTTATCAACACACGCTACTTTGTGACCGATAGTGTGCATTTTACAAAGGCTAGCATATGGTTTCGCGATATATCGGTAAGTGATGAATTCGGTAATACAGCGCGAGCCGATGGCATTTTGCGACATCGCTATTTTTCAGACCTGAGTTACGATATAGATATTCACGATGCATCCAATCTATTGGTGTTCAATATACCCCATACACCTGGAGCCTCATTTTATGGTACTGTATATGGGTCGGGAGGTGTAGCTATCAAGGGCGACGATTTCCGTACCGATATAGGCGTGAACATGCTTACCGAAGATGATTCGGAATTTACCTTCGTATTGACCAGTACTGCCAATGCTGCCGATTATAGTTTCCTTACCTTTACCGACTCATCGGCCGAGGCAATAAAAAATCGTAAGCACCATGTCGATGCAGCAATAGATAGTACGGTGCTGCGTAATAATATGATGATGGAGGAGCATACTGCCATCCCGAAGCCCAAGAATGTACTTTATCTTACGATACAGGCCGATATAACGCCACAAGCCGACATAACGTTGGTTATGGATGAGGTGCTTGGTGATAAGATGAAGGCTACCGGTGAGGGAAATATACGGGTGGAGTACAATACGGCCGAAGACGATTTCAAAATGTATGGTTCGTATACGGTGGGCAACGGTAGCTATAATTTCAGCCTACAAGATATTATTACACGCGATTTTTCTATCACATCGGGTAGTACGGTCTCGTTTAGAGGCTCGCCGATGGATGCTATACTCGATATTAATGCCGTGTACTCGTTACAAGCCAATCTTGCCGACCTTGATGAATCGTTTGTAAATGAGAGTGAGCTCACCCGTACCACTGTTCCTGTGCATACCATTCTGAAAATATCAGGAAACCTTACACGCCCCGATATCGCTTTTGATATAGAGTTGCCTACCGTGAGTGCCGACATAGACAGTAAGATGCGCAGCATTATCAGTACCGATGAGATGATGACGCGACAGATTATTTATTTGTTGGCTCTTAACCGCTTTTTTACGCCCGACTACAATACCGGGCAGAATGGCAATAACGAATGGGTGTCGATGGCTTCATCGACCATATCGTCGTCGTTGGGCTCTATTTTGGGGCAAATCAGTGACAATTGGAATATCTCGCCTAATTTCCGCAGTGACAAAGGCGACTTCTCTGACATGGAGGTCGATCTTGTGTTGTCGAGTCAATTGCTCAACAATAGGCTCATATTCAATGGAAACTTCGGATATCGCGATAAGCGTTACAATTCTACAAATTTTGTGGGCGATTTTGATATAGAATACCTACTCACCGAGAGTGGAAATTTACGCCTTAAAGGTTATAATCATTTCAACGATCGTAACTATTCCATGCGTACAGCTCTTACAACGCAAGGTATAGGTATAATGTACACGCACGACTTTGATTCGTGGCTCAACTTTTTCGACCGCTCACAGCGCAGCAAGAAACGTAATAAAAAGGGAAAAGACGATTCAGCGAAACCCCAGCAGCAATCGGCAGATTCGGTAACTGTTATACCTTCTGATACGTTACAAGTCGTTGAGCAGCCTATCGATTCTATATTGGTTGCTCCTGCTGATACGATACAGAAGATTTATCCGGTTGTACCGAAGTAAATCGGGCTGTTTGTCGTAATCTCTTACAGGAGCAACACTCTTCTGTTATTTATTTGATGGAAAACCGAGCTTTACTTTGTCTCGTCGCCATTATCGGTCGACGATGAGGCGTGTGTATCTATGCAGAATGGCGAATGTTGTTCTATAAATTCATTTACACGTGTGCGATATGTGTCACCTATGGGAATGTAGGTGTTGCCGAAAACGATGCGGTTGCGCTCTATGGTTTTTATCTTGGAACATTGTACTATGTAAGAGCGATGTACCCGCAGAAAGCCTTCGGGTAGCATCTCTTCAAGAGCTTTCAGGCTTAAGAGTGAGACGAGCGGGTGTTCTTCTCCTTCGATGTAAAACTTGACGTAATCTTTCAGACCCTCGATGTAGAGAATCTTATTAATGAAAACTTGGCGCAGTTTGTAGTCGCTTTTTACATAGATATATTTTTCGTTGTTGGCACTGGACTTGTCGGTCGTATCGGTGCGCGGGGAAAGAACTTTCAAGGCCTTTTGCGTGGCTTTGACGAATTCGGTATAATCGATAGGTTTCAGTAAATAATCTATGGCATTGACTTTATAGCTCTCTACTGCATATCGGTCGAAAGCGGTCGTAAATATAATTCGCGTTTTCCCCTCTACCAGCCGCGAAAATTCCAAACCGCTGAGGTTAGGCATTTGTATGTCGCAGAATACAAGGTCTATGTCGCCTTTCATGATGCGCTCTACGGCTTGCATTGCCGAGGAGAAACTGTCTACTAATTCTAAGTAGGATGTGCGTTGAACGTAGCTTTCCAATAATTCTATGGCTAACGGTTCGTCGTCAATAATACAACATTTCAGTATCATGGCTAAGTAGTTTTGTGGAGGTTTATAGAGAGTGTAGCGCAAAATACGTTATCGATACATGTCGTTTCGAAGTGATATTTTTGTGGGTAGAGTAGGTCGAGTTGGCGGCGAATGTTGTCCAGTCCTATGCCCGACCCGCTATGGTCTTCGCCATTTTTAGGGAAGTAGCTGTTACGTACACGGCAACAGATGGTACCGTTGCTGGGGCTGGTAATCTCTATTTCTATAAATGACTTTTGCATGGTGTCTATGCCGTGCTTGAAGGCATTTTCTATAAGAGGAATAAATAACAAGGGGGCTATGCGGCAGTTTGTACATTGCGAGATGTCGATATTTACATCGATGCGTGTCTGCCGGTTTTGTCGCAGACGCATTACTTCGATGTAGTCTTGTAAGAAATTTATTTCTTGCTCTATGGGGACAAACCGCTCTTTGTTTTCGTATAATACATATCGTAGTAACCGGCTCAACTCCAAGACTGCTTTCTGAGCCCTGTCATGGTCTATGGCTATCAGGGCATATATGTTGTTGAGCGTATTGAAAAGAAAGTGAGGATTGAGCTGGCTTTTCAGGTTTTTCAATTCGGCTTCGGCACGTTCCTGTTCCAATTTCCGGTTTTTACTTTCTACCTTTCTCCATAACATTACGGTTTTTAACCCGGTGCTCAGTCCTATAAAACAGATAATAGAGCCGGCATCGCGTATCAGAGCGAGGAGGAAGGGGGCGTGTGGAGGTTTATGTCCCGAAGAGTCATGGAATGGGATTATTTCATTTAGGATATATAGTCCTGTGCACAGTAAAAAGACAAGCACAAGATTTAACAGTAGAAATATGACAGTCTTTCGTTTGAATAGAAATCGGTCAATCAAAACGAAATAGTTGGTATAGAATGCAATTAAGTAGGCTACGGGTAGGGTTATCAGCGGTATAGGAGGCGGCTCGTTGCGAGAACTGCTATACTGAACGATAAAAATCGGCAGTAGGAAGAATAGCATCCATGCCGTTGCGTGAATACCTGTAGTGATAATGTATTGTTTTACTGGATTTCCCATATGCAAAAGTATATATTTATTCGTAGCGAAGAGCTTCTATGGGGTCTAAATTGGCGGCTTTACGTGCCGGATACCATCCGAAAAATATTCCTGTGAGTGTACATACGGCAAACGAAAGTACGACCGACATGGGTTCTATAAATATAGGCCACTTGAAGAAAGCATGTACACCAATAGAAGCACCTACACCTGTCAGCACACCTATGACACCACCCGTGACACTGATAAGGATGGCTTCAAGAAGAAATTGCGACAAAATATCTATGCCGCGAGCACCTATAGACATGCGCAGGCCTATCTCTTTGGTACGCTCTGTTACCGATACATACATGATATTCATGATGCCTATGCCTCCCACAAGCAGTGATATGCTTGCCACGCAGGCAAGTAGCAGTGTCATCATGTCGGACGTAGAGGTGAGCATGGAGCTAAGCTCTTGTTGTGAACGTATCTCAAAGTCGTCTTCGTCATGTGCAGTAAGTTTGTGGTTGCGACGTAGTAAGACGCTTATCTCATCTATGGCCTTTTCGGTAAGATCTTCGCTCAAAGCCGAGCAAAAAATGCCTTGCAAATAGGTGATGGCAAGTACCCGTTTTTGTACGGTGGTATAGGGAGCTAGTACAAGGTCATCTTGGTCCATACCCATGCTGTTATAGCCTTTAGGGGTAAGCATTCCTATGATAGTGAATGGAATCTTGTTGAAGCGTATGATTTTTCCCACAGGGCTTTCACCGTCGGGGAAGAGATTATCAGCAACGGTTTTGCCTATCAAGCACACTTTGGCTGCCGATTGTATGTCGCGGTCGGTAAACAACTCTCCCTCTTCAACGTCGATTTTACGTATTTCCAGGTAGTCCTGACTTACGCCATAGAGGCTACTGGGGTAGTTGTTGGCGCCGTTGATAAACTGTCCGCTGCTTTGTACTGAGGGCGATACTGCTGCTACGTATTCTGTTTCGTCGCATATGGCTGTGTAGTCTTCGAGTTTCAGTGTCTGCATGTCGTCGGCACTCTGACGTACTCCACCCCGTTCCATATTACCTGGGTGTATCATTATCATGTTTGACCCCATTTCCGATATCTGCTCTCTGATGCTCCTCTTAGAACCTTGTCCTATTGCCAGCATTGTGATGACGGATGCTACACCTATGATGATTCCGAGCATAGTAAGGAAACAGCGCAACTTGTTGTTGTTGAGAGCTCTGAATGCAATTTTGAAGAGATTGGTTATATTCATGTTCTGTATATACTCTTTTATTCATTCTCGACAGGCAGCGTTTTGAGCACCTCGGCTGCCGAAGCCGGTTTTTTGTTATATTCGTCGGTGATGACATGGCCATCGCGTAGTACGATATTGCGGCTACTGAATGCCGATAATTCGGGGTTGTGCGTGACGAAGATAATAGTGCGTCCGCGGGCATGAAGTTGCTGGAACAAGACCAGTATCTCGTATGAGGTGCGAGTATCGAGGTTTCCGGTAGCTTCGTCGGCAAGAATTATTACAGGGTCGTTTACCAAAGCGCGGGCAATTGCTACACGTTGTTGCTGCCCTCCTGACATCTGGTTACTTTTATGTTCTTTCCGGTCGCCAAGCCCGACTGCATCTAAGGCTTCAGATGCCATCTCATGGCGCATACGGCCCTTGATGTTTGGGTTGTACATTAAGGGGAGTTCTACGTTTTCTATGGCTGTAGTCTTGGGCAAGAGGTTATAAGATTGAAACACAAAGCCTATCTTGCGGTTGCGCAATAAAGCACGTTGGTTGCGTCCCATGGAACGAACTGCTACGCCGTCCAGGTAGTATTCGCCTGAAGTAGGTGTATCTAAGCAACCCAATATATTGAGTAGGGTAGACTTACCAGAACCGCTTGTCCCCATAATGGTAACGAACTCGCCGGCTTCGATACTGAAGCTGATACCGCGCAAGGCATGTACCGTACTGTTACCAACAATAAAGTCGCGTTTGATATTCTCTAATCTGATGATTTCTTTATTTCCCATATTCTACCTATTTCTTTTTGTTTCCTCCCGGAGGTCCTGGCATGAAGGGATTTTCGTCATTGCTGGGTGTAACTGACGATGTAGCTGTTGATTGTATGTAACCGGTCGCTACCTTTTCGCCCTCTGTGAGTCCACTTTTTATTACGATATTCACGCCGTTGTCCATACCGGTCTCTATGTTTCGAGGTTCCAATGAGCCATCCTCTTTCATGACCCATACCATACGGCTGTTTTCATTGCCGGAGCGGACAGTATCTGCAGGCGCTTCAGGTGCTGCGTCTACTCGGCCATGAGCTCCTTGGGGTGGCTCCGGCATAAAGCGCATACACTTTAAGGGCAGATACAGCGTATTGCGTTCTTCTTGGGTGTATATGGTTACGTTGGCTGTAAGACCCGGTTTTAGTTTCAGGTCGGCATTGGGAGCATTGATGATAGTCTCGTAAGTAATTACATTGGACGTCTCGGTAGCTTCTAGTCGTACTTGTGTTACGACACCTTCAAAAATATCATTAGGATAGGCATCGACAGTGAAAGTTACCCGCTGTCCTTCGGCAACATTGCCTATATCAGCTTCGTCAACATCGGCAACGACCTGCATTTGTGTCAAGTCGTTTGCAATGGTAAAAAGAGTAGGTGTACTGAAGCTGGCAGCAACCGTTTGTCCTTCATCAACGGCTCGTGAGATTACTACACCATCTATGGGTGAGTAAATGCGGGAATATCCCAAATTGGTAGAAGCTCGTACTAAGTCAGAACGGCTCTTTTCGTATTCAGCTTTGGCTTTTTCGTAGTTGTAGGTGGCTGTTTCAAAGTCGGTCTCGCTGATTACCTTTTTTTTGTAAAGTTCTTCTTGACGTGCGAAGTTCTTCTCTTGGTACTCATATTCGACTCGTGCACTATTCATAGTTGCGGTACTCGATGCCAGTTCGGCTTCGAGTGTGGTGCGGTCAAGTTCGGCTATGAGTTGCCCGTTGGTTACTTCTGAGTTGTAGTCTACATAGATGTGCGAAATGATACCCGATACCTGAGTACCTACTTCGACTTGTGTAATGGGCTCTACCGTGCCGGTAGCTGTGACAATATTGGCTATATCACCCCGGCTGACGGTTGTTGTCTCTACAGTCAGCTGTTCTCCTTTATCGCGAGAAAAGACAATAAATGCCAAGCAAACTATGACTGCAATAATGATGACAGCCCATACGATAATGCTTTTTTTCTTTTTCATATAGATAACGATTTTATTCTAAGGTAATAGGGATGTTGTTATAAAATTCGAGCAGTTTACGGTTGAGTAAAGCCATATACTTGGCTTGTAAAGCCTCTTGTCGAGCTTGCAGCAGGTCGTTTTGTGCGCTTAGCATCTCGAAAGCATTTTTAATGCCGAGTTGGAATTGTTCTGATATCAGCTCGAAGGCATCGGCTGTAGCAAGTGCATTTTCTTGTGCTGCCCTATATTGTTCTTGCGCCGAGCGGGCATCGAGGAAAGAGCTCTCTATGGCATGAGCCAAATTGTTCTCTTTCTCCTCGCGGTCGTATGTGGTGTTGAGAGCCTCTATGCGGGCACGTGCCACGGCAGCGCGGGTGCGCCCGTTGTCATATAGCGGTAGAGTGAGGCTGATGCCTATGCTCTCCCCGAAATTGGCCTTCATTTGGTCGCCCCAGCATCCGCCTCCCGAGAGAGTCCCTGTAGAAAGACCGGCTGTGAGCGAGATGGTAGGATAGTAACCGGCTTGGGCTGATTTTATGTCGAGAGCGGCAATCTTTTCGGCTACGTAGCTTTGTTGTATTCCAGGCCAACTGTTCATGGCTGTAGTCAGTACGGTACTGCGGTCGGGCAATGGCGCAAGTATATCGGCTTCATCAAAAGTGGGCGTGACGATGTCAAATGTAGTATCGAGGTCGATGTTGAGCAGTTGTTTCAACTCTACCAGAAGTAGGTCAGCTTGTGCAGCGGCGGTAACGACTTGGTAGCGGTCGTTGGCGCATTGGGCAGCCAATTGCGAGTAGTCGCTTTTAGAGATAGACCCGGCTTCGAGCAATGCTTTGCCCCGCGCTTCTTGCTCTTCTGATACGACAAGCGATTGCTTGCATATATCGAGACTCTCGCGGGCATAAAGAATTTGCAGATAGGAACTTAAAATCTCCATTTCTGTTTCATATCCGGTCTCCTGTGCTGCAAGCTCTTTTTCTTCTCGAGACAGTCGCGAACTCTTGATGTCGTAGTAACGTTGCCCTCCGTCGAAAAGTGTCCAAGAAGCATCTATGTGATATGAGCCATTGTATATGGCAGCTCTTTGTGAAGGGTCGTCGATATAGGGACTTTGGCTGTAGTCGTGAGCGGTACTGAACGATAATGATGGAAATAATTGTTCCTTGGCCTCTCGCAAATCTACCGCCGAGCTTTCTATCGAGAGTCTACTCTGTCCTATGCTGATGTTGTGTGCATAGGCATACTCTATGCATTGTTGCAGACTCCATGCATCGCTGCTGTCTTGAGCTGTGGCTGCAACAGCTGTGCAAGCAGACAATATCACGATAAGTTCTTTTAATTTCATGATAGACTAATCTTTTTATTGACTACGCAAATGTATTGCCCGGTATGCCTGTTTGCAAAAAATAATATACTAACTCAGAGTGGTTTTTCGACCAACTGGCATTATTAATCTTTATTTGGCCAGAATTATCGACGAATTGCAGTGGAGTACCGCTTAGTATGAATAGGCAATAGAGGGTTAGAACCTGGGAAAATCATATAGTCAAAGCTCCATCTATAAAAAGCAGATATTAGAGACGGTTTGTTGTAGGGTAAAATAAAATCCCCGAGCTACGGCTTATTACCGTGGCTCGGGGAGATATGAAAAATAGTTGTTGACTTATGCAAAAGCAAGCACGAGGATTTGTGCTGTAAGTACGCGCAAGAACATGGAAAGTGGATATACGGTAGAGTAGGCTACTGCCGGAGCATCGTTGTTGGCAACCTTGTTGCTATAAGCAAGTGCTGGTGGGTCGGTATATGAACCGGCCATTAAGCCCGAGAGTGTATAATAGTTGAGCTTGTAATATCCACGTCCGAAGAGACCAACAACAAGTAACGGGATGAAAGTGATGAGGAAACCCCATAATATCCACATCAAACCGCCTGACTTGACTGTTGCTACAAACTCACCACCGGCTCCTATACCTACGCTGGCAAGGAACATACAGATACCTACTTCACGCAGCATCAGGTTGGCACTCGTTGAGGTATATGTAGTCAGACCCATTTTATAGCCATAGCGTCCTATCAGGATGGCTATGATAAGCGGTCCACCGGCCAATCCCAATTTCAGAGGTACTGGCATGCCTGGTATGGCAAATGGAATGCTACCGAAGACGATACCAATCAGTATACCAATGAATATGGTGAAGATGTTCGGCTGATTGAGTCGTTGCATCGAGTTACCCAATCGTTCGGCTAGTCGTTCTATATCTTCTATCTTACCTACCACGGTAAGGCGGTCACCTACTTGCAGCGATAGGTTGGGGCTTGCCAACAGGTCGACACCTGCACGGTTTACACGGGTAACATTTAGCCTGTAACCCATGCGTAACCGGAGTGAACCTATTTTGCGACCGTTGAACTCCTCTTTCGACACAAGAATACGGCGCGATACCACCGGAGCCGGTATCGATTTCCAGTCCATCTCTACCTTAGGTCCAATAAAGGCACTTAATGCCTCCTCGTCGGGTTCTGATAGTACGGTGAGCAAAAGGTCGTTTTGCTCGATGGTTACATCTGAGTTGGGAATAATTATGTCGTCATTGCGTTTGATACGCGATACTACGAAGTTTCGATTTATCATCAGTCCGAGGTCGCTGAGTGTACGCCCTACGATGAGTTTGTTTTCTACCTTGTAAGTAATCACATGCGGGATGAGCAAACTGTCGGCATTCTCCTTTTCTATTTTAGCCGTTTCGTCGGCATATTTTACATGGAATACAAGGCGTACCAATATCATGGCTAAAATAATGCCTATAACACCTAAGGGGTAAGCCACGGCGTAACCCAGGGCTATCTTAGGAACTTCGGTAATGATACCATCTTGATAAAGTTGTGTAAGAGCCTGTTCGGCGGCACCAAGACCCGGCGTATTGGTTACAGCTCCCGAAAGTATTCCTACCAGCATAGGCATCTCTATGCTACCATCGAGGAAGTATATTGCCAATGTGACGACAATATTGAGTGCAATAATAGCCATGGCAAGAAAATTGAGCCGGATACCCTCGTGCTTAAACGATGAGAAGAAACCGGGCCCTACCTGCATACCTATTGAGAAAACAAATAATATAAGACCGAACTCTTTCATAAAATTGAGTATCGGTGCGTCGATTGTCAGTCCGAAGTGACCCATCAGGATGCCAACGAATAAAACGAACGTTACACCCAATGATACTCCGAAAATTTTAACCCTGCCCAAAAGTACTCCGAGCGCTATTACCAACGCATACAAGAACGCCGCGTGTGCAATAGAAGTACCAGTGAACAGTTCTCCAATCCATTCCATTGTTACTATGATTTATTTTTAGTCTACTCTTGTCAATAAAGCTGTCTGCCTCTTTATTATGGAAAACGAACCTTTCTGAAATTTGCCGCGAAGTTAACAAAATTTCATATGCCATACAAGTAATAAAGAAGTTAAAAATAGAGGAGTGTTTTTTATCTATAGCCCAGAGGTGGTTTATAATATATGCTAAGTCTCAGTAGCCGCACAATGTTCTTATCGGTAGGTATACACGCATTCTCCCTTGTGAAGGATAGCCAAGTGCGTTTGCATTTTATGTTTGATAATTAGACGTTTGTATGAATTGCGAAAATATATGCCCGCATTAAGTTTCGTATTACCTCTCTCTTGTACTATCTTTGCACCTGCTAATAGAGAAGATGAAACAGATAGTTATTTTCGATTTAGACGGTACGTTGCTCAATACTATCGACGACCTTGCCGCAGCTACAAACCACGCACTTACTTCTTGCGGGTATCCTACCCATCCGGTATCGGCATATCCTTATTTTGTAGGCAATGGTATAGATAAACTTTTTGAACGGGCACTACCACCCGAGGCGCGCAGCACTGCCGAGGTTGCTCGTATGAGGAGCTTTTTCGTGCCCTATTATAATACTCACTGCGATGTGTATACGCGCCCATACGATGGAATAGTAGAGCTTCTGCAACGTTTACAGCAAGTCAATATTTCCATGGCCGTGGCTTCTAACAAGTATCACGAAGCTACATGCCATCTGATAAAGGAATATTTCCCCGACATAACTTTTGCTGCGGTGTGTGGACAGCGTGAAGGTATACCTAAGAAACCCGATCCTGCTATTGTCAATACTATTTTGGCCGAGGTTGGCGTACAGACAGCCAATGCACTTTACGTCGGCGATTCAGGGGTAGATATGCTTACAGCCCGCCATGCTGGTGTCGAGTCGGTGGGTGTTACATGGGGATTTCGTCCTGTCGAAGAATTGCAGCAAGCCGGAGCTTGCCATATAGCCCACAATGTGGCCGAGTTGTGGCGTTATGTGGAAAGTGGTAAGTAATAAAATCTCATCTTTATCCCCCTAATAATATTGGCCATAAAGTCGCCGGTTGCAACATGATTGGTATGAGAGCCAACGGGGACTGATAACATCTGACTACAGTGCCGATTGTGTTACATCGTGTACATACGGTAAGGAGAGAGTATCTATTGTCTTGAAGATAACGCTACCCTTTTTGGCAATATTCCCAACTTTTTTTATATTTGCACATACAGGATACGAATAATAGCACTCCTGTAGAGTTTTGTATCTCTCCTTTCTTTGAGAATTGTTAACATCTAATACTTGTCGTATGGAAAAGATAATATGCTTGGCATGTCTCTCGCTACTATTATTGGCGGGCTGCCGTACACACAAAAGCGCCCCAGTAGCATCGGTCTATGAAGGTGCAACCGATACTGTTTTCGAGTGGAATGCCGTGAAGCCCATGACTGCTACTGCTATGCCTCCTGTGATAATCTACAAGACCACGCGCGATTACAACAACAATGTGCCTGTGATACTCAATGCCGCAGGTACACAAATAGTCTCTTTCCCCGACCCGTCAGATTTGCGTCGCGGCGATAGTTTCTCTACTCCTACCCAGCTCGATGGCGGATACCTTTTGGATAACCGAGGTATCAGTAAAAACACAGCTTTTCTCGATTATACCTACGAGCAATATGCTGCGCTCGATACGATACCATCGCTCGATGAAATGATGCGCCATGTCATCGATAAAAAACCTATTGTCGAGATGTGGTATTGCGGACAAGTAACGCAATATCAGGACAAAATAAAAGAACTCAATGAACTTATAGCAAGAGGCTTCCCAGGCTGTACCAAAGTAGTGGGATGTTCTAAAACAACGCGATAGGGTGCTGTAGTAAGTATAGACAGACACAGGCCGACGCAAAAGTATTTTTGATGTCGGCCTGTGTCGTTTTATTATAGGGCGTTTCCTTGTATGAAGTTATAATCATGCTTTCTTAGCTCAATGAGCCTTCTGCAAAATGTCCCTTCGTTGATTGTGTGAGTATTTACGAAAAGAAGAAGTTCCAATAGTCGTTCGACTATTGGAACTTCTCGTATTGTTTATGTAGTTAAGATTGTGTTACTTGGCTTCGCCAGACATAACTACTTCTGTGCAATTTTCATTTCCGGTAAAGAGTGAGCGGATGAAGCTGTTCAGTTCGTAGGGAGTGATAGATTCCAAAGCTTGCTTGTAGCCTACATGAGAGTTGATACCAACTGAGTGATTGCGCAGAACTGTTTCCCAGTAGCTGTTTTCGCGTTGGTTGTTGTCATACTCTTTGAGCATATACTCTTTTACTTTGTTGAAGTCTTTTTCGCGTACGCCATTCTTCGCAACTTTCATCAGTTCGGCTTTGGCACGGTCGGTGAGGTGGTCTTGTTGTTCTACGTTGGTGTCGAAACCAAAGAGGAACATCCACTCATCGTTGGTGGCAGAAAGACTGGCTGATGTACCTACGCCGTAGGTTCCACCCTCTTCCTCACGGATGGTTTCGGTGTAGACGATGTCCATGATTTGTTCGAGCATCGACATCATGATGTCTTTACGCAGGCTGTATTTCTCTATACCGTGGTAGATAACATATACTGTAGAAGCGGGATTCTCCATAGGTATGGTGAAATCGTTGGTGATTTTACCATTGGCATATATTGGTGTTATATTGGCTGTCTCGCGCTCTGTGGTTGCGGGGAGCGAAGCAATGTATTTTTCTACGAGCGGTTTCAGTTCCTCGGGTTTGAACGAACCAATGAAGTTGAACGTATAGTCGGCGGCATTGGCTGTGCGTTCTTTGACGATTTCGAGGATGCGGTCGTAGTTGGCGGCATCAAAGTCTTCGGCTTTCTCCATCGAGAAGAGCGGGTTATGACCGTACATGGTGTTGCGTAACGAGTCGGTGAAGATAAAGCGGGGTGCGGCAGCATAGCTGGCGAGCATGTTCTTTATCTGGTCACGGTTTACGGCATATACCTCTTCGTCTTTACGGATGTCGGTGAAGGTGAGGTAAACGAGTTGGAGCATTGTCTCTACATCTTTCACGGCACATGATGCCTCTACATCTTCGGTGAATGTGTTCAACGAAAATCCCGAGCTGGCTTTCTTGCCGGCAAGAGCTTTTTGTAAGGCTGTCGAAGAGAAATTACCCAGTCCGCCTACTTCATACAGCATGGGCAGTGCTTTCAGGTTTGCGGCATCGTTGTTGCCGTAGAGTGTTTTACCGCCTTTGCTGACGGCTACCATCAGAATTTCGTCGTCTTTGAAGTCTGTGGGTTTCAATACAACGCGTACACCGTTAGAGAGTATCCATTCTGTGGTGCCCGGCAGGCTGCCTTCCATTTCGGCAATGACGCGGCCGGCAACGGGTTCGTTGGCGATAAGGGGCTCGTTAGAAACTTCGTCAACGTAGGCTGTTATCTCTTCTGCTTTTACTTCGTTAATGGCTGCAAGGGCTTCTTCTTTGGTAGGATATGTGATTCCTTCTTTCTCGGGGCCCGTTACGCATATAACTACGTTACTGTCGTTAATGATTTCTTCGATGTATTGGTTTACAGCCTCAAGGGGTATTTGAGGAGCTATACCTTGCATCAGTTGATATTCCATCTCTATACCGGGAATGTATCCGCCATCAATAAAGTGGCGTATATATTCGTTGGCATATTGTACATTACGGCGGTTGTTACGTTCGTTGTAAAGGTTTTCGTATTGTGCCAACAGGTCGGCTTTTGCGCGGTCGTATTCGGTGGCGGTAAATCCGAAGCGGTTTACTCTTTCGGCTTCACGCATAAGGCCTTTTAATCCTTCGGTGACTTTGCCTTCTTCTACTGTGGCAGAGAGAGAGAATGCGTCTTTGGTAACAGCTATACCGTAGAGGTGACCGTCGTAAGCATAAGCACCCATAAACGGAGCATTGGGCTTATTGGTGATTTCACGGAAACGGTTGTTGAGCATAATGCTTGCTACAGACTCTACATAGTCGTTTACAACGCCCATCATGGTGCCTCGTAGTTCTTTGGGCATGGGTTCGTGTTTGAAGTTAATATCTACACCTGTAGATGTAGCTTCTTTGTCACTACCTACGACATAGATAGGCTCTGCGTTATCGGGTACGGTATAATAGATACGCTCTGCAGGATTCTCGGGCATCTTGATGGGTGAGAAAAGTTCTTTGATGCGAGCTTCCATTTTATCTACATCGATGTCGCCGATAATGATAATTCCCTGGTTGTCGGGGCGATACCATTTGTGATAGTAGTCACGCAAGTCTTGGTAAGCGAAGTTCATCACTACATCCATTGTACCAATTGGCAAGCGATTGGCATATTGGCTTCCGGCAAACATGGCGGGTAATATTTTTTCTATTATACGCCAGTTGGCATCGTTACGAGTACGCCATTCTTCGTGTATGACGCCGCGCTCGTTGTCTATCTCGTCATCTTCAAGAGAAATGGCGCATGACCAGTCGTGTAATACAAGAAGACAAGAGTCTACCAATGCGGGGTTGGTAGTGGGGACATTAGATATGCGGTATACTGTCTCGTCGAAGCCAGTGTATGCATTGATGTCTGTACCGAATTTTATACCGTTATGTTCAAGATAATTGAGCATGGTTTTACCGGGGAAATGTTCCAATCCGTTGAAGGCCATATGCTCGAGGAAGTGGGCCAAACCGCGTTGGTTTTCTTCTTCAAGAATAGAACCTACGCGTTGTGCGATGTGAAATTCGGCTCGGTTTTTAGGTGTCTCATTGTGACGAATGTAGTAGGTGAGTCCATTGTCGAGAACACCATAACGAACTTGCGAATCGATGGGCAATTGTTGCGTCATCGGATTTTGCTCTTGAGCTACGGCTGGCATAGCAAGTGCTATGATAGCGATTGCCAAGAAACTCTTTAATGCTTTTACGTTCATCATTTGTGGTTTTATTAAAGGTTAGGTTTTGTATTCTTTATTTCGTTTCGGGACGATATTCGAGAATGTCGCCAGGTTGGCAATCGAGCTCATGGCATATAGCTTCGAGCGTCGAGAAGCGTATGGCTTTGGCTTTCCCCGTTTTTAGAATAGACAAGTTGGCGGGGGTTATCTCTATGCGTTCCGAGAGTTCGTTGAGCGACATCTTGCGCTTGGCCATCATTACGTCAAGGTTTACTATGATAGGCATGTTGTCGTTTTAGATGGTTAATTCCTGTTCTTCTTTGAGTTGCTGCGCAATTCCGAGTATCTCGGTGAGTAGGATAAGTATGACAGCTGTCACCAACGACTCGCTGATGCGCGGATAGCAAACGGTGTATTGTGCCAGTTCTATATGGTTGCCATAATACCATGTAGGCAGGTAGGAAGCGAGAAAAAACAGAATGTAAGAGAGTAACATACTGTATGAAACGCGTCGTAGTTGCTTGATGGCCGGGGCGTTCATGAGTCCATGGCGGGCTATGATGGGTACCGACTTGATGACACTGATAACGTAGTAGATGGCACAAGCCACAGCAACCAACGATATGATGGCATTGATGACTGTTATTACCGGCGAAAGCTCTGTCTCGGGGAGGAAATAGATACCTTCCCGTTTTATATCTATATAACCCAATAACCCGTGGTCGCTCTGCTGCATTTGCATGAGCTCTTCCTTGGGGGTTATTTCGAGGCATACGGGGTAGGGCGTATAACCGAGCTTATCACTGAAAAGTTCTTTATTGCTGTTTAAGCCCAGTATTATGCCGGTAGCCATATCGTAGCATAGGGGAACTATGAGCAGTATCCCTATGATGGCCGATAAAACCATTATCTTTCTTTGCGGATCTTTTATTATCATAAGCATTGGCACTGTTGGGTGGCTTCGTTTGCTATTGCAAAGGAAACTCTTTTTTGTGAAAGATGCAAGAAAAACAATATTTTTTTATTGAAAAACGATATTTCGTCTAGTTTAGTTCTCTGCTTTGGCAGTTAGTGCATCACATTCAGCAAGCCACAAGGTAGCAGCTGCATCGCTGGGCATACGCCAGTCGCCACGTGGCGAGAGGCTTACCGAGCCAACCTTGGGGCCATCGGGGAGACAAGAGCGCTTGAATTGTTGTGCGAAGAACCGTTTGTAGAATGTGCGTAACCAATGTTTTATTGTGTCACCGTCGTATTTGCCATCGAAGGCTTTGCATGCAAGGAAGAATATCTTCGACGGGCGGAAGCCATGGCGCAATGTGTAATATAAGAAAAAGTCGTGAAGTTCGTAAGGGCCTACCAGGTCTTCGGTCTTTTGTTGTATGTCGTCGTTCTCGTCGGCAGGCATCAGTTCAGGGCTGATAGGGGTGTTTACGATGTCAAGTAGTAGTGCCCGTATGGCGGGAGAATACGACTCGTCGTGAGCCACATGTTCTACAAGGCTCTTGACTAGGGTCTTTGGTACTCCAGCCGAGACGGCATACATAGACATGTGGTCGCCATTGTAGGTAGCCCATCCCAAGGCAAGCTCCGACATGTCGCCGGTACCTACCACCAATCCGCCGGTTTGGTTGGCAACGTCCATAAGAATCTGCGTACGTTCGCGTGCCTGTGCGTTTTCGTAAGTAGTGTCGCGGTTGTTTATGTCGTGTCCTATATCGGCCAGGTGTTGGGTTACCGATGGTACAATAGATATTTCGCGTGAAGTGATGCCCCATTCACGCATCAGCTCCACGGCATTATTGTGGGTACGACCTGTTGTGCCAAATCCAGGCATGGTAATACCGATTATATCCGATAGTGGGCGTTGTAGCCGTTGCATGGCACGTATGCACACCAAAAGGGCGAGCGTAGAGTCTAATCCGCCTGATATGCCTAATACAAGTGTACGTGCTTGCGTGTGTACGATGCGCTTGATAAGTCCGGCAGCCTGAATGTCTAAAATCTCCTCACAGCGGTAGTCGAGTTTGGAGGTCGATGCGGGTAAGAAGGGCATAGGGTCTATCTTGCGGTCGAGTTCGATGACATTGTTTATAACAATAGGAATAGCTATTTCGTGATAGGCCTCATCGAGCTTATATGCCATTGTATTCTCCATGTAGCTGCTGGTCATTTGCCGCTCGTTCATAAGCCGCTCTATATCTATATCGCTTACTACAAGTTGGGGTTGCATGGTAAAGCGAGGTGTAGCGGCAAGTTGTGTACCGTTTTCGTAGATAAGGCCGTTGCCTGCAAAGACCAAATCGGTTGACGATTCTCCATATCCGGTCGACGCGTATACATATCCTGTGATGCAGCGAGCGCTCTGTTGAGCAATAAGCGATAACAGATAATTGTGCTTGCCTATCAGTTCGTCGCTGGCCGAAAGGTTTACGATGATGTTGGCACCGTTTAGGACATGCCGTGAACTGGGAGGAATAGGTACCCAAAGGTCTTCGCATATTTCTATTGCGATTTTTGCATTCCCTGTGACAAAGAGTTGTTTGGTACCAAAAGGCACTTGGCGGTTGCATAGTGTGATAGTGGTGCTGAATGCGTCGAATGCGCCGGCAAACCAGCGCTCTTCGTAAAACTCTTTGTATCCCGGTATGAAGCTTTTGGGTACAACGCCCCAAATACGGCCGTGCGACGATACTACGGCGCAGTTGAATATCTGGTTGTCGCATCTCACGGGCAGGCCGGTGACACATACCATGTTATATTGTGAAGTGGCTTCTACAAAATAAGCCAACGCGTTTTCGGCTTCTTCTAACAGCAGACTTTGTGTGAATAAATCGCCGCATGTATAACCTGTAATACATAACTCGGGGAACGCCAGCCATATTACGCCTTGCATAGATGCCTTTTCGGCAAGGCTAATCATCTCTTTTACATTTTGTCGGCAATCGGCTACGCTGACGGGCGGGACGGCGGCCGCCACTTTGATAAATCCGTGGTTCATGATGGTAAACTGTGTTAATGCATAGTGTGGCAAAGATAAAAAAAATGATATAAAAGATGCATATCCATGCGATATATTACCTTTGCCGTGAAAAAAATTTTTTATGAAGCACAATAGATTATTCTCGTTCGTCATATCTACCCTTCTTATGTGGGCGGTATGCTTTCTGTTTAATACTACAGCGACAGTAGGTAAAATAGTCTTTTCGGTAGTATTTATCAACCCGTGGAGAACTTTTACAACCGTAAAATATTATTTGTATGCCGGTATGGGTATCGCCGAGTGGCTGTCCTATACGTTGGCAGCTGTGTTGTTACTCTTTATTTGGGGGGCTTTGTATTATTTTGTATATTCGGTAAAATGTGCCATCGATACAAAGCCTTATCGTCGCTGAGTAGATTTGTCTGTCGACAAATTATTTAATATTATGACGACCAAGGTTCTCTAAAAACCTTGGTCGTCATTTTGTGTTAGAGCGACATGCCGATGCCGCAGTTTCAGACTTATTCTTATTTCAGACGTTTCAATTTCTTGTCGGCATCGGTTGCCGGTTTTATGCTGATAGCAAATCCGCCGCCGCGAGCCATATCAATAGAGATGTTGCTCTTGAACGTTACGATGCCTTGGGTTATTTTATAAGCCTCTGGGTTGGTCTCATAGTCGGCATCGGGAGCATCGGCATAGAGAGTGGCTACATAGCGTATATCGGGATTGAGAAAATCGAACGATACCTTCATCGTACGTTTGTTCTCGTCGGTAACACCTCCTACAAACCATTGCTCAGAGCCCTTGGCTTTGCGGGCTGCTACGATATAGTCGCCGGGTTCGGCTGCCAGATAGTGGCTTTCATCCCAGTCGATGGCAACGTCTTTGATAAATTGGAAAGCATCCATATATCTTTCGTAATTCTCGGGTAGGTCGGCTGCCATTTGCAGTGGAGAATACATGGTGACATATAATGCGAGTTGATTACACAACGTGCTGTTGCAATGAGACGGATTTTCGGGGTTGATTTTTGAAATATCCATACAGAAGATGCCCGGTGTATAGTCCATTGGGCCACCTTGCAAGCGGGTGAAGGGTAGTATGGTCACGTGATGAGGTTTGCTTCCTCCAAAGGCTTGGTATTCTGTACCTCGAGCCGATTCGTTGCCTATCAGGTTGGGATAAGTACGGCATAGGCCTGTGGGGCGTACTGCTTCGTGTGCATTGACCATAATGTGATGTTTGGCAGCCTCTTTTACGGCATACAGGTAATGGTTGTTACTCCATTGGCCGTAATGGTACTCTCCGCGCGGCAGTATGTCGCCCACGTATCCGCTTTTCACGGCATTATAGCCATATTGGTTCATCAGCGTATAGGCTGCCTCCATGTGACGTTCGTAATTGCGAGTAGAGCCTGATGTTTCGTGGTGCATCATGAGGCGCACACCCTTGCTGTGTGCATATTCGTTGAGCATTTTTATATCGAAGTCGGGATAGGGAGTTACGAAGTCAAATACGTAATCTTTTGTTTTTCCAATCCAGTCTTCCCAGCCTATATTCCATCCTTCAACGAGAACTTGCGAGAAGCCATGTTCAGCTGCGAAGTCGATATATCGTTTCACATTGTCGTTGTTGGCGGCATGCTTGCCGTTGGGACGTAAGGTCGAATAGTCTATACGGTCTAGTTGAACGGCAGGCAGGTCGGTATATGCCCATGTGCTTTTGCCGGTAATCATTTCCCACCATACGCCTACGTATTTTACCGGTTTAATCCACGATGTGTCGTCGAGAACGCATGGGTCGTTGAGATTAAGTATGAGATTCGAGGCCAGTATATCACGGGCATCGTCGCTTACCATCACCGTACGCCACGGAGTATGGCAAGGAGCCTGCATGTAGCATTTATTGCCTTTGGCGTCGGGCGTGAGCCATGCGTGGAATACCATCGTCTTGTCGTCGAGCTCGAGGTGCATGCACGAGTAATCGATGAGGGCTGCCTCGTGAATGTTGATATAAAGCCCGTTGTCAGTTTTCAATTGTAATGAAGTTTGTACGCCTGTGGGTGAGAATGATGTTTGAGAGGAGTTGGGCGTAATAGCGCTTTGCATGAGTGATCGTATCTCGGAGAGTTTCGAGACAGTGTAGTCGTACTCTTGCGTGTCATAGTCGCCGGGTATCCAGTAAGCAGTATGATCGCCGGTCATGGCAAACTCGGTAACTTCGTCTTTAATAACGAAATAGACAAGATTGCGTTGCTCGGGAAATTCGTAACGGAAACCTATACCGTCGTTGTAAACTCTGAATCGAAGAGTCATGTATCGAGGGTTGCCACCGTATTCGGTTACTTCGGGGTCAGTCTTTTGCTGTGTCAGAGTTACGGCCATCTCGTTATAGTGGTTGCGTATGGTACTCGATTCGCCCCAGACGGGAGTCCAGGTCTCGTCGAATGTAGAGCGTTCTACTTTACCTGTGGTGAAGTTGTTGGTAAGGGATACGTCGTCGACCAGTTCCAAACCTAATCGGCTGGGCTTTATCACTTCTTGCCCTTTGTATGTAAGAGAATAGTAGGGGACACCCTCTTTCAGGTCGAAGGTGAGTTGTACATTCCCGTCGGGCGATGTTTGCGTCTCTTGGGCTTGTGCTACTCCTAACGAGCATGCAAGTGCAATCAGTAAAACGGCTTGTTGTTTCATGGGTATGTGAGTTAGATTTATTGATTGTATAAATGATAAGAAATAATAAGTATTAGATTTTTACTATTGTAATCGTGCGATTTATATAGTTTTATATTGCAAATTTACTATTTCGCAGGTGTGCTTGCAATTATCGGATAAAATAAGTGCAATTTACAGATGCAAACGTTTGCGTATATATAGGAAATTGTAATGCAACAGGCATGCAACAACCGTGTGATACGCAGTTGGAGAGATCTCGTTGTAGTTATGTAGAATGTTATAATGAATAAAAGTTGTATGTATGAATATACACCCCGCATGAGTATGTTAAGTAATTAAAAAAAACAGATAGAGCCGCAGTATACTGCAGCTCTATCTCCCTTATCTTGCTCCCTTTTTACACGCCACAAGTGAGCATAATGGAGAACAATCTCTTTATTGGCGTGTAATTATGTCGCGCGTATCGGTAGCAATCATCAACTCTTCGTCGGTGGGAATGACGACAACTTTTACGGTCGAATCGGGGGTGCTTATGAGGCACTCTTTGCCACGTAATCCGGCGTTGAGTTCTTTGTCTATCTTTACGCCCATAAAGGCAAGGTTGTTGGTGACTGCTTCGCGGGTGAGGGCTTGGTTTTCGCCTACGCCACCGGTGAATACAATGATGTCTACACCGTTGAGGGCAGCTATGTACGCACCTACGTATTTTATGATACGGTATTCATACATGTCGAGAGCCAGTTTGGCACGTTCGTTGCCGGCGGCTATGGCAGCTTCTATGTCGCGCATGTCTGACGAGATACCCGATATTCCAAGCACGCCGCTCTTCTTGTTTACAAGATTGGCAACACCCGCCGAGTCGAGGTGCTCTTTGTCCATCAAGTAAGTAAGTGCACCGGCATCAACATCGCCCGAACGTGTACCCATCATCAAACCTTCTACGGGGGTAAGACCCATAGACGTATCTACCGATTTGCCATCTTTGATGGCTGTGATAGAAGCTCCATTGCCTATGTGGCAAGTTATGATTTTCTGTTCTTCGTAGGGTACTCCCAAGAATTCGCAGGCGCGGCGCGATACATAGCGATGGCTCGTTCCGTGGAAGCCATAGCGACGCACGCCGTATTTCTCATACACTTCATAAGGAAGAGCGTACATGAATGCGTACTTGGGCATGGTTTGGTGGAAAGCTGTGTCAAATACACCTACTTGTGGTACCGAGGGCAGCAACTCTTCTATAGCCTCTACACCGGTAACGTTGGCAGGGTTGTGCAGCGGAGCAAGGTCGTAGCACTCTTTCACCTGGTCTATCACTTCCTTGGTGATGAGTACACTCTTGTTGAATTTTTCGCCTCCATGTACGAGACGGTGACCTACGGCATCAATTTCGTTATACGAAGCTATGCAGCCATACTCTTTGCTGGTGAGAACGTTGAGTATGTTGCGTATGGCTGAGCGATGTTCGGGCATGTCATATTCCAATACCACTTTCTCACCGTTAGGTAAAGTGAGCTTCAGGAACGAGTCTTTCAAACCTATCTTTTCTACACCTCCTTGAGCCATTACTTCGCCCTTTTCGATGTCGAACAGTTTGTATTTTACCGACGAACTTCCGCAGTTCAATACCAATATTTTCATGTTTCGTTGTGTTTCTTATTGTAATACAAAAGGGATGAAATGTCAGCGAGCTTTTTTCAGACCTATGGCTTGGTTGGCGGTGATAGCAATCATCTTGTAGACGTCTTCGGTGCTGCAACCGCGAGAAAGGTCATTGACAGGAGCTGCAATACCTTGTAGAATAGGACCTACGGCTTCGGCTCCAGAGAGGCGTTGTACAAGTTTATATGCGATGTTACCTACTTCGAGGGTGGGGAATACCAAAGTGTTGGCGTGGCCTGCGATAGCACTGCCAGGAGCTTTTGATGCACCTACAGAGGGAACAATAGCGGCATCGGCTTGTAGCTCACCATCGATAGCAAGGTCGGGAGCCATCTCTTTGGCCAAGCGGGTAGCTTCGGCCACTTTATCGACCATCTCGTGTTTGGCACTACCTTTGGTAGAGAAGCTGAGCATGGCAACGCGAGGTTCTATGCCGGCGATGTCGCGAGCAGTGCGTGCTGTCGATACGGCAATTTGAGCCAATTCTTGAGCATTGGGATTTGGCATAACGGCGCAGTCGGCAAAGACGAGGAGACCGTTTTCGCCATATTCGGGTTTGGGAGTGAACATCAAGAAAGCCCCTGATACTACGCTTACGCCCGGTACAGTTTTGATGATTTGCAAGGCGGGACGCAATACATCACCTGTGGTATTGCGTGCACCGGCAACTTCGCCGTCGGCATCGCCGTTTTTGATGATGAGAGTACCCAGGTAGAGAGGGTCGGCAGCCAGAGCGAGAGCTTTTTCCATAGTCATGCCCTTGGCTTTGCGTAGTTCAAAGAGAAGGTTTGCATATATCTCTTTGCGGGGATTGTTGGCCGGGTCGATGATGGTGGCTTTGCCTATGTTCTTCAAGCCGAGTTTCTCGGCCAAAGCATGTATCTCTTCGGGATTGCCGATAAGAATAATGTCAACAACTTCGTCTGCGATGAGGCGGTCTGCTGCGCGAAGGGTGCGCTCTTCGGTACCTTCGGGGAGCACAATGCGCTGTTTATTGGCTTTGGCGCGCTCCACAATTTGTTTCATCAAGTCCATATTTGTGATATATTTAAGAATGTGTTTCTGGTATTTATTGTTTCGGGCAAGGGAGTGGTTGTACTGGTTGTCAAAGCCGTCAAGCAGAGCCTTGCTTCGCGGAGCAAATTTATAAAAAAGAATTTATTCGGCATAAGCAAAGTTATAAATTAAGGTGTACGATGCGAACTTTTTATTGTGCCGGTTTGTCTTGTCAGCAATAGGAGTCTTTTGCATGGACGTAGCGTATGAGCAGCATATAACCATATACTAAAAAATATCTTACGGTTTTGTACATTGAGAAATAATACATATATTCGCTGCCGAAAGCGATTGTTTGTTACAAAAGTATTTCGGAATATCGCGGATTATTTTGAATGAGTGTCCTATGAATAAAGAAAAGTTTGTTATTGAATACGATTTCAAGAAAGTTTCGCCATCATTATTGTGGACTTTTGTCAGCACAGCCGCCGGTTTGTCGGAGTGGTTTGCCGATCAAGTAGAAAATAAGGAGAAGGAATATACCTTTTATTGGAATAAAAGCCCACAAGTAGCCCAAATGACAGCTTCTCGCACCGGAGTATATGTGCGATTCCATTGGGTAGAAGACGTCAATGAGCGTTCGTTTTTCGAGATGCGTATAGATTCTTCTGAGTTGACAGGTGCTACAGTACTCATCGTTACCGATTTTGCCGATCCTGACGAAAAAGAAGAAGCCCAAGAGTTGTGGGATAACGAAATAGAGCGTTTGCGTCGTCGATTGGGGTTATAAAGGCTGTTGTATGTTGCAGCCTGAAGCATGGCGATTTCTTAATTAATATCTAAATGTGAAGATTGTCTTTGCAAGATGACTATTTTGCGCTATTTTTGCACGTTAATTCATAATAGCGCCGCTTGATGTTTCGTCCCAAAAGACTATATGGGTTCATGTTACAGAGCTTCTTGCCTGTATTCTTCATGACTTTTTTTATCTGCCTTTTCATCGTGCTGATGCAATTTTTGTGGAAGTACGTTGATGAGATGGTAGGAAAGGGCTTGGAAATATCGGTATTGCTCGAGCTCTTTTTTTATGCCGCTGTGACAATGGTACCGCTGGCGTTACCCCTCTCTATACTATTAGCGTCGCTCATGACTTTTGGTAATTTGGGAGAGCGCTTCGAGCTGCTGGCCATCAAGGCTGCCGGAGTATCATTGTTGCATGTAATGCGTCCTCTCATATTCCTTGTCAGTGTCATAGCCGTGTTGGCGTTTTTCTTCCAGAACGATGTATTGCCGCAAGCCCAGGTGAAGATGTGGACTCTTATATACTCTGTCCGTCAGAAATCTCCCGAACTGGATATACCCGAAGGCGTATTTTATGACGAAATAAGTGGATATAATCTCTATGTGAAGAAGAAAGACCGGGATACGGGGATTATGTACAACATGATGATTTACGACATGTCTAAGGGATTTGACAATGCTACCATCGTGTTGGCCGATTCGGGCCGGCTGCGAACAACCGCTGACAAAAAGCATCTTGTACTTACGTTATATGATGGAGAATCGTTTGAAAATTTACAGACGAATCGTACAAATACCTATAACAATATTCCCTATCGACGTGAGACTTTCTCATTCAAAGAGTTTCTTATAAACTTCGATGCCAATTTCAATCGTCTCGACGATGGACTTATGCAAGGGCAATATGTAGGGAAAAACTATACCGAATTGCGCACATCTATTGACTCTATGAATCAGGTGGTAGATAGTTTGGGCGCCAATTATGCATCGCGGTTGCAAGTGTCGGGCTATTTCGGTATGTACAAGAACGACCAGGACCGACGCCGCGAAATGTCACCCCAGCAACAACAGCAGGAGGAGGATGCCCTACAGCAGGCAGCACAGAGCATCGACCTCGACTCTTTGTGGCAAGGCGAAAACAATCAACGAAGGCAGCTTTACGTGGCACGTGCATTAGAACGTGCCCAAACCTATAAAAATGATTATAGCTTCAATTCTATGACCGTAGCCGACAAGCGATTCACCATACGCCGGCATGAGATAGAGTTGATGAAGAAATTTACTCTTTCGTTAGCTTGCATTATTTTCTTTTTTATAGGTGCTCCTTTGGGTGCTATTATCCGTAAGGGCGGTTTGGGAGTGCCCATCGTAGTGTCGGTAATATTGTTTATCATCTACTATATTATAGACAATACCGGTTATAAGATGGCACGTGATGGCGTATGGCCAGTATGGCAAGGCATTTGGCTTAGTTCGGCGGTGCTGCTTCCATTGGGTATATTTCTTACCTCACGGGCAACCAAAGATTCGGCCGTACTCAATCTCGATGCCTATTCCGACTTTTTCAGACAGTTGTTTGGAAAAGCCGGAGTCCGTAAGGTGGAACTCAAGGAGATTGTGCTTGCACCCATGTCGCCTGTCGTTGCTGAGGAGAAAGCCCGAAAGCTTACCGATATGTGTAATGCGTTTCTACATAATAATGCAAAGCTTGGCTATGTGGCATTCTGGACTAAGGGCTATGACATGCAAGCCATAAAAAATTTGGCAACTGTTACCAATTCGTTGGTGGAATATACATCAGAAACAACCGACCGTATGGTGGCCACAAAACTAATGGATTATCCTGTTATTGTGCCCGAGTGGATGTTGCGTCCCGTACATATCCGCGCGATAGCCATAATCGTGATGATATTTTTCCCGGTAGGATTGCCGCTCTATTGGATTGCCTCGCGACGCTATGCACATTTGGCTGCGGCTGTCAAGACGATAGTGGAAAGTAACGAAGATTTGATAACTTTGTTGCATAAGATGAAACCCGAATATGAACAAAACCGATAATAGAGTTATGGATAACGAAAAAATTAAGCTCAATACCATTGAAGAGGCTATAGAAGAGTTCCGTAAAGGTAATTTCGTAATTGTCATTGATGATGAAAATCGCGAGAACGAGGGCGATTTTATCATCGCTGCTGAAAAAATTACTCCTGAAAAGGTCAACTTCATGCTCTCTGTGGGGCGTGGTGTACTGTGTGCCCCCATTACCGAAGAACGTTGCATGGAGCTGGAGCTTAACATGCAGGTTCTCGACAACACATCGCTGTTGGGTACTCCATTTACCGTTACCGTCGACCGTATAGGTGCGGGTTGTACTACGGGAGTTTCCATGTCAGACCGTGCCACTACTATCCGCTCACTGGCCGACCCCTCTATGAAACCCTCTGATTTTGGCCGTCCCGGGCATATCAATCCTCTACGAGCCCGCTCGCGAGGCGTTTTGGTGCGTGCAGGACACACTGAAGCGGCAGTCGATTTGGCACGTTTGGCCGGGTTGTATCCTGCTGCTGCTTTGATTGAGATTATCAACGAAGACGGTACGATGGCACGTATGCCCGAGTTGAGAAAAATAGCCGATAAGTATAATTTGAAATTTGTCTCTATCCGCGACCTTATTGCTTATCGCTTGAATCAAGAAGCCATCGTAGAACGTGGCGAAGAAGTAAATATGCCTACTGCCTACGGCGACTTCAGGCTTATTCCTTTCCGTCAGATTTCAAACGGTACCGAGCATATAGCCCTCATAAAAGGTTCGTGGGAACCCGATGAACCCATACTGGTACGCATGCATTCGTCGTGTATGACGGGCGACATCTTCGGCTCGAAACGTTGTGATTGCGGAGAGCAACTTCACGAGGCCATGCGTAAAATAGATGCGGCCGGGAAAGGTGTGTTGGTATATATGAGTCAGGAAGGGCGTGGAATAGGCCTGATGAACAAGATACGCGCTTATAAGCTACAGGAAAATGGTTTCGACACGGTCGATGCTAATCTGCACCTTGGTTTCAAGGCCGATGAGCGTACTTATGGTGTCGGGGCTTCTATTCTTAGAGACCTGGGCGTGCGAAACATTCGCCTTATGACAAACAATCCTATGAAGCGCATAGGACTTGAAGGATATGGTATTACCATTGTTGAAAATGTCCCTATTGAAGTGAAACCCAATCGATATAATGAGAATTATCTGCATACCAAGAAAGAGCGGATGGGACACGATTTGCATCAAGTAGACTGACATGTCTGACACTTACCTCACTATAGAAGCCATCGGCGAAGGCCTTTATAAAGAGAAAATGAGCCGATTTATCTCTTTTGCCGTACCGGTGGTTACCGTCGATGAGGCTCTCGCTTGTGTAGAACGTTACCGCAAGGAATACTATGATGCCCGTCATGTCTGTTGGGCTTATATGATAGGGGCCGACCGCAAATGCTTTCGCAGCAACGATAACGGTGAGCCTTCGGGAACGGCCGGCAAACCCATTTTGGGACAAATCAATTCGGCCGGCCTTACCGATATCCTTGTTGTTGTGATACGCTACTTCGGTGGTATAAAGTTGGGTACAGGGGGGCTTATTGTGGCTTATCGTACTGCGGCAGCCGAGGCCATAGCTGCCAGTAAGGTGGTAGAGCGGCTCATAGAAGATTGCGTAAAGATACGTTTTGAGTATCCGCTCATGAATGAAGTGATGCGAATTGTCAAAGAGGAGCAGGCTGCTGTCGTATCTCAATCGTTTGAAATGGATTGTGAGATGACTCTCAGATTGCGACGCATGGCCATGCCACGATTGCGAGAACGGTTGGAGAATGTGCGAGGAGTGACATTGACTGAAGCGGGTGTCACCGACGACTCTGATGTACCCGATGCGTTATGAAGGGTTATACCAGAGTATTGCATATTACTTGCGATTTACAGAATAAGCGATATTTCAGATAGCGAATGAATGGTGTGCTGGGGCGCTTCGCCGGTGTATCCTTTGCCATAACGGTCGAAGTAGATTTGTCCCCATCCGGCGTGTGCAGCCCCCATAATGTCGGTATCGTAATTGTCGCCAATCATTAATGAAGAAGCTGCGTCGCTGCCAGTAACTTCTAAGGCATAGTCGAAGATGCGGCGGTCGGGTTTGTTGATGCCTATCTCGTCTGAAAGGACAATACGCGAAAAGAATTGCGCTATTCCACCTGCCTGTAATTTGCGAGCTTGTACCTCTATAAATCCATTGCTCAGAATATATAGCTTATAGTTTTTGTCTCGTAGATAGCATAGCATATCATAGGCCTGCGGTACAAGCTTAGTCTGTAGTGATAGCGTTTCCAGATAGCATTTGTTGATGTGCGTGGCGAGCTTGTTCTCTTTATCGATATATCCGCATTCTCGCAGCGGAAAGGCAAACCGCTCTATGATAAGAAAATCGCGGCCTATTTTCCCGTGATGGTATAAGTTCCACAGTTCGGCATTTTTGGCATAATATAAGCTGCTGAAACGGTCGTAGTCGGAACAGATATTATGTAGGTGTAAATTTTCGTATGTCAAGGCCAATGCTATATGCGAATTGGCATTAAAGTCCCACACCGTATCGTCGAGATCGATGAAAATATGGTTATAACTTCTCATATCGGTGGCAAAGATAGTGCAAGACGGGGTAAAACGAAATAAAGCAGAGCTTAAATTACTTTTTCGAATCATTGCATCCGTGCCGTTTGCCTCAACGTTCGCGGTATTGCATGGGCGACATGCCGGTGTGGCGTTTGAAGAATTTTGAGAATGAAGCAATATCGGCAAAATGCAAGTCGTCGGCAATTTGTTGTATTTGCGTTTCATCCTTTGAAATAAGGCTGATGGCTTCGATGATAAGCTCCTCGCTGATAATTTCATATAGCGTTTTCCCGGTCGTGCTTTTTACAACGCGGCCCAAATGTTTAGGCGAGAGGTTGAGTTGCGAGGCGTAAAAATCTATTTCGTGTCGTTCTTTGCAGTTTTTGCGCACTAGGTCCATAAATCGGAATGTGATAATATCTTGTTTGCGCAAATAGTAATCATTGTTATGATGAATAACATGTTTGTTAAAAATATTTCCTACCTCATACATTAAATTAAGGAACAGGTTGTTGGTGATTTCTTTGAAAAAGATGTGGTCTTTGCGAGAGATGTGTGCTTGTAAAATAGAAAGGTTGAGGCGTAGTACATGTGTATCGTTTGTTGTAATTTGTAGTGAAGGTTGGAACGAGATGCGGTAAAAATAGGTTCGGGGTAATAGCCGAATACTTTGTATTGTGTTGCGTAAAAAGTCGTGATTGGCAAAAAGAACATAAAACGACAGGTCGGGAGAGCTTTCGATAAAACGGAAAGTCTTGTCGTTTGTAATATCGGCGAAGGTGTTTTTCCTGAAAATATACTCTCTATGATTGATTGATATAGTGATATTACCATTTATAATCAAAAGAAATGCATGTGTCCCCGATATGGGTATGTTGGCAAACGGTAGTATATTATTGCCGTTGTATATAATTAATTGTTGAGGAATTTGTACTTTTGCATCGAATAACGCAAAAAGTTGCTGGAAAGAGGTTTGCTTCATCTCGACGTCTCGTTTGTGTGGTTAAATTGTCTTTCTTAGACAATAAATTGGTCGAAACGATTAATTGTTATATGTGAAATAATCAAAAATGTCTTTTCTGGCAAAATGTATGCGCCGTTGATGCAAAATTGGAATAAGAAAAAAACGTTTATTTTGCGTGTTAAAAAAATAGGACTATGGAGTTAAAAAAGTTAATTGTATTATCTGCTTGTTTATTGCTGCTTGCAAGCTGTAAACAAGAGACGAGACAGGTTGAAGGCAATGGGTACAAATTGATGGAATTGGGAACCTCCGACAGAGAGCTGTCTGTAAAGTATTCCACCACATTGCAAGGTAGACAAGATGTTGAGATTAGACCTCAAGTTAGCGGCACAATTACACAAGTGTTGGTAAAAGAGGGTGCAAAAGTTCGCAAAGGACAAACTTTATTTGTTATAGATCCGGTTCCTTACAAAGCTGCATTACAAACGGCAAAGGCCGCTGTTGCTACAGCTGAGGCAAATGTTGCCACAGCTGAGTTGAATCTTGAGGGACGTCAGCAACTCTATGACCAAAAGGTTATCTCAGACTTTGAGTTGCGCACATCGCAAAACAATCTGCGTACTGCCGAGGCTGCATTGGCTCAGGCTCAAGCACAAGAGGTAGATGCTGCAAATAGTCTTTCTTATACCAATGTGACAAGCCCTGTTGATGGAGTCGCAGGTATTACTTCTTATCGTGTGGGAGCATTGGTAAACTCCTCTATTACGGAGCCTTTGGTCAATGTATCTGACAACTCGGTTGTATATGCCTATTTCTCTATGGGTGAGAAACAAGTGCTTTCTTTGACTCGCCAATATGGCTCTATACAGAATGCCTTAGATTCTATGCCGGCTGTGACTTTACAGCTCAACGATGGCTCTATGTATGATACAAAGGGTAAAATTGATGTTATCAGCGGTATCGTAGATAATCAGACGGGTGCTGTAAGTTTCAGAGCTGTATTTGACAATAAAGATGGTCGCCTTATGAGTGGTGGGTCGGCCAATGTCATTATTCCATACGAAAAGAAAGGGTGCATCGTTATTCCGCAAGAAGCAACCTTTGAGATACAAGACAAAATTTATGCCTATAAGGTCGTTGATGGTAAGGCACAATCTGTACAGATCACAGTTTTTGCAATTAACGACGGACGTGAATATATAGTAGAAGACGGATTGTCGGTAGGAGATGTAATCGTTGCCGAAGGTGCCGGATTGTTACGTGAAGGCACTGTCGTTTCTAACCAAGAAGCTGAATAAGTATGAATCTAAAAACATTTATAGACCGTCCTATATTGTCGATGGTCATCTCGGCCGTTATTCTTATGGCCGGTTTGATAGGTCTTTTTTCTTTGCCAATAGAACAGTATCCTGATATAGCACCACCTACTATTAGTGTATCTACTACTTATGCTGGTGCTAATGCCGAAACTGTACAGAAGTCAGTTATCGTTCCCCTGGAAGAGGCTATCAATGGTGTGGAGAACATGACCTATATGACCTCTACAGCCACTAATACCGGTAGTGCACGTATCACTGTATATTTTGAACAGGGCTCTGATCCTGATATGGCGGCTGTGAACGTACAAAACCGTGTTTCTACGGCTACGTCGCTTTTGCCTGCCGAGGTTACCCGTGTAGGTGTTACCACACAGAAGCGTCAAACCAGTATGTTGAAAATCTTCGGATTAAGCAGCCCTGACGGCTCTTATGACGAAAACTTCCTTACGAACTATCTGACTATCAACCTACGTCCTCAGATTATGCGTATAGCCGGTGTCGGTGACGTAGAAGTGATGGGTGGCGATTATGCCATGCGTATATGGCTTAAGCCAGATGTGATGGCACAATATGGGTTGGAACCCAGCGATGTATCTGCTGCCCTCTCAGACCAAAACGTGGAGTCTTCAGCAGGTTCACTGGGTGAAGACTCGAAAAATGTATACCAGTATACATTGAAATATCGTGGCCGTTTGGAAATGCCTGAAGAGTTTGGTGAGATAGTTATCAAGTCATTTGATGATGGTCGTATCTTACGACTCAAGGATGTGGCTGATATAGAATTAGGCCGTGTATCGTATGCCTACGCCGGAGGTATTAATGGTGTTCCCGGTGTATCGTGTATGATATATCAAGTTGCTGGTTCTAATGCCAACGAAATTATAGAGAACATAGACAAGTTCCTTGCAGAGACCTCTAAGACTCTACCGAAGGGAATGGAAATTGTCGAGCTGATGAATACCAAAGACTTCCTCGATGCTTCTATCAATGAGGTTATAAAGACGCTTATAGAGGCTATTATATTGGTTGTGTTGGTAGTGTACTTCTTCTTGCAGAATCCTCGCTCGACGTTGATACCGACCATCAGTATTTTCGTTTCGCTTATAGGTACATTTGCTGCTCTTTATGTGGCAGGATTTAGTATCAACCTGCTTACCCTTTTCGCCTTGGTTCTGGCTATTGGTACGATAGTCGATGATGCCATTATTGTGGTAGAGGCGGTTCAGGCGAGGTTCGATGCCGGATATCAGTCTCCATATAAAGCCGCGGTAGATGCCATGAGTGGTATTTCGTCGGCCATTGTAACCTCTACGTTGGTGTTTATGGCCGTGTTTGTTCCCGTATCGTTTATGGGAGGTACCTCAGGTGTATTCTATACGCAGTTTGGTGTTACAATGGCAGTGGCTGTAGGTATATCGGCCATTAATGCCCTTACGATGTCTCCTGCGTTGTGTGCCTTGATATTAAAGCCCAATGAGGTTATTGAGGAGGGCAAGAAACCCGAGTTTTCTACACGCTTCCGTATGGCCTTCGATGCTGCATTTAGTAGAGTATTGGAGAAATATAAGACAGGTATTTCCTATTTTATACGTCACCGTTGGATTGCGGCAGGTCTCTTTGTGATAGCATGTGTGGTATTGGTTCTCTTGATGCGTTCAGCAAAGACCGGACTTGTGCCTTCTGAAGATACGGGTGCCTTGTTCGTATCTATTGATGCCGTTCCTGGTAGTACCCTCTCAGAAACAGATAAAATCATAAGCGAGGTAGAACGTAGTATAGCCGATTTGCCACAAATACGGTCTTATAACAAGGTAGCCGGTTTCGGAATGGGTTCGGGTAACGGAGCTTCGCACGGTATGTTCATTATCCGACTGACAGATTGGAGTGAGCGTGAAGGAAAAGAGAACAGTGTTGATGCTGTTACACAAATGATATATGAGCGTACGGCACATATCAAGAATGCTCAGCTTTTCGTTTTTGCTCCGCCTATGATTGCCGGATATGGTACTGGTAACAGTTTTGAGCTCTCTATTCAAGACCGTTCGGGAAGCGATATGGCAGCACTATCGGAGGTGACCAACAATTTCTTGCGCGCGCTTAATCAGCGACCCGAGATACAACGTGCCTATACGGCATTCAGTAACAATTTCCCGCAATATCGTATTGATATAGATGCTGCCCAGTGTATGAGAGCTGGTGTATCTACCGAGCAAGTATTATCGGTATTGACAGGATATTTCGGTAGCTCATACGTGTCGAACTTTAACCGATTCTCGAAATTGTATCGTGTAATTATACAAGCTCCTTCAGATTACCGCAAGGATTTGCAGGCTCTCGATAATATATATGTGAAAGCGGCAGGAGGTATGGCGCCGGTAAGTCAGTTTGTAACACTTACCAAAACTTATGGAGCAGAATCGTTGGCACGTTTCAATATGTTCTCGTCTATCAGTGTTAATGGTATGCCTGCCGATGGATATAGTACCGGCGATGCTATTAATGCTATCAAGGAAGTTGCTGCGCAAACACTTCCTGTAGGCTATGGCTACGAATTTGGCGGTATGACTCGTGAGGAAGCCCAAATGGCCGGCTCCAATAGTACGGTGATGATATATGCCGTGTGTGTTTTGCTTATATACCTCATTTTGTGTGCCCTGTATGAGAGCTTGTTTGTCCCGTTTGCAGTTATATTGTCTGTACCGTTTGGTTTGATGGGTAGCTTCTTATTTGCACGTATTTGGGGTATCGAAAACAACATTTATTTGCAAACCGGTTTGATTATGTTGATAGGTCTGTTGTCTAAGACAGCCATCCTTATTACCGAGTATGCTACAGAGGCACGTAAAAAAGGATTGTCTCTTACCGATGCTGCCGTAGAAGCTGCTTCTATACGTTTCCGTCCTATTTTGATGACGGTACTTACGATGGTATTTGGTATGTTGCCGCTAATGTTTGCCAGTGGCGTAGGTGCCAATGGTAATAACTCTCTCGGTGTGGGAGTCGTAGGCGGTCTGGTCATAGGCTCTCTTGCACTTTTGTTTATAACACCTGCTTTCTTTATTGTATTCCAGTATGTCGAAGAGAAAGTTATGGGTAAAAGAAAGGAGGATAGAAAATGAAAAAGATAATATTGTTCTCGACACTCGTGTTGGCTTTGAATAGCTGTTCGATATATAAAAGTTACGAGCGGTCAGAGGAGATTACGACCGATGGTGTGTATCGTGATGTTGCAACAGATACGATTACAAACGATACGACCAACTTTGGCGATTTGCCATGGCGTGAACTTTTTAGAGACCCTCTGTTGCAGGGACTTATCGAGGAAGGATTGGCTAACAATGTCGATTTGCAAACCGCTATCTTACGTGTAGATCAGGCTTCGGCGCAATTACTTTCGGCCAAATTGTCTTACTTACCGTCGTTGAATCTCACACCTCAAATTTCGGTAACGGGCGACGATGGTACGACTATTGCCCAAAGCTATGAGATACCCGTATCGGCAAGTTGGGAAATAGATCTTTTTGGTAATTTGCTCAATGCCCATCGTGGAGCCAAGGCGACACTTTTGCAACAAGAGGCCTATAAGCAAGCAGTGCAGTCCTCTTTGGTAGCATCTATTGCCAATAGTTATTATACGCTGCTCATGCTTGACCGTCAGATAGAGATTGCCGATGAGACTGTTGTTATATGGCGTGACCAAGTGAATACGCTTACCACTATGCAGGCTGTAGGTATGGCTACATCGGCCGATGTGGCACAAGCTCGAGCCAGCTATGTATCGACCGAGGCTACACTTGTAGACCTGCAACGTCAATGCCGTGAGACAGAAAATGCCCTTTGTGTTTTATTGGGCAAAGCCCCACAAAGACTCGAGCGTGGTCGCCTCGAAGACCAGCAGTTGCCTGAGCAGGTTGAGGTGGGCGTGCCGGCTTTGATGCTCTCTAACCGTCCTGACGTGATGCAAGCCGAGATGCAGTTGGCAAGTGCTTATTATACAACCAACCAAGCACGTGCGGCATTCTATCCCAAACTTACCCTTACGGGTAGTGCCGGATGGGTTGATGGTTTGGGACAGGTAGTCACTAACCCTGCCGGATGGATACTTTCGGCTGTAGCTTCGTTGACGCAACCTATCTTCAATCGTGGCCAACTTATATCGAATCTCCGCGTGTCGAAGGATGAGGAGCAAATAGCTTTGCTCAATTACAAGCAGTCTATTCTCGAGGCTGGTAAAGAGGTGAGCGATGCCTTATATGCAGCCGAGACTGCCGACCGTATGTTGCAATTGCGCACTCAGCAATGCGACGAATTGGAGAAAGCTGTTCTCTCGTCTGAGGCTTTATTCCGCGTGGGCGATGCCTCTTACATTGAGTTGCTCACTGCGCGTCAGTCGTTATTGAGTGCACAACTCAGTGAGGTAGCCGAGGCTGTGACCCGCATGCAATCGGTCGTTACGCTCTATAATGCCTTGGGCGGCGGTCGAACCGACAATTAACTTGTTTTCGTAGTTCCTATAGGGGGGCTGTAGCTGGAGGAAATATCCGGTTATAGCCCCTCTTTTTTACCGGTAGAATTTATGATAGAGGGGCGCGACGTTGTTACGAGCTTGATTGATAACTATGGAGAAACGATGTTCCCAAATAGTCATGCGTCGAGGCTGAAAAACATGAAGAAGGAGAGCTTCAACTTATAGCTGCAAGCTCTCCTTCTTTATAAATGAGTATAGAGTTATCTTGTTATACGAGATGACGTACCAATTCCTCGCGGTCTCCAGGCAGCAAGTCTATCACCGGTATTTCTATCAACGTATATGCACCGGGTTGCTGACGCATAGAGGCTCTGGCTGCTCCTACAAGGATTTGTGCTGTCAGTGCCGGGTTGTTGATAGACATGTTAAACTCGAAATGTTGGTTTTGTGTCTTGCCCGAGACTCCTTTGCGTACCATGTTTACGCCGTGTCCCATGTCTTTTACATCGTCGACGCAAGGTACTTCTATAACATGTGTCTCGTCGCTGGCAAAATAGGGGTCGGCCTTGATTGCTGCGGCTACATTAGCAAGCGAGTAACCTTCTGCCAGCTCTACATATACCATGCGGCGATGTATGCCGGTGCCCAACGGGATGGTTACAGAGAGAGCTGCCTTTACACCCTCGATAGCCTTTACAGCGACGGTGTGACCCATGCTCATGCCAGGCCCAAAATTGGTATAGGTTATGCCCTTAGGAGCACAGGCTTGCATAAGAGCTCGCACTACCGAGTCGGTGCCCGGGTCCCATCCGGCCGAGATGACCGATACTTTGCCGCACTCTTTGGCTTTACGGTCGAGCGATTGACGCAAGTCAACGATGCTAGTATGTATGTCGAAGCTATCTACCGTGTTCATACCGGCTTCGAGGGCTGCATAAGCATACTCTTCAACCTTACGAGTGGGTGTACATAGAATAGCGACATCGGCTTCAAGGTGCGACAGGTCGGAAGTGATAGTGTATTTTTTCAGGCTCTCGGGACTGTCACTGCCATTGCGGCGTACGATACCTGCCACTTCAAAATCGGGCGCGGCTTCAAGGGCTTCAAGGACATGATGTCCTATATTGCCATATCCTACTATTACAGTTTTAATCATGATGTTGTCAATTTAATATTAGGGCTGTAAAGTTACTCCAAGCTATCGATACTTGCAATACTGTACAATCTGTTTTTAATTTACATCAAAGGAGCTTGAAAAGCGTGGTATAGTATGGGCACTTGTTGTGTGTAATGTGTTGCATTTATTCTTTTTTGAGGTTAAATATGATAACCCAGCATAGCAAACAGCCTCTTGTTTGTTATTATATAATGAATATCTTATCCGTTTGGGTAAACTGGTAGATTTATTACGGAAAAATTTATGTAATTTCGTGCCGGAAAATGTTCCTCTAATATATACTCTTGAAATATGGTAAGGGTAATCAAACTAAAAAAAGGATTGAATCTCTGTATCGAGGGAGAAGCTGTGCCCGGTAACGACAAGCTGGTGACGAGCGGCGAAGTTGCCGTTGTGCCCGACAATTATGTCGGCTTGTTGCCCAAGGTGACGGTAAAGCCGGGTGACAAAGTGAAGACCGGGTCACCGTTGTTGCACGATAAGAACCACGATACAGTGCAAGTAGTGTCGCCCGTGAGCGGCGAGGTAGTAGCGGTAGAACGAGGTGAACGCCGCAAGGTATTGAAGATTGTTGTGAAAGCCGATGGCGCAGGCGAGAAGGTTGACTTTGGCATACAAGATGTCAACCGCATTGCTCCCGAGGCTTTGCGTGAATTGTTGCAGACAGCTGGTCTGTGGGTCTATATAAAGCAACGTCCCTACGACATTATAGCCGACCCCAATGTGGCTCCACGCGATATTTTTGTTACAGCTTTCGATAATGCTCCATTGGCACCTCGCCATGCTTACGATTTGTTGTGGAATAGCGACAACATTGCTTTGCAGGCAGGTTTGAAGGCTTTGTCGCGTCTTACGCAAGGAAAAGTGTATGTAGGCATCGACAACGAGTCCTATGCTACCCAGTTGCCCAGTGTAGTAGAACCGGTTGTGTTTAAGGGACCGTTCCCGGCATGCAATGCCGGGGTGCAGTTACACCATATTGCTCCGGTAAACAAGGGCGAAACTGTGTGGACACTTTGTGCCCTCGATGTTGTTCTGATAGGTCGGTTGCTGCTTACTGGAAGCATCGACTTTACACGAACTGTGGCCGTTTGCGGCAGTGAGGTGGCAGCTCCTACCTATGTAAAGGCTTGCCCTGGTACGCCGGTGTCCGATATAGTGGGTGATAATCTTGTGCCGGCCACACATCACCGTCGTTTTATCAGTGGAAATGTGCTTACCGGAGTGCGTGTTATGCCCGATGGATACCTGGATGCATATCATTCGCAGATTACGGTTATCCCCGAGGGCGATGAGACTCACGATTTCTTAGGATGGGCTATGCCCGGGTTGCGGGCTCTCTCATTAAGCCGTACATTTCTTTCACACTGGTTGCCGTGTCGTTGCGATAACAATCCCGACGCTCGTATCCACGGAGGAGAGCGGGCTATTATCATGTCGGGCGAGTACGATAAGGTTTTCCCGATGGATATCTTACCCGAGTATCTTATTAAAGCCATCATAGCTTTCGATATAGATCGCATGGAGCAACTCGGTATATACGAAGTAGCACCCGAGGACTTTGCAGCCTGTGAGTTTGTCGACACCTCCAAACTCCCATTACAGCAGATTGTGCGTAACGGACTGGACTTGTTGCGTAAAGAGATGTGTTGATACTACTGAGCATTATAACAACTAATAAAATAGCATCATTTTGAAAGCACTTAGAAAATTTCTCGATAAAGTGAAGCCCCAATTCGAGCCGGGTGGAAAATTCTCGGCCTTGCAATCGGTATTCGAGGGCTTCGAGTCGTTTTTGTTTGTGCCGTCGACGACAGCGCGGTCGGGTGTGCATATTCACGATGCCATCGACTCTAAGCGTACCATGACAGTTGTCATTATCGCTTTGTTACCCGCTTTGCTGTTTGGTATGTACAATGTGGGTTACCAGCACTATTTGGCAATAGGCGCTTTGGCACAAACCGGTTTTTGGACAATTTTTGCATATGGTTTCCTTGCCGTGCTGCCCAAGATTGTGGTCGCCTATGTTGTAGGCCTCGGCATTGAGTTTATAGGGGCGCAGTTGCGTCATCACGAAATTCAAGAGGGCTTCCTTGTTTCGGGAATGCTCATACCTATGATAGTCCCGGTAGATACCCCGTTGTGGATGATAGCCGTGGCAACAGCCTTTGCCGTGATTTTTGCCAAAGAGGTTTTTGGCGGTACGGGTATGAACATATTTAATGTAGCCCTTGTCACACGTGCATTCCTGTTCTTTGCCTATCCATCTAAAATGAGTGGCGATGAAGTCTTTGTGCGTACGTCCGATACGTTTGGTATAGGAAGCGGTACTGTAGTCGATGGCTTCTCAGGCGCAACACCGCTTGGACAATTGGCCACCCATACCGGGGGAGACCTTACGCTTACCAATATCGTGGGAGAGCCTATCACAACACTCGATGCTTTTCTCGGTTTTATTCCCGGTTCTATTGGCGAAACCTCAACGCTTGCCATCCTTATAGGTGCCGCTATCCTTCTGATAAGCGGTATTGCAAGCTGGCGCATAATGTTGTCGGTTTTTGCCGGCGGTCTGTTGACAAGTTGGATATGTACCTTTGCCGACCCTGCAACCTATGCAGCAGCATTGTTGTCGCCTATAGAGCAGGTATGCCTTGGTGGTTTTGCCTTTGCAGCCGTCTTTATGGCCACTGACCCTGTGACAGCGGCTCGTACCACCACCGGTAAATATATCTACGGCTTCTTGGTGGGTGTACTGGCTATCCTTATCAGAGTATTCAACAGTGGTTATCCCGAGGGCGCGATGCTGGCAGTGCTCTTCATGAATGCATTTGCCCCGTTGATAGACTATTTCGTGGTCGAGGCCAACATTCGCCGTCGTATGAAACGTGCCAAACAAATCAATAGCGAGGAGGTGAAGTCATGAACAAGCAAGGAAATACATATACGATACTCTATTCGGCCATCATGGTTATAGTAGTTGCGGCTATTCTGGCCTTTGTGTCGGTATCGCTCCGTCCTTTACAACAAGAGAATATCCGCGTTGACAAAATGATGCAGATACTCAGTTCGGTGCACATAGCTTCTACGGCACAAGATGCCGTATCGCTCTACGATAAATACATTACCGATAGTTATGTGGTAGATGCTGCCGGTAACAAGTCGCAAGCCGATGCCTTTGGTATCGATGTGGCTTCAGAGGTAAAAAAAGACGCTGCAGAGCGTCGTCTGCCGGTCTTTGTATGCACACTCGACAATGGCGACGTGAAATACATACTGCCTCTCTACGGTGCTGGTTTGTGGGGCCCTATATGGGGTTACATCTCGGTCGATGCCGATGGCCGTACACTCTACGGTTCTTATTTTGCCCACCAGAGCGAGACTCCCGGTCTGGGAGCAGAGATAAGTACACCGGCTTTTCAGCAGCAGTTTGCCGGAAAACGACTTTTTGTCGACGGTGAGTTCAAGCCTGTGGCTGTCATGAAGAAAGGACAGAAACCCCTCGATGGTGCCGACTATGTAGATGCCATATCGGGCGGTACTATTACCAGCAAGGGAGTGCAAAGCATGATATCCGATTGCTTGTTGCCCTATGAGTCGTTTCTGAAATCGTTAGATAAATAGGAGGAGATGCTATTATGATATGGAAAAATAAAGAGGTCTTGTTAGGACCGCTATCGAAAAATAATCCTGTTATCGTGCAGATACTGGGTATCTGTTCGGCATTGGCGGTAACGTCAAAGTTGGAGCCTGCCTGTGTTATGGCTATTTCCGTGATAGCTGTCGTGGCTCTTTCAAATGTTATTATTTCGTTGTTACGCAATACTATACCCAATAGCATTCGCATCATCGTGCAATTGGTGGTGGTAGCTTCGTTGGTGATTATTGTTGACCAGCTTCTCAAAGCTTATGCCTACGAGGTGAGCAAGCAGCTCTCGGTGTTCGTGGGGCTCATCATTACCAACTGTATTGTGATGGGACGTCTCGAAGCTTATGCGTTGAGTCACAACCCCTGGGACTCTTTCCTCGACGGTATAGGCAACGGTATAGGTTACGGTATCATACTTGTCATTGTAGCATTTTTCCGCGAGTTGTTGGGCTCTGGTACACTCTTTGGCTATCATGTAATTCCTCAGGTATTTTATCAGTGGGGTTACGAAAACAACGGCCTGATGATATTGCCCCCTATGGCACTTATCACGGTGGCTTGTATCATATGGGTACACCGCTCGCGCAATAAAGAACTGCAAGAGAAATAAACGAAACACATTTCCTAAAGTAGAATATAGAATATGGAAAATCTCAATTTGTTTATACGGTCTATTTTTATAGACAACATGATATTTGCATACTTCTTGGGTATGTGTTCTTATCTTGCCGTGTCGAAGACGGTGAAGACCTCTTTGGGGTTGGGTATTGCGGTAACTTTTGTACTTGCCATCACCGTGCCGGTCAATTATCTGTTGGAAAATTATGTGCTTAAGCCGGGTGCCCTTTCGTGGTTGGGCGAAGGCTTTGCCGATGTCGACCTCAGCTTCCTCAGCCTTATACTCTTCATCGCCGTAGTTGCCTCTATCGTGCAACTTGTAGAGATGGTAGTCGAGAAATACTCTCCGTCGCTTTATGCATCGTTGGGTATATTCCTGCCGCTGATAGCCGTCAACTGTGCTATCTTGGGAGGTTCGCTGTTTATGCAACAACGCAATTTCGATTCGGTATGGACGGCCACTGTCTACGGCGTAGGTTCGGGTATCGGGTGGTTGCTTGCCATTGTGGGCATTGCCGCCATTCGCGAGAAACTCGCATACAGCAATGTGCCGGCACCCTTGCGCGGTATAGGTATTACCTTTATTATCACCGGACTGATGGGGATAGCATTCATGAGTTTCCTCGGTATCAAATTGTAACACGATAAAAGCATTGAAACAATGATATTATTGGCTGATTCTATGATAACAGTGCTACTGACCAGTGTGATTATCTTCCTGCTCATCACGCTGTTGCTGGTAGTGGTTTTGTTGGTAGCAAAGAAATACCTTGTGCCGTCGGGCAAGGTGCATATCACCATCAACGGCGATACGACTGTCGAGGTAGAGACTGGCAGTTCGCTTCTCTCTACATTGGCTGCCGAACGTATATATCTTCCATCGGCATGCGGTGGCGGCGGTTCGTGCGCCCAATGCCGCTGTCAGGTTTTGGAAGGAGGCGGCGAGATACTCCCCACCGAGAAGGTACATTTTTCACGTAAGGAGCAACAGGCACATTGGCGACTGGGATGCCAAGTGAAAGTAAAGAACGATATGCGCATCAAGGTGCCCGAGGCCGTCTTGGGTGTCAAGGAGTGGGAGTGTGAGGTTATCTCAAACCGTAACGTTGCTACTTTCATCAAGGAGTTTATCGTGAAACTTCCCGAAGGTGAGCACATGGACTTTATACCCGGTTCGTATGCACAAATAAAGATACCGGCTTATTCGATGGACTACGATAAAGACATCGATAAGTCGCTCATCGGCGACGAATATATGCCGGCGTGGAAACAATATGGCCTCTTCGGCTTGAAGTGCAGCAATACCGAGCCTACCGTGCGTGCATACTCTATGGCTAACTATCCCGCCGAGGGCGACCGCATCATGCTCACCGTCCGTATCGCTACCCCGCCTTTCAAACCCAAACCACAAGTAGGTTTCCAAGACGTGATGCCCGGTATAGCTTCGTCGTATATCTTCTCGCTCAAACCCGGCGATAAGGTGATGATGAGTGGCCCTTATGGCGACTTCCATCCTATCATCAATTCCAAGAAAGAGATGATGTGGATAGGTGGTGGTGCCGGTATGGCGCCCTTGCGTTCGCAAATCATGTATATGACAAAGACGCTGCATACCACCGACCGCAAGATGTCGTATTTCTATGGCGCCCGTGCCCTCAATGAGGTATTCTATTTGCAAGATTTCCTCAATCTCGAAAAGGAATTTCCCAATTTCTCGTTCCATCTGGCTCTCGACCGTCCCGACCCGGCAGCCGATGCCGCTGGCGTGAAATATACCCCAGGTTTCGTACACAAGGTTATCTACGAAACATACCTCAAAGACCACGAAGCCCCCGAGGATATCGAGTACTACATGTGCGGCCCCGGCCCCATGTCGCAAGCTGTTCTTGCCATGCTCGACTCCTTGGGTGTCGACCCGTCGAGTGTTATGTACGATAATTTTGGCGGATAACCCGAGTAACTTATCTGCGAATATCATAGTAAGACAGCCGCACGTTTTCTATCCGTGCAGCTGTCTTTTTGTATGCCAATCTTTTCGTAACCCGGTGCTGGTGCTATAATCTCAAATTTGTACACCCTTGCCTTATACGCCATCGCCGTTATTGTCAGTATAATTATATTTGCTGGGTTTCATAGATATAAGATATTTGTATGAATATAATGCTTGTGTCAGAATCTCGATTTGGAGCTGCCGCTCGCTTTTACCCGATAGCTTCTTATGTCTTTCTTGCCAACGTTGAATCTATATCGTAATGATACAAAGATATGTCGTTGCGATAAATCGTTATATTCGTAGGTAGTATATTTATCCATATATATAATTCTTTCAGGATGGTTATTATATATGATATTGTCCATGCCTATTGTAACGCCGAGCCGGTTGTTGAAAAAACTCTTTGAAATATTTGTCGTAATACTGTAAATATCGCTCTCTGTATAGTTGTGATGTCGGCCTATTTTCATGTAAGTGCCTTCGAGAGAGATATTCCATCCCTTGGGGAGACTGAATTGATTATACACATTGGCCAGACAGCCCCAAGAGTGCAGTATGCCGTAGTTGTAGCTGTTTTCACGATTATACGAAACCGATACATTACTGTTGAGATACCAGAACGGAAGTATTTGATTGCCGTAAGAGAGTTGCATCTGGTATTTGCCTATGCTTCCGTAGTTGATAGGCTTATAAGTATATACGCGAGCATCGTCGGGCGATGGGGTAAAGGCCGTCTCTATATTGCGCAACTGCCAGTCGGCCGAGAGTACGATATTGAAGCTGTTCCACAGTGTCTGCCGCAGTTGCAGTGAATGGATGTATGCCGATTTCAGGTCGGCATTACCAACCATATAGGTATATTCGCTGTATTTATAGACGGTAGGGTCGAAGTATGCTGCATAAGGACGGAAAATATGTGTAGAATAATACAGCGCTATGGTGTGTCCGAGCTTGGCATTTTCGGTAAATTGTAAGAAAGCAGAGGGGAGGAAGACCCATTCGTCGAACGATGTGTGCGCGCCGTTCTTATACCGGTATATGCCGTCGCAGTACTCTATGCGTATGCCCGCCTGTGTATAGAATCGTCCCCAACGACCTATGAAGTTGCTGTATACCGAGTATATGCTCTCTTTGGTGTTATCGGGTTTCACCACATCCTCATATCCGGTTTCCTGTTGCAAGAAATCGCTGTTACGGTATGTATATAGGTACTGTAACCCGGCATTGAAAGATATTTTGTTGCGGGGCTTGAATGTGAAGTCTACCTTAGGAGAGATGCCATGCCCTATATAGTTGTAGCGTGTGGTTAATATATGCAAAGAGTCGGTATATTGTCGTTCTTTTTGTAGCGTTTCTGCGGTTTCGTAGTTGGTATATTCTACCGAGGCTTTCAGTCGGCTGCCTAACGTATCTATGGTATGAGTGTAGGCTATATATGCACTATAACTGTTGACGTCTTCTCTTGTCGTATCATTGGTACATTGTCCGAAGTCGAGCCCAGTATCGTTATATGTGGTTGTCCCGTTTTTCCAGCTGAGTTTATTGGGTACAAAATATCCGTTAAAGTTGGCTTCTATCAGGTTGTCGTTATCTATTTCGTATGCAAAAGATTGGTCTATGATAAATATTTGAGCATCCCAGTCTTGTGTAGAGGTTGCCATGTATCGGGTTGTATCGTTATTGATACCCGTATAATATCGTTGCGTATTGGTTGTATATCGTTCACTGCCATTACGATTATAATCGAAATAGGTATAAGACTTGAATTTTTTGTGTCCGATGGCTAAATTCAGGCTCGGACTTGTTGTAGGCGTACATTGTTTGAAACGGTATGATTCACTCAGACCTATGCTCCCTTGTACTCCGGTTTCGGGGGTTTTCACAAGAGTGATATATAAAATACTTCCGTTTGTGTCGCCCGACAGCTCGCTGCCTGCTATGGGCCGGAACTCGTAACTCTCTATCATCGATGTGTCGAGGGCTTTCAGATAATCGCTCCAAGCCTGCCGTGGCATGGTCAGCTTCCGGCCGTTGACGTATATGGCTGCTATATCGCGTCCATATACATTCAGCCCCCACACTCCCGGAATTTTATAGAGCATCTGCAAGCCGTCGCTGTTTTCGGCAAGCGGATTGCCCGGAATCTTCACATACAAGTTACCGTTCTGCTTATGTTCTATAAACCGCGCTGTTACGGTTACTTCTTGGGCGAGGAGCGTATCGGTAAGCATTACGATGTTGTCCAAGCGGGTATCTTGCGAGAGCGAAACATCGCGCCACACCGTCTTCATGCCTATGAACGAGGCACGCAGGCGATACTGCCCGCTCTCGGCCTGTAACAGGTATGTACCCTGCTCGTTGCTGCTCGTACCGGTTACGGCCACACTGTCGTTGCCCGAGGCGAACAGCACAACAGAAGCGCCTGCCAGCGGCTCGTTATCGGACGTAACAACTGTTCCCTGCAAAGTATGGGCTGAGGCTACAGTGGCTATGATGAGTGTACAGGATAGTAAAATGAGAGGTTTCATGGTATGTTTTTCTTGGTTATTCAGGATGAATAGATTCAGATGCAGCTACATCGTTAGAACTTCGGTAATATCTATAGAATATTCTGAAGTGTGCATGATTTGGAAAAAAGCAATGTAAACAGGTTGCTATATTTGCAAATATAAAAATGATTATATTAAAAACAAATTTATTTTGTGATTTTTTTTGTTGAATTACTTGAAAACAGGTAGTTTCGTAGAGCGTAAAAATATGATGATATTATGCAATGCTTGGACTATTATAATAGTATTGCAGATATAAAGCAGTGTATGAGTGGTAATAAAACGGTGTAGAGTAATGATGTTATTTTTGAAAGGAGATATCGATGGCAAATCGGAAAATTATACCGATATTTGCAGCCGTTTTCATCCTGCGGCCATAAGTTGCAAACAATCGTGTTTATGACTTGTCGTAGAGTGATTGTAGTACGGGCAAAGGTTTTGCTCTGTGTAGGGCTACGGCCTATAAGCCCGCGTGTATTCTAGAACACCACGTAAAAAACAGGAACATGGAGAGAAAAAATCTGGTCTCTATACCGTTCATGTCTCTCGGTATAGTATTTTGCGTCTGCTTGGTGGCAGCCAATCTGTTAGAGACAAAAGTTGTGCAGTTGGGATTCCTCTCAGTCACGGCCGGTCTTATTGTATTTCCCATTTCGTATATTATCAACGACTGTATTGCCGAAGTGTGGGGCTTCCGCAAGGCGCGCTTTATCATTTGGATGGGCTTCTTGATGAATTTCATGGTAGTTCTTCTCGGACAAATAGCCATACACATGCCGGCAGCACCCTTCTGGGAGGGAGAAGAGGCGTTTAACTTCGTCTTTGGTATGGCTCCGCGCATAGCTGCGGCAAGCCTGGTGGCCTTTTTGGCTGGTTCGTTTCTCAATGCTTATGTCATGAGCCGGATGAAGGTTGCCTCACGAGGCAAGCATTTTTCGGCACGCGCCATACTTTCTACTGTTGTGGGAGAGGGTGCCGACTCGCTTATTTTCTTCCCTTTGGCCTTTGGCGGATTGATGCCCGTGACCGAATTGTTCAAAATGATGGCTGTCCAGGTTGTGTTGAAGACGCTGTACGAAATAGTAGTGCTGCCGCTTACCATTGTTGTAGTGCGGTATATAAAGCGTATCGACGGTAGCGATGTCTACGACGAGCACATGTCGTATAACATATTGAAGATAAAAGAGGTATAACGTTGTAACCCAGCTAATTGTTCGGCAGCCGGCACCCGTTGTTAAAAAGCACTGTGATTACATTATCTTAACATGCTTTTTGCTTGTATTGTGAGCAAAAGGAGTACCTTGCATAAGTGTATTAACAATTAATTGGTGTGACTATGAAAAACGAATTTGATCTCTCAGGACGAGTGGCAGTCGTTACGGGGGCTTCCAGCGGGTTGGGCGCCGATGCTGCTCTTGCTTATGCTCGTTATGGTGCCGATGTAGCTTTGTTGGCACGGCGGGTAGATAAGCTCAGTAAAGTAGCTTCAGAGATAGAGGCAATGGGGCGACAAGCGTTTCCTGTAGCTTGCGATGTGACCGACGAGTCGCAAATCAAGACGGCTGTCGAACAAGTGATAAAACGTTTTGGAAAAATAGATATTCTCCTCAACAATGCCGGAGTGGCAGTGCGTGGTACAGTAGAACAACTCACGGTAGAAGATTGGGACCGTGGCATGAATACTAATCTGCGAGGCATGTTTCTTATGGCAAAGTATGTTGTGCCTCACATGCGCGAGCGCAAGTATGGACGTATCGTCAATGTGGCATCGGTTAATGCCGTTATTGCCGACAAAAATGCAGCCCTTGCCCGCCACGTATATAATGCCTCTAAAGCCGGTGTACGAGGGCTTACCATAGGTATGGCAGCATCGTATGGCGAAGATAATATCACGGTCAACTCTATTGGACCGGGTCTGTTTGAGAGCGAAATGACGCAAGATACCCTCTTTGCCAACGAACAGTTTATGCGCTTCTATAATGCCATCAATCCCATGAGCCGACCCGGCAAACGTGGCGAGCTGAATGGCACGATTATCTATTTCTCGTCCGACGCATCGAGTTACGTCACAGGACAGCATATTATAGTCGATGGTGGTACGGCTATCGTATAATGAAGTTTATGGGTAGATGATACGAAATCCCGCTGCATATCGGTATGCAGCGGGATTCTATTTTTTTGTTTCACTTATGCGGTTGATTGATAGGATGGTATATATACACGGCTTAGCTTCGATACAAAAAAGTAAAAAAAGTATGCATAAAGATTTGCTCAAATCAAAAAGTAATTTTATCTTTGCATCCGCAATCGCGAAAGTAGCTCAGTTGGTAGAGCATAACCTTGCCAAGGTTAGGGTCGCGGGTTCGAGTCCCGTCTTTCGCTCTCTTTTCTAAGCGAAGAAAAGATGTGCGGTGATTTTTTCTTTGACATCATGTAATGATGCGAAAGTAGCTCAGTTGGTAGAGCATAACCTTGCCAAGGTTAGGGTCGCGGGTTCGAGTCCCGTCTTTCGCTCTCCACACCAAGAGGTGGGACGATTGTTGCCCAAGTGGCGGAATTGGTAGACGCGCTAGTTTCAGGTACTAGTGATCGTGAGGTCGTGCAGGTTCGAGTCCTGTTTTGGGCACTACACCGTCACTGCTCTCGCATGTGGAGTCTCAGATATTGTCCGGGTGGTGGAATAGGTAGACACGCTACTTTGAGGGGGTAGTGGGCGAAAGCCTGTGTGAGTTCGAATCTCATCTCGGACACTCTTTACGAGGCTGCTCGATGTATGTCGGGCAGCCTCTTTTGCTTTCGTGCCTATGTCACCGATAAAACAGGGGTGTATGTAGGTAAGAATAAAAAAGTTGTAGGATATGAAGCGTTGTTTTATAGCCGGATGGTGCGTTGCGGCAATAGCCCTTTTGCTGTGTTATGCTTGCAACAAGGAGCAGGGAGCGCACCGCATAGTGCTTTATGGTGATAGTATAACAGCCGAGTATGGTGCGGCCGAGGGTAGTTATACGCATCTTGTGCAGGAGAAGTTTCATGCCGATACGGTATATCGCCAAGGCTACTGTGGTCATCGTTACAGTAGTGCTGTTTCGGCAACGCACGGTGGGCCATCGTGGTTAGGTTCATACGTCGATGATGTGTGTAGCCATACTGAAGCCGACCTTATCATTCTTTTTGCCGGTACCAATGACTATGGGCACGACATGCCGTTGGGTGTCCCCGGCGATACCGCTACGACAACATCTTGTGGCGGGTTGCAATATATTTTAGATTATCTTATTGCACATACCCAAGCGCCGGTGATGCTGTGCACTCCTTTCCCCAATGGGGCTGTGCATCGTTTGTCTACCACGCCCAACGAGCAGGGACTTGTTATGGCCGATTACGTAGAGGCCTTCAAGGCGGTTGCATCGCAAGAACGGTATCGCGGCAGGGTGTATGTGAACGATACGTTTACGTCCTGCGGTTTTGCGCCGGAGGATGAGGTAGTAGACTCGGTACGAGTATACACCACCGACGGATTGCACCTCTCGGCAAAAGGTTATGAGCGACTTACCGATTTGCAGCATGCCTATTACGATTGTACGATGGTACAATGATTCTTTTCTCATAGTGTTGTTGCCCGATGGCAACGATTTGTACTGCGCACGTTGAGGTGTCTGCGATAAAAAAGGGTAGTTCTAAGCTCGGCATGTAGGCACCTTCATCTCGAGGTAGGCTGTCTCCTATTGATATGTATGTGAGTATTGCAGGGGGCAAGGATAAAGGTGGCATGAATCTTTGAGGCCGGCGCAATGCTTGTGCATATTGTTGCAGCGCACGCGCCTCTACCGAAGCCAGCAATGTTGTACCACGTACCTCTATCCAATACATGTCGTCCTCTATCCATGCGGCCGGTATAAAGCGGGCTAAACTGTCGGCAGGCATACGATAGCCGTAGGGCGTCAGGTAAGGACGTAGCGCTTTTCCCAAGGCACGGTGGTCGGTAACATGAGCAACAAATACAGCGGACGAGTTAGGATTGTCGGCAAGGAAAACGCGCGAAACTGTTGCCGCTATAAATGGTATAGTAACACATGTAGCCTGTAACGCGTTGCAAGCTGTGGCAGGAATAGCATCGGATAGAAAAAAGTTGTTCTTTTCAGAGAGGTAAGGAGGTACAGTGTGTAGTTTGCACTGGTAAGAAAAGCTTGAGTCGTTTTGTTTTATATGGTAAATACAGTATACCGAGTCGCCATATACGATAGTCGGCATTGCCGAGGCTGCGCCTTTGTCGACAGTTTGAGCTAAGTTGGTGTCGTAGGTGGGCGAGACAAGAAGCTGGCTCTCGTCGCTATATCCTATGACCGATTGGTTGTGGTAAAGATATATGAAGCGATTGTCGGCCGTAGTGAAATGGTAGAGGTCGGCACCATTTGGCAACGACTCTCTTATTGCTTCGTATCCATTGCTGACTTCGAGTGACAAGACGGCAATAAGTTGTTGAACGGCTTTCGGGCGCGCAGCACACCAAAAAGCGATGCTCCCGTTACGATAACGAACGGCGAGAGCCGGATGATTGTCCGATGGCCTGATTGTCTTTGTAATGGAGCCGGGTAGTTGCTTCCATACCGGAGCGAAAGCATCGCCCAAACGAGCTGTGTCGCGCCAATCCTTTATGATACCGATAGCTACACAATCCGATTGATTTACATACATGGCAGGACAAGCCAAGTCATAGGCACGGCTTTCGTTACTGGCCGTTACAAACCAGCTTATCGCCGTTGTCGCTGCTATTGCCAGCACAGTCAACGATACCACTGCAATGACTATATTCTTGTGCTGCATCATGTCACAAACTTACGGAAAATCTGTGAGATAATCGCCGGATTGCATCAGATTAAAAACAGTGTAATTTGAGCATCGGGAGAAATTGTAGTATTGGAGCAGACGGGAGAGCTTGAAACCAACGTGCGGCAGTTGCAAACCGAGCAGCAACAGGCGGAACGGCAGCTTGACGAAGTACGGAAAGAAATCAAATCTGAAAAGCTGGAAGCCGCCAAGACCGAGGCGAAAGCGGCACTCGTGGCAAAAGTAGGTTCTCTTTTGGGTAGCGGCAGACTGAAAGAGTTGGAAGCCGACAACCGAACCTTGCAAGGCGAGGTTGCCGCCCGTGACGAGAGTATCGAATTATTGCAAAAGCAGATGGAGCGGCAGCAGGAGGAACAAAGCCGCCAATTGATGGAACTGCAAGCCAAGTACCGCAGGGAAATGGCGGACAAGGAAGCGGCACACCAAGAGGAAGTGTCATTCCTAAAATCCATTATCCAAAAAGCCAAGAAATGGTTTCCGCTGTTTCAAGAGCTGGTGTATATGGAGAAGTTCTGCCTTAAAGTCGGCTTCAACGAAAGGCAGACTGCCACGCTCATCAGCAGCAAACCGCTGTTCTACAAGGGCGAGCTCTATTCGGAAGAGCACAGGCGGAAGTTCACGACCGAGGAAGCAGGCTTCCAAGTGGTAAAAGACCCGAAAGACATGTCCAAGCTTGCACTTGCCATCAACGGGCAAGTGATTGGAGAGTGGTTCAAGGAGCAGTTCGACAGGCTGTTTTCATCCATTCGGAAGACGGTTATATCGCCTCGTAAAAACAAAGGAATAGGGTTGTAAATCTGACAAACGGGAGGATCGCAAGTTTGTGTTTGGGGCAGACCAAAACCGCTTGCTATCCTCAGTTGGTTGAAACGTCATTTTATTTGTGCCCGAATCCTACTCAAACTTGCCTGCGTTACGCCTAAATAGGTGGCGATACTTCCCAGCGGCAATCGCTGTAACAAATCTGGTTCTTTCTCCAATAGCTCCTTATACCGTTCCGAAGCGATAGCGGACAACATAGAAATCAGCCGTTCCTCAGTGGCAAGCAGCTCCATCTCTGCATAACGCCGTCCCCAATTGGCGATGTGCAAATCTTCCGAATACAACTCTTTCAGTTTTTTCCTTTTCAATACATATAAGACGGAATCTTCCATCAATTCCATTGTTTCATATCCCGGCTCGTCATTTACATAGCCTTTCATAGAAACAAGGGTCGCTCCCTCTTTGCCGACCCAAAAAGTAATTTCTTTCCCATCCACCGAAGTATAGGCACGGACAATGCCTTGTTTAATGAAAAAGATGTCTTTCTCCACCTTGCCGCATTCCAATACTCGGAATCCTTTGGGATATGAGACTTCCGTCAGGCATTGTTGCAACCTGTCCAAAGATGCGTCCGGCATGGCATATCTTTGGTTGATGATTTCCTTTATATCCATAGTTCATTGCTGTAGTTAGTGTGCAAAATTATAAAATAGCATACGGAAACGAGAATAAACAGATGTTTTTTGTCAAATGAAAAGTCTGTTTTTGCCAAATGCAAAAAGCTATTAGGGATTGCTTATTTATTTTTGCGCCCGAATTTAATAAATCATAGGTATGAATTGGATAATCTTATTATTGGCAGGATTGTTTGAGGTGAGCCTCACATTCTGTCTGGGGAAAACGAGAGCGGCATCAGGAGTTGAATTTTATTTGTGGGGAAGCGGTTTCCTTGCCTCTACCATACTGAGCATGGCTTTGCTTGCCAAAGCGGTACAGACTTTGCCTTTGGGAACTGCGTACGCCATTTGGACGGGAATCGGAGCGGTTGGTACGGTTTTGATTGGGATATTCGTTTTCAAGGAACCTGCCACTCCCATCCGGCTTTTCTTCCTCTTCACGCTTATTGCATCCTTGATAGGATTGAAAGTCGTGTCATACTGAAAGGAGGAGACAAATGAAGTATGAATTAAGAGAGAACCAAGGCATTCCGGTACCTCTGCTGGCTCTGATGGCAGTTGCTACCGGACTTTCCGTTGCCAACTGCTACTACAACCAACCTTTGTTGGGCAGCATGGCAAAAGACTTCGCGGTAAATGACTTTTCTGCCAGCATGGTAGCGACATTGACCCAGATAGGCTATGTGACCGGACTTGTATTTGTCATCCCACTGGGTGATTTGGTTTCACGAAAGAAGCTGATATTGACCAATTATATCGTTTCTGCGTGCGCCTTGCTTGCCATATCCCTTGCCCCGAACATCTACTGGGTGTGGGGCGCATCCTTGCTTGCCGGCGCATCTTCGGTCATGCCGCAGTTCTTCATCCCGTTGGTGTCTTACCATTCAGCACCTGCACACAAGGTGCGCAATGTGGGCATTATACAATCCTGCTTGCTCATAGGCATTCTCGGCTCGCGGGTCTTCAGTGGCTTTCTGGCTGATGTGTGGGGATGGCGTTCCGTCTATTTCGTGGCTTGCGTGTTTATGCTCGGATGTTTTCTGATGATTTACAAGATGCTGCCCGTGCTGTCTGCCCGCTCTCAAGAAAGTTATGCAGGGCTGATGAAATCCTTGTTGCGTCTGCTCTCCCAATACCCGTACTTGCGTATCGCGTCGCTGAGGGCGGCATTGGCTTATGGCTCGTTCTTCGCCCTGTGGAGTTGCCTTGCTTTCCGGATGAAACAGGAACCTTTCTTTGCAAGTGACGACATTATCGGGGCACTCGGTTTGTGCGGACTGGCAGGTGCATCCACGGTCGTATTCATCAGCGGCTATATCCAAAAGTACGGTGCAAGGTTCTTTTCTATTGCCGGAGGATGTGTGGTATTGGCTGCATGGCTGCTGGCATTTTTAGGGAATGACAGCTACCTGTGGATGATAGTTGCCATCCTGTTGATTGATGCCGGTATGCAATGCATCCATTTGTCGAATCAGACCAGCGTAGTCGCCCTTGACGCATCTGCCATCAATCGTATCAATACCGTTTATATGACCATTTACTTTTTGGGTGGTTCTGCCGGTACATTCGTTTCCGGTCTGTTTTGGCAACATTACGGATGGGCAGGCGTGGTAGGAGTAGGAGTTGCCTTTACCGTGGCTTCCTTGTTCGTTAATTGCTTCCAACCAAGACTGCATAAGGATGAATGCTCAATATTCTGACTAAAATAATTTTTGGAATGATCCTTTCAGTCTGAATATTTTTCATACCTTTGTACCGTAAGAGTTTCCCAAACAAGCAAAGCGATGTAGACCACGGCAATTAGGACGGTTGCCAACTCATTACCTGAAAACGAAGTAATTCTTCTAACTCTCTTGATTTCAAAGAGGTATATTCCTTATACAGTTTTACGGAAAATCTGTGAGATAATCGCCGGATTGCAGCGGATTAAAAACAGTGTAATTTGAGCATCGGGAGAAATCGTAGTATTGGGGCAGACGGTAGAGCGGAAGTTGCCAAGTTGTGGAATTTACGGATTTTGCTCAATGCTATTTCCTGTATGCTGAGGAGCTAATTCCGCTGGTAAATTTGACCTTAAAATAGACGGTGTTTCACAAGTAAGTTGGTTCAGACGCAAGAAGGGCGGGTTTATGGAGGCGTTGGGATGGCCGAAAAGCAGAAGAAGCCCAAATAGAGAACTGAAATTATAAAACACACCCCTAAGTCGTAATAGTTCTCCCGTAGAGTGCTTATTATTACGACTTTTTACTAATTTTGTAGTTGGATTGAGGGAACTCTCACTCCAAAACATACAAAAAAGAAGAAGCATTATGCTTATCTTGAACTTGAAAACGTAGGAAATTTTCAAATTAGATGCAAGGATAGCATAGTGGTTCTCACGCATATAGCGTGGGCTGCTATTGTTACATCTGCATCTATGGTTTCCTACGACCTTCAAGTAAGAGTGTGACGTACAGTTCCACGCTTATTTGTAGGTCAGATTACGATAGTAATGATAATGTTAAACAATAATACAACAGATTATGAAGAGACTCATTCTTGCCGTATGGATATGTTTAGGTTCATTTTCATTTGGATATAGTCAAAGTTCGGATGAAAAAATAGCTGATGCAATGAATAATTCAGACTGGTTTGCATTGGATTCTTTATATCAAGCAGAACCCAGAGATTCAATCAGCGATTTTTTTGAAATATTTTCTCGTTGCCTTATAGGAAACAGGTTAAATCGTCCAGATGTTTCTATTCCTGCGTTTACGGAATTATTCAACACTCAGTCAGAAAATCTTGATCTTGGCAATATGCTCAGTTCCTCTATGATGTTTGCAATGGACTTAAGCAGAGTTGGAGATAATAAGGCTGCAGCAGAAATGTTATCTTCAATTCTTGGCTCAATACGCACTTATCTTGATAGTACAACCATTGTAGGTGTGCAGCAATTTATCGACCAATATGAAGCACTATCTACGTACAATCCATATAAAATCACATTTGAAAATTCGGCAGGAACTATTCCATTTGAGATTGTACCTGTTGGCCCGGAAAAGAATAATTCGGTATTAATACATCTAAGAGACAGTTATATAAATGGAGTTGAAGCTGATATTACTTTTGATACAGGAGCAGGAGTAAATATCATTTCAGAATCATTAGCCCTTAAATATAATTTAATTCCACTCGAAGCATCGAGTACTGTTGGTGGAGCAGGTATACAACATGGGGGTTACGCAATAGCAAAGGAATTGAAAATTGGAGATGTGATTGTTACAGATGTTCCTTTTTATGTCATAAATATAACAACCAATAACGAAGAGGCAGACAAATATGTCGACTGTTTCGATATTGTTGTCGGTAGCGAACTGATGTTACAACTCAAAGACCTGACCATAGATTTTGTTAATCATAAAATTACAGTTCCATCGGTTGCTCCCAAGCGAAGCCAAGTGTCTCCAAACATGTGTTTTTCATCCAGCATGAATTTATTGGGCAAGGGTAGTGTACAAGGTAACAAAATGTTAATGAATATTGATACCGGTGATGCATCGTATGGTTCGTTAGACAACAGATTCTTTGAGAATAACAAAGAATACATCACCACTCATTGTAAATTAGATACTATCAGAGGTGCAGGAATTGGAGGTGTACATATATCGGAGTGTTATCGCATACAAAACGTGGAACTTGAATTAGGAAATAGTCAATTATCTGTACCCGAAATGGCTGTTTTATTGGAAAAGAATACAGATGGTATATTATATTCTTACCAATGTAATTTAGGGCTAAAATCGTTGATGCTTTTTAGCAAAGTACGATTCAATATGGTTGATTTTGTATTGACAACATTTGAATAAAAGTAAATATCCTTCCTTGCAAAAGTTGTTGAAAATCTGTGGAATGAACTCGTAAAAAATACAATTGGAAGCAGAATATTTATTGATTTGTGTTGCTATGAAAGATGCTGAACTTTCTGAAATTTTTTCGAGACAGATAGTCCGGCCTTAAAATACGGTTCCGATAAGACACTGGCTGTTCTTTATATCACTTTGTACATTGGTCTCTGAGACTATTTACAGGCGATGTCGTATGATTCATATATCTGTATCGTGATGCATTCAGGCAGCAATAATAAAAACGGCAATAGTATTTGGACTACAAACAAAGAGCGAGTGTGGGTATAGCTTCTTATATTTTTGTGAAAAGTTATGCGGGAATAATTGCGGGCTTGTAATCCTTTATAAAAAGAGATAAATGGAGTGAATAACTATATCTTGTCTGCACTTTTTCCCTTATATTTGTTTTTATATTATAGCTAAAACTGATATATGATACTCTATTTTTCGGCAACGGGCAATAGTCGTTATGTTGCAACGGCTCTGGCGCAGGCGGTAGGAGAACAGACGCTTGTCGATTTGCGACCATATATGAAGAAGGATGCCCGTCCTTTGACCATTACGCTTTCTGACGGCGAGTCTTTGGGATTTGTTTTTCCCGTACATTCTTGGGGAATGCCTAAATACTTGGCCGATGTTATCACGAAGATGCATGTAAAAGGTTATGTGGCTGGTGAAAATTATACCTATATGTTGAGCACATGTGGCGATGATGTAGGCTGCTTGCCTAAACAGTGGAGCCGTGTGTTGCAAAAAGCAGGAGTAGAAAACGATGCTGCTTTTTCGGTCGCGATGCCTAATACGTATGTGCTATTTCCGGGTTTCGATATAGATGACAGTGCTGTGAGTGATCGGAAGCTGGCTGAGGCACCGGCAGCCATTCAGCGCATTGCGGCTCAAATAGTGAATCGTGAAAAAGGCGATTTTACTCATCATGGCGGTATGCCGGGATTCAAGACACGGGTAATACATCCGCTTTTCATACGTTATTCTACGAGCGATAAACCGTTTCATGTAGATGCAAATCTATGTATAGGATGTGGACAATGTGTGCAGTCGTGTCCGGTAGATAATATTACACTTACACAAAAGAATCCGTGTAAGGATGATAAATATATGCCCGAATGGCATGGGCGATGCCTTACTTGTTTGGCATGCTATCACTACTGTCCTACGCATGCCATTGCTTATGGTTCTAAAACCCAAGGCAAGCATTTTTATACATGTCCGTTCTGATAAAGACAAGCATTTTATAGAGAAAAAGTTGGTAATAAGGTGATACACTATAATTTTTATGGTGTGTCACCTTTGTTTTGTATAGATTAAGTTATTGAAAATAAGATGGATATAAATTCTGTATGACATATTAGGATGCAGAGCTTGGGTTGTGTGTATTGCTGTGTAGGTGGGTTTGTGTGCCGATAATTTACTATTTTTGTCATGCCAATATAGTGCCGGTTGTACGTAAAAACATTGGTATATATTTATCAGTCAGTGCGTAGAGAGCTAAAGTGCTACAAGATAGTGATGGTGGTTCTGTACTATGGGAAGTTGAAGCATGGAGCTTCTTCCGGCGATATAACAACTATGAAGGAGAAGCACACAATATGCTACGCAATGACTGCACATCGATAAGAGACAACGATATGAAAAGAAAAGCAATGGCTACGGCGATTAACCCATCGGGTGTGATGCAAGGTACAACATATGCCATCTTGTTTACTATAGGATTTTGCCACCTGCTCAACGATATGATACAGTCGGTTATACCGGCACTTTATCCATTGTTGAAAGATTCCTATGGTTTTAATTTTGCGCAGATAGGTATTATTACTTTTGTTTTTCAGTTAGCTTCATCGATATTCCAACCCTTTGTGGGTAGTTATGCCGATCGCCATCCATTACCTTATTCGCTTTCAGTAGGTATGTGTTTTACTTTGGCAGGCTTGGTGGCACTGGCTTTTGCATCCGATTTTTTGCTTATACTCCTTGCCGTAGCTGTAATAGGTTGCGGCTCTTCGATATTTCATCCCGAGGCTTCTCGGGTAGCTCAGATGGCCTCTGGTGGAAAGAAAAGCTTGGCTCAGTCTATTTTTCAGGTAGGAGGCAATGGCGGTAGTGCTATCGGGCCGTTGTTGGCTGCACTGATTGTGATACCCTATGGGCAACATGCCGTAGGGTGGTTTGCGTGTGCTGCTTTGTTGGCATCGTCGCTATTGGTAAAGGTGGGGCACTGGTATAGCCGTAGGCTTGCTGTGGCACGAGAGCGCCGTGGCGACATGCCAGTGCAGACATGTACGTTACCTCGACATACCATCAATCGGGCAATGGCCATATTGGTTTTGATGATATTCTCGAAATACTTTTTCAATGCCTGTATGACCAGCTATTTTACCTTCTATCTCATAGAAAAATTTGGAGTTACGGTGCAACAGTCGCAATATTGTCTTTTTGCCTATTTGGCCGCTTTTGCCATAGGTACGTTGGCTGGCGGTTTCTTGGGCGACCGCTACGGACGTAAGTATGTCATCCTATTTTCTATTCTTGGGGCTGCACCTTTTACGCTTGTCATGCCATATCTTGGACTGACGGGCACTATTGTTACTGCAGTTATCACGGGTCTTATCATAGCCTCGGCCTTCTCGGCCATTGTCGTTTATGCCACCGATTTGCGTCCCGATAAGGTCGGTATGGTTGCCGGTATTTTCTTTGGCCTGATGTTTGGTTTAGGCGGTATAGGTTCGGCATTTTTTGGCTGGCTTGCCGACGTTACAAGTATAGAGTTTATTTTTGAGGTAAGTACATGGTTGCCTTTGCTGGGTATTGTTGCGGTATTTTTGCCCGATGTGCGACCGGCAACATCCTCGAAGTAGTAACGGGAATATTCGGGCAACGTATCGGGATGTAAGCTTCATGCGAGATATGGAAAACAAGATATTCACACAACGTTATTTATCGCCTTGCGGAGAGTTGTTGTTGGGCTCTTTGGACAACCGTTTGTGTATGTGCAATTGGATAGTAGAGAAGCATCCAGGCAGGGTAGAACGTCGCTTGCAGCGTATGTTGAATGCTCGTTTCGAGTCGTCTGCGTCGCCTGTCATACAAGAGGCTGCGAAACAATTAGACCAATATTTTGGAGGTGAGCGTAAGACGTTTGATGTGCCGTTGCTTTTTGCCGGCACGTTGTTTCAAAAGCAAGTTTGGAACGAGTTGCTCACAATCCCTTATGGCTCAACTCTTTCGTATGCAGCTTTGGCCGCACAGATAGGAGCTCCTTCAGCAGTACGCGCTGTAGCAAATGCCAATGGTGCCAATGCAATTTCTCTTTTTGTCCCTTGCCATCGTGTCATAGGCAGCGACCATACTCTTACCGGATATGGTGGAGGTATGGTTGCTAAAAAATTCTTACTCGAACTGGAGCAAAAGTGGTGTAACAGCTGACTTGTTGTAGGCTTGTCATTGCCGTTGAATATTATGGGTTGTGATGCGAGAGGGGCTGTCGTAGATATGCATCGCACGAATAATTTATTCCGTAGGGTAGATGTGTGAGTTGCTTGTTATACTACTATCGGCGAGCGTAATGTGAAGTTATGTGCATAGCGTGGCGAAAATAGGTAAAGAGCAGAAAAGAGAAATAAAAAATCATTATCTTTGTCCTGTATAATGGTCCTTTCGGCATGGCAGCCGTATGTGCAGAATTACCGGCAGTAGCCGGCAAACAGACAATTTGGAAAACAAGAAAACCATATAGATTATGAAATTTATCGTATCGAGCACGGCGTTGCTCTCACATTTGCAAATTATCAGCCGAGTTATCAACTCAAAAAATTCAATGGCTATTTTGGATAACTTTCTTTTTGAGTTGAAAGATAACGAGTTGGTTGTTACGGCATCCGATCAGGAAACGGTGATGACTACCAGTATCGAAGTAATGGACGTGACAGGTGAAGGGTGCTTTGCTGTGTCGGCAAAGATATTGCTTGACCCTCTCAAAGAGCTGCCCGAGCAACCTTTGACCTTTGATATTAACGATGATAATCTGGAGATATTTATCAATTATCAGAACGGACGATTCAACCTTATGGGTATCAATGGTACGGAGTATCCTCAAGGACGTCCGCTCAACAGCGATGCAGCCAGCTTATATATGTCATCCGAGAATTTGCTCAAAGGTATCAGCTATACTCTTTTTGCTACTGCCGACGATGTATATCGTCCTATTATGAACGGTATTTATTTCGACATTTATCCTGAGTATATGGCTTTTGTAGCATCCGATATTCATAAGTTGGTACGTTTCCACGAGCTTTCGGTAAAAACAGGTTTGCGCTCATCGTTTATCTTGCCCAAGAAGCCCGCTACGTTATTGAAAGCCATTCTGCCGAAGGAGACCGGCGATGTACGTGTAGAGTTCGATGAGAAGAGTGCACGTTTTACGCTGTCCGATTTTGTCCTCACATGTCGTCTCATAGAGGGTAATTATCCCAACTACAACTCGGTAATACCGCAAAACAGTCCTAATGTACTTACGATAGACCGTGCTCTTTTTGTCAATGTATTGCGCCGTGTATCGGTATTCTCTGACCAAGCACTGGGTCTGGTAGAGCTTGCTTTTGAGAACAATAAAATGGTTGTATCGACACAAAATATCGACTATTCTATTTCGGCTACCGAGAGCGTTTCATGTAACTATTCGGGACAGAAGTTTACCATTGGCTTTAATGCTCCCAAGCTTATAGAGGTTATCAACACGATTCAGTCAGATGAGGTAACATTAGCTATGTCTGATGCCAGCCGGGCAGGTGTGATATGCCCTGTGGCCAACGACGATAACGAAGAGTTGCTCATGCTGCTCATGCCTATGTTGCTTAATAAATAATCCCTCTCCAAAATAGACCGTTATGGAAATAAAACTCACTCGGCCGGTGGTGTTCTTCGACTTGGAAACCACAGGAACGAGCATAACACACGACCGCATTGTAGAGCTTTCGTATATCAAAGTCTATCCCGATGGTAAAGAAGATAGTGAAACGATACGAGTTAACCCCGGCTGTCATATCCCTGCCGAGGCAACGGCTGTACATCACATTACCGATGCCGATGTGGCCGATGCACCTCGTTTTGCCGAGATAGCACCTCGTGTAGCTCAGATTTTTGCCGGTGCCGATATTGCCGGATACAACAGTAATCGTTTCGATGTGCCTTTGCTTATGGAAGAGTGCCTGAGGGCGGGTGTCAACCTTGACCTATCGGCTTGTCGGTTTATCGATGTGCAGACGATTTTCCATAAGATGGAGCAGCGCACACTGTCGGCGGCATATCTTTTCTATTGTGGTAAGACTCTCGATGGGGCTCACTCGGCCAATGCCGATACCCGGGCAACATACGAGGTGCTGAAAGCACAGCTCGACCGCTATCCGTTGTTGCAAAATAATGTAGAGTTTCTCTCGAAATTTTCTACACAGAACCGTAATGTCGATTTGGCCGGACGTATCGTTTATAATGACCGAAACGTTGAGGTCTTCAATTTTGGCAAGTACAAGGGAATGGCCGTGAGTGAAGTTTTTGCCCGTGATCCGAGTTATTATAACTGGATGATGCAAGGCGATTTCCCCCTCGATACAAAGAATATAGTGACGCGCATCAGAATGCGTATGATGAATACCTCATCGCATAAATAATAGGAGCATGTCTCTCGAAGGAAAACATATAGTTTTGGGTATCACCGGCAGTATTGCTGCTTATAAAGCGGCATATCTGTTGCGACTGTTGGTGAAAAAGGGGGCTGAGGTACAAGTAGTAATGACCCCTGCCGGCAAAGAGTTTATCACTCCCGTGACACTTTCGTCGCTCAGTGGCAAGCCTGTGGTAAGTGAGTTTTTTACGGCCAACGATGGTACGTGGCACAGCCATGTCGACCTTGGCATTTGGGCCGATGCTATGCTTATTGCCCCGGCAACGGCATCGACTATTGGAAAAATGGCGCATGGTATTGCCGATAATATGTTGGTGACCACCTATCTGTCGAGTAAAGCTCCGGTCTTTATAGCTCCGGCAATGGACCTTGATATGTTTGCCCATCCCACTACGCAACACAATTTGGAGTTGTTGCGTTCCTATGGCAACCATATCATAGAACCGGCCAGTGGAGAGCTTGCAAGCCATCTGGTAGGTAAGGGACGCATGGAAGAGCCCGAAAATATTGTGGCCGCATTAGAAGCATTTTTTGCAGCAGGTCACTTGCTTGAAGGTAAAAAAGTGTTGATAACAGCCGGTCCTACATACGAGAAAATAGATCCTGTACGTTTTATAGGTAACTACTCGTCGGGAAAAATGGGTTTTGCTCTTGCCGAGAGCTGTGCCGCCGCCGGTGCCGAAGTGACGCTTATAGCTGGACCGGTTACATTGCAAACGCATCATCCGGCTATCAGACGTATCGACGTAGAGAGTGCCGATGAGATGTATGATGCAGCTGTGGCGGCCTTCCCGGCATGCGATGCTGCTATAATGTGTGCTGCTGTTGCCGACTATAAGCCTGTGGGCTATAGTGCGACAAAGTTGAAACGCAGCGATGATGAAATGACATTGCAACTCACGCCTAACCGCGACATTGCCGCAGCGCTTGGAGCTATGAAGCGTGATGGACAGTGTGTGGCTGGCTTTGCGTTGGAAACCGACGACGAAAACGCTCATGCCCGCGAAAAGTTGCGTAAAAAGAATCTCGATTTTGTGGTACTCAATTCATTGCGCCACGAAGGAGCCGGATTTAGATGCGACACTAACCGTGTGACGATAATAGGTTGTGATGGTTCTAGTCGCGACTATCCCTGTAAACCCAAAAGCGAAGTAGCAGGCGATATAGTAGCCTATATGGCAGCCTATATGCAACAATTATGATATAAAAAGAAGATATGAAACATTGTCTCATTCTATGGTTTCTGGTTTTGGCCGGCTGCACGACAGCATGGAGCCAAGAGCTCAATTGTCGTGTGGTTATCAACAGCGACAAGATACAAGGCACAAATAAAGAGATTTTCAATACCTTGCAGTCGGCGATAACGGAATATATGAATAATACGCAGTTTTCGTCGGTGCAATTGTCTCCTATAGAACGCATAGAGTGTACTTTGCAATTTATCGTATCAGAGTATGCCGACAATCGTTTCAGTTGTACTTTGCAGATACAGTCGCGCCGTCCGGTATATAACAGTTCTTATACAACGACGCTTATCAACTTTCAGGATGAGGAGGTAGAGTTTGACTATCAGGAGTATGACCCACTTGTGTTTTCACCCAATAATTACGAGAATAACCTGACGTGTGTGCTTAATTTCTATGCTTATCTTATATTAGGAATAGATTTCGATAGCTTTACACTTTATGGTGGCGATGCTTTCTTCGAGATGGCGCGTAACATGGTGTCGTTGGGGCAATCTACGCAGGAAAAGGGATGGCAGGCTTTTGACAACAATCGGAACCGCAGTGCTATGCTTTCTGCATTTGTAGAACCTACTACAAAATCTTTCAGAGAGATGTGGTATCAATATCATCGCAAAGGTTTGGATGAAATGGTCTTAGGAGTTACCAAAGCTCGTTCTACCATTACGGCGGCGTTGCAAACTCTCCCAGCTCTCTATAGTAATGTGCCTACGTCGGTGCTCTTCCCTATGTTCAAGGAGGCGAAGATGGACGAAATAATAAACATATATTCCAAGGCTTCGGCAACCGAAAAGAGTGATATTTACGACCTCATGCTCAATATGTATCCGGCCGACGGGACCCGCCTCGAAAAAATCAAAGAAGAGAACTGATAACATAATGGTGATATGATTCGTAAGTTGTTGATATGCAACTATGCGTTGATAGAACGCATGGAAATAGCTTTTGAACCAGGGTTGTCGGTAATAACCGGTGAGACCGGTGCGGGCAAGTCTATCATTTTGGGTGCATTGTCGCTCATACTTGGGCAGCGTGCCGATGCACGCGTGGTGACCGATGCCACCAAGAAAACAGTCGTTGAAGGTTGGTTCGATGTATCGCACTACGACCTCGCCCCCTTTTTTGAAGAAAATGATATAGAATACGACGCGCACGAGTGCATCTTGCGGCGTGAGTTATCGCCAGCGGGAAAGTCGCGAGCCTTCATCAACGATACTCCCGTTACTGCGGCTCAACTCAAACAGTTGGGCGAGCGGCTAATCGATATACATTCACAGCACCAGAACGTCTTGTTGTCAAACAGTCGTTTTCAGTTGAAGTTGGTCGATGTCTTAGCTCGCGATGAGGCCGAGCTTGAAGCTTGCCGTAAAGCCTATGTCGAATACAGACTGTTAGTACGACAACTCGAGGAGTTGCAGGCTGCTCAAGCCCGTAATCGCGAAGAAGAAGATTATCTGCGATTCCAGTGGTCTCAGCTCGACGAAGCCCGTTTGGTAGAAGGTGAGGAGGCCGACTTACAAGCCGAGCAAGAACGTTTGTCGAGGGCCGAGGAGCTGAAGGCGCAGTTATATGAACTTACGAGCATGCTCGACGATGAAAGCAGTGGTATTCTACCGCTGCTGAATAGCGTGTTGTCGGGAAGCAGAGCTATTGAGCGATTTTTTGGCAGCGAACAGCAAGTATCGGAACGTATAGAAACAGCTTGCATAGACCTGAAAGATATAGACTCTACGTTGAGTCGTTGGAATGAAGACCTTACTGTCGACCCAGCACGTCTGGCCGAGGTGCAAGCACGCTTAGACCTGCTATATACATTGCAGCGAAAACACAGGGTAAATAGTGTAGAAGAGCTTATATCACTGCGTGACGAGTATGCCACCCGTTTAGAGAGTATAGAACATGGCGATGAGACGATAGAAGCCACAGCGAAAGAGGTAAAAAAGGCAGCATCTCATTTACAGTCATGTGCTGCAGCTCTTACACATCGGCGCGAGGAGGTAGCACCGTTACTGGCACATAGGCTTATGGAGGCCGCCATACCCTTGGGTATGCCTCATGCCAGGGTAGAGGTAAAACTTCTTCCGAAAGAGTGTGATGAGACGGGTGCCGAGCAAGTCTCTCTCTATTTTTCGGCTAATAAAAACCAGGCATTGTTGCCGGTAGGCGAAGTTGCGTCGGGTGGTGAGATTTCGAGGCTTATGCTTTGCATCAAGTGGCTCATGTCGGGCGAACTTGCTTTACCTACCATTATTTTCGATGAAATAGATACCGGAGTGTCGGGTGATATTGCTGCCCGCATGGGACATATTATGAGAGAAATGTCCCGTTATATGCAAGTCATAGCTATTACCCACTTGCCGCAAGTAGCTGCTATGGGTGATATACACTATCGGGTATATAAAGATAGTGAAGGCGACATGTCTCGTACTCATTTGTTGCGGTTGAGCGACGATGAACGGGTTGAAGAGATAGCCCGTATGCTTAGTGGTACGCATCTTACCGATGCGGCCATAGAGAATGCACGCGCTCTGTTGGGAGCACGAACCGAAAATAACGATTGATAATGTGATTTTATATGGATAAGAACGATTATATATTCGGCATGCGTGCCGTTATGGAGGCCATTGAAGCCGGGAAAGAGATAGACAAGATATTGGTGAAAAAAGAGTTACAGGGCGCTTTATGGCAAGAGCTCTCTGATGCCGCCCGTGAGGCCGGTATCGTAGTGCAACGTGTGCCGGTAGAGCGTATAAATCGTGTGACACGAAAAAATCACCAGGGTGTGGTTGCATTCTTGTCGGCTGTGACTTATTATAGCTTGGGCGATGTGGTGCAAGGTTTGTATGAAAATGGAAGGACACCTCTTATTGTCTTGCTCGATGGTATTACCGACGTGCGTAATTTCGGTGCCATAGCACGTACCTGCGAATGCGCCGGTGTCGATGCTATAGTACTGCCGGCACATGGTAGCGTGACGGTCAATGCCGATGCCGTAAAGACCTCGGCCGGGGCTTTACTTACCTTGCCTGTATGTCGCGAACGCAGTATTCAAGAGGCTGTGCGCTACTTGCGCGACAGTGGGTTTGCCGTTATGGCAGCTTCGGAAAAAGGAGCTAAATCTTATACCGAAGCAGACTATACTCTGCCAGTAGCTCTTGTTATGGGTGCCGAAGATACCGGCGTGTCGGCATCTGTATTGCGTCAATGCGATGAGATAGTGGCCATACCTATGTTAGGAAAGATAGGGTCGCTCAATGTTTCGGTAGCAGCCGGTGTAATGATATATGAAGTATTGCGTCAGAGAGGAGTTAAATGATACGTTGTGTTACCTTGGAAGATGCCGCTCCTATTGTAGAGATATACAATAAGTATATTCTTGATAGCGACATATCTTTTGAAACTGAGCCGTTGAGTGTAGAGACAATGCGGCAGCGCATTGCAGCTATTGCAGGCGAGTATCCATACTTTGTGTATGAAGATGAGCAAGGCATTGCCGGATATTGTTATGCTCACGCATGGAAAGAGCGTGCTGCCTATTGCCATACATGGGAGACAACCGTATATTTGGCTGCCGGACGTGAGGGAAGAGGCATAGGTTGGCGGCTTATGCAGCATCTTATCGAAGCTTGTCGGTCTGCCGGATGCCATGCTTTGGTGGCATGTATCACTGCCGGTAACGAGCGAAGTTGTGCCCTGCATAGACGGCTGGGCTTTGAACAGGTATCGGCATTTCCCGAAGTAGGACACAAGCATGGCAAGTGGTTGGGCGTAGTAGACTATGAATTGTTGCTGTAAGCCATTAGTTATGAGCGCTAAGGGATTATGGCATAATCAGTCGGTATGTAGGGCGCAAATTATCCATGGTACATACTGTTAAAACGCTCGATTAAGAAGACCTTGTTCATTGAATATATTGTAAAGCAGATAAGCCAATCATTTCGTAATGAAATGGTTGGCTTATCTGTTTCCCTTCTTCTGCTTTATAAGAAAGAACGGTTGTGTGTATGCAACCCGAAGCTTTTCTTATTGTGAGGCCGATGTGTCGGCGGCATGTTGTTCGTAAGGATGTATGCTGCGTATGAATATCTGTATATCGTTGTTATTGTGCAGGTTGTCTTCTATTGTATAGCAAATGTCAAAGGGTTTTCCGCTCTTGATGTAATTATATTTGTTGCTCATGTTGAAGGCAATACCGTTGATAATACGCCCCGATGTGCTATCCAACAATTCCAGTTTCAAGTGTTCTTGCTTGTGACCTACTAGGCGGCTTGTGCCATAGTCGGTGACATGGCGAGTACAGAATATGGGCTTATTGTTACCAGGCCCGAATGGGTTGAATTGTCGTAGCAGAGCCACAAACTCGGGTGTTATCTCTGCAAAATCTATGTAGTCGTCTATCTCAATTTGCGGTGTAGTTTGAGCAGGTTGTATGTTTTGTGCGACATACTCCTCAAATCGTTGGGTAAATTCTTTGATATGCTCCTCTTTGAGCGACAAACCCACCGCATAGGTATGGCCTCCGAAGTTCTCGAGTAAGTCGCGGCACGACTCTACAGCCTTATAGATATCAAATCCTTGAACTGATCGGGCCGAGCCTGTTGCCAGTCCGTCGGAAAGCGTAAGTACTACGGCAGGTTTGTAGTATAATTCGGTGAAGCGTGATGCCACAATACCTATAATGCCCTTGTGCCAGTCTTTGTTATATACTACAATAGAGCGACGGTTGTTTACGTCTACGTGGTTTTGTAGTATTTCATTTGCCTCTTCGGTAATACGCTTGTCGAGTTCCTTACGGTCTTCGTTATAACGGTCTATTTCGCGACCCTTGCGGTATGCCTCATTTATGTCGCGAGCAACCAGAAGGTCTACTGCTTCTACCCCCGATTGCATCCGTCCCGAAGCATTGATGCGAGGCCCTATCTTGAATATAATGTCGCTGATGCTGATACTTTTTTTGTTCTGCAAATGGCATATTTTGATGATAGCTCGTAATCCCATGCTGGGGTTGGAGTTGATGCGCTTGAGCCCGTGGTATGTGAGTATACGGTTCTCCTCGGTGATGGGAACAATATCCGAGACGATACTTACGGCAACGAGGTCTAGCAGCGGTTCGAGATTGGCACTCACATCCAGTCCGTTATTGATAGCAAATCCTTGCATGAATTTGTAGCCGACTCCACACCCCGATAGATGTTTGTATGGGTATGGTTCGTCGTCGAGTTTAGGGTTTAGTATGGCAGCAGCGTTAGGCAACTGGTCGTCCGGGACGTGGTGGTCGCAGATGATGAAGTCTATGCCTAAAGAGGCGGCATAGTCGATTTGCTCTACGGCTTTAATGCCGCAGTCGAGAGCTATAACAAGGGAGATACCGTTCTCACGGGCGAAATTGATGCTTTTGGTAGAGATACCATAGCCCTCCTCGTAGCGGTCGGGAATGTAGTATGAAAGTCCCGAGTAGAATTTGCTGAGAAATTTATACACCAAGGCAACTGCCGTAGTACCGTCTACGTCGTAGTCGCCGTATATCATAATTTTTTCTTTGGCCCCAATGGCATGGTTGAGCCTTTCTACAGCCTTTTTCATGTCCCGCATGAGAAACGGGTCATGCAGGTCGTCTAACGAGGGATTGAAGAATTTTTGTGCATCATCGGCCGATTTTATACCCCTTTGGGCAAGCAGCCTGCATATTGTGGGGCATCCCGGGAAGGTCTCCTCGAGCGTCTTGGCAATGGCAAGTTGTTGGTCTGTAAGGGGTAAATGATTCCATTTACTTATCATTTATGTTTTTTTTATTTTTATCAGCTGGGGGCAACGGTATAATGTTCGTTGCATGCACATCTTAGTCATAGCATCGCCAGATAATGGTGGCGATTTTGTCGCGTAAAATGATGTGTATAATCCTATCTCTCTTCTTGTTTTGTGTCGGATGCATTGTCCTTATGAGTAGCAGAAACAACTATTATGACACTTTGGGTATCCTCCGATACCATGGGATAGACTTTGTGGCGTAAAGTTACAAAAACATCGGTTATATTATCCGTATAGTTTCCCTAAAATGTACAAATTGTATTTTTTTACCATTTTGAGATGTTGTTAGCTGTTACCCTTTCTTGAGATATTGTAGCGAGAGATTACCGGAGAAAAAATGTATTTATATAAAGTTCTGAATAATAATGTAATAGATGTGCTTGTGCCGGTATGGTCGTGTTTTCATATAATCGTGTATGCAATAATGCAAAAAATAAAAAACACAATATAAGTATCTTTTGTTGTGATGATTGGTCAGGGCTGCAATGCCGATAACTGAGAAGTGGCTGTGACTTGGGTAGGTAGAGTAGGACAAAAAAGAAGGGAACGGAGTTGATTCCGTTCCCTAACTAAATCTGGTGAAAAATTATATGTTTTTCTCTGAGCCACGAGTGGGACTCGAACCCACGACCTTTTCGTTACGAATGAAATGCTCTACCAACTGAGCTATTGTGGCTTTTTGCGCTGCAAAGGTAATGATTTTTTTTCACCTCAAAAACTTTTAGACACTCTTTTTTGTGTTTACTCTGTTTTTCTCGCGCCTTGTCGAATACTTGAGCTTACTGTATAGCAGTGTATTTTCGAGCTATTTGTTTATAGCGAGTTCATCGATGTATAGTTGATGGTGATTTTGGCGTTGTTAATATCCAGCTCTACCATCGATGGCAATGCGCTATAGGGCGTAACACTGGTTATCTCAGTTGTGGTGTTATAATAGTTGGTCGTAGTTTCTGATGTTACTTGTACCGGTACAAGCATGATGTCTTCGTCGTCGGAGGTGGCACCGCCATTATTTATAATATTGCGGATGAAGGGCCCCAAGTTGGAAAATGTGTAAGACTTATTGTCTTTGTTGTATGCAGCATAGAACGTATTGACGTTGTCGGGCAATTTCTTTTGAGCAAAGAACTCGGTAACTTGCGAGCGACGTATAAACAGTAGGTATGATGGCGGGTCGAGTGTTCCCGTTGCATCGGTAATCGCCGGTATGGCAAATGAAAGTGAATTGAGTATGTTTTGTATCTTGTGCCCGTCGGTAGCATCAAGAGCTTCATTGTATCGGGCAATGATTTCGCCTGTGGGGAAGTGCAGTACAGGCATATAACCTATGGGCGACTGTACATATATCTTGCCCTCTTTTACGTTTTGTTGCAATGTAGCATCGGGTGTAAGCGTGAAGTGGTTGATGCTGCACACCTCTGGCGTTACGCCCATATAGGTATATTCCAAATTTTCACTTTCTCCTTCATTGTCGATGGAGCGGTAAAACATGGTCATGAATACGCCTTTGATGTTGATAACGCGTCCGTTTCCGTATGTGATGTCCATATATACACCAGGGAAGAAGGATGAGAAGCTGTATGGCGAAGCGAAAATGTCGGGATTCCGCTTGTATTCATTAAATATTTCGCGACCCAGTTCTATGGGCAGTTTTACAGAAATGCGTTTGTATGGGCGTTTTTCATCGCTATCGTCAGTGTATCCTTCGATAGAGCTGCCAAAGGTATGTGAGGCGAGCAAGTTGTCGGGGTTGTAATACTCGCGTGGATCTATGTTTGTATATAACGGGCTCGATATAGTACGGTCGAGTCGGTATATATTTATCACCATAGGAGCAAGTGAGTCACCCAGGAGGTCGGTATTGTAGTAGTTGAGGAAAAGGATGAGCGAGTCTAATGTCTGCTCTGTTACACCGGCCGTGTCTATATTGAGTGTAGGCATAAATTGTGTGAGGAATCCGGTCCCCAGCGTACCGTAGTTTTGTAGTGTAAGGTTACCCAAAAGAGGGTCGGTAGTACGGCCGATGATGCTGTCGGTAAATACCGATTCTCCCGCGGCGTGAGTGAAGGTAGAGTCGACAGTTATTGTTATTGATGATGCATCGAGCGATGAACCAATCGTTGTGATAGTGTCGTCGCATGCGGCTATCGCACAACAACAGGCGAGCGATAGCAATATGTGGTGAAATTTCATCGGAAGGGTAGTTATTTTTTTATTGGTTGTTGTTCCATACCTCGTCGTAGAATGTGTCGAAAGCATCGGCACGAGTTTCGTCCGGTTGGTATGGCAGGAATGATTTATGGGATGTTTGTATATACTGCTCTATTTCCGGGTCGATTTGTGCACTGCCGGCGGCAATGCCATCGGAATAGTCTATTGCAAATTTTGTAAGGGTGCGGTAGTCAATTTCTGTACCATTAGCAAACGGCAAGTCCTCTTCGGTAATATTGCGGAAGAGGAGCTTCTCGGCAAAACGGGCGTCGAAGGGACGTGTAAAGGCGTTGTCGTATACCGAGAACACAATCTTCGAGTTGCGGAAGCATGGGTCGTCGGCATAAGATTTTTTGACATATAGTGGCACCAAAGAAGATAGCCATCCGTGACAGTGGATGATATCGGGTTCCCACCGTAGTTTTTTTACGGTTTCCAGTACACCACGGGCGTAGAAAATGCTGCGCTCATCGTTATCTTCACGATTGGCCTCGTCCATAACTTCTCCCACTTTGCGTTGGAAGTAGTCGTCGTTGTCGGTAAAATATACTTGCATGCGCGCTGCCTGTATCGAGGCTACCTTGATGATAAGCGGATGGTCGGTATCGTCGATAATCAGATTCATACCCGAGAGGCGAATAACCTCATGCAACTGGTTGCGGCGCTCATTGATGCTACCGTATTTAGGCATGAAGGTCCGTATTTCGTGGCCTCGTTCCTGTATGGCCTGAGGAAGTTCGCGACAAGTCTTCGCGATTTCGGTCTCCGGCATATAAGGAATCATTTCTTGGGTGACAAATAAGATTTTGGTTTTGCTCATGATATGTTATTCTATATATATGTAGTGCAAAGGTACGAAAAAAACGATTGTAAAACAAGGTTGTTAGAAGTATTAACACGCAGCCAGCGACGAATGGCGTATTTTGTCGTCCTTCCGGCCGTTTAATAAATATTATCCTATAAAATTCTTGTCGAATGTTTTCGCTTTTTGTGGTTTATTTATTTCCTTTGCAGCGATTTTTCAAATCATTTAGCAATAATGGAAGTAATAACTACTGTTGCCCTATTGCGACAACGTATGAAAGAAGCCCGTGCTGCTGGTAAGCAGATAGGTTTGGTTCCTACCATGGGCGCTTTGCACGCCGGTCACCTCTCACTTGTGAAACGTTGCGTAGCAGAAAATGATGTCGCCGTTGTAAGTGTGTTTGTCAATCCTACACAGTTCAATGATAAACGCGACCTTGAATTGTATCCTCGTACTCTCGAAGCTGATTGTGCATTGTTGCAAGATGCGGGTTGTACATTTGTCTTTGCCCCTTCGGTAGAAGAGATGTATCCTGAGCCCGACACCCGTGTGTTTGACCTTGGTGCTGTGGCCGAGGTGATGGAAGGCCGTTTCCGTCCAGGTCACTTCAATGGTGTAGCGCAAGTGGTGAGCAAGCTCTTTGCCATGGTTGAGCCCGACCGTGCATATTTTGGTGAGAAAGATTTTCAACAGATTGCAGTCATCAGGCAGATGGTGCGTCTTGAAGGTTTCAAGGTGCAGATAGTAGCCTGTCCGATTGTACGTGAAGCCGACGGGTTGGCCCTCAGTAGTCGTAACGTGCGCCTCACGCCCGAGGAACGCAAATATGCACCTATGATAGCCGATACCCTCTTCAAAAGTGTCGATTATGCTCGTACGCACACAGTCGACGAGACGATTCGTTTTGTTACCGACCGCGTGAATGCTGTTCCTGGGTTGCGTGTCGAATATTACGAAATTGTCAACGGTTATACTATGCAACCTGTTCGCAGTTGGGATGCTTGTGATTTTATAGCCGGTTGTATTACCGTTTATAATGGTGACGTAAGGTTGATAGATAACATATCTTATTGTCGTCCCCAAGAAACGAAAGGAGAATAACATGCTGGTAGAGGTATTGAAATCGAAGATACACCGTGTGACAGTGACACAGGCCGACCTTAATTATATAGGCAGTATCACTATTGACGAAGATTTGATGGATGCTGCTGGTATCATAGCCAACGAAAAAGTGGCCATTGTCGACAATAACAACGGGGCACGATTTGAAACGTATGTGATACGCGGTGAACGTGGCTCGGGTGTGGTATGCCTTAACGGCGCAGCAGCCCGCCTCGTGCAACCCGGTGACATTGTTATCATCATGTCTTATGCATGGATGGAGTTCGAGGATGCCAAGCATTTCGAACCTAAGGTCGTATTCCCCGATACAGCGACCAACAGGTTGATAAAATAGTTGCCCATAACAACTGGGTCATGGCTCATCTTCCTGTCGGGAGATGGGCTTGTTGTTGTTAGGATCTATGGTCAGGGCACTGCGATGAAAAACACAAAGAGTCGAAACGTTATGTATAAGTATAAAGATATTTGGCATATCGCCTATCCAATCCTTATCAGTCTGGTGATGCAAACCATCATTAACATTACCGATACAGCTTATATGGGACGGGTGGGTGAAGTAGAGCTGGGTGCCGCAGCATTGGCATCGGTGTATTATATGGCCATTTTCATGGCAGTATTTGGATTTAGTATCGGTGCCCAGGTTCTTATAGGCCGTCGCAATGGAGAGGGGCGTTACGACCGTATTGGCGGTATTGTCTTGCAAGGTATCATCTTTCTGCTTATTATCGCTGCATTGCTCATAGCCTTGTCAATGTGGCTCTCGCCTTTGTTGCTTTCGTCGATAGTGACGTCGCCTCGCATATTCGACAAGTGCATGGCATATCACGATTGGCGTATATGGGGATTGCTCTTTTCGGCCATAAATGTTATGGGACGTGCTTTTTATGTGGGTATTACACGTACAAGAGTGCTGATATGGAATTCGGTGATAATGACCTGTGCCAACGTGGTATTTAATTACATTCTTGTCTTTGGTGCTTGGGGCATACCTGCCATGGGTATAGCTGGCGCTGCTCTCGGGTCGGTGTTATCAGAAGCTTTGGCATCGTTACACTTTTTCTTATATACGGTATGCTGTGTCGATACGGAACGTTATGGTCTCCGTGAGCGATTACGTTTAGATGTGTCGATAGTGAAGGGTATTTTGTCACTCTCGGTATGGACAATGCTGCAAAATTTCCTGACGCATGCTGTGTGGTTTGTCTTTTTCCTGGGCATAGAGCACCTCGGTGAGTTGCCGCTTGCTATTACCAACATTGTGCGAGGAGGTTCGTCGTTGCTCTTCATGCCTATTCTTGCCTTTGCTGCCACGTCGAGTACGCTGGTAAGTAATGCTTTAGGAGCAGGACGTGCCGATGATGTGCCCTTGGTGATACGGCGTGTTATAGGGTTGAGCTATGGCGTTACAGTACCGTTATTGATACTTATAGCGCTGTTCCCATCGCTACTTCTTATGGTGTTTACCAACAATGCAGAGCTTATAGAGGCGTCGTTGACATCGCTCTATGTCATGTTGGGATTCAATCTGCTGGCCATACCCGGTTGTGTTCTTTTCCATTCGGTATCGGGTACCGGTAATACACGCTTTGCTCTTTTCATAGAGATAGCTGCCACTTTGTTATATGCCCTCATGATATATGTCATCATATTCTATTGGCAAGCCGATGTAGCTTGGTGCTGGTCGGTAGAGTATATCTATTGGGGTGTATTGTTGGTATGTACGTTGCTCTATTTCAAATACTCCAATTGGCGCGAGCGTAAGGTATGACAGATAATGTCTTTGAAATATCGCAACGCATGATGCAACAAGCCCGTTGCATCATACATCGCTTGGGCATCGAGAACGCTTGGAAATCGGTGGCTGCCGAGCCGCATTTGGTCGGTTCGGTGCGAATGGAATTGCTTATGAAGCATTGTGATATAGACTACCATATATATTCGGCTCCATTGCGTATTGAGGATAGCTTTGAGGCAGTAGCCCGTATAGCCGCGCATGATGGAGTAGAACAGTTGTCATATACCAATCTCTTACATACTGATGAAGCTTGTATAGAGTGGCATATGGGCTATCGTGATGAGTATGGTGAGTTGTGGCAGATAGATATGATACACATCCTGCGCGGTTCACGTTATGATGGATTTTTCGAGCGGCAAGCTTCACGTATTGTCGAAGTGCTTACGCCCGAAAGGCGCAAAACTATACTCCAGCTGAAATACGAAACGCCTGCCGATGTGAAGATTATGGGCGTAGAATACTATCGGGCGGTAATAGAAGGAAATGTGAGCGACTATGCCAACTTTGAGGCCTGGCGGCGTCAACATCCTGTCAATGGTATTGTTGAATGGATACCTTAGTCGGTCTACAGCTTCTTGTTCAATAGTTTTGCCAAGTATCTCTCTCCCGGTAATTGGCATTAAAAATATTCCTTTTTTATTTCGTTTTGCTCTTACCTTGCATTACCTTTGTCCAAGGCGGGCAATGTTGCCTGTCGTAAAATGTAAGATTATGAGAAAAAGCGTAGTGTTGGTTACAGGAGCATCATCGGGTATAGGACTTGGATGCGCTCGTAAATTTGCTGCAAATGGGTATCGTGTGATATTGAATGGCCGTAATGCTGAGCGTCTTGCCGAGGCAAAAGCGACTATCGACGCTGAAGGTGGCGAGACTTATTTGTTGCCTTTCGACGTTTGTAACCGTGAAGCGGTACGTTGTGCATTGGAATCGTTGCCCGAAGATTGGCGCGACATAGATATCCTTGTAAACAATGCCGGATTGGCCATTGGGGTAGACAAGGAGTATGAGGGCAACATGCAAGAGTGGGATGTAGTTATAGATACCAACGTGAAAGCGTTGCTCTATATGACCCGCCTCATAGTCCCCGGTATGGTAGAACGCGGGCGCGGTCATGTAATAAATATAGGTTCTATTGCCGGTGATGCGGCTTACGGCGGTGGCAGTGTATATTGTGCCACAAAGGCAGCGGTGAAGGCGTTGAGCGATGGGCTGCGTATCGACTTGGTAGATACTCCTGTGCGTGTTACATTGGTAAAACCGGGTTTGGTAGAGACTAATTTCTCGGTTGTACGATACCGTGGTAATCATGATGCTGCCGACAATGTATATCGTGGTGTGAAAGCTCTCTCGGGCGATGACATTGCCGAGGTTGCTTATTTCGCAGCCTCTATGCCTCCATATATGCAGGTGGCCGAGGTGTTGGTAATGCCTACATGCCAGGCTACCGGTACGGTGGTAAGTCGCAAATAATCTATAACCCTACTATTATGGGTAAGTAGATAATGTATTGCCTGTGATATAAAAAAACGCCCCCTTGCCGTAGGGCAAGAGGGCGTCATGTTTTAACTAACAACACTAATAACTATGAATAGCAAACTTCTCTTTTAGTCAATGTTGATGGTACGAACAGTCGGTTTCGTAGCTTCAACAGCAACTTTAGGCAACGTTACGAAAAGTACACCATTCTCGGCACGAGCCGATATTTCATCTCTCTTGATGTCATCGGGAAGTACGAATGTCTGACGGAACAATGTGTGATTGAATTCACGACGCAGATAATGTTTGTCATTGTTCTCTTCAACATTCTTCTCCATAGAAACAACCAATTGGTTATCTTCATCAATTTGTATGTTGAAGTCTTCTTTTTTAGCACCCGGTACGGCAAACTCTATTTCATATTGTTTGTCATTCTCAGAGATGTTTACAGCTGGAATATTGTGACCGGTAGAACGCATTAAAAAAGCATCATTATCGAGCATCCCATAAAGAGCATCAAATACGTTGTTGAATCTTCTAGCAGGTTTCATAATTATATCCTCCATTTTTTATTTTATTCTGTTTTCATTGTGCTTGCGTCTTTTGCAACGCTTGCACTCTATATATAGCAATAGGTGTGCCACTCCTTTTAAATGTGAAATAGCTGACATATTTAACGTATAATACTGTCAAAATTAACATATTGGCGACTTTTTGGCAGCATTCCTACCTCCGTTTTGTCAGAGTGTGGCTATGGGTGTAATGTAAGAGACTAAGAAAAGCTGATAGAGCTGTCACAGGGTACATGTCTCACTTTCTGTTCCCGGTATGCAACATTGTATCTTTCTTGCACTTTTGATTTCCATTCACTATTTTGGGATAAGGTAGGCTGTGGCTCGGCATAGCTCAAACTCGAAAACTTTGTTTTTATTTGGCTCTGCGCTCGCCTTTCACTATCTTTGCCATTGTTGTATGGCATATCATCAATGTATAAAGGTGTATATTATAAAATGTAGATAGTATGGAATTGCATCATCATCACCATCACGAAATGACAGCCACTGCCGGTCGGGCTCTCATTATAGGTATTGTGCTAAATCTCCTTTTTGTTGTTATAGAGGTTGTTATGGGGTTGGCTTATAACTCCTTGGGATTGTTGAGTGATGCCGGACATAATTTGAGTGATGTGTTCGGTCTAATTTTGGCATTTCTTGCTTTCAAGTTGGCGCAGGTGGCGCCTAATCGCCGATACACGTACGGCTATCGTAAGAGTACTATTCTCGTTTCGCTGGCTAATGCCATCATTCTATTGCTTGCAGTAGGTGCCATCATCCTGGAAAGCGTACGCAAGTTGCAAGCACCCGAGCCAGTAGATGGTGCCGCTATTTCATGGACGGCAGGAGCCGGTATTGTGGTGAACGGGCTTACCGCATGGATGCTTATGTCGGGGCGTAAAGACGACCTCAACATGAAAGGAGCCTTCCTGCACATGGTGGCTGATACACTTGTCTCGATAGGAGTTTTGCTATCGGGTATTGTTATTTCATACACCGGATTTACGATAATCGACCCCATTATAAGTCTTGTTATTGCCGTTGTTATATTGTTCTCTACATGGAGCTTGCTTACCGATAGTGTGCGCCTGTCTATGGATGGTGTGCCTCGTAATGTCGATATGGATGCAGTATCACGGGCTCTTGTGGCTGAAGATGGCGTCATCAGTGTACATCATCTCCATGTTTGGGCTATGAGTACGACCGAAAATGCTCTTACGGCTCATATTGTGGTACGCGATATGTCCGGCATGGAAGAGTTGAAGCATCGTATCAAAGAGCGGCTGGCTCATGAAGGCATTGCCCATGCGACCTTGGAGTTTGAGACAGGCGATGCGTCGTGTCACGAGAAAAGTTGCGATTGCCATGGAGGAGAGCATTGTCATGACCATGTTACTGACTGAAATCTGGTTGTAACTGACGTGCTGTTTACCATATGTTTATATCGGAACTTGACTATACCGAAAGATTTGTTTATCTATTATAAAAAAGATATATTTGTAGACTATTCTCTCGCACTAATAAAAATATAAGAAAAAACATTATGATTTCATTCGTAATAGCACTGATACTGCTGGTTGTCGGTTATTTTGTATATGGAAAGTTTACGGAACGTGTCTTTGGTATAGATAGCAACAGGCCAACTCCGGCTATTACCAAAGCCGATGGTATAGACTATATCGCGATGCCTACGTGGCGCGTTTTTCTTATTCAGTTTCTCAATATTGCCGGGTTGGGTCCTATTTTCGGGGCTATTATGGGTATCCTTTTTGGCCCGGCAGCTTATTTGTGGATTGTTTTTGGTACGATATTCGCCGGTGCCGTACACGACTATCTGTCGGGAATGATGTCGCTGCGACGCGATGGCATGAGCCTGCCTGAGATAGTGGGTGAGGAATTGGGTACAGGTGTAAAGCAGGTGATGCGTGTCTTTGCTCTATTGCTGCTCATATTGGTGGGTGCGGTCTTCGTAATCAATCCGGCCGATTTGTTGGCCGGCCTTACGGTAACTTACACCGCCGATGCCTCCGGCAATTTGCCTGACTGGTTGCAACAGGTAAATAGTATTTTGCCTATCCAATGGTGGTGGGTTATTATTGTTTTTGTATATTATATGTTAGCCATGCTCTTGCCCATAGATAAAGTGATAGGAAGATTGTACCCTATCTTCGGTTTCGCTTTGCTCTTTATGGCAGTAGGCATATTGGTAATGCTGTTTTTTCATGCCGATGCTCTTCCTGAGTTGAGCGATGGCCTGTATAATCGACATCCTCAGAGTGCTACGACTCCAATATTTCCCATGATGTTTATAACGATAGCATGTGGAGCCATATCGGGATTTCATGCTACGCAATCGCCTTTAATGGCACGGTGCCTGAAAAATGAACGTATGGGGCGCCCTGTTTTCTACGGGGCTATGGTTACCGAGGGTATTGTGGCCTTGATATGGGCAGCCGCGGCCGTTGCTTTTACCGGTTCTTTCGATAATCTCTCACAATATTTGGCTGGTAGTACTCCTGCTGTACTTGTCAACGAAATTTCTACTGGGTGGTTAGGATCGCTGGGCGGTTTATTGGCACTGCTGGGTGTGATATTCGCTCCTATAACTTCGGGTGATACGGCATTGCGCTCGGCACGCCTCATTGCTGCCGACTTCTTGCATTTCGACCAATCGAGTCTGCGTAACCGTATAATAATTTCTATCCCCATCTTTGCGGCGTCATTTGCCATTATGATGGTCGATTTCAATATCTTGTGGCGCTATTTTGCCTGGTGTAACCAGACGCTTTCGGTATTCACTTTGTGGGCTATTACCGTATGGTTGGCGCGTGAGGGCAAGTGTTATTGGATTTCTCTTATCCCCGCGCTCTTTATGACGGTGGTCACTGTTTCCTATATTTTTTATGCGCCAGAAGGTTTTGCTATCGATTACACCATTTCTATTGTCACAGGTGTGGTCGTAGCACTCCTGTTTGCCGTGTTGTTTGCTCGTTTCTTGCGGTTACGTTCAAACAAAGCGATGTTGTAAGGGTAAGTCTGCCCTGGTAGCATTCTTTGTGCCTAACTTTGGCTATGGCATGTAAGTGTCGAGCAAAGATGCAAGTTTATGTCTGGCGCGAGCTATGCGGCTCTTGACTGTTCCCAAGGCTATGCTTTGGCGGGCGGCTATCTCTTCATATCCATATCCTTGTACCAACAACCAAATGACATCGCGTTGTTCCTGGGGTAACTTGCCGAGAGCTGTTTTTATGTCGCAAAACAGATAATTGTGTGGTTCGTAACCCTTTTCGGGAATGAGTGATGTGCCCGGTCGCGGCCTATATTTGTAATCGCGTATCGAGTTGAGGTAGAGATGTAGTAAGTGCTTATATCCCCAGCCTATGAAGTTATGGTCGTGATAAAGATGCTTTTTCTCGAGCAGGTGCAGCATGGTGTCTTGTAAAAGGTCTTCGGCTTCGTCGGTAGTGGCGGCAAAATGTATGGCGTGTTGCCGCAAGGCTGGGATAGATGCTACCAGCAGTGTATAGAAAAAATCATGTTGCATAGTTATCATGAAGGTATGAGCGGTGAGCATACCCTATATTATTTGTCGTATTTTGTATCCATTGATTGTAAAAACGGCCGCATAGTACATTATAAAGCGTGTCTTGGGGGCTTGACAGCTGTCCTGGCTAATTTTGCATTTTGCTTTTTTCGTTGCTACAAGGTACTGTGGGGCATATTATGGGAATTAGATATTTCGAGAGTATAATAGCGGTTAAGTGAAATAGCAATATAAATGATGTGTAATATCTTTATTTAAAACGCTATTTGTAATAAAAAAGGTATTATTACAATCAAGACTTCGTTTTACTACCAGTTTGATGAGTTATGTGTGGGAGATATGGTATCAGTTTGTGTGATAAAAAAAGTTGATGGTCGTAAGAGAACAACCTTTTTAGCTAATTTTGCAGGCGAAAACCGCTTGGGCGGTGTAGGATGAAGAGGATAAGTGCAGTGGCGTCGCGTCTTGGTGCGGCCTTGTATCGTCGCCGACGGTCGTATAGCAACTTGTACTGCACGTTGAAAAAGGAGAGAAAATGCAACATAACTGTACCAATTACCATTCGCATTGCGATTTCTGTGACGGACGTGCACCTATGGAGGCTTTTGTTGAGGCTGCCATAGCGTGTGGCATGGATGCTTATGGTATAAGTTCGCATAGTGAATCGCCCGAGCCGGGGCGTACTTTACGCAGTAGCACCTATGCAGCCTATTTTGCCGAGATAGCGAGGCTGCGTGCAAAGTATGAGCATCAAATAGAGCTATATACAGCCATGGAGATAGATTATCTCGATGAGAAACGCAATGCTGCCTCCTCTTTTTATCGTAATATGCCACTCGATTACTCGATAGGTTCTATACATTTTGTTCCTGCTCCCGATGGAGGATGGATGAGCGTAGACGGTGCTTACGACGGGTTTCGCCAACGGCTTGCAGCAAGGTTTGGCGACGATGTGCGTAAAGTGGTAGAGCTTTTTTTCGAGCAAAGTAACAAAATGGTTAAGGCCGGTGGTTTTACCATTTGTGGGCATGCCGATAAGATAGCCCTTAATGCCTCGTGTTTTTCCCCGGCCATTACCCAAGAAGCTTGGTATGAGGAGCTTGCTTATCACTATATTTGTTCGTTGGCCGACAAAGATATTTTGGTTGAAGTTAATACTAAGGCTTGGGAGCAGCATCATCGCCTTTTCCCGTCGGTCGAGTGGTTTCCTCTTTTACGTCAGTTGGGCTTAAAATTGGTTGTTAATTCCGATTGCCATTACCCCGAACGGGTTAATTCAGGGCGTATCGAGGCCTTGCAGTTGCTGCGTCAGGCAGGTATAGAGAACGTATGGGAGTTGCACCGAGGGCGTTGGCAAGCTGTTCCCATTGGCATGTAAGCATGTTTTGTTGGATATGTTTGTAGATGTGGCTTTTATTTGCTTAGATGTATGTTGTAGAAGCTGATAAATGATAACGACTCTTTTATGATAAGCATTTTGTTATGATATAACAAATACAGGGCTGTGACACAGTTTCCTATTTGTCACAGCCCTGCTATTTTATGACAGTCCGCCACTGTATGTGGTGATGTAAACTTTATTTGGCTTCCCATCCCAGAGCGCTGGCGCCCAAGACTGCGGCGTCGCCCTCTTTCAACTCAGAGAGAAGAATGCTGGTCTTGCCTCGGAAGATAGGCAGGATGTTAGACTCTAAACTCTCGCGAATAGGACGCAGAAGCAATTCTCCCGCCTTGGTAAGGCCACCGAACAGGATGATGGCTTTTGGGCTCGAGAAAGCAATGAAGTCGGCAAAAGCCTCGCCCAACATGTTGCCGGTGAACTCAAATACTTCACGTGCCAACTTGTCGCCTGCTACGGCGGCATCGTATACATCTTTCGATGTAATTTCTTCTTCGGGCAGGTTGCGCAGCAGAGAGTCTTCTTTGCGAGTATCTAAGTATTCACGAGCAGTGCGTGCTACACCTGTGGCTGAGGCGTAAGCTTCGAGGCAACCCGAGCGGCCACAACCGCAAAGGCGTCCGTTGTTACGTCGCATGATGACGTGGCCTAACTCGCCGGCAAAACCGTCGTTTCCGTATACAACTTGTCCGTTGATAACGATACCACTGCCTACACCGGTACCCAATGTTATCATGATGAAATCTTTCATGCCACGTGCTGCACCGTAAGTCATTTCGCCAATAGCGGCGGCATTGGCGTCGTTGGTGATGGCAACGGGAATGCCGAATTTCTCGCGTAAAGCCTCGGCAAAGGGAATGATTTCGAGACGTTTGCCGTCTTTCATCCAATACAGGTTAGGGGCGTATTCTATGTTACCTGTGTAGTAGTTGGCATTCGGAGCGCCCACGCCAATACCGGCAATTTGGCCCACAAGGTTTTCTTGTTCTATGATACGGGATATTTCGGTATAAAGTTGAGAGATATACTCGTCAAATTCTACATATTTACCAGTTTTAATGGCACCCCCCGAAAGAATGGTGCCCCGTGTGTCTACTATTCCGAAAGTCGTGTTCGTACCGCCTATGTCGATACCTACTACATAAGGTTTGTCTAATGCCATATTATTCGTATGATTATGAAGGTTAATGTTCCTTGCCTTGCTTGCGAAATGCTTTGAAAAACTACGCATTAAGGCGCAGCAAAAGTAGCAATTATTTGCATAATGATGTGCGATATTGACAGAAAAAATGGCGAAAAATATTGTAAAATCTCACTCTACACCCTTGTAGGTGCTATATACTGTCTTATTTGTAAACTATACATTGCAAAATGGCTTTGTTATGAAGAAAATTCCTTATCTTTGCCGCTCGAAGATGCGCGAGTTTATTCGCATCGCCAATAAAGTAAAAAGATTATGAGTTACAATTTGTTGAAAGGTAAACGCGGTATCATTTTTGGCGCTTTGAACGACATGTCTATCGCATGGAAAGTTGCCGAACGTGCCGTTGAAGAAGGCGCTGTCATTACCCTTAGCAATACTCCTGTTGCTGTAAGGATGGGACAGATTGACGAATTGAGTCGCAAACTGAACGCTCCGGTTATTGCAGCCGATGCTACTAATGTCGATGACCTTACTCACGTGTTTGAAGAGTCTATCAAATTGCTGGGTGGAAAAATCGACTTTGTGCTTCACTCCATTGGCATGTCGCCCAATGTACGCAAAAAACGTCCTTACGACGATCTCGACTATGACATGCTTTCTAAAACGCTCGATATTTCGGCCGTTTCGTTCCACAAAATGATTCAGACGGCCAAGAAAATGGATGCCATCAACGAGTATGGCTCTATCGTAGCTCTCTCATATGTGGCTGCCCAACGTACTCTCTTTGGTTACAACGATATGGCCGATGCCAAAGCATTGTTGGAGTCAATAGCCCGTAGCTTCGGTTACATCTATGGTCGTGAAAAGAATGTACGTATCAATACCATTTCGCAATCGCCTACCATGACTACTGCCGGTAGCGGTGTGAAGGGCATGGAAAAACTGATGGACTTTGCCAATCGAATGTCACCCCTGGGTAATGCCAATGCTGACGATTGTGCCAACTATTGTATCACGCTGTTTAGTGACCTTACACGCAAAGTCACCATGCAGAATCTCTACCACGATGGAGGTTTCTCAAGTATGGGTATGAGCTTGCGTGCCATGGACCAATACAGCAAGAGTTTCGACGAATATCGCAACGATAAGGGTGAAATTGTGTACGGATAACCCCTTGCAACGATATCGTTGTAAGGTATAGCTATCAAAGAAGTTCGTTATTTTTATATAGTACTTTTTTAGGTGACAGGGCTGTGTCGAAGATATATTTCGATGCAGCCTTGTCGCGTATATTGTATATCGGTCAATGGCTGGGTGGCGGCCTGTATGAGTCGATTGCAGAATGCTTTTGTTTTTGCTACAAACATGTTATCTTTGCGATAGTATTTATCTTAACGACAGACTGTGAAATATGATAAAGAACGAAAGAGCTCTACGGCATGAGTTGGTGGTTGAGGCTGCGCATCGTATGATGATGGCTGCCCGTACTGCGCCCAAAGGCAAAGGTGTTGATGTTATAGAAATTGTGTTGGTCGACGACAGTGACGACCTGGAAAAACTCGCAGCGGCCATGCGTGAAAAAAGTGAAATTTCGGGCATGAAGTTCCTCCTGCGCGATGCCGACAATATATTGCAAGGCGATGCACTCCTACTTATCGGTACACGTCAGTGTAAGCAAGGACTGAATTGCCGGTATTGCGGTTTTTTATGTGACGAAAAGCCTGAAGAAACTCCCTGTGCCATTAATTCCATAGATGTTGGTATAGCCATAGGGTCGGCATGTTCGGTGGCTGCCGATTTGCGGGTGGATACTCGTGTCATGTTCTCGGTCGGATGGACTGCCATCGATTTGGGTTGGCTCGAAGGTTGTTCACAAATTATAGCCATTGCACTTAGTGCCTCTTCCAAGAATCCATTTTTCGACCGTAAACCACGCGAAGAACAAGCCAAAAATGGAAAGTAAAAGGTACGACAACGGTCGTATACTCTTGTCGGCCGAATGGGAAACTCAAAGCGGCATACAACTTACGTGGCCTCATGCTGCTACCGACTGGGCTTATATGCTCGATGAGGTAGAGACTTGTTTTGTGGCTATAGCACGCGAAATAGCAGCCCGTGAATTGTTGCTCATAGTTACACCTGAGCGCGAGCGTGTAGAGGCTCGCATTGCCGATGAAGTGAATATGGAGCATGTACGTTGGGTAGATTGTGCTACCAACGATACCTGGGCGCGCGACCATGGCGGTATTACGGTGTGGCGCGACGGAGAACCTTATATTTACGATTTCGCATTCAACGGATGGGGGCTGAAGTTTGCTGCTTGTTACGACAACCTCATCACATCGCACTGTTACAAGGCCGGCGTGTTTAATGCTGGGTATGTCAATAAGCTTAACTTTATTATAGAAGGCGGCTCGTTTGAGAGTGATGGACGTGGCACGCTGCTTGTCACAAGCGAATGTCTGCTTTCGCCCAATCGTAACGGTGAGTGGAGTAGAGACAAAATAGAATCCTATCTGCGTACAACCTTTGGATTGCAACGGGTGTTGTGGCTCGATTATGGCTATTTGGCCGGTGATGATACCGACAGCCATATCGATACGCTGGCTCGATTTGCTCCCGACAATACCATACTGTATGTGCAATGCCTCGATACCGCCGATGAGCACTACGAGGCATTACAGGCTATGGAGCGTCAGTTGCGTAGTTTTACTACTGCCGATGGTAATTTTTATCGTCTTTTACCCCTTCCTATGGCGCGTCCCGTTTTCGACACTGACGGGCAGAGGTTGCCGGCAACTTATGCCAACTTCCTTATAATCAATGGCGCGGTGCTTTATCCTGTCTATGGCTCTCCGCAAGAAGATGATGCTGCCGGTAGGGTAATTGCCGCTGCCTTCCCCGGACGTGAGATTGTTCCTATCGATTGCCGCCCGTTGATATGTCAGCATGGTTCTTTGCATTGTGTTACGATGCAATATCCTGCCGGGGTGTTGAAAGAATAATATCCTTAACGAAATACATTTATACAATGAGCAAGATTCTCAAAATAGGCATTGTGCAGGAACATAATACTGCCGGTGTCGAACAAAATATGATGCGTATGCAGGCTGGTATAGAGCGTTGTGCCGCACAAGGTGCAGCTCTTGTGGTATTACAAGAGTTACACAACTCGCTCTATTTTTGCCAGACCGAAGATACTGCCCGTTTCGACCTCGCCGAGCCTATACCTGGGCCATCTACCCAATTCTATGCCGATATAGCTCGTCGTAATAATGTGGTACTGGTTACGTCGCTCTTCGAGCGGCGCGCTCCCGGGTTGTATCACAATACGGCCGTGGTGTTTGAGCGCGACGGTTCTATTGCCGGTCGTTATCGTAAGATGCACATTCCCGACGACCCTGCCTATTATGAGAAGTTCTATTTTACTCCCGGCGATTTAGGCTTCGAGCCTATCACAACATCGGTAGGTCGTTTAGGAGTCTTGGTTTGCTGGGACCAGTGGTATCCTGAAGCTGCGCGTCTTATGGCTTTACGGGGCGCCGATTTGCTTATATATCCTACGGCTATAGGTTGGGAGAGTAGTGATACACCGGCCGAACAGGCTCGTCAGCAAGGTGCGTGGGAAACTGTGCAACGCGGTCATGCCGTTGCTAATGGGTTGCCCGTAGTGACGGTAAACCGCGTAGGACACGAGGCAGACCCGTCGGGACAGACCCGTGGTATTCTCTTTTGGGGGCATAGCTTTGTGGCCGGTCCCCAAGGCGAACTCCTGACTGTTGCTCCTGATAATGAGCCGTGGTGTGGTGTCGTTGATGTCGATATGGAGCGAAGTGAAGAGGTGCGTCGCTGGTGGCCATTCTTGCGCGACCGACGTATCGAGGCCTACGGAGGTATTACCTCTCGATTTCTCGATGACAAGTAACGCATAGAATTTACGAGGATATTTTAGATAGACTCTGTCGCCTTGTCTCCGGCCAATGCTACGTATAGCATTTCGGGCCGTAAGTAGAGTTGTGCTGCGCGCTGTATGTCGGCTGCTGTGGCGTGGCGTATGGCTTCATCTTTACGCTCGAAGTAGTCGAAAGGAGTATTCGAAATCATAGAAGACAAGTAGTAGTCGCCCATGGCAAAAGGACTGTCGAGGGTGCGAGCCCTTTGTCCTTGCAGATAGTTGCGTGCCGTCTCCAGTTCGTCGGCAGGTACTTCTTTTTCACATAAGGTTTGCATTTCACGGCGAGTCTCCTCTATGAGAGGCTGTGTATAATCTGTTCCTGTTTCTGTTATAATGGTGAAGTAGGCACTGTTTTGCAGTGAGATAATGTGCGATGATATACCGTAAGTATATCCCTTTTCTTCACGGATGTTTTTCATAAGGCGGCTGCCGAAGTATCCACCTAATATGAGATTGGCCATGCTAAGAAATGGAAAATCGGGGTGAAGACATCCTGCAACAGGCATGCCCATACGTATGCCTGTTTGTAGTGTGCCTGGCAAGTCGACTGCTGCAAAATGCTCTGTCTCGGGTTGCAGCGGTACTGCTGGCAAGTTGTGGCACATATCGTGGCAAGCTATGCTGCATAGAAACTGACGTACGGTATTGGCAGTCTCTTTTGTGATACAACCCGATGCGATGGCGCGGATGCGCGTACCGAGGTAATACTTCCGGTGATATTCCTGTAAGTCTTGCCGGTTTATGGCTGATATGTCGTCGGCTTCGATGGTGCGGGCATAGGGATGATTTTTGCCGAAGACCAGCTGATTGAACAACTCTCCGGCTACAAAACGTACCTTGGAGCGGTTGATGTGCAATCGGTCAATGCGTTGTTGTCGTAGCAAGTCGAGGTCGTCGTCGGGGAAAAGAGGCTTATTTATAATGTCGGCCACAAGTGGTAGCACCTGGCTCAGGTTGCGATTGAGTGAGAATACAGACAGTGTACTGAAATGCATTGTAGTGCCTGTTTGTATCCATGCGCCATAATAATCTAACAACTCGGCTATGCGGTTGGCGTCGTATCCCGGTACGCCTCTGCGTATCATGGGGCCTGTAAGGTCGGCTATAGCCGGAGTGAGGGCAGGGCAGCGACCTCCGTCGAAAAGCAAGTCTATACGGCACACCTCCTGGTCGCCTTTATCTATAACATACAACTCTATACCGTTGTCAAGGTGTTCGACAGCCGGTTGTGGCAGTTGCAAGCGACCGAATGGCCGTGTTGCAGGAGCTTGTGTACGGTCTATTCCGTTCATCTCAGGGTAGCATTGCTATGGCGCGAGCCATGTCGTCGGGAGTATCTATTCCTATGGTTTCTTGGGTGGTGACGGCTACTTTTATGCGGAATCCGTTTTCTATCCAACGCATCTGTTCGAGGCTTTCGGCCACCTCGAGCGACGATTGCGGCAGCCGTGTGATGGCATCGAGTGTGGCAGCTTTGAAGGCATACATGCCTATGTGTTTGTAGTAGGTATGTCGTGCCAACCACTCCTCTTTGTCGACATTGCGCAGATAAGGAATCACCGAGCGGCTGAAAGCAATAGCTTCGCTTTGGTTGTTGAGAATAACTTTGGGAGAATTAGGATTGGACAATGCCTCCCATCCTTCTGCCGGGTCGAAGACCCGTACGAGAGTGGCTATTTCTGTATCAGGATTGTCGAAGCAAGAGATGATGGCACGTATCTGTTCGGGTTTGATAAAAGGCTCGTCGCCTTGTATGTTGATAACGACATCTTCATTGCCACCCAGCAGATGATATGCCTCGCAACAGCGGTCTGTACCAGACGGATGTTCTTTGAGAGAACGTACTACACGACCGCCAAAGGCTTTTACAGCGTTTTCTATGTCAGGATGGTCAGTTGCTACACATACGTTGTCGAGTACAAGGCTCACTTGTTCGTACACACGTTGTATCATGGGCTTACCCTTCATATCGGCAAGAGGTTTGCCGGGGAAGCGCGATGATGCGTATCGCGCCGGTATAATTCCTATAAATTTCATGACTCTATATTTGAGGAGTTTTCTTTGTGAGGCACAACATATAGTTGGCTGTTTTCATATTTCTCTATTGTAATTTCGCTGCCGGCATCTATAAAACTGCCGTAAAGCGATATGGCATCATAAATATCACTGTCGACTTTGATTTTACCCGATGGTGCCATGCGTGTTACCGTTATTCCGTTTTTCCCGATAAGCTTGCGCAATGTCTCGTCTACACCTATGTAGCCTTCTTCGCTGGTTTGTTCGGCATGAAGTGCCAAATTATAAAGTAATCCCTTCTGGCCTATGCGGCGTGATAACAGTAGAAGAAGCAGTACGGCAATTACAAGTCCTGCCATAACGGTGAGAATGCTGCGGGAAATGGCATTTCCGCTCACAAAAGTGAAGTCGAAAACGACATTCGATACCATTGCAAGGATAAACGATGCAAGTATAAGTATGCCGCCTGTGATACCGGTAATACCAAAACCCGGAATGACAAAAAGCTCGAGAATGAGCAATATGATGCCGGCGACAAACAGGAGTATCTCCCAATTTTCGGCTGTTCCGTTTAGATACAACGGTAAGAAGTAGAGTACGGCAGCTATCAAAGCTACAGCCGTAGGCAACCCAATACCCGGAGCTTTTAGCTCAAAGAAGATACCACCTATGATAAATGTTATCATGAGTGCCTGCAGTGCCGGGTTAGTGAGAAATCCGGCTATTTTATCGTAGAGCGACGGAGTATATTGCTCTATATGATATGTATTGTAGTGCAGTCGTTCACTGGCTATGCTATCGGCATTGGGTATTATGGCTTCGCAGTAGCCGTGTGCCATGGCTTCTTGTGCGGTGAATGTGAGTACTTGTCCCGAGTCGGACAGGTGAGGAATGACAACGCGCTCGTCGACCATTGCTTCGGCAATTGCAGGGTCTCTGCGCCAGGTTGTGATTGTATCACCGGTAGCTGTCACAACGCTTGTCTTCCCATGGGCTTCGGCTGTAGCGCGCATGGTGGCCCGCATATACGATTGATATTTGTCGGGCATGGCCTCACCAGTTTCGTTTACTACGGTGGCAGCTCCTATACGGGCACCGGGACGCATGTATATGCTATCACAAGCCAATGCGATGAGGGCTCCGGCCGAGGCTGCATTATTGCTTATGAAGGCATAGACAGGAATATCGGAGTTTAGGATGGCAGTACGCATAGAGTCTGCATGTAGTACGGTACCTCCGTAAGTATTCATATCGAGCAGAATGGCATCGGCTTTTTTAGAACGGGCCTCATCCATTCCGGCTTGCAGGTATCTCCATGTGGTAGAGCCTATCTCGTCGTGTATGTTTATCTGGTAGAGTAGTCTCTCCCGGGAGTCATTGGCAAGGGCCGCAGGGGCAAAGCATGTCGTTACAAGCCATGCAAGAACAACCAGGAGAAAAGGTTGCGTTACGGTGCGATATGTAGGTATGTCATTCATTGTGCAGCAAGGTAATGAACAGTGTAGCAAGTATCTCCTTCACATTATGTGGCATACCTGTCAGGGGCTGTGGCAGATAATATGGGCCTCGTTTCCCGTTTAGGTATGTCATCTATGGAACATATACAAATGTAGTGTAAATTTTGTTTGTGTGCAAATGCTTGGACGCTTGCGAGTCTTACAGCCTGTAGCAAATTTTTATGGTATCTTGGCCTTGTTATCCTTCTAAAAAAGATAGAAGTGGAGATGGAATATGTTATTTTCTTGCTGTTGTATCGAACTTTGCCCCGCACTTCTTGTTATATGGTAAACCGCCCGAGGAAAAAGATTTGTCTCGTCGGTGAGTTTGCGTACCCCGAAACGTTGCTTGCCATAGACTTTTTCTTCTATCCTTCTGCCGGATGCGGCACTCCGAAATCATATACCGTGACAAAACGTCGCCTTATATCTTCGGCATTATGCCGATATGTTGTTTTAGCTGCAATAGACCGTTCTGTATTTTGATAGGCGGCTGGTTGGGCTTTGTATTGTCAAATAACAGACTGTATCCCTCCTCTCGGTCATAGCAAATAACACTAATGTAAACACTATGAATTCGCCTCAATTTCAAGAAAGGCTCCTCAATTTGCAAAGTAATTTACTCAATTTCGCGTACATGCTTACTTCCAATCGCGACGAAGCACAAGACTTGTTGCAAGATACTACGCTCAAAGCATTGGACAACGAAGACAAATATGTAGACAATGTAAACTTTAAGGGATGGGTATTTACAATCATGCGCAATATCTTTATCAACAACTATAGGCGTATTGTACGTAACAACACTGTTGTTGACCAAACCGAAGATTTATACCATCTCAATCTACCTCAGGAATCGGGGTTCGATACTCCCGATGGTTCTTATACCGTAAAAGAGATTATGAAAGTTATCAACAGCTTTTCTGACGAGTATCGCATCCCATTCTCCATGCACATTGCCGGATATAAATATTACGAAATTGCAGAGCGAATGCAGCTCCCTCTAGGGACGGTGAAAAGCCGTATATTTTTTGCCCGGCAGCGTTTGCAGATTATTCTCAAAGACTACAAATAGGTTTATGCCTATCGCGGCATGATGTGGCACAGATATCCCACCTTGTAGATGTTGAAGATAAATAGCGATGGATGTCTGCTTTGTAAGTTGGAAAGCAGTAACGGTTTGATAGCTGTATATATATGGGCAATCAAAGTTGTCAGGTGCAAGCTGTGCAATCTTCGGTAGAGTGTCAGTAACCGTACGTGCGACTGTAATGCGTCGCAGTGTTCATACAGGTTATCGATGCTTTTACGCGTTTTTTCCAAGAAATCGTCGTTAGTGTCGGGTACATCGTGATACACGGGGTTATCTATATGTGCAATGGTACAACCGTTCAGTTGTAGTTGCTTGCCGAAGAGTGTATCCTCGTGTCCGTATCGTAAAAAAGATTCATCAAATCGTGTTTTGAAAAAGGCTTCGCGCGTAATGAAAAAATTGAGTGTGCGAAATTCTCCGTAGGGATTCTGCATGCGTTTCCGAGGTGGCTGGGCTTCTACTTGTGTCCCATACTTGTAACGCAAAGTGCGGTTGACACCGTGTACCGTAGGTATGCGAAATTGCAAGCCGCCACATATAACGTCGGCCATATAACTAGCCTCTATATAGTTTTGCAGGAAGTACTCGGTTACCGGGAAAACATCGGCATCGAGAAACAAAAAATAGTCCTGTGTGGCAGCTTCGGCAAGACGGTTGCGAATACGGGCTATACCTATGTTTTGAGGTAGTTCGATATAGCGACACTTCTCTATGTGAGCAATGGCGGCATTGGCTTGACGGACGGTAGCATTGGTCGATGCATCATCCATGACAATTATTTCTCCATCAATATTAGAATCCCGCATTTGACGACTTAGTTCCGTCGCCAAAGGCACGCATACAAAATTATATGTAGGGATAAGAACAGATAACATGTCAAAAGCAAATTTTCACGATGAATTTTCGATTTGGTATTATTTCTGTACCGTTTGTTTTTCATCTGGTATGTTGCAAAGGTACAGTTTGTGGTATAAAAGTGCAATATATTTGTGCAAAAACTATGGATAGAATATCACCTTTCGGACAGCGATGTTAGGCTGTCGGCTACAATTATGTCGTTTATGTAAAAATGGTGCCAGATAGTCTCTGTGGGCATAGTTCCTTTTGTAAGAACTTATTGCATACAGCTCTGTTTTTTACATAAAAGATGGTATTACATTGCAGTAAAAATGAAAAACTTCTTCTATCATTTCTTATTGTGCGTGTCTTGCACTATCTTTGCATCGAATAGCACATATACAAGCCTTACATGGTGCGATGCTCGGCACAATTCTTTACTGCCTGGGTTGAGCACTTGATGGCTTGGCATGGCATTTTTATTTTGTACTATTAATAAAGATTTTTGTATATGACTGAGGTTGAAAAGATTGATAATACCGAAGAGAAAAAGACGGTAAACTTCATAGAAGAAATAGTACAAGCAGACTTGGCTGCTGGTAAAAACGGAGGTAGACTGAGTACTCGTTTCCCTCCCGAACCTAACGGATACCTTCACATAGGTCACGCAAAGGCCATTTGCATAGACTTTGGCATTGCCGAGCGTTACGGTGGCACGTGTAACTTGCGTTTTGATGATACGAACCCGGTGAAAGAAGATGTGGAGTATGTCGATGCCATCAAGGAAGATATTCATTGGTTAGGCTTCGATTGGGGTGATAGGTTATATTATGCATCCGATTATTTCCCAAAACTCTTCGATTTGGCTGTCAGAATGATAAAGGAGGGTAAAGCTTATGTTGATGAGCAGTCATCCGAGGAAATTGCAGCTCAAAAGGGTACGCCTACACGTCCCGGAATAGAAAGCCCCTATCGCAATCGTCCTATCGAAGAAAATCTCGACCTCTTTATGCGCATGAATGCCGGTGAGTTTGATGAAGGGACTCTTACACTGCGTGCCAAGATAGATATGGCTTCGCCAAACATGCACTTCCGCGACCCCATCATGTATCGTATTATCAAACATCCGCATCATCGTACAGGTACACGCTGGAACGTATATCCCATGTACGATTTTGCCCATGGTCAGTCAGACTATTTTGAGGGAGTGACACACTCGATATGTACACTTGAGTTTGAGGTACACCGCCCCTTGTACGAGTATTTTGTGAAAGAGCTTGCCGACGAAAGTTATTGCCCGAGGCAGATAGAGTTTAACCGCCTCAACCTTACATATACCGTCATGAGTAAGCGCAAGCTTTTGCAGCTGGTTAAGGAGGGGCTCGTGTCGGGATGGGACGATCCTCGTATGCCTACTCTTTGTGGCTTGCGTCGTCGTGGATATACTCCGGCTTCGATACGCAATTTTATCGACCGTATCGGGTATACCAAGTTTGAGGCACTTATAAGTGTATCGCTTTTGGAACACAGTGTGCGAGAGGACCTCAATAAAGTAGCTCCCCGTGTAGCTGCTGTGCTTAATCCTGTAAAACTTGTTATTACCAATTATCCCGAAGATAAAGTAGAAAATCTGCTCACCGAGAACAATCCCGAAGATCCTGAGGCCGGTACGCACGAAATACCTTTTACCCGCGAGCTTTATATCGAGCGTGATGACTTTATGGAGAATCCTCCCAAGAAGTTCTTCCGTATGACACCCGGGCAAGAGGTGCGCCTCAAATCGGCATATATTGTCAAATGTACCGGTTGCAAGAAAAATGATGCTGGCGAGATAGAAGAGATATACTGTGAGTATGACCCTGAGACTCGTAGCGGAATGCCGGGTTCTATGCGTAAGGTGAAAGGTACTCTCCATTGGGTATCGGCTAAGTTGTCGAAAGATGCCGAAGTAAGACTTTACGACCGTCTTTTCTCGGTAGAAAATCCTGCCGAAGAGAAAGACCGTGACTTCCGTGAGATGCTCAATCCAGATTCTCTCAAAGTAGTTACTGCCAAGATTGAGCCCTATTTGGCTGAGACAGCTGTTGCCGGTAACCATTACCAATTTCAACGCATCGGATACTTTTGTGTCGACCCCGATACAACGTCGTCTCATATCGTATTCAACCGTACCGTATCGCTCAAAGATAGCTGGGAGAAAGCCAAGACTAAATAAATTGAAAATCAATAGCAGGCAGCCCGGCGCCCTTATAGGCACCGGGCTGCCGCAAATATATAATGATGAAAAAAGATGCGGGCAAGCCAAGCGCTCGCGAGCGATACGAAAAAATGCTCGCGGCGGGGGAACGTGTTTATTTTGAAGCCGACGAGATAGAAGACATTGCCGATTCTTATGAAAACGAGATGGCTATTCGCAAGGCATTGCAAGTAGTTGTTTACGGATTGAGCTTGTATCCCGGCGACGAAGCTTTGTTGTTGCGCAAAGCTCAGTACCTTCTCTCACTCGACCGTATCGAAGAGGCTGCACGTACCCTGAGCACGGTTACCGACCATAGCATCGATTACTATCTTGTAAAAGGAGAGGTAGAGTTGCTGCGTGGCAATGATAAAGAGGCCTTGGTAGCTTTCCAGACTGTTATCAACGACGATGATTGTCAGCCCGAGGATTGTATAGAGGTAATAGATATTGCCTTTGATGATAATCGCCCCGATATTATAGATTCGTTGTTGTCTGCAATGGAAAAGCGTATCGACGACATGACACCGATATATCGCGAGTTGGCTCTCTCTTGCGATGAGCGAAATGATACAGAGCATGCCATTAAGTGGTATAATAAAGTACTTGACCTCAATCCATACTCAACCGACGATTGGGCTGAGCTGGCCAAGGCATATGTCAGGTTACGTCTTTTTGATGAAGCCATAGAGGCTTGCGACTTTGCTCTTGCCATAGATGATAAAGATGAGAATATGCTCTCATACAAAGGATTTTGTTATATGTTGGCCGGGCGCAGTGAAGAGGCTGTCAAACAATTCAAGGAGTTTGGTCAGATAACATCCGACAAGTCGGTTGCCTACGAGTATATAGCCGAGGTGTATATGCAAGACGAAATGTATGAGCAAGCGATAGAATATCTTAAAAAAGCAATTGAAGAGAATGCTCATAATGGTAACGCATATTACAAGCTGGCTGTGTGCTATTACAGTATGGAAGACAACGTGGCTGCCATTGCAACGTTGCGCAAGCAGCTTGCTTACAACGATAGCGACATTATGTCTCATCTCTTTTTAGGAGAGTTGTTGGCACAAGGGGGGGAGTACAAGGAAGCTTATGAGCACCTTATGCCTTATGCAAAAGCCTCTGTTTTCGATGAAGTAGCTTCTGTTGCATTGGCCGATGCTTGTATAGGCCTTGAACGCTACGACGAGGTCGTGCAACTTCTGGAAGAGTTTATTGTGAAATTCCCTTCTGAATCGGACTTATATTGGTCTATGATTTTGGCTTGTATCTATTCAGGTCGGTTTGCCGATGCCGATGAGTGGATGCTCAGAGTAGAAGAGATGGTGCAAAAGGTGAAGTCTGATAAATATGGAGACAAGGAACTGTGTGAGAAATGGGAAAAAATAGAACAAGACCTCAAAACCTTGCGTGCTACCATAGATAAATATATAAACAAAAACAGTAAAGCCGATAAATTATAATTTTATACAATGACAAAGAAAACATCTTTGGCAACATTATGTGTTCAGGCTGGATGGACTCCTCATCAAGGAGAACCTCGCGTGTTGCCTATTATACAAAGCACTACTTTTAAGTACGACACAAGCGAGCAGATGGCTCGTTTGTTCGATATGGAGGATTCAGGATATTTTTACAGTCGGTTGCAAAATCCCACTACCGATGCTGTCGCTGCCAAGATAGCGGCTCTTGAAGGTGGTGAGGCTGCAATGCTTCTTTCATCGGGACAGGCTGCCAACTTTTATGCGGTATTCAATCTTTGTAGTGCAGGTGACCATTTTGTAAGTACTTCGCATATCTATGGCGGTACCTTCAATCTGTTTGCCGTTACAATGAAAAAAATGGGTATCGACGTTACCTTTGTCGACCAAGATGCCGATGACGATACCATCATGGCCGCTTTCCGCCCTAATACAAAGCTTCTGTTTGGCGAAACCATAGCCAACCCAGGTTGCAATGTCCTCGATATTGAGCGTATGGCCAATATAGCTCACCGTATGGGGGTACCACTCATCGTTGATAATACCTTTGCTACACCTATCAATTGCCGTCCTTTTGAGTGGGGTTGCGATATTGTTACACACTCTACCACCAAGTATATGGATGGTCATGCTGTAGCCATGGGTGGTGCTATTGTCGATAGTGGTAATTTCGATTGGGAAGCCTATCATGATAAATTTGCATGCCTCACTGAGCCGGATGCTTCTTATCATGGCTTGGTATATACGCAACATTTCGGCAAGAAGGCATATATTACCAAAGCAACGGGACAAATTATGCGTGATTTGGGGTCGGTACAGTCGCCGCAAAATGCATTCTTGTTGAATATCGGGTTGGAGACTTTGCACCTGCGCATGGAGCGCCATTGTAGCAATGCTATGAAGGTAGCTCAATTCCTGCAAGCATCAGACCGTGTGGCGTGGGTACATTATTGCGGTTTACCCGGCGACAAATATTATGAGTTGGGTCAAAAGTATCTTCCCAACGGGTCGTGCGGTGTAATCTCTTTTGCCTTGAAAGGAGGACGTGAGACTGCCTTGCGCTTTATAGACAGCTTGAAACTGACAGCTATTGTAACACATGTGGCCGATGCACGTACCTCAGTATTGCATCCTGCCAGTCATACGCATCGTCAGCTCAGTGACGAGCAGTTGCGCGAAGCCGGTGTTGAACCCGACTTGATACGTCTTTCTGTAGGCATCGAGGATGTCGATGATATTATCGCCGACATACAGCAAGCTATGGATGCATAATATATATGTTATGTTGTAGTATCCTCAATGGCATTCTATGAGGAATACGTAAGGAGCTATCGTATCTACCAATAGGGTAGTAGATAGCTCTTTTTGTAGTTGCGCATTTGCCGGTTCTATTCCGACTTTTTTCATGAGTTGCAGTAGATACGATGATTTTACAGCCATGCTGGCAGTAATTTTGTAATTATAATGATTTAACATAGCACTTATGACGCCCAGTATATTGCCTTTCTTATCAAATACGGGGCTGCCGCTGCTGCCATGGTCTATGTCGAGCGATAACATAAGTTCCGACGCTCTTATTCCGTTGAGAGCTGATATGATTCCTTGAGAAACCTTTATTTCGTTACCCAACAGATTTGAGATAGGGTACCCCATACAATATACTTCTTCTCCTCGTTTTATGTTTTCATACGAGATGTTGTAGGGTAGCTTTCCGAACCCGTTGAACCACTTGTCGGTTATTTTTAATATGGCGAGGTCGTTTATGCTGTCGCTGGCTACTACCGTAGCCTTTAAGGGTGAAGGGAAATGCTTGTCGGTGCTGATTATGTATATGGTGCTGTGGTCTTCTATGACGTGATGATTGGTTGCTACATACCCGTCGGCATGTATGGCAAAACCTGTTCCGGAAGCAGATGTTCCATAGAGAGGCGCTTGGTCTGTATTGTCAGGCTCTTTAGACATCAGAAGAGTAGTATGATATAGTATGAAGTCAAGTATCAAAGCATTACCCCTTAGTTGGGCAGAGGAGTCTTTTATTACTCCACCTTCTGCATCGTACCAAATAAGGTCGTATGCTCCCCATGAGTTGGGAGTGAGTCTGCCTTTTATCATTCCTTCTTGCCATTTCCCAGGATAAATTTTGGCTCCCGATAAATAGATTATTAAGTACTCGTCGTCGTTGGCCACTATTGCCAGGCTGTATTTACCACCCATCTTCAATTCATCGCTTCTCAGCTCGTCGGGTTCAATCCTCCAAAATCCTTCTACAGGGTCTGTGGGTTGTGATACAAAATAGTTTGTCAAGGTTGCGCGGGTCAATCCAGTCTGTATCGGTACCTCTTTGGCCTGAACAGCTATAATAGTATTACTCACCTTCACTTTGGCCGCGCTACTCAGGTATAAGCCGGTATATGGTCCAAAGCATGGAATATTATGTTGTATAGTCCATGGAACATCGCTATTTTCACCACCTATCCACACTGTATTATTGCGATACTGTAACCAAAAGCGTAGCAGGTTCATATCGTTGAGCGATATTTTCAGATTGTAACTTGTCCAAGGTGTATGGTAGATAGTGTCGTTGCCATTTACTGTTACGATACGATATTTTACGGAAAATGTATTGTATATCGACTCATCGCTACCGGTACTTTGCAGCAGTATGGCGTTATAGTGTTGCATGTCGCGCATTCCCCATACCCAACCGTAGGTAGGGCTCTTTACGCGTACTGTTGCTTCTCGCTTATTCCCCTCGGGGTCGCGATAATATTGTGTATAAGAAGCAAAAGGCTCGTTATGGCAATTTTGTAGTTCGAACGAGATGTTGAGGTCGTAATTGGCGGCACCTACGTCAATCATATTTACCGTGTCACTACCTTGCAACAGGTAATAGTCTGTGAGCGTACCTTGTTCATCAACGTATGCTTCACGGAAGTCGTTTTTCCCTGTTTGCCAATGTGGCTCTACTAAATATGAGCGGGCAGAGGCGTTGATTGTTGCCTGCAGTGTAATGAGAAGAATAGTAAATAGGCTCGTTCGCATAATTTGTGATGTTGATGATGACAGTCGAGAGGACAGGGGTGCAACGAGGTATAGGAAATGCGCATATACAGTAAACTGTATGGATTGAAGCCTCTTTGCGTAGGTTAACCCTTTCCTTATATGCAAAAATAGTAAATATGTTTAATAAAGAAGATAGTATTTGTCTATAAAACAGTAGCAGTACATGGCTGCCGATAAGCTCATATAAAAAGCGTACCTGACACTCTATTAAGGTGTCAGGTACGCTTTATTTTCTTACCCGTACCTGCTTTTGTATGGCAGGAGAGGTGGGTTATACCCAAGGTCGGTGTATGTTATCGTTTCATGGGAACGATGCTCTCCATTCCTTTATAGATGGCTTGCTCGTTCATCGGGATAAGTTTATGGTGACGCTCGGGTAATGATTTCTTCAGACCTTTCAGCACGCTGTCCATGGTTACCATGGGGCAAAGTTTCAGTAAGCCGCCTAATACAATCATGTTGAATGCCTTCGAGTTGTTCATCTTAGCAGCAATCTCGGTAGCGTCTATGCAGTAGCACTCAATGTCGGTACGAGTGGGAGGCGTAGTGATACCGTAGCTGTCATAAATGAGTATTCCGCCGGGTTTTACTTTATCTTCAAACTTATCGAGAGACGGTTGGTTCAGTACAATAGCTATATCGTAAGAGTGCAGTACGGGCGACGATATGCGGTCGTCGCTCAGAATCACTGTTACGTTGGCCGTACCACCGCGTTGTTCGGGTCCGTAAGCCGGCATCCATGTTACCTCTTTGCCTTCCATCAGTCCCGAGTAAGCCAATATTTTACCCATCGAGAGGACGCCTTGTCCTCCAAATCCTGCAATGATTATTTCGTGTGTCATAAATTTTTATTTTTACAGGTTATACATTTTTGAGGTCACCCATGGGATACTCGGCAAACATATGCTCTTCCATCCATGCATTGGCTTTGTCGGGCGACATCTTCCAACCTGTGTTGCATGTCGATACGATTTCTATGAGCGAAGTACCTTTCTTAGCCATTGAGTTCTCAAAACCTTGTCGTATGGCTTTCTTGGCTTTACGTATAGCGGCTACGCTGTGTACGCTTTGGCGTGTTACATAGCATGCACCGGCCAATTTAGCTACCAACTCCGATATGTGTAGCGGATATCCGTTCAGCTCGGGTGTGCGGCCATAAGGACAGGTTGCTGTTACCATGCCTTCGAGGGTGGTAGGAGCCATTTGTCCACCGGTCATACCGTAAATACCGTTATTGATAAAGATGATGGTGATATTTTCACCACGGTTGCAGGCATGTATTGTCTCGGCAGTACCGATGGCAGCCAAGTCGCCGTCACCTTGATAAGTAAAGACAAGTTTGTTGGGGTTGAGGCGTTTGGCGGCTGTTGCAACAGCAGGAGCACGTCCGTGAGCGGCTTCAATCCAGTCGATATCTATGTAGTTATAGGCGAAGACGGCACAACCTACTGGCGATACGGCGATAGTATCTTGTGTCATGCCCATTTCTTCTACGATTTCGGCAATCAGTTTGTGCACAACGCCATGGCTGCAACCCGGGCAATAGTGCATGGTATTGTCGTTGAGCAAGGTAGGCTTGCTATATACGAGGTTTTCGGGTTTTATTATTTCGTTTACGTCCATTGTTTTAGCTTTTTAGAGGTAGGCAATTACATGAGTTTTTCTTTGATAGCTGCCAATACTTCGTCGGGGCTGGGTACGATACCGCCCAAACGGCCGAAGTGCTCGACGGGCAAACTGCAGTTTACGGCAAGTTTTACGTCTTCTATCATTTGTCCGGCATTGAGCTCGGCTACCAATACGCCCTTCTTTCCTTTGGCTGCTTCGTTAATGGCAGCATAGGGGAATGGCCACAGCGTTATGGGGCGCAGAAGCCCTACCTTGATACCCTCGGCGGCTGCCAGTTCTATTGCCTTTTGGCAGATGCGTGCCATAGAGCCGAAGGCTACCATCAGGTAGTCGGTACCTTCGCAATTGATGGTTTCATAGCGTATTTCGTTTTCCTCTATGCGGCGGTACGTAGCTTGCAGCTTGATGTTGCGTTGTTCCATGATGGCGGGGTCCAATTCAAGCGATGTGATGACGTTACGCTCACGGTCGGGGGTGCGACCTTGTGTAGCCCATGGCATTGTTTTGCGTATCTCTTCTTCCGTACGGCGCGGACGGTAGGGAGGTAATACAACTTTCTCCATCATTTGTCCTATCACACCGTCGGCAAGTATCATGGCCGGGTTGCGATATTTGAAAGCGAGGTCGAAGCCCAAGCCTACGAAATCGGCCATTTCTTGTACCGAGGCCGGTGCAAGTACTATGAGGTGATAGTCGCCATGACCGCCACCTTTGGTTGCTTGGAAGTAGTCGGCTTGGCTTGGTTGTATGGTTCCTAAGCCGGGGCCTCCACGCATTACGTTTACGATGAGGCACGGCAATTCGGCGCCGGCGCAGTATGAGATACCTTCTTGTTTCAGGCTAACGCCAGGGCTTGACGATGATGTCATGACGGCCTTACCACAGCTTGCACCGCCATATACCATGTTGATGGCGGCAACCTCGCTTTCGGCTTGTAGCACCACCATACCTGTATCTTCCCACGGCTTCAAGGCCATGAGGGTTTCCATCACCTCTGATTGCGGAGTTATAGGGTAACCGAAGTATCCGTCTGCTCCATATCGGATAGCGGCGTGTGCAATCGCCTCGTTACCTTTCATCAATTTTACTTCTTCGCTCATATTGTGTTTTCCTTTGTAGTTGTCATTCTATTACGTTTTGCCGAGGCATAACGCGTTTATTGCAATTTCACTTTATATACCGATATACAACCGTCGGGGCACACGATGCCGCAGCTTGCGCATCCTATGCAGTCGTCGGGATTCTGCATAAAGGCATAGTGGTAGCCCTTATTGTTCACTTTCTGGGGTTGTAGTGCCAGCACTTTCGACGGGCAAGCTACTACGCACAAGTTGCATCCTTTGCAACGCTCGGCGTTCACGATGATTGCTCCTTTGATTTTTGCCATAGTCTAGGTCGTTATGATTGTAAACTTTATCCTTATACAATGGCGGCGCCTCAGCTTGTTGCCCGTGTTGCCGCTATTGTGTGTGTTTTCATAATTTCATGTAAAAACAAAACGTTAACATCTTGTCGCTACAACATGGCGCAAGAGTTAACGTTCCAGTTCGTGGGTAAAGTTATAAAAACTTTTTTATACTATGATGCCAATATAAGAAATTAACCGATTTTAATACCCGAGAATCCCATAAATGCCATGGCTAAGAGTCCGGCTGCTATCAGGGCTATAGGCATTCCCTTCATGGCCTTGGGAACGGTGGTAAGAGCGAGTTGCTCGCGAATACCGGCAAAGATGGTGAGTGCCAACGTGAAGCCCAATGCTGTGGAGATGGCAAACACGGCCGACTCTACCAATGTGAATTCTTTTTGTATTACCATGATGGCTACACCAAGTATGGTACAGTTGGTTGTTATAAGTGGCAAGAATACGCCCAATGCCTGGTAGAGCGAAGGTGATACTTTCTTGAGTATAATTTCGAGCATCTGTACCAATGCGGCTATCACGAGGATGAAGGCAATGGTCTGCATAAATGCCAGTCCAAAGGGTTCCAGCAGGTATATTTGCAGTAAGTAGGTCACTATTGTAGACAGCAGCATGACGAACGTTACGGCAGCACCCATACCCAAGGCCGAGTCTATTTTCTTAGACACGCCCAAGAAGGGGCAGATGCCAAGAAATTGCGATAATACAATGTTATTAACAAAAATCGCAGTGATGAAAATAGATATATAGGTAAGCATCGTTATTTCGTTTTAAGTTTGTTGATAATCGCAATAAGGAAGCCTAACGCGATAAACGCGCCCGGTGCAAGTATAAATACAAGTGCGCCGAAGTCTTCGGGGAAAATTGTAAGGTTGAATATCTTACCAGTTCCCAGCAATTCGCGCACAGCTCCCAGCAGTGTAAGCGCAATCGTGAAACCGAGGCCTATACCTATACCGTCGAAGAGAGAGTCGAGTGGATTATGCTTGGCTGCGTATGCCTCGGCACGACCCAAGATAATACAGTTTACGACTATAAGCGGTATGAAAAGCCCAAGGCTTTGATACAAGGCTGGTGTGTAGGCTTGCATGCAGAGTTGTAAGATGGTAACGAAAGCTGCTATCACTACGACATATGCAGGGATGCGTACTTTGTCGGGGATAAAGTCTTTGATGGCTGCAATAGCGACATTAGAACACATCAGCACAAACATGGTCGATAGTCCCATACCCATACCATTGATGGCTGAGGTCGTTGTTCCTAACGTAGGGCACATGCCCAACAGAAGGACGAAGGTGGGATTTTCGGTAATTATACCGTTGAGTATGATTTTCAATTTGTTCATGGCCTTTTCTCTTTTTCGTTTCACATTGTGCCGGTTGTGGCAGAGTCATCTTTGCTACTGTCAGAAGCGTGATTCTTGTTTTCTGTGGCATGCTTGCTGCTACCCGATGCGGCATCTACAGCTTGGCCTTTGTAGGCCTCATAGGCGTGGCGCAGAGTCTCTAGGAAAGCTCTCGACGATATGGTGGCAGCCGTGATGGCATCTATGTCGCCACCATCTTTTGTTACCGTCAGGTTGCAATTTGCAGGATTCTTACCTAAGACGCTTTGACGGTTCTTGTCGGTGCGGAACCACTCATTCATCTTCGAGCCGAGACCCGGAGTTTCTGCATGGCTCAATACGCTGTAGTTGAGTATGGTACCCTCTTTATCGAAGCCTACCATGATAGCTATTTCACCGCCGAATCCGTTGGGCGAAGTGGCACGTACGGCTGCACCGACCGGTTCGCCGCCTTTGGTAGCGGGAAATATGGTTACGGTGAGCCCGTCGGAAGTGGTCGCTTCGTAACTCTCTTGCGAGGGTGAGTTGTCAAACTCGGGAGCTACCATGCGTATCGCATTCTCTTGTGCTGCGATGTTGGCCTGTTCGATAGGCTCTTTTGTTATTTTGTATATGTAGCCAAGGGCTGCTCCTGTAATCACCGATACGGCAGTCAGTACGACAACCATATTGAGAAGTGTCGATTCTTTATTTGCCATTTTTTACTACCTCCCCAAATCGTTTAGGTTTCATATAATTGTTGATTAGCGGCGTTACGCCATTCATGATGAAGATGGCAAATGACATGCCCTCAGGGTATGCGCCCCACAGACGTATCACCATGGTGATGATACCTATCAGTATGCCATAGAGTACCATGCCGCCTTTGGTCATGGGCGATGTTACATAGTCGGTTGCCATGAAGATGGAGCCTAAGAGTACACCGCCTGAGAGTACGTGCAACTCGGCAAACTTTGCAGCATATTCTATTCCGTTGCCTATGCCGGCAAAGAAGGCAAATACTGCAACTGTTGCTATAATACATACAGGAATGTGCCATGTAATAATGCGCCGCCACAACATGTAAGCAAAGCCTATCAGTAATGCTATGGCACTTACTTCACCCAAGCTACCGCCTATGTTACCTATCAGATGATTTGTTATGTCGAGTCCGGCCAAGCCTTCGGCACCTCCATGTTTAAGGATACTCAGTGTTGTGGCTCCTGTCTCGGCGTCGAGTCCCATGGGCAAAGTCGACGGTATGGGCCATGTGGTCATTTGTGCAGGGAACGAGATGAGAAGGAAAATACGGCCTGCAAGAGCGGGGTTAAAGATATTGTTACCTAATCCGCCGAATGCCATTTTGGCAACACCTATTGCAAACAGCGCACCCAATACGACTATCCACAAAGGAAGATTTGAGGGTAGGTTGAAGGCGAGCAGAACACCTGTGAGGATGGCCGAGCCATTGCCGATAGTGGGCTTTTCCTTCAATAAAAATTTCTGTATGAGATATTCAAATACGACGCACGATACTACCGAGGTAAGGGTTACTAAAAGAGCCCCTAAGCCAAAGAAGTAGAGCGATACGAGAAATGCCGGTATGAGGGCTATCAATACGCCGTACATACATTGCGGTGTGCTTATACCGCTGTGTATATGAGGCGATGGCGATACTACTAATTTGTTCATGATATTTCTCTTGTGTTAGGTGTTTACTTTTTATTGGCTGCGTTGCGGGCGCGTATGATGCCCATTACAGTACCTTTTCCTTGACGTATGTAGTCGAGTAGCGGACGGTGTGCCGGACACGAGAAGGTGCAGCAGCCGCATTCTATACAGTCGTATATATGTCCCTTTTCGGCTATTTCCATGTTACCTGCCATGGTAGCTTTGGCCAGCAAATATGGCTCGAGACCCATTGGACATGCACTCACACATTTGGCACATCTTATGCAGGGCGATGGTGCTATGCGGTGAGCCTCTTTCTCGCTCAATACGAGAATGCCCGACGTTCCTTTACCTGTGGGCGTGTCTATATTGGCCGTGGCCTTACCCATCATGGGGCCGCCTAAGACTATCTTGCCAGTATCTTCGGGAATGCCTCCTGCAGCCTCGAGAAGTTGCGATATAGGGGTACCGAGGCGAGCCAAAAGATTACCCGGGTGAGCCAAAGACTTACCTGTTACTGTCACAACTCTCTCTATCAAAGGTTTATGTTTTTGTACAGCTTCATATACTGCATACGCAGTAGCTACATTTTGTACGATGGCACCTGTCGATACGGGCAGTGCTCCACTGGCAACTTGGCGGTGCAAAATAGCGTCGATAAGTTGTTTCTCACCTCCTTGTGGATAACGGCAGGCTAATGCAACAACCTCAACACCCTTATGAGCCCGAGCCTTTTCGGTGAGTAGGGCTATGGCGTCGGGTTTGTTGGCCTCAATACCTATAAAGGTGCGGTTTACGTTTACGGCTTTCATCAGTAGCTCTATACCTACCATTATCTCATCGGCTTTGGCAAGCATCAGGGCGTGGTCGTTAGTAAGATAGGGCTCACACTCTACGGCGTTGATGATGAGAACCTCGGCTTTCATTGTGGGGGGAGGACACAACTTAACTTTAGTGGGGAAAGTTGCTCCACCTAAGCCTACGATACCCATTTCCTCTATACGGTTGATGATAGAAGTTGAGTCGAGGTCGCACGTCGTTACGAGTGTCTCGCTGCGGTCTATACTCTCTTCCCACTCATCGCCCTCTACATCTATAAAAATAGCAGGTTTTTTATAGCCTGTGCCATCGGCAACGGTATCAATCTTTGCTACCGTACCCGAGTATGGAGAGTGTATGTTGGCCGATACAAATCCGCCGGCTTTTGCAATGAGTGTTCCTACTTTTACTTTGTCGCCTTTTGCAACTATGCACTGGGCTGGCGCACCTATGTGCTGCGACAGTAATATCACGGCCTGCTTGGGCAGACCCACCGGCCTGATAGGTTGGTCGGCTGTCAGTTTATTTCCTTGGGGATGAACTCCGCCTATTCTGAATGTTTTCATACTGGATAAAGCTCTTAGTTATTTCCTGTTGAAGCATTTGCAGCAATTGCTACCTTCTCCGTTTCGACGGGTTTCTTGGGCGGGAAATTTACAGCATGGATAGCGTGAGTGGGGCAAACTTCTACGCACTTGCGGCACATCTTACATTTGTCACTATCTATGTATGCTACATTGTCGGCCACGGTAATAGCTTCAAACGGGCACTCTTTGGCACACTTGCCACAACCTATGCAGGCTGCTGTGCAGGCTTTGCGTGCTACGGCACCTTTGTCTTTGTTTACACAGCTTACATATACGCCACGGCCTTTGGGGCCTTTCTTGCGCAGCTCTATAATGTGGCGAGGGCAGGCTTTCACGCAGGCACCACATGCGGTACATTTATCTACATCTACAACAGGCAACCCGGTAGCGACGTCGAGTGTGAGCGCACCGAACTGACAGGCTGCTACGCAATCGCCGCATCCGAGACATCCGAAAGCGCATGCGGTTTCGCCGGCGTAAAGGCTGTTGACGATGGCACAACTGTTGGCACCTTCGTAGATATTTACCCGTGGACGATTTTCGCACGTGCCGTTGCAACGTACTACAGCAACGCGTGGGGCTGCATCGGCAGCTTCCATGCCTAATACGCCTGCTACTTTTTTCATGACCTCACTGCCGCCTACCGGGCAGAAAAGCCCATCGAGCGATGTAGCCTTCACGCACGACTCGGCAAAATTGCGGCATCCGGCTTTTCCACAGCCACCGCAATTAGCGCCTGGCAGGAGGCTCTCTACTTCATCTATGCGAGGGTCTTCTTCTACTTTGAATCGTTGTGCTATGAAATATAATATCACGGCAGCAACGGCTCCGATGACTCCTAAGGAGATGACAGATATTGCAACTATATCCATGCTTCTGGTATTATTAGATTATATATTGTATATGTTTTTGTTTACAGTTTCCTCTTGGCTTTGAAGATAAACTTGCGTTCTAATTTTTTCTTTGACAGTGCCAGTATACCATAATAAAGCAGCAAGGCTATCAGTGCAGCAATACCACCGGTTGTCTCTTGTCCGGTTGCTTTTACTACGGCAAAGAGGGTGATTGCCAATATGCAGGCCGGTATGATAATAGCGAGAAGAACAGCTGTGTGCCCTAATGCGGCCTCTCCGTACACAACTACTTCCTCACCGGTAGTTATCGTATCGTCGTCACAATAAGCCTCTATGATTTTTTCTTTGCTCTCGGCTGCCGAGCACATCTTGGCGGCTTTACAGGAGACGCAAGCCGATAGTTGTACTATCTTTATGGATAACTTGCCCGGAGCAATTACACCGATGACTGTGCCTTCATGTTCTATAAGATTACTCATCTTGCAGATTCAAGATTTATTGAAAACAAAAGTATGTAATTATTGTGAAATGAAACTGTTTTTTCCGTTCTTAATATTGTGCGATATGTACATATTTACGTGTCGAGACTCTGTCTCGAGCTATTAAGAATTTCTGTTACAGTCTTATAGAGTTGTCGAGATGAAATGTACGGCTGTACATACAGCATCGACGCTTCTCTAATCATGTAAGGCAATAACAATATTATAGTAGAGAGGTTATGGTAGAAACGTCATGCTGATATGAGAACTTATCTCTTTGGTAGATTTTATTACCGTTTCTTCTTCCCGAAGTATTTTTCTTGCAGGGCTTTATACTCTTTCGTATGGCTTATCTCGTCTATCCACCGATTCAGGCTGTCGCACAGAGATGTGCTCTCGCGGCGCAATGTCCATGCCATAAATTGGGTAAAGCTGATGTCGGTCTGGTAGTCTAACGTGTCGTAGGTACTGCCTATGGCTCGAGCTTCACTCTCATCACATACGGCATAGTCTATAACTCCCGATGCTACGAGTATGATAAGTTGCTCGGCTCCGCAATCTGGTTCCTCTTTTATATATATGGTATCGCCTATTTCGCGCGAGAGGTTTTCTATACGCAGTCGGGTAGGAGCATCTTGTGCGATATGCAGTGTGCATTGTCCCAAGTCGAGCTGGTTTCGTATGGCTACGTTGCCTACACTGTCGCGGCGCTGCACAAGGACTTGTTTGTTGAGTTGCAAAGGTTGGGTGAAGATATATTTTTGCTTGTTTTCGGTTGTTACGGGTAGCAAGCGTGCTATTACATCGTAGTCGCGGTTGTCGAGACCTTCGAGACTTTTGGTCAGACTTACTTCGGGTGTAATTTCTATCTTCAGGTTAGTACGTTTCCCTATCATTTGCAGCAGTTCGTAGTCAAAGCCTGTAATGCTGTCGTCACTCATGTAATAGGTTAGAGGCGAATAGTCGGTGACGACGCGCAATACTCCCGAAGCTGCTATCTCGGCATAGTCGCGGGGTGACGATTCTTTTTTTGACCAGCAGCCTGGCAAGCAAATACATCCTATAGTGGTTGTAATCAAGGCGAGGCGTATTGCTAAGTTGTTTTTTTTCATGGTATGGTGTGTGATAATGAGAGTGGGGGCGTGTTTAGTTAGCAAAGTCTACCGCTACACCAAATTGGAACATGGCTGGGTTTAGTGGGTAGTGTGGAATGGCGAAGTAGTTGTTTCCTCCCAGCCATCCCTGGTTCATGTGTGAGTACATGACGTAAAAGCGGGCTTTTTTCAGCTTTATGTTCAGGTAGGCATTCATAAAGGGGTAGTTGCCTATCTCTACTTCGTCTTGATTATAGCGTGTGAGCAGTGCCGGTTGATAGGCCGGAGCTTTGAATGCGGTATACCAGCGGCAATCGACCCCCAGTTGTACATGCATTACTTTCACGATGCGGAACATGATATACAGGTTGCCATACACGCTGAATTGAGGCAAGGGTAATACCTTGGGATTGGAGGTAAATTGGTAAATACCTTCGGCATCGAGGTGGAAGATGCCCGCAGCAAACTTTTGTTTCAGTGTGGCACTGATTACTTGTATATTACCACTCTCCTGCCGGGGTTTGCAATCGGCGTCGAAGTAGATGTAGTTCTGTATGTTTTCAAATCCGGCGTTAATATATGTGCCCGTTTTTGGGAAAGATATTTCACCTCCTACGCGCAACCGACGAATCTTACCGAAGTCGTTTTTCCACATGAAGTGGTTCGACACATACTCTTTGAGTAACAACGACGGTTCGCTGTTCTTAAACAGGGCATAAGCTCTTATCGAAAGCGTATCTTTCCAAAGAGGAATAGCTGTTCCTATGTTGCCCGATATATCTATGTCGCCCAATACAGGGCTTGTAAGTCCTACTTTTCCATCGGCTTCGTATGTAAGCCACGAGCCTTGCCGTTTCCATAACTGTCCGCCCACCCATAAGGCATGTTCGGTCGTTTGTGGAGCTATGTTATAGTCGGGGTGCGCTGACAGATTAGAGGCAAGTTGTGTACCTGATGCAATGGTGTCGGTAATTTGTGTGTATTTGCGTACCTCATATGTGGCGTAAGCAGCGATGCCCATTTTTGCATATTTGTTAAATCCCTCGTGCAACGCCAGCCCTACCGTGTTGCTCAATGCCCAATACCCCGATATTTCGTTGGTACCGCCCAGCGTAAGATATGTGTTTTTGAAGAACGTTGTATCTTCTTGCCCCGACTCGTTGACAAATCGGTGATGAGCGTCGGCATACGTAAGTGTATGGATGATACTCGATACTGGTACAAACTTTTCTATTGTAGTAGTATCGTCTACGGTCTCTTCGGTATAAAAGCCCAGGTTGTAACGATGTGTCAGGTATAGGTCACGGCCTCTGAGGCGGTTGTACGCCCCCGATAAGTTTACGGGAATAGATTTTTCATTGATGCTGCTTTCGCCTCCTTGCAGAGATGCCGGGTCGAGGATGTAGTCGTCGTCGACAATACCGCCATTCTCCTGTGTGACAAAGTTATAGTTGTTGAATGCAAGTTGTATCTGATAACGGTCGCCAATGTAACTTCCAAAGAGGCGGTAAGAGAACTCTTGGTCGGCTTGGTTGGTATATTGTCCGCGGCCGGTCACAAGATTGACGCCAGCACCTACCTCTATTTGCTTATTGATGTTGGCCGAGAATGTTGCCGAGAGGTCGTCTTGTCCTGTTTCTCCACTGCCTCCGCTGTGGTAAGCTACTTGTGTAAAAGGCAACCGTGTATTGTACCACTGAAAGTTGGACGGGCGGCGTAGCCAATGGTAAAAGGCTTCTTTGAAGAAAAACAGATCCCCTTCGGGGCGTTCAAAATAGATATTGTTAAATCCTGCAGCTCCTATATTACCGGTTGTGGCAAAAGAGGGGGAGTAGGATATAGGAATATCTTTCTCGTAGAAATTGAGTAATAAAGTATCCAGCGGAACGCGATAACGCTCGCCCAATGGCATTGTATTGCGCCACGCATAAGGAATGGGTTTGACCTTAGGCTCTTCTGAACTTTTTTGCGATGTGGCCGACTGGTTCGTTTGAGCATACGCAACAATACCTATGAATGCGCACAATATGGCTATGGCTCTACATTTCATGCGGTTGCAAAGATAATGCAAAAATGGCAACAGGCGTAATGAAGCCCGTTATTTTGTGTTGCAGTGTGTCGTGTGAGTTTTATTCGCTAAATGTCACTGTATTGCCTTCGAGGCTTTCTATACGGGCAAGCGATTCTACATGTATCCCTTTGGCTCGCAACAACTCACCGCCTTGTTGGAAAGTCTTTTCTATCACAAACCCCATCCCCGCAAGGTGAGCTCCTGCTTGCTCTATAAGCGAACTCAGAGCCAATGCCGCACTACCATAGGCAAGAAAATCGTCGATACATAATATTTTGTCACCCGGTTTCAGATACTCGCGGCTGGCGACGATGGTATAGTCTTTACCTTTAGTAAAAGAGTGTACCTCGGCAACATACGGGTTATCCATCGTGTTAGGAGTCTGCTTCTTTGCAAAAATAACGGGTATACCCATGCAATAACCTGTCATTACCGCCGGAGCGATGCCACTCGCTTCTATTGTCAAGATTTTGTTTACGTGTGAATAGGCAAATCGACGGGCAAATTCCACTCCTATTGCCATAAGCAACTGAGGGTCGAGCTGGTGGTTGATAAATCCATCTACTTTCAATACTTCGGGCGAAATGATTTTTCCGTCCTGTAGTATTCGTTGCTTGAGAGATTCCATGTTCCTTTCCTTTTTATGGCTGCAAAGGTACGAAATAACTCTCAAAAATAGTCTGCTTTTTTCTTCGTTTATCCTTCCAAATATCGCATTTCTCTTATTGAAAGAAGTGGATGCAATAGGTCGGGAGCATTGTGGCCTGTGCTTTTCTTTTGTTCAAAATGTAGGCATGGATGCAACATGCTGTACACTATGTTTTTGCAGCGTGGTGGTCATTTCCGTCTCAAGGTAAATAGAATTTCGAGGCCTCCACTTGTGGCATTTTTAGCCATCACTTCGCCTCCATGAAACAAGACGGCATTTTTGACAATGGCCAGTCCCAAGCCTGTGCCGCCCAATTTGCGTGAGCGGCCTTTGTCTACCCGATAGAATCGCTCGAAAAGCCTTTGTAAATGTATCTCGTCTACGCCGCATCCGTTGTCTGAAAATGATATATAGTAATATTTCTCATTACTCAGGTAGCAGTTTATCTGTATGTGAGTCCCCTCACCGGCATATGCTATGGCATTGTCTGTAAGGTTGCGGAAGATAGAGTATAGCAGTGCGTAGTTGCCATCTATGGGCATGGGTGAAACGATGTTGTGTAAGCTTACACTCATCTTTTTAGCCTCTAAGGTGGTGGATGTTTCGCTCACAACCTCTTTGATGACTTGTGCAAGATCTATTGTCTGGCGGTCGAAAAGGTCGGTCGATTCGTCCAGCCGGTTGAGCATTGAGATGTCATGTAGCAGGTCAGACAATCGCCGTGCCTGGGCATAGCATCGTTCCATGAAAAGATTGCGTTTGGAGGCATCTAAGTCGGGAGTCGCAAGAATGGTTTCGAGATAGCCCCGTATACCGCTCACGGGCGTTTTCAGTTCATGGGCAATGTTTTGAGTCAGTTGTTTCTTCAGCAAATCTTCCCGTTCTCTCTCGGTATTGTCGAAGATAGAAATTTCGAACGAAGTATCGTGGAATAGAATACCGCGTATGTCGAACGAGTGTCCGTTGCGGTGTACATGTATCTGCTTTACAGCTGCTTTCCCGTGAGTGCTTTGTAAGTTTTGGGGCTGTGTTACAAATGTTGTAACTTCAGAAAGGCACTCTTCGGCAAAGATGCGCGACAAATCACCGTCGATGGGGGTGCCGGTGAGGTGTGTGAGATATTGTATAAAAAGATTGTTCGATACGATAAGCTGTTTTTCCTGGGTAAAAATAGCTATACCTTCACGCGACATTTGTATGTGTAAAAGTAATTTTTCCTCTTCACGAGCCAGCTCTTCCCGAGTTTGTCGCAGGTTCTCATACACTTGTCGCAGATTTTGTGTGATGCGTCCTATGGTATTATCTGACGTAAGGGGAGTTTTCAACGGTAATCCTTGCCGTGCTTGTTGTACAAAGGTATCGAGGTCGGTGATAGAACGTCCCAATGACCGGCAGAAGAAAAAGAGTGCCAAGATAAAGATAGCGGCCAAACCCAGCATCGTGTAACGGAACATGGGGTTGACGTGCAAGATGTCGAAAGTCGTTTCATCGTAAGGTATAGAGGTACGCACTACTACGTCGCCATATAGATGAGCCGCATAGAAATAGGGCTTTTTCATCGTTTCTGAGTAGCGTATTGTGTAGGCGTTTTCGTCGCCGGCTATGGCAGCCCGTATCTCCGGCCGGTTTGCATGTGACTCTTCTATAGGTTCTTCTTTACGGGTATCTAATATGACTTTGCCTGTAGCAGCATCAATCACTGTTACACCGAGAGGGTATACACCTTTGAGCCGCAGTAGCGAGTCGGTCGTATGGCCTTCGGTTATATCGGGCTTTTCCTGCAGTCGCATGCTTACGTAGGCGTTATACTCTTGTAGCAGTGCGTTGAGGTTTTCTTGTCTGAAATTTTTTTCTTGGTAATATTGCAATGCGACAGCTACTACGACAAAGCAAACAAATAGTCCGCTTATCGTAAGAAAGAGTCCCTTGTGGAAGGGTATACGGAATCTTTTATGGCTCTTGGTTGTCATATTCCTTCCTATTTGCAACTCGGTAGTCAAGCTTTCTCAAAACAATAGCCGTAGCCGAGGCGAGTTACGATATATCGTCCGTAGTTGCCTATTTTTTTGCGTAGCCGTGTGATATTTACGTCTATCGTACGGTCTAAAACATACACCTCGTCGCTCCACACCCGAGATAAAATTTCTTCGCGTGAGAATACTTGTCCCGGATGTTCCAGCAGCAATCGCAGTATCTCAAACTCCTTTTTGGTCAGTGTCTGTTCTTCTCCTGCAATATAGCATTTTTTGCTACGTAGGTCTAAGGTCAGTGACTCGTAGGTAAGTTCTTTTATTTCCTGCTCTTCAGGAGGAGCGCTGCGTCGTAGCACGGCCTTTACGCGAGCCTGTACTTCTTTGATAGAAAAGGGTTTTGAAATGTAGTCGTCGCCTCCTATGTTAAATCCTGTCAGTTTGTCGTTTTCGCTGTCGCGGGCTGTGAGGAATATAATGGGTATACGGCATAGTTTCTCATCTTTTCGCAGCATCGATGCCATCTTGAATCCGCTTATCTCGCCCATCATCACGTCAAGCAATATCAAGTCATATACCGATAGGTCGAGAGCAAGAGCCTCCTCGGCAGAAAGTGCCGTATCGACAATATATCCTTCGGTTTCGAGATTGAATTTCAAGATTTCGCACAAATCTTCTTCGTCATCGGTTACTAAGATACGATATTGGCTCATAATGTTCCTGTTTTATATTTTCGTACTGCAAAGGTCGGAAACAGATGTTTCAATCTTGTGACAAAGATAGTTCTTTCTTGTTTCTGTGCAAGTTGTCGCGACCTCAGCTTTTATACGGAGGTCAGGAGTCCTGCTTCTTGAGGCTTTCCTTATATTCGGTCGGCGTCATTTCATAATATTGCTTGAAACATTTCGAAAAATATCGTGGGTCGTTTATTCCCACCATATAGGCTATTTGGGTCATAGTGTAGTCGCCTTGTTTTATCAGTTGGGCAGCGCGTTTGATGCGCATTTCTTTGATAAATTCTATGGGGGCAAGTCCTGTAAGAGCCTTTAGCTTTTTGAAGAAAACCGAGCGGCTTACAGCCATTTCTTGCACAAAGTCGTCGACTACGAGGTCGCCGTTACCCATATTCTTTTCCATGAGTTCCAGTAGTTTCTCGAGGAACTTACGGTCGTTGAGCGTTAGTTTTACGCCATCAACAACGGGTATGGCAGTTGGTGTCTCTTCATGCTTCTGTACACCGAGACTTGTACGGTAGAACTCGCGCAGTTGTCGCCGTTGTTGCAACAAGTTCTCAACCCTTGCTTGCAGATAAGCAGCACTGAATGGTTTGGTTATGTAGTCGTCGGCTCCCTCTTCGAGCCCTGCTATCTTGCTCTCTGTTGTCGATTTGGCGGTGAGCAATATAATAGGTATGTGGCTGGTTGACATTTCCTGTCGTAGCTCACGAATAAGTCCGATGCCGTCGAGCCGGGGCATCATCAAATCGCTCACGATAATGTCGGGTTGCTGTTTCCTGGCTTTTTCTACGCCCTCAAGACCGTCGGTCGCTTCTATCACCTTGTATTGGTTTGCAAAGATACTTTTCAGGAAGACAAGTAGTTCGGCATTGTCTTCTACAAGCAATATAGTGTCGGTCGTATTCTCTTCGTCGGTTACTCCAGAGGATGATGCAGATAGCTCTTCGATCTCATCGTTGTTCTCTTCTTTACTTATGTCGGTAGGAGTGGGTAGGTCTTCGAGAATATACTCTACATCTTTATCGTAGTGGTCACGACCCTTACGCAGGTATACCGTGAAACAGCTCCCTTTGTTGGGCGTGCTTTCTACTTCGATACTTCCCTTGTGCAACTCCACGAGTTCTTTCACTAACGAAAGGCCTATTCCTGTTGTGGGCTGGTTGAAAATATTGCGGTCTAACAGATTCTCAAACCGAACAAATAGCCGGTCTCGCTGGTTGGCGGGGATACCTATTCCTTCGTCGCGCACACCTATTGCTACGCGATTGTCTTTTTCTTCTATAAAGACGGTGATGCTTTTCCCTTGCGGCGTGTACTTGAAGGCATTAGACAGGAGATTGAAGAGTATCTTGTCTAACTTGTCGGTATCTACCCACAGGTAACTTTCGTGTAGCGATGTTTGCAAGTCGTATTGTATATTATGCTCTTCGGCGAGAGAATTGAAGTTTTGCATTGTCTGTTTTACAAACGGTATGATGTTTACCTCCGACACTCGCATACGCATCTTTTTGTTCTGTATCTTTCGGAAGTCGAGTATCTGGTTGACGAGTCGCAACATACGTGTCGTGTTTTTCTTTACTAACAGCAGTTGGTTGCGTGTATCTTCTTTTAGACTTGTGTCGGTCAGTATGTGTTCTACCGGCCCGGCAATCAAAGTGAGCGGCGTGCGCAGCTCATGCGATATGTTGGTAAAGAAGCGCAATTTTATATCAGATACCTGTTGCTCTATTGTTACCTCGTTTTTCAGTTTATAGATAGTGGTAAAGATATACACTATGATACCTGTGACAAGCAGAAATGCTATTATATAGAGAGCCCAAGCCCAAGGCGTTTCCCAGAACGATGGTAATATCTCTATGGTGAGGCTTCGTTCGTTGTCTACCCATATCCCATCACTGTTGGTAGAGCGAACCAAGAAGTGATATGTCCCCTTGGGCAGGTTGGTATAAGTGGCAGAGCGTTGAGAACCTACGTAGTTCCACTCTTTTTCAAAACCTTCGAGCATATAAGCATACTGTATGTTTTGTGGCATACGCATGTCTATCGCTGCATATTGTATGGTGAAAATGTTCTGGTCATGTTCCAGTCGCAATGTGCTGGTCTCGTCTAATACTTTATTGAGTACACCATCTTTATGGGGCGATACCGGTCGGTTGGCCAGTAGTAGGCGTGTCAGGCAGATGAGGGGGGCATAGTCGCTTTTGCGCAAGGAGTCGGGGTCAAACATAATAACGCCGCTGCTATTTCCAAAAGCTATTTCGTTGCCTATATTTTCCACTACGCTCTCGTTGAAGCGTGGTTGTGGTGAAATCTCGTTGGTCTCGTAATTTTCGAAACTTTTCTTTTGAGGGTCGAATTTGCTCAACCCGTTTTCGGTACTTATCCATAAGTTCCCTTTTGAGTCTTCGGCAATTGCCAATAGTACGTCAGAGGGTAATCCGTCGGCGTGAGTGTATACATCGAAAATGGTCGTACTGTCGCCCTCGGTGCGTAACTTGTTGAGGCCTCCGCCAAATGTGGCTAAATACAACTCGCCTCGGCGTGTCGTGTGTATGTAATGAACATCGTTGGCACTGAGGCTGTTGCGATTCTCGGCATTGCGCATGTAGTGAGTGAAGGTTATCTCGTCGGGAGTGCCGAAGTTACTGTCGAATTTCAATGCGCCAGCTGTTGTACCCACCCATATGTTCCCTATGCTGTCTTCACCGATGGTCCTTACGCGGTCACACTCGTTGATAGGGTATTTTTTCAGGTAATTGCGGTGGTTGATAAATACAGGTTGGTCCAGGTGGTCGAGGTCGAGATAATTTAATCCTCCGCCGTAAGTGGCTATCCACAAAAGTTTGTTTTTGTCGATGTGAAGGAAGTAGAGGTCGTCGTTACTCAGGCTGTATATATCGTTGTCGGAGTGTCGGTATTGCTCGATGCGGTATCGGTCGTGTGCAATGGGTATGGCACAGAATAGTCCATTCCCTTTTGTGGCTATCCACAAGCGCCCCTCATCATCTTCGACCATATTATATACCGGGGCGTCGAGGGCTTTGCCTTGTGGACTTATATAACCGTTTTCGGTAAGTACCCCCTTATATGTCCCGTCAGAAGCATATACTTGTAATGTACCGTTGCGCAATCCTATAAAAACGTCACCGTTGTTGCTCTCAAAAATACTTCGCACATCGCTGTCGAGGCTGTAACGGTTTGATTGGTCAAATCGTTTTATTGTAATAGGTTTGTTATGGAACGTTATTTTGTCAAGACCTTTCGAGTAAGTACAAATCCATAGGTTGCCCAACTCGTCAGAAAAAGCCGAGTGTACACGATTGGTCGTGTTATATTCTTCCTGGTCGTAAAAAAGCGGATATAGTTTATCTTCTTGACGGTCGTAGTAACAAAGCCCGCTACCATCGGGCTGTACCCATACAATGCCTCGCTTGTCTTCGAGAATAAGGAAGTATGGATTGGTTTGCGACGCAATAGACATTTTTGTAGGGACAAGCTCTTGCTTGAATTGCCGGCGAGCAAGGTTATAATGCAATACCTCTTGCGGGCGACCCGGGTCTATCCACACTTCGTTATGACTGTCTATGAAAACTTGCTTTACGTCACAGCCCGCCAGCAGGGGGGTGTTTTGTGCGGTATAATGCTCGTAAGAGCCGTCCGTGGGATTGTATACGAAGATGCCGTCGCTATCGGTCGTGACGAAGAGCAGTCCCGACTTGCCTATGCAGTCGATATTTTCTATACGCGATGTAGCAGGAAGTTGGTGCAGTGTAAAACTTTTGTCGGCTTTTACATATTGCCATATTCGGCCATTGTCAGAGCCGGTCCATACACTCTGTGTATCTTCGTCAATGGTATAAAAGGCCTGCAAATTTTTTCCGCCCGATTTTGATGAAGCCGTGAAAAAACGCTCGGGAGTAGTGCCGCCGCGAGGTATTACGCCGATGCCATTGTCAGAGAGCAGCCACTCGTTACCGTCATAGTCTTCGTGTACCAGGTAGCAATGCAGCGATGGGAACATTCCTGATTGAGTAGAATATACCTCGGCGGTGGTAGCGTAGCTCACACTGTCGGTAGTTACGCGTATGGCTTCGTCATGGTCGCCGTGCAACCACACGCTACCACTTGGCAATACGGTGATTTTTTTTATATTTAAGGCTTCGTATCCTGTAGCATAAATAGGCTCAAATTGCTCGGAGCGTGGGTCGAACCGGTGTACCCGATAATCGTATGCTAGTAACCAGATATATCCGTAACGGTCGGCTTCGATAGTCTGTATACGGTTGTTTGACAAGTTTACATGGTCGCCTGCAAGAGCTTTATAAACGGTAAACTCATATCCGTTAAACATGTTCAGTCCGTCCCATGTAGCAAGCCACATAAGCCCTTTTTTATCTTGCATGATATACATGACGGTATTTTGGGATAATCCGTCTTCGGTAGTATAATGTGTAACAGAGTATCGTAGTGGTACGGCACAGGCCGCTCCTATAATGCAGACGATAAAGTATATTGTCAAGAAGAAGTGTTTCATGTTTTTCTATGGTATTATTTGACAGTTCAAATATATAAAATATAGTCGTAAAAAGTTCCCGATAATCTAAATTTACGTGCCTGGCGTATTCTGTTTGCTACTTTTTATAACCGAGAGTTCCTTGGAATTTTTTCGATAGTTTCTGTTTCCTGTGTAATATAAGCTGTTGTTTAACAGTGTCTAACTCAAAGTCGTGTTTTCGTTTGTCTCAGCCTTTATCTTTTACTAACTTTGCATAGTTATAAAATGACAAAAATGAAAAAAATTCTCACACTATTACTCTTCCTTTCTACAACGTTGTGGGTGCCGAGTGTAGGTAGGTCGTATGAGACAGTAAAAGATATGCCTGTATACTATGAGGTGTTGCGCAGCGAACTTACCTATCCTGCAGCGTGGGGCATATCACCCGAAAAGGACTTCGATACTTGGCGAGATAAAGCCCGTACACTGCTGCTCGATTGTATCGACTATACCCCAGATACTACGGCATTTGATTATACAATTGTGGCTACCGAACAGCGCGATGGTTATGCGGCGCATCGCATTATGTTGCATCTCAACCGATATGTTACAGTGCCGGCTTATCTGTTGGTTCCGAGTGGGAGCGGACCGTTTCCTGCCGTAGTTGTATTGCACGACCATGGGGCAAAATTTGACATAGGTAAGGAGAAGAATGTGAAACCTTTTGCCGATGATACGGTTACTCTTGCGATGTCTGATGCTTGGGTATCTAAGTATTACGATGGTATATATACCGGAGACTATCTTGCTGCTAACGGATATGTGGTACTTGCGGTAGATGCTCTCTTATGGGGCGACCGAGGCCGTAAAGAAGGAGCACGTTATAGTTCGCAGCAGGCTTTGGCTGCCAACCTTTTTCAAATGGGACGTTCGTGGTGCGGAGTTATTACGTCTGACGACATGCGAAGTGTCGATTTCCTGGCTTCGTTGCCTTTTGTCGATTCTTCCCGGATAGGAGCCGTGGGCTTTTCCATGGGGGCCCATCGAGCGTGGATGCTATCGGCTGCTACCGATAAAGTGCGTGCCGCTGCTGCCGTTTGCTGGATGTGTACCACCGACTCACTTATGACTCTCACGAACAATCAGAACAAAGGAGGCTCGGCCTATGCTATGATAGTGCCTCGCTTGCGTCGTTATCTGGATTATCCTCATGTAGCTGCCATATCGTGTCCCAAGCCGTTGTTGCTTATCAATGGGCGTAAGGACAAGCTTTTTCCAGTAGCTGGCGTGCAGAGTGCCTATGATTATCTTCGGGGCGTGTGGCGGCAATGTGGGGCTGAGGAGAAATTGGAGACTACTTTTTACGATACCACTCATACATTCAATGCCGAGATGCACCGTCAGGTACTTTTATTCTTAGACAAATGGCTTAAATAGAAAATCTTTGCGGGTTACGTTACAACCGTTTACTGTATGATTTTTGTGACTTATGAGTCTTGCCATTTATGGGTTACACCATTTGCATGTTGCTGTAATGTCGATAAAGTGTGAGAAAAGCTCGCAAATTATTTGCACGGATGGAATAAAAGGTGTAAATTTGCATCGCTTTTTACGAAGCGCGGGGCGTAGCGCAGTCCGGTAGCGCACCTGCTTTGGGAGCAGGGAGTCGCAGGTTCGAATCCTGTCACCCCGACTATAACAGAGGAGCAGTGATGTGTATTCGTCACTGCTCCTTTTATGTTGTATTTCATAATCGCATTCTTATGGACAACCGGGTATTTTAGGTGGAGATAAACATTCATTTTTACCCACGAGTGGTTGCCATCTGCAATTTTAAGAATCTTGTCAGAACGAGGCTTCTCCTATAAGAGGTGAAGGACGATGATACTTGACGGCGGCAAGAGGTTCCTCGCAGCATATGTATGTACCTATGCAACGGGTGATGAGTATGTCGTCGTGTTCGCCCTCTTTGGCACCGAAGCTACCGTTGGGCTTGCGCTCGAAAACGTCATATTCATGGCATGCTTCGGCATCACGTTCTATGTATCCGTTTTGTCTTAAGATATTGATTTGATGGTTGATAAGTAATAGTTTAGTGGCGCGATTCATATGAAAGCCCCATCTTTGTGGTGCTTGATTACCTATTTCGCCACCGGCATGGCGCCGTGCATAGAGGTTGCGATAGTTTTGCGCGATGGTGTCGAGGATGTACCCTGAATGCATCTCTTCGGTACATTCTGTTTCTAACGTGTTGCTTTCTACTACGAGCAAAGCGTTGTCGTAGTAGGCTGCTATCTGTACCGCTTTCCATGCAAGGAGGTCGTGGTCGGTGTGCCCGCGCCATTGTGCTACAATGGCAGGAATACCCCCGGTGAGCATATCACGACGGTCGAAAACGGCAATGACCGAGAAATCGGCTTTTCGTGAGCGGCCTCCGATATCGACGGCTACAACGTAACGGTTGCGCAACCTGGGGTCTTTCTCTGGTGGTTCCCAAATATGTAGCAAGCCGCCCGGTTCTTCGACAAACTCCAGATTGACAAGAGCGTCGCGACCTGTAGAAGCTTGTGCCCGTATCTCTCCGGTGTATCGTGGCACGGTGCAATGTTGCCTGAGTTTGTGTATGGCTTGTAGGTTGAAGACTCGCTCCCCTGAGTAACTAAATGCTTCGATATCGTCGGAGGGATATTCGGCCATCATGTCAGCATGTTCGTGGTATTCGCGCCGCTTAGCGCGATACCAAGCAACGGCTTCGAGAGTGGCACCGTGCTGCCAAAGTTGTTGCTCATATTCGTTGAGCGACGAGGCAAAGGATGCAGCATCGTCGAGATGAGTGGTGTATATTTCTATTTCGTGCCAAGGAACAAATATGGGCGTTTTATCGCTTTCTCCTCTACAAGCCCGCATATACTCGCGGTGAAAATATCCCCCGGTACCATTGGCTGTACTTTCTATGACAACTACCGAGTAGGGCAAGAGGGCAATGCTGCCACAGACGGCACGGATAAGATTCTCGGGAGTGTGTGTCGGCGTATTGTTCCAAAATGCAGCTTCGCTGAGGTGTGCCATGGCAGCATCGCTACCGCGCACAGCTTCGGGCGACTCGGACGAACAGATGGTAACCTTGGAGCCTGTATTGGCTATACAAGATGTATTGCTTGACTTCTCGAATGGTCGGAATGCAGGCTGCGTGTTGTCGCCAAGGAGCCATGCCGGATAGTTGTCGAGTAGTTTGGTATACATGCCTTTGATTTGTGCCGCCGCATCTTTGAGGTGGGCACAGATGATGCTGTTCCAGTTTTTACGATGAACAAGTTGTATCCAAGCCATATACATCTGGATAAGGGTAGAACCTCCCCATTGACGAGCTTTGAGCATGATGAGGCGTATAGGTTTCCCGGCCAGACGCATTCCCTCGAGCGTGGCGAGAAGTCTTTGTTGTGGCCTGTTGAGTATGAAAGGAATATCGTTTTGGCTTTTCTTGTCTTTGATTTTGACAAACATAGCTGCCCAAAACTCAAAGTCATAGCGAATGCGTATTTGTAACCATTTGGTCCATAATCCTTCTTTAAGTTCGAACGACGGCCTTTTATGGAGTTTGGCAAGGATAAAAGAGTCTAAGCATCCTGCCTGTGCAAGGCTTTTGGCAAAAGGATTCTCATCGAGCATTTGTTTCGGCACGTATTGTAAAGGGATAGGAGCGTCGGGCATTTCTACGATAATGCGCTCTCCGTATGCGTTACGTCCTGTAACAGGGTTATATGGCTTGTGTAGTGCGTTTTTGCGGCGCATATTTTCGGAGAGCATTGCGGCTATACGTTCGGTTGTATCATCATTCGTCATATGAGAGATTTTTGAGAAGTTTGTTGACTGCCTCTAATCGCATGGCCGAGTCGGCTATGGAATTTCGCGAGGAAGCTGATGCCGGAGAGTTGCCGGCATTGATGTCTTTGCGGATGGTTTCGAGGCATTTGGCAAGTGATGTTTCATTGGTACAGCCAGGTAATGCGTCCAACAGTTGATCGTAACACAGATGCAACGCCTTGTATTGTTTGGAACGCAATCCGGCGTCGGAGAAATCGAAGGTCTCAGGAGTTTCGTTATCAGAATGATTCATGTCAAAAACGAGTTATATCATATTATTACATCAGTGAAGCAAAGGTACGGAGCGATCTTTGCAGTGGAATGTTATAGTGTACCTAAATGGTGAAACCTAAAAATTTTTTTGTATGAGTCTAATGGATTTTGCTGCTCCCATTATCTCGTTCGTGTCACAACAGAATGAGTATAATAGGCAGCTCGATATGGCCAAACAGCGGCAAGACATGATGAACGGCTACTATCAGCGGCAAATGGATAATGTCACCTCGGCATTTAATCGTAATTATTATCGCAACTATCTCGATAATGCCAATGCCCGTAATATGCTGAAGCAGGTACGAGAACAGTTGGGAGAGCAATCAAAAGCGGCACGTAATAGAGCTGCGGTTACCGGTGCTACAGGTGAGGCTGTGGCTGCTGTGCAGAAATATAACAATCGTGCGCTTGATAATGTAGTCGGTTCATTGGCAGCTGCCGAAGAGACCGGCAGAGAGAGTGCGGCCTCACTTTATGATACACAGCGACAACAACTCGATAATCTAATGATGGCATCGACCATGAAGTATTACGATGATTACTCTGCTTTGAGTAAGGCTATGAGTGAAAACAATAGACAGTTGTGGCTGGGTCTTGGTTCTAAATATGCCAATCGCTATGGAGATTTCTTAAACCAACAAGCCGGTAGTGTGCAAACCGAATACCAGCAGCCTGATTATATGGATGAAACTTATATGATGCCATGAGAAAAAAAGAGAATATTAAAGAGTTGTTGCTTCGTTTGATGTCGCGACACAAAGCTGTTATGAGTGACAGTGACTGTGATGAAACTGTCGCAACTGAAAAATTTCCGGCCGAAGAGGAGCTCCTTGCAGAGATGTGCCGGTTAGTCGGTCCTCGTCCGGCATTGCCGGGCGGTAGTCGAGTCCGTCGAGTATTAATATCGTGGTTTGTGCCACGGAATGTCGACGATGTAGATTGTTTCGCAAGGCGTTATCATGTATGGCAACAGCTACCATACATGGTGACAGAGGTGTTACGTAAAAGAAAAGAAAAGCGATGAACAAGAAAAAGAAACTTTATGATGCGGCGTATGATACATATGAGCCGCTTTATGTGAAGGCTGTATTGGGTAGTGATATACTTGATAAGTTGCGATCGTGGGATACTGTAGACCCTTATTCGGACTATCTTAATGAAGATACTGAAGGTTCACGTCCGAATGACGTACTACTGAATCAACAGACACCCAAGCGCTTTGCCGATAAAGATGCTGTAGTGCCGGCTATAGATGTTCGTCCAGCTTGGCCACAGGCTTCAAGACAATTAGCCGATAAAGATGCTGTAGTGTCGGCTATAGATGTTCGTCCAGCATGGCCACAGGCTTCAAGGCAATTTGTGGATAAAGATGCTGTAGTGCCGGCTATTGATGTCCGTCCAGCTTGGCCACGGGCTTCAAGACGATTTGTAGATAAAGATGCTGTAGTACCAGTATCGGAACATTACTCAAGATTCGAAGATCTTGCATCGCCGAGGAACATTGCGGAACAATTGAGAAAAAATGGTTCTACAATGTCAAGGCCTGAGTTTGCCACGGAAACTGAAAGTCCTGAATTACAGCAGGATGTACAATTGCGAGGACGATATGGTAGAAATCGTGAAGCAAATGATTATACAAATTATGACACGTTGCCCGAGGGTATGCAATCTGAGTTGCAGAATATGAGATATTATGGAGCTAATACTACTCCGGCTCCCTTGCCAACGGATAATTTGAGGGTTGAGCAGCAGGATAATGTACCAATGTCCTATAAAGGGCAAAGTGTAGATACTGATGAGATTGTAGCGCCTCGACTATCGGCCGAACAACTGCGACGTGACTTGCAGCCCGATTCGCCGTTGATGTCGTATATTAGTAAAGAACTTCCTCGTGTGGATGAACCAGTTCCTTCTACTATGCCTTCAGATAATACGAGAGTATCGCAACAACCAGTGCTTCCACCTGAAGTAGCGGCAAAAGGAAAGCATGTAGGACTGGGTATGGATGATGCAACGAGTTTTATAGATGGATTGCGCGTAGCATTGGAGCGAACTAATCTTTCGTGGGATTATATAGAAGCTCAGGCTCGACGTTTTATGAACGGAGAGGTGCGACTGGGTAAGGAGTATGAACGAGCCCTGCAACAAGTGACAAAGTCGGAAATAGACAGCGATGAGAAGCTACAGCAGCAGATGGATGCATTGGTTAATTCTCCGCGAATATCTGATAAAGAAGATGCTTGGGCTTTGTTGCTAGTAAAAAAATTGCGCAATGAAGGAGTGGAATGGGATGAGTTGCCAGACGTGCTGAGTGAAAGAGTTCAATTGCCGGGTGAGGCTTCTCGAGAGATAGAATCAATAAGCCGACAGTATGCCGATTTGCCCGAAACCGAGGGTGCGGCAGCGATAGCCGATATAGGCGCAAATATCGTGGGAGCCGCATTGCCGGCGGCATTGGCATTGGCCGTTGCCCCTGAAGCTGTAGCTGTAGCCGGTACAGGAGCGGTAGTGTCGGACGTAGCAACTACGATAGCTGATGCTCAGATGAAAGTAGATGCTTATGAACGACAAACAGGTAAAAAAGTAAGCGACCTACAGCGTGGTATGTATGTTACTGCAGCTACTGCTACCAACGTATTGATGGATGTGTTGATAAACTCGTCGGTGCTTGGAAAGGCTTTGCCATCTAAAGTAGGTAATATAGCGGATGAACTGATGGAAAAGATATTGAGTAATCCAGTAGCACAGGCCGAGTTTAATGCGATGACAAGACATGTATTACAAAAGGAGGCTCGTGCGTATGCCAAAGAAACTGCTCATTCGGCTTTGACTGGAGCTGCGACGAGCGGAGCTTTAACCGCTGAAGAAAGTATCTATACAGGTGAGTTCCCTGAATTGCAGCGCATCGTAAATTCGACACTTGGCGGTTTTGTGATGGGAGGTGTCGCCGGTGGTACGCTTGCCGGAGCGCAAGCCTTCGATACGCATCGTAAACGATATGATGCTGATAATATTTATTATGCAAGTCGTACAGAAGGTCCGTATGAGGGGCGATTCCCAATGGAAGAAATACGAGACATGGAGTATCGTGAAGATGGAACAGTAGAAGGGCTTGTATATGAACCTAACAGTAAATCACAACGTCAGCAAGTACCAGCTGACAATATCGTGACCGGGTCTTATCGTGAGGCAGTGACGGGGAAAAGCATAGGAGAGTTGATGCACGATAATTATAAGATTCCAAAAGAAAAACTAAATTATTATCGTGAACGGTGGGAAGAACTGCGAAAGAGCAATACCCATGAGGCTGCTATGGAGCAGAATGAAATATTGCAAGATGTTGCGGCATCGATGGGAGTGCCTATCAAGGTGTATGAGCGCTATGAGGACTTACCACGACGTGTAAAGCAAAATAAAAAAAGTCGTAGTGCCGTTGGATTGACTGTAGAAGATCGTGATATTTATATGGTGTTGCCTATGTGTAACTATCTTACCTTCGATGGAGTGTTGAGCACATTGCGACATGAGTTGGTAGGACATAGAGGATTGCATCGTCTATATGAAACGAGACGTGAGTATAATGAAGAACTGGATCGTGTAGGCGAAGTGTTAGTTCAAGAGGAAAATATTGAAAAACAAAAGATAGATCCTAATTGGAAATACAAACCCTATGATCCTATTATAATGCGTGATAAAGTGGAAGAAAGTTTTTCGCGTACGGCCGAGAAGAGACGATATGATAAAGGTCGTCATAAAGGAAGCGAAGGAGTGAAAGATCCATTATTGATAAAAAGTGACCGCAACATGCGTAATGCTACTGTCAATGAACAACGTGCAGGGAAACAGTGGTTTGATGGTTTCCCAATGCCTACCATTCTCGAAATCGAGGAACGTCGTAAGCGCAAACAAAAGAAGAAAAAGTGATGTGTCGTTGAGGAGTCGCCCTGTTATGGAGGTGCGACTCCTTTGTTGTAAACATTAGTGTAAAATAAAAGAGATGTGTTTCGGTATAATTACAATGTTGCCAGATAGTCATTGAGGGAGACTTCTTTGGAAAGCCCCATTTTCTTGTGCATACGGTATCGGGATATGATGACTGATTTGGGTTGTACCGACATCATAAGGGCTACTTGTTTGTTGCTGATACCCATTTTGTAGTAGGCGCATAGTTTGCGTTCATTTTCGGTAAGCGAGGGATGTAACTCTTTAAGTTTTTTGAAAAAAGAAGGGTGCACTTCGTCGAAGTGTTTTTTGAAATTTTCCCATTCGTCTTCTTTTTTGAATGATTCCTGTATCTTTCCGAGTATGACACTGGCTACTTGACGGTCTATTTGCTTTTCTTCCTGCATTTGGCGGATGTAGCCAGAGAGAGCCTCCAGCGTTTTTATTTGACTTACAGACAATAGTTTATCAGACGATAACTCGCGACTTTTAGCCTCTACCTGTCCGGTGAGTTCTTTTTCTTTCGATTCGTAGAGGAGCTTACGTTCCTGCGCTCTTTTTCGCAACAGATATATGATTATGCCCGATAGAATAAGTAGTAACAGCAGGGCGATAGCGACAATAGTCCCCACGATAATAGATTGGCGTTTCTCCATTTCGAGCTCGTGCATTTGCATAGCATTTTGTGCTATTTCTTGCCTGATTTTCTCTTTCTGGATGTCGGTGCGCATATCGAGTAGTCGTACCGAGTCTTGATACTCCTCGGCTCTGATGCGGAAGTGGTATGCCTCTTCCCATTCGTGGCGACTACCGTGAATTTGTGACAGGAGTTTATATATATCACCTTCTTGTCCAAACGTGAGAAGATTGGTTTGGGCATAGTGATATGCACTATCGGCATATACGAGAGCACTGTCAAGTTGGTTTTGGTCGAACAACCAGGCTGCTTTGTTTTTAATGGCGTTGACGCGACATTGCCAGTTGCCTGTCTTCAGAGCGGTGTTGTATAATTCGTCGAGCCATTTTTCTTGTTCGTCTTTGTTGTCTAATAGTTTGAAATATGATGCAATGCAGTAGTATCGCATCTCTTGTACGTCTGCTGGAGCATCGCGGTATTTGTCTATGATAGAGCGGAGAAGCTCAAGAGCTTTATCAATCTTTCCAGTCTTTTCATAGATATATGCAATTTGTTGGCAAGAGAGTAGGTAGGAATGGAGGTTTCCATTTTGCTTGAAGAGTTGTTGGGCGCGTTGTAAGTAATGGAAAGCTTCGTCGTACTCTTCGATGAGCAGGTATACCAGGCCGGTATTGCCATTGGCTATGGCGGTTTGTGCCGAGTCACCTATGGCGGTGAAATAGGGTGTCGTGAGTGATAGCAACTTGAAGGCCTCTATATAGTTACCCATGTTGATGAGAATATTGCTTTTCAGAGCAAGAAGCCGATGGTAATCGTATGGATAGTGGATTGAGTCGGCGAGGGCAATTGCTTTATCAGTTTGGGTGAGCATAGCGGTTAAATCGGACGGCCTGTTAGTGTAGATATCGAAAAATATGGCTCTCGCTTTGAGGTCGTCGTTATTGATGCTGTCGGCTATGAGGTAAAGTCGTTCTATCAGGTCGCCGGTCGATGTGTTTTCTTCGTTTTCGATAAGGTTAACAATTGTGTCGGCATGTGTTTCTATAGATTTCCAGAAAGTTCGGTTTTTACCAGATGCCTTTGGAGTACACAGAACGGCCATAATAATAAAAACGATGATTTGAATGCCTATAGTCGCTTTTTTGCGTGCTGTATATCGTTTGTATATCATCTTTTTTTGCTTTTGGGTCATGTAGTACGTATAATTGCAAAAATAATATTTTCGCACGTAATAAAAATAATGCTTATGAAAAACATTTACTTATTATTAGTAGCACTGTCAGGCGTGATATTGGCGTATGGGCAAGAGGTGCCGCAAGTTGGAGCTCCTATTTTATCAGAAGTTTCTGGCATGGAAAAGAGTGCAGCTAAAGTTTCGGCTGTAGCCTCGTATGAATTGCCCAAAGGCCTTCGTTGTTTGGGAACTATTAGTAGTGAAGAGGGTGCTGCTTGTAATTTTTTGTCGTTTAATCGTAGCATAAATGAACAACACTTTTTGTGGGCTCCGCGTCAAATGGATATTACATATATAAATAATACAGAAGGAGCCTTAAGTTATCAGTGGAGTGTCCCTGGTGGTAATGCTACCGGACAAACAACTGAGGATTGTACGGTACAATATAAAGAATCTGGTTCATATGCATTCCCTACATTGACGGTTACCGATGCAGGAGGTAGTAGCAGCTACACAGCCGATGGCACTTTGAAGGTAGGTGGAAAAGCCGAGATATGCTGTGCCGATACACGTTTGTGGGGTGAGACATATCAAACCGGTTATTATACGCTGAATTCTGGTAGTGGTACAACAGCCGGATGGCTAGGTGGTACGAATAGTGCAGGCTTGACTGGTTATGGCAATCTCTTCATGACTTCGCAAAAGAATGCTCACATAACGGGCGTGAATGTGTATTTGCCATATAAGCCGACAAAATGGGATAGCAATAGTCGCTTGTTGTTGCAAGTATGGTATCCGTTAGAAGATGAGGCCAATGGAACTCTCGATTTTACCGGACTGCCTCTTGAGGTTGTTTATCTGGATATGAGTGAGATACGCGAAGCCGAGGAAGACGAACTTGCCATACGTAATGCTGCTGTCGCAGAGTTTCGTTTTGAAACTCCACTGCAGATATGGGACAAACCACTGTTTTTTGTTACGATAGAAGGTTTTGGAACAGACCCCGAGGTTGAAGATTTCTGTATGCTTACCGAGGTGATAGGAAAAGAAATGAGTGCAGAGGATTTATCAAATTTGACCGCTCATAACTCCTTTGTTAAATATGGTGGTACGGATTATCAAATGCCTATCAATTATTTTGGCGCAATGCCGGGAGCGTCGTTTATGATATGTCCTATCATAGATAACCTTGAGGATAGTGGTGTAGAGAGTGTAATATCCTCATCTTCTATATTACGTACCGATGGAAAAACATTGACTATATATAATGCCCAAGCTACCGATGTCCGTGTGATAGACTTGTGTGGTAGGGTCGTGTCCCAAGTTGCATCAGATGGTGAGTTTACGATAGAAGTAACTCGTGCCGGAGTGTATATAGTACAAATATTACGCGATGGCGTGCAGATAGATGTGAAGAAGGTAATGATGAGATAAACAGATATTTAATGCAAATGAGAATATAAAAACAGAAGTTTCACTTTTTAATAAATGCGTAGTATGAAGAGAATTACATTTTTAGCCGTAGCAGCAGCTATGATGCTGGGCAATGGCGTAGAAGCACAACACGTATGGAAATATGTCGCTACCGGTGATGCAACATCTTATGCTGTTCGTGATGATGGTACTTTATGGACATGCGGATGGAATGAGCAAGGCCAGATGGGTGTTCCTGAGGTTTCGGAGCGTACAGCCGAGTGGAGTCTTGTAGGAAGCGATAAAGATTGGAAACTTGCCGTAGGCGGTAAGGCTTATGCATTCTTGATGAAAGAGAATGGAACTTTGTGGGCTGTAGGTACGGCCGAGTCAGGGGTACAAGGTACAAACGCAACTATGGCAAATCGTACACCTGCTCAGATAGGAACCGATAGTGATTGGGCTTTTGTGACGGCAGTACGCTTCTGGGGTTATACAGGTTTTGCTATCAAGACCGACGGTACTCTGTGGGGCTGGGGCTCTAACAATGCTTATCAGTTGTGTAATGGTACGACCACAGGTAGTACAGAACCTGTGCAGATAGGGACTGACAATAATTGGAAAATGATAACATCGGGTGACTCACATGTGCTTGCTATTAAGACCGATGGCACTTTGTGGGGTTGGGGTAACAATGTAACCGGTGGTCTCGGGTTAAGCAATACCGAGGACTATGTTTATGGAACTCCGGTACAGATAGGAACTGATAATGATTGGGCATTTGTGCAAGCTATATCAAATAGAACCTATGCCGTGAAGACTGATGGTACTTTATGGGCTACCGGTAGCAATATCAATAATATTCTGGGCTTTAACCAATCTGAAGAAGAGTTAGAAACCAACGTTTATGAGTTCCGTCAAGTTACAGCTATTACTGAGCCGGTAATAACAGTGTCGGGTTGTGAAGAAACAGTATCGATAGCTACAGGAACAAATGGTGTAATAGAGCATGTATATATGTGGGGAACCAATGCCGATGGTGCTTTGGGCGATGGAAATGGTCGTTTGTGGCAAGGTAGCTCTGCTAACATACCTTTGGAAACAACTCCCGTATCACCTCTGTTGCCCGAAGGGCTTACTTATTCTGTATTGTCTTCGGGGCAATGCTATTCGTTAGCACTGGCATCTGATGGTACTTTGTATGGTTGGGGACGTAACAAAGGAGGTCAGCTCGGTGATGGAACAGAGTATGACGTATTGCAACTCAGTTATTATAAGAAACCTTTTGAGATAGAGTGTCCACAAAATGAAGTTGGAGCCGTGAAGGGTGTACGCAACGACGGTGTTGTGACTTTTGACGGTGTACGCATTATGGCTCAAGAGCGTGTATCGAATGTTTCTCTCTTTGGCATGAATGGCCAAACAGTGATGCAACGCGATGTTGTAGAAGGTACTTATGGCTTGGAGCGCCTTCCTAAGGGCCTTTATATACTGCAATATGAGTACAATGGGGAACTTTATGTACAGAAAATTGTAAGACGATAAAAAAGCGAAAGATGAAGAAGTATTATTTTATAGCAGCTGTGTCAGTGGCATTGTCGCTGTCGTGCCTTAATTCGGCACAAGGCGTTACAGTAGATGCGGCTGACATACCGACTAACCTGCGAGATGCTGATATGTTGCATCTTACAGGCACATGGAATACATTGGCATTTACCGACCTTGCCGTGGCAATAGGTACAACCGGCTTTATGGCCAGCAATACAACGCTGGTAAGTGTAGATATGACCGAGGCACAGATAGAGGCCGGTACCGACCTTTATGTAAGTGGAGGCTTGTCGAGCAATGGTGTATTTGTAAACTGTAAGGCTTTGGAAACAGTTTTAATGCCCGAGGCAGAGCAGGCTGCCAACTTCAATAATCTGCGTCAGGCCTTCATGAATTGCAGTGCATTGACAACGATAGATTTGAGTAATTGTAGCGGACTTATAAGTCTGAACAGTGCCTTTGAGAACTGTGGAAATCTTCAAGAGATAGATTTGAGTTCAGCAACACAACTTACAGGTTCGAGTGCCATGTCGGGCGCGTTCCGTTCGTGCACGTCGTTGTCGAAGGTAACGTTGCCGGCCGTCATAACATTCGGTTCTCGTACGTTTGGCGATTGTACATCCTTGATAGACATAGACTGGACAAGTTATGCAGGAACAGAAACTCCGGTATTTTACTCGGATATGTTTGAGGGAATATCAGACCTAAAAACAGTTACGTTGACCGTAAGTAGTGAAGTTGCTTCATTGTTTGAAAATGACCCCAATTGGAGTCGCTTGACAATAGTTGTGGATGAGGGAGAAACTCCTGTAGAAGGAACTATTGTAGATGCAACCGACATACCGACTAACTTGCGTGATGCTACTGTATTGCATCTTACAGGCACATGGAATACATTGGCATTTACCGACCTTGCCGTGGCAATAGGTACAACCGGCTTTATGGCCAGCAATACAACGCTGGTAAGTGTAGATATGACCGAGGCACAGATAGAGGCCGGTACCGACCTTTATGTAAGTGGAGGCTTGTCGAGCAATGGTGTATTTGTAAACTGTAAGGCTTTGGAAACAGTTTTAATGCCCGAGGCAGAGCAGGCTGCCAACTTCAATAATCTGCGTCAGGCCTTCATGAATTGCAGTGCATTGACAACGATAGATTTGAGTAATTGTAGCGGACTTACAAGTCTGAACAGTGCCTTTGAGAACTGCGGAAATCTTCAAGAGATAGACTTGAGTTCATCAGAACAACTTACAGGTTCGAGTGCCATGTCGGGCGCATTCCGTTCGTGCACATCATTATCGAAGGTAACGTTGCCGGCCGTCATAACATTCGGGTCTCGTACGTTTGGCGATTGTACATCCTTGATAGACATAGACTGGACAAGTTATGCAGGGACAGAAACTCCGGTATATTATTCAGATATGTTTGAAGGAATATCAGATCTGAAAACAGTTACGTTGACCGTAAGTAGCGAAGTAGCCTCATTGTTTGAGAATGACCCCAATTGGAGCCGTTTGACGATAAAGATATATACAGGTGTACATGCAACACGTAACGATGGTTCGGTGATATTGGCCGGGAACATATTGCGTACGCAACGTGTTGTGACAGATGCTAATGTTTACTCTCTGACCGGAGCCCTTGTAATGTCGCAAGGCGTAGTGGATGGCGAGTGGAGTATAGCATCGTTACCCCGTGGCGCGTATGTGTTAACTTACATGCAAGATGGACATCGCTATGCATTGAAGTTTGTAAAGCAATAGGCAGCACAGACAAAGACAGATAAGATAGAGAGACGGGCACCGCAAGAAAACCTCTTGTGGTGCCCGTTGAGTTTTTGTTGTTGTATATGAACTAGTGAACTAAAATGATTTTAAGAACATTAATTTTATTGTTGTTGCAAAACTAGTGATGCAAAGACCGTTAAAATTGTTCTTTTAAGATAATTATAATATTATTCTATTTGAGTTACTTCATCAACTGCGTAAAGTAGAAGCATGTAAGCATCCATCATTTCTTCAAGACAACTGTATTCGTGGACGCTATGGTCATTGTGTTGTCCTGAAAATATGCTCATGCCGCCTTTTAGTGATTTTGTTGTGAACATTGCGGCAGTGGTACCACCTCTTACGGCTTCAAAGTTAACATCAAGACCAGTCCTTGCAGCGGCTCTAGCTATGACATTGTGTGATGCTGGATGCATGGAATATTCTACATTGTCGTACTGGATGTCGTCAAAAAGAACTTCTGTTTTGACGTATGGAAAATCACGGCCAACTTTTTCCATAGATTCTTTTATGATATTATCAAACAATTCTCCTTCATTTTTGTCAAAGTATCTAATTCTGCTCATAACAATGTAGTTAACTCCATTTTGGTCTTGTAATGTGTCCATTTGATAATGATGTATGTAACCATCTTTGCCTTCGGTTCTTTCTGGACGGTATTTTAAAGGAACATTAGCTATATATGTTGCAGCGGCGGCAAGGGCATCACCCATCTGCATAGCTTTGGCTTCAGCGGGATGAGCTGGATGCCCAATAAATTTTACGGACAATCCACGGGCTGTAAAATTTGAAGCCATAATCTGTTTTCCTCCACTACCGTCGACATCAAAAAGTATATCTGGGTTAAACAGAGTTGTATCGATTTTTAGTTGTGCCATTCCTATGTCCTCATTGGGACAGAATACAAACTGTATACGTCCATGTTTGACATCAGGGTTTAAGATAGTTTTTAACAAGGACATGAGTATCGTGCAGCCGTTTTTGTCATCTCCTCCGAGTAAAGTTTTACCATCAGTATGAATAAGAGTCTTTCCGATAAGTTCTGGAAGATCTTTGCCATCTGGGTTTTTAGGAGAAATAACACTTCCGTCAGCAAGTTGTATATCTCCTCCTTGGTATGTGACAACTTGTGGTTTTATACCTGTTCCCGGAGCTTCTGGGGAATAGTCTAAATGACAAGAGAAACCGAGAATAGGAACATCTTTGTCAATGTTTGATGGAACATCGATGTAAACGTAATACCATTCAGACATAGTAACATTAGCTCCATACATTTCGGCATCAGTTTTGAGCTGTTGTGCCATTTCTATCTGCCCTGGAGTGATAGGATAGATTGTGTCGCCAGGCCCAGGCCTTTTTGAGCCACTTTCGATAGTAACATACTTTAAAAACATGTCCAGCATATCCTGTTTTTGAATAATGGGGTATTCAAGAGCTGGTGACAAATTGTCAATGATTGTTGACGATTGTGGTTTGGGATTGTTGCAGCTAACAAATAGAAGAAAGATAGCCACAGATAAAATTGTAGGTTTCATTGTATTGAATTTTTAGAGGTTGTGTTAAATGTTTAAGTAGATGAAAAATAAATAGGTCGGTTGCCGTATGGTGTGTTTTGACATGTGTAAATAAAGCTTTAAGAAAATATTTTGTTAATACTAATAGTTGATGGCTAAGTTATCAATAATATTTTATTTTTCAAAGATAATTTTATGAATATTTTGTAGATTATTAATGCATATATGGTTAAGTATTATTGAATAGTAGCGTAGTTTAAAATGACATGTATATGATAGTAGTCTTTAATAAAAAATAGTCCCGGTCGCATTGTATACGGCCGGGACTGCTGTTTCAGAAGATAGGTTGATATTGTAACCTTTGTTTACATGTAGTTACCGAATAAGTCAATCGTTGTAAACAGGAAGCGTTGCATAATCATGCGAGTAGCGGAGCATTTGCTCGGGATAGCCCTCGGTGTAGTCTATGGTAATGTCGGTAATGTTGCCATCGGCATCAAGTACTGGAGTGTACACTGGGTTGACAAAGCCTTTGTAAGGAGCTATGTCGAGGTGTGCATAACGGTCGAGAACCTCGGCGTGGAGTTTGGCATCTACTTTTACGGCGTATTTCTCTACTAAAGCACGTCCGGCTTCATAGTCTCCTTCACTCTTGATGCGTTGTATCTCGGCGAGTTGCTTGCCGAAAATCTGACGCAGTTTGTCATAATCGTTGATTTTGACATAGTGTTTGCCATCGCGTTCGGCTATCTCTATCACGTTGTCGGCTTTGCCAAGGTCGTATGCCCAAGCAGCTATGAGTTGACGATTGCGCATGTGGCTCTCTTCAATATCTTTGCCCGGTTCTATGCGTACGAGTTGAGTCATGAGTCCATTCATGATTTGCTCGTAGTATCCGGCTTTATAAGCTGTGTCATTGGGTATAATGCCCAATTCAACAAGTTTTTTATCGGCGAGGTAGTAGAGGGCAAAGAGGTCGGCGCGGGCTTCTTCGAGGGTAGAGCCATGAGCTTTCAAGGCATCGGGGTCTACACCGGGAAGCAGTTTGCCTGAGCCGTGGCCGAGACATTCGTGCAAGTCGGTATGGAGGTTGTCGGTGATAGTACCATATTTCTCGATGAGCTCGAGTTCAACGGGGCTCCATACAAACTCTTCGTTAAATCCGTTTCCTTTGGCTGCTTCGTTGTAAGCGTCGGTGATGTTTTCTATGGTTACCGACTTAGAGCCGTGGGCGGCGCGTATCCAGTTGGCGTTGGGTAGATTTATGCCAATAGGAGTCGATGGGTAGCAGTCGCCGGCGAGTATGGCAGCTGTGATAACCTTTGCCGATACACCTTTTACGGCCTCTTTCTTAAAACGATTATCGGTAGGAGAGTTGTCTTCAAACCACTGGGCGTTCTCGCTAATGAGATGAGTACGTTCTGAGGCTTGGAGGTTCTTGAAGTTGACGATAGATTCCCAGCTTGCTTTCATGCCAAGAGGGTCGCCATATGACTCAATAAATCCGTTTACGAAGTCTACTTGGCTATTGGTATCTTCTACCCAAAGAATAGAATATTCGTCGAATGTCTTCAGGTCGCCGGTACGGTAGTATTCGATAAGTTTGTTGATAATGGCGCGTTGTGCATCGTTCTCGGCAACGGTAGCTGCCTTTTCGAGCCACTCTACAATACGACTCAAAGCTGCACCATAGCGGCCACCAACTTTATATACCTCTTCATATATTTGGCCGTTACGTTTTACCAGGCGACTGTTCAGCCCGTAAGAGATAGGAGTTGGGTCGTTCTCTTTTTTCATCTTATTGTAGAAAGCCTCGGCCTCGGCCTGTGTGACACCACTGTAGTAGTTGCAGGCCGACGTAGCGATGAGGTCTTGTCCGTCGGCTTGGTTGACACGTTTAGGCATGATTGTGGGGTCGAACATGACGGGCATGATAGAATCCAAGAGTTGTTGAACCGTTTCGCCTTCGCGTAAGGGGAGTGTCGAAGCATCAATTGAATTTACGGCATCGGTAAAGAACTGTTGAGAGAAGGTGGGCAGGAATTTGTCGCTGGAATAGTGATGGTGTATACCATTGGCAAACCATACTTGTTTGATGTAGGTATCGAATGCTTTCCAGTCGTCGGTGGTACGGTCTCCTTTGTATCCGGTGTAGATGGCCTCGAGAGTATAGCGGATAGGAAGATTCCACTTTCCGTTTTGGTCGAAGAGGATGTCGCGGCCTTGCAGGGCGGCTTCTTGGAGATAGTAGATGAGTTTCTTTTGGTCGAGTGTGAGTTCCTCAAATCCGGGTACGCGATAGCGTAGAACTTCGAGGTCGGCAAATTTTTCTACCGAGTAATCAAATTCTGCGTTGTTGTCGCCCGCTTTTTCTTGTGGCGAGCAGGCAAGTAGTGACAGTGTTGCCAACATAATACATGCGTTTTTTTTCATAACATTAGTTATTGGTGATTGGTTAAGTAAATATATTATTCGACATATAGTACCAATCCCTTGAGGTATTCTCCCTCAGGGTGGTATATGTTTATGGGGTGATCGGCCGGCTGGGTGAGCTGGTGCAGAATGCGTACGTTGCGTCCTGATTGTTGAGCAGCCGTGAAGACCGCGAGGCGGAAGTTCTCTTTACTTACTACTTGTGAGCAAGAGAAGGTAAAGAGTATGCCCCCCGGGCGTATCTTCTCAAAGGCTTTGGCATTGAGCTTGCGGTAGCCTTGCAGTGCGTTATTGAGAACCCGCCGATGCTTGGCAAATGCCGGAGGGTCAAGGATGATGAGGTCGTAGTCGTTGCCCATGGTATCGAGGTATTTGAAAGCGTCCTCGGCAAATGCTTTGTGACGTGTATCGCCGGGGGAATTGAGCTCTACATTGCTGCATGTAAGGTCTATGGCTTTAGCCGAACTGTCTACCGAGTGTACCAGTCGGGCGCCGCCTCGCATAGCGTAGAAAGAGAACCCGCCGGTGTAGCAGAACATGTTGAGTACGGAACGTCCTTTCGAGTATCGTTCGAGGAGCGCTCTGTTCTCTCGTTGGTCTATGAAGAAGCCCGTTTTTTGTCCGTGAAGCCAATCGACGTGGAATTTCAGGCCATTTTCTATGGCTATATCATTGGCCGTTTTACCTACAAGATAGCCGTTTTCGTGGTCTAAGTCGGCCTTGTATGGCAAAGTGGTCTCAGACTTGTAGTAAATATTTTCTATAGTGTTGCCCATGACTTGTTGCAAAGCTTCGGCAAGTATGTTGCGGGCAAAGTGCATACCAGGGCTATGAGCCTGCATGACTGCTGTATTCCCATAGATGTCTATGATAAGTCCGGGCAGGTTGTCACCCTCGCCATGTACAAGCCGATATGTGTTATTATAGTCGCCCTTCTCGAGACCGAGACTTTGTCTCATGCGATAGGCGGCAAGAAGCCGTTGACGATAAAAGTCGGCATCTATCGTTACAGGCGAGAAGGAGAGTATTCGGGCGGCAATACTTCCTATCTGGTAGTGGGCAACACCGATGAAGTTGCCTTGCCAGTCTTCTATGGTGACAACATCACCTTCGGCTGGATTGCCTTGTATGCGTTGTATGGCGCCAGAGAAGACCCATGGATGAAATCGTCGGAAAGAGTCTTCTTTACCTGGTTTAAGTATGATTTTGCAGTTTTCGGCCATATTATGATTGGTGTTTATTTAAAGAAAAATCTTACAATATCGTTGCCGTTGGCATAGATGAGCAGGGCGAAAAGTAGGAATAGACCTATTGATTGTGCTATCTCCATAAACTTGTCGCTTGGTTTGCGGCGTGTTATTACTTCGATGATGAGGAAGAGTACGTGGCCGCCGTCGAGTACGGGAATGGGCAGGATGTTCATGAAGGCAAGCATAACAGATAGGAGGGCTGTCATGTTCCAGAATGAGTACCAGTCCCATGTGGGTGCAAATAGATTCCCTATGGAGCCAAATCCACCAAGACTTTGTGCTCCTTCTTTAGAGAATACGTATTTGAAACTCTTTACATAGTTGACGAGCTTGGTGACACCCATGTCTATACCCTCAGGTATAGATTGCAGCAAGGTATAATGCTCGGTTGTAACGTCGTATAGTTCGGTAATAGGTGTCATGTATATACCTATGTGTCCAAGGCTGTCATTTTGTACATAAGTAGTCATAAGACTGTCGCCGCGTAGGTAGCCTATCTTTACCAATTGTGAAGGATGTTGTGCCAGAGCCGTTGTGAGTAGGGCCCGTGAAGGGGTTGCTATAGAGTCGACACTAACAATGCGGTCACCCTTGCACAGCCCGGCGGCGTATGCCCCTCCGCTTTCTTCGAGACTGTTTATGACGACAGGCAGTCTATACCAGGCAAAAGGTGTCTGTAGGTTCATCAGTTGCAGCATGAAGTCTTGCGGCACCTCTATGGTGGTTGTATCGCCGTTACGTAATACAGTTACGTTGTGCGCTTCTACCATGGCTTGTATGGTTTCGCTCGATAAGTAGTCGAGTTTCTTACCGTCGGCAGTGAGTGGAATATCTCCATCACAGAAGCCTATGGCTTTGGCAGGTTCACAAAACTCCATACCGTCTTTGGCATTGTCAAAGGTGAGATAGGTTGTGCCCCAAGCGTATGCTATACCGGCGTATATGATGATAGCGAGCAGGAAGTTGAATACCACACCTGCTATCATGACCAACAAACGTTGCCATGCAGGGCGCGAGCGAAACTCGTCGCGTTGTACCGGCCGTTTCATCTGTTCGAGGTCCATCGATTCGTCTATCATGCCGGCTATCTTTACATATCCGCCAAACGGTATCCATCCTATGCCAAACTCTGTGTCGCCGCTCTTGGCAGGGCGCATGGGTATGTTGAAACGTAGTTTCTCGCAAATTTTTACGACGAGTGAAGTACTCTCGCGTTTGATGCGGAGCAGGGCAAACTTAGTGTCGAAGAAAAGGTAAAATTTCTCTACCCGTATGCCGAACATGCGGGCGAAGATGTAGTGCCCAAACTCGTGGAAGATGACGAGAATAGAGAGACTAAGTATGAGTTGTATAGTTTTAACTAAGATGGGTTCCATATTTATAACAAGTGATAGTTCTATGAGCGTTTCAGGTGACGGGTAGCTATTTCGCGAGCTGCAAGGTCGGTTGCTACATAGTCGTCGTAGGTAGGCGATGCAATGAAAAAGGCTTCGGCCATAGTGTCGATTATAGTGCCGACAATGTCGTAAAATCCTATCTTGCCGGCAAGAAATGCAGCCACGGCTATTTCGTTGGCGGCATTCATGATGCAAGGCATATTACCTCCTTGTGCTATGGCATCGAAGGCGAGATGCAGTAGTGGAAAGCGTTCAGTGTCGGGTCTCTCGAAGGTGAGCCGGGCATAATCTTCCATTTGCAATTTGGGGGCGTGAGTGCACAGGCGGTCGGGATAGGAGAGAGCATACCGTATGGGCAGCTTCATATCGGGCAACCCCAACTGTGCTTTTATTGCACCATCGCTATATTGTATCATAGAGTGGACTATGGATTGAGGATGGATGACAATTTCGATTTTCTCGGGGGGCATACCGAAGAGCCATTTAGCCTCAATCATCTCAAAGCCTTTGTTCATCATGGTGGCCGAGTCTATAGTGATTTTCTTTCCCATTTTCCAGTTGGGATGTTTCAAGGCGTCGGCACAAGTAACGTGATGAAGTTCTTCTTGTGAGTGATGCAGGAAGGGTCCCCCCGATGCTGTAAGGATAATTTTGTCTATTGGGTTATCGCCTTCGCCTACCAAGCACTGGAAAATAGCCGAGTGCTCCGAGTCGACGGGAATGATGGGCGTTCTGTTTTCGAGGGCAAGTTTTGTGATGAGGTCGCCTGCTACGACAAGAGTCTCCTTGTTGGCAAGGGCTATAGTTTTGTGAGCTTCTATAGCCTTGATTGTAGGCCGTAAGCCGGCGTAACCAACCATTGCGGCTACAACTATGTCTATATCGGGTAGCGACATGGCATCGGCAATGGCATCGGCTCCGGCATAGGTCTTAATGGGAAGGTCGGCCAAAGCGTCACGCAATGTTGCATAATGTGCTTTGTTGGCAATAATGACAATTTCGGGGAGGTACTTACGTGCCTGTTCTATGAGTAGTTCTATGCTGTTGTTGGCAGTGATAAGGTATACCTCAAATTGTTGCGGATATTCGTCGACTACTTCTAATGTCTGTCGTCCTATCGAACCGGTAGAGCCTAAGATTGCCAATCGTTTGCGTATGTTCATGTAATGAAATATAGTCTGTTTTTAGCTTACAAAAATAGAAAAAATATGCGGAATAAACAGCATGGAATGTGCATATTTAGCTAATAAGCTAATAGAAGATGAAAACTATGTGGCTGGAAGATTGATGAAGAATTTAGAGAAAATGAAAATCTGTTTTCGACGGGTAAGTAGTGATAGAATATGATTTGTAAATCATGAAATAATTGCGAAATAGTATAATGTGTGTAAAGAGAATAAGAAAGTTATTTAATTCACATTTGCGAAATAAGTGCTGTACTGCCATAAGATTATTATAAAATTTTCTATTTTTGCATCGGATTGAGTAGTGACTCAGTCTGTGACATATTAGAAATTTTAGAAGCGTTATGCTTATCTTGTGATTGGGAACCTAGGAAATTCACAATTGTACACGAGGATAGCATAGTGGTTCTCACGTTATGGCGTGGGCTGCTATTACCATATCTGTGTACAAGGGTTTCCTAGGACCTCCAATCAGAATGTGGGCATTGCAGTTCCACGCTTCGTGGTTTAATAATTAGTCTTTGGGAACTGGAAGACACACAAAAACAAATTACAAATGAAAAACGTAAAAATTTTATTCGTGTTAATGTCGGTTATGACATTGGTTTTCAGTGCATGCTCAGATGGCATTGGTTCTTCATCCGATTTGATAGGTACTTGGGAAGCTGTTTCCGAGACAGGTTGGGAAAAGCAAGATGGGGTTATAACAAATGAATATTATGAAGATCTCAGTGGAAGTATTAGAATAACCTTCAATAAAAATGGTACATATGTATTAACGTATTTAGGTGGAGGAATAGATGAGTCTAGTGAAGGAGAATGGAGTTATAATAAAGGAGTTCTTGTATTGGACTATGATGAGGATGACCCTTGGACAATCAAAGAACTGACTCGTTCTAAATTAGTAGTTGAGGGATATACATCTTCTTCATCTGATGAAATCTTTTACGAATCTTATTATCTCATCGAATATCGTAAAATATAGAAACAATATTTCTATAGCGATTCATTATGTCTTGTCAAACTATGGCTGAGACTGTTACTAAATATATAAAAAGAGCCATATCATCTTGATATGGCTCTTTTTATGATATGGTTTTGGTTCCAGATTGGGATTTTGTTATCCACTGAAACAAAACTTTGCTGTTTGGCGTCGTGAGAGCAGCTTACTTGTTGGTAACAGATATTGTGTAGATATTGATACCTCCGGTGCGAGAATAGAGGTAGAGTGTAGCCTCTTCGCCTTGGTAATCGAAAGTATATTGTTTTGCGCCGTCGGCAGCTTTGATTGCTATACAGCCAACGTATGATTCGTCTTCTTTGTCGTAGTCAGAGTCAACTTTAGCAGTAGAGATGTAAAGCTCACGGTCGTCGCTTTTGCTCGAAGAGGCCATGACTCCCGATATGGTGCAAGGACCTGTAACATTCACTTCTATGACGCGCGAAGCAGGAGTCTCGCTATCTTCCCATTTAGAACCACCTTGGGTTTTGAAGCAAGCAAAATATTTTGTTCCGTCGACGGTCTTTTTGTTATATGCGATAGAGCATACATCGTCGTTGTTGTTGTAGAAACGGAATCCGTTGATTTGGGTGTATGGAACATCCATCTCGTAAGATGCGGTAGCAGGTTTCTCGTCGCTGTTCCAGTTGTACTTTTCGGCAGCGTAGTCACTAAAGTTTACGGTTTGGGCTTGTGCTGTTGCAAGAGCTACGAGACAAGCAGTAAGCAAATATAATTTTTTCATGATGTAAATATTTTATAAATAACAGTGCAAAAATAGAGAACGGCTCGTGAGTCGATGTCTATTTTTTGTTCATTTATGGATAAAAACAGCTTTATCGTGCTTTTTAATGGGTAGTTATAAGGCGCGATTTACACGGATGCGTTTGCCTTTGATTTTTTCTTGTGCAGCATGTTGCAGTGCGATGTCGATGTATTGCTTTTCTACGGCAACGTAGGCATAATGGTCTTTAACCTCGATGAGACCGACAGCTTGAGCCGGGATGTGGCACACTTGTGTGAGAAAGCCGAGAATGTCGCCCCGGCCCAACTTCTCGCGTTTACCGGCAGCGAAGTGTAAGGTGTCGATTGTTGGTGCGGCCGGTGTGTGTGCCTTCGTATCGAGCGTGAGGGCTGTGGCTTGCGTTGCGCAAGCAGGCAACTCTTCGTGTGGAGCAACTATGAGGTATGCTGTTCCATTGGCATTCATGCGAGCTGTTCGGCCATTGCGGTGAGTGTAAGTGGCTTCGTCGAGCGGCAGGTCGTAGTGTATGATGTGTGCTACTTGAGGAATGTCAAGCCCGCGTGCTGCAAGGTCGGTGGCAACGCAGATGTAGGCACTGCCGTTGCGCAGTCGGCACAAGGCACGTTCACGGTCGGGCTGTTGCATGCCACCATGAAAGGCTATGCATGTAATATGGCGTTGGGAGAGGAACGAGGCTACCTGTTCTACTGTTTCGCGTAGGTTACAGAAGATGATGGTTGGGGCGTCGTCGATATGACAAAGCAGTTGTAGCAGTGTGTCGCGCTTGTCTTTTTGGGGCGATGCCACGGTATGTACCGTGAGTGTATTGTTTACTTCGCCCTGCAGGGCTTCACCCTCAAAGTGCAAGCGCACAGCCTTTTGCATTGCGAGAAAGTCGGGTAGTACAACGGTGTCGGTTGCTGAAGTGAGAATGCGCAGACGTGGTTTCCCGGAGGCAGTTATGAGGGCCTCTATTTCAGAGAGAAAGCCCAATTGCAGGCATTTGTCATATTCGTCGATAACACATGTCGCTATATGGCTGAGGCAGAGAGAGCCTCGACGCAAATGGTCGAGCAATCGTCCTGGTGTGCCGATGACAATGGCGGGATGTCCCGACAATGAGGCTGCTTCGTCTTTAAAAGAGTGTCCGCCGTGGCAGCAGGTTATTTTGAATCCTGATGAAATGGCACGTGCTACGTTATCGACTTGCAGTGCGAGCTCTCGTGTAGGCAGTATTATGAGAGCTTGTATCTCTGTTTGATTATTGTCCAGGCGTGCAATGAGAGGAATAAGGTATGCCAAAGTCTTACCACTTCCGGTGGGTGCTATCAGTATAACCTCTCCGTCGTTGCGGCAGGCTGCTATGGTGGCTTGTTGCATGGCGTTGAGAGTAGCGATGCCCAATCGCTGCGATGCCCAACTGATGGTTGTGCGAGCGTAGTCGCAGGCTGCCGTATCGTTTATTTCAGACATGCCAGGTGCCCTTTTATCACAGCGTTGGAGAAGCCGGCTTCTTCCATGGCAATGAGCCCTTTGATGGTGAGCCCGCCGGGAGTAGTGACGCGGTCTATCTCGGCTTCAGGATGCTCTCCGTGAGAAATGATGAGTTGAGCGGTTCCTCGCATGGTATATGCAGCCAGTCGGGATGCTTCGGCGGCAGGTATGCCCATGGCAATACCTGCTTCCATAGCGGCACGTAGGTATCGCATGGCAAGAGCTGTCCCGCTTGAACAGAGTACCATGTAGGCATTGATGTGGTCTTCGTCGGTGAGTATGGTAATGCCCATGCTGTTGAAAATCGATTGCACAAGCTCAGTTTGTGCTTGAGTGGCATGGTTGGCGGCAATGACCGATATACCTTCTCCTACGACTGCGGCTGTGTTGGGAATGACACGGAAAGTGGGGTGATAACCGCAAAACAGTTCGTCGTAATGGCTGAACGGTATGGCTGCTACGACAGAGATTATCATACAATTTTCTTGCTTGACGCAGGAGGCAATCTCGTGTGCCACAGAGTCGAGTATCCATGGTTTGACAGCAATAATCACGATGTCGGCACAGCTGGCAGCCTCGGAGTTGTCGGTAGTGGTGTAGAGCTGCGGAAATGACTCCTTCAGTATGTCGAGTTTTGCTTTGCTACGGTTGGAAATATATATACTGTTGTTTTGAGCAAAGTCGCTTTGAGCCAATGCCCGGGCTATTGCACCACCCATGTTGCCGGCTCCTATAATTGCTATTTTCATTGCGGTATGGTTTCCTATGGATTAATATATAGGCGATTTCAGGAATAGCCCTGTGGTCTCTTTGAGTCCGAAGAGAAGGTTCATGCAGTGTATGGCTTGTCCGGCAGCCCCTTTGAGTAGAGCATCGCATACGGCTGTGACGATGAGTTTGCCATCTGAGATGTCTATGTGCAGGAAGCATTTGTTGGTGTTGATAACTTGTGCCGTGCAAGGTTGCTTGTCTACGATGTGTACGAAACTGTGGTCGTCGTAGTATGTCGTGTAAAGGTCGCGTACGAAGTCGATGGAAATGTTGGGGCTTTCAGTCCATATCGATGCAAGTAAACTGCGTGAGAGAGGTACTTGGGTAGACATGATATTTATGTCGTATGTAAAACTGTTTTGCAGAGTTACGAGGTTTTGCGTTATCTCGGGTAGCAGTTGCTTGCTGAAAGAAGGCAAGGGGCATATCCCTTTGGCGTGCGGATGAGCTATAGTGATAGCCGCCTGTATAGCGTTGCGTAAGAGCAGATTTTTGGCAAGAGGCAGCAAGGCCAGTTGTATGATGGATGCCGAAGCGTCGGGGATAGCAATGTATCGCGACTCGCCGCGTACGATGCGTTTCCGATTGAGTTCGGGTAACCCGTATATGAAGTTGTGTCCCGGGCTTTCTATGCGGAAGTCGCCCGAGAAATCTATTACGGCAAGCTTTTCCGGGAATCGTTCTTCGTCGAGCTGGCGTCGCATAGCTCCCGGATTGAAGCAGCAGAAGAGTATATCTATCTCGTTGATATCTATGCTGGTACAGTACTCTGTTTCGATGTCGCCGATGAGGTCGGGATAGTACTTTGTGAGTGGTTGCCCGGCGCGAGAGGGATTTTGTATGGCGATAGTGTCTACTTCGGGATGGAGTGACAAAAGTCGCAATAGTTCACCCGTTAGCGTGGCGTTTTCGTCGATGATGCCGGTTTTTATCATACGATATTGTTTTTAGTAAGGACGCAGAGCAGGAATATAGCGGGCAAGGATGTCGTAGGCTTTTTTGTGTGTGATGCCTTCTTGCAGAACTACCATAATGGTGTCGTCGCCTGCAATAGTGCCCAAAATCTCGGGGCTGTGCCCGAAGTCTATGTCGTAGGCGATGCTTCCTGCAAAACCCGGTGTGGTTTTTATAACGGCTATATTTTGAGAGAAATTGATAGATACGAATCCGCCCAAGTCATTCTGTAAGCCCCCATCGTCGGTAGGGTATTGGATGGCATTGCCTATACTGTCGGTTTTAGGTAATACGTATATATACTTCCCATCAGAATCGGGTACCTTAGCTATTTTTAGTTGCTTTAAGTCGCGAGAAAGGGTAGCTTGCGTAATGTCGAAGCCGCGGGATTGCAGAGGTCCCAGCAACTCGTCTTGGTTGCTTATGCGTGATTTCAAAATGATTTCTTTGATAGCATCGAGCCTTTCTCTTTTTTTCTTCATAATGGGCATATTTTTATTCTTCTGCAACTGCAAATTTAGCTAATTTTGTCGATTATGTAGGCGTTTTGATTATTACTTTTGAAATATATGCGTAATATATGTTAAACATTTTGTAGGTGGCGATTGTCTTGAAAGGTCGGAAATTAAATGAAACAAGACGGATATTTTGCAAGAAATGACAGCTGTTAGTTGGAGAAGATAGTGATGAAATAAATAGCTGTATTAGACAAAAAAAGGCCGGTTGTACCCCAATGGTGCAACCGGCCTTTGTGTATCGAAAGGATTAACTTATCGCTGATTATAATACGATTTTAGTCGTTTGGGTTGTGCCGTCCGACAGATTCCATACTACAAGATATACACCACGAGGTAACTCGGGCAGGAAGCAGGTAGAGGCTTGTTGACGCAAGGTGTAGCTGGCTACATGCAATCCGGCCATATTGTAGAGGCTCATTTCGGCGACGGCAATGGGCGAACTGAAGGTGAGCGCGCGTGCCGATGCTTCGTACCACGACGAGAGACGTTTGTCGCTACGTGGTGCCGAAACGGCGGCCGAGCGGTCTATGATGTCTTGCAGATACATCTCCAAGTTGGTATAGTCGCCCGAGAGGTCGTAGCCGTTGGGGTCGTCGATACCTTTTTGAGCTTCCCATTCGTCGGCCATACCGTCATTGTCGGTATCGGCCGGAGCTTGTGTAGAGGCGTATTCGGGATAGCCCCCTACATTGTCTTGAGAGTCGATGATACCGGTACCGGCGCCGTACGAATCGCCGTAGGCTGGTGCTATTTCACCGGCAGCCTCGGCAAGAATACGCCGGTCTATTTCGTCGAGTTTGGGCAAGCGGCAACCTGCGTTAGCTAAAACGGCTTCATAGGCTTCAACGGCCGAAGAGACGGTTACACCACTCGTTTCTTCGGGCATTTCATAGAGACGTTGGAAGGTTGAGTCGTTCTCATAGAGCCCACCTTCGAGGTCGATACCTTTGGCACTGCTTGTGCTGTTGCAGTTATACCAGTTGTCGTTGTTGATGTTGGTGTAGTCGCCTTTGAGCTTGTCGTCGGTGGGGTTGGGGCGGTCGGGTTGAGGCTCCATGTAGTTGCCGTCGATATACCATAAACCGTACACACCTTCAGCGGCATGATTTTCGCTGGCCTTGTAAGAGAGGCGGGCAAACCAACGGTACTGTTGTTTCCAAGTGGCCGGGCCTGCCTTGTAGTAGTTGTTGCGTAAGATATTGTAGCAGTATGCTCCTTCGCGCGAGGAGTATAGCTCACCACCATATACGGCCTCTTTCTTGCCCCAGTTGTATATGACGTTGTTTACAACCTCTTGTACAACTTGATAGTCGTGACCTTCAGAGTCGTCACGTACGCCGTTGAGACGCGGCGAGCGACTTACGCAGTGTGCCAGCAGGTTGTGGTGGTAGGTGCTGTGTTCGCCACCCCATTGTGAGCCGTAGGCGCGTTGTCCTTTGGCATGGTAGCTGTTATAGAGAGGTTCGCTGAGAATGCACCACTGCATCGTAGTGTACTTGTTGTCGTACATGGTAGCATTTTCTTCTACCGACCAACTGAGTGAGCAGTGGTCGACAATAACGTTGGTGGCATTCTCAATATCGAGAGACGATTCGTTGCTTTGGTTACCGTCGCCCATACGGAATCGCAGGTAACGGATAATGTAATTGTTGCCCGAGAAGTAGATGCGTCGTCCCGAGATGCAGATACCGTCGCCCGGTGCCGTTTGTCCGGCGAGGGTGATATTGCCGCGGTTTACTTTAAGTACTTCTTTAAGGTCTATGCGTCCCGATGTGCGGAATATGATAGTGATAGGGTCATTGCCTTCGGCTTGCAATGCAGCCCGCAAACTGCCTTCGATAGGTGTTTCGCTTGAAGTGTAATCTTCGGTATTCGTTACAAAAACAACACGTCCGCCACGTCCGCCGGTGGCAAAACGTCCCCAGCCTTCAGCCCCCGGGAATGCGATGGGGGTGTTTTCTTGTGCCATTGTGGCCACAGGCAGTGCAAGTAATGCGGCACATGCCAAGGTGATAAATTTTTTCATGATAGTCGATAGATAATTGGTGATGCTGCAAAGATAAGCATTTGTCGCCGAAGGCAAGTAAGATAAGTACTTCTTTTATTATAATAAGAGGAGAGAGTATGATATCTCTGTAGATTTTAATGCTTATGGTATTTGATACAATATTTTTTATGGTTATGACAGATGAAAACCTAATTTGTTGCGATGGGGTGTATGAAAATTTGTATTTTTGCACTATGTATTCCATAGTAAAGACATTCGAGATTTCGGCCGCACACAGCTTGCGGCTTTCCTACCCGAGCAAGTGTGAAGAGTTGCATGGGCACAATTGGGTGATAAGAGTATATGCCCGTGCACGAGAGCTCAACCGTGACGGAATGGTTGTAGACTTCACACACGTAAAGGAGATGATACAAGAGAGGCTCGACCACCGTAACCTCAACGATGTATTTCCCGAAATGAATACTACTGCCGAGAATTTGGCGCGTTGGATATGTGAGCAAATTCCTGAGGCGTATAAAGTGATGGTGCAGGAGAGCGAGAACAACGTGGCATATTATGAGAAAGATTAACGAGATTTTCTACTCGTTACAGGGCGAGGGGTGTTTTACTGGCACACCAATGGTATTTGTGCGTTTCTCGGGCTGTAATCTTGCTTGTGAGTTTTGCGATACTCACCATACTGAAGGCCGAATGATGGACGATGCTGAAATTCTGGCTGCGGCATTGGTTTTCCCGGCGCGACGTGTGGTGTTTACTGGGGGTGAACCTTCACTTTTTATAGACGAAGCCTTTATAGCAATGTGGCACAAGCATGGTTATACGGTGCATATAGAAACCAATGGGACTTGCGAATTGCCTGCCGGTATAGATTGGGTAACTTGTTCGCCCAAGATTGATTGTCAGCCCGGAGGCGGTTTGCCTCTGAAATTACGTCGCGCTGATGAGTTGAAAGTGGTGTATCGCGGACAAGATCTGTCGCAGTTCGATGCGTTCGAGTGCCGTGTGCGATGCCTCCAACCTTGTTCGGGTGAGAATATCCCCGAAACGATGGCATACTGTATGGCACATCCCGAGTGGAGGCTCAGTTTGCAAACTCATAAATTGTTAGGCATACGATAGGGTCAAAGCCCTGTTTGAAAAACGGCAAGGTGTGTATATCCTTACCGTGACATTTCCATGCCTCGTTGTAAGCGCCATTGTTTTTGCCATATTTCCTGCGAAAGAAAAAAGGTTTTATAGGTATTATTTGGGGAATAAAGTGTATATTTGCCACATCGAAGGGGTGCTGCACTCTTGCGGCTGAGATTATACCCTATGAACCTGATGCGGATAATGCCGCCGTAGGAAATGGATGCCTGAAAACATCGTGACAATCGCTTCCCTTTTCCGTTCATAGTGAGACATGCCGTATTTTGCACTCCCTGAAGGCAAAAATGAGCATGAAACGATATCCTACAACCCTTATTATAGCAGGGTCAGACAGTTGCGGCGGTGCCGGCATACAAGCCGACGTGAAAACTTGTGCCGCTTTGGGTGTATATGCTGCTACTGCCATAACGGCAGTGACGGCGCAAAATAGTGTGGGGGTACGAGGCGTGTATGCCGTGTCGCCCGAAATGGTGAAAGCACAGATAGAGGCTGTCATGGACGACCTTGTGGTAGATACAGTGAAGGTGGGTATGTTGTGCAATGCTGCAATTGCCAATGCAGTGGCCGACGCTTTGGAGCGATATGCCAATGTTCCGGTTATTCTCGACCCTGTGATGATTTCTACCTCGCGACATAAACTCCTCGATGACGATGCTGTCGCCGTAGTGCGTCACCGCCTTTTCCCATTGGCAACATTGGTTACCCCCAATTGCGATGAGGCATCCATGCTTGCCGCTGTACCCGTAACAAACCTCGATGAGATGCGGGTGGCGGCCGATAGACTGATGGAAGCCGGTTGCAAGGCTGTGCTTGTCAAGGGCGGGCATTTGCAAGGAGCACAGTCGATAGACTTGCTGCGCAGGTTGTCACAGCCCGAGCAGATTTTCAAGGCTGCTTTCTGCCATACCGACAATACTCACGGTACGGGTTGCACCTTGTCGTCGGCCATAGCTGCATGTATGGCACGTGGTTATGAACTGCCGTCGGCTGTAGAGGCAGCAAAGACCTATGTGACGGATGCTATAAAGGCAGGCGCCGATGTCTTTGCCGGACATGGACACGGAGCCATGAATCATGCTTTTTCCCCTCTGCCGTTACAAGCAAGTATAGAGATGAAACAATGATAAATATTTTGCAAAATGAAAGTTTTCCTGAATAACAAAGAGATTTGCGTTGGAACACGTGTTACCGTTATGGAGCTCTTGGCAGGGCAGAACCTGCATACGAGCAATGTGGCTGTGGCTGTAAATAACAAGGTTATTTTGCAGGCCGACTGGAAAAACGTATCCTTGTCGGAAGGTGATAAGGTGACGGTGATAGCCGCAGCATACGGAGGGTGACGGTATGGCATGGCTCATAGGCATTACCGATACGCGAATGTTCCCCGGTGAAGGTCGTCTCATAGAGGCTGCATTAGCCGGAGGGGTCGATTATATGCATATACGTAAACCGGGTGCCACCGACGATGAGGTGCGTCGGTTGTTGCTTAACATAGACCCGACGTATCGCAATCGCCTTGTGTTGCATGACGGTTATACACTGGCCGAGTCATATGGGCTTCGCGGTATTCATGTAAATGGAAGACATTCGACGGCCGATGTTGCAGGCTGTCGTCTTGTAAGCAGAAGCTGTCACTCGCTTGAAGAGATAGTTTCTGAGAAAGAGAAATACGAGTATCTTTTTCTGAGCCCCATATACAACAGTATATCCAAGCCTGGTTATAAAGCGGCGTTTGACTCAGACACATTGCGTGAAGCTGCCGATAAAGGTATTATCGATAAAAGAGTGGTGGCTTTGGGCGGCATTACGCCGGCAAATGCAACAGAAGTGTTGAGTTACGGTTTTGGCGGGGTTGCCGTGTTGGGCTTTTTGTGGAGTAATCCACAGATGGAGGCTGTTGCTCGAGCGGCTGCCCTGATGAAAGAGTGTATAGCACCTCACCAATGAATAAACTGAAAAATGTAGAGTATATGTTACAATTTATAACGCATAAGAACGACCGGTATGGCTATGTAGAAGGCGCTATTGAGGCTCTTGCCGGTGGATGCAAATGGATACAGCTTCGCATGAAAGAGGCTACAGCCGATGAGTTGCGAGAGGCTGTGAAGATACTCAAGCCGGCCTGTGCCGAAAAGGAGGCCATCTTAGTGATAGACGACCACGTAGAGTTGGTTGCCGAGCTTGATGTAGATGGGGTACATCTGGGCAAAAATGATATGCCCCCCGCCGAGGCTCGTCGCCTTTTGGGTGAAAAGTATATTATAGGAGCTACGGCCAATACGATAGAGGATATTCGCGCTCTTGCAGTTCAAGATGTCGACTATATAGGTTTAGGCCCTTACCGCTTTACCGAGACGAAACGCAATTTGAGCCCTGTGCTGGGTATCGAAGGTTATCGTCGCATTATGGAGGCATGCAGAGCCGAGGGTATTGAGCATCCTGTGGTAGCGATTGGCGGTATTACCATCGACGACTTGCAACCGCTCATGGATGCCGGTGTATCCGGGATAGCCCTTTCGGGTACTATTCTGAATGCCCCTTCGCCTCGTGAAACGACAGAAACTATCTTAGCAATGTTAAACAAGATAAAATATGGAGAGTAAAAAATTGGTTATCGGCGGCCGTGAATTCGGTTCGCGCCTGTTTATGGGAACAGGAAAATTCAGCTCTAATATCTTGATGCAACAGGCCATTGCAGCATCAGGAACCGAAATGGTGACGATGGCAATGAAGCGCATCGATATGAGTAATGCTCACGATGATATGTTGGAGCATATCAAAAATGACAAAATACAGTTGCTGCCCAATACGTCGGGAGTGCGTGATGCAGCCGAGGCTGTATTGGCGGCTCAGTTGGCTCGTGAGTGTTTCAAGACGAATTTTATCAAGTTGGAGATACATCCCGACCCAAAGTATCTCTTGCCCGACCCGGTGGAGACGCTCAAAGCCACTGAAGAGTTGGTGAAGATGGGTTTTGTGGTGTTGCCGTATATACAAGCCGACCCCGTTTTGTGTAAGCGGCTTGAAGAGGTAGGTGCTGCAACCGTTATGCCTCTGGGTGCTCCCATAGGAACGAACAAGGGTATACGTACTCGCGATTTGCTTGAAATAATCATTGAGCAGAGTAACGTGCCAGTTGTAGTGGATGCCGGTATAGGTGCACCGTCGCATGCTGCCGAAGCCATGGAGATGGGAGCCGATGCCGTGTTGGTAAATACTGCCATTGCTGTTGCCGGCGACCCTGTGCGTATGGCTGAAGCTTTCCGTATGGCCGTAATTGCTGGACGTGAGGCATACGAAGCCGGATTGGGAACACAGACGCTGCGTGCTGAGGCCAGTAGCCCACTTACCTCTTTCCTCGATTGATTTTTGTATCACCCGCAATAGCATTGAATGATGAAAATAGAAAACAACATCGTAAAAGATTCCTATCCGGGCTCAGAGAAGATATATGTAGCCGGTAAGCTTTTTCCCATAGAAGTGGGAATGCGAAAGATAAATCTTACCGATACAGTGCAGATTGTTGATGGTAAGCGAGTTTCTACTCCAAACGACCCTGTATATGTATATGACACAAGCGGCGATTTTACCAATCCGGCCGTAGAAGTTGATATCAATGAGGGTTTGCGACGTGTGCGCGAGCCCTGGATTCTCGACCGTGGCGACGTGGAGCAGCTTCCCGATATTACATCGGCTTATGGCCGCCAGCGTCGTGATGACCCGTCGCTCGATGCCATCCGCTTCAAAAAGACTTACAAGCCTTATAAGGCCAAAGAGGGACGGCAAATCACGCAGATGTATTATGCCCGCAAAGGTATCATCACAGCCGAAATGGAGTATGTGGCCATACGAGAAAATGTGATGAATGAGCAACTTGGCATAGAGACTCACATTACGCCCGAGTTTGTCCGTCGTGAGGTGGCCGAGGGTAGGGCTATTATCCCGGCCAATATCAATCACCCTGAGGCAGAACCTATGATTATAGGCCGCAACTTCTTGGTGAAACTCAATACGAATATTGGAAACTCGGCTCTCTCATCGGGTATTGCAGAAGAGGTAGAAAAGGCAGTGTGGAGTTGCCATTGGGGCGGCGATACATTGATGGACCTCTCTACAGGTGATCATATACACGAAACCCGCGAGTGGATTATACGCAACTGCCCTGTGCCGATGGGAACTGTACCTATTTATCAGGCTCTCGAAAAGGTAAACGGAAAAGTAGAGAATCTCACTTGGGAAATATATCGCGACACTCTTATCGAACAATGTGAGCAAGGTGTAGACTACTTTACCATACACGCCGGCGTATTACGTGCCCATGCCGAGTTGGTGAAAGAACGTCTTACCGGTATCGTATCGCGCGGTGGCTCTATCATGACCAAATGGTGTGTGTTGCACAACGAGGAGAGCTTCCTCTATACCCATTTCGATGAAATTTGTGAGATATTGGCTCGCTACGATGTGGCTGTGTCGCTGGGTGACGGTATGCGTCCCGGTTCTATTCACGATGCTAACGACCGGGCTCAATTCCTTGAACTTGATGTCTTGGGCGAACTTACCGAAAAGGCCTGGGCTCATAATGTGCAGGTTATCATAGAGGGTCCCGGTCATGTACCCATGCACAAGATAAAAGAGAACATGGAGCGTCAGATAAGCAGTTGTCATGAAGCACCGTTCTACACTCTGGGCCCGCTCACGACCGATATAGCCCCGGCTTACGACCATATCACCTCGGCCATAGGTGCTGCACAGATAGCATGGCTTGGTACGGCTATGATATGCTATGTTACCCCCAAAGAGCATCTTGGTTTGCCTAACCGTGAGGATGTGCGCGACGGAGTTATCGCTTATAAGATAGCAGCACATGCTGCCGACCTTGCCAAAGGTCATCCCGGAGCGCAGCTGCGCGACGATGCCATGGGCAAGGCACGCTACGAATTCCGATGGAAAGACCAATTTAATCTTTCGCTCGACCCCGAACGTGCCCTTCAATACTACAAGGAGGGAAGCGAGTTCGATGGCAACTACTGTACCATGTGTGGACCTAATTTCTGCGCTATGCGCCTCTCGCAAGATATTGAGAAGTGTACCGAGCGTCAATAACAATATAAAAGATTATAAAGAAAGGACAACAAGCATGTTTTCCGATGAAATAGTGAAATATTCGTGGGACGATATTACGGCGCGTATTGCAGCCAAACGTCCTGTCGATGTAGAGAATGCTCTCTCGAAGCAGGTATGCGACATAGAAGATTTCATGGCGCTTATCTCTCCGGCAGCAGCTCCCTATCTTGAGCCTATGGCTGCGTTGAGTCGCAAGTATACACAAGAGCGTTTCGGAAAGGTTATTTCCATGTACATACCGCTCTATATTACCAATTCGTGTACCAATTTCTGCGTATATTGCGGCTTTAACCACAACAACCCTATAGCGCGTGTTATACTTACACCCGAGGAGATAGAAAATGAGTGCAAGGCGATACGTCGTCTGGCTCCGTTTGAAAATATCCTTATCGTGACGGGCGAAAATCCTCGTGATGCCGGTGTCGATTATCTCGAACAGGCTTTGTGTGTCATCCGTCCTTACTTCAATAATATCTCTATTGAGGTGATGCCACTTAAAAGTGAAGACTATTATCGTCTTACGAAGTCGGGACTTAATGGTGTGGTTTGTTTCCAGGAGACTTACCATCGCGAACGTTACAAGGTATATCATCCTAAGGGAATGAAGTCGATATTCGAGTGGCGTCTTAATGGTTATGACCGTATGGGGCAAGCCGGCGTACATAAGATAGGTATGGGCGTGCTTATCGGTCTGGAAGATTGGCGTACCGATGTCACCTTCATGGCCTTGCACATGCAGTACCTGCGCAAGCATTATTGGCGTACGCGTTATAGTGTCAATTTCCCCCGTATGCGGCCAAGCGAGGGTCACTTCCAGCCCAATGTGGTGATGAGCGACCGCGAGTTGGCACAGCTTACGTTTGCTTACCGTATCTTCGACCACGATGTAGATATTTCGGTCTCTACTCGTGAAGCTGCAAACTTCCGTAACCACATAGCTACGTTAGGAGCTACATCGCTCAGCGCCGGAAGCAAGACCGACCCGGGAGGTTACTATACCTATCCGCAGGCTCTTGAGCAGTTTGCCGTGAGTGACGAGCGTACGCCAGAAGAGGTGGCTAAGGCTATCCGTGAGATGGGGTACGAAGTTGTATGGAAAGACTGGGATAAGATTTTCGATTAATATGTTGGTCGACGAGTTATACTCCAGGCAAATGATGTTACCCGAAGTGGGACGCGAGGGGCAGCAACGGTTGCTTGCCGCTCGCGTCCTCATTGTGGGTGTAGGTGGATTGGGGTCGCCCGTGGCACTTTATCTTGCTGCTGCCGGTGTGGGACGTATAGGCCTTATAGATGGTGATGTAGTGTCGTTGAGCAATCTGCAACGGCAGGTACTATATGCGGCGGCAGAAGTAGGAGAGCGCAAAGTAGAGTGTGCCCGTCGTAGACTCTTGCAGTTGGCTCCGCATCTTACGGTCGATACCTATTACGGTCGTCTTGGCGTTGATAATGCCCACGAACTGATAACCTCTTACGATATTGTGGTAGATGGTTGCGACAATGCCGTTACGCGCTATATTATAGACGATGAGTGCGCTCGTCAGGAAAAGCCCTATGTTTATGCAGCCATATCGGAATATGAGGGTCAGGTATCGGTATTTTCTAAACCCGGAGCATTACGTTACAGCCAACTTTATCCTGACCGTGAGGAGGCTGTTGCCAGTCCTGCAGTGCCACGAGGTGTATTAGGCGTGTTGCCTGGCATAGTGGGCTGTGTTGAGGCGGCTGAGGTCGTAAAGCTAATTACTCATTGCGGTGAGCCACTTATCGACCGTCTCTTTACCATAGATGTGCGCACTATGCAAAGCCACGTGTTTGATTTGTAGTGTAGAAACGGACAACGTATTTATCGTGTCGAGTCTGTACGGCGCCCTCCCAATAGCTCTATCGAATCGGCTACGATTTCGGTAACGCTACGTTGAGAGCCGTCGGCTGCATTATATTGACGTGTGCGTAATTTGCCTTCGATATATATGGGCATCCCTTTGCGGACGTATTTTTCGGTAATTTCTGCCAATCCACGCCAGGCTACGATGCTGTGAAATTCAGTGCGGTCGGGCGTACGGCTTCCATCGGCATTTTGCCGTCCACGTTCAGTAGTGGCAAGGCGGAAAGAGGCTACGGGTAAATTTTGTTCCAAATATCTTACTTCAGGGTCGGTGGCTACATTCCCTAATAATATAACTTTATTGACTGACATATGTGAATAATAATGTTTTAAACGTGTCGCGGTAAATCCGCTCTTCCGTGACAAATATAGTATATGTAGGAAGTAAATACAAAAACCAGCCAATATATTTTTGTTTTGTCGTTGTGATTCCCTTTTTGATTGTGTGGCTGGGAGAAAAGAGTGTGGTAAATTGGTCCTTTATTCAGATGGTTGGTTCCTTCTCAATCTTGCAAATGTAGATAAAAATAATAAACTCACCTCCCATCTTCTCCTCGCTATTTCGCGAGGACGGGGATGGGAGGTGATATATAATCTGTTACGGAGCCTGGTCGGTTTCTACACTCTGTATAAGGTAATTGTGTCGCCGCTGTCGTTTACTGTCAATTCGTCTTTTGTTATCGATACTACAGTCAACGTTATATTTTCGATAGCATCGGATGTCGACGTGATGGCAATGATGTCATTGTTGTATGTGTAGGTGAAATCGAATGATATCGAGATGCCATCGTCTATAATACCTTTAACTTGCCCGGTCTTATTGGCGTTGAATGTGAGGGTGATATAAGCACCTTGCAGTTCGTAGTCGTCATAGCGCCAAGTACCTATAAGTAGGTCTTCCTCGTCTTTACTGCAACTGGTGAAGACACATGCAGTCAGAGAGCAGACAAGCAGCATCAAAAACAAATTGATTTTTTTCATGGGAGTCGATTAATGATTGTAATATCGCTTTAAGTTATTTCGATGAGGTAACACAAGCGGTTCAACGTTTTATTTTTATTACTTCACTACCACTCCGGGCAATGTATATACCTTGTTGTGCTTTGCGCATATCTACAGTATTGTTGCTGCGATAAACAAGCATACCTTGCATATTGTAGACCTCGATTGTGCCATTGGCTTCGATGCAGAAGTCTTTATACGCGATGGAAGGAGCAGCTTTCGTAGCGTCTATACTTGTGGGAGCAGGGTCAACGGCGAAGGTATAAGAGAATACCGGGTTTGACGCCGCAGTACCGGCGTAGGTAATTGCGTTTTCACCGAATGTGATGGTGTAGGTTTGGTCGGTATTGAGAGGGAAGGCCGGATTCTCTGTATCGGGTTGGAACATCAATGTGTTTGCTTCTGTTCCAAGAACTTTGATGCTGTATTCAGTACCTGTTCCGTCGCTGATAGTGATGTTGCTTGCATTTACACTCTCAATCTCTTTGGGCAGCGTGATACTCATATTCAAAAGAGAGTTCAAATCATTAAATGCTATATTACTTCCATCTTCGGGATATGAAGATATATATGGTTGAAAGCTCCAGGTTGCGGTGTTAAGGTTGACATTGATATAATATACACCTGTTTGGAATTGGTCGCCATCCTGTGCGTTTGCGGGGGTGTTGAATGACCAGTCTTCCCAGTCACCTGCAAGAGGCTTCAAATCGTAATCCGTGAAAGGTTGGCTTACAAATACATTTGAGCCGGTTGCTCCGAATGCCGGATACCAATCGTTGTCGTTGGTGTTGTAATAGGTAAATTTAATATCACCCTCATTTAACAATTGTGTTGCAATAGAAAATACACCGCTGGCTTCCTGGGTCATGGCTGTTCTGTTCCATTCGTATTCTGTTCCGTTGCCTGCGATATAGAGTTGTTCGGGAGTGGCATTCATTACGTATACCCAATAGTCTGTTGCATAGATTTGTACAAAGACTAAGTATTTGCCGGCTGTGGAAATAGTGCAATTCCCCTTATTGAAAAACAGTTCTGTTCTTCCGTTAATTGTAACAGTATTCTCTGAACCTAGATTATATGGTCCATCCCAATCATTGGGATTACTGCGAAATTTGAAGCTGCCGGGGTTCATATCGCCCACCCAGCAGTACATCTCTATATTCGGTTCTTGGCTTACCGATTTCATTTCTAATGCTGTGTCCCAATCTGATACGGCATCTCCGATGATGTATAAGCTTTGTGCTTGCGCATATATGCTCAGCAAAATAGTAGATGAGAGGATAAGTAAAAGTTTTTTCATGTTACGTGTTTTTATATGGTTATACTTTCTAATTCCCAGGTTTTCTAAATTCATGTATTATTTGCACGCAATATTACAGAATATTTACAGGTTTATCTTTCGATAAAGCTATATAGTTGAAGAAAAAATAATGCAAACGTGTGCATATTTGTTTTTTGAGTACTCATGCATTATCTTTGCGATAGCAATCGTAAGTGAAAAACTGTATTGACGATATGCATGGAAAGATAGTTTAGTGTGTTATGAAAAGATATATTCCTGCCATACTTTTTATGCTGTGTTTGGTTGCCGGTTGTAACCATAAACCCGTTGGTGGCTCTGATACAGTAGAGAGTGATAGTATAGTAAATACTGTTGTCGTAGATGACCGTGGATATAAGGTCGGTGTAGGCGATGAGGCTCCGCTTTTTACTACAGTAGATGCCTTGACGGGAGATACTGTACGTCTTGCCGATATGCGCGGTAAAGTAGTGATGTTGCAGTTTACAGCAAGCTGGTGTGGAGTATGTCGAAAGGAGATGCCCCAGATAGAGAGCCGTATATGGCAGCGTCATAAAAACGATACGTCGTTTGCATTGATAGGCATAGACCGTGATGAACCGGCAGAGAAAGTGTCTCGTTTTGTAGAACAGACTGGGGTGACTTATCCGATGGTTCTCGACCCTGATGCTGATATTTTCGGGTTGTATGCCGATAAGAAAGCGGGAGTAACGCGCAATGTGATTATAGGACGCGATGGACGCATTGTAATGACTACACGTCTTTATGAAGAAAAAGAGTTTGAGCATATGGTTGCCGTTATAGACAGCCTGCTTGCTACATCGTCTGTAACAAAATAAAAAATCTTCACCCATGAGCAATGAAGTACTTATAGAATATTGTAACGCCGAGGTGTTGCGTGACGATATGCCTGTGCTGAAAGATGTAAATTTTACACTTCATGCCGGCGAGTATGTCTATCTGATAGGTAGGGTTGGGAGTGGAAAAAGTAGCTTGCTTAAAACCATGTATGCCGACTTGCCCGTGACGGCTACCAAGGCTCGGGTGTTGGAGTATGATATGGAGAACATCAAGGAACGCGATGTGCCGTATCTGCGTCGTAAGATGGGCATAGTATTTCAGGATTTTCAGCTGCTTACCGACCGTTCTGTGAGAGATAACCTCACTTTTGTGTTGAAGGCTACGGGCTGGAAAAATACCGATGAAATGGAGAGCCGAGTTGTCGATGTACTTTCTCAGGTAGGTATGCGTAAGAAAGCCTATCGTATGCCTCATGAACTTTCGGGTGGAGAACAGCAACGTGTAGCAATAGCTCGAGCTTTGCTCAACCAACCGCAGATAATTCTTGCAGATGAGCCTACCGGTAATCTCGACCCGCAAACGGGCAAACAGATTGTAGAATTGCTTCATTGGATAGCCGGTAAAGGTACGGCTGTTATTATGACAACTCACAATCTCGCTTGGCGAGAGGAGTATCCCGGCCGTACATATCGTTGCGAAAACAAGCGTTTGGTAGAGTTATAGGTCTGTTGTCATAGAAAATGAAAGAATGTTGCGGCAACCTCTTGTTGCCTTTTTATGATGATGGCCACACACTGTATATTTTTTGATTAAAGATACGAACACATGAAAGTACTCAAGTTCGGTGGTACATCGGTAGGGTCGGCGCAGCGCATGCAGCATGTAGCTCGCCTTGTGTGCGATGGGGATTGTAAAATAGTAGTGTTATCGGCAATGGCCGGGACAACCGATACTCTTGTAGAGATTGCTGATTATTTATATAAAAAAAATCCTGATGCGGCCAATGAAATAATCAATCGCCTCGAACGGAAATATTTCGACGAGATAGCTTCGCTTTATGCTACAGATAGTTTCAGACAGAAGGCTACTGATGGAGTAAGAAGTCGTTTCGATTATATACGTTCGTTTACTCGTGATATCTTTACCCCCTTTGAAGAAAAAAATATTCTTGCACAGGGAGAACTTATTTCTACCGAAATGTTCACGCTCTATCTCAAAGAACAGGGCGTGAATGTTGCGCTTATTGCTGCGCTCGACTATATGCGTACCGACCGCAATGGGGAACCAGACCTGCCGTATATCAAGACACATTTGACTGAGCTACTCAACCAAAATTGTAGTGCCGACCTGTTTGTGACACAAGGTTATATTTGTCGTAATGCGTATGATGAGGTAGACAATTTGCATCGTGGTGGCAGTGACTATTCGGCCTCTCTGATAGGAGTCGCTATTAATGCCGAAGAGATAGAAATATGGACTGATATAGATGGTATGCACAACAACGATCCTCGTTTTGTAGAAGGTACAACCCCTGTGCGGCATCTACTTTTTGAGGAGGCAGCAGAGTTGGCCTACTTTGGTGCAAAGATTTTGCATCCCACATGTATACAACCTGCTAAGTTGGGGAATATACCCGTACGATTGCTCAATACTATGTGTCCCGAGGCACCCGGAACACTCATATCGAATAGTGCCAGTGGAGGGGGCATCAAGGCTGTCGCCGCAAAAGACAATATTACGGCCATAAAGATAAAGTCAGGACGTATGTTGCTGGCTTATGGATTCTTGCGCAAGGTATTTGAGATATTTGAAAGTTACAAGACTCCTATCGATATGGTAACGACCTCAGAAGTGGGCGTGTCATTGACGATAGATAATACCACTCGTTTGCAGGAGATACTTGACGAATTGCGCAAGTATGGTACGGTGACCGTGGATGAGGATATGGTTATCGTATGTGTGGTGGGCGATCTCGAATGGAACAACGTGGGCTTCGAGTCGCGGGCTATGGCAGCAATGGAGAATATACCGGTGCGCATGGTGTCGTATGGCGGTAGTAACTATAACATATCGTTTCTTGTGCGCAAACAAGATAAGGTGCGTGCCTTACAAGCCCTGAGCAGATCGTTGTTTGGCACTGGCAACTGACGGGTATTTCCCATACCGATTTATTTTTTCTTGCGATGAAAAGATTTACAACGTTTCCCATTGGCGCTTTTGAGAAGATAGAAACGCCTTTCTATTACTACGATACCGACTTGTTGCGTTCTACGCTTGATGCCTTGTTGGCCGCGCAACCGCCACACAGCAAGGTGCATTATGCCGTGAAGGCCAATCCCAATCCTCGTGTGTTAAGGCTGATAGCAGCAAGCGGCTTAGGTGCCGATTGTGTGAGTGGTGGTGAGATAGCAGCTGCCCTAGCAGCAGGTTTTGCTCCGTGCGATATAGTATTCTCGGGGGTGGGAAAGACTGATAAGGAGATACTTATGGCCTTGGATAGAGGTATAGGTTGCCTTAATGTAGAGTCTATGCCCGAACTTGATGTTATAAACGAGCTTGCTGCCGGTAGAGGAGTTACAGCACCTGTCGCTTTGCGTCTGAATCCTCATATCGATGCTCATACACATAAGTATATAACTACTGGGTTGAGTGAAAACAAATTTGGCATTGATATTACCGTAGCCGATGATGCCATAGAGCGAGCTCTTGCTTTGCCCAACGTGCGCCTGTTGGGCGTGCATTTCCATATAGGGTCACAAATCCTTACACTCGAACCATTCCGTCTTTTATGCCATCGCATAAGTGAGTGGCTGAAACGTTGGCGTGCAAGAGGTGTTTTTATGGAGTATATAAATGTGGGTGGTGGACTTGGCATCGATTATGATGAGCCTGATGCGTATCCTATACCCGATTTTGCTGCATATTTCGGCCTTTTTGCTCATGAACTTCCTCTCGAGGAAGGACAGACACTTCATTTTGAGCTTGGCAGGTCTGTCATTGCGCAATGTGGTAGCCTAATAACGCGAGTGCTCTATGTAAAGCAAGGACTGGATAAAAAATTTGCTATTGTTGATGCTGGTATGAACGATTTGTTGCGTCCGGCGCTTTATCAAGCCCACCATGCAATAGAAAATCTTACGTCGTCTCATGCTCCGAAGCATAAATATGATGTGGTGGGTCCAGTATGCGAGTCGGCCGATGTTTTTGCTACCGATATTGTATTGCCTCAAGTGACTCGCGGTACACTATTGGCCATACGTTCTGCCGGAGCCTATGGCGAGGCTATGTCTTCGTGTTACAATAGCCGTCGGTTGCCTCTCTCTTATTTCTCTGATAATATGCAAACTACCGATGTAGAGACGAAGTCGTGAGTGAGAAAAAGTGTTAAAACAGGTGACATCGCTTGCAAGTATTATTGAATGGTTATATCTTTGTATTGCAATTAAAATTAAAATCATTCTAAAAACAAATGGACAAACTGAGGTCACATATACAACAGCGCTTGGCCGAACATGGTATTAAACCGTCGTTGCAGCGTATAGCCGTCTTGGAATATCTTATGACGCACGCCACACACCCCACTGTCGATATGATTTTCAGCGACCTCTATCCCTCTATACCGACGTTGTCGAAAGCAACCGTGTATAATACGCTGAAACTTTTGGTACAATGTGGCGCCGTAAATATGATAACTATTGATGAGAAAAATGCTCGATACGATGCTTGCACTACGCCACACATGCACTTCCGTTGCCGCAAATGCGGCTCAATAGCCGATATAGACCAAGAGTTGTCGGTAGCTATAGATTTACCCCGCGGTACTGTTATAGAGAGTTGTCAGACCTATTGCTATGGTGTGTGTGCCGAGTGTAATAAAGAACAAGTAACTTTACATTAAAAAAATAAAAGTATAACCAACCTAAAAAAGAGAGATTATGAAATTTATTTGCACCGTTTGCGGTTACATCTACGAAGGTGATGCCGCTCCCGCAGAATGCCCCCAATGTCATGTACCTGGTTCTAAATTCAAATTGTTAGAAGAAAATGACGGTATAGAGTTCGTTGCCGAACATCACATCGGTGATGGTGTTGTAGAAGACCAAGAAGTAATGGAAGGCTTGAAAGCTCACTTCGCTGGCGAATGCACAGAAGTTGGTATGTATCTAGCTATGAGCCGTCAGGCTGATCGTGAAGGCTATCCCGAAATAGCAGAGGCTTACAAACGTTTCGCTTGGGAAGAGGCTGAGCATGCCGCTAAGTTTGCCGAGTTGCTGGGTGAAGTAGTATGGGATACGAAGAAGAACCTGGATGCTCGTATGCATGCCGAGAGTGGTGCATGTGCCGACAAGCTACGCATAGCTAAACGTGCCAAAGAGCTGGGTTACGATGCTATCCACGATACTGTACATGAAATGGCTAAGGATGAGGCTCGTCATGGTAAAGCCTTTGAAGGCCTTTACAATCGCTATTTCAAGAAATAAGAGTAAATAGCATTCCTGCAAAAAATGAGCTGTAAGGAGACGTAAAACTTCCTTACAGCTCTCTTTTTTTATATCATCTATACTTATATCTTGTCTATAGGCCGGCGGTTATGATGGTTTTGTCGGAAATATGTAGGAGTCATCCCTGTTACACGCTTAAACTGTGAACTGAGGTGCGCAGCACTTGAATATCCCATACGGTAGGCAATTTCGTTTAGGGATAATTCGTCGTAAATCAGTAATTCTTTGACGCGCTCTATCTTTTGTGCAATATAAAATTGTTCTACCGTTGTGCCATGTATTGCCGAGAAGAGCTCTGCTGCAGCGCCGTAGTCCATGCCCAATTTGTTGGCAATGTAGTCCGAGAGGTTCGTTCGTTGTCTTCCGTCACTGTAATGAGCCAATTCTATGATAGCTATGCGTACCTGCTCGGCGAGGCGATGACGACGGTCGTCTATCAATTCAAATCCTAATGCCTGCAACTCCTCTGCTATCGTTTGTAACAGGGCTTCGGGCAGGTCTTGAGCTATAGTGGCTTCGCCCAATTTTACGCACACGATATCCAAATTGTGTCGTTCGAGTAGCGATTGTACAGCCATGATACAGCGGTCGCATACCATATTTTTGATATATATCGTTTTCATAAAGGCTATTCACAGAGTTGCGGATTTAGGTTCGTTAGGTAGAATAAAGGTGTTATGATAAAATAGGCCACAACCCTGTTTGAGATAAAGCGACAAGGTTGTGGCTGTTTTTGTCGTAAAAATACGGCCGTTTACGGCTCGATAGCTAGGCGAAAGCCTATAAAAGCATCTTTATAATCGGTAGGGGCAAACGACCGTACGCTTGTACGGCAATCGCCGGCTGCCGATATATAACCTCCGCCGCGGAAAATCTGTTGGTCGGAACTGCCCCCTTTCGGGTCGGTTTGTGCTGCCGAAGAGTAGGGCGCATATTCATCTTCGCATATCTCATACACGTTGCCGCTCATATCGTATAATCCTATTTCATTGGGGGACTTTGTTGCGACGGGATGAGGCTCGTTGCCGTCGGCCGATGTCCATGCTACAGCGGCAAGGTCGTTGCTGCCACTAAACTTTGTGGCTTTGCTTTCCATGGCACCGCGTGCAGCATATTCCCACTCTGCCTCGGTAGGAAGGCGGAAGGTGTAGCCGGTTTTTTTCGACAATAATCTTACAAACTCATGGCACTCATATACATTTATGTTGGTCACCGGAAGGTTTGCCCCTTTGGCGACCGACGGGTTATAACCCATGATGGCTTCCCATAGTGCTTGAGTACATTCTGTGGCAGCTATGTAGTAGGGCGAGAGTGTTACTTCGTGTACCGGTTTCTCGTCGGCGGCAGCATCGGTACCTTGCTCGGGAGTAGCTCCCATCTGGAATGTGCCACCAGGTATGTATACTACATCGATGGTGATACCATCGGCAACGGGTATCGACAATTGTTCTATTCCATTTCCCATCATTGTAATAGAATCGGTCGGAGTTGTGATAGTTGAATCGGAAGCGACAACGGCTGCTTCTTGAGCTGTAGCAAAAGCAGCGCAAGTAATAAGCGAAGTCGCGCAACAGAAAATCCTAAATTTAGTTGTCATAATATTGTTTGTTAAAAAAGATATAAGTCCAAATGTTTTTGTAATAGTACAAATATAGTGAAAGGTGAGAGCCGAGGCAAACAAAATGCAGTTTTTGGGGTTGCTCTCGGCCGAACCGCATCCTATATTCTACAAATATAGGTAAAGAAGTGCAGAATAGTATAATTTATTTGAAATTTTTGTTGACTGCCTTTTTATTTTTGTCATATAGTTTATAACCGACTACAGTTATATGATATTCTATAGTAACAGCTTACAGTTTATACTCGGCCGGCTATTGCTATAGGTAAAGCTATATGATATGCAAGCTGATAGCGGTATGGTATGACTTGTGTAGAATAGTTATAGATGCATAACCGCTACAAATTTCTCTTTTCAAAATCTTAATAGTGCAAACTTTGTTATTATGCAATAAATGTATAATTTCGCCCAGCAAATTACGATATGAAAAATATGAGCAAGACACTACTGACTATATGGCGAGGCACTTTTGCCGTACTTTTTTTTGTGGCAGCTACTACAGTTGTTGCACAATCGTTGCCCGATGGCAATGCTACCTCGGGTATTCCTACAACAGATAAGACCGTTGAAACTTCTGTAGCAGAAAAGCCCATGCGGCGCGTGCGCCCTATTGCGCTCGGCGCTGAAATAGGTGCCAATATCGACCTTTCGGGTACCGAAAGTAGTTGCTTCGATATAGATATATATGCCGGCTATCGCAAAGGAATGATACAATGCGCTGGCGTAGGTATAGGAGTGCATCCCTCGTTTGCTCACAAACGTATGTTCATTCCTGTGTATGCCATGTTTCGCTGTAATTTCAAGCCCGGCAAGTCACTCTGTTTCTTCGATGTGAAAGCGGGTATGTCTATCAACGAACTTGCCCCCGATGTTCATAATACAGGTGTCTACGCTTCGGGAGGCATAGGATTTAACCTCGCTTCAACTCGTCAGTTCAGCACATATGCTATCGTAGGATATAACTTTACACAGATAACTCCGTTTTCCGATGGCGAGATAATGCGCAACGAACATGCACTTCATGCCGTATCTATTCGCATAGGTATCACGTTCTGATAAAATTCTCCTTGTCATGCGCTATATATATTTTCTTTATCAATGGTGTATTGCAGTACCTATTTTGGTGGTACTCACTATCCTTACCGCACTTGTGACAATGGCCGGTTCTGCCGTAGGCAATCGTGATTGGTGGGGATTCTATCCTCCCATGTTTTGGGCACGTTGCTTCTGTGTATTGCTTCTCATACGCACCGAGATACGCGGTCGCGAAAATATTGACAAGAACACGTCGTATGTCTTTGTGGCAAATCATCAGGGAGCATTCGATATATTTCTGATATACGGCTACCTCGGACACAACTTCAAGTGGATGATGAAGAAACAGTTGCAAAGCATCCCCTTTGTAGGAGCTGCCTGTGTAGCGGCTGGCCATATCATGGTAGACAAGTCGACCCCGGCAAAGCTCAAGCACACTATGCAACTGGCCGAGCAGACCTTGCGAGGCGGTATGTCGCTTGTCGTATTTCCCGAAGGTACACGCTGTAAGGACGGAAAGTTACACGCCTTCAAGCGAGGCGCATTCCTGCTTGCCGAGGAGTTCTCTCTACCGGTGGTGCCTCTATCTATCGATGGCTCGTTCCACTTGTTGCCTCGAGGCAGTATGAACGTACATCCCGGCAAAGTGACACTGACTATACATAAGCCTATTATGCCTCCGGCTTCAGGTAAATACGATATGGAAACACTTATGCGCCTCTCTTACAATAGTGTGGCATCGGCACTTCCTGGAGAAGCCCCCATGTCGTAGTCATTAAAGTAAGCCTTGTATCGTACCAGTGTACAGAGATGCAGTTGTGAATAAATATTAATAATATAATTTTTATAACGCAGTACGATACAAGTAAAAGAAAAAGCTGTAAATTTGCACTCCGTAAACGGAAAGCTTGTCCGGTGGTGTAATGGTAGCACTTCGGATTCTGGTTCCGCCTGTGAGGGTTCGAGTCCTTCCCGGACAACAAGTTTTCAGATGTATTATACTGAAAGACCTTCCACCGTAGCATAGCGATGCAATATAAGATGGAATAGGAGAGATGGCAGAGTGGTCGATTGCGGCGGTCTTGAAAACCGTTGAACTGAGAGGTTCCGGGGGTTCGAATCCCTCTCTCTCCGCAATAAAGGGTGTAAATCAAGCATTTGCAAGATTTACACCCTTTTTTACACCCAAAAGTCAACTACGGGGTGTAGTCTATATGCATTATTTTTGGTAATCCTATTCATTTCCTTCTTAACTTTATTATATTTCATTTTTAGTTTCTGTAATTAGAACTACCCTACAGGGTAGTGGAAAAGTCTCGCGAAGTATGGAACTTTGCAGCAGAAAACTAAATACTATCATACAATGAAATTAATTAAAGTATTCTTATTAGGACTTATTGGTATCATACTACCTATCAGTTTGTCCGCACAGACCGTAAGCGGAAAACTTATTGACGAGAACAGCCAGCCTTTGCCTTACGCCAATGTGGTACTACTGTCCTTGCCGGATTCGGCATTTGTTAATGGAACTATCAGCGGTGAGGACGGCTCTTTTAAGCTGGAGGCCACATCGAGAAATCAGATTCTGAAAATATCCACCATTGGATATAAAACGGTGTATAAACCAACTACTTCGGCCAATCTCGGTATTGTGCAGCTGGTATCGGATGCACAGATGCTTGGTGAGGTGGTGATAAAAGGCAATCTTCCTGTGACACGCATAAAGAACGATGCTTTGGAAACCAATGTGCAGGGCACAGTTCTCTCGAAAGCCGGAACAGCTGAAGATGTATTGGCGCATATACCCGGTTTGCAAAAAAAGACTGATGGATTTGAGGTGTTGGGTAAAGGTTCACCGCTTATTTACATCAATGGTAGAAAATTGCGTGATTTTGCTGAACTCGACCAACTGACATCGGAGGAAATTAAAAGCGTAGAAGTTGTTCGCAATCCCGGTGCCCGTTATGATGCAACTGTAGGGGCAGTTGTTCGTATCCGTACTGTCAAACGACAAGGAGATGGCTTTGGAATGAATCTGCGCAGTTCTTATGATCAGTCTCAAAATTCCGACTTTGTAGAGCAAGCCAATGTAAACTATCGGCATAACGGCCTTGATGTTTTCGCTATGGTCCGTTTTGATAAGACAACCGCCTTGCAAAACGATATTCTGGAGCAAACAGCCTTTACCGATACCCTATGGACACAAAAGAATTATCAGCACTCTAATACCGATTCTCGCAATATAGACGGGCGCATCGGATTCAATTATGACTTTAACGAGCATCATTCCATAGGTGTACGCTATGATTTGAGCAACGTCCTGCACACAGATATGCATTCAGCCTTCGATAGCGAAATCTGGGCAGATGGATTACCTTATGATATTTTGCACAGTACCACTGTAGCTAATACAAAATCACAACCGGAACATCAGCTTAATATTTACTATGCCGGACAAATAGGTAAAGGAGAACTTACCTGGGATGCCGACTATTACCGTAAAGCCTATACACAGTATTCCCTTAATACGGAGAATAGCCAGGACCATGAAGACCGTACCGTCACTTCCGACAACAGAGTGGATAATCAGCTAGCCGCTACCAAAGCTTCATACACGCATCCTTTGTGGGGAGGAAGTTTCTCGGTGGGAGGAGAATATACCTATACCAACCGGCATGATGATTATGTAAATCAGGAAGGATATGTACCTACGACTTATACCCGCATTCGTGAGCAGAATCTTGCCGGCTATGTACAGTATAGCCGTCCCTTGCCGTTTGGCCAAGCGAATATTGGCGTTCGATATGAACATGTTGATTTTGACTATTTTGAAGATGGAAGATTTATTCCTGAACAAAGTCGCGTATACGATAATTTTTTCCCGAATGCTTCTCTGAATGCACAGTTGGGAAAAGTACAATTACAAGTCAGTTATGCAGCGAAAACGCAACGCCCTAATTACAGTCAATTAAGAAATAATATCACTTATGCCAATCGGTTTACATGGCAAACGGGAAATCCACTTCTGAAACCAAGTATCACCCACGATGTAACCGCTGTTGGTGTCTGGCGGTTCTTGCAGGCAATGGTCAGCTACAAAATGGTTCAAGACTATATTCTTTATTGGGGAACACAGGTAGAAAATCAGTCGGCTACTACTTTGATTAACTATGTCAATCACGACCGTTTACCGAGTCTGACAGTAATGCTGGCAGCTTCGCCTACTATTGGTATATGGAATCTTAATGTCAGCGCAATTATGATGAAGCAGTGGTTTTCGTTGGATGCTGCCGGTCAAAAAAGGACTTATAACAATCCGCTCTTTATAGGTTCATTAAACAATACTTTTACTCTCCCTGCCGGATTCTTGTTGACAGCCGACTTCAGTTATCAAAGTTGTGGGCAGGTCCAGAATATCACTCTTAAACGTCCACAATATACACTCAATATAGGCTTGCGTAAATCCTTCTTGAACGATGCGCTCAGTATTGAAGCACGTGCCAATGATTTGTTGTTAGGTTGTAAGCAGGAAGCACTTCTTTATATGGAGAGTTCACAGATGAAAGATTTGTCTTGGAGTGATACACGATCATTCAGCCTTACTGTCCGCTACAAGTTTAATGCAGCCAAAAGCAAGTATAAAGGTACAGGAGCAGGACAGGATGCGATAAACCGTATGTAATTTATGACAACATCAATTTCTTATATAAATCTCTCATGGGCAGTTGTAGGCATCATCGATAAGGATGGCCACAACTGCCTTCAATCCATGAAGCGTTCGGACGAACCGATAGAAGTTACCATTGAAAGGTACGTCATCGGTTATCTGGTCTTCTGGCATATTGCCTATATTGATAAAGAAAAGATGAACAGATGTGACGATGAGAAGGTAATCGAACTTGGACGGAAGAAAATGGAGGAATACGTCACCTCACATCCACCTGTAGCTACTTTGCCGAAGTTCTACATCGTCTTCCTAAATCAGCCTCATATTGGCTGCGATACCCACGGCCTCAGTGATGTTTTCTGCGTGTAGTTTCTCGAAGAGTTTTTTCTTGTGAAACTTGACGGTATTGGCATCAATAAAGAGAGTTTCTCCAATCTCCGTGTTCGACAGTCCTTTGACGGAGAGCTGGAGAATCTCTTTTTCACGGTCTGAAAGAATCAGTTCCGATCGTTTTCTCCATCGTCTTCCCTCGAACGAGTAGAAATACCTGTCAGTACATGTATGGTCTGAAATAATTACATCTCCGATAGTTTTCTCCGGTGACAGTGAAACTGTACATAAAGCCAGCCATATATCACCCTTGTCACTCAGCAAGACAGGTGTCAGTTTGTGGTGGATAAGGTGCGAGTGCTTCTCTGAAGTGCGGATATGAAAGTTATACTCGATAGACAAGTCAAGTCTTTTTTCTACCGGCTGGTCATAGTAAAACCGGAATCCGGCTTCGTTGATTTCCATCAAACGGTTTATCTCGTCAGACGGAACAACTTCGAAATAGAAGGCATACCCTTTTTGTTGCACTTCTTCCGGAGAGCGGCCGCAAAGAAACAGCGGATTGGAGGATACATAAAAAAAGTTCTTGCGGTTATAGTCGATGATATATAGGCTATGGTTTGTGTTACGAGCTAAGGCTTTGGCCATGGCAGTACAAATCTCAGTCTTGTTATAATCACAATCTGGGATTTCCATTTCAGAGTTGACAGGGCGGAAAAAACGGTTTATATCATTCATCTTCTTACTATTATCGTATATTGTGCAAAATTAAATAATTTAATTCATTTGGCTTTGATTGTTATTATTTTGTCGTTTGTATAACTCATAGCAACTTTCTCATAGTTCTTCTATCTGCCCCATATTCTCAGTGTTTATTTTAAACTGCTTCGGTCGGGGCGTGAGGTGTATGTTGTGTTGCCGATAATTTGCATGAAAGAATTTTATGAAAAATGCGGGAGAAAGTTTGGAGAATACGAAAAAAGCAATTACCTTTGCATCGCTTTTGAAATGGTGGATGTAGCTCAGTGGTTAGAGCACCGGATTGTGGTTCCGGGTGTCGTGGGTTCGACTCCCATCTTCCACCCCTCAGTTAGTAAAGGCATTGCCTATGGGCAATGCCTTTTTTGTTGTATCTGACAAAATGGAACCTGTGCGTGGGGCACACCAATATGAGAATTGTCGTCTAGAAGATTTTTCAACTATTTTCATCCTGAATTTTATCGACTAGGCCCAATATGTGAATTGTGAGATTTTTTTGTACCGACCTGCAACATGTGCATTGTGGTGTATGGCGTGTACCGGTTTTCGTCGTTGAGATGGATACAGAATGGTATGGCGATGAGGTTTTAAGGTGGCTGAAGCGGAGGTACGTAGGGAGTCCCTTTTATGTTGTACTCAATGATTTTTGCCGGCGAGATATTTGGCGTTATCTTATACTTATGCTACCTTTGCAAGTACAGTAAGCCGGTCTGTCGCGCACGCTGGTCGTGTGAGGAAAGTCCGGGCAACACAGGGCACCATACTTCTTAACGAGAAGCTGTCCGTGAGGGTAGAGTAGCGTAACAGAAAATAACCGCCGCCGCTGCAGAGCGGCGGTAAGGGTGAAAAGGTGGGGTAAGAGCCCACGGGTGGGGGTGGTGACACGTTCCGCCGTACGTCTTATGGGTTGTAAGGTTATGTATATCGGCGTTTGAGGGCTGCCCGTCCGAGCCGAGGGGTAAACCGCAAAGAGCTGCATGGTGACATGCAGCCAAGATAAATGGCAGACACTGCGTGAAATATCGCGGCACAGAACCCGGCTTATAGGCTTGCTGTTTTATAAGAAAAGAACTACCGCGCTGCGGTAATAGATATATAGTGCGGCGTATGCCATCGTTATGGAATAGAATGTCTGATACCCTGCATCGTGCATGGCTCTTTGTGAGCGAGGATGTGTGGAAAAGCAAAAGCGACAGCGTGTGGGTGCACATCGTAAAGACGCTCAACCTTTCGGTGCGCTGTTTTCTCGACGAACGTTTACAGCAGAAGGCTGCTGCGCTTACCTATCAAACGTTACTGGCTATTGTACCAGCTTTGGCTTTGCTCTTTGCCATAGGAAAGGGATTTGGTTTCCAATCAATTATTTACAGTCAGCTCTTCGATGCTTTTCCCGCTCAGCGCGAGGCTTTGTCGCATGCTTATACTTTTGTAGAGGCATACATGACACATATGAAAGATGGTGTGTTTGTGGGTGTTGGTATCATCTTGCTGTTGTGGACGATGATAAGTCTGCTGGGTACAATAGAGAAGACTTTTAATGACTTGTGGAATGTGCCCAATCGCAAGTTGTCGCGGCAGGTGACCGACTATATGGCCATGTTTATACTTTTGCCGGTGTTGCTCGTTGCGGCTAACGGTATGTCTATCTTTGTCGCTGCTATACTCGAGGAGATGCCGTTGGTATCGCCATGGTTGCATCATATCATGCAGGCATCGTCGTATGTGCTTTCGTGGCTCTTCTTTATGGCGTTATATATCTTCTTGCCCAATACGAAGGTGCAGTTTAAGCATGCGGCGGTTTCGGCCGTGATATGTGGTACGGCGTTTAACCTTTTTCAGGCATTATATATTGCCGGGCAGATATGGGTGTCGCGCTATAATGCCATATATGGTAGTTTTGCATTCCTGCCATTGCTCATGTTGTGGGTGCAACTGTCGTGGTTGATATGTCTTTTTGGTGTAGTGCTGTCGTACTCGTCGCAAAATGTGTTTAATTTTGAGTTTGAGAAAGAGATAAAGAATATATCGCGTCGCTACTATGAGTATGTAGTGCTTATCATTATGACCATTATAGAGAGTCGCCGGCGCGAGGGGCTACCGCCGCTTACCAAGTTTCGACTTTCGCAACAGTACGACTTGCCTATACAACTGGTGGCGCGTGCCATAGATGAGCTTGTAGATACCGGCCTGCTGTTGCCTACGCCTACTAACGATGACTATGCCTACATTGCTACTGTCGATAGTGCCGAACTTACTGTAGGTACCCTTTTGCGGCGGCTCAACGAGCACGGTTGCTCGGGTTTTGTGTCGTCTATTAGCGACAAAGTGATAGACCATAGTCTTTTTGACGAAATGGATGCTTTATATTATCGTCAGGCCGATAAGGTACTTGTTGCCGACATGCCATTGCCTGCGCTTATTGCCGAAAAACACATTACTAACCATTAAATATTAACGACTATGAAAAAAGTAATTGCTACAACCAATGCTCCGGCTGCCATAGGTCCTTACAGCCAGGCTATCGAAACAGGAAACATACTCTTCATCTCGGGTCAAATTCCCGTTATACCTGCTACGGGTGAAATACCTGAGGGTATTGTCGCTCAAACGGCTCAATCGTTTGCCAATATCAAGGCTATTCTTGCCGAAGCCGGCTATACAATGGATAATGTTGTGAAAACAACGGTTCTCCTTGCCGATATTGCTCATTTTGGCCCTATGAACGAGGTGTATGCGCAACAATTCGAGGGCTGCAAGGCTTTCCCGGCTCGTGCTGCCTTTGCCGTGCGCGACCTGCCCAAGGGTGTATTGGTAGAAATAGAGGTTATTGCTGCCAAGTAAGCAGGTATTGACCCTTCAAAGAGAGGGCGATGTGCCTCCTTAAATAGGTGGCACATCGCCCTGAGTTTTTTACAGCTTATTGGAGAGGGGAGAGGGTTACGGCATTCGTTGGCCGGTGACAGTGTATAGCGGGATTTACGTATCTGTCGATGAATTTCTTTTATGTTTTGTAGTTCTAGCCTTTTTTTCTTCTTTTTGACGTTGCCTTTTATCCTCTACTTCTTCTTTAGTCATTGGTCTAATTGACGGATCATACTCTGGATACCTATCCTCTATGTACAGTTTTACAAGTCCCGCATGGGAAAGCGGCTGAGAAATATCTCTTACATCAGTATTGGTATTATAATCCAAGAAAACTAAATCATGATCAATTGACCTCTCTTTGATACGCTTTAAAATGTGTTGGACACGAGGCACATTATCAAGTACATATTTATAAGTAGGCAAATAGATTAACATTCTTGCGTCGAAGTAGTTCAAAAGTTCATTTCCAAATGCGCCTTTTAAGTGACCCTTAGGAGCCCCATATTTTCGTACTGTCCGTTTTAGATTCTGCATTGTGTCGTTACGGAAAGTATTAAAATCCACGCCATAAGTCTCAAACACCTTCAATCCTTGCCAAACAGCCTCTACACAGGTTGCCGTTAATCCTTCCGTAAATGGAATTGGGATATTTCCATGCGGATAAAATGGGCTAAGGACTTTAGCATATTCAGATTTAGAAGTCAAATCGAGAATATCAGCATTAGGAAATTCTTTCTTGATGCTTTCATCCTTTCTTTTTTTATTAACGACATATATCATAATTAACGAATTATTGGATTGTCAATATTGAGGATGTATTCTAACGGAATACAGGTTTTCACCATTACTTCAGCTTGATGAGGACCGAACATTGCAGAACTTTTGTTCAAATAATGCTGTTTAACAGCATTGAAATCTATCGAATTAAAAGTCTCGATATCATCTCCATGGCGATGATTATGAGCAGTAGCATTAATGTCTGAGAACAATGTATCTTTGGCCCATGCAACATCAACTTTAATCTTAAGAAGCACCAGATTGTAGCCCGCGCATTTCAATCGCCACATCATTGGATGATCGTCGCAAAAACTTAACCTCACATAATCCTCCAATCCAAATTTCTGATCATTTGCTTTCGAATCAAGATTTCCTCCCTGTTTTGGGATTGATATATCGTGTTCTTCCAAATACTTCCAAGAATACAATCCACCATTTTTTATAATTGATTCAAGGTTTGCTCTATCGGTAAAGTGATACAAGCAAGTAATGTTGTTTTGTGCTAGAGTTTGCTTGATATGAGAGGCGAACGATTTTTTGATCGATAGTGCATTGACAAAAGCATTACCAGCTTGCGATGACCTTGAAATGAGTGACTGTACCCACTCCTCATGCCATCGTTTATATTCTGATATTCTCTTTTCCTTGAAGCGAAGCGCTTCTGAAACCGAATAACACAGTTTATCTTTAATAAACCATATACACTCAGCAAGTTCTGATTCGCCCAGGACAAAATAGGATTCCCGATATAATTTTAAAAGCTGATTAGCAAGATCTTCACTTCTAATGTTTCCTCTTTCGATAAGTTCACCGAAAGTCGCATCTTCAATATCCACATAGCCACCAGTATCATTCGGAATCAAAGAGCCATAACGATACATCTTCATCGCATCTTTGAAGCATTCCTCAAATATGATTGATAAACCATATCGGTCAGCAATACTTGATGCCGTTGCCTTATCTGCGATGTATTGAATGTCTGGGTTAATGCCAATACCAAATATCACACTGAATTCTGTGCGATAATCATATACTAAATTAGCTCTGATCGACAAAAAATTCAATTTATTAATCAGGCCTGCCGGAATATGCTCACCATCCCACTTACCATGTGACGCAATGTCTTCGTCACACATATATATTGCCCTTGAAATATACAGATATGCTAGTTGCAATAATCGGTATTTCGAGTCAGGAATAATATAATCCAATGCATCCATCCCTGCTCGTCCGAGAAGGTACTGCATCATATGTATTCCTTCAGCGCAACTGTATAGCGCCGTAGGATTATCCCAATAGATATTTGGATAATTGAAGACATACGAGAGAACCTTTTGCAAAAAAGGAAGCCCTATGTCATACTGTTTTGCATTAATGAAAGCAGATGCAATCTCCATATTAACATATGGATGATAGTGCGAAATATATTTTTCAACTAACGGAGAGAAGTCAACCTTTTGATATGCAATCTTTTCGGTTATTGTCCGATAATGCTGTACATCTGCTTTCTTAAAAAGATACTCTGGTTTTTTGTCACCGTATGCCTCATTATGGAATGTACAAATAATTGACGCATCGTCAATGCATTTGGTTTTATTAATCGAATGAATTCCGAGATGGGATTGTTCAACAAATTCTGAAAACTTTTCCTTGGCTATCTGGATAGATATTCTTAAATCATCGGAGTAATAATACTGCTGACTTGCAAACTGCGCATATTCGTTCAGAAGAATATCCAGACGTTGTATGTCCGGATGTTCCTCAATAAAGTCATCCATCTCCGGAAAAGATAAAATAAAATCCGCGAGTCTTTGATATTCTTCTTTATCTAACATTACATTATTTTAATGCCTTTGTTTTCTAAGAATCTCTCAGTGATTAATTCTGCGAACATTCTTTTTGTTGAACCATAATCAAGCTTAGCAGTCATTTCAACTTGAAAATTTGTCAGCCTTTCAATAGCCTTTGCCTCTGTTTCACCGGCTTGACGCATTGCGATAAAATACAACACCATCTTATCATTCAACAAATGATGCAAATATGATTTCTCCATCATATCTAAGTTCTTTCTGCTTTTTTCCGCATCGGTGGCAACTTCTTCCATAAACTGATAGCAACAGTTACCAACCCATTTTCCCGGATTGTTCTGTAACCAATTCAGCAAATTGGAATTTACTTTTTCCACAGCCAGTGTGCCATATCGCTTTACTACATAGACGACAGATTCTTGAAAAGATGAGAACTTCGGCATCATTCCTGATTCAAATTCATCCCATACCATATTTGTAGTGTATGCTCGATACATAATGTTAATTAGTATCTTGTGAGGGTATTCTTTAGAATTGTAACGATTGCGCCAAGTTTGAATTTTTGAAACGCCTTCTGCAAAATCATTAGATAAATCAATCATAATTGTCGTATTTATTAGTTATTATATCCTACCATAACAACATCGTCTATATCAGGGAAATGCTCTGTTAACTCGCACCCATTTATTGACGCTCTAGTCCAGAGTTTATTAGCTTCAACGATATTTCCGAGTGCCTTTTCAGACAAAGCCTGAAAAGCGAACGAATCTCCAGAATGTGGTTTGATTATTTGGATTTTCTTACAAGTTGCGATTGTATCCTCATACATTTGAGCATAAAATTGGCTCAACATCAAATTAAAATACATTCGATAATCGTCAGCATCCAGTTCAGGAAAGAAGCCATAGCCCTTCATCGAAAAATATTCAGCGAATAACTTTGCGGCGAAAGAAAAATTCTTTTTCTGATATGCTTGTACTGCAGTCCAAGCCTTTACCTTAATTTCAAATTCGCTGTGACGAGGTCGTCCAAATAATGAATCAAAAATACCCATCGTGTTATTTTCTCATGTAAGTTATTTCCAGTTTCTGAGCCTATAACAATATGTACAAATAATGCATGTCTTCCCCATAAGCGCCACCGCCACCACCTGTGGCATTAGCCATCTTTTCGTTGTACTTAGGATCGGTTTTATACAGATTAACAAAATCTCTTTCAAGTGATCTCACATACGATTCTGAAGTAGTGCGGTATAAGAGTATCATTCGCTCATGGTTGCGCCATTCATGTTCAATACTTCTTCGATATGGCCGGTTTGTTATCCCGATATAAAACCATTCATTTTTAGTGATATAATTGCTTACAGAGCATTTTAGCCGCATCATCAATCCTGCAGTTAAATGTCCGTGTCTACAACGATTTTCCGGAATAACGTGGTCCTTCATATTGAGAATGTATTATTTACGGCTCGCTCTCCTGACGCGCGCTTTCCAGTTTCATCAGTTGTGCGTCGGCCAGTTCGAGTTGTTTTATGCCATACTCGCGGCGTTTTGACAGGGAGTCTACCGTTGCGAGCGCTTGTGACAGCCGGTATGTCTCGGCAATGGCGAGTCGGGCGTTTTTGTCGAGCGGAATGGAGTAGTTGCTCCCGCCGGTAAACTGTACGGTGAGTTTCTTGTCGTTCGACAGTGCGATAAGCTCGGCAACCTCGTGGCACTGCGACTTGTTGTATGTTATCATTTCGGTGCTTTTCCCGTCGTCGGTAAAGCGGTAGTTGCGTGCGCCGTCGTAGGCTATCGCCGCTGTTTCGCAGTAGCTGCCGTCGGGTCTCTTCACCCGTATGCCGGTGTGGTTTATGCCTTTGTTGCCATTGTAGATACTTATGAGCCTAAACTCGCCACTCTCGGTAACCTGTGCGCGCAGGCCGCTGCCGGTGATGGCTTGTCCCGGACGGCTTTTCTTGTACACGTAGTTGCGCTCGGTTTGGTATTCGCTTTCGCGCGACAACTCGAAGAGCGGTTTCAATGCATCAAGTTCTTTCTTGGCCATGTTGTAGAGGCTGTCGGTAGTCAGCAGGTCATGCTCATACACCTTCTGGTTGATGCGACATTGCAGCACCATACCATCTCTGATAGCATCGAAAGCCTTGGGGTAGCTTGCCTCTATGCTGTCTATCCATATTTTGGCGGCATAGTAGTTACCTTCGTTGTAGTAACTTTCGGCTTGTGCATACAATTGTTCTGCTTTTTTCTCATCACTTGTGCAAGCCGAGGCCAGCAAAGTTACGAGTATCAGTAAACATCCGTTTTTCATACGATATGTGGTTATGTATATTCCTTATATGTTGCCTCTTTCAACGCCTTTCACTCCTTTTATGGTCTTTAGCTTTTTGATGAGGCTATTGAGTGTCGAAATGTCGTCGATAAGTACCGAGATGTGCCCTTGGAACAAGCCGTCTTCAGAGTCGATGGCAATGCTTCGCAATGATACGTTCTTCTCTTTGTTGATAATAGACGATATGTTGGTTACAATACCTATGTCGTCTTGCCCTACCACACGTAGTGTAGCAGTGTATTGTGTGCCCGTTTTTCCAGCCCATCGTGCATTGATGACGCGGTAGCCATATCGTTCCTTGATGTGTGCTGCATTGGGGCAGTCGTTGCGGTGTATCTTGATAGAGCCTTCGGTAGAGATGAATCCGAATATATCATCGCCGAAGACAGGCGTACAGCATTTGGCAAGCTTGTAGTTCACACCTTTTACATTACCTCCTATCACCAGTTCGTCGTCTACACGTTTGTTATCGGTAGGCGCCATTTCATACTCTTCGGCAGTACGTGTCTCGGTATTTTCTTGGTTGTCACGCTCATAACAGTTGACGTACAATCCTATGACGTCGTTGATATTGATTTTCCCTTCACCGATTTTTACATAAAAGTCGGTAACCGTTTTATACCCCATCTTTTTGATGAGGCGCATAAGCAAGGCTTCGTCAATCTCTATTTTGCGGTTTTTGAAGCGTCGCATGAGCATCTCTTTGCCAATTTCGGCACTTTTGTTGGCAATTTCGTTGAGAGCTTGCTTTATTTTGGTACGGGTCTTGGCCGAGAAAGCAATATTGAGCCAGTCTTGCTTGGGCTTCTGGTTGGCCGATGTGATGACCTCTATGGTGTCGCCGCTTTTCAATACATATCTGATGGTCTTGTTTTTCCCATTGACCCGTCCACCGGTACAGGTACAGCCTATCTTAGAGTGGATAAGGAATGCAAAGTCGAGCAACGTAGAGCCGTATGGGAGTTTGTATAGGTCGCCCTTGGGCGAGAATACGAAGACCTCCTTATCGTAAATATCCATACGGAAGTCTTTGATTTGCTCTAACGAATCGTCACTTTCCGACTCTAATATCTCGCGCACACTGTTCATCATCTCGTCGAGGTTGTTCTCGCTCTTGATGCCTTTGTATTTCCAGTGGGCAGCAATACCACGTTCGGCCACCTCGTCCATTCGGCGGGTTCGTATCTGTACCTCCACCCACTTTTTGTCAGGCCCAAGAACCGTGATGTGCAGCGATTCGTAACCGTTGCTTTTGGGTATCGAGAGCCAATCTTTCATACGGGCGGGGTTGGGCATGTACATGTTGGTGATGATAGAGAATGCTCGCCAACAATCGCCTATTTCCTGCTTTCCCTCGCTGTCGAGGATGACACGGATGGCAAAAAGGTCGTATATGCCTTCTACATCTATCTGTTGTTTCTTCATTTTGTTCCAAATGGAATAGATAGATTTTGTTCGGCCCTTTATCTCAAAATGGAGGCCTTCCTCTTCCAAGCGTTCTTTTACCGGTTTTATAAAGGCTGCGATATACTCATCACGATATTTCTTCTTGGCATTCAGTTCGTGTGCAATGAGGTCGTATGTAGGACGGTTGGTGTATTTGAGGGAGAGGTCTTCCAATTCCGATTTTATCTTATACAATCCCAGCCGGTGCGATAATGGAGCATATAAGTATGATACCTCGGTTGCCACTTCGCGTCGAAAATCTTCGTCGGGATGGTGGTTTATCATACGCATCAGGCTTAGGCGGTCGGCTATCATGATGAAGATAACGCGGATGTCCTCGGCAAACGAGAGCAATAATTTCTTGAAGTTCTCATTGCTTATGGCTGCGTGCTTTTCGTACAAGCTGTTGGCCTTGGTGAGTCCACGAATGATTTTGGCCGTATCGGCACCAAATTGCTTTTCAATATCTTCTATGGTAGAGTGGTGTTGGGCTACAATAGGGTAGATAAGCACAGATATGAGCATATTGCGTTCTTGCCCTATCTTTTCACACAGAATAAAAGCCGTATTAATGTTGCGTAGCAAAAGGTTGAGTTCTTTTTCGTCGCGAGGATATGCGCCGACAGTAGCAGCCTCTTTTATCAGCTTGCTTACCTGCCTGCGGTCGTCATAAGTAAAAGTCTCGCGGGTGATATCTACCAAATGTCTATAGCACGCGCGAAACTCTGACCATTCAGTTTCTGTAAAAAAATAACCCTCATTCATATCAATCGGCTTTAAACGACTTCAAAAGTAAAACTTTCTGACGAGAAAAAGAACCAAATTCAGGAATTTTTGTTTACATTTATATCCTAAATGCTTTTTTGTATGAAACAAACAATTTTTTTATTTTCGGTACTTCTTGCATTGTCGTTTGGTAGTTTCGACGCTCGAGCATGCACCGGCATTACACTACATGCTGCCGATGGCAGCCACGTGGTAGGGCGTACGATAGAGTGGGGAGAGAGTGCCCTTAAAAGCGATTATGTAGTAGCTCCGCGTGGTTATCGTTGGCAATCGTTTACTCCCTCGGGGCATAATGGTGCAAAGGTGGTAGCCCGCTATGGATTGGTAGGACTCAGTGTGGTAGAGCCGGCCTTTATAGCCGAAGGTATCAATGAAAAAGGTCTCTCGGCCGGTCTTTTCTATTTCCCCGGTTACGGTGAATATGAAGCCTATGATGCGTCGAGTAACGATATTACTATTGCTGACTTACAGTTGGTTGCATGGATGTTATCGCAGTTTGCCACCGTCGATGAGGTGATGGCTGCCATACCTACCATTAAAGTCGTAGGGCTATATCCCAACGCTTCTACGGTGCATTGGCGCATAGCCGATCCAAGTGGCAAACAATATGTACTTGAATATATAGACGGAGAGCCGCATTTCTACGAAAACAAGATAGGTGTGCTTACCAACTCGCCCGGTTTCGAGTGGCAGGTGACAAATCTCAATAACTATGTCAATCTGTATCCTGGCTCGGCTAATCCACAGCAATTAGGCGGCGTAGAGCTTGCACCTTTTGGAGCCGGTTCGGGGTTCCTCGGTATTCCGGGTGACGTGACACCTCCGTCACGTTTTGTACGGGCTGCTTTCTATGCTAATACGGCACCGGTGCCCAAGACTGCTTTTGATGCCATGACACAGTCTTTCCATATACTCAATAACTTTGATGTGCCCATAGGTATAGAACACCCCATTGGAAAGGCTCCCGATATACCTGCGGCTACACAATGGACTACAGTGACCGATATGACTAACCGTCGCATTTATTATCGCACGGCTTACAACTTCAATATCCGTTGCATTGATTGCTCTACAATCGATTTTGCACGTGTAGCTTATACAAGTAAGCCACTCGATGAAGTGCAACGGCAACCTGTAGAAATGCTTACCATAAAATAGACCCGGTGTGATATTCTTGAGACAATTTTCCTTATGATGAGTTTGCGTCACGCAGTAACCTGTGAAATGGTTGTTGCGTGACGCAAGTGTGACGAAATAGTAGAGTATATTTCAGAAGCAGAGATAAAAGTGGTAATCCTTGCCCGTCTCTGTTTTTTTATTTGAAATTTGAATATTACGGTGCTATATAGATGTTCTCTCATTATGCCGAAAAATGGCAAAGAGAGACAATGCCACTTGACCGGTAAAAATACGTATGACTTATGCGAATAAGCTGGAAAGTATGTTTTTACATATTTTCAGTTTCTGCTTTTTTCTGTAGCGTCACCTTAAATAAGGACTCCAGTTTTTCGCGGCATTCGCTGTATGCTTCATCTAACGATATAAGGGCATGGTCGACATCTTGAAACATATCGTTTGCATAATGTTCAATATCATCGTAATTTTTAGATTTTTTATAATTAAAATCTTCTTCTGCTACGCTATCGTTCGCATCTTTGATAAATTCGGAACTAATATAATAGTTTATGGTCTTGCCGCTTTCTTCTGTTATTTCGCAGCAGAAAAAGTCGGTCACATCCATTTGAAAAACATTGCAGATGTGCAGCAGAATGTCAACGTTGAGGTTGCCTCCTCTTACGGCTTTCCCCACTGTGTTCTTGTCGATGTCCAGTATTTTTGCAGCTTCTTTATATGTAATGTTGTTTTGTTGCAAATATTGGCGCAGCTTTTCTCCTGTATATTGAAACTGTTTCGACAAGCTCCTCTCTTTCGCTTCCATAATTTGCCGTTTGTTCTTGACTTAAAATATTAGTTTCGTGTGTACTAATATAGTCATTTTCTGATAATTGTAAAAGAGGATGCAGACGTGAACCCTTGCGAAGAGCTGCTCTTATAGTAATTGATGAGGAGGCAAAACAGAAGGATGAAGAGGTAGAATATAAGGCGTTTTGTTGTGGCGAATTGTGCAATCTTTTTCGATAAAGTCACCTCGTACTTGATAGTTTTATTATAGTGTATTGCTTTCCGGTATGTGAATGTCGGTAAGGTTGCGTCGAATATGAAGTTTTGCGGTTTTATGAGTTATTCCCCTTGTCTTTTCAGTTTCTTCTCAATGGCATCGGTAACGAGTTGTTGTAGTGTTAGTCCGTCGGGGCGGTCTTGCATGGAGATGACAAGCGGGATGACATATAATCGGTCGGTTATGGCTGTCGGCAGATTCATGCCGTAAAGGCGGGCTGCATCCTTCTCGGTGGTAATGATAGCGGTAGGTTGCGGAGCATTGTTGATGCGGCATACAAGTTTGTCTATTTCGGCCTGAGTGAAGTTATGATGGTCGGGATAGGCAAGCAATGTAGCGTTGGGGTAGTATTGCTCTATGTGTCTTTGCAGAGGCAAAGGATTGGCTATGCCTGTAAGTATAAATAGATGACCGTTGGGCGCTATGTTGGGTAGTGGCTTGGTTTGCTTACTGGTAAAATGTAGTGGATTTCCGTAGACGATAGACGAAGCAAATAAGCGTGTAGGGTTGCAGTGCAGTTGGGCAGCCTCTTCGGCATATTGTGCAGCTGTGAGTTGGGTAGGACATTTGCTGATGACGACGGCATCGGCACGTTGTATCCCCTGCATAGGTTCTCGCAATCGCCCGGCAGGAAGAGGGTAGTCGGCATATATAGGGCGATTGTAGTCGTTTAGTACAATTGCAAATGTAGGACGCACGTAACGGTGCTGGTAGGCGTCGTCGAGTAATATGACTTGTAAGGAAGGGTCTACTGATAGCAGACGTGTGATTCCGCGTCGGCGGTTGGCGTCGACGGCTACTGTGACATGGGGAAATTTGCGATGTATTTGGTATGGTTCATCGCCTATGAGTGCTGCGGTGCTGTTCTCATCGGCAAGAAGAAATCCGTGGCTTTTGCGTCGGTATCCACGGCTTAGTATGGCCACGCGGTAGTGTTGCGATAGCCATGCTGTTAGCCACTCTATGTGAGGCGTTTTACCTGTACCGCCCACTGTGAGGTTGCCTACAGAGATGACAGGAACAGGAAACTCTTCGACCGGCAAGAGCTTGCAGTCGAAGAGTTTGTTCCGTACTGTTACCACTGCCGAGTAGATGGCCGCAAGAGGTATCAGGGTACGATGCAGATGGGGAATGTCGACACCGTGAGGCATTATTTTATCACGATGTTTTCCATACGGCATTGTATGGGATCCCAGTTCTTTATTTCTTGCAAGGTATTCAAGTAGGATAGCTCTTCTCCGAATATCATGGAGGCTATAGATAAGCGCGTCTGGCTACTTAATTGTTCCATGATGCGGTCTAACGAGCTTTTTTGTTTAGGATATACGGCTACTTTATAATCTTGCAGACCGCTCTCTTCTACGGCATAAGAAATGGCATCGTCTATACTACCGAGTTCATCGACAAGACCCAATTCGACAGCTGTTTTGCCTATCCATACACGACCTTCGGCAATTTTCTTGATATCGTCTTGCGACATGCCACGTCCCTCGGCACAACGGCGGGTGAAGAGGTCGTAGAACTCTTCTACACTACGTTGCATGGCAAGAGCCTCGCCCGGACTGAATTTCTTGTAGATAAACGAACCGTCTAATACGTTGCCATATTTGTGCGTGCGAGCTTCGTCGAAAGACAGGCCGAGTTTCTCGGTCATCAGTTTTTCGGCTGTAGGTATCGCGCCAAAAACGCCTATCGAGCCTGTGAGGGTAGTACTCTCGGCAAAGATGTGGTCGGCATTGCATGATATGTAATATCCACCCGAGGCTGCCAAATCGCCCATGGATACGATAACTTTCTTGCCTGCTGCTTTAATAGCTTCTATTTCAGCCCATATTTGTTCCGAGGCATATCCACTGCCACCGGGTGAATTGACGCGCAGCACTACAGCTTTTACGTTGTTGTCCTTGCGTATTTTGGTAAGCTCAGGAACAAGTTCTTCGCTGTTGATTCCGTTTCCGCCTCTTTCGGTAATATCACCTACGGCATATACAAGTGCAACGACATTTTTCGATTTGTTTTTGGGTGCAGGAACCGATGCGAGCTCTTCTACCGATGCAAAGTTGATATCTTTGTCCTTCTCGATACCAACTTTGGTTTTGAGCCATTCGTCGAATTGCGGACGATACATCAGCGTATCTACGAGGTTCATGGCCAGCATCTCATCGCCTTTTCGCAATGCTGTGATGGAGTCGGCGATGGCATTGAAGTATTCGGGTGAAAAGCCGCGTGAAGTGGTGATGGCGTCTGTGTAGTAGTCCCATGTAGCGTTGAGGTATGCCATGGTTTGTTCGCGATTGGCATCGCTCATTTTTTCGCAGATATAGGGCTCGACGGCCGATTTATAAGTACCTACACGGAAAATCTGAAATTCAACTCCTACTTTATTAAGAAGTCCGGGAAAGAACATCTGCAAGCCGCCCAATCCGTGTATATCTACCGTACCGATGTTATTAAGTACTACAGTATCGGCAACCGAAGCGATGAGGTAGTCGCTTTGGGTATAGTTGTCGGCATAAGCATATATCCATTTGCCGGTTTCTTCTTTGAAGTTGGTAAGGAGGCGGCGTATCTCTTCGCTCGAAGCCGTCATTTTAGCTATACCGCGAGCGTCGATGTATATGCCCGTTACATTGTCATTTTCGGCTGCGACTTTGATGGCACGGCGTATTTTGTCGAGCCCAACGGACGTCTCGCTTTGTGAAAAGATATTTTGTAAGGGATCGTCGTTATACCGTTCGTTGAGTGAGCCTGAAAGTGTAAGTTTCAAAACTGTGTTTTTTTGAGGCGTGTATGTTGTGGTATCGCTTGTTGCTGATGCTGCGATGAAGCCCGTTAGTGAAAATACGCCTATCAATATGAGTATCATGCCCGCTATGAGAGTTCCCAATACGCAGGCAAACGTTGTGGTGAAAAATTTTTTCATAACGCTTGTTTTATTAGTTGTGTTATTATCTCTCTTATACCTTAGTTCCAACGGTATGGTGGTACATTCCCGCGGGAACAAAGGTAAAGAATGGTTTTGAGTAAACCAAGAAAGTCAATAAAAAAATATTGTTTTTCGATAAATACTATCGCTCTTATCTGTTCGAGAGGCTACTTGCTTCTACTTAAACATAGCCTCACCCGGGATTAGATATATCTCCAAGCGGCGGTTGCGGGAGCGGTTGTCTGTCGAGTTGTTGGGTACCAGGGGCTCGAGGCTACCGGCTGCATAGGGTATCAGAAAGTCGGTTACGGCACCGTTACGTTCAAACCAATTGAAGATGTCGAGTACACGTTGAGTAGTGAGTGAGTAATTGTATGCCGTGTTTCCGGTGTCGTCGCTGTGCATTACAAGCAACATGTGATAGTAGTCGGGGGTGCGCAGGCACTGCAGCAATGGGCGCAACAGCTTATCGGCAGAAGGTGCGAGAGTGGTATCGTTGGGGGCAAACAGTTTTGCGGCCGGAATAGTGATGCGTATTATCTCGTTATAACGAAAGCTTTCTACCTTATAGCCGTTGATGTTTTTTAGTCGTTTACTCTCTTGGCGTTGTATGTCGAGTACTTGCTCGCGTTTCTTTTTAGGAATTTCCGGTATTTCCAGATTCTCGTCTACAGTAAGTGCAGCAAGGTCGGGGTGGGCTGTAGTGCCAATCTCTTCGGTGTTACGGCCAAACAACCCTTGAAACCACCCTTTTATGCCTCCCTCGGCCATTGAGTTGGGGCATGAGAGGCATAAAAGGACAGTTGTAAGAAGCGTGATGATAGTGTGGCGATTCTTCATAGGCATTATTCCCACATGCCTAATGATTCTTCGTAATCGAGTTCGCCGCGTACGAGAAACTCTACATCGTCATCGTCAAACTCGGCGTCACCGTCTTTTTTGAGGCTCGTGCGCACGTACCTTATTAATTCGTCTACGTCCAGCTCAGGGGCATCTTCTTCCGATTCGTCGAAGAACCCTTTTTTCTCGTAAAAGTCGTATATGATGTCGCCGATATATATTATTTCGTTGTTGGTGTATTTGTTTTGAATTTCTTGCGGCAAACGCGGGCGTATGTATGCCACCGCTGCGTCGTCGTCATAGTCGAACATGTCGTTTTCTTCGCTCATTTTCAGGTGTTTTTGTTAATTCGGTAATGTATTAATTGTTTATTTATTACTGTGATTGTCTTCATGCAATCACGGGGTAAAAATAGTAATTGGTTATGAAAATAACAAATTGGAGAAAAAAAATATCGATTTTTTTTGGTGGATAAAAAAGAATGTATACCTTTGCAGTGTACTATTTAACTAATACACTAACATAATAAAACGTAAGGTTATGGTAATGAAGAGTATAATTGTATTGATTGCTTCAATCTGCAACCTACTTGCAGCTTTGACAGGTGATGAATCTGGTCGTCGCGAAGATGTTGTTGCCGATAAGGAGTATGTTGTTGCAAGCAGTTATTGCAATGAATTGATTGCCCCGACTATCGGGCAAAACCATGACCTCGCTTGTGTCAATGGTATAGAAAGTTTTTGCATGAATGAAAATATATAAAATCTCAAAATAAGATAGATATGTTGAAAGTAGAAGAAATGACCTTTTCGTATAAACGAAATGAGTATTTATTGAATAGATTGAATTTTGATATTACGCCTGGCGGCGTGTACGGACTGTTGGGTAAGAACGGTAGCGGAAAATCGACTCTGTTGTATCTTATGACAGGATTGATGTTCCCTAAGATAGGACGCATCTATATCGATGGCGTAGAGCCTCGCAAGCGCTTGCCCAAGACGCTTGAGCAACTCTATTTGTTGCCCGAGGAATATGACGTACCTGCTACGTCGGTCGACGAGTTTATCAAACGCAATGCCGTCTTCTATCCTCGCTTTAGCCGTGAAGACTTTGACCGTTATATGAATATTTTTGACCTTGAACCGATCAAGAATATGCAACGCGTCTCTATGGGACAGAAAAAGAAATATCTTGTAAGCTTTGCTCTTGCAACTAATACCGCGTTGCTTTTTATGGACGAGCCTACCAACGGTATGGATATTCCATCGAAGAGTCAATTCCGCAAAGCCATCGCCTTGGGTATGAACGACGAGCGCAGCATTGTTATTTCTACGCATCAAGTGCGCGACTTGGAGAGCATGATAGACCGCGTCCTTATCCTGCACAACCACTCGATGCTGCTCAATGAGAGCACGATGCGCATTGCCGAAAAGCTTGAGTTTATCAATACCACCGATAAGGAGGAACTCGACGGCTGTATCTATTCGGCTTTTACGCCTGCCGGTTTTGTGGGTGTGCGACCCAATGTAACGGGCGTAGAGACACCGGTCGACCTTGAAGTTCTCTTCAATGCCCTTATCACTAATCCTGATACAGTAACCAACCAATTTGTATAACCTTATTAATCATAGAATAAAATGAATCAGATATTTTCTCCCGCTCGTTTTGGTGCATATGCTATGCGGTTTATTTCGCAAAAAGGCAAACATTGCTTGCTGATGTATGTAGTAATAACCTGTGTCTTGGCTGTCTTCATGGCATTAGGAGGACAGTCGATAGATTTCTTTTTGATGACATCCGTTCTGTTTATTGTGGCGATGGTTGAGGCGAGTCGCTTCTCTAACAATATAGAGCCTCGTTCTATGAAGATAAGATTCTTGCTTGTGCCGGCGTCGCAGTTTGAGAAGATGTTGGTATCGGTACTTTACCTCTTTATAGCCGTACCGCTATTGTATATTGTAGCATTGTTTGTAGCGCAATATGTAGCCATGTTTCTCATAGCGTTGTTTACTCTCACGCCACCGCAATGGAATGTTCCCTTCTATGCTGTTTCTATCAATAGCGACATATTGCCTTGGTTCTGTCTCTCATATTATGGCTCCGCTTCGTTTTATCTGTTGGGAGCTACCATCTGGACGCGTAATACCTTCTTGAAAACTACGGCAATAAATGTCATTATAGGCGTTGCAGCATTTATAGCGATTTCGATATGTGCCATGGCTTTTACGGTACAAACCGATGTAATTAGTGCTCTTAGCAGCATCAGTTATACACAAGATACGTCTGCGTTGTTGCCGAGTAAATACGATATAGAGAATGTATTTGTTACTTTCTGGTGTATTGGCTCCATCTTGTTTACTCTCGGATATTTGGTGGTAGCATATTTGCGTATCACAGAACTTGAAGTAAATGAAACAAAACGATAAAAACTATGAAATTTCGTGATAGTCAAAGTATATATTTGCAAATTGCCGAACGTATCTGCGATGAGATATTGGCTAATAAATTTCCGCCCGGTGAGCGTATCCCATCGATACGTGAGTATGCCGCTATGGTAGAAGTAAATGCCAATACGGTAGTACGCTCTTACGAATGGTTGCAGCAGCATGAAATTATTTTCAATAAGCGCGGTATAGGATACTATGTCTCTCCCGATGGGAAAAACCGCATTCGCGAGATGCGCCGTGTAAGATTTTTTGAAGATGAGCTGCCCTTGTTTTTCAATCGCTTGTATACGTTGGGTATCTCTATCGACGAGATAGACCGGCGTTACAATGAGTATAAAATTTCATCGTTGCATGTCGATGACGATGCAGCTGATATCAAATAGTATAAAACCACTATAAATAAAGAATACAATGAAACGTTCTACCATAATTATTATCATAATATTAGTACTTGCCATCATAGTACCTGTGATTTTTATTGCTGTTATATTTAGCGGCTTTACCTCTGATGTAAAAGAACTTGCAGCAAGTGAAGCTGCTCCTCGGGGTTATGTCGTTGTTGTCAATGATTCGGTGCAGACTCACGCCGTAAGTTTAGACATCACTACCGATAAGGAGAATCGTGGAATATTCTCGTCGGTTAATGTACAATCGGATTGCGGTGGTATTGCTACGGTAATAAGTTCCGATACGATATATATCGACATAGATACGCTCCACACCAACGAAACTACGCCCTGTCCCATAGCAATAAATCTGCCTGACAAATCATCGATAAAGTTGCATAATCAGTCGTCGGCAGTGAGTGTAAAAGTGAAAGATGCCAATCTGGAGAGGTTTCAAGTGGCAACGGCTGGCGAGTTGAGTATAGCTGATAGCAACGTAGGTATGCTGTTGAGCATCGACAGTGTGTCATATAGTTCCATAAACATTGTCGATAGTAACATAGGTGCTGCCAATATTAACGGTCAGAACAAGACCATCGACATCGATTCTTCAAATTTGGGCGCTATTGCCGTTTCCGGCGATTGTGTACGCATTAATGCTGCCGATTGCAATGTCGGTGTGGCTACATGGAACAAGGCTACACAGAATAAATTCTATTCTAAAAATAGTGTGTTTGTAAGCCGTATAAATGAAGAAGTGGAGAATGTTGTCTTTGACGATTCTAATGTTTCGGATTCTACAGCCTACTGTGCTGTCAAAGGTAAAAACGGTGAAATAGTAAATGTCTCGAAAGATGGAGTACATGTTGAGAGCGGTAGTGATAAAGTAAATATTACACCATCAAAGGTTTTTGTCTCGTCGGGAACCGATACCGTGAAAGTATCGCCTGCTGGTGTGCAGGTAAAATCCGGCAGTGACAAGGTCTCAATCGGAGTAGGAGGTATAAAAGTGAACTAACAGACACCATAACAATTTATAGAAAAGATAAAAACAGCTATACTCCTTTATGCTCATATATTACAGACTATAGAGCGTGTGGAGTAGGCAGAAGCAATCAATGAATATGAAACGTTTTTTTGTTATCCTATTGTTCGGCATAAGTTGTATGGCATATGCCACCGCACAACAAGTATGCAAAGTAAAAGGCGTAGTCGCTGACGTGACAGGCGAAACAATTCCTTATGCAACGATGAGCGCCTCGCAAGGTGATAAGGTGGTGCGTCGCGTTGCAGCCAATGTCGATGGTGCATTTACGATAGAGCTCGACCGAGGCAAAAAGTATCTCCTTACGGTGACTTCTATCGGTTATGCGCCATTCAATCAGGAAATTACAGTTCCTGCGTCTGCAACTTATGACTTGGGTACACTGACTCTTAGTGCCGATACCGAGCTGGACGAGGTGGTCGTAGAGGCTCAGAAACCTATTATAAAGAGTGATGCCGAGAAGATAACATACGACGTCAGTGCCGACCCCGAGGCCGACAACAAAATGCTCATAGACATGATGCGTAAGGTGCCCATGGTAACTGTAGATGCTGAGGATAATGTACAACTTAACGGTTCGAGCGATTTCAAGGTGTTGGTCAACGGTAAAGAGTCGGTCATGATGAAGAATAATCTTAAAGAGGTGATGAAGAGTATGCCGGCCAGCAGCGTGAAAGACATACAGGTAATTACCAACCCGTCGAGCCGTTACGATGCCGAGGGCGTAGGAGGTATTATCAACATTGTCACAACACGCGAGAAGTTGGAAGGCCTTACCGGGTCGGTGACAGGCTACGGCGACATCATGGGCTCGTTTGGCGGTAACATCTATTTAGCAACACAGTACAAGCGGTTTACAGCTTCGCTCAATTACAGTGGAGGCCGTTTCGTGTCGGGGCAATATCTGAACGCCGAGAACTATAACTATAACAATCCCGATATGTACCTTACGAAGATGTATACCGGCGAAGACCTTAATATCAATGGACAATACCATTTCTTGAGTTTCGAGAGCAGTTTCGAGCTCGATTCGCTCAATCTTTTTACGTTGGGAGTGACGGGCAATATAGGGAACTTTGGTGCAGACGGTAATCTTATTAATGATTCGTATGCGTCGGATGGTAAGGTTGTTTCGCGCTATATCGACCACTTGTACCAAGGCGGCATGTTTGGCGGTGTGGCTGCCAACCTCGACTATCAGCATACTTTCGGCAAGCCCGGGCATACACTTGTGGCATCGTATCGCTACGAGTACAATCCCAATGGCGGAGCGTATAGCGACTCTATCATATTGGACGATGATTCTTTCAATGCTCCCTATGAAGGACAACGCAACGAGAATAGCTCCTATGCGCAAGAGCATACGGTGCAGATTGATTATGTAAATCCCATCAATGAGAAGCATTCGATAGAAGGGGGTGTGAAATATATAGGACGTCTCAATTACAGCAACGACGACTATATGATGCTCAATGGCGGCCTGTGGCAGTCGATGAACCAGCAACAGACGCTCAACTATACGCAACAAATCTTGGCCGTATATACCGGTTATGCCTTCAATGCCGGTAACTGGGGCGCACGCGCCGGAGGCCGCTACGAGGAGACCTGGACCGATGCCATGCTCGAAAAAGCCGGCACACGGGTCGACTTTGGCAAGCCTTATGGCAATTTCGTGCCCTACGTATCGTTGAATTACAATATCGACCCTATGCAGAGTCTGCGTCTGTCGTATACACAGCGTATCAACCGCCCCGGCATCAGTTATCTCTCGCCCTATGAGCGGTGGGTGGGTACGATGCAGGTAGAGTATGGTAACCCCGACTTGCGTCCCGAGGTGTCGCACTCTATATCGGCGGCATACTCGCTCTTCAAAGGCGTTTTCAATCTCAACATGGAGTGGAACAGCCGTATTACCAACAACAGCATCGAGTCATACGATTTTGTCGAGGCCTCTACCGGTACTATACACAGTACTTTCGACAATATAGGCAGAACACAGTCGCACGGTATGTCAATGTACATATCGGGACAGCTTTCGCCCAAGTTTAGCTATTATAGCAATATGAGTGCCCGGTATGTCATATATAAAGCTCCCTCGTTGCAACTCGAGAACGATGGTTGGCAGGCTCATGCAAGCCTCGGAATGCAATGGACGGCATGGAAAAGCGGTACGATAAGCTTCAATGGCGGTGTGGGCAGTCCGTGGGTAGGCCTGCAAAACAGAGGAACATTGCCGTGGTATTACTACGGATTGGGTATTACGCAGCGCTTCTTCAATGATAAATTGAAGATTACCCTCTCGGGCAATAATCTCTTCAACCGCTACAATCGCTTTACCAACATAACGTATGGCGACGGGTTTAAGACTATCTCAGAGGGTGGTAATATAGCCCGTAACGTGCAGCTCAGTGTTACGTTTACATTTGGTAAACTTGACGCGCAAGTGAAAAAGACCAACCGCAGTATTGTCAACAATGACGTTATGGAGGGTGGTTCGCAAGGCGGTATGACTGGTGGCGGCACACAAGGCGGCATGACGGGAGGCCGTTAATTGCACGGTGTTGCCCTCTGGATGTGATAAGTATCACAGCAGTGCTTGTAACGTTGCCTGCTGTGATGCTATCGCTGAACGATAAAAATGTAAACAGTTAATTCTCATATAGTCTTATTAGTAAAGAAGTTATATGGCGCATCCGGGAGGATGCGCCATATATCTGTTCTATAACTAACGGGTGTAGAGAATTGCAGCCTTTTGCCTTTCGTTATCGTATAAAAGAAGAATGTTTCTGTAGGCCTGCAATGTTATAATTTGCTATGACTTCTCTTCCTTATTTTCGCCGGCTTGGTATAAAACCTGGTCGTATAAGATAGGAACGTCGTCGGCCGACACCCCGGCATGTAGTAAGTCGGGAATGTCTTGCTCGAAACTTTGAGCGAAACGCTCTGTATTGCCTCCGTCGGTCTTTATGCTGGAGAGATAGAGCTCGAGGGCTTTTTTGATATCGCCCATTGCGAATGCCACATGCCCTGCATTGAGAAAGTCTTGCGCATTGGGCTGGTCATTGAGTATTTTAGTATAGTAGTGCCATGCCTGTTCTTTCTTGTTGATGAGGAATGAACACCATGCAATGGGGCGTCGGGCTTTGGTACCCTTGGCATCGAGATAGTTTACCTTGAAGTAGTATTGCAGCGCCTTGTCGTATTGTTTCAGCTCTAAATAGCAGTGCCCGATGTTGAGGTTGACTGACAGGTTGTCGGGCGCTATCTTGTCGGCACGTAAAAAATACTCCAGGGCACGGTCGGTTTTCTTCATGTAGCGGTAGCAGGTGGCAATGTGCCTCAAAGTCCACAGGTGGTCGGGCTTTATGAGGTCGGCTTTCAGGTAGTATTCAAGCGCTACCTCATAATTGTCGGTCGATTGGAAACAATATCCCGTTTTCTGGTATAGCTCGCTGTCTGTGAAGTTGTTGCCGGTAAGCAATACGAAGATGTATGCAGCATCGGTATAGTATTCGTTGTTGAAGAAATATTCACCTAACAAACGCATCAGTTGTTCGTCGTTGATGATAGGTGTAAGCACTTCAACCTGCATAAGTTCTTCGATAGATATGGTGAAAAGGTCACGAAATTCGTTGCGACGGGGAAAAAGCTTTGTAAAGCGGTACAGATCGTGTATGTAGCGGTTCGATGTATTCTCGCGGCTTTTATCTTTGGGATACACGTCGCTTTCTGCCATCTCTTGCATGGCGATGGTTTCTTCGTTGAGCTGTGAAGTCAATAGGCGGCGTTGTTCCTCGGGCACTTGTGTCAGTGAAAGGCAGAAGGAGTATTTGTCGGAGTTGCAAAGAAACTCCGATGCACTTATCAGCTGGGCAAGACTTTTGCTTTTCTCATTATTCCCGAAAAGTGGTGCGAGGGCTGTGTGTTGTTGCATAAACGGCAGGAACCAGTTGGCTATTTCGTTGAAAAATTGAAACCCTTTTAGGTGTGAGAAGGTACCCATAAAGACGTCGGCACCTTCCATTTGCAAATCGTTTATTTCTTGCAGTCGGTCGGCGATGCCCGAGCTGTCGATAATTTCTTGCCACTCAGGATTGCGTTCGAGCGATTCGAGGTCATTCAAGGCATCATCTTCTTTTATTTTCTTATAGAGAGCAGGGCTTATCTTCATCATTTGCGGCAATACCTCTTCATTGATTTTGCGCACTATCTTTTCGGTGTCGCGGCTTCGTATGAATTGCACCAAGATATTGCGCATGTCTATGATGAAACGTTTGTCGTCAAGCAGGAGACTGAGGCGGCTGTGCAGCTTTTCGTAGAGGGGTAGCCTACGATGGTATTGTTGCAAGACAAAGAAGAGTCCGCACAATGCCCGCATTTGTACCTCGGTATTATTATGATGGAGGTATGTATCGATAAGAATATTGGTCTTATCTTCGTCGAAGGCATGTAACAGGTTCAGTGTCAGTGCAGATACAGTGAGTGCAGCTATTGGAGCCGGGACACGTTGTGGTTGTAGAGCCTCGGAGATAGCAGCACAATCTTCTGGCGAGGCAGGAAAGTTAGTCCATACTTTGTCAAAGAAGTCGCAGGCTGCGCGTTCGACCTCTGTACGCTTGTCGGTCTCTTCTTTGCCGGGGAAAAATTCGGCAATAGACAATGTACTCAAGGCCTCTACTAACTCTGAGAATACTCTTGCAAGGCTTTTCCCACTGGTTATTGCCACTCTTTTTTTGCCGAAATAGAGTGTCATGGAGTCGCGGGTAAGCAACCTTTCACATATCGCATCGGTAAGGCGATAAGCCGATACGATAAGGTGATTATATACTTGCATGCGCTCCGGGTCTTTTACACCGTCGAGCATGTATTGAATCATGTAGCGATAAGAGGTTTCTATTGTAGCAAGTTCCTCGTTACTATTCCAGTCTTGCAGTCGAGCGGTGAGCCTTTTCATTTCTATGAAAGCTCTTTGCAAGTGCTTGCTGTAGAGCGATTCGTATATTTTTTGTTGCCTGTTGGCAATGTCGTGAGACAGCATAATCGTACGGTTTAGATTGTATAACAATATTCAGCCTCGATAGTGCGGCCGGATGGGACAATTTCTTTGGGAATGATAGCGTAACAGTAACATGAGAATTTTTGATAAACTATTTGTCGTAGAGGCTTTATTTCCCCACGGTAAAGGTAGTAAATTTTTATTATATGGCGATGAAAAAAATCTCGGTACAGTCGTTTCGTAAGCATTTTTAGTAGGTTCTTCTTTCCATTTCATTTTGCTCATCAGAGTAAAAACAGGCTGTTGTTTGTGTAAATAATAACCAAGTCGGCATTTCTACGCACATCTTTTTATATCTTTGCACCACCAATCAATAAATAACTGTCATGAAAAATGTGAGTGTATTACTCCTATTGTTTTTTTCTTCTCTACAGCTTGCTTTGTATGCACAGACTCCGGCCTTCCCCGGAGCTGAAGGTTTTGGCCGTTATACTGTAGGTGGCCGTGGAGGAGAGGTCTATCATGTGACGACTCTCGAAGACAACAACAATCCCGGCTCGTTGAGGTATGCTGTGAAACAAAAAGGGGCAAGGACTATTGTCTTTGATGTATCGGGGACGATTTTTCTTACCGATGAGCTGAAAATACAGAACGACTATATTACTATTGCGGGGCAGACGGCTCCCGGTGATGGTGTGTGTATTGCCGGATACCCGGTGGTGATAGCTGCCGACGAGGTAGCCATACGGTACATGCGTTTTCGTATGGGCGATGACCATGCCGTAGAGGCCGATGCTCTGGGTGGTATGGACCATAAGAATATTATAGTAGACCACTGTTCTGTCAGTTGGAGTACCGATGAGTGTTGCTCGGTGTATGGCAATGAGAATATGACTTTGCAATGGTGCATTATTTCAGAGAGTCTTCGCTTGTCGGTCCATGATAAAGGCTCGCATGGTTATGGAGGCAATTGGGGCGGAAACAAAGCATCGTACCATCATAATCTTCTGGCTCATCATGACAGCCGTACGCCTCGCTTGGGACCTCGTGCCGGGACGCAAATGCACGAATGGATGGATTTCCGAAATAACGTCATATACAATTGGGGAGCTAATAACGGATGTTATGGCGGTGAGGCAATGAAGATAAATATCATCAATAACTACTACAAGCCAGGACCTGCCACGGATTTGGCGCGTAATAATGTCCGTTATAGAATAGCCAAATTGGGTATACGTACTACCGAGTATGTTGAGCGTAATCCTGCTTTTGCGCCGGCGCTTCATATATGGGGTAAGTACTATGTGGCTGGAAATATAATGGCCGGGAACGCTGAAGTGACGAATGATAACTGGACGAAGGGCATCTATGAGCAAATCTCAAATGCCGATTGTGATAATCTGTTTACCGAGGAGACACGCGATACCATACGACTGTATGCACCAATAGATGCCGGTTATATACACACACATTCGGCTTCCGATGCATATGAAAAGGTATTGGCATATGCAGGCTGTTCGCTTTCGCGCGACGAAGTAGATACCCGTATTGTCAACGATACACGCAATGGCAGTGCTACTTGCGGCAACAGTGACGGTTATCCTGGCTTGATAGATACTCCCTACGATTTACGGCCTGACGATGCCGGTGCCGACTGGTCGCCGTGGCCGGTGTTGCAGCAGAAGGCTCCGTTGGCCGATAGTGATGGAGATGGTATTCCCGATGAGTGGGAGATGGCCCACGGACTTAACCCAGCCGATGCTACCGATGGTAACAATATCAACGCCGAAGGGTATACTGCTTTGGAAGAATACCTTAATTCGCTGGTAGCCGATATTACCGAAGCTCAAAACGAAGGGGCTACACTTGAGTATATTCCTGAAGAACGGTTGGCTGATGCTGTAGCACGTGCCAAGGATGGCGATGTGATAGAGCTGACTGCCGACGAGGTTGTCAATACTACGATTACGATAGATAAATCTTTGACGATAAAGGCACGTGAGGGGTATCGTCCGGTTTTGGAGAAAGTAAAGTTTGTGATGGGCGATGGCGGCAGCCTTGTCCTGGATGGTATTGTGGCCTTTTATGATGAGGTGGGTGCGTCCGAATCTACTCGCAATACCTTTATTACAGCCAACGAGATTGTCAATTTTGAACGACTCGAGGTGCGTAACTGTGAGATATATGGTTATGGCGAGTCTTTTGTGCAATCAAACAATAAGGCACGTTATGCGGTCATAGGCACGTTGCTGGTAGATAACTCTATCTTACACGATTTTTGCAAGGCACGAGCCAACGAACCCGTATTTGGATTGAAATATGGCCGGGTGTCGCAAGCGATACTTACCAATACGTCGATATATAATTGTGCCGGAGGGGTATTTGTCAATGAAGACCCGGATGAAGTAACTCCTTGTCAGCTGCATTTTGATATGCGAGGTGTGACGATACTCGATTGCGGCAATGCTGCTGGTTCAACTCCCGAAAGCAAAGATATAATAGACCTTGCTCATAAGAAAGCCGCAGTGGTAGCGAAAATAGAAGATTGTATTGTATCGGGACATGCCGACAGAGCGTTGAAATTTACAGATGCTTCGGCCTCAATATTACATTCGTTAGTAACAAACAATGTAGTAGGCTCGTTGGTAGACGACACACGTATCGACGGTGTGATAACTCAATGCGATTATGATATGTACAGTCTTACGACATCTCCGTCAGATATAACCGGTATAGGCGATCCACGATGGACGCTTAATGGGGTAGGCGCTGCGTCGATTGCATATCATGAGGCGTGCCGGTATTATGCCGCAGGGGGGCGACTTGTTATTGCTGGCATAGCTCCTTGTTATACAACAGCTGTTCTCTACGATGTGCAAGGTCGTATGGTGCGACCAAACGAGACGGTGTGTGGAGGTGAGGTGTCGTTTGATATGCCGTCGCAAGGTATTTACATCGCTCGTTTAGGCGGCAATGTCGATTGTACGACGTTGAAAGTAAAGATATAATATATCGGGAGAGTATACATTCAGGAGGCGGTTGCACATAATATGCAACCGCCTCCTGAATGTAATTGAACATTGCCGTTGTGTCAACGGTAAATGGTTAGTACTTATCGGTAGTATGCTCTATTTCGTCGGCTGTGATACGTTTGGCATTCATCTGTCGCCATGTGTAGATGATGTAAGCCGCTACAAAAGGAATAAGTAACGACACGGCGCTCATCACTTGTAGTGTGAAGAGGCTCGATGAGCTATTACTTATAGTGAGAGAGCTATCGGGCGAAGTGAGCGACGGATAGTAGGGCGTGTTATTATAGCCGGCAAGCAACAGCAGGCATAATACGGTAAGTACCGTACCTATGCCGGTCCACCAGATGCCATAACGGTAGTTGCGTGATACAAGAGTGCGTATGATGCCGTATAACACACCTATCACACCTATGAGGAAGCCTGCGGCAATGATTGGTTGCTCCAAAAGGTTGTGCAGGTATTTGTAAGAGCGTTCCATAATAGCACCGCCTTCTATTTCATATCCTGTTGTAGTGAGCAGAAATGCTACATAGGCTAGGAACAGTACAACAAATATGATGCCGTTATAGAGAACCGATTGTCGCGAACGGGCGTAGACCGTGGCATCGTCTATGTTGTTGATGAAGTAGAGCGCTCCCAATACTCGAGCAAGAAACAGCACGGTAAAACCTAACAGCAGATTGGGCCATGAGGCAATGGCTTCGAGTCCGTGCAACGGGTTGTCCCATGTAGAGATAACAGGTTTACCTACGGCAAGCAGATTACTTTTGTCGACCGTAAATTCAGCACCGGTAAAGAAGGTACTTACAGCAACACCCAAGAGTACCGAGCCTACAACACCGTTGATGAGGAGGAAGGTATCGTAGGTTTTACGGCCTAAGATGTTGTTGGGTTTAGAGCGAAACTCATACGATACAGCTTGTATGATGAAACTGAATAGAATAGCCATCCACAGCCAGTAGGCACCTCCAAAACTTGTGGAGTAAAAGAGCGGAAAAGAGGCAAAGAAGGCACCGCCGAATACTACGAGGGTAGTAAACGTAAGTTCCCATTTGCGACCCAGTGAATTGACAAGCATGCTCTTGCTTGGCTCATCCTTACCTATTGTTATGAGCAATGTTTGTCCGCCCTGCACAAAAAGCAGGAATACCAAAATAGCTCCCAGCAGGGATATGAGAAACCACCAATAGTGTTGGTAGAAAGCGAAATCGAAAGTCATATTATTTGTTTTTTACAGGTTGAGGGTTGAATCCTTTCTTGATTTGTTTTACGAGGATGCTCACTTCGGCTACCAGTAATACGGTGAAGATTACGGCAAAAAGCCAGAAGGTGGTTTGTACAGCCGAAACTTCTATGGCCGAGATAGATGCGAAGGTGGGCAGAATGTCCTGTATAGTCCATGGTTGGCGTCCAACTTCGGCGACAATCCATCCCGATTGTAGGCAGATGTATCCAAGAGGAATAGACCACAGACATATCCATAGTACCCAACGAAGCTTCTCCAAGAGTTGCTTACGCTCAAGAATGAGAATAACGATAAAGAAAAGAATGAAATATCCACCCAGGATAATCATGATGTGGAATGAGTAGAATACCATAGGTACACTGGGTATAAGCTGCGCCTCGTTTTCGATGTATCCGTAACCGAAGTATTCGTAGTTTCCGCGCAATGTTTGCAGTGCAGAGTCGGCAGCCAGGCTGTCGTCCTTTTCTCGAGCGCTGCGATAGTCGCCCAGCGCTGCTACGGCAGTGCGTCCTCGTAGCATTTTTTCTTGTGCCGAAAGGGCTATGATACTGTCACCTGCAAAATTGGTCGTAGGGTATCCTCCTTGTATGATGTCGTTGATACCCGGTACAAATCCATTGATGTCGCGGGTCGCCAAGAACGAAAGTACACCGGGTACTCCTATCTTGAAGGAGAAGGGATCTTGGTCGTCGTTATACTCTTTTTGTGGATTGAGAATACCCACAGCAATAAATTCCTGCCCCTTATTACCGTGGTATATGCCTTCCATAGCGGCAAGTTTCATGGGCTGTTTCTGTGCTACCTCGTAGGCCGACCCATCACCAGTGTAGGCTACCAGTAAGATACCGGCAAGACCTACCCACGAAGCTATACGGATACTTTTCAGAGCATAGTCGACGTGACGTTTTTTTAGCAGGAACCAAGCCGATACGCCTACAACAAAGACGGCTCCCAGCACCCATCCGGCTGTGACAGAGTGGAAAAACTTGTTCAGTGCTACGGGCGATAAGGCTACGGCAGCAAAGTCGGTCATTTCGTTGCGTACGGTGTCGGGATTGAATGTCATGCCGGCAGGGTATTGCATCCATGCGTTGGCTACCAATATCCATAATGCCGATATGGTTGCACCGATGCATGTAAGCCAAGTGGAAGCAAGGTGAAATCCTTTGCTTACCTTGTCCCATCCGAAGAACATGACAGCGAGGAAAGTCGCTTCCATGAAGAAGGCCATAATACCTTCTATGGCTAGTGGCGCTCCAAAAATGTCGCCTACAAACCAACTGTAATTTGACCAGTTGGTACCAAATTGAAACTCAAGGATGATACCCGTGGCTACACCTACTGCAAAATTGATACCGAAGAGTTTCATCCAAAACTTGGTGATGTGTTTCCACTCGGCTTTCCCTGTGCGGTAGTAGATGCTCTCCATGATACCTACGATAACGGCAAGGCCGAGCGTCAGGGGCACAAAAAGCCAGTGGTACATGGCAGTGAGGGCAAATTGAGCCCTCGACCAGTCGACCAGTGATAATAATTCGTTCATAGTATATAAGATTTTGTGTTGAATGATTGCAGTGTCATTGTACGCCGCGCTCTACAAGTTCTGTACCTACGTAGTGTGCTTTGCTTGCATCGTCAGTATTACCTTTCATCGATAAAAAATCGGGAAAGAAAAAGAGCTTCAGCACGAAAAACAAGATGAACAACTTGATGAGTATCAGTGCCCATAATGTTTTGCCAACAGTCATCTCACGAAATCCATCGCGATAAAAAATCCAAATGCGTTTGGCATAGCCGGGTTGTCGGGTGGATACGTTGTTCATGGATATTAATTATAGGTTATAGACAGTTTATGGATTATGAAGTTGTAGTGTATTGAGCGTTAGCGGCCTATACGGTTATTGAGTATGTTGCCTGCTTTCTGCTTGAGCTTTTCATACTCTTTGCTACCAATAAATTTGGTGATATGGGCAGCATGTTGTAGGTGGTGCATATCGCTACCAATCAGGTCTACCATGCCATTATCCAAGAGTTTCCAGGCCATCTCTTTTATGTTGGAGTTGTAGTATCCGGCCAGCGAGAGCAAATTGACTTGAAAAAGTAACCCTTGGTCGTGTAACTCCTTGTATATTTGTGGCGTACTATGGTAGTACATGTATCGTTCGGGGTGCGCCAGCATAGGTGTATATCCTTTCAGTTGCAGCTCGAAGACCAGTTCTCGCAGTTCCCAAAAAGGTTGGAAAAAAGAGTTTTCTATCAATATGTAATTGCCCGGGAAAGGCATTATTTTCCCCTCTTTAAGTTGCTCCAAGAAATATTCATCCATTCGATATTCGGCCGAAAGATTTATCTCTATGTCTATGCCTCTCTCATCCAATGCATGGCGCAGCTTTTCGTAGGCAGCGTGTATGGTTTCGGGCGTGTTTTCAAATGTGCTTTCGGTAACGTGCGACGTGGTGATGATGCGTTGTATACCCCAGTTTTTCATCTGTTGTACCAGTGCGACCGATGTTTCAACGTCGGGCGAACCATCGTCGATGCCCGGCAAAATATGACAGTGTACCTCTGTGTCGTAGAATAGAGTTGTGTCGGTATTATGTTGTTTTTTGCCAAGGATATTGAATATGCTCATTTCAGTAATTGTTATTTTCTTGTGCAAATATAACATAAATAACATCCCAATGGAATAAACTGCTCTTTATTTATGTCAGAAATGGCGTAACGTCAGCTCGGGGTAGTGTAAAAAAATGAAATTTCGTTTCGCATTGCGGCTCTATTGTGTTACCTTTGCAGTTGCTAAAGACATGCCCCGTTCCGATAAGTATCGGTTGTTACTATCGAGAGCTTATCGTGTGATGCAATTATGTCTTATGTATAAAAATAACGATTTGATATTATGCCAGATACAGTAGCACAGTTTGAAAAAGTGATAAGTGTGTGCCGCGATGTGTTTGCCAAAAAACTGAAAGATTATGGAGCTTCATGGCGCATCTTACGGCCTACATCATTGACCGACCAAATATATATCAAGGCCAACCGCATAAGAACTTTGGAGACGAAAGGCGAGCATCGTGTGGCAGAAGGTGTCCGTCCTGAATTGATAGGTATTGTCAATTATGGAATTATAGGGCTTATACAGTTGGCGTTAGGTCCCTCGCGCGGCGATGATCTAACCGAAGATGAGGCACTTGCCTTGTATGACAAGTATATGACACAAACCAAGGAGCTGATGTATGCCAAAAACCACGACTACGACGAAGCGTGGCGGCTGATGCGCATGACTTCTTATACTGACATGATACTTACCAAGATACATCGTACAAAACAGATAGAAGACCATGCCGGTCGCACCTTGGTGTCGGAGGGTATAGATGCCAATTATATGGATATGATAAACTATGCATTATTTGGCCTGATAAAGACTGATTATGGCGAATGATACGTTAACGACAGAACAAGACGGTGCACGCAATGCTGCACAAAGTCGCAGTAAGTGGCTTTGCGTGGGTGTGATTGTTGTGCGCGTGATTGTTGGCGTTACGTTTATTGTGTCGGGAGGAGTGAAGCTGATAGATCCCGAGGGCACAATGTATAAGATAGAGGAGTATCTGATGGCCATGAATTTGGCCGGTCTTGCTCCTCTTGCGTTGTTTGTATCGGTCGTTTTGTCTTTGGTAGAGTTTCTTCTGGGGGTAAATACGCTTTTAGGGTCATATCGCCGAGTTACGCCAGTGCTATTGGCTGTTTTTATGGGCGTAATGACACCGCTGACACTATATTTGGCAATAGCCAATCCTATACACGATTGCGGATGTTTCGGCGATGCCATTGTGCTGACCAACTGGCAAACGTTTTGGAAGAATATCGTACTCGTTGCATTGGTATGGGTGTTGTTGCGCTACAACAGGTGCGCGCGTTCGATTTTCCATCACGATATGCAGTCGCTGACAGTGCTTTTTGTTCTCCTTTATGGCGCTATAGTGGCATGGATAGGATGTACATACCAGCCGTTGGTCGATTTCCGTCCATATAAGCGGGGAGTAGATTTGCGCGCTGCACTCTACGGAGATGGAGTTGCTGACCGTGAGTATGATTTTATTTATGAGCGTAACGGAGAGCAACGAGCCTTTTCGCTTGATAGCCTGCCTGCTGCCGACGATGGATGGCGATTTGTAGAGCGCCGGGAGCATGAAACGCCTCGTACTAATGAGGACGAAGGGGCAGCTCACTTTGCAATCTATGATGGTAATGAGAATGTAACCGATGATATAGTGGGTACAGACGGATATGTCATAATCATGTTCTCGCCCGATATAGAGTGTGCCAGCGATGATGAGGTAAACAAGATAAACGAGTTGTATGATTATTGTCGCGAGTATGGTTATCCATTCTATGCCGTGTCACCCTCCTCGCCGCGAGCTACCGAGCGATGGCTTGAAGATACAGGCGGCGAATATCCTTTCTATTTCATGGATAAAATAACGATACGCACGATAGCTCGCAACAATCCTTATGTGGTAGTGTTGAAAGACGGTGTTATATGTCGTAAAAGTACCCCCTCCTTGTTGCCCGATGAGAGTGAGCTGAACGATCGTCTCGAAAATACCAGGTGGCCTGGAGAAGTAAAGGCGTATAACTTGCCTATACGTGTGTGGCTTCTTGTAGGAGGCTTGGTAATACCGTTGTTGCTATTGCTTGCTACCGAGCGTGTAGCCTTGTTTGTTGTGCGACGTGTGCGCAACTACTACCGCTCGCGACGCGATGCTGCCCGTAATAACAAGATATAAATGTAAATAAACGAAGAAACAAAATATTATACTGTATATTAAAATTTTAAGGTTATGAGAAAAAACATTGTTGCAGGAAACTGGAAAATGAACACAACTCTGCAAGAGGGTGTTGATTTGGCAAAAAAGATTGATGAAGCATTGAAAGGTGTAGAAACAAAGTGCGATGTAATTATAGCAACTCCGTTTACACATCTTGTATCGGTAGTAAATGCCGTTGACGGTTCGCGTATAGGTGTGGGTGCAGAGAACTGTGCCGACAAACCCGAGGGAGCATTCACCGGTGAGGTGTCGGCAAAGATGGTCGCTTCGACAGGTGCACGCTATGTCATATTGGGACACTCGGAGCGTCGTGCTTACTATCACGAAACTCCCGAGATGCTCAAAGAGAAAGTAATGTTGGCTCTTGAGTCGGGTCTTACTCCTATATTTTGCGTTGGTGAGGTTCTCTCAGAGAGAGAGGCCGGCAAGCACTTTGAGGTTGTAGCCTCTCAAATCAAAGAGTCTCTTTTCAACCTTACAGCCGAAGAGTTTGGCAAACTGATAGTAGCCTACGAGCCTGTATGGGCAATTGGTACGGGTAAGACTGCTACTGCCGAACAAGCTGAAGAGATGCATGCCTTCATTCGCAAGACTGTAGAAGAGAAATACGGTAAGACTGTAGCCGAAGATTTGTCCATATTGTATGGTGGCAGTTGCAAGCCCTCTAATGCAGCCGAGCTCTTTGCCAAACCCGATGTCGATGGCGGTTTGATAGGAGGTGCAGCCCTTAAAGCCGACTCGTTTATGGGTATTGTGACAGCATTTTGATAAATAGCTGGGATTATAAGGCTGCAAAAATAAGAAAAAATGCTTATTTTTGCAGCCTTATCTTTATAGTATAGGAAAGCGTATGAAAAAGACCTATTGTTTGGCTTTGTGTATCGCAGCTTGCCTGATGGGCTTTGCTGTATCGGCGCAAACGGCTACTGTAGCCGACGGTGATACGTCGATAGTACAATACCTCGAGCGTCACGATACGGGTGGCGTAGTGAAGATTGTGCAACCGGCTGCTTTGGCACAACGCTTGTCGCGAGCAGATGTAACGCAGGCCGGACAACGTTCGCTGACGGTGTATAGAGTGCAACTCTTCTCAGACAATCGCTCTACCACTGCCAAGGCCGAGGCCGACCGTCGTGCAGCGCGTGTACGTGAAGTCTTTACCGATGTAGATGTGTATGTTACTTTTACATCACCGTTCTGGCGCCTTAGAGTAGGTAATTTCCGCAGTTATGAAGATGCTAACAAAATATTGCATGAACTGAAAAACGCTTTTCCAGATATGGCATCCGAGATGCGTATAGTGCGCGACCGCGCCAATGTAGAGATGCTGGATTATATCAACGATTGAGAAAGAAAAGATGATGAAACAAGGTGACCTGCTTGATGAGGAACGCCTCAAGCAGTTAGAGTACCATTATCGCAGCATATTGTCGCTGCTTGGAGAAGACCCCAACCGTGAGGGGTTGCTGAATACACCCCGGCGCACGGCAAAAGCCATGTCGTATTTGACGCAAGGATATAGACAGAGTGCCGAGGAGGTGATAAAATCGGCGGTGTTCGATTATGCCGGGTCGCAAGTGATAATTGTACGCGATATAGAGTTTTACTCTATGTGCGAACATCATATATTGCCCTTTTTCGGGAAGGTACACATAGGGTACGTTCCCGATGGGAAAATGGTAGGATTGAGTAAAATAGCTCGTCTCGTAGAGGTGTATGCCCGCCGGCTACAGGTGCAGGAACGCCTTACACGCGAGTTGTGTGAAAGTCTTTATAAGATACTTCCTACCCGAGGCGTAATCGTGATGGTAGAAGCACAACACTTGTGCATACAGATGCGCGGAATAGAAAAACAAGGCTCGCAAACGGTAACCATAGAATATGCCGGATGTTTTACCGACGAAGCCAAGCGTGCTGAGTTTATGCGTCTGATAGGTCGTTAATCCCTGCAAAAGGGTGACTTTATTGATGAAAAATCGAGAATAGTTTCTTGTTATTAAAGGGTATAGTGTCGCCGCGAAAGATAGACGAGACGAACCTTTTAATTTCGTAAATAGTATAAGACATGGAATGCCGGTTTGTTAGGTATGCACCATGTCTTGTTTTTTATATTGATGTAAACGTTATTTAAAAGGCACAATTGCGGTTGCTGCGGGTATTGCTTTTATTGTGTTGTCATTGAAAATGTATCGAAATTTTTGTTTGTTGCCCTTACTTACATTATCTTTGCAATCTATCTGACATAAACCTTAACCTGAATGCAATAAGTATGAAGAAAAATTTTTTATGGGCTATTATCGCCTCTATGACCCTGCCGTTGTATGCGACGGCGCAGAATGCAGATACTACGGCTGTTACCAAGCCGGAGGGTTATCAGTTTACCGACACTAAGGTATTACCTACGACTCCTATCAAGAATCAAGCTCAATCGGGTACGTGCTGGAGTTTTGCCGGTATTGCATTGCTTGAAAATGAGCTGTTGCGTATGGGAAAGCCCGAATATGATTTGTCGGAGATGTGGATTGTACGTTACTGTTACCTCGATAAGTTGGCACGTTTTGTACGTTATCATGGTAAAGTAGAGTTTGCCGGAGGTGGCGGTGTGATAGATGTGCCGTATGTGGCCACCCAACATGGTCTTGTTCCCGAGGAAGTGTATGCCGGGTTGAATTATGGAGAAAAAAAGCATAATCATGGAGAACTCGATAGGGTAATGAGAGCTTATGCCGATGCTATAGTGAGTGGTAACAAGCCCACGACAGCTTGGCTTAACGGTGCAGCTGGTATCTTGGATGCCTATTTGGGCGAAGTACCTGAAACCTTCACTTATAATGGCAAGCAATATACCCCTCAGTCGTTTGCTGCCTCGTTGGGGTTGAATATGGACGATTATGTTTGCATTACTTCGTTTACTCACCATCCATTTTATACGACTTTCCCTGTAGAAGTGCCCGATAACTGGTTGCAAGGCGACTCCTATAATGTACCTCTTGATGAGCTGGTGCAGATTGTAGATGCAGCTATCGACAATGGTTATAGTGTGCTGTGGGCTGCCGATGTGAGCGAGAAGGGCTTTAATCGTAAGGGCGGTTTCATGGTATGCCCGGCAGAAAAATTGCGTGAAGATATGTCGGAAGGTGAGTGGCTCAACTGGTCGAAGATGACCGAGAAAGAGCGCGAGGAGCAGCAGTATAAATTGGATGCCCCGGGTAATGAACTCACCGTAACGCAAGAGATGCGTCAGCAAGCTTACGATAACTACGAGACGACCGACGATCACGGTATGTTGCTCATGGGTAAGGCTGTAGACCAAATAGGTAACAAGTATTACAAAGTAAAAAACTCATGGAGTACCGAGAATGGTTATGATGGGTATTACTATGTATCGATACCTTATTTCCGCTATAAGACGCTTAATATTGTTGTGAACAAGCATGCTATTCCCGCTGATTTACGTGCTAAAATGGGAATAAAGTAAGCATGGCTATTTTTGTTGCTGATCTCATTTGATATGAAAGGTATTTATACGCCAAGAGTCCTGCCGCACAAGTCGTGTGGTGGGACTCTTTGTCGTATTAAATTGTCGTATGTAATGACTACGAATGTGCTGCAGATGTCAGAAGTCGGTCGGCAATATGAAATCTGCCGGATACTTAAATATCCTATCGTTATTCGAGAATAAGGTGAGTTACACGGTTTTATTATTAAAGCAAAAATTATTTATATGTTGAGCTTTCAGCCCATAACACTTGCTTCAATGCAAGAGATATACCACTATTTGCAGTTGTCACGCAGCCGAACCTGCGACTTTACCGTAGGGGGCATTTACATGTGGATAAAATATTTTGATTATTGCTATTGCATACAGGATGATACTCTTTTTATCAAGGGACGTCTCGAAGATGATAGGCGTAAGGTCGCCTTTTCTTTACCGTTGGGTGCAGCTCCGCTGGGTCGGTCGGTGAGTATGATAGAGGAGTATTGTCGAGCACATGGCTTAAAACCCAATATGTCGGCTGTTCCAGAGGATACTTTGCCCGCATTGCAAGAAGCATTCCCTTCTTGTCAGATCAGCGAGCTTGTCGATTGGGGCGACTATCTGTACGACAGCCATTCGCTGGCCACTCTTATGGGGCATAAGTATAATAAGAAACGCAATAGAGTAAACAAGTTTATGCGTGAATATACGGGATATGAGTATCGTCGTCTTTTGCCTGACGATGTCTCTGCCGTACGTTCGTTCTTTGAGGAGAGTTATTGCCATCAGGCAGATTTCAGTGAGATGGCAAAGTATGAGAATAATTCTGTGTTACAGGTGCTTGATAATTACAGCCAGCTTGTAGCATTGGGCTTTTCGGGGGGATATATTGTCGTTGATAGCCGTATTGTGGCCTTTACGATAGGAGAAGTACTTGGTGATACGCTCTATGTACATATCGAGAAGGCTCTCTACGACTATGCCGGGTCGTATGAAATGATAAACTATTGCTATGCTGCAGATTGTTGCCGAGAGCATCCCGAAGTATTGTATATCAATCGTGAAGATGATGCCGGAGATGCCGGATTACGAGAAGCAAAGCAGTCGTACAATCCGTTGTGCATTCTCAAGAAATATGATGTTTTCTTATAATGTTACTTATCTGGTCGACCTTGACGGCAAGGTGGATGAGTCGCTATTTATAACGTTCGCCCCATAGGCGGCGCATATTATCGGCAAGTTTTTCTTCGGCCGGGCTGTGTTGTGCTATCCAAAATCTTTGTGCTGTAGCGTCGTCAGGTAGATATTGCTGAACGACGAAGTGACCCGGATAGTCGTGCGCATAGCGGTATTCTTTGCCGTAGTTTAGTTCTTTCATCAGTTGAGTAGGGGCATTGCGCAAGTGCAGTGGAACTGGCAGGTTGCCACTCTCCCGCACATATGCGAGAGCACGGTCTATGGCCAGGTATGCTGAGTTGCTTTTGGGACTGGTAGCCAGGTATACAGTTGTCTCAGCCAAAGGAATACGACCTTCAGGCCATCCTATTTTCTCCAAGGTATCGAAACATGCATTGGCCAGCAGCAAGGCATTGGGATTGGCCAATCCTATATCCTCGGCTGCCGATATGACCAGCCGTCGGGCAATGAATGAAGGGTCTTCGCCCCCGTCAATCATGCGGGCAAGCCAATATAGGGCAGCATCGGGGTCGCTCCCCCGTATGCTTTTGATAAAAGCCGAAATGATGTCATAGTGCATCTCGCCGTTTTTATCGTAGGCCGCGGGATTTTGCTGTAACCGTTCTGTAACGATGCGGTCGTTTATAATGAGCGGTTCGCCCTCGGGAGTAGCTTGCTCTATAAGGTCTAAAATGTTGAGTAACTTGCGGGCATCGCCTCCCGCGTATCGGAAGAGAGCGTTAGTCTCTTCTATTTTTGTTTGCCGCTGTTGTAATATTTTGTCTTGGGTAATGGCACGTTGCAGCAGCTTGTTGAGATGTTCTTGGTCTAACGGCTGCAATACATATACCTGGCATCGCGATAGTAAGGGGCGTATCACCTCAAACGATGGATTTTCGGTTGTAGCGCCTATGAGTGTTACCGTACCACGTTCTACAGCGGCAAGCAAAGAGTCTTGCTGCGATTTGTTGAAACGATGTATTTCGTCGATAAATAGAATAGGGCGTGCTTGTGTAAAGAGGTTCGTACGGCAACGTTCCAGTACCTCACGTACCTCTTTTACACCGGCCTGCACAGCACTGAGTGTATAAAAGGGGGCTTTGAGCTGTACCGATATAATGTGAGCCAAGGTAGTCTTGCCTACGCCCGGAGGTCCCCACAAAATAAACGACGAGATATTGCCGCTCTCTATCATGCGGCGTAGTACGGCTCCCTCTCCAACGAGGTGTTCTTGTCCTATATATTCATCGAGGCTTTTAGGTCTTAGTCTCTCGGCCAAAGGTTGTAGCATCGTTCTCGCTTGAAAATAATGATATTGTTTTGCTTGCCTTTTTCAGAAGGCGATATACGTACAAAAGTAAGAGCTTTTTGTTTTATTTGCAACAGGGCCTTTCTCTATTTCGCTGTAAATAGTTGTTGCGTGATATATGGCAGAATTCTATCTTTGCACACAAAATCGAATAGTAGGTATTTTATAAAATAAAACAGATATGAATGTATTATATCCTCTTTTGCTCACTTTAGGAGCAGGCCTTGCTACAGGTATAGGTAGTATAATAGCTTTTGTGTCGCGTCGTACCTCGCGCAGGTTCTTCTCTTTTACGTTGGGATTATCGGCAGGCGTAATGTTGTATGTTTCGTTTGTAGAACTATTCATGCAGTCACGTGAGCTTTTTGCAACGGAGTGGGGTAGTCGTGGAGGTAGTGTGGGTGTAGCCGTTTTCTTCTTTGTAGGTATGGTTTTTATAGGACTCATAGATAAGCTGGTCCCTTCGTTTGAGAATCCGCACGAATTGCGTTCGGTAGAGACGATGAACTCTGCTCATCGTCGCAAGGAGTCGCACTTGTATCATTTGGGTATCATGACAGCCCTTGCCATAGCCATACATAATTTCCCAGAAGGAATAGCCACGTTTATGGCTGCCGAGAGTAATCCTACGGTAGGTATAGCCATAGCTGTTGCCATAGCTTTACACAATATACCTGAAGGTATTGCCGTTTCGGTGCCGGTCTATTATGCTACAGGTAGTCGCAAAAAAGCCTTTCTCTATTCGTTGATATCGGGACTTGCCGAGCCGTTGGGTGCTTTGCTCGCTTTTGCCATATTGATGCCGTTTATTAATGCCGTAGTGCAGGGTGCCGTTTTGGCAGCTGTGGCAGGTATTATGGTATATATATCGATAGACGAGTTGTTGCCTGCAGCCCGTGAGTATGGCGAACCGCATATTTCTATTTATGGCTTGGTGGTAGGTATGATGATAATGGCCGCAAGTCTTATTATATTAGAATAATGTTAACAATTAACGCGTGTGATTGTTAAATTTTGAAATATTGAATGGTCTGTTTAAACCCTTTTGGTCTGAAACTGTCTTAATAACAAAAGCTACCCTCTGATGAGGGGATGCAAGTATAATAAGTTAAAAAGAAAAAATCAGAAAAAGGAGAAACAATTATGAGAAAGACCATGTTATCGATGTTGACGTTATGCGTTATCGCGGTTGCTCCGGCAGTGACGGCACAAACACCTCAAGTAAAAAATGACGGAAGGGCTGTAACGCAAGAAAAACGTTATGAGGTACTTACAGAGAAGTTAGGGCTTTCTGACGCTCAAGTGAAGGAGCTGAAAGAAGTTGATGCCAAGTTTAAAACTGTAAAGGCCGAAGCTCAACGTCAAATGCAGGAAGCAAAAACAGAGCGTGACTCGTTGATAAAGAAAGTACTTACTCCTGAGCAGTATGCTAAGATGCTTGAGATGCGCTTAGACGGTCGTAAAGTACGTCGTGCAGAGATGAGAGCTCCCAGAGGTGAACGCATGGCACCTCCTTGCTGTCCGGTCGATTCTACCGATTGTCCTCAACACAACAAGCCGATGCATCGACACAGAAAATAGAGCAATAGTTTCATAGGATAAATTTTAAGAAAATCAGATTGTAAAGAAAAAAGGCCTCTTGGCAGTGATGCCAGGAGGCTTTTTATATGAAAACAAGGTTCTTAATATACATACTGATGCGTATTAGCAGGTATGTTGGGTGGCTTCGCAGAAAAGTAGCGTGCCTTTTGAAAGGCGGATTCTACTTAACTTATTGATAATCATGACAAAGTGTCGTATTTTGAGCCGTTTTGTCGCCTATTCCTGCCTTTTTCTGCCGTTTTGTCTTATTGGGCGTATCGGCATCGCTTTTGTAAGATATAAATCGAACATCCTGCTCACAGGGGTGTTTAAGAAGATGGTTACACCATCGATATAATAAGAAAGGAGAAAAATAAAGATATGAACTTCAACAATTTTACAATCAAATCGCAAGAGGCCATACAGAAAGCTGTCGATTACGTGACGCAACATGGTGGTCAGAGTATCGAGGCGGTGCATCTGTTACGAGGAGTGATAGATGTGGGCGACAGCCTGATAGACTTTGTATTCCAGAAGTTGGGCGTCAACAAGACTTCGATGATACAATGGCTCGACCGTTCTATTGCCGGACAACCTAAGGTAAGTGGTGGTGAACCGTATTTGAGCCGTGAAGCAAACGAGGTATTGCAGCGCGCTACGGACTATTCGTCGAAGCTGGGTGACCAGTTTGTGGCGTTGGAATCGGTGCTGATGGCTTTGTTCCTTGTAAAGAGTGAGGCTTCTACTTATCTGAAAGATGCCGGTGTTACCGAGAAAGAGTTGGGTGCTGCCATTGATGAGTTGCGCCGTGGTAAAAAGGTAACAGATCAAGGAGCAGAAAGTACGTATAACGCTTTGTCGAAGTATGCTATCAACCTGAACGAGCGTGCCCGTACAGGCAAGCTCGACCCAGTGATTGGCCGAGACGAAGAGATAAGGCGTGTGTTGCAGATATTAAGCCGTCGTACCAAGAATAATCCTATCTTGATAGGTGAACCTGGTACGGGTAAAACAGCTATCGCCGAGGGCCTGGCCCATCGTATTGTACGTGGTGATGTGCCTGAGAACCTGAAATCGAAACAGATTTTCTCGCTCGATATGGGTGCTTTGGTCGCAGGTGCCAAGTATAAAGGTGAGTTTGAGGAGCGACTGAAAGCTGTTGTAAATGAGGTTATCGAGTCTGATGGCGACATTATCCTCTTTATAGATGAAATACACACCTTGGTGGGTGCCGGTAAGGGCGAAGGCGCTATGGATGCAGCCAACATACTGAAACCTGCATTGGCTCGTGGTGAGCTGCGTGCCATAGGTGCTACGACTCTCGACGAATACCAAAAGTATTTTGAGAAGGATAAGGCGCTCGAACGTAGGTTCCAAATCGTTATGGTCGACGAGCCAGACGAGATGAGTTCTATCTCTATCTTGCGTGGTTTGAAGGAACGTTACGAAAATCACCACAAGGTACGTATCAAAGACGATGCTATCATTGCAGCCGTACAACTTTCAGAGCGTTACATTACAGACCGGTTCTTGCCCGATAAGGCAATAGACCTTATGGATGAGGCAGCTGCCAAATTGCGGCTTGAAGTCGATTCTGAGCCAGAGGCGCTGGATGAGATTGTACGTCGGTTGAAACAACTCGAAATTGAGCGTGAGGCTATCAAACGTGAGAATGATAAGGAAAAGCTTGATACGCTGGGTAGGGAAATAGCCGACTTGCGCGAGGAAGAGACGCGCTTGCGTGCTAAATGGACTGCCGAGAAAGAGTGCATGAATCGCATACAGCAGAACAAAATAGACATAGAAAACCTGCGCTTTGAGGCTGATAGAGCCGAACGCGAGGGTGACTATGGCAAGGTTGCCGAAATACGGTATGCACGTATCAAGCAAAAAGAGGATGAGATTGCCGATGAGCAGAAGAAGCTGCACGAGTTGCAAGGCGATAAGGCAATGATAAAGGAGGAAGTTGATGCCGAAGATATTGCCGATGTCGTATCACGTTGGACGGGTATACCCGTGAGCAAGATGTTGCAAAGCGAGCGCGAAAAACTGCTCCATCTTGAGGAAGAGCTGCACAAGCGTGTAGTAGGGCAGGATGAGGCCATCAGTGCTATCGCCGATGCTGTACGTCGTAGTCGTGCCGGGTTGAATGACCCACGTCGTCCTATCGGTTCGTTTATCTTCTTGGGTACGACAGGTGTAGGTAAAACGGAGCTTGCCAAGGCATTGGCCGAGTATCTGTTTGACGACGAAAATATGTTGACTCGTATTGATATGAGTGAATATCAAGAGAAGTTTAGCGCGACACGGCTGATAGGTTCACCTCCAGGATACGTAGGTTATGAAGAGGGTGGTCAGCTCACCGAGGCAATACGTCGTAAACCCTACTCGGTAGTGCTCTTTGATGAGATAGAGAAGGCACACCCCGATATCTTCAACGTATTGTTGCAGGTACTCGATGATGGTCGTCTTACCGATAATAAAGGTAGGTTGGTAAACTTTAAGAACACGATTATCATCATGACCTCAAATATGGGTTCGCAGCTCATCCGTGAAAACTTCTCGCACATTACGCCAGAGAATCGCAGTGAGGTGATAGAAAAGACCAAGGAAGAGGTACTTTCGATGTTGAAACAAACCATCCGACCCGAATTCCTCAATCGTATCGATGAAACTATCATGTTTACGCCATTGAGCGAAAACGAAATTCGCGATATTGTACGTTTACAGATAGAGAGTGTAGAACGGTTGTTGGCTAAGAATGGCGTGACGCTCGACGTTACTCCTGCAGCTCTCACCTTGATAGCCAAGGAGGGTTACGACCCCGAGTTCGGTGCACGTCCTGTGAAGAGGGTTATACATCGTCAAGTGCTCAATCCGCTCTCGAAGTCATTGCTTGCAGGTACGGTCAACAATGAGCATCCTATTGTAGTAGATGCCGAAGGCGACAAATTGGTATTCCGCAATTGATGCGGTCATAAATGCCAGCTGGCCGGATGCCAATGTATTTGGTAGAAAAGGGCGGCAAAGCAAAGATTGTGAATATTTGATACTGTTTGCCTGACGGTAATAATAACTAAGTGCCACATCGTAAAAGAGATTTGCGATGTGGCACTTTCTTTTTAGCGATTTGTAGCAAAATACATGCCCGATTCTTATCTTTTATAAGACATCGGCTATCTAACGACGTTACTATTTTATAGTAAATAGCTCATTTAGTACATAAATGTAAGCAAAAAGTAGTGTTTCTGTTAAATAATTAAAATTCCGTGATTTTTTTTGGTTATTAGCTATGCTATATAACATAAATGGATATATCTTTGCATTGTGTTTTTCATAGTATTAGATTAAGATTAAGGTTAACGAGGATTGGTTGTCGTGAGACAATCAATTTTTTTTGTCCCTATCCGTAGTGTCGCGGCTTCTTTTTATGTTGTCTGATAAGCCTCAATTGTCAATCTGCTTTATACGGGCAGTCTATAGCTTTTCAATCCACTCTTTTATTATATTACGATTGGTACGATTAAGTAGTCGTCCATTTTTCCATTGTAAAGTGGGATATTCTTTTTTGAGTGAGGCCACACTGTTGTCGATACTGCTTCCACCCGATGTGGCAAAGGGAATCAGAACTTTTCCCTCTAAGTTGTAGCTTTCGATAAACGTGTTGATAACCCTTGGCGCAAGGTCCCACCAAATAGGGTAGCCTATGAAAATGATGTCGTAATCGGCTATATTAGCTGATATAGGCTTTATGGCCGGGCGCGTTTGTGGGTCGTTCATCTCTATAGAACTGCGAGATTGTTTGTCGTTCCAGTTAAGGTCGTCGTTCGTGTAAGGCGTTTGAGGCTCTATTTTGAGGAGGTCGCCGCCCGTTACATCTGCAATTTCGCGGGCTACACGTGCTGTGGTGCCGGTTGCCGAGAAATAGGCAACCAAAGTTTGTTGAGTATTCATATCGGTTTTCTCTTCTTTTTGTGCGCAGGCTGTGACACAAATAGAGGCCACAGTAGCGGCAGTTATTAAAAATTTGTTCATATCAAGTGGTTTTTGCAAGGTTAACTAAGCAATCTGTTGTAGGACGTCCGGTCACACTTTCTTTTTATACAAAGATAGGTACTTTTGTCTTGTTGTAACGATAGCGTCATTACGGTTGTTTTTACCTCAATTACTTATTGCTTGCGTTTTACGATTGGAATATATGGTATAGCAAGATTATGCCATCTCATCAATGTGAAAGAGGTCGGCTATGATGCTGTCTGAGATGAAAATACCACGTCGAGAAATACGCAGGTATGGAGCATCATACTCCATTGTGCCTTGTTGTATGTAGGGCGTTGCCTGTTGCATTAAATAGTGTGCGAGCTTGCTCCCGAAGGTGGCGGCTACTTGGGTACAGTCAATACCTCGTCTTGTGCGCAGACGGGTGAGTAGCATGTCGTTGAAGCGGTCGTCTGTTGTGAGCTGTTCTTCCTCGTAACAGCATCGGTGTGACTCTATGTTCTTGATGTATAGAAGCGTATTACGGGGATTATAGCGGCGGCAGATACCGTCGTAACTATGAGCTGCTGCCCCAAGACCGAGATACGGTATATTTTGCCAATAAGATGAGTTGTGTCGAGAGTGGTATCCGGGAAGTGCAAAGTTTGATATTTCATATTGTTCAAATCCGGCTGCTTGTAGGCTATCTATAAGAGTCTCGTACATGGCAAGCGACAACTCATCGTCGCATTCCTTTATTACACCTTTCTGCTTGAGGGTATATAGGGCTGTTCCTTCTTCGTATGTAAGGGCGTATGCCGATATGTGTTGTATGCCTAAGCCGATGGCTGTATCTATATTATGTTGCCAGGCTTTTAGGCTCTGTCCGGGTAATGCGTATATGAGGTCGATGCTGATGTTTTGGAACCCGGCTTCTTGACACCGCCTTACGGCATCGATAGCTGCTTGTGATGAGTGTCGGCGTCGTAGAAATTGTAGGTCGGTATCGTGGAAACTTTGTATCCCCATGCTGATGCGGTTGATGGGTAAATGAGAGAGAGCCTCTATATATATAGGTGTAAGGTCGTCGGGATTACATTCGATTGTCGTTTCAATACTGTGGCCTATTTCTATGTGGCGGGCTATGCCGGTAAAAAGTTTATGCAGTAAGGTCGGAGACAGTTGCGAGGGAGTACCGCCACCTAAGTAGAGGGTTTCTACCGCCGATGTCAGTTCGTGGGCGCGCATGGAAGCCTCTTCACACAACGCATCGATGTATCGTTCTTGTAAAGAGGTGTCGGTACCCGAGTGAAAGTCGCAGTAGATACAACGGGTACGGCAAAAGGGAATATGTATATATAGCCCGCTCATGATGGTTGAGGTGTGCAAAGATAATGTATAGCTGCCGAAAGTGGAAGAGTATTATATAAAGCCGTTGAAAAAAGAGTTGGCAAGTTTCATATTATGCTCATCATGTACTATCTTTGTAATGCCTACTGAGGTAGGATTTCGTTTTACAGAGGCGTTTGCCTTATCCTTGACACCCAAATTCGCCAAATTTTTATTCCGAGGATGATGTGACACGCCTGCACTTGATGTTTGTTGTGTTCTTACAGTTGGCTTTGCAGACTGTAAGTCGCAATGAGTATAAGCGTGGGTATTGTAGTCGATTCGGAATACGGTGTTTGGCGATACCGGGTGTCAGATTGGCAACAGTTCCCACGTCTCGTAAGTATATATGCTCGTATTGGGAACACGGGCCCAAATAAAATAAGATGAAACGAATAGAGATAGGTCTTTCCCACCTCTTTTATGCCCTTTGTATTGTCAACGGAAGTTTTGCCTGGTGGCTGATATCGGGAGCAGTATGCTACAATGCAATAGTGCGTTTATGGCTATGGTTGCAAATTGTAGCTTTTTGTATAGGTAGATAGTAAAATATGTTTTCTAACATATAGAGTAGGGTTGCACAATACATATAAATTATATAATTTGCTGCCGCTTTCGCAAAAAAAGCGACAGCGTAAAACCTTTTTATACTTATAACCTTAAAAGCCAATATTATGAAGGTCTATAATTCACAAGAAATCAAAAACATTGCCCTTTTGGGAAGTAAAGGAGCCGGTAAGACCACTCTCGCTGAAGCTATGCTTTACGAGTGTGGCGTGATAAAACGTAGAGGAAGTGTTGATGCAGGCAATACAGTGACCGATTATTTCCCGGTAGAGAAAGAGTATGGCTACTCGGTATTTCCCACAGTGTTTTATGCCGAGTTCCTCAATAAAAAGCTCAATGTGATAGATTGCCCTGGAGCTGACGATTTTGTGGGTGGTGCCATTACGGCATTGAGTGTTACCGATACAGGTGTGATAGTAATAGACTCGCAATATGGCGTTGAGGTAGGTACGCAGAATATATTCCGTACAGCCGAAAGGTTGGAGAAGCCTGTAATCTTTGCCATGAATCAGCTCGATGGTGAGAAAGCTGATTATGATAACTCGATAGAACAGTTGCGTGAGCATTTCGGCAATCGGGTGGTGCAAGTACAATATCCACTCTCGTGTGGCCCTACGTTCAATTCTATGATTGACGTACTGTTGATGAAAAAATATAGCTGGGGGCCCGATGGTGGCGTTCCTACCATATCGGAAATTCCTGAGGAGGAGATGGAAAAAGCCAAAGAGCTGAACCAGAAGTTGGTGGAAGCTGCCGCAGAGAATGACGAGACACTGATGGAGAAATTCTTCGACCAAGGTTCTCTTACCGAAGATGAGATGCGTGAAGGTATACGTAAGGGCCTCGTTACGCGCAGCATTTTCCCCGTATTCTGTGTGAGCGCGTTGCGCGATATGGGCGTGCGCCGCATGATGGAATTCCTGGGTAACGTAGTGCCATTCGTAAATGATATGCCCAATCCCGTGACTACCGACGGAGTAGAAGTAGCTCCCGACCCGGAAGCTCCCACAAGTATATTTGTTTTCAAGACAAGTGTCGAGCCTCATATTGGTGAGGTATATTACTTTAAAGTAATGTCGGGTGTATTGAAAGAGGGAGATGACCTGCAGAATATGAATCGTGGTAGCCGCGAGCGTATGGCGCAAATATTCTGCGTATGCGGTCAGTTGCGTACCAAGGTCGAGCAACTCGTAGCCGGTGATATAGGCGCCAGCGTGAAGCTCAAAGATGTGCGCACCGGTAATACACTCAATGCAAAAGGTTGTGAGTATGTATTTGATTTCGTGCGTTATCCTGCACCCAAGTTCCAGCGTGCCATCAAGCCAGTAAATGAAGCCGATGCCGAGAAACTGAGCGAAATATTGACACGTATGCACGAGGAAGACCCCACATGGGAAGTTGTACAATCGAAAGAGTTGAAACAGACCATTGTGTCGGGACAGGGAGAGTTCCACTTGCGTACCCTCAAATGGCGTATTGAAAATAATGACAAGTTGCCAATCGAATTCCTTGAGCCGCGCATTCCTTATCGTGAAACCATTACCAAGCCTGCACGTGCCGATTATCGTCACAAAAAACAATCGGGTGGTGCCGGTCAGTTTGGTGAGGTTCACCTTATCGTAGAACCATATTACGACGGCATGCCTGCTCCCGATACTTATAAGTTTGGTAACCAGGAGTATCGTATGAGTGTGCGCGATACCCAAACCATCGATTTGGAATGGGGCGGTAAGTTGGTCGTTGTAAACTGTATCGTAGGTGGGGCCATAGATGCACGCTTTGTTCCTGCTATTGTGAAAGGTTTAATGGACCGTATGGAGCAAGGCCCTCTTACCGGTTCGTATGCCCGTGACGTGCGCGTATGCATTTACGATGGCAAGATGCACCCGGTAGATTCTAACGAAATATCGTTCCGTTTGGCTGCTCGTAATGCATTCAGTGAGGCATTCCGTAATGCTGGTCCTAAAATCTTGGAGCCTGTATATGATGTGGAAGTATTGGTTCCGGGCGACAAGATGGGCGATGTTATGAGCGATTTGCAAGGTCGTCGTGCCATTATCATGGGTATGACCAGCGAAAAAGGTTTTGAAAAGATTTCGGCCAAAGTTCCTTTGAAAGAGATGTCGTCATATTCTACATCGCTAAGCTCTATTACCGGTGGACGCTCATCGTTTACAATGAAATTTGCCTCGTATGAACTTGTTCCGGGTGATGTACAAGACAAACTGTTAAAGGCTTATCAAGCCGAATGTACCGAAGATTAATTTGCTTGAACTCTTGTTCTTCGTGTTGAATGAAGCGAGGACGAAGTTAAATGCAGGTTAAATAATCAAAAAAAGCCGCCTTTTTTTAAGGCGGCTTTTTTGGTGTTAAACATTAATTTGTTAATTTTGCAGTTGACTGTTAATAGCAAGTGCGCGCGCCTTTTTACAATTTGTAAACATAACTACTAAATAGTTTGTTTAGTTCGTAAAAAAACAGAGCGCATATTCCTATGGCAGAAGGAGAAAAAAGAAAGTGAACGTATGAAAAAATCGACGATATGGTTTCTGACTATCACGATGGCAGCTACCTTTATAGGACTGCTTCTTACGCAGGTCATGTATATGGAAAACATGATAAAAATGCGCAAAGAGCAGTTTACCGAAGCTGTCAAGCGTAGTCTTTATGCTGTATCTACTTCGCTCGAACGCGATGAGACACGTGCATATCTTGCCGAAGCGATAGACGAGGAGCTGCTCTCTACTTATGAAGACGATGCTACGAGCGATGTGGTGATACCGCAGCTTTCCATAACTGCTCCAGATGGAACTACCATCACGTTCCCCTTTAAGACGGTGCCTCCCATGATAAAGTCTCCGTCGTTGCCTTCGTCGTCCAATAGAAGTACGCCGCTCATGGATAAGTACAAAAACATGCAAGAGCTGCTGAAAGGCCAGTACCTTTATCAGCGTGGAGTACTTAACGATGTGATACTCAGAATTCTGTCAAAGGCCGGTACGCGTCCTGTTATGGAGCGTATCAATGTAGATAAGATGGATAGTTACCTGCAGACCGAGCTCGAAAACAACGGACTCAATTTGCCGTTCCGTTTTGCTATTATCAATAACAAAGGTAAAATTGTATACAACAGTCCTGGATATGACCCGGCAGTATCGGGAAATCTGCTCTTTTCGCAAATAATATTCCCCAACGACCCGCCCGGAAGACGTAACTCGCTGCGTGTATATTTCCCTACTCAAAACGATTATATCTTTGACTCGGTGCGTTTCATGATACCTTCGTTTATTTTCACCTTCATTATGCTGGTTATTTTTACGTTCACGATTATTGTCGTGTTCAGGCAGAAGAAACTTACAGAGATGAAAAACGATTTTATCAATAATATGACGCATGAGTTTAAGACTCCAATTTCTACTATCTCGTTGGCTGCCCAGATGCTCAATGACCCTTCTGTGACCAAGAGTGAAGGCGTATTTAAGCACATATCGGGTGTTATCAACGATGAGACCAAGCGTTTGCGCCTGCAAGTAGAAAAAGTGTTGCAGATGTCGATGTTTGATAAACAGCGCACCCAACTCAAGTTGCATGAAGTAGATGTAAATGACTTGATTGCAGGTGTGATGAGCACTTTTAAGATTAAGGTTGAAAAGTTTGGCGGTACCATCGATGCTGATCTTTCGCCCGATGATATGATAGTATCGGTCGACGAAATGCATTTTACTAACGTTATATTCAATCTTTTGGACAATGCCGTGAAGTATCGTCGTGAAGAAGTGCCGTTGGCGTTGTTTATACGTACTCGCACGCATGGCGATAAGGTAGAAATCTCTATCCAAGACAACGGTATAGGTATAAAGAAAGAAGATTTGAAAAAAATATTCGATAAGTTCTATCGCGTATCCACTGGCAACAGGCACGATGTGAAAGGTTTCGGTCTGGGTCTTGCCTATGTACATAAGATTATCAAAGACCTTAAGGGTGATATTCGTGTGGAGAGCGAATTGAATGAAGGATCAACATTTATAATTACATTACCATTAGTTAAAAGTTAAAGTTATGGACGAAAAATTGCGTATTCTGCTTTGCGAAGATGACGAAAATCTCGGCATGTTGCTTCGCGAATATCTACAGGCAAAGGATTACGATGCTGATTTGTTTTCTGATGGCGAGGCCGGTTATAAAGCATTCCTGAAAGGCCAATATGACTTGTGTGTACTTGACGTGATGATGCCTAAAAAAGATGGTTTCACATTGGCTCAAGAGATACGTTCGGTAAATAGTGAAATACCTATCATATTCCTTACTGCTAAATCGTTGAAAGAAGATATTCTTGAAGGTTTCAAAATAGGAGCCGACGATTATATTACAAAGCCGTTCTCCATGGAAGAGTTGGTATTCCGTATTGAGGCAATATTACGTCGTGTGAAGGGTAAAAAGGGGAAAGATGTTACGTTCTATCGTATCGGACAGTTTACCTTCGATACCCAGAAACAGGTGCTTGCCATCGGTGACAAGACAACTAAACTTACAACCAAAGAGTCAGAGTTGCTCAGTTTGCTGTGTGCACATGTCAATGAGATTTTGGAACGCAACTTTGCCTTGAAGACAATTTGGATTGACGATAACTATTTCAATGCTCGTAGCATGGATGTGTATATTACCAAGTTGCGTAAGCATCTGAAAGATGACCCGTCGATAGAGATTATCAATATTCATGGTAAGGGTTACAAACTGATTGCTCCGGAACCTGCCGAAGTAAAGGCTTAATTTTTTATACTGCATTTTTATAATGGCTGCATCAAGATATTATGCTGGTGCAGCCATTGTTGTTTTATAACGATATGTGAGTCGCTGTATGATTACAGAATATTATACAAATGGGTGGGGCGCAGCTTTGCCCGGTTGATGTGTGGAAATTGTATATGAAAAAAGCCCGGCATGACCGGGCTTTTTATAGGATTATTTGAATTCTCAATTTATTTGAGAGCATCGGCAAGAGCTGCATTTGTTTTGTGAACAGCTGCTGCGCTGGCTGCAAATGCTGCTTTCTCTTCTTCGTTGAGGTCGAGCTCTACGATTTTCTCAATACCATTTTTACCCAAAACGCAAGGAACACCGATGCAGAGGTCGCTTTCGCCATATTCACCTTCGAGCAATGCGCTGCAAGGAATGATACGTTTCTCGTTGTGGAGGACAGCAGAAACAACCATAGCCGAAGCTGCACCCGGAGCATACCATGCCGATGTGCCGAGGAGTTTGGTGAGTGTAGCACCACCTACCATTGTGTCGGCAGCGACTTTATTGAAGACTTCAGCATCGAGCAATCCCGATACAGGTACACCTTTGTAAGTGGCAAAACGTTTCAAGGGTATCATAGTCGTATCGCCATGTCCGCCTATAACCATGCCTTCAACTTCGTTGGCATTTGCGCCCAGAGCCTGGCTCATGAAATATTTGAAACGCGAGCTATCCAAAGCACCACCCATACCTATGATGCGGTTTTTAGGAAGTTTGGTAGCTTTATGGATAAGGTAAGTCATAGTGTCCATAGGGTTGCTTACGCACAAGATAATGGCGTTGGGCGAATGTTTGAGTACATTTTCAACAACCGATTTAACGATACCGGCATTTACACCGATAAGTTCTTCACGGGTCATACCCGGTTTGCGAGGAATACCAGAAGTGATGACTACTACATCAGAACCTTCGGTTGCTGCATAGTCGTTAGTTACACCTTTTACTACGGTATTTATGCAGAGCAGTGCTGCTGTCTGCATCATATCCATAGCTTTGCCTTCCGATACACCTTCTTTGATGTCAAGCAATACCACTTCATCAGCTACACCTTTGATTGCCAATACATTTGCGCAAGTAGCACCTACGTTACCGGCGCCTACAACTGTTACTTTAGACATAGTGTTTTGTTTTATATAGTTGTTAATACTATCCTTGTTATTACAAGCAAGGCAAAGGTATAACAATTTTGTATTAAAGAAAAATTTCTCCAATTAAATTTTTACTAAAATTCTGTATCAAATCGATTCCTTTTGGTTCCTATGATTCTCCATGGAAGCTGTATTTGCTATAAACTATATAAATGTTTGTATATTAGTATGTTATATATATTCTGGTTCTTTAAAGCGGAGTGGGTAGCCTTCTCTAAGTTGCATTTTTTACTATACAAAATATCGCTATATACTATGAAAAGCATAGTATATTTAACATTATACCGCTTATTATCGGCTCTGTCTCTATCGTCTGTTATGGTGTAGAGAGGCTTATTCTTCTATAATGCCTTTCCCCTGGCGTGTTATCTCAAGTTCATCTCCTGTGCAATCTACTATGGTGCTACTTTCTGTGTAGCCATCGCCTCCGTCAATGATATAGTCGGCCGTTGCACCATATCGTTCGGCTATGAGAGTGGGGCAGGTTGTGTATTCGGGTTCTTCTTCATCGATGTTTATCGATGTTGACAGTAAGGGGTTGCCCAGTTCTTCTACTATGGCGTGAGCTATGTTATTGTCGGGGATACGTATACCTACTGTTTTACGTTGTTTGTAGATTTTGGGTAGATGTGAGCTGGCCGGTAGTACGAAGGTGAATGCCCCCGGCAGGTTCTTGCGCATGAGTTTGAAGGTACGGTCGTCTATCTTGGCATAGTGGGCGGCATCGGCAAGGTCGTTGCATATGATGGACAGATTAGCTTTGGCCGGGTCGATACCCTTAATGCGGCAGATGCGTTCTACAGCGCGTACATTAAGGGCGTCGCATCCATAGGCGTAAAGCGTATCGGTGGGATAGATGATGATGTCGCCCTCTCGCAGAGCTTCTACGATAAGAGCAACTTCGCGTCGGTTAGGGTTGTCGGGGTGAATGGTGATGAGTTGTTTCATGGTAGCGTATTATAATTATTATAGTAAGGTTAAGGTTGGACAGTAGGTAGGATGCGCGTGCTTATATCGGTGGCTGCGGCATATCGGGTAAGAAGTTCGGTAGTAAAGTCGAAACATTCGTTTAAGGGCATCTCTAGGGCATATGCGTTGATGCATACGAGCAACTGAGAGGTTGAGAGAGTCAGTTTGGTGCGCTCTTCGTCGCTGGTAGGCGTGCCTACACCTCCTATGCTATCGCGATATACAGGTAGTTCTGCTATATTGAGGCGCCCTCTTCCTATACCGTTGAAGATGTCATCAGCAGTGCCAACGCCAAGAGTTAGGCTTCCGTTGATGTGGTCGGCATCGAATCCTCCAATAGAGTAGCCCGAACGCATAGATACGATATTAAGCAAGTCTACCAGTGTATTGATGCGATATAATCCGACGCCGCGTATGGCACGGCGGCATAAGGCCTCGGATGACACGCGATATCGGGCAGGATCTTTACCTAAAGCCCGGTAAGCTCGGCGAGTAGCTGCTATGGCTGGGCGTTGGGTAAGAGTTTCGGTTGTATAAGTGGCTGCAATACGTTGAGCTTCGTTTTGCACGTCGTCCCATAAGTTTTGAGAAGTCTCGCTATTATTGACGTGAGCTTCGATGACACCAATCTGCAGTGCGGGACATACTTGCAATAAAGCAGGATGGATAGATATTTCAATCATGATGACTATACAGGAATATTCGATGACAAAATTAACGATTCGTGGTGAAATGTGCTTACGAAGTTGCAAAAAGTTTTGCTTTAGAAAATCATCTTATGACTTGCTATGATTTAGGCTTTTTAGTAACTTTGTGAAATAAACAGATTATAAATCTAAAATATAGATATCTTATGAATACATTTAGTGTGCCCGAGGCCATCTCCACCGGGTGGCAGTTGACAAAGAAGTATTTTATTATTTCCCTGGGATTGGTTTTGGCTTTTATGGTCATCTCATGGTTGCTCTCTTTTATTGGAGAGCGAGGTGATGTGATAGGATGGCTTGCGCAATTGGTAAACTTCGTTATTTCACTTATCTTCTCGATGGGAATGATACGTATTACCGTGGGGGCCATAGATGGTGAAGAACCAAGATTTGGGGTATTCAAGGAAGTGTGGTCTCGCATATTACCTTATTTTGGAACCTCTATTCTTATTGCCATTTTGGCCTTCATACCGTTTATTATTATTTTATGCATAGGTGCGATTGCTTTAGGAGGCAGCGCATTATTGTCTGGTGATTATGAGGCAATATTGGATATGTGGTGGTTGTTCTTACTGGCATTTCTTCCGGCTTTATACGTATCTATCCGCATGTTTTTTGCCCCTTATTTGGTAATAGACGGTAATAAAGGTGTTGTAGAGTCTATCAAAATGAGTTGGAATGCTACGGCCCCCATGCAAGGAAAGATATTCTTGTTCTACGTAGTAGAATTGCTGCTGATACTGTTGGGCTTGGTATGCCTTATTGTAGGAGTGTTTGTCACTATGTTGGTTGCTATGTATGCTCAAGCATACGTATATCGTATGGCATTTCCCCCTGCTACGCCCGATGTGTTGCTGGTCGATGAAGCAAAAATAACAGGAGTTGTAGATTGATAATCATATTTTCTGCGGGCAATTACCTGCAAGAAGAATGAAATAAGTAGAATGACCCACGCGGCAATATCAAAGCTGTGTGGGTCATTTTTATATGTTGCAGACGATTGCGGTAAAAGCTCGTGTGCCGCCAATGCAGACTGCTTGTATGGGTTTATGGGTAATGCTGTGAATGCTATGAAGCGTCGTTGTTACATTGTTTTGTAACAATAATATATCGAAGAATCAGTTGCGATAATAAACCGTACCTTTCAGTACGCCTTCTGCCGAGATGTATCCTTTTTGGCGCAAAAGAAGCAGGTCTTTTTTGATGGTATTTATAGACTCTTTGCGCAAATAGGCAGCTATATCGCCTACTTTGACGGGCTGCTTTTTCTCTATAAAGTCGAGAATGCGACGTTGTCGCATGTTCAGGTATGACCGGTGTGCAACCGATATTACAGGTAGGGGGGGCGATGAGAGGGCTGAGGCTTCACAGGCTGCACGATAGACACATTCGGTCCACAGGGTTATCCATTCCGAAATGTCTTCATGAGGAGTGTAGCGATTTTCCATGCCACTCTTTATTGCATGATGGTATGCTGCGTTTTTCCTGGCAAGTATTCTTGCCGGAGCATATTGCACTATCCATTTTTGTCCATGGTTGTATAGGTATTGCATCGCAAGCAAGTGTGCAATGAGACTTTTCCCTTCGCTAAATGGATGTATGGCTAAAAATTCGTAGATGAAAATAGCTGTTGCCGTAACGGGGTGTAACTCTTGAGCTCCATTGCCTGGAAGCATCCATTCTATCAAGGTGAGCAACTCGTTGGTTACTACAATACGAGCTTGGCGAAGCCGGTTATTGCCTCCTAAGAGTCTCTCTATGGTGCGTCGAGGACGTTGCGCATCATTGTAAAGAAACGAATGGAGTGACACTACGCGGGCTTCGTCGATAGTAACATTCTCTTTACCCGTGAAGATATCGGTTATTGCGTCGCGACATCGGTAAAGATAGTGGGCTCGAGGTGTATCGGCTGGTGAGGTTGATAGATTGATTATCTCATCGATGTTGAGTTCATTGCCTTCCAAGGTGGCGAGGGCTGCGAGCGTAGCGTTGATATTATCGTCGTCGGGAGCTGCTGTATGGGCAAGTTGTGTGGCCGTATGGTCTATGCAGCGCAACTGACGTTGTATTTCGTCGCTTTGAGCACGGGTAAGGTGTATTTTACTTCCTGTTTTCATCGTAGTAGCCCCATAGGGAGTGTCTTTATGCAAAATAAGAGAATCTTAGCGAGATGTGCAACTCTGGTAGCAATAGTCTCTCTTTTTTGCGATTGGTTATTTCTTTCTCGGTATTTACAATCGGAATAAAGTAGTTGTAATTTCTATGTGGCCGATAGGCAGGAGAGTAGGAAACTGGAATATGGTTTTAATATATTGGAAGCAGATTGTCGGGCTGTTTTAGGGAAATTGAGTTATGCGGTTCAATCAAAAATTATAGTCACTTTGTTTATGGGCATCGATATATAATTGACGTAACTTTGATTGCATACGAAGAGACTCTCGTCAGACCAGTAGTGTATAGTCTTTACCCTACTTATTTACTCGATTGAAAATCAAAAGATTTCCAAATTGACGAAAGGCAAAACGGTCTTTGTCACGAAAAGCAATGCCTGTTCCTGTAGGGGTATTGACAAAGATGCCGGGTGATTTCGACTCTAACCACACAGGAGGCTGCCCCGATACTTGTAGTGAGAGATTTTTGCCGTCGTAGGTAATGGTAAATGGCAGTGGAAAATTTTCAGAGCAAAAAGTGCCGGCGTATGCCGAAAGTGAGTCGGGCGGAGCTATATATTGTTGGAGTTGCGAGAAGTCTGGATAAGTATATTCTCTGTCATAAATAGCACTGGCGATGCCGATGAGAAGTGTGTTACGGGGTGTAGAACATCCGTTCAGGCATAGTGCTATGGCGATGCTGTCGGTAGGATTGTACATTACTACCGAGTGGGTACCGAAGGTATCGCCGGCATGACCGTAGAACCTATGTTCATAGAAGGGCATCATCATCATTCCGCAACCGAATATATCGTCGCCTTGTGGCTGCATGGCAGTGGCGAGTGTATTGCCTAAGGTGCTGTCTGAAAAAAGCGCTTCTATTAGTTTTATAAGGTCTTGTGGGGTAGAGATGATGTCGCCTACGCCTATGACGTTAGGGAAATAGAAATCGGAGACCTCTTGCCAGCAGTTGGCAGTATTGATTTGGTAGGAAGGTGCAGCAGCCCTCTTGTCGGCTACAGCCGCTTCGGTATCGTACATTCCTAACGGAGTTGTGATGTAGCGAGCTACCGCATCGCGGTACGGTAAGCCGTATCGGCGTTCTACAATACGACGCAACAGGTAGTATGCTGTGTTGGAGTAGCGAAAATCTTTGCCGGGAGCAAAAAGCACGCCTTGCCTCACTATTTCGTTCAGTATTTCGGCCTCGTCAACAGGATGTATAAGCCACAGAGGCAGCGTATCTTCTTTCAGCACATAGTCGGCCAAACCGCTACGGTGCGACAGCATGTGGTTGATGGTGATGCTGTCGGCCGTAGGGAAAATAGGGAAGTCGTTCTCTAATGTGGTACTCGGCGTTAACTCTTTTTCTTTGTACAGGCGATGTATCAATATGGCTGTGAATAATTTGCTCACAGACCCAATGCGGTATTTCCCGTTATCGGGTGGTACGGCACTCTTGCCAAAAGCACGGTCGTACACTATCTTTCCGTTCTGCGATATAGCCACTTCGCCTATGCCTTGGTTATACTGCTCTATGTAGGTAATGAACGAGTCGATAGCAGCTACATTAATCGTCTGTGCTGTGGCAGAGATGTTAAATGCAGCGAAAAGAATAGAGCCTACGAGAACTACACAGTGAGTTATGCGCATGATGGTGTTGTGGCGTTTACTTGTCGTTTTGTTGTAACAAGAAGGTATCGATGATTTTTATAAGTTCATCTTTAGGTATGGCACCCATAGAGCCTTGCGGATTACCCTGCATGGGGCAGAATAAGAAAGCCGGTATAGATGTTACACCGAAAGCAGAAGCAAGTTCTTCCTCTTTGTCAACGTCGATTTTGTAAATATCTATTTTGCCGGAATATTGTGCGGCAAGTTCGTCTAATATGGGAGCCATCTTCCGGCAGGGCCCACACCACGAAGCTGTAAAGTCAATGATGCAAGGCCGTTTCCCGAGGAATTGCCACGTGTCGGGATTTTTTTCATAATTGACAACCAGTTCCAGAAACTCTTGTTTAGTAATATATTTGGCTTGCGATTGCTTGTTTTCGCTTTGGGCGCAGGCTGTCATAAATAGTGTGCTGGCAGCGAGCAGCGCGATGGTGAAAATTCTTTTCATAGTTTCTATCTTTTTAAATATAACGTTTTGTAAATAAAATCAGTCGAGCATAAGGGTTACATAAGGTGCTATAGGTTTTATGTGGTATAAGTCGGCCTCCTCTTGTCCGAAAAGCAGCCGGGCAAGATGGTCTGTCGGAACCCTTACAATACTCTCTGTAGAGTGGTGCGCGTAGGACAGTGAGCCATTGGCAATATGCCATATTCCGTTATTGTGGTGTATCAGAGCATCTTCTACAGCCAGCGTTATCTCTGTTTCGGGGTGAGCCATCGCCCATTGTTCCAATATACCAGGTACATTGGTAATGCGTATCATGGCACGCGGAGTTCCGGTTGTAGACGGCCGATTGTAGACAATACGTCGGTTGCCGTAGTGTTTGCCTAGGCAGAAAAGCAATGCCGATGTTGCAGTGTCGGATGTCGCTACGTACTCTTTGACAATAACTTTATCGGGAGTGGGGATTACCCATGCAATGGCACACGGAACTCCGTCTGGCGCGGCTATAGTATGTACGTGCCCACCCGAAAGCCTGAGGTCGGCAAGTATAATATAATAGTCGGGGCGCATGTGCAATACTGAAGCATCGCGCTTGCGACATAGTTTGTCATACAACTTGTGTTGCTTATCGGCCGGAATCTTACATTCATGGTAGCCGTGTGGCATAGCATCGGGTACCTTGGGCGACTCTTCTATCGTGTAGCTTATGGTGGTAAAACCGCTGTGAGCATAGTAGTCAAACAACCAGGGCTCGGCAGGAATAAGCAGGCTCATCGTAATGCCCTTGGAGCAGAGTTCTTGTAAGGTATGGTTAAGTAACCGACGCATGAGGCCTTTGTTGCGCTCTTGCGGAGCAGTGGCTACACCCGCAATATAGGCGCAGTCAAACTCCCGCCCCCAAGCTGTAAATGTATAAGGCAACGCTTGAAGCATGGCCAGTAATTGGCCCTCACGTTCGTAGGCACGTAGGGTAGCAGGATTGTAAACATGGTCGAAAAAAAGCCGCACAAACGATTCATTATCGTGGAAGCATGTTTGCCACAGCTTTATAACTTGCTCACAAGTTGCCATAGTATGGATGTATTTTCGAATAGTAAAATAAAAAGGAAAGCAAGCGTCGACACAAATAAAAACAAAATATCTGTGTGTTGCCCGACAAAACCGCATCCTATATTTTACAAAGATAGCAAAAGGTATGGGTAAAGCAAATTATTGAAGCAAGAAAAACAAAAGAGACCGACTCAAACAAATTTTGATATCGGTCTCTTTTGCGGAAAGAGGGGGATTCGAACCCCCGGTACCCATTCGAGTACGTCAGTTTAGCAAACTGGTGGTTTCAGCCACTCACCCATCTTTCCATTGGGAGGAATTACTCCTTTTGCCAAATGCGATGCAAAGATAGCGTTCTATATCTGTTTATGCAAGTTTTTTAGATGTTTTCTGCAAATAAAAAATGTATGGGAGGTTAACTCTCTTGTTATCAGTAGCGAAAAGGTTACGTTATATATATTGTTGCCTTTATGCATTGGAGCCATGTGTTTCTGTATCAGGGGGCGTTAGATGCTTCATGTGAGATTGAGATTTTCTGTTTTTACTGTCTATATGTATGGAGATAGCTTTTATATCAACTCTTTTTATATAGGACGGGTAGCCGATATGATGTATTGTTTCACACAAAATAATCCTAAAAAATAATGAAACGGCAAGCTACATGTGTATATAAATTTGTATTTTTGAATTTCATTGAGCATCAGGCACAATATTGATACAATAATCATGGGAAAAAAAGGTAAACCGGGTTTTTGGAAGCGGATGCAAACGCGCTACAAGTTGTCGCTTTTTAACGAGAATACGCTCGAGGAGGTATGGACTATACATGTTTCGAGGGTAGGAGCTACTGTAGCGGCGATTGTTATAGTATCTCTCATTGTGGTTTTGGTACTTTCGTTTGTCTTGGGGACACCCGCACGTACGTTATTGCCGGGTTATTTGCGTACCGAAGATCGCCGGCAGATGATAGATAATACTTTGCGGATAGATTCGCTTATGGAAGAGATGCAAGTTCGTGACTCGTATCTTGCCAATATCCATGCTATTCTCACCGGCGAAGTTCAGGTCGACAGTTTGCACCCCAACTCCGATACGACACATGTATGGCAACCCGATATTCTTACCAAGGCTTCGCCGGAAAGCGAGGCATTTGCCGATGCCTATGAGCAGGAAGAGCGTTTTATGCTCAATACATTGCCAAAGCCCGATGAGGGGTTGGTTTTCTATCCCCCGGCCAAAGGAGCTGTAACACGACATTACGATGCGGGCAAAACGAGTTATGGTATTGAGATACAGACAGCTCGGAGAGCTGCGGCCTCGGCTGTACTCGATGGTTCGGTAGTGTCGGTCTCTTATACCATAGAAAATGGGTATGTTGTTATTCTACAGCATAATAATAATTACATGAGCATCTATCGTAACAATATAGAAGTTTTGCGTAAAGAGGGTGATGTTGTTGAGGCCGGTGAGAAAATTGCTATTATAGGATTGCCTGGTGACAATGGGAACGGAGCTGTTGCCGAGTTTGAACTTTGGCATTCAGGTATCCCGCTCGACCCTGAGAAACATATTGTATTCTGATGTATAAGTAATAAATAAAAAATCCTTGCTCCATGAACTTTTGGGGCAAGGGTTTGTTTTATTGTCAAATGACGTGGTTACCGTGGCGACGGGATGACACCATAGTCATCATTGCTTCTATCGGCAGAACGGACACAGCTCTTATTGTATATGCAAGTCGTTTTGTCGGTTCCCCAGCAACGACATTCTTGTTTTTGTGTGTTTCATTGGTATTATTATTTCCTTATCAAGCCCTTTGGGCAATCGATAAGATTCCTCTTTCTTGTTTTTGATAGTGTAAAAGCTGCATCGTGACGATGCGGCTTTTATTTTTATTTGATATTGCGTTTGTTGAGGGCTGCGTGGTATTTCGCTGCGTTGCGGTTGTGTTCTTGTAAGGAGCTGGCAAAAAGATGGTATCCCGAAAAATCGTCCTTGGCACACATATACAGATAGTTATGATGTCTATAGTGTAATACGGCATCTAATGCTTGCTTTGACGGAATGCGTATGGGCGATGGCGGCAGTCCGACGTATAGATATGTGTTGTAAGGAGAGTCGGTCGATAAATGTTTCGCCAGAATGCGGCGTAGAGAGAAGTCGCCTACTGCATATTTTACCGTGGGGTCGGCTTGTAGCAGCATGCCTCGGTGCAGGCGGTTGATGTATAGTCCTGCTACGACAGGCATTTCGTCGGGCTTTATCGTCTCTTCTTCTACAATCGATGCCAATACGGATACTTCTAAGGGCGATAGTCCGGCCTTTTCGGCCAATTGCTTACGTTCGTCGTTCCAAAACAGTTCATAATAATAGTGTATACGGTCTAAGAAGCGGCGGGGCGATACAGTCCAGTAAAACTCATATGTATCGGGAATAAACATGGCCGTGATGGTTGTTGTGTCGAATCCATACGAGTGGCATACCGATGAGTCGGATAGGAGAGTTGCAATACTGTCGGGACTCATGTAGAACGTGTCGCCTATGCGCTTGGTAAGTTGCTCTTTTGTACGTAAGTTGTTGAAGGTAAACCGTATGGGCGTTTCGCTGCCGGCCGTCAGTTTGCGAGCCGCTTTATAGATAGAGAGTGTAGGCGACAGCTCGTAATATCCGCATCGCTCATTATCTTCAGTCCCGTATCCCATATATTCCATGAGGGTTGTTACACGTTTTGCAGTGGTTGGTGGAATGTATTGCGACAATTGGCTGCATACCGAGTCTATAGGTAATCCGGGAGTGAGGTATATGCAAGCTTTCTTTTCGCCTATGGTGTCGTACATGTACACTTTGCATATCCATCCGGCCATTGCCACTATGAGTATAAGAAACGTTGCTATGATGGTTATCCAAAGCACTTTGCTACCTGTTGGTTTATTCTTCATCATTGTTATTTTGTTGTTGTACAAAAAGTTACTTCTTTTTTATGGTATCTTTATATCCCAATTCATCTAGCAGCTGCCTGTTCCATAACGACCGCTCTTTATCGTATATCCATCCCCATTTGTTGAAATATTTTATCATGTTTACGATATGTATCCATAGCATCTTTACATTCTTGTATGATGCTGCTTTATGAGCATGTACTATGGTTACCTCAGGCCAAAACATGGTACGGTAATAGCGATGCATTCGACGCGTGATGTCGATATCTTCGGGATACATGAAAAAACGTTCATCGAAGAGCCCTACCTTATCGAAGCAGGATACTCTGAAGAACATGAAACTGCCCTGATGATAGGCGACGTTTATTGCCTCTTGATGGTTGTTGAATGTAAGACAATAGCGACTGTCCATAGGGGCTACTATACTTGCAGGCAGAAATCGTCTGAAAAGCAGATTGGCGGGGGTCGGTAATAGTCTCACTACATATTGCAGTTTACCATCGGGATAAATTACGTTGGGTATAAGTTGGGCTACGTCGTGGTTGGCTTCCATGTAGCGGGTTATCTTTTCTATGATACCTTCGTCGAAATATACATCGGAATTGATAACCAAGTGGTAGTCGGCTTGCAGATTTTGAGCTTTTCTTATAGCAACATTATGTCCCGCACCATAGCCCATGTTTTTACCATTGAAAATGTACTCTACTTCGGGCCATTGCTTGCAAAAGGTGCGTAATTCGTCGCTTGGCGAATTGTCGCTCACGTAGATGGGAGCAATGCTGTTACAACGCATCGAATGTATACACCGAGACAATTCATCGTGGGCGGTCTTGTAGGTTACAATAGATGCGGAGATAATCATACTTAATGCAGTCCTTTGCTATGTGGAAACTATGCCATAATGTAATATGTGCAAAGGTAGCACAAACAACGGCAAAATGAAATAAAGCGCAGCTTTTAATTTCATTTTACAGAAGTGGGTTATGTCATAAATGATGGAGAGGTTCTCTTTGTATGCTTTGTTTATGTATTCTAAATTACGTCGATAATGCGTGTGGTTGAACAGAATTACCGGCAAGTTGTTCTATTACCAAAGCGCGTGTGGCAGGGCATGGCTGCCCGGCGGCATGTGCCAGAGAAAATGATTTATCAATTAAATTTATCAAGACATGAGAATGAAACTAATCCCTTATCGGGTGGCAGCAATGGCTGTTGTGGCGTTGCTAGCGTCGCAGCCTGCCGCAAAAGCGCAGGTAATGGTAGAAGAAGAGGAGGTCGTGGAATGGGTACCGGGCAAGGCGCATTATTATGCCGAGAGCGCTCTTGATAACTGGTATATATCGGCAGGTGCCGGTACGCAGACTTTTTTTACCGAACATGAGGGCGACCCCAAGTTTACATTGGCTATGAATTTTGCCGTGGGCAAATGGTTTACTCCCAATTTGGGTTTCCGTATGAGCGCAATGGCAGGTGAGTTACATTTTAATCAACCCGGACAGGTAGCGTCAATGAAGTATACGGCAGCATACATGGATGTGCTGTGGAACATGACGGCCGCTTGTTGTGGATATAATGAGAATCGCGTCTTTTCGTTTATACCCTTCATAGGTTTAGGTGCTGCATATGGCTGGGATCATAGCAATGGCCTGAAACACTCCTATGCATTACCGGTGACGGGAGGTTTCAAAATAAACTTCAGATTGGCTCATTATGTCGATTTGTTTATGGAGGCTCGTGCAACAGGATTTACCGACCAGTTTAATGGCATTGTGCGTGGTCGCCAGATTGAGATGGTGGCTTCGGCTGTGGCCGGTATTACATTTAAGTTCCGTCACGACCGCTTCAAAGCTTATGATGCTTATGCCGACCGTGCAGCAATTACCGAACTGAATCGTCGTACCAATCAATTGCGTGCCGAGTTGGAGGCTTGCCGCTCGCGTAAAGTAGAGTGCCCGCCTTGTCCTGAGCCAGCGGTAGAAGAGGTCGTTGTTGTACAACCTGCTCCTTGCCAAGGAACAATTACGGCATCGGTAGCATTTGCTATCAATAGTTCTACTGTATCACAACGTGAAATGGTTAACGTATATAACGTTGCTCAGTGGCTCAAAGAAAATCCTGAATGTAATGTAACCATTACCGGTTATGCCGATAAAGATACCGGAACGGCAGCATATAACATGCAGCTCAGTAAGAAGCGTGCCGAGAGCGTAGCCAAATTGCTCGTCGAGAAATACGGTATTTCATCGAAGCGTATTAACGTAGTGGGCGAGGGTAGCAATGTACAACCGTTCCCGCAAGATAATAATTGGAACCGTATTGTTATCTTCACCGGCGGTGAGTGATAATAACTTCATACTCATATAAGTCCTGACTCCGATAGCTTGTCGAGACGCGTGCCGCGATGTGCCGGCTTTAAGTTTTGTATTTAATGAAACAGATGCGCCAACCGGCAAATGCAGCTACTGCCGACGGTAACGTATCTTGGCAAACTATCGGAATTATTTAATGGCACGGGGGTGAGAACGTATACAACAGTTCTCGCCCCCGTGTCGTGAATATATACTTATTTGTCCTGCAGTTTATAACAAGGTACTACAGCAAAGGCATTATAAGGAACAACTCCTATTATATATCAAGTTGTGTAAATACTCGCATGGCTGAATAATAATAATTTATAATATCGAAAGAAGCTATATTGTTATGACGCATATTTCTTTATCTTTGTAAAAAGGGAATATGTTGTATAGATTACAGAGAAACAATGCTGTAAATATGCAAGATATTAATCTTGAACGAATAGTAAACCTAAAGTTAATTTATCAAGAAGAAGAAAAAACAGGCATTTATGAAGAATACTAATTCCGCATATTCCTTCTAGTTTATAAGCAGTAAAAATATATAAATTTTTTCTATAATAAGCATTAAAGAGTTCTGATATAATCCCTGAAAAGATTGTAACAGAACTCTTTTCTTATTTTGAATGATAATGTTTTTACAACACTAAGTTTACATCCTTCGAAGTAGACATGGTCATCGCAACAACTTCAATGTGGTTGTTGCGCATTTGACAATATAGATACCGCGAGGCAAAGAGGTGATGTCGAGTGTTGTGCCGTTCATGATACGATGTCCCATGGTGTTATATAGTTGTAGTGTAGAGCCATCGGTAGCAGTAAGCGTATTGCCTTGGCGGCATATGGCAGCTCTACTTTTATTGGGCAGCAATGCAGTGGGATAATTGCCGGTGGAAAAAGAGTATGAGAATTGTGATGATGCCGAACCATCGGTAAAAGTTACGGCACCGGGAGCCTAGGAAATAGTATAGTAGGTGTTGAGTTCCAAGCAACTGTTCCAACTGTTTGCATGGAAGGTAATGCTTTGCTTGTCGTTACTGTCAGTTATTTTTATTGCAGCATGAGTTTCACCATCGGCTAAGCTCCAGTTTGTGGGTGAGATTGTTATTTTTGAAGTGTCGCACGATGCGATAGTCTGTGCAAAAGAGACGCACATGTGGCTTGTTTGAGCCATATCGTCATAAGATATTTCACTATCGGGAAGAGGGTATACGTCAGTACATGGCAGGGTCGTAAATGAGACTGTTTCCGTTATTTCAGAATAGTCCGTAGATGTGCCCACGGAACAATAATATGTAGTACTTGGGTGCAAGTTTTCTACTATACACGAGTTGGTTTGCTTATCGTATTCTTCGGTAAACAGACTATCGGTCGAGGATGTGCAACATTCTTCTACAGAAACGTTTTGCAAGATGATGCGTCCGTTGTTTCCGTATGCTCCATTGAAGTTTGCTATGCCAGCCAGCAATACAAGCTGCGTACCGGCAGTAAGAGAGAGCTCCTCGACGTACTCTTCTGGTTGGTAATAGTCGTTGCTGTTATGAAATTGTTTATGTAGTAGTAACGTGCCGTCAGGAGTATTTTCGTAGATATAGAGCGATGCGTACATATCGGCTGCATATGCATATCCCGAAATAGAAATACGGTATAAGCCATCTCGGGGTAGTGCCGGTAATTTTATATATCCGCGTACTTGTGAGTCTCCCAAACATATACCATCGACATAATATCCCGGGTAGTAAAAAGGTGTGACAGACGAATATTCTATTCCCATATCTTCTAAGGCCTGTAAGCAGGCTCCCTGGTCGCCATTTTGGCTGTTTGTATTGTATGTTTGTGCAATGGGTTCAACGACTTCGCCAACTATTACGTAATAATTTTCAGCATCAGGTATTGTCTCCCATGAGATGATACATGAGGTGCCTGTAATGGCACTAATTGTTATCATACCCTTTCCGTGGAGCGAAAGCAGACAGAGAAAAGTAGTAATACATATTCGTAGTGTAAAACTCATATTGCATGTTTTTCTTGAGTCTTTTCCTACAGCTGTTTTACTTTTCGTCATGGACGATATACCTTGATAGTTACTGCAAAGTACTCTATCAGTCATTCCATTTGTGCTGTTTTTATGGCTGAATACTTTCAAATGGGATAAAAATAAATGTTTCATATTGATGTTTTTATATATTTTGATAATAGGAGTACATGCTATTTTTATGATTATAGTGGAAACTTAGAACAACAAAGATTTTTGATACCTCTCGCGGGCATCATATTTTTCATTGCAACAATTTTGGATAATATGTAGAATACATCCCGATATTCCCCCTATTTTTTAATGAGTGAGAAGTATAAAACTTTTTCGTATATAACTATTCGCATATAGCGAATAATAATAATAATGTAATGCTTGTTGTATTGAGGCGATAAACTATAAGGAGAAGAATTTCATAGATTTTACACCTCTGGCTGTAATATGCAAAAAGAGACACTATTTTAGTGTACTGTCAGATTCTGCCTTTGTCCGTATGGCTTCTTTAAGTATTGTTTCCAGTTTTTCGCGACACTCACTATAAGCTTTTTCTAATGAAGAAAGCATGTGGTCGACTTCCTCTATTGCTTCGTTTGTAGCAGGAGGTACAATCTGTAAATTTTTAGATTTTTTATAATTAAACCCCTCTTCCGATACGTATCCACTGGCGTCTTTTATCAATTCAGAACTAATATAATAGTTTCTTGGTAATCCGTCTTTATCTGTAATCTCACAACAGAAAAAGTCGGTTACATCCATTTGGAATACGTTGCAGATATGTAGTAGAATGTCTACATTGAGGTTGCCTCCTCTGACGGCTTTCCCCACTGTATTCTTATCGATGCTTAATATACTGGCTGCTTCCTTATAAGAGATGCCGTTATGTTGCAAAAACTGTCGCAATCTTTCTCCAGTATATTGGAATTGCTTCGACATGCCTCTCTGTTTTGTTTCCATAATCCATTCGTTGATTCGACTGAGTATAATAGTTTGCTATACTCTAATATAATTATTTTTTCTGAAATAGGCAGATGGAATGTTGAGGCATAGCAATATGGGCCGTAACATTATTACGGTAATACAAGCATGAATGGTAATGGATAATTCCGAAGCAATCTTGTTTTTATGCGATATTTTTTAGTTGTCTATTTTATGTTATGATTGAGCTTATTATATCGATTATTTTCAAAATTAAATTAATGAATAAGTGCAGAGCGCAGATATATTACTGTACTATTATGGGATGGATGTTGTGGCTGTAAACGGTCAAGCTGTAGATCGTATATGATAAGAGAAATCTTTTCATATACGGATGTATGGACCCTTTGTTTTCCCTAAAATAGTTACAGGAAAGTATCATATGGCTACTGTTTCGAGCAGTTGTTTATATCAAGGTATAATCTATCAGATATAAAAACAATGAAACCAGGCTATTTGTTCCCGAAGAATGAAAAATTTTATGAGTATAGTCGTTTTTTATTGTTCGAGTCTGCTTTATTTCATTATTTGTGGTAATGGTAGTGGTGTATAGTTATTAATGAAGTAAAAGATATTATGAGATGTACTATAAAAAACGACGGTGTGTATTGAACCGAATACACACCGTCTGTCGTATGAAGAACGTAAAATTGTTTGGTATTTTTTCTCTTGTTTCCTTTATAGGAGAATGACCGCCAGGCTCAGCAATGCAATGACAATCCAGAGCAGAATACCCTGTATCATAGGTTTGATACCTACGCTTCGCAATACATCGACCGATAGTCCGCTACCTATGAGGAAGAGTGTTACTGTAAGTCCTTTCTTAGCCAGCCATACCAAGCTTCCGGTGATTTGTGTGGGAAGAGCGATGTAGGTATTGATTACCATGGCAAGGACAAACAAGAAGATAAACCAGGGTATATATATCTTGCTGTTTTTCTCTTTGAAGATTAGTGTGGTGACAAGAGCTAAAGGTATAATCCATAAGGCTCGTGTACATTTGATGAGGGTAGCTATTTGCAGGGCTTTTCCTTCGGCACCGGGGAAATAACTACGGTCGAATGCCTCGCCGGCTCCTACAACCGAACTGGTGTCGTGGATGGCTATGGCTGCCCACTCGCCAAATTGTTCTTGTGTCATGCCCAACCAATGGCCGATGGGTGGGAAAATGAAGAGAGCGATAGCATTGAGTACGAATATAGTTCCTAACGAAACCGACATCTGGTTGTCGTCGGCTTTTACTACAGGAGCCACAGCAGCAATAGCACTACCGCCGCAGATGGCTGTTCCCGACGATATAAGATAAGCAGTTTTGCGGTCTACACGCAGCCATTTTCCTACAAAAAATCCTATGACCATGACGGCTATTACCGATACGATGGTAAATAACATACCGTCTTTACCCGATGCTAATGACTCGTGAAGGTTCATGCCGAAACCTAAACCTACGACTGATGCTTGCAGCAGATATTTCGATGTCTTTTTAGCGAATTTGGGATATGCCTGTCCGGCAATGAGAGCCAATGCAAGACCCATAAACAGAGCAATTGCCGGGGTAACTTGCGGCAGAAGGGTGATGAGCAACAGTACGATAAAGAGTACTTTGTTGTAACGTTTAAGGAGGTTGATGAACGACATTGTGTAAAGATTATTGAATGATTATACGTTGTTTGTTTTTCCGGATGCAAAGGTAATACATATTTTATAACATTGTTTATCAATAATCTTTATGTGCTATAACGTCTGGTTATAGCCTCGGCCCGTTTTCCATCATGTAACTGATAAACCCTTTGGCAATGCCCCCTGTTTCTCCCATTTTTTGTACGAAAGAAAATTCCCGTTCAAATGTAATGCCTGTAATATCTATAACTTTTAGTTTGCCTGCAGAGATTTCGTTCAATACGGCTTGTACCGATATGATAGTGAGACAGTCGGCGTGAATAATATATTGCTTAATGCTTTCGGTACTGCCTAATTGCATGACGATGTTAAGAGCCGAAAGTCGTATGTGATGGGTACTGAGGGTATGCTCTATGACATCGAGGCTGCCCGACCCATTTTCGCGAATGACTAGTGGCAAGTGTATCAGCTCTTCAGGTGTCACCTCTTCGGTATATGCCCATTTGCTGCGTGTAGAGGCAACGAGTACAAGTTCGTCGCGCATAAAGGGGGTGTAGCGCAGGTGTTGTTGTCGGCTACGACCTTCGACCAGACCTATGTCGATGCGTTGTTCGTCTACGGCATGTTCAATATCGACAGTGTTGCCATTGATGAGTGATAGTTTTATCTGCTTGAATTTGGCCGAGAAAGTAGCCAAATAGGCAGGTAATACGTATTGAGCTATTGTGGTGCTGGCGCCAAGCCTGAGTTCGCCCACCTGCTCGTGCGAGAGCATATGCATGTCGAAGTCGAGTTGGCGGTAACGTTCCAGTATCTCTTCGGCATGAGCCAGCATTATTTCACCGGCATGGGTTAGCGTAATACGGTTGTTGTTGCGGTCGAAGAGCCTTACGCTATATTCCTGCTCAATTTCCTGTATATGCTTACTGATAGCAGGTTGTGAGATAAAAAGCTCGCGCGAGGCTTTGGTAAAGCTCAGGTTACGGGCTACGCTGCAAAAAACTTTCAGCCTGAAATCTATCATGAGGTCTGCTTTGTGTTAGAGTTGATTAGCTGTTCCATATTTCCCATGCAGCATCGGCTTGTCCATATAACATTTGCAAGCCGTTGCTCACTGTAGCACCTTGCATGGCGGCACGTTTCATGAATGTCGTTTCTGTGGGGTTATATATGGCATCGTAGCATATGTGTGCCGGTGTTATCAGTTCGTAAGGAATAGGGGGGCAGGCATCTGTTGCCGGATACATGCCTACCGGTGTCGCGTTGACGATGACAGTGTGGCTTGCCATTACGGCCGGGCTTAATTCACTATACGCGAGTTGACCGGCTGTAGGGTGTCGCGAAACTTTTGTTACGGCAATGCCCATATTTTGTAGAGCTGCTGCGATGGCTTTTGAGGCACCACCTGTTCCCAATACCAGTGCCTTATGGTGCTTGACACCCTTCAACAGCGGGGTAAACGAGCGGGCAAACCCTATATAATCGGTATTATAACCCTCGAGTTGCACTTGGCCGTTGCGGCGTGTAATGCGTATTACATTGATGGCACCTATGGCACGTGCTGTCTCATCTATCTTATCTAGATAGGGTATGACGGCCTCTTTGTAGGGGATGGTGACGTTGAGCCCCTCGATGTTGCTGTCTGAGGCGATGAGTTGTGGCAGCTGCGAAATATCGGGCAACTCATAGTTGTTGTATATGGCATCAATGCCGAGTCGTGCAAAGCGTTCGTTATGGTATTGTCGGGAGAAAGAGTGCCCGAGCGGATAGCCTATCAGTCCGAATTTGCGTGTCATATATAATAAGAAGTTTTTATTTGCCTGTGTAGTGTGAGAGTCGTAAAATATCGGTAGCAGGAGTGGTATCGACGGCAAGTTGGGTCGGTGACAATCCTTGTTTGTCGACATAATGTTCTATGATACGCCAACCTACCCATCGTCCTATGCGTCCCGGAGCATCTTGTGTGAGTGGAGCGGTAAACGGGGCGGGGGCAATATATTTGCGCATGGTCATGTTGTCTGCGGCAAAGAGATGATTGTTGCCAACAATAGTATTCCAAATTTCCTTTTCGTTATTTGCGCACCACTGTACCTCGTCTGGAGTATAGCCGGTGAGAAGTGTTGTCTCATTGTTGTCGAGTAGGCCGGCAAGAAGGTATAGAATTTTACCTTCGTATATCATCACATCGAGTAGAGTTTCGATGCGGGGTACCGGCAGTGCGTTGCGCAACAATACTTCACCTGCGTCGGGTACGATACGAGAACGGTCGTGAAGGCTTAGCTCGTAGCTGTTGTAACGTCGGTTATAGAGAGGGTAATTTTTCCCCAAGTAGCAATCTAGCGATATTGATACCAAGCTGTCGACGGTGACAACCGATTGGTTAAGACCCGATATGTGAGCCTGGAAAACAGGTATCGGGAGATTGGGAAAAAGCGTGAGGTAGCGAGCCGTAAGTGCCGACAGTTGTTGTTCTTCATACGATAGATTGGTAAACGAATTTTCTGTATCGGCGTATAGTTGTGCTATGGTAGAATCTTGAAGAAAACTATTGATGCCGTTACGAAAATAGGGAGCATCGCCCAATCCTAAAATGTGCCGGCCGTAGATATTCCAAAAAGGGGCGAGACTTTCGGCCATTTGTCGGTATGATGACGAGTCGGTAAGATTTTCATATTGTAAGAGTAGTGAGTCGAAGCGTATGATGTGGCTTTCTGCCACAGTTTGAGGCTCTATGCGGTAGTTAGGCGACCTGTCGCAACCTGTCCATGTCGTTGCGACCACAGCCATAAGAACTGTCCCTAATAGGTGTTGTTTCATATTAAGAGTGAGTATAAATGACAAATACAAAAATAATCTATTCCTTCTATAAAAACAATTTTGAGTCTATAAAGCCGCAGATTACTATCTTCGTTTATACTTTTCTCGAGCGTAAACGGCGATGATAATAAAAAAATAATAACTTTGTGATGTCATAGCCCGGTGGAACAGAGCATATCTGTAAGGATGCCGTCGGTGAGAGTAAAAGACAGAAGAATGAAAAACACTTTAACACATCATATAGCATAGGTATGAATCGAATTATCAGTAAGGAATACTTCTCTGAACGAGTAGTGAAGTTCGTTGTAGAAGCTCCGCTTATTGCCAAAGCCCGCAGAGCAGGGCATTTCGTAATTGTGAGAGTAGGAGAGAAAGGCGAGCGCATCCCTTTGACCATTGCCGAAGCCGATACGCAAGCCGGTACCATTACACTTGTTGTGCAGGCTGTAGGTAAATCGACGCGGAAGCTGTGCGCTCTCAATCCCGGTGAATATATTACCGACGTGGTAGGACCGTTGGGACAGGCTACCCGTATAGCTAAAATGGGCACGGTGGTATGTTGTGGAGGTGGAGTAGGAGTAGCTCCGCTTCTGCCTATTGTGCAAGCCATGAAGGCCGCCGGTAACCGAGTGGTGAGTGTCTTGGCTGCTCGCAGCAGAGAGCTCATTATTCTCGAGGAGGAGATACGACGCAGTAGCGACGAGGTTATCATTATGACCGACGACGGTTCTTATGGCGAGAAGGGTCTTGTTACGCAAGGCGTTGAGAAGGTTATATTACGTGAGAAGGTAGACGAATGCGTGACGATAGGTCCTGCTGTGATGATGAAATTTGTGGCACAGCTTACGGCACGTTATAATATTCCTACTCAGGCTTCGCTCAATGCTATTATGGTCGATGGCACGGGTATGTGTGGCGCTTGCCGTGTTACGGTAGGGGGCAAGATGCGTTTTGTATGCATAGATGGTCCCGAATTTGATGCTCATCAGGTAGACTTTGACGAGTTGATGATGCGTCTCAGGTCATATAAAGGTTTGGAGTAACGTTAAGAGAAGAGTATTTATTATGGATAAACAAGATATAACTGTTCGTCGTGCCGAGGCTTGGCGCGAGGAGTTGCGCAAAAGCAAAAAAGCCAAAGAACGTACCGACATACCACGTGTAACGATGCTAGAGCTCGATGCGGCGTATCGCATAACGTGTAATGAAGAAGTAAACCAGGGACTTACCGAAGAGCAAGCCTTGGTAGAAGCTCAACGTTGTCTGGATTGTCCCGAGCCTACTTGCATGACAGGTTGCCCGGTAGAAATAAACATTCCTACGTTTATCAAGCATATAGAGAAGGGCGAGTTTCTGGCTGCTGCCGCTACGCTGAAAGAGACCAGTTCATTGCCCGCTGTTTGTGGCCGGGTATGCCCTCAGGAGAAGCAATGCGAGTCGCAGTGTTTTTATGTGAAAAAGCTGCATAAGCAACCCGTGGCAATAGGCTATCTCGAGCGCTTTGCTGCAGATTATTCGCAACAGCACGATACCGGGGAGTTACCTGCAATGAGCCCTTCAAATGGTATAAAGGTTGCTGTGGCCGGGTCGGGCCCTGCAGGCCTTTCGTTTGCCGGCGATATGGTAAAACTGGGTTATGATGTAACCGTTTTCGAGGCTTTACACGAGATAGGTGGTGTGCTCAAGTATGGCATTCCCGAGTTTCGTTTGCCCAATGCCGTAGTCGATGTCGAGATAGAAACATTGCGCCGTATGGGTGTAAAGTTCGTTACCGATTGTATCATAGGTAAAACACTGTCGTACGACGATTTGCACCAAATGGGTTTCAAAGCTATTTTTGTAGGTAGCGGTGCCGGTCTGCCCCGGTTTATGAATATTCCCGGAGAGAATCTCATCGGTATCATGTCGAGCAACGAATATTTGACACGTGTCAACTTGATGGGAGCTTCACGTCCCGACTGGGATACGCCGGTGTTAAGCGGTAAACGCGTGGCCGTTATAGGTGGCGGTAATACAGCTATGGACTCGGTGCGCACGGCTTTACGCCTGGGTGCCGAGACAGCAATGATTGTATATCGTCGTAGTGAAGAGGAGATGCCTGCTCGTGTCGAAGAGGTGGCTCATGCCAAGGCTGAAGGTGTGCAGTTTATGACTTTGCATAATCCTATAGAGTATCTTGGCGACGAGAATGGTCGCGTGTGTGCCATGCGTTTGCAAAAGATGGAGCTTGGAGAACCCGATGAGAGTGGCCGTCGTTCGCCTGTACCTATTGAAGGTGCTATAGAAGAGGTCGCTGTCGATACTGTTATAGTGAGTGTTGGAGTTTCTCCCAATCCATTGATACCTAATGCAATATCAGGCCTCGAAATAAGCCGGAGAGGGACGATTGTTGTTGATGGAAACACCATGCGTTCATGTCTGCCCGATATTTATGCCGGCGGTGATATTGTGCGTGGAGGTGCCACGGTCATACTTGCCATGGGCGACGGCCGGCGTGCAGCTGCTGCCATGCACGAGTGTCTGCAAGGAGAACAGACGAAAGCTTAGTCGTTGTTGATTTTATAGAATAGAGATATATTAAACAAAGAGGGGGATGCCGTTTCGGAGATACAGCATCCCCCTCTTTTTATATCATTACAAGTCGTCAGTTACTGAATGATATACAAATAGAACGTTGTTATTTTACCAACGACAGTTGTATTGAAATGCCGTAGTTGCTGTTGGTTACGGGATAGGCCGATGACGATACAAGTGGTGTATTTACCTGATGGTCGAAGTAGACACCCAGTGTGATGCGGCGGCTCAACACATAGTTGGCCGTAGCTTTTACGGCAAGCGTACGTGTTCCGGTGGTAGCTTGCGTATAGTTCTCGTCGATGCGGCGTATAAGCGACATGGTGTTACGGAACGAGAAGTCGGCCGTAATATCCAGGTCGTTGTTGATACCTGTCTGTGTGCTACCTATCTTGATGATCTTATTGAAGTTGGCAATCTTATAACTCAATCCTACCGTGATGTCGGTTGTAGTGGCTTCTACGATTTGGCCGGCCGATGAGTTGAGCGTCAGTACACGCGAGTCGTTATATTCGGCACGGCATGTGAGATTGTTTTTCATAGTCATGTTTACACCTATGAGGGGCGAAAATCTCTCGGTGATAGATACCGACGATATATCGTAAGGTGACGATGGTACAGGATTGCCCGAAAGTTCGTCAAGTGTATAACCCATCTCACCGTCAATACCTATCCAATTGAGGAACGACGAGTATGAGCCTACCGAGTAGGTACATTGGTAGGCATGATTGATGGTAAAGCTCTTGAAGTATTTCTTGAATACGGGTATCTGCATCAGGCCGTCGTAAGTAATACGCCAATTGGGCATTATGCTCGATATGGCCGGGAATGCCGTCAGTGCTATGTTATCGGCGCTCATACCCGAATAGGCAGCGATAAAGGCCGGAATCATGACGTCGGGTGATGACTTATTGACACCTCCATTGCTGGACGAATAGGGTTGTCCTGCAAGTGAGTGCGTCTGCATGAAGCCCGAAGTAGGATACTTCGTACCGGCGTATATATTTTCGTAGCGTGAGGCTATGATTTCGCGGTTACGCAGGAAAGTATCGAAAGCATCGGACTGATAGCCGTTGTCGACCGATGATGGTCGCAAGGCTGTAAGAATGGCAACGTGTGTCTTGGAGAAGCTACCACCGTATATAGTAGGCGAGCCTTCATACATAAATTGTATCTGGTTGCTGTTGGTGCGGTTCCAGTTACCGGTCAGTTTGATTTTCAGACCCGTTATAGGCTCTATATCGGCATCGATGTTCAGTTCTCGAGTCATACCGGTGATGGCAGGATTGGTCATTAGTTCATCCTGAATAAGCCATCCGTTGTCGAGGGCGCGTTGTACGTAGCTGTCGTCGGTAAATCCGAATGCAAAATCCAAGCCCGGGGCCATCGGTCCGTAAGCCGATGTCTGTCCGAAGCCGTCGCCTATTGTGGGTTTGAAGAGGGGTAGTGTCATAGACCTCGTTTCGCGATACCTGGTGCTTACGTTGCGTACCATCATGAGGAACCGGCTGGTATACTGGGCTGCTTCTGACCAGAAGTTGACCTCCTTTTTGGGTAGTGTGGCCAAAACTTTTATTTGTCGATTGCCTCGTGTAAGTATTTCTACGCTGTTGTCGTCGATGACGCGAGTCTCTATGGGGAATGGTTGTCCGCCCAAAGTTGTGGCCGAAACCTTTACTTTCTTATTTTTCAGGTTATGACGTATCACTACACCGGTATCTTTTTTCAGGGTGATGGTGCGCTCAAACTTTTTGGGCTTTTCTTGTGTGCTGCGGTTGCTGCTGCGTGCGGCAAAACGCTTGTTTACGTTACGTAAGTATGGTACCTTGTTATAGAGTTGTTCCATGTTGACACGGCCATCAAGATTCCATTGCGATTGGTTGGAAATAGAGTTACCCATATCAACGTCTTCCAGCTCTGTACCTTTCTCCCAATTGTACGTGGCGTTGTATTTGGCCGAGAAAGTGAGGAAGTCAGTGGCCGGAATTTTGTTAAACGGAGCTGTCCATGATGCGTTGAATACTTGATTATATTCCCATGGAGTACCCAACCCCTTGATACTGTTCCATACCGAGTCTTGCCATACCTTGTAAGCATCGGGGTATAGGGAACGGTTGACCGAGCCGGCAGGCTCATCGACACGTGCGTTGGTCATCGTCTGTAACGAGAAGTTGAGGGTCTTGGTGAGATTCCATTGTATGGAGAGCTGCCTGTCCCACAAGAAGTTTTTGCTTACCGAAGCCGGTAGTTCTATCCCTTTTATTCCCGATACGATAGAGTTAAGGTCGCGTACCTGTTCTTCATAATAGTAGCGCGATATGTTGGTACTGAACGATATGTTGGTGGGAAGGTAATTTATTTCCCACTCTTTGAAAAATTTGACATTTTTCGACTTGCTATTTATCCAGCCGAACGGTTTCAACGGTTTGAAGTAAGGGGTATATGAATATAAGAGGCTACCCCGATGGTCGTACGTGTTTTCGTATTGTGTGGTAGGATTCTCGTTGCTCTGGCGGTTGTAAGAGTAGCCTAATGTAAAGTTTGCCGGGTCGTAGGGCATAGGATTTTTACTCTTGATATTGACCTTTACGCCGGTAATGCTGAGGCTCTCTACTTTCACGCGGTCTAATGCGATGTTCGATATAGAGTCTTTCTCCTGCTTGGTCTGAGCGGCATTGAGAGCGTCAGATAATTTTACATCTTCGTCTATAGGGTTGTATTGCGGAGCTGTAATTTGCTCTGAGTATGAGTAATATAGAGGTGCTGATACTTGAGCTTTCTCGGGTAAGAAGCGTCCGAAATCTACTTGTGTGGCAATGTTGTACTGGTAGTAATCATCCATGCGGCGTTGTGTCAGGCTCTGGTCTATGGCACCAAACCCCGAGGTTTCCATATGTCCGCCGATATTGATGGTAGCAATATCAGATATGCCCAAATTGATATTACCTTTGGCAGCCCAACCACCGCTTTGGTCGAAGTCGGTAAGACGCAACTCGTTCACCCAAATCGTACCGTTTTTTACCGAGCCCGAATTGTTGCGTATACCTATGAGCATGGTGCGAATGTTCGATAGCGACGGATTACCTACGACAGTCATTTTGTTTTGTTCGTTGTCAGGGTCGTAGATAGAGTAAGGTTCTGTAAACGACACAGTTGAGTTCTCGGTATTTTTATCACGATTGCGTTGTGTCTTTAACTCGGGGAGTCGTTCCAGAGCAAAGTCAAACATATTCTCCATTGGCCATACACTGTATTGGTCGCTGGCGTTGTAAGTACTGTAATGCCCCTCGGGAGTGAGTGTAAGGGGTATTTCGTATTCGTAATAATTGGAGCGGCTGTCGCTACCCAAACGGATGAATACCGAGAGGTCGCCGTTTTGCAGGTTGGTGTAGTCGTCAATGAGACGTTCGGCATGTACAAACATTTGTATGCGTTTGTAGTAGCGCAAGTCCATGTTGATGTTTTTATATACGGCACGTGCATCGCCCGATTGCAGGTCGGTCACCTTCAGAGAAAGAGCTTGCTCGTTGAGCTGTGTAGCTTGCGACTGGCTGGGGTCGATGATACGGGTGACACCCGGGGGCAATACATAGTTGACAGGACGCTGCCCGGCATTCTCCTCAATGTTGACAACGCCCATTTCAAGGCTGCCTTGTGCAGGTACCTCACCGGTAGAGTTTAGGTTATATTGATAGCTGCGCCACTCGCCATGTACCAGCTCGAAGGTGGCTAATCGCAAGTGGGTAGGGCGTTTGAAGCCGGTCATGAACAAGCGCATGAAGCGGATAGTCTTGAAGTCGTTGATAGAACCTACTTTTTCTTCATATTCCGAAATGGGTATCTTGAATTGATACCACACGGCACGCGCCGTTTGTCCGTTGCGTAAAGTGACTTCGGTCGAGGCCGAGTCGGTAATGAAGTTCTTGCCTACTACGAGGTCTTCTGGCCGGAGTGAGATGCGGTATTGGAAGTAACGCTCATATTCGTTGAGCGTGTTGTCTTGGTTGATATCTTCAACATCGGGGACACTACGTGCCGACTGGTAGTAGGGGTCGTCTACATCTTCGCTCGATGCAGAGTTCCCTTCTACACCATTGTAGTGTTTGTATCGTTCGAGTACGTTCAGTTGCTGGTTGTCATAGTCAACACCCCGGTAGAAGTGGTAATTGTCGCCTGCGGGGTCGTTATATGGCGAGAATTGGTCTTCTCTCATGCGAGCCTGTGCATCGGGCGATAATTTGGTGTTGAGTTGCTCCAGAAAATCGCGATAGGAATGGAACGTATATTCTTCGTCGTTTTGCAAGCCATCTAATCCCACGTCTTGCTTTTTACGGGCTCCTGCTGCATTGTCGAAAGCATATGTAAGTGATTGGTTGCGCGACACACGTCCCCAATTAGTAGTGGTAAGGTGAGTGGTATCGCCATCGATAGGCATGCCATTCTCAAACGACTTCATACCGTCTTTGAGAATATCCTCCGATATTTCACCCAGATTGATATAGAGGTCGCCGCCCTCGGTATTATTGTTTTCGGGGTCGAGGAAAGGGTCCATGAGCCAAAAACGTATGGTCTCTATGTTACCGGTTTCGAAGTCGGTGTTATCCATTTTGCGCATGATACCGCCCCAACGTTTCTCGGGATTAAGGAGGTTTCCGTCAGAGTCAATGTTATCGGCATCGAGGTTATATGGGCCACGTTCCTCTGGGTAAAACGAAAGGTTGAGAGTCTGTATCGTGGTGCTCTCGCCATAACTCAGTTCGCGGTTGGGGAACATTTCGTGTATACTCACTTCGCGAATATAGGGGTTGGAGAGCTGGTCAAGGTCGTTTTTGATATGTGATGGTGTGAGCGACGAGTTTTTATCGGTAAATAGGCGGTCTATGTAGTACCATGCCAGTAAGGCACGATTTTTACCGTAATCTATGTTGTCGTTGAGCTTCGACTCTTCAAACATAGAGGGGGTAGAAGCCAAGGTCCAAGAGTAAGGCGAGCGCAGGTCAATGCCTGTTTGTGTAGACTCAAAATCGTCTAAGTAAGACATGCCGTTTTGGCTTCCCTCTTTGGCTTTGTGGGCAATAAGTTGGGCAAACTCGGCCGTAACGGCAAGTGTCGATGGGGCGGTGGCATTGACGGTAGGAATGGCATTCAACCAATTGGTAAGCCAGTTGAATTGTGTGTTGTACGATAGGTTGAGTCCCCATATCGTATTGTTGAGCAATTCGTCGCCGGTATTTACCTTGTTGGTAATAGGTTTCTCAGACAAGTGCATGATGGTACCGCCAATCTTGAAATCTTTGGTGAATGCGTAGGTGAGGTCGAGACCGAGCATCGTTTTGCGCTGCATGTTGAAAAGCGACTGGTTCTCAAGCGAAACGCTGATGGGGGTGCCTGCATCTATAATGCTTTGGTTGAGAATGGTAACCGTACCCATTGTATAGTCTACGGTGTAGTCGCTGTTTTCTACCAGTGTCACACCACCGGCGGTAACAACAACCGAGCCTCGTGGTACGTTCATGGCGCCGAGGCTTATCTCCGACCCCGAAGAAGCCTTATATTCTCCTGAAATGACAAATTTATTCTTGTCGGATACTTGCTGTGCTACAGTCAGTGTAGAATCGTATAGCTCCTTGAATACGTAACGGTCGGCAATGGTCGGGTCGCCGATAACCTCTTCAAGGTGGCTTCCGAAAGGTTCTACCACAGGAAAGATAATACGTCCGTTACTCGATTGTACGGTATACCCCTCGATATAGTCAAAGATACCGTCGGGATTGCTTTGCTGGTTGGCATCGAGTCGGTCGAGATTCATTGCCTGTAACAATGTCTTGTTGGCAATGTTACCGGCAGGAATATAGTTTAGCAATACGCCTGTGGTGTCGCTGAGGTATTTTATGTCGAGCCTGAACTCATCTTTCTGCAATTGGTAGGCGTTGAGAGAATATACGTTTTTCATCATCAAGTCCCACGTAGGAAGTTGAGGCGATACGGTAGTACCTTTGAGCAGTTTCAGGTAGAGGCATTGGTCGGTAGCTGTTATGTCTGATGCAAATTCACCTACCTGATACACTTGTCCGTTGTAAGTATATTCATAGGCTACAGCCACCATTTCATCAGAGTTGAGGGCTACCCGCAACGAGATGTATCCCAGTGAGCTGTTGAGTGTATATTCGCTTGTCTCCAGCTTGCGTGCACTCTCAATCTTTACATAGTCTTGCCCGCCTTCTATGCCATATGCGGCTAAAGGCTCTAATGCTTGCGATACCATGCTGATACTGCGGGCATTGGGATATTGCGTCTTTATTTCATTGAGCAGCGAGTTGGAGTTGTTGGTGGGCAGGTCATTGGCCGAGGTACCTACCCAGTGGCTATTGTATATGTGGCGGTTTTCACCGAGGTCCATAAAACCTACGATATTGCGCGACTGGTCGTAATTGCCCTGTTTATTGGTTACCCATACCTCTATGCGGTTTATGGTAATACCCGATTGCACGTAAGGTAATTTAGAGGCAAACTGGTCATAGTTGTCTCTGAAATAGTGTGCAAGAAAGAAGTGCCGGTTCTCGTCGTAACGGTCAGCGTTAAATTCAAAGGGCGTAGTCTGTACACCTCCGCTGGTACTTACGGTTTTCGATTCCGATTGTTGTTGCGAAACGAGTGCAGTGGCGGTGAGTTTACCAAACTGCATGGTCGTCTTGAAACCGAAGAGCGATGTGCTTCCTCGTATCAATGAAGAACCGGTTGTCATGCTCACATTACCGGCTTCGATGTTTTTGATGATGTCGTCTTCCTTGCCTTCAAATTGCAGTTTGAGGTTTTTCGAGTCAAAATCGAATGTAGCGTCGGTGTTGTAGGTCATGTTGAACGACAACTTGTCACCCACTTTGGCATTGACGGTTGCCTGTATCTGCTCATCAAAGTCGAAGTAGGTCTTCGACCGAGCCTCTACCGAGAGAGCCGGGTTGTCTACCTTGTTGTATTTCACACCCATATTTAGCTCTACCGTACCCTGTGTTTTCAGTTGTACACCGCCGGGACCGAATACTTTTTCCAACGGGCCTAAACTAAAATTCATATCGAGAAAGTCGAACGCATTTTTTTCGTCTTTCGACAAATCTATGCTGTTTTTCTCTTTGTAGTACTCTTCCATAGACTTGCGGAAGGCATAGTTGTTATACTCATCGGCCGTGAGTATAAAGGGAGTGGTGATGTCGATTTCACCTACGCGGGTATGCACCACATAGCAGTTTGTCTTGGGGTCGTATTCTATGACTGTCTTGATGTTGCCCGGTGTGCGCAAGTCTACAGCCTCTTTCGAGCCTATATCATCATAGTTTTCGGGAACGGTTTTTGATACAGGATAGAGCAGAGTCGTATCGGCTGCCGCAGTAGCAGTAGCCGACTGAGCCTTTACTTGCAATGGTTTGAGGCCTATGCAAGCACATAAAAATAAGATGATGATAAAGACTCTTTCTCTATTTTTCATTGATGCGTCACGCCATATTGAACATGCGGTCGCGAGCGTTACAGTAGTTTAAGTGCCTGTTTTATAACCTCTTCGACCTGTATGCCGGGCGTATTTTGCAGCAATTTCTGTACCACCTTTTGGGAAGCTTGTGGGGGAAACCCGAGCATCGAAAGAGCTGCTACTGCCTCTTCGTAGATTTCCGATACCCTCGGCATACTATTTACTAACGTAGAGGTAGCAGGTTTTATTTTATCTTTGAGGTCAACAATTATTCTTTGAGCCGTCTTGGCCCCTATACCTTTTACGGCTTTCAGTACGCTTATGTTTTCTGTGGCTACCACTTGTTCTATCTCGTTAGGAGAAAGTGACGACAATATCATGCGTGCGGTATTGGGCCCTACACCCGATACAGATATGAGTAACTGGAAGATTTCACGTTCACGCCGCTCTTTAAATCCGTATAAGACGTAAGCATCTTCACGGATGGCTTCATATACGTATAATTGAGCTTGTTCTCCTTGTTTCAATGCCGAAAAAGTACCCAATGAGATATTCAGGAAATACCCCATACCTCCGGCTGTTTCTATGACTGCCGATGCCGGTGTGAGTTCGGTCACAGTACCTTTGATATATTCTATCATAAAGAGGAAGTGCTACTATATGAATTTATTGAGCTTCTTATCGTATTGGTAACCAATGTTTTGTAATGTCGATGTAAGAGCTTCACTGTCGATGCCCATACTGAGACACATTTCGTGCAGCGAAGGAAATTCGTCGCGTAGTTTCGTATTGACAAAACTAAGCAGGATGACAGGGTCTTTGGGTAGTTCCATGATGAAACGATTGAATGATATGTTATGCAAAGGTATATCTTTTTTCTTCATGTGCCAATAGTGCCCATGTTGATTGCTTCTCTGTTGTAAAGTTGGGCGTAAGTCTGTATGGTTTTCTGTGCCGGTCGTTGGATAAAATGTTGTTATCCTTATATTTTAGTAATGTTTTGTAATATGGCCTTGCCGGAATGTCGTCGATACAGTATTACACGGGCTTGTAGTTTATTGTTTGATATATCTCTAAGAGGTGAAGGTAACAAATTTTTGTTGTGAAAACATTTTGTGTAACAGCATGTATATAATGTATTTCCATTTTGCGTTAAGAATTTTTTGTAGAATATTTTTCAATTTGATACCCGTATTATATAGGGAGTGATGAAAGTTTTTGATACATTTGTGAAGTCCTCAAAAAACAAGAAATATGAAAAACACGAAGTTACTTTTAGGCGATGAGGCAATTGCCTTAGGGGCTATCCACGCCGGTCTTTCGGGTGTGTATGCCTATCCGGGAACGCCTTCAACTGAGATTACAGAGTTTATACAGACTTATCCTTTGGCCGCCGAACGGCACATACACTGTCAATGGTCGTGTAACGAAAAAACGGCTATGGAGGCTGCGCTTGGTATGTCGTATATGGGAAAACGTTCTATGGTGTGTATGAAGCACGTGGGTATGAACGTTGCAGCCGACGCTTTTGTCAACGCGGCAATGACAGGTACCAACGGTGGTTTGGTAGTGATAGCTGCCGATGACCCCTCGATGCACTCATCGCAAAACGAACAAGACTCTCGTTTTTATGGCAAGTTTGCCATGATTCCTATCATGGAGCCTTCAACCCAGCAAGAGGCTTATGATATGATAGGTGAGGCCTTTGAGCTTTCAGAAAAATATAAGGTACCCGTACTGATGCGTCTTGTTACACGCCTGGCACACTCGCGTGCCGTTGTAGCTGTGGGTGACATTCGTGAGCAAAACCCTATGAGTTATCCTTCCAATCCGCGGCAGTGGGTATTGATGCCGGCAGTAGCGCGAGTACGTAACCAGGAGCTTATAGCTCATAATGTAGATTTCCTTGCCGAGGCCGAGCAATCGGTTCACAACCGTTACATCGATGCTGCCGATAAGAAGATGGGTGTTATCGCATCGGGTATAGCATATAACTATTTGATGGAGTTTTTCCCATCGGGAGCTCCATTCCCAGTACTTAAAATTTCGCAATATCCATTGCCAGTAGAGAAAATACGCCGCATGGCCGCCGAGTGCGAGAGTATATTGGTGCTTGAAGATGGTCAACCTTTTATTGAGGAGCAGATACGTGGTATCATACCTCCTCAAGGTGTGGTTATAAAAGGACGTATTACAAATGAAGTACCACGTACGGGCGAGCTTACTCCCGATAATATCCGTGGGGCACTGGGCGTTTCTACGGCCGAGGTATTTGACCCATCGCCACTGGTAGTACCGCGCCCGCCAGCATTATGCATGGGTTGTGGTCACCGCGATATGTACGCCGCACTGAACGAAGTGGCCAAAGAGTTTGACGACTGTCGTGTATTTAGCGATATAGGTTGTTATACATTGGGTTTCTTGCCACCGTATAAGGCCATACACTCGGTGGTAGATATGGGAGCTTCTATTACCATGGCAAAAGGTGCTGCCGATGCAGGCCAATATCCTTCGGTAGCCGTTATTGGCGACTCTACGTTTACTCATTCGGGTATGACCGGTTTGCTCGATGCCGTCAACGAAAAGAGTGATATTACTATTATCATTTCTGATAATCTTACCACCGGTATGACAGGTGGACAAGATTCGGCTGGAACAGGTCGTCTGGAACAAATATGCCAAGGCATAGGCGTAGAACCAGAGCACATCAGAGTGGTAGTGCCGTTGGCCAAAAATATGGAGGAGATGAAACAAATTATACGCGAGGAGATTGCTTATCATGGCGTATCGGTTATCATCCCACGCAGAGAGTGCATACAAACAGCAAGACGTCACAATAAAAAATCGTAATATCATGCGTACCGACATTATACTTTCAGGCGTGGGTGGACAAGGTATCCTCTCTATCGCCACCATTATAGGCGCTGCCGCCATCAAAGAAGGACTTTATATCAAACAAGCCGAAGTGCATGGCATGAGTCAGCGCGGAGGTGATGTGCAGTCGAACTTGCGCATCAGTTCTTCACCTATCAGTTCCGATTTAATTCCATTGGGTCGTGCCGACCTTATTATTTCGTTGGAGCCTATGGAGGCATTGCGTTATTTACCCTATTTGGCTAAGGAAGGTTGGATTATCACCAATACCGTGCCTTTTGTCAACATAGACAACTATCCCGACAAGGAGAAACTCAATCAGGCGTTGGCTGCTCTGCCGCATGTGATAGCCCTCGATGTTGATAGCATGGCAAAATCGGTAGCCTCACCCCGTGCAGCCAATATCGTGTTGTTGGGTGCTGCAGCACCTTTCTTAGGTATAGACGCCGAAAAACTCGAAGAGGGCATCGCTTCTGTTTTCGCTCGCAAAGGAGCCGACGTAGTTGAAATGAATGTGAAGGCATTCCGTGCCGGACTGGAGTATGCAAAAAGTAATTTGAAGTAAGTAGAGCCATGCAGATACCATTCAAACAGGAGCTTATCGACAGTATTCTCGCCGATATGCACATTCCTCAGATAGGAAAGGCTACGATACGACAAACAGTGTCTGTGTCGAAAAGAATTGAGAAGGAGACAGGTGAGCGGTTTCTACACTTTGAGTTGGGTTCGCCGGGACTTCCTCCCGAGCAAGTTGGTGTTGAAGCGCAGAAGGCTGCGTTAGACCGTGGAGTAGCATCGTCATATCCCGATATCAACGGTATCCCCGAGCTGAAAGCCGAAGCCTCTCGCTTTATAAAGGCATTTCTCGATGTCGATGTCAAGCCCGAGGGGTGTATTCCTACCGTCGGGTCTATGATGGGTTCATTTGCTTCGTTTATGCTATGTACTCACTTGGACAAAAAGCGCGATACGGTACTTTTTATCAATCCGGGTTTCTCTGTGCAACCTTTACAATGTAAGATTTTGGGTTATAACAGAGTCGACTTCGATGTATATCAGTATCGTGGCGACAAGCTCTACGAGAAACTCGACTCTATGCTATCGCAAGGAAATATTGCAGCTATCATCTATTCAAATCCCAATAATCCCACTTGGGTATGTCTCACCGAGCAGGAGCTGAAGCATATAGGTACGCTTGCTTCTCGTTATGATACTGTGATTATAGAAGACCTTGCTTACCTGGGAATGGACTTCCGTCGTAACCTTGGCGAGCCGTTCCAACCGCCATTTCAGGCAACAGTAGCCCGATATACCGATAATTATATACTTATGTTATCAGCATCCAAGATATTCAGTTATGCCGGCGAGCGTATAGCCGTGCTGGCTATATCTGATGCTCTGTATCATCGTAGTTATCCTTACCTGAAAGAGACCATGGGTATGGATACTGTGGGTAGTGCATTTGTATATACTATATTGTATGCACTGTCGTCGGGAGTGACGCATTCTGCACAGCATGCTTTGGCTGCCATGTACCGTGCAGCTTGCGATGGAAAACTCAATTTTGTGCAGCACATACATATTTATGCCGGTCGTGCAGCAAAACTGAAAGAGATATTTCAGCGTCATGGATTCCATATTGTCTATGACAAAGACCTCGACCAAAACATCAGCGACGGCTTCTTCTTTACCATCGGGCGTAAAGGTATGACAGGCGATGAGCTACTCTCCAAGTTGCTCAATTATGGTATATCGGCCATATCACTCAGTACAACCGGTAGCCGTCAAGAGGGTATAAGAATATGTACGTCGGTAGTAACCGATGCTGACTATCCCGTGCTCGATGAGCGCTTGCGCATTTTTGATATGAATAATAAATTATAATCTTATGACAGAAGCCAAATGGACAACGGCCGAAGAAGCCGTAAAATTGATAAAATCTTACGACCATATCTACATTCAAGGTAGTACCTCCATACCCGAAATATTGTGCGATGCTCTTGCTGCGCGCGCCAGTGAGTTGCGCGGCGTGGTAGTTTACTCTGGGTTTGCTATAGGCAAGCGCGAAGCCCCTTATTGTCGCAGTGAGTTTCGCGAATCTTTCTTCCCGGTCAGTATGTTTATTGCCAATAGTGTGCGCGATGCAATAGGCAGGGGTGAGGGGCAAGCTATTCCTGGCTTCTTAGGTGAGATACCGGCGCTTTTCCGTGAGGGACTGGCTCCTGTCGATGTGGCATTGCTCAACGTTTCGCTTCCTAATGAAGAGGGATATTGCAGTTATGGCATTTCGGCCGACCTTGCCGTCTCGGCGGTAGAGTGTTCAAAAATTGTTATTGCGCAGGTCAACAAGCAGATGCCATTCTCTTATGGCGATGCTCTCATTCACATATCCAAGATAGATGCGTGTGTAGAAGTAGACGACCCGTTGGTATGTCTGCCTATTGCAAATCCTGATGAGAAAGAGACAAAAATAGGCCAATATATTGCCGAGCAAATACCTGATGGAGCTACTTTGCAGATAGGAGTGGGCGGTATTCCCAACGCTGTATTGTCAGCATTGACGTCTCACAAAGACCTGGGTTTGCATACCGAAGCTCTTACCGATGGAGTGGTGCCACTGATAAAGAGCGGTGTCATCAATAATAAGCTCAAAAAAGTGATGCCCGGCATAACGGTTGCATCGCTGGCTTTGGGGTCGCAACGGCTTTACGATTACATGGACTATAATAAGGATGTTATTGTAAAGGATGTGGCGTGGACCAATTATCCCTTCCGTATCATGCAGAATCCCAAGGTTATGGCTATTAACTCGGCCATTGAGATAGACCTTACGGGGCAGATATGTGCCGACTCGATAGGTGAGCGTATGTTCTCGGGTGTTGGCGGGCAGCATGATTTTATGTATGGTGGTGCTCTTTCGGAGGGAGGAAAGACTTTCATTGCCATCAAGGCCGCCTCGGCAAAAGGAGTGTCAAAGATTGTACCTACCTTGAAACCTGGCGCTGGCGTTGTGACAACTCGTGCACAAGTTCAATATATCGTTACCGAGTATGGTATTGCATATTTGCGCGGTAAGGACCTTGCACAACGTGCTAAGGCGTTGATAGAGATAGCAGAGCCTTCGGCTCGCGAAGAGTTGGAGCGTGCTGCTTGTAAACGATTTGGATATAGTTTCTTGCGATTGAGGTAATATTTTCAGACAAGTGCGGCTGTGGCAAATAATCATGCCACAGCCGCTTTTTTATATGTCGGTTGTCAACAGTGACGATGACCAATCTGGCATCAATATCGCGACATCATTGTCAGGCATTAGGCTGTATGCCGAGGATGCTCTCTACGCGTGATTGAAATTGTGCCATGAGCCATCGTGGTGTTGAGGTAGCACCGCAGATACCTATATTTTCTTTTCCGACAAGCCACTGGGGATTGAGTTCGTCTATGTCAGATACCATGTGAGTGCAAGGATTTATGGCGAGACACTCTTCGTATAGCACTTTGCCATTGGAACTCTTTTTCCCGCACACGAAAAGAATGAGGTCGTGATGTCGGGCAAACTCGCGAATGTTGGGAATACGGTTGGCTACTTGCCTGCATATTGTGTCATACCACTCGAAGTCGCCCTCTTTTGTATGCTTTTTGATGAGCGATACCATTTCGGCAAAATGTTCTACCGACTTTGTAGTTTGGGAGTAGAGGGTGATGTGTTTGCTAAAGTCTACCTTTTTCAGGTCGTCGGTGTTCTCTATGACAATAGCTTCACCATTAGTTTGTCCCACAAGGCCGTTTACTTCGGCATGTCCGGCTTTACCATATATAAGTATTTGGTCAGTGGGGCTGAGCCTTGCGTCGTAGCTTTTCTTTATTTTCTTTTGCAGTTGTAATACTACAGGGCAGGTAGCATCTATGATGGTGATGTTGTTTTCACGGGCTATGCGGTAAGTCTCGGGCGGTTCGCCGTGGGCTCGCAGCAGTACCTTGACGTTGTGTAGTTGGCGTAACTCATCGTGATTTATGGTGATAAGACCTTTGGCTCTGAGGCGCTCTACCTCATTGCTGTTATGTACAATGTCACCCAAGCAGTATAGGCGGCCGCTTTTATCCAATTCTTCTTCGGCTGCTCTTATAGCCGTGACCACGCCAAAGCAGAACCCCGAGTTTTTGTCTATCTCTACCGTTGCCATATGATTATGCTTTGAGGTTTGTGATGCGGTCGATAGTCTCGCGAAAGCGTGCCAGCAACCACTCGTTTTGTTCATCGATACTCATGTGCGAGTTGTCGAGCTCTATGGCATCATCGGCCTTGCGTAACGGGCTTATTTCGCGTGTAAGGTCGTTGTGGTCGCGCTGTGCAATGTTTTGTTCTATCTCATCAATATTTACAGGAATACCGGCCGCCTTCATTTCGTCAGCCCGGCGTTGAGCTCGGGTACGGGCTGAAGCTGTGACAAATATTTTCAGTTCGGCATGTGGAAATACCGTTGTGCCTATGTCGCGGCCGTCCATGACAATGCCTTTCTGCTCACCCATGCGGCGTTGGGCGTCTACAAGGGCTGTACGTACAAACGATAGCTTACTCACCGTGCTTACGTGGCGCGACACCTCCATACTGCGTATGGCTTGTTCTACACACACGTCGTTGAGGAAGGTGCATTGTTTTCCGCTTACGCTATCGGTTGCAAAAGTAATATGTATGTTATTTATTTCGGCTTCGAGCCGCTGGGTATCTACCGCGTCGCCTGTGATGATACCATGCTGCAAGCAATATAATGTAACGGCACGGTACATAGCGCCACTATCTATATAGGTGTAGCCTATGCGTCGTGCAAGCTCTTTGGCCATAGTACTCTTGCCGCACGATGAGAAGCCGTCTATGGCTATGATAATACGAGGTGTTTCCATAATTTGTTGAGGAATGATTATCGTCGGTTTAGGAAGTCGCCGATGCTTGTTGTCAGATTCAGCATCAGGGTTGTCCCCGAAACGTGGTGACTGGCAACCGCAACGTCGAGCGAAAACATTTTTACCTTGATACCGCCGCCTATGCTGAATCCCGATAGAAAGTAGCGGTTGTCGGTACGCATGTCGCTGGCCGTTTTATAGTTGTATCCTATACCGAGGTAGAAATTGTTGCTGAAAAGATATTCTACACCGAAGATGAGGTGACGGAAGAAGTGCTCGAAAAATTTATCGTTGGTCACAATTCCATCGCCGTTGTCGGTCGTTGTGGGGTAGGGTATTTTCCATCGCCACAAGTCGTGAGCTGTTATGGAGATGCGTACAGGGGTGTTATTGAGAACCTGTGAATAGCCGAAGCAGATGTCCCAAGGAAGATTACCGTATACGTTGGCATAGCGTTTGAGTTGTCCGCCAAGGTTGCGGGCTACCAGCGATAGCGAATATTCTTTTTCGGAGTTGTAATAGTTGAGTCCTAAATCTACGGCCAATGCTATGCCCGAGTATTGCTCATAGTTTGAGTATATGAATTTGAGCATGGCACCACCGCGCAACCCTTCGTATATATCGTGTGAGTAGGTACACTGAATCTGTATATCTTGCGGATTGAAGGTGCCCAATACTTGTCCGGTTTCGTCGGTATGAGTCATGGAGCCATAGCCATAGTACTGGATGCCTGCCGCGAGGGCTCCACGGTCTGATGTCGCAATTCCGAAGGTGGTACCGGCAAAATGTATGCCGGCAACGTACATCATGTAGTTGATGCCCCATTTCATATCCATCTCAGGGCCCAACAAAGCAGGGTTGTTATTGATAAGGGTAATGTCTTCTTCTATGATAGAGATGTTGTTGCCGCCGAGGGCGTAGGCATGTGCCGACGGGGTGATGTTGAGAAAGTCGTACGATGTACGGCCTTCTTGGCTATATCCCGCAAAAGGTAGTAGCAGCAGTATGGCTGCTGCGAGGGTTCGTATAGCGATGTTATATCTCATTGTCGTATTCACGGACATCGTTTTCAAGTTGCAAAGGTACTCAATTTCACATTGGGGGCAGAGGTAAAATGGAAAATTCTGTGACTGCACCCAAGCGTGAGTATTTGTGAGCCGGTCGTAAAGCTATAAGAATAAGCGTGTAGTTGCCTTATCGGTACATCTTCTTGCCTATGCCCTTGAGTTGTATTGCCTGAGGCTCATGTAGCACTTTGCGGTTTACTGAGTATTATATAAACGGAGTTTTTGCCGCGAAAGTATATGACTGTTTATTTTATTTTTCTTGAAGACTTCTCTGATATTAGCTTGAGGCAATCGGGACGCTTTCTTTTGTACGAATATCTTCTCGAAGAGATAAGTTGTTGTATGATGCAACATTTGTTGTGCCCCGTGTGTTGTATATGACGTGTGGTACTATGTTGTTGCCTTTTTGAGGCAGACGTGTGCCGTAGTGTGTAATTATTAATATGCAATACAATTAATTATGAAAAATGTGACTATTGCGGCCATGTGCCTTTTGATGCTCTTTACGGCGTGTTGCAAGGATGATAAGGATGAGCCCAAGCCTGATACTTCGGGAGATGGGCCGACAGCTACTTCTCTTGTTACGCCTGAGTTACGCATGTCGGTAGCCGACCCGCTTGCGCCTGGTCTCTTTACGGGTGTTCTTGAAATATATCCGTGTAAAGAAAATTCGTCGATATATTTTGGCAATTACACAAATGGAACACTTTCTGTATTTAATGGTTATTATATTGTTGTCGACGGCTCGGTATATGGTAAAAACAATCGGGAGCTACATTTGCCTATTGGTACTTACAACATGGTGTATTGGGGTACTCCCAAATACGAAGAACCTATCTATAATGAGCCGGCCATCATATCGCCGGGACTTACGATGAACGGCGACCTTTCCGACCTCTATTTTTCTTTGCGTCCCAACAATGATGGTACATACAAACCTGTTTATGACCTTGTTTATGCTGTACGTGAGGCAAACATCGGAAGTGAAGATTTACAGGCTTCTCTTTCGCGTGTAGGTGCCGGTTTGAAGGTTATAGTGACGCAGACCGACAATAGTGTCTTTTCTGATGCTGTAGTGAGTATGGAGATTGAGATAAACAGTATTGCCGAGAAAATCAACTTTTTTACAGCCGAGGCGGTAAATATGACGAAGACGGTCTCTTTTGACCTGACTCGTTCGTCTAACGGCGAGGTGATGAGTAATGCTACTGTGATGCTATTTCCTTCGGCACCCAATCCGCAGCTTAACCTTATTATCACTCTGGCCGATGGAACACAGCATACTCTGTCAAAGGCGCTTACGTCTACATTATCGCCCAATACAAGGCTTACACTCAACATTGTAGTGGGTAAAATCCTTCCCGATGGCAGCCCCGGTGACTTTACTATAGAGGCGTGGAACGAGGAAAGCGAGACTATTGAGTTCCCAATTATTAACTGATATAATATGAGGGGACGGATAGAATAAATAAGAGACTCGCGTAGAAAATTTTACTTCAGCATAGAGCTTATCCCTTTCGCAGGGCTGTTATATGAGCAATGTGTACACGAATATTACAGGCATTGCAGCATATGGCAGCCTTGCATTATGCATTGAAATCTAAGATACCGCAAGAAATGTATGACGATGGTCTATCGTGATTGAGACTTTTCCTGTTGTTGCACAAGTTGCAATATGGTATCTACTTTGGCAGCGGTAGGCAATGTAGCATCTATCCAATGAATGGGAATGCCACGTCGTTCCATGCCTCTGAACCATGTCATTTGGCGTTTGGCAAATTGGTGTATGGCTATTTCGAGCCGTTTTACCATTTCGTCGTAAGACAATTTACCGATGAGATATTCGGTGACAAACTTATATTCGAGACCGTAATAAATGAGCGATTCGGGCGGAATGCCGCCTTCTAATAGCGACCGTATTTCTTCTACCATCCCTTCGTCCAAGCGTTGCCTGAGGCGGTGGCTTATGCGTGCCCGTCTGAGGTCGCGCTCTATCTCTATGCCTATCACCAATGCATTGCGCATGGGGCGCGGTTGCAGTTTTTCGGCTGGTTGATGGCTATAGTACTCTGCTATCTCTATGGCACGGATGGCACGTTTGCAGGTGTCTGTATCGGTCGTGTTGTGCAGCGTTTTGTATTGTTGCAGTATGGCCGTAAGTTCGTCGAGCGATTTGTCTTGCAATGAAGCCCGTAGTGTAGGATTTTCTGGCACAGGAGGTAATGCATACCCTTTGAGGATGGTCTCAACATAGAGTCCTGTTCCACCACATAATAAGGGTTGTTTGCCTCGTGCCAGCATGTCGGTATATACGGCATTAAAGTCACGTACATACTCATACAGGTTATAGCGGTAGCCGGCAGGACAGATGTCTATGAGGTGGTAAGGGATATGTTTCCCCTCGATGGTATATTCGCCCAGGTCTTTGCCCGTACCTATATCCATGCCGCGATATATCTGTCGCGAGTCAGCACTGATTATTTCAGTATCTAACCTGTGGGCTACGGCAACAGCAAGCGAAGTCTTACCCGATGCCGTAGGACCTACGATGGCGATGAGGTCGAGCATGGTGAGTTTATTTCAGCTTGTCGTTAAAGAACTTGCATACGCGTGTATAAATGTGGTATCGCGAGTCGCCACCGTTGATGCTGTGACCTTGATTGGGATAGACCATCATGTCGAACTGTTTTTCGGCTTCAATCAATGCCGATACAAATTCTATGGTATTACTCATGTGCACGTTGTCGTCGGCTGTGCCCGATATAATAAGCAGGTCGCCTTGCAAGCCGGCAGCATGTGTCACAGGAGCTCCATAACGGTATCCTTCGGTATTTTCGTTCGGCGTACGCATGTAACGCTCGGCATATATTGTGTCGTAGTAACGCCAATCGGTTACAGGCGCTATGGCTATACCGGCGGCAAAAACACCTCCTCCGGTAGTCATGGCCATCAGTGTCTCATACCCACCGTAACTCCATCCCCAGATGCCTATCTTCTCGGCATCAACGTATGGCAGTGTGGCGGCGTATCGGGCTGCTGCAACTTGGTCTTGTGTTTCATAGCGGCCGAGTTTTTGGTATACTGTCGTTTCAAAAGCTTTGCCACGGCCACCGGTTCCACGACCATCGACACATATGATAATGTATCCTTGCTCGGCGAGATAGTGGTACCAATCAATTTCCCATTTGTTGAGTACCTGTTGTGAGCCCGGTCCGCTATATTGGTTGAGTACGACCGGATATTTACGTGACGGGTCAAAGTCAGATGGTTTGACGATGTATCCGTTGAGTATTGTACCGTTACCGTTGGTCATGGTGAAAAACTCTTTTGTGGGGAGTGTCGTTTGGGCTATCTTCTCTACAAGAGCCGAATTCTCTACGATAGGACGTATATCTTTCCCCGCTGCGTTGCGTAGCGTATACGTAGGCGGTGTGGTAGCAGAGTTGTATCCGTGTATGTAGTAAGTGCATGAGGGGTTGAATAGGGCAGAGTGTGTACCAGCCTCGGGGGTGAGGTTTACGATACCGTTTTTGCTATCGTAGCGGTATATGGCACGATTGAGAGCCCCAGCAGTGGCTTGACAATAAAAAGTCTGTGTCGTAGAGTTGTAGCCTAAGAATTCCGTTACATCTTCACGTTCGGGCGATATGGCTTTTTGTACGATGCCATTGTTGTTGCATTTATATATGCGCAAATACCCGTCTCGGTCGCTGGCAAAGGTAAAAAAGTCGGGATAGAAGGCAAACATGTCGAGTACATTCTGGTCTATCCATGCATCGTCGCGGTCTTCAATCAGAAGTCGCGTTACTCCCGAACGAGCGTTGAGTCGGTATAGACATAGTTGGTTTTGTGTGCGATTGAGCGTGACAACAGCAAAGTAATCGGCCTCGGGAAGAGCAAATATGCGGGGGATGTAGCCGTCGGGATTTACCGGTATGTCGTGTTTCTTGAGTGCACGGGTCTCTACGGTGTAAGTAACGACCGATACTTGAGAGTTGGTTTCGCCGGCTACAGGATATTTATACTGCATGCTGCCGGGATATAGTTCATATTGTGGATAGTCGGGGCTGTAAGAGCCATAAAGCGGGAAAGAGAATTGTTTTACGTTTGTCTCATTGAAGCGGATAAACGAGAGTAGCTCGCTGTCGCTACTCCATTGCATGGCCGACGAGAAGCCAAACTCTTCCTCATATACCCAGTCGGGAACGCCGTTGATGATTTTATTCTTTTCTCCATCGGTCGTGACGGCAATCTCGGTGCCGTAATCGAGTTTTTTCAGGTATATGTTGTTGTCGCGTACAAAAGCTACCATGCGGCCATTGGGTGAGTATACGGCTGCTTGTTGCTTGCCTCCTTCAGAAAGGGGCTTAAGCAGGTTTCGCTTTATCTCGAATGTGTAGTAGTTGGCTTTGAAAGAACGGCGGTATATGGGTTCGCTTTCGGCATATATGAGCAGGCGGGTTTCATCGTCACTCAAGGCGTAACCGTCGAACGATTTTAGGTTGCATTCACGGGCTGTATTTACATCGAAAAGCGTTGCCACCACTTTACCCGTGCGATAGTCGTATTTCTCTATGCGGGTGTTGTCGCTGTTGGAGGCTACATAGTGTATGCCATCCTTCAGAGGGGTGATTTGCGACATTGTTTCGCCTTTGAATACATTATCGGTGATGTCGCGCAAGTCGAGTTGTGCTGCTGTAACAGTTAGTGTCGTTAGGGCAATGAATATGCCTGCAATGAGTCGTTTCATGTGATAATGAATTTATGATGTGGCAAAAATAGTAAATTGCCGTCATATATCTGATGTGACGACTGTGAGTTTTCGCAACCTGCAAGCTATTTTCTTTGTTGTTTTTGTGCAAAGAGCTGCTCTTATGTAGCCTCGGCATTGTGCATACGACCATTGTTTTGTAATAGGTTTGCAATATTCTGTTACAAATATGTTGCATACCGATTATAAAGCTGTTAAGATGTCGATTGGCCTTCTGAAGATATGTCGTGGTATTTTATCTTTGCGGGCGAAATAAAGTTATGATTATGACAAATAGAGTTTTATGGTTGCTACTATGTAGTGTGTGGGGGGCTATGATACCGGCTGTGAATGCGCAACGTATCAAAGGCAGCGACACATTGTTGCCACTTACACAGGAGCTGTCGGAAGCCTATCTGAAAAAAAATCACGCATCGGGTATTGTGGTGACGGGTGGCGGTACCGGTGTGGGGCTTGCCTCGTTGTTGGAGAATACAACCGATATAGCAATGGCTTCGCGGAAGGTGAAATTCGGTGAGAAGGTAAAATTTGCCAAAGCCGGTTTTGATGTGGTAGAAGAGGTGGTCGCATATGATGCGCTTGCCGTGGTGGTAAATCCTGAAAATCCTGTAAGCAAACTTACTCGAGAACAATTGGAAGGCATATTCAGAGGGAAAATTACCAATTGGAAAGAGGTGGGTGGCGAAGACCGTAAGATTGTTGTCTATTCGCGTGAAACCTCGTCGGGCACGTATGAGTTTTTCAAAGAGAGTGTTCTGCATAACAAAAACTATATGAGTAGTGTCCTTTCTATGCCGGCAACAGGAGCTGTCATACAGTCGGTACGTCAGACAAAAGGGGCTATCGGTTACATAGGTCTGGCTTATCTGAACCCGCATGTCAAAGCATTGGCCATATCGTACGATGGTGGTAGACATTATGTTCTTCCTTCGGTGAAGAATGCCTTCGACGGGTCATATCCTATAGTGCGACCATTGTATTACTATTATGATGCCGAGAAAGAAACCCTGGTGCAACCGTTTGTATCGTTTATCCAATCGGCCGAAGGACAGCGTATGGTCGAAAGACAAGGGTTTATACCGGTGAAAAATAAAGATGTAAAGTCAAGATGATATGAAAAAGATATTTGAGACTATTGTACGAGGCCTTCTCACATGTAGCGGTTTTGTTACAAGTCTGGTTATTTTGTTGATTATAGTTTTCCTCTTTACCGAAGGCGCGGGGCTTTTTAGCGAACGCGTGATAGAAGAAGGGTATGTGTTGGCTTTGAACAAGAAAAATGAAGTTTCGCAGCTCTCGGCCAAACAGATAAAGGCCGTTTTCGATGAAGATATTGTCAATTGGAAAGAGGTGGGAGGAAAGGATATGCCCATAAAGACATTTCGACTCGAAGATGTAGAGCGCTATTTTACCGATGAGGAGTTGGGCGATGAATACGAAAATGCGGGTAAACTTATTGCTGAGCTGATAAATCGTACGCCCGGAATGGTTGCGTTTGTACCACGTTCAATATTGCCGCCCGATGCCGATGTGCGATATATAGCCGATAATACCCTTTCGGTAGGCGACGTTTTTACCGGGTCAGAATGGTTCCCTACGGCAACACCGGCACCCCTGTTTGGCATTATGCCTCTGTTGGCAGGTACGTTGTGGGTGAGCTTGTTCGCCATACTTATCGCATTGCCTTTTGGTATGAGTGTGGCAGTATATATTTCGGAAGTGGCATCGGCGCGTATGCGTTCGATATTGAAGCCGGTCATAGAGTTGCTCAACGGCATACCGTCGGTAGTATATGGTTTCTTTGGACTTATTGTTATAGTGCCGTTATTGCAGCGAGGTTTCGACCTCCCCGTAGGTGAGAGTGGGTTGGCTGGTAGCATAGTTCTTGCCATCATGGCATTGCCTACGATGATAACTGTGGCCGAGGATGCAATGCGCAGTTGCCCACGTGCATTGCGTGAGGCAAGTCTTGCATTGGGAGCGACACGCTGGCAGACAATCTATAAGGTAGTGATACCCTCTTCGATGTCGGGTATAACGTCGGGTATTGTATTGGGTATAGGCCGTGCGGTAGGAGAGACTATGGCTGTACTTATGGTGACCGGTAATGCAGCTGTCATACCGACTTCTATCGTCGAACCCTTACGCACAATACCAGCTACGATAGCTGCCGAGTTGGGCGAAGCTCCTGCCGGTGGAGCGCATTATCAAGCTTTGTTCTTACTAGGTGTTTTGTTGTTTTTCATTACGCTTATTATCAACCTGAGTGTGGAGTTTATATCGTCAAGGAACAAATATAAAACACGATGAAAATGGAAAGAGTGGAGTACCCATCTCATTACGCCGCACGCAAAAGATATGCACAGCGGTTTGCATTTTGGATATTCAGGTTTTTCAGCCTGTTTATATCATTTATCTTGTTTGCCATTCTTGGTTTTATCATATACAAGGGTGCCGGCGTTTTGAGCTGGGACTTTCTGACGAAAGCTCCGGCAGATGGCATGACATCGGGAGGCATTTTCCCGGCTATAGTGGGTACACTATGTCTGATGCTTGGTAGTGCCATAGTAGCTTTCCCGATAGGCATTATGAGTGGTATATATATGAGCGAGTTTGCTTCGAGAGGATGGATGGTAAAGTTTATCCGTCTTATGACCAACAATCTGAGCGGTGTGCCTTCTATCGTATTTGGCTTGTTCGGTATGGCATTGTTTGTAAAGTATCTCAATTTTGGCGATAGCATTTTGGCCGGCTCTCTTACTTTGGGACTGCTCTCTTTGCCACTTGTGATACGTACTACCGAGGAGGCGCTCAAGGATATTCCCGATAGTATGAGAGAGGGAAGCCTTGCGTTGGGAGCGAGCAAGTTGCAAACTATATGGAAGGTAATATTACCGATGGGTATGCCACGTATTATGACGGGGCTTATCCTCTCTTTAGGTCGCGTTTCGGGTGAGACGGCTCCTATCCTGTTTACTTGTGCAGCATATTTTTTCCCTCAATTGCCCACGTCGATATTAGACCAGTGTATGGCCTTGCCATATCACCTCTATGTTATATCGACGAGCGGTACGGATATGGAGGCTCAGCAGCCTATTGCCTATGGTACGGCATTGGTTCTGATTATAATTATTCTTATTATAAATCTGCTCTCAGGAGCTTTACGACGCTATTTTGAAAACAAACTGAAAACTAAGTAGTGATATGAAAATAGAGGTTAAGGATATTAATTTTTACTATGGCACTTTCCATGCGCTCAAAAATATATCAATGGAGATTGAGCAAAACAAGGTAGTCGCTTTTATAGGCCCTTCGGGTTGCGGCAAATCTACGTTTTTGAGACTTTTTAATCGCATGAACGACTTGATACCCGACACACGGCTCACAGGACAGATTCTTATAGATGGACAAGATGTGTATGCCCCCGGTGTAGAGGTAGATACATTGCGCAAGGAAGTAGGAATGGTGTTTCAGCGCCCCAATCCTTTCCCCATGAGCATATTTGAAAATGTAGCCTATGGCTTGCGTGTAAACGGAGTGAAAGATAAAACGTTTATTGCGCAGCGTGTAGAGGAGACTTTGCGCGGTGCAGCCCTGTGGGATGAGGTGAAAGATAAGATTAAGACATCGGCCTATGCCCTCTCTGGTGGACAACAGCAACGCTTGTGTATAGCAAGAGCTATGGCGGTGGCACCGTCGGTGCTGTTGATGGACGAGCCTGCATCGGCTCTCGACCCTATTTCTACCGCTAAAGTCGAGGAGCTTATCCGTGAGTTACGTAAGGAAGTGACCATAATCATTGTTACGCACAATATGCAGCAGGCTGCTCGCGTGAGTGACAAAACGGCTTTTTTCTATATGGGAGAGATGGTGGAGTATGACGATACGAAAGTAATATTTACCAATCCTCGCAAGACGGAAACTCAAAATTATATTACAGGACGTTTCGGATAATAAATAATAGAAGATAGAAGCATGGTAAAATTTATAGAAAACGAACTCTCCTCTTTGCGTGAGGAGGTCGTACAGATGTGGAATTTGGTTTACAGTCAACTGCAACATGCCAAGACGGCTGTGATAAACCTAGACCGCAAAGCGGCTCAGCAAATAGCCGTACGCGAACGGCGTGTAGATGCTTTTGACTTGAAAATAGATAGCGATGTTGAAGATTATATAGCGCTCTATACCCCAGTCGCTGTAGATTTGCGTTTCGTGTTGGCTATTCTGAAAATCAATAACGACTTGGAGCGCATAGGCGATTATGCCGATGGTATAGCTCGGTTTGTAGGTGATGTAGAGACAGATGCAATAGATGCTGAATTGTTGCATAATTTACAGATAGAAGCGATGTTTGGCATCGTATTCGATATGATGGAAGGGTTGCAGGAAGCTTTTGTTACGGAAAATGTCGAGAAGGCTCTCGAAGCTCTTGCTCAAGACGATATGCTCGACAAGATGAATCAAGCGGCTACGGCTATCCTTGTAGAGCATGCCCTTAAAAATCCGGCCGATGTGGCATTGTGTTTGGCCTTGGGCGGTGTTGTTCGCAAATTGGAGCGTACGGGTGACCACATGACCAATATTGCCGAAGAGATTATCTTTTATGTCGATGCCAAGGTATTGAAGCATGCCGATAAAATGCGTGCCCGTGAGCTAGGCGATGAAGCCGATGTGTAACAACAGTATGTTGTAGAGGAGTGCGCGATAGGCATATCGTATTATCCCTTTGGCTTGCGTCGTATACTGCTTGTCCTTTATTCTGTAGAAGATGTGCTATTTGGGGCAAAAAGCAACAGTAACCTTTGCTTTTTGCCCTTGCTTGTATTATCTTTGCTGTGCTGTAGCTATCGGTATAAAGCGGCTATGGAACGGAAATGGTAGACATATATAAACGATGATATTAGATTATATAACATGGAGTGTGCATCCTGCCATATATGACGGGTTTGTAGAGATACGCTGGTACGGATTGTTTTTTGTAATAGGTTTTGCCTTCGGATATTACTTGGTAGGCAAGATGTTTAAGCATGAGGGAAAGCCCGAGTCGTGGCTCGATATTTTGTTGCTATATCTTTTCGTCGCTACTCTGGTAGGCGCTCGCCTCGGTCATTGCCTTTTCTACCAGTGGGACTATTATTCGCAACATCCTGTAGAGATACTCAAAGTATGGGAAGGCGGCCTTGCCAGCCATGGAGGTGCTATAGGTATCATTATAGCTATGTGGATATTTTCGCGGCGCGTGACACATGAGAACATCTTGTGGATATTGGACCGTATTGTAGTTCCTATAGCTTTTGTAGGAATGCTTATACGGTTGGGCAACCTTATGAATCATGAGATATACGGCCATGCTACTGATGTACCATGGGCATTCCGTTTTATACTCAATCTGCAGGAATGGGAGCAAGGTGCAGCTCCTATATACAGTGCACCATCGCATCCTACGCAACTTTATGAGGCAGGAGCCTACCTGTTGCTATTTATATTACTTATGTATATGTATTGGCGACGTCACGCCGAGCAACGTCAGGGTTTGTTGTTGGGGGTATTTTTCATAGGTACATTCTTGTCGCGTTTTATTATAGAATTTGTAAAGAACGACCAAGTAGCCTTTGAGGAAAACATGACCCTGAACATGGGACAATGGCTCAGTATCCCCTTTGTTATTATAGGTATTTGGCTGGTGGTGCGAGCCATGCGCCGCCCGCCGGTACCTATCCGGTATGCCGATGATAAAGACACTTCGACACATAAAAAGTAATGATTATAGTAGGTTACATTTATGATAAAAGCCCTGCCGCGATTTAGCTCGGCAGGGCTTTTTATTTGTGGCGCAATTTTGTATGATGCAGATGTTGGAGAATGTTTCCGTTTATAATATCTCTTTAATTGGTAGTTGATACCGTTTTTGAAATTCGACACCCCATGTACAGGATAACTGCCGTTAGGCTATAAAGATTATAATGGACTTAGAACGAGGCATGCACGGCGATGCGTACGCCTCCCAAGTCGGCACCTGGAGTATCGCGATAAGTGACACGGAAAACATACTCTATGCGTAATACGGTGAGTATATTATCTATACCCACACTTACCTCCATGTATGGCATGTTGGTCATACGCTTTACATTCCACGAGTCGTTAAAGGCAAAAAGGCCGCTCTTCTTGGCGTTGAAATTGACATCGTTGATTGTTCCATATATACCGCGGAAAGATATGACTTCACGGAACCGCAGAGCGTTCAGATACGGTATGCGGTTAAATAATAGTCCGTTGGCAAAATAGGTTAGGTCCCACGATGCATACTGGTCGAAAAGGAACTCCATAGGAGTGAGTAGCGAGAACGACTCGGGTTGTATCGTGTATGACATATTGGCGTATGGGATGATAAGTAGCGGATATGGTACGTCATTCCATACTTTGCCGGCTTTAAGGATGATGTCAGTATAGCCAAACTTCGATAGATGAAAGCGTTTGCTGGCAGCTATCTCGGTGTGGTTGTAGTTGTAATCGCTTAGAAATCCTTTGTGTGAAAAGACGTGCCGTATGGTGAATACCGGAGAGTCGTCGGTTACCGAATAGCGCGTGCCATAGGCTGTGTAGTACTTTTCAAAAGGAGAGTAGCGAAGGCATATTTCGGCCATGGTTTGGCTGAACGAGTTGATAGCTGTAATACTTCCGTCGGCATTATAACGATTGAAAGGCATATACACCGTACTCTCTTGTCGCTCATTACGCAAGCCTAATTCAAACGAGAAGCCTCCGTCGAACTCATGCTTGTAAGTAACACCACAAGAACGTTGGTAAGTGGCATTGAAGTCGGGAGCTCGGCGCAGAGAAAGTACGAAGTTGTCTTTGCTCGTATGTAGGTACTTTTGCGACAAGTAGTTGACGTCGTAGTCGTAAAAAGCTTTGATAGAGCGTATAGGGTACTCCATGGGATTTTTCTTCTTTTTATTGAAAGAATATTCGAGAGACCCTCCATATTTGAACTTTTCGTCGCCGACACCGTATCCGAAGTAGCCTTTGGCAAATATCTGTGGATGTAATCTCGCTGTTGTAGTCCCCGCAATTTTTAGTCGTAGGCCTTCGACACTGTTGCCGCTGATAAAAGAGTTGACAGGTCCGAAATCGAAGCGGCTTTCGTCGGCAACAGCATTAGTGTGTATGTATCCCGAAAAGAGAATACCAATGATACGGGTCGTCCACTTCACGAAAGGTTTTTCTTTGAGACGGTCTACAATTCCCGAAATGGCATTTTCTTGATATTTGATAGGCACAGCGCGGTGCTGAGCCCAGAACTCTTCGTCGTGTTCCTCGGCCGATGGCAGTGTTATTTCGCTCGTTTTGATGTCGAAAATTTCGGCATTTACGGGTAGTTCTGTCGAGAAGTTGCTGTAGTTGATTGTACGCCTCGCATATAATCCTGCAGTGCCGGGATAGAGCCTGAACTCGGCGACAATGTCGTCTCTCACCTTGATACGTGTTCCCACCGAGTCGCGTACATAGTCTTGTTGCAGGTACATGCGGTCTACATAGTTCATGTTGATGTTGCGAGGAATACTGTATTTGGCACGCTTGATAAAGTACGAAGAGTCTTCATACACTACATAGAGATGCCCGGCAAAACCGAATGATTCGGAGTTATACGGTGCAAAGCCAAGGTCGATGCAACGGTCACCTTCTACGTCGAGGGTATCTAAGAGGTAGTATTTATAAAAAGAGATTCCATAGTGCGACAACGGACTTACAAAACGTTGTTCGAAGAGGGCTATATCGTTTTTGAAAAGGTCTACCTCTTGGAACATCTGGTTGAGATAGATTTGTACATTCTCTTGGTCTATAAAGTCGTCGAGTCCGGCACGATTGATGGCTGATATTACCTCCCGTTCAGAGCGTGGCTTTTTGCGGTAGTAGTAGTCTATGACGCGCTCTTTCAATGAAAAGTTGAGTATAGGTTTCCCTGTAACATCCGATGTATCGGTGTAGTCGAAGAGGTAGGGCGTACTTTTGAAGAGGGCATGCGAGCGCTTGTCTTCGGTAAACTCGTCATAGGCGATGGTAATCTTTTCGTATTTCGTATATGAGAAGTAGTCGTTTTCGAGAGGATCGCCCGTTTCGCGGTGCTCTATGAGTTTGCGGGCCAACTCTACAGCCGGATTGTTTTTCTTGCTATACTTTTCTTTTTTAGGCTTTACAATGACCTCGTTGAGTGTGATGTACGAGGGTACCATCTTGATGTTGAGTTTGTTGATGTTACCAAGCTCTACGGGAATGTCTAATGTCTTATATCCGAGAGTCGAGACACGTATATGTGAGAAGTTGACACGCACAGTAATGGAAAAATTACCGTCGAGGTCGGTGCGTGTACCTCGCTCTGAGCCCATAAGGAAAATCGATGCATAAGGAATAGGCTCGTTGGTAAGCGAGTCAGTCACAGTTCCTCTTACAGTGGTGAGTGGCTGTGCCGTTAGCGCAAGAGGCAAGAGGAGCAATATGAGAATGAAAAATATTTGCGTTCGTTTTGCAGCCATGAAATGCGGAAAAACTTGTTATATATTTGTGTTACCGTATCGACAGGTGCATGAGCCTGTGAGGCAAGCGGCTGCAAAGTTAACTATTTAACCATTTGCATGCTAATAATAGGGCTTGAGTTTTACCGTTTTATGTTTTTTTGGAAAATCTATGGCCTAAAAGTGTCTGATAAAACGTTGAAAAGTATTATATTGCAAAAAAATTATAAATTGCCATGGCTATAGAAATAGAACACAAATATAAGGTATTAAACGACAGCTATTTGAATGGATATACATCTGCACAGTATTTCAGACAAGGATATCTGACGGTAGAGAAAGACTGTGTGGTGCGTGTGCGTATCGTTGGTAAAAAGGCTTTTCTTACCATCAAAGGGAAAAATCATGGATGTAGTAGGGTAGAGTATGAGTTGCCTATAAATCTTATTACTGCACAATCGATGCTCGATAACCTGTGTCGTACTCCTATCATAGAAAAAACCCGTTATATCTATCTCTATGCCGGTCATAAATGGGAGATTGACCGTTTCCATGGAGCAAACGAAGGCCTTGTAGTGGCCGAGATAGAGTTGCAGAGTGAGCAAGAGCTTTATGAATTGCCTCCATTTGTGGGTGATAATGTAACGGGAATACCTCGATATTACAATTCATGTCTTGCCGAACACCCATATTCTGCTTGGGATGAGGCTGATAAATAGGACGACTGCCAGTGCATAAGTCTTGCCTGTTTGGAAAATATGAATATCGGGAAAATTTTTTTCGCGAAAATAGTATTTAGAAAGAAAAAATAGTTACTTTTGCACTCGCAAAGCGAAACTGCAAAGGAAAGATGCCGGAGTGGTCGATCGGGACGGTCTCGAAAACCGTTGTACGGGTAACTGTACCGAGGGTTCGAATCCCTCTCTTTCCGCTGAGTTTATAAGTCGGAAAATCTAAAAAAGAGAAGTACTGTCAATAAGTGCTTCTCTTTTTGTATCTTGTTGTCTGTTCCAAACGCATCCTGAATTTTGTAGACCAGTCCAAGTTTTTCATCTGTTCCCATTCTGAATTTAGTCTCGGAAAAGAGGGATTTCTGACTGAAATGGTCTGTGTTTAACGGTTTTCGCTGTTTTTTGATGACGTATAAAAATACAACAAACGCCGTGCAGTACTTTACACGGCGTTTGTTGACTTTAGATGGTGTTTATGAGTGGAGCTGGAGGGAATCGAACCCTCGTCCAAACGAGGAATCAATGTGCTTTCTACATGCTTATCTTCGCTGTTATTGTAGGGAGGCGGCAAGCGCGAAGCTGCCAACCGCAACCTTAGCCTCTTGAACTTCGCCTGAGCACCGAGGCAACACTCAGACTATTCCCGATTTTCTTGCACCATCGGGTCGGAATGCTTCGGGACTACAGCTTCCGGATGATGTCTCGTTCCGTCACCTTGTGGCGGAATAAAGCTAATCTACTGTACTTCGATTAAGCAGCGAGAGCGTAGTTGTTTTCGCCAATTAAATTTTCGATGCCTGAGATTATAGAGCCGGGACAACAAAGCTCTGCATGCTTACACACCGCTTCTACCCGCTGTCAAAGCCAGTCAGCCCCGGTGTTTCGTCTTGCCGCATCGCTATGCGGCTGATGTAGGATTGCAAAGGTAGTTATATTTGTCGGATTGATAGCGTCGTGTACCGATTTTTTTGAGAAAATATTTTTATATCGTATTTCTGTTGCATGTTTTTGTTGTAGGATGTAGGTCTTTGTTGTGTGCTGTTGGAGTATCATTCTATGTAATAAGAGGTTTTTGGTCGTATAAATGATGCAAGCACCTTTGTAGTGCGCACGACTTTCATTACCTTTGTTCTTGCAATATGATTACGAAAGGACAAATAAAATTTTTGCAGTCGTTGTCTCATAAGAAGGTACGTGATGAGAGCGGGTGTTTTCTTGCCGAGGGGAATCGGTTGGTAGAAGATACTCTCGACTGTTTTGCGTGTCGTCTGTTGATAGCTACCCCCGATTGGATGGCGGCTCACCCTAATGTACACGCGGCTGAGCGTATAACAGTGTCGCGTGACGAACTGACGCGGGTATCGCAACAGAAAACACCGCAAGAGGTATTGGCTGTGTATGAAATACCGGTACATACCTACGATGTGGAGGCTGTGGCCGGAGAGTTGTCGTTGGCACTCGATACCGTGCAAGACCCCGGTAACGTGGGTACCATCGTTCGTATTGCCGACTGGATGGGTATTCGTCACATTTTCTGTTCTCCCGGTACTGCCGATGTTTACGCTCCCAAGGTAGTGCAAGCGACGATGGGGGCTTTGGCACGTGTGGCAGTACACTATGTGCCGCTCGAACCGTTGGTGAAGCGAGTCTCTACTCTCGTAGATGTGTATGGTACTTTTCTCGATGGAGAGAATATATACGATGTGCCGCTTACGCGTAATGGCTTGATTGTCATGGGTAACGAAGGTAACGGTATTTCGCCCGCCATAGAACGAGTGGTGACGCACAAGTTACGCATCCCCAATTATCCCCCTGGTGAGGTTACCTGCGAGAGCTTGAATGTGGCTGTTGCCACGGCAGTAACTTGTGCCGAGTTTCGCAGGCGTGTAATGAAAGGTTAGAAGTATGGCGAAAGTCAAGAGTATATATTGTTGTAATAATTGTGGTGCTGAGAGCCCCAAATGGATAGGACGTTGCCCGGTGTGTGGTGAGTGGAATACCTATGTAGAGCAGGTGGTGGCTGCAAAGCCAACCCGTACACACGATAGCTTGCAATCGCCGACAGGTGCCAAGTCGAAGCCGTTACGTATTGACGAGATTGCTTCGGCTTCCGAACCTCGCATAGATATGGGTGATGCCGAGTTGAACCGTGTCCTGGGCGGCGGCTTGGTGCGAGGCTCGTTGGTATTGATAGGTGGCGAACCCGGTATAGGCAAGTCGACACTAATATTGCAGACTGTACTGTTGCTCAAAGATTGCAAAACTCTCTACGTAAGTGGTGAGGAGAGTGCACGGCAACTGAAATTGCGTGCAGCACGTATCGGGTATGACAATCCTGACTGTTATATCGTGTGTGAAACATCGCTCGAGAACATTATGCTCCATGTACAGAATGTAAAGCCCGACTTGCTGGTGGTTGATTCTATACAGACGATAGCTACCGAAACGCTCGAATCGTCGGCAGGCTCGGTAGCTCAGGTGCGCGAGTGTGCGGCAGCTTTGCTGCGGTTTGCCAAAGAGAGCGGTACACCGGTACTCTTGGTAGGACACATCAATAAAGAGGGAAGTATAGCCGGGCCTAAGGTGTTGGAGCATATAGTCGATACGGTACTTCAGTTTGAGGGCGACCGACACTATATGTACCGCATTTTGCGCTCTATTAAGAATCGCTTTGGAAGTACAGCTGAATTGGGCATTTATGAGATGCGTCAAAATGGGTTGCGACAGGTGAGTAATCCGTCGGAACTGCTCCTCTCACACGACCATGACGGGTTGAGTGGTGTCGCTATAGCCGTAGCCATAGAGGGTATACGGCCTTTCCTTATAGAGACACAAGCATTGGTGAGTAGTGCTGCTTACGGTACACCGCAACGCTCGGCGACGGGGTTCGATTTGCGGCGTATGAATATGTTGCTGGCCGTGTTGGAGAAACGTGTAGGCTTCAAGTTGGGACAGAAAGATGTGTTCCTCAATATTGCCGGTGGTATCAGAGTTAACGACCCCGCAATGGACCTGGCTGTTATCAGTGCAGTGCTATCTTCCAATATGGATATGAGTATCGAGCAAGGTACATGTATGACAGGAGAAGTAGGGCTATCGGGCGAAATTCGTTCGGTTACACGGATTGAACAGCGTATTACCGAAGCTGAGAAATTAGGTTTTTCCCGTATCCTTATACCATCACACAATGTGAGTGGCATGGATTTGTCAAACCTGTCGATAGAAGTAATTGAAGTACATAAAGTTGAAGAGGCTTTTCGCCTCCTTTTCGGATAGAAATCATGATACAAGAACAACAACTCCGTTTGCTGCCATGGCAGGCTGCTTCGGAACAATCTATTATAGCCTATTTGGAAAGTACCGGATTGCAAGGCGTAAGTGCTGTCCGTGTGCTGAAACGTTCTATCGATGCTCGTCGCAAGCCAGTATATGTCAATTTGTCTGTCCGCATATACATAGGCGAGCAACCTGCCGACGATGAGTATGCGACGATAACGTATGGCGACGTCTCGGCAGCCTCACCTGTAGTGGTGGTAGGAGCCGGTCCGGCCGGCTTATTTGCAGCATTGCGCCTTATCGAAGCCGGTCTTAAACCCATCGTGGTAGAGCGTGGCAAGTCGGTGCATGAGCGCAGGCGCGATATTGCACTTATCAGTAAAGAGCAGAAGGTAAACCCCGAGTCGAACTATGGCTTCGGAGAGGGTGGTGCCGGAGCATTCTCCGATGGTAAGCTCTATACCCGTAGTAAAAAACGGGGTAATGTAGAGCGTATTCTCGGTATCTTATGCCAGCATGGAGCATCAGTTTCTATTTTATCCGATGCTCACCCTCATATAGGTACTGACAAGTTGCCTAAGGTAATAGAAAACATACGTAATCGCATTATTGCTTCGGGAGGCGAAGTTCACTTTGAGACACGAATGACAGCCTTCCTAATGCATGGCGACAGTGTGGCCGGTATTGTCACGGCCGACGGGCGCACCTTTGCAGGACCGGTTATATTGGCTACCGGGCATTCGGCACGCGACGTATATTATTATATGCACGATGCCGGCATCGTGCTCGAAGCAAAAGGCTTCGCCGCCGGCGTACGTCTTGAGCATCCCCAACAACTTATCGATTCTATACAGTATCACGACCCTCATGGCCGGGGTGAGTACCTGCCTGCTGCCGAGTATAGTTTTGTAACTCAAGTGAAGGGCCGGGGCGTGTATTCGTTCTGTATGTGTCCCGGCGGTTTTGTCGTTCCGGCAGCAACCGATGAGCGGCAAATTGTGGTGAACGGAATGTCGCCGTCTAATCGTGGGTCACGTTGGGCAAATTCGGGTATGGTCGTAGAGATACGTCCCGAAGATATACCCGATGCCGAGAAAAATGGCGTTTTGGCCGGAATAAAATTTCAGGAAGCTCTTGAAGAGATGTGTTATGTCAACGGTAATTGCAAACAGACAGCTCCGGCACAGCGCATGACCGATTTCGTATCACGTCGCAATTCGTCTACATTGCCGGCTTCGTCGTATGCTCCCGGACTGATAGCTTCGCCATTGCATTTTTGGATGCCGTCGTTTATAGCATCGCGTTTACGGGATGGATTGGAGTATTTCGGTAAAGTGTCGCATGGATTTCTTACTCGCGAGGCTGTATTGATAGGTGTAGAGACACGTACATCGTCACCTGTGCGTATACCCCGCGATGCAGTACGATTGTCGCATGTATCGGTGCGAGGCCTTTTCCCCTGTGGCGAGGGCGCTGGTTATGCGGGGGGTATTGTGTCGGCGGCCATTGACGGAGAACGTTGTGCCGAAGCCGTAGCTGCACAGTGGGAAGAGCTGAAGTCGTTGTAGATTGTGTTATGCGCGATAACAGACTAAGGTTATGAAACTCACATTTATATATAACAGCGGTTTTTTGCTCGAAACAGGCAATTGCAACATCCTTTTCGATTACTATCGTAAGGGTCACGACATCATACGACAGTTGTTGACTTCGCCGTTGCCTCTTTATGTACTGGTATCACATTCGCACGCCGACCATTTCAACCCCGATTGTCTGGGCTGGAAGTCGAAACACAAAGCAATACACTATATCTTTTCCGATGAGCTGCAAAGTGCTGTAAACGGATGCGATAAAGATATAGTTTTTTTGCCCGTAGGTGGCGTATATAGTGATGACGTGTTGAAGGTAGAGGCTTTTGGGTCAACCGACATAGGTTGTTCGTTTTATCTTACGATAGGTGATACTACAGTATTCCATGCCGGCGACCTTAATAATTGGCATTGGAGCGACGAGTCGACTCCCGGCGAGACGATGCAAGCCGAACATAACTACATCAAGCAATTAGATTATCTTGCGGCGGTTCATAACACCGTACACCTTGCCATGTTTCCGGTCGATGCTCGTATAGGTAGCGATTATGCTCGTGGGGCACGTCAGTTTCTCGAAGCGGTGCATACCGATGTGTTTGTGCCCATGCACTTCTGGAGCGCAGCCGATGCAGCCGCAGCTTTTGCTCCTGAAGCTCAAAAGGCGGGCGCACGATTTGTAATGCTGAGACGGACGGGCGAGTGGGCTGAAGTATAAGCCGTAGTCTGTCGGGTAGATGCCTTTTTTAGTGAGGAGCAACAAATTTGTTGTGCCGTATCATCCATATATATACCCCTACACATATTATTACCGACAATAATGAGCCAGCCGGCGATGCCAAACCCATGGGGAAAAGTGTGGTGGGGTATAATGCCGACATGAAATATGAGAGAGGAATACGGGCGCACACAATAGAAATGAAATTGTGGCAGAAGGAGATGATAGAGTAGCCACATGCAGTGAAAAAACCACTAAAACTGAAATGTATGCCTGCCAGAATACAATCGCATACGTAGCCCTTAAGGTATTGTCCTCCTAAGACTATTACGTGAGGGTCGCTGGTAAAAAGCCTTATAGGCTGTTCGGGATAAAACAGTATGATTATTGAAGCCACAGTACCAAACAGTACTGTAATGCTTATAGCATATCGTAGCGTAGCTTGCGCCCGTTCTATTTTCCCGGCTCCTATATTTTGAGCCGAGATAGTAGAGACCGTCGATAACATGGCCGATGGAATAATAAAAAGCAGGCCGATAAACTTTTCTACGATACCCACTGCTGCGGCATCGTTCAATCCGCGACCGTTGGCAATGATGGTGATGGCTATAAATGCTATTTGTAAAAAGCCATCTTGTAACGCTACCGGTATGCCTATATTAAGGATACCGCGTAAGATGTTTCGTTGTGGGCGCAGGTCTTCGCGGGTAATGCGTATAGACGATTGGTGGCGGTTTATCACTATAATGGCTATGACTACAGCACATATTTGCGATAAGGTAGTAGCAAGAGCTGCTCCGGCAGGCCCCATATCCATATACCCAATAAAGATAAAGTCGAGTGCTATATTGACGACACATGCTATGGCCACAAAATACATGGGCATTTTAGAGTCGCCCAATCCACGGAATATGGAGGCAATAATGTTATAGGCAACAATAAATGGTACTCCCATAAAGCAGATGAACAAATAGTCGTGGGTACCATCTATGGCTTCGATGGGAGTATTTATCCATCGTACGATATTATCTGTCAGTAATAGCAGTCCTATGGCAAGTACAATGGCTATGGTAAGAAACAGTGTTATAGTATTGCCTATGGTGCGTGCTGCACCACGGAAATCTCCGGCTCCTACGGCACGAGCCGTACGTACTGTAGAGCCCATAGCCAGTCCTATGATGATTACGGTGAGCATATGCATTACTTGCCCCCCGTTAGAGACAGCCGTAGTACTCTCTACGTCACAATACATGCCTATAACAAAAAGGTCGGCCAGTCCGTAGAGAATCTGTAAGAAATAAGATAACATGTATGGCAAGGCGAAAGTGACGATATTGCCCAATATGCTGCCCTGTGTGAGATTCTTGCTTTCCATCTTTCTGTTTCTTATGCAAAGATATGAAAAGTAGAAAGTCAAGCAAAATTGTTTATATTATGTATGCAGTCAATACGACCGCTGTTGTGGGCTAGTAGAAGAAATTCAGGATAAAAAGCGATAATTTCTCAATGTGTATATTTACCAAATTGTTTTATTTAATGAGTTGTGGTAAATCAAATATAGATTTTACTTTTGATTTTATATAGGTTAATACACTATTACAGTGATTGTTTATTTTTGATATAATTCTGTTCCTATAGTCATAGCAAGTATATGTTTTGAGAATTTGCACTTGCTCTTTTCATATTTTATATGTATTATTGCAGTTTAATAATTAATCTTATCGGTTGCAAAGAGTTCGCAATGCGATTACGGGACAAATGTAGATAATTATCGGTAATACACAAAATAATTATCGGTAAAAATTATCTAATCATCGCTATTTATAATTAGTCTAAATAGTTTTATAATGGAACGGACTGTAAAACAAAGAATTATAGAGTTTATTAAATATAAGGGAATCGGGCAAACTAAATTTGAAAAAGCAGTTGGATTGTCTAATGGTTATCTTAATCAATTAAGGCATGCACCAAGTTATGAAAAAATACAGATGATTATCGGTACTTTCCCGGACCTTAATGAGGTGTGGCTTTTGACCGGCGAGGGCGAGATGCTGAAAAGCGAAGCGCAACAGTCTGCGAGCCTGCCGGCCACTGAAAAGTCGCGCATAAGATATTGGGTAGACGTGGATGCAACGGCGGGGGGCCTCACCATGTTTGAAGACAATCCTATGAGCAAGTGTATAGAAATGTCTATCCCCGAGTTTGGCGATTGCACCGACGCCGTAAATCTCTATGGCGATAGTATGTTCCCCTTATTCAAAAGCGGACAAATCATTATACTCAAAGAGTGGGTAGAGAGCTTTATAGATTTTGGGAATGTCTATCTCGTGATTACCAAGAGCGGCAACCGCATGGTGAAGTATCTGCGCAAAGGAAGAGATGCGGCGCATGTGACGTGCGTGTCGGAAAACCCGGCTTTCGACCCGTTCGAGATATTGATAGATGACATCTTGAAGTTGTATATCGTGAAAGGTAGTATATCGAAGAATACTTTATAATTTTTATAACCTTATATATCATGAAAATAGAACTTAAAAATGCTATTAAACAAGTTTTGGAGCAGAAACGAACAGAAATGTTTTATGGCGATATTGCTGAAATAATAAAAACCAATTATGCCGACTATGCTGATGAGAATATAGAAGCATTGAAAGGTAAGGTTTCTGGCGTTTTGACGCGTGATGTAAAAAAAACGGACGGATTATTTACAAGAGTTCCAAACGGGAAAAAAAATAAAGGAAAGATAAGTTATAAAAAGGGTGTTTATTGTTTGAAAAAACAAAAGGTGGCAAGACCTCCTATTAAACCTGATAGTTCTCAAAAAAAATTAGTGTTTTCTGACTCTCAGGCGTATGTAAAACAGGTATCGTTATTTTCGGGAATACCAAAAACATATAGGGGAAAAGGTGGAGAGTATGCTTGTGCGTCAGAGTTGTTATTTCGAGGTTATAATATTAATATGATGACTGTTGATGATGGAATTGATATTATAGCATCAAAGAACAATAAAATATTTTTTATACAAGTAAAAACTCGGGAATGGGAAAACAATGCAATCTCTATACAAATAGACAAGGAATCATATAAGCGCTATAATGATAATAATATATATTATATTATAGTGGTCCGATATGTTGAGAATGGGAAATATGTAAATCAATATATAGTTCTTCCTTCAAGTATTATAGATAAATGTATGAGAGATGGAATAATAAATATCGATAAAGATGATAAATCTCGAACTTATACCATTAATGTGAAACAAGAATGTGGGGAGATAGTTGCTTGTAGAGGGGCGAAGAAAGAGAACATAACTGCATATTTGAATTATTTTGACTGTATAAAATGAAAACGTATCTGACTATAATTCTGATTTTTGCATCGGCTATAATGTGTATGGCCGATGATGTAGTGCGTCTGCGCAATGGCAGTGTTATAAAAGGCACTATAAAAGAGTATATGATTTCGGGCGATTCGGTGAAAATTGCTACGGAAACGGGGACGATGAATCTACGCCTGTCGGATGTAGGCAGTATGAGTATAAAAGGTGAGACCTTGGAGTTTGCCGAATATAAGCCTACTGCGAAAAAGAAATACCGTTGGTCGGCAGAAGCATTTGCGGGTGGAACTTTTGATAAAGACGAAATTATTTCGGCAAATTTTGGAGTACTTACCACTCATGGCGTGGAATTGAATCCTTATCTTTTTGTGGGAGGAGGTACAGGTTTTGTAATTTTAGACTATGATATGGTTTGTTTCTTCCCATTTTATGGAGAGGTGAGGACAAATTTAGGCGGCAAAAAGATTTCGTTTACCGCAGGATTGAGAGCAGGAGGAGAATATCTCGCTTACAGCAGAAATGCAAGATTTACATATTATACACATCTCGATGCTGGTATTAGGTTTTCTCTAAGTAAGCATTTGAGTATGTCAATAGCACCCTATGTGGAAAGTTATGCTTATTGGGGTGCATTTGGAGTAAGGCTTGCGGTGGGTACATTTTAGTTAAATACCTGTGTATGTGCGATGGAGCTATTTAATAATGGTTAATCTCATTTATATATTTATATTGTAGCCCGAAAAATAGAAAAATCTGGACTAATAATGCTTGTAAAATCATGTTGACTAAGCTTGAAAATACAACAAACGCCGTGCAGAACTGTACACGGCGTTTGTCGACATTAGATAGTGTTTAATTGTGGAGTATAGCGGACTCGAACCGCTCACCTCAACACTGCCAGTGTTGCGCTCTAGCCAGATGAGCTAATACCCCTTTTGTTTTTGGTGTTGCAAAGGTAATCGTTTAACCTCATTTATGCAATAATATTTCGCTATTTTTTATGGTTATTTTATCGATTATTTATCGAGAAGTTGTCTGTACACGCGTTAATATATTGTTATATAGCGCCTTATATATCTTCTTCGGGGCGTACGGGATGGCATGTAATGTAATATCTACGCAAATAGAGTGCATATGCCCATATTGTAGTGTATGTTGTAATTGGGTAAGTCGAGCTTGAGGAGATTGTTTTGTTTGTCTCTATCGTTTACCTTTATGTATCACCGCCGTATCGATGCTGAGGTATGGTGAGCTTGTTGTGTGTGGCATGTTGCATCGATACGACGGTGACCTGTAACAAATGTGTAAGAGCTATTCTTGTACGAAGGGTTTCAAGCCTTTTACGGCTTCGGCAGCTGTGATACGTTTTCCTCCGTTGTCCAAGTCGATTAGTACATATCGGTCGTTACCCATGCCGAGTTCCTTCATGTATGAGAGTTGACGCAATCCGTGGCGGGTCTCTATACGTTCTATCAGGTCGTGATGCTCGGCTTCGGTCATGGCATAAACGAGGTCTACGCATGCCTGGTCGATGGCTAAAATATCGGTCGACGCAAGTATGCCTACATTGGGAGTTACTACGGGTGCGGCATGTATGCCTTCACAGTCGCAAGAGACCGACATGTTACGCATGACGTTGATATATGTTACGTGCTTGCCAAAGTAGTCTATTACCGATTTTGTCGACTCTGTCATGCGTTCCATAAATTCTTCTTTGGCTATGTCCCATTGGTTGTCTTGCCCCGGTGTAGTATGTATCCATGCTTTTCCTATGCGGCCGTCGGCACAGCCGATACCTATATTCTTATTGCTTCCGCCGAATCCTCCTTGTGTGTGTCCCTTGAAGTGGGTGAGTGTCAGCAGGGAGTTGTATCGGGTAAGGTGGCTTCCTACAGACATTTTGTCGAACCATTTCCCACCGATAACAGGCAGCGTGAGGGTGTCTTCTTCGTCAATTATATCGACGGGGCAGAAGGTCCATCCGTTTACTTGAAGAGTTTTACGGTGTTGCTCGGTCGTATAGCGGTCGCCTTCGTAGTAGGTATTGGTTTCTATAATATGGGCGTCGGGTAGCTCTTGCTCTACCAGTGCTTTTACCCATTCTCGTGGGATGATGTTGGGCCCGTTTTGCTCTCCGGTGTGTAGTTTTATGCCTACGTTTCCGGTCATATTGGCACAAACCTGTTTGTATGCCTTGATAAGGCCTTCGGAACTAAGGTCGCGTGTGAAGTATACAATCGATTCATTTCCTGTACGGCTTTCGTATGGTACATAGATATTGCCGTCTTGAGTTGTTGCCTTGGTTGTCTTCTCTACCGGTTTCTGTAGCGTTTGTGCCAAGGCAGTGGCTCCGGCTGCCAGAACCACTGCCACTACGATTTTTATGGTACGTTTCATTGTCAGTATAATTATGATGTTACAAAAATAGTGTTATATATTTTTCTTGCATATAATCTGATGACTGAAAAATATACCACAATTACTTTTTCCCGAATGGATGTGGTTGTGTTGTAAATAGGGGTAAATCTTGTAAAAATCCATGAGTAGCCAGCTTTATTGTTTGTATCTTCCTATTTATTGAAGTAACTTTGTAGCCATTTATAATAAAAGGGAAATAATTAGGCTTATGTTTATTTATAATACGACCTTTCATATTGATAGGGAATGCTACAGCGACTTCGTGGCTTGGTTACGTAATGTGTATATTCCTGTAACTGTACAACATGGAGCACTGAGCGAACCGCGTCTTGCACGCATCATTGTCGATGAAAAAGAGAAAGGCGAAAATGTTGCATTGCAATTTTTTGTTGCGGGGCTCGAAGATTTGTCACGCTGGTATTCGGCTCATGGCGAGGAGCTGAACCAAGAGCTGCGCGAAAAGTTTGGTCGGCGTGTTGCAGGTTTTTCTACAATTATGGAGCATATCGAAATATAATTTGCATTCATGACAGAACGAATTTCTGTTCCGCAGCAGACGGCAGCCGAGCGTATCATTATCGGAATAGACCCCGGTACGCACATCATGGGATATGGTGTGTTGCGTGTGCGTTCAGGTACGCCGTCGTTAGTGGCTATGGGGGTGATAGAATTGAACCGTTTCGATAGCCACTATTTGCGATTGCGTCGCATTTATGAGCGGGTGTCGGGGCTTATAGCCCAATATTTGCCCGATGAAATGGCGATAGAGGCTCCCTTTTTCGGGAAGAACGTGCAGTCGATGCTCAAGTTGGGTAGAGCCCAGGGTGTGGCAATGGCGGCAGCTTTATCGCGGGATATTCCTATCTGCGAATATGCTCCGCTGAAAATAAAAATGACCATAACGGGCAACGGACAGGCGTCGAAGGAGCAAGTCGCCGAAATGTTGCGTCGTATATTGCATATACCATCCGAGAGTATGTTACCACAATTGGATGCTACCGATGGCTTGGCAGCGGCATTATGCCATTATTACGAAACGTCGCGTCCTATTACTCCTCACAAGGGAAGTAATAACTGGAAAGATTTTATTGCCAAAAATCCCGATAAAGTAGTGCAACGCTCCCTCCCTCACCATAATACTTTAACTGACGAAAAAGAAGAATGACTATAAAAGAGCAGCTCGACGCGATATTGAGTCGTCGCGTGCTGATACTTGACGGTGCTATGGGTACGATGATACAACGCCGTGCCCTCGAAGAAAAAGATTTCCGGGGTACTCGTTTTGTCGATAGTCCCAGGGAGTTGCGTGGTTGTAACGATGTGCTGAACCTTACCGCTCCGCAAGTAATAGCAGATATTCATAAGGCTTACTTGGCGGCCGGAGCCGATTTGATAGAGACAAATACATTCAACGCCAATGCTGTATCGTTGGCTGAATATGGATTGGAAAGCTGTGTGCGTGAAATAAACCGTACGGCAGCTCAGATAGCTCGCAGTGCAGCCGATAGCTATTCCACTCCCGACAAGCCACGGTTTGTTGCCGGCTCGGTAGGTCCTACCGGAAAGACATGTTCCATGTCGCCTCGTGTCGACGACCCGGCTTTTCGCGACATCGATTTCGATACACTTGTAACTGCCTATACAGAGCAGATGAGTTCGCTCATAGAAGGCGGTGTAGATGTGTTACTTATAGAGACAACTTTCGATGCACTCAATGCAAAGGCAGCTCTTTATGCAGCCGAAGAGGCTATGGAGCGGTGTCATCGTTGTTTGCCCCTTATGCTTTCGGCTACCTTGACCGAGAGCGGGCGCCTTCTTTCTGGACAGACGCTCGATGCCTTTATGGCATCGGTAAGTCATGCCGGATTGTTCTCGATAGGGCTTAACTGTTCGTTTGGCGCTCGTGAGATGCTTCCGCATTTGCGCGAACTTTCGCGTATGGCATCGTGCTATGTGAGTGCCTATCCCAATGCCGGTCTTCCCAATCGGCAAGGCGGATATGACGAGACGGCTGCCGAGATGGTTGTCGCCATGCAACCCTATTTTGAGGAACAGCTTGTCAATATAGTGGGAGGGTGCTGTGGTACTACTCCCGAGCATATAGCCTTGTTGGAACGGACTGCCCGTATGGCTATACCGCGTATCCCGGCAGAGCCGGTACATCATTTGCAACTGGCCGGTCTCGAAACGTTGGAGGTGACGTCCGACAGTAACTTCATCAATATAGGAGAGCGTTGTAATGTGGCAGGCTCGCGCAAGTTCTTGCGACTGATTCGAGAGAAAAATTATACCGAAGCGTTATCGATAGCACGGCAACAGGTAGAGGCAGGAGCACAAGTCTTGGATATCAATATGGACGATGCCATGCTCGATGCCCGTGCTGAGATGGTAACCTTTCTGCGGCTTATTGCCTCGGAGCCTGAGATATGCCGTATTCCTGTCATGATAGACTCGTCGAAGTGGGAGGTAATAACTGCCGGTTTGAAAGCCATCCAGGGCAAACCGGTGGTAAATTCCATCAGTCTCAAAGAGGGTGAAGAGCTTTTCCTTTCGCATGCCCGTGAGATAAAACGGTTGGGCGCGGCTGTGGTAGTGATGGCCTTTGACGAGCAAGGGCAGGCCGACACCTACGAACGTCGTATAGAGGTGTGCAGTCGAGCCTATCGCCTGCTTACACGAGAAGCGGGTATATCCCCCGAAGATATTATTTTCGACCCCAATATATTGGCCATAGCTACAGGCATAGAAGAGCATCGCAACTATGCGGTAGATTTTATACATGCAGCGCGGTGGATACGAAGCAATCTGCCCGGAGCGCATGTGAGCGGTGGCATCAGCAACCTTTCGTTTGCCCTTAGGGGTAATAATTACATACGCGAAGCCATGCATGCAGTTATGCTCTATCATGCTATTGCCGCAGGCATGGATATGGGTATTGTCAACCCGGCCTCGACGGTCGTCTATGATGACATTCCGGCCGACTTGCTTACAGTGATAGAAGATGTAGTATTGAATCGTCGTCCCGACGCTACCGAGCGCCTTATAGAAGCAGCTGCCCGACTTAAAGATGTGGCTACCGGACAGGTCGCCAAGTCGCAGCAGCCGCAACTTATTGCCGACCCGGCCGCCCGTCTGGCCGACGCCGTAGTAAGAGGACGTGATGAGTATGTCGAAGGTGCTTTGCAAGAATTGCTCTTGCAACATCGTGCCATAGAGATTATCGACGGTCCGTTGATGGAGGCCATGAATCGCGTGGGAACACTTTTTGGCGAAGGAAAAATGTTTCTGCCGCAAGTCGTGAAATCGGCGCGAACAATGAAACAGGCCGTGGCTTTCTTACAACCTTATATTGAGCAGGAAAACACATCGTCGGGTAGGGCATCGAAGGGAAAATTTCTTCTTGCTACCGTCAAGGGCGATGTTCACGATATAGGTAAGAATATAGCTGCCGTAGTGCTGGCTTGCAATAATTACGAGGTGATAGACTTGGGCGTGATGGTACCTGCCGATGTCATCGTGCGCCGTGCATGCGAGGAAAAGGTCGATTTTGTAGGATTGAGCGGGTTGATAACCCCTTCGCTCGACGAGATGTGCCATGTCGCTGCCGAGATGGAACGCGCCGGGTTGAACATACCGCTTTTCATAGGTGGAGCAACCACGTCAGAGTTGCATACTGCTACGCGCATTGCGCCCTGCTATTCGGGCCTCGTTATCCATACACGCGATGCTTCTCAAAATCCTATTATAGCAGCTCGTTTAGCCGACGAAGCCGACCGTGCACAGTTTCTCGACGAATTGTACCGCCATAGGCAGTCGTTGTGTGAGGAGTTGACAGCTCCGGCCTTACTCCCTTTGGCCGATGCCGAGAAGGCACGCTTTGAGACCGATTGGACAGCTTATCATCCGGTGCCCCCTCGGTATACCGGTGCGGCATCGTATGATGTTATAACCGTGGGCGCAGCTCGGCCGTACATCAATTGGAAGAGCTTTATGGCCGTGTGGAAAATAGATGTCTTGCTGGCCGAGGTAGCTCATATGGCCACCGACCATACTTCACGAGAAGTATGGATTGCTTCATTGCCGGCAGATAAGCGCGACAAAGGTATAGAGGCAGCTCGTCTCTATGACGATGCCCGTGAAATGCTCGACCTTTTGCAGCGAGAGGCAAACCATAGTATAGCCATACGTTACGGATTGTATCGTGCCAACAGTGATGGTAACAAAATAAATATAGTGCAAGATGATGGCACGGTCATATCGATACCATGCCTCAGACAACAAATGCGCAAGCCGCGTTCTGGTGCAGTATATTATGCCTTGAGCGATTTCGTGATGCCGGCCGAGACCTGTCGCACCGATTATATAGGTGTTTTTGCTGTAACGGCCGGTCGTGACATAGAGCAGCGGATTGTCACGCTACGTGAGCGGGGCGACAACTATCAAGCCTTGTTGCTGCAAGCTCTTGCCGACCGTCTTGCGGAGGCTGCCACCGAATTGTTTCATTACACAGTGCGGACACAGCTTTGGGGATATGCACCCGACGAAGCGCCGCTCTCGTTGGCGCATCCGGCTGCCCACAGGGGCATACGTCCCGCCGTGGGTTATCCCTCGTTGCCCGACCAGTCACTTATCTTCGATATAGACCGCCTCATAGACCTGTCAAAAGCGGGTATTGAGCTCACTGAAAACGGGGCTATGCAACCCTCGGCATCGGTGGCCGGGTTGATGATAGCCCATCCCGACTCTCGCTACTTTGCCGTCAACCGCATTGACGATGAACAGAAAGAGGCCTATTGCCGGCAGCGCGGTTTCTCGCAAGCCGAAGCCTCGAAATGGTTGTCTGTGAAATAAAACGTATATTGTCGTGCGATAGAGATACTCTCGGCAAGCATCAAGGAGCCTGGCTATGATAAAAGGAATTTGAAACAGATACCATGTACACATACATGTTGCCAGAAATGGCAGTGTAAAGGATAAACGTAAATTAGGAATATGACAACAGCTCTGCAGGAGAAAGAGTGTTCCACCAATAACCGCGATGTCAACCTCGATATTTATCGGGGTTGCATCATGATATATATCACATGCTTCATCCATAACATCTATGGCGTGACAAATGCTTATAGCGTTGTGACAAGCTATTTCCTCATAGAGATGCCGCTCATATTCTTCGTTTCGGGGGCAGCCCACTCTTTGGCACGGCCGCGACCCTATCTGCCATACCTGTGGGGAAGGGTAAAGCGCATCGTTTTTCCCTACTACATACTGGTATGTTTCGTGACACTATACCACCTCATTGTCGATTGCGGAGTAGGGGGGGAAGCACCTGCCGATTTCCTATATGGCTTTTTGCACAACGGCTATTACAACATCTTTACCGGCAGGCTCTACGAGTTCAACGCCCTGTGGTTCGTTCCCGTATATCTTGTCGTGGCGGCACTGTTGCCGGTCATGGATGTAGTAAAAAAACACCTCCGGCCGGCGTATGCCTATCTGTTGTTGGGTTGTGCTATCGCAGCGATAGCCATTTTCCCCAACGCCGTACTCTGCTATACGATATTTACTTTTGCAGGTCTCTATTATCGGAAGCAGTCGCCCGTAAACCGTTGGGTTGTCGTTGTCGTATCGCTCCTTGTTATAGCCTATTGCGTAGGCAGTCACAGCTACGCTATGGATATGCAGGTCAATAAGTTCCCGCCCAACCTATACTTTTTGGCCTATACCGGCTTGGTACTTGTTATATTGGCCAAGCCTCTTGCATGGATATGTCGATGGCTTTATAGAAGTGCTCTTTTACGACCTCTTATCGACCTCTATACCCGTTCGGGGTTTACGATATATCTCTATCACGGCTTCAATATCATATGGTTGCAAAAGCTGTTCCACTACATAGCCGTCACGACAGAACTTACTGCCATAGGCTATGCTGCACTCTTCGCCTTGGCAAGTCTTGCCCTCTTGCTGAGCAATGCCATCCTCGGCATCATTATGCAATATGTAGAGGCACGCATTATGCGGTGTGGCGAAAATATGTGGCAGAAAGGTATAAAGCAGTGGATAAAGCATTAAACACTATACATTTGTCATATTATGAGTTTAGCGTAGAATCTCTCTGTGCAGAAATATGACAAGAACCCCGGCTTAAAATTTGCATATCAGAAAACTATACCCTATATTTGCACCCGCAAATGTGATTGATGGTGCCATAGCTCAGATGGTAGAGCAAAGGACTGAAAATCCTTGTGTCCCCGGTTCGATTCCTGGTGGCACCACTTTGAAGAAAAGCAAAAGAGAGTAAAATCCTGATTTCCAAGCGAAATCGGGATTTTTTGTTTTCCTCGGCACGCAAAAAACGGCAGAATACGACCGTTCGAGGTGGAGATAAAGAGTGGAGATAAAAGGCGAAGCAGAAATCTCCACCGAATTGGGTGAGGGGTGTGAAGGTGGCAATGGAAGCCAATGGATTAGTAGCCGGCATAGGAAGATAGTGAGTATATGGTATTGTAGTATTTTACTGCCTCTCATTATGCTCAAAGATAGATTAGTAATTTCGTTACTCGAAAAAAATTGGAAATATATTTGGATTGTTGAAAATAACCTATATATTTGCAATGTTAAACAAGAGTATAATGATTACTAATAAAAAAATATGCTTGAAAGAGCTTGCTTGTGTGCTATCGGGGGTCTACGAAAAGCCCGACCCGGAGGGGGAGGTGGCCTATTTGCAGACGAAGGATTGTGCCGATAGCGTCGTTGTGAGGCTGGCTTCGCGGGTACGGCTTACTCCCAAGATGCAGAAAAATCTGCTTCGCCAGGGCGATGTTCTTTTTGCTGCCAAGGGGGTGAACTACCTCAGTGTCGTGTTTCGCGAGCCGGAGCAGGCGGTGGCCTCGACCTCGTTTTTCGTGATTCGGCTTCAGTCGTCGGCCGTCACACCTGAATATCTCTGCTGGTTCTTGCGTCATCCTTCGGTGATGGCTTACTTCAAGGCTCATCAGGTAGGCAGTGCTACGCCTCTCATTCACAAGCCTGCGGTGGAGAATTTGGAGATACCTATTCCCCCGCTCGAGCAGCAGCATACTATTGTCGAGGTGTCGCAACTCTCTCTCCGTGCGCGCGAGTTGCAGCAGCAAATCATCGAGAAGCGTGCGGCTCTTATGCAACAATTGTTAATGAATAAAATTAAATAAATTGAGATATGGAGACTCAACAAAAAATAGACAAGTCGCAAATCAATCGGGTTGTATGGAATGCCTGCGATACCTTTCGCGGCGTGATAGACCCCAGCCAGTATAAGGACTATGTGCTGACGATGCTTTTTCTGAAGTATCTTAGCGATGTATACAAGGCCAAGTATACCGAGTATCTCGAGCGATACGAGGGCGATAGAGAGCGTGCCGCCCGTTCTATGCGTCACGAGCGTTTTGTGGTGCCCGAGACGAGTTCGTTCGATTATCTCTATCAGCACCGCACGGCCGACAACATAGGCGAGCTCATCGATATGGCTTTGGCCGACATCGAGGATGCCAATCGCGAGAAGATGAGCAGCGAGGACGGCGGCAGCATCTTCCGCAACATCAGTTTCAACTCGGCCAACCTGGGCGAGCCCAAGGAGAAAAATGCCCGGTTGAAAAATCTGCTGGCCGACTACAACGAGCTTACGCTCGACGAGTCGCACCTCGAGAACAGCGATGTCATCGGCGAGGCTTACATGTTCCTTATTGAGAAATTTGCCAGCGACGCCGGGAAAAAGGCGGGCGAGTTCTTCACCCCGGCCGAGGTATCCACCCTGCTGGCCCGGCTCACCAAGAGCAAGCCGGGAGCCCGCATCTGCGACCCCGCCTGCGGGTCGGGCTCGCTGCTCATCAAGGCCGGCAAGGAGGTAGGTAGCAACAACTTCTCGCTCTACGGGCAGGAAGTCAACGGCAGCACCTGGGCGCTGGCCATGATGAACATGTTTCTGCATGGCTTCGACAATGCCGTGATTCGCTGGGGCGACACCCTGCGCAACCCTAAGTTGAAGGAGGACGACCGGTTGATGAAGTTCGACACCGTCGTGGCCAATCCCCCCTTCTCGTTAGATAAGTGGGGCGCCGACGAGGCCGCCCACGACCCCTACAACCGCTTTTGGCGAGGCATACCCCCCAAGAGCAAAGGCGACTGGGCCTTTATCTCCCATATGATTGAGGTAGCCCGCGAGGGCAGCGGCAAGGTTGGCGTGGTCGTTCCCCACGGTGTGCTCTTCCGCGGGGCGAGCGAAGGCAAGATACGCCGGCAGGTCATCGACGAGAATCTGTTGGAAGCCGTTATCGGGCTCCCCGCCAACCTCTTCTACGGAACGGGCATCCCGGCCGCCATCGCCATCTTCAACAAAGGGAAGACGACCGGCAATGTGCTCTTTATCGATGCCAGCCGCGAATTTGGGAACGGCAAGAACCAAAACTGGCTGCGCCCCGAGGATATCGACCACATTGTCACCGTCTATCGGAAATTCACTGCCGGGCAACTCGAGCCAGGGGTCGCCGAGGAACGGTATGCTTTTGTGGCTACCCCGGCCGATATTCAGGAAAACGACTACAACCTCAATATACCCCGCTATGTCGATACCTTCGAAGAGGAGGCCGAGATTGATATTCCGGCCGTGCAGCGCGAAATAGATGCCCTCGAGAAGGAGCTGGCCGAGGTGCAGGCACAGATGAACGAATATCTGAAAGAGTTGGGATATTAAAAACAACGGTTATGAAAGAGAACTATTCGTACAAAATCAAACTCCGCTGCATCGTATGTGGCAGCGAAGATCATTTTGATAGCAACGACGACAAAACATACATCAAATGCACCAACTGCGGGAAAGAATATTTCGGAGGATATGATGAACTCGTTTCGTGCAATCAGGAGCAAATTGCGGAGGTAAAAGAGTTTGCAACCGAAGAAGTTGCTAAAGACTTGCAGAAAGAGTTGGATCGAATGCTCAAAAACGCCTTTAGAGGCAATAAATACATCAAAATCAAGTAGCTATGGAAGTTTGTGGTTTAATTATATCAATATTGGCGCTTCTGGCCAGTGCTTTTACCTATTTTAAGCACGATAAAAAGCTAAAAGACCAGGAGCGCAAGATCAACGAGTATCAATTAAAACAGATTGAGAAAGAGGATTTAGAGAATAAAAAGGCGGCTATTCGAGGCAATATTGTCAAAGGTCTCCATGGTCACAGGACGCTTAAGGTTTATAATAGCGGCCGTGCGATTGCCCGCAATATCAAAATTGAAGGGCTTGGTGTAGAAGGGCTGTTTCATAGAGCGGATAAAGTCTTTCCTTACGAATTAATGAATCCGCAGGATTATACAGAAGTAAATATTATGTTGCTCAACAATTGTTCTCCCACAATTAAGCTAAAATATATTTGGGACGATGAGTCTGGAAAGAATAATGAGTTCGAACAGGTCTTAACCTTATAACTAATGAAAGAGTAACGAAATCACAATAATGAATATAATAGAACCGAATACAATTCTTCAACATGGCAAAGACTCCAAATAACATCCCGCACGGCTATAAGGCGACGGCGCTGGGGATTATTCCGCAGGAGTGGGAGGTGAAAAAAGTTAAAGATATATGCAGTGTAGATGCAAATTCTTTAACGACTAAAACACCTCTCACATATGAATTTGAATACATATCACTATCAGATGTAGATAGTGATTCTTTTGAGATTTCAACATCACACCAAATATTTCAAACTGCACCATCGCGGGCTCGAAGAATTGTAAAAAAGGGGGACGTCGTTATTTCAACAGTAAGACCCAATTTGCAAGGTTTTTTTGCAATAAAAGAGGATGTTAATGATTTAATAGCTTCAACAGGTTTTGCAGTCTTATCTCCTATATCCTGCGATACGCAATACCTCCTGTTATATTTTTATTCAGAAGCTATTAGCAAACAATTTTATTCTCTCGTAGTTGGATCAAATTATCCTGCAGTAAATTCTTCAGATGTTGCAAAAATAAAAATAGCTGTTCCGCCGCTGGCGGAGCAGCGGAAGATAGCCGAGGTATTGGGCGTGTGGGACAAGGCCATCGAGAAGCAATCGCAGTTGATAGAGCAACTCACCCTGCGCAAACGCGGATTGATGCAACAACTCCTCACCGCCAAACGCCGCCTTCCCGGCTTCTCCAACCCGTGGAAAGTCCATAAACTCCATAAGTTGTTCAAAGAACGTAATGAAACCAATCGCACAGATTTGCCCCTACTTTCCATTACCGGTGACAAGGGGGTTATTTTACAAACCGAATCCGAAAAACGAGATACATCGAACGACGACAAATCGAAATACAAACGAATAGCCAAAGGTGACATAGGATACAACACGATGCGAATGTGGCAGGGGCGAAGTGCTTTATCAAGCTTGGAAGGAATTGTTAGTCCTGCATATACGATCGTCGTACCCAATACAGATGTGGATGGATATTATATGTCTCTCCTTTTCAAACAACCTCGTCTTGTATACGATTTCTGGATACACTCACAAGGTTTGGTAGGAGATACATTAAACTGTAAATATCGATATTTCGGGCAAGTCCGTATCAGTTACCCTTCATATATTGAACAAAAAGCAATAGCAAATGTATTGACCGCCGCCGACCGCGAAATAGAACTGGCACAACAGAAGCTCGAGCTACTCCGCCAACAAAAGCGCGGCCTTATGCAACAACTTCTCACTGGTAAAAAACGAATAAAAAACTATGGAGATTCTTTCAAAATATATTAAGACTATCGGCACTTTGGTTGCGATTGCGGCAGGAATAGTAACTATATATTTTTACTTCCATAAAGAGTGCGTTATCCTTGAAGTCAAAGCAATGTCAGTACAACTATTAACAGAATCGACTTCTACGGATGATTTACATGTCCAATATTTTTATAAGGATTCTATTCCGGTACAAAATCTTTGGCAAATTCAGTATGTAATTCGCAATATTGGAGATGCAACTCTTATGGGCACGGGTGAAAATAAACAGCTTTTGAGTGAAAATCTTCCATTAACTATCAAAAATCAAGAACATATATACTCTATTGCAATTACACAATCAAATAATGAAGCCTCTCTTATAAATAACCAAATTTGCTTCAAACAATGGCGTTCCGGAGAATTTGTAGAACTTATTGCATTTGTTGAGAGTAAAGAACAACCACAATTGATAATTAATGATAGGGATATAAAAGATTCAGAAATCATTTATCAGAAATATACCCCGGAGACTATAAATGAAAATGCAAAACTTGTAGACTATTTACCAAGGTGGCTGGTCCAAACTCTTAAGATTATATATTGTATATTGGGGAGTATTACATCTTTTGGTGCTATTATCGGGATATGCCAAAAGGGAAACTGGATTAGTAAATTATCAGCCTCTATTCTATTGCTATTTTCTTTGATACCATTGTTGTGGATATTTTAAGTATTAACTATGTATGATTCATTCAAGGTAAGCCATATCACTCAGTTGTCGGCTGGGATGCTGCTCAACCCCATAAATATATAAAATATGGATAATACAAGTGTTCAGGACGTAAATAGTGCTGTAGCGAAACGCGACTGTGCAGCGTGGTGGGCCAAATGGATAGCTCCCATGCAAGAAGCCATATTGGATAGGGCAAACATCTGCTTGTTGGCCGCTGGGGTAATTTATGGGGTATTCAGGCCGTTTTTTGAGCAGTTGTTTTCGCACTACTGGGTAGCGCCGTTTCTGGCTTATTTCCAGAATGGGGTACTGGCTCAAACAGTGGCCTGGGTAGTTGTAATAGGGATTGTTGTAGAGTGTGGCATAGCTTGCAGGAACAGAAAACGGATTTCGGTAATACGGCTGTATCGCTGGGTTTTGGTTACTGCGATATGGGCAGCAGTCCGTTTCGGCGAGGCGTGGAGTTTTGTCCCTTGGATGGGTAGCGTGACCTATTTCGATATAGTTCCTTTCTACGCCCTGTCGGTGGGGGTGGCGTATGTGTGCCAGTTTATCAAACGTAAACCCTTGGAGGTGATTGAGGAGGAGGGGTTTGAATGTGATGAGCCTATCGAAACGAGCGAAGCGGATAGGCTGGGGCGCAGCGAGTTTGCGCGTATGCTGGCCCGGAGGTTGCTGAAAACCAGCTCGAGTCACCAGTCGTTTGCCGTGGGTATCTTGTCGCCGTGGGGCTATGGGAAGACCTCGTTCCTGAACTTGATAAAAGATGAGCTGAAGCGCTATGGTACTATCTGCATAGATTTCTCGCCTTGGACTTATGGGAAAGAAAATAATTTGATTCGCGAGTTTTTTACCGAAGTGGGGAAACATTTGCGGAGGTATGCCGACGACTTGCCTCGCGATATGATGGAGTATGCCCATATTTTGGAAAAAAGCGAGTCGACATCGTGGCTGTCTATATTGCTGTCGTTGGGAAGTACGGGGCATAGCCTGGAGCAGCAGAGCAATCTGTTGAAGCAGTCGCTACAGAAAATAGACCGTCCTATTGTTGTCTTTATAGACGATTTAGACCGCTTGCGAGGCAACGAAGTCATGGAGATATTGAAGCTGATACGCAATGCCGCCAATTTCTCGGGAATCAAATTTGTAGCGGCTTATGACAGGAACTATTTGGTTGAAGCCATCAAGAACCAAAATATAGAATCGGCCAGCCGTTACTTGGAAAAGATTTTTCAGATAGAATATACGTTGCCTGCTTTTGAGCACTCGAGATTGATAGAATACTTGAATGAGGAGTGTGACCGGTTTATACGAGATGTAGATAAGGAGGAGCTAAGACAGATTATTGACGACCAAGACAGGATGAAGAGATTTGCCAAAGAAGAGCTTTTGTCGATGCGCGATGTAAAGCGCTATGCCAATTCGCTGCAGAATAGCTATGAAAAGTTGGCCGGCAATGTTGTGCTTTGCGATTTGATGAATTTGGAGATTCTGCGATTGATGTACAAGCCGGTTTATGACCTGTTGAGCCTGCGATGGACGCAAGTCTTGATGGAAGAAGAGGGGATACTCAGGTTGTATGAAAGTAGCGAAGAACGAGAAAAAAATATATCGTGGTCTCAGAAGGTACCCTCGTTTGAGATGAATGTCCAATTAAAAGGAATGGGATATAGCGAGGTAGAAGCCAAGCATATAATTAGGATATTAAATTTTTTGTTCCCTTCATCCGGGTTATCGAAAGTGTATGGAGCCATAAACAACAAAGATTCTATTGCCAGATACTTTTATGATACGATACAAGACTACGATTTACCCATAGAGGTTTTTAAGGAGCTGTGGAATAAGGAATATCAATATATAAAAGAAGAGGTAGATAATATAATGGCCCTGTATCAGACTGCTTCGTTTGTAAAGCAGTTGGATAGCTTTACTCCGGATTCTGTGGCTGTGTGTAAAAAGAAGATACGCATTATGTTTTATGTAGGGAGCTCGAGCAATCTCTCTAAGAACACGTATAAGATTATTTCGAGTGGAATCATTTCATTAAATCGTGATTTAAGTAATGATGTGGAGATAAAGGAGCTTCTTCGGGAAGTTATAAAAGAAAACGGATTGAGCAATTATGTCTCTGAGTTTCTATGCTCGGAATATCATTCATTGGAAAAATATTTCTCGTTTGAAGAGATAAGGGTAATAGAGACCGACTATTTGCAGGAAGCCATTCGGCGAGAATTACCGATGGATGTGATTTATGGCTATATAAGCAGAGTTATATACAATAGAGAACGTGATTATGAAGAGAATGAACGGGTCAGTGCTCTTATCAAAGAGTATGCCGGTAGGCATGTAGAGGAGTTCTTGCAGGGCATGGTGTGCAATACACCCGATGATGGCCGTTATTCAGTAAATTTTTTGGCTAAAAACGTATGGGGGTCTTGGGATAAATTCATAGACTATGTGAAGTCGATTACACCACGGACACCTGTTATCGATGAGTTTGAAAAGTTTTTAGAAGAGTTTGTCGAGTACGGTACTAGAAATAAAATGTTTTATAAATTTAAGTATATAAAGATAGGAAGAAGATAAAACCATGATGAACCTCTCATTCAAAGAAGACCATATCAGTCAGTTGCCGGCCTTGATGCTGCTCATGAAGCTGGGCTATACCTATCTGACACCCGATGAGGCGCTGGCGATGCGCGGCGGCAAGACGTCGAATGTGTTGCTCGAAGAGGTGTTGCGCAACCAGTTGCGGCGCATCAACTCCATTCGGGTAAATCGTAACAAGGAGGAGCTGTTCTCTGAACAGAATATCGAGAACGGGGTGCTGGCCATGCGCAATATCCCCATGGAGGGCGGTTACCTGAACGGTAATGAGGCGCTCTATAACCTGTTGACGCTGGGCAAGGCTTTCGAGCAGAGCATCGACGGAGACAAGAAGAGCTACACCATGCGCTTTATCGACTGGGAGCGACCGGAGCGGAATGTGTATCATGTGACCGAGGAGTTTGCCGTGACTCGTACCGGTATGGCCGATACCTACCGGCCCGACATCGTGCTGTTTGTCAACGGCATTCCACTGGTGGTGATAGAGTGTAAGCGCCCCGACATCAAGGGGGCACTCGACCAGGCTATTTCGCAGCATCTGCGCAACCAGAAGGAGGATGGCATACGCTCGCTCTATCTGTACAGTGCATTGCTGATGAGCATCGGCAACAGCTATGGGGCTTATGGCACGACGGCCACTCCGGCAAAATTTTGGAACAAGTGGCGCGAGATGTTTGTGACCGAGCAGGATGAGGCGGAGTATGCCCGGCAGCTGGACCATCTGGTCAATGAGCCGCTAAGTGAGGAGCAGAAAGACCATCTGTTTGGCAACCGCTTCCGCTATGTGCGGACTTACTTCGATGAGCAGATGCAGGAACCGGTGTTGCCTACCGAGCAAGACCGCTACCTCTTCAGCCTTTGCCGTCCGGAACGGTTGCTCGACCTTATTCATAATTTTACCATCTATGACGGTGGCATCAAGAAACTGGCCCGTTACCAGCAATATTTTGCAGTCAAGGAGATTGTTGCGCGGGTCAGGAGTCTCGACCACGGTAAGCGCCGGGGTGGCGTGGTGTGGCATACACAAGGGAGCGGCAAGTCGCTCACCATGGTACTGTTGGCTCAGGCGATAGCTCAGATGCAGGAGATACCGAGTGCGCGCATTGTGATGGTGACCGACCGTACCGACCTGGATAGCCAGATAACCAGCACCTTCAAGAAGTGTGGACGCGAGGTGATGAATGCCACGACCGGTACCCATCTGGTGGAATTGTTGGAGAGCAAGAGCGATGCCGTGATTACAACGATTATCAACAAGTTTGAGACGGCAGTGAAGCGCATGAGTAGGCCGCTGACCGACCCCAATATATTTATCCTTATCGATGAGGCGCACCGCAGCCAGTACAAGGAGATGGCTATCAAGATGGACAAGGTGCTGCCCAATGCTTGCAAGATAGCCTTTACCGGCACGCCGCTGATGAAGAAGGAGAAGAATACGGCCCGTACGTTTGGCGGGATTATCCGCCCGGTATATACGGTGCGGCAGGCGGTGGAAGATGGTGCGGTAGTACCTCTGCTCTACGAGGGACGCATCGTGCCCCAGAGTGTGAATGAAGGGCCCATAGACGAGCATTTTACCAAGGTGTGCGAGGAGCTGAACGAGTATGAAACGGCCGACCTGAAGAAAAAGTATTCGCGTACCGACTTTGTAAGCCAGACCGACCAGCGAATTTACTCCATCGCCTGGAATATTTCGGAGCACTTCCGCAATAACTGGCAGGGGACGAAGTTTAAGGCTATGCTGGTGGTGCCGCGCAAGTCGATAGCCGTGTTGTACAAAAAGTATTTGGATGGGCTACGTATAGTGTCGTCGGAGGTGCTCATCACGGCGCCCGATACACGCGAGGGCGAGGAGTCGAGCTATGGCGAGACCTCGGAGGCGGTGAATGCCTATTGGGATCGAATGATGGACGAGCATGGCACACCCAAGAAGTATCAGGACAATCTGATCGCACGCTTCAAGAACCAGGAGCATCCCGAAATCATGATTGTAGTAGACAAGCTGTTGACCGGCTTTGATGAGCCGAAGGTGGTGGTGATGTATCTCGACCGCAAGTTGAACGGGCACACGCTGTTGCAGGCCGTGGCACGCGTAAATAGGGTGTGCGACGACAAGGAGTTTGGCTATATCATAGACTATTATGGGGTATTGAAAGAACTGGACGATGCGCTGGAGCTCTACTCGAACTACGATGCAGAGGAACAGGAGGCCTTCCGCGAGACTCTGGAGCCTGTCGATACTGAGATAGAGAAGTTGCCGCAGAGATATTCCGATTTATGGGAGCTGTTCAAGACGATACCTAACAAACGCGACCTGGAGGCTTACGCTCAATCGTTGCGTGAGGAAGACCGTCGGCAGGAGTTCTACGAGCGACTAACCGCCTATGCATCGTGCCTGAAGATTGCCCTCTCGACGCGGGAGTTTCATGTGCGCACTTCCGAAGAGGAAGTGAAGCGATACAAGGACGATTTGAACATGTTCGTGAAGTTGAGGTCGGCCGTCCAGTTGCGCTACTCCGATACTGTCGATTTTCGGCAATACGAAAGCCAGATACAAAAACTGATTAACTTCCACGTTACGAGTAGTGCTGTAAAGCCAGTGACCGAGCTGGTGAATATCTTCGATACCGAAGCATTTGAGCAGGAGGTGGCGAAGTTGGAGAGCAATGCGGCCAAGGCCGATACGATAGCCTCGCGCACCAGCAAGTTTATTACAGAGAATATGGATTCTGACCCGGCGTTTTACAAGAAATTCTCCCAACTGTTGAAGGAGACAATTGCAGCGTATGAACAGGGACGCATCGACGAGATTGAGTATCTGCAACGGGTGTTGAAATATAAGGATGACGTGTTGGCCCATACTGACAGCGAGTTGCCTGATGAGTTGCAGCATAACAATGCTGCCAAGGCCTATTATGGCTTGGCATTGGAAACATATCTGAGAGTATTTGGAGACGTGTCGATAGACTTGAAACAGTTGGCTTTGGATACAGCGTGGGCTTTCGATCGCATTATGAATCGAACTTTGATTGTCGATGGCCTGGTATTGGTCGATTGGCAACAAAAGTCGGATATCATAGGCCGCATGAAGATAGAGCTGGAAGCTTATCTGATTGATGAGGTGAAAAGAAAATATGGTATTGCATTTCCTTTTGACGATATGGATGTAATTATAGACGGATGTGTAGAGGTGGCAAAGCTATGGATCAGGTAAAAGACCATATTGAGTTCGGCTCGCGAGTGGTGGCGTATACCATCGAATACCGAACTCGGAAGACTTTAGGCATTTGTGTACATCCAGACGGTCGGGTGGAGGTGAAGGCTCCCGCAGGCGCTTCGCTGGAGCAAATCAGATGCCATGTGCATCGGCGTGCGCCGTGGATTTACAAACAACAACGTTACTTCGATTCCTTTGGCATACATACGCCGGAACGAAAATATGTTAGTGGAGAAACTCATTTATATTTAGGTCGGCAATATATGCTGCGTATTGTTGACAGCGAACGTAATGAGGTACATTATAAAGGAAATATACTTGAGGTAGAGTGTAGACACCGCAAGGATGTGCGCTCTTTGCTTTTGGCTTGGTATCGGCGACGGGCTGAAATCAAGTTCAGAGAGTATGCCGCACCTTTGATAGCGCGTTTTAGCCGTTATCAGGTTCAGCCGTCAGGAATCACTTTGAAGGAGATGGAGACACGTTGGGGTAGTTGTACCGCATCGGGACAAATTTTGTTGAATCCCCGACTCATTGCTGCTCCGCGCATCTGTATCGAGTATGTCATCTTGCATGAGCTTTGTCACTTAGTCTATCGTAACCATACCAAAGCTTTCTATGAACTGTTGGCTCGGGAAATGCCCAATTGGGAAAAGTGGAAGATGAAATTGGAACGACTGATGATTTAGTTCTGATATTTGAATCTTGAATGAAATTCTAATTAGATATATCTTTTAAACGGTATCTGATATAGGATATAAAATCTACAGATTATTATAGAAATCCCAAAGTTTGTTGTTATCAAACAATATTTGAATCAGAAACTATTAGACTATAAGAATTTTAGATATAGAGAACAAGATAGCTGTTACCATACCATCTATGAAGCATATTGTTATTCAACGTAAAGCTGTTATCAAGGTGACAGTGTCTTATATGGTATTCTGCTGAGGTGCTTCCCCTTTACAGGATAAGGTAAAGTAGGGGGCGTTTGTATGGCGCCCAGCTGAGGGAATAGGGCAGATAGAACATATTGGCGTGAAACATTCGCTTATTTTATATCTTTATCGTTCCGTTTTTAACTATCTTACCTAAGTCAGGATGCGGCTTGGAAAAGCGGAAGATAGAAAACTATGCTTTCAGTTTGTTTTTGCACTTGTCTTTTCCTATCTTTGTAAATAGTAAAGGTATGTTACGTTACCTTTTATAATGACAGAATAGAGCGGTGAAGGCGTATTTTGTGTCATGATCCGATAGAATGGGTAATTGGGCCAGAACGCTTTGTGGCAGCCGCCGAGAAAACAGGAGTATTAATCACTTTATGAATCGCGACCATGAAAAGACAAGGTTTTATTGCCTTATTGGCAGTGGCAGTATTGTGCACTATGCAGGTGCAAGCGCAATCTAAATCTCAATCGTTTGAGGAGTATAAGAAACAAGCCATGTCGGCTTACAAGAGTTATGTAAAAGAAAAGGTTACGGCTTTTGAGAATTTCCGTGCCCAGCGAAACAAAGAGTTTGCATCGTATCTGAAGAAAAAATGGATGCGTTATGAGCAGCAACCCGAGGTGGAACCGCCTGTACGCCCCAAACCTGTTGTGCCCGACCCGAAAGACGATGCTACGATGCCGTCGCGTTTGCCGGTACTCACGGTGAAGCCTATCAAAAAGCCCGATGCGCCGGTAGATGTGACAGTGAAGCCGATACCGCGTGATGTGAAGCCTGCCGAGGCGTTGCAGTTCGATTTTTATGGTACGCGTTGCCGTGTGCGTTTTGCCAGGAACAAGGCTTTTACGCTGGGCGATATCAGCGAGCAGTATGTGTCGCAGGTGTGGAACGAGCTTGTTTCGCCTGACTATTCTACGTTGCTCGACGATTGTATCGCTTACCGCTCGGAGTTGCAGTTGTGTGACTGGGCGTATGTGAAGTTTACAGAGAGTGTGGCTAATGCTCTCTTTGGCAGTGCCAAGCCTAACGAGGCGGCTTTATTGCAGGCTTTCTTGCTGATGCAGAGTGGCTATGATGCCAAGGTGATACGTTTTGGAAGTGACAGGCTAATGCCGGCGCTCTCGGCCGATAATCAGATATACGGATATACTTTCTTTGTGAACGGTGGCCGTCGTTACTATCTGTTGGAGAAGATAAAAGAGAAACAACCTATATATACTTACGACGAGATGTTTTACGACAAGGCGCGGCCTTGTGCTCTGGGTGTGCCTCGTGAGCAGCAGTTCCCCGTTGTGAAGGCTGCGGCTACCACACGCGCGTCGTCAAAATATCCGACGGCTCATGTCGAGACAAACGCCAATAATAACCTTATGGCATTCTATAACGATTTTCCCCATTGCGAGTGGACGGTGTATGCCCGTACGCCCATGACGAGTGAGATGCGTGACGAAGTGCTCTCTCCGTTGCGGGCTGCCATTAAAGGGAAAGGCGAGGTTGAGGCTGCCAATATACTGCTTAACTTTGTGCAGACGGGATTTAAGTACAAGACCGATGAGGAGCAGTTTGGCTATGAGCGGCCGTTGTTTGTCGATGAGGTTTTTTACTATCCTTATTGCGATTGTGAAGACAGGGCTATTCTCTATGTATATTTGGTACACGAGTTGTTGGGGCTCGATGTGGCATTGCTCTATTATCCCATGCATCTTGCAGCAGCCGTGGCTTTCAACGAGTCGGTCGATGGCGACAGCATGATGATAAACGGCCGTAAGTATCTGGTATGCGACCCTACTATTATCAGTGGAGCATCGGTCGGCGAGGCGATGAAACGTTATAAGAATACCAAGGCTACCGTATATGTTGTGGAGTACTGACGGTTACAGGTGAATTTCGTTGAGGAAGGCCTGTACTTTCTCAAAAAACTGCGAGATGTGCTCGCCGTCGACAAAGGCATGACTTACTGTAAGGGCGATAGGCATATATAGCTTGTCGCCTCGTGTGATGGCTTTCCCGGCATTCATCAAGGGGTAGTCCATAGAGTGCCCTGTAGCCATCTGTGTGTAGGTTACGCCGGTGAAGTATAGTTTGGGTGTTGCGCTTAGCAGGAATACGTCGTAGTCGCCGGCTTCGGCAATGGCTTTATCGGTAGCATAGGGGTCGCCGTCGTGCGGAATATGTATGATGATATGTCGTGCTTCGCGATAGAACGATGCAAAATCGTCTTTGTACGGAATGCGGACGGTGTAAAATGTGCGTCCCGGCACGGCAATGGGCGAGATGACATCGACTGTGTCGTGCCATACTACGTTGCCCTCTTTATCGATGCGGTAGCGTAGTTCTTTTATTTCGTTTACGGCGCGAGCCACAGCATAGAGATAATGGAGAAAGAAGGAGCTGTCGCTCTCCTTGGCGCGGTAGAAAGCCCGGGTGCATTCCACTTCGCTCGTGATGGCTATCCAAGGATTGGCAAAATTCTTGAAGTATAGGTAATTGTCGCGTCGTACCCAATTTTCTATCTCTACGATGTGTTTCATAACGTTGTTTTTTTGTTGCGTGCAAAAGTAAGAATTTTTGTGCTAAGGTGGGATTGCCTATGAAATGAATGTGTAATCTCGATGTAACAATGCCGTGTGATGCAGACCAGTATCGGGGGATAGAATTTTGTGCGGTTGACGATGACTTGTCGTTCGTGTTGCTAAAAGCCTTGTACGTAGAGTTTGTTTTTAATGAATAGTTCCTATCTTTGCATAATGCGTCGCTATAGGAGGCAAAGAAAACAACTCATAGATTAATATTTAATATATTGTATTATGAAGAACGGTTATGTGATAGGGTGTGTTATGATATTGGCAGGACTGCAAGGATGTTACAAGATACCTGAGCCGGTGATGACTGTTGATAAAATGGGAATTGAAGTGACCCCGGCCGAGAATAGGGAGTATTCCTATACCGATAAACGTAGCGGATTCTATTACGGGCGTACACATGAGTCTCATTTCGGTGCGTGGCATGCCGGATGGAATATTGCCCAACGGCGTATCGTAAGCGACTATGACCTGTATGTCGATGGTGTTTTATTGCCTCGCGACAGTGCTGCCGTTACGGTATATCCGCATTATCTGAAACGCAGCTTTACCCATGCTACCGAAGGATTCTACATGGTCGACGACCGTGCTTTATTGGCGGTAATGCTGACCGATGTTGCCGGCGACAGTATTTCTATCGCTCTCGATACGACGTTGTTGTCGCAGCCCCGTTATGCCGATGGTATTTTATGGTATGTACCTCGCGAGAGCCCCGATAGCCTTTTGGCTGTGACGTCGTATAAAGAGGTGCAAGGTCGTTACGAGGGCGGACGTTTGCAATACCCGGTAGAGGGGAAAGGCTTCTTGTTGGCCTATGGTAGTGAGAAAGAGTGTCTTGACAATATAGCCGCTTTTCGGAAGGAGGGCTCTTCATGGTTGGATGCACGACGTACGCGTATGAATGGCATCGTGGCATATTCAAATCCTATGCAGAGTAATTCCGATACGCTCGACAAAGCCATAGCATGGCTTTTGCTCACGACCGACCAATTGGTGACCCGCCAGCAAGGCCGCGGTATATATGCCGGCTTACCGTGGTTTAACGAATATTGGGGACGCGATATGTTTATATCGATGCCTGGAGCGACACTTGTCAACGGCGAGTTTGATGTGACGCGCGAAATTCTTGCCGATTTCTCGAGACTTCAAGATACGGCAATTTCTTCGCTTACGCGCGGCCGTATTCCCAACCGTGCCAATATGGATGGTATCCTATATAATACTGTCGATGGAACACCTCGCTTTGTTATGCAAGTGGCCGATTACGTACGCTACTCGGGCGATACGGCATTTATCCGCGAGATATATCCTGCCGTAGCTTTGAGTATACAGGCATCGATAGACCATTTTATCGACGAAAACGGTTATCTCTGTCATGCCGATGCCGATACCTGGATGGATGTGGTGAGGAACGGTATACCCGGTTCGCCGCGAGGCAACCGTGCCAATGACATACAAGCCTTGTGGTATAACCAACTGAAAGACGGCGCTTATATGGCACGTTATATGGGCGCGACCGATGATGCTGCTGCTTGGGAAAAGCGCGCCGAGGAGCTTCGCCGCAAGTTTGCAGCTGATTTTTGCGATACGACAACCTATTTGGTATATGACCACCTCAATGCCGATGGCTCGAAGGATGTGCAAGTGCGTCCCAACCAACTGTATACTTTTGAGTTGATAGACGACACAGCATTCTGTATGCATGTGACTCGCCGTGTATGGGAAGAGCTGGTATATCCGTGGGGTGTGGGCTCACTCAGTCAGGATGACGACAATTTCCATCCGCAACATGAGAATTGGCATTATTATCATAAAGACGATGCTTATCATAATGGTACCGTATGGTTGTGGAACAATGGTGAGGCCATGCAACGCATGATACAGTTTGGACAACCCGATATAGCCTGGCAACTCTTCGATAATATGAACCGGCAAGCGTTGCAACAAGGAGCCGTAGGCAGCCTCTCGGAGAATGCCGACGCGCATCCTCGCGAAGGTGCCCAGTGGGCAGGGCGCTCCGGCACTTTTTTGCAGGCCTGGAGTAATGCCGAGCAGTTGCGCGTGTGGTACCAATACTTCCTCGGCATACGTCCCGATATGATTAACCGCACGATAACCATCAATCCGCAAATGCCGTCGGCAATTACCTCACTCACCTGGAGTGAGCGCATAGGTAGCGGTTGCCTGATAGGTGCATACGAGCGTACCGATAAGGAAACGGCCTATGCCTATGTCTTGCGCGATGAGGATGCCACAGTGCATCTGTCTATTCCGCTTTTTGCGCCTGTTGATGTAGAGCTGAAGCGTGGTGAAATGTTGCTTGCAACGGTTGTGGGCTCACAGTTGACGTTGCAGGTGAAAAGTTCCGATGGAAAGGATGTGCTGAATGTAACATCGGAACAAGACAGTGAGTTAGTGCGCCGTCAGCAAGAGTATGATAGCTTCTTTGAGGGGACGACTTTTTGCCAGCCTGTGCATCGCGATAACCTCAAGGCTTTTGATGAATATCACGAAATACCTCTAACATATTAAAACGAACGAGACTAATGAAAATAACAGGACATTTCGACCATTTCAATATTAATGTAACCGATTTAGACCGTAGTATCCGTTTCTATCGCGAAGCCTTAGGACTGAGAGAATTGCGGCGCAAGGAGGCTGCCGACGGCTCTTTCATATTGGTCTACCTGACCGATGGCTCGGATTTCAGCCTGGAACTTACATGGTTGCGCGACCATTGCCAACCTTATGAATTGGGCGATAATGAGTCGCATCTGTGCTTGCGTGTTGAGGGCGATTATGACGAGGCACGAAAGTATCATCGCGAGATGGGCTGTATATGCTATGAGAACGAGGCTATGGGGCTCTATTTTATTCACGATCCTGACGATTATTGGATAGAGGTATTACCCATGAAATAGTTATAGAATGATTAGAAACAGTATTATTTTATTTGTTTGATATACCGATGTTACATAGATATCTTTTCCATCAGAAGTTTGTTGATGCCGAACCGGGGGTCATATTTGGGCTGTGGACACATGTTGACATGCCCGACGAAAAAGAGCAAGAGTATCTGATACAGGAGTGCGGTATCCCCCAAGATTTCATTTCTGATATAACCGATAGCGACGAACGTCCGCGTATTGAATATGACGAGGGTATAACGTATATTGTGCTGCGCATCCCGCGGAAAAACGAGTCGGGTAAAATACCCTATTCGACAGTACCCTTGGGTATCGTTATAACAGCCGACAGTGTTGTGACGATAGCTCCGTTTGCCAATGATGTAGTGGCCGATTTCTTGCAGTTTGCCCGTAAGAAAAACGTACATATTGCTATGCCTCACGATTTGGCGCTGCGTCTGATGACATCGGCATCGGTGTGGTACATGAAGTATATGAAGCAGATAAATGCCGAGGTGGCCAATGCCGAAAGTGTCTTGGAAAAGAGTATTCGCAATGAAGACCTTTTACGATTGATGTACCTTGACAAAAGTATGGTATTTTTCAATGCAGCCATTAGAGGTAATGAGATGACCTTGGCAAAGTTCTCGAACATGCTACACTCAGAGACCGATTATTCTCGCGATATTTATGAAGATACGCGTGTAGAGTTGCGACAGGCGCATGCTATGGTGAGCATATATAGTGATATTCTTACGGGGACCATGGATTCGTTTGCCTCTATCATATCGAACAATGTGAATACCATCATGAAACGTATGACGGCCATTTCGTTGATACTGATGTTGCCTACGCTGATAGCCAGCTTCTATGGCATGAATGTCATTACGTTTGTAGAGGATTCGCCTTCGGCATTCGTTATCATCCTTTTGTTCTCGTTGCTTTTGTCGGCAGTTACCTACGGTATTTTCAAGTGGAAAAACTGGATATAACCGTATTCGGTTCTATCCGGTCCCGTAGTTTTATGGGCGTTTTATGCCTAACCGCTCTGCTTCGGCAAGCATATATTGCCATGCAGCTTCCCGTTCGTTAGGGATGATACCGTCGAGAATGGCGTCTTTGATGCTTTTTTTCAGTTCGCCTACTTCGCGTGAAGGGGGTAAAGAGAAATAAGCCATAATCTCTTCGCCGTTAACCGGCGGTTGAAAATTGCGGATACGGTCTTTTTCCTCAATCTCGGCCAGTTTGCGACGTACAAGGGCAAAGTTATCGAGGAAACGACGCACCTTTTCGGCATTGCGCGAGGTGATGTCGGCTTCGCATAGAATCATGAGGTCGTCTATGTCGTTGCTTGCATCGAAAAGCAGTCGCCGTACTGCTGAGTCGGTGACAACATCTTCTACAAGTGCAATAGGGCGCATGTGCAATTCTACCATCTTTTGCACATACTTCATGCGTTCGTCCATAGGCAATTTCATGGTACGGAATATGCCCGGTATCATTTTGGCACCTATAAAGTCGTGGTTGTGGAAGCTCCAGCCCGTTTTATCGTCGTAGCGTTTGGAGCGAGGCTTGCCAATGTCGTGGAACAGGGCTGCCCATCGTAGCCATTCGTTACGCGAGCGCAAGGCCACATTGTCGAGTACGGCAAGCGTGTGGTAGAAGTTGTCTTTGTGTCCTCTACCGTTTTTGGTCTCTATTCCTTTTAGAGCCGTCAGTTCGGGACATATATATGATAGCAGACCGCTATCGTCGAGCATGATGAACCCGCGAGATGGAATGTCGGAGCGGATTATCTTTGATAATTCGTCGATGATACGTTCGCGCGATATGATAGTGAAACGCTCACTGTTGCGTTTGATGGCATCGAATGTGTCGGGGTGTATCGTGAAATGCAGCTGCGAAGCAAAGCGTATGGCTCGCATCATGCGCAGCGGGTCGTCGCTGAAAGTGATATCGGGGTCGAGTGGGGTACGGATGATGCGTTCTTGCAAGTCTTTTCTGCCATCAAAGGGGTCTACAAGCATACCGTAGTGTGCTTTGTTGAGGCATATAGCCATGGCATTGATGGTGAAATCGCGGCGATTCTGGTCGTCTTGCAGGGAGCCGTCTTCTACGACAGGTTTGCGCGAGTCGTGCGAGTATGATTCGCGTCGGGCTCCCACAAACTCTACTTCCCAGGTCTCATTGCCGTTGTGGTATTTTACTTGGGCTGTCCCGAAGTTGCGAAATACTGCGAGGTGTGCTTTGCGTCCTATCTTGCGGCAAAGGGCTTCGGCTATTTCTATACCGCTACCCAAAGATACCACGTCTATATCTTTCGAGGGCCGGTTCAGCATGATATCGCGTACGAAGCCGCCTATGACGAAACATTCTCTTCCCATCTCGTCGGCAACGTCGCTTATAAGAGAAAAGACAGGATGAGAGAGGTATTGACTCCAATCGGTGCTATTTAATTCCATACAAAATATCACTCTACGCTTTGAGGGCGCAAAGTTACACATTTTATGCCTATTTGCCAGCCGCGATGCTTTATATTTTTAACATCGTGGCCTGGCCGTAGGGGTCAGTCAAGAGGAATGATGTCTTCTTTGAAATTGGTAAGGCATTCTAGCCCGTTGCCGGTTACGAGGTATGTATTCTCTACACCTACGGCTCCAGTACCCGGAATGACAAATTTAGGTTCTATGGCTATGATGTTACCTTCTGCAAGGATGTCGTGTGAGCGAGGAGCCAACACCGGCAATTCGTTGATTTCTATACCTACGCCGTGTCCAATAAACCCGGCATGCTGGGTATGTCCCATGAAATAATCGCCTAGTCCGGCTTTGGTCGATATGTCGAGAGCGGTGTTATACAATTCTGAAGCTGCTACACCCGGGCGGGCTATAGCCCTCAGTGCTTCATGAATAGCCCGCGAGGTGGCATGTGCGCGGTGTGCAAGTTCGGGGATCTGTCCTACAGAGAAGGTTCGCGACATGTCGGTCATGTAGCCCGTGAAGTTACCGCATAAATCTACCATAACGGTAGTGCCTTGCTTGATAAGCGTACCGTTGCATCCTATGGGCAGCGACTCATCGAGGCCGGCACCGCCCAGGGCAAAGTCGTAGGGCGAAGGCACATCGGCATTATTGCCGCTCAACAGGCTTCCCATAAAGACTTCCATACTGGGGCCTGCTACCCGGAAAATACCCAGGCAACCCTCCATGCGCAGGCGGCGTTCTATCTCTATTTGTAGTTCAAAGTCGGTCATTCCCTCCTCATACATGGCTTCGATGTGACTGTATGCAGCCTCGTGGCGTGTTGCCGATTCTTTCAGTTTTTCTATTTCGTAGGGCGTTTTGGTAGCGCGTACGTTGCGAAGAATGGTTGAGCCGTTGGTTATCTCGGCATCCTTGAAAACCTTGCTTATTCTTGTAATATCGCTGTATGAGGTGTAGTCGAGTTCGAGTGCGATGCGTTGAGGCATTGCAACGTCGGCTTCTTGTAAAATGGCAGGAATCTCTTCGGGCTTGTGTATATATACGACAAATTCGCCTTGCAATCCTACAGGGCGTTTTACAAAATAAAACTGGTTGCCCGACTTATCTAAGTAGATGTATCCGCTGAAAATCTGTCCCGCGGCATAGTAGATATTTACGTTTGTATTGATGAGCAGTGCATCGGCATCAGATGCCTGTAATGCTTTGAATATCTTGTTATACCGTACAAGAGCTTCTGATTTGAATTGAGAACTGAACATAACGGGTGTGGATTATAATGTATTATTGGTTTTCAGTGATATAAAGTGGCGCGTGAGTGCCTCGAAAGAGTCGAAATGCAGGTCGTAATCGTCGGTTTTGCCGAAGCCGTAGCTTACCCATACAAATGGTATGGACGCACGGCGGCTTTCACGGCTATCTCCGTCGGTATCGCCCACATATACCGGATGGCGCAGATTGTAACGCTGTGACAGTAATTGTATGTTCTCGGCCTTTTGCAGGCGAGTATCACCATACGACAATACGTCTGTGATACAGGATGTTAACCCGGCATAGCGTACGAATATGGGTAGCTCACGCTCGTCGCAGTTGCTAAGTATAAAGAGCTTATAGTGTTGAGCCAGAGCTGTTATTCCTTCTGTAACACCAGGGTAAAGCGTGCCACCGAGGCGGGGCAGTTCGCTTACTTCCAAACGATTGATGGCTTCTATAAACGCCTGTGTATATGGCTCGGGTACAAAGTGGGCGAGTATTTTGTCAATGGGTGTGCCCATATATGCCAGTAATTCGCTACGACTGATATGTGTTGTGCTGCCAATTTCGGCGAATGCCATGTTCCAAATGGTGGCGTATGTATCCACGGCATCCCATAGAGTGCCGTCCATGTCGAAAATCAATGCGTCTGTCTGCTTATCAATAGTCATTGATTGGAGGTTTACCTTTTCAACTCGCTTCAAAGTTAGTGAAAACATCGTACTCGTGTGGCATAGAGACTGCTTTTTTATGATGTTTTTTGTGTATGTATTACTTTACGACAAGAAATGGCGAAGTTTGCAATTCAGAGGCATCTTTTTATGAGAATATGATATAAAAAGAGAGTCCGGCAAAATAGACCGAACTCTCTGAATTTCTATGCAAGGTGATATTTCGCAAAGGATGTACCACCTTTCCTATCGTATAAGCAGATTAGCGAACTACGACTTTGGTAGCTTTGTTGCCAACTTTTACGATATACAAGCCTTTAGCAGCTACCTTGATGTCACGACCGGCAACACCTGTAGCAACCAATTTACCTGTGATATTATATACTGCTACGCTTTCGCCATTGCCAGTAGTTACGATGTGACCGTTTACGGCATATGCTTTACCGGCTACAGCCTTAACGCTTTCAACAGATGTTGTCTTGTTGATATTTGTAGGATAAATTTGCAGAGTACCTTTGAATATATTTACAAAGCCTGTTACATCGTATATGTCATCTCCTACCTCGGGAATGGCAATATCAAATCTTTGATAAGCAGCAATGCTACCAGTGGCATCTGTAAAGTTGCCTTCTGTAGAAACTGTAACATTTTTGATAAGAACGTATTCGCTTACCATATCTTCTGTAATACTGTTGATAGTAACAGTTTCGGGTGTTACGGGTGTTCCTTGGGTGGCCTCACCGAATGAACTTGCTACAGGAGTAAGTTGATATGTGCCTTGATAGTATCCTACGCTACCACATATGTTTGTCAGAACATCACCATTGGTATAGGTGTTGTCCAAATCGCCATATACTTGTACAGAGGTTGTACCATCGGTAATAAACATATATCGGTTATATTGATAGATAACGGTGACAGGACATGTAATCTTATATACATCATCCATTGCAGCACCCGTTGTATTAGTAGCTAAAAATGCTGCTATTGAATTTACCTCAGGAATAGTTGCAAAAGTATAAGTAGCTTCAGCAATGTCAGATTGGTTACCATCTTTTATGGCAATTGCTTTGATTGTTGTTGTTTCGCTTATAACGATGGGTGCACTGTATAAGGTTTTGGTAGCATCGGGTGTCGTTCCATCTACTGTATAGTAAATAGAAGCACCTTCTGTTGAACATGTAAGCTCAACACTTTGAGCGCTGTAGTAAGTGCCTTCTGGCAAAGAGAAACGAGGAGAAGCAACGCCAGCTACATTGGATACAGTGACATCGAGACCTGAGAAATCGAATTGTCCAGCTTTAGTAGCTCCATCAGTTCCGTAGGTAGCTTTTTCTCCTACTGTAAGAGATACCTCAGCAGCATTTCCTGTCCAGGTTACAGTCCAATTATCACCTTCAGTATTGTAAGTAACACTACCTGTAGAAGGTGTAAGCTCAGTTAAACGTTTCTTACCTTGACTTGACAGGTTGAATACAATATTGGTAATATTCGATGCAGAACTTACGGTCAATACATTCTTTGCATAGGTACGCAAATCTTGTCCATTAGCGTTATACGTCGGCGTAGTTTGACCGTCCATTTTATCGGCAGTAACTGTAATACCGTCGATTGTGCCAGTAATAGTGTAACCTTCCTCTACCCAGTTGACATCTGCGCAGACAATGTTGATTACATCGGCATTTGCCAACATAGTGGCGAATGCGGCAAAGAGTGAGAGTAATACTTTTTTCATAAATATAAAATTTGGTTAGTAATTGATTATCTGTTATATCCGTAGCGATAAATACCGCTTACTTTAGTTTTGCAAAGTAAACAAAAAAAGTGATGTAGCGATGTAAGAAAAGAGAAAATTTCATATGAATGTTGGTGCTATTGGCTCGTTTGTATTCTCCGCTTTACAAATAGAGCACTAACTTCATATATTGCGTATATGGGGATAAAAACAGCAAGGAGGGTAAAGGGGTCGCCACTGGGTGTGATAATGGCTGCAACAATGAGCAGTACGATGATGGCATGTCGCCGATAACGTGCAAAGAATGAGCGGTCTATCAGGCCAAAGGTCGAGAGTAACTTGCAAAGTAGAGGCAGCTCAAAGACGATGCCCATTATAAAGGTTAGCGACAAAAAATTGCCTATGTAAGAGTCGAGGCTTATTTGGTTGGGTATAAGAGTACTTATCTGGTAGCTGGCAAGAAACCTCAGTGTGAGAGGAAATACCAGAAAATAGCCTACAGCAATGCCTGTGAAAAACAGTATGTTACCGGCCAAGAAAGCAAAGCGTACGTTGCGCAGTTCGTTCTCGTAGAGTGCGGGGCTTATAAAACACCACAACTGATAAAGTATAAAAGGGAATGCCAGTACAACAGCCATCCACATAGAGGTGCTCATGTGTATGAAAAATTGCGATGCAAGTTGTATGTTGATAAGAGATACAGAGAAATCGTCCATCGCAAAGTCGGGAAGGAATGGGATACGCTGGCTTATAGCCCTCAGGGCGCGGTAAAGAATAAAATCGTTGGAGCAGGGCGCCAGTATGACGTGGTCGAAGAGATAGGGCATGGCGATAAACAACCCTACCATCAGTACGGCAATAGCGACGATGATGCGCAACAATACCTTACGCAACTCGTCGAGGTGCTCCCAGAATGTCATTGGCTGACTTTGCATCGGCTCTCTGTTCGGTTGCTTTGCTTCCTATTCTTATGCTTTGTCGTTAGGCGTATCGGTGCTGTTTGTGTTGCTCTTATCGTTTTTTTCGGGAGTAGAGAGATTTTCTTCCACTTCGTTAAGTCCTTTTTTGAAGCTGCGTACGCCTTTGCCTAATCCTTGCATCAGTTCGGGTATTTTTTTCCCGCCGAACAGCAATAAAACTACGATGACGATGAGTATAATTTCGCCCCATCCTATATTGAAAAGCAACATTAACCCTAAAAGGCCCATAGTAGACAGTAGTTTTTGTTATTTTACGTTGTGCAAATGTAAATATTTATATTTGTTCAAGACAATTATTCTGTCATAAAAATGATTACCTTTGTGGCCGATTAAGAAATATAAATAACAACGAAAATGAAAGCATTTGTATTTCCCGGTCAGGGAGCACAGTTTGTAGGCATGGGCAAAGACCTTTATGCCGGCAGCTCTGTAGCAAAAGAAATGTTTGACAAAGCAAACGAAATCTTGGGTTTTTCCATAACCGACCTTATGTTTAACGGTACCGACGAAGACCTTCGTCAAACGAAGGTGACACAGCCTGCCGTATTCTTGCACTCGGTTATTTTGGCAAAGACAATGGGCGACGAGTTTAAGCCCGATATGGTTGCCGGTCACTCTTTGGGTGAGTTCTCTGCATTGGTTGCTGCTGGCGCAATGTCGTTTGAGGACGGTTTGCGTTTGGTGTCGGCTCGTGCACGTGCCATGCAAAAAGCCTGCGAGATGCATCCCTCTACGATGGCCGCTATCATAGGCCTGCCCGATGAAACGATAGAAAAAATATGTAGCGAGGTTACCGAAGGTGTTGTCGTATGTGCCAATTACAACAACCCCGGACAGTTGGTTATCTCCGGTTCTATAGAGGGTATCGATGCTGCATGCGCCAAACTGACGGCAGCAGGAGCTAAACGCGCCTTGAAACTGAAAGTGGGCGGTGCATTCCACTCGCCTCTGATGGAACCTGCACGTGCCGAGTTGGCCGATGCCATTGCAGCCACTCCTTTTGCAACACCTTGCTGTCCTGTATATCAGAACGTCGATGCACTGCCTCATACCAATCCCGAAGAGATAAAGAGCAACCTTATCGCACAACTTACGGCTGCTGTACGTTGGAGCTATTCGGTAGAGCATATGATTGCCGATGGCGCAACTGAGTTTATTGAGGTTGGCCCCGGTTCTGTTCTGCAAGGTATGATAAAGAAAATCAACAAAGAAGTGCTTACTTCGGGTCGTCAGTAAATTATAAGAGATATAGAAAGGCCGTCATGCGTTTCATGGCGGCCTTTTTTGTTGTAAAAGATAGAGGGCTATTTTAGAGCTAATTAGATAATAAGCGAAGAGTACGCAGAGAGATACGCTTCTCATTATACCTGAAGTCGTTTTTGCTTTTATACAAGTCGTGGGGATGTACCTGAAATATAAGCGACAGAAATAAAGCAGCCTGTGCTACGATGGTAGCACAGGCTGCTTTTGTTATTGAGAGTGTCGTTACATCAGAACCATCTTACGTATGCAAAGTCCTGACGGTGGGGAAGGTCGGGATTCTTTGGATACATTCTGAAAGAGAAGCGGAAAGCTCCGGCTTTTGCAATGGTATTTTTCAGAGCGTAAGTGATGAGGTTACCGTCTTCTTTCACTACTTCCAGTTCTTGTACGTTGTAGGTCTGCGGCTCGTTATTGTTGTTCTCGGTAGGAACAGCAACCAACTCTATACCGAGACAGTTGCCCAAGCCTTTTGTATCGATAGTTACTTCTACATCGTAGGTCTTGCCTACCAATGGCATGTAGAGCATTTCGTCGGGTATTTTTACCTCTTTTATTTCTATCTGGTCCCATTGAGAAGCGACCTTGGCTTTCCAAGCAGCTATTTCACGCGCTTTGGCAAAGTTGTTGGCTTTCAGGAGAGCAGCACGTTTGCCTTCTTTGTTGTAGAAACGCTCGATATAATCGTCGAGCATACGTTTCATTGTGTAGTTAGGCGCAATCTCGGCGATAGATTTCTTGATGTATTGAATCCACTCGGGAGAGTATCCTTTGCTGTTCTTAGCAAAGTAGAGTGGTATGATTTGGTTCTCGAGCATCGAGTAGATGGTTGCGGCATCGAGTTGGTCTTGCTGACCTTGGTCTTGGTAGGTGCGCTTGTCGGTCAACGCCCAGCCTGCGCCTTCGCGATAACCTTCGTACCACCAACCGTCGAGTACCGAGAAGTTGAGCACTCCGTTCATTTCGGCTTTTTCGCCCGATGTACCCGATGCTTCCAAGGGACGAGTAGGAGTATTTAGCCAAATATCCACACCCGATATAAGTCGTTTAGATACGCGCATGTCGTAGTTCTCGAGGAAGATGATTTTGCCCAGGAACTCGGGGCGGCGCGAAATTTCAACGATACGCTTGATAAGACCCTGTCCGGCACCATCGGCGGGATGGGCTTTACCGGCAAAGATAAATTGTACCGGATAGTTGGGATTGTTTACAATCTTGGAGAGACGGTCGAGGTCGGTAAAGAGAAGGTGTGCACGCTTATAGGTAGCAAAACGGCGGGCAAAACCTATCAACAGAGCATTGGGATTGATGCGCTCGAGTATAGAAACGATGCGTGAAGGGTCACCTTGGTTTTTGAGCCAAGTGTCGCGGAAGTCGTCTTTTACGAAACGGATAAGTTTTTGTTTCAGTGTCTGACGCATGTTCCATATCTCCATGTCGTCTACGTCGTATATGCGCTTCCATATTTCGCCGTTAGACTGGTCAGTCATATACTCTTTGCCAAATTTCTCGGCATAGAAGCTCTTCCATTCCGAAGCAGCCCATGTAGGCATGTGTACTCCGTTGGTTACGTAGCTTACATGCAATTCTTCGGGAGCATAACCTTTCCATATCGGTTGGAACATCTTTTGAGAAACCTTGCCGTGCAACCAGCTTACGCCGTTTACCTCTTGGCATGTGTTGCAAGCGAAGATACTCATGCAGAATTTTTCGTTGGTGTCGGGGTTTTCACGACCCATGTTTATAAAGTCGTTCCACGAAATACCCAACTTGGCGGGGTATTCGCCCAGATATTTACCAAAGAGCGATTCGTCGAAGTAGTCGTGTCCTGCGGGTACGGGGGTATGCACGGTGTAGAGCGACGATGCACGCACTACCTCGAGAGCTTCTGAGAAGGAAAGGCCTTTGTTTACGTAATCTACGAGACGCTGTACGTTGAGCAGGGCTGCATGTCCTTCGTTGCAGTGGTATACATCGTTTTCGATACCGAGCTTGTGCAACATCAACACACCACCTATACCGAGCATGTATTCTTGCTTCATGCGGTTTTCCCAGTCGCCACCATAGAGTTGGTACGTGATGGGGCGGTCAAACTCACTGTTCTGCTCGAGGTCGGTATCCATCAAGTAGAGAGAGATACGTCCTACGTTAACACGCCATACGTTAGAGTAAACGATACGTCCCGGGAAGGGAACTTCGAGTATCATAGGACGGCCATCGGCTCCGCATACTTGTTCTATAGGCAGTTGGTTGAAGTTTTGAGCTTCGTAATTGGCTATCTGCTGTCCGTCCATTGAGAGGGTTTGCGAGAAGTAGCCATAGCGGTATAGAAAACCTACACCGGTCATGTTGACGCGGCTGTCGCTGGCCTCCTTCAAGTAGTCGCCGGCAAGGATACCCAGTCCGCCCGAGTATATTTTCAGGCAGTTTGCCAAACCATATTCCATAGAGAAGTATGATATGGAAGGAACGTCGGTACGTTTTTCTACTTGCATGTATTTTTGGAATTCGTCATAAACATCGGCGATGCGGCGCATCAGGGCCTTGTCGGCGATGATAGACTCAAATTTCTCGTAACTCATGCTTTGCAGCATCAGTACCGGGTTTTGCCATAAATTGCGGTCTAAATCATGAAACAAACTTCTGGCAGAGGTATTCCACACCCACCACAGGTTTTTGGCAAGTGTCTCCAGGTTTGACAGCTCTGCGGGAAGACTCGCTTTTATTGTAACATCACGCCACACGGGGGCATTGGTATTACTCGCTTTTACTATCATAATTATTGAGATTTTTGATGTGTTATCTATCTTATTTTCTTATTTTTGGTTACGTTCTTTGCAGTGTTTCAGTGCCATTTCATACGCCTGTTGGTAGTAGACGATGAAGTTTTTCCATTCGGCTTCGGCCGCTTGTTTTGAAGCAGCTTTGTCCAATGCCGTTTTGGCACTCTTCTTCATTTGGCTCAATGATACCAGGGTCGATGCCAATTGCTCCGACACGTCGGCAAAGTTGTTGTCGTTTCTCTGCAATACTTCTACGCCTGTATCTTGTATGGAGTGTGCCGCATGGCTGATAATCCATTGTCCGAAACCCGACAATTGTGTTGTGACGGTGGGCACGCCGAAGGCTATGCTTTCTAGCGGTGTATATCCCCACGGCTCGTAGTAGCTGGGGAATGCCGTAGCATCCATTCCCATGAGCAGGTCGTAATAAGGCATGTCGAGTATCCCGTCGCTACCGGTGAGATATGAAGGTATAAATATCAGTTTTACCGGGTTGTTAGAGCGATTGTCTATGCCAAGGTAATGTATTTGGCTGATGATGTTGTCGTTGTCGTAATTGTGCAGACGGTGAGTTACAATGGGGTCGGGCAGGGGTGTGAAAAACATGCCGTCGCTCGCCATGCGCTCTTTCAAGTCGGTACGTGGAGCATCTACCCATCCCGGAGTCATGACAAATGCTATTATTTCGCGCTCAATGTCGTTGCGGTGGGCTATACGTCCTATGGCATCTATAAATAGGTCTATTCCTTTATTGCGGTATTCATATCGCCCCGAAGTGGCTACTAAAAAGGCATCGACAGCCGGATAATAGCCTATGAGGTTCTGTACGACACGTAGTAGCTGGGTACGTGCTTGCAGGCGTTTCTCGCCCATGACTTTTTGAGAGGGGACGAAGTTACGCTCAAAGCCGTTGGGCGTCACAATATCAGGGGTACGTTGTAGCAGTTGTGCGCACTCTTTGGCCGTAATATCGCTCACGGTAGTAAAGCAATCGGCCTGCTGTGCCGCATGTTTCTCGACCGAGTGTTTCGATTCCATGTTGAGCTCGCGAGCCATCTGGTCGCCGTCGTAGGCTTGCAGATAGTCGTATAGCGGTTTGTTGTTACCGGCAATAGAGCGCCCTATTGAGGTGGCGTGAGTAGTGAATACGATAGCAATTTGCGGAACAAACTGCTTGATATAGAGCAAGCCGAGTCCCGTAGTCCATTCGTCGAAGTGTGCGACAATGCCCTTCTCCGGGTTCCCTATAAAGTTGTGATAATTCTCTATAACCAAGGCCGATGCCCATGCAAAAGCCGAAGCCTCGTCGTAGTCGCCGTATGCGTGTAAAGAATCTACGCCGTACAAGTCCCACATAAGTTTGTAGAATTCGTTCTTATGGGCGTATAGGGGAGTGAAGTCGACCAGAATAACAAGTGGTTTCCCCGGGACATTCCAGCGCCCGGTGCGAACCTTCAAATCGTAGGGTAGTTGCGCCTGTGAAGCCCACGCACTCATGGCCGTAGCATCTTCAATGAAAAAAGGAGATGGTTTCTCTTTCCAGATATCAGGTCCTATAAAGATGATTTTGTCTTTGTGATGACGTTGTAGCGTTTTTGCTTTCGTTGATAAAACTGTATATATGCCGCCTACGAGGTTACATACTTCCCAACTCACCTCAAAGATATATTCGGGCATATTCGTATCGTTTCCCATAAAGTCGTATTATATCAGTTCCTATAATCGACCGCAAAAATACAATAAAATTCTTTTTTTCAGAAATATGACGTGCCGTTTTTTCCCTTGTATATCGTGCAATCGTTATTGTTGAGCTTCGAGGCGGTGTAGAAATGTTTTTTAAGGCCTTGGAGTAGCTCTCCATTTCGATTTTTTAGTTACATTTGTCCATCACAAACTTTCAAATTTTGTATTTATGGCAAGCAAAAGAAAATTGAAAAAAGAGATTAACATGGTTATCATGGATTTGGTAGGTGAATACTTGTTGATGCGCGGTTTTGTACCCGGTGTCGACACAGAGAAAGCTGATGCCGTGATGCGTAAAATCATAGATGTCCGCAATGAGTTTATTCACCGCATTGGTGCAAATGGCGGCAAAGACCATGAGCTAGTGGCCGGATATTACAAGAAACTACGCCTCGATTTTTTTGAACGTGTCGATGAAGTCCTCTCAGATTTCGAGGCTCTGACCCAAAAAGATTGACATAATGGCGCGACCTGCGTCGTGGGCGGCATGGATATTGCGTGCCTGCGGGTGGACGGTCTCTGCCACTGTCCCCGATTACAAAAAATATGTCATCTGCGTTGCTCCGCATACGAGCAACTGGGATTTTATTATGGGTGAGCTGGCTTATCTTTCATTGGGCCGTAGAGCCGGTTTCCTGATGAAGAAAGATTGGTTTTTCTTTCCCTTGGGTTGTTTTTTCAAGGCTATAGGCGGTATCCCCGTTGAGCGTAGCCGGCATACCGATATGGTGGAGCAGGTGGCTCTTCGTTTTGACGAGGCAGACTCTTTGGCCATAGCCATTACTCCCGAGGCCACTCGCAAGCCCAACAAGGAGTGGAAACGAGGCTTTTATTATATAGCCCGTCGAGCCGGAGTACCCATTGTATTGGCATATATCGATTACGGGAAGAAACGTATCGGTATTGACCGCGAGTTTACGCCTACGGGTGACGTCGAGGCCGACATGAATGAGATAAAACGTTATTACATGCAGTTTGAGGGCAAAAATAAAGACAATTTTATAACCGGGCTTGAGTAAGTATGGATAAGTTGCAGATAGCACTGTTGCAAAACAGCATAGAATGGGAAGATAAGGAGGCCAACTTGGCATATTGCAAGGCCCGCCTTGCTACGCTAAGCGGCCAGGTGCAGATTGCTGTCTTGCCCGAGATGTTTACTACCGGATTTACGATGAATGCCTCATTGCTGGCCGAGGACGGTGACAGCCTGACATTGCAAACGCTCCGAACATGGGCTGCCTCATACGGTATGGCTCTTGTAGGTAGTTATATAGCCCGTGAGGCGGGGGCTTGTTATAACCGTGGCTTTTTTGTCACGCCCGAGGGTGAGGCTTATTTCTACGACAAACGTCATCTGTTCCGTATGGGCGATGAGGGGCGCTATTTTAAGGCCGGCGACAAACGTCTGGTGGTGGAATTCCAAGGGTGGCGCATTGCTCTCTTTGTATGCTACGATGTGCGCTTCCCGGTATGGTGTCGCAATGTTGCCAACGAATATGACCTTGCGTTTTATGTCGCTTCGTGGCCGCAGGTGCGGGCTCATGCCTGGCGTAGCCTGCTGGTGGCACGTGCCATAGAAAACGCAGCCTATGTGTGTGGAGTGAACCGCGTAGGCCGTGATAAGATGGGACTGGTATATAACGGTGATACAATGGCCATTGACTTCAAAGGCAACACAATGGCGAAAGCTCCCGATGGGGAGGAGGCAGTTGTGTTGGCCGAATTGGACAAGCCCTCATTACAATCCTTCAGGACAAAATTCCCCGTTTGGCGCGATGCCGATACCTTTACAATCGACTACTGATGTCTGTGTGACTATCGTTGGTAACTCCCAATATAAAGAAAGCGGCCTTGAGTGACATTCAAGGCCGCTTTCTTATTTGTCCATTCTCTGTACTTTATTTATTCATCGCGTGTTTGTGGTCTTTACGTTTCATCAAGCGATACCCCTCGGGGTTGGCTGGTTTTTGCATCGAGTTGTCGAGCATTACCACGGTCGTATCGGTTTCGACATATAGGAATACCGAGTCGGTAGCGCCGCTATCGGGAGCGAGAGCATATACTTTGGCGTTTTTGTCACCATGTAATCCCCAGCGGGTAAATTTCTTGCCACGGCTTTTCATCGGCTTATTTTTCATTGTATCGGCAACAATATAAGTCGTAGTCATGGTGTAGGTACCGTTCATGCTATCCAATTGTTCGGTTATCACAACCCAATAGTGAGCAGCCGGCATTTTGCCACGGGCTTTTACATTGCCCTCATAGGCATATACTTCGCTCATACCTGTCGAGTCGGCTTCGATAGCCCACGCCTCTTCGTTTACATAGTTCTTTTTTTTCTCTGAGTTACAGGCAGTCAACAACAAGGCCACTGCCATGAAAAATGCGGTTTTTTTCATTGTGGTTTATTTATTGGTTTTTTGCCAATAAACAAATGGCAGTGACGTTTGGTTCGAGCAAATGTTACAGATTGTAATATTTACTTTGGTATTGTGAGAATGTGAGGTGGCTGATGGTTTTGCCTTGGTCGTTTATTATCTTGTACCGTCCCGATTCGTTTTGTACGACGATAGCATGTGCGTCTATCGAGGGGCGTATCTCGCCCGTCACATACTCAAATGGTAGAATAACGTTGCCGTTGCCATCGATGCAACCCCATTCGTGTCGGGGATTTTCAACGGCAAAAAGTCCGCCTTCACCTAAGTAGATGGTGTTGTATTGTGCCGGCACGACAATGTTTCCCTTTTTGTCGATAAGTCCGTAGTGCTGTCCGTCATAGTAGATGCATCGACCGGCCTTGAAGGTGTATGGAATGTTGGCCGGATTGACGGGTTGGCACATCCTCAGCCGGTCGGTAGGTTCTATGGCAATGTTTCCGTGTACATCGATAAACCCTATCTTACCTTCGGTATTTATCACGGGTAGCAGTCCGTCGGAGAATTCCCATGTCAGAGGTAACAGCCCTTGGTCGAAGGTGTAAATAGTCTTGCCACTGCTTGCAATGATAGCGGTTATCAGTTCATCGTTTTTTTCATATGCAACAAGGGCTACACCACACAAGAAATTGGTTGCCACTATATATTGGGGCTCAATTTTTATATTGCCTTTTTCATCGATATAGCCCATGCGGGGTCGTATGTCGTCGTTTTTGAAGGGGGCTAATCCTTCGGCAAAGAAGCCTACGTCTACGATGCTTTGAGGCAGTTCGGCAACCTCTTTACCGTTTTTATTGATAATGGTAATATGGTCTTCATTTTCTTTGCATACGGGGGTATAGTCGCTGAAAAGAAACAGTTTGGCCGATGTATAATATCCTTGTCCTATCTTGTGCGGGTTGGCCTCGGCCGTGTAGAACGACAATAACCCGTTTTCTTCACGAGCCATGAATACACCGCGCGACGAAACCGAAGGGCAGTACATAAATTTCCCATCGAACAGAATGGAGCCGTCGAGTCCCATCATGCCCCAAAAATCGGTCGTCTCGGTCTTGAAAGGGAAATATTCTACCGGTGTAGTCCCTTTGTGTGTACATGAAGACAAGAGGAAGATTGCTGCTAAAACGGTTAAAAGGTATGCTTTCATACGACAAAACAAATAATAAGGTATGGTACAAAATTAGTATAAAATAATTTTCATAGGGCGAGAAAATAGAGGTTTAATTTTTCCACCCAGAAAATTAGTTGTACTTTTGATGAAACTATTACTGAAATATAACCTATGGAGAAATCGAAAGTTTATTTTACGAACATGCGTACTACGCCAACCAATAATCTGCTCGACAAAATGGAGCGTCTGGTGCGTCGTGCGGGTATTGCCGACATTGATTTTGAAAACAAGTTTGTTGCAATTAAAATACATTTCGGTGAGCCGGGAAATCTTGCCTACTTGCGTCCGCAGTATGCGGCGCGTATGGCGTCCATCTTGCGTTCGTTGGGAGCAAAACCGTTCCTTACCGACTCGAATACTCTCTACACGGGTAAGCGTGCCAATGCCGTAGACCACTTGCAGAGCGCTATGGAAAACGGTTATAATCCTATTTCGGCTCAGTGCCCGGTAATCATTGCCGATGGTGTGAAAGGTACCGATTATGTAGAGATACCTATCAATGGCGAGTATTGCAAGCAGCCGAAGATAGGTACTGCCATTGCCGATGCCGACATTATTATATCGATGACTCACTTCAAGGGGCATGAACAAGCCGGTTTTGGCGGCGCCCTGAAAAACTTAGGTATGGGTTCGGCCAGCCGAGGCGGGAAACTGGAGCTTCATAGTGGCGCTCAGCCTCGTATAAAAACGGATAAGTGTGTAGGATGTGGTAGCTGTGTGCGTCATTGCGCCCATGGAGCCTTGTCGTTGAAAGACCATAAAGCAGTTATAGACTATGCTTTGTGCGTAGGATGCGGACAGTGTATAGCCATGTGTCAATATGGTGCTGCCGTACCCGGTGCTGACGATACGACCGAGCGTCTTAACTATAAGATTGCCGAGTATACCTATGCCGTATTGAAAGACAAACCCAATTTCCACGTCAGCTTTATTGTCGACGTATCGCCCGAGTGCGATTGCTGGAACCACAACGATGCTGCCGTCATACCCAATATAGGCATATTGGCATCGTTCGATCCTGTAGCCCTCGACCAGGCTTGTGCCGACTTGGTGATAAAATCGCCCGTGTTGCCGTCGGACAATGTACTGCATTGCCAGCACGAGCATGAGTCGCTCGAAGGTGCCGACAAGTTCCATCTTCTTCACCCCGATACCCATTGGGAGGCTGCACAACGTCATGCCGAGAAGATAGGTTTGGGTACGACCCAGTACGAGCTGATAACGGTGAAATAGATATAGAATGTTGTGAGTATTGTTTTTGATAGAAAAGTCAAAAGCTCAGAACCGATAATTCCATCGTCATTCATACATGAACGTATCGCAGATTTAAGACCTATCCGTGAAGAGGGCTCTGTATAAGAATAAATACACTGTGGTACAGTAGTGTAAGGAAAGAAATTTGATTTTATGGCCATCTGTGCGTACAGGTGGCCATTTTTGTCTTTATGTCCCTTTGGTTTACATGCGGCGGGGGGATTACATACATATTGTCCAATATATGTGTAATGAAGATGACATGAGATAAGCAGAGGGCTGCGGCAAATTTTATTGCCGCAGCCCTCTGCTTATGATGCTCTGCTTCTTTCTATGGCGGCAGTAGGGGAGTCTGATGTGCCGTCTACAAAAGCAACAGGGGTAGGATATTTATTATTGATGTTGCTCGCGCAGCAGGTCGTTGACTGTCTTGACGGGGTTGAATGTCTCGATGGGAACCTCTACGAAGAGGGTGTTCCAGTCGCTCATGGCGCCATTCCACAATCCGGGCAATTCGAGGGCTTTCAAATCCCGGCCGTTTTTCGATTTGAATGAGATAAAGCCCGTGTTCTTGTCAACGTAACGAGGCAAGTCGTATTTGTTGCCTTCGCCGTCGCGTACGGCGCATACCAAATCTACGGGATTGAAGTGTGTACCTTGCTCAAACGAAGCTTTTGCTTCGGGATTCTTCATATCTATTTGCGAGCTTTCGAGTATTTGCAGCGATATGGTACCGTCAGGGTTATATGCGAGGAACGGGCCGCCGCCGGGTTCGCCCACATTCTTTACCATACCACACACGCGCAGCGGGCGGCAAAGTTTGCGCAAGAGATACTCGGCGCGTTCGGCTTCTGTAAGCTCGGCTTCGTGTTTATTTATGACACAAAGGTCGTGTTGCAGGAAATGCGATATTTCGTCCAAGTCGGTTGCGGTATATTGTTTGCTGCGCAGTTTGGCAGCATATTTGTCTATTTTCTCTTTCAAGGTTACGAGTACGCCACCGATTACCTTTTTATATACCACCGTGGGTTCTTTCAGACGGTCGGGAACAACATTGTCGATGTTTTTCACAAAAATAATGTCTGCATCGATGTCGTTGAGGTTTTCTATAAGAGCACCGTGGCCGCCGGGACGGAACAGCAGTTTGCCGTTGTTATCGCGGAACGGTTTGTTATCCATATCGGCAGCAATAGTGTCAGTAGAGGGCTTTTGCTCAGAGAATGAGATGTGGTAGCGTACGTTGTAGCGGGTTTCGTATTGTTTACGTATTTGCTCGACAAGCGATTTGAAGAGAGGCAGGTGCTCGTGTGATACGGTAAAGTGTACGTTTACCTCACGGGCTGCGTTGCCAGCATACATGGCACCTTCGGCCAGATGCTCTTCCATGGCAGTACGTATATGGTCTTCATATTTATGGAACAGGAGCAAGCCCTTGGGCAGTGCACCGTAGTTCATCCCGTCGGCGTTCAGTAGCGCAGCTACAACTTTCTTATACTCACCGCCCTGCATGAGTGATGCAATATTTTTACCGTAAAGACGTGTGCAGGTTTCATCCAATTTGTCGTGGAATGCAAACTTAGCGATATTGTCGAAGAATTTCTTTTCAAAATCGGTTGTAGGCACTTCATATTCGGCATCGAGAAATTCAAACAGATTCTTGAACATACGGCTGGCAGCTCCCGATGCAGGAACAAACTTTACGATGCGGTGATTTTCGGCCAGATAGTTGTCCCAGGCTTCGAGATATTGTTTTACAGCATCGGCTTCCACTCGCATGATACCGTGTCCTACAGATGCCGAGCTGTCGAGTTTGAGATAGGGGAATCCTGTAGCAAAACAATGTAGTTGTTCGTTTATTGCAGCTTCTGATATTCCACGAGAAGCAAAAGTCTGCAAGTCTTCTTGAGTAAACATATTGATTGTATTAGTGTTGGATTTGTTATTTTGTCTTTCAAAGTTACGCAAAAAATCTGAAATCAAAGAGTCGTTGCAGAATAAATGATATGCAGAGTCCTCTATCTCACGGAAGAGAGATTGGCAGAGAGCCATTATGACTCGCAGAGCGGCGAAGTACTCTTTTCGTCATCGGTTACGATAGAGATGTAGCGCGGTTCTATGTACGAAGTGAGCCATACATCCTGTATGATAAAGTGGAAGGTATATCCATCGCGGTACATAGCTTCTGCATCGATTGCCATCACAACCGGTTTGCCATGGCGTTTGCCCACCCTGATGGCTTTTTCCATAGTCTCCGAGAGGTGTACATATTGCCGTTGCATACGCTTAATGCCTTCGGACAGTATTCTCTCAACAGCCTTTTCTGACGTGCCGTGGTAGAGCCGTTTGGGAGGAATGGCAGGAGGTAATTTGATGGATACGTGGTTGGTATGTCCGTATCGTGCTTTTACGGCCGACCTGTCGCTCGAGAATTCATATCTGCCAAATTCATCGTTATAGACAATATCCTTGAGTAATTCTGCTGTAAATCCATGGCGAGTTATAAGGTCGGCAAGAGGCATCCAGCCGCGGATGTCGGGAAGAGAACTATGCCTTAGCAGATATGCCAAACGTTTTGATTGATGTTCGTTGTGACTCATAATAAGAAGTTTTATATGGGTTAGAAATATAATTTAAGGGTAAGTCTTTATAAAATCAATGGCTATGAGGTCTCTCCCTCGATAATACGTACAAACTCTTGTGGCAAGACAATATTTTCAGCCGTTATGGCACGGGCAAACAAGGGGCAATATCGGTATCGTGAAATCCGGCAATGCCACATCCAATGCGTGTTACATAAAATGTAAGTTCGGGATGTGATGCTGCAAAATTGATAAACTCGTCGACATAGGGCTTGATTGTTTCTACTCCGCCTTGCATGGTAGGAATGGCATAGCTTTGTCCTTGCTGGCCTACACCCTCTCCCCACTTGGCACCGAAATTGCGATGAGCAATGCGTGCCGCACCCCCGGCATGAAAACCAGCCAGGTTACTACCAAAAACAAACACCTCGTTGGGCGCTAATGAAGTAATGTGTTCGGGCGTAAAACGAGTTTTCATAAGCAGTATAGTTTTAGATTTCAAAATAATACTGTGTTGCACGTTGCCAGGACAGAAAAGCAGCTCTGTTTTATACGGAACCCCCATCTGCCTAATGGAAGCATTCTGCCAAAGAAACGGCTTCTATACTACAAAGATATTTTTTTATGAATAAAAATCAAATAAAATTACATGTATTATCGGATATTTTTTGAAAAACAGATATTATGTCGGTATAAAAAATGCCCGGACATGTCGTCGCGACATATACCGGGCCTACGATAAGAGAGTTGTGTAATTAATTTATGTCGATATGTTTATGATGGGTCGATGAATGAATCATTCGAACCATTCGGTGCTTTGTCAGAAATAAAATGATACGGTGTCAGCATGTATTTCATGTGCCGTTGCATCATATTTGCGAGGGGTGAATGACTGAGAGTCGGCATTAAGAGTCTCTCTGTCAAGAATCAGTACAACGCTTCATATTGTCGGGCTATATGCGACCATGTGTAGTGCTCGGCTGCATAGGCTTTCATAGCGTCGCCAGTAAGGTCATTGCGCCGTAACAGCTGCTCCAATACTTCGGCCGTGTCGAAATAGTATGCCTCATTATGAGTTGTCTCTCGGTTGTACACCACGTCATATGCTAAGATAGGATGACCAAAGAACATGCGCATGTAGAACGATGTCGTATTTCTGATGATACCGCGCATCGAGAGCCATCGGTTATAGGCGCTTACCAGTTCTTCGTTAAATTGGTGGAAGGGAAAATCTTGTCCATTCAGGAAGGTGGCAAAACTTGTATATGTGCGTTTGTAGTTGCGGGCCGTTCCGTATTTTCCATCGCGAGAGAGGTTGTCGATTTGTAGATTGAAGTACTCTAAAAACATACTTTGTTGTGTGACAGAGCGAAATTGGTCGGCAATATCGGCTGTCGTAAAGGGAGTGTCTGATGTCTTAAGGTCTGAAATGATTCCTCGTATCAGCTTTAAGTCACTTTCTATTTGGCTTTGGCATAGTTGCAGTGACGTATTGTGAGTAAGTGCGGTACCATATATGCGGTTGGTACGAGGGTCCCAATACTCAAACGGAATGTGTATCGATGACGGGATTTGCTGCATTTTGCCGAGGTGGTGCAATTGGTAATATACCGTGCCCAGCAGGCTGCCTTTTTTCAATTGGCGGAGTTTTACTTGTACTGTTGTCATAATATAAGGATTTTAGTTACTGACACAAACTCATGATGTCGTCTCGTATATACGCTGCCTATGCACGCGCACAATGAAGCGGCCGCACATCGTGAGAGTCGTCATATAGAAAGACAAAAAAGAGGGAACTGTTGTTTGGCTCCCTCTTCATATTGGTGACTTTCTCTATCTCCTTTATTTGCCTTGCTCTACCAAGAAGTGCTTTACCTCTTTAAACAGTGGGGTAGCGAAGACGAAATCTTCGAGAGCAGCATTGTCGCTCGTGGTAATTTCGTGCCGAGTTCCCACCCATTCTTTATGTCCTTTGCGTATGAAAATAATGTTTTCACCGATACCCAATACAGAATTCATATCGTGGGTATTGATAATAGTAGTCATTTTATATTCGTGGGTGATGTCGCTCAACAGTTCGTCAATGACGAGTGATGTTTTGGGGTCTAAGCCCGAGTTGGGTTCGTCGCAGAACAGATATTTGGGGTTGAGTGCGATAGCCCGGGCTATGGCCACGCGTTTTTGCATACCTCCGCTTATTTCTGACGGGTAGAGGTCGTTGACTCCGTGTAGGTTTACACGGTCTAAGCAAAACTCGGCTCTTTTTTTGCATGTCGCATAGCTGTCGCGGGTGTACATCTTCAACGGGAAAATTACGTTGCCAAGTACGGTTTCAGAATCGAAGAGCGCCGACCCCTGGAAGAGCATGCCTATCTCTTTTCGCAATGCCTTTATTTGCGAGGGTTTCATAACCATGCTGTTACGGCCGTCGTAGAGAATTTCGCCCGATTCGGGACGCATAAGGCCTACAATAGATTTTACGAGTACAGTCTTGCCGGAGCCGCTTTGTCCTATTATCAGGTTGGTTTTCCCTTCGTAGAACTGTGCCGATATGTCATACAGCACTTGTTTTCCCTCGAACGATTTATTGATATGTTTTATCTCTATCATCCCATCATGATTTGTGTGATTATTACATCTACCAGCAGTATCATTACGCTGCTTACGACAACTGCATTGGTACTCGCTTTACCTACCTGCAATGAGCCACCTTTTACCGTATACCCATAGAATGAAGCTATGCTACTGATTATAAAAGCAAAAAACAGCGATTTGAAAAGGGCATACCAGATATAGAACTCGTTGAAGAAAGCCTGAATACCATATGTCAGTATCGATATGGAGATGATGCCTGTAAGGACAGCGATGGCATAGCCGCCAAGTATACCTGTTGCCATACTGAATATGACAAGTACCGGCATAAATGTTACCATACCTGCTATTTTGGGCAGTATAATGTAGTTGGCACTGTTGATACCCATAATTTCCAGCGCATCTATTTGCTCGGTTACACGCATGGCACCAATTTCTGATGCAATATTTGAACCTACTTTACCCGATAGGATAAGTGCCAGCATGGTGGATGAAAATTCGAGCAAGATAATCTCTCGGGTTGCCACTCCCACGGTGTATTTAGGCAATAACGGCGAAACGATATTCAACTGCATCTGTATGGCGATTACAGCCCCGATAAAGAGTGATATGATAATAACAATAGGAATGGAATTGACTCCCAGTTTATATAATTCGTCGATATAGCATTTGAGGAACTCTTTCCATCTGTCGGGGCGACTGAATGTACGTCCCATCAGGTGGGCATAGTTTCCAAAATTTTTGAGGGCGTTGTGTAACATATAATTTATTTGATAACAAGAATAACTTGCAAATGTACGAATTTTTTGTTGCAATCTCTTGCTCATATCGCTTTGTGCTGTAAATAGGTCTTTTTTGTCTTATACCTATTTTATATTGTCGAGGGGATGTGTCTGAGAGTCTATTGTATAATATATATATGTAAAACGCTGTCGTACCAAAGAATTTGAAGCATCGCTTTTTTGTTTTGCCTGTGATTGTATTATCTTTGCACCCGAAAATATTATCTATATGTTTGTGCCAGACAAAACGAGCAATATGGATGCGGTCGATGCGATGCGTCGTAATGGAGGTATGGTGTTGCGTACCAGCGATTTGGTAAAGAAATATCGCCAGCGTACAGTGGTTAACCATGTTTCTATCAATGTGACGCAAGGTGAGATAGTGGGGTTGTTGGGCCCAAATGGAGCCGGCAAGACCACAACCTTCTATATGACTACGGGGCTTGTTACGCCCAACGAGGGTCACATCTATATCAATGACCTCGATATAACCGAGTTCCCGGTTTATAAGCGTGCTCAGCATGGTATAGGGTATTTGGCCCAGGAGCCATCGGTATTCCGCAAACTTTCGGTCGAGGATAATATACGGGCGGTTTTGGAAATGACTAAAACGACTCCCGAGTATCAGCGCGAAAAATTGGAGAGTCTGATTGCGGAGTTCAGCCTTGGTAAGGTGCGTAAGAACTTGGGCGACCAGCTCTCGGGTGGTGAGCGGCGTCGTACCGAGATAGCACGTTGCCTGGCGATAGACCCTCAGTTTATCATGCTTGATGAGCCATTTGCCGGCGTCGACCCCATAGCAGTAGAGGATATACAAAAGATAGTATATAAATTGAAAGAAAAGAACATAGGTATTCTTATCACCGACCATAATGCTCCCGAGACGTTGAGTATTACAGACCGAGCTTATCTTCTTTTTGAAGGAAAGATACTTTTCCAAGGCACATCTGAGGAGTTGGCTGAGAATCCTATTGTACGCGAAAAATATTTAGGCCGTAGCTTTGTATTCCGTCGCAAAAGTTTCGATTGATATTTTTACTGCATTGCCAACGCGCGAATGGTGTTGTCGTTTTTTTAGGTCATGCCACTTCGCATGTGGTGAAACATCTTAAAAAGATAACATAAAAACACTGGTGCTTAGCCTCGTTACGAGGCTAAGCACCAGTGTTTTTTTCGATTGAAAGTATTGTATAGCGTCAGAAATTAAATTTTTCGAGTTTCATATTGCTGAGTTCCTCGAGTTGCGGAACCAATCGCTTGAAATGTTCCGATTGTTGGTGGGCTTCCAATACTTCAGGGTCTTTCCACGTTTCACATATCATGAGCGTATTGCGGCGGGTTGCACTTTCGTACAGGTCATAAGCTATGCAACCGTTGTCTTGCAATGAGTGCTTTACCAATTCTTTGGCTATCTCAACAACTGTGTCGCGTTTGTCGGCGCTGACTTCCATAAAAACATTTAGTCTTATCATTGTTGTATAAATTTGAGAGGTTTATGTTACGAAACTGTTATTTCCCGGTTTCTTCTTGAGAGTGATGTTGCTGCTCTTGTGATGTCTTTTCATCAGGTAGAGCCTCTTTTTCTTGTTTCTGAGCCTCTTCTTGCCGGCGGGCACGGGCGCGCTCTTGTGCCCGCAATGTGTAGTACAACGCGATGATACAGAGCAGCGATACTACTATAATGCCAAAGTACTCCAAGATTTCGCCTTCTTTCAGTATATTACGTCCCATGAAAGCCATGACGATAAGGTATATCAACAACATGGCAGGAATAAAGACAGATTTCTTTAGATGTTTCATTATTGTAAGTTTTTAAGGTGGGTGTTTTTCCTTTCGCTATCATTGGTAGAAGCAAAGGTATTGATATAAAAGGGTTCTTTATGTAGCAATGCGTTGTATATGTGCAGGCAGGCCCACGCATCGAGTGCGGCATAGTATTGTTGGGGCACGGAGAGGGTGGGAGCCTCCCAATTGGAGAGCCGTTGAGCCTTTGATATTTTTTTGCCGAAAATAATGGCATATATCTTTTGCAAGCTCATGTCGGCTATACCATATTGTTTGACAAGGGTCTGTAATTCTACGTAGTTTTGAGGTTTAAAGTCACCAACGCGGTGCAGTACCGAAAAATCGTCTTTTAGCGAAAGCCCTATTTTGAGTAAGTCTGGGTCGGTCAACAGGTCACGTAGTGCCGGGGTAAAACCTATTTTGTTTATGCGGAACAAGAAACACTCGTTGTCGGTGGCAATTTGTATCAATGATACTTTGTTTGTTTTGCCTTTGCGAAACGAGGGTTTGGTTTCAGTATCTATTCCCAGCATCGGGGCGTGCCGCAGAGTCTCGATGGCAGTCTCTGCAGCTTCGGGTGTGTCTACGACATGTATGGCACCACCGAAACTTTCGATGGGCAGTTCGTTGACACTCTCTTTGTCTATGCAGATGTTAGGTTGCAATGTTCTCATAATCTGGTTGCTTACGATGAGTGGTGATGATGGTGACAGAGCGGGTCATCGCAATCGTGATGATGTTGCTCGTGTCCGTAAGCGTCATATTCATCTGATTCGTCTCTTTCGTTGCCATAACCGAGGTTATGGAGCGGGCGCATAATGTTTACCAATTTCTGCCCCCAATAAGTGGCGAAATTTTCTCGGCATCGATATATGGCTATGCGCGACAAGGTTTCGTTGCCATAGCGATACACCTCGAGAAAGTCGCGTATGTCTTGGTATACGTCGGCTATCCCTTCTGAAATAGATGCTGCAATAGGGGCATCGCTGTAGGCCATATCGGCATCGAAAACCTCTAGATAGTCGTCGTCTTTACCCAAGAGAACACTTACAGAGTTGCGGATGTATTCATATTGTTCTTCTGTCACATAATTGGCAAGGTCGTCGTCCTCTTCCGGTTCGTCAGTGGGGAGCAGCGAAGCTTTTACATACAGCAGGGGAAGTATGCGTGTAAGGGCGAGTATAAAATCATCCCTGTCACTCTCGGAGCATTGTTCCACTCGGCTGCAAAATTCTAATCCTACAGTGACAAATTCTACTATCTCTTTTGAGTACACTCTTTCGTCCATTTTTATTTACAGTATAAATGGTTACGGCATATATAATCATATACACCTGCGGGTAGAAATGTGTTCATGTCGTGTCCATCGGCAATGCCATCGCGTATCCATGTAGACGATAGTTCTACAATGGGGGCATGTGCATAGCTGACGTGAGCGGGCAGTTTGTCGGTGTCTATTTCGTATCCCATGCGGGGATATATGCATACACCATATTCGTTGATGATGCGATTGCCCTCTTTCCAGCGGTCGAAGATAAGCCAATTATCGGCACCGATAACCAATATGAAGGTGTTTCCCGGATACCTCTCGCGAAGCGTATCGAGCAAGGTTATGGTGTAGGAGGGTTGTGGTAGCGAAAACTCTATGTCGCAATAGCGTATTTTAGGGTTGTGGCTTACGGCCAACTTCAACATTTCGCATCGGTGGCGGTCTCCATCGGGGGTACTTCGCTCGCGTACAGGGTTGTGAGGCGTTACGCTCATCCATACTTCATCGAAGTCTTCGTATTCGGCAAGATACGAAGCCAACATGAGATGTCCCATGTGTACGGGATTGAACGAACCCGAGAAGATGCCTATTTTCATGATTATTCGTTTATAAAGTTTGTGACGAGTTCCAATACTTGCTTTTGGGCTTTCTCGAGATCGTCGTTAACCACTATTTTATCGAATTGCGGTGCATACGACAGCTCTTTCACAGCCTTGGCTATGCGGGTGGTGATTACTTCGGGTGCATCTGTTCCCCGTTTTACAAGCCGCTCATGCAACACATCGACACTGGGTGGCTTGATGAATATGGAGAGTGCGTCGTTGCCATAGAAACGCTTTATGTTGAGCCCGCCTACCACGTCGACATCGAATATCACATGGCGGTGGCTTTCGCGCAGACGTTCTATCTCGCTCTTCAGTGTGCCATAGTACTTGCCGGGATATACCTCTTCATATTCCAGAAAGTCGCCATTGCCTATGTGTTCGCGAAACTCATCGATACTCATGAAGTAATAGTCTTTGCCGTTTTGCTCGTTGCCCCGTGGCTGACGGCTGGTTGCCGAAACAGAGAACGACAGAGGCAAGCCTTGCTGCATGAGATATTGTATGAGAGTAGATTTGCCCGAGCCCGATGGCGCCGAGAAAATAATCAGTTTGCCTTTCTTCTCCATAACTGTGGTTACATTACATTGAGAACTTGTTCTTTTATCTGTTCCAACTCATCTTTCATGCGCACTACGATGCGTTGCATCTCGGCATGGTTGGCCTTAGAGCCCAGTGTATTTATTTCACGTCCCATCTCTTGGGCTATGAAACCCAATTTCTTGCCTTGTCCATGCCCGGTTTCCATCGTTTCCATGAAGTAGCGCAGATGATTGTCGAGGCGGTGCTTCTCTTCGTTGATATCTAATTTTTCTATATAGTATATCATCTCCTGTTCGAGACGGTTTTTATCGTAGTCTATTTCTTTTATTTTCGACAATCCCTCTACGATACGTCCTTTTATCTTTTCTATACGTTCTTGCTCGTAGGTCTCTACTTCTTTGAGTAACGCAGCAATGTTTGTTATTTTCTGCGTAAAAATATTTTGCAGGCATCGGCCTTCTTGTGTGCGGAATGCAACAAGTTGGTCTATGGCCGTTTTCAAGGCTTCGTCAAGAGCTACGGTCTCTTCGTCGGTCAGTTCGGGAGTCTCGGTCTGTAAGGTATCGGGCAGACGGAATAAAATCTGAAACCAATCGGTAGGGGTATTTATGCCTAAGGTAGCAGCCGCATTGTTTATTTGTTCGTAATAGCTTTGCAAGGCTTTTACATTGAGTTGTGACGGCATATCGCCACCGATACTTTCGGTACGTATCGTGAGGTCTACCTTGCCGCGCTCGAGTCTACGGGCTATCTCACTCCGTATTTCCATCTCTTTCTCTTTATACAAAGGCGGAATACGGGTCGATAGGTCGAGTTGCTTGCTGTTGAGTGACTTTATTTCGACAATTATCTTTTTGTTAGGCAATTCGGCTATTCCTTTGCCGAATCCGGTCATGGATTGTATCATGGTTCAATATATTATTCCTGCAAAATTAATTTATTTCGCGGTTATTTCTCCTATCCATTGAGAAAAAAGAGCTATTTTTGTGCTCCGTATCAGTAAGAAATATATTGCTATGCCCAATATTATACATATAGAGACCTCTACCGAGGTATGTTCCGTGGCATTGTCGTGCGACGGATATGTGCAATTTCATCGTGAGTCGTTCGATGGCCCTTCGCATGCTTCGCTTTTGGGAGACTATGTAAAAGACGCAGTCACCTATGCCCGTCTCAAGGAGTTGCCCTTGCATGCCGTTGCGGTAAGTGGTGGCCCCGGCTCTTATACGGGTTTGCGTATCGGCGTTTCTGAGGCTAAGGGCCTCTGCTTTGGATTAGGGTTGCCCCTCATTGCAGTGAGCACGCTCGAGTTACTATGCACTACGGCTATGTTCCGTGCCGATGCCGACCCCGAAGCTTTGATATGTCCCATGATAGATGCCCGTCGTATGGAGGTATATGCTGCTGTGTACGACGAGCGGTTGCAACCGGTTGTGCCTGTTGGAGCATATGTGGTAGATGAGCATACGTTTGCCGATGTACTCGAGCATCGCAAGGTGGTTTTTTGTGGCAATGGTGCGGCTAAGTGTAAAAATGTGATACAGCATCGTAATGCACTCTTTGTAGACGACATCAGACCGCTTGCCTCCGGAATGGTAGCACTTGTCGAACGTGCTTTTGTAAAAGGTGATTTTTGTGACGTAGCCTATTACGAACCGTTCTATCTGAAAGAGTTTGTGGCTACCCGTCCCAAAAACAAAATCATATAATCAAGAGAACCAGTTATAGCATTATGTTGCAATATAATTCACAACTCAAAAAACTTGTTTTGCCCGAGTATGGGCGCAATGTGCAGCAAATGGTTGATTACTGCCTCACTATTCCCGACAGGCAGGAGCGTACTCGTTGTGCTTATACCATTATAGATATTATGGGTAATCTGTTTCCGCACTTGCGCGATATTGACGACTTTAAGCACAAGTTGTGGGACCATCTCGCTATCATGGCCGACTTTAAACTCGATATAGATTACCCTTATCCTGTTGTAAAGCGTGAGAACCTGGTGACAAAACCCGAGCGTATACCATATCGACACTTCCCCATACACTATCGTCATTATGGGAAAATTACCGAAGAGATGTTGCAGAAAGCCCGACTTATGTCGCCCGGTGAGGAGCGCGATGCATTGGTCTATATGCTGGCCAATTTTATGAAGCGTTCTTACATTACCTGGAATAAGGATAATGTTGATGATGAGAAAATCTGGCAAGACGTTTACGAATATACCCAGGGTGCTATCCGTATGGATGCACCCCTTTTACGTGCCAAAGAACTCAAAGACGACCCGGCACCGCAACAACAATCGCGTAAGAGGAAAAAGAAAAACAAGTAACCACAATCCTTACCGGCATATACACACGTTATGGCATCGTTCGTTATAGAAGGCGGTCGCCGGTTACAAGGCGAACTTACCCCGCAGGGCGCTAAAAATGAAGCCTTGCAGATTATATGCGCTTCGTTACTTACAACCGAGGCAGTCACGGTTCACAATGTCCCCGACATACTTGACGTTAACAACCTCATACAGCTGCTGCGCGAGATGGGGGTAGAGGTAAGCCGTGACGGGATAGATACATATACATTCCGTGCAGAGCGCCTGGATGTAGATTATATGCAAAGCGATGCCTTTATATCGCGATGTGCTTCGTTGCGCGGCTCTGTCATGCTGATGGGTCCGCTCTTGGCCCGTGAGGGATATGTGCGTATGCCTCGTCCCGGAGGTGACAAGATAGGTCGTCGTCGTCTCGATACCCATTTTCTCGGTATGCAGAAGTTGGGAGCCTCCATATCGTGTACAGCAGGTTCGGCCGTATATGAAGTAAAAGCCGACAAGTTACAAGGCACGTATATGCTGCTCGATGAGGCTTCGGTTACCGGTACGGCCAATATACTGATGGCGGCAGCTCTTGCACAGGGCGTTACCACCATATACAATGCAGCATGTGAGCCCTACGTACAGCAATTGTCGCATATGCTATGCCGTATGGGGGCACGCATAGAGGGTATAGGCTCGAACCTCCTTACAGTGTACGGGGTAGGGGCGTTGCACGGATGCGAGCATACCATCTTGCCCGATATGATAGAGGTGGGCAGCTTCATAGGTCTGGCTGCTATGACGGCCTCGGATATAACTATCAAAAATGCTTCGGTACAGCATCTCGGCATTATTCCCGACAGTTTCCGTCGTCTGGGCATTACCATAGAGCAGAGGGGCGACGACTTGCATATTCCTACTCACGAAAGTTACGAGATAGAGACCTTCATCGACGGTTCCATTATGACCTTTGCCGATGCTCCGTGGCCCGGGCTTACACCCGACCTGCTCAGTGTCTTTCTTGTTGTGGCCACGCAAGCCAAGGGTAGTGTGCTCATCCATCAGAAGATGTTTGAGAGCCGTCTTTTCTTTGTTGACAAACTTATAGACATGGGGGCGCAAATCATACTTTGCGACCCGCACCGTGCCGTTGTCATAGGGCAAGCTCACGCTCACGCCTTGCGTGCTGCCGACATGGTGTCGCCCGATATTCGAGCCGGCGTAGCTCTGCTGATAGCCGCCATGAGTGCCGAGGGTACCAGCCGTATACACAACATAGAGCAAATTGACCGCGGATACCAGGACATAGACCGCCGTCTCAACGCGATAGGAGCGCGCATAACACGCTTGTAATATGATACGTCGTGACGAACTCATAAAAATAGGACGCTTCAACAAGCCTCATGGTGTGCGTGGAGAAATTTCCATGACTTTTACCGACGATGCTTTCGACCGTTGCGACTCACCCTATATCGTGTGTTGTGTCGATGGCATTTTTGTTCCCTTCTTTATTGAAGAATATCGTTTTAAAAGCGACTCTACTGCGCTTATGAAACTTTGCGATGTTGATAATGAAACAGATGCAGCTGCATTTATTCTGCTTGATGTATATTATCCCAAACGCTACTATGTAGAGTCTGACGAAGCCGCAACTCCCGGCGATTATTTTATCGGATTCAGTGTTGTAGACAGTGAAAAAGGAGCTTTGGGAAGTATCATTGCCATAGACGATGCCACTGTCAATGTACTCTTTGTCGTAGCTGCTTCCGATGGCAAGGAGTTGCTTATTCCGGCACAAGAAGCTTTTGTAGAATCTATCGACGAAGAGGCACGAACCATACACATGCATCTTCCCGACGGATTGCTCGATTTGTAATACAGGATAAAATCAATTTGGCACATTAGTAGTTAGTAATTATATATGTTGCTCAGCTGTGAGGCAACGGCAATTTATATATCTTATGCTCATGAAGTGGCGTGAATGTATGTGTAGCACCCCTTCAATTAAAATAGTATAACTTGAATTGAAATATTGTTATTATATGGCATGCTATTTGTTATATTTATAATAAAAACGAATGGCTTTCGTTTGATAAACGTAGGCGATGCATCGTAATAATAAAATTTTAATTTTAGCGATTATGAAACAGAAATTTTGGGTATGGGCGCTCATAGGCGCATTATCGTGTGTAGGAGTAGTAAATGCACACGCGGATACGCAGGCCGACAAGACTGCCGCCAAGCAAGAGAAGATTGATAAGAAAGCCATGGAGAAACGTATACAGGCTATGCGTGACTCGGTGAGTTTTGTGCGTGCGGTAGAGGCTATAGAAAACCACGATTTTGTTTTGGAGGCCGACCGTTTGGTCTTTAAGCGGGGTGAGACGGCTTATGTATCGTCAGGTACCAATTTCGTTTCGCTCAAAGGCGATGAGGCTGTTGTACAGGTAGCCCCATTCAATGTAGGTGGCCCCAATGGTGTGGGCGGTGTTACTGTAGAGGGACGCGCCTCGGATATGGAGCTGAAAACCGATAAGAAAGGCAATGTCTTTTTCTCGATGAATGTATTGGGCTCGGGTATCTCGGCGTCGGTCTATTTAAGTCTTCCGGTAGGAGGAAACAATGCTACGGTGACGGTCGACCCCAATTTCAGTTCCAACCGTATTACACTTAGCGGTACATTACTGTCTACAGAACAGTCGTCGGTATATCAGGGCCGTTCTTTCTGATGCCCGGGTTGCATAGCAGTTTCTGTAGTTGTGATGAGACTGCCAAGTGACCTGTTTGTTTGTCATCATTTTGTCAGTGGGCTGCAGCATAGTAAAAATATGCCGCAGCCCACTTGTTATATTATGGCAGGAGATGGGCAAGGTGTTGAGCTAGAGTAGGAGGGAGCATTTACAGAGATTGCCGTTTAGGCCGTTGCCATAATTGGGATACTGTCTATCGGACATGCAGGTATGTAGATGAGACTCTTTTTTGCTGTCATTTTGTCCGATATTGTCCGCTTGTCTGTTTTTGGCATGAAATTGGTTAAATATTTAGTGCATTCTGCTTTATGCAGAGGCATTAATAGAGTATAAACATTAAAAAATAGTAATACAATGAACATTAAGCCATTGGCAGACAGAGTGCTGGTATTGCCCGCTCCTGCCGAAGAAAAAACAGTCGGTGGAATTATCATTCCCGATTCAGCAAAAGAGAAACCTCTCAAAGGTACGGTTATTGCTGTTGGTAACGGTACGAAAGATGAGGAGATGGTCGTAAAGCCCAATGACAAGGTTTTGTATGGCAAGTATGCCGGTACTGAAATTGAGCTCGATGGCGAAAAATACCTTATCATGCGTCAGTCTGACATTCTCGCAATTTTGTAATCATTTATACTATTCAGAATAACTCAAAAAAAGATTACTACTATGGCTAAAGAAATAAAATTCGATACTCAGGCTCGTGAAGAGCTGCGCGCTGGCGTTGATGCGTTGGCCGATGCTGTAAAAGTTACCCTTGGTCCTAAGGGCCGTAATGTGATTATCGAGAAAAAATTCGGTGCTCCCCAAATTACGAAAGACGGTGTTACCGTTGCTAAAGAGATAGAGCTCGAAGACCCGTTTATGAACATGGGTGCTCAGTTGGTAAAAGAGGTTGCCTCGAAGACTGGCGACGATGCCGGTGATGGTACTACTACGGCTACCGTATTGGCACAAGCCATTGTTAATGTAGGCTTGAAAAACGTTACAGCCGGTGCAAACCCCATGGACTTGAAACGTGGTATAGACAAAGCTGTTGCTAAAGTAGTTGAAGGTATCAGAGCTCAAGCTCAAGAGGTTGGCGACGATTTCTCTAAGATAGAATCGATAGCACGTATCTCGGCCAACAACGATGAGGAAATAGGTCAACTTATCGCTGAGGCTATGCGCAAAGTAAAGAAAGATGGTGTTATCACCGTTGAAGAGGCTAAAGGTACCGATACGACTGTTGAGGTTGTTGAGGGTATGCAATTCGACCGTGGTTATATCTCGCCCTACTTTGTAACCAATACCGAGAAGATGGAGTGCGAGATGGAGAACCCCTACATCCTTATCTACGACAAGAAGATTTCGGCATTGAAAGATATGCTCCCCGTATTGGAAGCATCGGCACAAAGCGGTCGTCCTTTGCTTATCATTGCTGAGGATGTTGACAGCGAGGCTTTGGCTACGTTGGTTGTAAACCGTCTGCGTGGTTCGTTGAAGGTTTGCGCCGTTAAGGCTCCTGGCTTTGGCGACCGTCGTAAAGAGATGCTCGAAGATATAGCCGTACTTACCGGTGGTGTAGTTATCTCGGAAGAGAAGGGCTTGAAGCTCGATGCTACTACCCTCGATATGCTGGGCCGTGCTGAGAAAATCACCATCAATAAAGACAATACCGTTATCGTAAACGGTTTGGGCAGTAAAGATGCCATCGCTGCACGTGTGGCTCAAATCAAAGCTCAAATCGAGAAAACAACCAGCGATTACGACCGTGAGAAATTGCAAGAGCGTTTGGCTAAACTTGCCGGCGGTGTAGCAGTTCTTTATATCGGTGCCGTATCGGAGGTTGAGATGAAAGAGAAGAAAGACCGTGTTGACGATGCCTTGAGTGCAACACGTGCTGCTATAGCAGAAGGTATTGTACCGGGCGGCGGTGTTACTTACATCCGTTGCATAGATATGCTCGAAAACCTCAAAGGTGACAACGAGGACGAAACCACAGGTATTGAAATCGTAAAACGTGCTATTGAGGCTCCGTTGCGTCAGATTGTTGCTAACGCCGGTCTTGAAGGTGCAGTTATACTGCAAAAAGTTCGCGAAGGCAAAGGCGACTTCGGTTACAATGCTCGTACAGGCGAATATGAAAACTTCTTTGCCGCAGGCGTTATCGACCCTGCCAAGGTTACGCGTGTAGCTCTTGAGAATGCTGCCAGCATCGCCGGTATGTTCCTTACAACAGAGTGCGTAATAGCCGAGAAGAAAGAGGAGAATCCTGCTCCTGCAATGCCTGCCAACGGAATGGGTGGCATGGGCGGCATGATGTAATGCTGTAACGCCAGGATAAAATAGTGAAACGCTGCAACGATTATCGTTGCAGCGTTTCTTTTTTATATAAGCTGTTATTGTACGGATTATTACTTGTTTTACCAATCGGTTTGCGACTGATGTTGCCGATTGATGCAGGGATATACCATAACACGTAACATGTAATGGTATGCAGCCAGACAGTAGTACTCCGGGTTATGGTTGTCAGCAACCGCTACCGTCAATATTGCATGAGGCACCTTCGGCTGTAGGGCGCGATTGTAGGCCGGCATCTTCGGGTGTAAGTGTGACCGTGCCGTCGTCGAGGACAAAACAAGGTATGCCTACCGCACCTGTGGCCTTGGCAGTTGCAAACACGGCATTGTTGTCGCGAAGTTTTAAGAAGGCCTTGAGGTTGCGTACACTCTTGCCTATGTCTATGATTTCGTATCGGTTGTTATCTGTTACCTGCTGTTCTACATAAGTACAATCGGGGCAGGTCTCCATGCCATATATCTTTATCATAGTTTGTAAGTATTATTTCGGGTTAGACATTTTTTCTGTTGAGAAATACTTCTGTACGGTTCAAAGATACAAAAAATAGTGTATAAACCGTGCATATAAGGATATAACATGTGAGCCGACTTATTTGATGGCGCAAATGCAAGGTTTTTATGGAGAGGCCGTCATAATCACGAAAATTCTTCGTACCTTTGGGCAAATTTTTGCAAGCCCGTTGCTCAGCTTGTTTTATTGCCGCTACGGCTTGTATAACAAGGATAAAAATCGTCGTAATATGAATATTTCTTATAATTGGCTGAAAGAGTATCTCGATTTTGACCTTTCTCCCGAGGAGACTTCAGCAGCACTGACCTCTATCGGCTTGGAAACCGGTGGTGTAGAAGAAGTGCAAGCTATAAAGGGTGGGCTTGAAGGATTGGTAATAGGTAAAGTGCTTACTTGCGAAGACCATCCCAACAGTGACCATTTGCATGTGACTACGGTAGACTTGGGCCAAGGTGAGCCGGTACAGATAGTATGCGGCGCTGCCAACGTGGCTGCCGGACAATATGTAGTTGTAGCTACAATAGGTACAGTATTGTATGATGGTGACCAAAGCTTTACTATCAAGAAGTCAAAGATACGCGGCGTGGAGTCCTTTGGTATGATATGTGCTGAAGATGAAATAGGTATAGGCACTTCGCATGCAGGTATCATTGTCTTGCCAGAGCCTGTCGCTCCTGGTACGCCGGCCAAACAATATTATAATATAGAGAGTGATTATGTTATAGAGATGGATATCACTCCCAACCGTATAGATGCGGCATCGCATTACGGTGTGGCTCGCGATTTGTCGGCCTATTTGGCTCGACATGGCAAACCGGCTCAGTTGCGACGCCCCTCAGTAGATAACTTCAAGGTAGATACGCTCGATGGAGCTATTGCGGTAGAGGTACGTAATACCGAGGCTTGTCCGCGCTATGCCGGATTGACAATTCGTGGCGTCAAGGTGGCCGAAAGCCCCGAGTGGCTGAAGAAACGGTTACAAAACATAGGCTTGCATCCTATAAATAATATTGTAGATATTACCAACTATCTGCTGCATGCCATGTGCCAACCCTTGCACTGCTTCGATTTGAATCAGATAAAAGGCGGTAAAGTGGTTGTACGTACTGTAGAGAATGGTACAAAATTTGTCACCCTCGATGGTGTAGAGCGAACCCTCACCGATAAAGACCTTATGATATGCAATGTTGAGGAGCCTATGTGTATAGCCGGCGTATTTGGTGGTCTGAAGTCGGGCGTAACGGAGGCTACTACCGATATATTCCTCGAATCGGCCTATTTCAATCCTACCTGGGTGCGTAAGACGGCACGTCGTCAAGGGCTCAGCACCGATGCTTCGTTCCGCTATGAACGTGGCATAGACAATAACAATTTGGTGTATGTACTGAAGCTGGCTGCTCTGATGGTGAAGGAACTGGCAGGTGGTACGATTTGTGGAGAGATTGTCGATACACGTCCCGAGGGATTCCCTCCATTCCCTGTTACTCTTACCTATGATAAAGTAGACAAACTTATAGGAAAGAAGATACCGGCCGAGACAATAAAATCTATTTTGAAGAGTCTCGAAATGAAAATTACCGGTGAGACTGACGAGGCTCTGCAGTTGCTTGTCCCCACATATAGGGTGGATGTACAACGCGAGGTAGACGTCATTGAAGACTTGTTGCGCATTTACGGCTACAACAATGTGGAGTTTACCGATGCACTTCATGCCAATTTGTCATATAAGACTGTTACCGACCAAAGTCACCATTTGCAAAACATCATATCGGAGCAGCTGACAGGATGCGGCTTCAACGAGATTATGTGCAATTCGTTTACCGCGGCTTCGCTTTACGAAGGTTGTGGTAACTTCTCGCCCGACCGTTTTGTACGATTGCTTAATCCTCTCAGTAGCGACCTTGGCGTAATGCGTCAGACCTTGTTGTTCGGTGGCTTGGAGAGCATAGCCCGCAACATCAACCGCCGTCATCCCGATGTGCGCTTCTATGAGTTTGGCAGTTGCTATTTCTATGATGCCGACAAGACATCCGACAGTAATCTTACTGCGGCATATTCCGAGGAGAAACACTTGGCCTTGTGGCTTACAGGCAATCGGGTATCGGGCAGCTGGGCACACCCAGACGAGAAATCGAGTGTCTTTGAGCTGAAAGCTTATGTAGAGAATATCTTTGCCCGTATGGGTATATCGCACAATGAAATGGTGATAACACAAATATCGGACGATCTTTACTCTGCAGCTTTACAGATAATGACCCGTGGCGGCAAATTGCTGGGACATGTGGGTATCGTAAACCGCAAGTTACTGAAGAAAGCCGATATAGATGCCGATGTTTTCTATGCCGAACTTTTGTGGGATAATATGCTGCATCTTGCATTGCACCATAAAGTAACGTTTACCGAATTGCCCAAGTACCAGTCGGTGAAACGAGACTTGGCATTGCTCGTAGACAATGCAGTGACGTTTGCCGATATAGAGCGAGTAGCACATGCTACCGACCGCAAGCTGTTGCGAGAAGTGTTGCTTTTCGATGTTTACGAGGGTGACAAGTTGCCTGCAGGCAAGAAATCGTATGCTGTCTCGTTCTTCTTGCAGGATGATGACAAGACCCTTACCGACAAACAAATAGATGGTGTTATGAATAAGCTGATAGCAGCTTATTCACAACAGCTGGGAGCACAGTTGCGATAAATGAAATCTTAGTTAAAATATAATTTAGTAAAACAGAAAAATATGGGAAGAGCTTTTGAATACCGCAAAGCCAGAAAATTGAAACGCTGGGGCAACATGTCTCGCACATTTACCAAAATAGGAAAAGAAATAACCATCGCCGTAAAGGCCGGAGGTCCCGATCCTAACGGTAACCCTCGCTTGCGTGCTTTGATGCAAAATGCCAAAGCAGCCAACATGCCCAAGGATAATGTAGAGCGTGCTATCAAGAAAGCTACCGATAAAGATGCCGGCGACTTCAAAGAACTTGTATATGAAGGATACGGACCTTATGGAATTGCTATTGTTATAGAGACAGCAACCGACAATCATACCCGTACGGTAGCCAATATACGTAGTTACTTCAATAAAGCCGGTGGCTCTTTGGGTACAACGGGTTCGTTGTCATTCCTGTTTGAGCACAAATGTGTATTCCATATCAAACCCAAGGAGGGTATTTCGCTTGAAGACCTTGAGCTGGAGTTGATAGACTATGGAGTAGATGAGGTTGAAGCCGATGACGATGAGGTTGTTCTCTATGGTTCGTTCGAGTCGTATAACGACATCCAAAAGTATCTTGAGGATAACGGCTTTGAAATCATCAGCTCAGAGTTTGTGCGCATTCCCAATGACGTGAAGGAACTCGATGCCGAGCAACGTGCTTCTATCGAAAAGTTATTGGAGCGTATCGAAGAAGATGAAGACGTTCAGAATGTATTCCACAATATGAAAGAGGAAGATGACGACGAAGAAGAATAATAGTCTTCTTTCTCAAAATATAAAGCCGTACTCCCCGAAAGGTGTACGGCTTTTTTACGACATGGGGATGTGATGAGAATATGATTTGATGACGAAGGGTTGAATAGAGCCAGGTCATTTGTAAATTCAATTATATTGGTTAAATTTTGGCCCATGTACTTTTTTGAATAGCAAAAGGGATATGACTAAAACCTTGTTACATAGGATACTATTTCTCAAACACAACCCCAAAAAATTAACGACATGAACACCTATTTAGTAAAATCGACAGGAATGATTGTTGCCTTGGCAATGGCTCTGGCTTCGTGTTCCGGTAAAAAAGATGCAACCCAGCAAGATGTTGCGGCTACCGATACGGTGGCAGTAGAAGGCGTAGAAATTTTGCCGCTCGATGATGTGACTGCTGTTTGGCTGCAAGACAATGCACAAGAAAAATTGATGCCTCGTACTCTCTTTGCCGATGCTCCCGACACGCTTATAGAGCGCCTCGATTTGCAAGACGGCATACCCTCGACTATCAGTGCCTTTTGGGTAGAGGCCAACGGTGAACATATTTTGTTTGACACCGGTATAGGCGCTCCTGATGGCAAGCTTATGGAACGGTTACAAGCCATAGGATTGACACCCGCCGATGTACGTTATCTCTATCTTACCCATCTGCACGGCGACCACATAGGTGGTATGATGTGTGGCGACAGCGTCGTTTTCCCAAATGCCGAAGTCTATCTTGCAAAGGCCGAGTATGATGCGTGGATGCAGATGCCTGCAGACCAGAATGCACAAGCTGTTGCTACAATGGAAGCCTACAAGGAGCATCTGCACCTCTTTGCTTTTGGTGATACCTTGCCAGGTGGAGTATGTACAATAGATGCAACAGGGCATACACCCGGACATACAGCATACCAGGTAGGCAGCCTGTTGATAGTAGGCGACCTTATGCATGGAGCCGCTTTGCAAATACCTTATCCCGAGTATTGTGCTTCGTATGATATGGATAAGACAAAGGCTGTAGAGACTCGTCGACGCCTTATGCAATATGCCCGTGACAATAAGCTCACCATAGCCGGTATGCACTTGCCTGCTCCTGCATATCTTACTAATGATTGAGTGCGTTAAATATTCGCGGCAGTATGAAATGATGATGAAAAGCGCCTCTTATTGTGTATAGATAAAGGCATAATGTGTAGTTTTATGAAACATGGATGTAGTGCCTGAACGTAAGTCGACACAATAAGCATAGTAAACGAAACAGCCCGTAGAGAACCTCTACGGGCTGTTTCGTTAGTTGTTGATATATTTGTCCTTATTTACGACGCAAAACCAGAAGATTGCTTTTCTCGGGTATTCGATACAGCCCTATATGAGTGTTGTTGATAATGCGGAATGCATCTACGTCGTTCAGCGCATTCAACACGGCATCTTCAATCTTCATTGCTTCGGGCGAACACATGCGGCGCGTCGAGGCAATTTGGTCAAACTGGATGCCATTGTTTACATTGGTGTTGTCATACACTATGGTACCGTTCAGAAGGTTGCAGCCTGAGTTGCCGGTAATTTTCTGTGTCGTAATGTCTAACACAATCGAAGGCATCTCTTCAGCATCTATTATTTTTTTCCCGTCTACCTCTATGATATCCCAATGCCCGTTGAGCAATTCTCGCATTTGTCGCGACAGAGTAGCTACCGGCATACCTTCACTGTTGAGGAGGACTATTGTCAACTTCTCCTTTGTTTGTTCAGTAACAGCATAGTGCGTTGTAGAATTTAATGCTTCCATTACATTGCGGTCAGTAACTTCAGGACGGCAAGCCATCATGGTAGTGATACACTCGCCAAACGATAAAGCTGTGCCATCGCCCAATATTAAAGCCCCGTTGAATACGTTACATCCGTTATTACCGAAAATGCGGCTGGTAGCTATGTCGAATGTAATCTGTACGGTTTTATCGCCTATTACCGGTTTCCCGCAAGCTTCAGTGAAGAGCCATTCGCCGTTGAGCAGGCTGTCGGGTAATACAGTCGTGTTATGTAGGGTGTTACGAGTGTCGTCGCTGAAAGATTCTTGCGATGTGGTTTGTTGCATCTTTCGAGTGGTTTTGCACGATGTGGTGGCAAGCAAGGCAGCAAGGCATAGCGTGCCGATGAGAAAGTTACATTTCATTGTCATTTCCAATTAATAATTTATGCGAAGATAGTGCAAATAAGTGACCTGAGGCACAATATTATCTTTTTTATGCATCTCGTATCCTTTTTTTGCATCTCATATGTAGTAATGAAACAACAATTGGCAGAAGCTTTTGTTGCGACGGCAGCAGGAGCCGTTATAACAAAGAAAAAAAATGAAAAATACGTCATGCCATTGCGGCAAGTCGTATTATTTATTTACTTTTGTCACCATATAACTTCGATGGTTGAAATGAGGCCTCTCATATATCGTATTCTTTTATTTTTTTTCTGTCTGACGGCTATTCCGACAGTTGCACAAATCAATACCGATAGGGTGATGAACATAGGACGTAATGCGCTCTATTTTGAGGATTATGTGCTTTCTATACAATATTTCAATCAGGTCATAAAGGCAAAGCCCTATTGGGCAGATCCATATTTTTACCGTGCTGTAGCTAAGCTTAACCTCGATGATTTTCGTGGCGCAGAGGCCGATGCCACAGCTTGTATCGACCGCAACCCCTATATGGTCGATGCTTACCAGGTACGAGGTATAGCACGTCAAAACATGGAGAATTATGAAGGTGCTATCGCAGATTATAAGCAGGGACTTGAATATGAGCCGCACGACCGTCCCATGTTGATGAATCTTGCCATTGCCGAGGTGCAAATCGAGGATTATTCGGCTGCCGACTCGACCTATGTGGCACTTTTTGCTCAATACCCGTCGTATGCTCCGGCTTACCTTTCGCGCAGTCAGTTTAATCTTATGCGAGGCGATACCATCGCGGCTCGTGCCGATGTAGATAAGGCGATAGAACACGATAAAAACATGTCACCGGCCTATCAGATAAGGGCTCATATACGTATGAAGCACGATGCCGACTATGCCGGTGCATTGGAAGATATGAATATGGCTGTGCGGCTCGAGCCCCAGTCGCCTACGGCATATATCAACCGCGCTTTGGTGCGTTATTATATGGACGATTTGCGTGGTGCTATGGCCGATTATGATTACGTGCTTATCATAGATCCAGGCAATGTGATGGCTCATTATAACCGTGGTTTGCTGCGTATGCAGGTGGGTGACCGTAACCGTGCTATCGATGACTTTACGGCTGTGCTTACTCGCGAGCCCGACAACTATTTTGCTCGTTACAATCGTGCTATACTTTATGACATCTTGGGACAGTATACCAACGCTATTGCCGATTACGATGCTGTACTGGATGTATATCCCGATTATATTGGAGGCTTGTATGCACGGTCGGAGGCTAAACGTAAACTGGGCGACTTGCGTGGCGGTGAGGCTGATTTTAATAAGGCTTATGCTCTGCAAGAAAAGGCCAAACAAGATCCTAATTATGCCATTGAGGCTGCCGAAAGTGCTGCCAAGAAGGCCGAACGTACCGAGTCGGACAAGAATATCAATAAATTTGACCGTTTGCTTGTTGCCGACAACGATGCAAGCGAGGCTTTTGCCCCTAAATACGAAAGCCAAGTGCGCGGGCGTGTGCAAGACCGTAATGTACGTGTTAGCATGCAACCCATGTTTGTGCTTACCTATTACGAGCGTCCCAATGAGTTGCGTCCGTCTAACTTCTTCTCCGATGAACTCGATTATCTCAACAATTTGCAAGCATTCCCTTATCGCCTGGTGCTTACCAATGATGAGGCTATACTTACCACATCGCAAATCAACGAACGCTTCTTGTCTATCAACCGTTACGACCGCTACATAGATACCCTTACTACTCCCGATCCTTTGGCATACTTTGGACGGGCTATCGATATGATGCTTATACAGGACTATGCCGGTGCCATAGCCGACCTCGACCGAGTCATAGAGCAGAGCCCCCAATTGATGTTGGCGTACTTCGAGCGGGCGGTAGTACGTTATAAATATGTGGAATATCGTCGTCGCCAGCAGGCCGACTCGAATGCGCAGTCCTCGGTTCCGTCGACAACAGGAATGCCGTTGCAGCTCAATCCCGAGGCTGTGGAATATGAGCTTATCTTCCGCGACCTGGCCCGTGTATTGGAGCTTTCACCCCGGTTCTATTATGCTTATTACAACAGAGGAAATCTCTATTTTGCACAACAAGATGTAGCTTCTGCTATAGCCGACTATACCGATGCATTGCGTTTGCAACCCGACCTGGCTGCGGCCTATTTCAATCGCGGATTGGCATATCTCAAAGCAGGCGACGAGGCCAAAGGACGTGCCGACTTGTCAAAAGCCGGTGAGTTGGGCGTTATGGCTGCCTATAATATTCTGAAACGTTTGGGCGATTGAGATTTGCTCTTATTTTATTGTTGTGTTTCCTATTTTTCTCGGCGACGTAATTCCCAAAAGGCGACGGCCGATGCTGCTGCCACATTGAGCGAGTCTACACCGTGCGACATAGGAATACGTGCCACATAGTCGGCTTCGGTAATGACGGAGTGGGGCAGTCCGTCTCCTTCTGTACCCATAATGATAGCCAGTCGTGGTTCTTTTGCAATGATGGGGTCATCAATAGGCAACGAACGGTCTGTGAGAGCCATAGCTACGGTACGGAAACCGTAGTTATGTAAGTCGGTGAGGGGTGCAGACATCCACGTCCATGGCACAAGAAATACTGTACCCATAGAGACTCGTACGGCACGCCGGTTCAAAGGGTCGCACGTGTCGGGGGTGAGCAGTACGCCGTCAATTCCCAAGGCGGCAGCCGAGCGGAATATTGCCCCAATGTTGGTGGTGTCTACTACGCCTTTTATCACAACAACCCGACTTGATTGGTGGCACACCTCCTCGACGGTAGGCAGGTGTCGCCGACGCATGGCACATAATACACCTCGTGTGAGAGTATAGCCTGTGAGTTGTGCCAATAGTTCGCGGCTACCTGTATAAACAGGTATGTGAGGACACCGGCGTATTATCTCGGCAGCATCTCCTTCTATATGTCGTCGTTCGCACAGTAGAGCAACAGGCTCATAACCGGCTGTCAATGCAACATGTATTACTTTGGGACTTTCAGCTATAAATATGCCTTTGTCAGGCTCTATGCGGTTGCGTAATTGAGCCTCGGTCAACGTACCAAACAGCTCCACGCCCGGGTGTTGTAACGATGATATTTCTATAATTGCCATATCAATATTTTTTGCAAAGATAGTGTAAACGCGGGTAGGTCGTACAATATAGTACTGGAGTGCTTGTCGAGTATTTTTATATACAAAGAGGATGTGAACGCAGTATTACGTATCACATCCCCTTATGTATCGATGCCCGTTTACGGATTATTTCTTTCTCAGGCTTATGAATATAAGGCCTTTGCCTAAGGCATCGTATTGCTTTACGATTTCAGAAGAGTCTTTAAATACAGTAACAGACTCTATATCTTCGACTTTTATATTGTTTATGTCTTTAACTTTTTTGCCGTCTACTACATAAACAGGTTCGGCAGTGGAAAGCGGGGTTGTGCCGTTGGAGATAGAAATAGTCTTCGTATCGCCCGATTTTACCTCCAAAACACGGACGGAAGTAGAGTCTGTAGCGTTTGCACTTCTTATGGATATTACTTTCCCTTTTGTGTCGGGTAGCTTGTTATCCTTATATCCAACGACAACTATATCGTCGATGGCTGTATCGCTATCTTTGAGAACGATAGAAATAACCTTGTTCCCGTTATCGAATTTGTTTACGTTGATGTTTTTAATGTCATCGGGCGAAATTTCATTTAATTTTTCTCGTGATATCGGTTTGCCGTTGACGAAAATCTGTACGTTGGAGGTGTCGTTGGCATCGAACTTAATATTTCTTTGCAGCGAGATGCTGTCGTTTTGCGATGTATAGACATAGCTGACATAGGCATCCTTTGAAGAGCCTTTAGTATCGTCGGTTGACTCGGACGATATGGTTATTACATTATTATGTTGTTGTTGACTGTCTTCATTTACATTCTTTTTTGTAATTTCGGCAGTTGAAACATTTTGCAGTCCATCGGCAATTACCGGTGTAGAAAGCAAGAGGGCAGCCAAGCCCAGGGCAGGAAGCGCAGCAAGGGCGCGCCATTGTGTCTTTTGATTCGATTTTTTACGTAACATCATAGTAATACGTTTTTTTAGGTTGCTGTGATTTAGGCTGTTGGCTATGGACGGGAATCTTGTGCCGACAGCCTTTTTAATAAGTAATAGTTGATATGTATGGGCATCTATTCCACTGTTGAGAACTGCTTCATCGGCTTCGTATTCGTGAATACTTTGCAGTTCGTTACGCATTAACCATCCGGCCGGATTATACCAAAGCAATATCGAGGCAGTTTCGGCGGCAAGCAGGTCTATCCAATGATGACATTGCAGATGCTGCTCTTCGTGAGCTATGATGATGTCGCCCGCTGTTTCGTAATCGTGTTGCGACATGACGATGTAACGATACCAACTGAATGGTGCTAAGTTGTTATCGTTGTGTAAGACCAATTGCCAGCCGTTTGTTGTGTAGCTGCGTAGCCCTTTGTGTATGATACGGTACATGCGATACCATATAAAAACTTCGCGTGCTATAAAAAAAAGTAAGCCTGCTATGTAAAGTATAACGACTGCCATGATAGCCCACTCTGTCAACACATGGTTTAGATAAGCGGCATGGTCGATAGAAGTGGGCGTTGTTGCGACGTATGAGCTGTTATATATAATCTTCATGGCAGGCAATGTAATCTCTTGCTGACGATGTGCGGTTACATATATGATTCCGGCTACGAGCGACGCTATGTAGCTCGATAGAACAAATATGCGATTGAAGCGGTGAAATGTTTCTTTCTCGAGTAATAGTTTATATACTGCATATAGGGCAAGCAGTATAATCCCGACTACAAATGTGTATGCGACGAATGTTCCCATGGCATTACTCTTTTTCTTTGTGATGAGCTTCTTCTACGGCGGCTATGAGCGAACGCAATTCGTCGAGAGTAATGTTTTCTTCTTTTACTAGCGACGATACTACTCCAAGGTACGAATTGTTGAAGTATTTGTTTACAAGATTGCGTAACGAGCGTTTACCTACATCGCCCGGGCTTACGGTTGCATAATACTGGTAGGTTTTGCCGTATGCCTTGTGAGCGACGAACCCTTTCTCTTCGAGCCCTCGTACAATGGTCGATAGTGTGTTGAAGTGGGGTTTGGGTTCATCATAGAAATCGAGTATCTCTTTCACGAATAGTGGTCCGTGTTCCCAGAAGAATCGCATCAACTCCTCTTCTTTGGCTGTAAGTTCATTCGTTTTCATATTACTATCTTTTGTTATGGAAAGTCCCTTCGCAATCGGTATGATGATGCGCTGTGTTCTTTCTGATGCAAAGAACTAAAATATTTAGTTGATAAACTAATTTATTTAGTTAATAAACTAAAAATAGTAGTTTTTAATTTTTCAAAGAGCTTTTAATACTTTGTAATATTCTGATTTACATAAATTTAATGATATGCCGATTGCCGATTCCTATTTGCCAAGTAAAATGCTTTTGTTTTTCTATGCAATGCATTATCTTTGTTAAATGATAGTTGTATAAGTGCAGATTTGTGAAACAGACAGGCAACGAAACTTTTTATGAACAGGTATATATGTGTCCTTTTATTTCTTCTGTCGGCAGCATGGGTTAACGGATGGTCGCAGAATGTAAGGCAAGTCGATTATTCTTCACTTTTTTCGCAAAAGGGTATGCGTCATGCGTCGGTGGGCGTGTGTGTCATGAAGGTGTCAACAGGGAGAGTATTAACCGGTTATAACGAACATATCGCTTTTACACCGGCTTCGCTCACTAAGATTGTTACAGCCGCAACGCTCTTACAACTCTATCCCGATACTGCCCGGTGGTATACCCGAGTAGGATATACCGGTTACATAGATAATGATGGTGTATTACAAGGCGACATAGTGATACGGGGTTGCATTGACCCCTCTCTGGCCAACGATTATGCCTTACGGCCGACCGGTGCATTTCTTGATACGATTGTCGAGGCTGTCAGCTGGGCTGGGATTCGTTCCGTAGCTGGTAATATTGTTGCCGATGCCTCACTATGTGCCACAGAGACATCTTCTCAGTGGTTGGCTGAAGACTTGGGGTGGTATTATGGCGCGGGATGTTATGGCATCAACTATAAGGGAAACAGTTACGACCTCTATCTGCGTACAGGTGCAGAGGGTACTCAACCTCATATACTTGGCACATCGGCGACGGTTGCACCTGTAACATATCACAATCATCTTGTAGTAGGGCAAAAAGATTCGTCGTTCGTATCGGTCGTACCATATGCCGAGCAGTGTGTTTTGTCGGGTATTGTCCCGGCGCACCGCGAGAAGTTCGTCTTACCGTGCTCCATGACCGACCCGCCGCTTACATTGGCATGCGATGTAAAGGCGCGTTTACAGGCTGCACATATATTTGTTGCCGGACATGCAGTGACCGACCGTTTATTACAAGAGGAGCAAAAGCCTGTTCCTGTAGCTACATCAAACTTGTGTAGTTATCCGTCGGAAGAGTTATTGCAGATGGTAGAGACGATGTTGCACCATAGCGATAATCTCTATGCCGAGGCGATGTTGCGATATGTAGCGTTGTCGCAAGATACGGTAGCTACAGTGTCGACAGCACTGGCAATAGAGCGCGATATATGGAAAAAAGCCGGGCTCGACACTGAGGCTATGCAACTCTACGACGGTAGTGGTTTGGCTCGCAAGAATGCCGTTACTCCCTATTTCTTGGCATCACTCTTATCACAGACATACCGTATGCCCCAGTTGGGAGCCGCGTTTGTCTCGGCCTTTCCTGAGGCAGGACGTGAGGGGTCGGTCAGGTCTTTTATGGCACGACAGAAGTTACCCGGTATATTGCGCCTGAAAAGTGGCAGTATGGGTGGGGTACTTTGCTATGCAGGTTATTATATGAATGCCGGTACTGCCTATGCCGTGGTGTTGATGTGTAATAACCATACCTGCCGTCATGCACAGGTACGTGCGCAATATGAGAAACTGCTGCGAACCATATTCTAAATTCTAAAAACAGTATTGTATGAAAACAAATGTATTGAGTAAGATAAAGACATCATTGTATGAGGTTGTAAGGCACTATCCGATAGAGTTATTGTTGGGTGTCACATTCTTTGTCATTTATTATCGTTGTGTGGCTGATAATAAAGAGTCTGTGTTTAATGTGTTGCTGCTCTTCCCTGTGTTTTTTGTGCTTACATATACACTACATCGTTTGGCCGATGGAAAATATAGGTGGATATATTGGCTGTCGTATCTCTTTTTTGTCCCGTTCTTTTTTGTCGACCTGCAACCATTCTATCCATGGGGATATGGATTTACCGGCATAGCGGCTTTCTTTTTATTGTTGGTAGTATATGGCAGGTCGACCGATAAACTTTTTGCTTGCGATGCGGCCAATATGGTATTGCGCATGGTGCGAGCTGTTGCCTCGGGTGCATTCCTATACATAATGCTGGCATTGATTATGGTTTCTCTCGAATATATTTTCGGAATCAATTTCTCAGATTCGTATATTCACTTGTTCTTGGGAATACTATTGATATTTATACCGTTGGTATTTTGTGCCTTGCGACAGTCCATAAGCGACGAGAGCCCAACGATGGGCAAATTCGGCAGTTTTATGCTCAATTACATTTTGTCGCCGGCGCTTGTCATATATACAATTGTACTATATGTATATATTGTGACGATTGTGGTAAATTGGGAGCTGCCCAAGGGCGGTCTTGCATATATGGTATTGGCTTTTGTCATCGTGGCAATGGTAGGGCAGGTCATGCAGCATTTATTGTCGCGAAATATCTTCAAGTGGTATTATAATTGGTTTGGATTAATAGGAATACCTGTCATTATTTTGTTTTGGGTAGGTGTAGGGCATCGTATTGCCGAGTACGGATTTACCGAAGCTCGTGTTTATCTTTGTGTAGCCGGATTTGTAATGACATATTATATCATTTCTTTGTCGATAAAAAGGTTGAGTAGTTACAGACTTATGTTTACTGTGGCCATAGTGATAATCTTGGTGTTTACGTTTATCCCCGGTATATCGGCACGCAGTATAGGTATATGGTCGCAAGCGAATCGTCTCGAACACTATGCTGTAGCTCTCGGTGTATGGGATGGTGCACGCGGTAAGCTCAAGGAAAATCTGCCTGTTACGACAGGCGATGCTGCCAAGGAACTGAAAGCTTCATATCTCTATTTGTGCAACGTTTTGGGCCGCGAAGAGGTGGCAAGACGTTGGACGGGAGAGGTAGATGTGTATGCTGTTTTCTGCGACGATACCGACTATCCGATGGAAGAGGTTGTCACGCCATCATTCCGCGTGTACCGCGATTTCAGTCAGCCTGTCAATGTATCGGGATATAAGAACTTTTATCAGGTAAAGAGCAATTTTATCGATGGCAAGGCCTATCATGATGTAATGAAGCAAAACGTTTATGAGTTGTATGACGATAGCAATATATTGCTGTATACTTTCGACATGGAGAAGCATCTGGCGCCACACTTAAAGCATCTGGAGCAAGCGTATAGTAACAATGAGTCGTCCAAAGATATATCATTGTTTGTTGTAGGCAATGATTCGTTGAAGATAGTGTTCGACTATATAGAGATTTATACAGCAGAGTGTGATACAATCTACACCATGAGCAATGCCGGTGTATTCGTAAAATAAAATCAGTCAAATTAGAGTTATGAGTCAAACGATTCTTACACCCGAGGTATTAGACCGACTGAAACAGTTGGATGATGCAGGGGAGATGTATGCAATAATAAATACGATATTAGATTTTATAAATGACGGTATCGAAAAAGGTGATTTTACGCAAGAAGAGGCTTGCCACGACCTTGATATAGCCTTATGGATATCGTATGCCAATAATAATCTTGACGACTACTTGCGTTATGTAAGTTCGGTAAAATGGTTGAGTGATGTAGAAGACCTTGCAGCCGGGTGTGGAGCATGGTACTATCGGTATGCCGTTTCATTGATGTATTTGGGGCGTATTGATGAGGCCTTGAAATATGCCGAGGAAGGCGTGCGGCAAGAACCCGACTATCCGTGGGGATGGCTTATACTGTCGGCTCTGAGAGCTCATCATGGCGATAAGAGTGGGGCGTTACAAGCCGTAGAGCGGGGATTGGAGTTGGTACCTGGCGACTATGAATTCTTGCAGCGCAGGCGAGAAATAGAGGCAGGATATCCCCTCGATGTGATGGAAAATCATTACATATCGCCAGATGCCGATGCCAAGTTGCATGATGTTACCAATACCGATATGGATGAAGAACGCCGAGCTAAGGCTTTGTCGGTTTCGACTATTTTATGTGATACCCTCAATTTAGAAAAGATAAAAAAGATATTACCACCGATGACATTGAGCAATGATGCCTTTTTCTGTAGTTGTACTATTCCTTTGGCAGCCCGTGACGTAAGCCTTCGTTTTATAATGAACGAAGCCGGTTTATCGAAGTTTGATGTAGAGTGGGTAGCTCGTTTACGCAGTTCGATAGACCATTTGGTAGAAGAGGCGTGCCATTGGATAGACGAAAAGTCGCGACATGAGATAAATGTGGCCGATTTACATCTTCACTCTATCGATGTCAATATAGACCGTAGTTTTGAAATCTATTTTAAGAGAACTGACGAGCCCGATAGCGACTTGCTACAAATATACTTTACGCCCGATTTTGAGATAAACTCGATGGAACAGGATAACTATTTTCCCGAGACTTATAGTAGGGATGAGATGCTTGTCGTAGATAGGCATATAAATAAGTATATGGGCGTTTGTGCAGGTGTGTTTCATGAAAAAATATCGCCCGATTTGCACATAGATATTTACGTCATATCTCCCACACCACAACGAAATTACTATACGTTAGTGACGCTTGGTATGGGCGCTCATGTTATGAATCTTCCCGATGATATGCCGGAAGGAGAATGGGGAAGAGCTGAGTTGGTAATGTGTTTGCCGCCCGATTGGAATATACAAAGTCTCGATGATAAGGACTATTGGCCTATCTATGCGTTGAAGGTGTTGTCCCGTTTGCCGGGCAACCATGATACTTTCTTAGCAAAAGGACACACCATACCTTATGGCAAGCCTCTTGCCGAGAATACACGTCTCACAGGGTATATTCTGTCTGACTTGCAAAATTTCCCTCGCGAGGCTTCTTATGTCACTTTACCCGATGGCGATAAGGTCAATTTTTATCAGGTTATACCTATATATGATGAAGAGATGCAGTATAAACTCGAAAATGGGCATGAGGCTCTGTTCCGTCTGCTGGCAGGGGTAAGTCCCGTCGTAGACATTCACAGACCAAACACGTGCGAAGGTGTGTTGTTTACACCTTTTTTCGATAACAGTTCTGCAGTAAAATATAAGAACTGACTATCGTAACATGAGCATAAAAAATCGTTTATAATAAAAAATGCCGCAGCTTACTGAGGCTGTCATAAATATACCTATTTTTGCAAATAGATTGTATTTGATAATATGAATAATAAAGAATACGCCGATTATGTAGTAGAGCAACTTACAGAGTTGCGCGACTTGATTATTGTGATAGAACGCGGCGGAAAAGATACTCCCGACGTGTTGTATAAACTTGCTATGGAAAAGTCGGGGCATATCACCTCATATATACAACAGTGGCGCCATGATGCTGCTCCTTGTGAAGTGAAGGTGCCAGATGGATATGAAGAATGGGTAAATGGACAAACAACCGAAGAGAGTGTTTGGGAAGAGAAGAAAGCTCAAGCAGAATTAGCCGACAATACCGACAATGTTGCAGCACTGCCTATCGACAATATGCCGTTAGAAATAGATTTGCCCGACGAAAACTTGGAAATTCCGGAAGCTGATGCTTCTTCGTCGACAGACGAACACCTCAATGAGACAGTTAATGACATCCCGTTTATTCCGGTCGATACAGAGATGGATACCATAGAGGTTGATATGGAAGAATTCCCCGAGAATACTTCTATAGGAGAAGTTCCTCTTGTCGTTGAGGATGAAGATGAAAAAGAACAAGAATCAGATACAGAGCCCGAGTGTCTCGATGAAGCACCTCAAGTGTTGGATACCGCGAAAGACGATGTGGATATTTCTGCCGATATCTCTGATGAGGCTAACAATATAGATGAGGAGCAACAAGTATATAACATGGGTGAGCCATTTGATGATAATGAAGTCACTGCCGATACCAACATGACCGTAGGCGAAATGATGAGTGTGCGCCGGGCCAAAGAGTTGCGTCGTGCCATTAGTTTGAACGACCGTTTCCGCTTCCGTCGTGAATTGTTTGGTAACAGCGATGTGCGTATGACCGAAACCCTGGCATTGATAGACACCATGAGCGATTATGGCGAAGCTCGCGAATACTTGCTGAACGACATGGGTTGGGATGACGAAGACCCGGTTGTGAAAGAGTTCCTGGCATTGGTAGAAAAACATTTTAAACAGTAAACAATATAGGAGATGGCCAAACTGTATCTTGTTCCCACACCGGTAGGAAACCTCGAGGATATGACACTTCGTGCATTACGCGTGTTACGCGAAGTCGATTGTATTCTTGCTGAGGATACTCGTACAAGTAGCATCTTACTCAAACATTACGATATACAGGCACGGTTGCAGTCGCACCATAAGTTTAATGAACATGAAACTGTCGATGCCATTGTAAAGCGTTTGCAGGCAGGAGAGACTATTGCACTTATTACCGATGCCGGTACACCAGCCATTTCCGATCCAGGTTTCTTACTGGTACGAGCTTGCTGTCGTGCCGGTGTCGAGGTCGAGTGTTTGCCCGGAGCTACAGCATTTGTACCGGCCTTAGTCATGTCGGGCTTGCCCAACGATCGCTTTTGCTTTGAGGGCTTTTTGCCGCAGAAAAAAGGCCGTGCTACACGCCTCGAAGCACTTGCCGGAGAGGAGCGTACTATGGTGTTTTATGAGTCGCCCTATCGGTTAGTGAAAACTCTCAAACAGTTTGCTGAGGTATTTGGCGAAGAGCGTCAGGCTGCAGTCTGCCGCGAAATTTCAAAAGTACATGCTGAGACACGACGAGGTACTCTTGCCGAACTTACGCTGTATTATAGTCAGAACGAACCGAAAGGTGAGATTGTCATTTTGGTAGAAGGCTTACCTGAGCAGCCTCGTACTAAAAAAGACAAGTATGCCGAGCTGAAAGAAAAAACGAGTTTAACCAATAAATAATGACGAGTATGAAAAAACTTCAGTTATTAACCCTGTCTGCAGGGATTTTGTTTTTAGGGGCATGTACGCATAATGCCAATTCACCCGAGATGATTGCACTGCAACAAACCAACGATTCGTTGCTACAGGCCAATGCCGAGATGCGTAACGGCTATGAAGAGATGATCAGCTTTATTGCCGACATTGAGACAGACATGCAAAGCATCAAGCAAGCCGAGAATTTCGTCATACAACAACAAAACGAAACTGGCGAGATGACACTGTCTACTCAGGAGCGTGTAAAACGCGATATAGAACTTATATCCAATACGCTGCAACGCAATAAAGAGCGTATTGCCGAGCTTGAGCAACGTCTTCGGAATAGTAATTCAAACTCAGCCGCTCTTAAAAAAGCCATTGATAACCTCAACGCTCAGATAGCCGAAAAAGACTCAATGATAGTAGGTTTGCAGTCGGCTCTTGCTGCTCGCGATATACGTATTGCCGAACTTGATGCTGCTGTAGATACGCTCAAAGGCCAAGTTACCGACCTTTCACGCATACAAAACGAGCAAAGTGCTATTATAGCTTCGCAAGATATGGCTCTTAACGAAGTGCGTTATGTGTATGCCAACAGTAATCAGTTGCGCGAGCATAACATTATATCGGGCGGCGGACTGTTTAGCAAAACAAAGGTCATGGAGGGTGACTTTGATGTGAATTTCTTTACTACGGCCGATCAACGTACCTTGACAACGATTTTCCTCGAGAGCAAGAAGGCCAAGATTCTTACAAAGCATCCACAAGGTTCATATGAGCTTGTAAAGGATGCCGAAGGCTTCTATACACTCAATATTACCAATGTAGGTAATTTTTGGAGCTTGTCACGCTATTTGGTCGTAGAGATAGACTAAACTTGCCGGATATAAACCGTTATAGCCAGAATGCTGTCAGAGTGAAGGCATAGCGGTATCACTAAGTCGTTCGTATCTCTTTCGACTGCAAAATAATAGTATCTACTAAAAAGAGAGAATAGTAATAATTTATAATGGGGCTGTGGCTGAATGATACACTCGCCACAGCCCCTGTTGTGTGTAAGACCGAGCAATACTATATTATGTGCTGTGAAATATTGCATATTCGGCCACATATACACGATAGTTTTACGATATGTCTTTCCGGTAGGATAGGGCATATATTCGTGTAAATAATCTTTGTGCTCATCATGTACTTTATACAAATGCATGACATAGACAAATAAAAATCATTTTGGAGATTGCTGCAATAACTAACAATAGGTGCAGGGAGGATATTGCTATTGGTATAGACACATTGAAAGCTCAGGTTGCATATTATCTGGAGATGGATATTAAGTGTATTAATGATATATATTAAGGTTATAAAAGGATAGATTATGAGAGCAAAATCAGAAGGTTTGCATATGCAGTTTCGATATTCGGGTGAGAGGTTTCGCCAATATCTGCAACGTAATAAAATATCATATAAGGAAGCAGCAAGAATTTTAAGTATAGACAAAAATACGGTCGGGAAAGCGGCCAGAGGTGGAAACCTGAAAGTGGATATTCTCTTACACATCTGCAATGTGTTTCAGATGGATGTAACAGATTTCTTCATCTGCGTAATAACGGACAAAGACGGCCTAGCAAAAAACTATTATATTAGTTCTAAGCTGATAAAAAAGAAAACTGAATGCGTCTTAGAGGATGAGTATAATTGTGAAAAATCTAAAAATTACGATATTTCAGACCATCCTTTGAATGAAATGATCGAAGAATTAGGCAATGCACTCTCTTCTTTGGAAAAGGTATTCAAAGAGTGCTGCGAGAAGATAGAGGCGGTGCATAAGAAGTCGGCGCCTGATGAAGAGCTATAATAGTGAATCTCCTTTTGTGGATTGTGTGTAACTTTTTTTTAGATAATGATGAAGCGGTTTTAAAATAGATCCTGATTTATGATTATGAAAATTCGTTAGTTTAAGATTTCTAACAACTACGACTCCATCTTCACCAATAGCAAGAAGTCTTTTTTCATCTTGGGAAAAGGCGGCAGCAGCTACACTATGCATTCTTGAAGATGGAGCTGCACCTCTTAATCCCACTCCAAAATCATTGAAAGATTCTAATGCACACTGTAGGTTATCTACGGAATAAATGTATATATTACTTGAGGGTTGATGTCCCCATGAACCCATAGGACAAGACTTATAACTTATATAACGTTGATCTGAAAATGCAATATGTTTTCCTGATGGGCTGAAGCATAGTAAACTTTTTCCATATATTTTCTCTACGCTCTTATAATTAGAAGAAGCCTTGATAATGTATACATTAGAATGGCTATCATAAAAGGCAACATCCCCTAATCTACTAAATAATGTCATCCAAACAGCATGTATTTGTTTCTCTTTGTCCATCCGGCAAATGACATTCTTTTTTACTAAATCGTAAATCTCAAAGATGCCTTCTTCGCTATGTCTGAATTCATCAGAACGCAATTTAGCTCCAAATGCTACATAACGAGAGTCGTATGAAAATGAGACATAGTTTAAAAACCATACATTTCTACCAATCAAAACTCGTTGAATTCGAGTATCTTGTTTACTGTAATATGCTAGATAGTCATGCTTCTCGATAAACAAGCTAGTAAAATCTTGTTTTCTAACAATGATCTTTTTATTGTGTTTTCGATGTATTCATTAAGTTTTGCTTCATTATTAAATACATTTATATTGGACTCACGTAAAAGAGATTCTACATCTTTTTTCCTTGAAAAGTATAGTTTTTTACGTTTACCAATTATAATTGATTTTTCTTTATCAGTAGAATTCCATTTGAAATCAAATACTTTACACAAGAACAAGTATTCATCATTTTTGAGATTTTTACCTGTCAGTCTATTATAATAAATGGTATCAATTTTTGATTTTGCACTCCAAAGATTGTCTGGGCTAATATATTCAATGTTGGATATTTTATTAGGGTTTATAATGGATAAAGATATTGGGTCTCGCCAAACAGGTTTTTGGGAGCTCGTTTTGTTGAAAAAAATTTCTGGCTTATAACCATTGTATGCATCTTTCCTAAATGATGCTATGCCTTGTATATCAAAGGATTCAGATAGGAATGATTCCAACCCGAATGATGATAGATACTCATCATTATCTTTAAGGACAATTGTTTTTCCATCGCTTGTAAAATAAGCGTTCTTATACTTAGTCGAATTATATAACTCTTTTAAGATGGTCTGGTATCTTCCTTTCTCATAAAAATGTATCTCATTTTTATATTTTGTGATGTATCTGTTCTTTGAAAAAGAGAAAGCTAACAATTCTCCCTCTTTTCTATTTATGGAAAATTCCTCTTGTTCTTTGTATTTAACTTGGTTATCTCTATAAAATCTATTTGCATCAATTTCTATAGGATATTTATTATTTAGAGTGGTTATAAAATAATGTTTTGTTGATTTAAAATATCTTTTATATATGCTATATGTGTTTAGTATATACCATACTTTGATTTTTCCGTTTTTCTCACTTACTTTTTCGATTGAGATTATGTTGAATGAATGTGAAATATCTGGATATTTTTCAATAATATCACAGGATTCTTTGCAAAAAGCTTCAACTTGTTCTTCATAATTATATTCCAACTCTTGTCCTAATATATCTATAACCTTGTAATTTCCGACGCATCATCATATTCTCATTGATTATCAATGGTTTATAACTTAAAAGGTAGACTACTCAAAAATTTACTTGTTTTTTTGCGAAAAATCTAAGATTTAACGTTTTTTTTCATCGACTCTCTCCGAACAGAGGGAAAAGAGGCAAAAATAGCCATTTTGAGCCCCGACAGACCCTGTCTGCAAAGATAGAGCATGTCGGGGTTTATTTCGCCAAAACGGGCTGTAAAATCGAGGATGGATTCACAGATATTTTCGGATTTCAAGTGATGTATTTGGAGCTTGATTGGAGTGGCCGTTGGGGACGGTCCTTCATATCCGGATTGCTTATAAGATTTGCAGCCAAAAGAAAAATGGCTGAACCCATTTTCATGGCGCCGCCATCTCTTTTCTTCCCTTATTTTGACTTTACTTTAATGAACGTATATATGAATACGAGGATAAAGTAAAGTTGCTTTTCATTTGGATGTAAATTATTTAGTGAATCCTTTGGCTGTTTTATATTTTATTGCGATATTCGCGTTACGATGATCGCGTAATGATTAGATGGAATAAAATGAAGCCGAACAATCCTTTCCTGATAGCGGGCTACCACGGCCCTGAATTCTTTTGCGACCGTGAGACGGAAACATCCGCGATTCTCGATGCGCTCCACAATGGGCGCAATGTAACGCTGATTGCTCCTCGTCGTATGGGCAAGACCGGTCTGATTCGTCATGCCTTTTATCGCCTAAAAGAGCAGGAGCCGGATATTGTCATCTTTTATATGGATATTTACTCCACGCAGTCAATGGGTGATTTCGTGCGGTTGTTTGCCAATACGGTGTTGGGTAAACTGGATACCGCGCCTCAGAAAGCATTAAACCGCATCGGACAATTTATTCGCAGTTGTCGTCCGGTATTCACTATTGATGAGCTAACTGGCATCCCCAAAGTGACGATCGACGTAGCTCCCCAAGAGGAGGAGGGTACGTTGAAAGAAATATTCGATTATCTGGGCTCTTCTGAGAAACGATGCTATATTGCAATCGACGAGTTTCAGCAAATCGCCGAATATCCGGGAAAGGGTATCGAGGCTCTGTTGCGCTCCTATATCCAGTTCTTGCCTAATGTAAACTTTATTTTTGCGGGCAGCAAGCAACATCTGATGCAGGAGATGTTCACGTCGTCGAAAAGACCGTTCTATCAGAGTACGCAACTGCTGACTATTGGCTCCATTGATCGAGAGGCGTATGCCTGTTTCGCTGCTGCGCACTTTGCTAAACATGGCGTGCAGTTTCCCCGTGAGGTTTTCGATGTGATTTACGATAAATTTGATGGACATACTTGGTATATCCAGTGCCTTCTCAATCGCTTGTACGGCTATAATCGGGATGTGGATACGGGGTTGGTGGCGTATGCTACGGAACAGATCGTTTCCGAACAAAGCTATTCGTATGCAGATCTGCTGAAAGCTTATTCGGCCGGTCATGTGCGCCTATTGAAAGCTATCGCCCGCGAAGGGTGCGTCAAGGAGGTGCTGGCGGGAGACTTTATCAGCCGACATCGGCTTCGTGCAGCAAGCAGTGTCAGTGCTTCGTTGAAGAAATTGCTCGACAACGAACTGGTTTATCAGACACCTTGCGGGTATATTATTTACGACCGCTTTATGAGCGAGTGGTTGCGGCAGCAGCAGTTTTAATAAGGAATGATATGAAAGGGAAAGAGCATATGAGAATGGAAGAGATAGAGCTTAGAATAGAACAATACTGTGCTGATTATGCAGAACGTAATGAGCCAATTCGTATTAACTTCCGACAGCTGGTGCCAGAACTAAATAACAGTGAAAGATATTCTCATTTAATTCATTCATATCCAGCAAAGTTGTTATGCAATATACCATATTTCTTTTTGCAAACAAATTACTTTTGTCCCCAAAATGGTATTGTGCTTGATCCATTCTGCGGAACGGGTACAGTTATGCTAGAAGCAAATATATCGGGGAGAAATGCACTTGGCGCTGATGCAAATCCATTAGCAGTACTGATATCACAAGTAAAAACAACATATATACCTTCGGAGGTATTGCATACAACTCTTAATTCTATAGTAACAAGTGCTAGAAGAAGCAAGAAAGAGATAACTTTCGAAACTGATAATATCAAACGCTGGTTTTCTTCAAGTACGATCCTACAATTAACACGTTTGGAAGATGTTATTGGAAGAATAGAGAATAAGGAGCAGAAACGTTTTTTTATGCTTTGTTTTTCAAATATGATAAAGAAAGTGAGTTTTGCAGATCCTAATATTTCAGTTCCAGTGAAGCTAAATCCAGAAAGATTTATCAATAATCCAGACCGTAAGCAGTCTATAGAATTCAAGTTAAAAACTCTTGAATGCATAGATGTCCTTGAGAAATTTGAAGCAATCTGTGAGTTGAATATCAAACGAATCGAGTCATTAGTTGGGATTAAAGAAAAAGGAATAACTACTGAAATTATTTCAAATGATGCGAGGAAACTTACAGATACTTATGGAGGATCCCAATTATTAGGAGATGAGTCTGTTGATCTTATTTTAACATCTCCCCCTTATGCTGGAGCTCAAAAATATATTCGATCGTCATGGTTGAATCTTTATTGGCTTGGTAAAAAACAGCCAGAAGAGATTCGTTTACTTAACAGTAAAAATATTGGACGAGAAGATTACCACAAGTCGGATTTTAACCAGAAAGTTAAGACGGACATATCAGCTGCTGATGTGGTGCTTGAATCTCTCTATAAAGAAGGTAAATACGAACGTGCTTATATTGTAGGTAACTATCTAAATGAGATTAAACTTGCCTTTGACGAAAGTATGCGTGTCCTAAAGAAAGGTGGTTATATGGTGATTGTAATCGGTAATAATACGGTTTGTGACCGTCCTTTTGATACGCAAGATTATCTAACCACATATTTGCAGTCAAAAGGCATGCACCTTAAGTTTAAGTTGATAGATGATATTAAATCTTATGGTTTAATGACCAAAAGAAATCAAACTGCAAGTACCATTTCTTGTGAATGGGTTTTAGTATTTAAGAAATAGAGGAGTTAAAAATGAATATAACAAAAGAAGATATATACAAGAGAATAGAGGTTCTAAATTTTACCTTATGGGAAAATAGAGCATTCAAAACTCATATTGAAGCGTGGCTGAGAAACTTTAAAAATGAAACAGATCAAAGCTATGCGCTTTATATGTTATCTCGCATGATGTATTTTAGTGCAGATAACATACGTAATTTATTAAGAACGTTATATAGGGATAAAATTAGATATCCATTAATCCGAGATATTAGAAAACGTAATGGTAATACTTTGGATCCTGAAGTGTTGGAGCCAGAATTCTTTGAAGAACTCAAAAATACTAGATTTCTTGGCGTTGGCAACCCTTCTGAAAGTGGAGTTCACCTATTATACTATTTTCGTCAGGAAAATAATATTCCGAAGGATTTATTTGTAAACACTGACGACTTGGTGATATACGAGCAGAATGAAGACGGTGCGGTACATGCAAAGCTTCGAGATAAATTTAAAAATGTAAAGCGTTTTGTGTTTATAGATGATTTATGTGGCTCTGGACAGCAAGCAACATCTAATGATTCGAATGTAAGGAGATGTGTTACCAATTTACGTTCTTTTTTACCTTCGTCAAATATTTCTTATTTGATGTTATTTGGTTTAAAAGACGGTGTTGAGTATGTGAGAAATTTTATTGATCCGACTATTGGTATTCCCCTTTATGATCATGTTGATGCTGTTATAGAACTAGATGAGAGTTATATGTGTTTTAGCGAAAAGTCCAGGTTCTTTACTAATATAGATAATTATGATAAAATAGTAGCAAAAGATATTGCTTACAAATATGGATATCCATTATCTTTTCATCTTGCTGTAAAACAAGGTCTTGTCTCTCCATATTTAGAATGTGTTGCAAAGCATAGGGCTTTGGGGTTTGGTAACAACCAATTATTAATAAGTATGCATCACAATACGCCTGATAATACGTTGCCTATTATATGGTTTGATGAAGATAAAAGTATGTGGACTCCTATATTTAGACGTTACAATAAGAATTATACAGAGATATGATTAATAATCCGTTTGATATTACGAAAGCTGTCGATTATACCGACCAAGAGCTTTATGATTACTGGGTAGATCTCAATCAGAAAAAGGGTTTTAACCACGTAATGAAGCCTACTACATTAATGCCCATGATTATTATTGGTAGTAAAGGTAGTGGAAAGACACACATAATGAAATACTATTCATATGAGCTTCAAAAAATTAGGTGTGAAAAAGAAAATTCTTCTATAGAGGAAGGCCTTGCTAAAGAGAAGTTTATTGGAATTTATATTCGTTGTACAAGTTTTAACTCAGAGATATTTAGTGGAAGAGGGGTCTCTGAGGAAATTTGGTCGTCTATCCATGCCTATCTCTGGGAACTCTGGATAGGAGAAAAAATAAGTAATGTGCTCTGTGACTTAAAAACAATGGGTGTTTTATCTGATGGAGATGAGCAAATAATAGTAACATCGGTTTTAAGTTACTTTCATGAGATAGAATGTGGCATTGAAACATTATTCGATTTAAGGAATTATTTCCTTAAGTTGCAAAAGCAACTTATATATACTACACAAAATTTTGCGCTTGAAGGCTATGATCATCCAGATGTAAAAATACAATTCAAGATAACGCAATTGACGTATGGTTTCCCCGAAATACTGAAGACTAAAATACCGTATTTTAAGAATAAATACATCATTTACTTGGTTGATGAACTAGAAAACTTCAATGACTCGCAGCAGCGACTTGTCCAATCGTTGATACGCGAGAAGACTAATGCTTGTACCTTTAGAATTGGTGCTAGACCATACGGCATTAGGCATTATTTGACATTAAATGGAGAGGAGAATCATGATGGGTCTGAATTTGAAAAACTTGTACTTGATGAGTTCCTTCGCAATTTTGAACACTATGATGAATATATTAAAGAAATTCTTAATCGAAGATTGCGTAACAGTAAATTGTCATTACATAAAAACTTTGACATAGAGACCTTGATTGAGAATCTGTCTAATGATGAACTTCTAGGAAAAATATTCTCTAAGAAGGAATCACAATCAAAGCGCTATCTCAACAAAATAAAAACTAGGCTAGATGGGATTAAATCGGCTCATAATTGGACAGAAGAAGATGTAGAAACAATCATGTCTAATTTACGTTTTGATGATGACCATGTTATTGAAAGGGCAAATGTAATGCTCATGTATAGAGCGATAAAGAATAAAGTAAAAGAAGGCCTATTATCTTATTCAAAAAAAATACACGACGATGCTTTAACGTATTTTACATCAAAAGATAAAGAGACTATGCAGCATAAAGTCTTAACATATTATAGGCAAGATCTGATTGATACAATGGCTAGAGAAGCTAATATGCACCCAGCTTATTATGGACTTCAAAAATTAATTGAACTTTCTTGTGGCACACCAAGAACAATTTTAAGATTGCTCAAAACGGCATTTAAAAATCAGTATTTTAATACCAATAAATATCCATTCGAGAAAGAACAAAAATTATCAATCAACTCACAACAGGTGGGAATTGAGGATACATATAATTGGTTTTTTGAAGAAAATCGCATTCCTGCAGTTGGTCAATCAAGGCCGGTTGATGCGATTAATCGTTTGGGAGACTATCTTCGTAATTTACGTTTTTCTGATGTACCACCTCAATGTTCAATTAGCATTTTCTCATTAGATGAGGCTACATTGTCGGATGCCGCAAGAGAAACACTTGATATTTTGATAAAATATTCTTATTTAATAAGATTAGACAGCCGTAGAAAGAAGAACTCAAATGATATGTTACAAGTATATCGTCTAAATAGTATTCTTTTGCCAAAATGGGAACTTGCATTGGCAAAAAGAGGAAATGTTCAGCTTTCAAGCGAAGAGGCAGAACTTATATTTTCTCCAAATAGTCAAAAAGAATATGATAGGGTATTTAAGAAAAGGCTATTAAAATACACATATCCATTTAAAGAAAAGCTTGAGAGACCTCAAGATAAATTTTATCAAACATCATTATTTTAGAGATGGATTATACATATTTCGATAAGGAATGTTATCACCATATTGATGAACTTGACAATCTGGAGAAGTATGATTTGTTTATATCAATGTTCGTAGATTCAGATAGAGTTAAGGTGCCATATTCAAGAATAAAAGCAAAAAACGAGTTATGGATTACTATTTCGGAAGATCAAAACGCTAAATTTTTAAAAGATAAAAATCTATTAATCTTACATGGTAATGAAGATTTTGATACTCTTCTATTTGAACTTAGAAAATTAAAAATAGAAAAGCTTAAGATTTGTGTAGATAGTACTGGATTTAGATTACAATATCTTCTTTTCCTCATGAGGTGTATGGAGATAGAAAAAGTTCGTACTTTCGATATTTTATATACAGAACCAAAACAGTATCGCGACCAAGAAAGAACCAACTTTTCTGATAATTTTTATCAAGTAAAGAAGTTGTATGGAATGTCTGGGGTTAATACTTCAGAGGCTGATTATGACCTATTAATAATAGCTGCCGGCTATGATCATAGCCGAATAATAGACGTAGCCAAGCTTAAAAAACATTGTAAAAAGGTACTTCTTTTTGGCTTCCCTTCATTGAGCCCAGATATGTTCCAAGAGAATGTTTTAAGAGCTTATAAGGCAGAGTCTGATCTTGGATCAGAATGTTTTGAAGATATATCGTCTAATATTTTTGCTCCGGCATATGACCCGTTTGTAACAGCCCAAACCATAAAAGAGTATATTGAACAAGAACAATGGAAGTCAGGCAAGGATTTTACGAATATATACTTTGCTCCACTTTCATCAAAACCACATGCTATAGGTATGGCAATTTATTTTTTATTGGAGAAGGGATGGCAGAAGAATTATTCGATAATATATCCATTTTGTAATACATATTACCCGGACAATTCAGACGGGGTCGCTAAAATATGGAGATATACCATTGAATTGCCAACTCTATAATATTGTAAGTTATAATTAGTTTATTTGTTATTATGAATACAGATAAGGTTCAAAATATTGTAGATAACATACTTACAAAAACAGATCTTTCTGTCGTGAATCAGCATCAAGGTTTAACGTGGAGTGACCAGTTTAAAGCAGTCCTAAATTTAATTCCTGTAGTTGGAGGCTTGCTTGCACAAGAATATCAAAATTTGCAAGATTATCGGGATAGTGAGTTTTTCCGAAAATATACGGTATTTATTATGGGACTTTCTGATACAACTATTGAACAACGATGCAAATTTGCAGAGGAAGTAGGGTTGAAAGCTCAAGATGCACCTGGTAATGTCATTGCGAATATGGTTGATGCTCTTGATAATATAAATAAGGAAAAATATTTTGCAAAATTGTCAAGAGCTAAAATAGAAGGATTATTATCTATCGAGGATTATTTTAGATTATCTTCTGTACTTGCAAGAATCCCTTATACCGATTTATCTAATCTCCCATTATACCAAGATGAGTATTATGATGAAGATGGAGATACTGAGCTCCTATATTCTACCGGTGTTTTGCGAATGGCTAAGGTTAGTGAAGAAGGTGATAAATACATATTATCTCCATTAGGAGAAAAGTTCATGAAATTTGTTTTGGGAAAGGCTGTAAATGTTAAACATGTAAAAGGCACGAAAACGGAAATGCAGTGGGAACCTCTTACAAATGGCGAGATTCAAAATATAGTCGATAAATCACTAATAGAGGCACATTATAATGCAAATGATCAAGCTATGTTTGATCTTGATTTCTTGAAAGGCAAATAAAAAGTTAAAATTTTATGTGTGTTAAAATGTCCAATCGAATCATAATTTTGAGATTTGATAAAAGATATCGAAGTAAATAAGCACATAAAATTAGCTCGTCTTCTCTGTTTGCACTACCAACTCATTGAAACTATAATTATAAATTTATTTTTACTTGTATGGATGTAAGGAGAGTTCACATGGTTATTTGGATGTAGATTATTCACATGGCAAAATATAAGAGTTTGTTATCTTACTTGATTGAATAATACTTACAGTCTTTATCAAAAAGAATATTGTCTGACAGCTTATCTATCAAGCCGGCAAAATCCTTTCCGTGTCTGATTTCGCATTCCCAAACGATGATTACCCTCCAACCAGATTCTTCAAGTTCGCGTTTTACAACTGCATCCCGTTCCTGGTTACCTGATATCTTGTTAACCCAAAATTCCGTATTGCTCTTTGGGGTGTATGCATATTTGCAGCCGGGATGTCCGTGCCAGAAACATCCATGAACGAAAAGGACCGTCTTGTATCGAGGCAGAACGATGTCCGGTTTCCCGGGAAGAGTCTTGACATTGACACGATAGCGAAATCCTCGGGCAAAAAGGGCCTTGCGAAGCGTAACTTCCGGCTTCGTACCCTTGTTCCTGATTCGGGACATGACCTCCGATCTTTTTTCGCTGCTCCAGATATCCATGGCTCTCGTCAATTGGGGAATCCAGCCTTCTTAAGCTTTTGCAGGTTGAAGTAGAAGGCATATTTCATTCTGTCTGTCAGTGGCTTAATCCCATCGGCGACATCCTTCATGGCTTTCCATTTCCAGTCTTCAAGAATTCGTCGACGTTTGTCCCATTCCACCATGGCCTGTATCAGTTCCAAGGTAATCTCGTCTTGACCGTTTACCGGAGACATGGTATCGGAAGTCTCGGCTGCTTTTGCACGATCCTGCTCGGCCAGACTGTCGGCTTCCTCAAGAAGTTCCGGATTGTGTTGCCAGACATTCTCGTAAATCAGATATCCTCTGGAGATGTCGCTGTCGTTCATCTTTCGGTTGTTCTTGATTTTATATGCGATATCGCTGGCCAGGGAGGTCAGGGTCGGCTGCAACATCCCCGTGTCGCGTCCCCACGTCTCTATCTTTTTCCAAAGAGAGAACGGGATTGCCCGTATGATACCCTCCTTGTGCCGTCTGTCCGACTCTTCGTCGCCAACATCGCTTTTGTGGTTGCGTTTGGGAGGATTCTTCACATCAATGAAATCCTGACGAATCTCATCGAGACTGTAAGCCCATTCATTTGAGCGGACTTTTAACCAGCACTCTTCCTTTTTGGCCCATTCGATATAGTGTGAGACGGGAGATTCTTCGAGAATAAATTCGTTAACCTGCTTCATCAGATCGTATATGAAATCCGACAAGGCTGACGATATCGCCTGGTTTTTCCAGATTCGATACAAATCCAGTCGTCCTTCGGTAATGATATTCAGGAGAGACAATGTATATGGAACGACAACCTGTTTCAATTCACCGATATGATCTCCCGTGAGTTTGGTACCGTATCGTTTGTCGGCAGCCTTGAAGAGAATGGCCTTGGCGATCATGTCCTCAAACCATGCAACGTCGATATGTTTGACGTCCGGGAGATTGTAGTTTATGAAACGGGCATAGTTCTTTTCATTTCCTCGTACCACGATGTGAGGCCCGATAGCCAGATTTCTGCCATTGTACGTTTCCTGCCATGCATTAACATATTTGGCAAGTTCTACTTTCGTAACGACCTGCTTCTTAGGATATTTCAGATCAAAGGCTTTTTGCTGTGATTTCGTGAATCCTTCCTTGGCCCGCAGGGTCTTGTATTGTCCGCGAGCACGCTCAAAGAACCATGCCGTCTGCAGATTGTTGGTCGGAGTCGCGGGTGCAAATATGTATCTTGAGATGCGCTCGATTTCTACAAGAGCCGGATTGTTGGCCGAGAAGTCGGCATCATTGACCTTGTTCTGAGTATTGGCATAGCGTGATATGCGTGAAACTATTTCCGCATATTGATCCTTGTCCTTGATGACGGACAGCTTTACCTGAACAAGAATATCTGAAATGTCGGCCTTGTCCTTTTTGGCCGTATTGTAGATGGAGGCCGTAGTCTGACCGCCATTTACAATCTGGAGGTTGCTGATATGTCTGATGAAATGCCTTGTCTCATCCAATTCGATGTGATCGGCTGTTGCAGCGATACCGTTGTTATAGGCTAGGAACATGTGAGGCTCACTCTTGATGGTTTCCCGTATGCCCTTGTTGATCTTTCCCGTAAACTGAAGAAACGAACGCACGTTCTGTTCCAGCAGACGGGATCCGTAGCATTCATAAAGTTTTGCCAGACATTCTCCGGATATAATGGCAACGTATGCTTCGTAATCGGGATTGCTCAGATTTGCGGCAAGGCATGGAATTTCATATTTGTGTCCGTCAAGATTCTCAAAATCCAGTTCTATGGGAACTCCGGCCTGTTCGGAAATCTTGTAAAGATATTCCACGTCTATAACCTTGTAGTAGATGTTGTATCCGCAGATGACCTGGCTGGCCGGCAGTTCGCCCTTGTAGGTGCCGTTTGTCAGGATGAAGGCATTTACGCGAATCAGATTTTCGCGCAGTTCCGCATAGTTGGCCAGCGTATTGGCGAATTCAAAGATTTCGGATGATTCTGCAATCTCATTAACATAATCGTTGTATACAGCCCGGCGGAAAAAGTTCGTAATCATCTTTGAAGCCGTATCAACCTCGCTCTTGGAAATCGTACGGATCTCCGTGGTGTTGGCATAAAGGGAGATGAACAGATCCACGGTTTCGTAGTTGTCCGAAATCGCATATCCGTTTATCTTGTGCTGGCCCTTTTTCTTCAAATCGCGTTCGTCGTATGCAACCGATACGTTCTCCGTTTCGGCTGCTTCGGACAGCATGTCCAGACAGATTCGGGTAAATATCTGTTCCTGGGTATTGCCATCTTCGTCACCCGACTGCATGGCGACAACGTCCTGCATAAGGGACTGGTAGAATTTTTCAATCTCTTTCATGATCAACTGTCGATTTGAAGAGTTCCGTGTCAGTTACTGCGTATTCTTCGCAGGCGGACGTGTTGATGGTGTATGTGACGTTGCTGACTCCATTGCGCAGATCCCGTTCCATGATACGGGGAAAATCCCCCGATATGCGGTAGGCCTGCTCCCTGCGAATCTTGTAGCAGCGATCCTGATACATGGGCGCGTGTTCATCGAAATATCCCGCATGAGTCAGACCGGTATTGAACCGGTGCAGCGCAATCGTGTCAGTCGCCAATGCTTTTCGCAGGTCTTCGATTGCCCGGTTCAGGGTCTGACCGTTTTTCCGGGATACTTCTACGGAAAGATGATACAGGAAAAGTCGGTCAAGCAACGCATCATCCAGTTGGCGTTCCCCGTTTATCGTAAGTCGATCCGAACCGTTGGTCGCGGTTGTCTTTACCTCGATGGCCCAGTCCTCCCCCTGAAAGTCCCTCATGGCCTTGTCGCATCCGACCCAATATCCGACCGTTTCCGTCATGTCTGAGGAATTTCGACGTATCATGCGAGACAACAGATGAAGCTCGCCATACAAACCTTGCTGTTCGGCCGGAGAAAGTCCGGCCGCAAGTCCTCGATCGAAAAGAGTTCTCCACTTTTCAAGCTGATTCAGGACAATGCGAAGTGCGGACTTTTCGGAAGATTCACGGGTTATGGCACTTGTCAAATCCGAGCACAAGGTGGCGAACACGCCGAGACAGTCCGTGTGATGCAGCTGTATCAGCAATAGGTTTCTGTGCTCGAAACTCGTGTCTGGCATTTGCAGGATTCCAAGTTCCTTCAGGCTTTTGAACTGGTTAACCGGAATGGTCAGGCTACTGTCATATGAGAAAGCGATACCGTACAGGTTGTCCGGATACCGGTATGTTCCGTATATGTACAAGGGTGACTCAACCGGAATTCTGCGTTTGGTGAGTCCGGCTTCCTCTGCCGGGGCCAGATTGTTCCATATGTCCGTTATCGAGTTATTGTTCATCATAAGTGTTGTCGTTGGTGCTGTCGAAGTTCTCCTCGGTAATTGCAAAGTCGGCTACCTGGTTGGCTACATAGGAGATGGCCTTGTCTGTGTCGCTGTGCGGAAATGCGATGGCAAATCCGATGAACGGCTCGTCGTCTTTCGTATAGGAGACAGCATCCTTTACTCCAGACATGTTGGAATATTCCGGATTCAGCGGATAAATCATGAGCAGGGGAGTCTGTTTGGAGCGGAACTCCTGTCTGACGAGCTGCGGTGAAGGATATTCGTGTTTCCACTCTTCTTTAGCCCGGGTCTTCCGGCCTCTGGTCTCATCAAGAGCTTTCGACAGCATGTCGTCAGGAAGGTCAATGAATTCATCGGTCGGATTACCCACGATATGGTTCTTGCGGATATAGTATGTCCCGGCATTTTGTGCATCCTGTGCCTGCCTGCGGATGAAGCATCCTGCCTGTACGCCGTTCGAAAAGGTATGGACGCATGTGTTGCCATCTGCATTCTTGCTCATCAGTGCTATGTCCCAGGAAACAAGTTCTCCCACATCGTTCAGTTCCCGGATATAGTCGCATATGAGGTCGAGATTTACCTTGGTCAGGGTCTCCGGCAGTTGGAACCGGGACAGGTAGTCGCAGACGGTATCGGAAGATATGCCGGTCCACAGATAATCGTTTTTGATTCTGTCTGGAGTTCCGAGTTCTGAAAGCAGACTGTCTGTTGCCGCCAGATTGTTCCGTTTGGAGACCGGATCCCGGAGCAGCTGGTAGGTCTCTACCAGACGACCGGCCCACGAGACCTGAATGTTCTTCGTGTGACGCATCTTGGATATGGACGTTATCTGCAATTGCCCGGGATGAGTGCGAACCTTCAGGGCATAGTTCTCCGGCGTCCCGCCTGATTCGGCCAGATATCTGAACTCTTCCCGAAGTTCGTCGCTGGCAAGCGTTATGTGACGGTACCATTCGTTCAGCTCGTTGCTGGTGAAGAGCCGGCAAAGATCCACATAGCCGGGGCGATAGCCGAACCATCGTCCCATCTGCATCAGTGTGTCGTACATTTTCGACGCACGCAGAAAATAGCTCACGGACAGCCCCTCGAGTGTAAGTCCGCGGGACAGCTTGTCTCCGCCAATGGCAATGACCGAAATGCCGTTCTTTTCGTTCTCGTAATAGGTCAAACTGTCTCCGGAGGTCCCGTTGATGGACTTGACTTCTATCTTCTGTACGGCCCGATAGAGCAGAGGCCTGATCTCCTCCCATGTGTGGCTCCGTATTTTGTTGTCGATGCGGGAAAGAACCGGTGAATCGATGATTTCTCCGGTAATGGTACGGTATGAACGGTAATCGGGAGAGTCTTCCTCGAAAATCTGCCGGAGCTCTTCCAGCATGGTTGGATCATTCGCCTCTATTTCGCTCTTGTAGTATTTGAACAGACGGTCAATAATCTCCTTGAGATGATTCTGCCATGCCTGAAAACGGGAGACGTGAATCAGCATGGAGTTGTGTTTGTTCTCCTGACCACGGGCAATTCGAATGGCACAAGTAACGATAAAACACTTGATGGCTGTTCTCAACGATTCCGGAATATTATCTATCGTCGGTTTCGGATCGTCTCTCTTGTGACCTGCGGGCACAAAGGTGTCGCTGTCCGTAACCGGGAAAACAATGGGCAGAAGATCATCGTTCCCATCGGGATTAGCCGAAGTGCCGAAGGCCTTTTCGGGACCGACGTAGTTGTCCGGAGCCGGAAGGTTGATGATAAAATCCTTGGGGAAAAGATCGTCCTTGTTGAGAGGAATAAAGATGTTTGCAAACGGGGTCGCCGTATAGCCGACATAAGCAGACCGATTGAACAGTTTGATGATCTTGCAGATATTTCCGTTTATGGCGGTCGGGTCATCACCGGCCCGACTGGTATTTATGGAAGCATTGTCCGCTTCGTCATCGACAAGCAGCAGGGACTTGTTGGCTATAACATCGTGGGTGGACTGTGATTTCAACCAACTGTACAGCCGCTTGAGTACGGAAACGTTTTTTTTGATCACGAGAATGATCGGCTGTGGATTGTTGAAGTTGAAACCGGCCGTATTTGCCGCCTGCTTTGTGAAGTCACCCCGTTCGGTACTGGTCGTGTAGGAGTTTGCGATGGCTTTGTCAAAACCGGGAATCAGACCTACTCCGATACGTATGGTTTGGTTCATGTTGTAGGCTCTGGTATTTTGCGTGTCGAATCCCAGAAAACCTTCGTCTATGCGGGTCTGTGTCTGACTTCTTAAATTGTTGTGTATGCCGGCCAGAATGATGATCAGGTTGAATCCGGCATCGGCGGCCTTGCAGATCAGCCCCGTATAGTTGGCTGTTTTGCCGGACTGTACCTGTCCGACGACAAGTCCTTTCTTGTTGATGATGACGTCGCTGCGCTGTGGATTGAACAGCTTGTCCAGAATACGGTCGGTCAGATCATCCAGTTGGAAGATAACCTCGGGGGCAAAATGCTTCTGTTCGGCTAGGTATTTCTTGTACCGAGTCCAGAACAGCCATTCCGAACGACATTCAGCCTTGAATTCCTTCAACCATGGAATGCGGGCATCACGTCCTTCCAGAATCTGGTAGGTATCCACCTTTACGTTATAGATGGACAACAGGCTTTTCTTTAGCTCTATTTTGTTCAACCCGGCAAACATGGGCAGGCTTGTGACAGTGGAAATGGCTGTATCTATATCGCCGTCACTTACTCCTGGTTTGAATCCAATCATGGCCTGGCACATGTTGATGGCCTTTTCGTTCAGTTCATTCATTGCAGTTCGTCTATCAGGTCTTCGTATTCGTTGAAAGGCTCCATTTGTTTCAGTGCCAGTCTTGACTGTTCAGAAGTCAATCCCTGATCCAATTGCCTTTCATGGATTTGTTTTATCATTGTGCGGAGCAACCCGGGATCCATGTCCGAATATGGTTGTTTCTGGCTGTCGTCATCGTTGGCCTCCCGCACATAGATGGTTTTGGCGGGTATGGATTCCTCCACGAATTTCAGCAGCATGTCAATAGCCTGATCCGGGTTCTCTTTGGCAAGCTCTCGAATATTACGGACAAGCGCATGTTCCCGATTAACGACGAAAGACCATTTGTTGTCCTTTTTCTTTTCCAGCCAAAGACTTTGAAATTCCTGTCCGGCCCGCTGCCTGAGGATACGTCCGCGGTGTCTGTAAACCTCGGATCCTTTATTGCAGGCCTGTCTGGCATAGGATTCAAGCTGCTGCCTGCATCCGACGGGGGGCGCTGCTTTGGCTTTTCTGATGTCTATCTGCCAGTCGGAATCCACGCTGTTGGGCAGATTGATTTGTATTCGAACCAGTTTGTAGGCCTCTTCCTTGCGAAACAGTCCCAGCCAGTCTCCGGCCAGCAGCAGACGGTCTCCGCGATAGACATAAAATCCCTGGTGTGCGGAGAATCCGAAGATGCCTTCGGCCTGTCTGTATGCGGTCTCCGAAGAGAAATTGTTCTTGTGGGGCAGGATATATCCCTTTACGGTTACTTGTTCTCCGATTTGTTCGGACGGCATGATCTGAACTTTGCTCTCCTTTGGGCAGAAGGGATTCCACGGGTCGATTTCATGCCCGCCCCAGTGTATTGTGATGGATTTGGCCTCCAAGAACCGGTGAAAGGTCATTGAAAGATGTTTCTTGACCCGATCGAACGCCTCCGAGAACTTTCTTTTGGCATTCTCGTTCTCGGCTTTTGTCGCAGCCGGGATAATTCGGTCCGGATCCGTCCAGATAACGATGGTGCCGGATGCAAAGTCGTCCAGTTCATGCTCGAAACCTTCCGGAAGCCAATGGATCAGTTCCCATCTGTCACATTGAGCAACGTGGTCCAGACTCCATGTCCAGAATTCGGGAGACTGTCCTTGAATCTTACTCATGACGGTCAGTGTCCGACATTGTGAAAAGGAGGCGGTTTTCAGGCCGAGACCGAAACGTCCCAAGTCCGTTGCCGACCGTTCTATCAGCGGATTCTGTGCTCCGGGCCGCATGGCCTGAATAATCTCGTCTCCGGACATGCCGTGTCCATCGTCCCTGATTGTTATAATGGAATCACCTCCTTTCCAGATCCGGTTAATCCATACGTTTTTGGCCGATGCCGATATCGAGTTATCCACAATATCAGCAACTGCCGTTTCCAGGCTGTAGCCGATGGCTCGAAATGTTTCGATCATCGCTGCGGCCCCCGGAATGGCTAATGCGGTTTTCAGAGAGGAGAAGTCCATGGTTGCAGGCAGGTTTTATTGTCTGGTTGAAGGAAGTCTGAGAAATTCTACAACATTTTTTTGATGGTTTCCGCAATTCTTTGGGCGAGTACGACCGGTACGGCATTGCCAATCTGTTTAAAGGCAGATGTCCGGCTCCCTTCGAAATAGTAATCGTCCGGAAAGGACTGAAGACGGGCCGCCTCCCGAACCGTGATGGAGCGTACCGTTTCCAATGTCGGATTTAATGTCGGATAGATATAGTAATGACCGTCCATGGCAATGTGGGCGACTACCGTGTGACTGCATCCGTAAGGATCGACGACATTGAAGCGGTTGAGAAAGGTCTCCTTGTTTCGATGAGTCTGCAGTTCGGCCGGCAGTTGTGCATAGTTCAATCGGTGGTGCTCATTCAACCACCGCTCGACGGCTATCTTGTATATTTTACGATCGTTTTCGTTGGTCGGTCTGGCTACATGCTGGGTTGTAAAATCCAGCTCGCCGCGTATTCCGGACTGGTCGAGATACGGCATTTCGGACAAGGGTTTGACATATGAAACGGCTTCGCAGAATTTTCCTTCACCTGCCTTACGGGCTGGCAAGTCCGAAAACAGATCCCTCAGTACCTGATAAGGACACTCCTCCACGGGCAGTTCAGGGTAATGGTACGGGCTTTTCGACCCTTTTACGGCGCGCTTCCAGCCTACGATAATGACTCTCTGTCGATTTTGCAAAACTCCGTGTTGAGAGGCAACCTGAACCCTGCAGTCCATATCATAGCCAAGTTTGTCAACCAGTCGTTTGAGATCCGCAAAGGGTTCTCCCCGTTTGGCAGTCAACAGGCCCAATACGTTCTCGAATACGAACATATCGGGATCATAGTGTTCGATAAATCGAACGTAGTATTTGTACAGCTCGTTTCGAGGATCATTCTCGACCTCCTTGCCCATACGAGCTCTGCCGGCGACGGAATAGGCCTGACAGGGAGGACCTCCGATGATGATATCCACCTTGCGCTTGCCTTTGAGTTCGTCAACGTTCTTGAAAATATCATCAACCGTATTTTCTCCTATTGTCGCGCAAATCGTGGTATTGATTACACTTTTCGGGATTTGGTCCCAGAGTTTTCGCCCGTCTGTCCCTTCTTCCTTGTGCCTGAGGTAATCTTCATAAATCGAAAGCATTCCATTTTTCTGAAGATAATGAAATGCCGATCGTGTTTTCAGCGTGTCGCAGGCGTCCTTGTTCATTTCGATATGCGCAATAGGCGTATATCCGGCTCTGATGAAACCCTCGGAAAGTCCTCCCGCTCCAGCAAACAGGTCTATGAATGTATATGATTTTGTTTTTTTCATTAATTTGGCCATAGCATATTTGTACAAAGTTAATATATTTAGTTGATGATCCGGGTATATATTTTGAATTATCTGCTATAGTTATTGCAGATATTTATCACGGCCTTATTTTAGACAATGTCGAATTGGAATGTTCAAATAGATTGACATATGTGTTTGATTCTTAAAAAATTTAACAGTTTGTGATACTGTTGCTTCGTTGTGTCTGTCATAACGTCATGCTGTGATTAAGTATTCCAAATGCAAATGAAATAATATGCCTTGGATTTTTCCTTGTATACTACAATAGACCTTATAAATTCTACAGATTTATAAAATAAATTTCCCCATATCCAGCAAAACCGGCGGACTATTAGCGGTCGCATGAGGCGGCCGCTTTTTGTATGACAGTTTCATGACTTTATCGTCTTAATCCTGTTCTTGGTTTCTTGCCCAATAGGAGAGTAGCCGCACGGGCACAGCGGCGGGCCCATTGCAGGTCGTCATCGTCCTTGTCCCGCTAGGGGAGATCGCTTTGCGAACCTCCGCCACCACCTCCGGTAGACACGGCGGGCGTCTCAAGCATCCCGACAAAGATAGCTACGGCTATGTCGGTCAGCTCGCTGCTGTTGGCAACCTCCCGGTAGTCGAACTCTTCATTGAAATAGTCAAGTACCCGCTCCGGGATGTAGAAACGCTGTTCCCTTCCGCCATGGGAAGAAAGCGTGTAGGACACCGAGCCGGAACGATAATGAGTATAGTCTATATCGACTGTCTGTCTTTGAACAGGTTCCGGCCTATGGATTTGAAAAGTATTGACCTGAGCGGCAAGTCTCTCCCGGTAGTGGAGCTTTTGCCAGGTTCGGGGAAGTTTGGAAATCATCAGGTTACGGGCCACTCCCAATTCGGAAGCCTTGTATTTGGTATTTCCTTTGAGGATCGCATATCCTCGGAGAACATCTTTCTTATCTTTCCGTTCATATACGGAATAGCCTCTCCGGGCAAGTGCCTTCTTGTATTCTTCCCATGACCACGATGGCATGGTTCTCAATACCTCCATGCACTCTCTGCTTACTTCCGGAATGTTGCGACTTCGGATTTCTTCCGCAGTCTTCCAGCCACGTTTCACTGCAACTCGCTCGGCTGCACGTTGTGCTCGAAGATGGATGTTATGGTCATTGTTGATGTTCCCGTTTTCATCAAAGCGGCAAATTGCGGCATGGAGATGGGGAACTTTCCCTTTGGATTCCATGTGCAGGTAAACCGTGTATTTACTGTTTGCCAGATTGATCGGGCAGGAACGGACTTCCCCGTCCTTGCCGGTAATCGTTTGTTTGTCGAACTCTTTGGCGAATTCGTTCCGTGGCTTTTTCTTGCCGATTTTGCAGCCCGAGGTGTAGTTGAAGTTCTTCGCTCGACGGGGTTGTAGCAATTAGTAATTCGACTTATTTCTATGCAGGTCTGTATGGACGTTGACCAAGTTTTTCGCAAAAATGATCGATATACACATTCACTTTGGGAAAATACTAAGATTCATTGGCTTTTTATATCTGGAATATATATATTTGCATTAAACTATAAGTCTTATCGTTTATGAAGCAACTCAACAGGATAAAGATAGTATTGGTAGAGCAGAATAAAACGGCCAAGTGGTTATCAGAGCAAATAGGTAAAAATGTCTGTTCTGTATCACGTTGGTGCACTAATAGTTCACAACCTGATTTGGAAACGCTATTTCGTATAGCTGAAATTTTGAATGTTGATGTGAGGGAGTTGCTTTATGTCGAGAGAGACAAGAGCAATTCTTTGTCAAAGTGAACATATTAAGCGGAGTAATATGAGTAGCAGTTTTATAACTAATAGAGAAAAATTCTTATCTGATATTATCAATGGCATCTTGCCCAAAACAAATGCCGTAGATATATTGGTAGGATATTTTTACTTTTCTGGCTATATTCAGTTGTCTGAAAAACTGAAAGACAAACAGATAAAAATATTGGTTGGATTGGATGTCGATTTGCATATATCAAAACATATTCGTGAGGTTGAAGCTATTAGGGATAAAATGGTCTCACGAAAAGCAACTAAAGAAGAGTACTACAAGCAGCTCGTTGACATAATTAACAATTCGGACTTTATAGATACAGCCGAGAAACGCGAGCAGTTCAAAATGTTCTGTGAGAAAATCATAGATGGAACGCTTGAGATTCGTAAAACGTTAGAGCCATGCCATTCCAAGATGTATTTGTTTGCTTATAACGATATAGTAAATGAGGGAGGCGAGTCGCCCGGTGTTTTAATTACAGGTTCCAGCAATCTTTCATATCAAGGATTGAAAGGTAGGTTGGAACTTAATGCCCGGTTCAATGACAAGCGCGACTATGAAGAAGGCAAGAAGATCTTCGAAGAGTTGTGGAATAGCTCTGTCGTAATTGTAAGTAAGGACAATCTTGATGAGTGGAACAATAAAGTGATGGCCCGCGTATGGTACGATAAGATATACTCTCCCTATCTTATGTATATCAGGGTCCTTAAAGAATACTTCAATATTCCTACCACCAATAACATATTGACGCCCCATGATATAACAGAGGGCAGGTATTCCAATTTAAGATACCAGGCCGATGCGGTACAGATGGCCTTGAATGCGTTGAATAACCACAACGGAGCAATCATTGCCGATGTAGTAGGCTTGGGTAAAAGTGTGATAGCCTCTACCATCGCACGTAATTTAAGGTTGCGGACTATCATCGTGTCTCCTCCGCATTTGTACAAACAGTGGGAAGGCTATCGCGATGAATTCGGATTCACGGCTACCGTATTCAGCGCAGGGAAAATTGAAGAAGCTGTTTCACATTATCAGGAGTTAGTCAAGGAAGGAGAGCAGTTCCTGATTATTATAGACGAAGCACATCGTTTCCGTAACGAATATACGCAAGACTATGCCCTGCTGCATAATCTGTGCTTTGGTAACAAAGTTCTATTGCTTACTGCAACGCCATTCAACAATCAGCCGGCAGATATTTACGCTCTGATAAAATTGTTCCAGGTGCCATCTCGTTCCACCCTTAAAACGGTCGAGAATTTGGGCGCGGCATTCAAAGACTTAATAGGCAAATACAAACATCTGCGAGAGGTGCAAAAAACTGGCAAAGCAACCGAAGAAGAGATACAGGCAGAGGTCAACAACATAGCCAAGAGAATCCGATCCATTATCAGCCCGCTTGTCGTGCGTCGTTCCCGTCTCGATTTACAGAGTATTCCCGAATATGCCGATGATTTGAAACAACAAAATATCCAGTTGGTTTTGCCGAATGATCCGGTAGAGCTGGAATACGATTTGAGTGAGATGAAAGAATTATACCTTTTCACTCTCGACCGAATTGGCAAATCAGAAGAGACCGGCGACTCTGTCTACCGGTTCAAGGCAGCACGCTATTCTCCTGCCCTTTATATACGAGAAGAATTAAGAGACCAACTGGCAAAGGAACTCGAAGATAAGACCGGAGTCAATTTTAATCTTCTGATTGGACGGCAGACCAACCTGTCATATTTCATGCGTCGTTTACTTGTAGCCCGTTTCGAAAGTTCCGTTGCTGCATTTAGGGCTTCATTGGAATATATGATTCAATCTTCCGAGCACATGCTGCGATGGATTGAAAAACGACATGCAATTCCTGTGTTCAAGAAGGGGAATCTGCCGGATGTCGAGGCCTTTTATGAGTCGAGCGACGATGGCATGAGGGAGATCAAAGAGCTCTTCGATAAATATGAATCCCGAGGTTTCTTCGAGATAGACATGAAATTTGTCAAAGATGATTTTGTAACCGATGTCGAAGCCGATATTCAGCTTCTGAAAAACTTACACGAACAATGGTTCGGCAAGGACAATACGGTCAAATCCGATCCCAAGTTAGATTCGTTTATTCGTATAGTCAGAAAGCAAATGATTGATGAACCCGACCGGAAGCTAATTGTGTTTTCGGAATTTGCCGATACGGTGAATTATTTGGGCGAAGCTCTTGTCAAAGCCGGGCTTCCCGTCATGAAGTACACATCGGCCGATGCCACACCGGCCAACAAAGACCGTATTCGAGCCAATTTCGATGCCGGCTTGAAACCCTCTTTACAACAGAACGATTTCCATATCTTGGTAGCGACAGATGCTATATCCGAGGGTTATAACCTGCACCGTGCCGGGGCCATATTCAACTACGATATACCCTATAACCCCACGCGAGTCATTCAGCGCATTGGACGCATTAACCGCATCAATAAGAAGGTCTTTGACGAACTCTATATATACAACTATTTCCCGACCGATGTCGGAGAGGCCGAGACCAGGACAAAGGAGATTTCCACCCTTAAAATGGCGATGATTCATGCCATTATGGGCGAAGATACGAAAGCTCTTACCAAGGAAGAAGACCTGCACGCCTACTTCAAGGAGCGTTATCGCGCGGAAATTTCCCGTAGTGAAGAGACATCGTGGGACACTCCTTACCGGAAGTTACTGAACAGCATGAAAGGTACAGAGCTGTATAACCAAGCCTTGGAGATGCCACATCGGGCAAGGACGGCCCGCAATGTCGTTAAGCCGAAAAAAGGCGTATTGATGTTTGGCCGTAAGGGCGATGATTTCGTCTTTAAGATAGGAGATACAGCTACAACTCCGGTTATGATTCCGGCCGAAGAAGCTATCGCACTCTTCGAGGCCGAAAAGGATGAGCGACCTGTCGGCCTGAGTCAAGATTTCGATGCGGTATATCAAAAAGTAAAAGCCTCTTTATTCGGCAGTGATGTGACCGAGAAAAACGAGAAAGAGCAGTTAGATGCTTTGGCAAAAGTAAAGGTTTTCATGAAAAATCAGTTGTTGCCCAAAGACTATTTGGCCGATTTGCTATTGGTCATAAAAGCCGATGCTTTGTCGGGTTACGAGATAAGATATATCAATCGATTGGCTCCAAAAGACGCTGCAAAATTACCATTGCAGATTTCTGCCGAATATCTGGCGCGTATCATCAATACTCAGAATAGGGTAGATGACAAAGAGGAAACATTGATTTTGAGTGAAGAACTACAATAAAAAGGCAAATATGGAATTCAATAAAGCATATAATCGACAAGAGTTTGTCAGCTTTCTGCAAAATAGTTTTCTGCCGGAAGATTTTATTCCTGTTTTAACACCTGTAACGATTCGCACCCAGCTCAACTATACCACACAAGTTGTAAAATTAGGCTCGTCCGCGTCTCTCGATTTGGTCGTGTATGAGGTAAGGCACAATTCAAAAAACGATGCCCGAGTCTCGCTATCGAAAGAGGCATTCCGTCTGTTGGCCGATGAAATGGAAGACCGGGCCTTGGTTATTTTTGTCCCCGAAGACAATAGCGACAACTATCGTTTTTCCTTAATCGAGATTACACTCGAAGCCCGGGACGACTCATCGCGGATAACGCGCAATTACAGTAATCCCCGGCGATACAGCTATTACTTGGGAGAGGGCATCGCATATTATACTCCCAACAAATACCTGAATGAAAAGGGGCGGGTAGTCAACTCCGATGATTTACGCAGCCGCTTCTCGGTCGAGGTGCTTACCAAAGAGTTCTATCAGGAGTTGAGCGACTGGTATGCGTGGGCCATTAAAATCATACGTTTCCCCAATGACCTCAACGACAAGACCGACGACGACAAGTTCAACAACGAGAGTGCCATCCGGCTGATAACCCGTCTCATCTTTGTATGGTTCCTGAAACAACGACACTTAATACCAGAGGAATTTTTCGATGAAAATTATCTAAGAGAGAAGCTCCTTAAGAATTTCAACCCGTATCAAATGGGCGGATTATTACACGACGATGGTGAAGTAAAGTACTATACGGCAATTTTGCAGAATCTTTTCTTTGCCATGTTGAATAGTCCTATTACCCCCGAAGGCGGTACGGAGCTTTCGGAGCGCCATTTCAGGAATGGACGAGGCGATTATGACAACAACAAACTCATGCGTTACGAGTCATACTTCAAGGACCCGCAGTTGTTTGTCGATTTAGCCAACCGCACCGTCCCTTTCCTCAATGGCGGATTGTTCGATTGTCTCGATGATAAAGACAAAGGAATATACTATGATGGATTTAGCGATAGCGAAAAATCTATAAAATCGTTATATCTCCCCGATTTTCTGTTTTTTATTCCCGAGACAGATGTAGATTTGTCGTTATGGTACAACGACAAGAAAAAGAAAAAGGCAAAAGTAAGAGGTCTCATACAGATTCTGAAACGTTACAACTTCACTGTCGAGGAGAATACACCGTTCGATCAGGAGGTATCGCTCGACCCGGAGCTGCTGGGCAAGGTCTTCGAGAACCTGCTGGCCTCCTACAACCCCGAGACGAAGACCACGGCCCGCAAACAGACCGGCTCGTTCTATACGCCGCGTGAGATTGTGCAGTATATGGTCGACGAGAGCCTGGTGGCACACCTCAAACGCACCGTGGGCGACGAACTCGAAGAGCAATACCGCCAGTTGATGCGCTATACCGACGAAGAAGTTCCCTTGACCGATGCACAACGCAAACAGATCATGCACTCGCTCTATCACTGCAAGGTACTCGACCCGGCCTGCGGCTCGGGAGCCTTCCCCATGGGTATGCTGCAACAGATGGTGCATATTCTCAACCGCATCGACCCCGACAACGAGCTGTGGAAAGAGATGATGCTCAATGTGGCTATCGACGAAACATCAGAGGCCTATCGCATGGCTACGCCCGATGAACGTCGGGAGATGGTTGCCGACATCGAACGGAGCTTCGACGAGAGTATCAACCGCCCCGACTATGCCCGCAAACTATATCTTATAGAGAATTGCATCTACGGCGTCGATATACAGCCTATCGCCATTCAGATAAGCAAGCTGCGTTTCTTTATCTCGCTGGTGGTCGATCAGAAGGCCAACGACAATCCGGCCGAGAATTTCGGTATCCGTCCGCTCCCGAACCTCGAAGCGAAGTTTGTAGCAGCCAATACACTGATAGGATTAGACAAAAAAGATGCCACTTTATTTGATAGCGCAGAGATAAAGGCAAAAGAAAATGAATTGAAAATTGCCAAGCACAAAATCTTCGGGGCAAAGACCGTGCGCACCAAGCGTAAATATCGCCAAATTGTAAGCGATTTGCGTCTCGAAATTGCCAATATGTTGGAGATTTGTGGTGCTGTGGGCAATGCCGAGGCTCAGCAGCTGGTCGCATGGGATATGTTCGACCAAAATGCCTCTTCGCCATTCTTCGACCCCGAATGGATGTTCAACGTAAAGGAGGGTTTCGATATTGTTATCGGCAATCCGCCGTATGTTGACGCAAAGGAGCAGTTAAAAAAAGAAGATCTCAAATTACAAAGAGAAGCCTTATCTAAAAATAAGCGATATAAAACATTATATCAGAAATGGGATCTGTATATTGCGTTTTTAGAGATTAGCATTAGGTATTTCTGTAAAGAAAATGGCATATGCTCCATGATTGTACCATACCCTATAAGTAATCAACTATATGCAAAAGAAATGCGTAAGATGATTATGAATGACTATGATCTGCTGGAAGTTGTGGATTTGTTTGATGTGAAAGTATTTGAGAATGCAACTGTAACTAATTGTATTCCTTTTGTACGAAAATCCCATTCAGAAAAAGAAGTTGTAATTTCTCATGCTGATAAAAGCAAAAACATAACTCATAGCTATTCTAAATCATTTGGGCTTTTGATTCATGATCAGAATACTTATGTGTGGAATTTCACTTTGGAAGATCGCAATGCTAACAGACATTCAGATATGAATGTTTTGGGTGATTTTTGCTATATAAGTGTAGGAATGGTTCTTAACGCTGATGAGAGAAAAGCAAAAGGCCAATTTAAAAAAGAAGACTTAATAAGCATTATACAGGATAATATTCACTGTAAAAAATATATTGAGGGCAAAGACATCGACCGGTATAATATAAAAAGATACAGATATTTAGAGTGGGGGACAAAGCGCTGCCCTGATGAACTAAGACGAGCTACATTTGTGGAATTATATACAAATAAGAAACTGCTTATAAATGCGTTGGGACAGTTGAAAGCATCAATAGATCTCAATGGAGAGTTTTATTGCGAACAGAAAATAAGGATGGCTTTATTGTGGGAAGATTTAAAAGATGTCTCTAATAAAAGCATTGATTCGAGTATAAAAAAATATTCCACGTTAAATCGTATTGAGATGAATCATCTCTCAAAACAGATTGATTTACGTGTTATTCTTGGAATACTCAATTCTTCCTATGGAACTATTTTATTGAAAGATATAAGAGGCGGAGATATTAATATTGGACCTGAACATCTTCGCAATATACCTATTGCCCCGGCAACTCAGGAGCAGCAACGTCCGATTATAAATCTTGTGGATACGATATTAGCCGCCAAACGCACAGATCCAAATGCCGACACCACGTCGGAAGAACGTCAAATCGACCGTTTGGTATATCATCTTTATGGCTTAACCTACGATGAAGTGCTGATCGTCGATCCTCAAACCACCATCACCCGCGAAGAATACGAAAGATAATAACAGATAACATTATGGAAAGAAACGACTATTGTTTTGTAATACAGCCTATCAGTGAGAAAAAATATGATAAACGATTCGATGATATATATGCACCAGCCATTTCGAATGCCGGGTTAGAACCATATAGGGTAGATAGAGATCCAAGTGTCAGAAATATTATTGATGAAATTGAAAAAAGAATTCAAGAATCGGTACTTTGTTTAGCTGACATATCTATTGATAATCCTAATGTATGGTATGAATTAGGATATGCGTTTGCTATTGGAAAAGATGTCGTTATGGTTTGTGATGAAAGTCGAAATGTTTTCCCTTTCGATATTAGTCATAAGAGTGTCATTACTTATAAAACAGAATCTTCGAGGGATTTTGAAAAGCTGGGAGAACAAATCACATATAAAATAAACTCTTATTTGAATTCTAATAGCATTAATAAGAAAATTTTAGAGTCTCCATTAAGCAGCACTGATGGATTTCAACCATTTGAATTTGCTGTTCTTGCTTCCATAATTGGGGAACAAACTGTTGATGAGCAAAGCGTATCTATTTATACAATAAAAGAAAAAATGTCTAAGGCGGGTTTTAACGAAATGGCAACAAGTATAGGTATTAGGCTCCTCGTGTATAAGCAGTATTTGAAAAGTTTCACTGATCAAGATTGGAATGGGAATGAATTTTATGCTTGCAAACTAACCGAAAAGGGAGTAAATTTTATTTTAAACAATATTGGGTTATTCAATGTGCAGAAACAAAGTTTTCATCAATCTCCGATATTAACCAACGGTGATAATTTACCATTTTGATATAATAATGAATGGTGAAAAAATCTATTTGTATCGTAGTTTCATATTTGCATCATCGGCAAAAATACACGTAATATATAGCCTCAATGGATGTCTGCATTTCCCATTGAGGCTTAGTAGAGATACGCAACCTATTTCTTGTCAAGTGTGTGGTTTTGTAAATATAAGATAATCAGCTTGTTGTATTACTTACCAATACAAAAGCGGGAGAAGATGGAACCGAGAATTTCGTTGGTGGTTATTTCGCCGGTTATTTCGCCCAGGTAGTGCATGCATTCGCGGATGTCTTGTGCTATGAAGTCGGCCGATAGGGTGGTGGTGAGGCCCTGTTGCACGCGCTGTATGGCGTCGAGGGCATTTTTCAGGGCTTCGTAGTGGCGTATGTTTGTAACGATTACATCGCCGCTTCCGCCGGCCGATGTGCGGGCAATGGCTACGAGGCGTTGAGTGAGCTGGTCAATTCCAGTGTTGTATTTGGCCGATATGAAGAGCGGGGCTTCGGCACTGATGGGCAGTGTATTGTAGGTGGCAGTGAGCCGTTCGGTTTGTTCCGTGTCGAGCAGGTCAGCTTTGTTGAACACGGCGATGAGGTGTTTGTCGGCACATAGAGGAATGATGCGTTGCGCCATATCGGTTATTTTGTCCGGATTGTCGGTGCTATCTATAAGCCAGATGACGATATTCGACTGTTTCAGTTTGTCGAAGGTACGCTCAATGCCCATTGTCTCTATGGTATCGTGTGTGTCGCGAATGCCGGCTGTGTCGATGAGCCTGAATTGCACGCCGCCAATGATGATGACGTCTTCTATCACATCGCGGGTGGTGCCGTGTATGTCGCTCACGAGAGCTTTTTCGTCGTGTACCAGCAGGTTTAACAGGGTAGATTTGCCGGCGTTTGTTTCGCCTACGATGGTGGTGGGGATGCCGTTTTTTATGGCGTTGCCTATGGCGAATGAGTCGGCAAGGTGTTGCAGTTCGTTGGCAATGTTGTCGGCAAGGTTTTGCAGGCGGGTGCGGTCGGCAAATTCTACGTCTTCTTCGCTGAAATCGAGTTCGAGCTCTATAAGGGAGACAAACTCGAGCAGGTCGTTTCTTAGCATGGAAAGCCGTTGGCTGAATTTACCACGCATCTGGTTCATGGCGAGGCGGTGGGCGGCGGCTGTATTGGCGGCTATCAGGTCGGCAACGGCTTCGGCCTGCGAGAGGTCGATGCGCCCCGATGCGAAAGCCCGACGTGTAAATTCGCCGGCCTCGGCCATGCGGCATCCTTGCTGTATGAGTTGGGATATGATATGCTGTTGTATGTAGAGAGAGCCGTGGCACGAAATCTCTACGGTATCTTCTCCGGTAAACGAGTGTGGAGCGCGAAACGGAATGGCTATTACTTCGTCTATGATATTGTCTTGGTCGTGTATGGAGCCAAACAGAGCTTTGTTGGCCGGTTGGTTTTGCAGTGTTTTACCGGGATGGATAGATGTGAAGATATTGTCGGCAATGGGTATGGCTTTGTCGCCGCTTATGCGGATAACGGCAATGCCTCCTATTCCCGGTGGGGTAGATATGGCACAGATTGTGTCGTGTGTTGTGTCAAGATTTATAGTTGCCATGATTGTAAATCAATGTTTTGTTCAATATAGTTTTCGAGGCTATCGGGAAGGTTGTAGAGGAAGTCTATTCCCGTAAGAGTCTCTACGCTGTCTATAGTCACTGTGTAGGTATATAGTGGTTGTTTGGTAACTTCGTTTTTGAATATGAAGGCTATGCCGCGAGGTGGGTTTACATAGGGCGATGCTACTACTTTGTAGAAATAGTCGGGTACTGCCACGCGGTTGCGGCCTATAGTGGGATGCGACTCTTTTACAATGGGGCCGCTCACGACGATGATGGCGCTGTCGCGTCGTGCCCATATGCGTACTTTATTTTCGAGTTGTTTCCATACGCCGGTATTTAGCCCGTGTACTTGAGGACATATGTTGCTCATGTAGAACGATTCGCGCATGGCTTGTTCGTCCCATGTCATATCGGCAGCCGGAGCCATGTGCCCGCGGTCGTATCCGCTGTGGGTGTAGTCGTTGTGTCGAGGACATATGCCTTCCACTTTGGGGTCGACAAGAAAACGGTTGCTGCGTTCGGCATCGCCACGTGTTTCTTCGGCGGTGAGCTCGTATGCCACCCAGTTGGGCAGCCGCCATTGAGAGTTATACGAAACGGTGTATCCCTTATGTTCTATGATTTGGCTACGTCGGTTTTGCGGGGTTTTAGCTCTATCGAGGCTGGCTATGTGTCCTTGTACTGCTGTACCTGTATAAGCCGGTGTGTTATTTGCTCTGAAGGGCAGGGGGGATGTGTTGTCGCGCAGATATAATAACAGGAAAACGATGATAGCAATAATGACAATTACCGTTATCGTATTACGTACGATATGCCCCGTATTGCTCTGTTTCCTACTGCGGCTTTTGCCTTTGGGTCTGCTCCGTCTCTTTTTGGCCATTGGTGTTATTGGGCTATTGAATACGTTGCAAAGTTACACAAATTCTATGGGAGAATCTCCGATTGAGAGGTTCATTAACGTTATTGATTGCATATAAGAGTATGTAAGAGACAAGACAATATGGACATATGCCGTTGTTGACTGCGTAACAGGCCATGAAGAAGTCATGCCAAAACAGAGGGGGCGAAATTGGCGACTTCTCGGTATGAAAATTATTGTATTTTATCGTAGTCGGTGAGTAAAAATGTAGTACCTTTGTTGTGTATTTGGCGTGTGATGTTTTTGCCAAATATCGTTTCCTGAATTTAATAGCACTTGAATATGACACTTGTAGACAGATTTCTCCACTATGTAAGCTTCGACACGCAGTCGGATGAGCTTACCAACATGACACCGAGTACACCCGGGCAAATGATTTTTGCAAAAGCTCTGGAAAAAGAGTTGCGGCGTTTGGGGCTATCGGAGATAACACTCGACGAGAATGGTTATCTTATGGCTACATTGCCTGCCAATACCGATAAAGAACTGCCAACCGTAGGATTTATAGCTCACTTGGATACCAGTCCCGATATGAGTGGCCGTAACGTATCGCCGCGCATTGTGAAGAACTACGATGGCGGTGAGATAGTGTTGAGTGTCGAAGAGAATGTAGTGTTACGTCCTGATGAATTTCCTGAGATGTTGCATTATGTGGGGCAAGACCTTATCGTAACGGATGGTACGACTTTGCTGGGTGCCGACGATAAAGCCGGTATTGCCGAAATCATTACAGCCATGGAGTATCTGTTGGCTCACCCTGAGATAAAGCATGGGAAGATACGTATCGCCTTCAATCCCGATGAAGAGATAGGCTTGGGAGCACATAAGTTTGATGTCAAGGCGTTTGGCGCCGATTGGGCTTACACGATGGATGGTGGCGAGATAGGAGAGCTTGAGTATGAGAACTTCAATGCTGCTGTGGCACACGTTACATTCAAGGGCCGCAATGTACACCCAGGATATGCCAAACATAAAATGATAAACTCCATTCGTATTGCCAATCAGTTTGCCATCATGTTGCCACGTTGGGAGACGCCAGAGCATACCGAAGGATATGAAGGTTTCTATCATCTTGTGTCGTTTGAGGGGAGTGTTGAGAAGTCTGTATTGACGTATATTATTCGCGATCATGACCGCGACCGTTTCGAACGTCGAAAAAAGGAGCTTGAACACCTGACCCGTAAAATCAATAACGAGTTCCCCGGTTGCGCCGAGATAGAAATTAAAGATCAATACTATAACATGCGCGAGAAAGTGGAGCCTGTTATGCACATCATAGACCTTGTGTCGTTAGCTATGAAGAATGTTGGTATTGTACCCAAGGTGAAACCCATACGTGGTGGAACAGATGGTGCGCAACTCTCGTTCAAAGGTTTGCCTTGTCCTAACATATTTGCCGGTGGCCTTAATTTCCATGGCCGGTATGAGTTTGTTCCCATACAATCTATGGAAAAAGCCTCTGCATTGATTGTGGAGATAGCCAGGTTGGTAGCCGAAGCAAAATGACACCGACACTTATCGTAATTACCGGGCCTACGGGAGTGGGCAAAACAGCTACTGCTATTGAAGTGGCGCAAGCATTATCGGCTGAGATTATCTCAGCCGATTCTCGTCAGGTCTATCGCGATATTCCTATAGGTACGGCTGCACCTACAGCGCAAGAGCTGGCGCAGGTTCCTCACCATTTTGTAGGCATATTGGGGCTGGACGAATATTATAGTGCGGCTCAATTTGAGAGTGATGTAATGTCGTTGCTCCCATGCTTGTTTGCGCGGTCGCCTTATGCTGTCATGTGTGGCGGCTCCATGATGTATGTCGATGCCGTATGTAAAGGTATCGACTTGCTACCTACTATCAGTGACGAGGTGCGTAGGCGAGTATATGCTTGTTATGAGCAGCATGGTAATGACTATATGCTTGCGTGGTTGCAAGAGTTGGACGCAGCGTATTATGACATCGTCGACCGCAACAACCACAAACGTGTCATACATGCCATAGAGATATGTTTAGAGGCTGGCAAGCCATACTCTTCCTTACGTACAAACAGAGTGAAAAAACGGCCATTCCGTATCGTGAAGATAGGACTTAATTTGCCGCGAGAACAACTCTTTGACCGTATCAATCGTCGTACGATAGAAATGCTCAATACCGGAATGGTAGATGAAGCACGGAGAGTATACCCTTATCGTGCCTACAATTCGCTCAACACCGTGGGTTATAAAGAGCTTTTTGCCTACTTTGATGGTAAGATGGACTATGACACGGCTGTGGCACGGATACAGAAAAATACTCGAGTGTATGCCAAAAAACAACTTACATGGTTTTTGAGAGATGTCGATATGCGCTGGTTTACGCCAGGCGATGCCGGCATTTTACCTTATATTCGTCAGCAGTCGATGGATATTCCCGATTAATCGCATAGGAAAGTATTCCGAATGATGTATGCTTTTTTATCTAATGTGCAGTTTTGGCTTGCCGTGACAAGAAAAAGGGTTTGATTATCCACACGCCCAGTCCTATACCTATGGCTGCACCTATGGCATCGGATATGAAGTCGTAGATGTCGCCTGAGCGTCCCATGTGCATGGCTTGTTGTAAAACTTCGATAACACCTCCTATTATGATGGCCGCGATAAAAACGACCAGCATTGTCCGCGAGTCATACTTTTCATACTTTACAGGTGTATGGCGATAGTAATCGAAGCAGAAAATAAAAGTAAGTCCCATATACATGATTGCGTGCACGATTTTGTCACTTCCAGGAAAATCGAAGAAACCGCCGGTGTCGGGTATTGGGTTGGGCGCCAATGACAAATACAAAATGGCAGCAAGAACCATAACTGTAGGTATGTAGTGGAATATAGATATTACACGATTCATAGAGAGAAGTTTTGTATTTTGTTGACAGTTAGGTTCAGACTATGCGGCAAAGATATTAAATTTGCACAAATCACACAATGTAGCTGAATGAAATTTGTTACCATGATTTTGTTCGTTTAATGATTGGTTTATAATATATTATGAATAGAAATTCTTTTATAGATACTTGGTTGGCTTTATCACGAGGTCAACGCCGTGCGACAATTGTTTTAGTATTGGCTATTGCCATTTTGGCTGTATGGCAGGTATGGGTATCGCATGATAAGAGGCAGCGTAGCGAGGCTCCTTCCAATTATTCGGTATTACAACAAGAAATAGCGCTGTTTCGTTCACAAGCCGATTCTGTTTTACCGCAAGGAGGTAAGTCGACCTATGTACGTCATACCAGCGTAGTGCGTGATACGGTAAATGCCTTCCAAAAGAGACCTTCGCAACGTGCCATGCAACCTGTACCGAGGATAAAGGATAAGTAAAAACAGTATATACTTGCGTATGAGAGAGATCGTAATTGGGAAAATCTATATCGATTGAGTTATAGAACAATAGAGTATTTTTATATTGTTTTTATGATGGTAAACAGGCTTGGTTTTACGGAAAAATTGTAACTTCGCTTCTTATAAGAAAACAGTATGCTTCTTGACAAGAAAAATAAAAAACTCACCCTTAATGCCGGTGGCAAATTGGTAGATCTGTCGCAGCCCAAGGTGATGGGTATTCTCAATGTTACACCCGATTCTTTCTTTGCCGGCAGTCGTTGTACTACCGAAGAACAGATAACACTTCGCATGCAACAGCTTGTTGCCGAAGGTGCTGATATGATAGACGTAGGCGGTTACTCATCGCGTCCCGGTTGCGACAATGTATCGCCCGACGAGGAGATGAGACGTCTGGCAACGGGGTTGGAAATTGTGAGGCGCATAGCGCCTGATGCAATTGTGTCGGTAGATACATTCAGGGCTTCGGTGGCACGCCGTTGTGTAGAGGAGTATGGAGTGCAGATAATCAACGATATATCGGCAGGTGAGTTAGACCCCGATATGTACGATATGGTAGCAACTTTGCGGGTACCTTATATTATGATGCACATGCGAGGCATTCCGTCGCAGATGATGGAGGCTCGGTATCTTGCATATGACAATGTAGTGGCCGATGTATTGCAGTATTTTGCCGCGAAGATAGAACGTCTTACCCGCATGGGGGTAAACGATATTATCATCGACCCCGGATTTGGATTTAGCAAAACTGTTGCCGATAATTATAAGTTGATGAGACACTTGGATGAATTCCTGCCATTAGGCTTGCCATTACTGGTGGGTGTCTCGCGCAAATCTATGATATACAAATCCCTAGGTATTAGTCCCGAGGAGAGTATCAACGGTACGACAGCTTTACACGTCATGGCCTTGTTGGGAGGTGCCGACATATTGCGGGTTCATGATGTGCGGCCGGCAGTAGAAGCTGTGAAAATAGTAATGCAAACGCTCAACGAATAAAATGTATTGTTCATGATAGATTTTGGAATTAAAGACGCCATAGATATACTTATCGTCGCCTCAATGCTCTACTACATCTATAAGATGATGAAAGAGTCGGGCACTATAAAGATTTTCAATGGTGTATTGGCTTTTATCGTTGTATGGGTGGTATTCCGCCTTTTCTTAGACATGAAGCTGTTAGGTGCTATCATGGATAAGTTTATAAGCCTGGGTCTGCTTGTATTGGTTATCTTGTTTCAAGAAGAGATACGTCGTTTCTTATTTGAATTGGGGTCGCAAAATCGTTGGAAATTTCTTTTCGGATTTTTACGTAAAAACGATAAAAACGGTACGAAACCCTACGTTATGGCAATTGTGTATGCCTGCATGAATATGTCAAAAAGCAAGACTGGCGCTCTTATTGTGGTGGAACGCAATACGCCGCTCGAAAAGTTTGAGCATACAGGCGAAATTATTAATGCCGACGTTAATACACGGCTTATAGAATGTATATTTTTTAAAAACAATCCGTTGCACGACGGCGCCATGATTATTGCTAACGACCGTATTGCTGCTGCAGCTTGTATTCTGCCGGTATCGCATAATACCGACATTCCAAAATCTTTGGGCTTACGACACCGCTCGGCACTGGGTATCAGTCAGGAATCGGATGCTATAGCAATTATCGTATCGGAAGAGACCGGTAATATTTCTATTGCACACAATGGCAAGTTCCGCCTCCGGTTGTCGGGAAAAGACCTTGAAGATATATTGTCGAATGCTTAAAATCAGTGATTTGCTCGCATATATCTTATGTAACAAAGTAGCAGTATGATGGTAGCTCCGGTACTTATTATGATGGTCGATGTAGTGAAAGTACCAAACCATGGCATTTTTTCTAAGATCGGTTGATTGTATGTGATAGTCGCTATTGTATTATTGAGTGCATGGGCTAAAATGGGGAGCCATAAGCTGCCGCTGCATACTACTAAATAGCCAAAAAATGCTCCTAATAACATACGCGGAACAAAACCGTAGAATTGCATGTGTAATGCACTGAATATAAAAGCTGTAACCCATATGGCTACATGTATGTTTATACGTTTTTCTATCATGAGCCGTTGTATTGACCCTCTGAATATCAATTCCTCTCCAATTCCCGTCAGTAAACCTATGGTGAAAATTACTACTATGAGTTGACCCACGGAGTTGATATTCATAAGCACTTCGGTAGCTTGCAGTGCCATATCTTCTTGGGCACGTAACCATTGCTCTATACCGGCCATTGACTCTGGCAGTTTTATACCCTCGTTCCATGCTATAATGCCATTCATCATAGGCATGGCAGCAACATATATGAGTAACATCATGCCTAAATGACTCCATCCGGGCAGCTTGTTAAGCATGAGTGCTTGCAGAGTGTGACCGTTGTTGAATATACGGGCTGTAATGAATGCCGGTATAATGAAGATACCTACATCTTGTATAATTGTCATAGCAATGCTCATACGCCAAGGGTCAACTCCAGGACGGTTGAATAGAAACATGGGTATGAGTGACAGTAGAGCAAACAACAGTATTATAGCTAATAATACAATAATCTGACGAGAGAAACTTTTCTTCATTTCAAATCCTTTTTCATCAATTTGTGTGTGTATATATCATGGCTTGTATAGCCTACTATTTCTTTCCGTGAGATAAGCAGTAGGCTTTGTTTGCAAAATTACGGAAAATCTCTGAAATATTTGCCGAATTGTGACAGATTAACGTAGTAGAATTTGAGAAAACAAGAGTTCAGTAGATGACTAAAAATCGTTTTAAAGCAAAATAAATTAAAAGAGCGATTCCCTAATTGTTACCCGACTGAGCATAAAATTAAAAGTTGACATCGATATGGACGTGTCTGTTAGTTTGGTCAAAAAAAGCTCATGTGAGGACAAGGATTGACAATAAATTAACAATACAGATATTTTTAAGTTGTAAATCAAAATAAAGTCTGAGATGGTTAAATGTCCTTTGATGGATTTTTTATACATTTGCGTTTGGATAGAGAAAACTCTTCTCTTTCCATGACATGTTAAAAAAGAAGCGTTATGCTTATCTTGTACTTGAAAACGTAGGAAATTTTCAAATTAGATGCAAGGATAGCATAGTGGTTCTCACGCTATAGCGTGGGCTGCTATTATCATATCTGTGCCAAACGTTTCCTACGACCTCCAACTTAGACGTGGAAGCATTGCAGTTCCACGCTCTTGCATTTTATAACCGCCTGTAAAGGGACTGACAGGCATTGAATAGGACAACGTATATGGAACTACAATTTTGTCAAAGTTGCGGTATGCCCCTGACTGATGAGAACAGAGGAACCAATGCCGATGGAAGCCGTAGCGAGGATTATTGCGTCTATTGCTACAAAAGTGGTGAGTTTACCCAAGAGTTTACAATGACCCAAATGATAGAGTTCTGCCTGCAATTCTTTGACCAATGGAATGTGCAGGCTGAATATAAGCTGACTCCCATACAAGCAAAAGAACAGATGCTCCAATACTTTCCACACCTGAAACGGTGGAAGGAAAAGGATGAACGGACACTGGCGGAAAAAGCAACGCATTTGCTTTCCCAATGCGAGAACGTGACCATCGTTTCCATTGATGCTAACGGTTATCCACGTCCTGTACAGATGTCCAAGATTGGTGCAAAGGGTTTCCATGAGGTTTGGATGGCAACCTGTGCAGATTCCGTGAAAGTGAATGATTTTAAGGCGAACAACAAGGCGGGGCTTTGCTACGATTACTATGGGGATGGCGTTGCCATGCGTGGCACGGTAGAAGTGGTTACTGATGATGCTATCCGCAAGGAAATGTGGAAAGACTGGTTCATTCATCATTTCCCCGGTGGAGCGAGTGACCCCAATTATGTGCTTTTGCATTTCACCGGTACGGAAGCTACCTTTGGGATTAACGGCGAATATTCTCACTCTAACATCTGATATTAGACAATGATTAAAGAAATAGTCACAGATAGGCTTATACTGCGACCTTGGCAAGAATCCGATGCTAAGGCTTTATATAAATATGCTCAAGACCCTGCAATCGGGCCTATTGCGGGCTGGCCACCCCATACTTCCGTGGAAGATAGTCTGAACATCATCCGTACTGTCTTTGCTGCTCCCGAAACTTACGCAGTAGTCTTGAAAGAAACAGATGAACCGGTCGGGAGCATAGGCATCATGTTCGGGGATGGTCTGCACAGTGCCGAAATGCAGGAGAATGAGGCCGAGATAGGTTATTGGATAGGCAAGCCGTATTGGGGACAGGGTTTAATACCTGAAGCCGTGCGCCGTCTGATTAAACGATGCTTTGAGGATTTGGGAATAACTGCCGTCTGGTGCGGCTACTATGACGACAACACAAAATCTCGCCGGGTGATGGAGAAGTGTGGTTTCCGTTTCCATCATACGGAAGAGGGCAAGACTTCTCCTCTTGGGGATATTCGCACGGAACATTTTATGCGAATGACGAAGGAGGAATGGGAATCTGCTCAACATTTATCTATACGTTCGTTGGCAGAACAAGACATTCCAGAAATGCGGGAATTGTTCCGCGCCACTGTTCTTACTATCAATTCCAAGGACTACACGAAGGAGGAAGTAGAAGACTGGGCTTCGTGCGGTGACAGCATAAAACATTGGAAAGAGCTGCTTGCAAAGAACAATTATATCGGTGCGCTTGACGGACAAGGTAGAATCGTAGGTCTTTCCTCTATGAATGCTAACGGCTATCTGCACTCCATGTTTGTCCACAAGGACTGGCAAGGAAAAGGTGTGGCAACCTTGCTGCTTTCGGAAGTAGAAAAGATAGCTCATGAATACGGAGTGTCCAAAATTACTGCCGAAGTCAGCATCACCGCACGTTCTTTTTTTGATAAACGAGGTTATACAGTGGTACGAGAACAGAAAGCAAGAGCTAAAAAGCTGTATCTGACAAACTATGTAATGGAAAAGGCATTAAATGTTATCGAATAATATGGGAAACTCTGATTGGTTCAAAGGATTTGAGAAAGGAATTGCTAAACTTACAGCAGAACAAAGAGAACAATTCTTTTCGGAATGCGGAAAGAATTGTGTGAATGGCGGTACGCTTTCCGTTTATAGAAAACTCTATGAGGACGCGAAAGGTGACTTGGATGTTTTCTTTCAAATGGCAAATGATTTACCGGGAGTAAAAGGAGAGGTGGTAGAGAAAGGGCGTATATATCATCTTATTTTCTTAGCGTGTACTTGCGATTTGTGCAAGAAAGGTTATATCACTACACCTTTACTCTGTGAATGTTCCCGTCAGAGTGTCATTTATTCTATGCAAAGCCTTTGGAGAGAACAGAAATTTAATGTCATGCTCTGCCATTCCATTTTGCAAGGTAAAAGGGACTGTAAGATAAGGATTGAAGTGATATAGGGCACATCCATCTTATTAATTGAATAAAACAATGTAAGCAGGCAAAAAGAAAAATAAAGCCATTTTTCTTTTTGCCTGCTATATTTCACTATATTTGCATCCGTAAGAGTTACCCGAACAGGCAAAGCGATGCGACCACGGCAATTGGGACAGTTGCCAACTCATTACCTAAAAACGAGGTAATTCTTCTAACTCTTTTGGTTTCAAAGAGGTATATTCCTTATACAGATTTACGAAAAAATTTTGGTTATTCCAAAACGAATTTATTGTATTAATATATTATTATATCAATTGTTGTTTTTACTGCATATTGTCATTGTATTGTATTAATTCTTCTTGCTCTTTCTCTCTCGCCTTAGAAAAAGAAAAAGTATGATGGAGAGCAAGCATATCAATAGCGCCCCACATAAAATTGTATTGAAGTAGAAATGATCGTAATTGAGTATATGGTGTATAGGAACAGGAGCTGTGAAATTCTTTATATCGAAGTAGACATCCGAACACACTGATATAATAAACAGCATTGTAACAACAAGGATGCTTAACCCTATTATTTTATGTTTTTTTCTCGTACTCATATATCTCTTACAGCTCTTGGGTTTTATTGTATATGATTGTTCCTTAGCAAGCCTGTGGAATGAAAGGGGGTGTAAAGATAGAAATTTTATCGAGATAATTGTTTATGAAAGATAGCCGCTCGAAAAAGAATTGGGCTGTGTTTTTACACAAAAAGAGAAACCTATTCTTGCATTTGCAAAAGAAAAGCAAGTAGCTGTGATTGGCGACTTGCATAAAACGATAGTCTTGTAGTCAAAGCCGTTGTAGAGCTATTATTGCGGGCAATATTTGCTTTATCCTTACTTTTATCATACTTTTGCACACGACAGATTTCAATTGTTTCATATGAAGTGGGAGTCGTTTGTAGCCCGACGCATTTATTTAGACAAGGAGCATAAGCACGAAGTATCGCCACCAGCTGTGAGGTTAGCTATTGCCGGTGTGGCATTGGGGCTTGCGGTAATGATTCTGACCGTAGCAATTGTCGTAGGCTTCAAAAAAGAGATTCGTGAGAAAGTTGTCGGGTTCGGCTCACATATTCGTGTCTCGGCCTTTTCAAGCAATACTACATACGAGACTCCTCCTATACAGTTTTCTGACAGTGTGGCGCAGTTGTTGGCAGCCGATGAGGAGATAGTGCGTGTAGAACCATACGCTACCAAACCCGGCATATTTAAGACCGACGACCACTATATGGGTATCGTGTTGAAGGGTGTGATGCCGGGATATGACACCTCTTTCTTTGCCACTTATCTGATAGATGGGAGTGTGCCACACTATACCGACAGTGTGGTTTCTGACCGTATCCTTATATCGCAGGCTATAGCATCTAAGTTGAGTATAGGTGTAGGAGATGGGGTACTGGCATATTTTGTGCAAAATGAAGCTGTGAGAGCGCGTAAATTTATTGTTGATGGTATTTATAAAACCGACTTAAGCGATTTTGACAATCTTTTTGTGATAGGTGATGCCCGACAGGTACAGCGGCTCAATGCTTGGCAACCCGACCAGTATAGTGGATTTGAATTGCGAGTGGCGCATTACGATAAGTTAGATGACACAACTTATAGATTATACACCCAATTGCTTATGAAGCCCGATGCTTATGGGCAGCATTATTATACACAATCGGTACGTGAACTGAATCCGGTCTTCTTCGGCTGGCTCGATTTACTCGATATGAATGTGTGGGTCATCATTATACTTATGGCTATTGTGGCCGGATTTACGATGATTTCCGGCTTGCTTGTGATTATACTGGAGAAAACCTCTATGATAGGTGTTCTTAAATCTTTGGGTGCATCCAATCGCTCTATTCGAGCCATCTTTCTCTATGTGTCGGCTTTTCTTGTAGGTAAGGGGCTGTTGTGGGGAAATGTTGTGGGATTGTCATTGTGCTTGATACAAAAGTATTTTCATGTACTCAAGCTCAATCCTGAGGCATACTATATTCCATACGTTCCCATAGAGCTGAATATATGGTATATCTTGTTGCTTAATATAGGAAGCCTTGTTGTGTCGATGCTGATGTTGCTTGGTCCGTCGTATATTGTAGCGTTGATACGACCGGCACAAACGGTAAAGTATGAATAGAGTAGGAGATACGATCAGTTTTCTATTTCCGATAATTCTAGCCAGCGGGTCTCTTTTTCGTCGATAAGTTGTATCAGTTCAGAAATACGTGTAGAGTGAGCATATAGTTCGTCGGTCGATAATGTCCCGGAACTCAACTCAGTCTCTAACCGCGATTTTTCCTCCTCGAGTTGTGGCAGTAGTTTGTCAAGCTCTTCCAATTCTTTTTTCTCTTTGAACGTAAGCCGGCGTTTGCTGTTGCTTTGGGTGGCACCCGTTTCCTGACGTTTGTCTTGCTTCTTTTTCTCTTTTTCCGAGTTTTCCTGTTGCCGTTCTTTCCGCAATTTATCGACTTTCCACTCGCGGTAATCGGTATAATTGCCTGGGAAATCCTTTATCACGGCATTCCCTTCGAATACCAATAAATGATCTACGACTTTGTCCATAAAATAACGGTCGTGCGAGACCACGATGACACATCCTTTGAATCCTTGCAAATACTCTTCGAGTACACTCAAAGTAGTTATGTCAAGGTCGTTGGTAGGTTCATCGAGTACCAAAAAGTTGGGGTTTCGCATCAACACCGTACATAGATGTAGCCGACGCTTCTCTCCTCCACTCAATTTGTATATGTAGTCGTGTTGTTTTTGTGGAGGAAACAGAAAATGCTGCAGGAATTGGCTTGCAGACAATTTGCGGCCATCGTCGAGTATAATTTCTTCGGCAATTTCTCTGATGGCGTCTATTACTTTCATGCCCTCTTTGAAGTGAAGTCCTTCTTGGCAATAATAGCCGAAACGGACAGTTTCACCGATGTCGAATCGTCCGCTGTCGGGACTAATTTCTCCTACCAGCATTTTGACGAATGTCGATTTTCCGGTTCCGTTAGCACCTATGATGCCCATCTTTTCGTACCGTGCAAAGTTGTAGTAGAAGTTTTCTACAATCTTCAGGTCACCAAACGATTTGCTGACGTACTGGGCTTCAAAGATTTTGCTGCCTATATACGACGACTTTACGTCTAATTTTACGGTCTGGGTATCGCGGCGTTGCTTGGTTTTCTCTTCGAGTGCATAAAAAGCATCTATTCTCGAGCGGGCTTTTGTACCTCTGGCTTGGGGCTGCCTACGCATCCAGTCGAGTTCTTTCCTGAAAAGATTGCGGGCTCGGGCTGCTTCAGCATTTTGTACCTCAATGCGTTCCTGCTTTTTTTCGAGGTAGTAGCTGAAATTCCCTTTGTAACTATATAACGTATGGTCGTCAATCTCTAAGATTTGTGTGCAGACGCGGTCTAAGAAATAACGGTCGTGTGTAACCATAAGTAAGGTTACATTGCTGTGTTGCAGATAGCTTTCGAGCCATTCGGTCATCTCTATATCGAGGTGGTTCGTTGGTTCGTCGAGGATAAGCAGGTCGGGGGCGGTTATGAGAATATTGGCAAGTGCTATACGTTTAATCTGACCTCCGGATAATTCTTTGACGGGCTGCTCGAAATTTTTGATATTCAATTTCGATAGAATACTTTTGACACGGTGCTCATATTCCCATGCTTTCAGTCGGTCCATCTCTTCTATGGCATCGTGCAAAGATTGCGGTTCATTATCGTATAATGCCTTTTCGTATCGCGATATGGCTTGAACGGTCTCATTGGGAGAGTTGAAGCAGGCTTGTAGTATAGTAAGTTCGGGCGCAAATGAAGGATTCTGCATCAGATATCCCACTTTTATGTCGCTATGAAATGTGATACTGCCACTATCGTAGTCTTCTATTCCGGCAATGATGTTCAATAAAGTCGTTTTCCCGTTACCGTTTTGGGCAATGATGCCTATATGCTCGCCTTTGGCTATGCCGAAAGATATGTCTTCAAAAAGGATGCGGTCGCCAAACGACTTTGTGAGCTTGTCTACTTGCAAATAACTTACCATAGTCTATTTTTTGTATTGCAAAGTTAGTGCGAAATTGCTAATGAGTAGGGAATGTTCTGTGGAAAAAATCCCCATTATATACACAAGATATCCTAATAAATGCTTTTATCGTGTTTTTGTGCCCAATAAAAGTCTTTGGTACATCTTTTGTCAGTATCTTTGTACGAAAATTTTTAATATAAAGAACTATGAGACGTCCTTTTCAGAATGTCAAGTCCTATTTCATCATTAAGAAAAAGACAGTAGTGATACTGGTACTTATAATAGCAGCTATAGGAGCTGTGATTTATTTTACTCGAGGAAAAGAACCCGAAAAAGTACTTCCTATCGTATCGACCGTAGAGGTGGGTAAAAGCGATGTCAACGTATATGGCGAATATGTAGGCCGTGTGCGTGCTCAGCAGTTTGTTGAGGTACATGCCCGTGTAGAAGGCTTCTTGGAAAAGATGCTTTTTGAGGAGGGTACTTATGTAGAGAAAAACCAGGTGCTGTTTGTAATAGACCAACGTCAGTACAAAGCCAAGGTCGATAAGGCTTTGGCACAATTGAACAAAGACCAGGCTCAAGAGCGTAAGACGCAGCATGACTTGGAACGCATACGTCCTCTCTATGCCGAGAATGCAGCCAGCCAGCTCGATTTAGACAATGCCGTAGCAGCGTATGAGAGTGCAAAGGCATCGGTTATCATGAGTCAGGCCGATTTGGCACAAGCCGAGATGGAACTGGATTATACTGTTGTCCGTTCGCCAATATCGGGAAATATCAGTGAGCGATTTGTCGACTTGGGTACGTTAGTAGGCCGAAGTGGTAAAACTCAATTGGCAACAGTAGTCAAAAGTGATACCGTATTGGTCGATTTCAGTATGACTGCACTCGATTATTTGAAAAGCAAAGAACGCAATATCAATCTTGGGCAGAAAGTAGAAAATCGTTCATGGCAACCTTACATTACTGTAACATTGGCCGACAATACCCAGTATCCGTATAAAGGATTGGTCGATTTTGCCGAGCCGCAAGTAGACCCGCGTACCGGAACATTTTCGGTACGTGCCGAGATGCCCAATCCCGGACATGTGTTGCTCCCCGGACAGTTTACCCAAGTGAGACTGTTGCTTGAAGTGATGGAAGACGCTGTTACCGTACCCCTTAAAGCAGTTATTATAGAAAAAGGTGGAGCATACATATATGTAGTGCGTAAAAATAACACGGTAGAGAAGCGCTTTATAGAGTTGGGCCCTGAGCAAGATAATATGGTTGTTGTAGAGCGCGGCTTAGCTGCCGGAGAGCAGATAGTGGTAGAAGGTTATCATAAACTGTCGCCCGGAGTAGAGGTGGTAATAAACAATGAAACTCCCAAAGAATAATTTAGAGTAATAACAGAGAGTCATGAAAGTAAATTTTTTCATCGATCATCCGGTTTTCTCTGCCGTCATATCTATTGTTATAGTCATTGTGGGATTTATAGGTCTCACAATGTTACCAATAGACCAATATCCGCAAATAACGCCACCCGTTGTGAAAATCAGTGCATCGTATCCCGGTGCCAGCGCGCAGACGGTGTCGCAGGCAGTAGCTACGCCCATAGAGCAGGAGTTGAACGGAACACCGGGTATGCTATATATGGAGTCGAGCAGTTCCAATTCGGGAGGTTTCTCGGCTACAATTACATTTGATGTTTCCACTAACGCCGACCTTGCAGCCGTAGAGGTGCAGAACCGTGTAAAATTGGCCGAGTCGCGTCTGCCGGCAGAGGTAATACAAAATGGTATATCTATAGAGAAGCAGTCTCCCAGTCAGTTGATGACAATATGTCTTACCTCGAACGACCCCAAGTTCGACGAGATATATTTGAGCAATTTTGCTACGCTTAATGTACTGGACTTGTTACGTCGTATCCCGGGAGTAGGGCGGGTCTCTAATATAGGTAGCCGTTATTATGCCATGCAGATATGGGTACAGCCTGATAAAATGGCCAATTTCGGGCTGACGGTAAACGACCTGCAAAATGCCCTGAAAGACCAAAACAGCGAAGCTGCTGCCGGAGTATTGGGACAACAGCCTGTTGAGGATGTAGATATAACCATACCGATTACCACGCATGGACGCTTGTCGTCGGTAAGTGAGTTCGAAGATATTGTTGTACGAGCTAATCCCGATGGCTCTATCATCAGATTACGCGATGTTGCCCGCATCTCTTTGGAGGCTGCTTCGTATAACACAGAGAGTGGCATCAATGCCGGTAATGCAGCAGTATTATATATATATATGCTTCCGGGTGCTAATGCCATGGAGGTGGCCGAGAATGTGAAGACTGCCATGAAGGAAATGAGCAAAAATTTTCCCGATGGCATGCAGTATGAGATACCTTTTGATATGACTACTTATATATCAGAGTCGATTCATGAGGTCTATAAAACACTTTTTGAGGCGTTGTTGCTTGTTATCATTGTGGTATTCCTATCGTTGCAAAGCTGGCGTGCAACCCTGATTCCTATTGTAGCCGTGCCCATATCATTGATAGGAACATTCGGGTTTATGCTTATCTTTGGGTTCTCATTAAATATGCTCACCCTGTTGGGTCTTATTCTTGCTATTGGTATTGTCGTAGATGATGCGATTGTCGTAGTAGAGAATGTAGAGCGTATTATGGAAACAGAACATCTAAGCGCCTATGAAGCAACCAAAAAAGCCATGGAAGGGTTGAGTAGTGCGCTTATAGCTACTTCGTTGGTATTGGCGGCAGTGTTTGTACCGGTAAGTTTCCTTTCGGGTATTACCGGTATGTTGTACAGACAATTTACCATAACGATAGCTGTTTCGGTTATTATCTCTACGGTAGTAGCTCTTACGCTCAGCCCCGTTATGTGTTCGCTTATATTGAAACCTGAAGATCCTAATAAACCCAAAAATGTTGTATTCCGATATATAAACAAATGGTTGCAGATAGGTAATGATAAATATACCGGAATTATATCGAAGTTTTTGGGGCATCCTCGCAGAGTTATGACCTTCTTTGGCTGTACAATAGTACTTATCTTCTTATTTAACAAAGTAATTCCTACCAGCTTTTTACCTACAGAAGACCAAGGATACTTTAAAGTAGAGTTGGAATTGCCCGAAGGAGCCACATTGGAACGTACTCGAGAGGTTACCGAGCGTGCCATAGACTACTTGATGCAGGAACCATCGATAGAGTATGTCTTGAATGTAACCGGTAGTAGTCCTCGAGTAGGAACCAGCCAAAACAGAAGTGAATTGACTGTCATTCTGAAGCCGTGGAAAGAGCGTGACGACGAGAATATTGAGGATATTATGGCAAAGGTGCGTAAAAAGTTTGAGCAATATCCCGAAAGCAAAGTGTATCTCTCTACGCCACCTGTTATTCCGGGCTTGGGTAGTTCCGGCGGTTTTGAAATGCAACTCGAAGCCCGTGGAGATGCGACATTCGACAATCTTGTGCAAGCTGTAGATACGATGATGTATTATGCTGCTCAACGAAAAGAACTTACCGGCTTATCGTCGTCGTTACAAGCTGAGATACCGCAGCTCTATTTTAATGTCGATCGTGATAAGGTTAAATTAGCCGGAGTGCCGCTTAAAGATGTATTCTCAACTATGAAAACCTATACGGGTTCGGTATATGTCAACGACTTCAATATGTTTAACCGCATATATCGAGTATATCTGCAAGCCGAGGCTCCGTATCGTGCCCACAAAGATAATTTGAACCTCTATTTTGTCCGTGGTAGTAACAACGCCATGATACCTCTTACGGCATTGGGCGATGCTTCCTATACGACGGGGCCTGGTAGTATCAAACGATTTAATATGTTTACATCATCGGTTATACGAGGTGAGGCATCCAAAGGATACAGTACGGGGCAGGCCATGCAGGCTTTGGAGGAGATTGCTCAAAAGCATTTACCATCTAACATAGGTATAGAATGGAGTGGACTGTCGTATCAGGAGAAGAAAGCAGGTGGTCAAACGGGGCTTGTATTGGCTCTTGTATTTGTGTTTGTATTTCTATTCCTCGCTGCATTATACGAGAGCTGGTTTATTCCTATTTCGGTCTTGCTGTCGCTTCCTGTAGCAGCTTTGGGCGCTTATTTAGGAGTATGGATTTGCGGGTTGGACAACGATATATATTTTCAGATAGGATTGGTAATGCTGATGGGATTGGCTGCCAAAAACGCTATCCTTATTGTAGAGTTTGCCAAAGAACAGGTTGAAGCAGGAAAAGGATTGGTTGAAGCGACAATAAACGCGGCTCATTTGCGTTTCAGGCCTATTCTGATGACATCATTGGCATTCATTCTAGGTATGTTGCCTATGGTGTTGGCCACAGGACCTGGAGCTGCCAGTCGTCAAGCTATAGGAACGGGTGTCTTTTTTGGTATGATTGTTGCCGTAACAGTAGGTATTACACTTGTCCCCTTCTTCTTTGTCTATATTTATAAAATCAAGAACCGACTATTGCCTAAAAAGCAGAAATCATGAAACATACCCCATATATTATATTACTTATATTATGTGCCGTATTACTTACTACCGTCAGCTCGTGTAAGTTGGGTAAAGCTTATACGCGTCCCGAGATGGTATTACCAGACCGATTGGACTCGCTAACACAAGATGGCGATACTTTCTCACTGGCCGACATGCATTGGTGGGAGATATATGGCGATACAATATTGCAGCAGCTGATAGAGAAGACTCTTGCAAACAACAAAGACATGTTGTCTTCTATGGCTCGCATAAAAGAGTTGGCGGCTTTGAAGCGAGTAGATTTGGGGGCGATGTTCCCTAAATTCGATGCCAATATCTATGCCAATAGAGAAGTGGAAAATTATGGAGGAGACAGTAGAGATGATGCGCCTGAGATACACGCAACAATGCTCATATCATGGGAGATAGACTTGTGGGGTAGGCTGCGCTGGGCTTACGAACAGAGTGGTGCCGAATTGTTGCAGGCTATAGATAACCAGCGGGCATTGCAAGTAAGCTTGGTAGCGCAAGTTGCCCAATCGTATTTTGAATTGTCGGCATTGGATAATGAGTTGGCTATAGTCAAGCAGACGTTACGCGCTCGAGAAGAGGGCCTCCGATTAGCGAAACTGCGTTTTGAAGGAGGCCTGACATCAGAGACACCATATCAGCAAGCTCAAGTAGAGTTGGCTCGTACTGCAACCTTGGTGCCCGACTTGGAACGTTCCATAGCTATTAAAGAAAACGAAATAGCCCTTTTGGCAGGCGAATTTCCATATTCGATACGTCGTATGAAGATGGATGAGCATGCCGAACTTTTACCCGAAGAACTGCCGGCTGGGATGCCATCTTCCTTGTTAGAGCGGCGTCCCGATGTGCAAGCTGCCGAGAAGGCGCTGATTGTAGCTAATGCCAAAGTGGGTATAGCATATACCAATATGTTCCCACGTTTGAGCCTGACAGCCAATTTGGGTGTGGAAAGTGATGAGTTTAAAAGTTTTTTTCAGTCGCCCTATAGTTTTATCAGCGCTAATTTGTTAGCTCCGCTCTTCTCATTCGGACAGAATAAAGCCAAGTGGAGAGCGCAAGAGGCTGCTTACGAGCGTGAAGTGTATCAGTATGAGAAACAGGTTCTAGTAGCCTTTAAGGATGCACGAGATGCTATTATAACATTTAATAAAAGCAAGGATGTATATAACTCACGCAAAAAATTGGAACAAGCAGCCTATAGCAATAATAAGTTGGCCAACTTGCAATATATAAAAGGTTATATAAGCTACCTCGATGTCCTTGATGCGCAACGTGGCTATTTCGATGCTCAAATAGGTCTCAGTCAGGCTATTTTAGGAAAACAGCTTGCATTGGTACAATTGTATAAGGCTTTGGGTGGTGGTTGGAAGTGATAACCACTTTACACAATGTTTTTCACGTCAATCTATGCATCAATACGATGATTATAAATTGTAATCGTTGTTGTAAGTGCTTCTGCAATAGATTAAAAAGAAGATTGTGATAATATAACACAAAAAAAAGTCAAGATTTTGTAGTTGGTATAATAATTTATTGTATCTTTGTTGCGTAATGAGAATTCAACAATTGATAAAACCAATCTCAGTTACCTTTAATCTACTATAGAATTACACTTTTGCAGCCCATAAGAATTATTGTTGATGGGCATTATTTTGATGAAAAACATGTGTTTTTGACCTTAAACAATTAATTATTAGAAGATAAATGGAAATAAACAGCAGACATGCGATGAGCATCTCTGCTGTTTTGTTTTATATACGCAACAATTTTCAGCTTGCTTTACAATCAAATGTACTTTTACTTGTCCCACAAGTTTGCAGATGAGTGGGGTAGGTGATTAATAATTGTATTTGTTTGTGGTAAGTCTATATTGGCTTTACGGGCCTGCGGAATTTGATTATGACGCGCTATGTGGTATGTTATACCATCTTTGATAAAGAGAGCTCCTGTCTGTTTGAAATAAAAACCTATTTTTTGTTCAGCGCATTGAGCTCTCAAATGCAATATCCAATCGTAGTGGCATGGCCGAGCGTTATAGCCCGATTCGCCTCCAGCAATAACTTGTTCTATACCATTGCATGTTGGTAATGTGATATGTTCTAATAGAGGTTCACATACGATGATTTTATGGGTAATAGGAGCTTGTAAAAAGTAAGGTAACCGATGGTTGCACATCTCCTGGTTTTCTATAGTGCAACCTATGGTCACATTTTCATATCCATTGCCCCAATCTGGTGGAATGCACAGAGACATGCGTTCTATGCGTTTGGTAATGAAAAGGAAGTGCAAGTCGCTTCGCAAGCGTATCATTTCCCATGCGGCAGGTCGCCATTCATCGGCTGTATCGAGAAAAAAATCGGAACTGAAGCATGTATATACCAGTGAACCTGACGGTATCTTGTAGCTGCCATTCCTTTTACGTTGTATTGGCAGAGAGAAAGACGCAGTTTTTGTTACCTCACGGCTGTTTTTCCCATATCGCGAATCAAAGCGATATACGTAGCAATGACGGCAACCCTCAGAGATTTTCACGCATCCATGCCAAGGATTCCATCCGCATTTATGTAACATAGTAAAACTATTTCATAACTTCGATAAGCTCGATGTTTGTATTGTCACGAAGCCTCCCAGTTTGCCAATCTATTGATGTTATGGCGTATAAGCGACACTCTTCATCGTCATTGATACAACATTTACGATATATGCTGTTGTGCAATACGGCTTCACCTACGGTTATCGTCGAATCCTTTTGTAAATCTTGCAGGAGGCTTGATATGAATTTATCCTTCAATTTATCAAACATCGGAGAAACGACTATCAACAGTCCCTCGCAGAAAGTTGTGAGTGATACCTCACGCTGGAATGGTAAAATTGAGTCTATCCTATAATCCATCGTAAGATATAAGATGTGTTTGTTGAGTAGTGAGCGTCCGCAACAAAGTTGATGTGAAAAAAATCCTCTCTTCATGTGTTTATTCATGTATTAATGTTTTCAGTAGTTTTACCGATTCGGTTTTAGGTTTCTGTGTTTTTTTAGTGTCTGTTTTTATTCCGGGACGTTTTACAATTCGATTGGGCAATGTTTCCATGACATGGTAATGGAACTTTTCCATACCCGGTTTTTCGTGGATACGCAGCAGTACAATACTATCTATATACATTATATGGCCATCGGCACGTTCGGGCATGGCAACATAGCCGTATACTGTATTCATCCTGATTGAAGAGTCGCATTGTACTTTCAACTCGTTCCACCCCTCTTTTTCTATATTTCCCCAGTTGTAATTGATATTTTGTTCGTCATGTCTTACTGCCAAATATGTATGTGGCTTGTTACTGTCTTTGGGTACATTGATGGCATGAATTTTCAAGATAAAACGGTCATTGTGGAAAAAGTTCTCGTCGGCCATTATATCAAACGCAAATACATTTTCTCTTTTGCCCGTGTCGAAGATATGAGCCCTTTCTTGTTTCCATATATCTACAGTATCACCGGCACGGGTAAGTATCTGGGTATTGTCTTGGGCTATGAGTGCCTTTATTTCTTCGTTCTCCTTATTCAACCGTTCTATTACTTGGTCATATATTTCCATGTAGTCTTCTATATGGTTGCCATACCATACAAGAGACGAATCGAATTGAGCTTGCGTAATATTGTGTCGTTCAAATACGGCCTCACGAACAATACGCTTAGTGCTATCGTTGGGAAATTTACTATAATTGAGTGCTATGACGGCTTCCGACTTATGTACATCAACAAGTAAGTCAGTCATCTGCGCCTTACTCAAAATACCTTCTCTCTGATGGCTACAAGATACAAGAGCGAGAAGGATTCCTAACCCTATGCCTGCAAGCTCTTTTCTCATTGGTCGTTGTTGTTGCTTGTTTGTATAGAGTGGTCAGATAAAAAATATCGACGGTAAAATAGTATGATGCATATCATACCTATGGTGATGGCTGAGTCGGCAATATTAAATACCGGACGGAAAAATTCAAACAACTCTCCCCCTATAAACGGTACCCAGTCGGGCCAATAGAATTCAAACAGCGGGAAATAGAGCATATCTACTACACGTCCGTATAAAAATCCTGCATAGCCTCCACCTTCGGGGAAAAATACAGCTATTTCCGGGGGAATAGGGTCATTGAATATGATACCGTAGAACATACAGTCTATAATGTTGCCTATGGCTCCTGCCTCTAGGGCTGCAATACAAGCTATGAATCCCATGGTGTATTGTTTCCGCCGGGCGATATACCAAAGCAAGTAACCCAATGCGCTTGCAGCAATAATACGAAAGAGTGTAAGGAACAATTTATTACCAAACTCCATACCAAAAGCAGCTCCATTGTTCTCGATAAATGCAATCTTGAACCAGTTGGTTATACTTATGGTCTCTCCCAAATACATATTGGTTTTCACCAATATCTTAGTGCATTGGTCTATAAGTAGTATGGCTATGACAATGATAACAGCCCATTGTCCCCTTGTTATGCGCTTCATGCTATGAATGAATGTTTATACGGGTATAATAAAAATGACTCGGCTACACGACTCCCGTAAAGTGTCATGTAGCCGAAGAACATGTGCAATTTATTTCACGCCTTTGTTTTTAGCTTCGACGCTCAGAGTTGCATGCGGTACAGCAAGCAATCGTTCTTTGGGTATAAGTTTGCCTGTTTCACGACAAATACCGTAAGTTTTGTTTTCTATGCGTACCAATGCCGCTTGAAGGTGTTGGATAAATTTCATTTGACGTTCGGCCAAACGACCTGCCTCCTCTTTTGATAGAGTGTTAGCCCCTTCCTCCAATACTTTGAAAGTAGGGGAGGTATCGGTTACATCGTTTCCATCTGTATTCATGATGGCGGCCTTCAAATTGTCGTAATCTCTCAGTGCTTTTTCAAGTTTGGCATTAATGACAGTGCGGAACTCTTCGAGTTCGGCATCTGAATAACGAGTTTTTTCTGCCATAAGGATAAGGTTTTATGAGTTAAATATTTTACTAACGTATAGTAGCCAATAGAGTTCAGTCATATGATGTTATGCTTTCTCTATATGGATATTTATTTTCAATGTATCTAAGTCGAGCTCCATAGCATCTTCGCCGCTGACTTCGCCTATAACAATACTGTCGGCGAGTGTTTGGCGTGCGATGTATTCGCCATACTCTTTGATAACATTGTCGATAATCGCGTTATGAGCTAAGGTGATACGAATCTTATCGGTTATTTCGTATTCGTTTTGTTTGCGTATATTCTGTATACGGTTTACCAATTCACGAGCATAACCTTCTTTTTGCAACTCTTCCGTGAGGGTTACATCGAGAGCTACCGTAAGTCTTCCTTCATTGGCAACCAGCCATCCAGGTATATCTTCTGAAAGAATTTCGGCATCACCTGATTCTATAACAGCCTGCAATCCGTCTATATCAAATACGTAACGGCCTTCTCGTTCATATGAGGCGATGGCTTCCTGACTCATGCCTGTTATGGCATTGGCAAGTTGTTTCATGATTTTGCCATAACGCGGGCCGAGCTTCTTGAAGTCGGGTTTCACCCGTTTTACCAAGATACCTGCAGCATTGTCAACAAATTTCAACTCTTTGACATTTACTTCGGTAAGGATGAGATTTCTCATTGCCTCGATATGCTGTTTTTGCTGCTCATCTACAACAGGTATCATCAACATCGATAGGGGTTGTCGTACTTTGATATTTACTTTCCTACGCAGTGCCAAGACCATCGATGTAATATCCTGTGCAATGCGCATACGCTCTTCTAACTCTTTGTCGATATGAGCCGTATCACTAACTGGGAAATCACTCAAGTGAACCGAAAGAGCTCCATTACCTGTCGTTGCGGTAAGGTCTTTATACAACTTATCGGCATAGAAGGGGGCAATGGGTGCCATCAATTGTGCTATTGTAACCAAGCAGGTGTAGAGCGTTTGATATGCAGACAGCTTATTGTCATCCATTTCGCCACCCCAGAAGCGCTTGCGATTGAGACGAACATACCAGTTACTCAAATTATCGTTTACAAAGTCTGATATGGCACGTCCGGCACGAGTCGGTTCGTAGCTTGCGTAATCGTCGTCAATTTCTTTGATGAGTGTATTAAGTTGTGATATGATCCATCGGTCTATCTCAGGACGGCTCTCTACAGGTATGAGAGGTTCTTTGCCCGTAAACCCGTCTACATTGGCATATAATGCAAAGAATGAGTATGTATTATATAGTGTGCCGAAGAATTTACGACGTACTTCCTCAATGCCTTCGTTGTCAAACTTCAGGTTGTCCCATGGCGATGCATTGGTTATCATATACCATCGCAAGGGATCAGAACCGTATTTTTCTATTGTTGCAAACGGGTCTACGGCGTTACCATGACGTTTCGACATTTTGTTGCCAAATTTGTCGAGTACCAGTCCGTTTGAAACAACGTTTTTGTAGGCTACACTGTCGAATATCATGGTAGCAATGGCATGTAAGGTAAAGAACCATCCTCGCGTTTGGTCTACACCCTCAGCAATGAAATCGGCCGGATATACCTCTCGGTTATCAAAAGCTTCTTTGTTTTCAAACGGGTAGTGTATCTGGGCATAGGGCATTGCTCCCGAGTCAAACCAAACATCTATAAGGTCGCTTTCACGGTGCATGGGTTTGCCGGTAGCCGATACCAATGTAATATCGTCTACATAGGGACGATGCAGGTCTATTTTGTGATAATTTTCGTCTGTATATTCGCCTGGTATGAAACCCTTGGTTTTATAAGGATTTTCTTTCATGTAGCCAGCTGCAATAGACTTTTCTATTTCATTATAAAGTTCTTCTATCGAGCCGATACATATTTCTTCAGAACCATCTTCAGTACGCCATATAGGTAATGGAGTACCCCAATAACGGCTACGCGACAGGTTCCAGTCTTGCAGGTTCTCAAGCCATTTGCCAAAGCGTCCCGTACCGGTGGCTTGCGGCTTCCATCCGATTGTATTATTCAGCTCTATCATGCGGTCGCGACATGCAGTTGTGCGTATAAACCAACTGTCTAACGGGTAGTATAGAACCGGTTTGTCGGTACGCCAGCAGTGCGGATAGTTGTGGGTGTGCTTCTCTATCTTGAATACTTTGTTTTGTTGTTTCAGCATCACACACAAATCTATGTCGAGCGTAGTATCGTCGTCGGTCAGTGTATCGGAATATGCATTTTTTACATAACGTCCGGCGTATTCGCTATATAGAGCTACATTGACATTCTCTTTTACGAAATCGGGGTCAAGATCTTCTATGCAATAGAATTTACCTGTCATGTCGACCATAGGACGACGATTACCGTCACGATCTATCAACATCAACGGAGGAACGCCTGTAGCCTTGGCTACACGATTATCGTCGGCACCGAATGTAGGAGCGATGTGTACGATACCAGTACCCTCTTCGGTCGATACAAAATCGCCTGTGATAACTCTGAATGCTCCTTTTCCTGGATTTACCCATGGCATAAGTTGCTCGTACTCCATGCCTTCGAGCTCAGAGCCTTTATAGGTGGCTACAATTTTGAACGGTATGAGTTTGTTGCCTGGTTTATAATCCGACAACTCCATACCTTCGGCTTTGGAGTTGAAAAGTGACGGAATTAAAGCAGTTGCAACAACTGCACTGATAGGCGCTCCAGTGTATGGATTGTAACTCTCCACAACACTATATTCTATGTTGGGACCTACGCAAAGAGCTGTATTTGAAGGTAAAGTCCAAGGTGTAGTGGTCCATGCCAAAAATACCGGCGTACCCCATTGGCTCATTTCAGGCTTAGGATTTTTGATGGTAAATTGAGCTACACAAGTAGTATCTTTTACGTCTTTATAGCATCCTGGTTGATTTAGTTCGTGAGTACTCAATCCTGTACCTGCGGCAGGCGAATAGGGTTGTATAGTGTACCCTTTATAAAGGTATTTTTTATTATACAACTGCTTCAGCAGCCACCACAACGTCTCAATATATTTGTTGTCGTATGTGATGTATGGATGCTCGGTATCGACCCAATAACCCATTTTATGGGTGAGGTCTTCCCATTCGTGAGTATATTTCATGACATCCTTACGGCAGGCAGCATTATACTCTTCAACCGATATCCGTTTGCCAATATCTTCTTTGGTAATACCCAGCGATTTTTCTACACTCAATTCTACTGGAAGCCCGTGAGTATCCCATCCTGCTTTTCTCCTAACAAGAAAACCTTTCATCGTCTTGTAACGACAAATAATATCTTTGATGGTACGTGCCATAACGTGGTGTATGCCGGGCATTCCATTGGCCGATGGAGGACCTTCATAAAATACGAAAGACGGATGACCGTCTCGTATGCTCAAACTCTTATGGAACAAATCATTGTTGTCCCATTCTTGAAGCATCTCTTTATTTATTTCCGAGAGGTTAAACCGGGTATATTCGGCAAATTTCTTATCCATATTTTCTTCTTGTTTATGGCTTGATAATAAATTGGCACGAAGGTACGAAAAAAAAGAAGAACTCGGTAATTTCTTTTCTCATTCTTGCCCAAAAATCTCAAATTCTTATTTATCTCTCTTTTTTTATCCTTTTTTTGAAGCAATTAATTATCTTTGCTCATATAAACCCAATTTTATTTATTATGCGTAAATCTATCATTTTATTATTCTTGGTGTCTATTGCGGCATTATTGCTGTCATATTCGTGCAAAAATGCAAATAATGAGAAGGATGCGGTTAACGATATCGTAGGTGTCTGGTGGGTCGATTCCATTACTACACGTTTCTATCCGACCGATTCTCTGTTGCACACATACTTCTCTGATACAATGCGTCAGAAAGTCGTATTTAATGATGATAATCTGTACGAAACTGTTGTATGGCAAAAAGGCGATACGGTACAGGCCTCTAAGATGATTTATACGTTGTGTGGAGACACTATTACCTACAAGCAAAGTAATGGCGAAACCTTGATGGAAGAATATATCGCTTTATTCTCAGATACGGCAATGGTAACACAATGCGCTGTTACATATAGTGATCATACGGCCGAGATATACACGGTCTATTATTCACGAGAGAAGAGCTCTGGCGACGCTGCAGTTGTTACGAAGAAACAGGTAGTAGATTCGCAGCAGTAATAATTACAATATAAGTATCGTGCATGATTATCGGGACTGATAATCATGCACGGTTTGTTGTATATATTGTAGGGTACACAAAGGAGAATATATGAATAACAAGTATATTGGAATCGTTGTGGCATGTATGGTGTCATGTTGCCTTCATATCGTTGCACAAGAGCATCCCAAGAGGGAATTCCGAGGTGTATGGTTGCCTACGGCATGGCAGTCGCGCTATGCCGAGCATACTGTAGAGGAAAACAAAAAACAACTTATTGAGTTACTCGATGTATTGCAGGCGACCGGTATAAATGCTGTGATTTTTCAAGTGAGACCGCAAGCAGACGCTTTCTATCCATCTACCTTAGAACCGTGGAGCAGGCATTTCACGGGACGAGCCGGTAAAGCTCCGTCTCCTGAATGGGACCCTTTGCAATTTATTATAGAGCAGTGCCATGATCGTAATATGGAATTGCATGCGTGGATAAACCCGTATAGGGTTACTCTCTCGGCACAAGAAAAATTACCTAAGGAGCACTTATATTATCGCAAGCCCGAACTCTTTGTCCGTTATAACGGAAAACTTTATTTTGACCCCGGATTGCCAGCTGCTCGTGCACATATTCTTGCTGTGGTAGATGATATTGTGGCGCGGTATGATGTAGATGCTATCCATCTCGATGACTATTTCTACCCGTATCCGGTACAAGATGAGAAATTTCCCGACGATGCGTCGTATTCTCTTTATGGCAATGGTATGCAGCGTGATGAATGGCGGCGGTACAATGTAAATCAACTGATAAGCGCAATGCACGAATTATTGCTCCATTCCTCCAAACCGTGGGTGCGTTTGGGTATAAGCCCGTTTGGTATATATCGCAACAAAAAATCGTGGAATGAGGGAAGTGATACTAACGGACTACAGTGCTACGACGATATGTATGCCGACGTATTGTTGTGGGCTAGAAATGGATGGATAGATTATTTGATACCACAACTATACTGGACGTTACAGAATAAAAATGCCAATTATGATACCTTGGTAAGGTGGTGGAGCCAGTGCGATTTGGGAAGTTGTCATTTATATATCGGGCAGGATTTGTCACGAAGTTGCAATACTCCCGATGTCGTACCAGGAAAGAATCAATTAGAGCGGAAAATAGAACTGAGTCGATATTTAGATTGTGTTGATGGCGATTGCTTGTGGTTTGGGTATCAGTTGGCAGAGGAATATCGTTCGTTTGCAGCATTTTTGTCACAAAATTATTATGCTACACCTGCCTTACTTCCAGCATATACTCACCTTGACCCAGTATTACCCAAAGAGGTGGCTTCGCTTAAAGCCAAACGTACACCATATGGTTACATGCTTGAATGGAAACCTCGTAAAACGCGCGATGAGAAACAACGGCAGATAGCGTTTGTTGTTTATAGATTTGAAGATGGCGAGACAATAGACCTTTCTTCGGCGAAGGCTATACAGACAGTCACGCGTAATACGGCTTTTTTATTACCTTACAAAGATGGCTCACAGGAATATGTTTATGTCGTTACGGCTATAGATAGGTATAACAACGAGAGCCCCCGAGGCAAGCGTATACGGGTTTTGCTATAATTGTGAATATTTTTCTATTTATATATTATACGGATTGAGTGTAAAAGACTATCTTTGCAATAGAAATAGTACTGAAATGGTAATGTATCTCTTGATAGAGATAATTTATAAATTATTCGTGTATAAAATTCAATAAGAACTGCATGGTACGAGTGTATAGTGTAAGTTCGAAGTCTACAGGACGAAAGTAGACTCTTATAGCCATTGGTCAATAAAGCCGATGGCTTTATTTTTGCAAAAATTGTATGTGATAGGGATAAAAAGAGACCGGAAAACCTCACGGCTGCCCGGCCTCACAAAACTATTCTTCTCCTATTATGTATGTATAACCGGTATACTACCGTTTTTGTTCTTTATTTTACATTTTTTACCATTTGAGACTAATTCTGAATTTGCAGTTGGGTGGGGTTGTAGAGGTTGCAAAGTCATTATATAATGCATAAAAGGCAATACTGTTGCGAGTGAAATCGAACGTATATTGTTCGCTCCACAGCCATTCGCCACTGCTGTTGCTGCTGCCATTATATACGATATATGGTAACGGCGATAATACTTCGTCGCCATTATCGAGTTGCGATACAAAATATCCTGTTACATCGCCATCATATTCCAATACTTGAGCAAGTTCTTGGGGAGCTTGGTTCCCTTCAAATACATAAACGTAATAGGAATTGAGTCCATCTACATCTCCTACAAGTTCCCACGCTGACGATGGTATATTAAAATCATATACTTTCCAGTTCAGTTCGCCGGCAGGACCTTGCGGTCCTTGTGGCCCCATAGGGCCTTCGCATGACAATAACATGGCAGCCATAACAGCTGCAAGAAATAATTTTATTTTCATATCTATAATTATATATGCATTTGAAAGTATAAAGGTAACGGTTTTTATGTTATAACAAAGAAGTAGTATTCTCTTTTAAGTGTTTTTCTATACCTGAAACCAATTTTTGGTATGTATATGCTGTAAAATCGGGAATTTCCTCGTGTGCTATCTTTGCCACTGTATGGGAAGGCAGTGTAGTAGAAAGTCCTATAACATACATTCCGGCATTTTTCCCGGCGGTCATTCCGGCCATCGAATCTTCAAAAACAATACATCGTTGAGGTGATATGCTCAGCCTCTCGGCGGCAAGCAAGTAGCACTCGGGGTGAGGTTTGGAACAAGTAATATCGTCGGCTGTAATAACGGTATCGAACCAAGACTTCATTTCTGGATGATTTTTGTAAAGATATTGCATCTTGACGTTACTGCTACTGGTGACAAGAGCTGTCGGTATATGTCGCTTCCTTAATGAAAGGACAAAATTCTTTGCGCCAGCTATAAAATGATAAGTCAGATTTCTTTCACTCTTTGTTAAAAAATCACGTATATCTTCTTGTTGTTGTGGGTCGGGAAAGTAAGTATCAAATATTTGTCGAAGTGATTGTCCCTTAATATCATAGGCGAGATTAATATTATGAGGATAATATCGTTTTCTTATCTCATCCCAAATGCGGGTATATTCTTTTTCTGTATCTATGATTACTCCGTCAAGGTCGAACAAGGTTGCACAATTGTCCATAGTCTGTTAGATTTATTAGCATTGCAAAGAAACAAAATATAAAAATTGGCACAAAAATTATCGTACCTTTGCTGCCGGTAAAAATGCTAAAAAATATGTCCGAAAAACAAACTCCTCAAATATTAGGTTCAGCGCCCGTTAGTCGTTTATTGATACAATACTCTATTCCGGCCATTATAGCTATGACTGTTACATCATTATATAACATCATAGATAGCATATTTATCGGGCATGGAGTAGGCGCATTGGCAATAGCCGGTCTTGCGGTTACATTTCCGCTGATGAACCTGGTGATAGCTTTCTGTACATTAGTTGGTATAGGAGGCGCTACTATCAGTTCTATTTTGTTGGGACAACGCGACACTGTACGTGCTACCGAAACATTACACAACGTCTTGTGGATGTGTCTGGTTAATGCCGCTTGTTTTGGAGGGCTAACCTTTTTGTTTTTAGATGAAATCCTTTTGTTTTTTGGTGCAAGTCACGATACATTGCCATATGCCCGAGACTTCATGAAGGTGATACTTTTAGGTACTCCTATTTCTTACGTCTTTATAGGACTTAACAATGTGATGCGAGCTACAGGATATCCTACCAAAGCCATGCTTTCGTCTATTATTACGGTTGTGGCCAATGTTATCATAGCGCCCATATTTATTTTTGTATTGGGGTGGGGCATACGTGGAGCTGCATTGGCGACGTTGGTGTCGCAAGTTTTTGGGTTGGTATGGGTATTGCACCATTTCTTGGATAAAAATAGCTTTGTGCATTTCGACAAGAATTACATGAAATTCAAGTTGGTTATTGTTGGACGAATGTTTTCGATAGGTATGTCGCCATTTCTGATGAATGTGTGTGCATGTTTAGTTGTAATCATCATCAATCGTTCTTTTATACATTATGGTGGCGACATGGCTGTGGGTGCCTATGGTGTCGTAAATAGGGTACTTACTCTTTTTACCATGATTGTTATAGGTATTACACAAGGTATGCAGCCTATTATCGGATATAATTTTGGAGCCCGACAGTTTGACCGTGTGCGTCGTACATTAGTCTATGGTATTGCTGCTGGAATGATAGTGACTTCTGTTGGCTTTATTATGGCACAACTCTTCCCGGCTGCCATTGTAGGACTGTTTACGACCGATGCTCTTCTTACGGAAATGTCAATAAACGGATTGCGTATCTCTTGTGTGATGTTTACGTTCGTGGGTGGACAAATCGTTATTTCCAACTTTTTCCAATCTATTGGAAAAGCTTCGGTATCAATATTCCTGTCGTTGTCGCGTCAGCTTATATTCTTAATTCCGTTATTGATATACCTTCCACGCATATATGCCATCGATGGCGTATGGGCAAGCATGCCTATATCAGATGCTATTGCTTTTATAGTGGCTGCTGTGATGTTGTGGATATATTATCGTCGTGTGCAAAACAGGAATCGAGATAAAGCACACCGTGAGATTATATAATACAGCGAACATTATTGTATAAACAAAAGCCTAGTTCATACGAACCGGGCTTTTTTATTGTTTCATTATAAAAATAGGATTAAAAGAAATATCCTTTTAGTCCCATCAATAATCCACCTGCAGCAAGAAGTAAGATAATAATACCAATAGTACGATTAAGGAGATGTAGACTACGCACGTTGAAATGGCGACGTACCTTGTTGACAGCCGTCGTTATAAAAAACCACCATGTTACAGCACCCAAGACAATGGCTGTGTAACCTATAAGATGGTAGAAAATGTGTGTCTCAGATACAAACGAATTGAAGCGGGCAAATAATCCGATGTATAGAAATATAATGAGTGGATTAGACACTGTTACCAAAAATGCCGTTACAAAGTCTTGTGCAAAACTTAGCTTAGAGTTACCACCTTGTTTTATCTTTCCTGCCGGGTTTTGTCTGTATAGATATATACCAAAACCTATTAAAACCATACTACCTGCAATCTGCAATAATTGTTGGTTAGCCTCTATGAAATCTATGACAAACGTCATGCCAAGTCCTGTAAGGATAGCATAAAACAAATCGGATGCTGTAGCTCCTAATCCCGAGAAAAATCCGGCATAGCGTCCACGATATAATGTACGTTGTATAACCAGCATACCTACTGGGCCCATCGGTGCCGATACTACAATACCTATGATAAATCCCTGAATGATAATATTTAATATTAGCTCCATGACGTGTGTTTGCTTTGTGAGCCGTCTTTTTTAACCTTATACAGTCACAAACATACAAAAAATATCCATAAACGGGTACATGGTATTGATAAAAAGGTGTATTATATACTATTGTATGTTGTGTCATAAAAGATTATATATATGTGTGTCATGATTTGGCATATTACGCCTATATTTTTGTGACAGAAAGCAGCTTGCAATGTTTTTCTTGTATGTTTTGCAGAGTTTATATTTTTTGTTTAGTTTTGTGTCAAACAATATTATATGAAATAATAAAACAATATAGACAAAGGACATATAGAATAAAAGACATATAGCATAGTTTGTAGACCATTATTTGATTCGGTTAAATCTGGTAAATTCAACAAGGAATCTCAAATAATAGGTAAGTGTGCATGTTCCCTTAGAGGGTGCAGGCTGCTTTCTCTTATTTCGATTCCGGGCTTACCAGAGCCTAACCGAAGAGGTAAGTGAAAGATGGGTGCTGTACCCCTTTTTTATATATACCATGTACAGCCGTGAAGCCAAGTACGATAATCGAGGCATAACCTAAAATATTTATTTTTATGAAGTACTTTTTCTTCAAACACACGGCGCTTATTACTCTTTTGGTGGGTTTGGTTACATCATGTACGACTTATGATGAACAAGATGCAACTATCGTTGCATACTTGAAAATCAATGATTTATTGGAAAAACAGCTATCCGAGTCGGCCGATAAGGAAATCGATTCTTTCGAGAAGATGTATGGAGCGCAGTTTATCTCCGATTTCTGCGGATTGGGATTGAATTTTAATAGTAATTACGACGAGGAAATCATAAATTCTTTCAGTCAAAGATACATTATAGCAAAAGATTGCTTCGACACAGTGAGACTCGAAGCTGATATCTCGGCAGAATTATGGAATTATCTTACTACTTTATATAGTGAGACCGTCCCGCCCAAAGCACAAAACGCAGAGACAGGACGCTATTATACCATATCGGAATTAAAAGCGAAGTATCCTGATTACAAGGATTTGGAAGTAGAAGATTTTTCTCCGATGGAACTGATATCTACGGTAATGAACGAGAAACTATATGAATTCTCTATGATAGCGCAAGGAGATATAAATCTACATACATTATATGTCTACTATTTAACAAGCAAAAATAAGCCTGATATAAATTATGCAGAAATTATAAAACAGAGCGGTTATACACCCGAACAGTCGGAAGTAGAACATCTGGTCTCTGTATTCTCATCATTGAGTACAGGCAACCAACCACTCTATACTCATGACGAAAAAGGGTTCAGGAGTTTTGTGACGGATTATTATGAAACGGATATGTTTTCCGGAGAGGATGCCGATGAGTATTAATGGTATCGCACCGAATATGAAGTCAAAATATTAGCAAGGTTTTTATGAATTTATCGGTATGGCTTATATACGTTTTTGGCGTCGCTTCCGTCTCTCCCGTTTTTTATTGTTGAATGTGAGTAAAAAAGGAATATCTATTTCTTTCATTTCAAAAATATTGAATATCACATTTGGCAAGAAAGGAGTACGCTTTACGACAGGTTTGCGAGGTACCGGTATCACTTTTACCGAATATAAAAAATACAAATAACCACTAATCATAATAATTATAGCTATGGCAAACAGAAAGGAAGAAGAAGAAAAAAATTTTAAGAATACGATTTCGTGTTTGATTGGAATAACAATATTGATAATACTTATCACGATACTCTCGATGCTCGTACAGCTTATACCTGTAATAGCCCCTGTATTAGTACTGATATTCTTTTTGGCAAATTGGTATTTGTACTCGCAAGACAAACCGTTTTTTGCAATAGGTTTTTGGCTCCTCGATAGTGAAAAAGACCGATTCAAAGATGTTACCTTGTGCTTATCAGCCGCTATTGACACGAGAGACTATGTAAATGCGGCAGTAAAAAACGAGGGAATACACATTAACCAAAACGGTCGCATATCGGCAAAAAGTTATCGAGGGCAGGGATTGCAGCGAGATCTTGACGATGCAAATGCTACCATCAACGATCTTCTGCCCGTGCATACCGAGTTGGAAAAGCGCCCACAAAGACGTTATAAAGATACACGGAAGCATTATTCGCGCTTTATCGGTTTTGGCATCGCCTTTTTTGTATGGATGGTATGTCTTCTTTCCACTTCCGATAATTTAGGGCAAAATTTCAAAGCCTATTTCAGTGGCATCGGCGAAACCGGGACTTCGGGGATTTCGGCAATTAAAAATGTGTGGAGCGATGATAAAGATACTACCGAAATGAAGTCTGAAAGTGATTTAGACAAAATAATAAACCCATACGAAAATTTAAACAAAGACGAGCTGAAAGGGGAAAGTAAATATGCTTTTAATGAGATATTGTGGATGTCGTTATGCCTGATGCTGTTCGTCTATGTGGTGACATGGGCGGTTTGTATGATTGTATTCTCGGTAAAATACAAAAAACCGCCAGTGGTCGATCTCAATAATGTTGATACGTATAATGTCAGCTACGTCAAGAAATCGAAAAACAATAATAATACAAACGGATAAATATGTTATGAAATCAGAGTATAACGAAAATCAACCTGAATACTATTATGGTATAGGGACTGAAATAGTGCCGGATGGTATATTTGAACGATTTCCGGAGTTGATACCTGCTGTAGGCTGTAATTATTGGCGAGAAGACGGCGCACACAAGAAGATGCTAATGGTAGGAGAGAGTAACTATTTCCCTGATTATTCAGAAGAAGTAAGCGTATTCAAAGATGCCGGGAAGTGGTACTGTGCCAATACCGACAAATTGATACCGCAAGAAATGAAAAATGCCGTAAAAAATTGGAAGGGCTATGTAACCTTCAATAAAGTCTATAAGATTATGGGAGAGATCTTACGAGAAAGGCAAATTCCATATCAAGAGGGCCTGGACGAAGCTGCATTTTATAATTACTTTCTCCGTCCCGCACTCAATGGTAAGGATAAGGGGTTCAGACCACAATCGATTGACAAGATAATTTCAGGAATAGCACTTACCGAAATCGTAAAAAGGATTACTCCCGATATTGTGATTTTCCTCAGCAAGAAAGCCTTTATTGAATACGAATATTATCGCACACATTATCAGTCTAATAGTTATAGTACGCAATTTTATTATGTTGTACATCCCGCCTCAGCTTGGTGGTATGCTTATAACGGAAGCCTTGGTCAAAAAAAGTTTAAAGATATACTTTGCCGACATTGGCTCAGCGATAACCTATCTGTTACATCTGACCTAAATAATAACAACATCATCATGGAAAATTCAAAATATGATTTATTTGTAGAGAAACGTGCTGAGATAGAGCAAGCGCTCGGTAGTATCAGCCAACTGAAAGGAGAGATAATTGCTTCACGAAACGAGCAGGTATCGTGCTTAGCATCTATAATGAAAGAATGTACCGACGATGCTTCGTGGTGGATATACCAGTATGCAGACCTTGGTATTACATTCAATGAACAGGGACACCGAATCGGCATCGAATCGTGGTTCGTTGAGGATAATGGCAATCCATGTGCTCGTTATTATATTTGTATTACTACGTGGAAGACTGCCGACTATATACCATATAAAGAAGCTGTTTTGAACCGTTTTGCCGACTATTTGCCTCAAGAAGAATACAGAGGGAAACGTGTATATTTGCACCTTATCGACTCGATTCCCGGTAACGACTTAGATTTGATTGTAGAGAAACTTACAGATGTTTATAATCGCTTGAAGTCTATCACAACAGAGATTAAATAATAAAGCATATTAGTGTAAGAAATCAATCGCCGTTTATCGAGCCAACAGCAAGATAAGCGGCGATTTCTGCTTGCAGCCAGGTGATACCTGACAAAAGCATAGGCGGTAAGCTCCTTGTAAGGGCTTACCGCCTAATTGGTTGTAATAATATGTAATTATTCTATTGCAGCCTGCGCCGCAGCAACGCGGGCGATGGGCACGCGGTAGGGACTACAAGATACATAGTTCATGCCCAGGTGAGCGCAGAACTTAACAGACGAGGGTTCGCCGCCATGCTCGCCGCAGATACCTATCTTCAATTCGGGTTTGGTAGCACGGCCTTTCTCTACGCCCATCTTTACCAGTTGACCTACACCTTGTTGGTCGAGTACGGCAAACGGGTCGGTTTTGAGGATACCTTTCTCTTTGTATATCTTCAAGAACTTGCCGGCATCGTCGCGTGAGTATCCGAAGGTCATCTGTGTAAGGTCGTTTGTTCCGAACGAGAAGAAGTCTGCAACTTCGGCAATTTGGTCGGCTGTGATAGCGGCACGAGGTACTTCTATCATTGTTCCTACTTTATAAGCTATGCTATCGCCACGCTCAGCAAATACCTCTGCAGCTACGCGGTTTATGATTTCGGCTTGTAGCTTTAGCTCTTGTACCACACCTACCAGCGGCACCATGATTTCGGGATATACGGCGATACCTTTTGCTTTCATGTTCAGAGCAGCCTCGATAATAGCACGAGCTTGCATCTCGGTGATTTCGGGGTATGTACAACCCAGACGGCAACCGCGGTGACCCAGCATAGGGTTAAACTCTTCGAGCGAATCGCAAGCGAGTTTTACCTCTTCGAGTGTCAGTCCCATCTCATCGGCCAGCTCTTTCATGGTGGCAGTTTGGTGGGGTACAAATTCATGCAAGGGTGGGTCGAGTAGGCGGATGGTTACACCATAACCGTCCATTGCCTCGAAGATACCCTCAAAGTCGCCTCTCTGCATAGGCAACAGTTTGGCAAGAGCTATGCGACGGCCATCTTCGTCTTTGGCCAAAATCATTTCACGCATGGCCTTGATACGGTCACCCTCGAAGAACATGTGTTCTGTACGACACAAGCCTATACCTTTTGCTCCAAAACGGCGTGCTACCGCAGCATCTTTGGGAGTATCGGCATTGGTACGAACGTCTACTTTGGTGTATTTCTCGGCTAAATTCATAATAGTGGCAAAGTCTCCGCTCAAGTCGGGAGCTACGGTAGGCACTTGACCATCGTATACCTCGCCAGTAGAACCATTGAGCGAAATCCAGTCTCCTTCTTTATATACTTTGCCGCCCATTTCTACAGTACGTGCTTTGTAATCTACTTTTATTTCACCGGCACCCGATACACAGCATTTACCCATACCACGTGCTACAACGGCAGCGTGTGAGGTCATACCACCTCGAGCGGTGAGGATACCTTCGGCAACATGCATGCCACGAAGGTCTTCGGGTGATGTCTCAATACGTACCATCACTACATGTTTACGACGCTCATGCCAAGCCTCGGCATCGTCGGCGTGGAATACAATTTGGCCGGCTGCTGCACCCGGTGATGCGGGTAGTCCCTTAGCGATGACTTTTGCACGTTTCAGAGCGGTTTTGTCAAATACGGGGTGGAGCAGTTCGTCAAGCTTGTCGGCTTCCATGCGTTTCAGTACTTCTTTCTCGTCGAGGATACCTGCACGGTGCATATCCATAGCAATCTTTACCATAGCAGCGCCTGTGCGTTTCCCGTTACGCGTTTGCAACAGCCACAGTTTACCGTCTTGTATTGTAAACTCGAGGTCTTGCATATCACGGAAGTAATCTTCGAGCTTTTGTTGTGTCTCTATCAGTTGTTTGGCACACTCGGGCATAGACTCTTCGAGTGAGGGATATTTGCTGGCACGCACTTCTTCACTAATACCTTGCAGGTCGGCCCAACGGCGAGAACCTTCGAGGGTAATTTGTTGGGGGGTACGTATACCGGCTACAACGTCTTCGCCTTGTGCATTTATCAGATATTCACCATTGAAGATGTCTTCACCCGTGGCGGCATCACGTGTAAATGCCACGCCGGTAGCCGAGGTGTTGCCCATATTGCCAAACACCATGGCTTGTACGTTGACGGCTGTTCCCCATTCCTCGGGTATTTGGTTCATACGGCGATATATAATAGCACGTTCGTTCATCCAGCTGTCGAATACGGCACATATGGCACCCCATAATTGTTCCCATGGAGAGTCGGGAAAATCTTTGCCTGTATATTCTTTGACAGCTTTTTTGAAGAGAACAACCAACTTTTTAAGGTCATCGACATCAAGAGCGGTATCGAGCGAAACGCCCTTTTCGTCTTTCACTTTGTCCATCACCTCTTCAAAGGGGTCTATATCGTCTTTGCTTTTGGGTTTCATACCCAATACAACATCGCCATACATTTGTACGAAACGACGGTATGAATCCCACGCAAAACGTGGATTGCCAGACTTACGTGCCAAAGCCTCTACAGCCGTGTCGTTCATACCGAGGTTGAGTACCGTATCCATCATACCGGGCATAGATACTCGGGCGCCTGAACGTACCGATACCAGCAATGGGTTGGTGTCATCGCCAAATTTGGTACCTGTAAGCTCTTCTATATGATGGATTGCATTGCGAACATCGTCTTCAATTAGTTTTACAACAGCATCTTTACCTTCCTGGTTGTACTTTGTGCAAACTTCCGTAGTAATAGTGAATCCGGGAGGCACAGGGACGCCTATTAAATTCATTTCTGCCAAGTTGGCGCCTTTCCCTCCTAATAAATTTTTCATATCGGCACGCCCTTCGGCATGACCGTTACCAAATGTATAAACTTTTTTCATTTTGAAAAATGATATTAAGGTTATTAACGATTTTCAAATGTGAAGCAAAGATAGAATAAATAATTAGTTTCCATATATATATTGGTAAGAAATTTTACAAGATTCAAATTTTTGTCTTCAGTGCATCTGCAGGTCGAAAATAATAGTTACCTTTGAACGAATTTGTATTTATTAATATTACATACTTTTGACACGAAAAAAACAATCATTGCCATTCATTGAAAATGTAGAGATTACAGGAGTGGCAGCCGAAGGAAAAGCTATTTGCAGGGTGGATGAGAGGGTTATTTTTGTACCTTTTGCTGCCCCGGGCGATATTGTAGATTTGCAAATAATACGTAAAAAAAGGAACTATGCCGAGGCGCGTATTGTCAATATGCGACAACCGTCGCCTTTGCGAGTAGAACCTTTTTGCCCTCATTTTGGAGTGTGTGGAGGCTGCAAGTGGCAACATTTGCCTTACGAATATCAGTTACAATTCAAGCAACAGCAAGTAGAAGACAATCTGGTGCGGATAGGTAAGATAGCCTTGCCAGAGATATTGCCTATTAAGGGCTCTGCACGGCAAAGAGCGTACCGGAACAAACTAGAATATACATTTTCCAATCGTTCGTGGCTCACAACAGAGCAAATGAATGAAGATACCGTATATACCGATCGGAATGCTTTGGGATTTCATATTCCCGGCATGTTTGATAAAGTGCTGGATATAAAATATTGCGGATTGCAAGACGATATATCGAATCGTATAAGGCTCGATGTGCGGGCTTATGCAATAGAGAAAGGACTTGAGTTTTTCGACTTAAGAGCCCAGAGCGGTTTGATGCGGAATCTTATTGTCCGCACTACGACAACGGGTGAAGTAATGCTTATTGTTGTTTTTTATGAAAACAAGTCCGATGCTATAAACGACTTGTTACAACACATTGCCGATACTTTCCCTGAGATAACGTCGCTGCTTTATATAATAAATCATAAAGCCAATGATACTATAACCGATCAAGAAGTGATTTGCTTCAAAGGGCGCGACTATATTATAGAAGAAATGGAAGGGTTGCGTTTCAAGATAGGTCCTAAATCATTTTATCAAACTAATTCCGAGCAGGCTTACGAACTGTATAAAGTAGTGCGCTCATTTGCGCAGCTTACGGGTAGTGAATTGGTGTATGACTTATATACAGGTACGGGTACAATAGCCAACTTTGTGTCTCGACAGGCACGACAGGTAGTAGGTATAGAATATGTACCCGAAGCTATAGAAGATGCCAAGTCTAATGCTGCCTATAATGGTATATCAAATACGCTATTCTATGCAGGCGATATGAAGGATCTGCTCACGGCCGAGTTTATAGAGCGTCACGGCAAGCCCGATGTTATTATTACTGACCCTCCAAGAGCAGGCATGCATGAAGATGTAGTAAAAGCCATCCTATATGCTGCACCCAAACGTATTGTTTATGTAAGTTGTAATCCGGCTACACAAGCCAGAGATTTATCGTTGCTTGATAATATGTATAAAGTAACAGCCGTGCAACCGGTAGATATGTTCCCACATACGCATCATGTTGAGAATGTGGTTTGTCTTGAAAAAAGGGAAAAGATAGAGGAATCAATAATCTGAAAATATATGTAGTTATGAAAGAGGCCATTCAAAAAAAAATCAGTGATTCGGCTGCCGCTCGGTGGACGGCGTTGGTATTATTGGCATCGGCGATGTTTTTTGGATATATCTTTATGGATATACTCTCGCCGTTGCAAGAATTATTGCAAGTGCAACGTGGTTGGGACCCTGTAGCGTACGGCCGTTATGCCGGGTCTGAAACCTTTCTAAATGTATTTGTATTTTTCCTGATCTTTGCGGGAATTATTCTCGATAAGATGGGCGTACGCTTTACGGCGATATTGTCGGGCGCAGTCATGTTGTGTGGCGCATCCATCAATTATTTTGCTGTCAGCGACATGTTTACAGGAAGTAGCATAGAGCATTTTATGCAAAATGCCCTTAATTTGCCTAATGAATGGTGGAATGTGACACCGTTCTATAAGGGTATGCCGGCATCGGCCAAAATGTCTGCTATAGGTTTTATGTTCTTCGGTTGTGGTGTGGAAATGGCCGGTATTACAGTATCGCGAGGAATTGTAAAATGGTTTAAGGGCAAAGAGATGGCTCTTGCTATGGGTGTAGAGATGGCCATAGCCCGCATAGGCGTTGCAGTAGTGGTATTGGGCGCACCGGTTGTGGCTAATATTACGCCTGTCAATGTATCGCGACCGGTAGCAGTAGCTGTATTATTGTTGTTGATAGGGCTTATATCGTTTATCGTATATGCCTTCATGGATAAGAAACTCGATGAGCAAGGAGCCGAAGAGGAAAAAGATGATCCTTTCAAGGTAAGTGATTTAGGCAAAATATTCTCATCGAAAGTATTTTGGATTGTATCATTGCTTTGTGTGCTCTATTATTCGGCTATATTCCCGTTCCAGAAATATGCCATCAATATGTTACAATGTAACTTAGGATATACGGCCGAGCAAGCCGGACAGGTATTTTTTGTGTTCCCGCTTGGTGCCGCAGCTATAACGCCCTTCTTGGGTAACTTTTTGGACCGTAGGGGCAAAGGAGCTACTATGCTTATCTTTGGTGCAATATTGATGATTGTATGTCACCTATCCTTTGCTTTGCTGTTGCCGGCCACACAATCTACAGCCATTGCGTACGCAGGTATTGTTTTATTGGGCATATCGTTTTCTTTGGTTCCGGCAGCCTTATGGCCATCTGTACCTAAATTAGTTGACAGCAAACTTTTGGGTTCGGCATATGCCGTGATATTCTGGATACAAAACATAGGTCTCTATTCTTTCCCGATGATAATAGGGTCGGTGTTGGTATCGTCGAATCCTGGGGTAACCAATCCTTTGGAGTATAATTATACGGTGCCAATGCTGTTATTTGCATCTCTGGGACTGTTGGCTTTATTGCTGGGAATTTGGTTGAAAATAGAGGACAAACGTAAAGGCTACGGATTGGAGTTGCCTAACATCAAAAAATAAATAGATACAGAAATATTTTCTTCTAAAAGCACTCCGGTACACGATTTGTCATGTATCGGAGTGCTTCTATTATAAGGTCGGTATAGGCAAAGTCAAGAAAATAACTATTATGCCAGCTGTTTATAGCATACTATATAATGAGGTATGATATAAGTAGGGTAGAGATATTCATTCATGAAGGTCGTTAAATGGCGAAACGAGGGGTATAATTGGATTTTATTATGTTAGATATAACAATGGCTACTCATGTGGAAAAGTACCGTCATAGAGTAGCCATTGTTTGTCTGTTATGAATGTCAATCAATCATAATCATATTCGAGAGAGAATTCATCGATATAAAGTACACTATTGGTACTACCTGTAAATTCATCACCATATTTGCTACTAGTAGCTGTTATAATGATATATGTAGGAATACGGCTGGTAGAGCGATATTTAAACTCCAATTCAAAGGGTTGGTATTCTGTAACCGAACGCTCAGATACCAACTGATTGTAGGCAATAATGTGCGGGTCGTTAGGGTCGAACGGCTTGCGATTGTTGGGATTTGTGCGTACTTCTACACGATTATCCCAGTCTCCTAAAGCAATGTATATCAGCAAGCTGTCGGGAGCCCCCATAATATCGCTATGTAAATTGTTGGTGTAATCAATTGTACCACCATTGTATTTGTAATACCCTTTGAGTTTGGTTGGCCTATATGTGAACGGTTGTCCTAAATAGATAATTCCGTTGGTGCCTTCGACACCTCCAAATTCACCAACAAATATATTCCCGGCAGCCAATTTCCCTATACCGGCAATGCCTACAAAACGAGTTTGCAGCTTCGCAGCAAGACCTTGCACGGCATCTTCAGTAGGAACAGAGTTGCATTCGCCCAGTGTAGCTGCACCGCGGTTACCGGTATCCCACCATGGCGTACCGCCTTCGGCCCATGGTTGCCATATTTTGCCATCGAGCCACCACTCGTTGAAGCCTCCGTTCGGTAGTTCCACTTCAGGCCCCGTCGTAAAGGTGATTTCATTACTCGTTTCACCAATGATAACGGCTCGCGCAACATACTCGGTGTTAGGCTTCAGATGCGGTACGCGCGCTGAGAAACTACTGCCTTTCGATATCATATATTCTTCGGGAACTTCTGACCATGTATCGGAAGACGCTTCTCTAATCTCAAAACGGTTGTCATTCTGTTCCAATCCATTACCATACAACCAAGCGACACAAGTCCAAGCATCTACCGAGGCGAGTGAGACATTGCTGGCAGTATGTACAACATAGAGTGTCCACTCTTCTGTAACACTGTGGTATTTTACGGTAACTTTGCGCGGACCTTCTGAAAAATCATGCAGTTCATCGACAGCCGGTGAGTAGGTAGTCAATCCCTTAGGCCCTAATACAAGACTGGTAATCTCTATCTGTTTTAGGTCGGTATATTCGCTTACAAAAACACGTGCTCGTTTATTGACAGCTTCTATAAGAGCATTGCCTACTTGATTTTTTACTGAAAACTCTCTTTCTATATCCTGCGAAGCAGAGATGGTCCACGTATAATCTTGATATATGCTCAGGACAAACTCTTTGGGTGATGTTAAGTCATGTACGCCCGTAATAGAAGGAGTAGCTTTAGCATTTTCGGTCAGTTGTGCTCCTGAAATGGTAACTTTTTGTAAGTCTACAGTGTCGGCCAAAAGGAGCGAGACTGTACGAGAATCATTGTTTATTGTAGGTGCTTGAGTCATACCGACAGCCTCTATAGAGAGAATCTGGGCTGGTATATGCGGGTAGGGGATGTCATTTTTAATGCATCCTCCCAACAGTAGCGCTGTAGACAAGCAACCTATCAATAGGAAGTAACGTGTATATTTGTTCATGAAATACGTCTTTTATATATGCACCGTAATACCGATATTGATATTGAGAATATTGATTTTGAAGTTGGCTCCGCTCGATTTAAAACTTCCCGTCTCAACATTATCGGTAAATTGCTTACTTTGCTGGTAGTTCAACCCCAAAATGCCTACCGACACGTTGGCACTTATATTGTCAAATATAAATACTGATATGCCAGGGCTGAGTCCTAACGATATTTCGGTTGATAATGTTTTTGTTTCACTGCGATTTTCATTGGGCCCCTTGGCAAAAAGACTTGTTCCACTTGTGAACGTCAGGCTTGTTTCATTGAAAACTCCAAATTGCCCGTTTGGACTGATACCTACGTATGTACGATAGAATATACCTGCCGAGTAATATTGAGCAGAGTATGCAAGATTTGAAAGTGATATGTCCAAATCTTCCATGATGTCTAATTTGAAGTTGTTTAAATCGGCCGATGTGCTTGAATATCCTAACTTGATACCAATACATTGGTTGTCTTTTATGAAATAACCCACAAACGGATGTATGCCGAACATTGAGCCTGTAAAGTTGAAATCTTTGATAATCAGAGCTATGTCGCTATCATCACTGTTATATCCCATGTAGGATGCTGTCAGACCACATATCCATTCCTTTTGAGGAATAAGCACATAGTTGGTAAGTCCACGGTCGAACAACTTTGCTCCCTTTTTACGAGCCGCTGTAGTATCAGTAGTCAATATGGAGCTATCGGTGGTTTCGATAGCTTTCACGGGTGATGCGATGTTGGCACAGAGTGCCGTCAGCAAAACAATTATATATTTAGTTGGTTTCATCGCCATATCAGATGTAAAAAGCTAATCCTAAACCTATTGAAAACAAGTTGATTTGGAAACTTGCCGAGGTACTGTTGGTTTTACCCATGTACACTTGGTTAGTGGCTTGAGAACTGCTGGTGTACTTAAATCCGAGCAATCCTACATTCAACTCTATTGCCATAAAGTTATTGATAAAGGCAGTAACACCCGGCGCAAGATTTATACCTATTGAGAAATTGCGGTCGAAAGAACCTTCAATAGTTTCGCCCGAACCGCTTACAATCTTGCTTTCGCCGCCACCTATGTGCAATTGGGTCTCGTTATACAACCCGAAACGCATGTTCTTACCTATGCTGATATAGTTTCTCAGAATAGCCATACCAGAGTAGTTGTGTCCCAACCGATACAGGTCGTTGATATTGAATTTTGTGTTATCGCCTAAGTTTATCTCGGCCGAATTGAGTTTTACGAGAGAGCGGTCGTAAGAAAACCGCCCTCCCGCACCAATATTATTTCCAAACATGTAACAAAACATGGGACTGATATTGAAGCTATATCCGTTGCCGTTGATACCTTCGATGATGAGAAACTGATAGTTGTTTCCACTCATTTCGGTATACGAAAGAGTACCACCTATAATCCATTGTCCCTTGGGTACAAAGGTGTATTGCTTCAGCCCACGATTTTGTGTAGAGTCTTTGGGCAATATTCCGGCTTGGATGGCAATAGCAGCACATAGCAGGAACGATATGGCGCAGAAAACTCTTTTCATGTCAATTATTTTATTCATATACAAGTTCCAAGTCGTCGAGCCATAGTATACTGCTGGAGCTTCCCGTAAAGAAATCGCCATAGTAGCTAGCCGACGCGACAATCACTATGTAAGTAGGAATGCGATCATAGGAGCGATAGTCAATATTGATGGTGAAAGGAATCAAACCATCGCCCGGCGTATTGGCATCGGGGATAATTTCGCCAAACCCTATGATATGTTCGTCATTTTTGTTAAAGATGTTTTTATCTTTTGTCGTTATCCTTACTGGACTTGTCCAATCGCCGATGGCGATATATATGTTACCTTTATCGGTTGCACCCAACGGCATCTCGTCGGTCTCTGAGTAATCGACCTCACCGGTAATGTATTTATAATATCCTTTCAACTGCGACGGGCGCGAAGATATAGGCCGTCCGAAGTCTAATATACCATTCGTACCATCAGTCCCCACGTATGAGCCTGCAAATACGTTTCCGGCGGCAAACTTTCCTATTCCCAAAAAGCTTACAAACTGAGAAGACATCTTAATAGATGATGTTCCGCTATTCTTGATGCTGGTATCTTGTGTAGTTACGTTGATATTCAGTGTAGATGAGCCATGGTTGCCAGTATCCCACCACATCTCTTCATTTTCGCCATATACCAACCATGTTTTACCTGATTGATGCCAATTCTCAAATCCGGCATTGGGTATTACGAATTCGCTTTCTGTCGTAAATGTTGCAACCGTAGCCGAAGCTATACCACCACACACCGCTTGGTATTGGTAGGTAGTACCGGCTTCAAGTCCGGTTATTTCGGCAGTAAAAATATCCGATTCACCCATCGTTGCTTCTACTGTATTCCATGCTGATTCGCTGGTTTTCTTATATTGGAATGTTATAGGTTCGGACGTGGTTTTTAATAACTGGCCTCTCAGTGTTGCATGATGTGCCCAGATATCACTTCTCAGAGGATCTTGTGTCAGCACAACAGCATTCGATACTGAGATAACGAGAGTCTCAGTCCATTCTTTTCCGTGCATATCTGATGCGTGAATAGCTATTTCATAACTACCTTCGGCCAAACTTTTCATGAAAGTCTCAGAGAAAACAATGCGGGCGTTTGATACCTCTCTGTTGCCATTATACGTATAAGAGTAGGAGAGTCCTGCGTTCTTCCATGACGCCAAGACATCTTCGCTTGCCGAATAGAGGTCGATGCTGTTTGCCGGCAAGCCCATAGTTTGCATCTTGTCGCCCGATACAATCAGTGATGACAATGCCGATGAAGCATCTACCAAAATAACAGTCTCTGTTCCGGCATTAAGCTCGAAGGCCAGGGGCTCTTTTATATCAAATCCGTCACCTGTTATGTTAGGTCTTTTATAGATAACGATGTCTTCGACCTTTTCTATGGCCGACTCATCGACCGTAAGGTTGAAATATGCACCACCTACTGTATATTCTGTTTCGTTATAGTTGAATGTAAGAGCATATTTTGTAGCAGGTTTAATGTCTTGTAATGTTCCCGATTGAGTATAGACACTGCCGTTTTCTGATTTACCCGTGATAACCCAGTTTAAGTTATTATCATTAGTAGGCAAGATGAAATAGCCGATTGAGTCGACGTGTTGTTGTGTATATACAAGCGAACCATTGCTACTCGACACTGTCACTTGATAGTCACTTAGTACTGCTTTTAGTTCATCGGTAAATGCTACGGTTACCAAAGTGTTCTGTATCTTGCAAGTGATAGATGCAGTAGTAGTACTACCGGCTTTAATATCGATATTGGAACTACCTTTGTAGTAACCTGTTCTAAATGTCGCTGCCACCGAGTCGCCGCTGACGGCATCAATTCGGTATTCTCCTGCGGCTAATAGCAACTCTTGAGGCATGTTATCTAATCCTTTGTAATAACGCACCAATCCTTTGTTACTATATATTCTTACTCGGCAACTGTCGGCAAGCATATCACTTTGTGACGTAGCTGCACTGGCATGAGATGCCGTCTCGGGCACAGCGATACTCATTTTCAGAGCCAACGTACCCTCTCCAGTTTCTTGTATTTCATCGCGGCATGAACAGAAAGTGCAAATGCCGGCTATGAACAGTATGGGCAGATATGTTTTCAAATTATATTTATTCATCTTTTTTATTGCGTAATGAGGGTTAAGGTCTCTGTGGTTACATTATCTTGGTTATCGGTAGCTTTCATGATGAAATTATGTGTACCGGCACCGAGAGCCGACAACAAGGTCGAGAACTGTGTTATGTCGAACGATAACTCGTTTTGTCCTATTACCTGGTCTCCTGTCGGGAATCCGAGGCCTATAAGTTTATCCTTCAATTCGCCGGGATTGGCCAAATCGAGGTGTGTCGACAGTCCTACGCTCTCTAACTCCTCGGCCGTAAGAGTCGTAGATTCTATATCTACAGTAAATCCTGATAAAGGATTTTCGCTGGTTACCATAATTTTTATAGTAAGTTCAGGAGTTACTATCTGAGGCTCATTAATGTCGAATGTCGTTGCAGTAATTACCGGACCTTCTTCGCCCGAGGGTGGAGGAGTAGGCGTGTCGGGAGTAGAAGGCTCTGGGTCTTCTATTACATCTTCTTCAACAGGAATTTCTACGTTTTGTTCTACGATGTAGCAAGAAACATCCACTCGCAAAGATGTTGTAAAGTCGCCACTTGCCGGTTGACCAGGTTCGGGCTCTTTCAGAGAATATCGTAAAATGCGCCATTCACCGGCTTTTACATTGTCTATTTCATTATATATGGTGTCTATGTATCCGTCGATAGGTCCTGTAAAGTAGGCATACAGCCGATTACTCTCTTCCTCGACAGTAAAGTATCCGGCACGTGTCTCATCGATAGAAAAATCGAGTGAACCTAATCCTAAACCTACATTTACTTTACATTCTTCACCTATTACGGCCTGCAAGTCTTCGCTATATTCTACGGTTACTTTTACATTGCTCAACTTACACACTATATCGCCAATCCGTGTCATTTGGTCGGCTACGATAGTAAAGTTTTTCTCGGCATAGTAGTAGGGAGCTTCCCATGCAGCTGGGAGAGGTTCGTGTGATTTTACTTTCAAGAGATATTCTCCGGCTGCCAGTGAAAGGATTTCGGGCATCTCTTTGTATTTCCACTCGCCTTGTTGCACGTTTTGTGTATTATATATACTGACAATAAAGTCTTGTGTGTCGCTGTTTTCGCCACTACGTAATACTGTTTCGGTATTGTATGTAACGGCTATGGAACTCATGTCGAGTGTTCCTGTTTTGCCATCTGCCGGGTAAGCTATATTCTCTTTGTTACATGATAACAACATTATACTTGCAGCGGCTATTAGAAATAAGCTCAATATTTTTCTCATTATGAGGTGTATTTCGTTAATGATTAATATTCGAGTCTTATGTTGTCGATGTAAAGTTCGCTACCTACAGATATGGCTTGACTTCTATTGTCGACAGTTGAGATTTGAGCCGATTCTTCAGCTTGATTATAAGAGGCATGGTTAGATGAAGTAAACATAACCTTCAAGTGCGTTGCCTTATGAGTCGTATTAGTATAAGTAACAGGAACCTCAAAAGCGGTGAAAGCAGTGGCCGGTGTTAAGGCAATTTCATTCGAAGCGAGAGTGATTGTCTCTCCATTGCCACGATATTCAACCACTACAGTAACAACACCATTGGCATCATTACCACTCGCTGTATATTTATAGTATCCGGTTAGTTTGCTCGGGCGAGAGGCAAATTCAATACCTTCGTTATAAGTTTCTGTGGCCGAGGTATGGTCGTAATTATATGTTCCCAAAAAGAGTTTACCAGCACTACGATTTTGTATGGTGGGTGGCGTAAGTGACTCTAATGACTCGGTGAGGAAACCCCAATGGCCTTCAGGAGGAGTGCCTCCGGCATTGTCCCAAGCAACATTCCTCAGCAATACGCCATTGCCGTTGACTCCTGTCGTTTGCATAGTAGACGGTACCATATACCATGTATTTTTGGTTTGTGGCGATGTTGGTACTGTTTTGGGATTGACCGAACTCCAACCTACTGGGTCGCTCGATGTTACTGTGGCTGTTTCTTGTTGCCATCCTGCAACCTTACCATATCGACCGCCCTTGTTGATAGTCTCGGAATATAAAGTAGTCCACTCTTCAAACTCTCCATTAGGAAGCGAGAGCGCTGTTTCTGTAGTGATTTGCAGTAAATTACTTGTCTCTAAGTCGCTCTTATCGGCGAGACAACTGCCTTTTAGGTTGTAAGATGTACCGGCATTTAGGCCCGTAATGTTATAAACACCCGCTTGTGCCGTACAGTTTATTTTTTCCCATTCGCTACCATTCTGTTTATATATGGTTATATACTTTTCAATAGTTTCTTGATAAGTAGATTCGTCAGCTACTACATGTAACGATGCACGGTTGCTCCATACATCATAATCGTTGGCTACAAGTCGGTAAGTCGGGACAGATACATTTACGTTCTTTTCTTCCGACTCTTTTACTCCTTTATAGGTGACTTTTATGGTCTGAGCTTGTGTGGCACCTTCGGGTAATTGGGCTTGCAGATTATATGTAGTTCCACTATTCGAAAGGACTTCATAGGAAAGAGGTGTCCATGTGCTGGTAGACTCAAGTCGCATAACTTGCAGTTGCGAGATGTCTTTCCCATTAAATTGTAAAGGAATATTTATATTGGTAGAACCAAGTATGATGTCATTGACGTCGCCTATGTTGAGTTCTACGGGCGTATTGTGTATGGTAAAAGTCACAGGTTCGTCCGATACCTTACCATTTATGTCGCGTGCCGATATTGTGAAGATGTGATCGGCATCGCCGTTTTCAGCAATCTGTAAATGTGACACCATAGGGATAAAATCGATGTATCCTATTTTGTCTTTGTTATCGCCAAAGCCTTTTACAACAAGACCCACATTATTAATGGCAGTAAGTTCATCGGCACTCAAGTCTGTCAGCTCAATTTCGGCAGGAAATCCGATAGATTGCAAATAGGTCGATTGTGTTCGCAGTGTACAACCGGCCAATCCGGCACGAGCAGTAACCATTACACCTAGGCTTCCAGATTCAGGCGTTTCGCACTCTTGCAATTCTTTTGTTTCATTTGCTGCAATTCCGTCTAAAACAAAATATGGAGCAGGGGCTGACATCGCTTCATCCGACACATTTATTGTAATAGGTTCTACCTCTGTATCGCTATCGAATGTTATAGTAACGAGGGCAGCTCCTACACTCTCGCTTACATCAAATGTCACTATATAGTGTTGTCTTGCTGTAGCTCCCGTAATTTTAGCAGGCTCGTAAGTTGCCGATATACCGTTGGGCTTGGTTAGTTTAATTTTCAACGAGATATCGCCTGGACGAGCATATGCACTGCGGGTTTCGTCCTGGGCAAAAACGATGTCTTTGCCACCTTGCGTGTGTACGGTTGTTTCGTAATCGGTAAAATACTTGCGAAAAGCTTCGCTGTATGCAATACTTATTTTTACATGTCCTAGCGTACAAGTTACTTCTACCGGAGTAGTTTCGCCATCACGAATGGTAAATTTTGTTTCACCTTGATAAAATGGAGTACCATAGCCTTCGTTTTCAACACTACCGTGATAAGCATAGAGTGTGTAATTGCCAGTATCGAACGTCGCATCTACAGGAATGTCGGCAATACTGTTCCATTCCTTGCTATAACTCCCATCTTCTTTTGTTAATCTGATGGCAAACTCATCTGTCGAAGGAGTCTCGTCCGATTCATCAGTTTCAGAGCTTCTTAAAACAGGTATAACGTCATAATCGGGATGCAGGGAGAGTACAAAACTGCCACATCCTACGCCCGAACTCTCATTTTCTTGAGTACAAGATGCGCAAATACACGCTGCAAGCCCAAGAATGGAGAAGGTTCTTAGTTTCATATTCAATAAAAGTTTGATAGTTTCTGATATTCTTAATTATATAAAAGTTTAGTCACAAGATAAACGTCGCAAATATACACATATTTTTATTTCCTAAAATATTTTGTCTTCTGAAATTTATTTACTCCTATTTTTAAGTATATTTAATGTTAGCATTCTGGCAAAATATTATACATTTGTGATGAATAAATCTTTTTCTCCGTGAAACTATTCCGTAATATAAAAAATCGTGATATATTTTTGTTGGCAGGTATTATATTAATACCGCTACTGATATTTCTCAAAGTCAAAGGTTTGATGTTGTGGGTGGCGCTGATGATAGCCTTTCTCATACCTCGCTACATATATAGAAATTCGTCATATTATACCCCGTCGGGGCACATTGCCTTGTGCATAGCCTTTTTTTCTATGGCGATTTTCTTCATCCTTAACTATTGGCAGTCTGTAGTGCGATTAGGCACGCTTGATTCCCCTCATTTGCTCAATGATGCACAAGCATTTTACGACATGTCACGCGATTTGGCCAATGGGACAGTTTCTTCCAGTTCTCCTGTAGTTTCATATATGGGCTATCCGCTGTTCTTGGCACTTTGGGTGAAAATAGGCATTACCGATATTGCATATCCTATGATATTCAATATATTTCTGATGCTTTGCAGTATGGTCCTAATTGCTCGTACTGTATCTTTTATACTGCCAAGTAATCAAGAGGCTACTAAAATTGCAGGATATTCGATGTGTCTTATCGCTATTATTCCTAGTATATTAGCAACAGCCACAATCGTATCGAAAGAGCCATTTATCATATTCGGTTTGGTTTCGGCCGTGTGTGGTCTTTATGCTCTACGTGACCGATATAAATGCAAAAAATATGGTTTATTGCTGGCTATTGGCATTATTATATTGGCCATGATGCGTGCTACATATTTATATGTATTATTCTTTTTTGTGGCTGCCGTATATTTGCCACGATTCAAAAAAGAGGATATAAAACCTATTGCAATTATTGTAGTTACAATCATCGTGTTTATATGGATTGGATCTATTTTGATGAGTTATTGGAGAACAAGCGATTTTGTGAAAATATATGTTCATCCACGCAACTCTGTGGAGTATATTGATGGAAACAGTCAACTCCCATATGAATACATTATAGGTCCGTATCATACATATCCATTGTGGCTTCGGTTCATATTGTTGCCTATATGTACGGCAGTACAATTTATGATACCGTTCCCATTTGAGACAGTAGCGCCACAAGCAGGATTACCACTCTCTACATGGTATGTACGTCAGAGCTATCTTTGGTACGCCGCAGCTGTACCCATTGCAGCTTATTTTGTATTCTATTGGTTCCGTAAAGGAGGCATAAGGTTATCAATGTTTGCATTGGCTGCAGCGATGGCGTATTGTGTACCAGCGTTCATCACAGGAGGTACGGTATCGAGATATGCATTTTGTTTCGTTCCATTCCTCGCCATAGCAGGTGGATATGTTATCAATAATTTCCGCTTCAAACAGAGTGAACAACGACAATTGGCTATTTTTGCGTTACTCTACTTCATATTAGTATTGTTCGCCTTATTTATAGGAGGCCATTCATACCTGATACTAAGGTATTTTTGATAGAAATTCTGCGTAACTTGTGATGAAGAGTATTCTTATCGTAACATCTTCCGACTACTTCGTAAGAGTATTTCTCCTGCCGTATATAAAAGAATTAGTCGATAAAGGATGGTTAGTGCATGTTGCATCGGCTTACGATGGAGAAGATATTCCATATATACATAGGCACATAGATATTCCGGTAAAACGGACTCCTTTTAGTCTGAAAAACTGGGAAGCCATAAAAATTCTTTCGCACGAAATAGAGACAACACAATATAACATTGTGCATTGTCATACACCGGTAGGCGCATTTATTGGCCGATTGGCGGCTCGCAATGCACGACGTTTGTATGGTACGAAAGTTATATATACGGCTCATGGGTTCCATTTTTACGATGGAGCTCCACTATTGTCGTGGTTGCTATATTATCCGGCCGAACGCTTGCTCTCAAAATATACCGATGCTATTATTACCATAAATAGAGAAGATGCCGAGAGGGTAGAGCGTCATTTTTCCAACATTCGTAAACGATATTTTCTACTTGGTGTAGGCTATGACGAAGGGCGTATAAAACCTGATAAATCACATATTGATGTGTTGCGAAAAGAGTTGAATATAACTTCTGATGATTTTGTCCTTATTTATATAGCCAATTTGATAGCGGGCAAAAATCATGACTTCTTACTCTCTTGCATGCAACGACTGGTCAAGGAAATACCCTGTTGTAAGCTGCTGTTGTGTGGCGATGGTGATATGAGACAACATATTGCCGATAGAGTAGAAATGTTACATTTGCAGCAGCATGTAATATTTGCAGGATTTCACTGGAGTATAGGCGATTACATGAATATGGCTAATGTGGCAGTATCTGCCAGCAAACGTGAAGGATTGCCATTGAGCATCATTGAAGAGATGTATAGCGGCTTACCTGTAGTAGCAACACGTATAAGAGGAATAAAAGACCTTATAGATGATGGCGTAAACGGATTATTATATGAGGTCGATGACAAAGACGGCTTTTGCAAGCATATCATATCGCTGTATAAAAATGAACAAATGAGGCAGTCTCTAAAAGAACGAGAAATAGATGGCATAGAAAAATATTCGGCGCAACAGATTGTCCCTCAAATGATGGCTATTTATAATGAGATGCTCAATGCTCGAGATAATTCCCAGGAAGAATAATTATTACGATTATCTATTAATACATCGATTATAGTAGTTTTATCAAAGAATAGCCTATATACAGCATGAATAAACCACCTAAAAAGCTGAGAGATACATAAGAGAACAAATAGAAAAGATTTTCAGCCTTGACTAACTGATAGCTTTCATTGATAAATGTAGAGAAGGTAGTAAATCCGCCACATAATCCCACTGTTAAAAATAAACGGATATCAGTACTCAGAATGTTGTTCCGTTCAAATAGACCGTAGAATAATCCTATAGCTAAACAGCCTATAAGATTAACTAACAATGTACTTACAGGGAATAAATGTGCTCCAAAATTTTGTAGTAGTTTAGATATGAGATAACGCAACACACCGCCGGTAAAGCTTCCTGCGCCCACAATTAATAAAGTCTTTAGCATCTCATCCAATTATTTGTAAATATTCCATAAAGTAGGGATCATCAGCACATGTGCGGCGGTTAAAGGCTAATCCCATTGCCAGTACAAAGGTACAAAATATAAATTACGTACTGTCTAATAAGCAACAATATGTTTAACAAATACCGAAATAGGACTAATGAGCTATATAGTACATTGAAAACTATGTACTTATGTATTATAACAGTCTTGTTTAATCACATTTTATGGGTTTGGTGAAATAAAATAACGTTATACTTTGCCTTGTTATATAAAAGTTTATATCTTTGTAATGGCATATTGTTCGATAAGGAGATGTGCGCATAGCGTAATTTATGGAGTTTGACCATTGAAATTATTATAATTCATCACATTATATAGCTAGGTTTAATCTATTGCAAAACATAAAGTGTGTTATGTTGCAAGAAAAAGATTAAATTTTTTGTCCAAGAAACAACACAAATTCATAACTTTTTTTCTTGAACAGTGTTATTAAAGAGATAGAATTGTGTTATGAGCTTATTTGATACTCTTTCTAAAAGTTCTTTGTTGAAGAAAATTTTTTCTTCTAGAGCCCCGCGATGGGCTATTTTGACAACAGACCTCTTCTTGGTGCTTTTGTCGTGTATCTTTATAATATTTGCCAATAACGATAATAATGGGCATGTCGTTTTCGCTTTTAATTGGCACAATTTTGTTAGTACAGCAGTTATAATATTCGTGTATGGCTTAATGAGTAGAGCATACCGAACTTATTATGGCATAATAAGATATACGGGGCCTGAGGATACTTATCGTATTTTTATCATGGTTTTTTCGGCTTCACTGACGTTGTTCATTATTTCATTCTTTATCAACTTCCTTGACTTCAAATTGCTGACCCCTATTCAAGTCATAGAGGTTGGCCTTGTATCATTCTCATTGATATTACTTGTAAGAATATCAGTAAAAGAGTTGTATAATAGGATGATAAATGACAAAAATAGTAGGAAAAGAGTTATTGTATTGGGCTCAGCCATAAACTCTATCGTCTTGGCCAATGCTCTGAAAAATGAAGTAAATGGAGCTTTTAATCCTGTAGCTTTGTTGTCGTTGAAAGGCTCTAAGAAAGGCGATGATGTAAACGGTATTCCTATTGTACCTTTTAACCTTGAGAAAATTGAAGAGATATTTGCCGCGTACGATTCAAAAACATTGATATTCCTTGCTACGCATCTCGAATTGATGAAAAAAGGGTTTGCCGACCGTTTCCTTGAGGCTGGCATAGAGCTGCTCCTTCTCAACCAAATAGAAAAATTTGATCAGGAAAAAAGCAATAAGAATATTTCGCAATATGTCTACAATATAAAAATTGAAGACTTGCTCGGTCGAGAGCCCATACATACAGACAATCCCAAAATTAGCAAAATGATAAAGGGGAAGGTCGTGATGATTACCGGTGCTGCCGGTTCTATAGGAAGTGAATTGGTTCGTCAAGTTGCTGCTTTTCATGCAGATAGTATCGTATTGTATGATCAAGCTGAAACCCCCATGCATAATATGCACCTTGAGATGGCAGCTTTATATCCCTCTATGAAAATACATCTTTTTGTAGGAGATATACAGAATAAAGAGCGAGTTCGACAAGCCTATGAACAGTTCCATCCAGATTTTGTGTTCCATGCTGCAGCTTACAAACATGTACCTATGATGGAGATAAATCCTACGGAGGCTATACTTACCAACGTGCGTGGTACTCGTAATGTGGCAGACTTAGCGCTTGAATACGGGGTGGAAAAATTTGTGATGATTTCTACTGATAAGGCTGTCAATCCTACCAATGTCATGGGTTGCTCTAAGCGAATTGCCGAAATATATGTGCAGTCACTTTTCTTTCAGTCTCGTCGTAACAGCCCTCTATCGCGTACGGCTTTTATTACCACACGTTTTGGTAATGTGCTTGGTTCTAATGGGTCGGTAGTTCCTTTGTTTAAAGACCAAATAGCACACGGTGGACCTGTAACAGTCACACATAAAGATATTATACGATACTTTATGACAATCCCCGAGGCTTGTAATCTTGTATTGGAGGCTGGATGTATGGGACAAGGTGGTGAGATATTTATTTTTGATATGGGTAAGCCTGTGAAAATATATGATTTGGCAAAGAGAATGATACTTTTATCAGGATTAAAACTCGATAAAGACATTAAAATAGTAGAGACTGGATTACGTCCTGGAGAGAAGTTATATGAAGAGCTTCTCAACGATAAGGAAAAAACGACTGCTACATATCATAAGAAGATTATGATAGCACAGGTACGTCAATATGAATATGATACTGTCGTAAAATCAATAGAACCCATGATAGAGATGGCTCACAGGGGAGAGGCATATGAAATGGTGAAAATGATGAAATTGCTTGTACCCGAATTTAAGAGTCGCAATTCGGTATTTGAACAGATAGACCGTGAGATAGAACAAGAAACATTAGTCCCCGAAGAAGAACATTCGACGATAACTGAATAGATTTACTTTATAGTATTGTCTAAATAACTAAATAATAATGTGAGATTAGCGTATGGCTCAATCTCACATTACTTTTATGCGCAGACATTACATAATGTGTGCATCTATTCTTAATATTAGAGTCGAATAAAAATATTGTGAAATGCTGGTATTCATTCGATTCTTGTTTGGAAAGAATCGTTTCTTATTAAATACCACGTTGCTTGTGAAAAGATTGTTAAAGTGAAAATATATCGTGCATTTGGGAAATAAAAGAGAAAGAGTCGGGAGATATGCGATCTTCATGAACCTCAGGGGGCTCCTCCATTTCCCTGTCGCATTATAATCGTCGTATTCCCGCTCTTTCTTATACACAAATAACCTTTATTTAAGGTAAATGTTCTTAGGCAATGGGTACTTTTAGCGTTTTTTGACACTTAATACCTGTATTGTTACTAAAACAACCGATTTTATAAGAATATATTTGTTTTAAATTATATCTTTGTAGAGTTATTAAATTCATCATATTATGAAATTATTATCTATAAAAGTATGTATGTTGTTGGGCTTTGCCCTGATGACATCAGAGTGTCTATATGCCCAAAATTCAGGATTGGGAGATCTGTTAAACAAGATAGGTAACCGCACTCCTTCATCTACCACAAATACAGAAGACGAGCCCGTCCAACAAGAGTCGGGATTGGGTGCTCTCTTCAATAAATTAGGAGGTAACAGTAACGCTTCAGAAAGTTCATCTGATGTATCTGCCATAGGTTCTGCCTTAGGAGGATTATTGGGTGGCGTATTAAACCTAAATGGAGAACTTACTGTAACAGACTTGCAAGGGACATGGCGATATGCAGCACCATCTTGCAAGTTTCAATCTGAAGATTTTCTGAAAAGTGCAGGCGGAGCTGTGGTCGCAACTTCAATAGCCAATAAACTTGCTCCGTATTATGAAAAACTGGGATTCTCATCATCAAGCTATAGCTATACGTTTGATGAAAAAGGCGATTTCTCAATGACTTTTGGTAAGATTCCTCTGCAAGGCTCTATAAGTAAAGCCGAGAAAGATGCTTATTTCCAAATGGAATTTATTAAATTAGGCAATTATGCATTGGCTAAAACGCCGGTCTATGTAGAAATATCGGGCAATAAAATGCTGATGCTATACGAAATAGATAAGTTTATCGAGATGTTCAAGTCTGTAATCGGGAATTTGGGTATTTCTACATTAGATTCTATCTTTTCCTTGTTAGACGGTTACGATGGCATTCTTATAGGATTTGAAATGGAGAAAGTAAAATAACTTATAACTATAAATAGATATTATAAAAAAGGGGGACATCATATTGATTGACGCCCCCTTTTCTTATTTATATACCTGTATTACTTAAAATGAGGATTCATCCCAAGATTGTACATAATGAAAGAGTACATATCGGTTTTTTCGTCTATAATTTTATGACGAGGACGGCCAGCTCCATGTCCTGCATTAGAATCTATACGTATGAGAGTAGGGTGGGTACCATCATTGCAATATTGTAGCTCGGCGGCAAATTTAAATGAGTGCGCTGGAACAACACGGTCGTCATGATCGGCCGTCATAACAAGCGTGGCGGGATATGTAGTACCAGGCTTCATATTATGCAACGGAGAATAACCAAGTAGATATTTAAACATCTCTACACTATCGTCGGCTGTACCATAGTCGCCAGCCCATCCCCAGCCAATAGTAAACTTATGATATCGTAGCATATCCATTACACCTACTGCGGGTATAGCTACAGCATAAAGCTCGGGGCGTTGTGTCATACAAGCACCAACTAATAGTCCACCATTAGACCCACCGTATATAGCAAGTCGTTGTGACGAGGTATATCCTTCTTTTATTAGATATTCGGCAGCGGCTATAAAATCGTCAAACACGTTTTGTTTTTGCATTTTTGTACCCGCTATATGCCATTCTTCTCCATATTCTCCACCTCCTCGCAAATTAGCCTCGGCGTATATACCTCCTTGCTCCAGGAAGGGGATCATTGTGTTGTTGAAACGAGGATTGAGCGAAATAGTAAAGCCTCCATATCCATACAATAAGGTAGGATTGTTCCCATCGATTTTTATTCCTTTTTTGTATGTCACGGTCATAGGTATTTGTGTACCATCCTTACTCTGATAAAAGACTTGCTTACTTTCATAATTGGCTGATTTAAAGTCTGTCTCAGGTGCAAAGTATAAAGTTGATTGATTTTTATTCGTATCTAAGCGGAATATTGTTTCGGGATAAGTGAATGAGGTAAACGAATAAAATACTTCCGGTTCGTCTTTCTCTGCAGAAATATTATTTACACTTCCAATTCCGGGTAATTCCACCTCATACTGTTTTTTACCATCGGTAGTATATACATAGAGATGGCTCATGACATCTTCTGTATAAGTTACCAACAACTGTCCGTTACCCATTACGATATTGCTTATTACATGGTTACACTCGGGGATGATTTCTTGCCACGCTTTGGGGTCAGGGTGTCTCGGATCTACCGAAACGAGTCTGTAATTAGGTGCATTATGGTTGGTAATTAGCAACAATCTTCCATCTTGAACTCCTACCATACTATATTCGTTATCATAGCCTTCTATAATACGAGTAATAGGTGATTGAGGTCGCGTTAAATCCTGGACATATATTGCAACTCCTGAAGTGCCAGCCGATTCAAAAATAATGAGATAATGTTTATCGTCGGTTACAACAGTAGAAGCATAACGGTATGGATTTTCTTCGTTGCAATAAACTTTTTTATCAGTGGCTACATCGCTACCCAATTGGTGATAATATACTGTATGGTATGTATTGGTAGCCGATAGCTCTTTGCCTTTCTCTGGCTTGAAGGCACAATAATAGAACCCATTGCCATACCATGAAATATTAGAGAATTTTATCCATTTTATATGGTCGGGCAATAATTCTCCACTTTTTAAGTCCATGACGTATATTTCATTCCAGTCAGATCCACTACGGGCAATAGAGTAGGCCAAGTATTTACCGTCTGGGGATATGGCGATTTGCGACAAGGCCACAGTACCATCTTCACTCAGTGTATTAGGGTCAAGCACTACCCTGGGAGTTGCTCCTAATGAATCTGCTTCATACAATACACTCTGGTTTTGTGTGCCGTCATTGCGATAAAAGTAAAATTTACCATGCTTTTTCAAAGGGATGCTTTCTGTCGCATAACGTGTTACTTCCGATAGCCGTTTGCGCAATCCTTCTCTGAATGGAATTTGCTCTAAATATTTATTGGTTATTTCGTTTTCTGCTCGTACCCATTCGGCTGTAGCGGCACTGGTGTCGTTTTCAAGCCAGCGGTAGGGGTCAGGGACCGCAACACCCCACAGAGTGTCGCATACATTGGTACGCTTGGTGGCAGGATACTCAGGTCTGAAATTTGAAGTACATGCCGTCAATGCAAGTAATGTGCTTAATGCCATGCAATAACTTTTTCTTGTCATACGATTAAGGTTTATTATAATATAAATGTAGCAACATCATTTTAGTAAATATCTTCAATTGACTGTTTCCCATTGCTCTATGCAAAACATAGAGTAATGGGAAACGTCTATTGATATTAATTTTATACGGTTGCTATAATTGTGAGTGAGGTTACTTCTTCGATAATCCTTCTTCTTTTTGCTCTTGTACTAAAGCATCCAAAACAGCAACAGCCGTAAGATTTACAATATCGCGAGGTGCGCAAGCAATGTCGGTAAAGTGAATAGGCTTGTTAAGACCAATCTGTATGGGGCCGATCGTTTCGCCAATTCCCATTTCGAGCATCATCTTATAAGCAGTATTGGCTGAGCTTAAGTTAGGGAAGATGATAGTATTCACTTCTTTTCCCCGTAATTTATTGAAGGGGAAGCTTCTATCTCTCAACTCGTTGTTGATGGCAAAGCTTACTTGCATTTCTCCATCGATTGGTAAGTCAGGATAACGTTCTTGCATGTAACGCACTGCATTGCGTACCAGAAGAGGACTTCCTATCTTATCGGCGCCGAAATTAGAGTACGATACCATAGCCATAACCGGTTCTTGAGCAAAGAAACGTACAGCTTCGGCCGTCAAACGAGCGACATCGGTAAGTGTCTCTGTATCGGGATGACGGTTTATCAGAGTATCGGACAAAAAGTAAGTACCTTTTTTAGAATTGATAATATGCATGGCACCAAAATGGTTGAATCCCTCGCGTATGCCTATGACCTCTTTAGCAATTTGTATGGTCTCGGTATATTTTGAATAGGTTCCGGTAATGAAGGCGTCGGCATCGCCCGTTTCTACCATCATCATACCGAAATAGTTGCGGTCAAACATTTTTTCTACAGCCTCTTCATAGGTAATGCCTTCGCGTTGACGTTTTTCCGTCAATATGCGGGCATAACGCAAGCGTCGGCTTTCCTCGTTGGGATGACGCAAATTGACTATTTCGAGGCCATCAAGGTCTACTCCGATAGAGGCAGCCAATTTGCTTATATATTCGTCATTGCCCAGCAATACAGGCTGACAAATATTTTCTCTAAGAGCAGTAACAGCAGCACGTAACATGTTAGCATGATTGGCTTCGGCAAACACGACTCGCTTGCGAGGTGAGTTCTGTGCCTTTTCGTAAATATGGCGCAACATTTTATTGTCGTTGCCCATAAGGACGCGTAATTTGTGCTCGTAAGCCTTCCAGTCGGTAATGGGGTGTTTGGCAATACCTGAGTTCATTGCAGCTTTTGCTACTGCTGGAGCTACCGTAATCAATAAACGCGGGTCAAGAGGTTTAGGTATGATATAATCGGGACCAAATTTTATACGATTAAGCCCGTATGCAGCATTTACGACATCGGGTACGGGCTGCTTGGCAAGAGCTGCTATAGCATATACAGCTGCTAGTTTCATATCTTCATTGATACCGGTAGCGCGAGCGTCAAGAGCTCCACGGAAGATATACGGGAAACCTATTACATTATTAATTTGGTTAGGATAGTCAGAGCGTCCGGTGGCAAAAATCAAATCAGGACGCGAGGCCTTTGCTTTCTCATACGATATTTCAGGATTGGGATTAGCCAAAGCAAAGACAATCGGTCGCTCGTTCATAGATTGTATCATCTCTGGCGTTAAGACATCTGCAATAGATAATCCCAGAAAAACATCTGCTCCAACCATAGCCTCTTCCAGCGTAGATATATTACGATCGGTAGCAAATTCGGCTTTCGATGCATTCAGGTTTTTACGGCTTTTGGTAATGACTCCTTTACTATCGAGCATAACGATGTTTTCAGGTCTTATACCCAATTTCTTATAGAGGCGTGTACACGAAATGGCTGCCGCACCGGCACCATTTACAACTAATCTGACCTCCTCAATACGCTTGCCTTGGAGCTCTATGGCATTAAGTAGTCCTGCGCCCGATATAATAGCCGTACCATGCTGGTCATCGTGCATAACAGGAATATCGAGTTCTTCTTTTAACCTTTGCTCTATTTCGAAACATTCTGGAGCTTTTATATCTTCAAGGTTTATGCCTCCGAAGGTAGGAGCAATAGCCTTAACAGCTTGTATAAATCGGTCGGGATCTTTTTCTGCCACCTCGATATCAAAGACATCTATACCTGCAAAAATTTTAAACAATAGACCCTTTCCTTCCATGACAGGTTTGCCCGACAATGCTCCTATATCGCCCAATCCCAAAACAGCTGTTCCATTGGAAATAACGGCTACAAGGTTGCCTTTTGCAGTGTAGTCGTATGCACATTCGGGATTTTTTTCTATTTCAAGACAAGGTTGTGCAACCCCTGGCGTATAAGCCATAGAAAGGTCTCGTTGTGTACTGTAGGGCTTGGTAGGTACTACCTCTATTTTTCCAGGTTTACCCTCACGATGATACTTTAGAGCTTCTTCTTTTAAGTTTTCAGACATAATTTATTGTATAATAATAGCTTTTGTTAATTCAATAGATAAAATTGAAATCAAATGCAAAAATAATAATTTTGTTGTTCTTGCGTCTCTCTTTATTTCTTTTTAAGATGACAGTAATGTTAAGAAGAATGCCGCCTGTTAAATTAGCAAAAGCAATAAAAAAGTAATATGAAAACTTTTTGTGTTTCTAAAGTTTTTACAGTACATTTGTCCTGTCTTTAGATTATAGGCATGAATACAGAGTTACAAAAGTGCATTATCAATAAAGCGACATTGCTTTTTTTATAAGTTTGGCATAAAATCAATTACCATGGATTTTATAGCCAGCGAATTGGGTATTTCAAAACGTACTCTCTACGAAAATTTCAAGAATAAAGATGCTCTCATTATTGCGTGTTTGGAGCAAACACGCGAACAATACCATAAACAATTTATACATATTTCAGAAAGCGATACTAATACGATTGTGAAATTGGTACATTATTATGAGGTTATTGCCGATTTTTATAATAATACAAGTAGGTCATTCCAGCTTGATGTTGAACGAATGCATTCTAAGGTAAATGAAGAGTACAAAAACTCACGAAACAAATCAATCCTATATACTCGCAAACTGTTGCGTTGTGGGGTAGAAGAAGGAGTTATTCGAGCAGATATCGATATTGATATTATTTCCTATCTTTATAATGACCAAATGGAATGGTTTAGACGTTCAAAAGATATATACAAGTTAGAATACAAGATAAGCGATATATTGAAAAATGTTGTCTTCATCTTTATTCGAGGAATTGCAACCGAAGAGGGCAATCGTATATTGGAGACAATTCTTAAAAATAAAAACAGCAACATTTACGAAAACATTAATAAGTAACCGAGTATGAATAAAAGGCTGAGTATTGGGATTATAGTCACATGCCTGTCGAGTGGCATGATGGTTGCAGCACAAAATACGCTGCTCGCCGATTCGGTATTGGTACTGAACAAAGAAAAAGCATTGACTATTGCTTTAAGTGAAAATCCCACGATAAAAATAGCTGACCTCGAAATAAAGAAAAAAGATTATACCAAGCGTGAGTCCATAGCCGGATTGCTGCCACAAATAGATGCCGCAGCTACATATAGCAGGACGTTGAAAAAACAACAAATGTATATGTCGGGCGGCTCGTTCGATATGGGTAGTATAATGGAGGCTTTTTTAGGTCCGATATATAAAGAACTGGGGATTCCTATGCCAGACAGTGGTTCTTCATCTTTTTCTTCATCTGAAGAGGGCTTCGAGGTAGGACTGGATAATACCTATTCATTAGGTTTTACTGCTACATTACCGATTATCGCGCCACAATTATGGAAAAGTTTGGATATAAATGAGATAGATATACAAACGTCTATAGAGGCCGCACGGTCGTCACGACTGTCTCTTGTCAATCAGGTGGAAAAGGCCTATTACAATCTCATGTTATGCCAAGACTCTTATAAAGTATTGCAAGACCAATATAATAACGCCAAACTCAATGCCGAAACGTACAAGAACCAATATTCCCAAGGTACTGCATCGGAATATGATGTATTGCGTGCTGAAGTAGCTGTGCGCAATATAGAACCATCGCTTTTATCGGCCGAGAATGCCGTGCGATTGGTCAAGTTACAATTAAAAGTTCTTCTGGGTATAGACAATGACATAAACATAGTTGTAGATGATAGCCTTTCTAACTATGAGAAGAACATGTACAACATAACGATGAATATAAACCATTCGTTAGAAAATAACACCGATTTAAGATCATTAGACTTGCAAACAAAAATGCTGGAGAAAACAGTAACTCTGCAAAAATTTGCATACATTCCTACGTTGGCAGCACAATTTAATTATAACTGGATTTCTATGACTGATGGCTCTCCATTTAAAGATTTCAGATGGAATCCATATTCAACTGTGGCTCTATCGCTACAAATTCCCATTTTTTCGGGTGGTAGCCGGTATTATCGGGTAAAACAGGCTCAAGCCAATGTTGCCCAAATGGGATTTCAACGCGATAATCTTGAACGTAATCTCAATATGCAGTTAGAATCGCAAATTGATGCCATAGAAAAATGTGTAAAACAAATTGGTTCGAATAAATTGGGAGTAACACAAGCAGAGAAGGCATATACCATTATGCAAAAAAGTTTTGAGATTGGTTCTGCCACATTTGTTACTCTTAACGATGCTGAGTTGGCTCTCACAAGTGCAAAACTGTCGTACAACCAAGCAATATATGATTTTTTGGCAGCAGTTAGCGATGTAAATTTGCTGTTGGGAAATACTGATTTAAGCCAATATGAAAAAAAAGGAAGACAAATAATAACTGACAAAATATGATAAGTATGAAAAAGTCAATCCCGTTTACGATTGCAGCTATTGCAAGTATCTTTTTATATGCTTGTTCGGGTGAAAAGACGGAACAGAAGCAAGAAGACACTATAGAACCTGTAAAAATAGAAACCGTAACCGTACAAAGTGTACCGCAAATAATGACATATACAGCTACCGTACAACCCGATAAGCGCAACGCAATAAGCTCGTCTATGCCAAACCGCATTAAAAAGTTGTATGTAGAAATAGGCGATCGTGTGCATAAGGGACAACCGCTTGTAGAACTTGATGCAGCCAATATTACTCAGCAGAAAGTGCAGCTGGATAATATAGAACTTGAATACAATAGGACACGAGAGCTGGTTGCTGTAGGCGGAGCTTCGCAACAACAGCTCGACCAAATACGTACCCAATATGAGGCTACAAAGAGTGCATATGATAATTTATTGGAGAATACAACTCTTTTATGCCCTGTCAATGGTGTAGTAACAGCCCGTAACTATGATGAAGGTGATATGGCATCTGGCGCTATTCTTACAGTTATGCAAATCAATCCTGTCAAGATTGTAATTAATGTGTCGGAGCAAGAGTTCCCGAAGGTAAAATTAGGTATGCCCATAGATATAAAATTAGATGTATATGGCGATGAACTCTTTCACGGAAAAGTTTCGCTCATATATCCTACCATCAATGAAGCTACCCGTACATTTGGGGTAGAAGTGGAAATACCCAACAACGACCAGCGCATCCGTCCAGGAATGTTTGCTCGTGCTTCTGTTGATTATGGGTCGGTCGATAGGGTAGTAGTTCCTGATAGAGCTGTTATAAAAAGAGCCGGCTCGGGCGACCGTTATGTATATGTATATAATAATGATGGTACAGTTTCTTATGTAAAAGTAGAGTTAGGACGACACCTTGATACTTCTTATGAATTGATTTCTGGAGTCGAAAATAATGCACAAATAGTGGTTGCCGGACAAACTCGACTTACAGACGGAGCTAAAGTAAAGGTTCTTGAATAAGGTAGGAGAGGTTTGAATGCCATCTTTTTGAATACAAATAGATAAAGACTTGTATTATGAGTTTATATGAAGGCGCGGTAAAAAAACCGGTTATGACATCACTGTGTTTTGTCGCAGTGGCTATATTGGGACTTTTCTCTCTGCAAAAGTTGCCTATCGACTTATATCCCGATGTAGAGATGAATGTGGTTATGGTCATGACGGCCTATCCCGGCGCAAGTGCTGCCGATATTGAGACCAACATAACCCGCCCATTGGAAAATGCTCTCAATGCGGTAAGCGATTTGAAGCACTTGACCTCCGAATCGAAAGAAAACATGTCATTGATAACGCTAGAATTTGAATACGGTGAAGATATCGATGTGCTTACCAATGATGTACGAGATAAACTTGATATGGTAAAATCCGATTTGCCAGACGACTCGGAGAATCCTATTATCTTCAAGTTTAGCAGCGATATGATTCCTATCATCATCTTGTCGGTACAAGCCAATGAGAGTATGCCGGCATTGTATAAGATTCTGGATGATGCTGTTGCAACGCCATTGGCTCGTATCAATGGGGTAGGTACAGTCTCTATTTCGGGCGCACCCGAACGTGAGATACAGGTATATGTCGACCCAAACAAACTTGAAGCATATAACCTTACAGTCGAAGGTATTTCGGCCATTATAGGAGCAGAAAACAAGAACGTTCCGGGTGGTACGTTCGATATAGGTTCTGATACTTACACACTACGGGTAGAAGGCGAATTCTCAGATCCTCGACAGATGGAAGATATCGTTGTCGGTACATACAATGGACAAACTATATATTTGCGTGATGTGGCTATTGTTAACGACTCTGTAGAGGAGCGTGCACAAGAAGCATATAACAACGGAGAGCAAGGAGCTACTATTGTTATACAAAAACAGACTGGTGCCAACTCGGTACAAATCTCTGATGCTGTGAAAGCAGCAATTCCTCGTTTGCAAAAGAATTTGCCCAAGGATGTAAAATTGGATGTCATCGTCGACACCTCCGACAACATACATAATACAATCAACGGTTTGGCTGAGACTGTTATTTATGCTATGATTTTCGTTACCTTGGTCGTATTTATATTCTTAGGCCGGTGGCGGGCTACACTGATTGTTGTTATCACTATTCCTATCTCGTTGATAGCGTCATTTATGTATCTGTTCATAACCGACAGCTCTATCAATATCATTTCGTTATCGGCTTTGTCGGTGGCCATTGGTATGGTAGTCGATGATGCTATCGTGGTACTTGAAAATGTCACAAACCATATAGAACGGGGTAGTGAACCTCGGCAAGCAGCTGTACATGGGACGAATGAGGTCGCCATCTCAGTTATAGCATCTACGTTGACACTTATCTGTGTGTTCTTCCCCTTGACCCTTATCGAAGGCATGACCGGAGTCCTCTTTAAAGAGTTAGGATGGATGGTTACCATCATTATGGTTATGTCCATTATATGTGCTTTAACTCTGACACCTATGTTGTGTTCAAAGTTATTACGTCTCCAAAAGAAGCGCTCGAAATCGTTTATTCGTTTCTACGGTCCTATCGAGAAGGCACTCAATGCGTTAGATAAAGGATACGGACGTTTATTACAATGGGCAGTAGGACACCGTAAAACGGTTATAACCGCTTGTGCAACGTTCTTCATTGCCAGTTTGCTCCTCACGCAATTTATAGGTAGTGAGTTCATGCCGTCGCAAGATAACTCACGTATAGGCATCACCTTAGAAACTCCCATAGGCACTCGTACCGAAATATCGCGAGATCTCGCTATGACACTCTATAACAGATGGATGGAAAAATTTCCTGAGATGGAGAAAGTAAGTTTTACAGTCGGGCAAGCAAGCACCGATAATACATTTGCCTCTCTCTCAGACAATGGCTCGTATATCGTTACTTTCAATATAAGGCTGTGTGATCCTAATAAGCGAAAACGTACGCTACAAGAAATTTGTGACCTGTTACGTGACGATTTGAAGCTATTTCCTGAAATAAAAAAATCGGAAGTGAAATTGGGCGGCGGTATGTCCATGATGGGAGGCCAGGCAACACTCGACTACGAAATATACGGATATGATTTCACTACAAGTGACACTTTGGCCAACCGTCTGGTAGAGATATTAAGCAACATAAAAGGGTGTTCTGAGGTACACATCAGCCGAAACGATTACCAGCCCGAATATCAAGTAGATTTCGACCGGGAAAAACTTGCACTTTACGGTCTAAACCTCTCTACTGCTGCAATGTACTTGCGTAATCGTATCAATGGTTCTATTGCCTCAAAATATCGTGAAGATGGCGATGAATACGACATAAAAGTGATGTATGCACCTCAATTCCGCACTTCAATTGCCGATATAGAGAACATACTGATATACAACAATCAAGGATCTGCTGTGCGCGTAAGAGATGTGGGCACTGTCGTAGAACGCTTTTCACCGCCTACGATAGAACGTAAAGACCGTTCGCGTGTAAATACCGTATCGGCCGTCATATCAGGTGCAGCTATGAGTGAGGTCGTAGAGAAGGCTGCCGTAGAAATAGATAAGATAGAGATGCCTGCAGGTTTCAATATTGAGCTATCGGGTACGTATGAAGACCAACAAGATTCATTCAACGATTTGTTTACGCTGTTGATTCTCATTATCATACTCGTTTATATCGTTATGGCAGCACAATTTGAGTCGCTCAAATATCCGTTCCTTATCATGTTCTCCATTCCGTTTGCGTTATCGGGCGTTTTCATCGCTTTATCAGTCACCGGCAATACGTTGAATATGATGTCTATGATAGGTATTATCATGCTTATAGGTATCGTAGTGAAGAATGGTATTGTGCTTATTGACTACATATCGCTCAATCGTGAAAGAGGTATGAGTATACGCCGTGCAGTTGTACACGGAGGCGAGTCGAGGTTACGACCTGTATTGATGACAACCTTAACTACCATTTTAGGTATGGTTCCAATGGCAATCAGTCATAGCGAAGGTGCTGAAATGTGGCGTCCTATGGCAGTATCGGTAATAGGAGGCCTAACAGTCTCAACCATATTAACTCTTATACTTATACCAGTATTGTATAGCTCTGTTGCCGGTAATGAGGTAAAAGGTAAACGTAAAAAATTTCATAAGAAATTGCGCCGCGCTGCTCAACTAAAAACTTCTGGTATATAATATAATTACATTCAGGCATAGAACATAAACAAGGACTATGCCTGAATAAAATTGAAGAAATAAATATGAAATCAATTTTTATAACATTCGATCAGGCATATTTCAATCGTATCATTGAAGTGCTCGATAAAAACAGTTGTCGTGGATTTAGCTATTTTGAACAAGTACAAGGTAGGGGAACCAATACCGGTACGCCTCACTATGGCAGTCATGCATGGCCATCGATGTGTTCGGCCATCATCACAATAGTACCCGATGACAAAGTAAAGCCCATTTTGAAACAGTTACACGACATGGACGAAGAAACACAACAATTAGGGCTAAGAGCCTTTGTGTGGAATATAGAAGATAGCATTTGACGACTATTTTTTATCACTGCAAATTATATCAAGGACCGTAACAAACAACGACAAGTTACAGTCCTTGTTTTTTTTTATTTATTGCTATTATAACATTGCATGAGACAACGACGTTTCCTTACAACGCAACGACAGTTCGTTTTTCCTTAACTTTGGGAAATAAACTGTCTCTATTCAAAAAAGAACTCTCAATGAGTGCGTCTAAAGAATAAAATATAAAGACTGATGGGATAGCTCCACACTCAGTAAGCTTAAGATTTGCTTTTTATAATCTAATTTCCCAGATATCTATTTAACATAATATTAATTATAGAACAAACGGGGTAAGAAGAAATTTATTAATATCTTTGCACATGATAAACGACAACGATGCAGATAAATTGAAATATGAGAATGGAAACAAGCTACATAGAGGATAATTGGGATGATAAGGCTTTTGCTCTATTTATCGAAGAGCATCTTCATGACAACGTTGCAATGCTACGGTTAAAAAAATGGAAACCGCTGCCTTTCCCTGTGGATCTTGCCATTACACAAATTGAAACTCGAAAAAAATTATCTGTAAAATTACCATCGATATACAATAAGATTATTGTGCCTTCACAGATTGCAGCGGAACAATGTTCGTCTGAGGCAACTGCTATATATAAACAGAAATTAGTCGAAGGCCAAAGTCTTTGCGACCTTACTGGCGGTATGGGTATAGATATATATTTCATGTCAGCAACAGTTGAACAAGCAGTTTATGTAGAACAGAATGAGCTCTATTGTCATATAGCCAGTCGTAATTTCTCTGCATTGGGGCGCAATAATATTTATATAATTAATGATGATTGTGTAGAATATATTAGGCGTATCGACAAGCATTTCGATACAATCTTTATTGATCCGGCTCGACGAGATAAGCAAAACGGTCGTGTATATGCTCTTAGAGAATGTTCTCCTGACGTTATTTCTATTCTACAACCTATCTTGGACAAATGTAACCGACTTATAATCAAAGCATCAACTATGGCCGATATAACTCAAATACGTAAGGAGTTGGGCGACCATATTCGTTGCGACATTCACATAGTTTCGGTAAGAAACGAATGTAAAGAGATTTTAGTCGTTATTGATAGCGATAACTCGTGCGAGAATGGAATCGTATGTGCTATGATAGATAAAGACGGCAAAACGGTTACATGCCGTTTTCATCATGATATTGAAGAAAATTTGCCTTATCAGCTGGCAGATAAGGTGTTGTCTTATATCTATGAGCCTGATGCAGCCTTGCTTAAAAGTGGAATGTATAAAAGTATATCAGAACAATACAACCTCAGTAAACTACATAAAAACAGCCATTTATATACATCTGATTCATATTGCCCACAATTTCCAGGCCGATGCTTTGAAGTAATAGAAGTGTTACCTTTTGCTTCGAAAGTATGTCGTAGCATTGCTAAGAAATATTCCCTGTGTAACGTGTCTACCCGTAATTTCCCTTTATCCAGCGCACAGTTGAAGGAAAAGCTCGGTGTTAAAGATGGAGGTGATATATACCTTTTTGCCACGACCGATGTCCATAATTCGCATATAATGATTATAGGGAAAAAAGATAGCGAATAAGGATTGTCTCGATATATCCTCAATCGCAATCTTTTTTGAGGTAGTTTTATATGAGAGCGTTTAGTCGGTTTCTAAAGCTCCTATTATATCTGTAACTGATGTAAAACCGTGTCGGTTCAGATAGTTATCGATACCATCTATAACCTTTATGGTTATAGCCGGATCTATAAAATTGGCTGTCCCTATCTGTATGGCCGACGCTCCTGCCAAAAAGAATTCTATAGCATCCTCGGCCGAAGATATTCCGCCCAGACCTATTACAGGAATTTTTACTGCATGAGCCACTTGCCAAACCATACGCAAGGCAATAGGTTTGACACAAGCACCCGACAATCCTCCAGTAACTGTCGATAGCAAAGCTCTCCGACGTTCTGCATCTATTGCCATACCCATAAGTGTATTGATGAGAGATACCGAATCTGCACCTTCTGCCTCTACGGCCAATGCTATTTCGGCAATATTTGTCACATTTGGAGATAGTTTCACGATCAACGTTTTCGGATATACTTTTCGCACTGCTTTTACAACTGAGGCAGCACCGGCACATGATGTACCGAAAGCCATCCCTCCCTGTTTCACATTGGGGCAAGATATATTTAGTTCTATGGCCGGTATAGCCGGAAGCGATGCTATTCTTTCGGCAGTGGCCACATAATCATCGATGCAAGCGCCTGATACGTTGACAATAATATGAGTATCTATGTCTTTTATCTCAGGATAGATGTGCTCAGCAAAATAATCGACCCCTTTATTTTGCAAACCTACGGCATTAAGCATGCCTGAAGGCGTCTCAGCCATACGTGGGTATGGATTACCTTCACGAGCCTCAAGTGTCGTACCCTTTACTATGATGCCGCCTAAACGCGACAAATCTATAAAATCGGCAAACTCTATGCCATAACCAAATGTCCCGGAGGCTGTCATTACAGGATTTTTTAACTGTAAGCCTCCTATTTCTACTTTCAGATTTGCCATGTCAGTTGTTCTATATTAAATATAGGTCCCTCTTTACACACACATACATGACCCTGTGTAGTCTTCTCTACACAACACAAACATGCTCCTACGCCGCACGCCATTGTATTTTCGAGCGATACCTCACAAGGTATATTTTTTTGTTTGGCAACTTTAGCTACAGCCACCATCATAGGTTTAGGCCCGCAGGCATATATATACGAGAAGTCTTCGTTCCATATAGAGTGCTGCGTTACAACTCCTTTCTCGCCGCAAGAGCCGTCATCGGTAGCTATGTGTACTTTACCTATCGTTGAGAACTCTTCGAGTTGGAGTAAATCTTTTTTACTGCGTGCTCCCAATAAAAATTGAGGAGTATATCCTTGCTGCAACAGTAGCTTACCCCAGTATAGTAAGGGCGCTACGCCTACGCCACCTCCGACAAGGAGCGGACTAAGGTCTTTATGGCCGGGATAAGAAAAGGTATTACCCAAAGGTACAACCATGTTGATTATCGCACCAGCAGGCATTGCAGCTAAATGTCTTGTCCCTTCGCCAGCTTTGCGAATAAGCAACCATAGTTCATTTCGCTTCAGGTCGACATTATGTATTGATATAGGACGACGCAGATATGTCTTAGGAGAATCAGGTACAAGTATATTGACAAACTGTCCGGGCAACATGGGCGGCAGAGGCGACCCGTCGGTCGGCGTCAATTTCAATAAAACGTATGCATCGTGCAACGCCTTATTTTCCGTAAGAGTAAAATCGAGAATATATTTTTTCATTATACTACACGAATGTATTGTGAGGCATCCAAATCGGTCACAAAGATAAGCAAACCTTTTGAAAAAGTGTTTGGCGATCTATCGCTACTTTTGAGGAGTCGTAACCGTTTTGCTATTTACAAAACTTTCAAATGTATTGTCATCATAGAACACAATGATTTTTGTAATTCGAGGAGAATTTTTTTCTTGCGACATTGCTATTTGCATATTGTCGTTCGACGTACTTGCGGCTCTGGCTTTTTTTGTATTGGGAATATCGATGACATGTGACATACCTTTTGGTTCAACACTTACAGAAGGCATCATATCAGGTTCAATATCCATATTAAAGAAATTCAGCTCTGATTGATGATTTGACTGCTCATTATTCTCTTCGCCCGGCGAAGATGTCAGCATCTCGCCTTCGCCCCATAATAACCATACAATAGACAAATCGGGGTATGCTTGATGTATTTTCGATATAATATCGCTACTGATAGTTTTATCGTCTCTTTTATCACTACTTTTTGTAAGTTGTGAAAAGGTAGAGCGCGGAATTCCTGCGTTATCAGCAAATCGCGACGGTATAAGCCGCTTATATTCCATGTATTTTTTGAGCCTTGATATCATATAAAAATCTCCACTAGTAGATACATCATTACGAATTATAGTTCACAAATATAATCTTTATAATCCTAATTTGCAAATTTACAATTACGAACTACGAATACATGCTTTTTGTTTATCGTAACGCAAAAATAAAAAGGCCAAGCATATAAATGGTTAAAATAAAATTTATATATACAATTACAATATGCTTATAATCACAATTTTATAATATAGAAAATATCCATATATTGCTAATATATTGGCGATGAAAGAAAATCATATTGGAATGTACTTTATATATGCACGCATAATCCATTATAATATAGTATATTGCGACGTTAAAATGACAGTACTATAAATGCTTGTTTGGTGACAATTCCGTGATTTGGTATTTCTTTATTCGTATTTTTGAATCAAATACAAAAATTCTAAAATACATATCATTATACGTATTTTAGAATTCATGACGCGCGAAAAATTATATAATATTAGTACTCCCCTACCACCATATTTGCTATTTGGCAAATAGTCTAAGTGATGAGATTGTGATATTTTTGTACGTTGGCAGACTGTTAGTCATGCATCGAAATCATATCACCTATCATATTATCAAAACTTTGTTAGATATTATAGACCAGGTAGTCTATTATTGTATCTGGTAAATCGGCTTTGTCGACTAATCTATGTCATGTATAGTAAATAAAAAAGAAAAAGGAAGAGTGTGTACCCACTCTTCCCTATAACTCGTGTATAGCCACATGCTATTTATATGGCAATACCATATCACAACACCTTTTTATTCGAGCTCTTTTTTCAAATATTCCGTAGTATAGGTGTGCGATGTAGCGCATACCTCCTCGGGAGTTCCACAGGCAAGTACTACACCTCCATTACGTCCGCCTTCGGGTCCCATATCAATGATATAATCGGCACATTTTATCACATCCATATTATGTTCTATTACTATCACCGTATTACCTTTATCGGTCAGTTTATTCAGGACACTCAGTAATACTCTTATGTCTTCGAAATGCAATCCTGTAGTAGGTTCATCTAATATATATACTGTTTCACCCGTATCTCTTTTTGCAAGTTCGGTCGCTAATTTTACACGTTGGCTTTCGCCTCCCGATAAGGTGGTAGAAGGCTGCCCCAACTTGATATATCCCAGCCCCACTTCTTGCAATACTTTTATCTTATTCAGCACAACAGGGATATTCTCAAAAAATTCTACCGCTTGGTTAATGGTCATATCCAATACATCAGCAATAGATTTTCCTTTGAATCGGACCTCAAGCGTTTCACGGTTATATCGCTTCCCATGACAAACCTCACAAGGAACATATACATCGGGCAAGAAATTCATAGCAATAGTCTTGTAGCCGTTTCCCGAGCAGGCCTCACATCGTCCCCCTGCAACATTAAATGAAAATCGACCAGCTTTATACCCTCTTATTTTTGCTTCGGGTGACTCAACAAATAAGTTACGAATATCTGAAAATACGCCGGTGTATGTTGCCGGATTAGAACGAGGCGATCTGCCTAAAGGCGATTGGTCTACGGTAACTACCTTGTCGACATATTCCAGGCCCTCGATAGATTTATATGGCAAGGGATCTTGGAGTGAACGGTAAAAACGTTGGCTCAATATAGGTTGCAATGTCGCATTAATAAGAGTCGATTTACCGCTACCCGATACACCTGTAACACAGATAAAACATCCTAACGGAAATTTTACAGTCACATCTTTCAGATTGTTGCCTGTAGCACCCGATAAAGTCAGGAAATGGCCGTTCCCTTTTCGTCGTTGTTGCGGAACATTGATTTTTACTCCACTCTGTGGATTCAGATAATCGGCCGTTAGTGTATGACTTCGCATCAGTTCGGCAGGAGTTCCAGCAAAGACTACATATCCCCCATTGCGTCCGGCTTGCGGCCCCATATCTATTACATAGTCAGAAGCCAGCATCATATCTTTGTCATGTTCTACGACTATAATAGTATTGCCAATATCTCGTAATGATTTCAACGAATTGATTAAACGGATATTGTCACGCTGATGCAATCCTATACTTGGTTCGTCGAGAATATATAATACATTGACGAGCTGTGAACCTATTTGTGTGGCTAATCTTATACGCTGACTTTCGCCGCCCGATAATGTCGCTGATGCACGATTCAGATTCAGGTAGTCAAGTCCAACTGTCGTCAGGAAATGCAATCTACTGCGTATCTCCTTCAAAATTTCAGTCGCTATCTTGCGTTGCCAATCATTCAATTTCTCTTCAATCGTATCGACCCACGTTGTCAAATCGGCAATATCCATAGATGCCAAATCGGCAATATTCTTTCCATCTATGCGATAATGCAGAGCCTCTTTATTGAGACGCTTGCCATTACAGGTCGGGCATGTAACCACAGAAACAAATTGTCCGGCCCATTTCTGAGCCGATGCCGAAGCCTCGCCCTGCTGTTGCATCTCGATGTATTTTACAAGGCCATCGAATGTCATAAAATAGTCTGAATAGCCTTCAGGGTCATCTTTCAGTACCAATCGGTCGTCGCAGCCATTCAATATCTCATCGAGAGCTTCATCGGGAATGTCTTTCAGAGGAGTCTTCAATGTTACGCCGTGGCGTTCGCATATAGCCTCGATTTGTCCAAATATCAACGATTTTTTATATTTACCCAATGCCGTGATACCGCCATTATATATAGAGCGTTCCATATCGGGCATTATTTTGTCTTTGTCTATTACATTGATATATCCCAGCCCCTTACATTGCGGGCAAGCGCCCAATGGCGAATTAAACGAGAAATTATGCGGTGCAGGCTCACTATAAGACAAGCCGGTCACGGGGTCCATCAGCGAACGGCTATAATGTCGCACCTCATTTGCTTCGGCATCATATATCATGATAAGTCCGTCGCCTTGTTTCATAGCAGTCGCTATGCTCTCCTTGACACGTTGATAATTTTTCCCCGTAATAATCAGTTTATCTACCACGAGTTCTACACTATGGTTCTTATATCGGTCGAGTTTCATTCCCGGCACAATCTCGTGCAACTCTCCATCGACCCTCACAGTAAGAAAACCCTTGCGACGCATTTGCTCAAAGAGCTCCTTATAATGGCCTTTGCGGTTCTTTACCAATGGCGATAATATATATACCTTTTTATTATCGTATCGCTCCATGATAAGCGATTGTATTTGCTCTTCGGTATATTTCACCATTTTCTCGCCAGAGAGGTACGAATAAGCCTCACCGATACGCGCATAAAGCAACCGAAGAAAATCGAAAACTTCTGTCACGGTACCTACCGTAGAACGCGGGTTACGATTGGTCGTTTTTTGCTCTATCGAAATAACCGGACTCAATCCTGTGATTTTGTCAACATCAGGACGCTCCATACTACCCAGCATATTACGAGCATATGCTGAGAAAGTTTCTATATATCGGCGTTGCCCCTCGGCAAAGATGGTATCAAAAGCCAGCGACGATTTGCCGCTACCGCTCAGTCCCGTTATGACAGTAAGCGAGTTCCGCGGTATTACGACATCGATATTCTTCAGATTATGAACTCTTGCGCCATATACTTCTATTTTCTCATCCCCTTTCATCTCATATTTTTCTATTTTACCACCCACTCCTTACGATGAGTCTTGTACTTACGTTCGGGTGTATAATACATATCTTTCTCTACGGGTATTTGTATAATATATTTTTTTCTGCTTTTATCTGGCATACTACGAGCCCTCAACCACGGATTAAACTCTTTCAGTTGGAAATATGTAGTACCTTGTTGTTGTGCCCATTCGGCCAAGTTTTCTATTGTTGTATCAGCTTCTACACTTCTTGTTTTTATAGGTTGATATAATTGATTTTCTTTTAGTACAAAGCCATAATCGGCAGGATGTGCAAGCACTTGCTTAATAGCCAAGATGCGAAATATGTATCGTGATGTTTCTTCATTCAAATACAAATCAATAGCACGTTCCTCACCCTGCTTCTCCACTTCAGTTGTAATACGTCCCATACCGGCATTATACGAAGCTGCGGCATTAATCCAACTGCCATATTTAGCATAAGCCTTTTTCAAATATTTGCAAGCAGCAATGGTTGCCTTTTCTACATTATATCGTTCGTCTATATAATCATTAACTTCAAGCCCATACTGACGCGCTGTTTTTGGCATAAACTGCCATATACCAGCTGCTCCGGCGCCAGAGTATGCCCGCGGATTGAAATGACTTTCGATGGCAGCCAGGTATATAAAGTCGGCCGGAATACCTTGTTTTTTCAGAATTGGCTCTATGACAGGCATATATCGGTTAGCTCTTTTTAGTGTCAATAAAGTAGTGCTATGCATGTAGCAAGTAGCTGTAAGCTCTCGCTCATAACGCTCATAGAGGTCGTATCTACTCAGCTCTATTGTTTCGCCAGCGAAACTCACTTTAGAGGGCACATCGGGAATGGAAAATGAAAACGATATATCCATTTCATCTTTCTCATTTATCACTTTGGCCGATATGAAACTGGCTGCCACTATTACCACTTCCACCAATATAACTATCGAGAAGAGATTCTTTATAAATTTATTACCCCACATCATATTATATAAAGTTATTGTTGTTTTTGCTTATTACTTCGTGAACGCAATATATTTATGTGGCCATTGCGTTTATACTCTACGCCATCGGCACCACGTGCCTCTATGACATAATAATACACCCCCGGCGATACTAGTCGTCCGTTATGCTTGCCATCCCATCCGTCTCCCGGATTTTCGCTATAGTACATTTGTACGCCCCATTTATCAAAAATCCAGCATCGAAACTCCACAATCGATTTATAAGCCACTTTCCACTCATCGTTCTTGCCATCTATCGTACCAGGAGAGAAGGCATTGGGCATCTCCAAACTTGAAGTACCTATTGTAATGACAAATGGTTCTCCTTCATACACACAAGATTCATTATTGCTCACAGCGACCAATCTTACATAGTAAGTCCCTTCCTCGCGAAATGTATAACGCAATACATCGTCATTATACCGTCGCATGATATCAGAGAAGTCCTGGTTGCGCGAGAATTGCCACTCTACATGCGTTACAGCATCGGTATAATATGCATCAAATTCTATTTCGGCAGGAGCCGACCCTCCCAAAGACTCGGGCTGACGGTCTATCTCGTTTTCAGCATCTCTGTATGTTTGTGTTGCTATGCCTTGTGCTTCTACAGCATAAGTTACATATTCGGCTGATGTGACGCTCTGTAAGGGCAATCCCCAAGCTCGCAAAAAAAGGTCGCCTTCGACCGTAAAGGTCGTATTACACAATGGCGCCGTAATCGGATATGTAGCCGAAAATTGGTTAAGCGTTTCTGTACGAGGTATCTCTTCGTATTGCAATGCCGATTCATTCCATTGTAATGTGTTATACGAAATGGTAATATCTCGGTTTACTTCGTGTGGCAACATGCTGTTGAATGCATAATATACCATTTCATCGCCAGTGCCTTCAATGTGAACAGTCGCCACATCACAAGCCGGGGCATCTTCTGCCACAGATACTGATGATAGTATCAAAGGATACTTGATATAATCTATAATCCATACATAATAAGGCGTACCGTTCTGAACAGCGACATAACCACACTCACTTTGCGTGAGAGGTAGTGTCGAATAATGAGCTGTTTGTGTTGCATTTGTAATAGGGTTTACCACATCGTCAAACGTATACCACGTAATAGCCGACGTGTTAGGGCCATCAAACCGTAAACTTTTTCCGGATGTACCATACACTACAATGACAGCATTCAGCCCCGATGTCGAAGGATATTCTTCGAAATAAGTATATGCAAGTCCGTCGCCTCCTTCTACCGAGAACCGCTGCGCAGTTCCCATGAAGAACGATAAGAGAAATAATAATGATAGCCCCCTTCTTATAGAATAACTCAGTAGTTTCATATCATGCTTTTTTATGTAACGCATATAGCCCCATAATATTATTGGTGAGTACTTCACGAGAAACAAAAGTAATCATTTCTTTTGTAATAATATACCGCTCGGCTACATGAACTATATTTTAATACATAAACTGCATAACGCTTTGCATAAGACTACTTTTATTCATAACTTTGTAACTCTTTTTCGAGAGTGCTAAAACCAATAAAGCATGAACATCAGATTTTCTGCCATAATAGGATTACTATGTTGCGCTGCACTTGCGGCCACAGCCGAAGTACCGAACCTGCCGAAGAAAACCATCAACGGCAAGGAATTTTATGTTTACAAAGTAGCGCGTTCTGAAGGTTTATATGCCATTTCACATAAATTTGACATTTCCCAGGAAGAGATTGTCCGCTACAACCCATCTGCAAAGAAAGGTTTGAAACTCAACCAAATTTTACTTATTCCCGTAGCGACAAGCGATAATACTGCTACTGCAGAGAGCGACACCTTATTCAGTACAGAAGAAGAGGTATCGACATTCCGGCATACCATTAAACGGGGAGAGTCGCTCTACTCCATATCAAAAATGTATGGAGTCTCTATCAATGCCATACTAAATGCCAATCCTGGAACAACTCAACATATCAAGGCGGGAGCTGTACTGAATATCCCACAAAAAAACAAAAAAAGAAACAGCACTACTACGCCCGACGAAACGCATAAAGTTACTAATGCATCGAAAGAAACAAATAATGCCGAAAGCAACGACTATACATTTCATACCATTGTACGAGGTGAAACATTGTTTCACATAGCACAACTACATCAGTGTAGTGTTGAAGACCTTTTACGTGCCAATCCTGGTATTAAGCCCAACAAACTATATGATGGTTCTGTAATAAGAATACCTCAAAAAAGCAAATATAAAGATAAACCTGTGCTTGAACAAGTATCCGATACAACATCTGTTTTACAGTATGTTACATATACTGTAAAACGGAAAGAGACACTATACAGCATTGCCAAAAAATTCAAGATTTCTGTCGATTCGCTCAAGCAGGTTAACCCGGGTATACGTACTGTCAAGCGAGGTGATAAGATAAATATACCCGAACAAAAAGTAGAGATAACAAGCCACAAAGTAGCAACGGTAACCGATGAACAAATCAACGATTTGTATAACCGCATCTATGAAAGGAAAAATGCAGAACATATCAATGTAGCTGTCATTTTACCATTTATGCTGCAACACAAACCCGATATAAAGGCTGCCCTATATACCGAGTATTACCAAGGTTTCTTGTTGGCAGTAGACAGCTTAAAACGTCAAGGCTATTCGGTGAATATATATGCTTATGATACAGAAGGGTCTCTCAATAAAGTGAGAAATATATTAAACAATAAAGTCATGTCATCGATAGACCTTATTATAGCTCCAGATAATGATGAAATGATAGACCTTATTGCTGATTTCGGTGCCCAACATGATATAAACATAGTAAATACTTTCTCTCTTAAAAATGAGAAAGTAAATACGAATGCACGAGTATTCCAAACAAATATACCCCATTCGTATCTTTATGCCGAGACTATCGAACGTTTTATCCGACTTTTTAATAACCGGGAAGTAATATTCTTATCGAATACGGAAGATACGACCGATACATACGATTTCATACCTTTATTACAAGCCGAATTGTCTAACGCAGGCATATCACATCGCACCTGTTCCTACACAAAGACACTCTCGCAAGCCGATTTGACAACGGCCGTCGGCAATGCAACATCGGTCATATTTGTCCCAACATCCAACAAGCCCCAAGTACCCGATGCCATTCTCACTCCGTTGACAACATTTGTTGAGAGTAATCCACAATGTAAAGTCTCACTATTCGGATTTCCAAGTTGGCTTGTACAAGCTAACAGTCACCTCAACGAGTTCTACAAACTCGATACCTATCTTTTCTCTCGATTCTATGCCGACCCTGGTGACGCTCAGAAGCTCGATTTCGATTTGAAATTTAACTACTGGTATAATGACGAGATGATGAAGGCAAGTCCGCAATATGGTTTATTGGGCTTTGACACGGGTCTCTATTTCTTGCAAGCTATTGCCAAGAACGGTAAGAACTTCTCCAACTATGAATTAAATGCCAGCGGCAATGCACTGCAAACCGATTTTAAGTTTGAGAGAATAAATAACTGGAGCGGATTTATAAATAAATCGTTCTACTTTATACACTTTACGCCTTATATGACGACACAAAAAATAAAAGAATAAAACCGGTTCTGTTATGAAGAAGTTAATAAGCACATTCGTTATTATAATGATCGCCTCTATGACAGCTGTAATGGCTCAACGTGACATTACATTCGACCGCGAACTATCAGTAGGTGTAAAAGGCGGTGTAACTATACCGAATATGGCCTTTTCGCCGTCAATAGAACAAAAAACGTGGGTTGGCTATACAGCCGGACTGATGTTCAGATATACAGAAGAAAAGATATTCGGCCTTATTGTTGAGTTGAATTTCTCACAACGAGGATGGGATGAAAATTTTGAAAACGACCCTTACAACTATCGTCACACTCTCGATTATATCGAAATTCCCTTCCTGGCACACATATATTTCGGTAATGATGTAGTACGAGGCTTTGTCAATTTAGGCCCTCAGATAGGAGTATTATATAACGATAATTATCAAACCAACTTCGATATAAATAACCTACCAACATTTACTACAGAAAATAGGATAAACGAAGTATATAACCTTCCGATTGCCAATAGATTCGATTACGGCATTACCGGTGGAATTGGCGTAGAATTACGTCTTAAACGTCATATCTTGTTGCTTGAAGGTCGTTACTATTTCGGGTTGGGTGATATTTACGGCAACAGGAAGGCCGATGTATTTAGTGGCTCTTCTGCGAATAGAGGCTTTATGATAAATCTTGCTTATTTGTTCAGAATTTGGTGAGAAAATAAATTTGTTGATAAATAATATATAGAATAAAAAGAGCCCTTTTGACAGGGCTCTTTTTAATGCATGATTTTATATACCAGCTCTCGCAGTAGTTCGCCTTCACTCACATTGGACGTACTCCCTATACCTTTTGAACGAGCATCATACTTGCGCAACAGCGCAATAATATCGACACATTTGTAAGCATTGTAATTGCGCATGGCCAACATATAATTACGCGCTTGAAAAGAGACTCGCAAGTTAAGTTCTTGCATGAGCCCTCGCTCACTCTTATCAGGGGCATAATAACAAATCATTAAATTGGCAAAGAAAGTAAACAGCACGCTTATGGTCACTACAAAAGGGTTGCTTTTAGGATTGCTTTCAAAATAATTTACAATTTGGTTTGCTTTATATATGTCGCGAGCAGCAATAGCATTGACAAGCTCAAAATTATTAAAGTCTTTACTTACACCTACACAAGCCTCTACCCATTCCGGCGAAATACGCGTAGTATCGGTACCCATAGACAGCTGCAGTTTGTCCAACTCTCCGGTAAGTCTTATAAGATCGTTGCCTATATAATCGGCCAACATTTGCGCAGCCTTGATGTCAATTGTCAGTTTTTTTTCTTGTACGTATGAATTGATAAATGGTATCAGTTGATTTTCATATAGTTTTTTCGATTCATATACGATACCTGTTTTCTCCAGTTCATTTAGAATCTTTTTGTTTTTTAGCACCCCGTTTTTGTAATTGATGACAAGGACAGTACTCGTCAGCGGTTGCATAATGTAATAATGCAACAACTCAATATCACTTATCTGCTGCGCCTCCTTTACGACAACAAGTTGTCGGGCGGCCATCATGGGAAATCGCTTAGCCATTGCTATAACCGATGCATATCCCGAGACATCAGATCCATACATAATAGTCTGGTTAAAATCTCTTTCATCGTCAGTAAGAGCATTAGCTATTATCTCATCTGTAATGAGGTCTATAAAATAGCTCTCTTCTCCCATTAGAAAATAAATGGGTTTGAAGTCTTTAGCACGTATTTGTCTTATAATTTCAAGATACCTGTTTGAATCGCTTTTCGCCATATCACAGTTTTGTATTCATATAACTCTTGCAAAACAAAAGTAACTGATGTATTTTTGGGTAAAATTACTCATATAATTAGGATTTAACAAATTTACGGCACATATGATAGAGCTAAATTTGCCACCATACGCCTATAAACTCAAACAAAACAACGGCTCTGTGCAGATATGGGATGCCGTACGCCGCAAATATGTTGCTCTCACACCCGAGGAGTGGGTACGACAACATTTCATCGCCTATCTCGTAGGTAGCAAGAAGTACCCTCTTGGCCGTATTGGGAACGAAATATCGTTAAGCCTTAATGGTCGCAGCCGGCGGTGTGATACGCTTGTATATGATGCCGAAGGCCAACCGCTGGTCCTGATAGAATATAAAGCACCTCATATATCCGTGTCGCAAAAAGTATTCGAGCAGGCTGTCCGTTATAATATATGTTTCCGGGTACCCTATATTATGCTATCGAATGGCATATCGCACTACTGCTGTCATATCGATTATGATAGCAGAAAGTATAGTTTCCTTACAGAAATTCCTCTCTATAACGAGCTATAAAATAAAAGAGCCATTGTAACGATAACATGTCGGCTGATAAAACCACTTTACATTTTTGAAAATCCACTTCCAGATAAATAATATTCAGGCACAAATATAGACGACGCTGAGAAGTTGTACCGGCAATCTGCCTTTCCCTTTTATCGACTAGGCCCATTATTTCTTCAGTGCAGTCGATATTATAAAAATAAAAAGAGATGGATATTTGAATCTGAATATCCATCTCTGAGAGGTGCCTGGCGGAATCGAACCGCCGTATACGGTTTTGCAGACCGGCTCCTAACCACTCGGACAAGGCACCTTTTGTTTTTGCGTTGCAAAGATAATACAACTTATTTGATTCTGCAAAGTTTCATCAGTTATTTTTATCTCTCTCCAAAAGTTTTTTTTGTGTAGGACAGTCCCCGTGCGGACATCCATTGCAACTAGTACATCCTGTGGAGTGCTTCGATGAAAAAATGCGAGCTACTCGTACTATCCACAATACTGCAACAACAGCCAAAATAACATAAACAATTATTTGTTGTACAGAACTTGTAAGCATTTATGTATCTATATAAATAATGAACCTATCTGATATATTAGAAATGCACATATCCATGCAACTGCCGTATTGTACAGAACTGCAAATAATCCCCATTTCCAACTACCCGATTCTTTGGCAATACCTATAACCGATGCTATACAGGGGAAGTATAGCAGTACAAATACCAAAAAGCTAACAGCAGATAACGGGGTAAAATCGGGACGACCGGTTGCAGGGTCTGTCTGCATCATTTTCTCTGAAAGAGTTTCTGTTTTATCGGCATCGCCCGTGTACAACACACCAAGTGTACTTACAATCAACTCTTTGGCAGCCGTACCAGAAATGAGTGCGACACTTGCTTTCCAACTAAAGCCCAATGGTTCCATCACAGGCGATATAAACCGGCCTATCCGACCTAAATATGAGTTTGCTTGCTGCTCGGTACGTTGTTGTGCTGTAAGCTCCTGTTCTTCATTGGGATGTGGATAGTAGCTCAGTGCCCATATTGCAATAGAGGCAATCAGAATAACACCGCCCATTTTTTTCAGATACTGCTCGGCTTTCCCCCACATATGTCTTGCTATGGCTTTTCCCGTAGGTATTCTATAGGGGGGCAATTCCATGACAAATGGAGTCTCTTCTTTCTTGAAGTGAAAGCGACGCAATAATTTAGCGGTAATTATAGCAACCAGGATACCTGTAAGGTATATGGCCAGGAAAGCCCACCCGGCATGGTCGGGGAAAAATGCGCCTATCAATAATGTATATATGGGAAGCCGTGCACTACATGAGATAAATGGATTTATCAAGATGGTAATCAATCGGCTACTGCGACTTTCTATGGTGCGGGTAGCCATAATGGCAGGTACATTACACCCAAAACCCATTACCAAGGGAATAAAAGACTTTCCGTGTAGCCCTATTTTATGCATCACTTTATCCATAATAAAGGCAGCTCGCGCCATATAGCCCGAGTCTTCCATCAGCGATATGAAAAAGTAAAGTATAAGTATATTAGGTAAAAATACAATAACACTGCCCACACCTCCTATAACACCGTCGACAAGCAAATCCTTCAACGGGCCTTGTGGCATATAGGTATGAAGCAAATCACATAGAGCGCCAACTCCGGCATCTATCCATTCGGCCGGATAAGCGCCCAAAACGAAAGTAGCCTCAAACATAATCCACATAAGGAATATAAAGATGGGTATACCCACCACCCTATTAGTTACAAGTGCATCTATGGTACGGGTAATGCTACGCTCTTCCTGCTCGCCTTTTTGCAAGGTTTCATGAAGGGCTCCCGAAATAAAGCCGTACTTCTCGTTGGCAATAGCCTGCTCTATATCTTCTTTTAGGGTAGCTTCAATCTCGGCTCGTTTCTTTTCACACAAAGCATTCCATCGTGCATAATGCTCGTCATTTGCCAGCAAGGAATGCACCTCTTTATCACCTTCGAGCATTTTTATCGCTAAATATCGAGGCGAGAATTGTAAATGCGTCTTGCTCTCCTTGAGTTCATCTTTCAGCTCCGTTATACCTTCTTCTATAACAGGACCTAAATTTACGTGTACATGCCTAACCGATTTGTTGCGTCGCTCATACACTTCGATAATCGTGTCGAAAAGCTTGTCTATACCCCATCCTGTACGCGATTTAGTAGGAATCATTGGTACACCAATCATATCACCCAATAATTGGTAATCGAGCTTTGCACCGCTTTTTTCCAATTCATCATACATATTCAGGGCTATTACCATGCTATAATCCATGTCGATTAGCTCGGTAGTAAGATACAAGTTTCGTTCCAAATTGGATGCTACGACTACATTGACTATCACATCGGGAGTCTCATTATTAAGATATCTTCTCACATAAAGTTCCTCAGGACTGTAAGTCGATAAAGAGTATGTACCAGGTAAATCGGATATATTGATGCGATAACCTTTGTAATTGAAATATCCGGTCTTGGCATCTACGGTGACACCACTATAATTACCTACATGTTCGTTGGCCCCCGATGCGACATTAAACAAGGATGTTTTTCCACAATTAGGGTTGCCGACCAAAGCTATATTGATAGTTTTTCCTTTTTCCTCGGCCTGTTGCTGCAGGGTAATTTCTTCGGTTGTACCATGAGAAGTTACATCGGGCAATGATTCACCATCATCTTCGGGTATAATCTCTATCAATTCAGCCTCGCTCCGGCGAAGCGAGACCTCATAACCCATTATTTTAAATTTAATGGGATCTTTCAGCGGCGCATTCAACTCGGCAACGACTTCTTGCCCTCTGATAAATCCCATCTCTATGATTCTTTTGCGAAAAGCGCCGTGACCTAAGATTTTCACTATTACGGCTCTCTTCCCTATTTCCAATTCTGATAAGCGCATTGTATAATTGATATTTTGCAAAGAATTTATTCTACTTCTTTAATGTCTATAAGATTGTTGAGTATAGCATATACCGTCAAACCTGATACCGATTTAATTCCGGTTTTTCGGATCAGGTTTTTACGGTGTGTGATGACAGTATGTATAGAGAGATGGTATTGTTCGGCAATGTTTTTATTTGTATAACCCTTGGCAACAGCAACCAATACTTCTTTTTCTCGCTCCGAGAGCTCTGTTGACTCAACCGATTGCTCACCGGTATCAGACAGTTGTCGCAGCTTGATAGCTATCTTTTCCCGACTATCAGAAATATCAATGATAATTTTGAATAGTTTCAATACGCTGGGTTCTACATATTGATATACAAGTGCCGCCAATGCTGCTTGTGGCACTTTTGCTGCAAGCTCATCCAACTCACACCTCTTTTTCAAATCTATCACCGTGGGATTTATAACGACAATATCGGGGCGCAGTGATGTGATACGCTCCATATAGTGACCGTCTGCAATAATTGCACATACCTCAAACCCTCTGATATCTTCTATCATCAACCGTAATCCTTGGGCTATGATAGAGTAAGGCTCTATGATAACAATACGATATGTTTTGCTATTTGTCATGACTCGATACCTCTATATGTCGAACCAGCGGTATCAACACATCATCTTCAATAAAAGTATGACGACTTAAATCATCTTCTAAAGAAAATATCTTGAACAATAACTCAGTTTGTTCGGCGGCCATCCCTATATTAGGCAAATATTTAATAAGAATATTTTTTAAGTCGCTCAACTTGTCATCTATGTTGCTGTGGTTCTTTTCAAACGTCTCGATATCATATTCTTGGTGCAGTTGTTTACCCGTCAACAAACTGCGGATGTAGGGAAAAACAGTTTTCTCTTCATAGTCGAAATGATTTAGCACTTCTTGCATATACTCTGCATAGAATCGCATAAGTATATTCCCATGTGGTGCAGCATAGTGATTAGCTATATTTTTCAAGCATTGCTCTATGGGAAGAAATTGTGATTCCATATAGTATGTGTGCGACCTCGACAAATATAACAGCAATGGCTCTACGTCTATAGCCTCAACCTCTTGTGGCGTAGGTCGGTAATTGGCAAATGAGTATATGTTACATATCATCACAAACAGTGCCGGCTGCACGTCGTGCCGTTTGCATTGTTCGTCTATAGAGTCCTCTCCTACACCAAGCTCCATCCCGAAACGAGGCAAAAGCAGCAGTAAGCGATAATCACACTGCACAAGTTCGGCCATCTTCATATCGGCCGTATAAAACGAAAGATTATCTTTCTTTCCCATTTTTCTTTATCAACGCACAAAATTATTTATAATTGCAGCCGCAACAAATACCTACACTTAGGTATTAGCCCCGGCCTGCATCCCCATTTGTAATGATATAAATACGAGCTGTTGTCTATAGATGAAAACAGCTCGTATTTATCGTAATATATTCTTGTCAATGTGTCAACTTTTTCACAATCTCCATAACACCCGCGGCCAACTTCTCGGCTTCGGCCTCGGTATTCGCCTCGGCATATACGCGAATAATAGGCTCGGTATTGGACTTGCGCAAGTGTACCCATCCATCGGGGAAGTCTATTTTTACCCCATCTATATCCGTAATCTCTTCATGTGCATATTCTCTTTTCACAGCAGCCAACAATGCATCTATATCGATTTGTGTAGTCAGATCAATACGCTGTTTTATAATGCTATAAACCGGATATGTCGCTTTCAATTCGCTTACACTCTTATGGGTATGTGCCATAAGCGAAAGGAATAATGCTATGCCTACCAATGCGTCACGTCCATAATGGATAGCAGGATATATAACACCACCATTACCTTCACCGCCTATAACAGCAGCTGTCTCCTTCATTTTCTCTACGACATTTACCTCTCCTACTGCAGCAGCATTATATTGGCAATTATACTTGTGGGTTATATCCCTTAATGCGCGAGAAGAACTCAAGTTTGAAACCGTATTTCCAGGAGTATGTTGTAATATGTAATCGGCAACGGCTACCAAAGTATATTCTTCGACAAACATTTCACCGTTTTCACAAATGATAGCCAGTCGGTCAACATCGGGGTCTACTACAAAACCAACATCGGCTTTCTCTCGTTTCATGACAGCCGATATTTCGCCCAAGTTTTGGGGAATGGGCTCGGGATTATGCGCAAAATGGCCAGTCGGCTCACAATTAAGTTCAATAACTTTCTTCACGCCCAATGCCTTCAGCAACTTTGGGATAACAATGCCACCCACAGAGTTGACACAGTCTATAGCCACCGTAAAGTTAGCTTTTTCTATAGCGTCTTTATCTACTAAAGAAAGTGCAAGTACCTGAGCAATATGCTTGTCGTCATAAGTATGGTCTTCTATGAGTTTACCTAAGTGGTCTACATCGGCAAAAGTAAACACCTCTTGTTCAGCAATCTTCAATACCTGACCGCCTTCAGCAGCATTCAAGAACTCACCTTTTTCATTAAGGAGCTTCAGGGCATTCCATTGTTTGGGATTGTGACTTGCCGTAAGTATAATACCACCGCAAGCCTTCTCTCCTGTTACTGCAATTTCTGTTGTTGGGGTCGAAGCCATTCCTATATATACTACATCCCAACCCATACCCATAAGGGTACCTACAACGGTATGCATAACCATCTCTCCAGAAATACGGGCATCTCGTCCCACGACAATCTTATTGCCACTTTGTGTCGTATTATTTCTTATAAAGGTAGCATAAGCAGCCGTAAACTTGACTATGTCAAGCGGATTAAGTCCATCGCCGACACGGCCACCGATGGTTCCTCGAATGCCTGAAATAGATTTTATAAGTGCCATATACAGAATATATTATATATTAGACGGGAAATATCGTATATCATAAAGATATGGTGTAACAGAAACGAGGTCGTCGTTAGAACCTGCTTTCGACTTTACGAGCAGATTGACTCTACAATTTTTGTTCAGATAGTAAAGCGGCAATTGTATTCCCGTGCCATATTGAGTAGTCGACCCCAATGTCTTATTCTTGAAATTAAAAGATAGAGGCGATGCAAGACTACTATCGTTGCCCGATGGTACCTGGTCGCCACCGCTAGCCCACGTGAGCAAGTTCAAGCGAGAGTATCTGAAATATATTACCTCATTGTCGTATGCCATGCCGGCATTTCCTTTATCTATTACCTGCATAAATACGTTACCATCGTCATCTATCTGATAGTAAGGAGCCGATGGCCCTACTTCAAAATTATTATCGGCAGGGATAGTATAAATAACCTGATAATTTGCCAAGAATTTGTCTACCGCTTCGCTTTCTTCTTCCAGTAATTCGGAATATGATTTTGTATCGTCGCAAGAAGTGTATAGTAAATTACAAAGCGACAAACAAGCTGCAAGTGTCAAAAATTTTACTGCTTTCATTTTTATCATCTTTTGTCGTTGTTTCTTATGGTTCTTTTACACAATAAATAGGTAGTATTTCTTTAAAACGAGCTATCGCCTCTTCTATTGTACCATAAAATTCACCACCGGCAGCATTCATATGACCACCGCCGTTAAAGTGATTTTCTGCTATGGTATTAACCGGAAATTTGCCTTGCGAACGCAATGAAATCTTAATATAGTTGCGATCTTCGCGTATAAAGGCCGAGAATCGTATTCCTTTTATACTCAACGGCACATTGACAAGCCCTTCACAGTCGCCCTTTTGAAATTTATATCGCTCCATCTCAGCTCGTGTCAGGCTCACCATAGCAGCTCCATACTCAGGGAACAATTCCATTTTGTGACATATCGCGTAGCTGTTTAACAACAGCTTGTTGGCTGTCTGTGTATTACATACAAGTGTATAGATACGGTCTTTGTTCACACCCATCTTTACAAGTTCAGCCACTATGTAATATATCTCCGGGTCGTTAGAATTATATGTAAAGTTGCCTGTATCTGTCATCATACCTGTATATATGGCTTCGGCAGACGAAAGGCTCATTTTATCTAATGCGCCCATTTGATATATCAACCTGAATATCAGTTCGCTGGTACTCGATATTTTAGGGTGTGACACTATAACATCACAGAAATTTTCAGGACCAAGATGATGGTCTATCAATACTTTTTTGGCCGTCGCTTCCTGAAAAGGAGCCGACAATTTATCTATACGATTTAGAGCATTGAAATCAAGCGCAAATATCAGTTCAGCGTCTTTCAAAACCGCTTCAGCTTTTTCTGCAGTTTGAGTATATATAACGACATCGCGCATTCCGGGTAAAAAAATGAGATTGCGTGGCGGCATATCAGGAATAACTACCGTAGCTTGTTTGCCCAGTCCTTTTAGGAAATGACATAATCCCAAGGTAGAACCCATAGCATCACCATCGGGCGATACGTGGCATGTAATGGCAATCTTCCCATATCGAGCTATAAAATCGCTTATGATGTCGAGCTTGCGCTCCGATATGATATTCGTAATCATTTATATCGTTTTTTATTCACTCGCAAAAGTATAAAATATAATCGAATAAACGAAAGAGAGTATGTGTTATACATATAATTCCTTTTCTTCTAAAATAAGTAAAAGACATTAGCTCTATAGAATTTCACATAACGCTTTATTCCAAATTGTCCCGTTTGCACTATCTTTGCATCGTAGAAATTGAATATATATATGTCGAAACATACAAGAGAGGAACAGTTGGCAGCTTTCGGTCGACTGCTTGATATCCTCGATGAATTGAGAGAAAAATGCCCATGGGACAGGAAACAAACTAACGAAAGCCTTCGTCCCAACACTATAGAAGAAACATACGAACTGTGCGAGGCTATTATACAATGTGATGACGAAGCTATCAAAAAAGAGTTGGGCGACGTGTTGTTACACGTGGTATTCTACTCTAAGATAGGCGACGAAAAAGGTTTATACGACATTGCAGACGTTTGTAATGCCTTGTGCGACAAATTAGTGTTCAGGCATCCACATGTTTTCGGTAATGTATCGGCCGAAACGTCATCGCAGGTAGAGCAAAATTGGGAACAAATAAAGTTGAAAGAAAAGGGCGGTAACAAAACTGTCTTGGCTGGAGTTCCTAAAGGATTACCGGCCCTTGTAAAGGCTTTCCGCATTCAAGAAAAAGCTTGTAATGTAGGATTTGACTGGGAACGACGCGAGCAGGTTTGGGATAAAGTAAAAGAGGAGTTGACCGAAGTGATAGAAGCCATGGAGCGCAATGACGGCAATGATATGGAAGCCGAAGTTGGCGATTTTATATTCAGCATTGTCAATGCAGCTCGTCTGTATAAAATAAATCCAGAGAATGCATTGGAAAGAACCAATCAAAAATTTATTCGGCGGTTTAACTACATAGAACAACAAGCCCATGACCAACAAAAAACGCTCAAAGAGATGTCGTTGTCAGAGATGGATGTCCTATGGAATGAAGCCAAGGCATTAGGATTGTAAAGAAGCGTGCCCATGAAGGTATGTATTGCCGAAAAACCGAGTGTTGCCCGTGATATAGCCGATGTATTGGGAGCAAAATCGCGTCGCGATGGTTATTACGAAGGGAATAACTACTGCGTCACATGGGTGTATGGACATTTATGTGAATTGAAAGAGCCTCACGAATATAACGAGCAGTGGAAAAGGTGGAGCCTAAGCTCACTCCCCATTATTCCGCAACGATTCGGCATAAAACTGAAAGAAGATAAAGGTGTAGAAAAGCAATTCAAAACCATAGAGGCTCTGATATCACAAGCAGATAGCGTTATAAACTGTGGTGATGCCGGACAGGAGGGCGAGCTCATACAACGATGGGTCATGCAAAAAGCAGGATGCAAGTGTCCTGTATATCGTTTGTGGATTTCGTCTCTTACCGAGGAGTCTATCAAAGAAGGATTTGAGCACCTGAGACCACAACAAGAGTTTGACCGATTATATTTAGCCGGACTAACACGAGCTATTGGCGACTGGTTATTGGGCCTTAATGCTACCCGCCTCTATACACTGCGGTACGGAAGGGAAAAACAGGTTCTATCTGTGGGTCGTGTGCAAACCCCCACCCTGGCACTTATCGTCAATAGGCAGCTGGAAATAGAGCACTTTGTTCCACAACCATATTGGGAACTTAAAACAGTATATCGTGACACGACATTCTCGGCAACTCACGGACGATATAATCAGGTGGAAGATGCCCACAAAGCATTAGAAAGCATCACAGACAAACCGTTTGTCATTACCGACGTAACAACTAAAAAAGGGAAAGAGGCTCCTCCACGGCTATTTGATTTAACGAGTCTGCAAGTTGAATGCAATAAAAAATATTCATACTCAGCCGACGAGACACTGCAACTGATACAAAGCCTGTATGAGAAAAAGGTTACGACCTATCCTCGTGTAGATACAACATACTTGAGCGACGATATTTATCCCAAAGTACCGGGTATATTGTCGGCTCTGACGCAATACGACACCCTCGTAAAGCCGTTGTTGGATATGTCTAAGTTGCCTAAAAGCAAAAAAGTATTCGATAATAGCAAAGTGACCGACCACCATGCCATCATTCCTACAAACATCAAGGCTACAAATCTTACAGACCGCGAGAAGACAGTGTATGACCTTATTGCAAAACGTTTTATAGCAGCATTCTATCCCGATTGTCAAGTGTCGAATACGACTGTAACGGGCGAAGTTGAAAAAGTCGGTTTTAAGGTAACGGGGCGACAAGTACTCTCTCCAGGATGGAGAGTAGTGCTGGGGAAAGAGTCTCCTACTGAAAACACCGTGGTAGAAGAATTACAAATCTTACCTGCTTTCAAGCCGGGTGAGAGTGGAGAACACACCCCGACACTGGCAGAAAAGCAGACACAACCGCCCAAGCCATATACCGAAGCCTCTTTGCTGCGTGCCATGGAGACGGCAGGGAAAACGGTAGACGATGAACTATTGCGCGATGCGTTGAAAGAGAATGGCATAGGTCGTCCATCGACAAGAGCTGCCATCATAGAAATATTATTCAAGAGACATTACATCCGTAAAGAACGCAAAAGTCTCATTGCCACACCTACCGGTATTGAATTGATACAAACAATAAGAAACGAACTGCTAAAATCGGTAGAACTTACCGGACAATGGGAAAATAAACTACGACGGATAGAACGTGGTGAATACGAACCGGCTACCTTTCTGGAAGAACTGAAAGCTATGGTTAAGGAGATTGTTGTGACCGTACTGAGTGACAATACGGGTAGCATCGCCGTGACAGAAGCCACTGAAAAACCTCAAAAGAGAAGTGCCACACATAAGAAAAACTCAGCAGTAACCAAGCCATCTAAAAATAAGGTTCAAACAGAAAATGCTTCTAAAACAGATGTCATTTACTGCCCGTTGTGTCATACCGGTACTGTTGTAAAAGGGAAAAATGCATACGGATGCAACAATTGGAAGAGCGGATGTACTTTCCGCTTGCCATTCGACACATATGGCGATAATCTGACCTCTGAAGAAATTACTGAAATCATAAAAAAACTCTATAAGAAATGAACGACAAAATGCAAGACGAATGGTTTCCGCTCGTAGACGAAACAGGACGAGTCATTGGAAAAGCAACCCGCCATCAATGTCACGATGGCAGTATGTTGTTACATCCCGTCGTACATTTACATATTATCTGCAACGGTAAGCTATATTTGCAAAAAAGGTCTAGACATAAAGACATTCAGCCCGGGAAATGGGATACAGCAGTAGGTGGCCATGTAGACTATGGAGAGGAAATAGAGACTGCCCTACGGCGCGAAGCTCGCGAAGAGCTTGGAATAACCGATTTTACACCCATACATAATTTCACATACGTTTTCCGTTCTTCGATAGAACGAGAACTGGTCTATTCATATCGAACAGAATATTGCGGCAACCTATCGCCCGATCCTGGCGAACTTGAAACGGGTCGCTTCTGGGAGTTACGTGAAATTACCGACAATATAGGGAATAAAATCTTTACGCCCAATTTCATTCACGAATTTGGGCTCTTACTTCCTTTATTGCAATAAGACTTATTCGCATACATCGGCTACCGTTGCATCGGTAGCCTTTATTAAATCTGCGGGTGCTATTTTTATCTGCAACCCACGCACTCCCGCGCTTACATATATATAATCGTAAGACAAACAACTATTGTGCAAGAATGTAGGGAAGTGTTTCTTCATACCTATAGGTGAACACCCCCCTCTTATGTATCCGGTTGTAGGTAATAACTCTTTTACATGTAACATGGCGGCACTTTTATTGCCCGAAATCTTGGCTGCGGCTTTCAGATTTACCTCTTTGTCGCCTGGTATGACACTCACAAATATGCCGGCCTTATCGCCTCGCAATACGAGAGTCTTAAATACTTGTTCTATTTTTTCGCCCAACTCGGCAGCCACATGATCTGCAGCGAGGTTTTCCTCGTCTACAACATACGGTATCAATTCGTATTTCAGCCCCATCTTGTCAAGTAAGCGGGCTGCATTTGTCTTATTTATTTTTGTCATTGCATCAGTTCTTTATCTGTCATCCATTTGAAAATAATATGATACACCGAACGACGCACATCCTTTCGTGATAACACAAGGTCGTGCAACCCGCCGGCAATAGAGACCTCTTCAACATCATTACCCAGCAATAGTCCGTAACGCGCAATATCATCGACATTGAGTACGGCGTCGGCCTGCTGAAACTCGGGAGACCACTTCTCGCCTGATATGCTTTTACCGGAAAACAATACCAGCACTGGACATGGAATATCTAATCCCGCATGCACTCTGTCGTGACCTTTATCTATAGCTCGTATCCAACTGAACCGTTGACCAGGCACTTGCAACATTTTCCAATCGGTATTGAACGTCCACTCTCCATGATAATCTTTCAAGAGGCTCAGCCCATACACTGATGGGTTCTTTTCATCGGCCAGTGTCGCATCAGGCATAAAACTACCTAACCACGATACAAGAGGAATAAGGAAATTACGGTATGTAGCATTAAAATTCCATTCGAGAAACGGGCTGTTCAATATCAATCCATTCACGGGTAAATTATTTTTACGTTCATCACAATATAATGAAGTTATCAAACCTCCAGTAGAATGCCCCATCAGCACAATCTCTTTATTACCCTCATTTTTAATAGTACAAACGGCAGAGTCTATCTCTGTAAAATACTCACTCAAATTTCGCACCTCAAAGGGATATTGCCCGGGTAAAATAGACCGTCCGTATTTTCGCAAGTCGAGAGCATAAAAATTAAATCCCGAATCGACGAACTGTTGGGCCATCTCTTTTTGAAAAAAATAATCGTTATATCCATGTATATACAAAATAGCCCGTTGTGATATCGTGTCGGCTTTTTCCCGCACAAGCGTAGCTACAACTTTACCATGATAATCGTCGGGCAAAGAATATACATGTTGTTCAAATCTGTCCCCCAATACATCGGGAGCATAGTATGACTGTGCCTGCGCTACCGCGACAAGGCAAATCATGCCGACACTAATAAAATACAACGTTTTTTTCATAACTCATGCCCCCTTTATTTTTTCGGAACTCTATTTGTTTTCAAGTGAATTTCTTAAATTTTCAAAGATTCGCATAAGCACATGATACGAAACTTGTATATCCTCTTGAGACAAATCGGCCAAAGCCTCTCGGATAACTGTAAGGACCAGCGGTTTAGACTCTTGCTCTAGCTCCGTTCCTCGTGGAGACAGCTTTATAATATTAATGCGTCGGTCGGTTTTACTTGCTACACGTTGTACACAATTGAGTTTTTCAAGATTGTCTATCAATCTCGTCATACTGGGTTTGTCTTTGAATGTAGAGTTGCACAATTCTTGCTGAGTAACTCCATCGCGTGTCCATAAATAGTATAATACAGTCCATTGCTCGGGAGTAACCTCAATACTTTGTTGTCGGAAAGCCCTGTACAATCGGCGGTTAACTGCGGCCGACAATTTACCGCTGATGAGAGCAAACAGAAGTTCGGGATGTAGTAATGAAAAGTTTATGTCCATAATCGTTGCCATTATAACCGTGCAAAGTTACAACAAATAATAGAGACAAAAGATTTGTAAATAGCAAAAATTGGCAATAATGTACTTCCCTCTCTAAATATATCATGAGATTATGACTACATCAATTTCAAAATAAGCAACAAAATAGGCTATAAAAATTTGTCAGATAAAAAGAAAGTCTTAACTTTGCACCGCAATTTTTACAAACCAATTATTAATAACAAATTAGTATGAATCATTACGAAACCGTTTTCATTTTAACTCCCGTTTTGTCTGCCGAGCAGATGAAGGAAGCGGTAGAAAAATTCGAAAAGATTCTCACTGACAACGGAGCAACAATCGTCAACACCGAGAACTGGGGCTTGCGCAAACTGGCTTACCCCATTCAAAAGAAGACAACAGGCTTCTATACTCTCATTGAGTTTGACGCAGAACCTACGTTGATAAAGAATCTTGAAATCAATTTCCGCCGTGACGAGCGTGTAATTCGTTTCTTGACATTCAGACAGGATAAATTTGCTGCTGAATATGCTGCCAAGAGAAGAGGCTTAAAAGCAAAAGCAACTACTAACGAAGAAGTAAAGGAGAACTAAACTATGGCACAAGCACAATCTGAAATCAGATATTTGACTCCCCCATCGGTAGATGTCAAGAAGAAAAAATATTGCCGTTTCAAAAAGAATGGTATCAAATACATTGATTATAAAGACCCTGAATTTCTCAAGAAATTCTTGAACGAGCAAGGTAAAATATTGCCACGTCGTATTACAGGAACCTCTTTGAAATTCCAACGTCGTATTGCTCAAGCCGTGAAAAGAGCTCGCCACTTGGCCTTGCTTCCTTATGTAACCGATTTGATGAAATAACTTTAACGTAGGAGGACATCATAATGCAAGTAATATTGAAAGAAGACATAGCCAATCTGGGCTACAAGGATGATGTAGTAACCGTTAAGGATGGATATGGTCGTAACTATCTCATCCCGAAAGGTTTGGCTGTTATCGCTTCGCCCTCGGCGTTGAAGGTATTGGCTGAGAATCAAAAACAAAGAGCTCACAAACTCGCTAAAATCAAAGCAGATGCCGAAGCTATTGCTGCAGCTCTTAACGACCTGACAGTAGTTATTTCTGCTAAGGTAAGCGATGCCGGCACTATCTATGGTAGCATTAACAGTGCCAAAGTTGCCGAGGCTCTTAAAGAATTAGGTCAGGAAATAGACCGTAAGAAAATTATCATCAAAGATAATATTAAAGAAATCGGTCATTACACTGCCACTATCAAATTGCACCGCGAAGTTTCGGTAGAGCTGCCTTTTGAAGTAGTTGCCGAAAAAGTAGAGGAGTAAACATAATGCCCATAAATATAAAAAGGCGATGTCAGTTTTTGACATCGCCTTTTTTTTGAGCATACTTATACTCTCACATCTTCTCAATAGCCAAAATCATGCTTTAAATAGGATGTTATGTTAGGATATAATTGCTACTTTTGCACCGCATTTTACAACTATGACAATTCAAGAGCGTATATATCCTATCTTAGAGCACTATTGGGGCTATAAGGAGTTTCGTCCGCTGCAAGAAGAGATTATCACGTCGGTACTTAATGGACATGACACTCTCGGTCTTATGGCTACAGGCGGAGGCAAATCGCTCACATTCCAGATACCGGCACTTGCGTCAGAAGGTACATGCCTTATTATAACACCTCTAATAGCTTTGATGAAAGACCAGGTAGACAACCTGCGCAATAGAGGTATCAAGGCGACTATGATAGCTACAGGTATGAGCCGACGTGAACGCAACATAGCTCTTGAAAATTGCATCAACGGCGGATATAAATTTTTGTACATATCTCCCGAAAGAATAGCAACAGAGATGTTTATCAATCGCCTTCGTGAGATGAACATTTCTCTTATTGTTGTAGATGAAGCTCACTGCATTTCACAATGGGGCTACGATTTTCGTCCTTCTTATTTGAAAATCGCATCTTTACGCCAATATCTACCTCATGTCCCTATTCTTGCATTAACAGCATCGGCAACTCAAGCTGTTGTACAAGACATTCAAAAGCAACTACTCTTTAACAACGGGCAAGTTCTACGCAAAACTTTTGCCAGGCCCAATATATCGTATGTGGTAAGAGTCGGAGAAAACAAGCAACAACAACTTTTCCATATTCTGGAAAGAGTGCCGGGTAGTGCTATTGTATATGTACGCAACAGAAAACGCACCAAAGAGATTGCCACACTCCTGACGCAAGCAGGGTTCTCTGCTACCTACTATCATGCAGGCCTTTCCACTGAGGAGAAAAATGAGCGGCAACAACAATGGAGTTCAGGTAAAATACGTGTCATAGTGGCTACCAACGCGTTTGGCATGGGCATTGACAAACCTGATGTACGGGTAGTCATACATATTGATGTTCCCAACTCTCCTGAAGAGTATTATCAGGAAGCAGGACGTGCCGGACGCGACGGGAAACGCTCATATGCTGTGCTACTCTATTCCAATAACGACAAAATAACATTAAGGAAACGCATTACTGAGTCATTTCCACCCAAAGAGTTTATTTTGCAGGTGTATGACCGCGTGTGCAACTTTCTGAATGTGGCTGTTGGTGATGGAGCTGAAAAGATATACGAATTTAGCTTAAACAACTTCTGTCAAACATTTAATATACAACCATTCCGCACAGTAAGTGCATTACAAATCTTAACTCAAACAGGCGTATTGGAGTTTATTGAAGAAACCGACTCCTTATCACGTGTGATGATGATGATGCGCCGCGATGAGCTATATAATCTATCGCTCGACGAGTCTACCGATAAGGTGCTACAATGTTTATTAAGATCATACACAGGCCTATTTGCCGATTATGTCATGATTCACGAAGAAATATTGCAAAACAGGCTGGGTATGTCTTCACAAAGTATATATGAGTCATTGCTTCTGCTTTCGCGTATGCATGTATTGCATTATATTCCACGTAAACGGACTCCCTATATATACTATCCTATACGTCGCGTAGAGTCACGCTATATTACTATACCACCAAGTGCTTATGAAGACAGAAAGAAGCGAATGGCACAACGTATAGAATATATGATAGATTATGCCAATGCCAGGTCGTGCCGCAGTGCCATGTTACTACGCTATTTCGACGAAAAAGCGCCCGAATGTGGTTGCTGTGACAATTGTATAGCACAAAGAGCTACCCCACTTACCGACGAACGTTTTGCCCAAATCGTCTATGCTGTAAAAGAGCTATTGAGTAATGGTAATAAAATCGATTTACCGCGAATAGCCGAGCTGTTACCCTATCCTCAAGAGCAAATCATAGAGGTAGTAAGAACGATGTGTGATGAAAAGATATTACGCAAAGATGGAATCTTCATAGCCATATACGAATAGATAATAAAATATTATTTTGAAGATACATTCGCATTTAATATACAATATAATAAATATCTTATTTATAACATTATAACTACGTATGATTAAAGGAATTTGTATTATTTTGCTATTTTACTTTCTTGGCGAGGTAGCAAGCTACTTTATGAATGGTTTTATACCAGGTAGCGTGTGCGGTATGGTACTGTTGTTTGCTGCTCTTATGATGCGTATAGTTCGCCCCGAACAGGTGAAACATGTATCACGCATACTTACACAAAACATGGCTCTCTTTTTTATTCCCGCCGGAGTAGGTATAATGGCTAACTTTGGTATTATAGCCGAAAATTGGCTTGCCTTGGCAGTCATCGCAGTAGGTACTACCATATTGGTATTACTGAGTGTGGGAATATCTATGCAAATCTTAGACAAACGCGTTAAATAGAATACAATATCTTATTATATATGAGAGAAATATACACTTCTACTCCTGCCATGCTACTACTTGTCGTGGGTAGTTATTTTATAGGGACGCTTGTATATAGACGTGTAAAATCGTCGCTGTTTCATCCGGTAGTCATAGGACTGGTATTAGTAATTGCCGTATTAATGCTACTCCACATAGATTATGAAACATTTCATCGCGGTAGTGCTTTTATAGATTTTCTATTGGGTCCATCGGTTGTAGCATTAGGTTACTTGCTATATGAGCAAATGGAACATCTCAGAGGACATGAAACGGCTGTATTTTTTGCGACACTGATAGGCGGCTGCATAGGTGTAACAAGCGTCATATTATTAGGCTATTGGTTTGGCATGGACGAGAAAATCATATCGTCGTTGCAACCCAAATCGGTTACTATTCCTATCGCTATCTCCTTGTCGAAACATTCTGGTGGGATACCGGCTTTGACAACTGTTGTAGTATTCTTCTGCGGAGTTTTAGGCAGCATCATAGGACCATGGCTTCTCAACAAATGTCGTATAAAGAATCCTATAGCCCGCGGTTTGGCGTTAGGGTCGGCATCTCATGGATTGGGTACGGCTCGCGCTATAGAGCTTGGAGCCATAGAAGGTGCCATAAGCGGCCTTGCTATCGGGCTTACAGGTATTGTAACCTCTTTACTCATTCCATTTTTCGAGTGGTTAATGCGTTGACCTCTTTCCCCGACTCTATACAATTTACGATAGGTTCATTAAATATCGATAAGCCTTCAAATATTTGCGTAAGCGCTCTACATCAGTATCGCTTATGACAGAAAGACGGCGCACATCCATATTATCAGTAAGGTCACGTAACTTCACCTGTACGGCTATGGGGTTACGTGCTACCTTCTCGACATACTCTTCGTAAGTGTCTTCGGGTGCATGAGTAAGGCTGCGAACAGCTTCTACAATCTCGGGAGGAAACTGTGTTGCCAAATCGGCAAGCGTTACAGTTGTGTCTTCCACTACATCATGCAATACAGCTGCAATCTTCTCTTCCACAGTATTACAAGCCTGCATTACCCGCAAAGGATGGTTTATATATGGCATACCGGCTCTATCTTTCTGTCCGAAATGAGCTTGTGTTGCCAACTCTATGGCTCGTTGCAATAACGGCTGATACGACACGGCATTCAACTCTGTTTGGGCAAGAATCTCCCCCGAGAGAGTATATACAACAATAGTTCCGTTGTCATATACGGCAAATGTTGCCGGACGATTATCCTTTGGTAGAGATATGGAACCAGGATTGCATATCCATATCCCTTCATCATTGCGAGTCAGCTCCCACCGATGAGTATGTCCGTACAAGAAAAGTGATATATCGCTAATATGAGGCATATTATGTGGAGTATACAGATGTCCATGTGTAAGGAATAGCATTGCATCATTATCAAACAAAGTCGTATAGCTTCCTTGACATGGGAAGCGTAAAACCATTTGATCTACTTCACAGTCGCAATTGCCTCTGACTGCAATTATCTTATCAGCATACTCATTCAGTCGGTCGGCGACCTCCTTAGGAGCATAACCCTCTGGCAACGGATTGCGAGGACCGTGATACAGTATATCGCCCAACAACAAAATATAGTTGCATTTTAACTGCTCAAAATATGGCAATACAGCATCTAACGCTGTAAGCGACCCATGTATATCCGATATAATAAGATAACGCATGATATTATAAGATATTAAAGATTCCGGCTCTCATTAGAAAACATGCCGACCTACAGTGTTATGCAGACTCTGGTCGGCCTTCTGTACAAATTTAATAAAAAACCCACATGTGATACGTTCTTTTTTATCATTTATGAAACAAGAACTTATTTATATAATCGAAAGGCAATAGTTATCTTACAAAAAACTTCATACTCCTACCCTTTTTGCGTGTCTATGCTGATTTTTAATACCAATGTGCCACTTTCTTGTAGCTGTTTCAAATCCTCAGGAGACAATTCGATTGTCACACATTTCGTACTGAGTTTTTTGTTGACAGCAACATGACTATAGATATTACCTATAAAATCGAAATCCAATATTTCTGATATACGAATAAGCCGCTCTATGTCGATACTCTTACTTTTTATAATTCCATATATAGTGGTACGGTCGCAATTAAGCCTGCGAGCAAATTCGGCATAGCTCATACCCGCACAAGCTATTTGTTGTGCTATGGCAGAACCTATATGAATATCCTTCAGGTAACGACCCATAAAAAAAGTGTGGTTACAATCATTTACTGAACTGAGGCCCTGGTAACTGCCCTACACAAATAAACGCTGCACCACACCCATCTATGCTGCATAGGTTTGTACCTATAACACATACGAGCGTACTTTTGCAGGCCATATCTTTGTGTAGTTAAGAATTTACCAGATTCCAGTTCAAAGAAAACAGCTTACATATAAAAACATATGGCAATTACGCATAACTGCCAGTTGCAAAGATACAAACATTAAAATAAAAATGGGCTATTGTAAGAAAATGTTCATCACAACAAGCCGTTGTTTTTTATCACACAAACTGTTGGATATTATCACGATTTTACTCATATCTTTAGAAATTCGATAGATATATTTGTAAAAATAAACCTTTAATAACATCGCATTATGAAAAGACTATTTTACCTCTGTATTCTTATCGGGAGTATCTTTATTTCACAAACAGCGTGGGCACAAGATATTATTATCAAACGCAATGCCGATGAAATAGAAGCTATTGTAAAAGAGATAGGAATCAATACTGTTACATACAAACGATATTCAAATCCCAATGGGCCCGATTATACGATATCTAAATCGGAGATATTCATGATAAAATATGCCAATGGCGAAAAAGAGGTTTTTACTGACACGCCGTCGGTCGAAGAGCAAAAACAAGCTGCTGAGGCAGAGATGCAACGTCGCGAGAAACAACGCAGAGACTCTATCTTGGTACAAAGAGCCGAGGAACGGGAGCGTGAGTATCGTAACATGACAGGCCGACATAATATCAAAGTCATGGTCAATGCTCCGGGATTGATGGCAACAAGTTTTGAATCAATAGAAGGTTATCATGAAGCTTATGGTATAGGAGGACAATTCAATTTCAATGTCTTGTATAACCTTACTTTTAGTGATTATACCGGCGATTTTGGTGCCGGATTAGGTATTACTACCTTTATTGGTTCTTTCGATGGTTTTAGCACCAGCAATTCAACAAATATTACATATCTGACTATTCCAGTAGAGGTAACCTGGCGTACAAGAAAATTCCATTGGGGCTATTCAATCATCAACGCATTCCTTATCAATCATAAATATGTTGGGGAAGAAAGTATACCTATAGAAAATTCGACTTTATGCCCTTATAGATTGGGAGTATCTACCAATTTAGGATGGAGTGTCCGTAAACTTGACATTGGCTTCTACTTTACCTGGTGGGCAAGCAACATGTGGAGCGAAAAAGCTTTTAATGAAACCAGTAGATATAATCCTTCATACGAATTCGGATTCCACATTGCTTATCGTTTCAAGATAGGATAACATGAAAAAAAGACTTGCTTTACTATTCCTTCTTGCCATTGCAGTCGCGTCAGTGGCAGGACAAGATGTAATACTCACACGCACTGCCGAGGAGATAAAGGCGAAAGTTATTGCCATAACCGACGAGTCGGTAACCTACCAATTGCAAGGGCAAACGGTAAACCGTGTTATACCCTTGACGGATATTTTCATGATTAAATATGCCAATGGCGAAAAAGAGGTTTTTACTACGAGTAAGAGTAATACGGCCAATATACAAGTATCTGACAAACCTCGTGCATTGCGTCAATACCGACTACTCGACCTCTATGATGAAAACGGGGTTCGAGGTATTGTCGTAAAAGTATATGACAATGGTTATCATGGTACCATCATGTCTCTTGAACAGAATCGGTTAGCATTTATGAAATATATCGAAGCATTTTCCGCTACTGCATTAGGTTTATATAATACCGACAACGGAATGGAAAACCAAAAGCAACTACTTGATTATCTATCTCAGAGGAACCTACTCACAATAGACGACTTTCCAGCCATGAAATGGTGTATATCGCTTGGCGAAGGGTGGTACTTGCCAGCTCGTAATGAAATGGGTAATATATTAGCTCATATATCGTTGGATAAAGATATAAGTTTGGAAACGCTCAATCAAACGATAAGAAGCTACAAAGGCGAAAAGCTGGAAACGTGGGATTCGTATGTCACGTCGACAGAGTCGAAAACTGAAGGCAATAGAATCAATGCGATATTAGTATCGAATTATTTCATAAACTATTCCGAATCGACGTGGTATCAATGGCGGTGGACACCCGCTTTTGTTCGTGCATTCTACCAATTCTAACTCAACCCGACGGAACTGTACGGGAACATTGTTTCTGTTACAGTTCCGTTATTTTATTTCTTTTTCTTTATTTCTTCAAAGAAAGCATCGCAGGCTTTGGCATCATAACCGAGGGCTTTGGCATATTCTATATCACGTGCAGCGGCACTCTCATCGGAACGCTCAACCTTTACCCAAGCTCGTAACATATAGATAAAAGGATTTTGTGGATCGAGTTTCAATGCCTTCTCAATATCTCTGTCGGCCGACGAAGGATGCCCGGCAAGCAAATGTGTCTCGGCACGACCAATATAAAGTGATGCGTTATCAGGATTATGACGTATCACTTGATTATACATTTCTATAGCTTCGGTATAATACCCCTGTGCCTTAAAAAATACAGCAAAACCTATGCGTGCCGTACTACTCGCCGGGTTTATGGTAAGCATCTTTTCCAAATCATTACGACAACCTATCGTATCCCCTTGTTCAAGATATATCAATGAACGGTTATACAAAGCATCCTCGTCTGTATCATCAAGGAGCAAAAGACTACTATAATCTTCAAGCGCTTTATGCAGACTGTCCATCTCGGCGTACAGAGCTGCTCTATTACGCAATACAGCCATGGAACGTGGAGACATGAAGAGTGCCAACGAATAAGATTGTAACGCCTCATTATACTTGCCACAGTAACGTTGTACGGTACCCAAATTAGATAACAACAATCCATTTTGAGCATTGGCCGGCTCTGTCTTCAGCGCACTGAGAAGGGCAGTTTCTGCTTTTTCCCAATCTTCGGCCTTAATATACTCATCGGCTTTTTCAATCCATTCATTATAGCTCTGTGCCAAGCTTACACTCACAGAGCATACAAGACATACAAATATGACAAATACTTGCTTTTTCATGCAGTAAAGGTAACACAAAACCTGCTAAACCATCGAGAAACGCACCTATTTTAACCAAGAATTATGATTTCACTCCGCATATTATCAATTTCAAACGAGATATAGAATCTATCGATTTTATTGTAGATAATCTGAAAATGCGGTAACTATAGCTAACCGTTTCGTTTATTATCGTTATTTTTGCAATCCATAAATGTTTCAAACACTAAAGACAAATGAAACGGCTGTTATCGCTCCTTATACTCTCTTTTTTCATCAGTTGTTTATTGACAGCTTGCCATAATCAAAATGGCGAGCCGGACTTACCACACGACAACCGAACTGTATTGGTATACATGTTGGCCGATAACAATCTTGCTACAACATATAATTACGACCAAGACAATATCCGCGCCATGGGTGATGCTTTGGCTCAAGCCGATATAAACGGTCATTTGGTTATTTATTATGCCGGAGCAGATGCAGCTCCTACCCTACAAGAAATAAAACACACCAGAAACAACCAATACACTATAGAAGTCGTAAAAAGATACGATAACAGCAACGTATCTACATCGGTAAATACCATTAAAGAGGTAATACATGATGTAAAGGATTTGTACAATACCCGTAGTTACGGACTTATCTTTTGGTCGCATGCAACAGGATGGTTACCACAAAATCATTTATACACCAGTAGCTTACATCGTGCTCCATCATCGTTTGGGAAAGAAGGTGATGATAATCTCACCATTGACATCAACAATCTACAACAGGCATTAGATGGTAACTATTTCGATTTTATACTGTTTGATGCATGCCTAATGGGGAGTGTAGAGGTAGCATACGAGTTACGAAACACATGCCGTTACATCATTGCTTCGCCTACCGAGACTTTAGGGAGCGGATTTCCTTATCGCAATATCACGCCACTATTGTTTAATGATGAAATAGACTACGAGCAAGTATGTAATTGTTATTACGACACCTATATAGCTCCGGGCTCATTGGAAACAGGAACGATAACATTGATAAAAACCGAAGCCTTAGATCGCCTGGCTACATTGTGTAAAGCAGCCATCAGACAATACGACGGGGATATATCGACATCGTCGATACAATATTACGACCGTACCAATCCTCATGTATTTTACGATATTGACGATTATATGCGTCACATAAGCGATGAAGAGATGTACACAGCATTTACAGAATGTTTAGCCGAAGTCGTGCCTTATAAAGCAGCAAGTGCTACATTTATTAATATTCCTATCAGGCACTATTCAGGATTAAGTTGTTATATTGTGGGCAGTAGTAATGACTCTGTCATAGAAGAGTATTATGCCCAATTAAAATGGTATAATTATATATACAAATAAAACAATGATGTATCAGTTTTTATTGTCTCTTGCAACAGACATAATACCGGTCACTACCGACAGTATACAAAATACAGGTTCGATAAAGACGCTTATAAAAAGTTTGTCGGGTATGACAACGGAAGAAATCATAGAAGAGATTATCTCTTCGGCGATTCAATTGGGTCTAAAAATACTTTTAGCCTTAGTTATCTATTGGGTAGGTAAATTCATTATAGATAACTTATATCGTTTCGTACAGAAAGCCTTATCACGAAAGAAGATAGACCAAAGTGTAAATACTTTTGTACTTAGCTTGGTACGTGTTGTTCTGATGCTTCTACTCATTGTGATGATTATAGGCGTATTAGGTATAAACACCAGCTCATTTGTAGCGCTGTTTGCATCTGCCGGTGTTGCTATAGGTATGGCTCTGAGCGGTACGTTACAGAATTTTGCCGGAGGCGTAATGATACTACTCTTCAAGCCTTACAAAGTAGGAGACTTTATAGAAGCGCAAGGTGTTTCAGGAACAGTAAGGGAGATACAAATATTCAATACTCTGTTGGCAACAACAGATAATAAAACGATAATCATTCCCAACGGTAAGTTGTCAAACGAGACAGTAACCAACTACACACAAGCCGGAACTCGACGAGTAGAATGGGTATTCGGTATTTCATACGGCGACGATTACCAAAAAGCAAAGGAGCTGCTCGATGTCTATATAGCTGAAGACAAACGTATACTGTCGACTCCTGCCCCGATGGTAGCCTTAAGTTGCCTGGCCGACAGTTCAGTACAAATCACAGCTCGTGCATGGGTGCAAGCCAGCGACTATTGGAGCGTGTTGTATGATATGAACGAACGAGTATACAGTGAATTCGGTAAATATGGTTTATCGTTTCCTTTCCCGCAAATGGATGTGCATATAATTGGTAAATTAGACAACTAAGCGATTGCAAGAAGGCAACTCACAAACGTTATATAAGCATGGCTACAATTATATAAGCGGCTCCTGCAAGAAGCAACAAGAGTACAATACCCGATATTCTCATAAATTGTGCCCAAGGACCGAAGTCTTCTTTACTATGTCTTTTAAGGTGCTCGTTTTTTTGTCTTAGCATACTATTTTGATTTTGAGGATTTATTAGATAATAACAAATCTCTCACTTAAAAAGTTCCCTCATGTAATAAAAATACCAACTTATATTATACTGCCATAAATAAAGTTGTGACGCTTTAACTTTGTAACAACCTGATAATCTATTTATTCTGTGCATTAAAACTTAGTCGGGCGCCCCTTTTATCTCTTTCTCAGTGTCTTTAACGTATTAGAATTAACAAAAACAAGGCTGTGACAAAAGGAAGATTCTGTCACAGCCTTATAGATGATACAAAAATTATTTTACTTTTGCAACTACAGCTTTAAAAGCCTCAGGGTGGTTCATTGCCAAATCGGCAAGCACTTTGCGGTTGATTTCAATACCTGCTTTATGCAGGGCACCCATCAATTTTGAATACGACATGCCTTCAAGACGAGCAGCAGCGTTGATACGTTGTATCCACAATGCTCTGAAATTGCCTTTCTTATCCTTGCGGTCACGGTAAGCATAAGTAAGACCTTTTTCCCATGTGTTCTTGGCAACTGTCCATACATTGCGGCGGCAACCATAGTAACCACGGGTGAGTTTCAGGATTTTCTTTCTTTTGGCTCTTGAAGCGACATGATTTACTGATCTTGGCATAGTTTTTTCAATTTTTGAATGTTAGCGTCGTCTTGTAACGATCTTTGTGCTAAAACACTCGGTTAATAAACTTTTTTGTAACTACTTATTTTAAAGAAAACTTTCTGTGGCAATCTTACTTCATACCGAGCAAGGCTTTTACATTGGCAGTATCGGCCTTAGAAAGGATGGTGAAATGGCCCAAATTCCTTTTTTGTTTTTTCGTTTTTTTAGTAAGAATGTGGCTCTTGTAAGCGTGTTTTCTTTTGATTTTTCCTGATCCGGTAAGGGCGAACCTCTTTTTGGCACCGGAATTAGTTTTAACCTTAGGCATTTTACTTTTTAATTTTAGTGTTACATTATATAAATAATACGGACAAACCGTTTATTTGTTCTTTTTAGGCGAAATCATGATAATCATGCGTTTGCCTTCCAATACCGGCATAGTTTCTACTTTGCCATATTCCTCGAGATCATTGACGAATCGCAGTAGCAATACTTCGCCTTGCTCTTTGAAGAGGATTGAACGACCTTTGAAGAATACATAAGCCTTTACTTTTGCACCTTCTTTCAAGAACTCTTGGGCATGCTTCAGCTTGAAATTGTAGTCGTGATCATCGGTTTGTGGTCCGAAACGAATTTCTTTCACAACGACCTTAGCTGCTTTGGCCTTTTGTTCCTTTTGGCGTTTCTTCAGCTGGTAGAGAAACTTATTATAATCCAATATTTTACATACCGGTGGTTCGGCAGTAGGAGAAATCTCTATCAAATCGAGCTCCATCTCATCGGCTATGCGCAATGCTTCTTGTATAGGATAGATTCCTTGCTCTACATTGTCGCCAACCAAGCGCACCTCCTTGGCACGGATGTGATTGTTGATGCGATGTTGTTGTTCTTTCTCATTACGACCCGGATTACGTTGAGCGCGAGCAACAACTCCGGAGGGTTTCGGTTTTTTCTCCATTCAATAATTTACCATTGGTTTATCATATTCTCTACTTCAGCAGAGATTTGCGCGGCAAAGGTAGCAATTTTTACGACACCTTTATCACCTTCGCCCTGTTTTCTTACTGAAACTTCGCCATTTTCTGCTTCTTTTTCTCCTACGACAAGCAAATACGGTACTTTCTTCAATTCTGTATCGCGAATCTTTCGACCGATTTTCTCGTTGCGAGTATCAACAAAAGCTCTGATGTCGCTCTTGGCCAACTCGTCAGCAACATGCTGTGCGTAGCCATTAAATTTCTCACTGATTGGCAATACGGCAACTTGGTCGGGCGTGAGCCACAAGGGGAACTTACCTCCAGTGTGTTCTATAAGCACAGCTACAAACCGTTCCATAGAACCGAAAGGTGCACGATGTATCATTACAGGACGATGTTTCTGATTATCGCTACCCATATATTCAAGTCCGAAACGCTCGGGCAAGTTATAGTCTACCTGTATTGTACCCAACTGCCAACGTCGACCTATGGCATCTTTCACCATAAAGTCAAGTTTCGGTCCGTAGAAAGCAGCCTCGCCATATTCTACACGTGCTTGAAGTCCTTTTTCCTGACAAGCTTCTACAATAGCGCGTTCTGCTTTTTCCCAATTCTCATCGCTTCCGATATATTTTTCGCGATTATTGGGGTCACGGAGCGAAATCTGAGCTTCATACTCTTTGAAATCGAGTGCGTTAAATATGATGAAGATAATATCCATCACTTTAAGGAACTCGTCTTTAAGTTGGTCAGGACGACAGAAAATATGGGCATCGTCTTGCGTAAAACCTCGTACCCGCGTTAATCCGTGCAATTCACCACTTTGCTCATAACGGTACACTGTTCCGAACTCGGCAAATCGCAAGGGAAGATCGCGATATGAACGAGGTGATGTCTTGTATATCTCACAGTGGTGAGGGCAGTTCATCGGTTTCAGTAGGAACTCCTCACCCTCCTCGGGGGTATGAATAGGCTGGAACGAGTCTTTACCATATTTTGCATAGTGTCCCGATGTTACATACAGATTTTTGCCGCCTATGTGAGGCGTAATAACCTGCAAATAGCCGAAACGCTTCTGTATGCGACGCAAGAATTGTTCAAGACGCTCACGAAGGGCAGCACCTCGTGGTAACCACAAAGGAAGACCGGCTCCAACAGCTGGAGAAAAAGCGAACAATTCGAGTTCTTTACCCAACTTACGATGGTCGCGTTTCTTAGCCTCCTCGAGCAATGCAAGATATTCATCAAGCATTTTTTTCTTGGGGAAAGAGATACCATAAACACGTACCAACTGATTGCGCTTCTCATCGCCACGCCAGTAAGCACCTGCAAGCGAAGTTATTTTTACAGCTTTTATTACACTTGTATTGGGAATATGCGGGCCACGGCACAAGTCAGTAAATGTGCCTTGTGTATAGGTTGTTATTTTACCATCTTCCAGCTCTTCTATCAACTCTACTTTATATGTTTCGTTTCTATCACCAAAGAGCTTCAACGCATCGGCTTTCGATATATCGTGTCGTACAATAGCCTCTTTACGAGCAGCGAGCTCAAGCATACGTGCCTCTATGCGAGGTATATCCTCTGAGGTAATAGATTGTTGTCCTGGGTCTACATCATAATAAAAGCCATTTTCTATGGCAGGACCTATACCAAACTTGATGCCAGGATACAACTCCTGCAACGCCTCTGCCAAAAGGTGTGCCGATGAGTGCCAAAAAGCATGTTTACCCTCGGCATCTTCCCATTTGAAAAGACGCAAAGCAGCATCTTTCTCTATAGGGCGCATCAAATCCCACGCCTCGCCATCGACAGAAGCCACCAAGACCTCTTGTGCCAAACGCGGGCTGATACTTTCTGCTATGACTAACGGCGTTACACCGCTTTCATACTCTTTTACCGAATTGTCGGGGAAAGTAATTTTAATCATATCTTTTTTATTACTAATCAATTATAAATTCAATCTTTGTAAAAGCGAGCGTCTTCACGTACCTCACGTTTTTACGAGCGACAAAGTTAACAATTTATTCTGTATGATTTTCATCTCGATATACAAAAATCTTTTGTACTCAACGATATATCAAATCTAACCCTCAGCATTTATATAGAAATACTTACCATAGCACAAACAGTCGCAGAATATGACTTTGGCCTTATCCTCACTTTCAAAGATTGTAACCTCGTTGACTCGATTATGCCCTACTATCTGCACGTATCCTCGTAATGGAGAGGTAAGTTCGCTTCTATCAGCCCAGAAGATACCGCCATGTCTACCATATCTACCACCTCGTGCATAACCTACACGACACAATGCACTCATTTGTTCTTCTGTAGGATTATTAAGCTGTTCGGCTATCTGGCGGGTATCATCGCCTCTAAAATCTTCTTGCCACCACTCTTGCGAAATACCTGCATGGGTAAAAATCATATTTCCTTTCTGGTATGCGTATTGAAAAAGATTAAGATTATGGGAAAATAATTGCGATACCTTACTATATATTTCATAATCTATACGCGTACCTATTGTGGCATAATTGCTAAAATAATGCATATCATGGTTACCCAACAACAACACTATATCATCAGGATGTGTTTTCTTCAAATCCATAATATCACACAGATTATCGAGCAATACATTATGAGGGATATAAGTATAAGGGTCTAAATAATCACCTAAAAATATAATACGACAATCGGGGTGAGCTTCTACAATATCCCTCCAATTACCATTGCCGTGTATATCACCTATAGCGACAATAGGTTTCTTTGCTATTTCTGTTTTATCCATTTGTAATAGCTACTTTTATAACTCCATCTTGCCTATTCTCAAACACTCTATATGCTTCATCTATCTGAGACAACGGGAAGCGGTGTGTAATAAGCGGTGTGGTATCTATTTTGCCATCGGCAATAAGTTGCAGTATCTCTTTACAGTCACACCCATCTACTCCACCGGTCTTAAAGATTAGGTTTTTCCCATACATATCGGGCAACGGCAATATCTGTGGATTATCGTACAATGCCACAATAGTAACAATAGCATTAGGACGCGCGCACTGCCATGCCAAACGGAATGTATCGTCGGCTCCGGCCACCTCCATCACCACATCGGCGCCACCATGCTCACTATGGGCTAATACAAAATCGATACACTCTTGTGGATTAGTAATCAGGATGTTGGGATAATGTTCTCGCACAAAACGTATGCGCTCGGGAGATTTCTCGCATACAATGACACGTTTAGGATTATGCAACAAGGCACACTGTAAAGCACATACGCCTGTAGGCCCCGCTCCAATAATAAGCACAGTATCATCAGGCGTTATTTCAGAAATGCGTGCTGCCCAAAAACCAGTAGCCAGGATGTCACCGACAAAAAGGGCTTGCTCATTACTTACACTATCTGGAATACGAGTTAAGCCGCAATCGGCATATGGCACACGAACATACTCGGCTTGTCCGCCGTCTATGCGACAGCCTAATGCCCATCCTCCGTGAGGGTCAATACAATTGTTTACATACCCATGTCGGCAGAAAAAACAGTCGCCACAAAATGTTTCTACATTGACTACTACCCGGTCGCCCTGTTGCACATTTGTAACGCCACAGCCTACACTCTCTACCACACCGACCATTTCATGCCCTACTGTAATGCCAGGAACAGCTCGCGGAACGCTGCCATGCTTGATATGTAAATCGCTCGTACAAATACTGCTTAGCGTCACACGTACGATAGCATCGCGAGCATCTTGTAATTGAGGCAACGGTTTTTCTTGCAAACGAAAGTAGTCTCTTCCTATATATGTATATGCTAGCATATTCTTATTTTTTGATAGTTATCTTTTATTTGATTATTCGGTTACCATAATGCGCCTCAAATTCCGACACCATTTTACTTAAATCGTCTGGCAGATACTTCATCGCTTTATCAGCGATATCGTTTGGTATTCCGTAAAAGGCCTCGGCTATACTTCCAGTAATGCAGGCCAATGTATCACTATCGCCACCTATAGATATAGCATTACGAATACTATCTATAAAATCAGTTCCATCTATAAAAGCTCTAATGGCTTGAGGAACTGTATCTTGACATGTTGCACCCCATACATAAGACGAACGTATTTCATCACAAGTAAAATCTAAGTTATAATCATACTGCGACTCTATAGCCTTACGGATTACCTCCTTACTATTATTTTTTCGAGCCAAATAGATACACAGCGCCACAGCCTGAGCCCCTTTTATACCCTCCGGATGATTGTGTGTACAAGCAGCCGATATACGAGCTGCTTCAAGAGTTTTGCTTTCTGTGTCGAATGCCCATCCTACCGGTCCTACCCGCATTGCCGACCCATTACCACAACTATTATACGGTTCAAGACCTTGACCTCTTTGCGCACGCTTTACCCATGAAATAAAGCCTTCACCATAACCGCCCATAGGATATGGATAGCGTTTAGCATATGCCACGTAGTATTGCTCAGGTGTAGCACCATGCAACAGCCAATCGGCCGTAGCAACAGTAAGAATAGTGTCGTCGGTATAATCATTTTCTGATGTAAAGAGCTGAAAATCTTTAGTATGAATATTATCAAACTCATAGATACTTCCTACAATGTCTCCTATAATTGCGCCTATCATATCTTTTATATATTTTCATTACTTTATTTTTAAGACAAATGAATGCCTACTGTCCTGAACAAAGATAAGGAAACAAGAAGAAAATAGAACGGGCCTTTTATTATTTCTTTCAACTAATAATCAACAATAACGCGGTAACTCTATGGAAGGAATTACCGCGTTATAAAACATATAAGACGCTGGCTCATTAATATTATTTTATTTCCAGCTCTTCTTTCATATCAAGCTCGTTGCGCTCTTTGTCAAAGAATTTGTATTCGAGCAATGCGAGCGATTGGTCGGGTATGATTTTAAATCGGAACGAATATTTTCGTTTCCACTGCCATTTAAGGGAAAACAACCCACCTTTATCGATATAAGCTGCTACGTAAGGATGCAGATGTAGCGTGAAGTCGTTTTTTTTCAGTTTCAATACCATGTATGCTATTTTATCTTCGAGTCGGTCAGTAAATAGCATCGACGGCGCAATAATACCTTTTCCATGACAAGTCGGGCACTCCTCGCTTGTCGTTATGTCGAGAGCAGGCCGAACTCGCTGGCGAGTTATTTGCATGAGCCCAAATTTAGTCAAAGGCAATATGTTGTGGCGGGCACGATCGTTAACCATAAGTTCACGCATGCGGTCATAGAGTTTTTGGCGATTATCGGCATCGGCCATATCTATAAAATCTATGACAATAATTCCCCCCATATCTCTTAGCCTCAATTGCCGGGCAATCTCCTCTGCGGCATTCATATTTACCTCTATGGCGTTACTTTCTTGGTTGGTGGCCGATTTTGATCGATTTCCACTATTAACATCTATGACGTGCAACGCCTCAGTATGCTCAATGATTATATATGCTCCGCTTTTGAAAGAGACTGTTTTACCAAACGAAGATTTCACTTGCTTGGTAAGCCCGAAATTATCGAAAATGGGCAATTCACCTTCATACAGTTTTACAATACCTTCAAGCTCGGGAGCTATGACACTTACGTAATTATGTATCTGCTGGTACGTAGCTCGGTCATTTACATATATATGTTCAAATGAAGGGCTGAAAATATCCCTCAGCATTCCTACTGCCCGACTCGATTCTTCATACACAAGAGCCGGTGCTTTGGGTTTCTTTCTGGTTTTGTCGATACAGTCTTCCCAACTTTTCACGAGCGACTTCATCTCGTTGTTAAGTTCGGCGACACGCTTTCCTTCGGCAACAGTACGCACTATAACCCCAAAATTCTTGGGTTTAATACTTTGTATGAGCTGTCTTAGACGAGCTCGCTCTTCGTTAGATTTTATTTTTTGCGATACCGATACTTTATCGGCAAACGGAATAAGTACTAAATATCGCCCAGCAAACGATATCTCTCCTGTAAGACGTGGTCCTTTGGTAGAGATGGGTTCTTTGGTAATTTGCACAAGAACTTCTTGTCCTACCGTAAGGGCATCGGCAATGGTGCTATCCTTATCAAAAGGTTTCAGCATAGTAAACTTGGATAGCGACACATTTTTCTTATTCTCACCTCGTTGGGACTTTATATACGCAGCACACGAGGGAAAACTTGGTCCCAAATCGAGGTAATGTAAAAAAGCATCCTTTTCGTAACCTACATCGACAAATGCAGCATTCAAACCCGGCATTAACTTTTTGACGCGTCCCAAGTATATATTCCCTACGGCATAGGGCGTATTATGAGGTTCTTTTTGCAACTCAACCAGACGCTTGTCTTCGAGCAACGCAATAGAGACCTCTTGGGGTTGTACGTCAACTACGAGTTCAGATGACATAATATTATTTTTAGGTTACTTTTATAGAGGAAGGAGTTTTGAGGCCTCCTTCCAAGGCCTTATTCAAACACAAGTATAATTAGAAGCAGAAAGAACAAACTTATGACAAAAACCATCAGTAAGTTTGTTCTTTTCTGCACTTAAACTTAAAAGTTTTGTCACAGCAAGAATTCAATTATTTCTTCTTATGACGATTCTTTCTCAGTCTTTTTTTACGTTTGTGCGTGGCCATCTTGTGACCTTTTCTTTTTTTACCGTTAGGCATAGTGTATTATTTTTTAAAGTTCAATGAAAAATCAGCGACGAAATTATATTTTGACAACTTATTTTACGTTGTTCATAAAAGTCTTTGCAGGCTTGAAGGCCGGGATATTATGTGCAGGTATGATAATGGTGGTTTCCTTTGAAATATTACGAGCTGTTTTCTGTGCACGTTTCTTTACAATAAAGCTACCAAAACCTCTCAAATATACAGGTTCACCTTTACTCAAAGAATCTTTTACAGTTTCCATAAATTTCTCGATAGTTTCAAGCACTACGGCTTTTTCAATGCCAGTGCTCTTTGAAATCTCGTTTACGATGTCAGCTTTTGTCATGTCTGTAACGTTTTACGATTATACTAATTATACATTTCTAATTTTTTGAATTGCAAATATATAGCTTTTTATCGTAATAGAAAAAGCCTCTACCCTTAATTTTATGTCTATTTAGGGTATGCTATTTTTTATGCTATCTGCAAAACGGATGCAAATATCGTGATTTTTTTCGACTTAAGCTATAATAATGACCTATTTTTTATAGCTTATTCGGGTATCTTTTCGCAATATAATTTATACAAGGCCATAACTTCGCGCACATACGACACGGTTTGCCTTCCCATCAAATATCCAAACCGGCACACTTCGTCGTTAAAGTATTCGGGATTGGCTTTCATAAGTATAGCATTTTCCACTTCCCCGGTCCACACATCCGGTTGCATATTATATTTCTGCGCCAAGGCAATAGCGTCATATACATGCCCTAAGCCAGCATTGTACGAGGCAAGAATAAAACACATCTTTTCGTGTTCATCATTTATCTTCTCAAAACTCTTCTCAACGCTTACCAGCGATTTTGCGGCCGCCATTACATTGGGCTCAGGATATGCAATACTGTCGGCACTCAAGCCAAATGCCGCTGCCGTAGCGGGCATTAATTGCATCAATCCTCGAGCACCAGCCCACGAAACGACACTGGTATCAAATCGCGATTCGTGGTAAGCTATCGCAGCCAGCATACGCCAATCCCAACCTGTCTTTTTAGCAACACGTTTAAATATATCATCATATTTCGAGATACGACCATCTTTTACCGAAAGCATTACACGCGACGATGAGCGTTTTTCTTGTTCAAAATAACGTTTCGATATAGCTTTATATCTTTCAGAAGTTCCATTCTCTTCTACCCAACGGTCTATCTCTGCCGCCAAATGAGGGGCATCGGAACGTACTGCCCATTGCGAACGTTGTGGAAAACTTACGGCCAGTGAAATATTGATGTTAGGATAATATGTGCGGTTGAGTCGTGCCAAGTTTTCATCGGCCAATGTATAGGGGATTTCTCCTCTCGACACCATTTCAATAAGGTCTTCTGTCACAACGGTATCACGATTGATACAATGTATATTGATGCCCCCACCCAACTCTTCATTAAGGTTTCTGATACGTTCTTCATATTTCGAACCTCTCTCTACATACACATCTTTACCAACGAGACCTGTCACATTGGTTATGAGCGGTTTATTGCGTGTAGATTGCACCAATACTTGATACGAAACAACTTCAGGGCCACAATATATCATGTTTTTTTTCATATCACCGGTAACAGGCATTTCGTAGGCTATCACATCACCCTCTCCCTTCAGCAACATCTCCGTCAAGTGTGTGATGTTGTCAGCTACAGTCACAGTCGTCAGCAAGTTATTATCATCGGCAAACCGCTTTATGAGTTCATATTCGTAACCACGTTCCTCCCCCTTATAGAAAAAATAAGAGGTAGAACTATATAACGTAAGTATCCGTAATTCGCCACGCGCCTTTATTGAGTCCCAATCACACGCACCGCTATCTGAGTCACCCTTCTTATGGCCGCTACACGCGACAACAAGTAATGAGAGCAACAGAGATAGCAATACAAATATAGGAGAAGAGAGTCGGCGCATAGGCAATCACAGTCGTAACTTGTGCGATATATAGTCTTTCATCATCTCTATGGCAACAGTATTATGCCCACCTTGTGGAATAATAAGGTCGGCATATCGTTTGGTAGGCTCTATATGTTGTAAATGCATAGGGCGCAGCACTCGCTCATACCGTTCCAATACCATTTCAACGGTACGACCACGTTCAATAATATCACGATTGATAACCCGAATAAGCCGCTCGTCACTATCGGCATCGACAAATATTTTTATATCGAGCATGCTTCGTAAAGCCGGGTCGCAAAGGATAAGAATACCCTCGACGATGATAATATCGCGAGGTTCTACATGAATTGTTTCAGGTAACCGAGTACAGGTAAGGTACGAATAGGTAGGTTGTTCTATTGCCTGTCCATTTTTTAGTTGCTTCAAATGAGATACCAATAGTTCCCATTCTATAGCGGCAGGCTCATCAAAATTGAGTTTTTGCCGCTCTTCGAGAGGCATATCACTATTGTCACGATAATATGAATCCTGTGGAATTACGGCGACTTCTCCCTCCTTAAAGCTCTCTATTATCTTACGCACAACGGTCGTTTTTCCCGAGCCTGTGCCTCCTGCTATACCTATTACTATCATAATATGATTTTTTCTATATAACCCGTCTAAGAAAGAGTATTACGCTTTTATTCATAAACAAAATGCCCAGCTTCCGACTCGATAATAAGTTCGTTATGAGGAGCATCTTCTACATAGCCGATTACTTGTGCATCTATACCAAAGCTACGAGCAATCTCAATCACTTTCAGAGCATCTTCTGAGGCAAGATATACTTCCATACGATGTCCCATATTGAACACCTTATACATCTCTTTCCAATCGGTACCCGACTGCTCTTGTATGGTTTTAAATAGAGGCGGTACCGGGAACAGATTGTTTTTCACCACGCGCTTGTTCTCTACAAAGTGCATTACTTTGGTTTGTGCACCACCCGAGCAGTGTACCATTCCATGCACGCGGGGTCTCATTTCATCAAGCATTTTCTTAATGACAGGAGCATATGTGCGTGTGGGAGATAGTACCAGCTTACCAGCATCGAGAGACACCCCTTCTATTGCATCGGTAAGGTGTAATTTCCCTGAATATACCAAATCTTCAGGAACGGCATTGTCGTAAGTTTCGGGATATTTTTCGGCCAAATATTTCGCAAACACATCATGTCGTGCCGAGGTGAGGCCATTACTGCCCATGCCCCCATTATATTCTTTTTCGTACGTTGCTTTTCCATACGAAGCCATACCTACAATTACATCGCCGGCTGTAATGTGTGCATTATCTATTACGTCGGCACGTTTCATACGGCATGTCACAGTAGAGTCTACAATAATAGTACGCACAAGGTCGCCGACATCGGCTGTTTCACCACCTGTTGCATACGCATTTACGCCCAACTGACGCAAATCGGCAAGCAGTTCTTCGGTTCCGTTTATTATGGCCGAAATTACTTCACCTGGTATCAGTAATTTGTTTCGCCCGATAGTTGAAGATACCAATATATTATCAGTAGCTCCCACGCAGAGCAAGTCATCGATATTCATAATAAGGGCATCTTGTGCTATACCCTTCCATACCGACAAATCGCCGGTTTCGCGCCAATAGGCATATGCCAAAGACGATTTTGTACCTGCGCCATCGGCGTGCATAATATTGCAATATGCAGGATCACCTCCTAAAATATCGGGGATTATCTTGCAAAAAGCCCGGGGGAAAATACCTTTGTCGATATTCTTAATAGCATTGTGTACATCTTCTTTCGATGCCGACACGCCGCGCAAGTTGTAACGTTGGTCGCTCATAACTATAAGTGGTATAAATTAGTGTACGCATTGTGCAGCCAATATGTGTTGCGCTACTACAATGCTTATCATAGGCAAAATTAATTCAAAAAAGCGTCATATGCAATATATAAAATATATTCACACAGCAAGGATATACAAAACGGGCAAGTACCACACTTGTATGCACTCGCCCGCTATATTATCATTAATCCAATTTCAGCACAGCCAAGAAAGCCTTTTGTGGCACCTCTACTGTACCTATTTGTTTCATCCGTTTCTTACCCTTTTTCTGTTTCTCAAGCAATTTACGCTTACGGCTGATATCGCCACCATAACATTTGGCTGTAACATCCTTACGCACAGCCTTCACTGTTTCTCTTGCAATAATCTTGGCACCGATAGCAGCTTGTATGGCTATATCGAATTGCTGACGAGGTATGAGCTCCTTAAGTTTTTCGCACATACGTCTTCCGAAGCTTACCGCATTATCTATATGCGTCAGAGTAGACAGAGCGTCGACGCTCTCTCCGTTGAGCAGAATATCGAGTTTAACAAGACGACTTTCGCGATAGTCGTGTATATGATAATCGAAAGAGGCATACCCTTTAGATATGCTTTTCAATTTATCGTAAAAATCTATCACTATTTCGCCCAAAGGCATATCATAATAAAGTTCTACTCGGTTACCCGATATATATTCTTGCTTGATAAGCTCACCCCGTTTCCCAAGGCACAATGTCATAATAGGTCCTATAAAATCGGTTACCGTTATAATAGATGCTCGTATATATGGCTCTTCGATATGATCTATTAACGTAGGATCGGGCAAACCCGAAGGATTGTGCACCTCTGTTTTATTACCTTTTTTGTCATATACGATATACGACACATTAGGCACCGTGGTAATAACATCCATATTGAATTCACGGTCGAGACGTTCTTGCACAATCTCCATATGGAGTAATCCCAAAAAACCACATCTGAACCCAAAACCGAGCGCAGCCGAAGACTCGGGCTGGAATGTTAAGGAGGCGTCATTAAGTTGCAATTTTTCGAGCGATGAACGCAGATTTTCAAAATCTTCGGTATCTATGGGATAGACGCCGGCAAACACCATGGGTTTTACCTCCTCAAAGCCATCGATGGCAGCATCGCAAGGGCGCTCTACATGGGTTATCGTATCTCCTACCTTAACTTCGCGTGACGTTTTTATCCCCGAAATTATATAACCCACATTACCGGCACTTAACATTTCGCGTGGCGACATATCGAGTTTTAATACTCCTACTTCATCGGCATCATACTCTTTCCCTGTAGCCACAAATTTTACCAAATCGCCTTTGTGTATCGTACCATTGCATATCTTGAAGTAAGCAATAATACCGCGGAAAGGATTGAAAACCGAATCAAAGATAAGGCATTGCAATGGAGCATCAGGATCGCCCAGTGGTGCCGGTATGCGCTCTATGATAGCAGACAGAATCTCTTCTACACCCACACCTGTCTTGCCACTTGCACGGATAATATCTTCGCGTTTACACCCCAACAAGTCTATTATCTGGTCTTCCACTTCATCGGGACGGGCACTGTCTAAGTCTACTTTATTGACAACAGGTATTATCTCGAGGTCATTTTCTATGGCCATATACAAGTTCGATATAGTTTGAGCTTGTATACCTTGTGTTGCATCGACTATAAGCAAAGCGCCCTCACAGGCAGCAATAGAGCGTGAGACTTCGTAAGAAAAATCGACATGCCCCGGAGTGTCTATCAGATTCAGTATATATTTTTCGTTCTTATACTCATACTCCATTTGTATGGCGTGGCTCTTGATTGTGATGCCACGCTCCCGTTCCAAATCCATATCATCGAGTACCTGGTCTTGCAAGTCTTTACCAGCAACTGTATGCGTAAATTCAAGCAAACGATCGGCCAGAGTACTCTTGCCATGGTCAATATGAGCTATGATACAAAAATTCCTTATGTGATTCATTTATCAGTGTTATCGTAATCTTATTTAGTTGCCCATTTCTGAAATGAACTTAATACGTACGAGGCGTATTTCCTCCTCGGTATAATCTTTGCCAAACTCGTTGATGGCATCCTCCAAGCTATCACTCTCGCTTTCCTTGAAGTAATCGAATATCTCTTCTATATGGTCATCTTCCATAATTTCACGTAAGAAATAATCGATATTGATTTTTGTACCCGAATAAACTATGGCCTCTATCTCATCAAGCAATTCATCAAAATCCAAGTCTTTCGACTCGGCCAACTCATCGAGTGCCACCTTGCGATCGATAGCCTGAATGATAGATACTTTTAACTTCGACTTATTGGCTATAGTACGTACTCGCAAATCCTCGGGACGTTCTATCTCATTCTCCTCCACATGAAGCTTTATTACCTTAATAAACTCCTCGCCATAACGTTTAGCCTTACCGGCTCCTACGCCAGGAATATTTTGTAATTCTTCTAAAGTGATAGGATATGTCGTTGCCATTGCTTCGAGCGAAGGGTCTTGGAATATAACGTAAGGAGGCAACTCCAGTTTCTTGGCCATCTTCTTACGTAAGTCTTTCAATATGGCAAACAATTCGGGGTCTACAGCACATGCTGCCCCACCCTTCATTGGGACTTCTTCCTCTATCTCATCAAAATCAACATCTTTTACAATCTTAAACGACTGAGGATTATCCAAGAACTTGTGTCCCGACTCGGTAACTTTTAGTAAACCATAGTTTTCTATATCTTTCGTCAAATAACCTGCTATGAGAGCTTGCCTTATGACTGCATTCCACGTCTTTTCGTCTTCGGTTTGGCCACATCCAAACACTTCAAGGTCGTCATGACGATATGCGGTTACTTGATTGGTTTTCTTTCCCATAAGCACATCTATGACATGCTCCGTTTTAAATTCTTCTTTCAAAGCGAGTACCGTTTCAATAACGGCACATAAGAGGTCTTTTGCTTCCACTTGTTTTTTAGGATTTAAGCAATTATCACAGTTGCCGCAATTATCTTCATTATATTCTTCGCCAAAATAATGAAGCAATAACTTACGACGGCACAGTGATGACTCTGCATAGGCAGCCGTCTCCATAAGGAGTTGTTTGCCTATTTCCTGTTCGGCAATAGGCTTGCCCTGCATAAATTTTTCGAGTTTCTGAAGATCTTTGTTTATATAGAAAGTTATGCACTGGCCTTCACCGCCGTCACGACCGGCCCTACCTGTCTCCTGATAATAACCCTCAAGACTTTTAGGAATATCATAGTGTATTACGTATCTAACATCAGGTTTGTCTATACCCATTCCAAAGGCGATGGTAGCCACAATGACATCTACTTTCTCCATCAAGAACGCATCTTGATTTTCTGTTCTTGTTGCAGAGTCCATGCCGGCATGATATGGCAATGCTTTTATACCATTTACTTGCAGCAACTCTGCAAGTTCCACCACTTTTTTGCGGCTCAGGCAATAGATAATACCCGATTTCCCCTCTTGTTGCTTTATATACTTTATAATGTCTTTGTCTACATTAGCAGTTTTGGGACGTACTTCGTAATAGAGATTGGGACGGTTGAACGATGACTTGAAAACCGTTGCATCGGTCATCCCCAAATTTTTTTGTATGTCGTGTTGCACCTTAGGAGTTGCCGTTGCCGTCAGGGCAATGACAGGACGTACACCTATTTCATTGATAATAGGTCTTATCCGTCGATATTCAGGACGGAAATCATGCCCCCACTCCGATATACAATGGGCTTCATCGACAGCATAGAACGAAATATGCACTTGCTTGAGGAACTCTATATTTTCTTCCTTGGTAAGCGACTCGGGAGCAACATAGAGCAACTTGGTCTTACCCGACAATATATCGTTTTTTACCTGTTCTATGGCTGCTTTGTTGAGAGAAGAATTGATGAAATGCGCAACACCATCTTCCTCGCTAAAGTTACGCATGGCATCTACTTGATTCTTCATCAAGGCAATGAGCGGAGAGATAACAATAGCAGTACCTTCGAGCATTAATGACGGTAATTGATAGCACAAAGATTTACCACCGCCAGTAGGCATCAATACAAACGTATCTTTCCCTGCTAACAGATTCCTTATAATTGCTTCTTGATTACCTTTAAATGTATCAAATCCGAAGTTACGTTTTAATGCTTCTGTCAAATTATCTTTCTTAGCCATAGTCCTATATTTGTGATGACACCTTTGAAAAGCCGGGTATTCTATTTACCTCAAACAAATTTATAAATATCTTGCGTTCTACGCCAAGTTTTGGAAGATATTTTTTTATTGAATGTGCAAACGACTGGTTTTAGCAAACTTTTCTTCGGCATATGGCAACGTGATACGAAGCTCTTTATCCTTAGCCGATGGAACTTCGTACATGGCGTCAATCATAATAGATTCTACAATCGAACGCAGGCCTCGAGCCCCCAACTTATATTCTATAGCCTTATCTACAATAAAGTCCAATACTTCATCATCAAACGAGAGTTTTACTCCATCCATAGCGAACAGTTTGACATATTGTTTGACAATGGCATTACGCGGCTCTACAAGAATTCGTCTCAAGGCATTACGGTCGAGAGGCTCTAAATAGGTAAGAATAGGTAATCGTCCTATAATCTCGGGAATGAGACCAAAAGAGCGCAAATCTTGAGGCGCAATATATTGCAACAGATTGTCGCGGTCTACTTGGCGTGCAGCTTCATTATTATAACCTACTACATGAGTATTGAGACGCATTGCTATCTTACGCTCTATCCCCTCGAATGCTCCACCGCATATAAAAAGAATATTTTTTGTATCGACAGCTATAAGCTTCTGTTCGGGATGTTTACGTCCTCCCTCTGGTGGCACATTTACAATAGACCCTTCGAGCAATTTCAACAAACCTTGCTGTACACCTTCACCACTCACGTCGCGAGTTATCGACGGATTGTCGCCCTTACGCGCAATTTTGTCTATCTCATCGATAAATACAATACCGCGCTCGGCTGCCTGTACATCATAATCGGCAGCCTGCAACAATCTCACCAACAAGCTTTCTACATCCTCTCCAACATAACCGGCTTCAGTAAGCACCGTAGCATCTACTATAGCAAATGGCACTTTAAGCATCTTGGCAATAGTCCGAGCCAAAAGCGTCTTACCGGTACCAGTACGCCCCACTAAAATGATATTTGATTTTTCTATTTCAGTATCATCTTTGGCATCGGGCTGCAATAATCTTTTGTAATGATTATATACTGCCACCGACAAATAACGTTTCGCATCGTCTTGCCCTATAACATATTGGTCAAGGAATTCCTTTATCTCTACCGGTCGTGGAAGCGTAGCCATATCTAAAGCCCACTTATCGGGCAATTGCTGCTTGCCTTGTGACTGTGTGGCATTATCTAATAAACCTTTTTCTTTACAATACTGGTACGCCATCGTTATGCAGTCTGTGCATATAGCGCCACCATACATACCTGTTATAAGAGTCCTTGTGGGAGACATGCCTCTCCCACAAAGACAACATACATCCGAATCTTGTTTTTTAGCCATATATTATTTTTTCTCTCTTACCAGCACTTTGTCTATCATGCCGTAGGCTTGTGCCTCTTCGGCAGTCATCCAATAGTCGCGGTCAGAATCTTTCCATACCTTTTCATAATCATTGCCCGAATGTTCTGCTATGATTGTGTACAATTCTTTTTTCAACTTTTGTATCTCTCGGGCTGTAATTTCTATATCCGATGCTTGGCCTTGAGCACCGCCCATGGGTTGATGTATCATCACGCGTGAATGTTTCAAAGCAAAACGCTTGCCCTTAGTACCTGCTACCAGCAAAACCGCTCCCATAGAAGCCGCCATGCCAGTACATATGGTCGAGACGTCGCATCCGATATACTGCATGGTATCGTAAATACCCAAGCCTGCATATACCGACCCTCCAGGTGTGTTGAAATAGATTGATATATCTTTACCGGGATCGGCCGAATCTAAATAGAGCAACTGGGCTTGTATCACATTGGCCGTATAGTCATCTATGGCAGTACCTAAGAATATTATACGATCCATCATCAATCGCGAGAAGACATCCATTTGAGTTACATTCAACTGACGCTCTTCCATAATGGTAGGCGACATATAACTGCTGTTTATATACTGGGCATATTGGTCAAAAGCAAGACCGTTTATACCTCTTTGCTTTACGGCAAAGTCTCTAAAATCGTTATTCATATCTTTTTATGGTTTGTAGTTTCTACGTTCAAAGATAATAATAAATTCAGTTTATACACGCCATATCTCCTCGCCCGCAACCTTGTTTATAATATATTACTAATAGTTGCAGAAATCTATCATGCTACAATAATTATAACGACAGCCCGATACACATGGTTGCATACCGGGCTGAAAATATAAAATTGAATATTTACGCTTCAAAAAGTTTGCCGAAATCTTCTGCCGAAATCTCTTTTTCGTCGAGAGTAACAGCATTCTTTATGGCATTCTGTATCTTCGCTTCAGTAGCACGATCTATGAGTTGATTACGCGAATCTTTGTTCTTAAGCATCTCTTGCGAATAATTAGCAACCACATCATCGGGCAGATTACCCATGCCATATTGTGCAAATTGCTGACGCGTTACACTTAATGCAAGAGCTTTCAGGTCTTCGTCATCGACTTTTACCTCAAAAGCGCGAGCGATATGCTCTTTGATAAGATGCCACTTAAGGTCGGCTTCCATCTTAGCAAATTCTTCGTCGATATTTTCGGCTGTATATTTCTCATTGGTAGCAATAAGCCAACGTTTCAAGAAATCTACAGGGAGCTCTACTGTTCCTGCCTTCTCTTCCAATATCTTACGGGCATCTACTCCAAAACGATAGTCACTTTCGGGAGCCAATTGTGCAGCAATCATCTCACGCACTTTTGCCGTATATTCTTCTTCATTCTTTACAGCATCCTTACCGAAAACGCCATCGTAGAACTCTTGGTTGTGTTCGGCAGGTTGCAAGTGCATAATTTCAGTAACTGTCAACTCAAAGTCGCTCTTTACATCGGCAGCTTTCTCACGGTCGATATTGAGCATCGATGACAATTCTGCTACAGACGACTCGCAGGCAGCATCAGGATTAAACACAACTTTATCACCTACTTTTACAGCCGAGAATTTAGCTTTCTCATCACCCTTCAGATACTTGGGCGATATGATAGTAGCATCTACTACTATACCGCCCTCTTTGGCTACTCCATTCTCGAGCTCTACCATAGAACCTTTCACAAGATCTGACTCGTCGCTCAACGCATCTACTGTTACTTGTTTGCCTTGACGTGCACGGAGAGCCTCGTCTTGCTTGCCAACCATTTCGTCCGTCACGGCTATTTTATAATAAGGTATGGTGATACTCTTGTCTACCGTAAGATTTATTTGGGGAGCTAAAGCAATATCAAAACGGAATGTGAAATTCTCGCCGTTTTCAAGGTCTATTGTCTGATCTTCGGCTGTCATAGGCTCTCCCAGAATATCCAATTTATTATCGCGGATATAGTTGTAAAGCGACTCCGACACCAACCGATTGATCTCCTCAGCTTTAACGGCCTTGCCAAACATCTTAACCAACATGCTGAAAGGCACATGGCCCTTGCGGAAACCGGGTATATTAGCACGATTACCGTAGGCACGAAGCGATTTATTTACTTTCTCTTCATAATCGGGCTTTTCCAATTCTATGGAAATAATGGCGTTCAGGTTGTCGATGTTACTGTGTGAAACGTTCATTTTTAACGATTACTATTTAGTTAATATTCAATTTGCTATTAATAGGCTCTCACCTCAAAAAGGCAGCGCCATAACAGGAGCGCAAAATTACTGTTTATCTTTCTATATTCAAATAATTATGCTGTTTTTTTTCACTTCCGTTTTTTATCTCTTCATAACGGTTGTGTCATCGACTTCCCTATTTCCGGCGCACGTCGCTCATGAGTTTTTCATAAAACTCATCGAGTTCTTTATCCATCTTTTCCCAAAAATCGTCACCCAAAAGAATATTTTCATGATCTATGGTGAATATTTCGGCTATCACATCCATATTCTCATCTACAAGCAATAATGAAAAGGGTGCATCATAATCGAAACTGTCAAACAAGCCATATATTTCGGGAATATTTACCGTCTCTTCAAGCAAAGACGCAAAAGATTTCATTCTATCATCTGCACCTTCGGCCGTTTTCCATTCTTTCCATCCATCCAACGGCGTCGATAACAACACATTATCGGCATCGTCATATATGACAAATTGAGGCTCGTCATCTTCTTGAATACGAACATACATATCGCTCAGCGTGACTTGCTGCGACTGCAAATTCATCAATGTACTTGTAAAAGCATTCATTATGCTTTTACGTAATGTTTCACGAGGCGTATCCATGCTTACTATATATTTTGTTTTCAAAGGTACAAATTTTTTCAGAACTCAACAAAACAACAGACCATGCAAACTATTTTTATATTTACACAGGTGTAACTCTCCTTAACGGCTCTTTTATTGCAAAAGATGCTTTATCTTTGCGCCATAAAAACAAGCTTGTCAACCAAGATAATTAAGTTTATAGTCAATGTCTGCATCGATATATATGGATGACTTACAACCTATTGTATCACAAAAAGTAGAGCCAAGACGACCCATAGTCATAGCGGGCCCGTGTAGTGCCGAGACAGAAGAACAAGTACTCAATACGGCACGGCAACTATCAGCCCAAGGTGTAAGGATATTCCGAGCCGGCATATGGAAACCTCGCACCAAACCTGGGAGTTTTGAAGGTGTTGGTAAGGAAGGGCTAACGTGGCTGAAACACGTAAAAGAAGAGACCGGCATGCTTGTCGCTACCGAAGTTGCAACCAAGCAACATACCGAGGAAGCCTTAAAAGCAAACATAGATATTTTATGGATAGGTGCCCGCACTGTATCCAATCCTTTCTCAGTACAAGAAATAGCCGATACCTTGTTGGGGTACGACATACCAATTTTGATAAAAAATCCTCTCAATCCCGACCTCGAGTTGTGGATTGGAGCCATAGAACGCATCTATAATGCCGGTATACGACGTATAGGAGTAGTACACAGGGGATTCAGTTCATACGAAAAACAAACTTATCGCAACCCTCCCCATTGGCATATTCCCATTGAGTTGCGATTGCGCATACCCGGCCTCACTGTACTGTGCGATCCGAGCCATATGGGTGGTAAACCGTCACTTATTGCACCATTGTGCCAAGAAGCCATGGATTTGGGATATGATGGTGTTATGGTAGAATCTCATTGCAACCCTACGGCTGCATGGAGTGATAAAGAGCAACAAATAACGCCCGAAGCATTGGGGCATATCATACGTTCTTTAGTAATACGAGATACGACAGAAGCAACTGAAACTCTCTCTGAATTACGGAGACAATTAGACATGCTCGACGAAAAGTTGCTCAACATCTTATCGCAAAGGATGAGTACATCGAGAGAGATAGGCCGATATAAGAAAGAACATAACATGAAAATATTACAAACCCAACGTTACGATGAAATGCTCAACAAACGCATAGCACAAGCCATAGAACTGGGGATGGATGGTAATTTTATGAAAAGAATTATTCAAGCCATACATGAAGAATCGGTACGTCAACAAATAGAGATTGTAAACAGGCCCTAAAATATAAAGCTGATATAATGAGTAGTAAATTCAAAGGATACCTATTAGGGTGTATCGCTGCTGCCTCGTACGGCATGAATCCGCTCTTTGCACTACCTCTATATAGTGACGGCATGGACCCCGACTCGGTACTCTTTTTCCGATACCTTTTTGCAATTCCCGTATTGGGTATCATGCTGAAAGCCCGTGGCAGGTCGTTCCGTTTGCATCGCACCGAGATAGTCCCCATTATTTTGTTAGGCTTATTGGTCGCTATCTCCTCTCTGACCCTGTTTGAGAGCTACAATTATATGGAAGCCGGTATTGCTTCTACTCTACTATTTGTCTACCCTATTTTGGTAGCTCTCATCATGACTGTTGTATATAAAGAAAAACTTAATACCCTGACAATATTATGCATACTGCTTGCATTGGGAGGCATATCAATGCTTTATAAAAGCACCGATGGTTCTACCTTGAATATCGTGGGTGTTGCCTTAGTGATGGCTTCGGCTCTCTCCTACGCACTATATATTGTAGGGGTAAATCGCCCCAAGCTGCAAAATGTTGCGACTTTGAAGCTAACATTCTATGTGCTTGTGTTTGGAATTATCCTATTTTTTGTACGGGTAAAATTCGGTACAGAACTACAAGTCCCTCATAACTGGCATCTTTGGGGCAACATAGTTGCTTTAGCCATATTTCCTACAGCTGTATCGTTCTTATGCACTACCCAAGCCATACAATATATAGGCTCTACGCCAACAGCCATTTTGGGGGCATTAGAACCGCTGACTGCCGTATTTTTCGGTGTAACAGTATTTGGTGAAGTTCTTACCGTACGTGTGAGCTGCGGCATTATCATGATTGTCACAGCCGTAACACTCATTATCGCAGGCAGTAATGTGACCAATTATTTGATAAGATTCAGAAAATTATTTCCTCGAATACCACATATAAAGAAAAAATAAGAGCTATGATAATACCTTGTGCCTTAGAATGGAACCCGGCCATAGACTTGTTCAATATAGGAGTACTGCGAATACGTTACTATTCGTTGTGGTGGCTCATAGGACTTGCCGCCGCCTATTTTATCTTGCAACACCTCTATAAACGGCAAGGACTGTCGAGCAAAGATTTTGAGAAACTTATTATATACGGTTTTATAGGAATTGTCGCAGGGGCAAGATTGGGGCACTGCCTCTTCTATGAACCGGGATATTTCCTGGCTCACCCGTTAGAAATCATTCTGCCTTTCGGCACCGATGCCAACGGGAACTACACCTTTACAGGTTATTTGGGATTGGCAAGCCACGGTGGCACTATTGGCTTAATGATTGCTCTGTGGTTATATTCGCGCAAGACCCGTATCGATATGTGGCAAACACTCGACAACATTGCCATAGCTACCCCAATAGCAGCATGTTGCATACGCATAGGTAATTTTTGGAACTCCGAGATTATAGGGCGGGCTACAGATAGCGATTGGGGTATTATCTTCTCGCAAGTCGACAACATACCTCGTCATCCCGCACAACTCTACGAAGCCATAGCTTACCTGATTATCTTCATAGGAGGATACTTGCTATATAAGTATAAGGGCAAAGAACTACACCGCGGATTTTTCTTCGGATATTGCCTTACAACGATTTTTGCATTCCGCTTTGTGGTGGAATTTGTCAAGGAAAACCAAGAAGCCTTTGAAGAGGCTATGCTTTTCAATATGGGTCAGCTGCTCAGCATCCCCTTTATCGTCTTAGGATTAATCTGTTTGCTATACAAAGGAATAGGGAAAATAAACCTCACCGGCAAAGCGTCGCACAGATGATGGCTATAAACACACAGTGAGCTATATAAAGTTTTTGACTAACTTTGTGCGAACTCATTATACCATCTACTCATCATTGTCATAATGTTATCAATGGCCAATAGTTATAATCAAGAAATAGCCCAAGATAGCCCGTCATGGGGTATTGTAGCCGTATGCTGCGCACATATGAGGTCTGAACCAAGGCACAGTTCAGAAATGATTTCACAAGCTACCATGGGGACTCCCGTACAGATTCTGACAACTACAAACGAATGGAGACGAATCATGACGCCTGATGGATATTGTGGGTGGATGCACTATTCGTCGATAGCAACTAAATCTGCCACAGAGATGCAAATGTGGAAAGAAAGCCGTAGATATATCTTCACAGGTATGCAAGGATATATCTACAACACATACGATGGCAACGAGACACACCCGGTGAGCGACCTTGTGTTAGGATGTATATTCCAACAATATTCCGAAAACGACGTCAATGGATATATCGAAGTATTGACACCTGACGGACGCAAAGGATATGTGCATCATGACAAAGTAACCGATTTCTACTCATGGGCACATACAAGTCCCGATATGGACCGTCTCGAAAGAGAAGCTATCATGATGACGGGAACTACCTACCTCTGGGGTGGCACTTCTGTAAAAGGAGTTGACTGTTCGGGTCTGGTTCGCATGCTCTATTTCTCACAAGGCATTATATTGCAGCGCGACGCTTCACAGCAAGCTGGTACAGGTGACGTTCTTGATAATATCTCTACACCAGAGGAATATCAGAAAGGAGACCTTCTATTTTTCGGCAATAACGACGGCCGCATTAATCACGTGGCTATTTACCTCGAAAATGGGAAGTATATACAAAGTTCGGGAAGAGTAAAGACAAACAGCCTCTCTCCTTCCGATGACACTTTTGAAGATAGAAAAATATTGGCAGCCCGACGTATCATCACCGCTATAGGAACATCTGGCATCATGCACGTTGCTGAGCATCCATGGTACTTTTGATAATCGACTATCTATGAATAAAACCGAGTTTATACAACGCAGCAACATAACATCCATACCCAACAAAGATGGGTCGGGTGACAATACATGCCATGTTATACAAAAAAAAGGCATGCAACTCTCGTTCCGTCCATATCGACTTGACCTGATTCATACCTTTACTGTATCGAAAAATTCACGCAACCATACACCCGACATTCTCACATTTTTAGAATATGATGGAGTAACCGGCTATGGCGAAGCATCCATGCCTCCATATTTGGGCGAGACGCAGGAGAGTGTTTGCGCATTCTTGTCGAAAGTAGATTTATCACAATTTACCGACCCCTTCTGCATGGAAGAGATTCTCGATTACGTAGAACATGTTGCTCCGGGCAATCCTTCGGCTAAAGCTGCGATAGACATAGCCTTGCATGACCTTGTCGGAAAATTATTGGGACAGCCATGGTACAGAATATGGGGCCTATCACCACAAAAAACGCCCTATACATCGTTTACAATAGGCATAGATACCCCTGAGATAGTCCAGCAAAAGGTAGGAGAAGCTTCTCCTTACAAAATATTGAAAGTAAAAGTTGGAGTCCCAAACGACCGATTGACAATAGAAACCATAAGAAACTTAACCGACAAGCCAATTTGTGTCGATGCCAATGAAGGATGGAAAGATAAACACAAAGCTCTCGAAATGATAGAATGGCTCGCCTCTCAAAATTGTCTCTTTGTAGAACAGCCACTACCCAAAGAGATGCTTGAAGAGACGGCCTGGCTCAAAGAACATAGTCCGTTGCCTATCATTGCCGATGAGGCTATACAAGGGCCCGACGATATTGTCCATATCTATGGCGCTTACGACGGCATAAATATCAAACTTATGAAAAGTGCCGGCATATACAAGTCATATCACATGGCTATCACCGCCCGTACTATAGGCATGAAAGTAATGATTGGTTGCATGACCGAAACATCATGTGCCATATCGGCAGCTGCACAACTATCGCCACTCGCCGATTGGGCAGACTTAGACGGGAACCTCCTTATATCTAACGATTGCTACAATGGCATGCAAATTATTGACGGGAAAGTCACGCTCGACAATACACCCGGCATAGGAGTTTCACCACGTTAATACTTATATATATATATATATGAAGCATTTCAATATTCTATTTGCCCTACTATGTCTCTTCATGGTAATTTGTACCGGATGTGATAAGAAAAGCGATACCATCGTGGTACCATCTGAGAATCCCACACGATTTGTCGGAGCCGATTTGTCTCAGTGGCTGGTATACCAAGAAAACCATGCCATATATACCGAAAAAGGCCTACCGATAGAGAATATTCCGCAATACTTCTATGACAAAGGTTTCAATATAGCACGTATCAGACTATTTGTTGACCCCGACATGCAGAGCGAAGCCTGCCAAGATATGGCATACGTCATAAAGACAGCCCGAGTTTGTGTTGATGCAGGCATGCTGGTGTGTCTCGATTTCCATTACTCTGATACTTGGGCCGACCCCGGTAAACAATATACGCCAAAAGCATGGACATCGCTCACTCCCTCCGAAATGGCAAAACAGGTTTATAGATACACTCGCGAAAGTCTATCTACCTTAAAAGGACATGGTATTGTACCATCACAAATACAAATAGGCAACGAAATAACGGCAGGGATGCTGTGGGAAAGTGGCCGTGTAAGCGTATGGGATGAACCCTCCAATACGCCCGCACAATGGAATAACTTACTGTCGTATCTGAAAAATGCATCCCAAGCATGCAGGGAGATATGCCCCGATGCACAGATTATTATTCATACCGACCGTGGCGGCGATAGTGAGACTGCCTTGCGCTTCTACCAAAAAGTCTCTGATATTGACTACGATGTCATTGGGCTGAGTTATTATCCGTTTTGGCACGGCTCATTGTCACGACTCGCAACGACCTTACAATCTTTGCAAGATGCATTTCCCAATAAGGAAATCATGATAGTAGAGACAGCCTATCCTCACCAAAAAAGTGACTATACCGAGAACGGCAATACGACATGCGACTATCCGTTTACCCCCGAAGGACAAGCAACTTTCCTACGCGAGCTCGTGCAACTACTCAAACGATACGAACAAGTGACCGGTGTATATTATTGGTATCCCGAAGAGACTCTTGTAGAGCCATTCTATGCTCGGATAGATTTACACCGTGGATTATTTGACGAATATACGGGCGAAGTATTGCCAGCTATAGAAGAGATGAGAAAATTTTGACCATAATCATAAAAATAATTTACGGTAGCCGACTAACTCTTTTTATAAACTGTCGGCTACCGTAATATATAAAGCAGATACAAATATCACTACTTACATCCGCTTGGATATCTCTTCTGTCGTTATAATAGTAAACACAGCCTTACCATCGGGTGTGTAATTTGGGGCCGCAATGGCAAACAAATCGCCTATAAGCCGTTCCATCTCTTCACCCGACAATACTTGTCCCACAGGTATAGCAGCCGTCTCGGCCAATGATAAAGCCAGGCGCGTGAAAATATCATCTGCTACAGAACGTTCTTTCGACTCTACGGCAAGAAACATTTGTTCTAGCAACACCTGAACATCGATTCCCTCTATACCCACAGGAACACCACAAACCGAATATGAACCGTTACCCATGTCCGATATATCAAATCCCAGTTGTTGCAAGACCGGTTGTATCTCATCCATTAGGACAGCCTTCGACGGATTCAGATGAATCAGCTCTGGATATAATATTTTCTGTGACGGTAACTGATTTTGCTTATCGCGTCGCGCCATATATTGCTCAAAAAGAACCTTGACATGAGCCCTATGCTGGTCTACCAACAACAGTCCAGTTTTGGATGGAGTCACAATATAACGCCCTTTAAATTGCAAGAACAACGATGTTGTCATTGTCATATCGAAATTCATGCCAAGGCTCGGTTGGCGCGTTTCATTATCATTACTACCGATAGAATCCGCATAGTAGTCTGCAGGTTGTAACGATTGAGGGGTACCATCCTCTCCATTGGTAGGCACGTCGTCTTTAGCATCGTTAAACCCGGCATAAAGTTTCTGCCAGTCATAATCGGGGCGTTTTACCGATGCCCCCCCTGCTCCACCGGATTTTTTAAACGGGCTATATGATGGGTCATATCCACGCGACGGAGGTGTAACATGGCTAACTGGTGTAAAGGCCGGTATATCTGGAGCATCGGCCATATCGAAATCGATAGAAGGTGCAGCACAAAATTTGCCGAGGGTTTCCTTTACAGCCGCCAACACGATAGGCCATATTGCCTGTTCGTTCTCAAACTTTATCTCAGTTTTGGTAGGATGTATATTTACATCGATAGTATCGGGCTCGACTGTAAAGAATAGAAAGTAGTTGGGCATTTCATTGGCTGAAATAAGCTCCTCGTATGCTTTCATGACGGCCTTATGAAAACCGGGATGACGCATGTAACGCCCGTTTACAAACAAATATTGCAAGGCTCCACGCTTGCGCGCTGCCTCGGGTTTCCCCACATAACCATTTATGGAAACAACCGATGTTTGTACCTCTACTGGTAGAAGTTGCTGGTTAAAACCTTTTCCAAAAAGTGAAACGATACGCTGGCGAAGCGTCCCTGATGGGAGACGATATAGCTCTTTATCGTCATGTATCAATACAAACTCCACCTCAGGATTTGCTAATGCGACACGTTCAAACTCGTTGATTATGTTACTCAACTCTACCGATTCCTTCTTCAAGAACTTTCGACGAGCAGGCACATTAAAGAACAAGTTCTTTACAGAGAAATTGCTGCCAGGCTGCATTGCTATACACTCTTGCGACTCACATTTCGATGCTGACAAGCGCAAGCATGTGCCCAATTCATCCTCGGTACGACGCGTCCGTAACTCCACTTGAGAAACAGCCACAATCGAGGCCAAGGCCTCTCCACGGAAACCCATTGTATGCAACGAAAACAAATCGTCGGCCTGACGGATTTTAGATGTCGAATGCCGTTCAAAAGCCAGTCGGGCATCAGTCTGTGACATACCTATGCCATTGTCTATTACCTGTATAAGCGTACGGCCAGCCTCTTTCAGGATAATACTGATATGCGTAGCCTTGGCATCGATGGCATTCTCTACCAATTCTTTCACAACCGAAGCAGGCCGTTGTATCACCTCACCGGCTGCTATCTGATTGGCAACAGAATCGGGCAAAAGATGTATTATATCGCTCATGACACAACGTTGTTATAAATTGAATTTATGTCCCCCAGTACGCTCCTCGGTTGCTTCTGACGAATTTACAGCCGAGGATGTTTTCCGGTATATATCGTGAGGGCCTTGGGGGCGTTCTGCCTCATACCATTTATACCGAGGCAAATATATTATATCTTTCTTTAGCTTTTCCATCGGATACATGCGTCCAGTAACAAGCGGCCACATAATCATCTTCTCCATCTTGTTATCACGCAAAAATATATTCAAGAAACTTGCATCGGCATTAAACATACCTATTAATGTAGAATCTTCTTCTTGCGGGAAAAAAATGGTCAACACATTGCCCGATGTCTCTATGCGTCGCATTTCACCACCTTCAAAAAAGGCCTTCATCTCATTACCCGCCATCTGGTCATAATAGGGTCCCTCTTTCCATTGGGTAGCAAAAGCCGAATTGATTACATGCGCCCTGTCGATAGTGGAATCATTGAAAAACAACCGTATGGTATCGCCCCAAATTTGTTGATTTCCACTCCACATAATCGGATTATCATACATCGACAAGGTCGTGTCGCGCGCAACGTATTGCATAGAGTCACATACGCCTTGCGCATCTACCCGGTAAAACCGCACGCCATAATAAGCCCTCACAATACGGGTAGAGTCTATATCGATAAACGACAACAACGTATCGGCATGGAGGTACAGCGTATCCTCTCGCGAATACTCCATGACACGTGCACTATCGGTAGCAAATGCCAAATCGGTCAACTCATTATAGAAACCATACTGACCTTCCATAATGATATATTGCAGGGAGTCGACCATGCGCATATTACCAAAGGCCTCGCCAAAGCCACGATTCCGGTCATAATATAAAGTATCTCCCGTAAGCGAACGATTGTCACCAATAAGCAACGAACGGTCGAGAAGCATGGCATGATCGGCCTCGGTATCATACCATCCGTTGGTCGTTTGTATTGTATTGCTATCCGATACTATTGTCGAAGGGCCATGCAAATAACTTATCTTGGTATTGGTATTGTAGGTCAGTGTATCGGAATATATCACATACTTGTCGTTAGTAAGCACAACCTCATAATTAAAAATAGCATCTTTCGTGTCGGGCGAATACTGTCCGTAGAGCGATGTTAGTTCATTCTTTTCATCAACAATAGAACCACCATCAAAAAAATATCCTATATTAGGACGCATCTCATAATTGAGGCTGTCGGTAAACAAAGTAACATTGCGATTTTCCATGCGCACGTTGTCTCGCAAGCGCGCAATCTGCTCATTACCATCAAAATACAGTACGTCACCATATATAAACAACGTATCGCCTTGCTCCATGCGTACATTGCTGAAGGCATCAAGGGAGTTATTAGCCTCGTAAAAATAGGCACTGTCACAATACATGTACATGCTATCTTTTCGGAATTGCACGTTCCCATGTAATACCCGGTAATCAGCACTTTTATCGGCATCGAAAGTAAGTGAGTCGGCATGGAGAAGATATACTTTCTCTTTCTTAGCACTTCTACTGTTGGTGGCTGTCACCTCCGATTCCTTGGGCAAGCCCCATACCGTCGACGCACATAAAATGAGAAGGAGCAAAGGGAATAGAGAAACTTTCTTCATAGTGGAATATCAAATACTACATGCGTGGGTGTGAATTAGCGCTCCTTTACCCAACCATCGTGCTCAAAATCACAATTACGCCACTCCTTTTTAATTCTGACATACGTTTCCCGCTGCTTCTGTGTAACCCATTCAGTCAAAATCTGTTGTCGTTTATGATTCTCGAGCATATTGGCAATAACCTGATAATCGGTAGACAAATCTGCTTTATGAACCGGACGTCGCGAGCGCAACTTTACAAGAACCACCATCTCCTTGTTGTTTGACACATCAATGGTAGTAATAGGACGAGAAATCTCGCCCTCTTCCAAACCTGCAACAGCCTTAGCAATATCTTGCGGCAGCTCGCTCATCTCGAAACGAGTAGAACCGGTATTTGTATTGGTCATCAAGCCATCGTTATACCGGGTGTTTTTGTCTTGCGACACGTACGGAACTATCGATTCAAAAGTAAATTTATCATTCATTATATCGGTACGTATCGAGTCTAACGTATGCACAGCTTCATCTATATCGTTCTGAGAGACATGAGGTTTAAGCAATATGTGGCGACAATTTATTTGATCCCCACGTTTCTCTATGAGCTGTATAATATGAAAGCCAAACTCAGTCTCGACAATCTTAGAAACTTTTTTCGTGTCTGTCAAGTTAAAAGCCACTGCAGCAAACTCAGGTGCCAACGAACTTTTTACTAAAAATCCGGTCTCTCCACCTCTAAGAGCCGAGCCGCGGTCTTCAGAATTTAAGATGGCCAGTGTAGAAAATTCACGCTCGCCCGAGTTGACCTGCTCAGAAAACTCGCGAAGGCGAGCCTTTACATTGTCTATCTCCTGTTGAGGCACCTTGGGATATATCGAAATAACCTGTACCTCTACTTGCAATGGTATTGTGGGTATACTGTCGGACGGAAGTTTATCAAAATATTTACGTACTTCGGCAGGCGTTACTTTTACATCTTTCACCAATGTGCGTTGCACCTCTTGTACAATACTGTTATTGCGCACAAAATCGGCCAACTCTTCACGTATAGATGTCATGGGTTTTCTAAAATACTCCTCAACCTTCTCTTTAGAACCAAGTTGGTCAATAAAAAAATTGAGCTGAGCATCGACACGCTGAAACACCATACTTTCATTGACCGTAATCGTATCCAACTTAGCCTGGTGCAGATATAATTTTTGCACAGCCATCATTTCTGGAATGACACAATACGGATCTCCATTGATTTTCTGGCCTTCATATTGCATCTGTTTTATTTGAGTTTCTACCTCCGACTTGTATATGGGTTCATCTCCTACTACCCATACGACTTCGTCTATAACATTATTCTGTGCCGACAACGATACTACCGAAGCTAATATCATGCCTATTGCAAAGCTAAAAGATTTCAGTTGGCAATTCATAAGTATATTATTTATCATTTTTTCACATTCTCGGTAACAGACAACGTGTCACCATAAAAATACTCAATACGTCCCTCTCGCACAGCATCATCATACACTTCGTGCTTTAACTCCTCGTTAAACTTCACACGCTTGCGGTTAGTCAATATCTCGATTATACGCTGACGCGCAAACTCGTATGGCATAACCGACTGTGCTGTAAGATATTCGCTAATATGCAATAAATAGATATTGTCATTCTGCGTTACTTCAAGATTTTTATGCTGTCGTAAAAAAGAGTCATCGTTACCAAAATCATATGGGATATTATCTTTCACATCGTCAAACCACACCCAATGGTCATAAAAATAGTCATACCCAATGGCATTCTTAATGGCGTACTTCTCTATTTTTTCTACGGCACTTTGCGCGCCCGATGCGACCCATGTACGAAGCGACGACAACGAAGGCGCATTTTTGGGTACTTTCAGCAACATTCCCTTCACAATAGCTTTATGCAAAGTAAAATGCGAGCTGTTCTCCTCGTAAAATAATCGTATAGAGTCTTCCGGTATATCAGTTTCCACGCGCTCGTCGGCTAACCGGCTACAATATTCATAGACAAACAGGTCGCGCCTATAATCGTCGACAAGGCGATCTAACCGCTCGACATCGGGTAGATTTTTCAGCGCTACATCATACAACAAAACAGACGACACCCAATCGTCGATATATTGTTTGGTAAAAGCAGCTCTGTCCTCAGGGCTCAAACCGGCTGGCATATCGGCTTCAAGTTGTCGTTGAGACAAAGTATGATTACCTACACGCACCAACAAATCTTTTGTGTCGGTTCGATTATCGGAGCATCCCCATGCTGCTAGCATGAGGATGCTCACTATCATTGTATATAATATACCTTTCACTTTTTATGAGCAATCATTCGCTCCTAAAAGTACAACGAAAGAATCAGATTCGTTTATTACTTAATTGTTTTTAATACATCTTCGTTTATTACAACCGTTGCCTCATCGTTAAGACGTTCAACCCACTGTTTTTCGAGATATTCTTGATAATCGGCCGTTACTTGTCCACGTACATCGGTATAAGCCTCAGGCTTTTTCAATTTTTTGCCTGTAACAAAAACAACAGGCAATTTTTCATCTCGTTGTGCAGGCTCACCTTTGAATATCAACTCATCGACAATAGCATTATCTCCTTTGACGAATAATCCCTTCTGAATAGAAACTCGCGTCAAAGAATCGGTATTAAACTCTTTCTCTATTTCTGATACAGAATCGTCAAATGAGAACTTCTTCATGCGTTTTTTTACCTCTCTTGCTACGGTATCATTAGCACATGATACTATAAAACCTTTATAGCGCGGTTCGTCCCAAGTATATCTTTTTTTATTCTTTTTGAAAAACCGGGCCAATCCTTCGGTGTCAGTCGATGCCTTTCCCCACACCTCTTTATTGCTTATCTCAAAAAGTAACATTCCATCGCGATACTCATTGATAAGGTTACGAAAATCGGGATATTTCTTATCGAGATTTGACTTTTCCAACTCTATCACTCCTTGAGATGCCAGACGATCTACAGTATTAGCTACAGCCTGCTTGGCATCTTGGGTAGCAAAGATACGACTCTTCTCGAGTGTTGCAGCAACATCCGATGCTGTTATCTGCTTGTCACCATAGGTTGCCAATACGGCATTACTTTGCTCTAATGTCGCTACGAATGCAGAATCTGCTTTCCCTGTATGGCTTAATGCTGCAACTTTTTCCAATTGTACTGAATCACAGCAATAATTATATTGTTGTTTCAATTTAGCTATCATAGATTCTCGCGCCATACTGCCGCGCTCATCTCGGGCGATACGTTGCTCAAGAGAACTTCGCATCTGGTCAAATGGCAACAACGAACGGGTATCCAGCAATTTTATAATATGGAATCCGTACATAGAACGTACAGGTGCCGATATGTCGCCTTTCTCCTTCAATGCAAAAGCAGCATTCTCAAACTCTTTAACAAAATCGCCTACACCACACCATGGGAGCTCACCGCCACGACCAGCGTTTGACTTATCATCCGATTTTTCTCGTGCCAGAGTTGCAAAATCAGCTCCTTCTTGCAATTCTTTATATATCTCGTCGGCTTCTGCCTTCTTGCTGGCCACTTCTTCAGGAGTTGCATTCTTAGGTACCTGTATAAAGATATGGGCACACAAGCGTTCCCCCATATCGGGACGCACATTGTGTACTTTTATGATATGATAGCCGAAACGAGTCTCTACTAAATCTGACACTTCACCAGGTTTCATCGAGAAAGCTACTTTTTCAAAAGGATATATCAACTTTCCACCTTTTACATAACCAAGATAGCCGCCACGACCTTTAGCACTGGGATCGTCTGAATATTTCTCAGCCAAAGCAGCAAAATCGGCTCCGGCACGAGCTTGTTGCATCACCTCTGTAGCCTTACGACGCACTTCCTCGCGAGCTGCAGCATCTGGGAGATTCATGGTCGAAAAGAGGATATGACTCATTTCCACATTCACTTTGAGACGGTCATAGGCTTCGTGCAAAAGTTTCTCTTCCATCTCACGGTCTATCAGATAGGGCTTTGCCAGTTCGTCTCGATAGCCGTTCAATTCGGTGCGAAATGCAGCTGTTGTATCTATATGAGCTTTCTCGGCAGCATCTACTTTAAGCTTATAATTGATAAAAAGAGGTAGATATTCGTCGATACTATTGGTATCTACTTGCTGCCGATTGTTCTTGTGGTAGATATACTCAAATTCCGATTTCGTAATATCTTTTCCATTGATTGTCATCAAGACAGGGTCATTCTCTTGAGCCCTGGCAAACATGCTTAATCCGGCAATGACAAATGCCGCCAACATCCATTGTCTTTTCATTCCTTTATCTTTTGCTTAGCCCATAACCATGAGCACGTTACTATTTGCTTTTCTATTGTCATAAAACGGGACAACAAACAAAAAATTGTCTGTCGCCCCGATATAAATAATTCTTAGTGCAATACATCACAGACTTTATCCGCGACTATAATTGGGAGCCTCACTCGTTATGTTTACGTCGTGCGGATGGCTCTCTGTTACACCGGCGGTCGTTATTCTCGTAAATTTGGCATTGTGTAACTCTTCTATGTTGTGAGCGCCACAATATCCCATACCCGAACGCAAACCACCTATCATTTGATAAACGACCTCATATAACGTACCTTTATAAGGCACCCGTGCAGCAATACCTTCGGGCACAAGCTTCTTCACATCGTTTTCGCCCTCTTGGAAGTAACGGTCTTTTGAACCTTTCTCCATTGCTTCGAGCGAACCCATACCACGATATGATTTGTATTTACGGCCATTGTATATGATAGTTTCGCCCGGCGACTCCTCTACGCCAGCCAACATTCCGCCTAACATTACCGAATATGCTCCTGCCGCCAAAGCCTTGACAATATCACCTGAATATCTGATACCTCCATCGGCAATCAAAGGAACGCCTGTACCCTCGAGAGCTTTTGCCACATCATATACGGCCGAAAGTTGTGGAACTCCCACTCCGGCAATAACGCGGGTCGTACATATAGAACCCGGACCAATACCTACCTTCACGCCATCGGCTCCGGCTTTTACCAAATACTGGGCAGCTTCGCCTGTAGCAATGTTACCTACCACGACGTCCAAGTCGGGATACTTGGCCTTAACTGCCTTCAATACGTCTACGACGCCCTTGCTGTGGCCATGAGCCGTATCTATAACTATGGCATCGACACCTGCTTCAACCAAAGCATCGGCTCGTTGCATAGAGTCTTTTGTCACACCTATACCAGCAGCGACACGCAGACGCCCCAGTTTATCTTTACAAGCATATGGTTTATCCTTGGCTTTGGTAATATCTTTATAGGTAACCAATCCAACCAACCGACCATCTTTATCGACAACGGGCAACTTTTCTATTTTGTATCGTTGCAGTATATCGGCTGCTTGTTGCAAATCTGTTGACTGAGAGGTTGTAACCAAATTATCTTTTGTCATTACATCATCGACCAAAGAGTCTAAATTACGCTCAAAGCGTAAATCACGGTTAGTTACTATACCCACCAGCTTTTTGTCTTCATCGACAACAGGTATACCGCCTATGTGATACTCTTTCATAATAGCCAGAGCCTCAGCTACCGTAGAGCCACGAGTAATTGTCACAGGGTCGTATATCATGCCATTCTCAGCACGTTTTACGGCATGTACCTGTCGAGCTTGCTCGGCAATAGACATATTTTTATGTATCACACCAATGCCACCCTCTCGCGCTATGGCAATAGCCAACTTTGCCTCGGTTACCGTATCCATAGCGGCCGAAACAATGGGGACATTCAAACTGATATTGCGTGAAAACCTTGTCGATAACTCGACATTACGGGGAAGAACTTCGGAATAGGCCGGTATAAGAAGTACGTCATCAAACGTAAGCCCATCCATCACTACCTTATCTGCAATAAATGACATAATGAAGCATTAAATTTTATTGCATGCAAAGATAAACATTTTTGCAGAACATATCTAGACACGATGAGCATTTTTACTATTTTTATTATGAATAAAATCTTCGCCATGTGCATACAGCTATCCTATACATAAAACCGGCCGATGCGTCACGCACCAGCCGACTGAACATATAACAAGTATGATGAAAAGGTTCTTCGCTACAAATATAAGTAAAATATTTTTATATACAAACATTTTCGCGATAAAATCGCGAAATAAATATAAAAATTTAGTTACAACGACTATTTTTACTATAATCAGACAAAAGAAATAGTTTCTAACACTTACAACAAATAATGAAATCTTACATAAAACTATTATGTTTCATCAACAATATATCGCCCGATGTAAAAACGCACATGTAAATACTACTATTATTAGCTTGACTGATGCAAATGCAAAGAGTTTCAATCAAACACTACGCGCGGATTCATCAATGAAGGAGACTTCCATTCTATACCATAATCTCTCAAAACGCGAGCTTTTGTCGTCCAATAGGTAAAGCAATGACCCATTCGCTTAGGCTCATCGGCCAACCCTTCATTAACCTTCGCTTCAACCTCGTCTATAACCTTCTCCCACAGTTCGGTATACTCAACCGGGTCTACTTTAAGGAGTCCATCGGCTGGCGCCCTCTTTATAGCATCTATCTTATCGCTACTCAGTAATTCCAATATATCTGTTTCTACAACTTTATACCATGTATCACACTGTGTCAAGAGCGAAAGGTTTAGCATCTTTTCGGCCATTGCTTCGAGCTCCTCCCTGTCGGGCTCTGGTAACAATTTCTCATATCCGATTCTTAAGACAATAAGTTTCATCATCAAACGCGGATGCCCTGTTCCTTGCAAGCAATAACATATACGAGCTATCACCTGCGAATACGCCTGCAACTTTTCGGCGTCTTTCACAAATAACCCTACAAGCCTATCGTATATCTCTTGAGCCAATGGAGCTATACACCAACCTTTAGATGTATGCCAATATGTTTCGGCAAGCAAACAATCACACATCAGCAAATCGTCGAGATGACACTCTTCATAGTTATCATTCAGAAGCAATGTGCGTATTGTTTCAAACACTATACACCCCAGTTTATAGTACTCGGCACTATCGGCCTCGACACTATCTTGGATAGAGAGAATCCGCTCTATTTTGTCTTTTACCGACAACTCTTTATTCTCTACTACCAATTTTATATCAGTTTCTCTATTCATGCCCTCAGATACATTACATGGATATCATAAATCCTCGCACACGCGAGAAGCATTTTTTTTTCAAATCATTGGGAGCTATCAAAAAATAGAAGACACCATCGTCCATAAAACGAAGGGTAAAATCATCAGCTTCATCTGTATCTACCTGCAACAATACTTTCCACCCTTCACATGGAGCATCCCAGTCATCCCACGGAATCATAAAGGGCAAACCTAACAATTTGTGACCATCACAATCTTCTCTTCCCTTGTCACTATATTGCCATTCTATACGCCGGCAAGGCAAGGCCATAGGCATATCGTCTTCGTCTATGAGTATTTTTGTTTCTATGCGCGGTAACTCTTCAGGAGCAATATATATTACTCTGACATCATCTGCAGGCCATACACCTTCACCGGGGACATCGGGGTCGTCATAACCAAGATAATAATCTATGCGGGCAAAAAAACACAACAATCCTTCTTTAGGAAGGGGTGTATCATATATAGCCAAGTCAGAACAATTTATTTGGCAAATAAAGGTCAACGGATACTCTTCTCCATCCTCGCCTATGTAATGTGGATATTCCATATCAACAGGCAGCTCAGGATTTCCCCACCATTTGCTTTGTCCAAAAAGCTTATCATCACCGGCTGGATGCAAAGAGATTTTTACTGTCATATTACTGCTTTTAAAAGTTAACTCATCCTCACAATATAACGCTATCGGTTTTTCGTTTTATCCGGTTTTAAGATAGCATTTGCATTATTACTGGGAGCCGATCTATCTACCGATACTGATTTTGTTGCCATATCAGTATCATCGTCAAGATTATTCTCATTTAATTCCGTCGTATCCGTATCGAACTTCTCGTTCGTATTGGTTTCATCGTCAGCATGAGCTTCTTCACAAACCGTCAAAAGAATAACACTTATATTATCACGTCCTCCAGCTTGTTTGGCAGCAGCTACAAGAGCCTCTACATCGGCATTGCCTATCAATAACGATGCTATTTCTTCATCAGAAAGCATATCGCTCAATCCATCGGAACATATCAAAAACCGGTCATCCGATATAAGCTGAGAAGTCATCTCCTCAACATCGGCAAAGACTTTACCACCAGCGCCCAATGAATTGTATATCAAATTGGATGGTTGTGACATATCGCCTGTCAGTTCACGCATGGAGTGGTCTACCGATAGCTGCTTGAGCATACCATTTCTAAAACGATACAAACGGCTATCGCCTATATTGATACGGAACATTTTACCTTCATACGCAAACATGCCTACCATTGTCGTTCCCATCCCGGCATACTCGCGATGTTCATCGCCAAAACTTATTATCTCGGCATGCATTTCTGCAACCCACGACTTCACTCGAGCGACCAGCCTGTCGACCGACAACCCGGCAGGCAATCCGGTAAAAAAGGAATCAAAAGATTTTACAGCCATTTCACTGGCTATCTCACCACCTTCGTATCCGCCCATACCATCGGCCACAATTGCCGTAAAACGCGACATAGGCTGTAACTCTATTTCAAAACTGTCAACAGCATCTCTATAAAGCCCTCCTGTCAGCAAGGCGATATCTTCGTTGTTGGTACGTACACTTCCTACATCACTTGCAACCTGACACTGTAATATCATAACTTCTCCATTTTTATTCTACAATAAATTCGAGCGTAGCTATACGGACTTTATCTCCAATAGAGATAGGAGCTGGGACATTTGCCGATAAGCTATTGCCATTGACCATTGTACCATTGGTAGACCCCAAGTCGGTAATAGTCCATCCTTGAGCCGAGGCTGCAAGACTGGCATGAGTTCCCGATACATAAGGTTGATTACTAAACAACTGCGCATATTCGCCATTACGACGGCCGATGATGGCTCCATCTTTCAACATAAGCGTAATACCGGCAGACCGGCACACCAACCTTGTAGCTACCACATTGTCTCTCAAGGTCGATTGCATGCCAGGCTGTGCAGATGGCTTTGAGGTAGATTGGCTCATATTCCCACCTGTCACTACAGGAGGTTGTTGATTGGGAACAGCACTATTACTACTTGCCGGCGTTCCATTGGCCGTGTTAGAAGCAACCGGCTGTGACGAAGCCCCCTTGCTGGCCGGGACAAGAGGTGTGCGGCATTTAGAACAAAATTTACCTTTCCCGAAAATATGACATTTGGGACAGTACATCAATTCCGCACCGCATTGATCACAATAGAAACTATCGTTTTCTATATCTTTACTACAATGAGGACATTTTACGAGATCACTCATATCAAAATGGTCTTAATAAATCGATTATCGGGCTTATATCACCCATAATTACAAACATTGTTATCTATACCGGTAAATGCCATTGCCATGCCGACGCAAGCTTCTATTTACCTGCTCTTTTACTCATTCTCCAAAAACAATAGTTTTATTGAAACGCAAGGCAATACGCCTATCCGATTCTAACCATTGCTGCATTTCTGACGAGCTTCCTGCCGCAATACATACTACACGACCTTTGGCCTCATCTAAATTTGCTATTATGGCATCCATGGCTTCCTTGCCGAAATAATCATTATCACCCAACTTAAGAGAATGAGCATTACCGATAAATAACACTCCACCATTCGCTTTTTGGAAAGTATTATTTACCAGAGTCTTCGACATCCCTACGTATGAACCTACAAGGTCGGCTCTCGACACGGTCACCACTTTATCGGTAGACAACATACCCTCGGCAAATAAAATCTCAGCCATCATACGAGCTGCTGTACTCATATCTGCCACAGAGTCGCCCATAAAGAGATAATTATCGAAAAAACGACCCATATTTCCACCTCGGTTTTTCTCCATTCTTATATCAGAGACCTTGTCCTCTATTTCTTTCTTAAAAGAATCGTACCCCGGCAACTGAGCCAGCATTTCTTTATAATCCATATAATCAATACAATTAATTGTTAAATTATTAAACAAGCATATCTTCTGCCCTTAATTCACAGAACATCATTTTATCGAAATCAGGAAGCTCCATTGCTTTACGCAAACGAGCACTTTGGTTTATCTTCACTTTTGCAAAATAGTTATTCACCTCACGCGCATTACCAAAATTGCGGCCTTTGTTGCGACAAAGAGTATCAAAGTAACTACGCATTGCTTTCTCGGCATCTGCATCGAGGGTCAGGTGATCTTTTTTGGCCTTGTTTAAAAATATCTCTGATAACTGGTCGGCATTATAATCCTCGAATATGATGGTTTTATTGAACCGTGAGGTCAACCCGGAGTTCGTATCGAGCCATTTTTGCATCTCGCGTGGATAACCGGCCGCAATACATATCATCTTACCCTTATAATCGAGCAACATTCGCAACAATGTCGCCGTAGCATCTTTACCGAATCCTTGAGGTCCATCATCGAGCGAATATGCCTCATCGATAAACAATACACCGCCTATGGCGCGTTTCACTACCTGCTCGGTCTGTTTACCGGTCTGCCCTATATACCCGGCTATAAGGTCTTTGGCCGTAACATCTACAACCTTGTTGCTTGGCAACATACCTAACGAATAGAAGATATTGCCCATGATGCGTGCCACGGTGGTTTTTCCCGTACCAGGATTACCTATAAACAGGTAGTGGTCTGATATTCCCTCGAATTTCTTACCCAATGCATCGGCTTTGCCACGCTCGATGTTGATGTAATCGGCAATACCTCGCACCTCGTCTTTTACCGCGTCAAGACCTATCAGATTGTTCAATTCTACCAGACACTCGTTGACATCGACTTTCTTAGGCGGATCGTACGGTATATCGCTCGCTTCTATTGTCAGATACATATCAGGGGTCATATTTTCATTCATATGTGCCACCAAACGGTCTGATTGTCGTGAACGCGTACGGTCAAACAACTTCACCATCTCACCGGCATTTCCAAAATTCTCGTCTTTGGCCGACACCATCTCGTCGATACACTTCTCCAAAAGTTCTTCGGCTTCGGGCGTGAACTTATAGTTCTTCTTGGTAGCCAACTGCTTATAGATGGTACGCAACTCATCGGACGTATAGTCTTCGATATGTAGGAAGTGCGTAAAACGGCGTTTCAATCCGGGATTAGCATTGTTGATGAACTCTTCCATCTCGGCACGGTATCCGGCTAAAATAACAACGAATTTGCCGGCATCGTTGCTCATGCGTGTCATGAGCGCATCTACAGCCTTCGCACCGTTTTGGTCTCGACCGCCGCCGGCATCAAACGGCATCAGGTTATAGGCTTCGTCGATAAAGAGGATGCCGCCCATAGCCTCGTCACACGCCTTGTCTACATTGATAGCCGTATCTTCAATATACGAACTTAGCAGACTTTTGCGCTCACGTTGCACAACTTTATCTGAAGGCAACAACCCTATTGCCTTGAATATCTCGCCCATTTTGCGTGCAATGGTTGTCTTACCAGTACCGGGATTACCTGTTATTACCAAGTGTACTGTAGGAGCCTCTGCTCCTGCCAGTCCCAACTCCATCATGCGGCGGTTAAGCATGATTTTATTGGCGATAGAGCGTATCTCCTTCTTCACGCTATCCATACCTACAAACTCATCGAGTTCTTTCATGATGTCATCTACGTTCTTTTCTTTGGTAGCCTCATCACCCTCAATGTCCTCACGGGTCAATACATACAACATCGAAGCATCGTACTGAGGTGTATTTCTGATTGCCTGTAATCTCTTGGCCTGATTCTTGACAGCATTATCGTATGTATTGCGTACTTCTCGTGCATTACCAAAGTTGCGTGTACGGGTAAGAAACATCTTTTGGAAATAGTGCTCTATACGTTCATTTGCCTCTTCGTCCAAAGTAAAGCCGCCCTTCCTTACCATTCCACGGAATATCTCGGTAAGTTCTTCGGCAGTATAGTCGCGGAAATTGACGGTCTCATTGAAACGAGAGGTCAAGCCGGAGTTGGTACTCAAAAATTCGCCCATTTCTTTGGTATAGCCGGCCAATATGACAACAATCTTTCCGCGATTATCCTCTGCTAACTTCAACATTGTATCAACCGCCTCTTGACCGAATTTATCATTATCGCCTTGCACCAATGAATATGCCTCATCGATAAAAAGAATACCGCCCATAGCTCGGTCGAATGCGGCCTTTACCTCTTTGGCTGTTTGTCCCACATAATTCGATACCAAATCTTTTCGCGATACCTCTACCAACTGCCCGACTGGAAGTACATCGAGCGAGTTAAGAATATCAGCAAAAATACGAGCAATGGTTGTCTTACCAGTACCGGGATTGCCGAGAAACAGGAAATGGTCTTTGATTTCACGTTTGGCATCGGCGCCATTTCGTTCCCTATCCATATCCATCTTATTGACAATCTTCTGTACCGTCTCCTTTATCTCATCTACGCCCACAAACTCATTGAGTTCGGCCATAACCTCCTCATAAGTCTTAGGCCGGAACTCCTTACCGGGAATATCTTCGGGAATAGCAACCGGATTTTTCGATGTACTATCTCGTTCGCTAAGACAAAGCAAGATATTATAAGCCTTCTGTGCCGCCAGGTGTCCGTTACCAAAACTGTCGCCGCAATTACGCTTTTCATACTTGAATACACGGTCGAGCTTCTCTTCAGCATCGGTATTGAGTGCAATATGATACTCATCCGTCAATATCTTCTTACATATTGCGACAACATCCTCAACCGTATAATCTTTCAAATCGAACTGATATTGGAAGCGATTACGGACATCGGGATTGGCCGACATAAACTTTTGCAAATCGGGAAGACCAGAGAGTATAACGATTGGCTTACCCTTCCACTTGGGCATGCTGCTAAACAACTTGTCGAGCTTTGAAATAGTATCTGACTTACCCGCCGGTAATAATTTTTGAGCATTCTCTATGCACAAAATACCATCTTTTACTTTCTCGATATTGGAATCCCAGTTTTTTGAATCGGAGAAATCTGTATAATCTACTGCGTCAACAATTGTAAGCTCAGGAGATTTTACGATGCCAGACGCATACAGCAATTTATGGATAACCCGGGCCAATTTTGTTTTTCCAGTTCCTGTATTACCGGTAATGATAATATTCAAATCCATGCGGAATGTAACGCCACTGTGACGAGAACGCGCCTGTAACGCCTCGCAAGTATTGATGATTTTGCGCAACTGCGCCTTGATGTCGTCCATTCCAACCAATTCTTTTAGCGGTTCGGCCGATTTAGAAATTACGCACGAGCCACACCATTTACAATAGATGGCTTCATTGCGGTTGGGCTTATTGCATTTGGGGCATGTTATAGACATAATTTATACTTATTTGCTAAACGATATTTTTACCTGTTTCTTGGTCGTATAGTTTTCATACATTCCTTCAAACGACTTCAAGTCGTCGCTCAATATGGCATCGTAGCGGCCATCCAAATTACCATTCGACACTACGTCATCGAAGTGTATGAGTTTGTTTTCCATATCGACAGTTCCTTCGAGTTGCTCGGCAATCATATTGGAATACTGTACGTTGATAACTGCTTTCAGGCTGTCACCTTCAACCTCAGTAATTTCGAGTGTTGCCGGACGGCCTTCAAACGTACCTGTCCACTCACCTTGCAGTGCCGATTCGGCAACTGCCCCATCTTTCAACGGAAGAGCGCTGCTCAATGCCGGCGTGAAGAGGACGAACACGTATGCCAATCCACAGACCAACAGAATAACAGGTATTGCTCTGATAGCAAACGACTTCATATTTGTCTTCAGATAGTCGACATAGTCGTGCGACGCATCGGCTATTGATGAGTCGAAATAGGTTCCAGCCTTTGCCCTATAAGTAAAATGCAGAGGTTCAAGACCACTCTCTTCAAAAGAGGGATTAAACAATAATTTGTTTGCACTTCTTTTAGTTGGCAATTTTAGATAGCAACTTCGCAAGATATAGAAACCTAATAGAGCCAACAATGCAACCAGAACCCAACGAGCCACCGGCATTATCAACTCTAGGGCGAAGTATACCGCATAGTAAACAACAGCTGCCGCTATCAATCCTATTATCACACTACCAAGACACGAGTCAAACTCTCCTACAAACCACACAACCAAAGTAAACAATATGGTCATGCCTATGATGGCCGGAGCCGAAAATCCATTCAAAGGATTACTATCGAAAGGCAAACCGAACCATATCAACGCTACAATAAATGCTATAATGGGAACAAAACATAGTATACCTAACAACAGACGCATCAACAAGAACCATCCGTAAGCCGTCCGCACTTTCTTTTTGTTGACCTCTACAATACTGGTGGCTTTTCTGAAATTTGATACGTTGACATTCTTTTTATCGAGTTTCTCTATAAACTCAAGATACTGGACCGTAAGTTTCTCATATGTAAATTTCTGCGATAGGTCGACAAACGGATCTTCTTGGAAGAAGGTCGCAATCCATTCTTCGAGGTAATGATTGTTGAGTTCTTCTTTTATTTCGCTCGAAGGAACTTTTTTCAGTTCATCCAACGATGTAACCAATATCTTGCTCTTCGGAAAATAATAATACGGTTTGAAGTCGAGCCCTTTGATGGCTTTGAATGCGCCGTAAATCCAGCTATACGGACCGTTCTTACGAGTATTCTCCTTTGACTCCACATCCATGCAATAAGAAATCCAGTCTATTTTATCGTCATAAATTTCTTTCGACTTAAAGTAATAGTACAACCGGGTGTCTTTGATATCGGTGAGGTTTCTGATAATAGTATCGGGGTCGCCATCAAGCACCAGATAATCGATAAGACAAAGATTTATGTAATCGGCAACCTGTGAATGTGTAAAGTAGTAATCGGAAGCAGTCTCGTCCAACTGCAATGAATATGACACCTTGGGATTGAGGCTGTACAATACGTACCATGTAAGCGACATATTTGTATTATCGAGTCCACTTATACGGCTTCTTATTTTACCTGCTACGGCCGGATCTCGCTGTGCCAACCATACAAAGAACATTTCACTGCGCAAATCGTTCCAGCTATCGTCGTCGGGGACTGATTGGTAAACAGCTCTCACAACATCATCCCCGTCGTTACATGCAACTTTACTGCCATCTTCCATAGATATATAAAATGGCATTTGCGGGTTGAGCGCATAGATAAGTTGCCAAAGAGCTCGTCGACTATCGGATTTGAATAATTTGGGATAAGTATCGGAAATACTCTTCAGACCGCTTACATTCAAATATATATACAAGGCATCATTGGGATTGGCAAGAGCCTTGCTATAATGTGCAAAATTATCTACCAACGACTGGGCAATCTGTTCTGTGCTATCGAGACGGTTGCCCTTTACATCTGTATAAGGCATTGCCGGGTCAAGCATATAACATGCAGCATATAATCCGGCCGTTTTATCTTTCGGATAAAGCGTTTCTACGATACTCTCTATATTTACCGCCAATTCGGGGCGTTTGGCATCGTTAAACCATTTTGTCATCTTACCGGTATAAAGATACTTGACAGCCAGCTCGGGGTCGGCCAACATAAAGGCAGCTAGCTCCTCGGGTGTATGTGCCACCTGCTTTTTACCGGAATTAAATACGATGTTGAGTTGAGCCTCATCGGGCTCTGCCTTTTCATCTTTGAAGATATTTTCGCCTTTTGCCCAACGTACGATTTCGGTAAATCCGCAACGTTTATTAGGCATCAATCGGGTAAGAGCCTTTATCAATGACAACGTGTGAGCCGACATATCGGTAGGATATGGTAAAGTCTCGTTGAGTTTGTTTTTCAACAACACCGATTCGCTACCTGCGATGTTAGCCTCACCCATCCATATACTCAACAAGGTAATGCCCAAAGAATAGTAATCACTCTTTATATCAATCTCGGGGCGTTCACCGGGAACGTGCGTATAAAACTCAGGAGCTGCATATATAGGCGTACGCGCCGTGTCAACCCGGCAAGAACCATTTTGCGGACATTTAACAGCAATACCAAAATCACCCAATACCAAAGAGGTTTGCGACTCATCAGTAAAGAAAAAGTTTCCGGGTTTTATATCACGATGCAATATATTATGCTTATTCAAGAAATCTATCGAGGAGGCCGCCCGAATAGCAATCTCCCTGAACTTTTCCTCGTTGCCACGCAAATTGATTTTATCGAGAGAGCCCCCCGAACAGTAATTCATCAACTCAAAGTCGAGTTGCTCATCGGTACGCTTGGGATTAGTCCAATATCCATGTGCAATAATATCTACCAACAACCCGCTACCAGCAACTTTGTGTATCATTTCGAGTATCTCATGGTCGGGATGCTGTCCATAATAATAGAGTTTCAAGACATATTGCTTTCCATTGTTTTCGACCAACAAAATGCGGGCTTCTCCCGATGATGTAGAGAGGACCTTTATAGTTTTGTAGGTAACTCCATTAAGGAGATATTCCGACTCGAATTCTTTCGACGACTCTTCGAGTTCTTTCATTTCTCTCTTTACCGAAGCATCATCGCCTGCAGGCCGCAGCGTTTTATCGGCCACCTGTGCCGTCAAAGTTTTATCTATTGCCGCTTGAGGTTTCAATGTCTTATCGGCTGGTGCATCCGGTTTTAATGTCTTGTCGGCTGCCATGTCCGGCTTCAATGTCTTATCAGCTGGTGCATCCGGCTTTAATGTCTTGTCGGTTGCCACATCCGGCTTCAACGTCTTATCGGCTGGTGCATCCGGTTTTAATGTCTTGTCGGCATTATTTGGATTTTGCGCATTATTACTCATCTTGTTGATTTATATATCGTTAGTTATTTTATTCTTGGTATTGATATGTTTTTTCGGTCACAGTAATATCCCTATATGTCCATGTACCTCCTAACTCGGGCTGTGCACACTCTGATGGTTGGTTATGATAACAACCGCATAAATTGCATATCCAATATTCGGGAACTCTTTCTTTCCGAGTCGTTATCACTGGTAATTTTCTGGCAGAGTAATAGTTACGCTGTTCCTGAGGTGTCAAGCCCGGGTCGGGAATAAGTTCACTCATGGCTTTTTGCATCTCGGCTACCTTCGATTTGTATATGGCTATTGTCTCTTCGAGCGAAACCGTGTTTACTGACAGTTGCTTACGCTCTTTCTGCTGTTGTTTAGGCTTTTCTTGTTTCTGCTCGGGAGTATCAGGTATGTTTCTCACCATATTAATCAGATCCCTATATTGGTCGAGCATAGCCTTATCTTCGTCGCTCAATTGCGGCAGTTCGGGTGCTGTTTCCGACGAGCCTTGCTCTTGTGCCTCCATAATCTGGTCTTCCAATGCAGCAAGCTCTTTGGCCAATGTCAGCATACGTTGGAACTTGGGGTCTTTGAGAGCCTTCTCCACCTCACGGTGCGCCATATCATTCAGCGGCTCATTACAGTTCCGACAGAAACTGCGGAAATTGAGCGTATGACATTTCGGACATTCTATGCCACCTCGCGGGTTACCGCACTCGGGACAGAAAGTATCTTGCTCATCCAAATGCGCTCCGCAAAACGAACAGGCATCACCATGTAACGGATGACCACAGGATGGACATATTTCCCAATTGGGTTGCACAATAGTTCCACAAGAAGGGCACTCCCCTCCCGATAAACTCATACCACACTCCTCACAAAAAACATCATTTATGCCACACATATGACCGCAGTTAGGGCATTTCTTCCCATACTGGGCTTCAGAAGCGACTTCACTTTGTTGTTTTTCATGGGTTTTCTGCTGCTCTTGATATTTATACTGTCCCATATAATTAAGTAATTTATTATATCAAAATGTTACTAAAAAATTTTCAGGAATAAGGGTCACAAGCACTATCGTTGAAATAATAATCTTTCAACCACTCTTCGGCCTCATTATTGCCTTTATCGGCGGCACGATGCATCCACTCGGCAATCAATTCAAGTGCTTCCCAATTTTTTTCTTGTATATAGAGAGCTACTGCCAACGCAGCCTCTCCTTGGGAATCCTCTCCCCGGGCAGCATGCAACATCTTATCTGGTACTTCTACCTCATATGTTGTATTCTCATCGTATTGATATGACAACAACATGATTTGTTTTGTTTTTTAAGAGTTTGTACAAAGATATTAAAATTCAGCAATATCAAAACAGTATTCTTTAATATAACACTTCAAAAAATGAAAAATAAACTTTTAGCTACATTATATGCAAACATATTCATTCTTCCATTATATGATGCGCATCGACTCTTACTCTATTTGAAGTTTGTGCCAAACGCCGCACAGTATTATTATCTGTTTTGGCCGGAATAACCTCCATACAATATCGACAGAACTCTGCGTCGGCCAGGTTTGTTGCTTTTCCCGTATCATCGGTTAACAACACTTTCACATATACATCAGAGAAAAAGTAGCGATAATATTCACCCGTCTTGAATAAAAAATTACGGATATCGCCTTTTACAAGCTCTATTTGTCCTGACATGCCGGCCGAGTTTCTACTCTTACACACGATACGTTTAAGTACTGCATCGGTATACTCTTCTCCTATTTCATAAGGGATATAATTGTCGGGCATACCGTCCAGTGGTAACGTCAATGATTCGACAAGCTCAAACACGTCTATCGCAACACGCTTATAACACGATACTATCAACTTCCTATTATCGCATCCCAATGGTATGGCAGGTTCTTTTTCGGCTACAAGTTCCAACCCGATGCGTCCTGTCGTATAGGGGGCTATACTATAATCTTTTGACCAAAACCCTTGTTTGGGTGTAATGGAAAAATCGCCTTCCAAATACCAGCCCGAGAGAGATTCATTGTCTACATTATCGACCATGATACGCCCCCATGCGTAATAAAACGAATCAAAAAACAAAATCAGATTTGAACCTTCCTGTACATTCTTTCTCGGAATCAACTTGCTTTCGCTATAACTGTTATTTCCCGAAAAATCATGTGTGGTATGACTAAGTGTTACTTTTACATTCGTCCATGGAAGTAACAACTTACAATCTACGGGATTGAAAAGGAATTTCAAACGAACATATGCCCATATATTGGGCTTATATTCACATAAATTATCTATATACGTTTTATCGTTCAATTCAGCAGGAGAATACCACATAACACCATATTGTTCGAAAAGTACATTTTGTTTAGCCTCCCAATACTCTTCAGACGTAGGATTTAGCTGATTACCCATCTGAATTTTGTACATCTCTTCTTTTACTTTTCCTTTTCTGTAGCAATAGCAATCGCAATAATACTGCGCTATTTTTTGCTCAAGCTCTTCTTTATCTATTGCCTGATAAACAGTATCCAATTCTATAGCATCGCGAGTTACAGCATACGTCTTCATAAAGCCAATATTCTAGATCGTTAATTCAAGGTAAAAGTCAATAACATTTTTCTCAATCGCTCACACTGCTCTTCGTTTCCCATCGCACTATATCTATTTATAAGCAATTCATAGAGCGCCTTCAACTTCAATGCAATCGATTCGTCAGGTAATAAGTTTCTATATAGTTCTATAGCCTGCCAATAGCGGTCTAACGCTTTGTTTATAAAAGGAACAAACCAATAAAATTCGGCAAACTCCACCATGATATCGGCCATAGTCTCATAGATTTTCTTGTTGTCGGTTGTTTTATCAGCGAGATTTTTATACTCGGCAATAGCATCCTTATATGCATCTTCTGCCAAAATCTTACGTGCAAACGTATCGTATACCCGAGCTAACATATATGTAGCTAATGCCAAACCATTGGTTTTGGCATCGGGCATCTCGCGGCTAATGACACGTTCGTTTTCTACCGCCTGTTCCATATAGGACATAGCCTTCCACGAATCGCGGGCTCGCATGTATGCATATCCCAAATAGAACAATCCATTGGTATAACGAGGAAAGTACTTTTCTCGATTTTCCGAGGCCTGCTTTTGTCGTATTTTAAGCAACTCCTCTTGTCGGCTTATTTCCTCTTGCACAAGGTTATCGTCATACATCAAAAGCTGAACATAAATACCAAGAAAATCGGCATAATCAGCCTCTGTTGCAGATGTCTTCATAGTATCATAAACAGAACGACAGAACGCTATGGCTGCATTACGTTCTTCTACCGCTGTATCCATCCCCATGGCAGAGAATTTATCATGTACATCACTCCATGATTTCAAAATTTTTTCAGAAGATGTGTTTTCCATATTACAAAATGAGCACAACTTTGAAATGAAATAACAAAATATTTAGACGTGGTAACAGGGCGAACTATATCTACCTGCCTTAAACTATGTTATGACATGCCACCACAATTATAATGCAATATTCGTGAATAAAAATAATAAAAACAAATATTTTTTATACTATTTGTCGGAGTACTGTGAATATATGATTATTTAACACATAAAGTTATAAAAAACCGGATAGAATAGCCTACTTTTGCAAAGTCAAGATAGCAAAACGGGAAATAGCATTCAATTATGGCACAAAAATCTTTTAAAGAAATCAACGAAAGTTATAGCATAAAAGAAGCTATAACAGAAGCAAAACGCTGCTTAAATTGCAAAAATCCATCCTGCCGCAAGGGTTGCCCCATAGAAAACGACATACCGGGTTTTATACACCAACTCTCTATGGGTAATATGGGAGCTGCCATGAGTATTATCAACGAAAAAAGTAATTTACCGGCTATATGTGGCCGTGTGTGTCCTCATGAAAACCAGTGCCAAGGACACTGTGTATTGTATGCCAAAGGCAAAGGCATTCAGATAGGCAAACTAGAGCGTTTTGTGGCAGACTTCGATACAGACATGAGCCTGCTCAGGGAACGGCTACCACAAAAGACACGTGGCAAAGTGGCCGTAATAGGATCTGGCCCTGCCGGTTTGACAGTTGCAGGCGATTTGGCCCGCCAAGGTTTTGGTGTGACCATATTCGACAGCCAAGAGGAAGCCGGAGGTGTATTGATGTATGGCATTCCCGAATATCGTCTTCCCAAAGCTGTAGTACGCAAAGAGATAGAAAAAATAGAGGCCCTGGGCGTAACCTTTGTGCTCAAGTGCGTTGTCGGTCGGGATATTACAGTTGACCAAATGTTTGAAATGGGCTACGATGCCATCTTCATTGGTACTGGCACCTCACTGCCTAACGACCTGAATGTTCCGGGAGCTAAATTGCATGGAATTGTGCAATCGTCGTATCTGCTACACATGGTAAGTATCTACAACCAAAATATTGTAGATCGTTCGCATGTACCTATGAAGATTGGCGAAAATGTAGGTGTTATTGGTTGTGGTAATGTTGCCATGGATGCAGCCCGTACAGCTCTACGTATGGGAGCTGCCAGTGTTTCCATCATATACCACCGTACTGAAGCCGAAATGTCGGCAACACCTTCGGAATACCAAGAGGCCGTGAAAGAAGGAGTCAAGTTCCTGTGGCAAACTTCTACCAAAGAATTTATAGGTAATGAAGAAGGCAAAGTAACAGGTATCCGCGCCGATACCCCCGATGGTGAAAAAGAGATTGCATTCGATCGCATATTTCTCGCCATAGGCTCACGGCCTGCCAATCGTATCGTCTCTACAACGACAGGTATCGATGTCGATAAATATGGCTATGTAATTATAAAAGAGCGTCCTTATGGCATGACCACCCGCAAAGGTGTCTTTGCAGGTGGTGACGTAGTACACCATCCACAAACCGTTGTACTTGCCATGAAAGCTGCCAAACAAGTGGCCGCCGGCATTGCCCAGTATATCGATGCCGTAAAACTGCTCGAAAGTTAAAGCCACCATCCAATCGCTATACAGCGACGTTTTTAAGAAAAATTCTACCCCCTTTGTTTGCCAATGTTAAGGCACTACAAAGGGGGATTTTATCTATAAAAACGAGTCATTATCTCAATTGAGATACCAGAGTATCGTCAAAATTGTACGGCAAGCCGTAAATTAAGCTGGCGGCGGGTCAAATAATTGGGCACAGCATACTGCACATTGTTTACATCGGTAACCCATGTATAAGAATTGACATTGGCAAAATCGAATATATTAAATACGTCAAGACCTATCGTCGCTCCTTTAATATGTCGCCAAATACCATATTTCGACCATTGTTCATCACCGCCTATAAGGATGTAGGAAAGTCCCACATCGACGCGTTTATAAGCCGGGGCGCGATAATAACCGGCCGTACGGCCTTTCAATGGCGAACCGAAAGTTAGTCCATCAGCCCAAATGGCTTTCAGACTAATCTTAAACATGGGCAGTTTGGGCACATAGTCTTGGAAAAATAGCCCAAGACTATACCGCTGATCAGTAGGCAACGGTACCTTCACACCATCAATAATCTCTTGCGTCTTCATAAGAGACACGCTGAGCCACGAGTCGGTACCAGGCACAAACTCACCATACAATTTGAAGTCTATGCCAGCTGCATATCCGCTTGCCTCATTCACGCCACTATACCACAACTTCACGTTATTCGCCTCATAAGGTATAAGGTCATTGAGTTTTTTATAATACATTTCAAGCGAGACCTTGAAGGGTCGGTCCAAAGCCCTGAATGTATAATCACCGCCTGCAACCACTTGTATAGATTGTTGTGAACGTATCTGGTCGTTTAGATGTACGTAGAAGTTATTACGCCCATCGCCAATCGTGTCGCGGAACTCTTTATAGAATGGAGCTTGATAATATACACCACCCGCAACTCTGAATGTAAAACGGTCATTTCGCTCGGGTATAAATGTCACCGATGCCCGCGGACTGACAATACATTCGTTATTGAAGTCCCAATACGAAGCTCTTATACCTGCATTGAAATAAAAACGGCCTATAGACGACCGCAAACGGTAAGTATCTTGCAAGAAAGCCGATATTCGATTAGTCGACAAATCGTTTTGCGACACGATATTATAAATCATTTGAATATCGTTGCCCACATGTGGCAATGTGTATCCGGCAGAGTCGCGCATCTCCCACTCTCTCAAATAATCGTATATCTGCTCTTTATTGTACGTTACCCCCCATCGAATATCGTTAGCACCTATACGGTGCGACCCTTTAAGTGCCACCGACATAACAGTTGCAATAAGTCGGTTGCGTGCATGTTCGTGGTATGTACCTACTCCCAAATCGCCCTTAGGAGCCTCTTCTGTCGTCGCGGCTCCTGTACCAGCATCTCCTGCCAACTCATCGAGCCAATATTGCCCCGCAATATCGTACGACACATATTCATTAGAACGGAATGCCGAAAGTTGCAACGACAGTTGATGATTTTTGGCCGGATTAAAAGCCAACGAAAGCGAACCGAAATAGGTCTCGAAAATATCTTTTTCCTGTCCGTCAAAATAGACCTTGAAACTTTTTGTATCGTATGCCGTACCAAAAGAGGTAGTCTGTTCGGTAGGTGTAAAACGATAATTATTGATAGCTATATTGCCTAAAAAAGCAACCTCCCATTGAGGGTTGAACTGATATGTCATATAGGTCTGATAATCGAAATACGACGGGTCATACTCACCTTTTACATCAAGTGAACTCAACAACGAAGAGTTTGTATGATACCTTATACCATGTAACTGTGTAAATTTTCCTATACTATGCCCCACCGAAGCTGTTGCTCCAAGGAAACTTCCCGACAACGAAACTTCGAGTGCCTCGGGTCGCTTATACCGTATATCGAGTACCGACGACATTTTGTCGCCATATTCGGCAGAAAAACCTCCCGACGAAAATCCAATTGAAGCCACCAAGTCGGGATTGATTACACTCATACCCTCTTGTTGACCCGAACGCACCAACAATGGCCGATATATCTCTATACCATTGATATACACAATATTTTCATCGAAATTTCCGCCACGTACCGAATATTGCGAGCTCAATTCGTTGCTTGAATTGACCCCAGCAAAAGTTGCCAGCATCGACTCTATACTACCTCCTGACGCATCGGGTACCAAACGAAAGTCTTTGGGATCGATGGTTTGCATAGTACCTTGTTGACGGCGGAACTCGGTAACAACAATATCTTGTAAGCTGAATGATTTTTTTTGCAGCTGCACTTCAAGTCGCACTTCGCCCGACGGGTTACGCAATATTCGTTCTTCCTCTCTATATCCTAAACAAGAATATATAATCTTTACCGTATCGGCCGAAGCCACTTTCAGTTCATATTTTCCCTCCAAGTTGGTCGAAGTACCTGTCGTTGTACCAGCAATGCGCACTATGGCCAGCTCAACCGGCTGATTGTCGGCATCTATAACACGACCGCTTATCTTTACTATGTTTTGAGCCATCGTGGGTACAGCCACATACAGCACCATTACACAAAATAATATTCTATATTTTATCGACATGTAATTTATCTGTATTAGAGAAGCAATAATTTCTCACTTTACAATAACGGTAATTTTTGGTTTTGCGTATAATTAACCTCAAAAAATCACTTTGGAGCAACAAAAATAGTCGTATATTTGCATATATCTTAGAAAAAACATTATGGAAAATTTTCACGAACTACTGCTGACACGCCACAGCATACGCAAATATACCGACGAGCCTATTGCAGCCGAAGATGTAAAAACCATACTTGAAGCCGGATTAATGGCACCATCTTCTAAACGCTCCACGGCATGGAACTTCATTGTTGTTGAAGATAAAGAGATGTTGAGACAACTGTCGGAATGCCGCGATGCCGGTGCAACCCCCATTGCCGGGTCGGCACTCACCATAGTTGTCACAGTAGATATGACTCGCAGCGAAGCATGGGTCGAAGACGGTGCCATCGCAGCAACCTTGATGCAGTTGCAAGCCCACGACTTAGGGCTGGGAAGTTGCTGGATACAACTACGCAATAGATTTATAGGAGACGAAGCCACCGAAGACTACGTACGCGATTTGCTCTCTATTCCTGAAGAGATGGGCATTCTTTGTGCCATAACCATAGGCCACAAGAATGAAGAGCGCAAACCTTTTGATGAAGACAAAATGATGTGGGAAAAAGTACACATCGCACAGTGGTAAGATGAATAACAACAACCTCATACCAACGCAAGAACGCATCGTAATTATTGGAGCAGGCAATATGGCAACGCAACTTGCCTTAGCTCTCGATAATGACCATTGTAAAATCGTACAAATATACAATCGTACCCTTTCAGCAGCTGCTGCATTGGAGCAACAGTTGCGACAAGATGTCACGGTAACCGACGATATAACAGCTATATGTAACGATGCTACACTTTATATCTTTTCGGTAAGTGACAGTGCATTACCCACTATCATAGACAGAATACAAGGAAACAACGCTCTATGGATACACACGGCCGGAAGCATGGAGGCTGATATATTCAAGAACAAAACATCACAATATGGTGTATTATACCCCATGCAGACCGTACATAAAACGAGAAAAACCGATTGGCAAGGCGTACCTATCTTTATTGAAGCGTCGAACGACCAAGCTCTGCAAAGGATAGAAGCATTGGCATCGTGTATATCGGGAAATGTGTTGCGTTGTGACTCAGCACAACGCAAGGCGGTGCATTTGGCAGCAGTATTTGCCTGCAACTTCTCAAACCATATGTATGCCATTGCCGCACATCTGCTCGAATCACAAGGATTGAGTTTCGACGTCATGAAATTACTCATTCGCGAAACTGAACTGAAGGCCGAGCAGATGCCTCCACTCAAAGCACAAACAGGCCCGGCCATACGCCACGATGAGAACGTCATGAGAAAACACCTTGCTCTACTCGAAGGCACACCCGAAGCCGAGCTATACCGGCTGATAAGCCTAAATATAGAACGATACGGGCAAAACGGAAACAATAATTCAAACATTAACCCAACTACCAAACCATGAGCCGCATAGATTATGACCTTTCCCTCATAAAGGCATTCGTTTTTGACATTGATGGCGTATTGTCACCCTCTACAATACCATTATTCCCGGGGCAAGGCCCTACCCGCATGGTTAATGTAAAAGACGGTTATGCCATGCAGTTTGCAGTCAAGTCGGGTTATCCCATAGCTATCATTACCGGTGCGAGAGGTGAGACCTTGGAACAGCGATATGCAGCACTCGGAATCAAACATGTATATATGGGAGCCGACATAAAGATAAATGTATTGCGCAGCTGGCTCGATGAGGTAAAAATTAAGGCAGAGAACGTATTATACATGGGCGACGATATTCCCGACTACGAAGCCATGTGTGCTGTTGGGTTGCCTTGCTGCCCAGCAGATGCCGCGCCTGAAATATGTGCCATAGCCAAATACATTTCGCCCATACAAGGTGGCTATGGCTGTGCCCGCGATGTCATAGAACAAATACTGAAAGCTCAAAACCACTGGATGCAAGACGAAAAAGCCTTCGGTTGGTAATCAAATTCCCGTCAGAAAACTCATTTTATGCTCGATAATCTTGCCCATTACCACATATTGCTTGCCAGCAACTCGCCCCGACGTCGTGAGCTACTCTCAGGCATCGGAATAGAGTATGAAGTAACAAGTCTTCCATCGGTTGACGAATCATATCCATCCACACTTAAGGGTGAAGAGATACCCTTGTACATTGCCAAAGAGAAAGCTGACGCTTACCGCCAATTGATGGATGACTCAACCTTGCTCATTACAGCCGATACCATTGTTTGGCTTGACGACAAAGTATATGGGAAGCCTGCATCTCCCGACCATGCACGAGCCATGCTCCACGACTTGTCAGGACGCACACACACTGTCATTACTGGCGTTGCCATAACCACTATGCAAATGCAACGTCTGTTTGCCACGTCGTCACACGTTACTTTTGCACGTCTTACAGACGAAGAGATAGACTATTACGTAGCACGTTATAAACCCCTGGACAAAGCAGGGGCATACGGCATACAAGAGTGGATAGGATATATAGGGGTGACAGGTATAGAGGGTAGCTATTACAATGTAATGGGACTCCCCATACAACGTCTCTACCAAGAGTTGAAGAAGATATAGGAAACACGATAAAAACCGTTATGATAAATAAACGATATTTATTCATATTATTAATCATTCTATTTTTGGGTATGAGTTGTGAATCGAAAAAAGCTACCACTACGGAAGCCAACGACAATGTATGCGTTGATATAGAGACCACAATGGGTCACATAAAAGTAAAGTTATACAACGAAACGCCTGCCCACCGCGACAATTTTATAAAATTGGTCAAAGAAGGATACTATAATGGCACACTCTTTCACCGGGTCATCAATAAATTCATGATACAGGGCGGCGACGGCGACTCTCGCAACGCCAAGCCAGGGCAACGACTTGGAATGGGAGACCCGGGATACACCATACCGGCCGAGTTTGTATATCCTCGCTATTTTCATAAAAAAGGTGCTCTGGCAGCAGCAAGGCAGGGTGATAATGTGAACCCCAAAAAGGCTTCGTCGGGCTCACAGTTTTATATTGTGACAGGAGATGTTATTCCCGCAGGACAAATAGGGCAAGTGGAGCGACAACTACAAATGCAACAAGAACAAGCCATCTTCAACCAATTGGTAGAAGCACACCGCAACGAAATACTTGCTATGCGTCGGGCTCGCGACACTCAAGGATTACAAGCTCTACAAGACCAACTTATTGCCGAAATGCACGAGCGAATAGCACGTGAAGGGGTTGCCAAACTTTCTGAGGAACAAAAACAGGCTTACACAACCGTTGGCGGAGCACCTCACTTAGATGGAGCTTATACTGTATTTGGCGAAGTAATAGAAGGCATGGATGTAGTTGAGAAAATAGAAAAAGTTGCTACCGACTCAGCCGATCGTCCCAAAGAAGATGTAAAAATAATCTCTATGAAGATTATGCAATAAAAGATTCTGAACATGATAAAGGTAGAAAAATACCTCCTTCCAAACGGCTTGCGGGTATTGCATCACTACGATAGCAATACCCGTATGACGGCAATCAATATACTGTACGATGTTGGCTCGAAAGACGAATCTCCACAACGTACCGGATTTGCCCATCTCTTTGAGCACCTCATGTTTGGAGGGTCAGTCAACATTCCTGACTTCGATACGCCCCTGCAACATGCCGGTGGCGACAACAATGCTTGGACCAGCAACGACATCACAAACTACTATACGATAGTTCCCACCCACAATGCCGAAACAGCTTTTTGGATAGAGTCTGACCGTATGTTAGGTCTTGCATTCTCTGAGCAAAACCTGTCTATACAAAAACACGTAGTAATAGAAGAGTTTAAGCAACGAACCCTCAACCAACCATATGGCGATATTTACCAATTGCTACGTCCTCTTGTATACACGGTACACCCCTATCGTTGGCCTGTCATCGGTAAAGAAATAAGAGATATTGAAGAAGCAAGTCTCGACGAGGTAAAAGAGTTTTATTACACACACTATGCCCCCAATAACGCCATCATGTGCATATCGGGCAGCTTGGCACTACAAGATGCTCTTGCACTGAGTGAAAAGTGGTTTGCCCCCATAGCCGCCAGGTCAATAGCACCACGTATACTTCCTATAGAGCCACCGCAGAAAGAGCCGCATATACTGCATGTGGAGCGCAATGTTCCATTAGATGCTATTATCAAGGCATATCACATGTGTGGCAGAAAAGACAACGACTATCAGGCTTACGACATACTCTCTGACATTTTGGGAACAGGTGCTTCGTCTCGCCTATACAAAGAACTTGTACAGAACAGACGACTCTTCAATAGCATCGATGCCTCTATAAGCGGTGACATAGAACCCGGTATGTTCATCATCAACGGCAAACTCAATAAAGGTATCTCCTTTGAAGAGGGAGAACAAGCCATTACCGACGAGTTAGAGAAATTACGACAGGAATATATAGGCGAAAGGGAGATAACAAAGGCCGTAAACTGCTTTGAGACAGAATATTTTGTATCGAACATGAACTATGCCGATAAAGCCGCCAACTTGGCTTACTACGAATTATTGGGCGATGCTAACAACATAAATACAGAAACGAATAAATACCGTAACCTCACCAGTGAGAAGTTGCGACAATGCTCCCGCAATATATTCACACCATCAAACTGTTCTACAATATATTACCATTCAAAATCAAAATAATTAGAATAAGTTTATATTTGCATCAACTTATTAATCATCATATTATATTATATAAGAGTAACATTACATAAAAATCAAGTTTATTTTTTATGATTTGACAAAATAATTTTATTACTTTGTCAAGTCCAAATAAATGGATTGATAACATAAGCAAAAACATATAAAGATGGAAAACACCCATTTAGATCCCGTCATCCCCAGTGATGCCAACAATCTTCCAAAACAAGAAGAAGAATTGAAGAGTGCCGAAGCAGAAGTTACAACAGAAGTTACGCCCATGAGCCGCGAAGAGATTATCACGCGCATAAGCGAACTTGTAAACGGTCCTATAGAAGAAATAAAGGATGAAGTAGACACTCTCAAACAAAACTATTACAAAACAAAACGAATAGAGACAGAAGAAGCGTACAAAACATATAAAGAGAGTGGGCAACCTGAGTCGGGCTTTGTTGTACCTTATGACCCTTACGAAGAGCGCCTCAAAGAGCTGCTGGCTACATATAAAGAGCGCAAAGCCCTCTACCTGCAACAATTAGACAAGCAACGCGAAGAGAACTTAGCTCGTAAAAATGCCCTACTCGACGAGCTCAAAGCTATCATAGACAATCCCGATGAAGTAGGTAAACAATACCAGCGCGTGCAACAAATACAGCAAGAATTTAAAGACATCACCGATGTGCCTGCTCCTGCCGTTGCCGAGTTGTGGAAAAAATACCAACTTTACACCGAGCAATTCTATGATTTACTGAAGATAAACAAAGAACTAAGAGACTACGATTTCAAGAAAAATCTTGAGCAGAAAGAGGCTCTCTGCAAAAATGCCGAAGAGCTTACTACACAGGAAGATGTAGTATCCGCATTCAAGCAATTGCAAAACCTGCACAATGAGTGGCGTGAAATAGGCCCGGTAGCCAAGGAGCTGCGTGACTCTATATGGGAACGCTTCAAAGAAGCATCCACTATAATAAATAAACGTTACCAAGCATTCTTTGAAAATCGCAAAGAAGAAGAAGCCAAAAACGAAGCTGCCAAAACCGCCTTATGCGAAGAGATAGAGCAACTCGTTGCCGAGCTGCCCAACATAACACGTTATGCAGCATGGGACGAGAAGACTCAAGCCATCTTAGACATGCAACAAAGATGGAAAAACTTAGGCTTCGCCTCACGCAAAAACAATACAGCCCTTTTTGAACGATTCCGCTTAAGCTGTGACAAATTTTTTGCGGCTAAAGCCGAATTCTTCAAAAAGGCCAAAGAGAGCATGAATGCCAACCTCGAAAAGAAGCGCCAACTTTGCGAAAAAGCCGAAGCTTTGAAAGATAGCACCGATTGGAAAGCTACCAGCGAAATACTGACAGCTCTGCAAAAGGAATGGAAAACAATTGGCCCGGTAGCCAAGAAATACTCCGATGCTGTATGGAAACGCTTCAACGAGGCTTGCGACTATTTCTTCGAGCAAAAGAAGAAGGCTCTCTCTTCGTCACGAGAAACTGAAACTGCCAATCTCAAAATCAAACGCGACATCATTGCCCGCCTAAAAGCCATCAACGAAGATATTGATGATGAAACAGCCCGCAAGATGCTTAAAGAGGCTACGGCTCAATGGAATGCCACAGGTCATGTTCCCTTCCGAGAAAAAGATAAACTCTATAAAGAATATCAAGAGACTCTCGATACCCTGTATGAACGCTTCAATATAAGCCGCAATCGCAACCGTATGGCCGACTTTACCAACAGCATACAACAGATGGGCGATAATGCGCAAGACAAACTATACAGAGAGCGCGATAAGCTTATGCGCATATACGAGGCAAAGAAAAACGAAATACAAACGATAGAGAATAACAAAGGGTTCTTCAATCTTTCGTCGTCGAGAGCCGAACATCTTGTCCAAGAATTAGACCGGAAAATAAAGAAATTACGTGACGAGATGGAGTTAGTAGCTCAAAAAATAAAACTTATCGACGAAAAGTTACAGTAATTCATACATCTGTTGGGGCTGTACCGAATAAAATCGGTTCAGCCCCATACACACAGTGTACGCAGGCGGCGCAGAAAGTGAGCCGAAAGACTATGTACCTTTGACATATCGCATTGCACGAGGTTTGCCTACTATAAAAGTATAAAAACACTTTATACAGATACCTCTTGTTTGACAAGTATCTCTCTATGAGTGTTACCTGTTGCTTATCGTAACACGCTCTCGTACACACCAACAATCTTACGAAGAGAAAGCAATGCTTTCCTTCGGCAATACCATGAAATAACTGACTATATAGAATATAACAAATAAGATGGCAACAAAAGGAAGATACGGACGTTATTTGCGCATATTGGTCGTATTGGGCGATTTTATATGTATCAACTTGGCATATTTGCTATCGTGCAGAATATTCAATTTCGATGATGGATTCTACAATCCCACGATATGCTCATTGATAAATATCGCCTATCTACCCATCGCCTTTGTTTTTTCCCAAATACACAACCAACGTATTGTATATGCCAATCACACGGTAAAGACAGCCTTAGAAGCTACTGTATCTCATGCCATACTCTTTTTAGCCCTACTCTATTTCTTTACCGAAATTTCAGAAACCAAGGCACAATATATACTGAGTTTCTACGCTATTTTTGTATTCTTTCTACCGGCATGGTGGATACTGGCCCGCAAAGTACTAAAAATATATCGCAGTAAAGGATATAATTTCAAACGTGTCATCATTATCGGCTCGGGGCGCTCGGGCAAGTTATTAGAGGCAGAATTATTATCAGATACAGGCTACGGATATAAACTCATGGGAATTTTCGACGACAATGAAGAACTACGGGAGACCCACCCTTTATATCGAGGCACTACTGCCGATGTCGAAGACTTTGCTATCTTGAACAACATTGATGAGATATATTGTGCCTTGCCTACCAATGCCGAAGAGAAAATACTATCACTTATGCTTTTCGCAGAAAGCCATGCGATCCATTTCTACATCATTCCCGGTACAACCCCTTACATTCACCGTCGTCTTCATTTCGACCGCATCGGAGATGTACCAATTTTAAGTATCAGACAAGAACCGCTTGAAAGCCCCATCAACGAGGCCATAAAAAGAGGATTCGATATTCTTTTTTCAAGTGTCGTATTATTATTTTCGCCTATCATATTTATTCCGGTTGCCATTGCCATAAAATGCTCGTCACCAGGCCCTGTCTTTTTTAAGCAAAAAAGGACTGGACTGAGAGGTAAAGAATTTAACTGCTACAAATTCCGCACCATGAAATTAAACAATAACAGTGACAAGGTGCAGGCAACCAAAGACGACCCGCGCATAACACGCGTAGGAGAGTTTCTTCGCAAGACAAGTATCGACGAATTACCCCAGTTCTGGAATGTGCTGAAAGGCGATATGTCGGTCGTAGGCCCAAGACCTCATATGATAAAGCATACAGAAGAATATTCAAAACTGATAGACACATACATGGTACGTCACCTCATAAAACCCGGTATCACCGGTTGGGCTCAAGTAAATGGCTACAGAGGTGAGACAAAAGAGCTTTGGCAAATGAAGATGCGCGTACAATACGATGTGTGGTATATAGAAAATTGGGATTTTTTCTTCGACCTGAAAATTATTTATCTCACAGTCCTCAACGCTATCAAGGGTGAAAAAAACGCTTACTAAAACTTTGCGGATTCAAGAAGTTGCTTCTTTATCATCCTGATTTTGATGATAGGTTCTATATAGTGTCTTATATGAAAGTATATGCCATGTAACACCCACTCCTACAGCCAGCAATAACAGCGCCACCCACAATCTACCCACAAAATAAGCCGAAAGCGATAACGTAATCCATAACGTAGAGATAGCTATAATTTTCACACGCAACGGTATGGCACGATACTGACGAAAAGTTACCACCACCTTGTTAAACACCGGGATAGACATCGCCCAGTTATAAAGACGATGATTGCCCCTCAAGAAACAATAAGCAGCGAGCAACCATAAAGGCGTAGTAGGTAATAACGGAAGGAACAGCCCCAATGCTCCCAGCACCAAAGCTATCGAGCCCACAATGCTACACAATACCTTCATGCGCAGCTATTTATCGTACAGAATACTCGTTGGTGAGATGAAACCCACGTAACAACTCCTCGGTCATGAGGCGTTTCTTGCCCGACAATTGCAATGATTCTATGCGCAAAAAGCCATCGGTACAGGCTATCTCAATACTTTTCTTTCCATCGGTACGCAATGTTCCGGGAGTAAGATTATGACAACACTCATGACGTGAAGCCTCAAAAATCTTTACACCCGTCGTCTGCCCGTCAGGAGCTACCCACTCGCACCATGCAGCCGGATAGGGTGATAATCCTCTCACTAGATTATACACTTGTTCTACCGTGCAATGCCAGTCTATGTGACAGGTATCCTTGAATATTTTAGGGGCAGGCTTCAATACACCGCCTGCAGCCAATTCTTCCTGTGCCACAGGTTTTATCGTACCGGCCAATATATTATCAACGGTCTCACACACCATCTCGGCGCCCAATACCATAAGTCGGTCATGTACAATACCCACATTATCTGTATCGGCAATGGCAATACGCTTCTGCTGTATAATCTTACCGGTATCTATCTCATGTGTAAGGAAAAAGGTTGTAATACCAGTCTCTTTCTCACCATTTATAATAGCCCAATTGATAGGTGCGGCGCCACGATATTGGGGCAACAACGACGCATGCAGGTTGAAAGTACCCATAGGCGGCATATCCCATACAATCTGAGGCAACATCCGAAATGCCACAACAATCTGCAAGTCGGCATGGTACTCACGCAAAGCCTCTATAAAAGCAGGGTCTTTCAGACGCTCGGGCTGCAATAACGGCAATTGATGTTCCATTGCATATTGTTTGACGGGCGAAAACTGTATCTTGTGCCCACGCCCGGCAGGTTTGTCGGGCATTGTAACCACGGCCACCACGTTGTATCCGCGTTCAACCAAAAGCCGCAAACTCTCTACTGCGAACTCGGGAGTACCCATATATATAATACGCAAATCTTTCTTTTCCATTCTTTTTCAGCTTATTAATCTTGTGAATAGTGTACCAGCACACGACGATATGAATTGAAAATCTTCGATTTCGACACAAATCCTTCATATCGTCCCTCCTCATCGACCACAGGAAGATTCCACGCATTTGTGTCGTCAAACGTCTTCATTACCGTCTCCATATTCATGCCCAACATGATACGGGCCGGTGGTGCACTCATAAACTTTCGCACCGTCATGCGCTTATACAACGTAGGACGGAACATGATGTTGCGAATATCATCTAATAAAACAATTCCCAATAGACGGTTCTCTTCGTCGGTCACAGGGAAAACATTACGATGCGATTGTGAAATAACTTTTACCATATCGCCTAACGTCATTTGCGGATGCACCACAAGGAAATCTTTTTCTATAACACTATCCATCTTCAACAGCGTAAGCACAGCCTTGTCTTTACTGTGAGTAAGTAACTCACCCTTCTTAGCCAAACGCATAGTATAAATACTATGCTTCTCAAAGATGCGTATAGTAGCAAACGACACTGTAGAGGTTATCATCAGCGGCAAAAACAGGGCATAACTACCCGTCAGCTCCGCCGTAAGGAATATAGCCATAAGTGGAGCATGCATGACGCCCGACATGACACCGGCCATTCCCATGAGTGCAAAATTCTTATTGGAAAGATGCGGTGCAAAATCGAATATGCCCGAAATATAAGCAAAGAAGAATCCGGCAAAGCAACCTACATACAAGCTTGGTGCAAATGTTCCACCCACACCACCGGCGCCATTGGTAGCCGCAGTCGCAAATACTTTCAGAAGAACTATCAGCAAAATAACGCCTGCCATAATCCACATATTGTCACGCCAGGCATAGAAGATACTACCTTGTGTAAGTTCCTCGACATTACCCGACAGAAGCAACAAGATAGATTCATACCCCTCGCCATACAGCGGTGGCAACAAAAATATACACAGGCCTAATATGGCCGAACCAAATGCAAACTTCTTCCACGGACCACCCAACATTCGGAAACGGTCTTCGAGCCAATTCATCATACGGGTAAAGTACAACGATACGAAACCACAAAAGACACCCAGCAAAATCACATGTGGAATACGTTCTATCATGAAAGCCTCAGTCTGCACGAAACTAAATTCGGCACTCGTCCCCGTAAAAATATACGAAACCGTCACAGCGGTGATGGACGATATGAGCAGTGGAAGTACCGATGTTGTAGTAAGATCAACCATCAATACTTCGAGCGTAAATAGCATACCAGCAATAGGAGCCTTGAATATGCCTGCAATAGCCGCAGCCGCGCCACACCCGACCATAAGCATAAGGATATGAGGCGGCATTCTGAATAAGCGTCCCATATTTGAGCCAATGGCTGCACCTGTATATACAATAGGAGCCTCGGCACCTACCGAACCACCAAAACCTATCGTTACCGAACTTGCCACTATCGAAGTGTACATATTGTGGGGTTTTACTCGACTTTTCTTTTGCGAGATAGCATACAGGACGCGTGTCACACCATGCGATATATCATCTTTCACTATATAACGCACATATAAACCTACCAATAATACACCTACAATAGGATAAATAAAGTACAGATAGTTGGCACCATCGGGTACCATGTGTGAGATAAGGAGTTGCTGTATCCATGCAATTAGCTGTTTCAGCAAAACGGCAGCAAGGCCTGTGAATAAGCCCACAAAGAGACTTAGCATCAGTACAAAGGTGCGCTCACTGATGTGTTGCTCTCTCCAAAGCAACACCCGCATAAACCAATCTTTATTACCGTTATTCTCTATCGTTTCCATCATCTTTGCTCTACATTCCTCGTCCGCTCAAAACGGTACGAATCGTGTATATTATTATTTTCAAATCTACCAACAACGACATATTCTCCAAATAGATAATATCATATTGAAGTCGTTGTATCATTTCGTCTATGTTACGGGCATAACCATACTTCACCATACCCCACGATGTAATGCCAGGACGTATTTGATACATCAGCGTATAATATGGAGCTTTCTCCATGATTTTCTGTATGTAATATTCGCGTTCGGGTCGTGGGCCTACGATAGACATGTCGCCTTTCAATACATTCCAAAATTGGGGGAGCTCATCGAGACGATATTTACGCAGAATCTTACCGATGTTGGTAATACGTCTATCATTAGGGCTCGACAGGCGAGGCTGTCCGTCCGACTCAGCATCGACATACATTGTACGCAACTTATAGAGCTTAAAAGGTTTGTGATGATACCCTATGCGCTCTTGGCTATAAAATACCGGACCTTTTGAATCGCGCTTTATCAATATAGCGAGTATTGCTATAAGAGGCGATATAATAAGTAACGCTATAGCCGAAACGATAATATCGGATAATCGCTTGATGTTTTTCTCACCCTCTGAGATAGCACATGTGCAAACGTCGACAAACGGTGTACCAAGAATATTCGATAACCTCACACGCCCCAGCAACCGATAGAAATTGTCATTTTGTATCTTAATAGGCCTATTCAGCGGGAAGAGCTTGTTGACGACATTGTTGAGTCTTGTGTGATTATTATCATCGAGCGACACAATAATCTCTTTCACGTCAAGCTCATCACACAACGTTTGCAGGTCATTGTCGGGATAGACCGGAGCATCGAGCTGACGAGAACATCCCCCCTCGCCTATGTCTATATATCCCACAATGTGGTAACCCAATGACTCTTTGCGATTCTTTAAGTCGTTCATCAATTTCGCAGCCTGTCTTCCGCAACCTACAACAAGTGTATTAAATTCCCATTTGCGAGAATGTATCTTGGTAGTAGCATCGGCTGTTATAGCAATGCGTCCCGAATAGACACAAACAAACTGTATGGTAAACAGCAGCAACAACAACTCGTAATTCTCGGTACGTAATGGCGATATATCGTTGATAAGAGCTGCAAAGAATAAAAATAGAGTATTCACCATGACCGATACCACAGTAAGTAACAGCTCGTGCAAACGCGACTTGAAAAAGGCCTGATTATAATAGCCCGACAAATAATATACCGCCATCATAATCATAGGGATATAAAGTTGTCCCCACAAAACATTGGCCGAAAGTAAAAACCGTGACAACTCAATATAGCCCGACTCTACGGTAGGCATATAGAACCTACCTATATTGAAGAGTAACCATGCGATATTAGACGTCACATAGTCACACAAAACATATTTTGCTATTTGAGCTTTACTGCTTATCACTCGCGTATCACTTTTATCAGACCACCTTTACCTACTTTAATGATGCTCGATGGCTGGGCTTCTCCCGCTTCATCTTGCCGCGCCTCTACGATATAATCGACAGCTTGTTTGATTTCATCTGAAATTTCAGCAAAATTGCGAGGCGACTTGTCACCACTTACATTGGCTGATGTAGAGACTATCGGTTTTCTAAACCGCCGGCACAATGCTTGCGAAAACGGTTCTTGCGTAACACGAATACCCACACTCCCGTCTTCGCCCAAAAGCTCGGATGCCAAATTGCGTGCTCCCGAGTATATTATCGTAAGAGGTTTGGACGATAACTCTACCAAGTCCCATGCAATATCGGGAATTTCATCAACATAAAATTCCACTTTTGCCATAGAATCTGTAAGCACTATAAGTGCCTTATTATCAGACCTTCTTTTTATTTCATAGACCCGACGTACAGCATCGGAATTGGTAGCATCACAACCTATGCCCCATATCGTATCGGTAGGATACAGTATCACACCACCGCGCTCCATAATCGCACATGCTTGAGCTATATCCTCTACTCTTGTTTTCATATTCTTGTTTTTACTCTTTTTGCAAAGGTACAGAATAGAGCTCCTATAACAAAACATCGCACTAAATATTTTTGTCCTATTGCAATAAATACATACGGCATGCAACGCATTGCATATTCATAAAAAAAGCGTATATTCGCTGCACCAAACGACAAAGTGCATGTTCTTATTCAACAAGAAGAAAAAAGAAAGCCGTCCTTACAAAATAGGCCTTGCATTAAGCGGTGGCGGTGCGCGAGGTTTTGCCCATGTAGGAGCATTACAGGCCTTTGAAGAATATGGAATAAAACCCGATATTATCGCCGGTACAAGTGCCGGTTCTATCGTGGGTTCTTTGTATTCAGATGGCTATTCCCCACAAGAAATTATGAAAATCTTTGGTCACATGGACTTGCATGAGCTTATTGAGGTCACATTACCCCGAACAGGCTTCTTAAAATACAACAAGTTCATCGAATTTTTACGCCATCACCTCAAAGCCCAACGTATAGAAGAGCTTCAAAAGCCTATGCTGATTGCCGTTACTGACTTCGACCACGGGAAAAGTGTCATCTTCGACCATGGCGATCTCGCTATCAGTATAGCAGCATCCTGCTCTATTCCCATCGTCTTCTCTCCTATTGAAATAGACGGTATCAACTATGTCGACGGTGGTGTATTGCGTAACTTACCGGCCACACCGCTACGCGACAAATGTGATGTAGTTATCGGTGTAAACGTAACTCCCCTGCAACGCGAAAAATATTCACATAACATCATCGCTATTGCCGAGCGAGCATATAACTATCTCGCGTGCGGCAATGTTTTTCCCGATATTGCCTTATGCGACATACTAATAGAACACCAAGACGTGGGCGATTACAACGTATTTGATTTGAAAGCCCAACAAAAAATTGCCTCACTTGGCTATAACAGCGCTAAAAACGTATTGGAATCGCTCACCGAAGCACAACGCAAACTATTAAATTTGTAAACACGCTTTTCATCATGCAACAGAAAATCATCATATACCAAGTTCTACCACGGCTCTTCTCAAATACCTGCGAAACTTGTGTTCCTCACGGCTCAATCGCACAAAACGGTGTAGGCAAACTCAACGACTTCACCCCCAAAGTTTTATCGGAAATAAAATCATTGGGCATCACTCATATATGGTATACAGGTATTATAGAACACGCTACGCAAACCGATTACAGTCAATACAACATACACCCCAACAATAAATATATTGTCAAGGGAAAAGCCGGCTCGCCATACGCCATCAGCGACTACTATGACATCGATCCCGACCTCGCTACAGATGTTCCTAACAGGATGAATGAATTTGAACAGCTTGTAGCTCGTACTCACGATGCCGGCATGAAAGTCATCATCGATTTTGTTCCCAATCATGTAGCACGCGAGTACCATTCAGACCAATTACCTGAGGGTGTAACCAACCTTGGCGAATACGACAATACCGAGAAACAATTCGACCCCAATAACAATTTCTACTATATACCAAGACAACGTTTCTCTCCTCACTTTTATATCGGGCAGGAAAGTCCCGATGCATATTATGAATTCCCGGCCAAAGCAACCGGCAACGACCACTTCGACGCCTACCCAGGCATAAACGATTGGTATGAAACTGTTAAACTCAATTACGGTGTCGACTATCTGGCTTGGCGACAACAGCATTTCGATCCTATACCCGATACATGGATAAAAATGCGCGACATACTGCTGTTTTGGTGCAGCAAGGGGATAGACGCTTTCCGTTGCGACATGGTACACATGGTACCGGTAGAATTTTGGCACTGGGCTATAGACATTGTCAAGCAGAAATATCCACACATACAGTTTATTGCCGAGATATACGACCCTGGATTATATGAATCGTATCTCAACTACGGAGGATTTGACTTTTTGTACGACAAAGTAGGATTGTACGACAAACTGCGGGCTATATTATGCAACGATGTATCGGCAGCACAAATTTCATACTGCTGGCAAGCTCTCGACGGCCACATAGACCGTATGCTGAATTTTCTGGAAAATCACGACGAACAACGCTTTGCCTCGGTGCAATATGCAGGCGATGCATCAAAAGTGCTGCCTTCACTCGTCGTTTCGTCTATGATGAGCAAAGCGCCTTTCATGATATACTTCGGACAAGAATTGGGAGAACCGGCTAACGATGCCGAAGGTTTTAGCGGGAAAGACGGGCGCACCACCATCTTCGACTATTGGAGTGTCCCAACAGTACGAGCATGGTACAACAACGGCAAATGCAATATCACACGGCTCTTGCCCGAGCAACGCTCCTTGCGCAAATTATACAAAAAAGTCCTCACCTTATGTAATAAGGAGAAAGCCATTTCGGAAGGCGCATTCTACGACTTGATGTATGTCAATTTCGGGCATAACCACTTCGACCCACATCAGCAATATGCCTTCTTACGATACTGGAGAAATGAAATATTGGTAATTATTGTCAATTTCGGGCCATACAAGACACAAGTTTCCACATATATCCCCCAACACGCCATAGATATGATGCAAATCATTCCTGGACGCTATATGGCAATCGAATTGTTGGAGAAAACCCACGATGAGAAAGATTTACAAGCCGATACGCCGTTTATCACAGAGGTAGATGGCTATGGTGCGGTGATATGGAAAATAAAGGCGGCCCCAAAAACGTCGATACCTACTACAAAAATATGACAATGATGATACAATAAAAGAAAAACATAACGTACCTTTGCAGCAAAATCAACCACAGCACACTTTCATAGTAACCATTATGAATCAAACTACTCCTTACAAGGTATTTTCGGGTACCAATTCACACTATCTTGCCGAAAAGATATGCAACAGTCTTGGATGCGAACTAGGGCAAATGAACATACAGCACTTCGCTGATGGCGAGTTTGCTGTATCTTTTGAAGAATCGATAAGAGGATGCCAAGTATTTTTGGTACAGTCGACCTTCCCCAACTCCGACAATTTAATGGAGCTGCTTCTCATGGTCGATGCGGCCAAACGAGCATCGGCAAAATCAATTGTTGCCGTTATACCTTATTTCGGATGGGCACGTCAAGACAGAAAAGACAAACCGCGCGTCTCCATCGGTGCCAAACTTATTGCCGACCTGTTGAGCGTCGCAGGCATCAATCGTCTTATCACAATGGATTTGCACGCCGACCAAATACAAGGGTTCTTCAATGTACCGGTAGATCACCTATACGCTTCTTCGGTATTTATCCCTTACATAGAATCTCTTCACTTGCAAAATATGGCTATTGCTACGCCTGATGTAGGCGGTTCGAAACGTGCCAGCACCTACGCCAAGTATTTCAACGCGCCACTTGTATTATGTCACAAAAAACGCAACAAACCCAATGAAGTAGCCGAGATGACTGTTATTGGCGAAGTAGAAGGGAAAGACGTCATATTAATAGACGACATGGTAGATACAGCCGGCACAATAACCAAATCGGCCAACCTGATGATTGAACGAGGAGCCACTTCGGTAAGAGCTATCGCCAGTCATGCCGTCATGAGCGACCCTGCATCAGAACGAGTTGCAAGCTCTCAGTTGTGTGAAATGATATTTACTGATAGTATCCCTTACACAAAACATTGCGATAAGGTTCATATCATTACCATTGCCGATTTGTTTGCCGATACTATACGTCGCGTAAACTGCAACGAATCTATCTCATCGCAATATCTGCTGTAACAGAAAGATTGACAAGAATATTCTCATAGAGCTGTGGCGAATAAAAAATTCGGCCACAGCTTTTTTATTTCATCACTCCAACAATATCGGCAAAAGTATACCTCACAAAACCTACCCGCTGCTACTACAAATAAAATAAAACAATACATTTTTTCTGTACTCAACGGTCCTCTACAGCCCTATCTTAGCGACCGTACATATTGATGAAATTTTTTCTGAGTATTTTGCGCAATACAAGTTAATGACTATTTTTGTAAAGACAACCTTGTCTATGTCTGTGCCAATATCTACTGTCACAAGAGTAACGAGTATTGCAACTACACAAGGAGACAACAACTAACAACATAATACGAATGGAAGAAGAGAAGAAACAACCTATTGAGCTCCCGGAAAATGCGTTCAGGGAGTTAAAAGAGGGTGAAGAATACACCCCCATTATGTCACCCGACAAAAACTATCCCGAGGTAAACGCATGGTCGGTATCATGGGGTATTGTTATGGCAGTCATATTCTCGGCTGCAGCGGCCTTTTTAGGATTAAAGGTAGGTCAGGTTTTTGAAGCTGCTATCCCTATCGCAATTATTGCTGTAGGCCTATCAAACGGATTCAAACGTAAAAGCGCATTAGGAGAAAACGTCATTATCCAATCTATAGGCGCCTGTTCAGGAGTTATTGTAGCAGGAGCCATCTTTACACTGCCCGCTCTTTATATTTTACAAGACCGTTATCCCGAGATAACCGTCAACTTCATGGAGGTATTCCTCAGCTCATTGTTGGGAGGTATTCTCGGTATTTTATTCCTGATACCTTTCCGCAAATACTTTGTCAAAGATATGCACGGCAAGTATCCCTTCCCCGAAGCCACAGCTACCACTCAAGTACTCGTGTCGGGCGAAAAAGCCGGAGACCAAGTGAAGCCCCTTGTTATGGCAGGTCTGATAGGCGGATTATATGATTTTTGCCTCTCGACATTCGGATGGTGGAGCGAGGTACTTACCACACGTATATTACCGTTTGGAGAAACAATTGCCCAAAAAGCGAAGATGGTATTCACTGTCAACACCGGTGCCGCCGTATTAGGTTTGGGATATATCATAGGCTTGAAATATTGTATGATAATTTGCGCTGGTTCGCTTTTCGTATGGTTTGTAATCATCCCACTATTGGGTATGACCAGTGTAGACTCTATGTTTCTCAGTGCCCTCGAGCCCGAGGTTATTTTTAGCAATTATGCCCGCTATATAGGTATAGGCGGTATTGCCATGGCCGGAATCATAGGAATTGTAAAATCTTGGGGCATTATCAAAGGTGCCATAGGACTTGCATCGAAAGAACTCACCAATAAAGGCAGCGAAAGCACCACCAAAGTTCCGCGTACACAACGTGACATCTCTATGAGAAATATATCGATAAGTGTAATTTTTGCTCTTATCCTCATCTTCTTGTTCTTCTATATAGGTGTTATACACAACTTCACTCAAGCTCTGGTAGCATTTTTTGTTGTAACCATTATATCATTTTTATTTACCACTGTTGCCGCCAATGCGATAGCCATTGTAGGTAGCAACCCGGTATCGGGTATGACACTGATGACACTAATTCTTGCATCGGTTGTCATGGTGGCAATAGGCCTGAAAGGTACCAGCGGTATTGTTGCAGCCCTCATCATAGGTGGTGTGGTATGTACAGCATTATCAATGGCAGGAGGTTTTATTACCGACCTTAAAATAGGCTATTGGTTAGGCAGTACGCCCGCCAAGCAGGAAACATGGAAATTCTTGGGCACTTTAGTATCGGCTGCAACAGTTGGCGGTGTAATACTGATACTGAACAAGACTTACGGGTTTACCGGTGAAAATGCCTTGGTTGCTCCACAAGCAAACGCCATGGCAGCTGTCATAGAACCTCTCATGATGGGCGAAGGAGCTCCGTGGTTGCTCTACGGTGTAGGTGCCATATTGGCTCTTATTCTTAACCTATTAGGTGTTCCTGCCCTTGCCTTCTCATTAGGTATGTTTATCCCGCTGCAACTGAATACGCCTCTTGTTATTGGTGGTCTTATAAGCTGGTTCGTAGGTAACCGCTCAAAAGATGCGGCTCTCAACAAAGCTCGCCTCGACAAGGGTACGTTGCTTGCATCTGGTTTTATCGCCGGTGGTGCGCTGATGGGTGTAGTAAGCGCCGCTATACGCTATGCTGGATTTGAATACAGCTGCGAATGGAGCGATGTTGTCAAACAATCACTCGGATTGATAATGTACTTAGCCATTATAGCCTACCTCGCTGTATCGAGTATGCGTGCTAAAAAATAGCAGGACACAAGGCATCGGTATAGATACCGATGCCTTGCATTACTTTCCCCAATATAAGAGTATCTTTAAGAAACAGACTATATTTCTATAACTATGGACAACACAGAAAGGCAAAAAATAATAGAACTCGTAAAACACGAAGTTGTGCCCGCCATAGGCTGCACAGAACCCATTGCCGTTGCATTGTGTGTAGCGAAAGCTACCGAAATATTAGGTTGCACGCCTGAGAAAATAGAGGTGCTTTTAAGTGCAAACATTCTGAAAAATGCCATGGGTGTAGGTATTCCCGGAACGGGTATGATAGGCCTGCCCATTGCCGTTGCATTGGGAGCATTGATAGGAAAGTCAGAGTATCAGCTCGAAGTACTACGAGATTGCACCCCCGAAGCTGTAGAAAAAGGGAAAAAGCTGATAGAAGAACACCGCATAGACATAAAACTAAAAGAAGGCATTACAGAGAAACTCTATATAGAAATCAATTGTCGAGCCGGTTCTCATCAAGCAACCGCAATTATTGCAGGCAGTCATACTAACTTTGTATATACATCATATGACGATAAAGTATTGTATGACAACAGAACACCATCGGGTGAACAAGAAACCGACGAAGACGTAGGACTTACAATGCGTAAAGTTTATGACTTTGCCACTACTGCTCCCATAAGCGAAATACGGTTTATCCTCGATGCTGCTCGTCTCAATAAAGCCGCTGCCGAATTTGCCTTCAAGGGTAATTACGGTCATTGTTTAGGTAAAACATTGAAAGGCAACCTCGAATGCTCTATAATAGGTAACAATATTTTTACTCACATTTTGTCATACACCTCGGCTGCCTGCGATGCCCGTATGGCTGGAGCTATGATACCGGTCATGAGCAATTCGGGAAGCGGCAATCAAGGTATTGCAGCCACTATGCCTGTACTAATTTTTGCCGAAGAAGAGGGAAAAAGCGAAGAGGAGTTGATAAGAGCATTGATGTTGAGCCATTTGACAACGATATATATCAAACAAAGCCTGGGACGCTTATCGGCACTTTGTGGCTGTGTTGTTGCGACTACAGGGTCGAGTTGCGGTATTACTTATCTGATGGGCGGAAACTACGACAACATAACGTACGCCGTAAAAAACATGATTGCCAATCTTACCGGTATGATATGCGACGGTGCCAAACCAAGCTGTGCTCTGAAAATTACGGGGAGCGTATCTACTTGCATACTCTCTGCACTGCTCTCCATAGAAGGCCGTTACGTTACATCATTAGAGGGTATTATAGAAGATGATGTAGACCGCTGCATACATAATCTTACACGCATAGGTTCGCAAGGAATGAACGAAACCGACCGTTGTGTACTCGACATTATGACCCACAAAAAATAGACTAAAAAGGCATAGAGGTATAACCCCTGCCCTTACAGGCATAAATACATAATAAAAGGGGCTGCGCTAAATGAAGTATCGAGCGCAGCCCCTTTTTCTATTTTAATGTAATCAATATACGACTACTTTCTTGTTGCCCATAAGATATATACCTTGCGGCAGGGTAACCTCTGTAGTTCCGGGCTCTACTGTAACGACTTTTACTAAAACACCATTTGTGCCATATACAGGCAGTGTGCAAGCTGTTTCGGCCTCAACCACAACTACGCCAGCTTTCGACCATACCTTCAGCCCATCATTTTGCACTTTCTGAAGAGCATCCAATATATTCCAACCACTTATTACATCGGTCACTTCGGTCGATATCGATACCGATGCCGAACGGTTGCCATCGAATGACTCCCATGCATAACCGTTCCAATATTTATATTGTACATCAGTAACATCCGTAAGGGTATAAGAGAATGTTCCATCACCATTATCAGTCATAGCAACAGCATCTTCCGTACTCCAACCTTGGAATGAACCTACCATATAACACTCGGTTGTACCAGCTGGCACGGTAACGGTAAAGTGAATATCACCCGATTGAGCGTCTGGTTCATAAATCATTGCCCACCGTGCCACTACATCACTCGGAGTATATGTACGGTTACTTACTGATGCACCCTCGGCAGTAAGTTCTTCATACTGCCATCCCGGGCCACTACAATATTTATATCCGTCTGCCTCGGTAGCATCACCCATCGTTATGGTATAGTGTGTATCGTCGATACGCTCCATTTCCTGATGCAACCACCCTGTCATATCCCCCGCAATGTAACATGCTTTCGTTCCTTCGGGAACCGTAACAGTATAAATGAGGCCATTACCGGGATTAGGATTATACACTGCAGCCCAATTGGCTACGACATCCGATTCGCTATATGTTCTATTACCTATTTCTGAGCCATCGGCAGCTTTCTCTACATAGGCCCAATCGGGACCACTGCTGTATTTGTAGCCTTGTGTCTCAGTTGCCTCAGGCAAATCTATTGTATAGTGCAAAGCATCGACCTGTTGCATTTCGGTAAACGACCATTCGTTCATGTCGCCGGCAATATAGCAAGCTTGCGTACCAGCCGGAACAGTGACATTATAGGTAAGAGCCGATGCACTCAATGCAACGACACAACCCAAAGAGAGGAGTAATGTTTTTTTCATGTGCATATAATTTTTAAGATTATTGTTATACCACAAATATATCGTATATATACCTATTATTGTACTATTCTATCGTTTTTTAGAGCATAAATTATATGCAAACGTTTGCCATCACTCTTTTAGATGTTTCATACAGACTATTAACGAGCGTTATAAAAATATAGACCAATTCTATTTAAAACCCGGATATTGAAAATTTCAGTAATTTTGCGCCTCAAAATAAAAACATTACATATGACCACACATACACGCAACACAACCACTTATCTACTGGTATCCTTAGGTATGGCATCGGCGATGGGACCTTTCGTTACCGACTTCTATCTACCGGCACTGCCCCAACTTACCACTGTTTTTTCTACGACCTCGTCGGCCATACAGATGAGTCTTACCTTATGTTTGATAGGTCTCGCCATCGGGCAGCTGTTTATTGGGCCCCTCAGCGATAAGTATGGGCGCAAAATGCCTCTTATCATATCGATGGTCATTTTTAGCCTGGCTACGCTATGTTGCCTCTTCACAACCAACATATATATATTTTTAATATGCCGTTTCTTGCAAGGCTTGTCGGGAGCCGGCGGTATCGTTATCTCTAAATCGGTAGCCTCTGACCTTCATACCGGCAAAGAATTGGTACACTTCTTCGCCGTATTAGGATGCGTACAAGGTATAGCTCCTATCTGTGCACCATTTTTAGGTGGCGTATTACTGAGCGTTTCCGATTGGCAAGGTATTTTCTACACCCTTTTTGGCATAGGTGTCATTCTGTCGTTGATATTTATACCCTTTCAAGAATCTCTTCCCGACGAACGTAGACAGAAAGGAAACATATACAGCAGTATGAAACACTATAAGCACTTCTTCACTCACAAGCAATTCATGATATATGTTGCCATTCTTACAATTGCACAAGGTATTCTTTTTGTCTATATATCATCGTCCACTTTTATTTTCCAACAAATCTACGGCCTGAGCGCACTACTATACGGCGGATGTTTCGGACTTAACTCCCTGGCCATTATGGCTGGTAGCCTCCTCGCAGGACGTATCGGCGACCCTACCCGAGCACTCAACATAGGTGAACGCGGGGCTTTCGCTACCGTCATAACTACAGCCGTTTTCATTGCCATTCAGCTACCATTTGTATTCGTTGAGTTATCTATATGGGCTATGCTGTTTTTTATGGGGATTATCTTTACTATGGCTACTACAGTTGCGCTGGATTTAGAACGAAATAATGCAGGTAGTGCATCGGCTCTCATTGGGTTCTTTTCATTTTTGGCAGGAGGCATTGCCGCACCTATCACAGGTATAGGCAACATGCTCTATTCTACGGCAGGTATACTTGCCGTTTTCGGTCTGTTATTACTTTGGGTTGGACACTACCGACGTCATGTAAATACGGAAGATACCACAAAATTATCTGCTACCAACGACAACACGAGTCTGTAACAAGTGTCATCACATACACATATCATTCTATTATCATCGTATCGTATGCCATGACAACATTGGGTGGCAATAGTGCCGACACATCGCTGTGCCGCCCCATTTGATGGCTCATATGCGTAAGGTATGCACGACGGGGCGATAACCGTTTTATGAGAGCCAGCGCTTCGTTGAGAGACTGATGCGAAAGATGAGGTGTACGACGCAATGCATTGATTACCAATACGTCGAGGTCTTGTAATTGTTGCATCGTAGTATCGGGTAATGTAAGGCAATCGGTTATATATGCCACATTATCTATACGGAAACCCAGAATAGGCAATTTATAGTGCATTACCCGCAACGGAATTATCTCTACTTGCCCCACGTGGAATGGTATATCTGGCTCGATAGTCTGCATCTCAAAACGTGGAACACCTGGATATGGATGCTCGTTGAAGCAATAAGGTATACGAGCTTTTATATCATCTATCACCGGTTGCTCGGCATAGATGGGAAGGGGACGTTCTATACAATAGGGTCGCAAATCATCCAATCCGCCACAATGATCGTAGTGACTGTGCGTTACCAATAAAGCATCGACACGTGCAAGATGTGAACGTAATGCCTGATAACGAAAATCAGGACCACAATCTATCAATATTTTAGTTTCTCCAACCGTCATCAATACCGATGACCTAAGCCGTTTGTCATGAGCATCGGGACTGGTACACACCTCACAAGAGCAATTTACTTGAGGTACGCCGGTTGAAGTACCCGTTCCTAAAAATTCTATTTGCATCATCTCTTATATTCTGTCAGCCTATATAATTCACTTCGGGTTTTATCGCTATATGAAAGGTATCCCATACCGAGTCGGCAATATCGGCAGCAAGATGCACTACGTCATCGGCCGTTGCACTGCCCGTATTGACAAGCACAAGACATTGCCGAGGATATACCATCGCCCCTCCTCGTGACTTACCTTTCCAACCTAATCGGTCAATGAGCCAACCGGCCGGCACTTTCACCGTTGTGTCGTCAATGGGATAATGAGGCATATCAGGATAACGAAGCAACAGGTCGCTGTACAAGCTACGCGATATGACAGGATTAACAAAGAAACTGCCGGCACTACCCATTTCGCTTGTTTCGGGAAGCTTACGACGACGTATCTCTATAACGGCATCACGTACCGACTGTAAAGTAGGATTTGCGCCTACGGCCTGACGCAAATTGCCATAATCAAGACGGAATTGAGGCTTACGACTCAACTTATATGTCACAGCGGTAATTATGTATTTACCTCTGAGCGATTGTTTGAATATACTATCGCGATAGCCATATGCACACTCATCAGGCAAAAAATTGCGCAGGTGCCCCGTCGTCACATCTACAGCTTCAACACCACTTATTACATCGCAAGCCTCTACACCGTATGCACCTATATTTTGCACCGCACTCGCCCCTACTTCACCGGGAATATACGATAAGTTCTCTACTCCGCCCCAGCCTGAGGCTACACAATACGCCACAAAATCGTCCCATACGACGCCACTTCCGGCTCGTACCTGTACACTGCTGCTATCTTGCTCGACAAGCTCCATACCTCTGATAGCCGAATGTAACAATACGCCTTGATAATCATGCAAAAACAGCAAATTGCTACCTTGTCCTATAGGCATGAACTTGGTACTGCTTTTATGCAAGTCGTACAGCAATCCTTGCAAATCTTCAACAGATGTATACTCCTGCCATCCCATCGCTTGGGTAGGGATACCAAAAGTATGACGATTGGTAATATCAATATAACAGCCCACTGTCGATTGGTTTTCCATACACTACGTTGTATTTATTGACGGAAAGCACTGAGCAAACCATCGGAAAACAACAAATAAGTACCAGTATTATATATCCATTGCTCTTTCAACCCGCTATACGTAGGTATCTTCACTACTTCCGAGGGGAGACCCAACGCAAGACGGCACTCTTCCTTGGTCATTCCAGTGATAACTTTTCCCCTTGTAATAGCATCCCACGCTTCATCGCTAATACTTTCGTACTTGGCACGTGGGTCGGTAAAAGAGAAAAGGCGGTCAAATGTAAGTATCTGGGTATAAGATGAACTTTTAACCGACATAAACACCTTTCCCGTGTTGCCTTGCTCGTCTACAAACGAAAGCGCTAACGGCAATACACTATTACCAGGCGAGACGGCAGTAACCGTAACGGGTATCAATTTACGAGAAGTAAACAACTGGTTATCTTCGTCATACCATTGGTTGGTAAGGATATAGAGTCGTTTACCCAGAAACAAATCGCGAGCCGTTGCCACATCATCCCAATCGACAAACGAAGGTATCAAAGGCGTATATTCCATCGCTGCTATCTCGTCTATCGACTTACCTGTTGCATAGGTATATATGGCACTATCGCATCTGAATACAAGCGTCACGAGCTTTTTATTGCCGTATAGATTCTCTTCTCTATGGCCTTCATACACAAATGTTTTCCCTTTAAGTCCGGTCGTCGATAACGAGGCATTCTCCTCGGGGCGCAACACTGGCGACAAACTATCGTCGACATAAGCAAAAGACTTACCCGGCAACCACGACTGACATCCATGCTTTACAAAATTGTTTTCCATGATAAGCTCTTCCTCGCCTTTTTCTATTTTCTCCACTACGGCATCGTCTATCTTGGGTGTAGACTCAGTTGCCGTATAACACGACGAAAGCATTACCAAAAAAGCATACAAAAACAACTGTATAAATAGTTTACGCATCGATATGACTTTTAGCTACTTGCAAGAGATTTGTTTCCGATATGAATGAGTGTGTAAAATTAGTAATAATTTGCGAAACCATGACATGCAACAATCTTCAAAAAAGCGTAGCACAATGTCGTTTTTCATAAATTATATTGTATCTTTACGTCGCAAAAAAAGAAGGTTATAAGTAAAAGCCCTGCATCGGTCTCAACCGGTAAATTACCCCTATGAAAAACAACAACATAATACAACAAAAAGCATTTCGATTTCGTCGGTGGAGCCGGCATCGATATGCCGTATTTTGCAGCATAGGGCGTTACGTCAATATAGGCCAACTGTCGAACCGCATTGCCGATGCATCTACCTACAAAATCAAGCGCACATCTTCACACATTATTTTTCATAATCCTAAAAAAGAGGATACCGACCCAACAGAACTTTCCGATGCTCCCCCACTACTCGAGCTTACAGAGAGCCTGATTGTTCTACCAGTTCTCGCGTCAGAAAGTTGCCGAGGCGGCAAACAGTACCCTCATACAGCCTTTCAAATACTATCCGACAAATACCGCAGGCGAACGACAATCCGTCAGCCATCGTTATCGTCTGCCCAAGCATTTCGTGACTACTCTTACATAAATCACAGATGTTCTGAATTGTTCTGCGCGCTAAGTTCGGTACAGATGCGTAGCCATACAGTTCGGCACCATGCCTTAGTCGATAAAAACAGACATACTCATACCATTTATATACCTAAAGTTTCATTTTATGACAATCAATGCATTCGATGCCGCTCATTTGTGGCATCCCTATACCTCGGCGTTACATCCACTGCCAACTTACATGGTAAAACGTGCCGAAGGCGTATATATAGAACTCGAAGATGGACAGCGTCTCATCGACGGCATGTCGTCGTGGTGGGCTGCCATACACGGATATAATCATCCTGTACTCAACGAAGCTGCCACGCAGCAACTGAAAGAGATGTCGCATGTCATGTTTGGCGGCCTCACCCATCGTCCGGCCATAGAATTGGGCGAAATACTGCTATCAATCGTCCCAGACAATATGCAACACATATTTTATTGCGATTCAGGCTCTGTATCGGTAGAGGTAGCCATCAAAATGGCATTACAATATCACTATTCACGCGGCAATCGCACTCGCGACAATCTCCTGACCATCCGCCGTGGATACCACGGCGACACATGGAATGCAATGTCGGTATGCGACCCAGTCACAGGCATGCACTCTATTTTTGGTGGAACGCTACCCAAGCGATACTTCATAGATTCGCCCTCTTGTCGATACGGCGACGAATGGGACGAACATTGTACCGATGAGCTTACTGCGGCGATGGAAAGACTGCACACTTCGCTTGCAGCCGTCATATTGGAACCCGTAGTACAAGGTGCCGGAGGTATGTATTTCTACCATCCGCAATTTCTGCAGACGGTGCGCCGATTATGCGACCAATATGGTGTACTGCTGATATTCGATGAAATAGCAACCGGCTTCGGACGAACTGGGAAACTCTTCGCTTGGGAACATGCCGGAGTAAAACCCGATATCATGTGTATAGGCAAAGCCATCACAGGAGGCTACATGACATTGGCAGCAACTCTTGCTACGCACGATGTTGCAGCTGCGCTTTCTGAAGGAGAACCAGGGGTATTTATGCATGGCCCTACATTCATGGGCAATCCTTTGGCTTGTGCGGTAGCCGTGGCCTCTACCCGACTGCTTCTATCGGTCAACTGGCAAAAACGCGTAGCTGAGATAGAACAACAACTGAAACGCGAGCTTGCTCCTGCAGCCGCATTGCCGCAGGTAACCGAAGTAAGAGTTCTGGGTGCCATAGGTGTAATAGAGATGAAACAGCCAGTAAACATGGCTACAATACAACGACAATTTGTAGAACATGGTGTATGGGTACGCCCCTTCGGCAAGTTGGTTTATATCATGCCTCCCTACATTATCACATCACAACAACTCTCGCAACTTACAACAGCCTTACTTGCTGTAGTAGAAAAGCAACCTTTATGAAATCATACAGCGAAGCATTGGCAGAGCTACGTCGCAACGGCAGGTTGCGACAACTCACTGAAACCGAAAGTAGCCAAAGTCATATTGTACGCAACGGAGTGTCTATGCTCAACCTGTCATCGAACGACTACCTTGGCATTACACAGGAAGAGTCGTTGTGGCGTGCATTTTTAGAAGAGACACCAGTCACACGATTACAGCCATCGGCAGCGTCGAGCCGGTTACTTACAGGTAATCATCCGGCATACTCAAGACTGGAAAAGCTATTGACACAACTGTATGAGCGTCCTGCTGCTCTCGTTTTCAACAGCGGATACCATGCCAATAGCGGCATACTGCCGGCCATAGCCGACGAACGTACGCTCATTCTTGCCGACAAGTTAGTTCATGCAAGTCTCATCGATGGCATGCACCTCGGACATGCGCCCTACATACGATATCGCCACAACGACTACCAACACCTTGAAACACTGCTACGTGAGAAAGCTCACAATTTCGATACCGTAATCGTTGCGACAGAAAGCATTTTCAGCATGGATGGCGACATATGTGACCTTCGGAGATTAATTGACCTGAAACGAGAATTTCCCAACGTCATGCTGTATGTCGATGAAGCACATGCCATTGGCGTAAGAGGCCAACGCGGACTGGGATTATGCGAAGAGTACAATTGTATCTCCGACATTGATATGCTCGTTGTCACTTTCGGTAAAGCAATAGCCTCGGTAGGCGCAGCACTGATTTGCAACGAAGAAATAAAAGAATGGCTTGTCAATACGATGCGTCCCTTCATCTTCACCACGGCCTTGCCTCCCATCAATGTAGAGTGGACTCATTATGTACTGTCACACCTCGACGTATTAAGCAATAGGCGTCACCATCTGGCAGCCATTGCCCAAAGGGTAAACGACGCTATAACCCGTTGCAAAGGAGATACCGGAAGTCGCAGCCATATCATTCCTTACATCATCGGAGATGCCGCCGAAACACAGGCCGAAGCTATCAGGATGCAACGTCTCGGGTTCTACCTGATGCCCGTAAGGCCTCCTACCGTACCGGCTGGCACATCGCGATTACGCATATCTTTGCATGCCCTCTGCAGTGATGACGATATAGAGCGACTTATCGCCGCCTTAACCCAAAACAGCACCACATGGAAATAGAATATATCATACGCGAAGGGAACCGACGGCTCTTACTTTTTTGGGCTGGTTGGGGTGCCGACATACGGCCATTCGAAGCTCTTCGTCAGGTACTTCACCAACAAGATTGCTGTATCTGTTACGACTATTCTACCCCACCACACCCCGACGATATGACCGAGTGGCAACAATACGACGAGATAGAGCTGTATGCGTGGTCGTTTGGTGTATGGGCTGCCTCCACATGGCTATCTTCAATCACATTACCCATTACGCGCGCCACAGCCATCAATGGCACGCCATTCGGCATAGACGACACACGAGGCATTGCCCGTAACGTATTTGACGCCACGTTAGCTCGATTGGACGATGCGACATTGGAAAAATTCGACCGCCGCATGTGTGACGACAATACCACCCTGCAAAATTATAGGCTTGTGCATCCAACTAGAAAGATTGCGAGCTTAAAGCAGGAATTGCAGGCTCTAAAATACTATATCCGCAGTTTGCAAAAAAGGAGAGACTTCTCCTGGTCGAGAGCCATAATAGGTACTCGCGACCGCATTTTTTTACCTCAAGCGCAAGCTCAAGCATGGAAAGAATACGGTACCCCCATCATCATGGAAGAGATAGCTCACTATACCGACTTTGCCAGCCTCATTGCCAATGACACCATAGACAAACAAAAAGTAGCCAAACACTTCAGTCGTGCTGCCGAGAGTTACGATGCAGCTGCAGTCGTACAACACGATATGGCGCAGCGATTGCTATCGCTTTTACCCGAGAATTTCGATGCACTCCACATCTTGGAGATAGGATGTGGCACAGGATTATTTACCAAATTGCTGGCTCAACGTTTTACAACAGCCCATTTTACAATCAACGACCTATGCCCTACTATGTGCGACATTGCTACGCAAGCCATCACCAACCACACAACCTGCATGGCCGGCGATGCCGAACAGATTGACTTTCACGGCACATACGGGCTGATAACATCGGCTGCTGCCATACAATGGTTTAGCAATTTACCCGACTTCTTATCACGCATCGAAGCGTCTCTCGATAACGATGGGATAATCCTATTCTCCACCTTTGGCAGCGACAATCTTAAAGAGCTGCGCCATACAACAGGCAAAGGGCTACCCTACTTTTCGAGCGAAGTGCTACATGAGATTTTCGAGCGCTACTACACCGATGTATCGGTCGTTGAAGAGAGACACACGCTCACGTTCGATTCTCCCATAGAAGTTTTACGGCACATGCAACAAACCGGTGCCAACGGACTTACCGGGACTCACTTTTCGCTTCGCCGCTTTTCAGAACAATACCAAGCTCTTTATACTGCTGAAAACGGCAGTGTAAGCCTTACATATCACCCTATTTATATAATTGCTCGTAAAAAACACAACGTATGAAAGGAGTATACTTCATTACCGGCATCGACACCAACATAGGCAAAAGCTATGCCACCGGATGGCTTGCCCGCGAGTTGATGCAACGCAACGTGAAAGTAATCACACAAAAACTGATACAGACCGGAAACGATGCTATATCGGAAGATATTGTACTACACCGCCGTATCATGAATGTAGCTCAACTCTTTCCCGAAGATTGGGAACAGCTTACCTATCCTATTATATATACTTATCCGGCCTCTCCTCACTTGGCTGCCGAGATTGACCACTATACAACCGACATGAGTGTGGCGACCCGTGCCACACAAGTGTTGGCATCACGATATGATGTAGTACTGCTCGAGGGGGCTGGTGGGCCTATGGTGCCACTCACACGTGACTTGCTTACCATCGACTATGTTGCTGAACAGGGTTACCCCGTGATACTTGTCACATCAGGCCGATTGGGTAGCATCAATCACACGCTGCTATGCATCGAGTCAATTGTCCGCCGCGGATTAAAATTGCACAGCATCATATACAATCGATACCCATCGACCGATACCATTATAGAGAACGACACCATAAACTATCTGCGTAACTTCCTTGCCAATAACTATCGCGACACGCTTTTCTTGGAAATGCCAGAAATCACGTTAGCCGATAAAAAAGAGCCCTAATTTTATAACCTGATAAAAACAAACGTTTCGGCCTGTAAATCAGATACAATCAATGCCATGCCGAAACGTTTGTTTTTTCCATAAAGAATTGGTTGATAGGATTGCCAACCTTCGCCATCTTTTGATACGGCGCAGTCTGGCATAAAAAAATAGAGCAAGCATATTCGTCTGCCCTCGCCTTTCTGTATCTTTGCCCCAAGAACGGAAAAATCAAAACCGTACACCATTATGAAGAGATATTTTATATTTACGGCCATCCTATGGGCTATTCTTCTACAGTCTTGCGAGCAACAATCAGAGACACATTCGTCCGACCAAGAGATAAACTATGCCGATGCCGCATGTTGGTACAACGGCAATGCTCTAACCAGTGACAAGCAAACAGATATTTTCTATATAGTACCCACTTGTATATGGGACTATACCGATAGCAACGGCGTATCGCATCACCACATGGATATTTTTAACAAAGAGCAACGCGCCCTTGTAAACCCGTCGATAGAACTTGCCAAACGCGTATTGAGTGACAGTTGTAACTTCTATGCACCCTACTACCGACAAATAAGCATGGATAGCTGGCTTACACTCGATACAGCTCTTATTGAACAACGATTTGAACTCGCATACCACGATGTCGTAGAGGCCTTCAGATACTATATGCATCACTACAACAACGGACGACCATTCATCCTTGCCGGACACAGCCAAGGTGCAAAAGCCGTCATAGAGTTATTGAAACACGAACTTACCGAGGCTACATACCAACAACTGGTAGCTGCATACGCCATAGGCTATACCATCAGTAGTGAGGAAGTAAATACATATCCTTTTTTACGCCCCGCACAACACGCTACCGACATAGGAGTCACCATACATTTCAATAGCGTGACACGACCCGATGCCGTATCGCCACTTTTTGCCGAGAACAAAGTCTGTATAAATCCTATCAATTGGACAACCGATGCTACCCCAGCCCAATCGTATCAAGGCTTTACCGCTACGATAGATACCGCAATACATACAATTATCGTACAAGGAGTTGACGAGGATGCCTACTATATTCCAAGTGTAGCGACATTACTACCCAAAGGCAATTTACACGTATATGAGTTTAATCTCTATGAAAACGACCTCAGGGACAACGTTTCACAGCGTATAAAAGCCTACTTCGACAAGCACACGACGAACGTCCCAGCACTTTATGAACAGGAGATACGATAATTTGCTCTTCGACTTAGACGGCACCTTGACCGACCCGGCTAAGGGCATCACACGCTCGGTAGCCTATGCCTTGCAAAAATTCGGTATCCACGTTTCCGATATGCAACAGCTTTATTGCTTCATAGGGCCACCCTTGGACGACTCTTTCAAAATATTTTACGGTTTTGACAACGAACAGGCTCAACAAGCTGTACACTACTATCGAGAGAGATTTTCGACATGCGGTTGGCATGAAAATAAAGTTTACGACGGCATACCCGACCTGCTATCTTCTCTAAAAAAAGCAGGCTATCGCCTTATGGTAGCCACCTCGAAACCGACACCTTTTGCTATTCGCATCTTAGATTATTTCAAACTATCGACATATTTCGACTTCATAGCCGGGAGCGGACTCAATGGCGAACGTCACAATAAAGCCGATGTAATAAATTATGCACTGGATTGTTGCCATATTACCGACTTGGCTCGTACAGCTATGATAGGAGACCGCAAGCACGATGTCGAGGGAGCCCGACAAGTTGGAATAGATTGTATAGGCGTACTCTATGGATATGGAAGCCGAGCAGAGTTGGAAAATGCAGGAGTACATCGCACAGCTGCCTCGATAGAAGTATTGAAAGAAATATTATGTTCACCTCTACAACAAGCTTCCCCCGTGAAATAGAGATACGACCTTGTTAGAATAACTCTGCACGATAATCTACCAGCCACACATCGCCACTTTTCACCATATTCAGCAACATATTCAGCACCTCTCGTTCCTTACCGCGGCTGTCTTTAACAAGAACTTTCCCTTGCACGATATTGGTCGTATCTTCTGGCATAAAAATCTGCGCATGAGTAACCTTAAAACGAGCGTTTCCTGTACGAAGTTCTTCGCTCTGACTACCCACCCACTCGGCAAACATAGCTATTTCAGAAGCCGATGCAGGCGTTGAGAGCATACCTGCTTCGTCGAAACGGGCATGAATCATATCATCGGCAAACTCTTTGGCAACTCGCAAAGGTTCGTTCTCTACCGTCTCTTGTCTGACAAACCATAAACAAGGTAAAGCAATAGCAACAAACGCCAATGTCAGTTTTATAGCCATAATCTGCCGACGGCGGCGTTTCCTCAAACTTGTTTTCTTCTTCTTTTTTACCATACGGGCACAAACTTACAAAAAGGGCGCTATAATCGTACTTCTACCTGTGTAAAGAAATGTTACACTACATCACTATCTTTCATCATACATGGTAATATTTTGTAACTGAGAGCCGCTATGCAACTCGAAGGTAATTGAGGATGCAACATCTTGTATTTGACATACAAACCGGTAAGATAATATATTGTTCCAATAACGTATGGCTTGCTACACGAGAGCCGCATAACTCTATTGCAACGATAAAAAAACAAAAACTCCGTTTTTCATTTTTTATTATAATTACCTTGCATTATCTTTGTTCTGGAAATAGAAAAGCTAAATATCTTGCTGATATGCCTTTATGAAAAGATATATGTTAGGCTTGACAAACAAAAAACGTATTTTTCTGTTTTCTCAATGCCCGTCATGTACCCTCCATACGGACAACGTTGCAACATAGGAAAACAAAAACTTTGTTTTTCTTTTCGCATTGCACTTACCATACACTATCTTTGCACAGAAATGTTTAATAATAAAATATGGAAGATACCCAACTGTTACAAACCATTATCGAAGGAATACAAGAAAAAAAAGGTCACGACATTACTACAGTAGATTTCACCAATATCGAATCAGCTTCGACTCGTTATTTTGTCATTTGTCAAGGCAACTCATCGTCGCAAGTAGAGGCCATAGCCGACAGTGTACGTGAATATACTCGCCAACACACAGGAATAAAACCCTACGGCTATGAAGGCTATCGCAATGCACAATGGATTATTATAGACTACGGTACAATCTTCGTTCATATTTTCCAACCCGAGGCGCGCAACTTCTACCGCCTCGAACAATTATGGAACGATGCCAAATTGACAGACATAGCCAATGTGGAATAGTTTTTGCTGTATGCATGACTAACAGCATTTTTTACATGCAACAAAATGAATAATAATAGCAATAATAACAAGAAGAATTTTTTTCGCTTCAATCTGGCGTGGCTTTACATAAGCATTGGATTGGGATTGGTAGCGATATATTATCTCAACAACTCTTCAATATCGAGAGAGGTAAACTGGACTGAATTTGAAAAAGTTGCCCGCGACGGCGGCATTAAGAAGCTGGTCATTTTCACCAAAAAAGATTATGCCGAAGCTTTTCTCACCGATTCTGCAGCGACAGCTATCTACGGAGAGAAATTCAATCCTAAAAATGGCACGGCCACCATTACAACCAATATCCCATCGAGCGACAGCTTTTCAGAGACCTTACAACGCTGGGAAAAGGATTTCAATTTCTCGGCCGATGTAACTTACGAAAAGAGTAGCGATATAGGTGCTATTTTATGGTCGGTAGGTCCTTTTATCTTGATTATTGTCTTTTGGTTTATCCTGATGCGACGCATGTCTAACCCCGGCAGTGGTGGCGGTGGTGGCGGTGTTTTCAGCGTAGGAAAATCTAAAGCCCAACTTTACGAGAAAGGAGATACTCGCGTTACTTTTAACGATGTAGCCGGTCTGTCAGAAGCCAAGCAAGAGGTAGAGGAAATAGTAGAATTTCTGAGAAATCCGCAACGTTATACCGACCTTGGCGGTAAAATTCCTAAAGGAGCTTTGTTGGTAGGACCTCCGGGAACTGGTAAAACCCTTTTGGCCAAAGCTGTTGCAGGAGAAGCTGATGTTCCATTTTTCTCACTGTCGGGTTCCGACTTTGTAGAGATGTTTGTAGGCGTGGGTGCTTCTCGTGTTCGCGACCTTTTCCGCCAAGCTAAAGAGAAAGCCCCTTGCATCATCTTCATAGACGAAATTGATGCCGTAGGACGTGCCCGTGGCAAGAATCCCAATATGGGGGCTAATGACGAACGTGAAAACACCCTCAACCAATTGCTTACAGAGATGGACGGTTTCGGGTCGAACAGCGGTGTTATCATACTCGCAGCCACCAACCGTGCCGACATCTTGGACAAAGCCTTGTTGCGTGCCGGCCGCTTCGATCGCCAAATCTATGTAGAATTACCCGACCTGAACGACCGTAAAGCTATATTCCACGTGCATCTGCGCAATGTCAAAATCGACGACTCGGTCGATGTAGACTTGCTGGCTCGCCAAACGCCCGGATTTTCGGGTGCCGATATTGCCAACGTATGCAATGAGGCTGCTCTTATTGCAGCTCGCAAAAACAAGAAATCGGTACAGAAACAAGATTTCATGGATGCCGTAGACCGTATTGTAGGTGGCTTGGAAAAACGGTCTAAAATAACTACCGAAGAAGAGAAACGCTCTATTGCCATACACGAAGCCGGACACGCCTCTCTGAGCTGGCATCTGCAATATGCCAATCCGTTGGTGAAAGTAACCATCGTACCCCGAGGCAAAGCATTGGGTGCGGCATGGTACTTGCCAGAAGAGCGACAAATCACTCCGCGCGAGGCATTGCTCGACGAAATGTGTGCGACGCTGGGCGGACGTGCTGCCGAAGAGTTGTTTATAGGCCGCATCTCTACCGGTGCAGCCAACGACCTGGAGCGCGTCACCAAGCAAGCTTATGCCATGGTAGTATATTTCGGCATGAGTGAACGACTTCCCAATTTGTCGTACTATGACTCTACTGGTCAAGAATATGGATTTACCAAGCCATATAGCGAGACAACAGCTCAACTTATTGACGAAGAAGTAAGTCGTATTATCTCAGAACAATATGAGCGTGCCAAACGCATATTGAGCGAACATGCCGAAGGACATGCCCGCCTTACAGACGTTCTACTCAAAAACGAGGTAATATACACCGAAGATGTAGAAAAAATATTTGGTAAACGTCCGTGGAAATCGCGTTCTGAAGAGATTTTGCAAGATGATGATGCTGAGAAGTCCGACCATAAAGAGGAGAGTCAAGCCGACGCATCTGCAAAAGACAGCAGTGACACAAATTCTACAGAGAATACACCTCACGGTGCATATACATCAACATCCACAGCCGAATCTACCCCCGGTTCAAACGAAGCATCCGGTGCAGGAACGGTTGAGAAAGACGAAAAACCAACGCCCTCCGATACAAGCAAATAAGATAACAAGGAGAAACGATTTGTCACCCCAAACGGTGGAGCCACTTCGATGAAGAGGCTCCATCGTTTTTTGTATCTTGCTCATATAAGACTATTAGTCATATCCATGGCACAGAACTCAAATTCAAAAAATGCCACGGTAAAGTATATCGCTCTCCCAAATATAATTTATATGTCAAATAATATACTTACCTTTGGACGGTATCTTGGGCTATATTAATATGGATAACAACTATTTATATCTCATATACGGCATGAATATTATGTTTTACTTCATGACGTCGTGGATATTCTGGAAGAAAGGTAATGATCGACTTTCTAGGTTGGTCATGATTCTGATGTCCATATTAGGTATAGAATGTATAAAAGACCTTTTCTTCTTAGGTGAGACAGGCTATTCAAGTGAAAATTCATGGATGCTTGTTGCCGCAATAGATATGGTGGCTATACCGTTGTACGCATTTATACTCAGAGAGCTGTGTCAGCCAGGCAAGCTCACCACTCGTGAAATGATTCTGCACGAAATTTCATTTGCCATATTCCCCTTACTATTTGTCATCACAGACAATAAGCTATTCTATAACATAGAAGTAGCTTGGGCTCTTACGTACGGAATAGCACATGCCATATGGGCTATATTTGCCATTCCACGTTACAACAGGCTACTAAAAGCAACCATATCGTACGACCAGAATGTCAATCTCGGTTGGCTCAGAATCGTATTGGTTGCATTCATCCTTATACTAACTCTTTGGCTCCTCAATTGCTACGTGATGGACTTAAATATCGAGGCTTTCTACCTGGCAGGGACAATGCTAATGTGGATGTTTATCTGTTATTTTATCTACAAACACGAGTCGGTCTTAGACGAACTGACGCTTACAATGGCCAACGAGGAGATAGAAGAAAAGAACGACGACACGGAAACAGATTTGCCGGAAATAGAACGCCAAATTCAGTACCAATTTGTCACACAAAAATTATTTCTCGACCCACACTTACGTCTCTCTGATGTTGCTCTCAAGGTAGGCACCAACCGCACCTACCTCAGCCGCTTTTTCAACCAGGAGAAAGGACATACCTTCTACGACTATGTAAACGGGATGCGACTCGACTACGCCGAAAAGCTGTTGCTTACAACGTCCGACTCTTTGGCCAAGATTGCCGAAAGCTCTGGATTCAACTCCCTCTCTACTTTCCGTCGTGCCTTTGCCACCCGCCACAACTGCTCGCCGGCCGAGTTTCGCCGATTTCACAATTCCCAAAAAGAAACAGAATAAATCCCCAATACACTATACAGTTTCCATCTGTTTATCAACTATCTATCCATCTTAAACATGAGATTACAATACAATTTGTTCTCTTACGTCTCATCATACATATAATTAAATTTATTTTTCTACAACATTCGGTCATATTCGCTATATCGCCGTTCCAGTAACTGCAAAGATACAATCACGCCCTTCTCCTACATAAGCCCTCCGGGATGAAGCATAATTATAACCTACAAAAATTTAAGTTACTTCTTTTTTTGATTTATGTTCATTTACATTATCTTTGTAATGTTTAATTCTAAATCAAAGCCTATGATATAAAAACAGATAGACGACATATCGTATAAAAGCGTTAGCTTGTTATTCTCGTTTCTAAAAATCGCCAAATTTTGAAGAGACACCCGAGAGTAAAAGTTAATGCTCACGCTGCATAGCGTGGGCTTTTACTCTTATTTGGGTGTATGGTGTTTGGCGATACCTTAGAAACGAATCAAGAGTCGGAGTCCACGTTTTTTATATAGCAACTTACCGTTTTTATACCGTCGCACACCTTTCAGACCATAGTGGACCCCGCAAGCAATTTTACGAGTAACAAACTCTTTCGGCACCGGATTGATGTGCCGAACAAAAGTTTTAAACATGGAAACTAAAAAATTACGCTTGTTATCTGTGGCATTGTTATTGCTGGCAACGGGCGCGACACAAGCCGATGAAGTAGAATACATGCTTATACATGCCTATCTGCCGGCTTACGATCAGTCGCTTTTGCTCGATAATATAGACAAAATCACTTTCAGCGACGAAGGTATTGAGGTGGCACTATATGATGCCGATAACGTGGCAGTCCCCTTCGGGCAATTCCGTTCAATTACATTCGGTAATAAGTCTTCAATAGAAGAAAGCCCTATCAACGGAGCAATGCGCGTGACTTACCGTTCCACTGATGCCACTGTCGTTGTAGAAAGCCCGTTACCCATCAAGACCATAGGTATCTACAATCTGCATGGCCTTGCTGTGCGCCACGAGTCACCACACAGCGAGCAGGTAATTCTCTCGCTTGACGGATGTCCCCGGGGCATTTACATCGTTTTGGCAGAAAACGGCGAAACAACAATAACCCGGAAAATAGTAAAAACCAACTGACAATCTTAAAATCATGAAAGCATTGAAACTCATAGCACTCCCGTTACTATTCGTGCTGACGGGTATCGTCTCAACTCCCACAACGGCACAAGAACGCACGTTCGAAATTTACCAAAACGGTACAGTTCTGTATTCCGTGCCGATTGCCAGTATAGACAGTATAAAGATAAACAAGGTGCTCGCCACCCCGTCGACGCTAAATGCCGTTGTCGAAGAGGAGAGTGTGGTACTTACTTGGTCTGCTGTAACAGGCGCCACCTCCTACGAGGTATTTCGTAGCCCCGACAACGTAATCTACACCACCATTGCCACCGACGTGACCGGCACTACCTATACCGATGCCACACCACTTACGGGACTCAACTATTATAAAGTACGCGCCCAAAACGACGAACTGACAAGCGACATGAGTGCTGCGTCGGCTCCTGTATCGTTTGGAGGTTCGGCAATAGAGACAGGCCTGTATATGGGCATTATTGGTTTCAACCAAGAGCTGAAGACCAAAGAGATAAGCATTCTTGCGCCCAATACCAAGAGTACATTTACCGGCTTTGTGACAGGCATGAGCCCGCAAAACGGAACCCTGCTCTACTATGCCGTAGATAATGCGATAGACCGTCTCGCTGCGGCCGTATTGCCTAACGACCTCGTAAATGTATCGATAGTGACTTTTACCGACGGACTCGACCAAGGTTCTGTAATGATGAGCCCGCAATACTCATCGGACAACGAATATCTCGCCGCCGTGAACGAGCGCATTGAAAATGTAAAGATACAGGGATTGCCCATAACGGCATATTCGATAGGACTGAAAGGTAACGACGTTACCGACGAAGCGCAATTCATGGCCAATCTCGAAAGCCTTGCCAGCTCTCCCGAAAATGCCGCCGAGGTGAACAGCATGGAGGAGGTTAACGCCAAGTTCCAAGAGATAGCCGACAGCTTGTACAACAGCAGCACTTCGCAAACCATAAGCCTGATGATACCGGGCCAAAGCAATGGCACCGTGATACGTTTCACCTTCGACGACGTAACCGATGCTTCCGGGTCGGAAATGTTTATTGAGGGCACTTTCTCATTGCAAGACCGTTCGCTCAAGAATATTCGCTATGAAGGGCTCACATGCGATAGTGGCGAGAGCGTGACAGGCACACAAGACGGCATCTTCGTTACCTTCTCGTTTGTAGGCTTGCGGCAAACCTCGGGTGAGACCGTCCCCACTGCCCACATCAAGCAGTGGAGCTATATTCCCGCAACATCGCAATGGCAAATCAACTCTGAGTTTACCCCCGAAGGCAACACGGTTACCACGGTAGAGCGCAAGAGTGCCGTCATCATGCTGGTATTGGATTGCAGCAGCTCGTTAGGCAGCCAATTTACCGACATGCAGACCCACGCCTGCCAATTTATAGAGAAAATGGCCGAGAATACCGAAATCAGTACCGGCGGTACAGGCAGCGGCGGTGGCAGCATCGGCGATGCCGAAATGGACGTGATAGCCGAATTGTCATTCGATGAACTGGTTTACGTCGAAGGAGGTACTTTCCTGATGGGTGCACAAAACGATTATGAACCCGAATACGATTGGCAAGGAGTGCAAAGCAGCCGTTCGCTCAATTATGATGCCTATGCATATGATGATGAATCTCCTGTTCATGGAGTAACCTTGTCACCCTACTATATAGGGCGATACGAAGTGACGCAGCAATTATGGGAGTATGTGATGAATTACGAAGGCACTACACCCGACGGAACCATGTTGGTTGCAGTAGGCAACGGACCGTGGTTGGGTGACCAACCATCAACTACCTATGGTAAAGGGGATACCTATCCGGCTTACTATGTATCGTATGACGATATAGTTGATTATTTCCTGCCGCGACTGAATAAGATAACCGGCCGCACCTTCCGCCTGCCCACCGAGGCGGAGTGGGAATATGCCGCACGCGGTGGCCAGAAAGACGAATATACCCGCACACACACCTCTATGACACCCACCACAGCCTCTACCGGCACATATTATTGTTATGCCGGCAGTAACAATCCAGATGAAGTAGCATGGTTCTCTGGCAATTCAGGGAGCAAAAGCCATCCGGTTGGACAAAAAGCTCCCAATGCCCTCGGTCTGTATGATATGAGCGGTAACGTTTATGAGTGGTGCAGTGATTGGTATAGTGGCTATTCTTCATCTCCTCAAACTAACCCACAAGGTCCTACTGGAGGAAGCCGTAAAATTATAAGAGGGGGGTCGTATGATTATGACTCATACACATCAAGAATTACACACAGAGGTGACGTCAGTCCTAATTATCGTGACAGATCTCTTGGTTTTCGCCTTGCGTGCAGTGTAGAGTAAGCATACCTACCGACCCCACAAACGTATCTATCTGCCCGCCGGACGCTGTCCCGGCGGGCAGTGCTTTTGGGGTAGACTGATAGGAAACACGCCAATCTGTTGAGATGAATGCGAAATGTAGCCGAATTCTCATAAAGGCAATACCAAAAGCCCGCCTTGCTGTTTTTGCCGTCAATACTTCTTATCATCGCGAAAAAATCGCTAACTTTGCAGGCTATATTTTTGTAGGGAGTTTTATATCCCATCAATAAAGACTATATGGACTTTATACTGCAACATACAAATAGCGAGGGCTGCGCACGCGCCGGTAAAATAACGACCGACCACGGCGAAATACTGACGCCCATATTTATGCCGGTGGGCACGGTGGGTGCCGTAAAAGCGGTGCACATGCGCGAGCTGCGCGACGACATCAAGGCACAAATCATACTGGGCAACACCTACCACTTGTACCTGCGCCCCGGCTTGGAGATTTTGCAACGCGCCGGCGGACTGCACGGCTTCAACGGATGGGGACGCCCCATACTGACCGACAGCGGTGGTTTCCAAGTATTCTCCCTATCGGGCATCCGCAAGCTCACCGACGAGGGTGTACACTTCCGCTCACACATCGACGGCTCGAAACATCTGTTCACGCCCGAGAATAACGTGGATACACAACGCGTCATAGGCTCGGACATCATGATGGCTCTCGACGAATGTACGCCGGGAAATGCCGACTACGCATACGCCAAGAAGTCGTTGGCACTGACCCAGCGCTGGCTCGAACGAGGGTGGAAACATTACAAGGAGACCGAGGGGCTGTATGGCTACCGCCAGGCCTACTTCCCCATTGTACAGGGTTGTGTCTACCCCGACCTGCGTCGCGATGCCGCGCACCACGTGGCCGATTTGGGTGCCGACGGTAACGCCATAGGCGGCCTTGCCGTGGGCGAACCTACCGAAAAGATGTATGAGATGATAGAGGTGGTAAACGAGATACTGCCCGCCGACAAACCTCGTTACCTGATGGGAGTGGGTACGCCCGCCAACATCTTGGAGGGAATAGACCGCGGCGTCGACATGTTCGACTGCGTAATGCCCACTCGAAACGGACGTAATGGCATGGTATTCACCTCACGAGGCATCATGAACATGCGCAACCGCAAGTGGGCCGACGACTTCTCTCCTCTCGACGAAGAAGGTACGTCGTTTGTCGACACAGCATACAGCAAAGCCTATTTGCGCCACTTGTTTATAGCCGACGAGATATTGGCCATGCAAATAGCCTCGATACACAATCTGGCATTCTACGTATGGCTATCGCAAGAAGCCCGGCGACATATACTCGACGATACTTTTACCTCGTGGAAGCGCGAAATGATAGAACGTGTGACTACGCGATTGTAACACCATTAACTGAGAAGACAACTCATGAAGGTATTCAAGATACTTGACCTGTATATCATCAGGAAATTTCTTGGTTCGTATTTTTTCTCAATAGTGCTCATTCTTGCCATCACTATTGTTTTTGATACGAACGAGAAACTCGATGCCTTCATGAAAGCTCCGTTAAGGTCAATCATATTCGATTACTTTCTCAACTTCCTACCCTACTTTGCCAATCTGTTCAGTCCGCTGTTCACATTTATCGCCGTCATATTTTTCACCTCTAAACTTGCCGATAACAGCGAGATTATTGCCATACTGTCGAGCGGGGTTAGTTTCAAGCGACTCTTCATCCCCTACATGTTTTCGGCTGCAGTCATTGCAGCCATCAACATTGTACTGAGTTGCTACATCATCCCGCCATCGAACATCACGCGCATAGAGTTTACCAATACCTATGTACGCAACAAGCGGGTCGACTACGCCAGCAACATACAATTTATGGTAGAACCGGGTGTTGTAGCCTATATAGCTCGTTATGACAACAGCAACAAGATGGGCTACCGCTTCTCGTTAGAGACATTCGAGGGGAAAATACTCAAATCGAGGCTTACTGCACAGACCATCACCTACGACTCGGCCTATCAATGGCATGCCAATAACTATGTAATACGTAAATTCGATGGCATGCGCGAAACCCTAACACGCGGTACACGAATAGACACGACAATAACCGTTACCCCATCCGACTTTCTCATCTCGCCCACCGATTGCGAGACCATGACATCGCCCGAACTCGTAAAATATATCGACCGCCAGCGTGAACGTGGCGTCGCCAATATACAAAGTTTCGAAATAGAGTACCACAAGCGTTTTGCCATGGCAGCAGCAGCCTTTATACTGACGGCAATAGGCATGTCGCTCTCGTCGCGCAAAACCAAAGGGGGCATGGGCATAAATATTGGTATAGGGCTACTGCTCAGCTTCTCATACATATTCTTCTCAACGGTAACATCATCGTTTGCCATCAGCGGTGCCACCTCGCCGGCACTGGCCATGTGGATACCCAATATACTCTACGCCATTATAGCTGTACTACTATATAGGACAGCGCCCAAATAACAAGAAGACAAACAAAATACAATCAATATAGTATATAAGATAAGATGGAAAAGAAATTCAAGCGAACTTTGGTGACAACGGCACTCCCCTATGCCAACGGACCGGTGCACATAGGTCACCTCGCAGGCGTTTACGTTCCTGCCGACATTTATACTCGTTACCTCAGACTTAAAGGCGAAGAGGTAATCATGATTGGAGGCTCTGACGAGCACGGAGTACCTATTACTATCAAAGCAAGAAAAGAAGGCGTATCGCCACAAGATATTGTAGACCGCTATCATAAGCTCATCAAGGAGTCGTTTGAGGAGTTCGGCATATCGTTCGATATATACTCTCGTACAACGAGCGACATACATAGTAAAACGGCATCTGATTTTTTCCGCAAACTCTACGACAAAGGCGAGTTTATAGAAAAGGTTACCGAGCAATATTACGACGAAGAGGCTCAACAATTCCTTGCCGACCGATACATTACCGGTACATGCCCCCACTGCCACAACGAGCATGCTTATGGCGACCAGTGCGAAGCATGCGGCTCGTCGCTCAGCACAACCGACCTCATCAATCCCAAATCGACCATCAGTGGCAGTAAACCGGTACTACGAAAGACCAAACACTGGTATCTGCCTTTGGATAAGTGGGAGCCATTTTTACGCCATTGGATTTTGGAAGAACATAAAGAGTGGCGTCCCAATGTATATGGACAATGCAAATCGTGGCTTGACCTCGGATTGCAACCCCGTGCCGTGAGCCGCGACCTCGACTGGGGTGTACCTGTACCCGTTGATGGCGCCGACGGAAAGGTGCTGTATGTATGGTTTGATGCCCCCATAGGCTACATATCAAATACGAAGGAATTGCTGCCCGACTCGTGGGAAAAGTACTGGAAAGACCCAGAGACAAAACTCGTACACTTCATTGGCAAAGACAATATCGTATTCCACTGCATCATATTCCCCACAATGCTTAAAGCCGAAGGGAGCTATATACTACCCGATAATGTACCTGCCAACGAATTTTTGAATCTTGAAGGTGACAAAATATCGACTTCACGCAACTGGGCTGTATGGTTGCACGAATATTTAAGAGATTTCCCCGGTAAACAGGATGTACTACGTTATGTACTGACGGCCAATGCCCCTGAAACAAAAGATAACGACTTTACCTGGAAAGACTTCCAAGCACGTAACAATAGCGAACTGGTAGCTATTCTCGGCAACTTCATAAATCGTGCCATTGTACTTACACACAAGTATTTCGATGGTAAAGTACCTGCAAGAAACACTCTTACCGACTACGATAAGGAAACCCTTGCCGAGATAGGCAAGATAAAAGCTGCCATAGAAAACAACTTAAACAATTACCGGTTTAGGGATGCACAAAAGGAAGCTATGAACTTGGCGCGCCTCGGTAATAAATACCTTGCCGAAACCGAGCCATGGAAACTTGCCAAGACCGATATGGAACGCGTAGCTACGATTATGAACGTAGCCTTACAAATTGCAGCCAACATATCGGTAGCCTTTGAGCCGTTCTTGCCTTTCAGCGCTGCCAAAATACGCCGCATACTCCACATGGATAGCTGCCAATGGGATATGTTTGGCAACGACAGTCTGCTTGAAGCCGGCCAAGAAGTCGCTGAACCAGAACTTATCTTTGAGAAGATTGAAGATGACGTCATTGAGGCACAGATGAAGCGACTCGAAGAGATAAAAGAGGCTAACAAACGCAACAATTGGCAAGCAGCACCGGTGCGCGAGAATATAGAATTTGACGACTTCACCAAATTAGATATCAGAGTGGGCAAAGTATTGGAATGCACCAAAGTCCCCAAAGCCGACAAACTGTTGCAATTCCGCATCGACGATGGATTGGGTGGTCGCACCATCGTATCGGGCATTGCCAAGCACTACGCCCCCGAAGATTTGGTAGGCAAACAAGTTTGTTTCGTAGCCAATCTTGCTCCACGAAAACTGCGTGGCATAGAATCGCAAGGTATGATACTGAGCGCCGAAGATGCCGACGGAAGATTGGTAGTAATCACTCCGGCCGACGACGTAGCTGCAGGCTCTGAAGTAAAATAAATCTATAACCAACTTTACCTTGCCGGCGTACAAGGCGTCACCACTCGCACCGATTACTATCGGACAACACCGCCTTGCACGCCGGCTTACTTATAAAATCATATTGTCATGGCCGAAGTATTTCTCTATAACTTGCACACCCCTAAAGGTGCTGTAATAGAACAACTCTGTACAAAACTACGTATTAAGTGCCGGCATATAGACCCACGCGACTATTTGGAACGCCTCGGTTTTATAACCGGGTCTAAGGGATTTGAACGCATAGGCATTCCATTTACCGGTAATGCATTCGACGACGAAATGATGTTACTGAAAAATTTTGAGGACGATACCCTCGACCATTTTCTAGACGCTTACCGAAAGGCTGGCATAACCCCTGTCATCTTAAAGGCAGCCCTAACCTCTACTAACATACAATGGAATACATTGCAGCTTTATGAAGAGTTGTCTCGCGAACGTCGAGCTTTTGAATCATACATGAGCACGTGGACGAAATAGAGTTACAACGGAAAACTCGCCATGCCTTTGCATGGAACATTATAGACCGTATAGGTGCGCAACTTATAACGGTAGCCATCAGTATTGCGTTGGCTCGGCTATTAGACGCGGCCGAGTATGGGCTGATAGGTGCTCTTGCCATCTTTACAGCCCTATCGTCGGCTCTCACCGATAGCGGCTTTTCGTATGCATTGGTACGAAAAACCGACATTTCCGACGATGATTACAACACTGTCTTTTATTACAATCTTGTCATTGCCATCATACTCTATGCTGCAGGATATGCCGGAGCTCCTCTAATAGCGGGCTTTTTTGGACAGCCACTGCTTATTCCCGTTTCGCGAGTGCTTTTCGTTGTATTTATACTCAACGCATTGTGCCTTATACAAAATGCCAAGTTGGTAAAAGAAATAGACTTCAAGAAGATAACCCTTATCAATATCATTGCTATTGTAGTATCGGGAATAGCAGCATTGGCAATAGCTCTTTCGGGTGGAGGAGTGTGGGCATTAGTAGCACAAACAGTAATACAAAGCTTCGTAAAAGCACTACTGCAATGGATATGGGGAAAATGGCGTCCCCAACTTAAATTCTCGATGAAATCTTTCAAAGAGATGTATGCTTTTGGCTCTAAGCTAATGATAGCCAATGTACTAAATGTTTTATTTCTCAATCTGTACTCGGCAATTATAGGACGTATTTACTCCAATCGCGAACTGGGATATTATACTCAGGCCGATAAATGGAGCAACATGGGTATCACTGCCATTGGTGGTGTAATACAGAACAGCACATATACAATATTCAGTAACTTACAAAACGATAAAACAAGGCTTCTACGCAGCTATCGCAAGACAATGCAACTGACGGCTTTTGTCGCTTTCCCGACCTTGATAGGGCTGGCATTTATGGCTCGTCCTTTTATACTGATATTGCTGGGCGCCAAATGGGAAGCATCTATTCCTTTGTTTTCACTGTTGCTGATAGCCGGTATTTTCAGTGTCCTTACAACCGTCAACGGCAATTATATCCGCATAGCCGGCAGAAGCCGCACAGTATTGCTGCTCGAAGTATTCAAGATTATACTTTTCATCATCGTATTGGCATGCACGTGGCATCTGCCCATTATAGGACTCATGTGGGGCATGGTAGCCACTCGCGCCCTCGTATACGTAACCAGCATTGTCACCATAGGCAAGCAAGTAGGGTACCCGTGGTATCAACAATTGCGCGACATTATGCCTTCATTTGGCATCAGCCTACTCATGATATGCTTTGCCTATCCGGTTTCTTTTTTCGTCGAGAACATCTACTTGCTTTTCGTATTACAATTATCAATATGTCTTCTCTTCTACTTTATCGTAAATCGTTACATACAATTGCCTATCCTCAATGAAGTAATGGAAAATATCAAGAAGATAGGACAGTGACGAAAACGATTGCACAAATTTATCCTCAACTTGTTTTCATTTCATTTTTTTTAATTTATTCGCTATTATAGTTTTGTAAAAAACTAAAACGCTCTTTTATGAAAAACACTAATTACATTGCACGTAACCTACTATTCGTAATTGCTCTTTGCACGAGTCTATGTGCAAGAGCAACAAGTGCTTTCGTTGGCGAACGCACCGACTTCCGCGACGAAACCATCTATTTCGTCATGACCACACGTTTCTACGATGGCGACCCATCGAACAACACGCACTGCTGGGATGGCAACAACCCGGGCGACCCGGCTTGGAGAGGCGACTTCAAAGGTCTTATCGAGAAACTCGATTACATCAAAGCCTTAGGATTCACCGCAGTGTGGATAACACCGGTCGTAGAAAATGCATCGGGATACGACTACCATGGCTATCACGCTCATGACATGAGCAAGGTAGACCACCGGTACGAGTCGGACGATGTAAGTTTCCAAACCCTGATAGATGAGGCACACGCGAGAGGAATGAAAATCATCCTCGATATAGTGCTGAATCATACAGGAAACTTCGGCGAAGCCAATTTGTGCCCGTTATTTACTCGCGATTGGGATGGCGTACAGGCCGATATAAACGACTGTATGATACCTATCACCGAGAAAGACGGAGGTCGCCTGCCCGATAATTACAGCGACCTGCCGGGAGCTGCCCAATACTCGGCGCGCCTCTCACAAATGAAAAATACCACGGGTGTCAACTACGACAATCACAACTACTGGCACCACTTGGGTACGGGATGGAACTGGGACGAACCGGGACGATGGTTCGGACAGATAGCCGGCGACTGCGTCGACTTGAACACCGAAAATCCGGCGGTATACAATTATCTGATTGATTGTTACTCACAATTCATCGCCATGGGCGTAGACGGCTTCCGCATCGATACCGGCGGCCATATACCCCGTCTTACCTTCAACAAGGCATTTATACCCGCATTTCATGCAGTGGCCGAGCAATACAAGGACAAACGGCTGAACGGATGCCCGTTCTACATGTTTGCCGAGGTTTGTGCCCGTTACAGCTCAATATGGTACCGGGAGCAACCCTGCCTATCGCCGCTATACTATACATGGAAAGAAGACACAGACTATGAGTGGGACGATAACGCAGAATCTTGGGACAACATCGTTGCCATGGAAGGAGATGCCTGCCGCACACATACCAACCATGTATCGGTTTGGGCTTCGGCCGATGGCGATGGAGAAATAAATGCACAACGCACCTCGGAAAACGCATTTCTGGAAGGCAACAGCTACCATACCCCCGATTACAGCCAAAACTCGGGACTCAACATCATTGATTTCACCATGCACCACAATTTCAGGAGCATTGGCGAGGCATGGAACGTCGCTCAGCCCCAGAATGACAAATATTACAACGATGCCACCTTCAACGTTGTATATGTAGACTCACACGACTACGCCCCCAACGGCGCCCCCGAGAGCCAACGTTTTGCACAAGGTACCGACGCATGGGCCGAGAACCTCGCACTCATGTTTACCTACCGCGGCATACCCTGCCTCTACTACGGTAGCGAGATAGAATTCAGAAAAGGCAGCCTTATAGAGCCCGGCGGCCCCAATGGTATACCTCTGAAAGAGTCGGGACGCGCCTACTTCGGCGGTTATATCAAGGGTGATGTTACCGTCAACGACTTTGCCGATTGGGAAAATGCCCAAGGTAACATAAATGCTACACTAAACTACCCTCTGGCACTGCACATACAACGTCTCAACCGCATACGTATGGCCATCCCGGCACTGCGCAAAGGACAATACAGCCTCGACGGTTGCAGCGGCTCATACGCATTCAAACGCCGCTATACCGATAGCACCACCGACAGCTACGTACTTGTCACCATATCGGGCAATGCTACCTTTACAGGCATAGAAAACGGTACATACGTAGACGCCATCACCGGCAAAACAGAGGTTGTAACCGACAATACCCTCACAGCCACCTGCTCAGGAAAAGGCAACATGCGCATTTACGTACTCAATACCGACAAGACGCCTGCTCCGGGCAAGGTCGGCGAGGACGGCAAATGGCTCTACGACACGGCACCCGTAACGACCGAACAACCGGCTTATGACGGTACCGAAGAAGAAGATACAAGCAACGAAGGTCCTCTCCCCGGCAGTGGAGATGTAGGTGGAGGCGATGAACCTGTCATAGAGCCTTGCATCAGCGGTAACGAACAATGCATATTCTTCGAGAAACCTTCCCATTGGGGTACCCGCGTCTACGCATACATATATTATAACGGCACCGATGGCGTAGTCATGGTAACCGGGGCATGGCCGGGAACCGCTTGCACATCGCTGGGTAACAATATATATAAATACTCTCTGCCTGAGGATGCCGATATCATCAACTCTACCGCACAATGGTATGTTCTTTTCAGCGACGGTAGCGGCAACCAAACCCAAGGCGACCCCGGATTTGAGTGTGAAGACGCTGCTTACTATACGGTAGACGGATACAGCAAAACCATCACAACCGCCTGCACCTCAATAACAATAGCAGCCGAGACAAGCAAACAGCTCGTTATATTCACCCGCGGGAATAATCTGTACGTAGACACGCCACATGCCCAAACACTATATATATATGGTATAGACGGGCGACTGGTACGGGTTGTCGAAGCCACGAAAGGGCTCAACATGATAAAAGGATTGGCACGCGGCATGTATCTCGTCAATGGCAACAAAGCCATCGTACAATAACGGGGAACTGCACCGTAATAAATCATCACATAACAAATGGGATATATTCCTTCCGTTAAGGGAATATATCCCATTTTTTTGCATCTAATACCAGGTGATTCCGGCGAAATTAAGACACGCAATAGTTACAATTTTGTAACAGGATTGTAACATTATTTTTCTTATTTTGCACTCGTATTTTCAAGGACATCACACAATTCAGCTTTCTATGGAAAGTATTTACCTCTTTTGTGTAGGCATACTATTTATTATTGCCGTATTCGACCTGATGGTCGGAGTAAGTAACGACGCTGTAAACTTTTTACAATCTGCCATCGGCTCAAAAGCCGCATCATTTCGCACAATTCTCATTGTTGCGGCGATAGGTATTTTCATCGGAGCATCCCTCTCCAACGGTATGATGGATATTGCCCGCCACGGAATTTACCAACCGCAATATTTCTACTTCGATGAAATCATGTGCATCCTGCTCGCCGTGATGCTGACGGATGTCATTCTGCTCGATGTTTTCAACTCTTTGGGACTACCCACCTCTACCACGGTCTCGATGGTCTTTGAGCTGTTGGGCGGTACGTTTGCCCTGGCGCTTATCAAAATCTACCAATCGGACGGTGTATATGGTTTGGGCGAACTCATCAATACCGATAAGGCACTCTCTGTTATAGTAGCCATTTTTGTATCGGTAGCCATAGCATTCTTCTTCGGCGTATTGATACAATATCTGGTACGTTTGCTGTTCAAATTCAATTATACGAAACAGCTCAAACGTTACGGAGCCCTGTTCGGAGGCTTTGCCATCACGACCATTCTCTACTTTATCTTGTTCCAAGGCTTAAAGGACTCATCGCTCATGACCCCCGACAAACAGCAGTTTATACAGGCTCACACGTTTGCCATCATGGGGATATGCTTTGTTGCATCGACGGTAATCATGTTCATCCTGCAACTCTTCAAGGTAAATGTACTCAAAATCGTCGTTATGGCAGGAACATTTGCTTTGGCACTCGCATTTGCCGGCAATGACCTTGTAAACTTCATAGGTGTACCTTTGGCCGGCTACTCTGCTTACACCGATTTTACGGCCAATGCCAATGGCCTGGCAGCCGACTCTTATCTGATGACTTCTTTATGCAGCTCGGCACAAACCCCCATCGGATTTCTCATTGCCGCCGGCGTCATAATGGTAGTCGTATTGTTCACCTCAAAGAAGGCCCATAAAGTGGTGCAAACCTCTATCGCCTTGTCGCGCCAAAACGCCGGCAACGAAGGATTCGGCACCTCGCCCATCGCACGCCAACTGGTGCGTATATCGCTAAGCATGGGCAATGCCGTTACAAAAATAACCCCGGCTCCGGTAAAACGGTGGGTAGCTTCGAGATTCGATAACAGCGACGCCATCATAGCCGATGGCGCAGCATTTGACTTGGTAAGAGCTGCTGTCAATCTCGTTTTGGCAAGCTTGCTCATAGCTTTAGGTACATCGCTGAAACTGCCTCTTTCTACCACTTATGTAACGTTTATGGTGGCCATGGGTTCGTCGTTAGCCGACCGTGCATGGGGACGCGAGAGTGCCGTATTCCGCATAACAGGTGTTATATCGGTCATTGGCGGTTGGTTTGTTACTGCCGGTGCAGCCTTCATAAGTTGCTTCATTATCGCTCTCATACTCTACTACGGCGGCTTTGTAGCAACATTTATCCTCACAGCTGTAATCCTGTTCATCATCATACGCAGCCAACTCTCTTTCAACAAGAAGATACACGACGAAAGCGAGACAACCGCACAAATCGTACTCAACAACCAAGATGCCAACGAGGCTCTCCCGCTAATGCGCCGTTACAGCAGCGAAGAGTATGCCAACTTCTTTGACTGGTGTACCGATATATATAGTCGTACCATCAATGGCTTCCTCCAGGACAATAGCCGCCTCTTGCGTAAGACCTATAATGATGTGAAGACCGAGCGTCAGGTATTGCATATCGTAAGGCGAATAGGAACCATAGGTCTCTCCCAGATGAAGGAACGCGACTGGGTAGACAAGGGATTGTATCTGCAACAAGGCAACGAAATAGCTTTGGATATATATCATGCCATGAAACGTATGGTAGAACCTACATTTGAGCATATCGACAATAACTTTGAGCCCATAGACAAAGCACAAGCCGACTCGTTTGTCGGAACCTCAGACCGCATCGTGTCGTTCCTTGCCCTATGCAAAAAAGCCATAGAAGAAAATGACGAGAACAACATTCTCATCTATAACGAAGGTAACAATATCATACGAAACATATCGAATATCAAGCGTGACGAGATGCGACATTTGCGTGAGACATCGGCATCGAAAAAGGCCGATATGGTATTCCTCTCGATACTGCAAGAGTCACAAAATATAGTCGCATTCAGTATCAACTTGCTGAAGGTAAGCAACAAATTCCAGAAAGTATAAAATAGTTTTATCTCAATCATCGAAGCCCGAAAAGAGTGTATAAAAGATACTCTTTTCGGGCTTTCTCTTTGTTGGTTTAGTCAAAAATATGTAAGTTTGTAATGCCGTACATGACACCTCAAGCATATACTATATCATTACTTTCCAACCAGATATTATCTTTATGTCATATAAGAAATTAGCCATATATGCTTTTGCGCTCACTTCATTGTTCACTTATGCCTCAGCAGCTGAAAAGAAAGCCCAAGGTACCCCCATCGTAACACCTCTATCGGAAGAATACCGTCCTACTCAAGGATTGCAAGGACGGCATCTTGCCATTTGGAACAGTCATGGGCTCTATTATAATCAAATAGAAGGTGAATGGCGATGGCAACGTGCACGATTGCTGGGTACGGTAGAAGACCTGCACACAACCGACTACGTATTGTCATACCTTGTACCTATGCTCGAGAACGCAGGAGCTTATGTCTTCTTGCCTCGCGAACGCGATACTAATCCCATAGAACTCATTATAGACAATGATAGCCCCGGCACAACGCAATACTGCGAAACCGGCGCATGGAAGAATGGCTCTACACCCGGATTTGCATACAAACGGGAAACATATGAAGATACCATGAATCCATTTGTTGATGGTTCATATCGATACACTAAAAGTGTCAAAGGCAAAGCAACTGCCTCGGCAACATGGCAAATACCTATTGCTGTTGATGGGAACTATGCCGTCTATATCTCCTTCAAAAGCGAAAGCAACAGCACCAAAGATGCACACTACACTGTGCATCATGCAGGTGGTGAAACCAGTTTCTCTGTAAACCAGACAATGGGTGGCGGCACATGGATATATTTAGGAAATTTCGAGTTTACCATTAATGGAGATAATCGCGTAGTCTTGGACAACCAATCAGATGTAGCAGGACGAACCATTACCGCTGATGCCGTAAAGGTGGGCGGTGGCATGGGTAACATAGCCCGCAAACCTTGCCTTGAACCTCGTAAGCCTACCAAAGAAGCTCTCAATAACCTGAAAGCCCAGCAAAAACGAGATGCCCGCCGCAAAAAGAAACGCAAAAAGAAATCTCCGGCAAAGGCAAACCACATACACTCGGCACACACCAGCGAATATCCCCGTTACACCGAAGCTGCTCGCTACTGGATGCAATGGGCAGGCGTACCTGATACAATATACTCAGATACCGGAGGCGACAACGACTATTACGACGATTTGCGTGGACGAGGTTATTGGCTCAATTACTTATGTGGAGGTTCTAAAATCTTACCCGACAGCGTTGGCCTGCACATTCCTCTCGACGCTGCACTGGCATTCCACTCCGACGCCGGTAACGAACCGGGCGACTCTATCGTAGGAAGCATGGGCATATATTATACCGGACGAGGTAACAAAGAACGTTACTATGCTAACGGTACGCGGCGCACACAGTCGCAACAATTGGCACAATATATTCTCGACCAAATATCGCACGACGTCAGACAAATTGAACCTCGTTGGACTATACGTAAAGACCGCAATAAACGATATGCCGAGGCTCGCATAGGCGAGGTTCCCACCTTGTTGTTAGAGTCTATGTCACACCAAAACTTTACCGACATGCGTTACGGACTTGACCCTCGCTTCAAGTTTATCATGAGTCGTGCCATCTATAAGGGCTTATTACGATATTTGTCAAAACGAAACGGCACATCCTATGTCGTACAACCCTTACCGGTAAGTCACATGGCACTACGTTGGAAAGGTGTAGACCAAATAGAGCTCACATGGCAAGCCGTCTCCGATACTATCGAACCTACTGCACAGCCTACCCGCTACAAAGTATATACTCGCTGCGGCCGATACGGCTGGGATAACGGCACGATAACGACCGAACCACGTTATAGCCGACCGATAGACCCCGACGTAACATATTCATTCTACGTTACTGCCCTCAACAAGGGTGGCGAAAGTTTCCCATCGGAAATACTCTCGGCACGCCGTGTGCAAGGTTCACAAGAAACGGTTATGATAGTCAACGCTTTCGACCGCATATGTGCGCCCTCGGCTTGGGAAGACACAACCGGAACATACGCCGGGTTCCGTTATGACATTGATGGAGGGGTGCCCTACCACCACACTGTGGCATACACCGGAGAACAATATGAATTTAATCGTACAATAGAGTGGAAAAGCGACGACGACCCAGGATTCGGCGCAAGTAAAGACGACTACGAAGGAATGAGCATCGCCGGCAACACGTTCGACTATCCCATTGTTCATGGCGAGGCAATAGCCCACTTGGGATATTCGTTTCTCTCGGTATCTGAAGAAGCTGTAACCGATGGTATCGTAAACCTCAACTACTATCCATATGTCGACGTAATTATGGGGAAAGAGCGTACCACTATTTTCGGTAACGACTCTACACGCAACGATTTTACCTGTTTTACTTCCGAAATGATAGATGCGCTCAGTGGTTATTGCGACTCAGGTGGCCGACTGCTCATTAGCGGAGCATACGTAGGACGAGATGTCTGGGACAATAGTATTGCTACCGACAAAGCTCGTATGTTTACCCAAAGAGTCATGCACTACAAATGGGGAGAATCGCACCGGTCTCATAAAGAGACTTTGGCTCGTAGCATCGTACCAGGATACAACCATGCTACTTACCGATGGGAAGGTCGTCCCAACGAAAAATGTTATGCTGTAGAAGAGACCGACGTGCTATTACCTGTTGGCAAAGGAGCTGCAACATTCCTGATATACAGCAACCACGACAGTGCTGCTGTCGCTTACGACAACGGGATATATAAATGCTGCACTATAGGATTTCCTATCGAAGCCATCATTGACGAAGAGAACCGAAACGAAATCATGAAAGAGATATTCCAATTCTTTAATCATCAACAAAAACCATAATGTTACCTATCACCTGCTATATAACCGACAACGAAATAGGGAATGCAACTCTACTGACTGCTACATCGCTGGCTACAGCGGGTGCAAGCCGCATAGTAAGGTTACATATGCCCTCTTGCAACAACAATACCAGCGACTGCATCACATTACAGGCCGGGCTGCAAGCAACCATCACCTTACGGCAAATTGCCGACGACTGTCGTACCCCCTACCTCGCCATATACGATAAATTTTCGCCTCTCGATGTATATCCATATGCGCTGCACCGCATGACACAAATTGCAGCCGACAGCTCGGCAGGCATGGTTTATGCCGACTATTACAAATTATGCAACGGAGTGATGCAAAAACATCCGGTCATAGATTATCAGGTGGGAAGCCTACGCAACGACTTCGACTTCGGCAGCCTTATCGTATACCACACCGATACACTACGTAAAGCCTTACAAGACACTCAGGAGGAAGAGTACAACTATGCAGGCAGCTATGCAATCCGATTGAGCATAAGCCGTATCTCACACATAGCCCATATTGCCGAGATGCTTTATACCGAAGTAGAAGAAGATATGCGCACAAGTGGAGCTAAACAATTCGATTACGTCAACCCTAACAACCGTGAGGTACAGATAGAAATGGAGAAAGCCTGTACCACACATTTGCAACGTATAGGAGCTCTGCTGCTGCCCGATGATATAGAGGAGGTACCGTCGGCTACCGACTATCCTTGTGAGGCATCGGTCATTATTCCGGTATATAATCGAGTGCGCACGATTGGCGACGCACTACAATCGGCGCTGCAACAAGCAACCGATTTCGATTATAACGTCATAGTGGTAGACAACCACTCCACCGACGGAACAACTCAGCTCGTCGAACAATACAGCAACGACAGCCGACTGATACACATCGTACCACGCCGCACCGACCTGGGCATAGGCGGATGTTGGCAACTTGCTATCGACGATGCCAGATGCGGCCGTTATGCCATACAACTGGACAGCGACGATTTGTATGCCGACAAAACCACATTGCAACAGATTATAAATTGCTTCAAGGCCGAAAAATGCGGCATGGTAATAGGTAGCTACGATCTTACCGACTTCGATTTGCGACCTCTCCCTCCGGGTCTCATAGACCATCGCGAATGGAGTAATGACAACGGGCGGAACAATGCCCTTCGCATCAACGGACTGGGTGCACCAAGAGCTTTCGAGACTACCATATTGCGCCAGACTGGTATTCCCAACGTAAGCTATGGCGAAGATTATGCTTTGGGATTGCGCATCTCGCGACGCTACCGCATCGGGCGCATTTATCACTCTCTCTACCACTGCCGCCGGTGGGAAGGGAACTCTGATGCTGCACTGCCAGTAGAACGCATCAACAGCAATAACTACTACAAAGACCAATTGAGAACATGGGAATTGCAAGCCCGCATAGCACACAACAAACAAAAATGACACCGACTGCTACCATTTCGGCCGAGAAACTAACAGAACTTTGGCAAAGCCAAATAGACAGTTGGGAATTGGCCCGCAACAACTTCCAGGCCTTATCGGAGGCTCTCAAAAGGAGTATAGATACCTGCGGTGTATGCGTGGGTGTGCAATACAATCCCGGGAGACTCACTTCGGTATCATCGAAACCGCAAATCCAACAACCTAATCGATGTTTCCTATGCCGCGAGAACAGGCCTCAGGAACAAGCCGAAATAAGGTATGCCAACGAATACGCTATTCTTGTCAACCCTTATCCCATCTTCGACCGACACTTTACCATAGCATCAACGACACACACGCCACAATGTATAGACGGCCGCATGACACATTTGCTCGACCTTGCCAGATCATGTGCTCCATACACTTTTTTTTATAACGGGGCAAAGTGCGGGGCTTCAGCCACCATGCATATGCACTTCCAGGCAGGTACCCCAGGCTACTTACCCATAGAACGACAATGGCGTGATGCTACGAAATACGAAATAGCATCGCTACCTCATGCCGGTCTTTATCGTATCGATGGCTTGTTACGGGCTATATTTCTACTTGTAGCCGACAGCATAAACGACGCATTACTGCTGTGGGAGAAGTTATACCATGCACTACCGGCCGGCCCAGGGGAAGAACCGATGATGAACATCATAGCCCGTCACGAAGGAATGCAATGGGTCGTACTCATATTTCCACGCCTCAAACATCGCCCCGACTGCTATTACGCAACAGGTGAAGCACAATATCTGATAAGTCCGGGAGCTGTAGAAATGGGTGGCGTCTTCATCACCCCAAGATATGACGATTACGAAAGACTTTCAGCTGAAAAAGTGTGCGAAATCTATACCGAAGTATCGCTTACGCCCGCAGAAACAGCCTCAATATGCAAAAAGATATGATACAAGAGCCCGACATACACGTAGGCATCATGGCCGATAAAGTTATAGCTGTCGTCTTCAACGGGACGTATCGTCTCCATGAAAACACCTACATCGGCACACAATTATTTACTATATCTGACAAAGAGATTGAATGGAACAAAAAGAGATACGATTCGCTCTTTTTTATCCCATGCAACGAACGCGACGACTCGTTTACCCTGCAAAACGTAACCATAGGTATAGGTTTCCATTGGCAACAATGCGAACCGCAACAATTTCGAGGAGCATTGCAACTCATCATAGAAGGAGACCGCATAAGAGTCATCAACCATGTGAAAGCCGAAGAATACTTGAGGAGCGTCATTTCGTCAGAGATGCGAGCCACCTCATCGGCTGCATTATTGCAAGCTCACGCCATCATATCGCGTAGCTGGCTGCTAGCACAAATTGCCAAACGGGCTACACTCGAGGCTGACACTACGCCCTACCGGTCGTGCCACGAATCGACCGACGAAATTATTCGTTGGTACGACCGTGAAGAGCATGACCACTACGACGTATGCGCCGATGACCATTGCCAACGTTACCAAGGCATAACACGTGCCACTACGGCTGCCGGAGCAT
>UPZG01000002.1 GCA_900538705.1 uncultured Porphyromonadaceae bacterium
ACTGAATAGAGCATCTGACTACGGATCAGAAGGTTACAGGTTTGAATCCTGTCGGAGTCACCACTACAAAGCAAGGCTCAATCGTGAGTCTTGCTTTTTTCTTTTGTAGAGACATCTCACCCCCACCGAATATCAGAAAGGCGCATCAATATAGGTTCAATCGGTAAACCACAAAGAGATATTGACCGTTCAGACATTGATTGTGTAATGTTTATCAACAGCCATAAAACATCGTATAATCATACGATACACTCTATTGGCTACACAGGGAATCCGATAAACAAGGCGTTTGGCATCAATACAATTACTCATTTCCATAAAATATGAGTATTTTCCAAAAAGAAATTTGCAACATATCCAATTTATCCCCATATTTGCAACCTGTACCGGCAGTAAGGCTTTTCGTCACATAAACATGACACGTGGCAAATGGCGAAACCGAGGCTGCCCAACGCAGACTAACATTACTCATAGTATCTTTCACAAAAATGAAAAGACAATGATTTTCTCACGCTTACAAAGCGCAAAGAACAAACTAAAAGCATTTGGCAATAACCCGCCGGGGATTGCCATGTGCTCAAGTTGCGTTCTTTGACATTCTGAGAAAGCATATCGTCACATTTTTTCAGTGACGAGAGGAATTGTTATGTCCTCTTGTCGCCTGCCGATTTACGCACAACAAGCGCAGCCATGAAGAATAAATATTTCTTCATCGCTGCGTAACAACTATGCTTTGCCCATGCAAGGCATTTTCAGCCCAGACTGCGACACTAGCTATATGTGTGTTGCAGCCCGCCTTTTATTCACCCTAAAAACAATATTACTATGAGTAAAAATACAAACAAAGAAATACATTCCACTACCAACACCCACACATGTCAATCTACAACTACCCCAATCAATAGCGACACCATCAGCTACGACGGCACTACCTACCACGTACCGCACGTCGACAAGGCACAACATGGCATCAGCTATCTAGCCATAAAGACATGCCGCGAATATATCACTATCTGCGATAGCTGCGACGACGAACCTCCCTACTATGAGGCTTGCGACAACAACCCTATTGCCATTTGCCTCAACACCGGCGGCGACGACGACTGCAACACCCAAAGCAGCCCCATATTTCTATCGATATTCCAAGCCGGATGCAGCCAAACTATCGCTACCTGCCGTGCCCGACGAAACATATCTTTCGAGTCGCGATTCAATACCAAGAAAAGCATTCTCCCGGCCGGCGATTACCTGCTTGTCATAAGCGGCGTGTGTGACCCGGGACATCCCTACCTGAGTTGTTGCGGCAACCACACAATATACCCTTTCCATCTCTTGTCGCCCCATGGCGAGGCCTCCATACCATGCATTACAGCTCATACAGACACGGGCTGCGACTCTCTCCTTGGGACGAACTGTCCCATTACGGTCGAGCTTACATTCGATACCGATTACAACGGTTACAACCGCTACCACATCATCTGCATCGACTCTTCCTGTCGCCGGGTGGGAGCTACCGACTACTACATACGTCCACGCAAAAAAGGAGAGAAGCTAAGTTTCGGGTTCTGCCCCGACCTATTCTGGTCGGGCAACGGACACTACACCCTCATTCTGACGCAAAACAGCGATTTTACCACGGCTGTATCACTCTCACTGGCAAACAAGCCGGGGCTTTCGACCGACGATACTCCCGACGAAAAAATTCTCCGCGCCATTGCTCACATCGAGGACTACGAAAAGCTGTCATTCCATTGGTTCAACCTTTTGCCGGGATTATCGGCAATACGGAAGCGGGTCTTCGCTCTCTACTATAAAAGGATGCTTTATAATAAACTGAAAGCAAACGGCATCGCCGACTACACTACACAAGCTTCAAACATAGTCGTAACGACCAACGATTGCTCTCGCTCAACGTACGCCAACACCATCATCCGGCTTGCAGGCACCTTGCAAGGCTCTATCAAAGAAATCGACCTCTCCAACTCCTATACCAACAATGGCGACGACACATTTCGCAACAACAGCCAACCGCTTGCCTTCTTCGAGGGAGAAAATGTCACATACCTATTGAAGAACCTTTCAGCCGCTTTCAGTCCTTCGGGCAGGACTATCATCGACAAAATGCGACAACATCTCTACAAAGGTGAACAAATAGTCTTATTAGGTACTCCTGTCGAGACGAGACGGCTCTTCGAGCTGTATCCCGACATAGAGCCATACTTCACCCCGGAATATAGATTTACCGTCGAAGCCAATGACATCGACGACATCTTATATACTATCGCGCAACATCTGAAAAGCCGGGGCGGCATACAACTTGGCGACAACGCTCTTACCAAGCTCTATACGTTCCTCGCCGAAAGCCAAACCAACGGCACTCTACCTGACTTCAAGTCCGAGGAGTTACAAGAATACGCTTGTCGTCTCGAGCAAGAGCTGCACAAAAAGTTGCAAAGCATGCACATCAATGACATTACGGCTCACCCCGAGGTAGCATGCACCATTACAGCCGACGAAATCGATACCCCAAGTCTGCTGCGCACCGGCTCCATAACGCAGTACCTCACCGAGCTGCGGCAGATGATAGGACTGCAAGCCATGAAAGAGACTATCGAGACTATCACTCTGCGCACAATGTGGGAGCAGAAGTGCCGCCAGTTAGGTGCGACGAACACCCCTGTCACAAGCCCACACATGATTTTCACCGGGAACCCGGGCACTGGCAAAACTACTGTAGCCAAAATGACAGGTCGCATTTTCCATGCTTTGGGGCTACTCTCGAAAGGCAACGTCATCACAGCCGAACGAAGCAGCCTTGTAGGACGCTATATAGGCGAAACAGAGCGTAATATGCAAGAACTTTTGCTACGGGCACGAGGCAATGTACTCTTTATAGACGAAGCCTACACACTATGTGACACCACACAAGACCGCAAAGACTTCGGCTACCGCGTCATAGAGTCGCTTCTCACGGCTCTCGCCACGGCCGATAGCGACATGGGCGTCATCCTGGCCGGGTACGAAGAGGAGATGGAACAAATGATAAATGCCAACGTAGGTCTACGAGGCCGTTTTCCACACATTGTCAGATTCGACGACTACACAGCCGACGAACTGATGCAAATAGGCCGCCAATTCATACAAAAAAACGGGTGCTATATTTCTGACGAAGCCGCCGATGCCTTGCGCCAGATTGTAACTGAGGCAGTAGCCTGTCGCGACCGCTACTTCAGCAATGCACGATGGATGGAACAACTCATCACCTCACACATCCTGCCGGCCGTTGCACAACGTACTCTTCGAGACAAAAAAGCCAACGACCTTACCTACTACCGCACCATCGAGGCAACCGATATTGCCGCCATACGACCTTCGCTAAAAATCGCATCCACGCGCCCAACCCCTTACAACAGCATCGGATTCAGAGCCTAAGCCATCGGCACAATGTCACGGCTTGCAGTCACAGTCTATCCTGCACCCGGCCTACGACTGCAAGCCGATACCATTCAAACAATTAAGCGTTTTCGCCTTCTTTCTACAACATGCAAAAAAACGTAAATACGAGCTGCAATACATGGAGAACTCACCCTTTTTGCCCCATAATGGTTGCGTTTATTAATCATTTTCGTAACTTTGTAGCCTATTGAGAAAACAAAAACAAGATTTTAATCCAATATCCAATAACAAAAATCATGAGCTTGAAAATCGTTGTTCTGGCCAAACAAGTGCCCGACACCCGCAATGTGGGAAAAGATGCGATGAAAGAAGACGGCACCATCAACCGCGCCGCACTGCCCGCCATCTTTAATCCCGAAGACTTAAACGCATTAGAGCAAGCCCTCCAACTCAAAGAAGAGCATCCCGGCTCAACAGTAACCCTCCTCACCATGGGCCCCCCACGTGCCGCCGAAATCATTCGTGAAGGCATGTTCCGCGGAGCCGACGGAGGTATTGTCCTCACCGACCGCGCATTTGCCGGCGCCGACACGCTTGCAACATCCTATGCACTCTCTTGCGCCATACGCAAAATAGGCGATTACGACCTCATCATTGGCGGTCGCCAAGCTATCGATGGCGATACGGCACAAGTAGGTCCACAAATAGCCGAGAAGCTGGGCATACCCCAAGTAACCTATGCCGAAAAGATTGTTTCCGTTGCCGATGGAAAAGCTACGATAAAACGTCGCTTGGAACGCGGTGTTGAAACTGTCGTTTGCCCCCTTCCTCTCGTCATCACAGTAAACGGTAGCGCAGATGAATGCCGTCCTCGCAACGCACGACGCATACAACAATACAAATATGCCAAGTCGCCGAGCGAAAAAGCACAACTCACCGATACCACGCTCTACGAGAAACGTCCCTACCTGAACATTGCAGAATGGAGTGTCAACGACGTCAATGCCGACCTCAACCAAGTAGGTCTTGCCGGTTCTCCCACCAAAGTGAAAGCCGTAGAAAACGTCATATTCCAAGCCAAAGAGAGCAAGCGTCTCGACGGTACTGATGCCGAAATAGACGAGTTGATGAAAGAACTCATTGCCAACCACACCATAGGATAAGCGATGAAAGCGATATTCAAAACCATGTAAACAAGAAAAAAATGAATAATCTCATTGTATATTGCGAAATAGAAGACGGCATCATCGCCGATGTCAGCCTCGAATTGCTCACCAAAGGTCGTGCGCTGGCTACCCGCCTCAACTGCAAGCTCGAAGCCCTTGTCATAGGCAGCCAACTCGAAGGCATAGAGAAACAAATCTTCCCTTACGGAGTCGACACCGTATATATAGCCGACGACAAACGGCTCTATCCCTACACCTCGCTGCCTCACACAGCCATCGTTACGGGACTTTTCAGAGAAATAAAACCGCAAATATGCTTGCTCGGTGCTTCAAGCATTGGCCGTGACTTGGGACCTCGCGTCTCTTCAACCCTGCATAGCGGACTTACAGCCGATTGTACATCACTCGAGATAGGCTCTCACGAAGACAAAAAAGCCGGCAAGACTTACGAGAATCTGCTATACCAGATACGCCCCGCTTTTGGTGGAAACATTGTAGCTACGATTGTCAACCCCGACCATCGTCCTCAAATGGCAACCGTACGCGAAGGCGTGATGAAAAAAGAGATTTTCGACCCCGCTTACACCGGCGAAATAGTAAAACTCGACGTATCGAAATACGTAACCGACACAGATTTTGTGGTCGACATCATTGACCGCCAGATGGAGAAGTCGAAAGCCAACATCAAGGGCGCATCTATCATCGTTGCCGGAGGTTACGGAATGGGCTCGCGTGAAGGATTTGCCATGCTGTACGATCTCGCCGCTACATTGGGCGGAGAAGTCGGTGCCAGCCGTGCTGCCGTTGATGCCGGTTATTGCGAACACGAACGCCAAATAGGACAAACCGGTGTCACCGTACGCCCCAAACTATACATCGCATGCGGTATATCGGGACAGATACAGCATATCGCCGGTATGCAAGAAAGCTCTATCATCATCTCCATCAATAACGACCCCAACGCGCCTATCAACAAAATAGCCGACTACGTTATCACCGGAAATGTTGAAGAGATTGTTCCGCGACTCATCAAATACTATAAAAAGAACTCCAAGTAACCACAGCATCCGTTAAAACCAAGAAATTATGTCAAATTTCTATACAGACAACCGTGATTTGAAACATCACTTGACCCACCCGCTCATGAAGAAGCTGGTGACACTGAGAGAGCGCAACTTTGCCGATGCAGAAAAGTACGACTATGCGCCCTTCAACTACGAAGATGCCATGGACAGCTACGAGAAGGTACTCGAAATAGCAGGCGAAATAGCAGGCGAAATAGTAGCTGCCAATGCCGAAGATGTCGACCATGAAGGTCCGCACGTTGTCGACGGACACGTAGTATATGCTCAAGGCACTCAGAAAAACCTCGATGCTCTCGTCAAAGCCGGCCTCATGGGTATATCACTTCCCCGCCGCTACAACGGCCTCAACTTTTCGCTCGTTCCCTACATCATGGCGGCCGATATGGTAAGCCGTGCTGATGCCGGATTTGTCAACATTTGGGGTCTGCAAGACTGCGCCGAAACTATTTATGAATTTGCCAGCGAAGAACAAAAAGACAAATATCTGCCCCGCGTATGCGCCGGAGAAACAATGGCTATGGACCTCACCGAGCCCGATGCAGGTAGCGACCTGCAAGCCGTTATGCTCAAAGCCACATACAGCGAAGCCGACCAATGCTGGTACCTCAATGGTGTGAAGCGCTTTATCACCAACGGCGACGGCCACATCGCTCTTGTCCTGGCCCGCTCTGAAGAGGGTACCAAAGACGGCCGCGGCCTCTCTATGTTTATATACGACCGCAACAACGGCGGTGTAACAGTACGACGTATTGAAAACAAAATGGGTATCAAGGGTTCTCCCACCTGCGAACTTGTATTCAAAAACGCACGTGCCGAACTCTGCGGTAGCCGCAAAATGGGTCTTATTAAGTATGTAATGGCTCTTATGAACGGTGCACGCCTCGGCATTGCCGCTCAATCAGTCGGCGTATCTGAAGCCGCATACCGCGAAGCCCTCGCCTATGCACAAGACCGTCGCCAATTTGGTAAGGCCATTATAGAATTCCCCGCCGTCTACGAGATGCTCTCCAACATAAAAGCCAAGTTAGACGCTTCGCGTTCATTACTCTACGAAACAACTCGCTTCGTCGACCTCTATAAAACATGGGAAGACATTGCCAAAGAGCGTACTCTCTTGCCCGAAGAGCGTGCCGAGATGAAGGCCTTCCAGAAACTCGCCGATGCCTTCACACCCTTGGCAAAAGGTATGTCTAGCGAATATTGCAACCAGAATGCCTACGACTGTGTACAAATACACGGAGGCTCGGGCTTCATGAAAGACTATGCCTGCGAACGCATCTACCGCGATGCACGCATCACGTCTATCTACGAAGGTACTACCCAGCTCCAAGTCGTAGCCGCCATACGCCATGTCACGACAGGTACATTCCTCAACAAAATCATGGAATACGAGACTGCCGAGATTCTGCCAGAACTCGAGCCGTTGCGCAACCGTCTGAAAGCCATGCGCGAAAAATATGCTGCTGCCGTAGAACACGTACTTGCTACAAAAGACAATGAGTTGCTCGACTTCCTTGCCCGTCGTTTGGTCGAGATGGCCGGCAACATCATCATGGGGCACCTCTTGTTGCTCGATACTACCCGCAACGAGAAGTTTGCAGCATCGGCTCGTACATACATCAATATGGGCGAAGCCGAGGTAGAGAAACATGCCTCCTTCATCAGCCACTTCACTGCCGACATGTTGGCCGATTACCGCAAGTAAAATACCGCACAACAGTACATACAAAAGAATGGCAGGCACCACATGGTGCCTGCCATTCTTTTCATCTATCTTCACAAACTATCTTATCTTTTCTGATACCTTCTACGCGCTGGCTCTGCCACAATATACCCATAACTTACAGGCTATAGCCATCAAGGTCTATAAGGAGGATTATTGCCATCAGCCTTCACCTTCACATCAAAGTTCTCCTCCTTCAACAAATCGGGTAACTTTATCTTTACACTCTTTAGGCCCTCCGTCTGGTCGCGTGTAGGCAACTCATCGCCTTCAAACTCCTTAATGACCTGCCGGGCACGTTCGAGCCGTTTCTGCTGCATATACCGGCGATAAGCCTCCACCGGGTCTAGACAACCCGAAAACACAAGCCCGCTATTTCCCGACACACCACCCACAGAAGCCCCGAAATGGTCCCTGATAATAGCCGGTACATACGGTGTCGAATAATTGCCGCCACTATACAGATTACGGTTGAAATTCTCCAGCATAATACGATATTTCTCCAGCTCCTCATCCAGCCCGGGAATCTTCACTTTAGAAAGATGCAATAACAAAACATGCAGAAAAAACTCCGACGGAACATCGGGCAACTCCATGAAAAGCGACGAATTCCTACTGGCCGGAGCCTCCACATAATCCTTAAAGGTAACTGCCGGAGGCGTCAAAAACAACGGTTCTATAGTAGACTCGGGAACAACCGTCGACGGCATCTCTTTACCATCTAAGCCCAAATGCAATCCACCTGACGAAAAACGAAAAAGCGAATCGGGTAACTCTATCGTCTGCCCAACGGCAACAGTTGAAACAGCAGCAACCAGCACCGGCAATATGACAAAGCGCAACGACATAAATAATCACAAGTATACGTTATGCAAATATACACCTTGACAAGTTAACACAAAAATAAACCCTTGCCAATTAACACCTATTATAGCCCGCCACACACTCTTTCACTACTATTAGCTAACGCTATCGCACCCCTCAAAATGACAAATCGGCAGAAATGCTGACACAAAAAAACAACCTCACCACTTAAAATACTGACAAAACAATTCCACACAGACCGTCAATCCCCTTTGGCATAAGATTTGGAAAAGATGAAGTGTCGGTGGCGCACACCACCGATAAGATAACCGATTATAAACAAATAAAAATATAGAACTATGGGAAAAATTATTGGTATAGACTTAGGTACAACCAACTCGTGTGTAGCCGTAATGGAAGGCACCGAGCCTACTGTAATAGCCAACAGCGAAGGTCGCCGCACGACGCCTTCGATTGTAGCCTTTGTTGATGGTGGCGAACGCAAGGTAGGTGACCCTGCAAAACGTCAAGCAATCACAAACCCCACACGTACAATATTCTCTATCAAACGTTTCATGGGCGAAAACTACGACCAAGTGAAAAACGAAATTGCACGTGTTCCTTACAAAGTAGTACGCAACGAAAACAACATGCCGCGTATCGACATTGATGGCCGTCTCTACTCACCGCAAGAAATTTCGGCAATGATTCTTCAAAAAATGAAAAAAACTGCCGAAGACTATCTGGGACAAGAAGTTACCGAAGCCGTCATAACGGTACCTGCATACTTCAACGACTCACAACGCCAAGCTACGAAGGAAGCTGGTGAAATCGCCGGACTTACAGTCCGTCGTATCGTCAACGAACCTACGGCAGCCGCATTGGCCTACGGTCTCGATAAGAGCAACAAGGATATGAAAATCGCCGTATTCGACCTCGGTGGTGGTACATTCGATATCTCTATCCTCGAATTAGGCGACGGCGTATTTGAAGTAAAATCTACCAACGGTGATACACACCTGGGTGGTGATGACTTCGACCACGTCATCATCGACTGGCTGGCCGACGAATTCCAGAAAGAAGAAGGCGTAGACTTGCGTCAAGACCCTATGGCATTGCAACGTCTGAAAGAAGCTGCCGAGAAAGCCAAGATTGAACTTTCCAGCACCACTTCTACAGAAATCAATTTGCCGTACATCATGCCTGTAAACGGTGTGCCCAAACACCTCGTTAAGACACTCACACGTGCCAAATTCGAGCAATTGGCCGACCATCTGATACAAGCTACTATCGAGCCTTGCCGTAAAGCTTTGGCCGATGCCGGTCTCTCAACCTCCGATATCGACGAAGTAATCCTCGTAGGTGGTTCAACACGTATACCCGCTATACAAGCCATCGTAGAGAAATTCTTCGGTAAAGTTCCCTCGAAGGGCGTTAACCCCGATGAAGTAGTAGCAGTAGGTGCTGCCATCCAAGGTGCCGTACTTACAGGCGATGTAAAAGACGTGCTCCTGCTCGATGTAACACCGCTTTCACTCGGTATCGAAACCCTCGGTGGTGTAATGACGAAACTTATAGAGGCCAACACAACCATACCTACGCGCAAGAGCGAAGTATTCTCTACGGCTGTCGATAACCAACCTTCAGTAGAGATTGTCGTACTGCAAGGCGAACGACCCATGGCAAAAGATAACAAGACAATAGGCCGCTTCATCCTCGACGGAATACCAGCAGCCATGCGTGGCGTTCCTCAAATTGAAGTAACCTTCGATATCGATGCCAACGGAATCCTCAACGTCTCGGCAAAAGACAAAGGCACAGGCAAAGAGCAAAAGATACGTATCGAAGCATCCAGCGGTTTGAGCGAAGCTGAAATCAAACGGATGAAAGACGAAGCTGCTGCCAACGCCGATGCCGATGCAAAAGCAAAAGAGCGTATCGAGAAGATCAACCAGGCCGATGCCATGATCTTCCAAACCGAGAAACAGCTCAAGGAGATGGGCGATAAACTTCCTGCCGACAAACGTAGCGCCATAGAAAGCGCACTTGCCAAACTGAAAGAGGCTCACAAGGCAGAAGACCTTGCCGGTATAGATGCCGCAAGCAGCGAGTTGAACACCGTACTGCAATCTGCTGCACAAGACCTTTACAATGCACAGGCTCAGTCACAAAATGCTCAACAAACGAGCAACCAGGCACAATATACGACAGGCAACCAAAGCCAAGGAGGAAACAAAGATAACAATGTAACCGACGTAGACTTTGAGGAAGTGAAGTAAGCTAGAGATAGACAAACATAAATCTCCATAAGAGAAGGCGTGAAACTATTTAAGCTTCACGCCTTTTTTGTTTTTCTTTATAATGGTGGTTTTTATCTATGATTATTGGCTTTTAATGGCATAATTGTATCATATTTGTACCGTACTTTAATGGTAGATAATGTGACACTTAAAGAATATATAGTCTGAGAATCAAGGTTATACAGTTTTTCCCTTGTCAATATTGAAAGCGAATATCCGGATACATTTTTCAATTCATTGTTCCTAAAATACATTTAATCAACATAAACAGAGTAAGTTGTTCTATAAACAATACCCTATATTTTACCACAGTAATAAACGTCTCTTTTTATCAGAGCTGTATTTTCAGCGTTGATAGTAACAATGAGGAACAGCGCTAATTGATACTAAGTAGTTTTTGTATAACTATTTTTATTGGTTCAAATTCATATACAATAATTCCCATTACTATAAAAAAGATGATTAGTTTCGCTATAATTGAAAGTTTAGGATACTTTACTTTGAGTGTTTTTGTATCCGATAAAACCATTCTTTCATTTATATTATACGGCGGCTTTTTTGAAAGCATTTCAATATTGATAAACTGAAACAGACTGCTAACCGCATAAATTGTCAAAATAAAAAAGTCTAATAGAAAATAGACCATACAAAAACGAACTATAATGATAAATGCTATTTTTATAGTAAGATTTATATCTATACTATTAAATGACCTTGCAAATTGAATATCGGAAATATTTATTTGATAACCATATAACAGTGAACCTATAAGTATTGATATAACGATTAATGCTATAAAAATTGAATACGAAGTCAAAGCGTTAAATTGTCGAAGATAATTCCAAGATTTCACTTTATTAATTTTATCTTCATCCTCTTCTACGTTAAAATCTAATTCCTTGAACTTATCATATACAACAACAATAAGTGCAAGAAATAAGCCTGTCATAATACTTAATGAGCTTAGCAAAAAATCTATAATATTTGTATTTAATCCAGTATAATTTGTTAATACAAAAATAACAGCTAATAATATAGCAATCCATTGTAACGTAGTAAAATATAGTTTAGGTCTTTTATTAGTACACGTAGCATTTTGATATTGCCACTTTTGCCCTTCCACAATCAGATTAAGAATGTAATATAGTAAGTTTGAGATGTTCATAATAAAAATAAATTCTCCTATACAGCATATATTTCATCACGTATTTGTGCTAAAAGATCATCACACATGGACTTTATATCCGCTCTCTTCAAAAGACCTAGTTCCTCATCTTGAAATTCATCTTCAATTTCAATTATTGGTTTTATTTTTAAGTCATTACCCAATGTAAAAGAATAACTTTTATTTTCCTTTTTCAAAGTTCCACGTTTTGTAGAAAATTCTGATAATGATTTTGTTACTATTCCAAATTTCATAGATGCTTCTCTCAATGCATTTAGCATATTACTGACCAAATTGAAGTCTGTTCTATCTTCAGTTGGAGGTGTAATTTTTATAGTAACACCATATCGTTTCATAACAGCATTTTCGTCATTCCCATCAATTACACTTGTTGTCATATAATCCGTAAAAGTTAGCGTATCAACGACACTTCCATTTTTATATTCATCAATCAAGCTATGTGGTACAAATCTTTCAAACCTTACAGCAGAATGATAAGTTTTTAACAGTTCTACGATTAAGCATTGAATGGCAGTACTTATTTTAAAGCTTCCTTTTTTCTCAATTAAAAGTAATCCAACTTTTGCTCCTAATGGTAAATAAAGGTACATGTAGAACCTTTCCGTTACCATCTTATCTCTTCCTAATAATTCTCTCTGAGAAACATTTGTAGTTTGAGCTATTGTTTTTATTTTGTCATACGGACCACCGTCGATAAAACCCTCTATACAGTTATGTTCTGAATGATTCGTCAAAATAGTATTTATATCTTCTTCACTATTAGCAAACAACGATAAACCTAATTTTGTATTATCTGATTTCCATGCTATTTCTTGTGTGAGCTTACAAAGAAATTTTCTATACAAATAATTGGCAAAGTCATTATTGTTATTAAGAATGACTCCTTCTTCCTCAGCTTTTTCTTCAAGTATTTGACGAACCATTTTGCGTCCCAAAATAATCTTGTAGATTTCCAATTGACTTTTAGTTTGTGCCATAGCCTTTCTGATTTTATTATTATACTACAAAAATAGCGATATTAATGATATTTATCAATCATTATATTACAATATTTCGGTAAATAATTAATGTTAAAAGGAATCTTCATGGAAGTCATTCAAATCACATCATACTCTACTGCCGAAAACGATTTTCAGGGAAGCAAGATATTTGAAGGGGAAGAAAAAAAAGACTCCCGATACATCGGAATGGACATTCACAATCTATTCAGCACCCTCGCCAATTTCAGAATCAGATACTATAACCTATAAACAAGGTTACATACAAACCGACATTATTCACCTAAGCCAAAATTGAAAGATAATTTCCTGCCTAAAAGAAATATTTGACACTGTCTGAACTTCGCATAAAGGAGAGAGCAAACCACTTACGGGGCATATTCGCAACACACTTTCTTCTCTTAAATAAGCAATACAATTTAAGTTCGCGATTTTTCTACAAATCGCTGCCATACCACATATATCCCCCCCTACATACACGCCTATCGTCAGGGGCTTATACGACATGGATGGCAGGCCGACATCGAGGAGTCATAAATATTGCTCTCTCAAAACCCCATCCTCCAATATAAGAAACAAACCCTTCCCCTTCTAAAACCGCAAGGTCACACCCTGCGACGCTACCGTAAGCGTTGCCACAGCGCCCTCTATCATGGGATGGTTTTGAGGCACATGCCCCACCGGGAAATTGAAACAAACAGGATACGAATAATGTGCTACACGGGCATGCACAGCCTCATAAAGCGTCATACACATGCCCGGGTCTTCGTTATAATCGGTAAACCGCCCCACGATAAGGCCGGCCAACCGCGGCAAAACACCACACAACTCCAAGTTATAGAGCATCCGCTCTACCTTATAGGTGCGCTCGCCCACATCTTCGATAAAGAGAATCGTACCCTCCTGAAAAACATCATACGGCGTACGCAACAACCCCGTAAGCACCGCCAAGTTACCGCCTACGACACGCGCCCGCACCTCACCCACACGGTTCAGCGGATGCGACGGTATGGTATAACATGGCATGCGACCCTCCAACACAGAACGCAAATAGCAGGTCGACTCCTGCGACTCGGCCTCCTCGGCAATATGTTTGCACATAGGAGCATGCAATGAAGCCACCCCGGCTCGCAACCAGGCAGCATGTAATGCCGAAATATCGCTAAATCCTATCAACCACTTCGCATGGCGACGTATCTCTTCAGGCGATAGCGACTCCAACAGATGCACAGCGCCATATCCGCCCCTGGTACAAAGTATAGCCTTCACCGACGGGTCGACAAGAGCTCCTTGCAAGTCGGCAAGACGTTCGGCCGGCGTACCGGCAAAGTTGCCATGCGCACCATAGGCATGCTCACCTATCAGCACTTCATATCCCCATGAGCGCAATCGTGCGGCAGCATTGTCAATATATTCATGCTTCACCTTGCTCGATGGCGAAACAAGGGCTATGGTATCGCCGGGACACAAAGGGGCAGGCATCGTTATTTCAGCAGCTATCATCTCTACAGGATATAAACTATTTCAATATTCGAGCATAATATTATCGACCCACAGTGTAGTGTTCTCAGAGCCCACAAAAGCAGTACCACAACCCGATGACACCATCACCAGCATGTGCGTAATCTCCTCATCGGGAGTACCCCAACCTACCTCTACAACAGGGACAATCTCACCTTTACTATTGAGGCAGAAGTAGCTTTTCTCTTTAGGTATAAGTCCCATATAAGGGCGGTAGAAAGGTTTTGACGTAATATCACCATAATGTACGGGGATGGCATGGCCATTCACCCATCCATTGGTCGACTGTGTATATCGCTCACGACCGGTACCCACGCGATGTGCATACACATTACCCTCGGCATCTTCCCACCGGTGTTGCAGGAGAATATATACCTCGGCGCTGTCACGACCGGCGACTTGTTTCTTAGGCTTCAGCCCGGTAGAATATATGCGATAGTTCTTATCGGACATCTTCAAACGATAGTCAAACACAAGTTTTTTAGGACGGCGAGAAAAGGGAATACCCATTGTCATCTTACTATATGGGTCATTTACCGAACGTATAGGTTCATATAGTTCACCCAAATAGATAGTTCCACTAACCAGGACTTCAAGGTTTACCATTCCTAAAACCTTTATATCATCTATTTTGGAGTCTAACCGCGCACACCAACCACCTCCGGGGCGTTTCTCAGGCACAACCGTACAACTTGCCTTCACGATACCCAGCACATTGGCATAAGCATTCGAGGTAGCCCATGGCGACCCTCCCATGTTACGATAGGCCTTTGCTCCTTCTATAGTGGTAGTAGGAGCTATAGCATAGAGCGTACGCTCCCGCCCCCCTAAAATCTTCGATTCTTTCATATTGCGGGTCACCCATTGTTCAAAATCGGCAAAGGGCAACAGCTCTCGTTTCTGGGCCGATATTGCCACAGGCAAGAGCATAAGTAAGCACAAAATGCAATAGCTTCGTTTCATCATAACGTCCATTCAGATTATAACTAATCAAGCGGCGAAATTACATATTTTCTACCAAATCATAACCATATTGCAAAGCTATATTTAGCATCTCCAACGCACAAAAAACATTATTCACCGCAAAAAAGACTACGTTATTTCCCCTTTTCCACCCTGATACCCACAAATAGGTAGTCACAACTGTCAAAATCACTTCATATAGCTATTGTCTACAACCCGGCAGGCCTATACCTTTGCATCGGTTAACATCACAACAACCCGGGCAGGTATCATCTCCGCGCGATGCGACGATGTGCTTCACCACAACCCGCAGCAGTTGAAATATTAGGTTATATGATTGTAAAGTTGATAAACGGGACATACCGGTGCAAGGTATGTCCCGTTTGTTTTCCTGTAATTATTTTCTATAACCATATGGAACAATAGCGAAGCGTGACGTGTTATTTATTTGATAGACCACAAATGCAAATAGAGCAACATCCTAATCAGAAATGATAAGAACACACTTTTACAACACACAACGCGAATGCCTTATAGGGCTTACCGAACAACTGTTCAAGCACTTCAGTACTACTCGCTTCGTAGAGAGTAACGTAGTACGCCACTACAAACTGCGCCGCAAATACGAGCCAGAACAAAACGATAACTCTCAGCAACAACTTCACTTTCCGCCACCCCTACTAGCTCTTCCGGGCGGTGAAACAGGGAAACAACTTGCCAAGCTCTGGAGCGAAGAGTATGCCCACTGCGACCTATGGCATAAGCTACATTACTATTGGACTGAAGAAGAGTGCGTTCCTTCCGACAATGCCGACAGCTGCTTCGGCTCTATGCGCGACCAATTTTTCAGTAAACTCGACATCGACCTGCGGCACATCCATCCCATACACGGAGGTGCCAACCCCGACGAAGAGGCATCGCGATATGCACGCACATTGTGCCGCACACGAGGTCTCTACTACGACCCGGCTCTCTATCCCAATGAGATGATGACACACTTTGAGTCCTATTTTCACTGTGCCATTCTTGATGTCGACGAAAAAGGATATGCAGCCAAGATACGCTGTTTCCATAATGAAGACATCGAATCTTTTTCTCTTTTAGCTACTGCATCTCCCGAATTAGAATTAAGTCTTTTTGACCATCCTATGGGAGCGGCCTATTTTGCCCGCAAAAATCGCACTACCGGCCGGCAGCATATCTCAGCCTCCATACGCCTCCTCATGGAGACACCACGCCTGCTCATCCCCATCTTCGGGAAGGAACGCACCTCGTTACTTTACAATATGAAAGACTTTTTCAATCCTCCTTCGACTCTCTCCATCATACGCAATCATCCCAATGTACATCTCTTTATTGTCAACGACGACTATGAAGACCCTGTCGACTATGGTATCACCATCTCTCACTGCCACTTCCAGTACGAGATAGACCAGTTATTACAAGAGACCGATTAACAAGGCTCAGCAACAAGAGGTTAGATTCAATAAAGTAGATATAGCATACCTACATCTCTATCAAGAAACAAGTATAAGTTACAAATATCCATCGCTCAATTTTCATATTCAATAAATTTGCATTTCTAGAAACATTCTTTACATTTGCGCTGAAATATGACAAGCCTACTTGCCACATATGTGGCGAATAGGTTTGTTACGGTTCTGCCTCCGTGACAAGGCTGTCACTAAAAAACCTAATACGACACTATGCGCCATACAACTGCCACACGCCATACATACCACGAACGACACACCGGCATACAGTTCTTCGCAACAACTCCCAGTATCACCAGAGCAACTGCGCTCATTGTTATTTTTTTATTACTCCCAATATTCTCTTTTGCCCGTGTCTGCACCCTATCAGGGTGTATAGCCACTCCCGACGGTAAACCCCTTGCCGGCTGTTCGGTCATACTCTATGCTGCCGACAACGATACCATTCCAGTTGCAGGTATCGGCAGCAACTCATCAGGCCACTACACCCTACAAGCCACAACCGGCCAATACAAACTACGAGCCTCTTACATTGGCAAAAACACCGTGTGGCAACACATCAACCTTACTACCGACACAGCTACCGATACCATATACATGGCCGCCAACGACTACCACTCGCACGAGGTCACCATCACCGCCTGCTGCATTGGCTACCGCAACAATGGCAATATCGTGGTAAACATCCCCGGCAATCCATTTGCCCTTAACTCCACTCCCTATGAGATGCTCTACAAGATACCAGGGACATGGGGACTGACAATCTACGGAGAAGAAATCACTCGTTTATACATAAACGATATAGAGCAACAGATATCCTAAGAAGATATAGCTACACTACTCAAAAGCCTCGACATCAATCAAGTGGCAAGCATCGAGGTTATCCCTGCCGATACGCAACATCACAATTTGGGTAAAGGAGCTTTACGCATCACTCTCAGGGCGCCCTGCGACGACGGTCTCCTTATATCGGCAGGCTACACCCCTTCTTTCGACTTTGGCATTCCTTTCTCTCACGACATTTCCCTCAATGCGGCAGCGCGCTATAAAAAACTGTTCTCACACACAACCGTCAACCTTTCCATAAATCCTAACGGCACCGACCAGCTGCACCGCGACCTTTCCCGAAACTATTTCGATGGTACTACCCGACAGAACTCCTGCAACAGTAGCCACTGGAGTAATAACATTCTTATAAACCAATCGCTCATCTACGAAATCGATTCTACAAACATCCTACAGGCCAACTTCAACGCTCGCCTACAACCACGCGACACAAAATGGGAAGAGAGCAAAGAGCTACTCAATACCACCCCCTTCCTATACCCCGACTCTTCGCGCACTGATTGGCTACAGACACAACACAATTATAGTGCATACGCCTCATACCGACATCTTTTCGATAACAAAGGCTCAAAAATCGAAGCCTCTCTCCACTATTTCCGCCACGACCTCTCGCGGCAAAAAAGTCAACAAGCCTTATACCCCGACAGCCTCCATCAGTTTGCCTATCGACGCGACAAAAAGAGCGATGCCATAAACCCCGCCATCGATGCCGTTATAGCTCTGCCATACAAGCTGATACTCCAAACGGGATTGCAATATATCTACACCCGTAAAAACAACAATCACCTACAACGCCAATCTCTTCTCGCAGACTACAACTTCCTCCACCAAAGTAGCGAGCACTTCGCCTCGTTTCATGCCGGTCTTAGCGGCCAATACAGGCGCCTGCACTTCACTGCCTCGCTCCTGTTACAATACATCCATAGCACAAGCATCTTCGGCGACCAGGGCAATGCACTCACATACAACGACTTTATCGCAGCCCCCATGCTGCAACTCCATTTCGACGAGAATTGTGAAAAGGGCTATGCTACTACCCTCACATTCACAACAATCCCCACAATACCCATGCCCGACATGCTCCACCCATTCACATACAAAATAGGCGAATACTCCTATTTTACAGGCAACAGCAACCTACACACGGCCTATAACTACTCATTAAAATTACAACAACAGCTCTTCGGCGACCTCACCTTCATCCTTCATGCACATTGGCAACCTCAGGCTTTAGACCGCACCATCTCCATTGCCAACGACGGACGCAGCATCATATACAGCTATCAGAACTACGGAAAAGCCGCGCAATACAGCACCTCTCTCCTCTATAACCGTTCCCTTTTCCCCTGCTGGCATATCAAAGCCGAAGCTACTCTCACACACAGTCGCTACGACTCTCACTCTATTGGTTCGGTCTGCCATCTATCAGGCAACATACAACTCACCAACAGTTTCAGCTGGGGCAACGGATGGACAGCCAGCCTCTACGCCAGCTACCGCAGTAGTCAACGCACACTCTATACTCTCTACGGTAGCGGCTATGGTGTATCGGGCACAATAGGGAAAAGCTTTTTTAACGACAGACTATCCCTACGCTTAGAAGCTACCGACTTCATTACCGATTTTACCGACAGCAGCACCACCTACCTCAACCACTATACGCTGCAAGAAATCAACGACAACAATCAACGAAGTTTCGGGCTTAATATCGTCTACCGATTTGGCATCGGCAATAAGGAGATAAAAGGCTGCGAAGTAATCGACGGCAATGCCGACCTTCGTGCCATGTAACCCTCATATACCACCCCAACCATACACTCAGCTATGAATCCATGATGTAGCCCCACTCCCAATCGGCCACATCAATACCGTCTCTATCCCATCGAAATCGCTCACATTTCTGCTCTATACGCCTCGTATACCTCAACCAATCTTGGCCTGATATTGTTATTCACAGAATGCGACAAATTTCCTGCTTCTATTATAAACCGTAAAAATATTGCAATAATATTTGCTTTTAACAAAACATTTACTTACATTCGCAACAATAGATTAAAAAAATCTCACCGCCATGAAAACGAGCCAATACAACTTCATTACACCTTACAATACACAAGGAAAAGTCTTGTACAATATCGTCTTCATGAATTATACACAGATTGACACAAAGTTCTTGACAGATTATCTTGTTACAAACATAAAACAGATGATACAACAATCGCAACAACAAATACTATGACCTATTCATAAAGCATAAATCGTAGTCATTCATTACTATATACAAAAACATACGACTGTATAAAATATTTTAATTTTTCATGTTACATATTAGCCGGTTATTTGTCTTGTATATATAGACTTCTCTTTATTTACGAAAATAGACAATTATGATACGCCGTTTTTTACTCCCCGTTTGTTTTGTTGTTGCGACTGCAGCCTCGGCCTACACCCTGCAAGGTACCATCGTTACGACCGACCGAAACCCCATGCCGGGAGCTTCGGTAGTACTCTTTACCACGGACAACGACAGCGTACCCGTAGCCGGGACAAGCTGCAACGAACAGGGGGCCTATCTGCTGCAAGCCGACAAAGGGTCTTATCGTCTGCGTGCCTCTTTCATAGGAATGAAAACGGCGTGGCACAACGTAACGCTCTCACAAGATACCCGCTTAGACACCATCGTGATGCAAACCGACACCCTGCTCACCCAAGAAGTTACCGTAACGGCCCACTTCGTGAAACACGCGCCCAACAGCATCACCATTTCGATGCAGGGAAACCCCATCGCTCGCAACTCATCGGCCTACGACATGCTCTATAAACTGCCCGGCATGTACGGGCTGACCATCTACGGCCGTGCTGTCTCAAAAATATACATCGACGGTCAGGAAGTCCCGTCGGATATTGCCGCCTCAATGATGCAGTCGATGCGTGCCGAAGATGTGGAGAGCTTCGAACTGATACCCATTGCTGGAATAGAATATGGAGCTACCACTGAGGGCAGCGTGCTACGCATAAAACTGAAAAAAAAGCTGGATAACGGAGCCATTGTAAACATAACAGCAGCAGAGGAAATGGCAAAGCAATCTATTTGTTCGTATCCTTACTTATATGTCATGGCGAAGTTAGGGAAAGTAGAATCGGTTACCTCTTTCTCCTACAACGACTACATGAGGCACCCTTATGAAAAAAGAAGTACATATACGTACAATGATGGAAGTCATGTAAAGTTCACAAACCAGATAGAACCGTGGCAACACACTCATAATTACGTTGTTTACCAAACACTTACGTACAACATAAACAAGCATCACAAAATAGGTGGACGTTTCAATTTCTATTGGCGCCCCACCGGGAACAGCCGAAATCATACCGTATATACCGAAAATACATCGAAGCTGCTTTTCCCTGAGAGTATCGATATGAGTACGAATGATTTTTATAGAGAATATATGGGGTATGTATTCTATCAATGGAATATCGACGAACGAGGTTCCTTTCTGAAAGCCGACTTGCAATATCTGAATGCCGTACAACATACAAAGACGTCGATGAACAGTATATTTGCCGGCGGCGCCGTACAGGATATTTATACCGATAATCCCATCAATCAAGCCGTAATATATCCACAAATACAGTTTTTGAAACGATTTGCCAACAAGATGGCATTGGGCGCCGGTCTAAAATACCTGAACACAAATCGCGAAAACATCTATTACGAACTACTGCAAACAGATAATACACCAGTAAACAGCACAATATCACCTTATAAATACACAGAAAATCTCTATTCTGCATACGTAAAACTATCGGGAGTGTTATTCGATGAAAACTTTTACTATGAAGCAGGAGTAGGTATCGAGCATATCGATACTCGTCACAACTTCTCTACCGACGACCCCGACACACACTTCCGTTCTACCGGCGTATTCCCTTTTGCAGCCATGCAATATAATTTCGACAGCCGCAAAGGGCACCGCCTGACACTCACATACTCACCCTATTCGAGATACCCGTTGGGGAAAAGCCTCAATCCAACACCCGAACGTACAGGCACTTACAGCTTTTATGTGGGCAATCCTTACTTAAAAGCCCCCTATAACCACCGTCTGCAACTGCAACAGACGCTATGGAACAACTTTACCATCAGCCTGTCAGGATCTTGGCAAATCAATCCTGTTGCTTCGTACGATTCGATTGGGTCTGACAGCCAAACCATATATCGCACAAGCGAAAACTTCGGCAGCTACAATAAATACTCATTAGACTTATATTATAACAAGATGCTCTTAAAATGGCTACACGTAAATGCCCAAAGTGGTATCGTGTGTAACCATGAAAACTCTCGGCAGTATGGGAAACACACCTATTGGAACGGCTATGCCAATGCCTGGTTTACATTGATGTTCCCAAAGAATTGGCAAATAAGCCTGGGCGCATTCTTTTCTGGCGAAGAGCATCGGTATAATTACGTAAGTTATCCTTTCGCAGGCGCGACTTTTGCCGCAGGCAAGGGTCTGTTCAATAACAGCCTGTATATACATATTCAACTCAATAACCTTCTCAGGATGGAACAAACATCTCGTTCTTATTATGACAATTATTTTGCAACAACGGCAAGTGATGTACATGTATTCAATGTTTCGCTCAACATCCGCTATACTTTCAATATAGGTAAAAAAGAAATCAAGGTACGCGAAGTAAAAACCGACGGATTGGCTATTGAAAGAACTCAATAATCAAAGTTGATTCATCGCAAAAATCGATTATAAACACCCCAACATATATCCTATGAAACATCTCAGCATCCTACTCTTCTTCACTCTTGCAATAGCTCTCCCCGCCTCGGCCCACACCCTGCAAGGCACCGTCGTTACGGCCGACCGGGAGGCTATGCCTGGAGCTTCGGTAGTACTCTTTACCACAGACAACGACAGCGTACCCGTAGCCGGGACAAGCTGCAACGAACAGGGGGCCTATCTGCTGCAAGCCGACAAAGGGTCTTATCGTCTGCGTGCCTCTTTCATAGGAATGAAAACGGCGTGGCACAACGTAACGCTCTCACAAGATACCCGCTTAGACACCATCGTGATGCAAACCGACACCCTGCTCACCCAAGAAGTTACCGTAACGGCCCACTTCGTGAAACACGCGCCCAACAGCATCACCATTTCGATGCAGGGAAACCCCATCGCCCGCAACTCGACAGCCTACGATATGCTCTACAAGCTACCCGGCATGTACGGGCTGACCATCTACGGCCGCACTGTCTCGAAAATATACATCGACGGTCAGGAAACAGACATGAACGCCGCCACAGCAATGCTGAAAAGTTTACAAGCCGAAGACGTAGAGAGTTTCGAGCTCATTCCCATCGCCAATGCCGAATACGGTGCCACCACCGAAGGTAGCGTACTGCGCATAAAACTGAAGAAAAAACGCGAAGACGGAGCCAACATATTTGTATATGCCCAAGGGAAATATCCCTACGAAGGAAAAACCGTCGATTCTTCCTATGGTGTCACCTCTATGGCAAAAATCGGGAAAGTAGAATCTTTCACCTTCGTCGGGTTCGACAACGAGCATACGTGGCCTACGCACAGTTACAGTACTCGTGTATATAACGACAACACGATAGTCGAAGCACAATCCGAGCGATTGTCAGGAAACCGTTATAACAAACTATACGTACAACAAACCCTGCGCTACAATATCAACAAACATCACATGATTGGAGGCAGATTCCACCTTTCATGGCATCCCAAAGCCTATGCCACGAGCGACATTCTCTATACAAAAAATACCACATCCTTGATATTCCCTCAAAAAAGCGAAAGCAAATACGAGACATTCTACCGCTACATACAGGGATACGCCTACTACACGTGGTTGCTCGACGACCGCGGCTCAGCTCTAAGCGCCACATTCCAATACTACCGAGCCAATCAAGGGAACCTCAGCACCTATACAAGTTTCTTCGAGAACGATTCCACCGAAACGATACGGAGCCCATACCCCACCTCTTATGCCGTCTATTATCCGTCTATACAATTTGTAAAACAATTTGCCAACGGCATGGGCTTACAAATCGGATTCCGCTACCTGCACACCGATGGCGATATGTCACGTGAAGAGACAACTACCACCACATCACATCAAGATGCCATAACAATAAACGAATACAAACCTTATACTTTCGACGAGGACCTGTATTCGGCATACGCCCAATTTGCAGGTTCTCTCTTCAACAAGAAACTTTCATACCTACTGGGGCTCACGGTACAACATGTCGATACACGGCACAGATTCTCTTACAACGACCCTGCCACACTCTTCCGCTCCACCGGTGTATTTCCATCGGTAACCCTGCAATACACCCATAAAAACAACTACACATCCGTTACATACTCGCCATACACCAATTATCCCACCGGATACAACCTAAACTCCACACCTTACAGGACCGGAACTTACAGCTACTGGCAAGGCAACCCCAATTTGAAAGCCCCGTATAACCACCGGCTGCAACTGCAACAATCGTTGTGGAACTGTTTGTCATTCACCCTCAACGGTACATGGATAGTCAATCCCGTCGCATCACTCTATACAATAGGCGACGACAGACAAACCATTTACGAGACACTCGAAAACTTCGGTAATTACGACACATACAGACTCAATGTCAGTTTCTCTAAAATGGTTACAAAATGGCTGCACATCAACGCCAACGGTTCTACATGGTGCAACTACGAAAACTCCCGTCAATATGGCAAGCACACCTATTGGAGCGGTAGCGTAAACCTCAGTGCAACAGCCATGTTACCCAAAGATTGGAGAATATACATAGGCAGCGGTTTCAGCGGCGAAGAGCGTCAATACAACGTCATTACCTATCCACACGTAAGCGTAAACTTTTATCTACAGAAATCGCTTTTGGACGACAAACTTACTCTTCGGCTCGATGTCTGCAACATACCCGCCATGGATATAACCACCCGCTCCGATTATAGCGAGTATTATCTCATCAACCAAAGTAACAGTTACCGCATGTTTGCCGGCATTTCAGTCTATTACTCATTCGATATAGGCAAGAAAAACGTCAAGGTACGCGAAGTAAACACCGACAGATTGGCTATTGAGAGAACTCAATAAACAAAACCTAAGCATCGCAAAAAATTAATCATAACTCGTCCTCGTCCTATGCCGTAATGAAGCTCCCTGCCTTCTCATCGCTGCTCTTGCGGTCGCGATATCGACCTGCACGTCGCCTGGTGAAGCCATTACAATCACGCAGCGATATACACCGAAGAGGGAAAAGGATTAGAGTACACCCCATCGTCGGTACAAAATACGGAACTACAACAAAGAGAACGCATTACACACTATGTTAAAGAAAAAAACTACCGATACGCCATAAAACTCAGACATATAAAACACAAGCAATAAAGATACGATAACAAAATAAATCGTATCTTTATGCACCTTGCACTATAACCTAAAAAACAAGATGAGCCTCTTCGACACCTTCACCTTTTATCGTCAGCATGATGCCATGCAATGTGGCATTACGTGCCTTAAAATGGTATGCAAGTACTATGGAAGAGAATATTCACTTGATGAATTATCAAAATTATGTTCTACAAGCCGTGCCGGAGTCACACTATTGGGTATAAATGAAGCTGCAAGCGAACTCGGATTTCGCACTTTCTGCGGAAAGCCCACCATAGAACAACTTACGGAAGCCCCACTACCCGCGATACTGCATTGGAATCAAAACCATTTTGTGGTGCTTTACAAGGTGAAAAAACTTAGAAACGGTAGACACCGTTACTACATAGCCGACCCCGGCCGCGACCTTCTTTGTTACACCGACGAGGAGATGCAAGACTATTGGGCAGTAGTCAAGACTTTGGGCGATTACGACCGCGGTGTAGCACTATTCTTACAGCCCATGCCACAATTCTACGAAAATAACCGGCAGGAGAAAAGCGAGAAGCGCTCGTTTGGTTTTCTATTGGGTTATCTTAAGCAATACCGGCGATACTTCGGGCAAATTATCCTCGGGCTATTGCTAGGCAGCATCATACAACTCATATTCCCCTTCCTGACACAAGCTATTGTCGATGTGGGCATCAACTACCGCGACATAAACTTTATATACCTCATCTTACTTGCACAACTTATGCTTACTATCAGCCGTACTGCTGTCGACTTCATTCGCCGATGGATACTGTTGCATATAAGCATGCGCATAAATATATCTCTCATATCGGACTTCTTCATAAAGCTGTTGCAACTACCCATGTCGTTTTTCGACACCAAACTCACTGGCGATATCATGCAACGCATGACCGACCATCGTCGCATAGAAAGTTTTCTAACGGGACAAACCCTATCCATTCTCTTCTCAATTATCAACTTTATTGTCTTCGGTATTGTACTATTGTGCTACAACACCAGCATCTTTGCCGTTTTTGTACTGTGCAGTCTTATATATGCCATGTGGATAATCCTTTTCTTGCGTAAACGCAAACAACTCGATTACCTCTACTTCGAGAAACAAGCTGCCAATAACAACAAAACACTACAATTTATTACTGGAATGCAGGAAATAAAACTGCAAGATTGTGAGCAACGTCGCCGATGGGAATGGGAGGACGCACAAGCCGACCTCTTCGATGCAAATATGAAAAGTCTCAAACTGCAACAAACACAAGAAGCAGGCAGTATATTCATTAACGAAACAAAGAATATAATTATCACTGTCCTTGCGGCAACCGCCGTCATTAACAACGAAATGACACTGGGTATGATGCTTGCCGTACAATACATTATCGGACAACTCAATGCCCCTGTCGAGCAACTCTTAAACTTTATATATTCGATGCAGGACGTAAGTATCAGCCTCGAACGTATCAACGAAATACACGAAAAGCCTAACGAAGCTAGCATTGCCGGGGCTCTTACCAGCTTCGACCATCCGTCGGGTTGCGACATTAAACTCAACGACGTAGTCTTCCGCTACGACAAACATTTAGAGCCCAACATCATCGACCATGTGACAACCGTCCTGCCACGAGGTAAGGTCACGGCTATTGTAGGCACAAGTGGCAGCGGTAAAACCACCTTAATAAAACTCTTACTCGGCTATTATCCCTTACTGCAAGGGCAAATCATGATAGGATCACACCCAATAAACGATTACAACCTGAAATGGTGGCGACGACAGTGCGGAGTAGTAATGCAAGACGGTTTTATCTTTTCCGAGAGCATCGCTCGTAATATTGCAGTAGATGATGGCGAAATAGACCGTAAACGATTGCTGCACGCTGCTCGTATTGCCAATATAGAAGATTACATAGAAAACCTGCCTCTCAAATACAACACCATAATAGGACAAGATGGTATAGGTCTAAGTCAAGGACAGAAACAGCGTATTCTCATAGCACGGGCTGTATACAAAGATCCGCCGTATATCTTCCTCGATGAGGCAACCAACGCCCTCGATGCCAATAACGAACGCGCTATCGTTGAAAATCTTGCACGCTTCTATCACGGCAAGACTGTTGTCGTAGTAGCTCATCGCCTCAGCACCGTGCGCCACGCTGATAACATCATTGTTCTTGAACAAGGAAAAATCGTTGAGAGCGGGCAGCACGAAGACCTTATAACTGCCAAAGGAGCATATTACCACTTAGTAAAAAACCAACTCGAACTGGGCAACTAACACGCACTTTTTGCCATGGAAGATTACGAACGCATAGAATTACGCAGTGAAAAAATTCGCCACATCATAGGTGCAATGCCGCCATGGATACTACGATACGGAATAGGCATCGTCAGCGCAGTAGTAGTAATACTGGTAGGCACCACTGCATTCATACCCTATCCCGAAACCATAGAAGCTGAAGCCATAATAGGCAATACACAGGGCAACGAACGAATTGCAACCGCCTTTGTCAATTACAATGAAATAAGCAAAGTATCTATGGGTATGGAAATATTTCTATGTCCTGAAGGTTACACATCAGACCCACAATACACCCTTACGGGAAAAATCTCGGCAATAGATCGCCACGTTATCGACAATGCCGGCACACGCTCATTCACCTGCCACATAGTTCTGTGCAATAATGAGATACTTCAAGAAGGGATGTACGCACAAGCAACCATAATAACATCCAATAAAAGCCTGCTGAAACATATCTTTTCGAGTATCATCAAATCCGAACAGAAAGAGACACGCAAAAAGACATCACGAGAGGGGGAATATTAAGAAAAGCAGGTCGGTTTTTTACGGAAATTTTTACGTAATTCGGCGGAAAAACTTATCTTTGCCCGTTAGAATGCAATGCTGCGGCAAAACATTCGCCAAGAACAGTTTAACTTAATACTATATCACAATGGAAATTTCTCACATTGAACATTTGGGAATAGCCGTAAAAAGTCTCGAAGAGGCCATCCCTTACTATGAAAACATCCTGGGTCTCAAATGCTACGCCGTTGAAGAAGTAGCCGACCAAAAAGTAAAAACAGCATTCTTCAAAGTAGGGCAAACCAAAATAGAGTTGCTCGAACCCACCAGCGAAGACAGTACCATAGCTAAATTCATAGAGAAACGTGGCGAAGGCATACACCACCTCGCTTTTGCCATTGCCGACGGTGTAGCAAACGCTCTCGCCGAAGTTGAAGCAAAAGGTGTAAGACTCATCGATAAAGCACCCCGCAAAGGTGCCGAAGGTCTCAACATAGCCTTCTTACATCCTAAATCGACATGCAGCGTACTTACCGAATTATGTGAAAATCCTAACAAATAAACCCATGAGCAGTCAACTCGAAAAAGTAAAAGAGCTTATTGCGCTCCGTGCAGAAGCACGCTTGGGCGGTGGCGAAAAAGCCATTGCCAAACAACACGAACGCGGCAAATATACCGCCCGTGAACGCATCAACCAACTCCTCGACGAAGGCAGTTTTGAAGAAATAGACATGTTTGTACGCCACCGTTGCCACAACTTCGGTCAAGAAAAGAAATCGTTCCTCGGCGACGGCGTAGTTACCGGATACGGTACCATCGACCACCGTCTGGTCTACGTCTATGCACAAGACTTCACCGTTTTTGGTGGCTCGCTGTCAGAGACTATGGCCTTGAAAATTTGCAAAATCATGGATATGGCCATGAAGATGGGCGCTCCTATTATTGGTATAGGTGACTCGGGTGGTGCCCGTATTCAAGAAGGTATCAACGCACTTGCCGGATACTCCGAGATATTCCAACGCAACATCCTGGCATCGGGTGTAGTACCCCAAATATCGGGTATCTTTGGTCCCTGCGCCGGTGGTGCCGTTTACTCACCGGCATTGACCGACTTCATCATCATGGTGAAAAACATATCATATATGTTCCTCACCGGTCCGGCCGTTGTAAAACAAGTTACAGGCGAAGACGTAACACAAGAGCAACTCGGAGGCGCCGAGATGCACTCCAAGACATCGGGTGTATGCCACTTTGCAGCCGAAACAGGCGATGAGGGCCTCGAAATCATCCGCAAGCTCCTCAGCTACATACCCCAGAACAATCTCGAAGAAGCTCCCGTCGTTCCCTGCACCGACCCCATAGACCGTCTCGAAGACTCTCTCAACGAAATCATTCCCGATAGTCCCAACAAGCCCTACGACATGTACCAGGTTATAGGTGCTATCATAGACAACGGCGAATTCCTTGAGGTACAACGCGACTTCGCACGTAACATCATCATCGGTTTTGCCCGCTTCAACGGTCAATCGGTAGGTATCGTTGCCAACCAACCGCAATACCTCGCCGGTGTGCTCGACTGCAACGCTTCGCGCAAGGCTGCCCGTTTCGTACGTTTCTGCGATGCATTCAATATTCCTATCGTCAGCCTCGTAGATGTTCCCGGATTCCTCCCCGGAACAGGACAAGAATACAACGCCGTCATCTCGCACGGTGCCAAACTCCTCTACGCATACGGCGAAGCAACCGTTCCCAAAGTAACGGTAACGCTACGCAAGTCATACGGAGGTTCGCATATCGTGATGAGCTGTAAGCAACTGCGCGGCGACATGAACTACGCTTGGCCTACTGCCGAGATTGCCGTAATGGGTGCCGACGGTGCTGTTGCCGTACTCTATGCCAAAGAGGCCAAAGAGCACGAAAACCCCGCTCAATTCCTCGAAGAAAAGAAAGAAGAATACACCAAACTTTTTGCCAACCCCTACAACGCAGCCAAGTATGGTTACATCGACGATGTGATAGAGCCCCGCAACACGCGCTTCCGCATCATCCGCGCCCTGCAACAACTGCAAACCAAAAAACTCACCAACCCGGCCAAAAAGCACGGCAATATTCCTCTCTAAACCATTAAACCTGAATCGTATGAATATAAAAAGTTTAGGAATATGGAGTAGTTTGCTGCTTGCCCTTGTAGCTTTCAGCTCGTGTGGGGTAGAAGAAAACAAATCCAAAGTAGTCATCAACGAAATACTCATGACGAACGAGACCAATTTCCAAGACGACTACGGCGTTCACAGCGCATGGTTAGAACTCTTCAACAAATCATACAGCACAGTAAACGTTGCAGCCAACCTGCTGCGGTGTAGCGACACCCCGGGCGATACAGCAACCTACTTCATACCCAAAGGTGACGTTCTCACTCAGATGCCGCCTCGCCAGCACCTACTCTTTTGGGTTGATGGCAAACCTAACCGCGGTACGTTCCACGTCAATTTCTCTTTCAATGCCGACAAAGATACATGGATAGGACTTTATGATTCGGGCAAACACCTGCTCGACGAAGTACGGATACCCGCCGGCACACTCAAAACCGATGAGTCATACGCCCGCATCATCGATGGCGGAAACGATTGGGAAATCAAAGGCGAAAGCGACGATAAATACGTCACCCCCAGCACGAACAACAAGACTCTCGACAAAAACGAGAAAATGGAGAAGTTCGAGAAACACGACAAAAGCGGTATCGGCATGTCCATTACTGCTATGATGGTTGTGTTTGCCGGACTCATTCTGCTGTACTTAGCCTTTAAGCTTATCAACTTTGCCGGTACATACCATGCTCATCGCAAAGCCGGTGAGACAAAAGGCCTCAGCCCCGAAGAGGTACGTGCCGAAATGCGCAAAGGAGACACCCCGGGTGAAGTATTTGCTGCCATTGCCCTCGCTATGCACGAGATGCAAGAGGACGTACACGACGTAGAAGAGACGGTACTCACCATACAACAAGTACAACGTCGATACTCTCCGTGGAACTCCAAGATATACACCTTGCGGGAAACTCCGCACAAGTAACCATTGTAACACCTGCTAATAAATAACAAAGAAATGAAAGAATATAAATATACCATCAACGGCAATATTTATAAGGTAAGAATTGGTGAAATTGAAGAAAACATCGCGCACGTAGAAGTGAACGGCACCAACTACCTCGTAGAGATGGAAAAAATAGTAAAACCTGCCATCAAACCGCTCGTGAAGGCTCGCCCCGCTGCTCCCACAGCAACGCTGAGCCGTCCGGCCGCTCCCGCTGGCAAGAGTGGTATCAAATCGCCCCTGCCTGGCGTTATTCTCAATATCAAAGTTAACGTGGGCGACACCGTTAAGAAAGGCGATACCATAATCATCCTCGAAGCCATGAAGATGGAAAACAGCATCAAAGCCGACCGTGATGGCAAAATTATAGAAATCAATGTAAAACAAGGAGAATCGGTACTCGAAGGAACCGTACTCGTAACAATAGAATAATATGGGCGAATTTCTTGATTTCCTGCAAAACAATTTGGCAGACTTCTGGGGATACACCGGTATAGCCAATGCCACAATCGGGCATCTCGTGATGATTCTCGTAGGCATAGGTTTCATCTACCTTGCCGTAGCGAAAGAATTCGAACCTATGCTGCTCATACCCATCGGGTTCGGTATGCTCATCGGCAACATTCCCTTCAACATGGATGCCGGATTGCAAGTGGGTATTTACGAGCAAGGCTCGGTACTCAACATCCTGTATCAAGGCGTTACTTCCGGATGGTATCCTCCCCTCATCTTCTTGGGTATCGGAGCCATGACCGACTTCTCCGCCTTGATATCCAACCCTAAACTGATGCTCATCGGCGCAGCCGCACAATTTGGTATCTTCGGCGCATACATGCTGGCGCTTGCCTTAGGGTTCGATCCCATGCAAGCCGGTGCCATTGGTATCATCGGCGGTGCCGACGGTCCTACAGCCATCTTCCTCTCGTCGAAGCTGGCTCCCAACCTTATGGGTGCAATTGCCGTATCAGCATACTCTTACATGGCATTGGTACCTGTGATACAACCGCCTATCATGCGACTGCTCACGACCAAGAAAGAGCGTGTCATCCGCATGAAACCGCCGCGCGTCGTATCGCACACCGAAAAAGTAATGTTCCCCATCGTAGGTCTGTTGCTCACTTGCTTCCTCGTGCCATCGGGTCTGCCTCTGTTGGGTATGTTGTTCTTTGGCAACCTGCTCAAGGAGAGTGGTGTTACGCGTCGTTTGGCTAACACGGCAAGCGGTCCGCTCATCGACACGATTACCATCCTGTTGGGTCTTACCGTAGGTGCTTCCACGCAGGCTTCCGAGTTCTTGACACTCAATTCGATACTTATCTTTATCCTCGGAGCTTTCTCGTTCTTCGTGGCAACGGCATCGGGAGTTCTCTTTGTTAAGTTCTTCAACCTCTTCTTGAAGAAAGACAACAAGATTAATCCTCTCATCGGTAATGCCGGTGTATCGGCGGTGCCCGACTCTGCGCGTATTTCACAAATCGTAGGTTTGGAATACGACTCGACCAACTATCTGCTGATGCACGCCATGGGTCCCAACGTAGCCGGTGTTATCGGTTCAGCTGTTGCTGCCGGTGTATTATTAGGCTTCCTCATTTAATACTAAACATTCACAAGAGATAGGGAGTAAACAAAAACTCCCTATCTCTGTTATAACTAAAACATCAACCCTATAATAAAATCACAATGCACCCTTTCCAGCAACTCTTCTCACTCTACCCTAATAAACCCGAAAATCCTCAAGACCTGCATGCTCAAGAGATATTGGCTCCTTATGCAGAGCTGTTCGGCATAACTTTCCAAAACGGGAAAATAAAGATTGGGAACGGAGATGAGCTGCTCAATACACTATCACTTGGGCACATACATGCCATTGTAGACGAACCGGACTTCATATACATTGTGCTGCATTCGAGCATCTATGTACTTTGCAAAGAGACAGGTGAGGTAAAAATACACCTTAAAGTATAACATCCACACGCATAAAATAAAAGCAACTCCCCCATTCCTCTCCCTTTCCACACAGCAGAAACTACTTCTACGTTTTCTGCATATCCGATAAACACTTTCTGCATACATAAGTAACACTTACGTACAGTTACCCTGAACCTCGACAATTCAGGTGCTCAACCAGATGCTCCGAGTTGATGGAGCCACACAACAATATCTTGTTTTCTACTTCTTGGCCACATCAACCTCTATAAGCACACGCCTCGCTTCACAAAGCGCATTACCTACATCACATTATATTAGCTTTCATTCAGCAGCACGTCTGCGTCTCAGAAAGATACAATACGCCAATATAACGACAAAACAGAACAGCGGTATGACAAAACCCGTTGCCATATTATAGCGGTCGCCTATCATGCCCATCGCTACCGGAGCGACAGCACCACCTACTATACTCATAATCAGATATGAAGAAGCCCTTTTGGTATGTCTTCCTACACCCTTTATGGCTATTGCAAATATGGTAGGGAACATTATCGACTCGAACAAATAGCACAGAAACAAAGCTCCCATAGAGACAGCATTCAACCTACATACAACAAGTATCATTGCCAACACTGCACCTACGGCACACAGCGTAAGCAGACGCACGGCCGAGATATATCGCATCACCCAGCTACCTACCATACGGCCTACTACAAAAAGTCCCATGCCACCAAAAGAAAGCATCAGTCCGGCACTCTTGGCCGACAAGCCCGTAACCTCCTCTACAGCATAGTTAATGAAAAAGCTATTAATGCCAGTCTGTGCTGCCACATAAAAGAACAACGCCACCACTCCAAACACAAAATGCTTATATGCAAATAGGGGACGCTCTGTTTCATCTGTCTTTTCGTCGGCAGAAGGTTCTATCTCCGGCAATCGTACCCGTGAAAACAGTACTGCTACACACAATACCACAACTCCTATTATAGCATAGGGCAACGATACACTACCGCCCTCTTCTCCCAGCACCAGCAGACTACCCACCAACGGACCGCATATCCATCCGAAGCCGTTGAACGACTGCGCCAAATTCAAACGTCGCGCAGCCGAATCCTTCTCACCCAACACGGTTACGTAAGGATTGGCAGCCGTTTCAAGGCAAGTAAGTCCACATCCTATTACAAAAAGTGAAAGCAAGAAAAATTCAAACGACATCAGCCTTCCACCAGGTATAAACATCAAAGCGCCCACTCCATACAGCAGCAAACCCAAAACTACGCCCACGCGGTACCCGAAACGTTCCATAATCTTTCCGGCCGGCAAAGCCATAAGGAAATAGCCCCCGTAAACCACGGCCTGCACCAGTCCCGAACGGCCTTTCGATATAACCAATACATCCTGAAAATGCTTGTTAAGTACATCTAAGATACTATGAGCAAATCCCCACAAGAAAAAAAGTGAGGTTACAAGTATAAAAGGTACCAGATAACGGCCTCCATCACCTACTCCTACTATAGAACCTTTCCCTTTGCGTGTCATAGAATATTATATTTTACTCAGGGTCAAACTGTTTTTCATGTTATCAATCAAATCTTTAATTTTCGCGGCTGCGTGTCGCATCGTTTTTCCACCTTCGCATATCAGCTCCTACTCACCTGCAAGCCATTACGGCTGAGCGACATCTCTACAAAACGGGCTTTGTCGTTGGGTTTGTTGTTATCAAGAATAGAACGTATGCGGGCTGCCGCCGACGGATCGCGGGCTACCATATACAGATAGCCTCCGCCACCTGCACCCGGCAATTTGTATCCCAACGTATAAGGAGCTATCTGCTCGATTATAGCCTCCACTTCAGGAGGATTAGTACCGCTGTCCAACAATTTATTTTGTTGCCACGTACGCCCTATCAAACGTCCCATACGGTCGAAATCGTTGCGTAACACAGCCTCATACAACTCCGAGGCATGTATCTTCATTGCCTCCAAGAGCGACAGATGCCGTGCCGAATTGAGGAACATGCCACGAACTATCTCGGCCAAGATACTCTTAGCCACTCGTGTTATTCCTGTGTAATAGAGTAAATGGCACTGACGATACTCGGCATCGGTAAACAACGTATCGGGCAGCCAACGCACTACGGGCAACTGCCCGGCTCCACGCTCGGTCTGCAACAACTTTATTCCATGTAACACTCCTCCATATTGGTCTTGCCATCCGCCACCGGTTGTCAATAACTGCTCCAGTACCATTGTGCGGCGTGCAATTTCTACCTTGTCCCATGCAAGCGAACAAAAGTCGGCCAATGCACCCAACACAGTTGCCGCCAATATAGAGCTTGTACCCATACCCGAACCGGCGGGAACAGCTGCCAGTAACGTAACCTCTATACCCGAACCGAATGCCTGCAACTGTTGCTGCAAACTTGCATACTTCTCAACCGAAAACCGTGGCACAAAACCAGCCAACGCCAAGGCGGCCTTTGGGATAGAAAATGGCGAACCCACACATGCAAAGTTTTCCAATGCTGCATAATCGGTCACACGCTCCTCGGCTCCCAAGTCTATCGAACGCATCACGATTTGCAACTCTTTACAACGCTTTACATACACCTGTATGGGAGGTTGTCCATTCAAGTCAACAGCCATATTCAGCACATTACCACCCGCCAACATACAATACGGAGGCGTATCAGTCCATCCTCCCGCAAGATCTATGCGTACAGGCGAACGCCCCCATACAATTTGGTCGGGATATACACTGCACTGAGGCAATACCTTAGCTTCGGGTAACGATGAGACCACTGCATCACGCAACAGTCCAAACGCCTCACGTTCATATTGTTCGCAGGCAGCATCGCCCTTCATACGCAACACCTCAGCCCTAAACATGGCATCGTGCATTCGCGTCATAACTGGAGCATTGGCAGGAAGAGGATGCGGCAACGATAAAGAACGTGTTGCAAAACACTTTGCCGCATCTTTCAAGTCACACTGGTAAAAAACGCTGTTCTTATAATGACTCGACAAAGCCATCCAACTCTCATCGCGAAACGCTTCACGCTGTGCATACAAGCGGTCTAACCGTGCCGAAGCCGATATTTCATCGGCCGAAAGGCGTGGCAACGCAAGCCACAGCGACCTACCGGCTTCGTCTCCAGGAGCCTCTATCATAAAGCGCAACATCTTACCCAACTCCTGCACATCACCACAAACCGGGAAAAGGGGCATTGCTTGCATATCGTCATACTGCTCCAAGAGCGAAACATCTATGCCACGCTCTCCCAGCCACTCTGTCAGCGGTTTACCAAAGAAAACAGCCTGTCGTATATTGCCTTTGAAAGTATCGTTCATACCATAAGGCCGTGCTACATAAGCCTTTTCATCATAAGGCACCACATCTACACACACGCCGGCTGGTAAAGAAATAGACCAATCATTACGGGGTACTCCCGTGATAAGATGTCGCTCGCTCAGCTTCCATCCGGGTGACACGTGACTGTTTTCTATCCACAACTCACCATTTTCAGGACGCAAAGGCACATCAACAACAGCATTCTGTACAAACATGGCTGCATGAGGCTTTACTCGCCTATGCATAATGTCACGCTGGTCGTTTACCAAATTCTGTATAGCGAGAGTAGAAGAAATGAGTTCGCGACTTGTACCATAATGATAGAACTCGCCCCCCGACAAAGGCAGTATTACGACCCTCAATTCGTTGAGTTCTTTGTCGATTATGCGAGGATGCTCACCCAAAGCACAACCGAAGTCGGAATATAAATCATAAAACGAAAGCTCACCATCGCGATAAGAATGCTGCGACAACAACGCCACAGCCTTATCACTGAGCAACCATACCCCTATATCCATAAGAGAATAGTGCGTGGCTGCCAACTGCGATAGCTCTGCTACAGACGGCTTCTGCATCATAAAGTCGAGCACTCCGGGTACCTCTCGCGAAGAAAAGAATACACCATGATTCTTGGCCAACTCGGGGTCGACCCACAAACCGAAACATACCACGTCGGCATCGGGAATTGCAGGCAGCGAACCTTCACAACGAATAAGCACATCGCCACTTACAATAAGAGTGTGCAGCGAATCAGGAGCTTCACGCATGATACGTTCATAAAGGGGCATTTGCAATGAAAGAAGATTTTGCCCCAAACGTTGTCCGCGAGCCCAACGGAAGACCGGTATAGGTGTAAGTACCTTTCCCGAAGGAGCATAAGACGGCAGTCGGCGGCTCTGCCCGCCGGCATGCAGGAGTATGCGTTTCTCTGACGAAAGCCATTCAAAGAAATTGTTTCCGTCCCTTTCGGAACGGAAACACTCTTCAAGTAACCAAGTTGTTCCTCCTCCCGAGCCCAACTTGTGACCTGGAGGATCGGCCGTACAGAACCATTCATCCTCACATACCTGTTCCAACTGGTGGAACCGTTGTACCAAATTAGGCGGGAGAGAAAGCAACTTTTTCATCATATTTTATTTTATAGACACTTCGAGCGGAGTACGCAACGTAGTGGCAAAATATTTCATGTATTCAAACCAATCTTCGGGCGTATCAAAACCCCATTTATCCCAACCAGCACCGGCATAATAGGTCACCGTAGTATCAGGAACATACGTCTGTTGCATAAGCAGGTGTCCCTCTGCTCCCCGTTCGGTACGCTCGGCTTCATCAAAATATACGGGAGTTGCTACCTGCACAGCAGCAGGATATGCCATACCAAGGAACGTACGACCGTTTATGCTGTCGGCAGGGTCGGCATAAGCGGCATACCCGGCCTCGGCATCATACGACATCACGCTATCGGTATCATGCAATACAATACCTGTAACCATTGTAGCGGGTTGTGACAAGCCGGCATACGATACGTCGATACGATTCAACTGGCTGCCTGCATCCAACGATACAAGACGACTCTCGGTAACCGTGTCATTGCCATAAGCAAAAGGAAGATACTCGAGTCTCATCGTAAAACGCAACGGACCGTTATCGAGGATTTCATACTTTGCATAGCAATACGGGTATACAATCTTGCCATCAGCATCGAGCAAAGCCGACGTACCGGCACCCAACGTAGGACCTACCTTATAATAATCCAAGCCATTACCATGGTCTACATGGTACGATACACTCTCATACAAAGCTTGGGCCGAGTCGGGGTTGGTCTCTTTCAAGCGGTTTATTTCAGCTACAGTTGCAGGATTCAGTTCACCATCATAACGAGCGGCAACTACAGGATAATCCACACACTTTACCCATACGTCATAACCATAAGCCTTTTCACCGGTAGCTTGCAACGCAGGGCCGTATGTACGGAATGCTATACAATCGTTTTCCCATGCAATATCGTCGACGCGCTCGGGATAATAGTCGCCCACCGTCTTCACGGCAAAAGAATCGGGAACACCAGCCTTAACCGTATATTCGGCACGGCTCAGCGGTTCGAGTGTCGTTTGGAATATCAATTTACCGTCATACGTTATTTGATAAGGTACTTGCTCGCCGGTAGTATCGAGCACCACTATACGTGCATCATCAGCAAGCGACAATTGCTTTGCAATAGCAGGATAGTCCACCTCTACCATCTCGTTTACGCGAGCAAAATCGGTAGGATTATACACCTCTACCTTTACATCTTGTGTGGTGCAACTATGCAACAACGCAACAAGAGCTACAAAAAGAAATAATTTTTTCATACTCATATTTTTATAAATAAACAATTTGTTCATCTTCTTTTAATCGCGTCACGGCGTCATGTATAAAAACTCCTCGCGACACTCTTTCTCTATATTAACAAACTCTATTTTATCTCAAATATTGCCATGTAAAATAACTTTTATTTTCCTTCTTGCTCAGCCATGCATATCGCCATGATGTCAACGGGCGCAACAACAGATACAAGGGGACTAATCCACTGCCAAAACGCTCTCCCAACACGCGGCCAGCCCGACGGTAAACCCGCCATACCACCAGCCAATATGCACCGGCCAACAGTAGCGCAACAATCATACACAATAATCCCGGGAAGCCAGTCCACAGGGCTGCAACGAAAGCTACCAACGTCAGATAATGCAGTACCGGTTCTATGGCAAACACAATCTTGGCCGATGTATGCAAATATTTCGCCGTAAAGCCATACTTCATGCGTTGGGCAGCCCATGCCTTGCGGTTATCGGCAAAGTGGCTTTTTACCACACTACTGGCCGACAGCTCCACACGTACATTACCTCCACGAGCTACTTCATTGACAAAAAGGTCATCATCTCCATAATGCAGATTCAATGTCGATGAAAAGCCGTTATGAGCAAAAAAACACTCTTTTCTATATGCCAAATTGCCATTCACTCCCATATACGCATGCCGCATCACTGCATATGACAAATATTGCAATGCAAACACCACTCTATCGAATACAGTATAGCGGCTATCCGACACATCCGGCGCAGCCGCCATACGAGTGTATCCAAGTACAACATCTACTCCGGGCACAAAATTACGGCCTATGTTACGCAACCACTGGTTACTCTCGGGAATGCAATTTGCTTCGGTAACTACTACAACCTCATGACGGGCTGCCTTCACGCCCAACGTCATACCCAATTTTCTACGGCTCACATTACATACCGCCTCCGGAACAAACGTCTGATATACATTTTTATAATCACACTCATACAACGATATGGTATGACGTACTGCGTCTCCGGCATCGTCATTCACAATAATAATTTCATAATTAGGATAATCTTGTGCCAAAAGGGCATGCATAACAGCATCTACGCAGTCGGTATTATCGGCATCGGCATACACAATAACCGATACTCCGGGCAACTCATCAGTATATTTTACGCGACCCGCCCGCGCTCGTTTACCATAACGCCATACACTGTCATAAATACCATACAGATATACCAATTCGCAAGCAACCAACAGCAACAAAGAGAGTAAAGCAACCGCTTGCAACAAAGTGATATTCCAATCGAAATAAAAAGACATAATTGAATACGTTTTTCCGACTGCAAAAATAACAATTGTTTTTTACTTATCACTGCATAGAATGTCCTCAAGCGCCTCCCGACAAAAATCTTGTCGAAGAGATTTTCCAAAATTATTTCCTATTTACTTTGTCAAACAAGCATATTTTTGACTTACAATCGTTTACATGCATACAAATTAAAACATAGACATCTTAGTAAACATTTTTACGGCCTTTCAGACAATAAACAGCCCGATAGAGCGTTAAAAATAAACTACAAAAAGAAGAAAAAATATTATCTTTGCCCCCGCAAAAAACAAGTACATGAAAAAGCATATACTATTCATTGTCGCTGCTTCAGCAGCTCTCTTGTCGGCATGCACTTCAACCAAGGATATGCTATACTTCCACCAATTGGCATCAGATGGCGACATAGTACAAGCTATCCCCGACTCTATAAAAAACTATGAATCCCCCATAGCTCCCGATGACATGTTGGCTATCACGGTCACCAGCATCGACCCCAATGCCGTTGCCATGTTCAACCTTCCCACACAAAACTTCATGGCCCCTGGCGAAGAGATGATTATGACTACCCCGTCATTACAAACCTACCTTGTCGACAATGAGGGTTACATAGACTACCCCGTATTGGGACGGGTCAAAGTAGGCGGTATGCACCGCAAAGAGGTTGCCGAGTACCTAAAAGAGCAAATCAGCAAATACGTCGAAGATCCTATCGTCAATATACAATGCACCAATTTCAAAGTCAGTGTATTAGGCGAGGTTACTAAGCCGGGCACTTACGAAGTAGGCAGCGAACGCATCACCGTCCTCGAAGCCCTCGGTTTGGCCAACGATATTACCATATACGGTAATCGCAGCAATATCCTGCTTGTGCGTGAGGAAAACGGTACCCGCTCATTCCATCGCTTAGACCTTACGAAACCCGACGTCTTCACATCGCCATATTACTACTTACAACGTAACGATGTCGTATTCGTAGAACCCAACAAAGCACGGCAAGGATACGCCAATTACAGTCAAGACAAACAATATCTTGTATCTGTTGTCAGTGCCGTCACATCGGCAGTATCGGTCATCGTATCGCTTTGTATTGCTCTATTCGTAAAATAAAAGTATTGCACAACATACTCAACACTAACATCCATGGATTCATCAACACAAAATAACCCCAACGAACTAATAAGCTTGCCCGACATAGTCAAGACCGTTGTCAAGCATTGGTACCTTTTCGCCATCAGCATAGTATGCTGCGTGGCTTTGGCTTTTGCATACTCTAAAATAACAAAAGACGAATACACCGTGTGTACCAACGTCATGATTCGTACCGACTTGTCGTCAACCGGCAACATGGCCGGAGCATTCATGCAACAATTCGGCTTAGGCAACCTTATGGGACAAGGAGCCAGTGTCGACGACGAACTGCATGTCATCTCATCCCATTCACTCATGCGTGAAGCAGCCACAAAAATGGGACTGAACAGAAAGCGCATCTTCAAAGAGAATTTCTTCATACGCGAGATGCAATACAAGGACTATGCCATCGACGTAATAGACCCCACCATGCAATGCGATACCCTCAGCCGAACCCTTACATTCAAAATCAAGGTCAACGAAGAAGGTAAAGCCGACATCAAGGTTAAAGCCAAAACTTTCTTTACACTGGCATCCCTCGAAAATGTAACACTCCCGGCAGAGGTTGTCACTGCATATGGAACCTATATCGTAACCACTACACCCGACTATATTGCCGGCGAAAAATACAATTATACCATATTTGTATCAAGCTTCGATGCCGCAGCCGAAAATATTGGGAAAAATGTCGACGTATATATTCCAGACAAACTCTCGAACCTCATCACACTCAGCATGAAAACTGCCTACATTGACTATGGCAAAGAACTGCTGAACACCCTTACCAACTTATACAACAAACGGGGCATCAAAGAGAAAAACATCGAAGCCATCAACACAGCCAAATTTATCGACGAACGGTTGACTCTGATATCACACGAACTCGACTCTGCCGAACGAAAGGTCGAAAAATACAAGCAAGACAACAAACTCTCAGACTTAGAGACCGAAGCCAAAATAATTCTTGAGCAAGACGGTGAATTCCAAAAGACACTACTCGAAACAGAGACACAAGCCAAAGTACTTGAGTATACTCTCGACTTTATATCACAACCCGAGAACAAATACTCGCTGATACCCTTCTCAAGCGGGCTCGACAAAGGAGCTGCCGATGCCGTAACGGCTTATAACGAGTTGGCCTTAAAACGCCTCAACCTTGCCAACACGGCCAAGACTGGTAGTCCTGCTTTGAAAATGCTCGAGGAGCAAATCGACGCATCGCGTCAAAACGTAATCACAACCGTCAAGACTGCCCTCGAAAGTACAGGCATTACTCTCAAAGAGATGCGAGCTAAAGAAGCCCAATTCTACGACCGCATTCGCACCATGCCTACACAAGAACGTGAGTTTATCTCCATATTCAGGCAAAAAGCCATCAAAGAAGAGTTATACATATTCCTGTTGCAAAAGCAAGAAGAGAACGCCCTTACACTTGCCATGGCATCGCCCAAAGGACAGATTGTCGACGAAGCATACAACTTTGTAGAACCCGTGAGCCTCTCCACCACCATGAGACTGGCCATAGGCTTCCTGCTCGGTATTATTCTACCAGCTATCTACCTGTATCTGAAAGCGCTGTTCCAAACAAAATTCAGCACCAAAGAAGAGGTAGAACGTATGACACGTATACCTATCCTCGGCGAGCTTTGTACCAACCACAGTAACAACAACATTGTAGTTCGCGAAGGCGACAACAGCTCTATCAGCGAGTTATTCAGGTTACTGCGCTCCAACCTGCAATTTATGTTGACGGGTAAGAAAGACAAAGTTGTACTACTTACATCATCTGTCAGCGGTGAAGGTAAATCATTTGTAAGCGTCAACCTGGCCATAGCACTTGCTTTGCTGAAAAAACGTGTTATCATCATAGGTCTTGATATACGTAACCCACGCCTCACCGACTACTTCAATGTGTCATCACGCCTCGGTATCACCAACTATTTGGCTTCAGAAGAGATAGAGATAGACCAAATAATAGTACCCAGCCAAGTCAATCCGCTACTTGATGTCATAACGGCAGGGCCTGTACCTCCCAACCCGGCCGAACTTATACTCAGCAATCGATTGGACACCTTGTTTAACGAACTTCGCAACCGTTACGACTACATCATTGTCGACTCGGCTCCTGTTGCCATGGTATCAGACACATTCTCGTTGATGCGTATTGCCGACGCTGTTGTATATGTATGTCGTGCCAATTACAGCCAACGCGAGTACATACGCTATTGCAATAACCTGGTATCAGACGGCCGCTTACGCAATGTTTCTCTCGTTGTCAACGCCACACACAGTAGCCAAGGATATGGTTATGGAGTAGGTCCTAACGGAGAACGAATCAAAGTAAAATTGCACAAGTAACCAATTTCTTGGCAAAAACGATGAGAGCATGGCAGACAATCGGGTCAAAGCATTTCTCAACACTTTCTCGATATATGCGATAGGTACAATAGGGGCAAAACTTGTAGCTTTCGCGTTAGTGCCCCTTTACACCTTTTTCTTGGCAAAAGACGATATGGGTTATTTCGATTTATCGATAACCCTTATCATGCTTTTGGTACCTTTCATCACCTTCGACCTTCGCGACGGAGCATTCCGCTTTCTCATAGACAAGCACAGCGACCTGTCGCATAAAGACGTACTCTCATACATCATACGTACACTCACGCGCAACAGCGTCATCGTAACAATACTATCGGTTATAGGCTACTTTTATCTTTCTCACCTGGCCTATTACCCCATACTCATATTGCTTCTCATTGCCTTTGCATTCTATGAAGTGATGATACAGGTCGTTCGAGGCTTGGGACACACCAAGCTTTTCGTTGCCATCGGTATCATCAACACCCTGCTCATTTTGGCACTCAGCCTCTTCTTCCTCGTGGTACTTCATTGGGGCGTGTTGTCAATTTTTTTGGCCAATCTCATAAGCCGCATCATCTCGCTCGGTATTATCGAAGCCAGACTACACCTTATACCCATATACTTGCGTCACCGCAAAGAATACAACAGCCAGGTAGGACGCGACCTCTTGCACTACACCCTTCCTCTTCTTCCCAACGTTCTCGCATGGTGGGCTATCGAAAGCACCAGCAAACTATTCATCAACCACTACCTCGGGCTCGAATACAACGGCATCTTCGCCGTAGCAATCAAATTCTCCAACATACTGCAAGTAGCCGCAGGTATTTTTTACCAGACATGGCAGGAAACCGCCATTAAAGAGATGCACTCGCCCGACCATAATCGTTTCTTTTCACGCATCTTCAACAACTACTTCTTCCTGCTCAGTATGACCGTCATACTCGCCACCCTTGCCCTCAAGCTCTTATATCCATACATCGTTGCCGATGCTTACCAAGAGAGCTACATATACATATATCCGCTCTTCATCGCAGTACTGCTCCACGCCATGGGTTCGTTTCTCGACCTCGCCTACCAATGCTCCCGCAAGACCTATCGCGGATTACCTTCTATCATCACCACGGCCATCATAGCCATGCTACTATACTACTTCACCGTGAGCAAATGGCAACTTGCCGGAATTTCAGCTTCGCTCATCATATCATACGGTTACCTGATGATATACCGTCTCTTCGACACGCGATTTGCCTTCCACATCAAGCCCGACCGCATGTTCATTATTTCCATCATATTACTCATCATAGGAGCATTCCTTTCATACGCACATATACACCCGGCAATCATCATTGCCATCATTGTTATAGGCACAGCTGCAACAGGCTACTATGCCATAAGTCATATCATCACAAAAAAAGTCTGACACATGGGAGCCATACTATTCATCATATTTGCTGTCCTGCTATATACATTCAAGATAATCGCGAATGCACGCAACCTCACCTTCGACAAATGGGGCGAAATATTCATATCATTCTTCATCTTCACCAACTGCGTAAGTTTCGGTCTGCCCCTTATAGACCTCAACCTGCCGTATAACGATGGAGCCTTCGGATACAAATTCCGTCTCGAAGTATTCATGATTATCGCGCCCGTATTCTTTATCATCATAGCCAGACGCTTACGATGGCAACTGTTACCTATTCCGTGGTATGTCGTAGCTATCATCGTTCTATACTGTGCCGTCAATCTGCTCAATCCTAATAATTTGGCAGTCAATTCTACCGCCATTGCATTGGCACAACTACTCAGCTATGCCATCTTTCTATATTTGATTTGCAGTTGCTTTTCGCTCGATGTCATACTGAAAGGTATCTTCGAAGGCTTCCTATACACCACCATACTACAAGCCGTATTGGCCATCTGCTATCCCATCCTTGGTATCGACCAAGTTGTACACCTGTTCCGTGGAGCGACATCTATACGAGCCGAAGAGCGGCCAGGAGCACCAGGAACCTTTACCCACCCCAACAGTCTTGGTGGTTATATGGCCTATATTGTCAGCTTTTTCACCGTATGCTACCTTATGGGATACCATAAGAAAACCAGCCTTTGGGCTGGCCTGTTGGCTCTTTTTGTCCTTATCATGTCTTTTTCACGTACCTCCATGTTGGCTGTCAGCATATCGTTTATCCTCATCATAACTATCTACACTACCCAAAACAGCTCTATCTTCTCCATTAAAAATATCTTCACTAAAATACTGCCGATTATAGCTGTAATAGTTGCTATTGTACTCTTCACTCCTCTTAAAAACAGTTTTATCGGTAGCGATATGGACGAAATGATGCTCGCACGCCTCATGCACTATTACTGCGGCTACGAAATCATTACAGAGCATCCGCTTATAGGAGTAGGACTAAATGCACACCTCGAATACATACGTGCCAACATCAGTTTCAGAATCTTTGGTGACGTGAGCCGCATCATATGGCAAGCCGAAGAGTTCATGTCTACCAACCCCATACACAACGTATTGCTGATATGGCTCTCTGAGTTTGGCATCATATTCACACTCCCTATCCTCTATTTCTTCGTGCGACGCTTTTATAAAATCAAATCGATATTACGCAGCGATGATGATACCAACTACAAAATTATAAGCCTTTTCTCCATAGGTCTTATAACATGCCTGCTTGTTCACGGTATGGCCGACTGGGCACCTATGTCACGGCCTCTCAGCAACATATGGCTACTGGCATTTTTCGTTTCGTCACTCAATAAATACAAGCACGAAACATCCTTAACTGACAAATAGCTTTTCCTCCGTTTTTTTACCTCATTAGGTTGTGCGATTATAAATTATTATCTACCTTTACAGAAGATAATTTACCACCATCTATCACATGTTGCTCATATCCATCACTACTCGATGAAAATAGGCATTCTGACATATTACGGAGACCTTAACTGCGGCACCAATCTACAAGCTTTTTCTACCTTGAAAGCCGTAAAAAGCATATATCCAAACGATTGTGTCGAGATTATACCCTTTCATGGTTTTAAGCCTGACATACACCCATACTTCTCCAACTGTACCATCAAGTCGCTACTCAACGATTGGACTCGAATAAGAAAATACCGGCAATTCAAAAAACAACAACTCGAAGTTAAAAACGACCGCATCATTCAATCGCCTGTTCAAGCTCTTGCTTACATAAAAAGCCGCCATTACGATATCATATTCATAGGAGCCGATACCCTTCTCGAGCTTAACAGGCTACCTCAGCAATACGACGGTCTATCGGCCTATTGGCTATCGCCCGAAATAAAAGCGAAAAAAATACTGCTGGCAGCATCGGCCAAGAATGTAGAGTACGACAAACTGTCGCCCAAGCAAAAAGCCGACATGGCAACAACGCTTCGCGACTTCTCTGCATTCGGCGTACGAGATGAAATGACTCGACAACTGATAAGCCACTTCGTTCCTGATGATAAAATAGAGCAAATTCCCGACCCCACATTCTACTTAGATATAGACTACAAGACCATACAATCTTATCTTCAAAAGAAGCGGTTTCATATTCCTCAAAAGTGTGTCTGCATACACTGCTACCGCACCGATAGGTGGGCTGGCACGGTAGCCTCACAACTCAAGACACAAGGCTACACCATAGCATCGTTCCGACCCATGCCATGGGCCGACATAGTCTTAAACGACCTGTCGCCTTTAGAACAAGCCGGAATATTCCGATACTTCCACTTCATCATCACCCACCGCTTCCATGAAAGTATTTTCGCTCTAAAAAATAAAATTCCGGTACTTCTATACGTAAGCGAAGAGACTAGCCTGAAGACATCTAACGGAGACTCCAAATACTCCGACCTGATGAAACTATTCAACCTATATCCATCCAACATCATAGATTCGGGCACTATCAATGCCGAACGTATTCTATCGCAAATACCTATCGCCATAGATGCTTATAATAAAAATCAACAAGCTGTAGACACGACCCTGCAACAGTTGTCAGAGCGTTACATCAACTTCATCAAAAACACACACATCTAATACCACACAAAGAATCATGCAAGACGCTGCAAGGGTACTCATTTTAGCTACATCGCACAAAACCCGGGGAGGAATCACGTCCGTATTGAAAGAACATGAGCAAAGCCGGTATTGGAAAACCTTCAAGTGCCGTTGGTTAGAAACACACCGCGACGGTAACATCTGCATCAAAATAGGTTATTTCTTAAAATCGTATCTCACTTATATCTTCATACTTCCTTCTTACGACCTTGTACACATTCATACCAGCGAACCGCCCTCGGCTCTCAGAAAAATCTTTTTTGCCCTGTATGCTAAGCTTTGGCGGCGCAAAATCATCATACACTCACACTCATTCTCTACACAAACAACTATCAACGGCCGTTTCAGGTCTCTCTATAAAATACTGGTTTCCTGTGCCGACAAGGTTGTCGTACTCTCCCGGAGCATAAAAGCCGAATACTGCCAAAGCATTGTCTCGCCTGAGAAGACAGCAGTCATATACAACCCATGTATCCGCGAATACTATCCGCAAACATACACACCCAAGAACAATATACTTTTTGCCGGGGTCATCAACGACAGGAAGGGATATAAAGACCTTATACGAGCATTCAGCCTCATCGCCGACAAGTATCCCGACTGGCAACTCGTCATGGCCGGAAGCGGCGAAACAGAGATAGCCCGTCAACTTGCTGAGGAGCTGGGTGTTGCCGACCGCATAGTTTTCCCGGGCTGGATTGCCGGTGAAGCCAAAGACCGCTGCTTCAAAGAGGCATCCATCTTCTGCCTGCCAAGTTATGCCGAAGGCTTTCCCATGGCAGTACTCGACGCATGGAGCTACAATCTGCCTGTAGTCACTACTCCCGTTGGCGGGCTTCCCGACGTATTGGACGATGGTAAGAACGCCTTGGTATTCAACCCCGGCGACTATAAGAAACTGGCCGAAGAACTCGAACAGCTCATCAATAACCCTACCCTCCGACAACAAATAGCCCGAGAATCGCACCAACTGGCCGATACGAAATTCAACATTGATACAATATCCGACGAGATAGAACGTTTATACCTTGAAGTGTTAAAAAAATAAATTTTCCTACATCATGAAAAGATACCTCATAACAGGTGGGTGCGGCATGATTGGATCAAACCTCACCAAACGTCTCGTAAAAGAAGGAAACGAAATATACATTATAGATAATCTATGGAGAGGCAAGCTCGAATACCTCAACGACGAAAACGGTAAACCCGTTATCGACCTTGACACACATTTTTTCAACCGAGACCTTGCCATCCCGGGCGTATGCGACGACATCCTTACCAAGGTCGACTACGTCATCCATCTGGCCGACATTGTAGCCGGAATAGACTACGTATTCAACAACCAAGGTGACCTCTTCCGCCAAAACAACCTCATCAACTCCAACGTCATACACTCCTGCCGCCAAGCCGGGAAAAAACAAATCAAAGGCTTTCTCTACGTAGGTACAGCCTGTTCATTCCCCCTAACACGGCAAAATTCGTTAGACGTAATACCCCTCAAAGAGGAAGAACTCTTTCCGGCACTGCCCGAGTCGGCCTACGGATGGAGCAAGCTGATGGGACAAATAGAGGTAGGCTTCATGGAAAAAGAGACCGGCATACCCTGCTGCACGCTGATGTTCCACAATGTCTACGGCTCTCCTTGCGACTACGGCGAACGCAGCCAAGTTATTCCGGCACTTATAAGGAAAGCCATCAACTACCCCAACGAACCCTTCATCGTATGGGGCAGCGGCTTACAAGGCAGGGCTTTTATACATGTCAACGATATTGTCGACGCTCTTTGCCTCGCTCTCGAAAAGGGATGGGGGCACGGCTACATACAAATAGGGCCATCGGTATGTACCTCTATCAAGGAAGTAGCCGAGACAATCGTTGCCATATCGGGAAAGGAGATAAAAATAATATACGACACCACCAAGCCCGAGGGCGACAAAGCACGTAGCGCCGACTACTCAAAAGCAAAGCAAATCCTCGGTTGGGAACCTCGTGTCTCACTCCTCGACGGCTTGAAAGAGCAATACCAATGGGTTAAACAACAAATCGAGCAAAAATGACATCGAAACCCATTGTCAGACACACCGACGACATAACCCCCATACCCACCTCGCACCAAGCAGGATTCAAACGGCCTCTTCTTCAAAACAGTGAGACACAGTCGGCCATTACACAAATAGCTATAGCTACATTGCAGGCAGGCGAAAAAGTGGAGGCTCATACTCACCCGACCATGGACGAGCATTTCTATATACAAGAAGGTCTTGCCATTCTCTCCATCAACGACGACGACATCACGTGCAAGAAAGGGACTTATATCCTTGTACCGGCAGGAACGTCACATGCCGTGTCTGCTATAGAAAATGTAGAATTCATAACCATAGGAGTAGCTATATGAGCGACGAAACATACTTCAACATACGACTGCAGTTCGACAAAGAACTATTCGACAAAACCATTTTCGATGCCATCGCCAACAACCGCACTGGCTATGTCTGCTCGGTAGAGAGTAACAATCTCACCGTAGCCAATAAAGACCCTCAATTCCTGGCCGTTGTCAACGGAGCCATTGCCAATAACTGCGACGGCTCGGTGTTGGCCAAAATATTGTCGCATATATACCACCGTCCATTCGACTCTTACATAGGTGCCGACATCTTTATAAAATATATCCGCATGAAACGTTTCCGCCAGTACTTCTTGGGAAACACCCCCGAAGTTCTCGACGGACTGAAAAAGAATCTCTCCCGCATCGACCCCGCCATTGCATCCATGCAATTCGAAACGTTACCGTTCAAGAAGGTCGACGAATTTGATTACCCCGCCATTGCTGCCAAAATCAATGCCGACAACCCCGACATTATTTGGGTTTCATTAGGAGCTCCCAAGCAAGAGATGTTTATGAGCCGCCTGCAACCCTACCTCAATCGTGGTATCATGTTTGGATTTGGTGCCATATTCAATTTCAATGCAGGTGTAGGCAACGTAAAACGGGCTCCGCAATGGATGCTCAAGCTCCGTTTGGAATGGCTATATCGTGCCTTCAACGAGCCGAAGAAAAATGTACCTCGCTACGTAAACTTTCTGAAAATCCTGCCACGCCTTATCAGAGAAGAGAAACAAAAAATCAAAGCATCGCAGAAAGCCTCATAAACAACAGGCATTCTCTGCCTCCTCTCATCGATATACACCCTGGGGGGTCACCACATAATCCATGCGGCAGTCATGCGGAAAGGCCGGTATGTTCGGCAATAATTGGCAGTTATAACATACTCCTACCTTCACGGCATGCGTACGCGACAAGAGGCGGTCATAGTATCCCTTTCCCCTTCCCAATCGGTTACCTGCTGCATCGAATGCCACACCGGGTACCACTATGAGCTCTATCTCAGCCTCGTCTACTTCACTGCCTTGCGGCTCATATATGCCATACGCTCCTTGCTGCATGGTAGCGGGAGTATAACTCCTCACGACCAAGTCATCACCTACCACAACAGGCAGATACAATGTCTTACCCATAGAATGCCAACGCTCAAACAGCATCCGTGTCGACAACTCATCGGGCAAAGAGTGATATAACAGCACGTGACGTGCTTCGACAAATACAGGCAGCGATTCTACAGCTCGCCATACCTCACACTCTTCCTTCTGCCGTACTTGCATTGGAAGCAGCTTCTTCTGCATGCGGACATGAGCACGTAGACTGGTCTTATCGGGCATTATATCCATAACCGTTCTTCGTATTACGACTGTTATTTTATTCTTTCTTCTCGGTCACCTCTGGCAGCTCAGGACGACCTTTACCGGCCTCCAACAACTCACAAGCTTTATGCAGCACTACGTCGTCGCTCATGAATATCGGATAGAACGCATCATCGCCCAGTATATCGCGCGCAATGTAAGCCTGCAACAGATTTACAAGCAACTTATGCGAAACATTTATTTGTGCATAGCTGGGTTTTACCCCATTATCGGCAGCATACTGTACAAAATCGTTCAACAAACGGCTTCCATTAAGCTCTTTCAACAGCTCCTTGTAGTTACGTGCCCGCGACAATTTTTCACGATGCTCATCTACATAGTTAAAGGCATATTTATACAACAGTCCTTTATTGATAACCGCATTGTAGTAGTCGGTAATACCTGTCGTATCACCCGGCACAAAAACATCAGGCATAATACCACCTCCGCCATAAACCGTACGGCCTCCCACAGTAGTATATACCAACTCTGTATGTTGGTGTATGCTATCGGCATTGAAGAACTCGCCCCTATTATAGCGGTTGATAATATCGAGATTGTAATCTTCTTCATCGCCCAACGTATATTCCTTCTGTATGCAACGTCCTGAAGGGGTATAGTAACGTGCTACTGTAAGGCGTACTGCCGAGCCGTCGGGAAATGGGAACTGTGTCTGTACCAGTCCTTTACCAAACGTACGTCGTCCTACTATCAAGCCACGGTCATTGTCTTGGATGGCTCCTGCAAAAATCTCACTCGACGAGGCCGACCACTCATCCGTAAGCACTATGATAGGTTGTTCCTGGAAAGAACCCATTCCATTTGAAGTAGCTTCCTCCCGCGGGAAACTCCGGCCCTCGGCATAAACAATATCGCAATCACCGGGCAAGAATTCATTCACCATGTTCACGGCAGCATCCATATAACCGCCTGTATTTCCACGCAGGTCTATGATATAGCTTTGAGCGCCCTCATTGTCGAGTCGCGTAAGAGCAACGATAAACTCCTCGAAAGTTGTACGGCCAAACTTGCCTACTTTTACATATCCTATACGCGGAGTCACCATATAGGCCACATCTATACTGTTTACCGGTATATCGCCACGCTCTACCTCATAGGTAAGCAACTCAGGCACACCGCGACGTTTCACACCCAGTTTCACTATCGAGCCCTTAGGTCCACGCAGTGTTTTCAGTACCCGCTCTTCGTTTATATCCTTACCCACAAAAAGCGAGTCATCGACCATGATAATACGGTCGCCTGCCATCAAGCCACTTCGTTCAGAAGGGCCTCCCGAAATGACACTTACCACGTTTATCGTATCATTCAACAGGTTAAACTGTATGCCTATACCCGTAAACGTTCCTTCAAGTTCCTCATTTACACTCTGCAAATCCTCTGCAGGAATATACGACGAGTGAGGGTCCAGCTCCCCGAGAATACTCGACATCGCATGGTCTATCAGTTGTTTGCTCTCAACAGTATCTACATATTGGCTCTCTATCACACGCAACAACATATCTACTTTGCTGTTACGGCGAGGATACTCATAGTCATATGTGTCATACTGTTCGTACTCGCTACGTATATTGTTCCAGTTACCTATATACATACCGGCAGCAATAGCCACTGCTACCCAAAAAGGCAACCACGCATAATTATTTTTGTTTCCGTTTTCCATCGATGTCAAATTACTTTTCGTTAAACTCCTTCGGTTCTACGAGTACTGTCTCTATACCGTTACGGCTCAATAAATCTATCCCATCAGTATTATGGTACAGTTCTGAAAACACTACCCGTCTGATACCCGATTGTATTATGAGCTTGGCACACTCGATACAAGGCGAGCAGGTCACATACAACGTCGCCCCATCGCTACTGTTGTTGCTCCGAGCCACTTTTGTAATCGCATTGGCTTCGGCATGCAGCACATAAGGCTTTGTACGGCCATTCTCATCTTCGCATATATTCTCAAAGCCCGACGGTGTACCGTTGTACCCATCAGAAATTATCATTTTCTCCTTGACGATAAGAGCTCCTACACGCCTGCGCTTGCAATATGAGTTCTCACCCCATATACGCGCCATGCGGATATAGCGCTCATCCAGCAATCGTTGTTTTTCAGAATCTTCCATATATTCACAACCTTGGCATATACCACCGGTACTGCCTCGAAATAATCTGCAAAAATACGATATTTTTCGCTATTTGTCCACACTATCAGCCCTTTTCACTTATTTAACCCTCACACCTGTCTATCAGATGTTTTTTTACCAGACAAGCCTCAATACCTTTCCGCTATGTTACATACGGAACAGCCTCAATCACAATACCTGAGACACATCTTTCCATATAGCTTTTTACCTATTTCGCACGCACGAAGAGACTCTTTGCATTAAAATCATTACCTTTGCCCCCGTTATTTATAAAAACGTTATATGATGAACAAGATTCTACCTATTATCGCACTCGCAGGGTGCTTCTCTCTTGCCCAGGCCGAAGACGTCGTTCTCGACCTCTCACAACCCACAACGTCTATCGAATATAACGATAATGACGTATGGACAAATGTCTACACCGATGGCGATATCACCTCTCAAGGATTTGTATTCTCACACGACGTACCTTATGCCGGTACAGAGTATTACGAAGGTTTTATCGTAAGCCGCAGTAATGACAATGCCAACCACACTCCCGACTGGATGGCCAACCAATGGGGTTGCATGGCTCAAGGTGGTGCCGACGAAAACGGCAATACGGTCGCCGGAAAACCTTACCTCATCAACTATTACAGCTCCTACTCTGCCAATCAGTACGGGAGCAGCTCCATCTCTCGTAGCGACAATAGCGCCTTCTCTCCCAAAGGTTGCTATGTTTGCAATCACCCGTGGACTTATTACGACTGCACTGTAGGCGAAGGTGTTGCATCGCCCCTGAAAGACGGTGGTTACTGTAAAATCACTTTCCATGGCTACATGGGCGGCGTTGAGACCAACTCTGTCGACTGCTACCTCGCCTCGCGTCAGGCTGTCGACATCAACGGCGACGGCATTCTCGACAGCGAAGACAACTTCACCCTCTCGCAATGGGCATGGTGCGACTTATCGGAGCTCGGCGAAGTAGAAGTCATCTCCATCTCCATGGAATCGACCGACGTAGGCGATTATGGCATGAACACTGCTGCATACGTCTGCTTAGATGGTCTACAAGCCGATTGTACTGCCGCAACGCACGCTGTACAACGCGATGCCAACCGTGTATTTGCTACAGGCAAGCAACTGTTCTTGCAGCTGCAAGAAGCACAACAAATCGCCATTTGCAACATAGCCGGCACCACGGTATGGTCGGGACAACTTGCTGAAGGAAGTCACTCACTCAACTTCGCAACCTTACCGGCAGGTATCTACATCGTACGCCACAACAGCGGTTGCACCAAAATAATACTCTGATTATTCGTTCCCTCACCCTATGCTAAGAGTTCGCCTCGCCATATTGCTGCTTTGTACTACCCTCATGGCTGCACATGCCGACACGCTGCCCAAATACGAAATGCGTGCCGTATGGCTCACTACCAATTGGGGGCTCGACTGGCCTTCGGCTCCTGCTCGCAACCCTCGCGAAGCAGCCCGGCAACAACAAGAACTGCGCAATATGCTCGACGCCCTTGCATATATGGGATTCAACACTATCTTCTTTCAAGCTCGTATCCGAGGTGAAGTATTCTATCCCTCGGCATACGAGCCTTGGAGTCGTATCGTCAGTGGTACCGCCGGAAAATCACCCGGATACGACCCGCTCGCATTTGTCATCAAAGAATGCCACGACCGAGGCATGGAATGCCACGCATGGATGGTTACCATACCGGCCGGAAACGTAAAGCAAGCTGCCAAAATGGGTTCTAAAGCTCTTCCGGCCAAACATCCCGAGCTCTGCAAAAAACTGAAAGGCAATTGGTATCTCGACCCGGGTAACCCGGGCACATCACACTATATAGCTGCATTGGTTGCCGAGATTGTCTCCCGCTACGACATCGACGGCATACATCTCGACTACATTCGCTACCCCGACGAAGAGGGTAACTTTCCCGATGCCGACAGCTACCGCCGCTATGCCCCCGCCGGCATGTCGCGCCATCAGTGGCATATTGCCAACATTTCGCGCATAGTAGCCGCTGTAAGCGATACTGTAGCGGCTCTCAATCCCCATGTCATGGTCAGTACTGCGCCACTCGGCCGTTACACGTCGCTACCAGGATTGCCTCCTGCTCACTGGTCATGTACCGAAGGAGCGGCACAAGATGCCGTAGCCTGGTTACGACAAGGCGACAACGACTTTGTAGCCCCCATGATGTACTATACTGGTGAAAACTTCTTCCCCTATCTTGCCGATTGGGTAGCACGTGCCACGCAAGGTTACATCGTAGCCGGATTGGGAGCCTATCGGCTCGAACGCACCGAGGGCAACTGGGACGTCACCGAGATACAACACCAAATCGCCGCTTCACGACAATATGGAGCCGCCGGGCAAGCCTTCTTCAGAGCACGTCATCTCCTGCGCTTTCCGGCTCTTGCACTACTGTTGGCAGGCAACTACTATCGTTATCCGGCTCTCGTACCTCCTCAACCCACCGATAGTTCTAGACTGCAACCGCAGGTAAACTCTGTAACATCGCTCTGTCTCCATCGAGGGGCTCTTTGCGACACCCTCTCGTGGCAACCCGCAACTCATGCAGCACGCTATGCCATATATGCCTCAGTCTCCGATTCTATTTGTATCGACGACCCGGCATACCTCATCCACTCATGGGTTACCGACACGACAGTCACCCTCGAGGCAGCACGCTATCGCACTTTTGCCGTTACTGCCATAGACAGTACACGCCGTGAAAGCCCGGCCGCCATTATACAGGTACAGCGACTACGGAAACTCCCCCATATTTACCAATAACAGTCCCCTTTCGGCTGCAATAAAGCCGCATACCACTTCTCATATCTCTACTTCATCGTTATTCTTTTATTCCATCACTCCCTTTCATATATAAACATATAAGCATCCAACATCAAGCCGTCTGCTGACACAACCGGTACTCTTTGTTCACAAACAAATACCACTCTATTCTCCCCTCAAATTTCAAGGGGGGCATGACTACCGTCTCTTTTGCACCAATATAGCGAAAGGAAAACATTCCCTTCTATTCACCCTTATCACCACTACACAAAAACACAAAAAGAGGCTTGCCCATTGTGAGCAAGCCTCTTTATCAATTAAAAATAACTATTTCTGAAAAACACGTTATTCTTCGTTCCACTTCTGGTTGGCAAGGCGTTTGTAGTTGTTATAACGCCATTGAGCGTTCTTCTGTGCAGCAGCAAACAACTCACCGGCCTCAGCAGGATATTGTTTCATAACAGAAGCATAGCGTACCTCACCCTTCAAGAAGTCTTGGAACAAGCTCCAATCGGGCTCTTTCGAGTCGAGCATAAACGGATTCTTGCCTTCGGCTTCGAGAGCAGGATTGTAACGCCACAAGTGCCAGTAACCACAAGCTACGGCAGCAGCTTCTTCTGCTTGCGATTTACCCATACCCTTCTTCAAGCCATGGTTGATACAAGGAGCATAAGCAATAATCAACGACGGACCGGGATATGCTTCAGCCTCACGGATAGCTTTCAGCGTTTGAGCTTGGTCGGCACCCATAGCAACTTGTGCTACATATACATAACCATAGGTAGTAGCCATCAGACCGAGGTCTTTCTTGCGAACACGTTTACCGGCAGCAGCAAATTTAGCAATAGCACCCAGCGGGGTAGCTTTTGACGACTGACCGCCCGTGTTAGAGTAAACCTCAGTATCGAGTACAAGAATATTCACATCCTTGCCCGATGCTATTACATGGTCTAAGCCGCCGTAACCTATATCATACGATGCACCATCACCGCCGATAATCCATTGGCTACGTTTTACAAGATAGTGACCCAGTTCGGCAATACGTTTGCACAAATCACAGTCGCAAGCCTTCACAGCGGGCAGAATCTTCTCGGCAAGAGCCTTAGTAGCTTCTGCATCATCTTTCTTTTCTATCCACTCGGTGAAGAGAGCCTTCAGCTCATCGCTGCAGCAAGTACAAGATTGAGCCTCTTGCATGAGCGATACAAGGCGTGCACGCATCTTCTCGTTGGCAAGAACCATACCCAAGCCAAACTCGCAGAAGTCTTCAAACAACGAGTTAGCCCAAGCCGGACCTTGACCCTTCTCATTGGTTGTGTAGGGTGTTGAAGGTACTGAACCAGAGTATATCGACGAACAACCTGTAGCGTTAGCCACCATTTCGCGGTCGCCATAGAGTTGCGAGATAAGTTTTACATAAGGAGTTTCACCGCAACCCGAGCAAGCACCCGAGAACTCAAACAACGGCGTTGCAAATTGCGAGTTTTTAGGATTGCTCTTAATGTCTACCAACGATTGTTTGCTCTTCACATTCTTAACGCAGTAGTCCCAGTTGGCAGCTTCGTCGAGTTCGCCATCCAGGGCAACCATCGTCAAAGCCTTACCCTCTTTGTTACCCGGGCATACATCGGCACAGTTACCGCAGCCCAAGCAGTCCAATACGCTCACTTGCATTCTGAACTGCATACCTTTCATGGCGGCAGGAACTTTCATCTCTATTGTATCGAAAGTTACACCCTTCATCTCGTTCTCGTCGAGTACAAACGGACGGATGCAAGCGTGAGGACATACAAATGCACACTTGTTACATTGTATACAGTTGGCCGAATTCCATGTAGGAACAAACGTTGCCACACCACGTTTCTCATACTTCGCTGTACCTTGGTGCCATGTACCATCCTCTATACCTTTGAAGGCCGATACCTTCAACAAGTCGCCGTTTTGAGCATTGATAGGACGTACTACCTCGTTGATGAATGCGGGGTCGTCGTTAGCAGGTACTTCGTCGGCAGGAAGCGATGCCCATGCCGGATCTACGGTAAGTTGCTTGTATTCGCCACCACGATCTACGGCTGCATAGTTCTTGTTCACTACATCCTCGCCCTTCTTACCGTAAGACTTCACAATGAATTTCTTCATCTGCTCTATAGCCAAGTCTACAGGAATTACACCCGTAATACGGAAGAATGCCGATTGCAGAATCGTATTCGTACGGTTACCCAAACCTATCTCTTGTGCAATCTGAGTAGCGTTGATGTAATATACAGTAATATGTTTCTCTGCGAAATAACGTTTTACGTTGTTAGGCAAGTGTTTGGCAAGCTCTTCGCCCTCCCATACAGTATTCAGCAAGAAAGTACCGTTTTCACGCAGACCACGTGTAACGTCATACATATGCAGATAAGCCTGTACGTGGCATGCTACGAAGTTAGGCGTATTTACCAGGTAGGTCGAACGGATAGGACGATCGCCGAAACGGAGGTGCGAGCAAGTAAAGCCACCCGATTTTTTCGAGTCATAAGCGAAGTATGCCTGGCAATATTTATCGGTATTTTCACCGATGATTTTTACAGAGTTCTTGTTAGCACCTACAGTACCGTCGGCACCCAAACCATAGAACTTAGCCTCGAACATACCCTCGTCGCCTATGGCAATCTCCTCTTTCGGAGGCAGTGACGTAAACGTAACGTCATCGATGATACCCAAAGTAAAGTGATCTTTAGGCTCGGGCAAAGCAAGGTTCTCATATACCGAGAGGATTTGGGCAGGTGTAGTATCTTTCGAGCCCAATCCATAACGACCACCTACAATAAGCGGAGCATTCTCCTTACCATAGAAGCAGTCTACAACATCGAGATACAACGGCTCGCCATTAGCACCCGGCTCTTTTGTACGGTCCATAACAGCAATACGCTTAGCTGTAGCAGGAACAGCAGCCAAGAAGTGCTTAGCCGAGAACGGACGGTACAGATGCACTGCAACGAGACCTACCTTTTCACCTTTGGCAGTCAGGTAGTCTATTGTTTCGCGGATAGCCTCTGTTACCGAGCCCATAGCTATGATGACACGCTCTGCGTCGGGAGCACCATAATAGTCGAACAAGCCATATTTACGACCGGTTATTTCCGAAATCTTGTTCATGTAGTCCTCTACGATAGCCGGAACAGCATCATAGTAACGGTTTGAAGACTCACGGTGTTGGAAGAAATGGTCGGGGTTCTCGGCCATACCACGAGCCACAGGAGCTTCAGGAGTAAGAGCACGACGACGGAAGTCGGCAAGAGCCTCTTGGTCGATAAGCGGAGCCAAGTCGTCGTTTTCAAGCATCTCTATTTTCTGTATTTCGTGCGATGTACGGAAACCGTCGAAGAAGTTTACAAACGGTACGCGCGATTTTATCGTCGACAAGTGAGCCACACCGGCAAGGTCCATAACCTCTTGTACCGAACCCTCGACAAGCATGGCGAAACCTGTTTGGCGAGTTGACATCACATCTTGGTGGTCACCAAAAATACACAATGCATGAGAAGCCAACGTACGAGCCGATACGTGGAATACACAAGGCAACAGCTCGCCTGCTATCTTATACATATTAGGTATCATCAGCAACAAGCCTTGCGATGCTGTGTAGGTCGTCGTCAATGCTCCGGCCTGCAACGAGCCATGCACAGCGCCGGCAGCACCGGCCTCCGATTGCATCTCTTGTACCAATACTGTCTCGCCGAAAATGTTCTTGCGCCCTGCGGCAGCCCATTCATCGACATACTCAGCCATCGTCGACGACGGCGTGATGGGATAGATTGCAGCTACCTCAGAAAACATATACGAGATATGCGCAGCAGCTTGGTTACCATCACATGTTAAAAATTTCTTTTGTTTACTCATTTTCCAAAGTATATATTAGGTTTCAAATGATTTGCTTTTTTCTATAGCGCACTTCGGCAAAATTAATATAAAAAGCCGAACAACCAAAGAGGTATCACATTATCGCCACCCATGCGCAAGTTGTCCATGGCATAATAAATATCGCTGCCCATGCGCGACTTGCCGCGATTGGAAATGACCCTAAACGGATACTGCCCGTCTACAATAAAACGTACACTGTTTGCGCCCAAATTCAATCTGTGCGACTGGTGTAACATATTATAGAAAAACGTTTCGCACACGGCTTGTCGGTCGGCCGCCACTGTGCGATTGCTATATATAAGGTTTGTATTGTGCATATACACCATACCCGGCTTCTGCGGATGATACTCACCCTCTTTATATAATGTATTTATAAGACGGGCATCCTTAAAGCACTTTATGTAGTTCATCACCGTGGCACGCGATATTTGTGTCTCTTGGCTCAGCTTGCTCACATTTACCGCACCTGGTACCTGTGTCGAAATAAGATACAGCAATCGTCGCATCTTGGGTAAATACGACAATTCTATCTGCTTTATCAGCAAGATATCTATCTCAAGCATCAGGTTGATGGTCTTGATAAGGTTTTCTGAGAAATTGCTTTTCTCCAAGAAAAACGGATAATAACCGTGATGCAAGTAAGCATCGAAATATTCCAGCGGATTGACACGACCCGTAATACCACGAGCTATCACGCCATGGTCCGACAATATCTCACTCAACGTATACGGACGGAACGATAGCCCCGACATCATATTCAGATACTCTCTGAACGAGAAGCCCCGCAAGTTATACGAAGCGGCAACCCCATCCAGCACGGGATTTTCCTCTTTCAGTCGCATCACTGTCGACCCCGTAAAGATTATCTGCAACTCGGGCATCGTATCGTAACAGCGACGCAATGCCTCGCTCCATTCAGGATACTTGAATATTTGATCTACCAACAACGTGCGTCCACCCTGTTCATAAAACCGAGAGGCAAACTCCTCCAACGTATGGTCGGTAAAATACAAATTATTCAGATTTATGTACAAGCAACTCTTGTCGCGCGACCCAAAGTGCTCGCGCGCGTATTGCAACAAAAACGTCGTTTTACCTACACCCCGACTGCCCTTGATACCTATCAAGCGGTCGTCAGTGTTTATCTCACGCATCAACTCGCGGCGCACCGGCATTCCCAAGTGCTCCACCAAATAGCTATGTGTCCTGTAAAACGGTTCCAACTTCTTTGCTTTTAATAATGTTTGTTTCCTAATTTATAGAAACCGATGTGCTGGGCATTACATGTCACAACCCCAGGGGCTATGGCAACTTCTATATTACTTAGCCTATGCAAAGATACACATACCACCGTCATTTTTGCTAACCTCACATTACAAAATAATGTACAATAAGCACATGTTTTACTTTTTTAACAACCAAGATTCACAATTCTCATCGTGCGATACACAAAAAATACATCAAAATAATCGAGCGTTCGGTCTCTTCACAAACCTCATAATACAATAATGGCTACAATGCAATTTTTACGACATCACATTCCTCGTCGGCAGCGTTGAGCATTTGCCACCTCATCAACCCACCTGACAACCCATCGTTCCAATCTACACACATACACTCCCCAAGCTCTTACTTACTCTATTTTCTTTCTCGTACACACCATGTATGCAATAATACCACCTATGCTACATGCCCCACTATCACACCTTTGGATCTTCTTTTCACGCCCTTACACACATTCCACAAACAGATTCGGCAGCAAATAATATTTTTTATGTTTTACAACATAAGTCTAAAAATTACACCTATATGACTAAAAAATACACAAACATTTGCAGTATTCATACGATATTTGCATCGGTTACAGAAGCCTCAAAACCTTCATACCACAATGATGAAACATTAAAGTTACAAACTTAAATTTTATATCACATGAAAAAAACATTACTTTTTGCAGCCCTCGCAGCACTGACTACAGGTGCTATGGCTCAAACTTGGAACTTCAGCGAGTTCGCGTTGGCTACATTCTCTGAAACAACCGAAATCAATGGTTTTAAAATCTACGCCAACAGCGACTATACCGTAGTTATCGACGCTAACAGCAAAACAGTAGACGGAGTAAGCTATACACAACGTATCAAATCGGGTGGTTCTTCACAACTCGACTCTCTAACAAACGCTCCTCTTGCTCGCGTATACGAATTCCCCGTTTCTGGTCCTGGTACAGTTGAGTATGTTATGACCTCTTCTTCTAGCACCGGTACAGGTCGTTTCGCAAACTTCGTTGTTAATGGTGATACCATTTCTAAACAAGAAGCTCCTGTAAAAGGTGAGCTCTCAGCTACAGGTGTTGAGAAATATTCATTCGAGTATACCGGTGAAGCCGGCACAATGCAAATCGTATTCACCGGTGGTGGTGGTGTCAACATGTACATGGTTAGCTATACCGCTGGTGAAGGTGGTGGCGAAACTCCTGACACTCCTGATACTCCCGACCAACCTGGTGAAGGATGGGTATTCGATGCAGCATCTCTCGCAGTTCAAGCTTATAGCGAAGATGTAGTAAGCGGTATCTACACATTCCTCTGCAACGGTAAAACTTGGGAAGTTGATGCTAACACAGCTCGCTTTGCAAACGACTCTACCATTCAATACACACAACGTATCAAAGCCAAGAGCAAAAGCAACACTATCAGCATAGCTTGCCCCGAAGCAGGTACTCTCACATTTGGTGTTCGCTCAGGTAGCAACAGCGACGTTACCCGTACATTGGTAGCAACTCAAAACGGAGCAGAACTCTACAACCAACTCGTACTTGAGTCTGATACTCTCGTGCACGGTGAAGGTGCTCCCAGAGCATACCTCACACACGAAGTAGCTGTTCCCACTGCCGGTGAAGTAACCGTTACAATGCCTACCGGAAACCTCAACTACTACTTCATCTCATTCTCAAATGGTCAAAGTGGTGTACAACAAGTTCTCGACCTCGGTAAGCTCTTCATGAGTGGTAATGTAGTTATAGCCGACGGTGCTGCCCGCCTCTATGTTTACGACATCGTAGGTAAGCTCGTTGCAACAGCCAACGCTTCTGAGTTAGACCTCAACCGCGTATCTCGTGGCATCTACATCATCAAAGCCGTTTACGCTGATGGTCGCACTCAGACACTCAAAGTTCGTCGATAAGCGGACACATCTCCATACAATTATAATTTCGGAACTGCCTTGCCCCAAGCAAGGCAGTTTTTTTTATTCCTTATATAACTAAATAAATACATAGCTGTAATCGAGTTTTTTCATACCCACATACCTCTACGCTTCATTTCCCTCTACTCAGACAAAAGCGACAGCCACACTACTCGCGAGAACGACAAAAAGCAACATAATTTGTTCCTAATTGCCCCCGATTATACTATATTTGCACAAAGGAAAGCGGTTCGTAGCACTACCGTTTCTATACCGAAAATTAAGTTGCAACCAACATGGACAAATATATCGTTATCGTAGCCGGCGGCCACGGCTCACGCATGGGCAGCGACATCCCCAAGCAGTTTCTGACATTATGTCACAAACCCATACTCATGCACACCATAGAACGTTTAGCAACCGCCGAGCCGCAAGCCCGACTGATAGTGGTACTTCCAGGCAATCAATGCGACGAGTGGCACAGACTCTGTCAGAAACATAGTTTCCACCTCAGCCATGTGGTGGTAGAAGGAGGGTGCGACCGTTTCCACTCGGTACTCAATGCCTTGCGACATGTACCCGACGGAGTTTTGGTTGCCATTCACGACGGTGTGCGACCTTTGGTGAGCGAAATTGTCGTACACGAAGCCTTTGTAACGGCCGAACGCTGTGGTGCTGCCATTCCCGTCATGCCGGTCACCGAGAGTCTGCGCGAAATATGTTCCGACAAACTCTCACACGCCGTAGAACGGAGTCGCTTTCGCTGTGTACAAACCCCGCAGACCTTTGCATCGACCTTGTTAAAAAAGGCTTACGAATTGCCCTACCGCCCCGAGTTTACCGACGACGCTTCGGTCTACGAAGCAGCCGGTCATGAAGTGACGCTCATAGATGGCAACCGCGAAAACATAAAAATCACCTTCAGGCAAGATCTTTTACTTGCCGAAATACTACTCTCCGACACCTCTCAGCACGATGCCTTCGCTTAACGAAATGGACATAAAGTTTCTGCCCGGTGTAGGTCCAAAACGAGCCGAGCTATTAGCGCGCGAATTGAACATTCGCTCCTATCGCGACATGCTCTACTATTTCCCCTATAAATACATCGACCGCAGTAAGACGTACCATATAGCCGAGATAACAGGTACAATGCCCTACATTCAGCTCAAAGGCCATATCGTTTCTTATACCACACAGGGCGAAGGTGCCCGTCGCAGGCTCATTGCTACTTTTAGCGACGGTACCGGCACAATAGAGCTGGTATGGTTCAAAGGCATCAAATACGTTACCGAGCGCTACAAGCCCGGCGTCGAATACACCCTCTTCGGCAAGCCCACTCTCTTCAACGGACGATACAATATAGCCCATCCCGAGATAGACCTCGCCGACGACATCATAGACCGCTCGGTAGGACTGCAAGCATACTACAGCACGACCGAACGCATGCGCAATGCCTTTCTCAATTCGCGTACACTCCACAAAATAATCTATACACTTTGGCACTCTATCCCGGGACAACTGGAAGAGACGCTCACCCCGTCCATCATAGAGCGTTGCCACCTGATGGGCATCAACGACGCACTCTATTACATACACTTTCCGCGCCATGCCGAAGACTTACGACGGGCACAAATGCGCCTTAAATTTGAGGAACTTTTCTATCTGCAACTACACCTGCTTCGCTATGCCCGATTGCGCAACCATCACATTGGAGGACACGTCTTTGCCCACATAGGACAATACTTCAATCGCTTTTATCGCGAAATTCTACCTTTCGACCTTACAGAAGCGCAAAAACGTGTACTTCGCGAAATCAGAGCCGACGTAGGCAGCGGCCGACAAATGAATAGACTCCTGCAAGGAGACGTGGGCAGCGGTAAAACCATGGTAGCGCTAATGACAGCACTCATGGCTATCGACAACGGTTATCAAGCCTGCATCATGGCACCCACTGAGATACTTGCCACACAACACTATGAAAGCATCTCCCAGTGGCTTGCACCACTTGGACTACGCACCGAATTACTCACCGGCTCACGCCGTCGCAGTGAACGGAAGCCTATTTTAGAGGGGTTGGAGACCGGTGAGGTCAATCTACTCATCGGGACACATGCACTGCTCGAAGAAGAGGTCGTATTTGAAAATCTCGGTATGGTTATCATCGACGAGCAGCACCGTTTTGGCGTTGCGCAACGTGCTAAACTCTGGAAGAAAAACACGATTCCACCCCATGTACTGGTCATGACAGCCACTCCCATACCCCGTACCCTTGCCATGACTGTATATGGTGACCTCGACGTATCGGTCATCGACGAGTTACCCCCGGGACGAAAGCCGGTACAAACCTTGCTACAATACGACAACCGTCGGGCAAGCCTCTATGCATCACTGCGACGTCAGTTACAACAAGGGCGGCAAGTTTATATCGTATATCCTCTCATTGAAGAGAGTGAGAAGAGTGACATGAAAAATCTTGTGACAGGATACGACACCATATGCTCCAACTTCCCCGAGTACAACGTCTGCATGGTACATGGCAAAATGAAGGCTGCCGAAAAAGAAGAACAGATGCAACGTTTTGTCAAAGGCGAAGCTCAAATCATGGTTGCCACAACCGTTATAGAAGTAGGTGTAAATGTACCTAACGCTACGGTGATGGTCATTGAAAATGCCGAACGATTTGGCCTGGCACAACTTCATCAGCTCCGTGGACGTGTAGGTCGAGGAGCCGACCAGTCCTATTGTATCCTCATGTCGCACTACGACCTTTCTCAAGATACCCGCAAACGGCTCGAAATTATGGTAGAGACCAACGACGGTTTCCGTATTGCCGAAGCCGACATGCGCCTGCGCGGTCCCGGCGACATGGAAGGCACACAACAAAGCGGTATTGCCTTCGACCTGCGTATTGCCAACCTCGCACGCGACGGTCAAATACTGCAATTGGCACGCGACGTGGCCTCGGGTATTATAGAAGAAGACGAACTCCTGGAACGACCTGCCAACTACATACTGCGCCGTGAGCTAGCCCGTAACTATGCCAAAGCCGTCAATTGGGGACAGATAAGCTAAGCTTGCAAGCTCTCTTCAACCATATCGACATGCCCTATACGCCATATCTGCAATACCAAATATTCGTATTTTATTTCTTTTACTGAGACAATCGCTCCACATTATTTCCCTATTCTTCTCTAAAAAGAGAGAGACAAAAAATACGAAAAGTTAATTAAATCTATAAAATACGTATCATAAATCAAAATATATTAACGAACATGACAAGGTATCGGATTATTTTCTAACTTTAACCCTTGGAGTTAAAAGCGGACCATCTACTCCCGTAGATTACCACTACGCGAGCCCGCGCAATGAACCATCGATACATACAACCAGCCTTAAAAACTGAACCGATAATGCCCACAAGAAAATCACCTATTGCATTCATACTTGCCTGCTCGCTGTCATGCCTGGCATTCACAGCTAATGCAGAAGAGGCGAATGAAACTGTAAACATACACGCTCAACACCACCAGGAGTTACTCGAAGCTCAATCGAACTTGGGAGAAGAGATAAACCTTATAGACTCTGTCGCTCTGCAACATCTGGAGGAAGTAAAAGAGATGCTTTTCCCCGCTGCCGACATTTACGGTAACATCTGGAACAAAGAACGTGTCAATCCCTATAACATCAAAGGCATGGAGTTACCCGACTCTGCCAATATAGATGTTTCTGACTACTGTATCCCTGCCCCCGGATATATCACCTCGAACTACGGATGGCGTCGCCGCCGTATGCACCGCGGAGTAGACCTCAAAGTCCAAATTGGTGACACCATACGGGCTGCATTCGACGGTAAGGTACGTCTTACAAAATATGAACGTCGCGGATATGGCTACTACGTTATCATCCGTCACGACAATGGACTGGAGACCATATACGGTCACCTCTCCAAGTTCCTCGTTAAGCCCGACCAACTTGTCAAAGCCGGTGAGCCCATTGCCTTAGGTGGCAATACAGGACGTTCTACCGGTGCTCACCTTCACTTTGAGACACGTTACCTGGGCATGGACATCAACCCTAACGCCATTTTCGATTTTCACGCACAAAAAATACGCAAAGATATTTTTGCTTTCAGTCCCAACCTGTTAGCAAAGAACGGTCCGTCTTCAATACACGTCGACGGCACCAAATATGGTCCCAACCGCGGACGGACCTATGCTCAAAGCAAGGGAGGCTCTACCTATCGCGTACGCAAGGGTGACACCCTCTCTCACATCTCTATGCGAAGCGGCGTTTCCATCAACCGCATTTGCCGTCTCAATGGCATTAAGCGGACTTCGACACTAAGACCCGGACAAGTATTAAGATTGAGATAAAACAAGCAGTAAAGTATTGAAAACAAACCTCCCGTGAAGTTCTACACCTTGAATTTCACGGGATTTTTATATATCATACACATTTGCAAGGCATCAACGCGACGCATCATTCACAATCCACGCGCCATCTGTGCTTATATCATGGCACGGAATATCCAACCTACGGCACTCTTCTTGCAAGCGCTCTGCCCTATCGGGATAAATCGCTGCCGCCAACACCACATGCTGCACATTAAAACTACGGCATAAGTCACTTATCTTTCCACGATAACCTTCAGTAACAACAACATGGTCAATCGTCATTTTCGCTGTTCTTTGCTGGTAACGCAAGGCATCGTCACCTACCCACAAGATACGCACACCGTAATACGAAACAAAAGGCAGATCGGCATAAAGATGACGTGTAGCGAGGGTATCGCCGGGATAAACCCGGCAAGCCGACACATCGTAGCGCATGCGCAATTCAGACCCCAGACGAGGTACTCCCGACACCGTATCAGTTGAAACCACACAGCCGTTACGTTCTTCGTCCTGCAGCAATAATGTTGTGTAACGACTTGTCGTAGGAACCATACAATAAGACGGTGCCCGACGCAAACTCTCATAAAGATACAGCCCTTGCAACGCCAACACTATACATAAAGCAACGGGTAACCATTGCAACCCACCATCCTGCAACATTCTCCACACAACGTAAAACAACGCCACACAACACACCATCGCAAGCGGCGTCACCCACACACCTTCTATCACAGCCCCAGGCAGCGTTGCTACCACATTCGCTCCATCGGTAAGCAATGTTGTCAACCACTCGGTAACGGTAACCAACACTCCATTAGGTAAATGCATCGCCCCGGCAAGCTGTGCCAGCAACGCAGTACAGATAGGGAGGGGCAACAAAGGCACCAGTAACACATTTGCCAGTAATCCCCATACTGGGATATAATGAAAATAGAAAGCCACAAGAGCGGCCGTTGCAGCTTGCGCCGCCAACGAGACCGACAGCAATCCCGATATCCATGTAAGTAATGCGTGGCGGCACTCCATACGCCTTGCCACATCGATATGCGGTGCCAACAGCACAATACCTATGACAGCAGCATAACTAAGTTGAAACCCCACATCAAAAAGTTGCTGCGGAGCAACGACCAGCACAAAGGTTGCCGACCCGAATAGCGCATTGAGCGTACTGTTACGACGATTCAGCAGCTGTGCCACCCCTACAAACGTAGCCATCACACAGGCACGCACGACCGAGGGCGATAACCCTGTCACAAAGGCATACCCCCACAAAAAGATAATTGTAACAACCCCTCGTACTCCTCGCAAAGGGGTATAACGAAGTGGATAAAACAACAGCCACAGCACAAAAGCTATAATACCCATATGCAATCCACTCACGGCAAGCATGTGCGACAAGCCTGCTGCCGAGAAGCATTCGCGGACCGTATCGGGAATATCATTCTTGTAACCCCATATCACGGCAGCAAGTAAAGCGGCATTCTCGTCGCTCAAGCCCATACGATAGAGCGATTGTACGCAGGCCTGTTGCAGATGTTGTGCATAGGTAAGCAATCCGGGACTATCGGTACGGAGCGACAGTTGCCACTCGTCGTCTCGCAAATACTGGCTATAAGCGACCCCTTGCAGACGCATATATCGGGCAAAGTCGAAAGCATAAGGCAATTCGGGAGACTTTATGGGCTGTAACGAAGGCCGAAACAATACAAGATCGCCACGTTGTAGGTGCATCGCAGTATATGACGGCTTGAAGTAAAGCAGCACAGGAAGTGATGCTGTGTGCATCGTAGTGTCATCGTCAGTCGCTACTATAAGGGCTCGTACCTGCAACGTGTAACGATGCGCTGCAGGTTGCTCCTCGATACGAGCTACAGCAACAGTAGAGTCATCTACTGGAAACAACTCTGCCGATGGCCGCGAGGCCTCCATCGCCACCATACCAATACACAACATAGCCGCTGTAACAGCTATACCAAGGAAGTATCGACGTACAGATGATAGTGGCACTTTGCCACCCGCCACATATATGGCAGCCGTCACGATGGCAATACCGCCACATAGATAAGGAGCAAAGTCGGTAGGAAAAGCATACTGCACGGCTATACCTGCAGCAAGTGGCAGTGCAAGCCTTGCAAAGGGAACGTGCGCTATACTAAGATGTTGTACCGGTGACATGATTCTCTTCTCTTGCGACACGGGCAGTCACGCCACTCAACACAGACATGCGACTTGCAACATCTGTTGTGCCATACAGCGAAGATAATGTAAAAAAATGGTTTTTCTATACTTTCTTCCCATTATACAGCCATTTGTCTCACTATTACATTATTCCCTTCCGATAACATCACATCTTTGCACCACACTCTATAATATGACACCGATTTATGAAACAAAAACAGCATCAACTCGAAGCTCCTTGGGGCAATTTGTTCTCTACTTCCGTCGAATGCGTAAGCCGGCTTCTTCCAGGGTGCAACCGGTTAGACCGTCTCGTACATACAGTAAACGGAATAGCTCGTGCCACCGACACCCTCAATGCCGGCTGTGCTTCGCTCCTCGACGATTGCTACGAATCTTTTCTATGGCTTATTCCCCGTTGCGGGAAAATTAGACACGTAGTCAATGCAACCCGCTGTATTGCCCGCGTAATGCGTCGTTTCGGGCTCGAATGGTCAACTCTTCTCAACGAGTGCCGGCATCGGCTCATGCAACTCCTACCCGAATGTGAAGAGCTTACCACCGCAGTGCGCGTCATAAACTGTATTGTATCCATAGCTCCCCTTATCTCTATCGACGACGAAGAGAATGCTCCCAGTCCCGACAAGGCCGAACATCCCGGCAAGGTACTACCCTTAGCACCGGCGATCGTTACGTCACATATCATAGAAATACCCCGGTCTTCTCTGCAAGGTCCAGCTCTGGCGAGAGAACGCAATGCAACATCTTGCCTGCTTCGTGGCGACAGACCATAAAAAAACGCCGCAAGCCCACGGTAAGGCAGCGGCGTTATGACAAAAGAAATATTCCTATTTAGTTTACAGGCTTTTCAAGCCCCGGAATACCGCGAAGCTTAATGTCAAATACCAATGTCGAATAAGGTAACAATACATCTGATGTATACGCAGCACCATAACCGCAATCTTGCGGAATAATTAACTCGCAGTGGTCGCCCACACGCATGTTGGTGAGAGCTATAACCCAACCCTTCACGTTGTCCGACAGCTTGCTGCGATATATGCTGTCAGCTGGCTCAGTATTGTCGAAAGAGTCGTCAAACACGACCCCTTCGTAAGTCGTACCTTTATATATCACATCGATATAGCTTGTAGAGAAGGGACGCATCGAGTCGGCAGTAAGAGTACGGTCGTTATACCAACGCATAAGTATCGTCGTCGTAGGGTCCCATGTTGGAGTTACACGAGTATATACAAGATTGCCTTGGGCATCGGTCTCGGCATATTTCTCTTCATAAAATGCCGTATTCTTCTCACGCCAATCTTTGTAGATAACCCAGTAGTTTTGTTTCTCCTCTTCCTCATCTTTGTCGTTTTTACACGACACAAACCCGAGTACTGCAACGAGCAATACGACAAGGGGCACAAAATATTTGCTTATCTTCATATCTTTATGCTTCGGTTTCACGATTTACATATCACAGCCACACGGTTCAGAATTTCACCTCGGGAGCTTTCTCACTACCGGCCTCGGCAGTAAATTGCGGTTTGGCTTCAAATCCGAAAATCTTAGCCGTAATCACACCGGGGAACTTACGCAACATGGCATTATACTTCGCTACCATGTCGCTGTAACGAGTACGTTCGGTAGAGATACGATTTTCCGTCCCTTCGAGCTGTGCCTGCAACTCTATAAATTGCTGGTTGGCCTTCAGGTCGGGATAGTTTTCTGTGATAGAGAGCAAGCGACCCAGAGCCTGCGAAAGCTCGCCTTGTGCCTCTTGAAAACGCTGCATGCTTTCGGCATCGAGCGACGATGCGTCTACTGTCATTTGCGTAGCTTTGGCACGGGCAGCCGTTACTGCCTCGAGCGTCTCCGACTCATGGGTGGTATAACCTTTTACCGTATTCACAAGGTTAGGTATAAGGTCGGCACGGCGTTGATATTGGTTCTCTACCTTGGCCCATTGGGCATTGACATTCTCTTCTGCCTCAACCATGCTGTTGTAGCTGCACGACGAGCATGCGAGTGCCATGCCTATGGCAGCAATGGCAAGAAGGGCTATTCGGGGTAACTTCATCTTTTAAGTAATTATATATTAGTAAGATATTAGTCTTCGGCTATTTTTTGCAGCAGATTGCTGAAGCTTACCTTCTCTCCTATCAACGATTTCAAGTCGGCAATAGCCACACGAGTCTGCTCCATACTATCACGCTCACGCAGAGTGACGGTATTATCTTCGAGAGTTTGGTGGTCTACGGTGATACAATAGGGAGTACCTATGGCATCCTGACGACGATAACGCTTGCCTATAGAGTCTTTCTCATCATATTGGCAACGATAGTCGAGGCGCAACAGATGCATAATCTCTTCGGCCTTCTCTGGCAGCCCATCTTTACGAACCAAAGGCAGAACAGCTGCCTTTACAGGAGCAAGAGCAGCCGGCAGGCGCAATACTACACGTGTCTCGCCACCTTCGAGAGTCTCTTCGGCATAAGCAGCAGCCATCACACTTAGGAACATGCGGTCTACACCGATAGAAGTCTCTATCACATAGGGAGTGTACGACTCTTTTAGTTCGGGGTCGAAATATTGTATTTTTTTGCCCGAATACTTTTCGTGATTGCTAAGGTCGAAGTTGGTACGCGAGTGTATACCCTCTACCTCTTTGAACCCGAAAGGCATCTCAAACTCTATGTCGGTAGCAGCATTGGCATAGTGAGCCAACTTCTCATGGTCATGGAAACGATATTTATCGTCGCCCAATCCGAGTGCCTTGTGCCAACGCAAACGTATGGCTTTCCATTTTTCAAACCATTGCAGCTCCTCACCCGGACGTACAAAGAATTGCATCTCCATCTGCTCAAACTCGCGCATACGGAATATAAACTGACGTGCTACAATCTCGTTGCGGAAGGCCTTACCTATTTGTGCAATACCAAAAGGAATGCGCATACGACCTGTCTTCTGCACGTTGAGGAAATTGACAAAGATACCTTGTGCCGTCTCGGGACGCAAATATACCTTCATGGCGCCATCGGCAGTCGAACCCATTTCGGTAGAAAACATCAGATTAAACTGTCGTACATCTGTCCAGTTTTTGGTTCCGCTTATAGGGCACACGATGTCGTTGTCTATGATGATTTGACGTAGCTCCTCGAGGTCCATATCATTCATCGCCTTGGCATAGCGGGCATGCAAAGCTTCGCGCTTGGCCATATGTTCTTGTACACGCGGGTTGGTAGCGCGGAACATAGCTTCGTCAAACTGCTCTCCAAAACGTTTGCGCGCTTTCTCCACCTCTTTCTCTATCTTTTCGTCCATCTTGGCGATGCAATCCTCTATCAGCACGTCGGCACGATAACGTTTCTTCGAGTCGCGGTTGTCTATAAGAGGATCGTTGAAGGCATCGACGTGACCCGAAGCCTTCCATATAGTAGGATGCATGAAAATAGCAGAGTCGATGCCCACAATATTTTCGTGCAGCAACGTCATGCTATCCCACCAATAACGTTTGATATTGTTTTTCAACTCTACGCCCATCTGACCGTAGTCGTAAACAGCGGCGAGACCGTCGTATATTTCACTCGAAGGGAATACGAACCCATATTCTTTGCAATGAGAAACGATTTTCTTGAAAACGTCTTCCTGTGCCATGTCTTTTGGTTTTTATTTTCTTGTCTTTTATGAGTGCTTGGGCGGAATTACCGCTCAAATTAAAGCGCAAAGTAAGTGATTTTTTTCGATTTAATTTGTATTTTTGCCGTGGCATGTATGCCGGGAGGTACAAAAAAAGCTAAAAACATCCTTTGCAACCCATCCTCGCCCGAAGGAGTAATTATCTTTTCCGGCTCTTGTCCATCTCAATATCTGATGCCATCCATGAACGAAGAAGAAGAAAAAGACAAAGAAAATATCCCCGGCGAAGAAGAACTGCCCCACGACAACAACGGCAGCAACGCCACTCACTATGTACCCATCACCGAACGCGGCGACATTAAGTACCAACTATCGGGCATGTACCGCAATTGGTTTCTCGAATATGCATCGTATGTCATACTCGAACGTGCCGTACCACACCTTTCAGACGGACTGAAACCTGTGCAACGGCGCATCTTACATGCCATGAAGCTGCTCGACGACGGTCGTTACAACAAGGTAGCCAACATCATAGGCTCTACCATGCAATTTCACCCGCACGGCGATGCCTCAATAGGCGATGCGCTGGTGCAAATGGGACAAAAAGATTTGCTTATAGACTGCCAGGGTAACTGGGGTAACATACTTACAGGCGACAGCGCGGCAGCCCCCCGTTATATAGAGGCTCGCCTCTCAAAGTTTGCCCTCGAAGTGGCGTTTAGTCCAAAAATCACCGAGTGGCAACTCTCTTACGATGGCAGGAAAAACGAACCCGTGACACTACCTGTAAAATTCCCTTTGCTCCTGGCACAGGGAGCCGAAGGTATTGCCGTAGGATTGTCGTCAAAAATTCTTCCACACAACTTCAACGAGATACTCGATGCTGCCGTTGCCTATCTGCGAGGCGAAAGGTTTGAGCTATATCCCGACTTCAAGACCGGAGGATACATAGATGTGTCACGCTACAATGATGGCGAACGCGGCGGCCGTGTGAAAGTACGTGCCAAGATAAAGAAGATAGACAACCGCACGCTTGCCATTACCGAAATACCTTATGGGAAAACCACTCAGACGCTCATAGAATCTATACTGAAGGCTCAGGAGAAAAACAAAATAAAAATACGCAAAGTTGATGACAACACGGCAGCTCATGCCGAGATATTGATACACCTGCAACCTGGAGTATCGTCAGACAAGTCGATAGATGCCCTTTATGCATTTACCGATTGTGAGGTAAGCCTGTCGCCCAACTGTTGCGTTATCGACGACGAAAAGCCCCACTTCCTCTCGATAAGTGAGGTGCTGCGCCGCAGTGTAGAACACACGCGAGAACTGTTACGGCAAGAGTTGGAAATAAAGCTGGGTGAGCTGCAAGAGACACTGCTTTTTGCCTCATTGGAAAAAATATTTATTGAGGAGCGCATCTATAAAGACCGCGAGTTTGAGGAGAGCCGTACCATGGACGAAGCTGTGGCTCACATAGACCGCCGTCTCGAACCATTCAAGCCTCAATTTATCCGCGAGGTGACTACTGACGACATACTCCGCCTCATGGAAATAAAAATGGCTCGCATCTTACGTTTCAATTCGGTCAAAGCCGACAACTTCATCGCCACCCAGCGCGAACGCATTGCCGAAACCAAGCATAATCTGGATACCCTTACCGACTACACCATAGCATGGTATACACACCTGAAAGAGGCTTATGGGCAACACTTCCCACGACTCACCGAGATACGTAACTTCGACACCATAGAGGCAGCAAAGGTGGTAGAAGCTACCGAAAAGCTCTATCTCAACCGCGAGGAAGGCTTCATGGGTACAGGGCTGCAGCGCGACGAAAAGGCTGAGTATGTATGCAACTGTTCCGATATTGACGATATCATTATTTTCTACAAAGATGGTCGCTACACGGTTGTAAAGGTCAGCGAAAAACAGTTTGTAGGGAAAAACATATTGCACCTTGCCGTATTCAAGAAAAACGATGCCCGCACCATCTACAACGTAATATACCGCGATGGCAAAGAGGGTATGTTATTCATGAAACGGTTTGCAGTAACAGGCGTGACTCGCGACAAGATATATGACCTCACTCAAGGGAAACCGGGCTCGAAAATCGTATGGTTCACGGCCAATCCCAACGGTGAAGCCGAGATACTGAAAGTGGTTTTCAAACCCAAGCCACGCATGAAATCGCTATACACCGAGATAGATTTTGGCAAGCTGACTATCAAAGGGCGAGCTTCTATGGGTAACATCGTCACTCGCAACGAAGTGCAAAAAATTTCGCTCAAAGAGCGTGGCGGTTCTACCCTTGGAGGACGCATGGTATGGTTCGACCGCGATGTGCTACGCCTCAACTACGACGGACGCGGCAAATGCCTTGGCGAGTTTTATGGCAACGACTCGGTTTTGGTCGTACTCGACAATGGCGATTTCTATACTACCAACTTCGACCTTACCAACCACTACGAGCCCAATATATTACTGATTGAGAAGTTCGATGCCGACCTCATATGGACAGTTGCCCTCTACGATGCCGACCAACAAGGGTATCCCTACCTGAAACGTTTCAAGATGGAACCTTCGACACGCAAGCAGAATTTCCTCGGCGAAAACCCTGCTTCGCGCCTTATACTGTATAGCCGCGAAGCCTATGCGCGTATAGAAGTTCGCTTTGGCGGTAACGATGCTTTTCGTGAACCACTCTCTATCGAGGCAGCCGACTTCATAGGAGTAAAAAGTTTCCGTGCCAAAGGCAAACGAATCACCACATACACCGTTGAATCTATCACCGAGATAGAGCCCTTGCGACATGAAGAACCGGCCGAAGAGTCTCAAACTCCACCAGAGGAACCCACAGACGGACAAATGTCACTTTTTATACCTGAAACAGAATAGATACGCAGCTACAGGCAACAGCACCTTGTATATAAATATGATACTATGCGCCGATACCTCACATTGCTGATGCTGGCAGTATTATTGCCAACTGTTGCACGAGCCGAGAACCCGGCCGATGCAAAACCGTTGTGTCCTCTTTTTACTGCAATAGAATTTGAGGTGGGTGGCTCGGAACTGATAGACACTTACCTTGCCCCATGGTCTTATAAGGGCTGGAGCCTTGCCATAGGAGCCGAATGGATGCGTGCCATGCCCATCGAAAAGTACCGCTGGGTGTGGCAGCAACAATTGCGCTTCAACTTCGCAAGGACACGTTTACGCATATCGGGTAACGGGCTTACCGATGCCGGCAGTCTTCATTATGCCTTTGCCATGATGCGGTATAGCGAACTGCCTGTAAAAGGTCTGCGCATTTACTATGGTGCCGACATGACCTTGACAGCTGCCGCGCTCTACAATTATCATGGAGGCAATAATCCGGTAGCCGTAAAAGCCGATATCTCGTGGGGACTCACGGCAATGGCGGTATATAATGTCATGTTAGGAAAACTACCTGTAACAGCGCGCTACCAATTATCACTACCTGTTGTGGGTGTTTTTGCCCAACCTGAATATGCCGAGTCGTATTACGAAGTATCGCTGGGCAATTACAAGAACTTCTTGCACGCAGGCACGTGGGCTACGCGATTTGATATGACAAACCGACTGACAATAGACCTTCATTTCGGCTCATGGGCTTTACGCGCCGGCTATGGCAATGGTATATACACGACCTACACAGCCGGTAACCGATACCAATGGATATCGCATCACTTTGTGATAGGTTTTGCCGGCGACCTGTTGCGATGGAGTGCCGGCGACAAAGACAGGAAAGTATGCAGGGCACTATATACGTTATAATGATGAAAAAACGATATTTCACATACCTCCTCGCACTTTGTTCATCAATACTGCTACACTCGTGTTTCGTCGATGACGATAAGGATATAACCAACGATGCTGTAGGCAACTTCGACGCATTGTGGAGCATCGTCGATGAGCATTACTGCTTCTTCAACTACAAAGATATAGACTGGGATTCGGTACGTACAGTCTACCGCCCCAAGGTGCGCAATAACATGGGCAACTATGCCTTCTTCGACTTATGCAGCGATATGCTCGACGAGTTGCAAGACGGACATGTCAACCTCTCTTCATCATTCGCCACATCGTATTATTGGGCATGGTTTCAAGACTATCCGGTCAACTACGACGAACGTGTGGTACATCAGTATTATTTGGATTTTGATTTCTATCAGACAAACGGCATCATATACAAAAAACTACGCGAAAACATTGGCTATATTTATTATGGCAGTTTTTCAAACAGTATCAGCGACAATAGTTTAGACCATATATTGGTACGTCTCGCCTCATGCGATGGCCTCATCATTGATGTACGCGGCAATGGAGGCGGCAGCCTTGCCTATGTAGAGACACTTGCATCGCGATTTATAACCGAACGCACTCTGGCCGGATATATCTGCCACAAAACCGGAGCCGGGCACGACGATTTCTCCGAACCGTACGCCTACTATTACACCCCACCTGCCGGACACTTTATCTATACCAAGCCGGTGGCCGTATTGACAAACCGATATACATTCAGTGCCGCCAACAACTTTGTACAAGTGATGAAATCATTACCTCAGGTAACCGTGATAGGCGATCGCACAGGGGGCGGCAGCGGGTTACCCTTCACCTACAACCTTCCTAACGGGTGGAACATACGCCTCTCCTCTTCGCCCATCCTCGATGCTGAGGGTAACGACACAGAGTTTGGTATAGACCCTACGCCAGGATTTAAAATAGATATGGATACCATTGCCGCCTTGCAAGGACACGATACCATTCTCGACCGTGCCATAGAGTGGTTGGTAACGGGAAAATAAGAGATAGGTCATAACCAACTTGACATCTATTATTTATAGCGCGGCAATTGAGATAGCACCAAGAATGGATATACTCCGCACAGAAAAGTCCTGGCCATTGTTTACAGTTGCAAGAAGGAACAACAAAAATAGGAATGAACAAAGTCATAAAATACGGGAAATATATTGCAACACTGTTTGTTATAGCAATTATAGCTGCAGCAATTGCTATATGGCAACATTATATTAGTCCCGAAGCTGTACTCGAAATAGCCGAAGCCGACAGTCTGGTAGCACATTCTCAGGACGCGCTTTCGTATAACCGCTACCAGGCTGCATGTGACGACCTCGCTGCCGCAAAAGTTATATACGAGTACTGTGGCAACAAGCAAGGAGCCGTGCAATGCGACTTGCTGCTGGCTGTGGTCTACTTCGGTATAGGGCAATTAGAGACGTGTCAAAACTAATTACAAATTGTGCGAGAGAACCTCCATGACCTTCCTATAAAAGACAGGTATGCCTATCACCGACTCGAAGCATTTCTTGCCGTAGAGCTCAATAACGATTACAACTATGCCGAAAAGCATATGCGTGCAGCGATAGACATAATACAATCAGCCGGTAACAAAAGTATGTTAAACTCTGACATGGGGAATCTGGCCGAAGTGTATGTACGCAAAGGCGACTACGCCAAGGCAGAGGCTATACTGGACAGTATTGACTTCCATATTGCCGGCACCTATCAACCTCAGTATTATTATTGTAAAGGCATGATGGCATTTCGCCTCCATAATTACAACGAAGCCTACGAAACATTACGAAAGGCCATACAATCATGTTACGAGAGCAATGTACACGATGTGCATGTCCCCAGCTTGGAGATGATACTATATGTAGATAGCCTCAGAGGCGACGATAAAGCCTATATAACTCACTATAAGGAAATGGTGGAACAGCACGACAAAATGCGTGGTGCACAAGTAACTTACGAGATTGTACGCGATGTGGAAGACTACCAAGTAGCCATAATCAAAATGGAAGATAAAAACCGACACTTATCAATGTCTATAGGTATTATCGTTCTATCGGTTGTCGTATTGTTATTGGCTGCTACGGGAATAATCATGTACTTATTGTATCGCAGAGAAACTCAATTGAAGCGTATATCAGACCTTGAACTGCAACAAAAAGAAGCAGAAGTAGAACGGCACCGGTTAGAACGGGAACTACTCGATTTGCGTCACTTGAAAGACAGCGAGGAGATACAACAAAGCCGTCAGGACAACTTGGTAATGAGCCTGCACCTGGCACGGTATGACAAAGAAGCTGCCGAGAGTGTAGACCATAGCTTACAGTTGATGGATTCACACTTCTGCCACAGTATCGAAGCCCTATATCCACAAATAACAAAGACCGAAAAACGGTTGGTTTGTTTCATCAAAATGCAGATGAATAGCGATGAGATTATCAAAGCCATGAATATATCGGCAGCAGGATTCTACAAATTGCGTTACCGCCTGCGCAAACGGATGAATCTCAGTAAAGAACAAGACTTGGAGAGAGTTATCCAACAGATTGACTGATATTTCCTGAAAGGCGACAATCCTCATCTCTACAAAAAGTAGATTTCATTGGCCTTGCAACACAAATGCTGATATACTAAATGCCATAGACAACTCTAATAATAGTCTTATCGTCAGATTGGATAATTCTACATATTATTACATTTGGCCGGTACATCTGCAGTTATTCATCACAATCGCGATTTTCCTTTACAACCTCATCTACTCAGAAAGATGCAAATAAATTACTCGGGGGGTGTTTTTTTACATTTTTATCGACACTTTACCTATATGATAAGTTTTACAAATCCCCTCAAAAAGTTTTATCCAATTCATTAAGGACAAATGTTACACCCTTTATATAAGGCCAAGCACACTTGATGCAAGTATGATACATTATTTGGATTAATTAATAATTCTGTCCATATCTTGTCCATATGATTTGTAACGATAAGAGCGTCTTTCATCATAAACTTGCGGATAGAACTCAAATCTAATTATTATGATCAAAAAACTATTTTTCTTATTAACAGCTGCGCCTCTTTCTGTAGGATTGTGTGCACAAAGTGTGACAGTTTATAACTCTGCTATGCCGAAGAAGGTTATAGAAAAGCCTGCGGCCGCAACAGTAGTTGATACCGATACGGTTTCAGCCGATTTCTCGGCAATAGTTACCGCCAGCGATGCAGCACTGATACAGTGGGAAACCAGCGACCCGTACCCATTTGTCATTGAGGGAACAAAAGCCGTATCATCGAACCAAGGAGTATGCAACTCTATTTCGTTCATGCAGGGTGAATTTACGGTGGAAGCGCCCTACACACTCAGTTTCGACTATTCGGTATCGACCATGATGAATAAGGTTAGTACCGATGATGGCGGTTACACGTATAATATAGACAGGATGAACCTGTATATCGACGGCGAGACTTACATGTGGGCTCAGGGTACAGAGTATAAGGAGTCGGCCGTTTGAATGTCGATAAGGGACGCCATACGTTCAGGATAGAATATGTAAAGGACGCTTACGGTGACGCGTTGGATGATGAAGTAACATTAGGCAACATAAGCCTCTTGCCTCGTGAGAACGACTTCACACAGCTGTCGCCCGATGGGTCGGTTACCGATTTCACCATAGGTGAAGGGAATAACGGCTGGGGATGCTACGAAGGAGTGGCTCAAAACCTGAATAACGGCGACGACAACAGCGAGGCGTATTTTTATATCAATATAGAGATAGACCGTCCGCGAGGCATTGTGATGGATTACAGTGTTTCTTCGCAAGAAAATAGCGACTTCTTGTCTTTCTATATAGACGATGCAACGAAGGCTGAGCTGAGTGTAAGCGGCGAGGAGAGTGGCAAATTCCATTATAACTTCACGGCCGGTAAACACAGTGTAAAAGTCGTATATAAGAAGGACGGTAACGGTTCAGAGGGACGTGACCTTGCCAACATAAGCCGCGTACGGCTACTCGATAACGAGTATGTGGAAACGGTAAAAGAGATGACAGCTATCGTGCATGCGTCACATGACGAAGAGATGAATTTTGTAGGAGCGAACTTGTCGACACAGCACTTCACGACGCGGTTTACCTTCAGTAACGATGGAGAAGTATTAATAGATAATTTGATGAATCTTCCTGCCGACATGTATGCGCCCGCTGCCCCGATGCGCGCTACTATAACCGATGGTAACAAGATAGTAATGGAAACGCCGCGTAACATAAGCAATAAATGGGTATTGGGTGAGCGTATAGACGATTTTTACAATAGCGATATGCAGTTTTGGGCTGTTGTCGTTACAGGAGACTTCGATGCTGCCAACGGATGGTTGTATGATACTAACAGCGACAAAGTAGTATTTACCATCAACGAAGATACGACTGAAATAAAGCCCGATAGAGGCTTTGGAGCAATGGATGTCTACGAATTTGGTCAGCAGTATTTAATGCAGTATTACGTCGATGCAGTATATATCATACCGGAAAATAAGGGCGTATTTACATGCACCGACACCGTAGCTGTACCGATGTGTCATGTGGGAGAAAAAGCTGATTTGGAATTGCTTATCACCAACAATGGAGGAGTAAAGAGTACAGTATATGCCGAAACCGACCAGCCCGATGAATTTGCCTTTGAAACAGCCGCATTAGACATAGAGGCACTGGGAGGACGAGACACATTGCACATAACGTTTACAGCTATCGAAGCCGGCGAATTTGTAAATATTTTACCGGCGAAGTACTTCCCCCGATAGATTATAGCGACATTGTAACAGAAGGCAAGGAGTATATAGCATGGAGCACATCGGAGGAGCATCCTTGGGATGTAGTACTTGGAGAGGCCTTCTCGTCAAACAGCGGTATCGACAACAGCAGCTCGTGGCTCAAGGCTTCGTTTGTCATCCCTGAGAGTCATATTGCAATGCTTTCTTACGAAGGAGAGGTATCGAGCGAACAAAATGACAAGCTGACGGTAACTTTTAACGACGAAGCTCCACAGAGTTACAGTGGTACATTCTTCTCGTCGATAGCCAAATTCAGCGATGAACGTAATTTGATGGCCGGTACTTACAACATCACATTCGAGTATCTAAAAGATGCATATAATGCCGGCGGTGACGACCGTGCCATACTGAAAAATGTAAAGCTGAAATTGATTGAACTAAAAGACGACAACGCCTTGTTGGATACCGACACGGTAGATTTTGGGCTTGTACAATCGAAACAAAAGGCTCAGGCTCAAGTGACTATTACGAACGTAGGAAGAAACGATTTCAGTATCATGGAAATTATAAGCAACGATACTATTTTTAGCGGCACAACACCCGAAACAAGCATTTCCACGCTGGAAAGCATGACGGTAGAGCTGTCAATCGTTGCTCCGCGCGATGGTTTATATGAGGGTGTGGTGACGTTGCGTACGACAGCCGGAGACCTACCTATTGTTGTAAAAGCAGAAGCCGAAAATGCCCTATATATAGGCACCCAAAGCCAAGCCGGAATGTCAATACCAATGGATCCGCTGGCATATGGAGAAGACAAAGTACAGGAGAGCGCCATGCTGTACATCGACGAGCAACTAAGCTCACTGAAAGATTGCAAGATAAAACAGATAACATATTTTATGCTCCCTGATTTTTACCTGTCGGAAACCAATTGGGCAGAGATGGACGTAAAATGGGAAGCAGGCAGCACCGACTTGACTGAGCTTACAGCCGATGGATTGGCAGAATTACCAACTCTGACCGAAGTATATAACGGTGGTGTAATACAATTCAAAGACAAAGAGATGACGATTGTTTTCGACGAACCGCTGCAATGGGATGGTGGAGACAAACTCCTTGTAAAATATACAGGTACAGGAGGCATGAGTGATGTTCCAGTCTATTTCAAGGCAAGCATGACCAACTACCTGTGTGCCATATCGTCGAGCGGATACACATCGACTTTCTTACCTAACATAAAGATTACCTACGATTTGCCCAACATAACTGATGGTGTAACAAATATTACCCATAATCCTGACGAAATAATAGATGTATATTATGTAGACCTTACCGGTATTGTATATGACAAACCTTGTAACGGCGTAAATATCGTTGTAACCAAATATCGCGACGGTAGCATAGAAACGAGCAAGATAATGGTAAGAAAATAGTGTTTTATAAAATGTAAATAATTATTCCGAACTATTCGGGCGTGGGATGGAGGCTGTCAAACCCTATTTCACGCCCGAATCTTATAATCGAATGGGGAAAAGCCATTATTGTTAGCAGCAGCTCCCCTCCCCCCCCAATAGCATTTCATCAGTAAATAGGGTGCAAGCATGCATGAAATTAAGGCTTCACCCTATTTTATTTTGGCCTTGTTTGCACTATCTTTGTCCTCAGAAAAAATATTGTTATGAAGATAGGTATCATTGTTGCCATGCAGGCCGAGCTGGCTTGCGTTGAGGGCATTCTTACCGATCGTCACGAAACGGAAGGAACAGGTGGCGCACGGTTCATCACAGGTAAAGCAGGTAATCACGATATTATATTGTTACAAAGCGGTATAGGAAAGGTTTGTGCCGCGGTGAGAGCCTACGAGTTGATACGTCGCTTTGCCCCCGATTGTATTATCAACACAGGCGTTGCCGGAGGTATAGACCCCACTACACGCATTATGGACATGGTAGTGGCGACGGAAGTGGTCTATCACGACGTATGGTGTGGCGACGGTAATGAATATGGACAGGTGCAAGGGTTACCACCCCGTTTTATGACCGACCACAATCTTGTAGAAAAGATACTGACAGCCAATCCCGACAAACGGGTATACGGTGGATTGATATGCAGCGGCGATAAGTTTATAACCGCACGTGCCGAACTGGATGCAATAAAGGCTCGTTTCCCCGAAGGTCTTGCGGTAGATATGGAGAGCGGGGCCATAGCACAGACATGCTATATGTGCGGTGTCGCATTTGTATCGATGCGCATCATCAGCGACACCCCCGGAGTAGAAGGACATTGGGAACAATATACCAACTTCTGGGAGGCAGCTCCAGAACAATCGTTCGCCATTTTACGCAAAACGATAGAGAACCTATAATATATGACGATATGAAAAAAATCCCGAGTTTTACCATCGACCACCTGCACTTGCTGCGAGGTATATATGTTTCGCGCAAAGATTATTTGGGCGACCATGTAGTGACAACTTTCGACATTCGCATGAAAGAGCCCAACCGCGAACCTGCCATAGGCTACGGAGCATTACACACAATAGAGCATTTGGCTGCTACATTCTTGCGCAACCACCCGGTGTGGGGCGATAAGATTGTATTTTGGGGCCCTATGGGATGCTGTACAGGCAACTATTTCTTGGTACAAGGCGACCTGGAGAGCTGCGACATTGTAGAGTTGATGCGCGAAACTTTCCGCTTCATCCGCGACTTCGAGGGAGAAGTGCCGGGACAAGCTCCGCGCGACTGTGGCAACTACCTCCTGCACGACCTGCCTATGGCACGCTGGGAAGCCGACAAATACCTTCGCGAAGTATTGGATGTAATAGAAGAAAAGAATCTCGTATATCCTACGTGTTGACATGACTATACAGAGATAACTATCCCGGTCAACTCTGCAAGATAGTCCTTTCTGAATATAAAAGACAACCCACAACAAATTATTTTTGTCGGGTAACGAAACGAGGTCGCAACATGTTGCGACCTCGTTTATTCATAGCTAATCGTCACGCTGTCATATCAAGCGTACAACTCAAACAATACGCAATTATCTATAAGTTTCGTAACAAAAAGCCCGGAGTTACAGGAAACTTCCGGACTTTTTCTAAAGACTTATATTTCTAATTTATTACTCTGGAGATTCTTCCTTAATTAAACTAAATTTAGTAGAGATCTCCTTTTGATCAATAGCTTGTCGTAAATTAAAACGTTTCTTTTGTGTAATATAACCTGCTTTTTCACAAACTATTTCAATTTGGACATTACCCGAATTATTATAAGTGAGCCCTTTTATATCAAATGTTTCTGTTGTTTCATAAGGAGTTGTACCAACATAATTTTGATTTGTATTTTTTACCTCAGGAGTAGAAGATACTACCCTAGTATACACATCAGCTCCTTTAGGAGAAGAGTCAACAAACCAACGGATAACAGTTGATTCAAGGGCCGTATTTCCATCCCCTTCCACTTGTTTGTTTTTTTCAAGAGAAGGAGAAGATTGTTTTTTCAAGAAAAACGCTATACGATCCCAATCTATATCCTCTAAAGCTAGTGAATATGCTTGATTAATAACACGACTTCCTAAAGCATAATCACTACCCCTACCTTGTTGATCAGCTCTTCCTGCAACAGTCACTGTGGGATAAACTGGCTGATTGTTTTTATCAACTACCATAACCTGCATTTGGACAGTTGCAGTCCAACCTAATCCTGACAAATAATTAATTTTATACTCATTAATAGAGACTGTCATTAAGTAGTCAGTTGAAATATCTGCATCAAGATTAAATCCCATTACTCGCATATAACGGCGCATACTCTCTGATACAAAAGACAATACATCTGGTTGCACACTTACCCTTGGCATAGAGACAACATAGTTATCATGCTTTTGAAGAATATTACTATTAGCTCTTGCATCACGGACTTGCAACCGAATGCCATAATCCATATTTACATATTTATTAGGAATAGGATTAGCGATTGAAGAAAGATAAATAATTCCTGTTTCGCTTTTTGATTCAGATGTTACCACTTTTCTCGCAGCAGAACAACCCACCAACAATACACCTACAACTAATGCTATTATAAAATGATATATGTATTTCATGATTACCTATCAGTTTTTAATTTAACCAATTTAGCATTTACTACTGTTTTAAATAAAATAATACTACCGTTCTGCTCTACACTAGTAGATATTGTAGGTTCTATAATTCCATCGGCACCTTCCATTTGTGCCATATTAATCAACCGATAGATAGCTATTCCTCGAACAATTTCAGAAGGGCTTGTGAGATCCACAGGTCGCTCTGTTGCATAATCATTAGCAAGATATCCTGTTCTTAATATTCCATCAAACTTAAAATCAGTATAGATACCTTTCTTTACCCTAAAATTAATTTCAAATTCATTATTTGTATCTTGAATCTTGAACTTGCTACCTTTTTTCACAAAAGAGACCGTAGCATCTGCTGTAACAGTATTTAAAATGATATAATCCTCTCGATTAAAGTTCAACTCATCAAACGTTACAGAATGTACTGTATTGATAGCCTGAGGAATTATTTCATTCATAGAACTACAAGAACTTAAAAGCAAAACGCCTAACGCTACAATAATAAACAGTTTTTTCATTTGTTTTTGGTATTAAATTATGAAAAGAATAGAATAAAGGTCCTATACTAGAAATAGACAAATAAAAAAGCGCGGACCAATTCTTTTTACTATCAGATTCTGCACTCTTTCACAACCTTGTCCTCATTACAATGAATAAAACCCTCACTGCATACAGTACGAGCGTGCAATTTCATTTCTCAAGGATATCATGAAATATCTAGAAGTTTTAGAATCCCGAAATAAAAGCTAACGCCTTTCTATTAAAATGTCTTCAAATAAATATTTATACCATAGGCTGTCTGATTATAGGTTTAGTTGCAAAGTTAATAACTAATTTTAGAAAAGCAAAATTCTTATTTTTTTAAATACCACATATTTTGGCAAAATATAAGCAATCATTCTATATAAATTTTCTATTCAACTCTTAAAATAACAAAGTAAATATTCTATAATTTCATATCATCTTAATAAATATGGACAACATATATATAAGAATATAAAGACAAAAAGCCCGGAGTTACAGGAAACTTCCGGGCCAAATGCCATCCCGCCGCGATGTCGCGAGATAAGTATTTTCTTTACTCTTACTTTATGTTTATGCGTTGAGGTGCTTCAGCCATAGTTTCATGAGCTTTGGGAATAGTGATGGTAAGCACACCATTGGCTTGTCGAGCCTCAATTTTTTCTTTGACGACGTTCTCAGGCAGAATGAGAGTTTGTTGGAACTGAGAGTAAGTAAACTCGCGACGCAGGAATTTTCCCTTACGCTCTTTCTCGGTATCTTCATTGCGGTTTTCTACTGTCACGATAAGTTGGTCGTTTTTGTCGACAGTAACGCAGAAATCGTCTTTTGTCATACCGGGAGCGGCTATCTCAACAATATACTCTTTGTCAGTCTCGACAATGTTCAATGCCGGAGCTGCGGCATTGCTCTTGGCAAGCCATTCGTTCCCGAAAAAGTCGTTGAAAATGCCGGGGAGCCAGTTTTGCATACGCTTAGCAGGTGTTGTCATAATAATACCTCCGTTTTTATTTTTATGTTATGTACGACGACTATCGCCGTACGCATATAAAACAAACAGAGGGGTCGAAGGTCTTACGCTACAGTGGTTAAAGAAGTAGAGAAGATACAAAAAAGCCTCAACAGATGTAAATAGCAACCTTGGCAAAACCACTCCATTAATAACCATACATCGCCGGAATAAAAGAAGTAATGACATAACCCACCCCACCCGACTGCCTATCGATGAAAAGACAGCCGGGCGCGAGGAACTGAAAAACCATAACAAGAGTTATCCTCTACTCTATGCCATTTTCACGGAGGATACGTAACAGTTCGGGCTCATAAGCGGCAATGATACGAGCAAAGCCGAGGTCATTGGGGTGGATACCGTCGGCAGAGCCTTCATGGTCGTTGCCTATGGCATTGTGGTCGCGTATGAGATAGAGGTACGGAATGCCGGCTTGTATAAGGCGCTCGGCCTGTGAAACAAATGCACGAGCACGGTCGTCACCAGCCGTACGTGCTACGCTGTCGGTATAATTGTTTTCCCAACGATAGCTTTCTATCATGATAATAGGGGCTTTCGGATGTGCTTTGCGAATGGTACGTACCATATATTCTGCCCGTTCGTTTATTTCGTCACCCGTAGGATTGGGCATGCAATCGAGTACAAAAGCATCGGCATCTATTTCGGCGAGCATATCGGCCACGCTACCTTCCATCTTACCACGACCGCTCAAGCCAAGGTTGATGAAGTTAATGCCTGTGCGCCGACTCATTTGCGAGGCAAAAGCTATGCCGGGACGACTGCATCCTACTCCGTGCAGAATACTCGACCCGTAAATGACTACTTTGTGCCGGAACGGGTCGGGTGCAGCCTGTATTGTTGCAGCAGAATCTATGCCTATCTCTAACGATACCAGCTCGGTATAAAGCGGCAAATACAGTAGGTAGGTTGTAGCCTTACCGGGCATATTTTGTGCAACAACCGCCTTATTTTCTTTCAGATTGCTCATAGAAGGGCGTGCAACTCCAGTCCACTGCCACGCTCCACTTTCATTCAGTCGATAAAGGTCGAGTCCCTTTTGAGCTATGGGAGAGAAATTGTTGTTGTATTTTTTCTTTTTCAATTCCCAACGGGCTGCAATGGTCTTGCTATCGGTAGTAAAACATACGGCAAGCCCTGCAGGAGTACGGAAGAGGTTCTTGACTTTTGGTGGCAACGCCGAATACTGCGCCGTGTCGATACGATGCCAATGGCTACCGCCAGGCATGGCTTTGCCTACCAAAGTGAGTGTGTCGGCTGTGATGTATCGTAGAGAGTCGGCATTGACTTGTTGTGCCCCACAAAACAATAGTAAGGCGGTAAGAAGAAGTGTCATTCTTGTTTTCATGATAGTTGTATTTTATAATGGATCTACATCGTAATATAATGTGAGGGTCTTGAAACGGGTATCGTCGAGGCACTTCTCGTAAATACGTCTCAGTAACGACTTCACTTGAGCCATGGAAGCAGAGACTTCTATTTTAAGCATAATCTTACGAATATACAACGACTGTATACGGGCTACAGGAGGATTATCGGGACCTATCACGCGGTGGTCAAATACCTGCCTCAACGTCGCAGCGTATCGCTGAGCCAAGGTATCGAGAAGCGCCTCATCTTTGTGCTTCAAATATATGTATATAAGACGTGTATAAGGCGGATAGCCGAAAGCTTCGCGCTCGGCACACTGCCTGTCGTACATACCTTTATAATCGTGATGTATGACTTGTGCAATAACGGGATGTTCTGGCTGTGAGGTTTGCACTATAACGGTACCCGAACTTTTGCCTCTACCCGAACGGCCTGCCACTTGTGCCATCAACTGAAACGCCCGCTCGTGAGCCCGAAAATCGGGAAAGGCAAGCATTCCATCAGCATTGATAATACCTACAACACTTACACGGTCAAAGTCGAGTCCTTTGGTAACCATCTGTGTACCGATAAGGATTTTGTTCCGCCCGGCGGCAAAATCGTCAATAATCTCTTGGTAGGCTGTGCGCGAACGGGTGGTATCGGTATCCATACGAGCCACCTTGGTGTCGGGGAAAAGCCGCTCTACATCTTCTTCGATGCGCTCGGTACCATATCCATGTATCTCTATGGCAGTGCCGCCACAAACAGGACAAACACGAGGAATGTCGCAAGTATAACCGCAATAATGACACACCATCTTGTTGTCACGTTTGTGATAGGTAAGACTTACATCACAATTGATACATTTAGGTATCCATGCGCAGTCGCGACACTCTATCATAGGGGCAAAACCACGCCTGTTCTGAAAAAGTATAACTTGCTCGTCGCTTTGCAGGGCAGCCTTTATCTTCTCTACCAATGGCAGTGAGAAACTACCCGACAACTGCTTCTTCTTTCGCTGCTCGCGCAAGTCGACAGTCTCGACAAGGGGTAATGGGTTGTCGGAATATCGGGTAAACAACTCAACCAAACCATACTTGCCGTTCAACGCATTGTAATAGCTCTCTATAGAAGGCGTAGCCGAACCTAAAAGGACCTTCGCTCCATGCATGTTTGCCAATACAATAGCAGCATTACGGGCATGATAGCGAGGGGCAGGATCGTACTGCTTATAACTGGTCTCGTGCTCCTCATCGACGATGACCAATGAGAGATCGTGGAAAGGCAAAAAGATAGACGAACGCACGCCCAAAACTACGCAAGGCCCGCGACTTGCCAAAAGTTTTTGCCATATCTCCACCCGCTCATTATCAGAAAAACGAGAATGATATATGACCAACTGCTCACCAAAGACACGTTGCAAACGCTCGGTCAGCTGGGTTGTAAGTGCAATTTCGGGCACAAGATAGAGTACCTGCCTTCTCTGTTTCAGCAAATTGTGTATGAGATGGATATATATTTCCGTCTTTCCGCTTGAAGTAACACCATGTAATAATGTAACAGCTTTCTCACGAAAAGCGGCATATATCTCGCAGAGGGCACGCTCTTGCTCGGTACTGAGTGAAGGTAGCGGCGAAAGGGTCTTCTGCCACACGGCGAAACGGCTCACTTCGCGCTTGTAAGTCTCCATGATACCTTTATTGACCAATCCGGCCAATACGGCGGTGGAAACGCCGGCTCTTTTCAACAGCCCGGCCCGCGACACTTCGATACACTTGCCCCGTTGCATAAAGTGCGAAAGGTCGATATAAGCAAGCAACAGTGTCTCTTGCTGCTTGGCACGCCCTATCGCATCGAAGGCGGCACGCAGAGCATCGTCGTCGCCTTGGTTGAAGGTGAACCGTACACAAGTCTCGGTCTTGGGCTTATAGGCAGTACGTATCCTTTCAGAAACAAAAATAGCTCCGCGCTCTACCAGCCGACGTAGCACAGGAAGCGTATTGCGCAATCCTGTATATTTCTCTATCTCATGTACCGTGAGACGGCCTTGCGATGCAAGAGCAGCCACCAATAAAGCTTCCCTCTCGGTATAACGTTCGTCCGTATCGCCTTCATAATCGGGATTGGCTGTCAGTGAAGTCTCACTCTCCAACTTCAGTCCGGCAGGAAGTGCCGCCTTATATACATCACCTACCGAGCAGAGGTAATACTCGGCAATCCATTCCCAAAATCTGATTTGAGGATATAACAGGATAGGCTGGTCGTCGAGCAACGTACTTATCTCCTTTACCTCATAACCCACAGGCTCTGTATCATGCAAGATGGCAACAATGGCCGTATAATACTTGGAACGACCAAACGGCACAACGACACGATGACCTTGCCGCAGTATACCCTGCATCTCGTCAGGGATACGATAGGTAAAATAGTTATGTAGAGGCAACGGTAATATAACGTCGGCAAATCGGTTCATCTTAAACAGAGAGTGCAATTACAATGATACAAAGATAGCACATGCCAAGGGTAGAAGCAAATGTATGACTTGAATTGTAATACGCAAGTCCCCTTTCATCACGAAATTTGAAAACGTGTAAATACCTGTTGTTTTTCTATTCTGATGTCAAAACGAACGTTTTTATCTGTTATCTCAATTTATTCACAGTTTTTACATATTCAAATAAAACAATGATTACAAGATGTTTATGAAATATATTTCAGCACACTAACCGATACTATAAAAAAATTTTCATATAGTTGTGTAACTAATCATTGTATAATCAATAAAAATTGTACCTTTGGCGCTCACAAACTCATCGTTTGCCACAGCAAATTTTTTGTACCAAAAATTCTTATGATAGTAGAGTACTGCAAAATGAAACATCATATAGTCTCTAATTAGTTAACTTAACAACTATTATATATTTAATTAATAGGTACATATTTATGGTAAAAAGGTATTTTTGGAAGGTTTGGAGCATTGCCATAATTTACAGTCTGGCAGGGGGACTGTCGGGAGCAATGGCACAAGAACCTCTTACACTCGACTCCTGCCGAAACATGGCGCTTCGTAACAACAAATCGCTCTCGATTGCCGACGAAGTAGTAACACAGGCTACGTATGCTCGCAAAGCAGCCCGAGGCGCATATCTACCCTCGATAGACTTCACAGGAGCATATATTTACAATCAGAAAGAGATACAATTAGTCGATGTAGATGCCATACGCTCTACCATAGGAGGATTAGGGTTTCCTGCATCGTTGGCATCGGCACTCATTCCCGACGACTTACTTGCATTTGATACGCACCACGTCGCCGTAGGTGCTGTAACACTTACACAACCTGTTTTTATGGGTGGTAAAATAAAAGCACTCAACGACGTAGCAACCCACGCTGAAGAGCTGGCAGGCTCGCAACGTCGCTTAACCGAAGAGAAAGTCATCACATCGGTTGATGATGCCTACTGGTTGGTCGTATCGCTGGAGCAAAAAAGAGCCTTAGCCCAAAATTTTGTCACCTTGGTAGAAGTATTGCACAACAACATTGCTGCCATGGTAGCCGAGGGGGTAGCCACCCGAAGCGATGAACTCTCGGTAAATGTTGCTCTTAATGAAGCTGAAATAGCTCTTGTAAAAGCCGAGAACGGACTATCTCTATCGCGCATGGTATTGGCTCAACTGTGCGGAATGCCTTTAGACAGCAACTTCGTACTGCAAGATGCAATACCTCAAGACACAACAACAACCGATACTCCCCTTCCCCTAATAGACATGGCAAGTGTATATGACCGCCGCGAAGAGATAAAAAGCCTCGGATACCTTACGCTTATGGCCGAAGCAAGACAACGCATGGTATTATCGTCTATGCTGCCATCGGTAGCCGTAGTTGGAGCATACACTTTCAACAAGCCTAACTTATACAAGGGATTCAAAACTGACATTGACGGAATGTTTCGCGTAGGTGTTGTCTTGCGAGTACCTATTTTCCACTGGGGGACAGATTTCTACCGTTACAAAGCCTCGCACAGCGCTACAGTAGTTACCCGTATAGAAACCGAGGCTGCCAAAGAACGCATAGAACTGCAAGTCAATCAGGCAACCTACCGCTACAGTGAAGCCATAAAAAGCTATAACATGACTTGTAAGAATAGCGAGAAAGCAACCGAAAACCTGCATAATGCACAAGTAGCATTCAGTGAAGGTGTATGCACAACAAGTGATGTTCTTGCCGCACAAGTGGCTTGGGAAAAGGCACAAACCGAAAAGATTGATGCCTACATAGCCGTACGAGTAAGCCGAGCCGCATTGGGAAGAGCCTTGGGAGAAACGCACTATGGAGAATGAATAAAAAAGCATAAACTACAGATATGGAAAAGAAGAAAAAAAGAAACAGCTTGACTATAGGACTGATAGCACTTGTTTCACTATTTATTATTGTTTCGCTCGCAGGCCTATTTCTGCTACAACCGGCACCCGAGATAATACAAGGGCAAGTAGAAGCCACACAAATACGTATTTCGGGCAAACTTCCGGGCAGAGTAGCCGAGATTATGGTAGAGGAAGGCGAATCGGTAGAAGCCGGCGACACTCTGATACATATATATTCGTCGATGGCCGAAGCCCAACTATTTTCTGCCAATGCATTGCGCGCTGCCGCAACAGCAGAAAACAGCAAGGTTGATGCCGGTACACGCAGCGAAATGGTACGCATGTCACATGACATGCTGCTACAGTCGCAAGCAGCCCTCGATATTGCACATAAAACCTACACCCGCATGCAATCGCTCTATGAAAAGGGAGTTGTATCGGAACAGAAACGTGATGAAGCAGAAGCTGCATATCTTATGGCACAGGCAGCCGCGAGTGCTGCGCAATCGCAATATGACATGGCCGTAAAGGGTGCCCGCGAAGAAGATCGCCGGGCTTCGGCTGCTATGCTCGAGGCTGCCGACGGAGGGGTGGCAGAGATAGAAGCTTTGCTCGAAGATTCGTACCTGACAGCCCCGTGTGCCGGTGTGGTGAGTGAGATATTTCCTTACGTAGGCGAATTGGTAAGCATAGGGGCTCCAGTAATGAACCTGACGAAAAAGGACGACATGTGGGTCTCTTTCAATGTACGCGAAGAGTTATTGCAAGCATTTCCTGTAGGAGGGCAAATACAAGCCTCTATTCCTGCCCTTGGTAATAAGAAGGTAGTCCTACAAGTTTTCCACGTAAAGGATATGGGTTCTTATGCCGTATGGCGAGCTACAAAAGTAACTGGCGAATATGACGCCAAAACCTTCAACGTGAAGGCACGACCGTTGTCACCGATACAAGGCCTGCATCCTGGCATGTCGGTTTTAATGGAAGAAACAAGACAATGAAAACAATCCAATCGCAAAGCCGGGCTCTATGGTGTACGATGTGGCGCGAATTGTGCCGTATTGTCTCTTCGCCGGTATGCCTCATCTGTATGATAGGCATGCCGCTCTTTGCATTTCTGTTTTTCCTCACTATGATGAACAACGGCCTGCCCGAAAAGCTGCCAGTGGCGGTAGTCGATTTAGACAACAGCAACCTATCGCACGACTTCGTAAGGCAACTGGCCTCGCAACAGCAATTACGCATAGAAAACGAGCCTATGAGTTTCTCAGAGGCTCGCGATGCAATGCAACGCAATGAGATTTTCGGGTTTCTTGTGATTCCATCACGTTTTGAAGAGCTGACAATGGCTGCTCGTCAGCCAGAAATATCTTTCTACACCAACAATGCCTATTTCATACCGGGCTCACTGCTGTACAAAAGTTTCAAAACGCTGTCGGTACTTGCATCGGGAGAGGCTGTCGGTCATGTGCTCACAGCAGCAGGCATACCAGAGGCCAACATAAAGTCTCTGTTATTACCTATCAATGCCGAAATACACCCCATAGGCAATCCATGGCTCAACTACTCGATATACCTCAATAATTCGTTTATTCCGGCCACTTTACAGCTGATGGTACTCATGGTAACAATATACAGCATAGGAATAGAGATAAAACACGGCACCTCGCGTCGCTGGATGCGTACTTCCGAGAACTCTATTGTGATAGCCATGACGGGGAAACTACTGCCACAAACATGCATCTTTACAGCAATAGGTGTACTGGGACAATCAGTGTTATACGGTTTTCTGCACTTTCCATTACATTGCCCTACATGGCACATGATATTTGCCATGTTGCTGCTCATCATAGCCACCCAAGGGTTGGCCGTTATCTTACTAAGCTTTGCGCCCTCTCTTCGTGTAGGCTTTAGTGCCGGGGCTGTGATAGGTATATTATCATTCTCCCTGGGTGGTTTTTCTTTTCCGGTATCATCTATGTACGCTCCTTTGGGCATGCTCTCTTGCCTGTTACCCGTGCGACACTACTTTCTGATTTATATTTCTCAAGCACTCAACGGGTATCCGCTCTATTACTGCCGCTGGCATTATGTTGCATTAATCGGTTTTGCCGTAGCATCGTTGATTTTGCTGGGACGACTGAAAAAAGCACTGCTCAATCCCCAATATGAACCTTGAAAATTTACGAAAATGAAATTACAGAAGAAAATAGTACCGCAGTTGCGACGCTCATGTGCCGACATCAGCTATATCTGGCGCAAAGAGTATAAGATGGTATTCGGCGATACTGGTGTTCTCGTATTCTTCTTTTTGCTTACCTTGGCATATCCGCTCCTCTACGCAGCCATATACAATCCCGAGGTGGTTCGCGACGTACCAATGGTAGTTGTAGACGACAGCCGTTGTGCATTGAGTCGCCACTTGGTACGCGCCCTCGACGCTTCGCCCAACGTACAAGTGATATCATATTGTGCCAATATGGCCGAAGCCCGTCAAATGATGATGAAAGGGACATGCTATGGTATACTATATATACCACAGGAGTTTGACAAATCAATAGTCCGAGGCCAACAAGGCGTAGTGGAATTTTATTCAGACATGAGCCTGCTCATCTACTACAAAAACTTTCTCATGGCACTCACCGACGTTACCATGGAATTAGGCAAAGAAATACGTGCCAAATCCTTACCCATAGGCGTATCGCAATCACTTACCGATATAGCCAGCAATCCCATTCCCTACGGCTCGGTAGCAATGTACAATCCCGAGTCGGGATTTGCATCGTTTCTCATTCCGGCGGTAATAGTACTTGTATTACAGCAGAGCATCATTCTGGGTTTAGGAATGCTGGCCGGCGGTATCAAAGAGGAGAATACGTTACACCTTTATTACGACGGACGCGAACATGTACACAATAGCGTAGTACACCTCATTGTAGGTAAAGCTTTGTGCTACGGCAGCCTGTATATATTCAACATTGTTTATCTGTTTCATTTTATTCCCTGGCTTTTCGGATATCCGCGATTGGGCAATCCATGGGAGATATATATTTTTACCATACCGCTATTATTCTCATCTATATTCCTGGGGATGACCCTTTCGGGATTGGTACGTGAACGAGAAGCTTCGTTTTTACTGTTCGTCTTCACATCGGTCGTTTTCATCTTCCTCTCAGGCATCGTGTGGCCACGATATGCCATGCCAGTAGCTTGGCGGTGGCTGGGCTCATTGATACCATCGACCTGGGGCGTTGAGGGCTTTGTACAAATGAACACTACAGGGGCTTCTTTACGACAAGTCGCACGTCCCTATGTTGCCTTATGGATTCTGACTGCAGTCTATTTCATTACAGCATATGCAACCTACCGTCACTGGATTTCGAGAGACAAAGAACTTGGAAATAGAGGAGTAATGGATGCTTTATATGAAGAAGAATGAACGCTCTGTATCACTGCAAACTATATAAAGAGATGTATGTATTATACAAAATTCTTGGCTTATAAATGAGAGTATTCTTACAGCGTAAAAATGTAAATATTTTTGCAGAATTATCAACTTTTACTACATTTGTAACCTTTTCATTTTATCAAAAACAGTAAATACGATGGACAGAAAGAGGTTCTATTTAATAGGTATTGCGCTTATATCCAGTGCATTCCTTTCAATTGCCGAGGTCCCTGCAGGATACTATGACTCTGCAGTTGGCAAAAGCGGCAACGCCTTGCAAGAGGCACTCTCAGACCTTATTGGAGATAAGGAACTGGGGTATGATAATCTATGGGAAGCATACCGCACAACCGACCGCCGCGACGACGGTAAAGTATGGGACATGTATTCGTCGACTACCGATTTCGTTTTCGGCTCTGACCAATGTGGCAGTTATTCGCGCGAGGGTGATTGTTACAATCGCGAGCACTCAGTTCCCAAAAGCTGGCTGGGTGGACGTAAATATTCCGATGCACACGTGGTAGTTCCTACCGACGGATATGTCAACAATCGCCGAAGCAATATGCCTTTTGGTGAGGTTAGCTCTACAAGCTACGTTTCCAACGGCAGCTTTTCACGAGTAGGGACATGTGCCGTAGCCGGCTTCTCGGGCACAGTTTTTGAACCTGCCGATGAGTATAAAGGCGATTTTGCCCGTATCTATTTTTACATGGCAACACGTTATACTACAGCCTGCGGAGGCTGGAGCGGCGAAGGAGCTTCGGTATTCAGCGGTTCTTTTCCTTACCTCAAAGATTGGACACGCGAAATGATGCTGCGTTGGCATCAGGAAGACCCTGTAAGTGAAAAGGAGATAAACCGCAACGAGGCTGTATACCAATTGCAAGGCAACCGTAACCCATTTATAGACTATCCGGAATTGGTCGACTTAATCTTCGGCGATCAAACATCAACTCCCTTCACTCCGGGTGCAACAGCCTTTATAGAATCGCCAGCTTCAGGCAGTACAGTAGAAGTAGGCACAGCCATATTGGGTACACAACAATCGTCTGTTTCAAAAAACATTTCCATAAAAGGCCATAACCTATCGGGCAACATATCCTTGTCGCTCTCGGGGACAAATGCTTCATATTTTGCTCTGTCTCAAAACTCGGCCGACGGCGAAGCTATCAACAACGGTATCTCGATAGTTGTGACTTATACACCTACAGCTGTTGGCACACATACCGCTACGCTTGTATTGTCGGGCGGAGGATTGACGGCCTCACACAATATACACCTATCGGGTACGGCTCGAGAAGGATTTGCAGCTCTTGCCGCCACAGAGGTAACCGAGAACTCATTTACGGCTCTATGGTCGGCTCATTCGCAGGCAACCGATTATGAATTATCGGTATGGCACGTTGACGGCAACGCCACAGCAGAGGAGCAGGTGCTTGTAGATGTTACATTCTCGTCGGCTCCCGACTGGGAAACAACTGGCTTCACGGCTATAGAAAACGGGAGTTTACGTTTGGCATCGGGTAGCAATGACGGTTCTATAACTACTCCAACTCTCGACCTATCTGGTACGCCTGCAACAGTTACAGTAACATGCTCTCCATACAGAACCAGTGACAACTCACATCTTTATATATCGGTAGACGGTTCACAAGTAGCCGATGTAGATTGCTCAGCCGAAGGAGTGACCGAAACCATCACATTGCCTGTAGCTACCACCTCGTCGACAGTAACATTCCTTGCCAAAAAAGGAGCTCGCGTATATCTGCAACATGTAGTCATCAAAAAGGGTGGCGGTGCAACGTTGGAGCTTGTCGAAGGTTATCCGCTCCATGTAGGAAATGTATTGCAACACAAAGTGACGGGACTGAACGAACAACAAGAGTATCGTTACAGCGTAACGGCATACAACGACGAAACGAAACTAGATGAATCGAACGTCGTAGAGGTAAGCACCTCTCAAGCGACAACAGAGAAGCTTGTCATGCCCGATGGCTTGTATGTATATGCCTACGGCGATAAGATATACGTAGATGGCGCCCCGGCTGATGCACGCCTCTATTATTATAGTGTAGATGGCCGTTTGTGCGGAATGCGTACTTTACATGCACAACGCGAAAGCGTAATGCCTGCAAAGAAAGGGATCTACATTGTACAAATTGTTACGTCGAGCGGCAGCTTTGCCACACGTGTAATGATACACTAAAAATACCTGATTGACTATGCCGAAAATCCGCCGGATATATGTGCTGCTTTTTGCGGCCATAGCCTTCACATCTAATGCCGACATTCCTGCCGGCTACTATGCAACTGCCGATGGCAAACAAGATGCCGAGCTAAAAAGCTCACTGCATGACATAATAAGCCGACACGGAAGAATCGAATACGGAAGTACGGGGACATGGGAGGTATTTCGTACCTCCGATGTCCGCCCCGACGGGTCTATCTGGGATATGTATTCCGATGTGGTACGCTACTTCCCTACCGAAGGTTCGCATCCCGAGATGAACATCGAACACAGTGTACCCAAAAGCTGGTGGGGCGAACTGTCACCATTTATATATGATGCCTCTTACGATTTGCACCACCTTGTCCCGGCCGATGCGGCTGCCAATCTGGCTAAAAGCAACAATATCCTTGGCGAGGTTACAGAAGCTACTTTCGACAACGGTGTCACACGAGTTGGAAAAGCTACTGTAAACAATCGTACGCTTACGGTTTTTGAACCGGCCGACGAGTATAAAGGAGACTTTGCCCGCATGTATATGTATGTAGCTATTTGCTACCAAGACTACACATGGATGGCAGACGGAGTGTACATGTTTGAAGCCGAAGAGTATCCGACATTAACCGATTACGCCATAGAGCTACTCATGCGATGGCATCGGGAAGACCCCGTAAGTGAGAAGGAGATAGCGCGAAATGAAGCCGTTTATGAAGCACAGCACAATAGAAATCCGCTGATAGATTATCCGGCCATAGCAGAATATCTGTGGGGTGACAGTATAGGATATGCATTCCATACGGGTGCCGCCAATGACCCTTATATGACAACCCCCATATCGGGTACAGTGATAGAAATGGGAACAGTGATGCAAGGCGGTTCTCTTTCATACAAACTGCCGGTACAGGCACAAAATCTGCAATCGCCACTGCTACTCACATGGAAAAATAATAGTGGCATCAAGACCGACCGTACGACAGTGGGAGAGACCGAGGCTTCGCAAGGTGTAGATGTATACCTAACCTACCATAACAGTACACTGTCGGGAACATTACGCGATACGCTGCTCATATCGGGCGGAGGATTGTATGCCCCGGTATCGGTGGCGGTACAAGTAAACGGAACGACCAGCTTTGTAACTCTACCTACAACAGACATAAATGCAGTAGCCGCCACATTAAATTGGGTAGAATATCCCAATGCCGATGGCTATCATCTACAACTATACCAAGGAGCCAGCGAAGCAACCGACCTCTTTATATCGGCCTACGTAGAAGGAAGCAGCTACAACAAAGCTATAGCACTATACAACGGTACAACTACGGCATTACATCTGGCCGACTACGGCATTGCACGGCAGCAGAACGGATATGGCGACTACAAAGACTACTATGCCCTACCCGACGTATGGTTGCAGCCCCAAGAGAGTTATATCATGGTAAACAGCCAATGTACACATGAGGAGTTACTTGCAAATGCCGACTTACTAATTCCTGCCGGAGAAGATTCCCCTCTCAATTTCAACGGCAACGATGCCATAGCCCTGTATCACTCACACGTAATAACCGACGTGGTAGGATACCGTGACCAGGCCACATATTGGGGACAGGATATGACACTATATCGTCGGCCTTCCGTGTGGGGGCCATCGGTCATCTTCGATATGGATGAGTGGCGACAGGCTACCATAGACGACTTTGCCGATTTGAAAAATCACACCATGACCGGGCTTGTCACTTCCCCTGCCCTTGTATATAACCACGACGAGACAAAAGCCTCGTGCCGTATAGAGGGTCTGTCGCCGGCGACAACCTATACCTACACCATAACAGCAACAGTATCGGGCGCAGAACACCAAACTCTCTTTGATGGTCTCTTTACAACAACCGAATTGCCGGCACCGACATTGCGACAACCCGACGATATTACATGCGAGAGCTTTGTGGCACGGTGGGAAGCTGTAGATGGTGCCGACAGTTATGAAGTACAATGTTTTACCCTCGAAGGCGATGGCTCGATAACTGTAACCGAGGGCTTCGATGAAGTGGGCTCGTCGGGCAAACCCCTACCTGAAGGATGGACTGGAACAGCATCGGGCAACTATACCTCGGAGGCCAGCTCGGGAGAGGCAGCACCCTCTGTAGGGCTGAAAAATGACGGCGAATATTTAGAATCGCCCCGCTATGAAGCCAACGTCACAAGCCTGTCATTTATGTATCGCTTTGCGTCGTCGGCTACAGGGTCGTATCTTGTGGTAGAGAAAATGAGCGACGAAGAGTGGAGCATACTGGCAACAATAGCCTATGAGAATACGTCTAAACATACACTCTCATACGACTTTGCCGATGCCGACAAGATAGAAGCATTCCGTTTTACCTATCATAAAGAGAAGGGAAACCTGGCCATAGATGATGTGGTAATAACGTATGGCAAAAACGATACTGTTTTTGTCAATGAGTTACGGACAGTAACAACCACCGAAGCGCTTTTTACAGGACTGGAAGCCCCTGCCACCTATTATTACAGGGTACGCGCCGTCAAAGACGACTATCGCTCTGAATGGTCGCCGACAGGTATGGTAGTAACAGACCCTAACGTAGAAGGTAGCGCCCCGTTATACCGCCAGGCCGTACCATGCAGCTTCCGTATTACCGATAACACCCTTTGCTTAGACAACGTACCACAAAACAGCCGTATCTTGCTCTATAATATACAAGGTGTTCTCTGCTCCACTTGTGATGCAACAACCGAGAAAGTGCGCATTGCCTTGCCCGGCAAAGGCATATATGTAGTGCAAATGATATGGAACGATGGGGCAACGGCATGGAAAATAGCCAACCGCTAAAAATAAAACATGACTTAACAATACCTCGAAAGAGTCTGTTGTTATAATATAGATAAAAACGACAAGGCAAACGATGCAAGCATCATTGCTACGTCCCTTTAAATTCTTACTATAATCATGTTCCATATAATATGGAAATGAAGTTTTGTCAAACTAAAAAAAGAAAAGATGAAAAAGTATGTATGCACTGTATGCGGATGGATTTACGACCCCGCAGTAGGAGACCCTGACAATGGTGTAGCCCCCGGAACGTCATTCGAGGATATTCCCGAAGATTGGGTATGCCCTTTGTGTGGTGTTGGTAAAGATGAGTTCGAGCCAACTGAAGATTAAATTTATCCTACAGTAAAAAAAGAAGGCTGCCATTTTCAAGGTAGCCTTCTTTCTTTTTATAGCAATATCCCAGCGAAGGGGAACTATGTATGCCTGATTAATAAGAACGGGCAAAGAGGACACGACGTGCCGACGGTTTACCGGTAACCATACATACACCGGGCGTAAGGTCTCCATCGAAAGGCAGACAACGTATGGTAGCCTTGGTCTCTTCTTTGATACGTGCTTCGGTTTCGGGAGTACCGTCCCAATGTGCCAAGATGAAACCACCCTCCTCGATACGCTCTTTAAACTCGTCGTAGGTGTCGACTGTAATGGTGCGGGCATTACGGTAAGCAAGAGCTTTGTTGTAAAGATTGGCTTGTATATCCTCCAGCATCTTCTGCACATTCTCTTCAATACCTTCGAGCGGCATGGTCTCTTTCTCGAGCGTATCGCGGCGCATCACCTCTATAGTGCCATTCTCGAGGTCGCGTGCACCCAATACAAGACGTACGGGAACACCCTTCAACTCGTAATCGGCAAATTTAAATCCGGGACGGCGATTGTCGGCATTATCATACTTAACCGAAATACCCATTGCACGCAAACGGTTGACAATACCTTCTACTTTGGCATCGATATGTGCCAGTTGTTCTGTACCCTTGTATATAGGAATTATTACCACCTGTATAGGTGCCAAGTGGGGCGGCAATACCAGACCGTTGTCGTCGCTGTGTGTCATGATGAGCGCACCCATCAAGCGAGTAGATACTCCCCACGAAGTAGCCCATACATACTCAAGCTCGTTATTTTTATTGAGGAATTGTACATCGAAGGCTTTAGCGAAGTTTTGCCCCAGGAAGTGTGACGTACCTGCTTGAAGAGCCTTGCCGTCTTGCATCATAGCCTCAATTGTATAGGTATCTATAGCACCGGCAAATCGCTCGCTCTCGGTCTTTACGCCCTTGATAACGGGTACAGCCATATATTCTTGAGCAAAATCGGCATAAACTTCGAGCATACGACGAGCCTCGGCTTCTGCTTCTTCGCGCGTGGCATGAGCCGTATGACCTTCCTGCCACAAAAACTCTGCGGTACGCAAGAAGAGGCGTGTGCGCATTTCCCAACGAAATACATTAGCCCATTGGTTGCAAAGTATTGGCAAGTCACGATATGAATGTATCCAATTTTTATAAGTGTTCCATATGATGGTTTCCGATGTAGGCCGTATGATAAGCTCCTCTTCAAGCTTGGCTGCGGGATCTACAACAACACCCCCTCCATAGGGGTCATTTTTGAGACGATAGTGTGTTACCACAGCACACTCTTTGGCAAAACCTTCTACATGCTCGGCCTCGCGTGAAAGAAACGACTTGGGTATCAGTAATGGGAAATATGCGTTGACGTGTCCTGTTGCTTTAAACTTGTCGTCCAAAATGCGTTGCATTTTTTCCCATATAGCATAACCGTATGGCTTTATGACCATACAGCCACGTACTGCCGACTGCTCGGCAAGATCTGCTTTTACGACCAAATCGTTGTACCATTGCGAGTAATTGTCGGCACGCTTGGTCATTTCTTTCAATTCTTTAGCCATTGCCAGTATCGTTTTTTGTATTGTTTGACTATATCTTTACGAGGGTGCAAAGGTAATGTTTTCTGCCGAGAAATGTACCGTCTACCCTTGTAAAAATGCTTATTACCGCATAAAAAACCACCTGCCACACCACTCTGCTCGGAAACAATATCTCAAGCAACGAAGATGTGTCATACAAATGCACTACAGCAGGCAAGTCATCGACGCGTTACACGCAACGACTTCATTGAGTTGAGTATGGCTCGTGCCCAATGATTGCGCAAGCCAAAGCCTCTTGCCTTTCCTTTCAAAAATGCCTTGGCTACAATCGTACGAGTGGCTTGGTCAAAGAAGATAAAATGGAAATATCCCTTCTCCTGAGTTTTATTGAGATTATCGGCTACGATAATAAGCCCTACCCCATCGCCGGCAACAGGAATCTGTGCGATGTGAGCGGCAAGCTCTTCGTCACTGAGCATATTTGAATGTAAAGGACGAGCTTGGGACATATCTATAGCGTCATTGAGGGCATTTACTACCTCGAAATCGTACTCCGATATATTGCTTTTGATACACTTGGCAATATTGTACTTCTCGGGCTCGGTAACAAATAGTTCATTTATACGACGGAAGGCTTGCAAGTATTGTTGGTCTGTAGCATCGTCGCCTATAATATTCACCAGACTGAAGTCTACTCCGTAAAAAGTGATATCATCAACCTCAGCTGGCAGAACAATACGACTATCTGCTGCTTGCGCAGTTATATAACACAGACAAACGATAAGGAGTGTTATTTTTCTCAACATAAGATATTAAAATTGCTTGTTTACATAATGAGACGAATATACAAAGGAATACCCACATATCAAAATATTTTTATGGGAAAAGCTTGTGTAAAGTTTATTATAAAATACTGATTATCAAAAATTAAAAAGCTTCACAAAGAAATAAATGCAAAGCAAACCGACTGGACGTGACTCTGACTTTTGACTCACGCCGCAAACCAACGACTTCGGTAATGGCAAGACCGACAAAGGAAGTCTCTTGGGAATGCGACCTACTTTCACTATCTTTGTTCCCAATTACCGTGATTGCTCTATCATGCAACGACTGCCTGTAATAGTACTATGCCTGTTGCTCCTTGCTGTTTTATCATGCCGCAAGGACGACGATCATACACTTGCTTCGCGTTGGGCGCAAGAGAGCCAAAATTATCTCAAAAACGACAGATTAGACTCTGCTGTATTACTCAATTTCAAAATTTTGGAGAATATCGACACAACATGCAGCAACAATTTTGCCATCATAGCATCCACATATAACGACTTAGGAGATATATTCTATAAAGCCGCCATCTTCGACCGAGCCATGCGCATGTACGCTCGCTCGCTCTATTATGGCAATATGCTCGAAAACAAAACCGAAGAGTCGCGAGCAAGACGTGGCATATGGCGATGCAGTTATGTGCTTGAATTGCCCGACAAAGACACGGCGATAGCACACTCGTTGAACCTCCTGCCATACATTCACTCAGAGAAAGAGATAGCCTCGTTATATAACAACATAACGGGATATTTCATGTACAACGAGATGTACGACTCGGCTTTTATATACAACCGCATCGCTATAGAAAAAAGCCCCGACTCGGCTACGCTATACCGCAATTACAACATCAGAAGCGAGCTGTTTATCAATGCCGAAAATTATGACTCGGCCTGGCATTATGCCTCTATGGCAAGTATGAGCCACGACATTTATACAAAAGCGACATCGTTCTACCGATTGAGTCGGATAGCCGAGATAAGACACAACGACTCGTCGGTCTACTACTTGAAATACTACAGCGAGTTGCTCGATTCTATTCATAACATCAAGAGTGCCGATTCAATCAACGTCGTTCTGTATCGCAAGCAGCTTGAAGCCATAAAACATACAGCCCAGCGTAACCGCACGCTCACCACGGTACTGGCATTGGTAGTGCTGCTATTGGTATGTGGTGCCATAACAGTGTTATCCGTGACAATACGTAAAAAAAATGCTATGACACGCGAGGCCGAAACGTTGAAACAGAAGCTGTCGGAACTGAATGCCTACTTGGTGGAAAATAACAAGAAGGCAGACAAATACGAGCAATACTCTGAACAGTATAAAGAGCTGCTTGCACGACAAGAATATATGGAAACGACCTTTGTTACGCAACTTGTAGCAGCCCGCGACAAATGTATCGAAACCTTTAAGCGCGGCTCCTTTTACAAGAAGCTGCCATCACTTATCGAGAAAGGCGACACCATATTGCGTATAGACAAGCGTAAAGAACTGCAAGAAACAATCAACAAGGACTTCATACTATTGCGGCACTCGCTGATGACATACTTCGATGTCACAGACGAGGAGTTTTTCCTATACTGCCTTTCGGCATCGGGTTTCTCAACAAAAGAATGTGCTGCATGTCGCGGTGTATCGGTCTCGGCAATCAGAATGCAACGTATGAGAATGAACAATAAGATAAAATCTTTCTTTTCTACCGATATAGATTTAAGTCATATATTGCTATGACAGTTTTTCCTCCCTTTGTTACATATAATGCTGTTTGTGATTGATATTCAGCATATTATATTTTTTATTTGTGACGCAATTTATTTCTTATGAAGGCGAGAATACACTATTTTTGCCTTACCCGATTGTTTATCGGGACTTTTATAATCCATCATATTAACTTTAACTATTAGGAGTATGAAAAGATTTCTATCTGTATCGGTCTCGACATTATGCCGTATGCTTGCGGTGATAGTGTTGTTGTCGACTGCTAATCCTTTTGCCTTTGCCGACTCGAAAGAGTCGCTCTTACAAAAGCGGAAAATGTATCTCGAACAACGGTATGCAGGTAAGACCACTGCCATTGAGAAAATCATGGGTGCAAGAGGCGAAAAACGAGTTGCCGCCAAAAAGGCTGCCAACAAGAAAACATCGCCGATGTTGTCTGCCAGCGCTGCCGGTAGCGACGTGCTGTATGGTTTCCTGATGAGCGACGAAACAGAGGATTATTTGCCCGGTCTCGTCACCATTTCGCTTGACGGTAACGCCACCACTTCTCTTATGCAAGAGAGTTTCTTGAATATATCTGCCGGTACTTGTGTACTCAACGACGTGTATCTGCAAACTTATTCGGGATATACGATGGCTCCCGACAGGTTCTATTCCAAGAATATAGAAACCGGCGAAGAACAGCTTATAACTACTTACGACAGCAATGACCCTCTTTTCTTCGACATGACTTACGATGAGAACGCAGGAGTGATATATGCGATAGGTAGCTTGCTTACCGATGAACTGACTTCGCTGTATAGCATATCATACACTACGGGCGAATATGAGAAAATCATGGATTTGGATTATAACTTATTCACTGTGGCTGCTGCATCTGACGGCTATCTGTATAGTATCAATGACTTGGGCGAATTGTTCAGAATTTCTGTTGAATACCAATCTTGCGACTATGTAGAATGGACCGGATATTTCCCTGCATACCTGCAAAGTATGACTTATAATCCCAATGACGGACTGCTTTACTGGGGATTGTTTACAGAAGAGGGTACGAGCTCTTTGCTTACGGTGGAAACCGAATATGGCATGACCGAGGTGGTAAGCGAAACGTTGGGTAACAACGCTGAGATAGGTGCTCTATTTTTCCGTTCCGATCCTACACTGTTGCTTGTACCCGCTGCTTCGAGCAACCTGAATGTTTTTATAGGCAGCAATGGCCAACGCACGGCCACTATCTCGTGGAAAAACCCGACGACTTCGCTTGACGGTAACCCTCTTACCTCGATCGACCGCATAGAGGTATCACGCAACGGTATCGTTGTTCATGAAATAAGCAATCCTACCGTAGGAGCTAATGAGACCTGGGATGATACCGATATTCCCCAAGGAATGACAACGTACAGCATTGTAGCCATAAACGAATATGGTAATGGTGATGCTGCTGAAAGCATACCTATATATATAGGCCGCGACGTTCCTTCGACAGTAAATGACCTTGTATTGGCAAAGACCGGCGAGGGTTACGAGCTGAACCTTACCTGGACAGCTCCATTGACGGGTAAACACAACGGATGGTTTGACAATTCGACTCTCCGCTATAACGTGATAAGGTACCCCGATGCCTCTGTTGTTGCCGAGAATCTTACAGAATGCAGCTATACGGATGCTACTATTACAGAGACAAACGGATATAGCTATGGTGTGGTTGCAATCAACGACGATGGCGCCAGCGATACCTTGCGAAGCAACGTTGTCATTGTAGGACCGGCTCTGGAAGTTCCTTACGCATGCTCTTTCAATACAGAGGCTGAGCGTAGTATGTGGATTATTGAGGATGCCAACGGCGATAACTGCACCTGGTATTACGACCACAACTGGGGTGGCGTAGACTCGTACTTCATGCACTATTACTACAATGAGGATTGCGTAAGTGCTGCCGACGACTGGTTCTTCTCTGCTCCCATCCACTTGGAGGCCGGCAAGCTTTATATGCTCAGCTACGATGTACGTATGATAAGTGCACTGGGACAAGAGAAATTCCGTGTTGCTTTGTGCAGCGGAACGAGCCACGAATATGAGGTACAAGAGATAGACAATCGTACCGACTTCCAATGCGACAACATATTTACGAACGCTTCTACCTCTTTCACACCTGAAACGACCGGTGATTATAGCCTTGGATTCCAAGTATACTCTGACGCCAACCAATACTTCATTCATATTACCAATATCAGTGTCAAGGAGACTAACGAAGTGGATATGGTATGCAACTCGTTGAAGGGTATGGAAGTGGCCGTGAAGGATGTAGAGACAACTTACGAGGTGACTGTAACCAACAACGGCGCTACTGCAATAGAGGCTTTCACGGTGAATGTAGCCGATGTGGATGGCACTGTTTACGGCTCGGTAAATGTAGAGTATAATCTCGATGTCAACGCAACTCTTATAGTACCGGTAAAATGTACGATTACTTCCAATACAGATACTCAACTGGTAGGCCAAGTGGTTGCAGATGGTGACGCCGTAAGCGATAACAACACGACTGCGCCCCTTGAAGTAGAGGTATTGCAGGATGCCGAATACAACATGGTGAAAATAGGCCACAATACCGGCAGTGTATGTGCTTATCTCCCGTTTGACCTCAGCGCTTATTACAGCGTTACACAGATGTTGTTCAACCCCAATATATTGGGATTTGCCTCGACTTCTATCGAACGAATAGGATACAATTACGGCTTAACATGGGGCGATACCTACGCCAAGAATATAAAACTGAAAATCTATATGGCCAATATAGAGGAGGTAGGTTCTCTCTCGGGATGGCTCGACCCGGAAATCTTTACGCTGGTATATGACGGCGAGTTCTCGTTGGATGAAGATAACAATGCCCTGATGCTGACGCTTGATACTCCGTTCAACTACGAAGGCAATGAGCTGGCTGTCATGACAGAGACAGAAGGCGGCGGTGAGGAATACTTCTATAACTGCTTCAACTCTTCAACGGAGGATATATCGGATGAGAACTTCTACTCGATGAGCTGGTCGGAAAATGAATATACCTTCGATCCTACGGTAGAGGGTATGAAGACGCGCATCTATCCGAACTTCACTTTCATACTCAACAATGATAATGGAGCCGTTAACGGTGTCAATGCTTCGTCTTACAAGGTATATACCATGGCCGACAAGTATATAAGCATTGTAGGTGAGTATGACAAGGCTGCCCTCTACTCTATCGACGGTATGCTTATACAAGAGGCTAACGGCGAAAACACGATTGGCGTAGCTAACTGCAAGCAAGGTATATATCTGCTGCAAGTACGCTGCGGTGAGAGTGTGAAGACGCACAAAATCGTGGTAAGACATTGATAATAACTGCAACCGGGTGGTCTGGAACGGCCTCCCGGTTGCTGAAACCTACTCTACCAACGTAGGATATAGAGTAGTTTCGCAAAATGTTTGCTATTTATTTTTTACGGGCTGTGTCTTGAAGGCACAGCCCTTTTTGTATAGTTATAAAGGCGGGAACGCAGCTATCTTTGGATAAGATGGGAGGCGGCTCGGCATAGCCTGCACTGAAAACTTCGTTTTCGTTTGGCCCTGCGCTCGCCTTTCGCTATCTTTGCAGCTCACTCTTTTTATGTTACTATATTGGGAGTTGCTTGGCAAAGGGGTTGCGGAGTTTATCGTATGCGATGCTTATGGAAGGAGGCAAGGCTATACGACAGACGAGCGCAGCGGCTGCCACGGGGGGCTATGGGATGAGTACGGTTGTGGAATGGATGCGGGGCATCAATCAAAGCCAGTCGAAACGCACGAAGAGGGGGAAATGGTCGGAGCTACGGGTTTTGCCTAAGCGGATGTAGCGGGCCGAGAAGTCGCCTTCGTAGATGACGTGGTCGATGCGCACCCACATGCGGTTGGAGCGATAGGTAAAACCGGGGCCGCAACCGTATTGCAGATAGGCGTCGTTGCGATGGCCGGCGAGGATGCGGTATGCGTATGAGTTGGGGGTGTCGTTGATGTCGCCACTCATGATGATGTTGCCGCCTATGGTCTTGGCCAGTGAATCGACATACTGCACTTGTGCCGCACGTACCTCGAAGGCGTTGACGAACTTTCGCGCCATTTGCTTTATATTCTGCAAGTTGCTCTTGATACTGTCTGGCTGGGCTGTTATCTCGCGGTAGGTGTCTTTGTCGTTTTGGTCGAGACCGATAGATTCGAGATGGTTATTGAAGAGTGTCACTTTATTGCCATTGATATCGACCCGGCTTACGTGTGTAGATGCGGAGGTGGAATAGAGTGTATCGAGGATTGTCTCGATGGGGTATTTGGAGAGTACAAAGCTGTTTTTGCCGTTGACATAATAGGGATAGCGGCGATAGAGCTGCCGTAATTGGCCGTCGGTGACTTTGCGCCACTTCACATTTTGCGGCAGAGGGGCTTCTTGTGCCATGACGATATCGGCATCGGCGTCGAGGATGTTTTGCAGTGTGCGGTTGTACTCGGGGAGCTCGGCATCGGGGTTGTTTTCTTTCTCTATATCGCTGAAATAGTATACGTTGTAGCTGAGTAGCGTAAAGCCGGGCCGGTTGTCGTCGATGTAGTCGCCGAAGTGGATGGGGGTGTATTTCCAGATGGCGGGTGCGGCGGCGAGTGTCGTGAGCAGCGGCAGGAGCAGGAAGAGGGGCTTGACGAAAATCCACACGAATATGAAGAGTGCGTTGACGGCGACTACTATGGGAAAGGCCAAGCCCAACAGGGCCGGGTATGGGGTCAGTTGCGGCGAGATATATTCGCCGTAGGCCGCAAGGAGAGCGAGTACTGCCGTGATGATATTGACGGGCAATATCACTGCGGCCAGTATGTTGCGGATGATTTTCATGTGCGGGTCAGTTTTTTTTGCCGGCGTCGAAGAGTCGTTTCTTCTCTTCTTCGGTGAGGGCCGAATAACCCGATTTTTTAATTTTATCAAGAATAGCATCTATCTCTTCCATTTCGCGTTTTTTACGGGCATTGTACTCGTAGTCGCTTTCGGGACGCCGACGAGAAGAAGCCGAGGCGCCCGATGATGTCGTGCGGCGAGGCCGACGCACCTTGAAACGTGGACGGGAGAAGAACGTAAAAATAAAGTCTACAAGAGCATTGACAGGGCGTGTAAGATCTTTACCTCTTTTCCAGAAGATAGCAAACAAGATACCCATTACAGCCCCACCGATGTGGGCTATATGCCCACCGGCATTGGCCGATGTCATACTAAACAAGTCTATAAGTACTGTGACTGCTGCAATATATTTGAGTGACACGGCACCAATGAAGAGAAGGTTTATCTTATAATCAGGCACCCGTACTGTAATAGCAAGTACAACAGCCATAATGGCAGCCGATGCTCCACACATCATACCTTGCTTATCGGCAAAATAGGGAAAGATATTGTATGCCAGAATATAGAACAAAGCTCCTGCCAAGCCTCCAAGCAGATATAACCCCATGAGATGCTTGGACGTGAAATATCGCAGGAATATACCTCCAAACCAATAAAACCACAGCATGTTGAACAGGATATGCCATATGTCATAGTGGACAAACATATAGGTGACAAGAGTCCATGGACGTCGCAACAACAGGCCAAGGTCTGAAGGGAGGTCGATATACGCCATCCATGCCGTAGAGTTGACATTCCACAACGTAAGTACAATAGCTACCAGATGCACCAGCAAAAAGATAGCTACGTTGATATATATAAGGCGTATTAAGAGCGAGCCTCGCATGAAGCCGCCCTTCATATTATCAATAATAGAAACCATTGCCTATACCTTTCTTTCGCCAATAGAGGATAAGTATAATACCTCCCAACATACCTCCCAAGTGTGCGAAGTGCGCCACACTATCCATGCTGCCGCTTATACCGAGCCACAACTCGAGAAGTCCGTAGAAAATGACAAACCACTTAGCCTTGATGGGAATGGGAATAAAGAATATATAAAGAGGCAGATTGGGGAATAACATGCCAAACGCCAGGAGGATACCAAAGACAGCACCCGATGCCCCAATGGTAACCAATGAGTTGAGCGCCTGTGCAACTTCCCTTTCGCTATAATACAAGGACATTTCTGCTATCTGACCGCCAAACTCAAAGTACCATGCGGCCTGTTGTACCAACCCCGCCACAATACCGGTGGTAATATAGTAGAACAGAAAGCGTTTGCCGCCCCATACTTGCTCTAAAAGACGGCCAAACATAAAGACCGAAAACATATTAAAAAATACGTGCGCGATACTATACGGGTCGTGCATAAACATATATGTGATGAGTTGTGCCACATTGAAGTTCTCGGCTTGCCAGTAGTGCATGCCAAGCCACTCTACAAGCCGGTATTGCCCGTTAACAGGGTCGGTGCCGATAACAAGCGTAGCGACCCACATGATAAAGTTTATAATAATGAGGTTGAGTGTGACCGGTGGAATGGAATTTAAAAAAGAACGTCCTTGCATAGCGTCATGAGATAATTTTTATAAATACTTTTCCTAAAAAATAGAATTATCCAATATATATTGAATTGCAAAGTTAATGAAAACTCGCGACTGACTGTGTAATATAATGCTTAATTATAAGTTTCTTATCTTGTTTTATAATTTTTAGGCATCGCAACAACAGCGTCTATAAACAACAGCGGGAGCAGCACTTTCGTTGCGCTGCTCCCGCTTATATAGAGTATTTGACACCTATTACATACGAGTGGGAACTTCTATACCCAATAGTGCCATTCCCGACTTCACTACTTTGGCAACGTTAGCCGAAAGCATGATGCGGAATGCTCGCACGGCCTCGTCTTCCTCACGCAATATCGAGTAGTCGTGGTAGTACTGGTTATATTCTTTCACAAGGTCATACACGTAGTTGGCAATCAAAGCAGGGCTGTACGAACGGCCAGCCTCGGCAACGATTGCCGGATAAGAGGCCAAGTTTTGTATGAGGTCGGTCTCTTTTTCTACGGGAGTAACGGCCGATGTGTCTATATGACGATAATCTATGGCTGCATCGGCGGCTTTACGCATGAGAGAGCAGATGCGGGCATATGTATATTGTATGAAGGGGCCTGTATTGCCGTTGAAATCGATGCTTTCTTTGGGATTGAAGGTCATGTTCTTCCGCGGGTCTACTTTGAGTATAAAGTATTTGAGAGCTCCCATTCCCACAATGCGTGATATTTCACGTGCCTCTTCAGGCGAACAAGCATCGAGCTTACCCAACTCAGCAGAGGTTTCACGGGCTGTCTCCTCCATCTCGTCCATGAGATCGTCGGCATCGACAACAGTACCTTCACGACTCTTCATCTTCCCTTCGGGAAGCTCTACCATTCCATACGAGAAGTGTACAAGGCCTTTCCCCCACTTGAAACCGAGTTTATCGAGAAGGATAGAGAGTACCTGGAAGTGATAGTTCTGCTCATTACCTACGACATATATCATCTTGTCGATAGGGAAATCCTGATAACGCAACTTAGCAGTACCTATATCCTGTGTCATATATACCGATGTACCATCGCTACGCAAGAGGAGCTTTTCGTCGAGGCCTTCGGCGGTAAGGTCAGCCCAAACAGAACCATCTTCCTTACGATACATGATGCCTTTCTTCAAGCCCTCGAGAACTTTCTCCTTGCCCTCGAGATATGTTTCACTCTCGTAATATATTTTATCGAAATTTACGCCCAGACGACGATATGTTTCGTCAAACCCGGCATATACCCACTCGTTCATCATACGCCAAACGCTGCGCACCTGCTCATCGCCGGCTTCCCAACGACGCAACATCTCACGCGCCTCGGCCATGAGCGGCGAAGCTGCCTCGGCCTCTTCTTTTGTTTTACCTTCTTCCATGAGAGCAGCGACCTCGGCTTTATAGTGTTTGTCAAAGAGTACATAGAAGTCGCCTATAAGGTGGTCGCCCTTCTTGCCAGAGGACTGGGGGGTAACACCATTGCCCCACTTTTCCCAAGCAAGCATCGACTTACAAATGTGTATACCACGGTCGTTGACAATATTAGTCTTTACCACACGATAACCGTTTGCCTGCAGGATATTTGCAAGGCTATAACCCAAAAGGTTATTGCGCACGTGCCCCAAATGGAGTGGCTTGTTGGTATTGGGAGAAGAGTATTCTATCATTATCAGAGGCGCATCGGCCTTAGCCTCTACTCTACCGAAGTTCTCGTCGGCATCTATTTCATGAAGCAATTGTGACCAGTATGCAGGAGATATAGAGAGGTTTAGAAATCCTTTGATAACATTGAAATCAGATACAGCCGGCTCATTTTCTACAAGGTACTGACCTATAGCACGAGCAGTCTCCTCGGGAGAACGGTGCGATACTTTGAGGAAAGGGAATACCACTACGGTGAGGTTACCTTGAAATTCTTTTCTTGTTTTTTGCGGCGTGCAGAGCTTTTCGTCGACGTCGGCATCGAAGAGCGATTTCACTGCTTTTGCAGTGGCCGATGCTATGAGTTGTTCTATCTTCATCTGTAATAACTATATAAATATCGGGTACAAAGATAGCTATTATAGAGGTATTATCTAAAAGAGCAACAGAGTTTTTTACCTATGCGAGGCTTGCCGCGCAACCAGGAGAAAATATGCAATCATAAAAATAATGCGACAGGTAGTGCTAAACGATTATACTTCGAGGGGTATTTCATGACCATCATTTTCCAATATATGTTCACCCCAATATAAACGACAGTAACCAGCAAGTGGTGTAATGGAGACATAGACAGACTGCAGGAAAGAAAAAGCCGCACTTCTTTTCACAAAGGAGTACGGCTCATAATACCATATAAAATAAACTTTACCCTATAAATGTTGTCTTATTTGTTTACTCTGAATTTATCGACACCGTCGCGCAAAAATCCTATGCTCTGGTGTGCAGCGGCTATGCCGGCATTGATATTTGCCTCGGCTGTTTGAGCGCCCATCTTCTTGGGTGTTGCAAACGTACGGCCGGGGAATTTCTCGGCCAACAAAGCTGCATTGGCAGGCGCAACATCGGTAACATAACGGAAATCGGGACGTTCTTCCATGATGCGTACCAAATCTTCTTCGTTGATAACTTCCTTACGAGCGGTGTTGACCAGCATAGCTCCTTTAGGCATCAATGAAGTAAGGGCATAGTTGATAGATTTCTTTGTCTCATCGTTGGCAGGGATATGCAACGATACATACTGACAAGTGCGGTACAACTCCTCGACAGTTGCAAGAGGTTTTACGCCGGCTGCTTCTATAACGTCTGCAGGGCAATAGGGGTCAAAGGCATAAACATCCATGCCAAACCCTTTTGCTATGCGAGCCACATTACGTCCTACTTGACCAAACGCGTGTATACCAAGGGTCTTACCTTTAAGCTCAGTACCCGATGTACCGTTATAGAGGTTGCGTGCCATCATTACCATCATACCGAAAGCCAACTCGGCAACGGCGTTTGAGTTTTGTCCGGGAGTGTTCATGACACATATACCGCGGGCAGTGGCAGCTTGCAAGTCTATATTATCATATCCGGCTCCGGCACGTACCACAATCTTCAGATTACGGGCTGCATCCATCACCTCGGCATCGATAATATCGCTGCGTACGATGATGCCGTCAACGTCGGCAACAGCGGCAAGCAGTTGCGCTTTGTCGGTATATTTCTCGAGGAGAACAAGTTCAGCACCTGCAGCCTCTACGACTTCGCGTATCCCTTTTACTGCAACGGCAGCAAAAGGTTTTTCGGTAGCAACAAGAATTTTCATGGCCGGTGATTTTATCAGTGTTGAGCTTCAAAATCTTTCATTGCTTGTATGAGTACTTCTACGCTCTCTTTGGGAAGGGCGTTGTAAAGAGAAGCACGGAATCCGCCCACCGAACGGTGACCTTTGATACCTACGATACCGCGAGCATCGGCAAAGGTAATAAACTCGGATTCAAGCTCTTTATACTCTGGTTTCATTACGAAGCATACGTTCATGATAGAACGGTCTTCTACGGCCGTTGTACCTACAAACATGCGACTGTTGTCTATAGCATCGTAAAGAAGAGCGGCCTTCTCAAGGTCGAGTTTCTCCATAACCTTCACACCACCCATCTCTTTGTAATAGCGCAGTGTTTGCAATGCCGAGAAGATAGGCAATACAGGAGGTGTATTGAACATAGAACCTTTCTCGATGTGAGTACGATAGTCGAGCATTGTAGGTATCTTGCGGTCTACTTTACCAAGAGCATCGGTACGAACGATGATAAGCGTTACACCGGCGGGTGCCAAGTTCTTCTGTGCGCCTGCGTAGATAAGGTCGTACTTAGATACATCAATGGGACGAGAGAATATATCGCTCGACATGTCGGCAACCATGCGTACCTTTACATCGGGGTCGTAACGCATTTCGGTACCGTATATTGTATTATTGGTAGTGATGTGGAAGTAGTCGACATCGTCGGGCACCTGATAATTTTTGGGTATATATGTGTAGTTGTCGGCTTTAGAAGAAGCTACTACATCGACTTCGCCAAAGAGTTTAGCCTCTTTAATAGCTTTATTAGCCCATGTACCTGTATCGAGGTATGCAGCTTTCTTCGCGAGCAAGTTGTAAGGAACCATGCAGAATTGGAGACTTGCGCCACCACCGAGGAATACCACTTCATAACCAGCCGGTATTTCGAGGAGCTCTTTTACAAGGGCTTGTGCTTCATCCATAACAGCTTGGAATTGCTTGCTACGGTGCGAAACCTCAAGGATAGAGAGACCCATGCCAGCAAAATCATGGATAGCTTCGGCTGTTTTTTCGATGGTATACCGGCTCAGAATAGAGGGACCGGCATAAAAGTTGTGCTTTTTCATATTATTCTTTTTGAGTATGACAATTGTTAATCAAGAAGTCGTAAGACGGGTTATGGAGTTTGTATGGTCTAAGAAATTAAGGTTAAGGCTAATTTTTAAGCCGATATGCCGGCATACCGGCATATCGGCCAAGAGAAAGATGGGGTATCAGATGATGCCTTGTCCCAGCATTGCACGAGCCACTTTCATGAAGCCGGCAATATTGGCGCCCTTCATATAGTTGATGTAACCATCGGGCTCGGTACCATACTTCACGCATTGAGCGTGGATGTCGCTCATGATTTGGTGGAGTTTCTCGTCCACTTCGCGAGCAGTCCATGCAATGTGCATAGCATTTTGTGTCATTTCGAGGCCCGAAGTAGCTACGCCACCAGCGTTGACAGCCTTACCGGGACCGTACATGATACGGTTTGCAATAAAGAGGTCGATAGCTTCAGGACGACATCCCATGTTAGAGATTTCACCTACACAGATGCAACCGTTATCGATAAGTTTACGTGCATCCTCTTCATTAAGCTCGTTTTGAGTAGCACAAGGCAGAGCTATGTCGCAAGGTTGTTCCCAAGGACGACGACCGGCAAAGAACGGTACACCGTATTTCTTTGCATAGGGTTCTACGATATCGTTGCCAGAAGCGCGGAGTTCGAGCATATAGTCGATCTTCTCGCCGCTAACGCCATTTTCGTCATAGATATAACCATCGGGACCCGATATGGTGATAACCTTTGCACCAAGTTCGGTAGCTTTGGTTGCAGCACCCCAAGCCACGTTACCGAAACCACTTATGGCAACACGTTTGCCCTTAATGTCGATACCCTTGGTTTGAAGCATTTGATTTACGAAATAGAGACCGCCGAAACCGGTAGCTTCGGGACGGATAAGAGAACCGCCAAATTCGAGGCCCTTACCTGTGAATGTACCTGTATGCTCGCGAGTAAGTTTCTTATACATACCAAACATGTAACCGACTTCACGGCCGCCAACACCTATATCACCGGCAGGAACATCCATATCGGGACCTACATGACGCCAAAGTTCCAGCATGAAAGCTTGGCAGAAACGCATGATTTCAGCATCTGATTTACCACGGGGGCTAAAGTCTGAACCGCCTTTTGCACCGCCCATTGGTAATGTTGTAAGAGCATTCTTAAATGTCTGCTCAAAGCCGAGGAACTTCAGGATAGAAAGATTAACCGAAGCGTGGAAACGAACGCCGCCTTTGTACGGACCAATAGCGTTGTTGAATTGTACGCGATAACCGATATTTACTTGAACTTCGCCATTATCATCAATCCAGGGCACTTTGAAAGTAAAGATACGATCTGGTTCAACAAGGCGCTCTATGATTTTTGCTTTTTCAAATTCGGGATGTTGGTTGTATACTTCTTCGATAGATAGAAGAACCTCATGTACAGCCTGAAGGAATTCAGGTTCGCCAGGATGTTTGGCTTGCAAAGAAGCCATAATTTTGTTAATGTCCATTGTATTAGTTTTAAAGATTAATATTGCAGCGTCTTATAAAATACGACGCAAAATAGGTTGTACAAATGTAGGGGGAGATTATCGAATAAACAAATTTTTCTTCGTAAATTTGAGCGTTAAAAAAGTATTATTTGGCCAAGAGCCAACATCGACAAAAAGAAATGGCAGAGAATACTTCACCCGCAACTGAATTTAGACTGAGAGATATCTCTTTTGCGAGCCTTATGCAACGGCGTGTACATGAAGTCTTGCTTGTGGCAAGCCGTTATGATGCCTTCACCTTGGAAGAGGACGGGCGTGTAGAAGAGCAGATATTTTCAGAGTACGTATCGTTAAGCCTGAGCTCGCCACCGCGTGTAACACAGGTGGAGACGGCAGAGGAGGCAATAGACTTTCTGTCGGTACGCCACTTTGACTTGGTCATCATGATGCCGGGGGTGGATTGTTCTGAAACATTTATGCACGCCCGCGAAATCAGGGAAAAGTACCCGTATATATATATAGTAGTATTGGCACCCTTTTCGCGAGAACTGTCGTTGCGTATAGAAAACGAAGACTTGCGTGGAGTAGACTTCGTATTCAGCTGGTTGGGAAATGCCGACGTGTTGCTTGCCATCATCAAACTGATAGAAGACAAGATGAACGCAGCCTACGACATAGGTGAAGTAGGTGTGCAAGGGATATTGCTGGTTGAAGACTCTACGCGCTTCTATTCATCGATCCTGCCACATTTATATAAATTTCTCGTCACACAGTCGCGCATATTTTCGACAGAAGCCCTCAATGACCACGAGCGCATGTTGCGTATGCGCGGCCGGCCTAAGGTTTTGCTTGCTCGCAGCTACGAAGAGGCCATCGAAATGTATAACCAATACGGCGACAAGATCTTAGGTATCATATCGGACGTTCGTTTTCCCCGTGATGGTGAGAAAGACGATCGTGCCGGATTGGAGTTTTGTGAGTATGTGCGCAAGCACGACCCGTACCTGCCACTCATCATACAATCATCGGAGAGAGGCTTAGAACATGAAGTGTCGCGCCTGGGAGCTTCGTTTATCGACAAAAACTCGCCTAAGCTACCCATCGATTTGGGCGAAACCATAAAAAAGAATTTCGGCTTTGGCGACTTTGAGTTTATCGACCCTGATACGGGAGAAATCATTGCCAGAATAGCCAATTTGCGCGATTTGCAATATGGGCTGCGCGATATACCCGACAACTCACTACTCTACCACTCATCGCGCAACGACATATCGAGATGGCTTTATTCGCGAGCTCTCTTCTCGATAGCCGAGGTACTGGCACATCTACACTTTGACAAACAAGAAGATGCCCCGGTAGTACGACAAATTATTACCGACACTATCGTGCGCTACCGCAAAATGAAAAACCGAGGAGTAGTTGCCATATTTTTACGTGACCGGTTTGACCGCTACTCCAATTTTGCCCGTATCGGCGATGGCTCGTTGGGTGGCAAAGGTCGTGGTCTTGCATTTATTGACCAGCTCATCATACGCAACCCGGTACTGGATAATATCGACGGAGTAAGTGTAGAGGTGCCGCGAACCGTTGCGCTATGTACCGACGTTTTCGACGAGTTTATGGAGAATAACCGGCTGTACCAGATAGCCCTCTCTGATGCACCCGACGAGGAGATTTTGCGACGCTTTCAAGAAGCCAAGCTGCCCGACCGTGTGAAGCGAGACTTACGTTCGCTGGCCGATTTGCTGGAAAACCCCCTTGCCGTACGCTCATCGAGCTTGTTGGAAGACTCCCATTATCAGCCTTTTGCAGGGATATATTCTACATACATGATTCCCAATGTCAAGGATAAAGACCTGATGCTACAACTCATGTGCAAAGCGGTGAAGGGAGTGTATGCCTCGGTTTTCTATGCCGACAGCAAAGCTTACATGACGGCAACTTCAAACCTGATAGACCAAGAGAAAATGGCTGTTATCTTACAAGAGGTTGTCGGCCGGCAGTATGGGACGCGCTTCTATCCTACATTCTCGGGCGTAGGTCGCTCGCTCAACTATTATCCACTCAATGAGGAAAAAACGGAAGATGGTGTGGTAAGCCTTGCGGTAGGATTGGGTAAATATATTGTTGACGGCGGACGCTGCCTGCGTTTCTCGCCCAAGCACCCCAATAAGGTGTTGCAGACAAGCACCATAGACCTTGCCCTTCGCGACACACAGACAAGCTTCTATGCATTGGACACGGAAACGCCTTACCAACAGTTTGAAGTAAACGACGGTTTTAACCTCTTGGACCTTCCCATCAGAATAGCAGACAAAGACGGTGCCATACGACGTGTAGTATCGACTTACGACTATAACGATAACATATTGTATGATGGGTACTACGATGGCGGACGCAAAGTGGTTACCTTCTCCAACATACTAAAAAACAACTCGTACCCGTTGGCAAAGGTAATTGACACCATGCTATCAATAGGCAGCCGCGAGATGGGGCGACCGGTAGAAATAGAATTTACCGGCAACCTGCCGGAACGGGGTACCAACGGTCAAATATATTGGCTGCAGATGCGACCTATCGTAGACACGAAAGAGATGCTGCACGACGACCTTTCGCGCATCAACGACAAAGAACTGTTTCTACGCAGCAGTATGGCTTTGGGACACGGACAAATGAACAATATACGCCACGTGTTATATGTGAAGACGAAACACTATAACCATACAAATAATGAAGCGATAGCCGAGGAGATAGAAAAAATAAATCGTACCTTTACCGAACGTGAAGAGTCGTACATCCTGATAGGTCCGGGACGTTGGGGCTCATCAGACAGCGCATTGGGTATACCCGTAAAATGGCCTCAAATTTCCGGAGCACGCCTCATCGTGGAAGTAGCGTTGGAAAACTACCGCATAGAACCGAGCCAAGGTACTCACTTTTTCCAAAACCTCACATCGTTTGGCGTAGGATACTTCACGATAAACGCATTGGACGGCACAGATATTTATGATGAGGAATACTTGGACGCGCAACCGGCAGTATACGAATCGGAATATCTGCGTATGGCTTGCTTCGACAAACCTGTATCTATCCTTATCAACGGACGCAAACGGAAAGGTTTGGTCATAAAACCTCAATAACAATACAACACTAACGATATAAAAGAGATGTCATTCTTTAAAAAATCACTGAAAGCACTCGGGTTCTCAGAAGAGGAAGAAGAATACCCGCAACATAACACAGACCGCGAGAACACGACAACGGCCTGCCCCACTTCGCCTCATGGTGCATCGGAACAAGTCACCTCTCACCCCTCTGCCGAAGAGAAGGACGCGACCTTACCCGACAGTTTATTGGAACATATCGTAGAGTTGATTAATGCATCGTTGCCCGATTTTGTACGGACGTGCATCGACCGCGAGAGCGAGAAGCGCTACATCTACGAGCACTTGGGCGATTCGTTCAAGAACTACATTGTAGAGCTTAACGGTCAAGCCCGCACAGCTGTAGAACAAGAAGTGGCAGCTACTCGGCAAAAACTGGAAGAGGAGTTGGCCGCACAGAAACGGAAAACGGTCGAACTTGAAGAGCAGAAAACTGAAATAAAAAATGCCCAACTGAGTGCCGAACGACAAAAACGTGCCTTACATGACAAGGTACACGATTTAGATAACCGGGTAGCTACGTTGGAGGCCGAGAAGGAACAGTATGAACTGGAAAACAAAAGCCTCGTAAATAAGCTGAAAGTCGCAGGAGTGAAACAACAGGAGCTTGACGATGCCTTGAGTGAAAATACTCGACTCTTGGGTGTGATACAAGAACTGAAAAATAAACCTGCCGATGCCAACATCGCCGAAAAGGATGCCGAGATTGAGGAGTTGCGCCAAAAGGCAGAACAAGTGACGGCTTCGTTAGACGAAGCAAAACAACAGGCCGAGATGTTATCGAACGAAAAAGAGTCATTACAACAGGTTATCGAAGCCAATACGCAAGCATTAAACGAAAAAGAACAAGCCATAGCACAGCTACAACAGGAAGTAGCAGCTGTACAAGCAACTTATGATGCGCTGAAAACAGAACAAGAAACACAGAGCGCGGCGGCTCAGACTTTGGAAAATACTCAGAACGAACTACTACAGACACGTCAAGAACTGGAAGAGACTCAGAACAAATGGTCGCAGGCCTCCAAACTACTGGAAGAAAAGCAAGAACATATTACACACCTCGAAGGGAACCTTGCCGAGGAGAAACAATTGCGTAACAGTGCAGAAGAAAAAGCCGGAGAACTGCAAAGCAAGCTAGACCAAAGTATGCGACGATGTGGCGAACTGGAGACATCGCTGCAACAAATGCAAGAAGGCGAGCGTGCCGGACGGCTGGAAATGGAAGACAACGCAGCTCAATTGAGTTCTCTGAAAAACGAATATGCCTCTCTGCAACAAGAAAGAGATGTGTTGACTGCGCAAAATGAGGAATATAAACGCCAAATAGAACGCAAAAATGAAGAGGTAGAAAAAATTCGCACCGACCTCTCAGAACAAACCACACGCCTCGCCGATGCTGATGTCCTGATTGCCAAGCTGAAGGAAGAAAATACCGATACCGAAAAAATACGTCAAGAGGTTGAGAAATGTAACAAACGCATAGCTGAACTGACAACCGAAAATGCCGAACTAAGTAAAATTGTAGAACTTGTCGACAAAGTTGAAGAAAAGATGCGCAAATATGAGGCATTAGAAGCAGCCAAACGTCGTGCCGAAGAAGAGAATGCCGAATTGCGCAAAAGTATCGAGGAGCTGCAACAAAAGGCAACAGCACAACAACAGGCTACCGAAGAGAACTCGTCGGCGACCCTCACAGAAGAGTTGCGCAAGGCAAACGAGATGATTGCCGCATTGAAAAAACAACGACAAGAGCTTATCTCGCAAACGGCTACGCTGCGCACACAAAACAAAGCATACGAAAACAAAATTGCAGCATGGGAGGCAAAAACAGAAGAAGCTGGAGAAGAACAACCGAAGAGAAAAAAGATTACCTTCGACGATAATGTCTCTCAGCCCCAAAATGCCCCGCGCGAAGCAATAAACATTGATGAGTGCATCAACTGGATGGTACCTGTAGTACCCGACAGTCTCGAAGAGGAAGCCCGTCGCAAGGAGGCAGAGAAACGCCGTGAAGAGGAGGAAGAAAAGGCCCGTGCGGCCGAAAAAGAGGCTCGTAAAAACACAACCGACTCATCACAAATGAGTTTATGGTAGAACCCCAAAAACAAGAATTGAAAACCTTTATCACTGTACAACATATTGTTATGGAAAAACAACTGACTCAATACATAGAGATGATTAATGAGGCTCTATCCGGAATAAAATATCCGGAGAGTCCCCAATCGCTATATACCCCCATCGGATACGAACTCTCACTGGGCGGGAAACGCATCCGTCCCGTACTCACTTTGATGGCATGCGAACTCTTCGGCGGAGACCTGCAACAGGCCCTGAAACCGGCTTTGGGAATAGAGATATTCCACAACTTCACACTTCTGCACGACGATGTGATGGACCACGCAGATATGCGGCGCGGTAAACCTACCGTACACAAGGTATGGGACGAAAACCATGCCATCCTATCGGGTGATGCGATGCAGATACTGGCTACACAGTATGTGGCACAGGTTGCGCCTCGCCTATTGCCTCAAGTATTGGAAACTTTCTTGAAAACCGCCATAGAGATATGCGAAGGGCAACAGCTGGATATGGATTTTGAGACCCGCAACAATGTTACCGTCAACGAATACCTGAATATGATACGACTGAAAACCGCCGTATTGCTGGGTTGCGCACTAAAAACAGGTGCTATCATAGCGGGTGCTCCTGTAGCGCAGGCTTCCTCGTTGTACCGCTTCGGCGAAAACCTGGGAATGGCCTTCCAGCTGCAAGACGACTACCTCGACGTATATGGTGACCCAGCGATATTTGGGAAAAAGATAGGAGGCGACATCATCAATGACAAAAAAACATACCTCTTGATAGAAGCTTCGCAACAAGCTCAGGCTGATGACTTGGCATTGCTCAACCGATGCGTGGGCAACAAAGACATTACCCCCGAAGAGAAAATAGAGGTCGTTACCGGTATATATAACCACACCGGAGCCGACAAACTCTGTACTGAAAAAATGGAGGCATACTACCACGCCGCGCTCTCTTGCATGGATGAGATACTCGTACCCGAAGACCGCAAATTACCCCTACTTGCCCTTGCCGGCAAACTGATGAAACGAGACCATTGAGATGCCATACCGACGACTTCCCAATACCGACGCCGCTCGCGTGACAGCACTCGAAAAAGCCGTAAGCATGGAACTACGGCAATCGGCAGGCGAGCAACCCGCTTCGTTTAAAGTCCTCAACGAAGCAAGGGTGCTACTGCCTCGACTGAAAGCTGCCATCACACAATTTCGATACAATTATGAACAGCTCGGCAAAAGCAACAAGCAGTGTCAGCCGCTTGTAAAGAGTGCCCGTATGTACATATCGCACTTTATACAAGTGCTCAACATGTCTGTAACCCGTCATGAGATAAAAGCCGAACACAAAAAACTTTACGGCCTCGACCCCGATGACTTTACCGTTCCCGACCTAATGAGCGAAGAGGCAGTAACACTGTGGGGCGAACGCATCATAGAGGGAGAAAACCGCCGGATGACATTGCGTGGCGGCTCACCAATATACAACCCTACCATAGCCAAAGTGAAAGTGCACTACGACTGCTTTATAGAAGCTCGATACAGCCGCGACCGATTCAGGGAACAAATGCAACGCTCGCTACAACAACTGAACGAACTTCGTACCGAGGCCGACGCTCTTATTGCCGAAATATGGAACCAGGTAGAGGCATACTACGATGACCGCAAATCTGAAGAACGAATAGCACGTTGCAGCGAATACGGAGTGATATATTACTACCGTAAAAATGAGAAAAGTGTCGAATGATTGATACGCACACACATATATATCTGCCTGAATTTGATGCCGACCGCGACTCGGTCGTGACACGTGCCATAGAAGCCGGCATACATACCCTTATACTACCCAATATAGACCTTACAACTGTAGAGGCGCTACATCACACCATAGACCGTTATCCCGGCCGCTGCCACGCAGCCATGGGACTGCACCCGACCTCGGTAGAAGAGAACTATCAAGAACAACTGACACAGATAAAAACCTTTTTAGAAAACAACCGCTACTGCGCCATTGGCGAGATAGGAATAGACTTGTATTGGGACAAAAGCCGTATTGAAGAGCAGAAAGATGCCTTTGCCCAACAAACACAATGGGCTATGGAGAGAGAAATGCCCATCATTATACATTGCCGGGAGGCTCTGGACGAGGTATTGGAAGTACTTGATTCGTTTCATCCAGGCTCGATAAAAGGCGTATTCCATAGCTTTACAGGAAGCGTTACTGAAGTGGAGGAGATACGCCGACGTGCCGGTGACTTCTATTTTGGAATAAACGGCATCGTTACTTTCAAAAATGTCCACATGGAGGAGACCCTCCATGCCATAGGACGCGAACGGATGATATTGGAGACAGATGCGCCCTACCTGGCCCCTGTACCGCGGCGTGGCAAGCGTAACGAACCGGCCTATACAGCCTATACGGCTGCCCGAGTAGCTGACATCATGGGAGAAAGCATCGAAACGATAGATGCCATCACCACAGAAAATGCACGCCGTTTGTTTAAACTATAACTTACTGTTTTTACTCTATTGTAGAGTGTTATAACACATGTCTTGTCTTACCCCAATTGCCAAAGGCTATTTTCGGCGAAACAAAAATCATTGTTATGACTGACAATTGTGAGTATAATCAAAAAAGATACCGAAACATATATGCAACATCGATACTCGCGACCTAACAACCTATGCTAATACAAAATTATAAATCTATCGAATGTAAATAGACAAGTGTTCGAGTAAATAATCATTTTTGTCATTTTGCAACTTAATAACGGTTATTTTATTTACAAATTTCAAGTAATATTATCACTTGTAACAAAAAAAGCAAATTCCGATAATACAGAGTTAATATTTTATAATATAAATATTTTATACGACTAATAACTCTATATTTAGGACAAAAAACAGAACAGAAGAAAATACCGAAATAAAAAACGACACACAAATACCTGTTACTAACAGCATTACAGCAGCAAACAGAAAAATACATGATTTTGTGCTTTTGATGAATTGAATAAACAATCTGATTTTCACATCGGTATTTCGAACGACAAAACAGAAAGTGCTATATAAATTTCAACTTAATAAATTCAGAAAAGGAGTATGCTTATGAAAAAATGGTTACTCACAATGGCATTATTGTCGCTTGCATTATGCATAGCACAAGCTCAAATTGCGCCTCCCTACACATTCGACTTATCGGATGAAACAGTATTCAACTCACAGTTTACCGCTACCGACGAAGATGGCGATGGCGAGAGCTGGCACTACGACTCTGCCGAAAGCTCTGCTGCATGTAACATTGGAGGATTTGCATCCGACTGGCTTATCTCTACACAAGGTATAGAGTTAAACGGCGGCGAAACCTATCTCATATCTGTTACCTGCAAAACTGATGTAAGATGGAACTCACAAACTTTCTATACTCTCTTCGGCACCTCTCCTACAATGGACGCATTAACTCAACAGGTGGAAAGCCAAAGTACAAGTATAAACAATACAACTTTTGAAGGACACGAACGGGGGACATTCACTCCCTCGGAAGACGGAACCTATTACATAGGTATCCATGTCACAAATAGTTTCAGCTTTGATAACGGCACATTCTGCATACAAAATATTGAGATTGCCGTGAAACCCGAGATTCCTGCAAGCGTAACAGCCACATCGGCCACGGCCGGGCTAAACGGGGCATTAGAAGCTACATTACAATGGACCAATCCTACAACCAATACCGACGGTGGCTCTTTACAGGAATTGAGCGGTGTAAAGATATACCGCGGCACATCGGCCTACATGAGCGCCAGCGACAACTATCTTATAGCTACACTGACAGACGGCTACAACACGCCCGGTGCTACGATGGAGTGGAAAGACACAGGACTGACCACACCCGACGAATACTACTATATGATAGTACCCTTCAACAGCAACGGAAATTCTACTGCTACAACACAAACGCTCTCTACCTCATGGATAGGTCATGATACGCCACAAGCCGTTACCGATATTGTTATAACCGGGGCCGGCGACACAAGTGCATACGTCAACTTTACGCTTCCTGCCGAAGGGGAAAATGGCGGTTATGTCGACGCATCGGCTACGACTTACAAGATAGAACGCCGCGACGGGAACTCATATAGCTACACGGTTCTTGAAGAGGCCTATGCCGGCGAGCTACCCTATACCGACAACACATTGCCGGGACTGAATTACTATACTTATCGCATAACTCCTACCTTCGACGGTCGTACGGGTGACACAGCCACATCGACAGCAACTCTGCTGGGCTGCGCCACGTTACCTTACAGCGAGTCTTTCAACTCCTCATCGTCGCTCGACTTCTATACCGTCATCAATACCAATAATGATAACTACGAATGGCAGCTCGACAGTAACTGGTCGCCACAATATGCGAAATATGCCGGATCATACTACGGCACAGAGAGCGACGATTGGCTGGTAACACCCTTGTTCAACCTCGAAGCAGAATCTGTATATTGCCTCACATTTGACGCCCGGATAGCCAGTGAAGGCAGCGGCAACGAAAAACAATTTGCTGTATATATAGGCACAGCAGCCACGACTGAGGCTATGACTCGCGAATTGTTGCAAACTGTCGTATCCCAATCGACAGACAGCACATATACCCTATACTTCTCGGTAGAACAAACCGGTAAATACAACATAGGTTTCTACTGCGGAGGAACGGCCAACAATGTATCGTTGTACTTAGATAATGTAACGTTGCAAGAGAGCCAACTGCTCCCTGCTGCCGCCACCGATGTTACTGTTGTTGCCGACGTTAACGGCGCCCTGAAAGCACATGTATCATGGAACAACCCGACGACAACAAATACAGGCACGGCATTGACACGACTCGATAAAGTAGAACTCCTCCGTAATGGAGAGCCAGTATTCACAAGTAACGATGCCGAGCCGGGCAGCTCTATGTCTTTCGACGACGAAGTGCCCACCGATGGCGAGTACAGCTACTCCGTAGTAGCCTACTTGGATGATAAAGCCGGCGCGGAGTCGGAGACGGCAACAGCATGGATAGGACATGACACACCGGCCAGCGTAGAGAGTGTTACAGCCCGACTCAACGAAGATGGAAAAGCCGAAATAACCTTTACGCCTGTGACCCAGGGTGCGAATGGCGGTTATGTCAATCCCGACGCAATACGCTATAGAATCATACGCAATTACGGAGCAACCAACGAAGCAACCGTTGCTGAAGAGTTACGAGCCACTACCTACGTCGACAGTGAAGAGCTCCCGTTGGGTAACTACACATATACAGTATTTGCTTTGTACGAAGGACTTGAAAGCAGTGGAACAACCTCAAACAGCATCATTGCAGGTGGAGCACTCCCTCTACCCTACATTGCCGACTTTTACAACAATGATGAAATGGCATTATGGAGCTCATACGATGCCAACAAAGACGACAAAAAATGGGAATATGACTCTTACCAAGGAGAATGGGTATACGACTCTTACTCGGCAGCCGATGACTGGCTATACACTCCACCCCTCGAGGTATCTTTCGCCGGAACACACAGAGTCACTTTCTCGGCTTACTGCGGAAGTGCGTCCTATGCTCAAACTATAGAAGTAGCCCTGTGCAGCAACAATACCCCACAGGCCGATTATACCGTTATAAATACTTTCGACATAGATACCCGTATGACAGCAGAACATACGTTAGACGTAGAGATACCTACGACCGGACGATGGTATATAGGCTTCCATAACACAACCAACAACTCTTGGGGTGTCATGCTCACCGACGCCTCGGTAGAAAGCACCATAGGCAGTGGCATCGACGATGTTACAAACAATGCCAAAGCCTACTACAACCGCATCGACAAACAGCTGCACTTTGGCGGCGATGCCAATGTGACAATTGTAAACGCAACAGGCAGCATCGTATATATTGCCGAGAAAGCGCACGAAACGGTAAATCTTGCCGGATTGTCTGATGGCGCATACATTGCCGTTATAACAGACGGAAAAGGATATGTACAAAGAGTAAAATTCATAAGATAACGCACATATAAACAAGGATTTATGAAAAGACTTCTTTCTATTTGCACAGCTGCGGCAGTTGCTATTGCATACTGCCACAGCATAGCCGTGCAACCGGCAGCTACACCTGTTGTAGCAGGTAAAACAATGCACAAAGCAACTGCAGTACCCTATGAAGGTATGGTGAAAGCTCGTCACAGACTGCCGGCTCAAGAGGGAGCATTGGTGGCCAATTTCAGTTGCAAATCTGACGAGAGCGATGTCGTAATGTGGAGCGAAGGCTTCGACAATGGCATGGGTGGATGGATTGCCGATGAAACGGAAGATATTACATGGAGCCTCGCCAACTATGCTTCTGACCCCTTCACCAGCATCGACCCCACAAACGTGTATTCGTTATTTGTAGATGGTCCGTATCAAGTATTTAAGCGGGCTAAATCGTCGGTCACCAGTCCGACCTTGGAAGTTCCTGCCAATGGCAACCTGAAAGCCTATATAGGATTTTCTCAGAACTTCGATGATGAATGCCGCCTGTACTTGTATGTGTCGACCGACGACTTCGTCACAAGTAAAGAGCTATGGAACAGCGGTAACGAAACGGGCGAGTTGCAATGGCGATGGCATCCCATAGAGGTATCGCTGGCCGAATATGCCGGTCAAGAGGTGAAACTACGCTTTACCTACGGTCCCGGAGGAGAAGATATTTTCGACACAGGAGGTTACATGGGCAGCTTCTACATAGACGGTCTGCAAATAACAGGCGTGTCACCTATAGAACAGATTTCGGTAATGACAGGCGAAGTAGTGACATTTATCAATCTATCTGAGGGTGAACCCACTTCATACCAATGGATATTTCCTGGTGGAACTCCTGCCAGCTCTACCGAACGCAACCCGCAAGTGTACTATACTCGCGACGGTGCATACGACGTAACGTTGACTGTGAGCGACGGCACTTCACAAGACAGCAAGACGATAACGGGATTTGTGCGGGTTACCGGCACGGAACCGACGGCCGCCATCATACCACCTGCCACATTCCGATACACAGAAACCCGGCTGCCCATGATAGCACCCCTCGTAGGTGTGGAATATCGTGACGGCTCTACCGGCTACCCCACTGAATGGCAATGGAGTTTTACCGGTGTCGATGCCGAACCAAGTGTCGTATTCGAATCACACGAGGAGAATCCTGTCGTAGGATATAGCTTCCTACACCAACAACAGGCAAACCTCACGGTATCAAACGTACATGGCTCATCGAGTGCAACAACCGATGTATCGGTGGAATATTATGGCACAATAAGCAACTTCGAACCGGGAGATGTAGCAACTACATTCAGCCTCGAAGATAAAGGTGTATTTCCGGGTGCCAACAAAATGGATATTACGGCCTACGCCGAGAAATTTTCCAAGCCTTCACGCCCCATACTCATAGATGGTGTATATGTATACTTTACACAAGCAACAGCCACCTCGGTAGCCGATCAAATAGCCAACGTGGGAGTTCACCTGTACAGCAGCAAAGACGGGCTGCCCGATAAAAGAATAGAGTCGTGTTGGTGGAGCGTCTTTGAGCTAGACCTTCCCTCTGCAGGGAGCAGCACTCTGGTAGGTACTGCCTTTCCTTTCACACCACAAGTAATAGACGATGAATTTTTTATTGTTGTTGACGGTATTCCCGAGAAAAACGATAGCCTCGACGTGGCTTTTGCCATGGCCCGTTTCCGCGACCACGGCAACACAGCCTATATGTTGAAAGAGGACGAGTGGGTAGACGTAAGTACTTACTTCCCTGCCGGCGAAAACCATACATCGTACCTGATACAGCCCTCTATCACCCATTCTGTCATAACATTGCTGCCCGCCGGACGTGACTCGATAGAAGTGGGGAAAGAGAGTGGTATAGCCCGCGTACCGATGTTCTCGCTCATGGGTTATCGCACACCTGTAGAGACCGGTGCCGAGTGGTGCCGTATTACCAATATACCCAACGGGCTTACCGTAGATACGTTGCAAATAGAATACGATGCCTTGCCCAATGGCTTGGATATGCGCGAGACCACAGTTACACTCACCGACAGCGTATCGACATACACATTCAGGGTGATACAGAAGGATGCTCTCTCGAGCGTAGAGAAGTTGACTGCCCAAAACGGGTGCAAACTCTACCCGTCGGCTTTCACTCACGATTTTACGGTGACATATCCCGAAGGGACAACACGAGTAGAAACATATGACAGCATGGGACGCCCTGTTTATACCACGATACCCAGCGAAAAACAGACTCAATCGACAATCGACGGCAGTCGCTGGATAAAAGGACTATATATTGTGCGCCTATGCACACCCCAAGGTGCAGTTACGATGAAAGCAATGAAACAATAGTCAGCCAACATCTACCATTAAGCATGGCGGCAGCAAGCCAAGCCCTACAGGGATGCTTGCTGCCGCCATACTTATAGATGCATTTTTCCCCTGTACACCCCGACCGACAACAATACGGGGCTGTGGCAACATACGACATAGGCCACAACCCCGAGGAAGAAACGATAAGGGAATAGGGGAAATTATTTTTTCTCTATCACATAGTCGTAAAGTACATTACCGTCGGCATCGAGCAAATAAAACGAGAGGGCTTTATCGGATGCATTTACAACAGTGAAGCCCGCTTCATTGCTGCAAAAACGAGTACCGGCAACAGGCTGTACATCGCGCGCCAAAGAGCCAGACGAATTGACAAGATAGTTGACCGACTCGTTCTCTTGCTTGATATGCTGGAAGTTATGAATATGCCCGCACACATAGAGGTCGACACCATATTTTTCGAATAACGGTCTCAGGAGACGTTGCAAGTCGGCACGTTCACTGTTTGACTTCGATGTTTGGGCATAGACGGGATGATGTCCGAGTACAATTTTCCACTTGGCCGTACTGCTTCGGAGAGCATCTTCGAGCCACGCAAGTTGCTCCTCGATCGATTGCTTGCCAGCATCGGGATACTTTTCTGTATCTTTACGATACTTATCTATAAGCGGTGTGGTGTCGATAAAGAAGAGGTCTACCATCTCGTTATCACCAGCCTCCATAGATACTTTATAGTATTTGGCAGGAGCATTCCAGCGGCGACTCACTTGGCTGTAATCAAGTACGGCTTGCGTATTGCCACGATACTCATGATTTCCGCATACGGCGTACCAGTCAATCATAAGTTCGGGGTGAGCATATATCAACTCATAGTTAGTCATCCACAGCGGATCGGCAGTACTTGCCACCCCTTCGAAATGATGCACGTCGCCTACAGCAGCGACAAACTCTATATCGGTTTGCTCGGCAACCATACCCATGCGTTCGGCTATAGGTTTCTGCTCATAGTATCCGTTTCGTCCCAAGTCGTTGGCAACAATAAACGAATGACTATCTTCACCAAAGAGAGGGAGCGTTTTTTGTGCCGCAAGAGAAGCCACCAGCAACCATGCGAAACAAAGAGTTACAAACAATCTTTTCATACGTATCATATAGCTGTTTTATTTAAAAATATCACTCCATACCATAGGCACCAAACCATACAGATGGTGCAGGCGAAACAAACGAGTTGGTTGAGTACATACCACCCGAAAGACCGTCGAACGTAAGTGCCGAAGCGAAATGGCGATTGAAGTCGGTCTTGCCACCCGTCAGTGCCTGTGAACCGGCAGAAAGAGAGAAGTCCCAATTCTCATCGTAAGAGGCCGGAGCTTGGTCGTTATTACCTCCACAATTGATGTCCATGTCGCTCTGTTGCGTAAAGTTAGCAAACAAGGGGTCTTTGTCGCCGGCAAAGGTACTGTTTATATCATTGTCACCGCGCAAGATACCCTCCAATTCATCGGGCTGCATCTGAGCTACGCCGGCTTCGGTCGAAGCAAAATAATAGTTGGGCGTAATATCTGAGTTGATGGCATCGTATGGCTCCTCGGTATCGCTTTTCAATCCCCAACGACAATCGTAAACGAGATTGTTGTAGAGCTTGACGGCAACACTCTCTTCGAGCCAGATACTGCCACCTTTCACACCAGGACGACGCCAACCACTGTTGACTATCGTATTATTATAAACATATAAATCGGATTGAAGGTTAGTAAAGCCTGAGTTAGAGAGCTTGAAGCCGTTGGTATTGGCATCATAAATAAGGTTGTAGCAAATATCGGCCAAACAATCTGACTTATAGTTGATAGCCTCACCGCCGTCATAACCATTGCAGATGAAACGGTTGTTGGCTACAATGGAACGTCCACCGGTAATATAGATTTGATCTTCGGCATTGTTGCGGAAGGTACAGTTCATAATAATGAATTTACCGTCGGGATTGCAAAAGTGAAATGCAGGAACGCCCTCACCCGTCTCGGTCTTGAAAAGCTGGTGCTGGAAAGAAGCAGAGTTTTCGGTTGTAAGGGCTCCGCCATACTCAACAATGGCATGCAGCATCACTACCTCTTTGCAGTCATACCCGCATATGATGCCGCCCCAATTGCGCGAGAAACGGTCTGATTGAGAAGATGCCTCAACGGTAAAGGTGACAGGTTTTTCTTCAGTACCCAGTACATACATGTTACCCAGTACTACAATCTCGGGCTTTACTTCTGCATTGGAAGAGACGATGCGGGCTCCCTCATAAATATAGAGCGACTTATCCTCGGGAACGATAAAATGGTCGGTCAGTATTACCGTGGTATCGGCACTCCACACAATAGCGCCCTCGGGATATTGCTGGCCACCATTGCCTGCATTAGAGCTATTACCGGGTTCATCGTTACAAGCGACAAGCATAGCCAGTGCGGCACATGCGAGCATACATTTCAATGTTTTCATTTTAGTCTGTTGTTGATTTGTATAATGATTGTTGAAAAAATAATCAGAGTTTATATCGCACACCCAGAAGGAAACTTGCACCTTCCCGCTCCTCCTCAATGAGAGTATAGCCTTTGGATGCATCTTGGTGTGGGAAATTATCGTTATAGCTGCTGAGATTCTTTATATAAATGCGAGATGGTGTATTTAAGAGATTCTTCCCTTTGAAGAAGAGTGATATGCCATGAGCAAATTTTTTCTCGATAGATAGGTCGAGGCCAAACGAGCCTGCCATCCAATGGTCGTTATTGTAATAGTGCGACACCACCACCATGCGCTCACCAGTATAGTTGGCGGCAAGTTGCACATCCCATCCGTAACGGGTATTTTTATACAGCAGTGACAAGTTGGCCACATGAGGAGCTTGTTCTACCAGAGGACGACGCTGCATGACGGTATTACGCACAAGCTTTCCGCTCTCGTCGCGACCGTATAGTGTCTTGGGCGACTCTATCTGCGAGTAAGTATAAGTATAGTTAGCTTTGACCCCGAAATAACGGAAGTAATAGATGAAGTCGAGCTCAAAACCCACGTTGGTAGCATTGCCAAGGTTGGTAAACCCGTAACCAAACTGCCTGTTGTTGACCGAATAATAGGCATACTCAATGGGGTTTTGTATGTATTTGTAGAAAACTCCCGCCATCAGTTGGTTGGCAGTACCCATAAACCACTCCCAACGCAGATCGACGTTGTCTATAACAGCACGTTTGAGGTCGGGGTTACCATACTCGGTATATTCCTCTTCGATGATAGAATATGGTACAATCTCGAAAAAGCCGGGTCGGTTGATAGAGCGATAATAGGAAGCTCTCAAGTTCATATCGGAACGAGGCATGTATTTAACAGCCACCGAGGGAAGAATGTCCCAATATTGCTGACCTCCGTCGGGTTCACTACCAGCCGGGGGAAAATACATGTGATAAAACTGGTCGGTATGTTCGGCACGTACTCCCGCCACCGCTTCCCACGAAGCATTGCCATAAGTAGCCATGATATAAGCAGCCCCAATGCGCTCGCCCGCATCGTAAGTAAGAGGGCCAACACCTCCTTGAGGTGCAACAATTCGCCACTCTATTTCGTCGAGAGTGTTGAAGTCGACACCTTGTACCGGGCGCGATGTGGCAGCGGGGACAAAGCGGTATGAAACATAATCGCTGCGACGCGCCTTGTCGCGGTACATACCACCAACTTTAGCCGATAATGTATTGTCGCCCAGAGTCTGCTTGTATTTCAAGTTGACGTATGCTGCCCAATCACGGTCGTTGTTCTGCTCCCACCGACGCTCGCTGTTGTCGGCCGTAATATAGTCAACATAGTTTTGCCTATTGTTTTCGAGGGTAATATAAGTATTGTCGGGGCGATTGTTTGAAGCGTAACCTCCGGCCAATGTCCAATCGGCAGAGAAAAGAGTAGAGAGGTGGTGTGTGCCTTTCAGCGTAGAGGCAAAGATGAGCTGCCGGGTAAGACGAGAACGAGTCTCTAATTGCTGCAACACATTTCCTTCTGCAGGAGCGTAATTGAGCGACAAATCGGTAATGGTAGACTCACGCACTTGTTGGCGGTCACTACCTATAAGAGCATTATACCACTCGATAACATGGTCGGGGCTGAACCTCCAATCTACTTTGAGATGTGCACCATACTGCATGCGATGCTCCGAATAAAAGCGGTCTTTCATATCAGTGAGGTGAGCTTCGTTGGTGCTTTGAGTAACATCGTCGGTAAAGAAAAGAGATTCTTTGCCATGATAATAATTTTGGAAGCTGACAGCCAACAATACACCTAACCGCTTATCGATAAAACGGTTGCCAACAGTAAGGCCTGCTACCATGTTGGGAAGTGCGGTTTGAGAAGAGAGCTGCGCCGTACCACGTCCGAAATCGGAAACAGAGGCATTATAGTCACTACCATACATAGTACGCGGGGCTTTCCATGTGATACCACTACGGTTGTAGGTAGAAAACGAATGCCTCATCAACTCGGTGCCGTAACCAGCCGAAAGATAGGCTTGCACGACCCACTTGTCGGGAGCATTCTTCATAACCATATTCACTACACCACCGGTAGCATCGCCCTCCATATCGGCGGTCAGCGACTTGCTTACCTCCAAGCGGTCGAGAAGCTCTCCGGGGAAAATATCGAGCGGGACATAACGGTTCTTGTTGTCGGGACTTGATATTTTCACACCATTTACCAAAGTGTAATTATACCGTTTATCCATACCTCGTAACACGGCATACTGGCCATCGCCCGAGCCATTGCGCTCGAGCGTAACGCCCGATACCCGAGCCAATATGTTAGAGACATTGAGGTCGGGCGAGATTTCTATGCTGCGTGCACTCACAATATTGCTAACAAGAGGCGATTGCTTCTCACTAAGGCGTGCACTTGCATCGGAACTACGGTCGGCCGAAGCCAAAATCGTAACTTCTCCCAACTCGTTGTCCGAAGGGAAAACATCGATAAGTAATTTTTCGGGAGCGGGCTCTTTAATAATCTGTTCACGGTTCTCGTATCCCACATAGGTACATACCAAAGTTACAGGTTGATGTTCGGGAATATTGTTAAGGACAAAAGAACCATCCAAACCTGTAGTCGTACCAATTTGAGGATTCTCCTTCACATAAATATGAGCGCCAATGAGTTCTTCGTGCGAATGGGCATCTTTGACTATACCCGACAGGGAAGCGGCATAAAGAGCGTTTGTAGAAGCCGCAGCCAACAAAAACAGTGATAAAAAATTAGGTTTCATAATTATCTTTTCACGCCGCAAAATTATGGGGGGTATGTTACATCCTTGTATCAAAGAAGTTACTGCATGGTATCAGAAAAGTTATATTTCGGTTACAGATATAACCAATACAATATATAGCAACTATACTATACTAAAAATCAATATATTACAAAACACATCAAATAGCGGTTAACGCCAACGACAAGAATTAAGATAGTGAATGCAATTATAAATTATAGACAACTCACTGTGTGAATACACACGTACAACAGCACACGTAACCCGAAGATTCTTTACTCATTACAGAAAAAAGGCAGGCACATATGCTACCACACTGAAAAGAAGGAAAATAAAAGTTATAATCTGCAATAAACCTGCCGGAGAAAAGAAAGAAAAATATATTTTTGCAATAGAGAAATCATACTCAAAACAATGGATATAGCACTGCTTATACTCTCGGTAATATGCTTTGTGGCAGGCATTGCAGGATGTATCTTACCCATGCTGCCAGGACCGCCACTCAGCTACGTGGGCATGTTGTTGCTGCAATGGAGCGGCTATGCACACCTGAGCACGACATCGCTTATCGTGTGGGGAGTGGTAACCATTGTTGTATGCGTCATTGACTTTTTTCTTACCCCCTGGATGACACGCCGTTTTGGCGGTAGCAACGGTGGTAGCTGGGGTGCAGTAGTAGGCCTTGTTGTAGGCATGTTCCTGCCTTGGCCAGCAGGCCCGCTTTTGTGTCCGTTTATAGGAGCTCTGATAGGGGAACTTATCATGGGAGCCAATGACTTGAAGAGGGCAACTCATGCCGCATGGGGGTCGTTTCTATCTTTTTTTGCAGGCACAGGTATAAAGCTGTTGGTATGCGGCGGCATGTTGGCAGCAACACTATGCAGCCTATAACACAACGGTTATATATAACCTCAACATATATGATTAGTGATGAATTGTCTGCCGTAACAGAGAAGTTTTTGTATCTTTGCATAGATATAGGGAAATAACGAGCATCAAAACCTTGTTTCAACCCAATACGATTTGTGCAAGAGCACTTGTAACAAATAACAAACCTCAAAGCCCCGTTACCTATTACTTACGCAACCATGACAGATGTTATAAAACAATATATCGATTATATTATCAGAGTTATGCCGGGTCGCATGCTAGCCGTATGCATGTTACTCTTTATATGGAATTGTGCAGAGGCTCAGAAACTGCCCGAAATGCAGATACCCGATTTCGCCCAAATAAAAGAAGCTGTAAATGACCCCTCATCACCATTCTACTATCCCAACCTGGTGCGAAAATATAACTCGAAAGATACAACGATGACTCATGAGGAATTCCGCTATTACTATTTAGGATATATTTTCCAAGAGGATTACAATCCATATAGGAAATCGGAATACTCACACCAACTAGACCGCCTCTACAAGCAAACAAAACACAGCGTAGGCGAATGCGAAAATATCGTAAAGTTTGCCCTGCTCACACTGGCCGACGATCCATTCGACCTGAGACAGATGAACTTTCTCATCTATGCCCTGAAAGAACAAAATAAATATAAGGATGCTGCCATATGGGAGTTTCGCATGAACCACATCATACAGGCCATTCTCTCTACCGGCGACGGGAAGGCTCCCGAGACAGCCTGGTATGTCATAGCACCTGCACACGAATATAACATACTGAACCGACTGGGCCTCACGGGCAAGGATTTTGTTTTTGTAGAACCCTACTATGACTATGTGGAAGTTGACAAAAACCCGCTGAAAATAGATGGATACTACTTCAATGTACACTATATTCTCTATGTCTTCGACCGGAAATACCGCTACGAAGAGTAAGTCTTTCTCAACAAGCAATTTTATAAACCAATCAAATATAACAATATGAAAATAGAAACTGGAAAATGGGTCGAGCTGCAATACGAATTGTATGCCTACGCCGAAGGCGAACCTGAAGAATTGATGATGAGTACATCGGAAGGCGAGCCCGAAAAATTTGTGTATGGTGTAGACGAGGCCGTACTCCCCGTGTTTATGGAGAAGATAGCCGGATTGCAGACTGGCGACAAATTTGACTTTACAATACCCGCCGAGCAAGCCTTCGGGATGCGCAACGAAGACCATATCATGAAACTCGACCGTAGCCTCTTCCTCACTCCCGAGGGAGAACTTGACAACCGCGTGAAGTCGGGGGCTACACTGCCCATGCACACTACCGACGGAGCTTTGGTATATGGCTTGGTACTGATGGTTGCCGACGATGGCGTGACCATAGACTTTAACCACCCTCTGGCAGGAGAGAATTTGCACTACAAAGGAGAGGTTATGCTGGTACGCGATGCCACGGAAGAGGAGTTGAATCCGCCCCACAGTTGCGGATGTTGCAGCGGTTGTGGCGGACACGACCATAGCGGTTGCGATGACGGATGCTGTGGCGGCTGCGGCAGCCACGAATGCTAAGCTAATCTACCAAGGAATTTATCATCGGACATTGGCCAAAGCATAAGGGGTGTGTCACCTAACATTCTGACGTGACACACCTCTTTTCATTCACATACATATAGGTAACTCGAAAAAAGTTATGCTATAGGCCTTGTTTATACTCCGATTCAAAAACAAGAGGAATCTCAACCCTGTAAAAGGGGAACAACACCTGACAGAGGTGTGGCATTACTTCGCTCAGACGAGTGAAAAGAAAAAGATAAAGAGGGAGACAAAAAGCGTACCATGAAAAGCGAAGTGCGCAAAGGAGCAATTTATAACTATCTGAACCTGCTGCTGGTAAATGCAACAGGGATAGTACTCACACCCTTTATCATACGTTGTTTGGGGCCATCGCAATATGGACTGTATCTCCTTGCCGGGGCTATCATACCTTACCTCACATTACTCGATTTCGGGTTGGGAAAAACAACGACCCGCTACGTGGCTTACTATCGTGAACGAGACGACAAAGAGGGTCTGCGAGCCTATCTGTCCTCCATATCGCGACTTTACTTGCTGCTTGCCTTAGCACTACTCGCAGCCGGTGCACTACTATACTATTTTGCTCCTCAATTGTGGGGAGCCCATTTCGCCCCCGACGAATTGGCTTCGATACGCCGAATGATAGCCGTCATTGCAGTAACACAAGCCTTTATCATACCGGGGAACGTATTTACAGCCATTTGCAACGGAAGCGGATACTTTGCTTTTCCTCGTGGCATTCAGCCAATTAAATATGCCATACGCGCAGTATGTATAGGAATGCTACTCTGGCTTGGCGAAAAGGCATTGGCCTTAATATGTATAGATGCCGCACTCAATATAGGCATAACCATAGCAACAGGAATATACGTACGTAGGCGTATTTCGCTACCGTCGCTCAGGCAGGCGACAAGCGCCCCCATGAGACAAATCCTGTCATATGCCTTTTGGATAGCCATCTACCAGGCTACGGCTGTTTTTCAATGGAATACAGGTCAGATTGTGGCAGGTATGACCCACGACACTTATACAGTAGGTATAGCCGGTATAGGTATATTGCTGGGTTCTATGTATGGATATTTTGCCGAGACTATCAACCGCATGCTCATGCCCAAAGCCGCTCATACTATACACGCCCATAATACCCCGCAAAAAGTAACCGACGAAATGATAAAGATAAGCCGAATGGTATTATTACCACAAGCCTTTATTTTAGGTGGCTTTATCATATTCGGCGACAGTTTCGTACGATTATGGGCAGGCGAAAACTATAGAGAAGCCTACCCTATTGCGCTCTGTATCATGGCCTCGTGGACGGTACAACTAACAAGCGATTATGGAAATTCGCTCCTTGAGGCACGAGGAAAAGTAAGAACCTTATCGGTTATCAATTTTATATGTATCTTTGTCGCTGCTATTGCATCATATTATGCTTCCCTGCAGTGGGGACTTACAGGATTAATCTCAACGTTATGCTGCGGAACGATAGCTGCTACGATAGCTGCTCACATATATTACCATAAAAAATTAGGGCTTGAAACAGGCCTCTACTTCAAGGCTGTATATATGCGCATTATCGTTTTCACGGCATGCGTTGTGGCATTGGGACGCATCGTATGGCAGATAATTGCACAACCATATCAATGGGGTTGGTTAGCGGCCGGATGCATAGCATATGCACTTGTGTATGTGACAGTGATATACAAAGCTGCGCTGACACAAGAAGAGAGAGAGAAACTAAAGACATTATGCTTACGGAAGTAGGAAAAGCCATAAAACACACAGCACCACACGTTTCGGTAGTTATGGGCATATACAACTGTGCCCATACCCTGCCCAAGGCGATAGAGTCTATCTTAAACCAGACTTACGACAAGTGGGAACTTATACTGTGTGACGATTGCTCTACCGACAACACATACAGTGTTGCGCAAGAGTATGCGCAAAAAGATTCGCGCATCAAACTCTTGCGCAACACCGAGAACACTGGATGCAACATTGTACTGAACCGCTGTATTGCAGCGGCAAAAGGCTTATACATCGCTATTATGGACAGCGACGACGAGTCGCTGCCCTGCCGCCTCGCCCGCGAGGCGGCGTTTCTCGACACTCATCCTCAATATGCTCTTGTAGCATGCGCAGCTACATTCTTCGATGAGCAGGGCGACTTTGGCATCTTACGCAAAAAAGAGACACCCTGTATAAAAGACTTTGCATACAGCATTCCGCACCTACACGCCACTTGCATGATACGCCGTGACGCACTTACAGCCATTGGTTGTTATGGTAGCCATCCTCACATGAAAAGAGTAGAAGACTACTACATGCTGGCACGCCTCTACGCGGCAGGATACAGGGGATATAACCTTCCTGAAACGCTCTACCGCATTTGCGATAATGCAGCTTCATACAAACGTCGCACATGGCACAACCGCATGAACGAGGTGTACACATTCAGGGCTGCACACAAGTTACTACGGCTACCTTTCTATTCGCGCATAGCATTACTCCGCCCCATTTTGGTAGGTATCATGCCTAATGCCATCTACCACCTGCTACACCGCAAGGTACGCCTTCGTCAAAGATAAGTTACTGGACGGCGGGTACCCGGCTTCGACAGGTGAATATCGTGTAAAACCATAGTCATTGAAGCTTCGTAACGACGCATGGCATCGTCGGCTAGCTGAACAGATTTTCCATTATACCAGCGACTCAGAACATACGAAACAATAGCCCGGCGCAACTCGTGCAACAATAAATCATCGAGGGCTTCGTGTCGCTTCAGCGGCAAACGCAATGCAAAACACATTCCTTCATCATCTACCTTGCTCCCGTGGGTTGCATATGCCGACAATCGCGGTAAAATAGAAGCATACGCCTCTTTATAAGCACGGCGCACTAAAGGAGTCTCGTCAACAGTCACTATCAACGACGACACAAGCGGCTGAGGTTGCGACATAGCTGCAACCGATGCAGCCAAATATGAACTTTCGACCAAGGCTTCGTGCATAATCTCCTCGAAGCAAATGGCAATAAAAACTATCTCGTGTTCTTTCTTTTTCATACGATTTAATTTATTCTGATTATAATAAAAGTCTGGATTATCCCCCCCCATAATGCAACAAAAGCACGATTTGTCAGAAGATTCTCGTCTGGTAATATATCTCTTCTCTCTAATTTCTAAGGGTTAGTGGTGACTGCGCTGTATGTTCCGTTGCTTGCGCTGCAACTGCGAAAGCAGGTTGCGTGCGCTCTTTATCGTCATGTAAAACCGAGGAGCGGAATGCTCAGAGAGAACAGTCATCAAAGCCTCATTGAAGCTTTTGCGATTTTTACAACGCTCCATACATTCGAGGGTACGCTGTGTCAGCTCACGGTACATTTCGCGTTTGAGTGAGTTATTGCAAGGATAGGGCTTTCCCTGCAAAATGCTGCAAATGTTACGCCGCGCCAACTCGTAGGTTACATAAAACCTAGGAGCCCCTCCTGATATAGTACGTTTTATGAGCTCTTCACGCGAAACATATGGTGCCTTATCACCCAAATCGCGCAATACTTTGTGATAAGCTGCGAGGAAATCACGGTCGCGGTCTTCTTTAAAATACAATTTCATAAATTATCTGTTTTTCATGTTATACATCTGTTTTGGATGTTCCGACGGAGCAAAGATAATATATAAAATGGTATTTTTACATGCGATAATGGGTAATTTTACCATATTATTTTGTCATACGGTTTTTATATTCTTATTGTAGATTAAAAAGAACCATACGGCCGATGCCAATACAAAAAAATTAGCTACTTTTGAACAATCAACTTGCACGACGACATGAAATGGACTACGCCTGTAACAGTGGCGACAGACAAGGGTTTTTTGACACACGGTATGCCCATACTGATGCTGGGGTCGTGCTTTGCCGACAACATAGGTACTTATCTGCAAGAGTGCAAGTTTGATGTATGTCTCAACCCCTACGGTACACTATATAACCCCGATTCGATAGCTTGCGCCATAGAAAGACTTAGCGAGAACCGCCCTTTTGAGAAAAATGAATTGCACTATGACGGCAATTTGTGGTATAGCTACATGCACCACGGCAGCTTCTCGACAGCCGAAGCCGACACCACCCTACACGCCATCAACGACAGTTATGAGAAAGCTGCTCACCTGCTGCCACATTGCCAAAGGCTTATAGTCACATGGGGTACGGCCTACGTCTACAAATTGAAAGAAAACGGTAAAACGGTGGCCAACTGCCACAAACAACCCGAAAAAATATTTGAACGCTCCCGCATGGGAGTAGACGAAATTGTAGAACGCTGGGAAGCAATCACAAAATTATTGCAGACCTATGCTCCACAATGCCGCATACTGCTCACGGTAAGCCCCATACGGCATCTACGCGACGGTGCGCACCCCAACCAACTGAGCAAAGCGACCCTGTTACTCGCCGCCGATGCCCTGTGTAATAGACACCCGGAGATATACAGCTATTTTCCGGCATACGAAATAGTAATGGATGAATTGCGCGACTATCGATTCTATGCCGAAGACCTTACACACCCCTCTGCCGCGGCCGTCGCATATATCAGAGAACGTTTTGCCGAGACATATTTCACCCCACAAACAGCCAGTCTCGCGGCGGCCTGCGAGAAGATAGCAACAGGGCTGCGACATCGCCCGCTGAAAGGCTGCGACACCCCGGCATACCGGCGCTTTGCCACCTCGCTACTGCAGCAGATGGAAACCTTGACCAACGACTGCAATGCAATAGACTACACCCAAGAAAAAAACGATATAAAACAACTTTTACAACATAACGGCAATGAACTATAATACGACACAAATAACCACCATCATAAAGGCACAATGTAACGTACACGCCGACTATAAGTTGTCGGTTCTTCTTACCGACAGCCGCTCGCTCACATTTCCCGAAGAGAGCCTTTTCTTTGCCCTTGTTACAGAACGCAATGACGGGCATCGCTACATCAAGGAGTTGTATGACAAAGGCGTACGCAATTTCGTCGTACGACATATACCTGCCGATGCCGACCAAATGCCCGAAGCCAATTTCCTGGTCGTCAGCGACACCCTTGCCGCTCTGCAAATGCTGGCTGCTTATCATCGCCGCATGTTCGACATTCCTGTCATAGGTATCACCGGCAGTAACGGCAAGACTTCGGTCAAAGAGTGGTTGCACCAGCTCTTGCAAGAAGACTACAACATAGTGCGTTCGCCCCGCAGCTATAACTCGCAAACGGGTGTACCCCTTTCAGTATGGCAACTTAACGAAAAGACAGAGTTAGCTCTCTTCGAGGCTGGTATATCACGTCCCGACGAGATGCAACGACTTGAAGAAATTATACAACCCACCATAGGACTTATCACCAACATAGGCGAGGCACACCAGGAGGGATTCTCGTCGATGCAACAAAAATGTTTGGAAAAACTCACGCTGCTAAAAGGGTGCGACTGTATCATATACGACGGCGATAACGAACTGATAAGAGAATGTGTAGAGAAACTCTGCCTGGGAACTTACGAGATTGCATGGTCACGCAAAGACCGTGACAAACCCCTCTACATATCGGCTATCGTAAAAGGGGAGAATTCGACCCGCATCGACTATACATACCTACAATACATGCTGAGTATGACCATTCCGTTTACCGACGATGCCTCGATACAAAATGCCATACACTGCCTTGCCATCATGCTATACCTGAACCGTAAGCCCGATGTCATTGCCGAACGCATGCAACGCCTCACACCGGTAGCCATGCGTATGGAAGTGAAAGAGGGTAACAACGGATGCCTCATCATCAATGACAGCTACAACTCAGATATAGACTCGCTCACGATTGCGCTCGACTTTCAGGCTCGACGTGCAGCCTCGGGCAACATGAAACGTACGCTTATTCTTTCTGATATTTTCCAAACAGGACTACCACCAGCAACGCTCTACCGCAAAGTATCGGAGCTGCTCAAAGCCAAAGGAATAGAACGGCTTATAGGTATAGGCCCTGAAATATCGGACAACGCATACCTTTTCGACCTGGAAAAGAGCTTCTACCCCGGTACTCGCGAATTTGTAGAAAAGCTCACCCCGGTAGAGATGTTCCGCAACGAACTTATCCTTATTAAGGGAGCCCGTAACTTTCACTTTGAGCTCATCTCAGAAGCTCTCGAACTGAAACAACACGAAACGATTCTCGAAGTCAACCTCGATGCCCTTGTAGACAACCTGAACCACTACAAAGAGATGCTACACCCATCGACCAAAGTCGTGTGCATGGTCAAGGCTTTCGGTTATGGAGCAGGTTCGTACGAAATAGCCAAAACGCTGCAAGAGCGAGGCGCCGACTACTTGGCAGTAGCTGTTGCCGACGAAGGAGCTGAGCTACGTAAAGCGGGTATCACCATGCCTATTATAGTGATGAATCCGGAGATAAGCAGCTTCCGCACCCTCTTCAGCTACCGACTGGAACCTGAGATTTACAGCTTCAACCTTCTGAATGCATTGCTCGCCGAGGGCGAGAAACTGGGTGTATCAGGCTATCCCGTGCACATCAAGATAGATTCGGGTATGCATCGGTTGGGATTTACCGAAGACCAAATAGACGACCTCACCGTAGTATTACAGTCACAAATTGTGCTGATGGCACGCTCGGTCTTTTCTCATTTGGCAGGTAGCGACGAGAGCATCCACGACGGATACACGAAAAAGCAGATAGAAATATTTACCCGCTGTGCCGACAAGTTGCAGGCAGCTTCAAAACATAAAATCATACGACACATCCTCAATACGGCCGGTATAGAACGCTTTAGTGAAGCCCAAATGGAGATGGTACGCTTGGGAATAGGCCTTTACGGCATATCGCCCACAGGTCAGAATAAAGGATTACAACCTGTAAGTACACTGAAAACCACAATTCTGCAAATACACGAATACGAGGCAGGCGAGACGATAGGCTATGGCCGACACGGCGTACTAAAACGCCATTCGCGCATCGCAGCTATCCCCATAGGATACGCCGACGGCATGGACCGCCGGTTAGGTAACGGATGTGGAGAAGTCTATATCAATGGCACAAGAGCAGCCATCATTGGCAATATCTGCATGGATATATGTATGGCAGACGTTACTGACATTCCTTGTAACGAAGGCGACCGCGTAGAGATATTCGGCAAGCATATTTCGGTAGAAGAGATTGCAGATAAGTTAGATACTATACCATACGAGATACTTACCTCAGTATCGACACGTGTAAAACGCGTATATTACAGAGAATAGAATAATAACGCCCACAACAAAACAAGGGAAAAAGGAAGAAACAATGTTAGGATTATCTGGAACAGCATATATAATACTTGTATTGATTATTGCATTTGCCGGTCGGCGACGCACCATAGGCTTCGGGTGGCCATTTCTGTTAGGAGTGCTGTTTACACCAATTATAAGTCTTGTAGCAGTGCTGTTATCAGACAAACTACCTAACGGCGAGACTCGGTGGGGATGCCTGTGGCCTCTTATAATCATGCTGTTATTATTCATATTGGCTATTCCTGTGATGCTTCTCTTCGGAGCTGCCATTTTGGCTTTTTTCTCTTCTGTTGCCGATACAGGCGGTATGATGAACATATAAGACACGACGACAACATTTGCACTGCTGCACAGAACAGCCGTCATGATATTGATTATATGACAAAGAATGCTTACATTTGCGTGCACTCCTGGCAAGAGGCAGGAGTGCGCCAAATCTTGGGTATATAGCCCAAGGAAGAGCTATGCAGGCAATTGTACCCCCTCTGATGAAGACCCAACGAAACGTAAAAAAAGAATGCGCCGATTTTCTACATTCAATATCGTATGCCTTGTGTTACTTTGGATAGCCTTGTGCGGCTTTGTCATTGCCAAAGCCGAGCTTAACTTCACAACTATCTTCTCAATTATAGCATCGGGTATCATCGTCTTTGTACCGGTATACAAGAGCAAGAAAAAAGAAAGAGAAACAAACAAGAAAAAATAGGAGAGCAACAGAAACATGGAGGAAACTGCCCAACATAATTTGTTGTCAGAAATAAACAGCCCCGAAGATTTACGACGACTTCCTGTCGAGAAGCTGCCACAAGTGTGCCGAGAGTTGCGCAGCTTTATCATAGATGCTTGCTCGAAGAACCCGGGACACTTCGGTTCGAGTATGGGAGCGGTAGAAATCTCTGTGGCTTTACACTATGTATTCAACACTCCATACGACCGCATTGTATGGGATGTGGGTCACCAGGCATACAGTCATAAGATTCTCACAGGACGTAGAGACAAATTTGACACCAATCGTAAGTTGGGTGGCATCAGCGGGTTCCCCAACCCCAAAGAGAGTCCCTACGACGCTTTTATAGGAGGCCACGCTTCCAACTCTATTTCGGCTGCACTGGGTATGGCTATCGCCACAGAGCTGAAAAAAGACGAACCCGAACGCAAGGTTATCGCCGTCATAGGCGATGCTTCTATTGCAGGAGGTCTGGCTTTTGAAGGGCTCAACAACGCCTCCATCAATCCCAACAACCTCCTTATCATCCTCAACGACAACGATATGGCCATAGACCATAACGTGGGAGGTCTCAATAATTATCTTGTAGACATCACAACGTCGCGACGTTACAATCGTGTACGCAACAACCTATATCAACTGCTCAAACGTCTCAACCTCATCGGCGAGGAGCACCGTGGTTCGATACTCCGTTTCAACAACAGCTTAAAATCACTGTTGACCAAACAGCAAAACATTTTCGAGGGACTCAACATCAGATATTTTGGGCCTACCGACGGCAACGATGTAGAGAATATCGTGCGTATCTTGCAAGATATAAAAGATATGAAAGGGCCTAAGCTTCTACATCTTTGCACAAAGAAAGGCAAAGGGTACGAGCCGGCCGAAGTGTCGCCAACCTTATGGCATGCACCGGGAAAATTCGACAAAGAAACCGGCGAAGTATATATCGACAATGACCCCAATAAGCCGTGCAAGTTCCAAGAGGTATTTGGCCGCACACTGGTAGAACTGGCCGAACAAAACGACCGTATTGTTGCCATTACACCGGCCATGCCAACGGGTAGTTCCATGACTTACATGATGCAACGTTTCCCCGAGCGGTCGTTTGACGTAGGTATCTCGGAGGAGCATGCCGTCACTTTCTCGGCAGGCCTTGCCAAAGAGGGACTACTACCCTACTGCTGCATATACTCATCGTTTTTGCAACGCGCCTACGACGAAATCATTCATGACGTGTCTATTTTGGGTTTGCCCGTAACGCTATGCATAGACCGTGCCGGTATTGTTGGTGAGGATGGCGTGACACATCATGGCAGCTTCGACTTGAGTTTCTTGCGTTGCATTCCGGGTATGACTATTGCAGCACCTATGGACGAACATACATTGCGCCACCTGTTATATACCGCACAAGCCATAGAGCACGGGCCTCTGGCTATACGTTATCCACGCGGAGGCGGCGAAATAGTACAATGGCAATGCCCAATGCATGAAATACCGCTTGGTAAAGGGCGGAAACTATGCGACGGCGATGGAGATATTGCCGTGCTGAGCATCGGTAATATAGGAACAACCGCCATGCACGCCATAGAGAAAGCCAGACTCAACGGTGTGGAAGCGGCTCACTACGATATGATATTCCTCAAGCCCATCGACGAAGACATTCTGCAAGAGGTTGCGACACACTATCGCCGCATCATCACCGTAGAAAATGGTACCATCATAGGTGGCCTGGGCTCGGCTGTCATAGAATGGCTCAACGACCACGATTATAATATTAAGGTAAAACGGACGGGCATTCCCGACCGCTTCATAGCACAAGGCTCAGTATCGCAGTTACACAAATTGTGTGGTATGGATGCCGATAGCCTATATGAGCTCCTTACGACAGAATGGTAAAAAACTTTTATCAAAGACCGAAATGAAAATCGTAATAGCCGGTGCCGGGGAAGTAGGCACCCACTTAGCAAAGTTGCTCTCGCGGGAAGAGCTCGATGTCGTACTCATAGACAACGATAGCAACAAATTAGCCATATTGGACTCCAACTACAACCTCATGACCGTAGTGGGTAATCCCACTTCGTTCTCGGTACTCAAGGAGGCAGGAGTAGCCAGTGCCGGACTTTTTGTGGCAGTAATGCCCTACGAGACACGCAATATAGTAGCGTGTACCATGGCCTCACAGATGGGAGCAGAGCAGACCGTAGCCCGCATTGACAACTATGAATATCTAAAGCCCGAGAACCGCGAATTTTTCAAGCGTATGGGAGTAGACCACCTTATCTTCCCCGAGATGCTCGCCGTAGAAGAGGTTATGATGTCTATGAAACATACATGGGCACGCAACTGGTTTGAACTCTACAACGGAGCCCTCATTCTTATAGGTGTAAAACTACGCGACACAGCAAGCATCATCAACAAAAAGCTGTACGAACTAACAAGCCAAAGCAATATTTTCCACATTGCGGCCATCAAACGGGAGAACCGTACCATCATTCCACGAGGCAATGACGAGGTACAGCTGGGAGACATAGTCTACTTCACCACTACATCCGATTATATAGAAAAGATACGTGAAATATGCGGGAAACGCACCATTACCGTCAAAAACATCATGATAATGGGCGGCAGCCGCATTGCCATACGCATCTCAACCTCTGTAGGTGATGAGGTGCGCATAAAACTTATAGAAACAGACCGTGAGAAGGCTTATAAACTGACCGAGAAGATGAAGCACACCGCCATCATCCATGGCGACGCCCGCGATGAGGAACTTCTCAAGGAGGAAGGCATCGACAACATGGATATGTTTATAGCCCTCACAGAGAGTTCCGAAGCCAATATACTGGGATGCCTCACGGCCAAAAGACTTGGCGTTCCCCGCACTGTAGCCGAGGTTGAGAACCTGCAATATATTCCTATCGCCGAAGGATTGAATATTGGAACGACACTGAATAAAAAATTATTGGCAGCCAGCCATATATTTCAAATATTACTCGACTCAGACTCCTCTAATGCCAAGTGTCTCGCCCTTGCCGATGCCGAAGTGATAGAGATGACAGCCAAGCCGGGCTCAAAAATTACACGGCACGCCGTGAAAGACCTCAACCTGCCATCAGACATGACATTAGGTGGTGTGATACACAACGGTATAGGCTCAATCGTATCGGGTAACACCCAGATACGTCCCGGCGATCATGTTTTGGTATTCTGCCTCGAAACAGCAATACACAAAATGGACAGATGGTTTAATTAAAAAACAGCGGACGATGAAAAGTATCAACTTCGGCATCATATTCCGCATCCTTGGCATCCTATTTTGCATAGGCGCGGCATTTCTTTTTATTCCCACAGCAATGTCGTTCTATTACGACGAGCCAGAGCAATGGATGTTTCTATTCTCGGCAAGTGCCACACTGGCCACAGGTGCGATACTCGCTTTCACACTACGCCACCACCGCACTATTAACGACCGACGCGAAGGCATCCTCATAGGAGTAGGAGCTTGGATTACTTTCACTATAGTAGGCACCCTCCCCTTTTTGGGAATGGGGACATCGGTGACCGACGCCATATTTGAAACAGTCTCAGGCCTTACCACGACGGGAGCAACCATATATGAAAACATAGACTCTCTACCTCGAGGTATTTTACTATGGCGCAGCCTCTTACACTGGATAGGCGGTATCGGTATCATTGTCTTCACCGTTGCACTACTTCCCATGCTCAATCACCGTGGAGGTATGTTATTGTTTAGCAACGAAGTGTCGGGAATGGGACAAGAAAAACTTACACCTCGCATCAACCAAACAGCACTACGTCTGTGGCTATGCTATCTGGCACTTACCATCATCATCACCATGCTGCTCTATGCCGGTCCCATGGACATGTTTGACGCCGTCAACCACGCATTCGCTACCATCTCTACCGGAGGATTCTCCACCCGACAGGCAAGTATCGCATACTATAACTCGCCATATATCGAGTATGTAATCACCCTATTCTCATTTGTGGGCGGATTGAACTTTGCCATACTCTACAATACCATCTTCCACAACCATACCCGCCTGTTCAAGGCAGAGCAGATACGATGGTATGCCAGTATCACACTGATAGTAAGTATAGTCATAACCGTCGGACTTTATATCACAGGCCAGTACACTACCATAGAGGAATGCTTTAGAAAAGCTCTTTTCCAGGTGACCACCATCATAACGACAACAGGATTTGCCACAGCCGACTACCTGACGTGGGGCACTTTCTTTACGCTGTTGCTCTTACTGCTGATGTTTTTCGGAGGATGCGGCGGTTCTACCAGTGGTGGTGCCAAAATAGACCGTATGGTAATACTGGCCAAACATGCCCGCAATGAGCTGTACCGCATGTTACACCCCAACGCCATACGCCCCGTAATATATAACGGGAAGGTGTTGCCCCAAGAAATCGTATCGAAAGTTCTCTCTTTCACTGTCTTTTACGTACTCACATGGGTATGCGGGTCTGTACTGCTTTCGCTCACAGGGATCACGCTGGGCGAGGCAGTAGGTTGCGCCCTTTCATGTTTGAGCAACGTAGGGCCAGGTTTGGGTGTAGCGGGTCCCTCGGGGACGTATGCTCCACTGCCTGAAATAGCCAAGTGGATACTTTCGGCCATGATGATGATAGGACGTTTGGAAATATTCACTGCTCTTATTATCTTTACACCTTTATTTTGGCGAAATTCATAGTTGCAATAAGTTGTAGGGAACTTGTGCCGTCTCAAGGCACACATCGATACTAAATTTGTACTGCCAAACCGACGCCTCTATCCAATAGAAGTGCCGCAAAACAAATTAAACAGTTTAGAGCTAAAAAAGAGATGAAGACAACCAGCAATAATAAAAAAACGAAAAGCAACAACGGCACTGCAAAAGATAAAGCCACGGAGAAAAAAAGCACAATACCCTTTTACCGACGCGAAAGTGTACAGTTTATCGTAGGTCTTATACTGACGTTTGCAGGCATATTTATCTTTATATCTCTTGTATCCTTCTTTTTCACCGGCGATGCCGACCAAAGCAGAGTAGAGAACCTATCGATAGGACAACTCTTCAAAATGAACAACGAGATAGAAAACTGGACTGGTACGTTGGGAGCTGTCACATCAAACCTGCTTATCAATCGCTGGATAGGATTATCAGCTTTTATCTTCACAGCATGGCTTTGTATTGCAGGACTGCGCCTGATGCGTGTCAACCAGGCCAATATGTGGCGTACAACTGTATACTGCTTGCTCACGAGCATCATTGTGTCTGTCTTTTTCGGTTTTCTATACATCACCATGGGTATCGATTCCTTCCTCTCGTGGGGTGGTAACCACGGTTATGTGGCAGCACAATATCTGCACAGTTTCATAGGGCCATGGGGGACGGCCATGATTATCATCATACTGGTAGTGACTCTGTTGGTAATGATAAGCCGCAGCACCATCGATTTTATTCGCAAGGCTTTGAAAACAAACCCATTCAACAACCCCTTCAAGGAATCGACTCCTGCGGCCATCCAACCAGCCGATGCAACTACCGTCTCGGCTAACGCAGATGAGGAAGATAAGTCGTCGGATGAAAAGGCTGAAATACCCTTTACCGAACCTGAGCCAGGCTTGTTTACTTTTGTCAACGATAGTCTGGACTTAAATAGTACTACCGACCATAACGAGGAGAATCATGCTCCGAAGGACGACAATGGTAATCAGGCCGAATCTGCCCCAACACTACCTCCCAATGAAATATCCTTGCAAAAGCCTGAGAGTAAAAACGAGATGACCATAGATGTGCCGGCAGTACTCTCGGGCGAAGGGGAACCTCTCTTCACGGTCTCAACCGGCTCAAAAGAGGAACTCTTAGACGAGGTTATAAGCGAAGAGTATGACCCGACACTTGACTTACCCCGTTACCATAAACCGACACTCGACTTACTAAACGATATAACGGCCAAACAGAATGTTGTAGATATAACCGAACTGGAGAGCAATAAGCAACGCATTACCGACACGTTGCAGACCTTTGGCATTGAGATAAGCTCAATACAGGCTACCGTAGGCCCCACGGTAACACTCTACGAAATAATTCCAGCACCAGGAGTGCGCATTTCCAAAATAAAGAATCTTGAAGACGATATTGCTCTAAGTCTGGCCGCACTGGGTATACGCATTATCGCCCCTATTCCAGGTAAAGGCACAGTGGGTATAGAGGTCCCCAATAATGACCCGCAAACGGTATCGATACGCTCTATCATAGCCTCTCGAAAATTCCAAGAGTGCAAATATGAACTTCCTATTGCCTTGGGAAAAACCATTACCAATGAGGTTTTTATTGCCGACCTTACCAAAATGCCCCACGTACTGGTAGCCGGCGCCACCGGACAAGGCAAATCGGTAGGACTGAACGTTATCATCACATCGCTACTATACAAGAAACATCCGGCTGAACTGAAGCTGATTTTGATAGACCCTAAGAAGGTAGAGTTTGGAATTTACGCCGATATAAAACGGCACTTCCTTGCCAAACTTCCCGACTCTGAGGATGCCATCATCACCGACGTAACACAAGTAGTACAAACGCTTCAATCGGTAACACGCGAAATGGACATGCGCTATGACCTGCTTAAAGAAGCGCACGTAAGAACCATCAAAGAGTATAACGCAAAATTCAAGGCTCGCCACTTGCTACCCAGCAAAGGTCACCGTTTCTTACCATACATTGTAGTTATCATCGACGAGTTTAGCGACCTTATCATAACAGCGGGCAAAGAGGTAGAATCGCCCATCATCCGCATAGCACAACTGGCACGGGCTGTGGGCATTCACATGATTATTTCTACGCAACGTCCTTCAACCAACGTCATTACAGGTATTATCAAGGCAAACTTCCCTGCACGTATTGCATTCAGGGTACAAGCTATGGTAGACTCGCGTACAATCCTCGACAGCCCCGGTGCCAACCAACTTATTGGTAGAGGTGACATGCTCATCTCACAAGGAGGTGAGATGGTACGTGTGCAATGCGCCTTTATAGATACGCCCGAGGTAGAAAAGGTATGCAATTACATCAGTGAGCAACAAGGATACTCTGATGCTATGCTACTACCCGAATATATCCCTGAGAACAATGATAGCAGCAATGGAGGTAGTTCTATCGAGACAAAAGAACGAGATCCGCTCTTTGAGGAAGCAGCCCGATTTATCGTATCGAACCAACAGGCATCTACCTCATCACTGCAACGCCGATACTCTATCGGATATAATCGCGCAGGCCGCCTTATGGACCAGATAGAGGCCGCCGGTATCGTAGGACCAGCGATGGGGGGCAAGCCCCGAGAAGTACTCATCATGGACTTGATGCAGCTCGAGAACAAACTTGACACAATGAAATAAAATAGATACCTTTACTCCATGATACGAAAGATAGCCTTACTTTTTACTGTATGTATTGCCGGGTGTTTACAAGCTTCGGCTCAGACCTCGGCCGAAGGGTTGTTAGATAAAGTAATAGAACAGATGCGCGAAGCTCGCGGCATCACTGCAGGCTTTACCTTACAAGGAGACGAGCGTAATGCCCTATATATGCAGGGCGAGTTGAAAATGAAAGGGAAAAAGTTCTTTCTGCAAACAAATGGCATGGCTACGTGGTACGACGGTAAAACCATGTGGTCGTATGCCCAAGCCACAGGCGAAGTAAACATAACAGAACCTACGGCACAAGAACTTATGAGCATCAACCCATACTACTCGATAGATAAATACAAAAAATCATTTACCGTAAAAGAGTTACAATCTGTAAGAGAAGGTGAGCGCCGCATCTGCCTTACACCCACCACACGCAACACATCGATTGCATACATTGTAGTGACCATAGCTACGCGCTCCTTGCAACCCGTATCATTCGAGATTACAGACCTTAACAATGCAACGAGCCGCATATCGGTAACAAACTACCGTGCCAATGCTACTCTACCGGACAACACCTTTACCTACGACGCTTCGCTTTACCCACAAGCCATCGTAGTAGACTTACGATAGGCAACATATAGCGACCAACAAACAACTGACATATAAAAGACTTACAATATGGAAAAAACCAAATGCTTAATTATCGGCTCAGGTCCTGCCGGATATACCGCAGCCATCTATGCTTCACGGGCCAACCTGTCACCTGTTCTCTATGAAGGCCTCACTCCGGGTGGACAACTCACCACAACTACCGATATAGAAAATTTCCCGGGATACCCCGACGGTATTTCAGGCACAGCCATGATGGAAGACTTGCGCAAACAAGCAGCCCGTTTCGGTGCCGACATCCGTACAGGCGAAATTCTCACGGTTGATACTGATGTTCGTCCCATGGTAGCTAAAGCTGACGACGGCACAGAGATTGCCGCCGACACCATCATTATTGCAACAGGAGCCTCAGCCAAATATTTAGGACTTGCCGACGAAACGAAATATGCCGGTATGGGCGTATCGGCTTGTGCTACTTGCGACGGATTTTTCTACCGTAAGAAAGTGGTAGCCGTCGTAGGCGGTGGCGACACTGCTTGCGAAGAGGCCGTCTACCTATCGCACCTTGCCAAAGAGGTATATATGTTGGTACGCAAAGATTACTTACGCGCCTCGAATATCATGAAAGAGCGTGTCATGGCCTCACCCAACATTACGGTTCTCTTTGAGACACAAGCCGAAGGGCTATATGGCGATAATGGTGTAGAGGGAGTACACCTCGTAAAGAAAAGAGGTACACAAGAAGAAGAACATTACGACCTGCCTATCGACGGATTTTTCCTGGCCATAGGACACAAGCCTAATACCGAATTTTTGGGTGGGAAAATAGAACTTGACGAACAGGGGTATATCAAGACTGCACCTTACACCTCAGAGACCAACTTGCCGGGCGTTTTTGCAGCCGGCGACGTAGCCGACCCCCGCTATCGCCAGGCTATTACAGCCGCAGCCTCAGGATGCCGTGCTGCCATTGATGCCGAGCGTTATCTGCTGTCGAAGGCTTAAGCCACATTGTACTTACTTCTATATTAGACAAATATAACATAACTACGCCGATATGAATCTTTTTATTTCATATCGGCGTTTTCAGGTCTATTGCTACTGACAATATTGTGTATTGTATAGCCGTCTATTGTAAAAAGCAGTGCCTAAAAAGCATGTTAAGCAATAGATTATTACACAAATAATATATTGCATATTATTTTTTTATATATATTTGTCGAGTAAACGCATCGAAACGAATACATGGTAAAGAAGAGTACATTAGAATCTATCCTGCAAAACGAGATGTCGGACTTTTGGGCTATTCTCGATAGTGAAGAGAAGCACGTACTGTCGGACAACTTTATGATACAGTCTTTCAAAAAGAATGAAATCATCTATTGTGAAGGAGAACAACCCCTTCAATTGATGTATCTGTTGAAAGGGAAAGTAAAGGTGTACAAAAAGGGGATAGGTGACCGCAACCAGATTATCAGGCTCATACGCCCCGGCGAATATTTCGGTTACAGGGCTTACTTCGCCAACGAAAATTATGTTGCATCTGGGGCCGCAATAGAAGCCTCGCAAGTTGGTTTTTTACCTATGAAGCTCGTAGAAGAGCATGTACATCGTAACATCAACCTCGCTTTTTTCTTCATCAGAGCTCTTGCAAACAACTTAGGACAATCGGATACCCGTACCGTCAACCTTACACAAAAGCACATACGCGGCCGCCTCGCTGAAGCTATCATCCTGCTATATGAAAATTACGGTTACGAACCCGACAGCACTACACTCAACATTTATCTGTCGCGTGAAGACCTAGCCAACCTGTCGAATATGACTACGTCGAATGCCATACGTACTCTCACAGCTTTTGCGGCCGAACATATCTTGGTAGTAGACGGCCGAAAGATTACAATACTCGACGAAGATAAGTTGCGCCGCATCAGTAAATTTGGATGATAATAAGCTCTGAAAAGATAATACGACACTCCTACCTAACAAAATATCGCTTTATAAAGTATCTCGTTTCCTTACGGTCCAACATACTACCTACTTGCTCTATAAGAGAGGGAAACACTCTACCGACGTAGACGTATACTCTGACTAAAATCTGCAACATACATAATACAATGCGTGGTTAAAGCCTTGGAAAGAATCCTGCTATAACCACGCATTGTTCTGTTATCGAACTAATGTTGTAATTATGCCATTCTATAAAATCAATTCAATCAATAGTTCCATTGCCCTGCCACCATACGCAGATTATAGTCACCGGCAGTACGCAAATCGATTATTTGATTGAAACGACAATCTACATACACCAAATTAGGGCATTGCGAGACATCGAGAAAAGTCAACTGGTTGTTATCACACAACAGGCGCTCGAACATAACGAAACCACTCATATCGAGAGTAGACAAGTTATTGTAAGAACAATCGACATACGAGAGCGAAGCACAACCGTCGAGCGACAACTGGGAGAGATTATTGTATGAGCATACCAGGTCGGAAAGTACCGAGCAGTTGTTCAGAGCTATGGCCGTCATGTGATTATCGCTGCATGAGAGAGAAGTCAACGATGTGAGGTCTTGTATATAGAGCTTTGCAATGCGGTTGTTGTCGATGTTGAGATTTCGCAACCCAACAGTACCCATAAGATTAATATCCGTAAGATTATTATAACCACAATAAAGTGTACGCAAGTTGACACAACTATCTACATCGAGGCTCTCCAGGTGACAGCTCTGTATGTATAGCGACTCTATTTGCGGAGCAGAAGCGACACTAAACTCTACAAAAAGATTAGACGAACAGTTGAGTGTCTTTAAGCGGGGTGCACCGGTGACAGACAAGCTGACAAGACGGTTACGCGAGCAATCGAGAGTACTTAATACCGGACATGAAGCAATAGTAAGCGACGTAATGTTATTGTGACAAAGCGAAGCTTCTTTCAACATGGTACATCCCGAAAGATTGACAGCCACAATCTTATTGCGGCAAATACTTACTTTCTGGAGAGATGAAAAGCCCGTGAGGTCAATAGAGCCGGCCAGCTCCTTGTCGTTCCAGTCTATAGATGTCACCCGGCCATCGCTACCCCATACAACACCACTCCATGAGGCAGGATTGTTGAGAGAGAGACGCAGGCGTATATAATTGGCATCGCCGCGCGCCGACGTTTGCTGCAAGAACTGCCTCAATTGCGATACTTCTTTTTTGTTTTGCGCCGTCACCACCACGATACCGGCAAGAAAGGCAACGGCAATAAGCAAGAATTTTTTCATAACATAACTATTTGGTTAAGACTGCGCCCTCATCAAACAAAGAGCTACGACCTAACAACAAAACAGTGTTATGAAATGTTCAGAAAAGTTTCGCTACCAAGCTATACCAAGCGGATACCCTCGGGAAGAATAACAATGCGATGGGCTTTGTAGAGAGTCCCTATCGTCTTTTTAAAGTTCTTTTTACTGCACCCAAATTCGTTTGCTATTACCGCAGCATCAGTCTTGTCGCCATAGGGCAAGAAGCCTCCGGCAGCAGCAAGAGCATCAAGAATTCTATGCGAGAGTTCACCTACATTTTTTTTGTAGCCTGCAGGTTGCAAGGCAATATCTATCTTACCGTCATCACGCACCTTGCGCACATATCCTGTAAGATAATCACCGGGCTCTATGGGAGAAAATATTTCATTACGGTATACCATTCCCCAATGCTTGTTGTCGACAATAACCTTGTAACCTGGTTCTGTCTCCTGTACCACAAGCAGCTCTACCGGCTGATTGATTTTGTATACCGGGGGTTCATTATTAAGGAACTTATCGACCTTTGCCGATGCTGCAATACGCCCGGTCGTTTTGTCTATATAGGCATACACAAGGTATACACCACCCTCGCGCAAGGGAGAACGTTGCTCGGCAAAAGGCACCAACAAATCTTTGGCCGTGATACCCCAATCGAGAAAAGCCCCTACACGATTGACCGATTTCGTTTCGAGGAAAGCAAATTCGCCCACCATAATATAGGGCTCTTCAGTAGTAGCGATAAGTCGGTCTTCACTATCGAAATAGACAAAAACCTCAATCTCGTCATCAACAGCTGTACCTTGCGGCACATACTTAGCAGGCAAGAGAATCTCACCCTGTTCACCGCCGTCGAGATAGATACCGAAATCTACCTCCTTCACCACACGCAGCGTATTGTAACGTCCGGGTTGTAACATAATTAAATCCTTTTTTAAGCCGAAGCACATCGGGCTATAACACAACTACTACTGTCGTTATGCCCGATTACACAGCAAAGATACGAAAATATGGTCAATGTATAGGAATATTATCGCAAAAGGCGTTTTATCCATCGCAAGCGGTCGGCATATGGAGGGCACTTTATATCGAGATATAAACGGGTGGTAGTGCTTACGACCGGCTTGGCATGACTAAACAGTTCGAAGCTGTAACGCCCATGATAAGCTCCCATGCCACTAGCCCCCATACCACCAAAAGGAAGTCGGTTGTTGACCACATGTACAATGGTATCATTGATACATACTCCCCCCGATGCCGTATGGTTTATCATATAACGTGCCCGCTTCTTGCTCGACGTAAAGTAATAGAGTGCCAATGGTGTAGGATGCTCATTGACATACTCTACACAATCATCTATATCGCTAAACGTACGTATCGGAAGAATCGGTCCGAAAATCTCGGCTGTTATCAGCGGCGAACCGGCATTAACATTTTCTATCAGCGTAGGCTCTATATAGAGTGCATCGCGGTTGGTAGCACCTCCATACACTATATCGCCATCGCCCAAAAGAGCCGAAAGACGGTCGAAGTGGCGGAGATTGACGATACGGGCATAGTCGGGACTCGAGAGAGCATCATTGCCATACTGACTCTTTATCTCTTCTATCATGGCTTGTACAAGAGGAGCTTTCAATCGTTCGTGCACAAAGAGGGTATCGGGAGCGACACAAGTCTGCCCGGCATTGAGCAACTTGCCCCACACGATACGTTGCGCAGCAATACGCAAGTCGGCATCTTCGTCGACAATACACGGGCTTTTACCTCCTAACTCAAGCGTAACGGGGGTGAGGAAGTGTGCAGCAGCCTCCATGACACGGCGGCCATATACTTCACCACCAGTATAGAAAATATAATCCCATTGCATCGAAAGTAGGACTTCGGTCACCTCCAAGTCAGGCTCGGTCACAGCTACATACTCATCAACGAAACACTCATCGACGAGTTTTTGCAGGCAAGCCGCCATATGTGGAGCTTCACCCGATGGTTTCACCACGACACAGTTACCTGCTGCAATAGCCCCCACTAAAGGTAACAAGGCCAAGTTGAAAGGATAATTCCACGGAACAATAACAAGTACAACACCACGCGGCTCATAGTGGATATGACTACGTGACCCGAAGAGAATAAGTGGTGTAACGCATCTGCGGTCGGCAGCCCACGATGCAAGATGCTGCTGAATATACCTTATTTCGTTCAAGACTAAGCCAATCTCGGTCGTATAACTTTCGAAAGGAGACTTTCCCAAATCATCATGCAATGCTTGTATAATATCGGCCTCATGCTCTATGATACCTTCACGCAAACGGTCCAAGGCTGTAAGACGATATGGAATTTCACGCGTAATGTGTTCGTTGAAAAACAATTTTTGCCGCTTGTGCAAAGCAGCATACATCTCTCTATCAATCATGGCGCACACATTTTAATTTCATATATAGACACAACAAGCAAATAAGCACTACACCGTGCAATGAATATAAGAGAAGAACGTAAGAGACAAAGTTAACGGAACGCTCTTACTTGGTTCTGTCAGACTATATCATATATTCTACAAATATAGTGAAAGATAAGAGCCGAGGCAAACAAAAACAAAGTTTTCACATATGGCAGGTCAAGCACCCGCGTACAGCACATCTACTTACAGTCAATAACAGGCCGAAATAACTCTTACAAAGCCCATTATATCAGTACATAACTAATCCCCTTTAAAATACTTTCTGCACGTCTAGAAGCAAAAAGACCAACCCTGGAAATATTTCCGGAGTTGGTCTTATACTCAAACTGCTACTATATTCCTCTTATGATGGCAGGCAATATGCTCCGTACGATTTATAGCGTTTTTTCAAATAATATAGGATATACCTTCATCAGCTCATCACAAGCATCGGGTTAGTATATCGGCGACAATATAGTATGCTGTTCTTCAGAGAGTATGGCAGTTTGAGCATCGGGCTACATTGTCTGCTCCGTAGCCTGTGACCCTGCCGACTGAGTTTCGGATGACGTTGCCAGGACAGACGCCTGCTGCCCATCAGCAGGCATGGTTTGCAAGGAGAGTGCAGCTTGCGCATCAGCATTGACACGAAGGCGCTGCAACAATTTATCGGCAAAGGGGAATGCCCCTGTTTCAAGCAAGTCTTGCAACGAGATATGCCCCGAGTTAAAGAGAGCCAGCAAGAAATCGTTAGAGACTTGTCTGTAAGCCGGCGACGATGCCGACTCGGTTATCGTCAGGTCAAAGTCGGTATTGCGTACCTCATCGGGCGTATAGGAGTCGGCATCTTTTCCACAGAAACTACCGGCAATAGCCAGATAACGCTCGTCATCATAAAACTGCTGTATCGTCTTCATGATTTTAGTATCGCGCTCCTCGCGGAATGTCTTGAACGACTCGAAAATATCGAGCAAATTGGTTGCCGAGTATTGTATCTGTTGTGCATATAGCGACGACGGTGTACCACTCGCTACAGCTTTACCTTGTATGGCACTGTGTACGCCCGATATATCTTCGAGTAAACGCATCTGTAACGAGAGCAGCTCATAAGCTCCTACATTAGTAGCGTTGACCGATATTTGTTGTGGCATGGTAGCTCCGGGTTTGGGACGGAAAAGTATAACGCCATTGTAACGAGTCCACTCAGAGGCAATATCATCGATAGTCATGCCATCGGGTATTTGGTCTTCGGGGAAGAGCAGTACTCCTTTGGCACTACTGCCCATAATGAAGTCTATCATTGTAATGAGCCGGTTGATGTATCGCTGCTGGTCTATGACATCTTCGACAAACGAATGTATCTCTCCGTCGAAAAGCGGGTACAGCCTGAGTGAATAAGGATGTTCGCCATGCCAGTAAGGCGACTCGCCTTCGTCAAGCACATCGCCCAGAGGCGACAAGAACCTGTAATACCATACGTTATCGACAAACCACTCGGTTTCTATCAACGGTACATCAGCTTCATCGACACCTTGTACCTTGGCTGTAGCCACCCGGTCTTTGTTTACCTCGTCTATATGACTACGCTCATCGGTCTCTACCTTGTAATACTCACCTGTAAGTATATCGTGACATCGTAACCGAGGACGGCTCTCGAGTTTCCACACCTCGATAACCCGACAGCGGTCAGAAGTCACAGGCATAAAGAAATCGAGATTGTCGAGCCGCTCACCACTCAGCGTATCGTAGGTATGATACAAATTTTCTTCTGTTACATCGCCATATATTTCGGCCAGACGCTTCGCCCCTTTCTCATCGCCAACGGCAAAACGGGCTATCACATCGGCCAACGACATGTCGTGCAACTCTCCTATCAGCGTACAGTCCCACAATCGGCTATCTTCCATGCTGTTGAAAAAGATACGCGACGGCGATATGGCATCGACCCACACATCTTGCTTGCCACGACGATAACCATAACCCACTTTATGGAAACAACTGCCCGAAATCAGGAATTCTTCTAACGTACGACTGTCCAGCTCATACAACCTGTTATGCTGGTAGGCATACTGCATGGTAGCACTCATAAGCTCGCCCAACTCCTGTTCCCGGCGGTCGCGCGCTATACACACGGGCTCGGTTTGCGTAGCGCGAAATTGTCCCAAGACATTCTTTATGAGCTGACGTATCATATTGTTCTTAAGTGGCACTTTACCTTGCTCACGCAAGTACTGCTCCTCGGTAACGGTACGTCCATCGGGCAACATTATAGCATCGCCCCATTGCTTTCCAAAGGTATAGTTGCGATTGCGCACACGCTGTTCACGATAATTTGTTATGGCACTCCATGCGGCATAAGCCTCTTCAAGCACATCAGAACCCTCGCGGGCGAAGGTCGATATAGCCGGGATGGGTGCCTTCTCATCCTTAGGCATAAGCCTACGGCGATTGTAAGTACGATAATTGGCAGATTTCATATAACTCTTTTTGGGATGATTGACAGCGCAAAGTAAATCTGTCAGAGCCATTTTTTTATGCAATAACGTGACAAGAGATATTTCTCATTTCTATACATCTAAGAGAACACGACATTCTACCCAATCACCCCACCATACTTACTTATTGTGTATCGTTGTGCGTCGCCAACAACATACTCCATACCAACCAAGCATAAGCCACTACAAGCATCACACACTTTACAAAAAAGACAGACATAAAAAAACGTGACGCCTATCCTCACGGATTGTCGTCACGCAGCTCTTAATAGAGCTTATCCCATAAAAATTAGGGAGGGGTTTATCTATAATCTTATGTAATAAGATTTTCTTTACTTCGCATTGCTGCACAAAGTTATAACTATTATTTGAATAATGCAAGCAAAGTAACGACCTTTATTGCAATTCATGACTACCAATAGCGGTTTATAACACCATTTTTCTATCTGATTTTTCTTATCGGCTACCTTATTGCTCATTGGCAAAACGTAACACGAAAACTATAATCTAAACTGAAATTAAATCTACACCTGTTTCGCTTTACTCCCGATTATATTATCTTTGCAAAATAAAAACTACACAATAGCGTATATTAATTTTAATTATACTATGGGAAAAAAGATTTTGGTAACCGGAGGTGCAGGATATATAGGTTCGCACACGGTTGTAGAACTGCAAAATGCAGGTTTTGAAGTAGTAGTGGTAGACAATTTGTCAAACTCTAACGAAGAAGTACTCGACGGTATATACCGTATCACTGGTAAGCGTCCGGCCTTCGAGAAAGTAGATTGCCGTGACAAAGAGGCCATGCGCTCGGTATTCTCGCGCTACGAGGGGATAGAAGGTATTATCCACTTTGCCGCAAGCAAAGCTGTCGGCGAGTCGGTGAAAAAGCCTCTGCTCTACTACCGCAACAATCTTGTTTCGTTGCTAAATCTACTCGACCTTATGCCTGAATTCGGCGTAAAGGGTATCGTATTCTCGTCATCATGCACCGTTTATGGGCAACCCGATGTACTACCGGTCGACGAAAATGCACCTATCAAACCGGCAGTATCGCCTTACGGAAATACCAAACAGATATGCGAAGAGATTATTACCGACACGATACATGCAGGAGCTCCTTTCCGCGCTATCTTGCTGCGTTATTTCAACCCGATAGGAGCACACCCAAGCGCCGAAATAGGAGAGTTGCCACAAGGAGTTCCTCAAAACCTCGTTCCCTACCTCACTCAAACGGCTATGGGTATACGCAAAGAACTGAGTGTCTTCGGCGACGATTATAACACGCCCGACGGCTCTTGTATCCGAGACTACATCAATATCGTAGACCTTGCCAAGGCCCATGTCATAGCCGTCAACCGTATGATAGAAAACAAGTCGGCCGAACCGATAGAGATATTTAACCTCGGTACCGGACGCGGAGTCTCGGTACTGGAACTGATTGCTGCCTTTGAACGTGCAACAGGAGTAACCGTACCCTACAAAATTACAGGACGTCGCGAAGGTGATATAGAGCAAGTATGGGCTAACCCCGAAAAGGCCAATAAAGTACTGGGATGGACTGCTCAAGAAAGTCTCGACGATACATTGGCTTCAGCTTGGAAATGGCAAGTAAAATTGCGTGACCGCGGTATCATGTAAAACCATACGACGTTATAACGCATCCTCATAGATAATCCCCTTGCATGCAACATGTATCGTGAGTTGCATACAAGGGGATTATTTTGTCCTATCGGAACAAAACCGAAAGCCCACATAGGGTGAGAATAGCAAATATCTATTACAACAAAAATGTCAACAATACCTGCGCTATAATGACACGAAGAAACATAGATAGCGGATATACCGTAGCATATGCCACAGACGGATTATCACCAGGAATAGTTTCGTTGGCATAAGTCAGTGCCATAGGATTGGCCATGCTGCCACATAACACACCCACGACAGTACCAAAGTCGACATGCAACCACTTGAATGCCAATATACCCATGATAAGCACCGGCACAATAGTAAGAAGGAATCCCGTACCTATCCACAGCAGTCCTTCGGAACGAAATACTGTTTCAAAGAAATGCTCTCCCGCATCAAGCCCCAAACAGGCAAGATAGAGTGACAAACCGAGGGCGCGCAACATAAGGTTGGCACTACGGGTCGTGTAAGTGACCATGTGTATGCGTGGTCCAAATGTACCTATAAGAATACCCACAATAATAGGGCCTCCAGCAAGTCCCAACCTTACAGGTGCCGATATTCCCGGGATGTTGAAGGGAACAGCCCCTAACGCCAACCCTAAAATGATACCTATAAACACGGCTATGAGATTGGGCTCTTTAAGACTGCGCACGGCGTTACCTAATACTTTCTCTACATTATGTACGGCAGCAGCTTCGCCTACAACCGTTAGACGGTCGCCCAATTGAAGCCGCAATCCGGCCGTTGCAAGGAGTTGCACGCCGCTACGATAGACACGACTTATATTGATACCATAAAGGTTACGGAGGTGAAGCGAACCGAGTTTTTTACCATTGAGTTCGGGACGCGTCACCACAATGCGTTGCGATATGAGACGACTGTCAATTGCATTCCAATCAATATCATCCTTATTCCAGTCGGTATGCTCCTGCTCGCCGAAAAGGAGCGTAAGAGCCGGAGCAAAGCGCTCAGACGTGATAACCAGCAGACGGTCATTTTCACGGATGACTGTTTCTGACGTAGGAATACACACTTTACCGTCGCGCCACAACCGCGATATGACAAACTTAGGATAACTAAGATTGGCTATTTCCTTGATGCTCTTATTGAAGATGGCCGGATTGTGAGCCTGAAATGCTGCAATATACGGCTGATTGGCGTTATCAATATCTTTCACCTTCAAGTCTTTGTCGCGTACCCATACCTTACGGATGAAAAGAATGGATAGAATTACACCCACTACGCCCAACGGATAGGCCATGGCACAACTCAATGCGGGAGCACTGGCATCTACGCCCATCTGCTTCAGAGTTTGTTGTGCGGCTCCCAATGCCGGTGTGTTGGTAGTAGCTCCACATAGCAATCCCACCATATCGGGGAGAGAGATGGGTATCAGGTAAGTCCCGGCCACTGCCATAAGTGTACCTATCAGCACAACTCCCGTAGCCAGCATATTTTGCTGTACACCACCCTTGCGGAACGAGCTGAAAAAGCCCGGTCCCACTTGTAGGCCAAGAGCATACACAAAGATAACCAAGCCGAAACTTTCGGCGTAATTGAGCATCTGGGGGTCGATGGAAAGTCCGAAGTGTCCTGCCAAAATGCCGGCAAAAAAGACAAATGTGACCCCTAAAGAAACGCCGAAGAAATGCACCTTGCCTAAGCCCAATCCTATTGCCGAAATCAACGACAACACAATGATGGCTTGCAAGGCCGAATGTTCAATAAAAAGAGTATTTATCCAATCCACGTGCTAGGAGAAAATAAGAGTGGTACATGTGACACGTCAATCGCGTTTTTTTTCAGGATGATGCGCCAGAAATGCATCTAACCCATGCTTACGTAATTTACATGCAGGACATTCGCCACAACCGTCGGCTATAATGCCGTTGTAGCAGGTGAGTGTCTCGTTGCGCACAAGGTCAAAAACGCCCAACTCATCGGCCAGCTCCCACTCCTGCTCCTTGTCCATCCACATCAACGGGGTATGAATAATGAGCTGTGTATCGAGTGCCAAATTAAGAGAAACATTCAGTGAACGCATAAAGGTATCGCGACAATCGGGATAGCCACTGTAATCGGCCTGCGAAACGCCAGTAACAAGATGCTTTATACCATGCTTGAAAGCCACAACGGCAGCAAAAGTAAGAAACAACATATTGCGCCCGGGTACAAAAGTATTAGGATAGCCATCGGCAGGTTTTTCTTTGTCCATGGGCATGGTAGCATCAGTCAGCGACGAGTCTCCCACCGTAAGTTGCCCCAGCAACTCCATGTCGAGAACCTCAAAAGGTACTCCAGCTCCGGCGGCAATGCGACGAGCCACTTCTATTTCGCGTTCATGCTTTTGACCATAACGAAAGCACACAGCACGAACCGATGCAAAATGCTTCAACGCCCAAAAAAGGCAGGTTGTAGAATCTTGTCCACCTGAAAAACAAACTAAAGCCGACTCTTTTTTCTCTATATCCATACTTGCAATTTTTTTTGTCTTCTCGCTTTTAGTGGAACGACAACTGTTCTATAACTTCTGCGAGACAAATCATGACTCCAATAAAAGCTAGTGAAGACCTGTTTTATCAGACTGCAAAGTTATATAATATCAACGAATAAACGGCACACACACATCATCATGAGGCTTAAGATGTTCTACCGACAAACAGAAAAAGGGCTATACAAGGGCTCGTATAAAGGATATAAGAGCTTCATATCAATATACAAAAAGGCTGTGGTGAATCAAAAAATTCTACCACAGCCTTGCACTCTGTGCAAAGACAACATAAAGCAAAGTGTCAAGAATGAGCAAACATGGAGTTGTCTGGAAAGACACTTTACGTAGCAGAAGCATTACCTCATGCTGCTATGAGTACAACTCCTGCATCTCTGTTCTCATTGCACATTTGCAAAACTCCCATCTCCAAGAGTTTGCAGCAACCTTTTCATCAGAAAAACAGTATTGCTGCGACTCATAAAATGTAGCCGCAGCATATACTTATCAACGAACTACTACCTTCCAAACTTGGTTGTCAAAACGGACGATATAAAGTCCGCGAGGCATTGAGATTGTATCGATACCAGCTGCTTGCCAACGGTTAACCAAAGTTGTACCATCAGTAGCATAGATACTCAACATGCCCGATTGCGGCAAGTTAACCTTGATAACACCGTCGCTACCATATACTGTACCATCGGAAGTTGTAACCGACGAAAGTGACGAACTTGTACGTACCACAAGCGGTTCTGAATAGTACGACTCACCTGCGGGATAAACAGCCGTTACTTGATATTGGTACTCGGCTTCTACAGGTACAACATCGTCATACTGAGGTTGTTCAACAGGAGCAGACGTAATCTTGACACCATCACGATATACGTTATATCCCATGGGTTCTTCTAACTCTGGAGTTCCTGTAATAGGTTTATAGGTAATATCATCAATCATCAATCCCAATCCACCCAATGATGTATGGTGTATCGCAAAATATTTTGCATCTTGAGGCAGACGATATGTATAACGACTCCATGTAGCCGGTATTGTCATGGCATCCATTACCTGGAAGCTCTCGGGGTCGGCAGTAGTAGTAGAGTATAGGAACTCAACCTTGGCAAGGGCATAACCTATAGTGACAGATTTTGCATAGAACGATACCTCGCTAGCGCTTTCTACCGTAGGAGAAATCAACCAGTCGTCATTGGGCACCTCAGGATTTTCATTATACATTCCAAGTAAGTATTGGTTACCCGAATAAGGACTCCAAGTCAACTCGTAAGTTTCCATATCGATGTCAGCCTCAACAGGATTGAAAACTTGGAATGCCATAGGAGCGGCAATATTAGGATAGAGAGAAGTATTGCTCGACATACCTGTCATTTCGCCATCGGCATCTACCATTGTCCAGTTACCCACATTGCTTATGATAAATGCTTCATAAGACTCTATATCATCAGTAATTACCGGGTAATTTTCGTAATTATCGGCGGGCATCCATGACAGATGTACGTTAAGGCCTTCTGTTGAAGCTCCTAATCCCGATACGATAGGAAGCACTGGTTTTACTACATTCACGATTATTTCGTCAGAGAGGTTGTTGTCGGCCTTTTCATCTTTGCTACATACGACACGTGCCGAATATGCAATGTCGGAATCGGCTGCATCGAGAGTCTCGAAACAATCAAACATAAACTGAGCGGTTTCGCCGGCTGCTAATGAAGCTGCTGCATCTTGCGTTTGCACGGTTTCGCCATTACGCAACAGTTCTACAGAATATGAGTCAATCTCTTTAGCACCGCTATTTTCTACCGTAACAGTAACGATAAAAGTTTTATCGGGGTCGACCCATCCATCAGCTACTACCGATGCGGGACGCAAATCGTAGCAGTCGTCAAAAAGTGATATACAGTCTACATGTATATTACGTCCTTGAGCCGAGATACCTTTAAGGGCAAAAGCCAAGCTGTCACAACCTTCAAAAGAAGCCAACGATACAACATGTTGCTGCCATTCGTTTTCGGTTGCAGCTGTACCCAAAATAAATTTCTCACCTACACTCTGCCAGTCGGCACCATTGGCAGAAACTTCTATCTGCAAACCATCTTGGTTTGTTGCATCGGCCGTATGGAACATATAGAATGATAAGGCAGGATGTACCATTTCCGATATGTTGAATATAGGAGAATGGAAGCGCTCGGTAGTTCCTTCGGGAGCAACAGCCGAACGGAATGTGATAAGACCAGCATCGTCGTCCCATGCATAAGTTTGTGGGCTATAACCGTAGGTCATCACTATCCAATATTTTTCGTTATTGGTACCTATATTCTCAGAATACCAGGGATAGGTATCAGTTTCAGTCATCATGAAAGACTCGGTCATAGGAGCCATATACGGCTCACCTACAACTACATATGATGTAGTATCTTGTTCGCCGGCAACTTCACCATTGACAGCCCATACAGTATAACGAGCCAATACCTGCTGAGTAGTAGTAAAAGTAATGCTCTCATCAACGAAATTTTGTTGCGACAAACCGCTTTGTACGCATACAGTATCGTCTCTCATAACTGTATAGGTAAGAGCATCTACATCGACATAACCTTGATGAACGCCAGCCTGCGGAGCCTGCCATGACAAAGAAGGACAGCCATCGACAACTTTTACATCCAATCCGTTTACAGCAAGAGGCTCGTCGTAACCTATATATGAAGACACTTCTACCTTTTCACTCTCACCACCTTTATTACGAGCTACTATTGTATAGGTATACTCTCCAGAAGTTTCTACCTCATCGCGGAATTGGCAAGTTTCACCCATAACAGGATTTTCGAAAGTTTTAATAGGGTTACCAACTTCATTGCGGTATACCTCTACTGCATCTAATGACGACAACTCGCCGCCGTCTACATTGAGAGAAGGCGCAATAAAAGAAATATCGGCATACAAGCCGCCTTGCTCGCCCGGAGTAATCGAAGCATCACTAACCGTAGCAGGAGCGACCTCGTTTGATATCTCTTCTATACGGATGTCGTCTAGGAAAAGATAATATGTATCGGGGTCACTTATCTCATGAAAGCCCACATGATAAGTTGCTGTTTCGGGTACTGTAAAAAGAAATTCCGAAAGACGGAACTCACTGTTCCACATTACGACAACAGTGCCCAAATCTGTGTGACTGGAGGGTTGTAAATCTTTTCCTACGGTAACTGACACTTTCTCATACGTTGACATATACTTTCCTTGCGTGGTAAAGGATACTTTGTATTCCTTACCAGCCTCCAAATTGAATGCTGGAGTAAAAAGCCAATCGTCACCTGCATTGTATGAATGATAATCATAACGTACCAATTTAGCATTAGCATCGTACGTCCATGTCTTACCATCGTTGTTGGCATCTACCACCGTAAATCGTTCCATCGAGGATGCCTCGTCGAACGACTCTACAAAAGGCAGAGCTTCTTGAGCGCTGAGAAATTGCGCCATACAGAAACTGCAAACCAGAGTAAAAGGAATTTTTTTCATAAGCACTTTTTTTGTTTGATTTTTACAATGCAAATATTGCTCCAACTTACAAAAAAACGTAATTTCTGATAGGGACAATATAGGGACAAAATTAATTTTCTATACTTTTGCGGTATGAAGTTACTTTTAGTTCTTGTTTTATTAGTCTCTGTTACTTTTCACTGTTCAGCAGCTGTAGAACCCGACACTGCACGTATCCATTTACTGCAACGACACAAAAAATATCAAGCAAAAGGCGACTTGTTCAATGATTACCTACTTCTCATACAAGCTGCCGAGAAATATAACGCAGAGAAAAATTATGGTTATTTGGCCGATACACATAATAAGTTAGGGAATCTTTTCGACCAACTGAATGAGACCGAATCGGCTTTGAAAAACTTTAAGCAAGCAGAAAAATATTTCAAGGCAAACGGTGACAGTATATCTACAACAAAAGTAAAGCTCAACATAGCCAACTGCTACTTCAAACAGGGCGAAAGAGAGAAGGCTTTGAAGATTCTTTTACCTTTGGAATCGAGTTCTGCAGCCCAACAAGATACGGCTTACCATGCCAGTGTATTGTTCTCCTTGCTGCGTTCTCTGCTTAGCGCCAACGATATGCCGGCATACTATCATTATATTGATATCCTTACCAAATTACCTATAACAGACTCTATACTCGAATATAAACGCAATACTCATATAGGATTTTACCACTACTTGCGCAAGGAGTATAATGCCTCTATCAATCTGTATCATAAAGCTCTTACAGAGGCTGAGAAAAGAGGAGACCCTGCTGTGTCCAGTTGTATTCTCGGACTAATATACAACTACACTGCCATACAACAATATGACAGCGCTACAATTTACTGGAACAAATACTACGCCTTCAAGGACTCGACAGAACATATTACGTATGCATCACAGATAAAGCAAACCGAATCGCTCAATACCATCAGAAATTATGAAGCTCAATTGCAACAAGAACAGGAGAAAAGAATGCTGTTACAACAAATAATGATTCTTTTCGCGGCATTGATAGTTCTGATTATAGCGGGTATCATCGTCATTCTGCGAAATAAAAAGATGAAAGAGCGAATGGAGCAAGAGCTAGAAGAGGCAAAAAATCGTGAACTTACAACTTTATTGGAGAATGAACGCTTGCAAAACGAATCGAGAAGACTGGAACTTGAGAACCAAAACCGTCGTTTATGCTTCAACTTGATGGTTCTTGAAGAGAAAGCCAATGCCCTGAAATCGATACAACAACAAATCATGGATGCCAACGAGAACGGGAAAGTACCGGCCGATATTGCCAAGACCATAGATACTCAAATAAAGTACCACTTGCAAGATGCCACCAACTGGCTTGGTTTCAAAGAGGCTTTCGAAAAGATACATCCCACTTTTTCCCAAAAGCTCAAGAACAAGTATCCGAGCCTCAGCGAACACGAATTGCGATTCTGTGCCTTTGCTTGCTCGGGACTCGATAGCAAACAAATTGCTTTCATACTGAATATCCAGATAGAGTCTATCAGGAAAATACGGCAGCGATTACGCAAGAAGCTCGGATTGGCTCCTACAGAATCGTTAGAAGAACTGCTCAGGGAGTTTGCCCAATAGTATTGCTACTACTGCCCCCCATCACTACACTACAACACAAGAAACGCAACATGACACGTCCTGTATACCTCATCGCAACACTCCTTTCTGCTATACTCCTCATTACAGCTTGCCGTAACGAGGAGCAAAGTATTATACAGACATTAGATATCGCAGCCACAGTTATGCAACAACAGGCCGATAGCGCCCTCACCCTACTCGATGGTATTGAACAGGACAACATAAAAACAAAGCAAGGGAAAGCCCGATATGCCTTACTCTACTCACAGGCATTGGATAAAACCGGGATAGACCTTGCCTCTGACTCTGTAATTGCCCCGGCAATAGCATATTACAGTTGTCATAAAAGCGACCCCGAATATGGCATTGCTCTCTACTATCTGGCTCGAATACATGAAAATGCCGGAGAGATTGACGAGGCCATTAAGACCTCTATCATGGCTGAAGTCTACCTTACAGAAGCGCAAAACGACGAAATGCTGGGCCTACTGTTTGCCAACCGTGGTTATTTGTACAGCTCGCAATATAACATTGAAGAGGAGGTCAAAATGTACCAACGTTCTGTAGAACATTATCTACAAAGCGGCAACACGAAAAATGCATGCTTCTCGTATCTATCACTCTCTAACGCATACGACTGCATGGGTGATACATTGCAGGCCTTGGCAGCATTAGACCATGCACGAGCCTTGGCCCAAAGCATTGCCGATACCTCCATTTTATATGAAACGGAAATATACCGTGCCTCACTATATGCTCATATAGACAGTTGCCTGCCAAAAGCCAAGAATATATTAATGAATGCTTTCGACCACTATTGTAATGGTGTGGCCGACACGGCACAATATTTCTTACTGAGTAATATTTGCCACCACATGGGCGAGAACGACTCGGCTCTCTACTACATAGAACATTATGCAACCCGAGCGAAAGAGAGTGACGAGATGCTCTTGGGATATTATGCACTGAAAGGCGATATCCTCAGAGACATGCAACGTTATCGAGAAGCTCTGGCCTGCAATGAAAAATATACCGAGACAGCCAACAAGGTGCATTTCGAGCAAGTAGAGAACTCAATAAAAGCATTAGAAATAAAATACAAAAACCAGCTATTGGCACAGTCATACAACATATTGCGCATGCGACATATCATCGTTACAGCCATATTGACTGGAGCTGTCATTCTTTTCTTCCTCATCTTGTTGTTATATCTTCGCTATAAAGAGACACAAATAAATGAGTATTACGGGCTGCTTGAAGATGCAAAGAGCAACTACTCATCATTGAAGCAACAGTTCGATAAACTGAAAAGGATTACCGACTCGCAAAACGATAGTAAATTTCTATTTATCAATACCCTCGATAAACGTATAGAAACGCTGCACCGGCTATCAGAGATGGCCGATGCTTGCAAGAACGACGACAAGGAGTTCTTTCGAGAATGTCGCGAATACCTGAAATCGTGCGACTATAATAATGAGTCGGTTTTGAACGACCTGCAAAAAGTCGTGACTCTCTACTACGGCAATATACCCGACTATCTGCGAAAGAACTATCCGCAGCTTAATAACGATGATATAAATATGTGTTGTATGGAGTGCCTCAACTTCACACCTCAACAGATACGCATTCTTTTCAACCACTCAAACAACAAGAGTATCTATACGAAACGTAACAGACTGCGCAACAAACTGAAATTACCACACAACATAAGTCTCAACGAGTTTCTGCAATCGATTATATACGAATTGCAACACCCGGCATAAACCAAACGAAACTGACAATATCGTCCATCCCCCGCGACACCATCTATATACCGCTGACTCAGAATACCAAAGAGAGGGATGTCGATGCATAATGGGTAAGAATACCTATATCGTAGCGACGATGTTGCCAGGCCAGACAGAAAGCCAACGTATAATCATTTTTAAGGCTGAAGGCATAGCAAAGCGATGCCTCCACACGCCAATCGTCAGCAGCAAGACTGCGATAGGTATGTTGCAAGACAGGTAACAGCACATCGTCGCCCCCTTCTACTGAGGTAATAGCGATATTACAATCATAGGCCTTGCGATAACCGCTACCGGCTTCAAGCCTCCAAAGGGAACGGCCTACGACATACGAAAGATAGAGGTCGACAGCTACATCGAAATGGTTGACCAACATACTGCGTGCCGGATAAGCATAACTTGTCGAGAACATAGAATTACTCACTCGGGGCTGTATGGCATATGAGAACCGCTTAAATGTTCCGCCTTCGTAATAGCCCGATAAGGAAAAGATTGCCACGCGATTGCGATAGGGTTGCGTGGAGGCTATCTGCTGATAGATATTGCCAGAAGCGTCGCCGAAGATATTTTCGGTTCCACGGCGGTCAACATAGCTACCTTTTACCGCCACTCCCCACGAAGCCGTAGTGTCGATACGCAGTTTATACCCTGCGCCGGCCGAGCCTCGATATTCGGTAACAGCCGCCATGGGTAATTCGTTGAGAGAAGATAATATTTTCTCAAAAGTAAAACGTTCTACCACACCCCATGCATGCCACCCCGAACGACTGAGCGGATGCAACTCCATTCCGGCCTTCCAACGATAACCATTGTAATAAGACTCGTAATTATTTCCTGCAAAGCGCACATAGTGCATTGCCAAACCTGTGAGATGATATACCTTGGAGCTACCCATTTCGCTATAAAAATCTATATCATTGGTCTGCTTGTACTTTTCGCCTTCAAAAAATATCCCTGCTCCATAGTCACCCCAAAGATATGTACCCCCTACTCGTAAAGAGAGTTGCGAGGTTACATTTTTAGGACGAGGGTCTACCCCACGATATGCGATAGTAGCTGCATAAGAAAACTGTGCCCCCCATGCAAAGCGGCCGGCACTTCCGGCATAACCGCCCGCAAAAGAATAACTTTCCTTATTAATGTCACCCCCTACGGAATCGGCTGTAAGATATGGATATAACAAATGGGGGTCGGAGGTCTCGTTCCAACAGACATTACGCAGACGGCTATTACTATAAGCGGCATCACCCCATAAAACAAAATCAGTACGACGGATATATGTATCGGCATCGAAAGCAAAAGCATCATACCCGTCGCCCTTTTCATAGTAGAGCGGCTGACTCTCTTTGTCATACTCTCCGCTAAGCGATACAGAAGACAAGGAAAAGTCATAACGATGAAATTGTGCCGCCGGGTTGGCATATACATCATCGGCAAAAAGCTGAAAGCATGAGGCGTATACCCACATGCGCTCCTGAGTGCCGGGCGGGGAGGCCGGAAGCGATGCGGTATCGGCCGGCATGGCAGCCCATGCCGGCGCCGCACACAAAAAAGCGACGAGGGGGAGCGAGAGCGATTTTACAAGGGTCATTTTCGCAACAGTACAATAAGGTTGTCTATTATTCTTCGACAGGTGTCACGCCATCATAGGTAACAGTAACAGACGGTGTTCCATTGGCATCGACTGCTGTATGCTGTTCTTCTATCAAAGAGGGGACACAACCGGCATTGAAATCAACCGTTGAATTATTGGTATCTTTAAGCACGCAGCGACCGTCGCTTGTTTTGTAGAGCAACTTACGACGTACACTCTTGAAATAGCGTGTCTTATCATGGTCGATTTCTCCACAATAGGTATATCCACGGTCGAGCGAAGCATCGGTCACATTCCACACGTACTCCGAGGCCACACTGGCATTCACGGCATCGACAATCCACTCATTAGGCACCTTATAAGCCTTTTGGCTCATAGGGAATGTACCTGCGGGCAGCACCATGGTGTACTCATACTCGTAGTAGTTCTCGGCAAGGAATGTCTCCTTGTCGGTAGGGATACGCGCCAAAGCCCATGCCTTGAAACCCCGATTGTGCAAAATAAAGAAACTGTTTGTGTAACAATACCATTTGTCGAGGTTAGGGACTGTGGGCGAATCTATATCGAGATTGGAAGGCGAAGAAGAGACATCGTACCACTCGAAATCGGCATGGCTCAAATCAAAGGCATTGGGATTGACCAACCGATGGTCGATACCTGTATCGCACAAGATAAGCGACTCTCCGGGAGCAACAGGATGTTCCTGCCCCGAGCCGGGGATAACGTAGATGGCATGAACAGTCATGTGCGACGAGAGAAGGTCTGGCGTATAATCGTATTTCTGCGTTGTGCTGAACTTCGACTCCATAAATGCGAGACCATCGGCATATAAAACGCGATCGGTATTATTGTATATTCTGACATATCCGGTACCATTATATTGTTTTCCTGTGGGATAAAGAGTGCCTGTGTAAAACACTTCTTGAATAATAAAATCGCCTTTGTCTTCGAGAACGAAACTGCTGACCGTCACCTTCGACGAAGCAGGAGAAAGTTGTACCGAGCGCGTCATGCCTTGTACCGAAGCCGTGAGGGTATCACTGCCAAAAAGATGCTTTACCTCGGCCGTATAGGAACAGTCATACAGGCCGGCGGGCAGGAGGATACCGTCGCGCTGGTCGTAAGAGGTAACGTTGCCGGTGGTAATGTTGCGAAACTCAAAGATTTCCGACACTACTTGCGGCGATATGAGGTCGGCAGGATATTCGACTATAACCGATACAGCTACATAGTTTACTCCATTTTCTTTCTCACAACCGTACAGCAATGTCAGCACAGCAGAAATAATCATAAAAATAACTTTTTTCATATTCATCGTTTTTACATCATTACAAAGAGAAATTCAACTCCATGCCGAAATAAGGCTCCACATTACGACGCACCAACAAGCCGTTTGATGTATAATCGGGCAGATAGTCGAGCAAACGATTGGCAAAGAGCGACAGCCGCAACCACTTACCTATATTCTTAGTAACCTTAAGATTGACATAAAGAGCAATAGGCACAGTCTGCTTGCGGAATGATGCTTCGTTATAGGTTTTGACAAGGAATTGCAAACGGGGGTCGGCAGCCGATTGCTCGGTGTAGGGATGCAACTCGCCGTCGGCGACATCGAGGTAACTGACGGGCACGCCGTTGCGCCACATTTGCTGGGTAGAGATATACCAGACGCATTGTAGCGAGGTAGAGAATATCAATCCCCACTCGGGGACTTGCGTGTCGAGCATGAAATTGGTATTGAACTGCTCGTTGATGCGGCCGTCGTTCCAATCGTACAATCCCACGTAGGAGTCGGAAACAGGACGGTTGTCAACGACATCGGATACCGTCTCGAACATGGGAAGGCTGTTGGTATAAATGGAACGGAACCATGCCCCGTTGATGACAACCGCCGTGCGCAACGGCGCAATGCGCTGCGACGAGAATTGAAATTCGACCCCCTCCTTACTTATCCGGCTGCCATTGGAGGCCTGCTTGTAACCATCCAGGCGGACTCGGTCGGTGTAGGGTATATCGTCGAGCGAGGGGGGCCCTTGCAAAGCATCGGCATCGATGGCCGTATGGTCATACTCGCGGTAGGCAAAGGGGGCATAGAATGAGGAATAGCGGAAGCCGGATGTGAGGTTCTCCCGGAAATAGGATACCGACAGGCGGTTGCCGTTGTAAGAGAAGTCGGCCCGGACTTCCCACTTGGTATTGCGGGCCGGACGAAGCTCATAGTTGGTAATATCCTCTATATAAGTGATTATATTCACCCGGCTGTTTTCGAGCGGATTACGGGTGTCGTAATAGTTGAGCTGCACGATGTCGTTGTACCATGTATCGGGATATAGATAATCGAGGGTAGGCATTTTCGTGGTAAGGCCAAAACCACCCGAGAGGCTTATGTCGAGGTCTTTCCCTGCGACGCGGATAGAGGGAAAACGCCATTGCAGGTTGATGCGGGGGTCGAGATAGGGCTTCCCCTGCAGGAGATAGCGCTCGTCCATTCCTACCATCATGATAGAACGCACTCCAATTTGCAACTCAGCTTCGTGCTCTCCTATTTGTGCTACGGCATTGGTTTCGAGGAAGGAAGATAAATTTTGCAAGGCCGGAATATCGCGATAGGCTCGTGGCCGGGTACTCCATGAGGCAGAAAGGGGACGGGACGGGTCATAAATCTGCCCCAAACCAAAATTTTTAGAGTAGTTCCACTCCAATCCGCCACGCAACAGGAGCCTGAATGGAGAGAGCTTCCACTCCAACTCTGATTTTGCCTTCAAGAAAGCATTGAAAGGCCGACCATCGCTAACGTAATCGGCAACATATTCCGAGAAGATAAAAGTCCCGTCGTGTACCCCTTCGCCCCACACGGTGGGGGCTACCGCAGCCCGTTGCGGGCTGACCAGCTTACGGCGTTCGAGACGGTCGCTCTGCATGCTTACCGACGAAAAGAGCTCTATCCCCTTGACCCACGGAACGTGAGGGAGCAGCAGCTTGAAATTGTTGGTAACCGAAGCCCGGTTGTAGGACGATTTATAGGTGTCGATTTTCTGGTAAGAGAGGTCGGGGTCGGTTTTTACATCGTCGAACGAGCCGGTATAGTCGGCACTCGGTGACCACGTCAGCCGCCACTTCTCGCCTATCCAATCGCGGGTGATGCGCAACGAAAAGGTGGCGCGCTTGTAGTTTTCGAGGTGATTGCGGGGGTCGGCCTTGGAGTCTAAAAATCCGGCATCGACATTGAGCAGCATATTATAGCGGTCGAAAGAAAAGCCTTTCCCCACAGAGAATAATTTGCTATACTCATCGGCCTTGAAACGCGCAGTAAGAGGTGTTGTGCGACGTATGCGCTTGATATTGACCAAACCGCTGGTAAGGTTGCCATACTCTGCCGACGGAATGCCCCGCACAATCTCGACACTCTCGATATCGTCGGTAGAGATGGTGCGCATATCTACGCCTTTGTTGGTTGCGTCACGGGCATACTCGGGCGATGAGGCATCGGTCGTGCCGGGTATGTTCTGCAAATTGGCGTCGGTATTGATGGGTGCCCCGTCTACGACAAAGAGTGTCCCCAAAGAGGATATGGAGTAATCGGAGTTGGAGACAGGTGTCCCCGAAGCGCCGAGTGTACCTGTCTCGCGCAGATGTATGGAGTTGACCTGTCCCATTTGGGGTGTTTGGGATATGTTACCGGGCAGGAGTTCGAGCAGGTCTGTGAAGCTGGTGGGTTGGAGGTGTGTCATCATCTCGCGGTTTATTTTCGAGGAACTCACGATACCCTGCGACTCGTGTGCCGTCACTACCACCTCGGCAAGTGCATTACTCGACTGTGTAAGTTTCAGTGTCGCCGAAATATCTTCGTGAATCGATAGTTCCCGGCGTAACTGATTGTATCCCACATACGTAACTTGCAGTCTGTAAACATCCTCAACAACAGCGGCAATAGAAAAAAAACCATGTTCGTCAGAAAGTACCGAGTAGCTCTTATCGCCACTCAACGAGATTGTGGCAAAGGAAAGAGGATCACCTGTCGCAGCATCGATAACAACTCCTTTATAAGAAAAAGTCACAGCATAACAAATCGTATGCAATGAAAAGGAAAAGAGCAACAATAGTATGACATAACAATATTTCATGCTGTGACGGTATATTGAAAATTACAATCGGCCATACTCTCGCATATTCATTGCGCCCCATGTGTGACGATAAATAAACAGTCGTGTCAGCAACAAGGATAATACGCTACTCGATTGGCGTGGGCAAAGATAGAGCAAACATTATATAGCCGCCTATCGCCACAAATGGTGATTTTAACACAAGAATACCCATTTATAGGGATTGCGGGCGTGATTGCGGCGGCTGTACTTTTGCAACGCCGCTGCCCGAGGAGTGCAAGAGAGCATATGGTACCGACTCCTGCGCAGCTGAAAAACGACAAACAAAACATGTGACAAAAGGACTCTATTTAACAAATTAACAAAAAAGAGATGAAAAAACTTGTACTCATTGCGTCGATAGCTGCATGGTCGCTCGGCGCGTCGGCCCAAGAACTGAATTGGGCAAGAACAATCGACAGTAGCAACAGCGAAAGCCCCAACTCTATCATAGAGAGTGCCGACGGGGGCCTGCTTACGTTCTGCACCTTCGGGTCGAGGAGTGACGGAAACCCTGTTTATTATAACGGGACACAGGTGGGTGCCGGATGTGCGACAACGGCCAACTCGGACAACTACAACGCCCTGGTGATGAAACTGGACAGTAACGGGGAGCTGTTGTGGAACGTTTACAGCAACTCGGGCGACCTCACCATCAACTCGTCAAACATAGCTGCTACAGCAGACGGCGGTGCCGTATTGGCACTGAAAATGCGTTACGCCAGCGGTTATCCTGAAAAATATCCGAAATTTACCGATGCCGACGGCAGTGAATGGACGTTAGAAAATTGGAACACAGGATACCGTGTACAGTATATCGTTATCTTAAAAATCGGCAATTTAGGCGACATAGAATGGGTAAAGAAAGTAGAAGTGGATACTAAACCCGAAGAACTTGCCTCATACTATACAGAGGGTACACCCGACGGCGTAGACCCGTATGCCATAGCCGTAGATGCAGAGCAAAACATATATATCGCCGGCCGATACCGCAAAACGCTTGTATTTACCAATGCCAACAATGGAACCGTGACACTCACACCCCATAACGTCGCAGAGTGGGACGGCGACTCGCAAGATACGAACGGCGACCTGTTATTGGTGAAAATGGACAACGAGGGAAACTATGTAGACCATATCACGTCTAAAGGTATCATCGCTCGCGACCAAATCGTGGATATGCTCTATGACAACGGTAAACTCTATTTCGCAGGCAACATGAAGAGCAACGACGGGACAACTGTCGTAAGTATCGACGGCAAAAACGTAACACCTACCTTGTATGACGACATTGTAATAGGATGTATCGACGTTGCAGGATTTACCGCAGAATGGATTTCAACGATACAAGCATTTCCTGCTTCTAACGGTAAGCATACTACACAGATAAAACGTTTGCAAATGATAGACAATGAGCTGTATGTAATGGGACATATCGTCGGAGGCTTTGGAGCTAACGGTGCTGCGCAGGCCTCTATTGCCAGCACAGGAACTTTGCAAGAAGGATTTATCGTCAAATACAGTGCAACCGATGGTTCATGGTTGGGTGGTGCTGTCAACGGTAAATCGATAGGCGGATATTACGGAGCTTTCAAAAGCAATAATACGCTGTATGCTTTCGGGTACAAGCTCGGTTCGATATTCTTGGACATATATGACGAATCGTCATGGGAACGCACCCGAGATATAGAAATCATTTCAGGTGGAGGCATGAGTACGGCATGGAGCTGCCTCAAACAGGGAAATAACCTCTACACTTTCACCCGAAGCAACAGCGACACATCGACTTTCTATAACTCTGATGTCACCACCGAGACACAAGGTTGGGGCAACATTCTTGCAAGCTGGAACGTAGAGAACCTGGCATCGGCGATACAGAGTGCAACGGCCGACGGCAACACCCGCATTTACGGCGAGGAGGGCGGCGTGAAAATCGTCTGCAACGAAGCCACGGACGTAGCTATCTATAATACGGTGGGACAAATCGTATACAGCGGAAAAGCGGCCGAAGGCTCAAACTTCGTTTCACTGCCGCAAGGCGTATATATTGTAAACGACAAAAAGGTTATTACTTTCTGACGAGACGCTGCATAGAACAATAACTTTCTCTCACTCACTCCTCCGGGGGATTCTTCTCCCGGAGGAGTCAAAGTAAAAACAGTAATCATACATAACAAACTATACAATCATGAAAAGATTTTTTATTATTGCGACTGCTGCGGCTGCATGTATGTGCATGACAGGCTGCAATAACAACGGTGAGAAAAACACAACTTCGCAAACTGTTGCAGAGACGACACCCTCTATCATGGAGGTGGACGGGCTTTTGGCCGAGGCCGATTCGCTCACCGGTACAGAGGTGACTTTCCAAGGGGTGTGTACCCATACCTGCAAACATGGCGCCCGCAAAATTTTCGTCATGGGCAGCGATGACACACAGGTAATACGTGTAGAGGCTGGCAAGCTGGGGGCTTTCAGCCAAGATTGTGTCAACAACATCGTCACCATAACGGGTATATTGAAGGAACAACGTGTCGATGAGGCCTACCTGCAAAATTGGGAGGCTCAGGCCAAAGCCCAAACGGCCGAGCAACATGGCGACTCTGAGGCCGGATGCGATACTGAAAAGAGTGCCCGCGGCGAAACGGGGAACTCGGTGGCCGAACGTATTGCCGACTTCCGTCGCCGTATTGCAGAGGAAAATGCCAAGAGTGGCAAAGAGTACCTCTCTTTTTACTACGTAGAAGCCACCTCGTATGAGATTGAACGCTAACATGCTGCGCCGGTGGAGCCGAAACATCCATCGCGACCTCTCTTTCTTTTTTGCCGGGGTGTTGCTGATATATGTCGTATCGGGATTGGTAATGAACCACCACGATACTATCAACCCACATTACTCGGTAAAGCGAATAGAGTATAAAGCACCATACCGGATGCCTGCGCAGGAAGATATAACCCATAACGATGTAATAAAGCTGTTAAGAACCGTCGAAGAAGAAAACAACTATACAAAACACTACTTCCCGCAACCGGGAGAGATGAAGGTGTTTCTCAAAGGCGGCTCAAATCTATGGGTAGAACTGGCAACAGGTCATGTGGTGTATGAGTCGGTGAAGCGCCGTCCGATAATAGGCAGTATGACTCGGCTGCACTATAATCCGGGGAAATGGTGGACCATATTTTCTGACATCTTTGCCATAGGAATGGTAGTGATAATAGTCACCGGCGTAATAATGCTCAAAGGGAACAAGGGGCTCATAGGCCGAGGAGGGATAGAATTGCTCGCCGGTATGGCAATTCCTATTGCTTTCCTTTTATTCTTTTAATTAACCATTAAGGAGTGCCGTATTGATGTCTTACATCTGGCAAGTGCAATTGCATTGTATATAGGATGATTTCCCTTTTTTAGGATATACAAAACTATTGCTCGGAAATATCAATGCAAACACACTCCTATACTGTTTGAATATGGAAAATATCATCGAATGCCGCCATCTCACTCACTATTATGGCAAACGACTCATTTACAAAGACCTGTCATTTGACGTACCACGAGGCCGCATTTTGGGATTGCTGGGAAAAAACGGAACAGGTAAAACCACAACCATCAATATACTGAACGGCTACCTGAAACCTCGCGAAGGAGAATGCCGTATCTTCGGCGAGACAATACAAAAAATTGCGCCCGAGAAACGTCGCGATATAGGACTGCTGCTCGAAGGCCATGTGCAATACTCCTTTATGACCATAACACAGATAGAACGATTTTACTCAGCATTCTATCCCCGATGGAGAAAAGAGGCCTACTACGAACTGATGTCGCTACTAAAAGTTACACCCGGGCAACGCATAGCTCGCATGTCGTGCGGACAGCGTTCGCAGGTTGCACTGGGATTGATATTGGCTCAAGACCCCGAGCTGCTTATCCTTGACGATTTCTCGCTCGGACTCGACCCCGGCTACCGCCGTCTTTTTGTAGAGTATCTGAAGGAGTATGCCGTAACGGGGAAAAAGAGTGTATTCCTCACTTCGCATATCATACAAGATATGGAACGTCTCATAGACGACTGTATCATCATGGATTACGGACATATTGCAGTACAGATGCCCGTAAAACACCTGATGCACGACATACACGCCTATCGCTATAACGTACCCGAGTGTTACCGGCATGCTGAGATAGAGGGATTTTTCACTCCCTCACGTATACGTAACTCGATAGAGATGTACAGTCTACTGCCCGTCGACGATGCTCGTCACAGACTTGCCGATGCCGGCATACCGCTCTCAGACCTGCAGATAGTACAACCAGATAACCTTGAAGATGCTTTTATAGGAATCACGGGAAAATACTGATACTTATGATTATGGAAAAGGCTATACTATATAAAGAATGGATAAAGACCAGAGGCTACTGCCTGCTGGCATTGATTGTTTCGTGCGGCATGGTGGTTTACAGCCTAATAAAAATGAGGTATATAATAGGAATAAAAGGTGTAGAACATTTATGGATGGTGATGATGGAACGTGATGCCGTATTTGTAGACCGTCTCACGTACCTGCCTGTCATAGTGGGGACATTGCTTGCCATCGTGCAGTTTGTACCCGAAATGCAGCAAAAGCGGATGAAACTGATGTTACATCTACCCTACCCGCGCTTTCTCAACATCTCTATCATGCTACTATACGGATTGTGCTGCCTGCTTACATGTTTTGCTCTACACTTTGCAGGTATATGGCTCTATACACGCACATTCTTGCCACCAGAGCTTTACAGTCGCATGCTGCTCACTGCTTTGCCGTGGTATATAGCCGGCTTCATGGTATATCTATTGAGCGCCTGGTGTGTACTGGAACCTACCTGGAAAAGGCGTATTGTAAATGCAGCAATGACTGTTGCCATAACAAGCACTTGTTTTCTCTCAACAAATCCCGAAGTTTATAACCGCATGACCTGGTTACTGGCAATATATACTGTACTTTGCTTTTTCTTACCGATGCTGTCGGTACAACGTTTTATAGATGGCAAACAAGACTAACCTCGCACAAATATATAACAATGATACGTTTCGCAAAGATAATATTTTGGATATCGGTACTGTGGCTCGGTATATGGCTTATACCGAGTCTCTATGACTTCCTGCTCGTACAACCGCTAAGCACTCCTTTTACCTTATATAGCACTGTAACAGGCGATTTCGCATGGATAGATCGCTCGCAGGGACATGCTATCTATACCGACAGAAAGGGGGGAAAATATACCGAAACAGAATTCGACAGTATATTCCCTTTTTTCTATTACCGACAACTTGTAGCCGACGAAAGATTTCCTGATACGCTACATGGTATGGCCGTATCACCAAGGATGGCACAAACCGAATCTTTCATGTTTAAGAGTACACCTTTGTCATACAACGCTCCAAAAATAGAATTGTATCCACTCTTGGAATCAATGTCGGGCCGGGTCGATTTGAAAATGCCTGACGATGTATTCCGTATCACCGACCACGGAATTGAGTTTATATGTATGGCCGACAACCGAGTAGACGCAGCAAAAAGCAACACTTATACCGAAGCGATGCGGCGAAAAGGCTTTACATTTCCGTCGCAAATCATAGCCGGAAACCCAACCGTCAAAAAAGAGTATGACGAAGGGTATCTCATTACCGACAAGGAGGGAAAACTCTTCCACTTGAAACAGGTAAAAGGACGACCATACTGCCGTCATATTGCATTGCCCGACAGCCTGCATATAGACCATATCTTCCTTACAGAATTTCGCAACCGTCGGTTTCACGCCTTCATCATCGACGACAAGCATCGTATGTATGTGCTCTATACCGGCAACTACGAGATAAAACAGGTAGATATACCGGCTTTCGACCCCACGCGCGAGGCTATTACCATCATGGGAAATCCTTTTGACTGGACACTGACACTGACCTCTCTCTCCTCATCCACTCTCTACGCCATAGAGGCAACATCGCTGCAATGTATGGGAACAATGCAACATAACATAGAAATACCTTGGAGCGAAAAATTACGCCGATATGTAATGCCTCTACGTCTTGGTTTTGTATCTCCCATAAACCCGTATATACTGCCAAGAATCAACGAATATTAGTCTCTAAGTCACGCCCAGCCTTTTCACTTAGGTTGGGCGTGACAATAAGAGAAGACGAACTCAATATAATAAGACCCTACTGAAATATTACCATACATACAACGATTCCCGTTACAAAGAGATATCTGTCTAATCACTTTTCCCAATGTTAAAAACAAGGTACAAAATTTGTTGCAGACAACAAAAGGCTATATCTTTGCGTTACGGAGAAACGATATGAACAGAATAAACAAGGCTTTACTGCTCAACACCATAGGATTGCTCATTACATCGTCGCTCTTGATAGGTCAACGATACATAGACATACCCGACAGCATTGCCATCGTGGCTTGCTGCATTGCATTGGTATGTATTGTGGCCGGTATTGTAATTTCAATAAAAACCATCTTAAGGAAAAAAGAGGATTAACGCAATCTACTACATTCTTGCATCCGTCTTTGCAGAGAGATGATTCATTTATCTTTACCCCATTTCTATACACAATAAGAAATAGAGCAGCCGGTGCATCATCCCAATTATGACATACCGGCTGCTCTTTATATCTATTATTTCGCAGTTCGTACTAAATTAAAGCAATATAAGTAGCTATCAGTTGGAAAGAGAGAATGAACCACGACCAATGACAAAGTTATCGGCAAATATTTCCACCTCATAATCACCGGGATAGAGATACTCCTCAACATCCCAATAAAAGGTCACCCCATTTATCTCCTCACCCGTGTATTCTATGAGCTTGCGACAAGAATAGGGGATTTCACTACCCTCAAAGGGGAAGAGGTCGCCAGCATTTTTTACCAACACATCGCCGTCAGGCTTAGTGATACGGGCATAGATATATTTTTCGCCCACCTCGGCCGTCACATTTTTGGCAATAGAGAAGGTAATCTGCAATTTAAGGGTATCTTTTATCTTCTTGGCTTTTTTGCCACGCTTATTCAGCGGAAGAATTTGTACGTTGACGGCATCGAGTTTCGACGCGCGCGTCACCTTCTCGGTAAGCTCTTCGCGCTCGCGACGCAATTCGCCGGCAGCCTGCGACACTTCGTTATACTTACGTCTTACCGACTCGTTTTCTTCGCGCAACTTTTTATTGGCAGTGTTGAGTGAGTCTATCTGAGCCACATAAGTGCGCATGATACCGCGCAGTGTTTCCAACTCCTTACGCAACTCGGCAATGCGGGCAGCACTGGTCTTCTTTACTGTTTTCAGCTCTTCATAAAGACGCTGCACCTTTATCTGCTCGGCCTCGAGCTTTTCTATGAGCGAGTCGTTTTTGAGAATGGTTTTTTGCCCCTCGTACATGGCATATTGGTCGGCTAGCTCGGCATACTCTTTTTCAAGTTCATCGCGTTGACGGTCTATCTCTACCTGCTCCTTGAAATCGGCCATTTGACGATTCTGCACATAAATCCACACTCCTGCACCTATAAGTAACACGGCAGCAGCCGAGAGTATTATAATAAGTAGCGACTTGTTATTTTTCATTCTGCTAACGTTTTATCAGTCTTGTGAAGTATATCAAGTCGCAAAGTTAATTGTTTATAACCAAATAGATGTGCATCGGACACATTTTTTAAGTCATATTTTACTAATTGATGGCTTGCTATCTTGTGTACTTGATAATTTTACGTCATCATTTTATTTATAGAAAACCAGTATATATACGTTACCTTCGTCAGTTTCTATAAAACTTTCTTTTGCAACAGATAAAACACAACGGCATAATATTTGCAGCGCAAACCCGTATATATAATGGATAATAAAAAAAGAATGAAAAAGAACAAAGACCTTACGACCCAAGAAGAGAAGCCTACTTATATACTTTTTGTTTGTCTCGGGAATATATGCCGTTCACCGGCAGCCGAGGGTATCATGCAACATCTTGTAAAGCGACGAGGCTTGGAAGCCCGCTACCGTATCGACTCGGCAGGTACTTATGGAGGTCATGCCGGCGACTTGCCCGACCGTCGCATGAGAGCGGCGGCAGCACGCCGGGGTTACTTGCTGGAACACAGGGCACAACGCGTAACAAGTGATATGATTAGCAAATATGACTACATCGTGGCCATGGACGACCATAACTACTATGACTTGTGTGAGATAGCCCCTACTCCCGAAGACGAAAAGAAAATATACCGTATGGCCGACTATTGCCGCCACTACACTGCCAGTCACATACCCGACCCCTACTATGAAGGTGCCGACGGTTTTGAGTATGTACTGAATCTGCTCGAAGATGCTTGTGAAGGAATGCTAGACGCTCTCGAAAATCCACGTCATGATTAAACAGTAGCACCATCCCCCCAAGCAGAACTCTACACAACACGAAGTTTTTCAACTTTGTATTCAAAATAGTATACATACCACTCACTATTAAATAATTAAAAAGCCTAAATCATCATATACCGAAGGCCATGACTGTGCCGGGAATTGGAAAATTCTCGAAAAAAGAGTATCTTTGTAACGAAACGAAACCTGCCATCCTCCCCGACATAAGCGGAGCCTGGCAAAAGGTTGCGGCTATTACGCTGAACTTTTTATGGAGAATATCGAAGGCAATACCCCTATAGAGGGGCTTGAATATGACTCGGACTCGATACGGACGCTCGACTGGAAAGAGCACATCCGTCGTCGTCCGGGTATGTATATTGGCAAATTGGGCGACGGCTCGCACAACGAAGATGGCATATATGTGCTGTTGAAAGAGGTTCTCGACAATGCCATAGACGAATACATGATGGGATACGGCAAACAAATTGTCGTAGAAGTAGCCAATGGCAACGTGTCGGTGCGCGACTACGGGCGCGGCATTCCGCTTGATAAGGTACGCGACGTGTCGTCGAAGATGAACACAGGAGCCAAATACGACTCGAAGGCCTTCAAAAAGTCGGTAGGACTAAACGGCGTAGGTATCAAAGCGGTAAATGCCCTGTCGTCGTCGTTCTTCATACAATCATACCGCGATGGCATGAGCCGCTCAGTAAGCTACGAATGCGGTGAGGTAATAGAAGAGAGTGATTATGTACCTACCGAAGAGGCTAACGGGACTTTGGTACAATTTACTCCCGACAAGACTATTTTCGTAGGGTATGAATACCACGAAGAGTATATCGTTTCGCTGGTAAAAAACTACGTGTTCCTCAACACCGGGCTTACTATCGTGTTGAACGGGCAAAAATATCATTCGCGCAACGGACTCGCCGACCTGCTGAACGAATATATGACATCTACGCCCCTATATCCGCCCATACATCTGAAAGGCAACGATATAGAAGTGGTCATAACACACAGCAACCAATATGGCGAGGAGTACTACTCGTTTGTCAACGGACAGCACACGACACAAGGGGGCACGCACCTGACGGCATTCCGCGAGGCACTCGGACGCACCATCAAAGAGTTTTACGGGAAAAACTTCGAGTATACCGACATACGCAACGGCATTGTAGCAGCAGTTAGCATCAAAGTAGAAGAACCGGTATTCGAGTCGCAAACCAAAACCAAACTTGGCTCGCGCGATATGGGTCCCGATGGCCCTACGGTGAGCAAGTTTATCAACGACTTTCTTAAGAAAGAGCTCGACAACTTCCTGCATATCAACGGCGATACGGCCGAGATAATGCTACGCAAAATCACCGAAAGTGAAAAGGAGCGTAAGGCTATGGCCGGTATCACCAAGCTTGCCCGTGAACGGTCGAAGAAAGTGAGCCTGCACAACCGCAAGTTGCGCGACTGCCACATACACTATAACGACCCTGAAGACCGACGAAAAAATGCCATAGACCGCAGGGAAGAGAGTTGTATATTTATTACCGAGGGAGACTCGGCAACAGGAACTATCACACAGATACGCGACGTGGAGACACAGGCCGTATTCAGCTTACGAGGCAAACCCCTCAACAGCTACGGGCTCACACAAAAAGTGGTGTATGAAAACGAAGAATTCAACCTGCTGCAAGCCGCTCTCAATATAGAAGAAGGCATAGAGGGGCTGAGGTACAACAAAGTGATAATTGCCACCGATGCCGATGTAGACGGGATGCACATACGCCTGCTACTGCTCACCTTCTTGCTGCAGTTCTTCCCCGACCTGGTAAAGAAAGGGCATGTATATGTATTGCAAACGCCTCTGTTCAGAGTACGCAACAAACACTTCACACCTACCAAATCGCCCCGCGGACGTCATACAGCCAAAGATGCCGAGCTCATGAAAACCGGGCAACAACCGGGACAGGAAGTATATTACTGCTACACCGATGAGGAACGCATCAAGGCCATAGAAAGTCTTGGGAACAATGCCGAGATAACGCGATTCAAAGGATTGGGTGAAATATCGAAAGAAGAGTTTAAGCTCTTTATAGGCCCCGACATACGTTTAGATCGCGTCATGCTGCGTAAAGAAGACCTCGTCAATGAGCTGTTGGAGTTCTACATGGGCAACAACACCATGGAGAGGCAAAATTTCATCATAGACAACCTTGTAATAGAAGATGACACCAACTTACTCTAAAAAGACAGCTATTTTCCCGGGGACTTTCGACCCTTTTACCAAGGGACACTACTCGATAGTACAGCGCGGACTGTGTATCTTTGACGAGATAGTGATAGCCATCGGTACAAATACCAAAAAGCAACCGATGTTTACCGAAGCTCAACGCAAGGCGATGTTGCAACAGATATATGCCAACGAACCTCGGGTAAGCATTATATCGTACGACGGACTGACGGTAGATATAGCACGTCGCCATGGAGCTCAATTCATGCTGCGAGGGGCACGCTCGGTAATAGACTTTGAGTATGAGAAGTCTATGTCGGACGTAAACCGCGTCATATCGGGACTGGAAACCATTGTGCTTTTTACAGAACCCATATACGCCCATATCAGTTCATCGACAGTACGCGAACTGATATGTTTCGGCCACGAAGTGAGCGAATTCCTCCCCGACGGAATGATACTACCCGAAATAGAAAAACAAAATACTCCCAGAAAATGAAACGAAGCACCATACTTGTCGCCTGCATCATCGCAGGTGTCATAGGCAACATAGCAACAGCTCAAATCTCAGATGCTATGCGCAAGCTAAACACGGCCCTGTTTGCCGTGACACAACTCTACGTCGATACTGTCGATGACAACAAGCTGGTCGAGGATGCCATCAAAGGAATGCTCGAGCAGCTCGACCCCCACTCGTCATACAGTACTGCCGAAGAAACGCGCGAACTGAACGAACCTTTGGAAGGTAACTTCAGTGGCATAGGCATACAATTCAACATGAACAAAGATACTCTCTACGTGATACAAGTCATTGCCGGCGGCCCGGCCGAACGTGTGGGCATGCGAGCAGGTGACCGCATCATAACGGTAAACGACACCACCATTGCTGGTGTAAAAATGAAAAATACCGACATCATGAAGCGGCTACGAGGCCCGGAAGGGACGAAAGTCGATGTAGGAGTACTACGCAAAGGCAGCAAAGAGCCTATTGCTTTCCGTATCACGCGCGCACAAATACCCATATACAGTATAGATGCCTCCTATATGGTAGACGGGAAAACGGGGTATATACGTGTAAGCCGTTTTGCGGCAACCACTCACGACGAGTTTGTTGAGGCTTTGGACAAGCTACGAGAGGAAGGTATGACACAACTCATTCTCGACCTGCAAGGCAATGGAGGAGGCTACCTGATGAGTGCGGTAGATATGGCTAACGAATTTCTCAACGACGGACAACTTATCGTATATACCGAAGGCGACAAGGCTCCTCGCAGTGAAGCAATAGCCGAGGGAACAGGAACTTTCAACCAGGGAAAAGTCGTAATTCTGGTAGACGAAAGCAGTGCATCGTCGAGTGAAATTCTCACCGGCGCCCTACAAGATTGGGATAGAGCCGTTGTCATAGGAAGACGTACCTTTGGAAAAGGCTTGGTACAACGCCCCATTCCCTTCTCCGATGGTTCCATGATACGCCTCACTGTAGCGCGCTACCATACCCCGGCGGGACGTTGTATACAGAAACCTTACGACAAAGGCAACGAGGCGTATGCCCGCGACATATATACACGTTACCTCAACGGCGAACTGATGCACGCCGACAGCATACATTTTGCCGACTCGCTGCAATACAGCACCCTTGTAAACCACCGCACCATATATGGTGGAGGTGGCATCATGCCCGACGTTTTTGTTCCCTTAGACACTACACGCATCACCGATTATCACCGCGATATTGTGGCTAAAGGAACTCTCAACCAATATGCTATCAACTATATAGACCACAATCGCAAGCGACTTGCAAACCAGTACAAAGAAGTATATGATTTTGTAGAGAATTTCAAGGTCGACGATAAGATGATGCAAGAGCTGAAGAAACTGGGCGATGCCGATAGTGTAAAATACAACGAAGAACAGGCTGCACGGTCGAAAGAGTTGATTGCCAGGCAACTGAAAGCTCTCATCGCCCGCGACCTCTTCGATACGGGAGCCTACTTCATGGTCATGAACCCCTCTGACCCCACATTTATAAAAGCATGTGAAATCATAGGTGACGACAAGGAATTCAACCGACTCTTAGGACGAAAAGACAACGACGACAACACTTCCAATTAAATAAATGCTCCCGGCAGAATATAGCAAAATGCTGCCAAGATAAAATACATATTGTCTCACAAAACAGAAAAACAAAAACATTACCCGATATGAAAAAAATAATCCTTACAGGAGACCGCCCTACAGGCCGTCTGCACTTAGGTCACTATGTAGGCTCTCTCAAACGTCGCGTAGAGCTACAGGAAACAGGCGATTATGATAAGATATACATTATGATAGCCGATGCTCAGGCTCTCACCGACAATGCCGACAACCCCGAAAAGGTACGGCAAAACATCATAGAGGTTGCACTCGACTATCTGTCATGCGGCATAGACCCTACAAAGAGCACTCTCTTCATACAGTCGCAAGTCGCCGAACTGTGCGAATTGTCGTTTTACTACATGAACCTTGTCACTGTATCGCGACTGCAACGCAACCCCACAGTAAAGACCGAGATAAAGCTGCGCAACTTCGAGGCTAACATCCCGGTGGGCTTTTTTACATACCCTATAAGCCAGGCTGCCGACATCACGGCATTTGACGCCACTACCGTACCTGCAGGCGAAGACCAAGAGCCCATGATAGAACAGACGCGCGAGATAGTACGTCGCTTCAATCATATATATGGCGAGACTCTGGTAGAGCCCGAGATACTGCTCCCTTCCAATTCGGTATGCTGCCGCCTGCCGGGAACCGACGGTATGGCAAAGATGAGCAAATCGCTGGATAACTGCATATACCTGTCAGACACTGAAAACGAAGTGAGCAAACGAGTAAAATCGATGTACACCGACCCCGATCATCTGCGAGTATCAGACCCCGGCAAGATAGAGGGAAATACGGTCTTTGCTTATCTCGACGCATTCTGTCGCCCCGAACATTTTGCTGCCTATCTTCCCGAATATCCTAACCTCGATGAGTTGAAAGCTCACTATCGCCGAGGTGGGTTGGGCGATGTGAAAGTGAAAAAATTCCTCGAAGCCATTCTGCAAGAAGAGTTGGCTCCCATACGGGCACGACGCAAAGAGTTTGAGCAAGATATTCCGGCCGTGTACGAAATACTGAAAAAAGGCAGCGAAAAAGCTCGAGAAAAAGCAGCTGAAACTCTCGACCGTGTACGTCACGCCATGCGTATAGACTACTTCTCTGACAGCGAACTCATTGCTGAGCAAGCTAAAAATTACGCTAAAAAAAGGGAGTGAACTTACCACCCCTTTTCCGATAATATCCGGCAAAACCGCCCATAACAATAAGGGCTACAACAGAAATTCCAATCTGTTGTAGCCCTTTTTTTTAAGGCTTGTCAAAAGAGACTATCCTTTTGACGGTATGACAATAGTTACAGCGACATCAATAATCGCGATGTATCGACGATTCACGTCCCGAACGGTTGATTTTGGCAGGGTTACCGCGATAAGAGATTTCTCCACTGCCCGATACGGTAGCATTGAGCAGCTCCTCAGCGTAGCACTCGATGTCGCCACTACCCGAAACAACAGCATCAAGCTCACGTACAATAAAATGCTCGGCATCGACATCGCCACTACCATTTATCGTAATAGCTGCCTTGTTGGCAGTACCACGCACCTCAATATCGCCGCTACCCGAAACACGTAGAGAAGCGTTCTTTGTCGTGAGATTGTTCAGCTCTATATCGCCACTGCCTGTCACTGAAGCCGTGAAAGAGTCGACATTTAGATTACGAACGTCTATATCACCACTACCCGATATAGAGACCTCAGTAAGAGTGTTGCAACGTCCCAAAACTTCTACGTCGCCACTACCCGATATAGAGACTTCGGTAAGAGTCGGGGCAGTAACCAAAACGGTAAGACGCGATTTGCCATAAATTTGTACATCATTACTCATACTTACGTAAAGTGTATTATTGCGCACCGACAAGTCTACATATTGTATCGTATTATCAGCTCCATAAATTTCCATGCTGCGCGAGTTTCCTACGGTAAATTCTACATCTACCGACCCGTCGACTGATATTTTATCGAAAGAACCTAATTTCTGAGTGACAGGTTTCGTAACAAAACGTTCGCTACTTTCTATATGGACTCTTCCGCAAGCCATCATCGGGAGGAGAGCCATAGCAGTTAATGCAATAAAGAATACTTTTGAGTTTTTCATATTTTCCGTTTTTTAATGGTTTCACAAAGAAGACGTACTCAATAGCACTTTTGTTACATACTTTGCAAAAAAATTTTATTCATCACCCCAAAAAGATTCGGGATAATGAGCCGTAAAGTTCAGATAACGAGCTAAAACGAAAAAATAGTCTGAGAGACGATTTATATATTTCATTACATTCTCGGCAACGGTATGCGTGACCGAGAGAGCACAAACGCGACGTTCTGCACGGCGACATACCGTGCGGCAAAGATGAGCTCGCGCTGCACCCTCGCAACCACCAGGCAACACAAAACGGTTGAGCGGCGGCAAGAGAGCATCTATATCGTCAATGCGACGTTCTATGATAGAAATTTCGCCTTCGGCAAGACGACTGGCCTCGTGGAGGGGTGTGGTGTCTATATCGGTAGCCAACGACGAACCTACAACAAAAAGACAATTTTGTATGTGACGCAACAATCGGGCATCAGTATTGTCGGCCGGCAAAAGAGCCACCAGCAAACCTACGGCTGCATTCAATTCATCGACTGTGCCATAAGCTTCAAGACGTACATCCTCTTTCGCGACCCGTTGACCACCTACCAGTGATGTGGTACCCGTATCGCCACCACGTGTATACAATTTACTTTTCTCCATGATGTTGTATTTTTAATGTAGGGAACAATCGATAAAGAGTACGGCACACCATATCGGCATTCTCGGCCACATGATACATACCGGCTTCAAGTGGTGAAGCAAAATGCTCGGCATAGCATCGCTCCAATTGTGCGAGCAACGGGTCATAGAAACCACCCGTGTTACAAATAACTATGGGTGCCTGTATATAACCTAACTTACGACATACATAAGCATCGAAAAACTCATCCATCGTACCAGCTCCACCAGGCAATACAACGACAGCATCGCAGGCTTGTAACATGCGGCGTTTGCGGTCTTGCATATCGGAAGTCACCACCAACTCGTCTACAAACGAGCTGGCCATGTGCTTGTCGGCAAAACGTTGGGGAATAACACCCATCACCTTACCGCCCGACTGATGTACATGTAGTGCTGCTACTTCCATCAATCCACGTGCCGAGCCTCCATATACCAGCGTACAAGAGTTACGGCCTATCCAATCGCCTATAGTAGCAGCTTCGTTCGTATAGAGAGTGTCTATACTCTCTGACGAGGAGCAGAAGAGTGCTATTTTTTTCATTTTTGTGCATTGTTTTCTTCACCTTTTGTCTTGAAGGCAAGAGCATAAAGGCGCATTTGTTTCACCATAGAGAGCAAGCCGTTGGAACGTGTGGGCGACAAATGTTCAGTCAGTCCGATGGCATCTATAAAATGAAGGTCTGAAGAGAGAATCTCGTCGGGTGTACGTTCCGAGAGGACTTTAATCAACAACGAAATAATTCCTTTCACAATAATGGCATCACTATCGGCCGAGAAGAAAATAAGCCCATCGTGATACTCGGCATGCAACCATACACGGCTCTGGCAACCCTCTATAAGATTTTGGTCTATCCGGTACTTTTCGTCAAAGGGCGGCAGTGAATTGCCCATATCTATCAATAGCTGGTATTTGTCCATCCAATCGTCGAATGCCGAGAATTCGTCGATTATTTCATCTTGAATTTCATCTATTGTCATTTCCTTATTATTTTGTTTACTGATATTTAGCTACAAATTATATAGTCTTGTCATATAAGCATGCAACACGCTATTGCGCTTTTTCCTCATAAACAACTGTCATAACCGTGCGACCTACCGCCTCGAGAACAGTTTTGTCTATATTATCCATATTGTCACCGCGGGTATGCCAATATGGGAAGAAGCCCGTAAGCGACTGCGGTTCTTGATGTATGATGTCAATGGTAGGAATACCGTAGCGATTGATATACAAATGGTCATCGGTAACACCTCCACCCGACTCATTGATAAACATATAGTCATATCCAAGTCGTGCGGCAGTAGCCCATACCTTATCGATTATGGCCGATGCCCAATATTGTGAAAACTGCTCGCGATAGAACGTCGCCCCCTTAGCCCCTACCATATCGAGCAAAATGCCAAAGCGTGCCCTATAACCTGGTTTGTGGGGATGCTCCGACCAATACTGCGCTCCCAAAGCCCACGAAGAACCATCGTCTACCTTATCGCGAGGCGCACCGTAATCCTCGGCATCGAGCAAGAGAATATCTACCCCTACTTGCGGCGGATTGTCGGCCAGATGTCGAGCTATTTCGAGCAATACACCTACACCGCTGGCACCATCGTTAGCACCATCAATAGGCTTGCGGTGAAACGACGGGTCGGTATCGTAATCGGCATAAGGTCTTGAGTCCCAATGTGCAAGCAACAATATACGCGTTGCCTTCTCGGGTGAAAAAGCTCCAACGATATTTACAGAAGGCAACTGGGTACCATCCCATGCAGTGAGAACAGCTTCTTGCCGTGTCACCGTTGCACCATACTCCTTCAATTTGGAGGCTAACCATTCGGCAGTAGCCCGATGCGTCTCTGTGCCAGGTATTCGATAACCTAATGATACCTGATGCTCGACATAAGCATAAGCACTATCGGCATCAAAGCGAGGCACTTCTACTACAGGCTTCTCCTCTTGTACAGCCTCACGCGATGTTTTGCCTTGGCATCCCACCATAACGACAATCGCTACCATACATAGGGTATATAAAAGATAGTAACGTTTCATGACCTCAAATGTAATGTTTTCGACCGGAAATATGTTCCTTCACAACAACTATTTTTAATCGTTAACCCAACAACCTCAAAAACAACCATGCAATAATATAGCACGACCAACATGGAAACATATTCATAACATATACCTGCCTATACATTGAGATTGTATCTCTATTTCAAAATTAATATATCCCCTCTTCATATTATCAATGAAGAGAGGATATATCGTTACCTCATGCCACTTATATAATCCAATCAATTTACTTTCTCTTACGCCAAAGGGCGGTCATATCTTCGAGCGTCTTGCCCTTGGTCTCGGGTACTGCACGCCACACAAAGAGTGCAGCAATAACGCATATCACGCCATACATGGCGTAGGTAAAGAAGGGGCTGAACTCATACAAAGCCGGGAATGTAGACGACACAATGTAGTTGAATACCCACTGGAAGGCTACGGCTATGGCGACCGCAGCTCCACGTATGGTGTTGGGGAATATCTCGGAAATGAGTACCCAGCAGATAGGTCCCCATGACATCATAAAGAAGGCTGCATATACGATAATAGAGAGTACGGGGATAATACCTTTAAGCCCCATAGAATCGCATATGGCCACAGCAAAGGCACCCACAGCCATACCTAACGAACCGACTATAAGTAACGGTTTACGACCGAACTTATCGACCGTAAAAATAGCAACCAGAGTAAAGACAATGTTGACTATACCCATTATTACCGTTTGCGCCATGCCGTCGCTGCCGGCTCCGAGCGCACCCTCAAAAATGCGCGGTGCATAATACAGCACGGCGTTGATACCTACCGCCTGCTGGAACACCGACAGCATGATACCTATAACAATAACTGCGATACCGTAAGTAAGGAGTTTCTCTGTCTTTTCACTGGCTGTAGCTTTTATCTCTGCAAGAATTTGCGAAGCTTTCTTGCGACCGTTTATCTTCTCCAAGATATCATAAGCCTGCTTGTCTTTATTAACCATAGCCAAATAGCGTGGTGTCTCGGGTACGAAAAAGAGTAATATACCGAAAAGGCCTGCAGGTACGGCTTCTGAACCGAACATGTAACGCCAACCTTTGTCTATCGTCCATCGTACCCGCTCGTAATCATCGCCCGCAAGGTTTACAATGGCACCATCGATAACTCGCGGGTTGAGATTATCGCCCAAGATAAGATAATTGACAAAATATACCACCAGCATACCAAAGATTATGGCAAATTGGTTACACGACACCAATGTACCACGAATATTCGAGGGAGCAACTTCAGCAATATACATAGGACATACAGCCGAGGCTAAGCCAACGCCTACTCCGCCTATTATGCGATAGATATTAAATGTTATAAGCAATGATAACGATGAGTCGCCTTCTTCAAAGAACAGAAATTCGGGATAGAACGAACCTAAGGCCGAGACGAAAAACAAAAGGGCTGCTACGCGCAACGAGTTACGGCGACCCAATCCCGATGCCATCACTCCCGATAAGGCGCTTCCTATGACACACCCTATAAGAGCACTCGATGCCGTCACACCATGCAAGAACTTATTGTACCCGAAATTGCCTTCAATAAAGAAGGCTTCGAGAGCCTTCTCGGCACCCGATATAACTGCTGTATCGTAGCCAAAGAGCAACCCTCCTAAAATGGCTACCGATATAATGCCTGTAAGATATAATTTACTTCCGTTTTGTGCGTCTGTCATGATATTTCTTTTTGTGATAGTTCTATTGCATAGATAATAGGCTCCCGCCCATTGTAGACAACAGGCGGGAACGCATATAAAAATGTGCAGGAATCAGCAATACATGTTGAGGTATGCCTCATACAACTCTTGCTTGCCACTCGTTTGGCGAGGCTCACCCACTTTCTTGCCATATTCATATACTTGCTCAAAGGTAAGCTTACCCTCTTCAAACTCTTTGCCCATGCCGCTGTCGAATGAGGCATAACGCTCCTTGAGCATCGATGGAATAGGCGATTTCTCCAACAGCTCGGCAGCCGACTCCAGAGCACGTGCCATCACATCCATACCTGCAATGTGAGCAATAAATATATCCTCAAGGTCGGTAGAGTTACGACGTGTCTTTGCATCGAAGTTCATACCTCCGGTACCCAAACCCCCATTGCGTATGATTTGCATCATAGCTTGTGTAAGCTCAAAGTTGTCTATAGGGAATTGGTCGGTATCCCAACCATTTTGATAATCGCCACGGTTGGCATCGATAGAGCCTAACATACCTGCATCGACGGCACAAGCCAACTCATGCTCAAACGTATGGCCGGCAAGTGTTGCATGATTAACCTCAATGTTTACCTTGAAGTCCTTATCGAGACCGTGGGCACGCAAAAAGCCTATCACCGTTTCGGTATCGACATCATATTGGTGTTTAGTAGGTTCCATAGGTTTGGGTTCTACAAGGAAGGTACCTTTGAATCCTTTCGAGCGGGCATAGTCACGAGCCATACGCAACATGGTAGCCATGTGCTCTTTTTCACGTTTCTGGTCGGTATTAAGTAACGACATGTAGCCCTCGCGACCGCCCCAGAATACATAGTTTTCGCCTCCTAAAGCAATGGTTGCATCAATAGCATTCTTAATTTGCACAATGGCACGGGCAACTACATCAAAGTCGGGATTTGTAGAGGCACCATTCATATAACGTTTATGACCAAATACATTGGCCGTACCCCACAAAAGCTTGATACCGGTCTCGGCCTGTTTCTGCTTGGCATATTCTACAATAGCTTTCAAGTTAGCCTCATACTCCTCTACAGTTTTACCTTCACTGATGAGGTCTACATCGTGAAAACAGTAATATTCTATACCCAGTTTCTGCATAATCTCAAAACCGGCATCCATCTTATCCTTGGCAGCCTCTAACGGGTCGCTTGCTTCGTTCCATGGGAATGTCTTGGTACCGCCGCCAAATTGGTCGCTACCTTCGGCACACAAAGTGTGCCACCATGCCATGGAGAAACGCAGCCAATCTTTCATTTTCTTACCCATGATTAGCTTCTCGGGGTCATAATAACGGAATGAAAGCGGATTACGACTCTCTTTACCTTCAAATTTGATTTTTCCTATACCGGGGAAATACTCTTTTTTTGCCATCTTTTTTTGTATTATAAAGTTTACAAATTCATTTTTTTACTCTCTTATACAGTGTTGTAACCGTGATTTCCACAGTTCATACGCCTCGCGATACGCAGCAGCATCTGTTACCGAGGGTTCTATCGTATCTAACCGCTGCAACGTAGCAAAAGCTTCTCGTGTATCGGCATAGATACCCGCTCCTATACCGGCTCCCTTGGCTGCTCCCACCGAGCCATCGGTATTATATAACTCGATAGTTGCACCCGAAATACCTGCCAAGGTGGCACGGAAAATGGGGCTAAGAAACATATTGGCAACACCGGCTTTGATAACAGAAATTTGCATACCAGCCTTGGCCATAATCTCCATACCATACATGAACGAGTATACAATACCTTCTTGCGCGGCACGCAATAAATGGCGACGGTCGTGCGTCGTAAAGCTCAGTCCATGTACCGAAGCACCTGTCTCGCGATTTTGCAAAATTCGCTCTGCTCCGTTGCCAAAAGGTATCACACTCACGCCGCAAGCACCCACAGGGACTTGCGCTGCAAGAGCATTCATATCGTCGTAAGAACAATCGGCCGGAACGACATTATGCTTGAGCCACGAGTTGAGGATACCTGTACCGTTGATACAGGTCATGAGCCCGAGACGCGGATGCTCAACCGTATGATTGACATGTGCAAAAAGGTTGATACGCGATAACCTATCGCACGCTATTTGGTCACTGATACCATAAACCACACCCGACGTACCGGCCGTAGAGGCTATCTCGCCGGGCTCCATCACGTTAAGCGACAAAGCATTGTTGGGCTGGTCGCCTGCACGGTATGTCACTGGAGTGCCTTCTTGCAAGCCCAACTCGTGTGCAGCCCTTGCTGTAACATATCCCTGCTCGCCCATTGTAGGTACAAGATGCGGCAGAATGGCATTGTCGAAGCCAAAATATGACATAAGCGGTTGCGAAACACAATTCTCCCTAAAGTCCCAGAAAATACCCTCTGAGAGCCCCGAGAGTGTCGTAGCAGCATTCCCCGTAAGGCGCAGGGCTATATAATCGCCAGGCAACAATATTTTATCGATACGTTCATATACGTCAGGCTCGTGCTCTTTGACCCACGCCAGTTTTGAGGCCGTAAAATTACCAGGCGATTGCAACAAATGGTCTAAACAATAAGTTTCGCCCAAAGCATCAAAAGCAGCCTTACCATAAGGCACGCCCCTACTATCGCACCATATAATGGCTGGACGTAAAGGGTTCCCCACACGGTCGAGCGCTACAAGACCGTGCATCTGATAAGAAATGCCTATGGCCTTTATATCCTGCTTGTCGATACCTGCAAGATGCAATACCGACTGGGTGGCAAGCTGCAAGTTACGCCACCACTCATCGGGGTACTGTTCGGCCATACCAGCTGCAACAGCCATTATTGCCATCTCTTTCTTAGGGAAAAAGTCGGTAGCGACACAACGTCCTGAGACTGCATCTACAAGCGAAGCCTTCACCGAAGAACTTCCTATGTCATATCCCAACAAATACATAGAAACTGTTTTTTATGATAGTTATTTAAGGTCTCAAACTCGTGTATAAATTCAGTCTCAAAAGTAATGCAATTTTTCTAAAATAAAAAGTTACGCAACGCTTTATTCTGTCAACTATCGCATTTTGCATTATCTGTAACTGCAACACATGCATCCTATAAAACGATGCAGGAGAACTGTCAATATTTGATATACCTCTCTATTTCTCACTCCATAAGAACATAACATAAAAAAGAGCGAGGGCACCCAAAACTTTGGGATGCCCTCGCTCTTCTCTTAAACAAATTCTTTTATTTCGTACGACGCACCGAACGTATAGGTGCGCTGTTACCCGACGATTGTTGTTGCTTCACCGCTTTGGGTTTCTTCTTGCTACTGCTGCGAGAAGAACGCGACGAACGCTCTTTTTTCTTATTGCTGCTCTCTTTTTTGACAGATACTTTCTTATCGGCAACCGGTTCTTCTATATCGGTAGTATCACCGGCAGCCTCGGCTGCTTTGAGTGCTGCCTCTACCTCTTCGGGAGTAGGTACCCACAATTGACGGCCAAACGTATCGAGCCCCAGCTCTATACTGTCTTGTGCATGCTTCATCAACGAATCGGTAGGGAAAAGCTGCATCAACGACTGATTACGCAAATTACGAGTTTTGTATATGTCACCATCGTACATACCCATTTTGAAGTAGTCGTCGTAATTGTATTGCATCACTTGGTTGGCATCGCCTGTCATGATATACTGCTGTGCCATGTAGGGACGCAAATCGTCATATCGCAACCAGAACATGGGATATCGCACCGGTTCTCCTCCAAAATCGCCGCTACGATGTAATACAGGGCAAATAGCATCTATCTCAACCTTATATTTCGAAGCTCTACGGTCAAACACCCACTTTTCTATAATATAGTACGACAATACCTCGTTACAGGGTACGTCACTTTCTTCTACAGTAAAGAGCGGATTTTTCTCGGTGCTTCCTTTTTGCTCGGTATAGAGAATATGGAAACGGTCAAACATGTCGCGCACATTCACCTTATACTGGTCGGTAAACACCTCACGCCCATCGAGATACTCATAGGCTGTTATCTGGTTGTTTGCCAAAAGACGCATGATAATACGGAAAAGATTCTGCATATCTTCGGTAGATTCCTCAGGATAATAGAGCGGCAAATTGGCATTTTGAGTGAGGTCTAACTGGCGGTATATGACCCGCATCCATGGTATATCTTTTTCCGACGGCGAGTTAGGTTGATATAACGATTGGGCGCGTACCGTCAGACCGCTATCCTTGTCGCGTGTCTTTGCGGCATCCTTATCTACACGCCGCACAACCTGAGCTCCAGCCGGCGCAACGGCAAACGAAACACATAATGCCGATAATATGAGAGCTTGCGATATTTTCATAAACACTTTTATATTTATGCTGTTTTATCAATTTACTATTACCTCTATGGGCGAAAGGTCGCGTTCTATCCCATCAGGACCCACAGCCCTTACCCGCGAAATATAGAACCGTTTTCCACGCGATAGTCTGCGGAAAGAGTTCTTTTGTCGTTGAGAGAAGTTCGCACCGTCTGAGACTTCGGGGATGGCATTACCCATAGAGTCAAAGAAAACGGTCTCGAAACTCAACACTTTGTACGTCACATTCAATAATTCGTCATCAATGGCAGCACCTATGCCGGCAGCCTGCAACAAAAGAGTTTTGGCAAAAGGTTTACCACCTTTGTAATGTTGCTCATAACCCTTCGCATCTTTATACGCAATATAGGGCATAGGATCGGGCAATTGTCGCACTCTGAAAGCCGTATTGGCCACAGACTGTGTATTACCATCGATGGTTGCCGTAACAGAAATAACGGCTTCTTCACCCACTTTCGAGGGACGCGCTTCCCAAACATCGCCCTGACGAGTAAGAGTTCCGTTTGTCATGGTAGCTTGTATGGCATTATTGGGTATGCCAGGCACCGAAATACTGATAGGGTTGGCAATACCGGCATACAATACATTCATCATCGTAGCCGAGATGGTAGCCGATGGCTCTACGACAGTATATGATGAACTAAAATCGTGACGTGTAACCGTTCCATCGCCGTGAGGCACTTCAAGATAACCTGTTAAGTCAAATACTCCGGTTGTATTACAGAATACCTCATAAAGTCCTTTTTTATCAGTCGGCAACATTTTACCGTCAATATAGATATTGGGGCGTTGTGTAGTATCTATCGCTGCCAATACGATGTTGGCCGTATATTTGCTTCCTCGAATGATGTTCTTAGAATTAGGAATAACAAAAGCATCGAGCTGATTTACACGCACATCGCCTACGTCGATATTATCTATAAGTGTACTCAACGCCATACTCTCGGCATACAGCACATCGTTCTGCATTTTGGTGAGTATCGTCACGGCAGCTACAACAGGCATATTTTCAAAAAGAGTCTCTTCCCACAAAGTAGGAGTTATCTTTTCTGTACGGGAGTTGATGCGCGTCGAAAGACAATCTTCAATCGTCGCCTTTTTGATAGAGTCGGGCATAATGTCGCTTACATAAGAGCGATAGTCATCTATCGACTCACGCAGGCGCGCTCCCTGACGTTTCGAAGGAGACAACATAATAAACGAAGCAGCCTCAAGGTCATCTTGGCGTTGTATATTCTTCACATCGCCATCCTCGCCATCTGCTTGTTTCACGATAACGACCTTCAGCGAGTCTATATAGTTGTATAATTGCGATGTGCGTTCTTTCAGTTCGAGCGATTTGCTATACCACACACCACCCTTCTCGGGGTTTTGCTCATTGAAGTCGGCCAGTTGTTTATACAATGTCTCGTTGCGCACGGCAGCCGTAGCCGTGGAGCGTCCCAAGCCATCTTCTACCTGACGAAACCCGTTCAGCACATCGCTCGACACGTTGAGAGCCAACATGGCGGTCAAGACGATATACATGAGGTTTATCATCTTCTGCCTTGGAGAGAGTTTCGTACTATTTCCAGCCATTGTATCTATGCTTTAACTTCATTATCGGTAGTAGCCCGTGATGTTTCGCCGGCTTTCTGCGGCTCTTCTATTGGAGCGCCGGGCATGGGGCGGTACATGTTTATGGTCATAGCCGTAATCATCTTCTCATAAACCGAGTTGAGTTGCTGTATATATTGAGTCATTTTCTCGGTCTCCTTGCAATAACGATCACTGTCGCCCATAGCGGCCTCGTACATACGGCTGATGCTCTTGATGCCGTTGTTTACACGGTCTATATTATCGAGTTGCGAGCTGATACTCTTCAGCTGTATTTCATAAATGGTATTCAAGCCGCTGATATTGCGGTTGAGGGCTTCCATCTGCTCAACATAGCCACTCGATTGCTCACTGAGCCCATCGGAATGCGACGTAATAGACTGATACGAACCCAACAGCGTGTTAGATACTTGCGTAAGCGACTCGGTAGCCGTACGCAGTTGCTCCATTTGCGACGAGATTGCAGCCAATTGCGACAAGTATTGCTGTGTTGCATCGGTAAGTTCAGCCATACGCGAGAGCTGGTCGGCGGCAGCCGACATCTTCTGTATGCTATCGCTCAAGCTTTGTGTGTCGGCTTCACTCAGGTTGATACCCTCGGGCAATCCGACAGCCTGACGAGCCTCGTCGGACGACAATGTCGTACCACCGTCTACCACGATAGTACCACCCTTACCGCCTATAATGGTAGCACCACCGCCCTTACCAAAGTCGGGACGCTCCTCGGGGTCGCGCGAAGCCAAAACGGGGAATACATCTTCCCAATGATACGAATTTGCAGGCTTATCAAAAGCCGACAAGATAAACATGAGCACCTCGGTACCCATACCGAGTGATAAAAGGAAATTACCGCCGGGTAAGTGCAATATCTTAAAGAGCGCACCCCATATAACGACTGCGGCACCTATACTATATGCAAAATTAAAGAAACGTTGTCCCCTGTCGCTCGACAGGAATTTTTCTATTTTATTTTTATATTTCCTGTATTTTCCCATAATGTTGGCAAATAAGGTCGTTTATTCCTGGTATAATGTAACTCTCTATTTACGGCCGCGGGCAAAGCCTACCTGTGTGCGTACACACCGGAACCCGATGTAAGAGCGTTGTTCGTTTTGGTATTCCCACATGCGCAAGTCTGAGCGGATATAGTGCGATACATCTTTCCATGAGCCGCCACGCACTATTTTCCGTTTCATACGATAGGGGTCTTCTTTGGCTGCATTATATTTATACTCGGGATTCATATCGCTGGTAATACGACTCAATGCCTCGTTATAGGAGGTCGAAGTCCATTCCGATACGTTACCCGCCATATCATACAGGCCAAAATCATTGGGCGTATAGGTGCCTACCTGAGCTGTTATCAAGTGACCGTCACGTACGTAGTCGCCATCGCCAGGCTTGAAGTTGGCATAGAAACAACCCTTATCATCGACCGACTCTGTACCTTCCCAAGGATATACATTTTCATTCTTTCCGGCTCGGGCTGCATATTCCCACTCGGCTTCGGTAGGCAAACGGTAAGGTTCTACAATAACGGGATTCTTGCCCAACGCAGCCTTGTAAATGAGCGTACGCCAAACGCAGAATGCATTAGCCTGGTCCCACGAAACACCTACGACTGGATAATCGTTATAACCGGCATGAGCAAAATACATGCGTACGTAAGGTTCGTTATAGGCGTTGTCGAAATCGTTTACCCACACTGTCGTGTCGGGATAAATGTTTACAATATAAGTATTGAGAAAATCATACTCGCTCGAGAGCTGGCGTGTGATGGTCTCGCGATGTATACGACCTTCGTCATCGACAAAGGCGGTATCTTTCGATATCATTATCACCTCATTGGGGTCGGCCGGCTCATCGGTGTTGAGGTTACGCAAAGCCGGGTCTAAGCGGTTGCGACGCTTAGAAGCTTCGGTAAGATCATAGACCTCATAACGGAAGTTGAGTTGCGACACGTCGAGTTCCTTCTGCCCCGTGATGGGGTTGATACGATAGAGACTCTCTATGGCTCGCGCCTCATCTTCATTGGGATTACGCCAAGGTATTGCCTTCGACCAGTTGAGGTGCGGCTTCACCGGATTACCATCGCGGTCTTCTTCTATTTTGAATACCTCGTTTCCACCATAAGCGGGGTCGGCAAGACGCTCGCGAATAATAGAGTCACGTACCCAAAATACAAATTGCTTGTACTTCGAGTTGGTAATCTCCGTTTCATCCATGTAGAATGCGTCTACCGATATGCCGTGGTCATCGCGAGCGATGCCCCACACGCTGTCGTTGCGGCTGGGACCCATGTCGTAAGCGCCGCGGTTTATCAGTACCATGCCATAGGGAGCCGGCTCAGCCCACGACACACCACCTACACCGGTTACCTCGCCGGAGTTACGTGTGCTGGGCGCACAGGCCGCCACTAAGACGGCAACAGATATCAAGCTCAACAGACTTTTTCTCATAATTTACAGTATACGGATACTTTTATGTTTTGTTTTATTTTTATCGGACAAATCGAGCTTCATGCTGTAACCCACAAAAACCTCATGGCTACCGCTACTGGCACGAAGCACCGCCGTCACCGGCAAATCGTAGGAATATCCGAGGATAAATCCCTTAAACTCACCGCCTATCATGAAGGAGACCGCATCGTTCCATCTATACCCTACGCCACCCCAAAAGAGCTTATTGTAGCGCAACCTGACGGTTGCCTCGGCTGTAAATATATTAAAATCGGTCTTCACCATCATCGACGGCTGTATTTCATATAACGGATTTCTAAATGGGATATTGCCTCCTGCCATAAAATAATAGAGGCGGCTTACAAATGTTTCATATCCATTCTCACTTCCCGACCCACTGCTATCGTCATATCGTATGGTAGGCTCGGTAAGGTGAGTCGACGACAAGCCTACATAGAACTTCGGATGCACATAGTAGATACCAAAGGCACAATCGAAAGCCATACCTTCTACCTCGGTGGTAGGGATGTCCTCGTCTTCGCCTGCCGGTGTATGAGCATCGCTCGATGGTATCTCTACCTTGGTACCGTCGAACTTCTGGTCTACAAGGCCTAGTTGTACACCGAAACATAGGAAGCTGCTTTTTATCTTCAATTTATAAGCATATTGCGCTCCAAATACCATGTTTGAAAACAAGCCTTCGGTAGTGCTACTGAATACCACGCCTACTCCATGATGGCCGCCTAAAAAACGGAGCGGCATATCGGCACGACCCCAAAACGACTTGGGAGCACCTTCTATACCTATCCACTGCTGCCGCGTACCAACCATAAAGTTTAGCTTATCGCCTGCTCCTGTCGCTCCGGCATTATAATAGGCCGGGGCTGCCCAATATTGCGACAATTGCATGTCTATCTGTGCTTGTGCCACAAAGGTTGCCGCACAAAACAAGAGGATAGATAGCAAGCGAAAGTTTGACTTCATAGCAGCATGTAAGTTATGACTATGCGTAGGGTTTCAAATATATTAACTGTAAAATGTCAATTAAATTGTACCAATACTCATTTTTTATAGGCCTTTTCACCGTTTTGCCTTATTTAGAGAAGTCGAAGTGATGCTTCGCTCATGAAATAGTCGGGCGATACACTCCACCTGGGAATGGTGTAACATACCCTTTGAATTCCAGCTCTACCAATAGTGCCGAGAGAGTGGCTGCCGGGCAGTCAAGCTCTACGGCCATGTGGTTTATTTGTCCCTCGCCAACCGTCCGCAAGTATTGTAACAGACGCTGTTCATCGGCTGTAAGTGTCTCATCGATTGCAGAAAGAGGCATTTGTACGGCCGATTGAGGCTGAGGGGTATCCCAGCTCATTGCCTCCAACAGGTCGTCGACCGAAGTTATCAAGGCTGCCTTGTTGTGTTTTATAAGATTATTACACCCGGCCGACAAAATATCGCTCGCACGCCCCGGCAGTGCAAAAACATCGCGGCTATAACTCTCGGCAATAGAGGCTGTAACTAACGAACCGCCCTTTTCGCCCGACTCTACCACTACCACGGCATCGGCCATGCCGGCAACAATGCGATTGCGGGCAAGAAAATAGGGTCGTAACACACCTTGTGCCGACGTATACTCGGTAAGTAGTCCGCCCTGCCCCAACATCTCGACTGCCGTTTGGCGGTGTGTCGACGGATAGAGCATGTGCAACCCATGTGCCAACACGCCTACCGTGGGCAACTCGTAGCGCAAAGCTGCTCTGTGTGCTGCAATATCTATTCCATAAGCCAATCCGCTTACAATAAGAGTAGAACGCGAGGCCGAAGCTAACCCTCGCACCAACGCATCGACAAAACTTTTACCATAGGCAGTGGCTCGGCGTGTGCCTACGATGCTTACCACCCTGTCATACTCTAACGGGAAATGACCTTTATAATAGAGCATGAGTGGAGCATCGCTACACTCGGCCAGGCGTCGGGGATACTCGGCGTCGGTAATAAACAGCGGGGTAATGCCATGCTGCCTTACAAACTCCACTTCGCGCACAGCGGCACGCAGAGCGTTGCCTCGCTCTACATCAGAGAAGAGACGACTGTTCCACCCCGTCAGCCCGGCTAACTCACGGTCTGACAAGGTGAAGAAAACCGACACATCGCCCGTGGCCTCTATCAGTGTTTCGGCCAGCAAGCGGTTCATCCCCTTCACCCCGGCAAGGGCTATGCGATAACGCAACTGTTCGTCGGTAAAAGTATCCATTTCCCTTCCTTATTCGCTCAGATAGGGCGCAAAATAGGGTAAAAATTCCTCTCCGCGTGTAGGGCGCCCGTTATGGGTGCATACTGTCTCTACCACAGCTTTTACACAGCACTCGCCGGTTGTCTTGTATATATCCTGATAAAAAAGATATTTCACCCCTTTACGTCGCATATAGAGCTTGCTCACAAAAGTATCGCCACAGTGCAAGGGCGTTTTATAAGCTATTTCTATGCGGCACACAACGGGGTCGATACCCTCATCGTGCATCTGCTTAAAGGCAGTACCTGTCGATGCCAGAAACTCGTGGCGCGTATGTTCGAGATAATGCAAATAGTTGGCATTGTTGACAATACCTTCCAAGTCGACTTCATAGTCGCGCACCTTGAATGTAAGTTCAAATATATAAGGTTTTTCCATCGTCTTATTGTTGTGGAGTGTCGTCGGGATTGATTGTCTCGTCGTCGTAATGCTGAAATAAAAAGTCGTTATAGGGGAACCGTGCCGTATGTATCTCTTTGACACGACGATATAACAAAGCTTTCAACTCGTCGATATTGGTACGCTCTCGTGCCGATATAAAGATACAATTCTCGGCCATCTTGGCCATCCACGTGGCACGCAGTTCGTCGAGCGAAACATTCTCGCGGGTGCGGGGTGTAAGGTCGTCGGCGGCTTTCTCGACATAGGTGAATGCGTCTATTTTGTTAAAGACGATAATGACGGGTTTCTCCTCGTCGGGGCAAATGTCGTGCAGGGTACGGTTTACCACCTCTATCTGCTCCTCAAAAGCAGGGTGCGATATATCTACGACATGCAACAACAGGTCGGCTTCGCGCACCTCGTCGAGTGTCGACTTGAACGAGTCGACCAAGTGTGTAGGGAGCTTGCGGATGAACCCGACGGTATCGGAGAGCAGGAAGGGAAGGTTGTCTATGATGACTTTGCGCACAGTAGTGTCGAGCGTTGCAAAGAGCTTGTTCTCGGCAAAGACATCCGACTTGCTCAACAGATTCATCAACGTCGATTTTCCCACGTTGGTATATCCCACCAAGGCTACACGGACCAGGCGTCCGCGGTTCTTGCGTTGTATGGTTTTCTGACGGTCTATACTGCGCAACTCCTCTTTCAGGCGAGAAATGCGGTCGAGGATAATACGGCGGTCGGTCTCTATCTGCGTTTCACCGGGGCCACGCATACCTATACCACCACGCTGCCTCTCCAAGTGAGTCCACAACCGGGTAAGGCGCGGCAAGAGGTACTGATACTGCGCCAGCTCTACCTGTGTTTTGGCATTGGCCGTCTGCGCCCGCAAGGCAAATATGTCGAGGATAAGGCTGGTACGGTCTAATATTTTCACCTGTAACTCACGCTCGATATTCTGTATCTGCTTGGGCGACAGCTCATCGTCGAAAACCACCATACCCACACCGGCCTCGCCATCGGCAGCCGACTCTTCGATATAGTTCTTTATCTCCTGCAATTTGCCCGTGCCCACATAGGTACGGGGATTGGGATAGTCGAGCTTCTGCAAAAAGCGCTTCTCGGGCACGGCACCTGCCGTCTCGGCAAGGAAGGCCAGCTCATCGAGATACTCCATCGTCTTAGCTTCGTTTTGCGTAGGGGTGACGAGACCCACCAACAGGGCGCGCTCGCTCGACGTCTCGGTATGTATAAATTCTTTCATCTCTACCTTTTCTGTTTAAGGGTATTGCGAGGGGAAAATGATGCCACTGCAAAGCAGCTGCATGCCTCGCACATTGCTATGCAAAGATAGTGAAAGGTGAGGGCAGAAAAAACAAGCTTGCTTGATTTTTTATGCCGAACCGCATCCTGTCTTATCCAAAGAGAGTGAAAGGAATACTTAATACATAGGAACTTTTTTGTACCGTCCAAACGCAGCCTACATCCTGAGAATGATAAACAACGAGTAAAATAGCACTGCATGGCGTTTTGCTTACATGGAATATAAAAAAGTCGGAGCAAAACGTGCTCCGACTTATATAACGCCTACTTGAAATTACAAATTAAAATAGTAATCAATACTTGGCCCATAAGAATATTCTACCGTGAACATGTATTGAAAGTTTCGAAGGTTTGATTTTCTCACAGGATAATCTGCTCCTCTAGAACCGTCGATATATATCAACATTTTTCCATTCTCGGTTCTTACATAACCAAAACCACCGCAAACTGTTTCTCCTGTTTTATGATTATACCTATAAAACGCTACTTCAACAGGAGCACTGCTATCAATTTGTGTTTGCTGCTCACAGATACGGGTATCTTCCTCTATTGAGTTCACGCTATTTGTTGCCCAAGCCAAGCCTGCTATCATAAGAACAGAAAGGGTCAATAAAATTATTCTTTTCATTTCTATAGAATTTGATAAAATTCCTACTCACTTATTGGCTTTTCGGATAACTCCATCAGTACCTTGCAAGAGATAAAAATACGCACATAAAAAAACGCGGTACTTTCAGTTTATTCCTCCTCAAGGTGTTTGGCGTAACCTACCGACAGAATAACCAAAAGCCCGCGTTATACGCGAGCATTTCGCTATTATTCTTGTCGGTGTCATTAGTCGCCAAACTTTTGAGGACAGAATAAAGCAAAAACGCTTTTCCTAATATGTCTTACAATGTGCGTATCAACTTATACGCTAATGTTTCATAGGCAATTATTTTATATTGTTTCTCTTACAAAGGTAGGAAATGACAAATGGAAAAACAAACGAAAGATATAATTTTTTCAATCTCTTCATTATAAGTCTCTGCTTATCTTATCGACCCCACACAAGTACGTCCGTATGCCAAGCTGGTTGTTACATCCGATACCCTCAACGGTAAATAAAAAGGCGGGCGGCTCAATGAGCCACCCGCCCGGGGTTTAAGTTCAATAAAAGGATTATACCTCTATTATTCTTGCGCAACAGCGGGGTCTACTATCACTACAACGTTTTTAGAGCGCAAGCCCTTGATCGATACCTTTACGAAATCGGTATCACGAGCAGCGACCTCGGCTTTTGCCGTTACCAAGCCGCTACCACTCAGCGTAGTGCAGGTGAGCGAATCGCCTTCCCAAGCCGAGAATGTAGCATCGCCCTCAGAGAGTACATTTATTTGGAAGGTTCCCCCGGGAGCCAGCAAAGCATGGTCTGTTGCTACTTTTACGTTTTGCTCGTCCCAGTCCTTTTGGCAGGCAGCCATCAAGACCAACAAAGGAAGAAATATCAATATTTTTTTCATTGTTCTCTTAATATTATGGTTAAGTTACTGAATGCGGGCGGGGCGATGCCCCGCCTACATATTTTAATACCAGCGCGGGTCGCCTATTGTACCTGCAAACGATGCGGCTACGCCTGTGAGTGTGAGGTTACCACCTGCAGCGTCGACAAATATATCGGCAGCGGGAGCACCGAAGGTAGGTATTTCACCTAAGATGCCGGGAGAGCTTGCGAAGGTAAAGTCGTCGGCTGCATAGCAGTTGCGTACGTTTGAAACAATGTTCGAAGCACGGTATCCCTTATGTGTGCTGGGATCCATGATAGAACCGAATACGCAATTTTCCAATGTAAACGTACCTGTAGCGGTCTTATCGAAATCGAACATATAGCGCGAGTTAGAACCGCAGTTTTGGAACGTACAATCGCTTATAGTAGCATCGCAATTGTGGATAGCGGTATCGGTAAGACGGTGCTCGATGATGTTGGTACCGATATTGAAGAACGTAGAGTTGGTAATCTTGAACGAACCTACGTAATAGTCGGCATTCTTGAACATGAAGAGAGCATAGCTGCTACCTGCAAGGTTGAAGTCGTGTATATAGCAGTTATCTACTACTACTTGGTCTATTCCTGTACCCTCATTACCTTGGTGACGGATGATGGCGTTGGCATAGCCTGTAATTTCGCAATCGATGAACGACAATACACCGCAACCGGCAAATACGCTACCATCTTCCTTATGCAGGTTGAATACGTACGAGCCACCGGTTGTTCCGGCATCAATCTTCACATTCTCAAGAGTTATCGAGTTTACATTACCAACGATACGGAACTCTTTGACAGAGATAACGGGTTTGTCTTCTCCGGCAGCACTTTCACCACGGATGGTAACGTCTTTCGATATAAGTACATTGTTCTGCTTACCAGCCTCTTCGCAAGTTACTGTCGTACCAACAGGGATAAATACGGTGCTGGCATTGGGCAGGTTGGCAAGGAAGGTGTTGAAGTCGGTAGAACCATCGTATCTTACGGCATCGCCTTGGCCCGACTTGGTTCTGAACGAAACGGTGTTATAGTCACCCCATTCGCCTTCTATTGCACTGTTATGGCCACGAACTTCATAAGAAGTTGCTTCCATGAGGCCGGTAAAGGTGTATTGACCAGCCATTTGCGTAGCGGCATCCAGATTGATAGTAGTCTCCTCGGTACCCTCACCGCTTACTTTGATGATGAGTTGGTCCATAGGATTCTCGCCCAACATATCGACGTACCAGCTTACAGTAGCTTCACTGGTATAAACCTCGTTACGGTCTACCTCTTTAAGAACTTGAGGTACTACACGAGCCTCTGTCTTATAAGAGCGGTCGGAAACCAACCAATGCGATTGCTCTTTACCATTGGCAAAGGCAGCTGCACGGATGAAATACTCTTGCTCCAAGCCAAGACCTGTAATGGTATCGACAGTTGCTGTCGTTACCAAAGTATCGGACAATACTACACGCGAAGCATTGGGGTGACCGGCGTAATACTCCTCACTACCTTCGTTGAAGAGCGAGTCGGCACAGAATTGGAAGATGTAACCTTGTGCCCCATCAACCGGTGTCCATTGGATGCGGAATCCATCGGGCAACGATTTTACTTCCTTAAATTCTACCGGGGCAAACAGACGCGATAGATTTTCTACCGGGTAATCTATCTCGCCCGTTATCATATTGTCTTCACAAGCTGTGAAGGCTGCCGCTAAAGCGGCAAGTCCCCAAACAGCTATTTTATTTATCTTTTTCATTCCTTATTCTCTATTTATAAGATTAATATCCGTAATCGTTTACCAATACATATTGGCTCGAAGATATAAGCAGGTTGACAATAGGGAGCAACTGACGCTTGTCGGGGTCGCCCTGGTAGTATGCCTTGCTTATCCATTCATCAGAGATGGTCAGTTCGCCATCGCTTGTGGCATCGGTCCAGCGAGTTTCTATATAACCATCGGTAGTGCTGGGCGAGAAGGCCGGTTGCTCATAAGGATCGACATTATGTACCTCGAGAGTCTCATTGTCAGAGTTGAGGCGATAATAAACGCGGCGGGGCTCGCCATCGCTATTAAGCAACACATTGAAGTCGCCTATGCACTCACGCAGCTCGGCTGTCTCTTCTTTGGCACGGTCCATAGCTTCTTTCAGTTCACCCCAACGGATGAGGTCTTGCTTACGGATGAGCTCCTCGGCAAACTCGAACATACGCTCGTCTTTGATAGCGCTCAACATGCCTGCCTGGCTACCCGTGTTATAGGGTATTTTGTCCATAGCGCCATCACCGCCAAATGCACGACGACGAACTTGTTGCAAATAGCTGTATCCGAGGTCACCTTCTCCCAACATACAGTTGGCCTCTGCAGCCATCAGCACTACGTCGGCAGCACGCATAACGGGGAAGTTAATACCTTCGTCGTTCTCACTGTTGGTAAGCTTACCGTTAGCGGCAACATCGCGGTACTCGGCACGGAATTTACCGAAATAGAATTTATCGATGCTCGAGATTGTTTGGAAACCTTCTTTGCTACCCGTTGGCAGATCGGAATCAGACACCACATATTTTGTAGGCAGCAACGTAACATCGCGACGAACGTCACCTTGTTGGAAACGATAATAATAGATAGGCGATGCTACAAAGTTGGGGCTTATTTTCTTTTCTACATATTTGTCGGTGGCATCATGGTATGCACCAAATGTGTGTGCTACACGACCACGACCTGTACGGAAACCAATCTCGAAAATAGACTCACGACCGGTAGAGATTACATCGTTCATGATGTCTACCCAGAATTGCTTAAATGAAGATTGTTCTGTAGGGAAGTTGCAATAACCAGAGTTGAGCAACTCTTCGCACTCGGTTTTTACAATGCGCCACAACTCGGTACGTTTAGCCTCATCGGGGAATACCCAGTTGATTTCACCGGGGTCGCCACCTACTGTGTAGGGATTCTCAAAATCACGGTTTACACGTACAAGTGCCTTACCGGCTGCACTCATGGCAATACGTGCGCGAAGGGCTTTAGAGAAGACACGGTTGGCACGCTCTACTGTGGTATAGCTCCATTGACCAGGCCATGCACCATATTCGTCGGCAATCTCAAGGTCGGCAATAATTTGGTCGTAAATAACGGCACGGTCGCTCTTAGGTACCCATACGTCATTAGCTTGTATAGGCTCGAAACGAGCAGGAACATCGCCCCAATATTTGATAAGGTCGAAATAGAAGAACGCACGCAGAGTCAAAGCCTCGGCATAGAGTGCACCCATTTGCGAACCGGGTTGGGGGTCGCCATATTGTTTGATACCGGCAATAGCGCAGTTGCAACGCTCAATAGCAGAATAGAGTTGCGAGAAGGGGTCACGACCACGGTCGGCCGACCAGTTGTCTTGCAAGTTTGCAGTCTGCATGTAGATGGCAAGAGTACGGCGGTTTTGAGCCGTAGGGGCATCACTATCGGTACTACCCGATTGCAATTCTATATCGGTGTTGACGCCCATGTTGTTGGTGAGGTTATTACGATACGAGTTGGTTTCGCCCATCGTATGGTAAATAGAACCTATCTGCCCTTCGGTGGTCTCTACCTTCGAGAAGATGACGCTCTCGTCCATTCCCGACTCGGTATCCACCTGAAGGAACGGCATGTCATCGCAACCAGTAAGGGCTGCGGCACACACGATAGCCAAAAAAGATTTGAATGCTATATGTTTCATGATTGTTTACTGGTTTAGAATGTTATGTTTACACCAAAGTTAAATCCGCGGCTCTTGGGATATGCCGAATAATCGACACCCGAAGTGTAAGGAACTTTACGGCGTGTGCTCACCTCAGGATCATAACCTGAGTACTTGGTAGCACAGAACAGGTTGGTACCCGTAAAGAAGAAGCGCAGACGTTGTATATACCATTTACGCGTCAGATTAGAGGGAAGCGTATAACCGAATGTCAGAGTATTGAGACGCAAGAACGAACCGTCTTCAATAGCCCACGAGTGCGTCACGTAGCGAGGCATAACGGGCGACCACAGCGTAGCGTTCTGGTTGATAGAGTTAAGCACTTCGGGATCGGTAATGCGTTCACCAGTTGTCCAGTCTATTTGGGTATAGCGGTTTTCGCTGCCCATCATAGAGAGCATGTTGCGGTGGTAGTACTTACTGGTTGTAGTGAATTCGAGTTTGTTGGCATTGTAAACTTCGTTACCGATGGCAAACGAGAATGCAGCGCTCAAATCGAAACCTTTATAAGTAGCGGCGAGAGTGAAACCACCCGTGAAATCGGGCATAGAGCAACCGATAGTTGTCATATCGTCGGTAGTGATTTTACCATCACCGTTGAGGTCCATCACCTTCAAGGCACCGGGGCCCCAAGAATCGCCTGTCATAGCGCTGTTGTCAACAACACCATCTTTGGCAACCCATTGCGAACCGTTCCAGTTAAAGTCGTCGGCACTATAATAACCTTCTGTTACATAGCCCCACATTTGACCGATAGCCTGGCCTACGATAACGCGGTAGTCTTCGGTAACCTCTGAACCTGCCCAGCCCGAACTTGCCGAGAGGAACTCAAGACCACCAAGATCCATTACGCGGTTTTGGTTATATGCGATGTTGAATGAGAAATCGAGGGTGAAGTCTTTTGTGCTGACAAGAGCTGCATTCACAGCGAGCTCGATACCACGGTTGCGAGTAGCACCTATATTACGTGTCACTGTCTCATAACCTACACCGTTGATGGGGAAGTCAATCAACAGGTCGCGTACATCATTTTGATAGAGGTCGATGCTACCATTGATACGGTTGTTCCAGAAACCGAAGTCGATACCGACATCATAAGTATAGGTAGTCTCCCATTTGATATCCTCGTTGGTAAGTTTCTTACCGTTGTCCCAATAGCTGTTGAAGTTGTTCATCCACAACTCGGTGCTCGACGAGTAAACTTTCAGGAATTGTCCGGCGCTGATATTGTTGTTACCGGCAACACCGTAACTTACACGAAGTTTCAAGTTGCTGAGCCAATCTTCGGTACCTGCCATAAAGGACTCATCGCTGATACGCCATGCAGCAGCTACAGAGGGGAAGTAACCCCATTGGTTACCGGGAGCAAATTTGCTTGAACCATCGGCACGGAACGTTGCTGTGAGGAGGTAACGGCCGAAGTAGTCGTAACCTACACGTCCGAAGAACGAGAGCAGACGGTCGTCAAATCCGTAGTAATTGTCGATTGAAGCGGGAGTACCTTGTGTAAGATAACCGAAACTCTCGGCCGGTGAAAAGATAGTAGGAACACCCTCTACACGGTTGGTCTTAGTAACCACACTCGTGATAGTCATTTCCTCACCTACCAAGGCATTGAGGGTGTGAGCTTTGTCTTTGCTCGTCCATTTGTATGACAAGGTATTGGTGTTACGTACGCGCTTGCGGTCTTCGTCGGTAATAGTAGCGATAGGCATACCGGGAGCCAACGAAGAGTTACGTGCATCGTAAGTAGACGAACCTTTATATACATTGTTTTCAGTAACACGGCCTTCTATACCGAAGTCGGAACGTAATTTCAAGTTTTTGATAAACTCTATAGTTGCACCACCGTTGATACTGTAAAGTTGTTGATGTTTTTTCTTATAGTTGTCTTGGATAGCAACGGTAGGACGTACCAACGAACCTACTATATCTTCATCGTCTTCCATGACATCGGGGTCGAACAACGAGCTAACGTGAATAGGAGGATAGATAACGGTGTGTTTCAGACGAGAGTCGCTTGTCGAAGACTCACCGCCTTCGGCTTTAGAGTCGTTGGCACCGGCACCTACTACCGTCATATCAGAATAACGGGTACTGAAGTTAAGTTTCAACCACTTGAGGGGTTGGGCATTCATCTTGAACGAGAAGTTATCACGACGATAGTCGCTGTCGAGCATGATGGCATTCTCGTCGGTATGCATATAAGAAGCCAAGAAATTAACCTTCTCGCTACCACCCGACACACTTACGTTGTGTGAGAAGTAACTACCTGTATTTCCATAAACTTCGTCTTGCCAGTTGATACCCTGCATTTGTTGATAGAGGTCTAAGTCGCTGAACAAGCCGAAAGATGTGTGATAACGGTCGAGCTCATCTTGCAATACGGCTTGCTCATATTGGTTGCGAGCAAACTCGTAAGGAGACATTACGTCGAGCGTCTTGGCTATCTTCTTGAAGCCATAGGTACCGTCGTAGCTTACCGAGAACTTACCTTCTTTTGCTGTTTTAGTAGTGATGATAACAACACCATTGGCACCACGGCTACCATAGATGGCTGTAGAAGAGGCATCCTTCAAAACGTCTATCGACTCAATATCGGCCGGAGATATATCTGAGATGCTCGATACAGGGAAACCGTCGACGATGTACAGCGGGGTGCTCTCTTGTGTGATAGAACCACCACCACGCACACGGATGTTGATTTCGGCATCGGGCGAACCCTCTGAAGTGGTTACTTGCACACCGGCAAGTTTACCAGAAAGAGCTTCTGCTACGTTGGCTACCGGGACATTCTCTATCTGCTTGGCAGAGATAGAAGAAACCGAACCGGTAAGGTCGCTTCTCTTAGAAGTACCGTATCCAATTACCACAACGTCATCGAGGGCAATAGCGTTCTCTTTCAGTACTACCGACACATGAGTCTTGCCGGCAATATTTACTTCCTGAGTGTTCATACCCACAAAGGAAATAACAAGAGGATTTTTCCCTGTCACTTTTAACGAGAAGTTTCCGTCAATATCGGTAGAAATACCGACATGTGTACCCTTCTCCAATACGGAAGCACCCATGATAGGTTCCCCCGTCTCATCTGTCACCGTTCCTGTGATGGTAACAGTCTGCGCCGACACACTCCATACAAATGCTGCAAATAGCACTGCCAGAGTGGCGCGAAGGTTCATTAACTTTCTTGACATTCTGTGCAAAATTAGGTTGGTATTAGTAATTTATTGTTTCTTTTCGTTTCAGTATTCTGTCCTTCGAGACAGTTTTCATGGTATTGTTTTTACGATTCATAAATAGTTAGCTTATAATAAAAACGGTTTTTGTGCCTTTTAATTGTTTCAAGACCGTTTTATTGACGTTACAAAATTATATATGACACCGCTAATATGTGTGTATTTTTTACTCTAATCGTTGTACTTTTTGCGTCATTTCCCCGAAGTAAGCATTTCATACAACCATCCGAATGTCACTTCATTCTGTTCAGGCAACCGCCAGTGACCAGTCATGTGAGCCACATAGAGCTGCTTGGGAGCTGTTATCACATTGTAAGCGGCATAGTACGAAGTGGGCGGACAGGTGGGGTCGTTATAGCCCCATGAATAATATCCGGGCACTTTCAGCACCCTGGCAAAATTCACCACATCGTAATAGCGCGAAGTCTCTATTTTATCGGGTTTGTTGTTGAGCGTCGCATTTTTGGCAGCAAACATATGTGGCCAGCCGCCTGCACGTCCATGCAGATAACCTGTCAAATCGCACATAGCCGGATGGAATGCCACAAGGGCTTTTACACGAGAGTCGAGTGCTGCCGCCACAATAGACAAGGCTCCACCCTGACTGGCGCCTACAACACCGAGATTTGTGCCATCGTATGCAGGAAGTGTCGTTATAAAATCTATGGCTCGTACGCATCCGCTGTATATACGTCTATAATAATAGTGTTCTTTATCATCGAGATGAATAAACCCATAGTCGCGTAAAACTCCATATCGCAGATTGTTGTAGACCTCGTCGTCGAGTGTTTGCGGCACACCGTTTACACCGATGGCAAATGTTATCATGCCATTGCCCGTTTCAGCCAGCTCTGTTTCGGGAGAAATACGTTTTACACCGGCACCGGGGAGCACCAGCACTGCCGGATAGGTTCCTTGTGCCTTGGGAACGCACAACATACCATATATATATGTATCTTTACGGTAGTGTTGCAAACGCACATGATATACATTGGTACGCGGTGTACACATCTCGGGCATCAGAGTGACAAGAGGCTCCATGTCTATCTTGCTCGTTTTCCGCAACGTCTTCTGCCAGAATTTCACGAAATCGTCGGGCATTGTTTGGGTTGGCTCTATGGCAAAAGGCGAAAAAGCGACATTCAGATAATTGCTGTATTCACGTCCGTCTACTACAGCCCGACAGGTACAGGTCATAAAACCAGGTTCGTCCATCGTACCACCTTTGAGTCGTGCCACCCCGTCATTTATTTTAACCTTTCCTCGCAGGGTGGGTTTCATTTTCTCAGGACCAATATTGTACGACACCTCGACACCATCAAGAGGAACATGTGCCCGCAGTACGCGCACCGTGAAAGTTACAGATTGACCTGTCTCGTAAGTCCAATCGGCATGATCGGGCACGATTTCTATTTCTACTAAGTGGTTGATATTTTTCTTTTGAGCCTGTAACGGAATAGCCCAAAAGAGCAATAACAAAGCCGCTATAGTACTTCTTGTGATAGTTTTCATGTATATAGTTATAACTGATATTCGTGTTTCACGACAAAAGTAACAAAGAGCAGTATACCGTTGTATGCTTATTTTTATGTTTTGCAACACAAATTAGCAACCCGACAAAAGGGAGACAGGCACCAAATGCATGTTCATTGCCCTCCCCACAGGCCAAACTGGCCACGGTCTACGTAGAGCATTTGAGTGGCCATGGAGCTTGCTTTAGAAGGACGGTGTGTCACCATCACGACAGTGGTTTCGTGCGAAAGCCGTTCAAGGAGTGAATAGATACGCACCCCGAATGCCTCATCAATATAAGACAACGGCTCGTCAAGTACCAACAGTTCGGGACGCGATATGATAGCACGCCCCAATAATGCGCGCTGTAACTGGCCGCCCGATAGTCGCCCTATCGAACGTGATGCCAATTCCTCTATACCCAAAAGTTCGAGTGTCTCTTCTATTCGCAATTGCCATGCACCGGTGAGCCTACCTCGCCGCAAACCCGAAGAGTAAAGCCCCGAGGCAACGACCTCCGATACGGTAATAGGGAATCGGCTATCTATAGCATTTTTCTGGGGTAAGTACCCTATTTTAAGATGGTCTACCTCCTCGCCTCCTCTATAATAACGCACATGCCCTGATGTAGGAGACAACAATTTGAGCATAACTCGCAACATCGAAGTCTTACCACCTCCATTAGGACCTGTTATAACTACAAAATCGCCCCGCGATACTACAAGGTCTATACCCCGCAGCACCTCGCGATTGTCATATGACAAGCATACTTTTTCCAGTACTATAAGGGGGTCAGTCGGCTGCAATGGCATAGGCTATGCGTATTATTTCTTTGTCCCAATCATAATTGAGAGGATTGATGATGGTCACACGAGCTCCTGTTTCTGCGGCAAAAGTCTCTACCTGTTTGGCATTAAACTCGCGCTGCACAAATACCGTCTTTACGTTGCTTTCACGTGCTTCGGCTATCATCTGTTTCAGATGCAACGCCGACGACTCTTTGCCAGCATTTTCAAGACACAACTGCACAACTCCATAGTCCTCTGCCAGGTAACTCAATGTAGGGTGATATATGGCAAATGTTCTACCGGGTACGCGGCCAAGCACTTCGGTTACTATCGAATCGACTTCACCTATGCGGTCGAGCAGTTTCTCGTAGTTGGCACGATAGTAATCGCTGCCGTCAGGGTCAAGCTCAACAAAAGCATCATACATATTGCGTGCTATGATATAAGCCTTCTTAGGAGAGCTCCATATATGAGGGTCGACATCTAAAGAGTTGTGCAACTTTCCGTCATGTTCATGCGTATGTACACCCATAAGCATGCGCACACCCTTTGAATTGTCATACACCTGCATAGAAGGATTATTCTGCACCAACTTGTCCATCCAGGCCACTTCAAATCCTATCTGTCCTATTCTGAAATAGGCAACACTCTTACCCATGTGTACCAAGCGCGATGGCGAGGGGTCGTAAGCCTCAGGATTGCTCCCAGCAGGCACAATACAGTTTATGTCGAAACGGTTGCCGGCAATTTGCTCAGCAAAATATTTTTGAGGTAATATTGTAACAGTGACGATGGGTTTCTCCTTCGGCGCTGTCCAAGTGCACGATGTAGCACACACAAGTGCAACACAAGCACAACACAAACACAGCAGACGTTTGAGGGAGTTTTTCATTTGTAAATATTTAACTGACTTATATTTTTTTTACAAATATACAATATTCCGCCCAATCACTACTCATGCAGGCAGAATAAATTGCATTTTTAACATTTCAGTCCTCGCATGCAGGACTTTTACTCTGGTACTCTATTAACTACACACCATAAACATGGTGATATAGCAAGTGTGCTACAGCCGAAAGGTCCATATCGGCTGCGGCGCCATAGGTCATCAGGCACATGGGCAACGAAGGTCGTCCCTCTCCATAAGAAGGTTGTATATAGGGAAACCCATCATGCAGCACAAATCCCAAGCGGCGATAAAATTCGATACGACGCTTACTCATTTCGTCGACAGGCATTTCTACCTCGAGAACCACAGGGGTACTCCCCTCAGCAAGGAAAGCTCGCAGCACATCGGCTCCCACTCCTCGTCCCCGACAAGAAGCATCTACGGCAAAATGCTCAACATACCGCCATTCGCTCCATTGCCATAACGATATAAAACCTACGGTGCGGTCGTCATCGCGAACGACACGTATCTCAAAATCAGGATTACTTTCACACAACGATATTAATGCCTGCCAATCACGACGTTCCGCCTCTGGGAATGCACTCATATACAAATTGTGCACATAATCCATTGTTGCATTATGGATATCTATACGTTCTGTATGTATCATATTTCACATTTTCGCCGGCAAAGATAATGTAATGAGCGTGCAAAAGAAAATAAAACTCAGTTTTAATTTATCCTTCCACAATACCGACGATGCTATCTGATAGCTACATAAATAGTCTGCCTCCGCCGGGCATGCCTCGCAACGTATAGAATACCAGCAACATATGCTATACGTGCAATTTACAAGCAGAATATTGCCACAATGTGCCTTATACCTATCATGACTATCAATATAGAGTGCTTTTCTTTCTTAAAAAACTATCTACGGCAAAAAATATATTCTTTCGCATTTCTTTCGGCGCTTATTCGTTGCAATTATAAAAAAAAAAATTTAACTTTGCGGAAAAGAGCACAACGATTAAAAACATTTATATACAAACTAATTAATAATAACTAACATGGGACATCATCAACTGGACTCATTGGACTATAAAATTTTAAAACTTATTGCATCCAATGCCCGTATTCCTTTTCTTGAAGTAGCTCGAGAATGCAACGTATCGGGTGCAGCCATCCACCAACGAGTACAGAAACTTACTAACCTTGGTATTCTGAAAGGCGCCGAATATACCCTCGACTCTAACAAAATAGGTTTTGGCACATGTGCTTATGTAGGTTTTTATCTACAACAGCCAGGGTCATTCAACGAAGTAGTAGAGAAGTTGCGCCAAATTCCCGAAGTAGTAGAGTGCCACTTCACCACTGGAAAATACGACATGTTTATAAAGCTTTATGCCCGTGACAACAGCCACATGCTCGACATTATTCACAAAAAGCTACAACCTCTGGGTCTCGCTCGTACAGAGACTCTTATCTCTTTCAAAGAGGTATTCAAACGCCAATTACCCATTGAAGATATCTCGGTAGAGGACGATTAACACCCTCCTGCCACACCAAGGCAAGGAAAGATTATGATAACCCCACACTTACGCTGCATGGAGCGGTCGACACTGCCGCCCAGCAGCGTATTTTACTTTATACAATGGAACCATCTGTAGAACAATTATACGAAGACGCCGTTGCATGGGCCAAACATGCAGGTGAAATACAACTCGCCTCATTCAGGAAAAGCGACTTACACATAGAAGTAAAAACCAACGAGCACGACATTGTTACCGTTGTAGATAAAGCATGCGAAAAATACCTGTTATCACAAATAGCAGAGAAATACCCGTCTCATGCCATTTTGGGAGAAGAGACCGGTATGCACGAACACAAATCACCCTTTTTGTGGGTTATTGACCCTCTTGACGGCACAACCAATTACAGCCAAGGACTACCTATATTTTGTGTCTCGATAGGACTGCAATATCAAGGTAAAACAATTGTTGGAGTCGTATATGCTCCCTATCTCAACGAGTTATACACCGCTATTGCAGGTGCAGGAGCACAATGCAACGGAATGCCTGTACACGTGTCTGAGAAAAAACGGCTGGAACAGGCTGTATTATGTACCGGATTTCCCGTCGATAAGGACCGTAATCCCGATAACAATCTCGACAACGTGTCTCGCATATTACCACGCGTAAGAGGTTTGCGTCGGCAAGGGTCGGCAGCCTATGACTTATGTTGCACTGCAGCCGGATACTTAGACGGTTATTGGGAGATGGGCATATCACCGTGGGACGTATGTGCCGGCTCTCTTATCGTAACCGAAGCTGGCGGAGAAATACGTCCGTTTCGTCACGACCGTAAAATAGCCATTGCTGCCGGTTCAAAAGCTATACTCGACCTGTTCTTTCCCCTCCTTGCCGACCACCCAAGTACAACAACAGCCAACAATACTTCCCGATAATAACCTACCTAACTCACAAACTTAACAACTGAGGCTGCGACTATACACTTTACAGTATACAGTCGCAGCCTCCTGTTATCGGATATGGCTTAAGCCGTTAAAAGAACAGATTATTTCTTTTCAGCTCCAATCTTCTCAAGAATACGTTTCAAATGTTGCCAGAAACGCTCTACAGCAGGTATATGCATCCGCTCATCGGGAGAGTGCACACCTTGCAATGTAGGACCGAAAGAAATCATATCGAGGTGCGGATATTTCGTGAGGAACAAACCGCACTCCAATCCGGCATGGATAGCAAGTATCTCGGGCGTAATGCCAAACAACTCCTCGTATGCTTCTACTGCAACATCCTTAATGTGCGAGTGCATATTGGGTTTCCATCCTGGATAACCATCGCCATGGGTAGGCACAGCACCGGCCAACTCAAAGACAGCCTCTACTTGTTGTGCTATATCGTATTTTTCACTCTCTACCGAGCTACGCTGGCTGGTTGCCACCACAATGGTATTGCCTTCACGCATTTTTACCGAAGCCAAATTGGTAGATGTCTCTACCAACCCCTTAATATCGCGACTCATGGCTATAACGCCGTGAGGTGCAATATAGAGCGCCGTCACAAGGTTACGTACTGTTGTATTGTCGATTACTTGCGCAGGAGCTTCGACACTCTCCATAGACGAACCGGTAAGGGCATCTACACCACGCAACTCATCTTCTACCGTAGCAATGAAGCAATTGAAGTCGGCACGGAATTTCTCTTTATCGGCATCGGGCACACCTACTACGGCATGAGCCTCACGGGGGATAGCATTGCGAAGGTTACCGCCATCAATCTCAGACATTATAACATCGTAACGCTTCATGCTCTGCCACAAAAAGCGAGCAAGTATCTTATTGGCATTACCACGACCTAAATGGATGTCGCTACCCGAATGACCTCCGTTAAGGCCTTTGATATTCAGGCGTACAAAATGATAGCCCGGCTTGGCAGCTTGCAATGTATAATGGAATGTAGAAGTAGTATCTATACCACCGGCACAACCTATGAAGAGTTGTGCATCATCTTCCGAGTCTAAGTTAAGCAGTATGTCGCCACTGATAAGCGAGCCGTCAAGATTGTTGGCACCCGTCAAACCAGTCTCTTCATCAACTGTAAATAGTGCTTGCAAACGGCCATGTTTTATATCGGGAGCTATCAGCGCAGCCAAGGCAGCCGCCATACCTATACCATTATCGGCACCGAGCGTCGTACCACGTGCACGCACCCACTCTCCATCGATGTAAGTTTCAATAGGGTCATTCTCAAAATCGTGGTTTACATCACTGTTTTTCTCACACACCATATCCATGTGCGCTTGCAAAATCACGGTAGGAGCCTGCTCACATCCGGCAGTAGCAGGGACCGTCATCACCACATTTCCTATGGCATCGGTAGCAGCCTCAATCCCATGCTCACGGGCAAAATCCAACAAAAACGCCCTGATTTTAGCCTCTTTCTTTGAGGGTCGGGGCACACGCGTAATAGCATCGAAAATCTCCCATACCAACGCGGGGTTTAGGTCTTTTACATTCATAGTATCTCTATTTTAATTGTGATTCCGCGACCGCTAACGAGTGTAATCGCAGAAAAAATTATGTTAATTTCATGCATTCATAAATCCTGTAACCAAAATTAGCCTGTCGAAAAGATACAAACATTGATTCTCTTTCATATCTTTGCAACGCATAAGCAAAACAAGGGCGCTTACAACACATGCTATTACATGAATGCACACTTTGGTCCTTGGCTTTACGAATACAAATATAATAACTTATGTTGAATACCATACTCATTGCAGCGCTAATTATAGCAGTGGCTGTCGTTTTAATGGGAATAAGGGTCTTCTTTGTCAAGAACGGCAAATTTCCCGACACACACATAGGCCACAATACCGAGCTGAAAAAGAGGGGTATTTCGTGTGCCGCTGCTACCGACGCCGAACAGCGCAGCCGCAAGAATCTTGCCGATTACTTGTCAAACGAATAAAAACTAAAATAGATTATAAAGAGAATTATGAAAAAATTTTTCACTGCTCTATGCGCCTTAGCCATTATCGCGTGCTCTATGCTATTTGTCCAATGTAAAAATGCCGGGCAACAATCGGTCAACGTTGCAAATTCCAATGACTCTGCTTTCATTGGCAACGGACAACAACGACGCATTGCATATATCAACACCGATACGCTTCTGCAAAAATACAATTACGCTCAGGATTTGCAGAAAAAACTGCTCGACAAAGCCGAGAATGACCGTGCCAACCTCAACAGTCGTGCAGCCTCTCTAAGAAAAGAACAAGAGGAATTCCAACGTAAATATCAAAACAACGCTTTCCTTTCGCAAGAAAGAATGCAACAAGAATATGAGCGCCTTGCTAAAAAAGAGGCCGATTTGCAAAGCTATGCGCAACGCCTCGATAATGAAAACCTTGCCGAACAACAAAGAACGCTCATAGAAATAAATGACTCTATCATGTCGTTCATCAGAGAGTACAACAAAACTGCCGGATACGAAATTATTCTCAACAGTGCTGCTACGCTCTACATCAATCCCGCATACGATATTACCAATGAAATTGTAACTCGCCTCAACGAGCGTTACAAACCCGCACAATAAAAAATACAATTCCATTTATATAAGCGAAGGGCGGCCGAGATGTCTCGGCCGCCCTTCGCTTATATGGTTATCAATGGTATGACCTACCAAAGGCGGTACAACAATTGCTATAACAGATTACGGAAATAGGCAATTGTACGAGTCAAACCATCTTCGAGACTCACCGTAGGCTGCCATCCTCCCAATTTTTCACGCGCCAGCTCTATGTTGGGTTGCCGCTGATGAGGGTCGTCGGCAGGCAGCGGCCTGAATACGATACGCGAATGCGAACCCGTGAGCCGCAACACCATCTCGGCAAGCTCAAGCATTGTAAACTCGCCCGGATTACCTATATTGACAGGACCCGTAAAATCGTCGTCGGTTTGCATCATACGCATCATCCCTTCTATCAGGTCGTCGACATATTGGAAACTGCGCGTCTGCATTCCATCGCCATATATCGTTATATCTTCGCCCCGCAATGCCTGCATGATAAAATTCGATACCACACGACCATCTTGCGGATGCATGTTAGGGCCGTAGGTATTAAATATACGTACAATCTTGACACGCACATCATTCTGCCTGTGATAGTCCATAAAAAGCGTTTCGGCACAACGCTTTCCTTCATCGTAACACGAACGGATACCTATGGGGTTGACATTACCCCAATACGACTCTATCTGCGGATGTATATATGGGTCGCCATACACCTCGCTCGTCGATGCCTGCAATATCTTGGCACGTACCTCCTTAGCCAACCCCAGCATATTGATGGCACCCATCACCGATGTCTTGATGGTCTTTATGGGATTGTACTGATAGTGGATGGGGGATGCGGGACATGCCAGATTATAGACCTCATCAACCTCGGCATAATAAGGATTTATCACGTCATGACGTACCAACTCAAAGTGGTCATTGCCTATGAGAGGCCTGATATTCTCCTTGCAACCTGTGAAAAAATTATCGAGGCATATCACATCGTTCCCCTCGTTGAGCAACCGACGACACAAATGCGAACCTATAAAACCAGCTCCACCGGTCACCAATATCCGCTTCACACTTCTTTTCATTTTCTTGTATTTAAGGAATAATTGTCCTAACGCACAACTGAACTGTTATATAGCAATTCATCGCGTTGCATAGTAAGAGTGCAAACTTATACAAAAATCGTGAATTAACCCGATATACCATCTAAAAATCAAGCAAACAGCTCTTATTTTTATTCTATAATGTTTGCTCACAAAAAGTGATAGGTAATAATGGCTGTCATGCTCCGATTCCTTATTTCTTCTCTCTATATCGCAGATTAATACAACACATATCGACCGCCAAAGAAGACTACAAACTCCTTATTAACACAGACGTATACTATCATAATACATACAAAAAGGGGGCGCAGCTCAATAAATTTTTTACTGCACTCCCCCTCTTGAATGCTAATGCCGAATGCTCTACAAATTATATCTGTCCAGCTCCGACAACTTACTATAATATTGATACTCTATCAACAAACGGTCTTCATCTATAGCATTGAGTTGTGCCATATCGGTCATATATTCCAAGAGCGATATTTGTCCACTTTGCAAGGCTTTCATCAGCAAAGTTCTGTTATCTTGCTTTGCCAACAAAGAGTAATCTTGCAATGCCGATTGCAATGCCGTCACTTCGCGATAGAGTTGTAAAGCCTCGGAGCTTCTTTGTACAGCAACTTCTTCGGTCTGCCACGCCTGCGACAAAGCGCGGGCACGTTCGGCCTTCACTTCACTGTGGGTTTTGAACAGTGGTAAGGAGATGCCTACAGCAAATCCATAAAACATATCACCCTCTTCATAAGATTGCTTGTATCCAAGCTCAAACTCCGGTATCCATCCCTGGCGGGCAACCGAAACCTGCATCTCGGCCATAGCTTGTTGCTGTCTGAGCAATTGTAACGAAGCATCCTGCTGTTGCCATACAGCTACAGCCTCCTGCTCTGAGGCCGGAGCTACCATAACAGGATATTCCATTAGTGCATCGCCGCTCACCGGCAAGGCCAAGCCTCCGTTACAAGCCACCAATGCCGCCAATGCATTCTTTTGCTCATTTTGCAGCAGTTTCAGACGAGTAGTCTGGCTCAACCGTTCCAACTCCACTTTATTGACTTCAATGCGGTTGGCATCACCCTCATCTAGCCGCCTGTTATAGAGTGCTGCAAGCGTATCGGCTATAGCTACCCGTTTGGTAACAAGCTCAATTTGTCTATTGAGGTAAACCAATTTTATACACAATTCGCGAGCCTGCAACAAGGTATTTTGCCGCGCATAGCGCACTTGACGGTCGCCCAATGTTTCTTGGGCTCCGGCAACTTTATTGCGCTGCACATACAACGAAGGGAAGTCAAAGCCCTGCATGATGGAAAAACCATATTTATTGCCACCGGGTATGTGTTGTTCACCCCATAGATACTCGAAGTCGAATGTGGGGTTCTCGAGGCTATTGGCCGCCGAAAGGGCAGCCCTATCGGCAACAGCCTGTTCCTGCACAGCCTTTATTCCCTTGTTGTTGGCAGCTACGCTCTCCAATATACGTTCTATAGGTTGTTGTGCCTGCGACACCGAGCATACGGCCAACAAAACGATGCCGCCTAAAATATATCGTTTCATACGTGTTCGTTTTTACGGTTCATCAAATAATATACAATAGGTATGACAAAGGCATTGAGCAAAGTAGAACTTATCAGTCCGCCCAATATGACTTGCGCCATCGGGCTTTGTATCTCGTTGCCCGGCGCATCGCCATTGACAGCCAACGGTATCAATGCCAACGCCGACGAAAGAGCTGTCATCAAGATAGGATTCAGGCGGTCTATCGACCCATGCACAATAGCCTCGCGCAACGACATTCCTTCATCGCGCAATGTATTATAACATGATATGAGCAACATACCATTGCGGGTCGCTATACCAAAGAGCGATATGAAACCTATAATGGCAGGGATACTTATCTCTCCGGTCGTAAAACGGAGTATAAACACACCTCCTATGAGAGCCAAAGGCAGGTTAAGCAAGATGACTCCCGACTGCGATGCGCTCTTGAACTGATGCACAAGCAACAGGAATATAATCAGAATAGAGACCATCGACGCAACAGCCAGAATACGCGACGCTGCCTGCTCGCTCTCAAACTGACCACCATATTCTACATAATAGCCCTCGGGAAGTTTTATCTGGGCATCTACTTGCCCTCGTATCTCATCAACGACACTGCGCAGGTCTCGCCCAGCAACATTGGCCGATATAACTATTTTACGTTTTACATTCTCGCGGTTGATAGTGTTGGGGCCTGCAGCCGAAACTATCTCCGCTACCTGTTGCAGAGGAACTTTCCCATCAGGAGTATCTATCATCAGGTCGCGCAGCTTATCGGCCGTATCACGGGCATCGTCGCGTACCTTCACAGTAAGGTCAAACGTACGGCTTTCATCATATACCTGCGATACCACCTCACCGGCCAACGCTACATTGACAAACTCTACAAATTCGGGCATCGTTATACCATATTTAGCCAACAAGTCACGGCGTGGCACGATACGTAACTGCGGACGCTCTACCTGCTGCTCGATATTCAGGTCTACAACACCATCTATCTCACTGGCAAGCTGTTTGATATTATTGCCTATGGCATACATTCTATTCAAGTCTTCTCCAAACAACTTGATAGCTATCTGCGCTTTTGTTCCCGATAGCATGGCATCTATACGGTGAGAAATAGGCTGTCCTATTTCGACGTTGACGCCCGACAAGGTAGAGAGCTTGGCTCTTATGTCGGCCTTCACCTCTTCGTGCGAACGATCTTTCAGTACAAAAGGAGCTTCCAGTTCACTTGCATTCACACCGAGGGCATGCTCATCAAGCTCGGCACGTCCCGTCTTTCGAGCTACGGTTTGTATCTCAGGCACTTGCAACAACAGTTCCTCTACCTGACGACCTATACGGTCTGACTCTTCAAGTGATATACCTGGCAATGTACCCACGTTGATAGTAAACGAGCCTTCATTAAAGGGCGGCAGGAAGCTGCGTCCCAACGTGAAAAAGAATACCAACGCTACTGCCAGCAATCCTATTGTTGTAGCTAAGATAGGCTTATAATGCGATAACGCACTGTCAAGTGCTTTATGATATATGCGATGCAAATGGCGAGTCAACCACGGATCTTTGGCTGCTTTCAGCGCCTTGTCTCCACCCAACAAATAGCTGCACAAGACGGGAGTAAGTGTCAAGGCCACTACCGTAGAGGCCACCAAGGCTATGATAAACGAGATACCTAACGGCTGCAGCATACGACCTTCCATTCCCGAGAGGAAAAAGAGAGGCAGGAAACTTACAATGATAATCAACGTAGAATTCAAGATAGGCATACGCACCTCTTTCGAGGCCTCAAACACCACATGCAATACCGGCTCGCGCTTTTCGGGCGGTAATAACCTATTAGCACGCAGCCTTTTATACACATTCTCCACATCGACAATAGCATCATCGACCAACGAACCTATAGCTATGGCCAAACCACCTAAACTCATCGTATTGATAGTAAATCCCATGGCATTGAGTGCCAAGAGTGACACCAGCATAGACAAAGGCAATGCTACCAACGATATAATGGTTGTGCGCGTATTCATCAGGAAGAAGAACAATACGATTACGACAAATATCGCGCCCTCAATCAATGAACGTTGCACATTGTTGATAGAGTTCTCTATAAAATGCGACTGCTTGAAAATATCGGTTGACATTTTCACATCGGCAGGCATATTTTTCTGCAACTCGGCCAAAGCAGTTTCAACCTTTTGGGTGAGTTCTATCGTACCCGTATTGGGTTGCTTGGTCACTGTCACCAGCACGGCAGGCTTCGTCTCTACCGATGCCAAGCCCAATTTAGGAGACTTATCGGCTATCTCTACATCGGCCACATCGGCCAATACGACCGGGACCCCGTTTACACGCTTTATCACAGCGCGACCTATATCGTCGACTTGAGTTGTCGATACGGCTCCGCGCACTATATATTCGTTACCATACTCATAGAGAACACCTCCGTTGGCATTGGTATTCATGTTACGCGAGGCAGCAAGGACCTCATCGAGTGTCACCCCATAATGATTCATGCGCACCGGGTCTACCGATATGCGGTATTCCTGCATTTCACCGCCTATCACCGTCACCTGCGCTACACCGCCGGTAGCCAGCAGGCGCGGACGTATCGTCCAGTCGGCAAGTGTACGCAAATCGCGCATCGATGTACTGTCGGCAGTAAGTCCTACAATCATCATTTCACCCAATATCGATGATTGTGGTCCCATGGTAGGTGTTCCCACGCCCTCGGGGAGAGACTCTCCCAACAGCGCAAGCTTCTCCGATGTTATCTGCCGCGCCAAATATATGTCGGTACCCCAATCAAACTCTACCCATACGACAGAAAATCCCGTAGTAGACGACGAGCGTACACGACGCACATGAGTTGCTCCATTGACACTTGTTTCTATAGGGAAAGTTACCAATCGTTCCACCTCCTCGGGAGCCATACCCGGAGCTTCAGTCATTACCACTACGGTAGGAGCATTGAGGTCGGGAAAGACATCTACTTCCATGTGCAATACTCCGTATATTCCTATCAGAAATATCAATGCCGACACCACAATCACCAACAAGCGATTGTGCAACGAAAATTCGATAATCTTGTTCAACATGGCGTCGCAGATTTAATGATTATGCGAATGTCCCTCCGGTATAATACCACTATTGGCAGCCAATTTGACACGATAGACACCATGTGTCACAATGTGGTCGCCTGGCTTTATCCCGCCGAGTATCTCCACCCGGCTTCCGTCGCTTGCACCTACCTGTACCTCTACCTTTTCAAAACTGTTATCGCATACCATACGATAGACAAAAAAGAGACTTTGCTCTTCGGTAAGAGCTTCCACCGGCAACGTCAACACATTTTGGCGCGGCTGACCCAACAAATATATCTCGACACTCGTACCCGGCACAAGCGTACCGCGATTGTCAAAATCGAACGTTACAGGTATATAATACGAACCATCGCCTGTATTTCGGCCATACGAGAGTAACTTGCCATTCATATTCTCCAGCTCATACAGAGTATCGTCGTACGATGTAACAAAGTGGGCACCCGTTATACTTGACAAATATGAGTAATAACGTTGCGGCACTTCGGCACGCAATTGCAACCGCTTGTTTTGTGCAATAGTTGCCAACGGCGCTCCAGCTTCAACATAATCGCCCTCTTTTACCCACAAACGAGTGATATATCCACCTTTGGCAGCCGTCACTTGTGAACCGTCCTGCGAACCTGCACCCACAGCCTCATAGGCCAAACGAGCCTGCTCGTAACGCTCGCGTGCCTGCTCATACTCTCGCTGCGACACAATCTTATCTTTCACCAACGACGACATACGGTCATATTCCGACTTGGCCGTCTCGTATGCCACCCGTGCAAGCTCGGCAGCATCGCCAGCCCCCACGTTGCGCGACGATATGGCAAATAAGTCAGCACCGGCACGCACAGCCTCTCCCTCAACCCACGAACGGGTATAATGCACCCTACCGGGTTGTGATGCAACAACCGTAATCACATCGCCGGCAGCTCCGGTCACACTACCCGAACAACTTATTACCGTAGTAAACTTACGAGGTTGTACCTCTTCGGTGGCAAGCCCAATAGCTTCGGCTTCACCTGGTTTTAACGAGATAGCCCCCTCATGCTCATGGGCGTGGAGTTCGGCACCATGCTCATTGTGATTGTGTTCTTCAACTGCGTGATTGTGCTGCTCCTCTGCAACACTTTGCTCGTGCCCGTTGCCGGCACATCCGGCCAGCATATAAGCGCACGAAAGCAATATAATAGATAATATATGCTTTGTCATAATGTTATTGTGTTGTGCTTTTGCGACATGACAACATGCATAACTCTACGGCATACAAGGCCGCACTATAGGCTAGTTGCCATCGCAAAACATGTAATTTGGAATAAATAATAAAGACTTGGTCTCTCTGACGGCGAGACCTAACCCGAGACTATGCCACGTAAGCAGGAGGAGCACGCAAGCCACATAGCGTACACACGACGCACATGCAGTGCTGCTCTTTATCGATATAATAAGGGATAATACCATGTTCGTCTATCTCAGGCAGCTCAACACTATTCCACAACACTGCCATCATGGGCAATATTCCATCGCGGTCGTTACCATGAGTTGTTGACTGCTGAGCATTTTGCAACGCCAGCATCTTCAAAGGGCAGTCGTTACAAGAGAGAGGCTCGCCGGTATCATGCGACTTCTCTCCCGCCATATTGCTACCCCATATCAGACAGATACGCCCATCGTGATGGTGATGATGTGGCAGCACCATGGTTGCCACGCCCACAAAACAAGCGATGAACAACGATACAATGGCAATATGACGTTTCAAAGATTGCATATGCTATATATTTAGCGCAAAGTTAAACATTCTTATCGACAAAACTATTGATATAACTTTTTTTCTTCCGCCATACTATACAGATAGCAAATAATCAGGTGCTACCCATTCCTACAAAGTAGCACAGAGAGCATCTGAAATTAAATTCTGAAAAAGATATAAAATTCTCTCCTGCTACATTTGTTATTATATAGCCATTTGTTACTTTTGTAGCGCTTTCTGAAATGCATTTTATAAACAATAAATATCATCTTATCATGGCACTGAAAATTACAGACGAGAATGCAAAAGAGCTCATCGAGTCGGGGAAACCCGTAGTAATAGACTTTTGGGCAGAATGGTGTGGTCCTTGCCGCCAAATAGCTCCTATTGTAGACGAGCTGGCTGCACAATATGAGGGACAAGTTGTCATAGGAAAATACAATGTCGATGACGATTCGGAGCTCAGTTCTGAGTTTGGTATCCGCAATATCCCCACTCTTCTTTTCTTCAAAGATGGTAAATTGACCGACAAGCATGTGGGCTCGGCCAACAAGACTGTCCTCGAAAATAAAGTGAAGGCACTATTATAATAAAGTAACTGCACAACAAGCCGACAGCTTATGGCATATTAGAAGATAAGCAAACCCGCGCAGGCAAACACAAGAGAGGCATCTCAACGGGACTATCTTCTACGCCAGCACTCTTTGATACAGAATACGAGGCTGTGACCAATTAAGAAATTAGGCCACAGCCTCGTAGTGTAAGTTCAAAAGAATCTTTGAACTTCTTGTATTTTGATTTGTCGCAAGAGATATTTATCTTTGTAAATTGACTCGCCGGACTATAAAACTGCGGCTCTGCATGCAGCAGAAACAAGGCAGTCGGCTACTATCATAAAAACAAAACAACCATTCATTACCGTCATGGAAATGCTGAAAACCTCTTTTGCGGGATTGTCACTCAAAAATCCCCTTATCGTAAGCAGTTGCGGGCTTACCAACAATGCCGACAACAATGCACGCCTCGCCCAAGCCGGGGCGGCTGCTATCGTACTTAAATCTGTTTTTGAAGAACAAATCGTCCGCGAATCACAGCACATTGCACAATCGGGAACGCATACCGAAGAAAGCGACTACATGCAAGCATACTTACAAGCCGGTATCCTCAACGAATATATCACTCTCATCAAGCAAAGCAAACAACGTTGCGACATACCCATCATTGCCAGCATCAATTGCAACACATCAGGCAATTGGGAATATTTTGCCCGTGCCATAGAAGAAGCCGGAGCCGATGCTTTGGAGCTTAATGTCATGAGTATTTCTACCGATATAGAGGCTGCTTACGGCGACTTTGAACGTCGTCATATCGACATCCTTAAAGCCGTGCGCAAAGAGACCCGCTTGCCACTTATCATCAAACTCGGTAGCAACCTCTCGAACCCCGTCCGCCTCATCAATGAATTACACGCAAACGGGGCAAACGGAGTGGTACTATTCAACCGCTTCTATCATCCCGACATTGATATAGATAAAATGGAATATACTGCAGGGCACATTTTAAGTGAGCCTGCCGACCTCGCCAACTCCCTACGATGGACGGGAATAGCCTCGACAACTGTAAAAAATAACAGCTTGGCTGTATCGGGTGGAATACAAAACGGCAAAGACATAGTCAAAGCCATCCTTGCCGGAGCTGTTGCAGTAGAAGTATGTAGTGCCATATACCGCCACGGCGATGAGTGGATTGCAACCGCACTCGACGAAATAAAGAATTGGATGAGCCAAAACCACTTCGGTTCTATCGCCGCCTTTGCCGGAAAACTCAACGCCAAAGATCCCGCACACGCCGACAATTTGGAACGTACGCAGTTCCTCAAATATTTCGGTTCGCACCTATAACCTATTCCTTATATATGAATACAGCAATTGAAGTCAAGAACAACATCTGGTGGGTGGGAGCAAACGACCGTCGCACCCACCGCTTTGAAAATTATTGGCCTTTGCCTAAAGGAGTTGCATATAATGCCTATATCGTAAAAGATGAGAAAATAGCACTCATCGACACCATAGAGCAAGGCTTCCTCAACGACTACCTCGAGAATGTAGAAACGCTCTGCAACGGAGCTTCGCCCGAGTACCTTGTCATCAATCATATGGAGCCCGACCACTCCGGTTCTATCAAAGCCATCATCTCACGGTATCCCGACATTACCATCGTAGGCAATGCCAAAACATTTCCTATCCTCAATAACTACTATGGCTCACATTGCCAGGTTCTAGAGGTTAAAGAGGGATGCGAGATATGCCTTGGCAACCGCACGCTCACCTTCTACATGGCACCCATGCTACACTGGCCAGAAACAATGGTTACGTATATTGCTGCCGACAAACTACTCTTCAGCGGTGATATCTTTGGAGCCTTTGGCACACTCGACGGCGGCATATTCGACGATGAGATAGACTTAGACTTTCTCGAAGAGGAGATAAGCCGATACTACTCAAACATCGTCAGCAAATATGGAGTACCGGCACAGAATGCTCTTAAGAAACTGGCTACACTCCCCATAGAGACCATATGCGCCACTCATGGACCTATATGGCGCAGCCATATCACCGATATTATGGGGAAATACGATAAATGGAGCCGTTACGAGACAGAGCCCGGTGTTGTTGTTGCCTTCAGTTCTATGTATGGTCACACAGAAAAGATGGCCGACCTCACAGCTCGTTATCTGCGCAAAGCGGGCATACGCCACATACGCATCTACGACACATCCAAAACACACCCGTCGTACATCATCAACGACATATTCCGATACAAAGGTGTCATATTGGGTAGCCCGGCCTACAATGGTAACATATATCCCACTATGGAAACGCTGCTCAACGAGCTGGCTCACATGGGTATCAAGAACCACTACGTGGCTTTCCTTGCCAATAAGACTTGGGGAGGAGGGGCTCTGAAGTACTTCAAAGAGTTTGCCGAAAACATCAAATGGGAAGTTATTGACGAACCTTGCGAAGCGTGGGGCGAGCCCAAAGAGTGCGATGTGAACCATTGCCGACGTATCGCCGAGGCTATGGCGGCCAAGCTACTACAGTCGTAATCACAAATCCCATATCATCATTCACATGCGGGACTGCGACGGAAAATATCCGACACAGTCCCGTAAACTTTTTCCGACTAATTCTATACATACCAATGCAAGTAATATAGACTATTGGCTATACGTTTTGCTCAGGTTATAAGAATACTTACGACAATTGAATTGCCGAAACAATATCGCCGTCCTAAGCGTAACATCACCACAATATCTTGGCTGTCATCGGCCGGTATCCTGTTGATGTAAGAGTTACTATGTATGCTCCTCGAGGCCTATTGTCCATAGGCAACACTGCCTTGGTAGCTCCCGCACACAAAGGCGTAGCCAACACCGTCCTACCTGACGCATCGTACACGGCAATTTCTGCACCTTCACCTACCTCGGGAAAGATGACCATGAGATTATCGCCTTCGCGGTACAACCCGACACGCTGCTGAACCGATTTGATAACAAGCTCACTGCTCGGGTTACGATATATCTCCTCGCCATTGTCGGTGACACACAATAGTGTATAGGGTTTACCATCATGCTTTATTTGCGTATAGCCGATGCCTTCTATCCACTCGGCCTCGTAAGGGTCGGTAAGTGTCGACAATTCTATATGAAAACCATACTGCCAATCGTTTTGTAACAAAAAATAATAATCGAGGTTATCAACAATATATTCCTCGCTTATCATCCCCGACAAATCACTCATGGCTATTTTGTAGCAGCGACGAGGCTCGCCCGCCACAGTCACACTCTCTATTGCAGTCACATCTATCTGCTCGCCGACAACTGCTATTTGAGAGATACATCCCTCTTCAGGTTCTACGGCACAAGGGGCATAGTTGAAATACGACTCATTACCAGGTTGCCACGTGTAGTTGAAATAAGGAATTTCATCGCCCTCACCCCGAGCATAGATGATATTAAGCGCTTGCATGCAAGTACTCCCCAATCCGACGTATCGGACAATACCTTGCTCTGTCTCTCTCAAAGCAATACCATTCCACGAGACATATCCGGGATGCTCGGCAACTTCTTCGCACCTTATCGACAAAGTATCGCTGTCTATATCGCCAACGAACGTCCACTCTTTGGTAGCCGTGAAGGTAGGCTCGTATGTTCCGCCCGCTGCGGCAGAAACGGCTGCTGCCGGTTGTACAAGCCGAGGTTGAGCGAAGGCCGGTTTCAGCCCGGCCGATGTCTGCGGCTCATCGCCGGTAACCGTATTACGGAATATCACCTCACCGCCATCTGTTACGTAAGCAAGGGTATATAGCCGGGACTCTTCGCGGTCTATCTTCATATAGCCTATTCCTTCGACCCACGCATCGGAATAGGGCTCAGAGATTGTGCCCATACCCGAAAATATTTCCCTGTCATACCTGTGTGACCCGCCTTTCGCATCGGTAGCTACGCCTATGCTCTGCGACTCCAAATTGTACCGGCAACGCATCTCGCCCGATATTTCCACACTATCTTTCGAAAGAACTTTGATTCTCTTCCCATACGCGAGAGAACAAATACCGGTACATTCGTCATATACAGACAATATCACGGTAGTATCTCCCGGCTGCCAATTATAGTCGAAATAGGTAACATCCTCACCTTCTACCGTGAAACCCAATAGGGCATATAAGTCAGAGGCACCATTATATATATTAGGAGCCAAAAATTTCACCGTCGAATCGGTCTCTTTCAGCTCCATGCCTGCCCAAGAAAAATAGTCGGGATAAAGCTCCTCATGCCAAGGTTCTTCACATTTTATCCGCAACGTATCGCCTTGCTCGTCGCCTACATATACCCACTCTTTGGAATTGGTAAAAGTAGGTGCAGGTATAACGTCGGCAGCCATGACTGACGCAACCGAGGCCGCCGACAAGAGCATCGAAATAGTAATTGTTTTTTTCATAGGCTTTCGTTTTTCAGGGTTATAGATATTTGCTATTTGCTTTACGAGATATAAGTTTCAACAGGAACAAAATCTACGTTGTCTTTATCTTCTTCATGCAAGGTTGCTTCTTTACTGCAAAACCAGAGGATATGACTTTCATACCCACAGCTTTGGTTTTATTTCAAAGCCATCTTTATCATGACATTGCAAGCTATATTTTACAGCATAAATATAAAAAACAAAAAACACACAACAAGCATAAAATGTAAAACAATTATTTATTTTATACTATTTTACACTTTCTAAAACAAATCGGTCCTATTTCCACCAACACAACAATTAAATTCAGAAACGAAGTACTGGAAGGCAAAATTTTCTGGCACATCACATTCGATATTCCTCATTCTTGTTTTCCGACGAAAAAATAGAGTCATTCACATATGAACTGCCAATTGGTACTACACGTCTCAAGTAAGCCATTCGATGAGACAACAATACAGATGTCGTGGGTTAAAAATATTCAAATCTGCTCTGAACAATTGTTTTATTATTGCTTTTTATGATTTGGCATTTCCTTTCTACCCTTTGGCAAAAGGAAATATATTGTACATTTGCATAAACGTAACAGGCAAGAGTATGAGAAAAAAACTATTATGGCTTTTTTGTATTGTCGTGCTGTCATACGTTACCGCAGCGGCTGCCGGAAAGGCTGAAATAACTTTCGAAAAACCGTTATACGACTTTGGCAGGGTAGACGAAAAGGGCGGCGAGGTATCGCACGATTTTCTTTTTACCAACACGGGAGACGAGCCGTTGGTAATATATGAGATAAATACCAACTGTGGTTGCACTACTGCGCAATTTCCGCTTGCTCCCATTCTGCCCGGCGAAAAAGAAAAAATTACCATCGTTTTCTCACCCGAGGGGAATCCTGGCGAATTTGCTAAAGAGATTATCGTAAAAAGCAACGCCAACAAGAAAAAAACACGCCTTTACATAAGAGGTGCCGTTTTCCCCAAACAATAAGATTGCATTATGAAGAAGAGTTTTGTCTTTGCAGCAGTGTGTGCAGTTGTGACAGGGTGCTCAGCCTTGGCACAACCGGTCATGAAGTTCGAGGAGAAGAGCCACAATTTCGGCATTTTCGACGAAGCAATAGAGACCGTCAGCTATAATTTTGAGTTTACCAACACAGGCAATGAACCGTTGGTGATAAAAAACGTGCGTACGACATGCGGCTGTACGGCTTCTGAATATACACAAACACCTGTTGCTCCAGGAGCAAAAGGTTCGATAAAAGTTACCTACAATGCCATAGGCCGACCGGGACGCTTCAGCAAAGGCATTTATGTATATGCCAACTCGCAACCCGAACGCTCCATACTGCGTATTACGGGCGAAGTAGTAAAAGGCGACCATCCGCAATCGGTACTATATGCCTACAAGATAGGAAATCTGAAGCTAAAGACATTACACATACCTCTCTCGAAAGTAGTGAAAGGTAAAACGTCGAGCGGCTTCATAGAAGTAATCAACGCCTCGCAAGATACCCTTTGTCCTGTTGCCACAAACATACCGAAACATATACGTGCCCGCATAGTACCCGATACCCTGCTGCCCGGCGAAGAGGGACGGCTTGTTATCACCTACAACCCCGACGCGATTGACGACTGGGGCTACCGTCGCGATGAATTTACCATGGCAGGAGTAACGGCCGACAACAAACCGCTCTCGGAAGCCGAATATAAAACCATCAGCGTATCGGCTACGATTACCGACGACTTCGACAGCATGAGCGAAGAAGAGAAAGCCAACGCGCCCATCCTGGTGACAGGCAAGAGAATTGTCGATTTCGGTATCGTAACAGGCAGTCAAAAAGTACGACAAATCATCTATATAGCCAACGTCGGCTATTCACCGCTTATCATCCGCAAAGTGCGCAATGAAAATGCCGTAATAACGGCCAAACCGAAAAAAACGACACTCAAACCGGGACAATCTACTCAACTTATCATAGAGATAGACCCCAAACGTGCCCACTCAAATTTATTGCTGAGCGACATATATATCGTGAGCAACGACCCCACAAACTCGTCGCAGCAGATACGTATAACAGCCGAATTTCAATAACACCAAACACTCACAGAAAAGATGGAACACCCCGAGAACGACTGCCAATATGAAGGCCTCACCGTAAACAAAGGTATAGAACAACCGCCCTCGATAAATCCGTATCTCAAACGTACACACCGCCGCCGGCTATACACTGCCGGTGAGTATGTAGAAGGCATTATAAAAGGCGATGTATCGATGCTGAGCCAAGCTGTCACGCTGGTAGAAAGCAACTTGTACGAACACCGTTCACTCGCTCAAGAGGTGATAGAGAAGTGCCTCCCGCACACTTGTCAATCGGTACGTATAGGCATTACCGGCGTACCGGGAGCCGGCAAAAGTACTTCAATCGACGTTTTTGGGCTGCACGTACTGCGCAACCCCGGCAACAAGCTTGCCGTACTTGCCATAGACCCCAGCAGCGAGCGCTCTAAGGGTAGTATTCTGGGCGACAAGACCCGCATGGAGAAGCTGTCGGTACACCCGGCTGCATTTATCCGCCCCAGCCCATCGGCAGGTTCGTTGGGCGGTGTGGCACGAAAGACCCGCGAGACCATCGTGCTGTGCGAGGCTGCCGGATATAACAACATCTTCGTCGAGACCGTAGGTGTAGGACAGAGCGAAACTGCCGTCCACTCGATGGTCGACTTTTTCCTGCTCATCCAACTGGCCGGCACCGGCGACGAGCTGCAAGGTATAAAGCGAGGTATTATGGAAATGGCCGACGGCATTGTCATAAACAAAGCCGATGGCAATAACATAGAACGCGCCAAGCTGGCACAAGCTCAGTTCAGAAATGCCCTGCACCTATTCCCGCTGCCTCCGTCGGGCTGGACCCCGAAGGTGCTTACCTACTCGGGATACTACGAGATAGGCATCGACGAGATATGGCAAATGATAAACGACTATCTCGATTTTGTACACAAGAACGGTTATTTCGAGCATCGCAGGCAGGAACAAGCCAAATACTGGATGTACGAAACTATCGACGAGCAATTGCGCAACAACTTCTATAACAATCCCATCATCAAAGAGATGCTCGAAGAAAAAGAAGAGCGCATCCTCAATAATACACAAACATCGTTTACTGCGGCGCACGACGTTTTGGAATATTACTTCCGCCACAAAGAACAATAGAAGATGCATATAACCGGGGATATCCACTCCCCTCTTACGGATAAAGCATTACTGCAAACAGCCGGTAATACGTTGCCGAACAATTTACTTATTATCTCGGGCATAAAAAGCAGCTATTCGCTTTTTTATGCCCGATGTTTATATTAACTTTGCACGCCCTTAGGGGAAAGCTATCACGCGGAGGTGTGTCGTAGTGCACAGCCCCATAAAAAATATATCAATTTCGGGATAACCAATGAAAGTACTGAAATTTGGCGGCACCTCGGTAGGTACCGTAGAAAGCATCAAAAATGTAAAGAAAATCGTAGAGCAATGTTGCGAGCCGGTCATTGTAGTGGTATCGGCTCTGGGTGGCATTACAGACAAACTGATAGAGACAGCTCACAAAGCATGCAACCGCGATGAGAGCTATAAAGAAAACATGCAAGCCATACGCGAGCGGCATATGCAAGTCATCGCCGGTGTAGTACCCCAAGCACACCGCGACGAGATAGAAGAGAAAACCGGCCAGATGCTCGACGAGCTGGACAACATATATCACGGTATATTCCTCATTAAAGACCTATCACCCAAAACGCTCAACGCCATTGTAAGTTACGGCGAACGTCTATCATCGACCATTATCAGCAAAGTAATAAAAGACGCCGAGCTTTTCGACTCTCGTGAATATATCAAGACGGTACCTCAATTCAACAAGCACATCGTCGACTTTGACACGACCAACCGCCTCATCCGCGAGCACTTTTGCCGTCTGCCCCGCGTGGCTTTACTACCGGGCTTTATCTCGGCCGACAAAGTGACCGATGACACTACCAATTTGGGACGAGGAGGCTCGGACTACACAGCTGCCATACTTGCAGCTGCTCTCGATGCTGATAAATTGGAGATATGGACCGATGTAGACGGATTCATGACAGCCGATCCACGAGTTATCAACTCGGCCTATGTTATAGACCACCTCTCGTTTACCGAGGCAATGGAGTTATGCAATTTCGGTGCCAAAGTCATATACCCGCCCACGATATATCCGGTATTTCACAAGAACATTCCTATCGTCATCAAGAATACGTTCAACCCCGACGCTCCGGGTACACTCATCAGCAACACGGAACAAATGCCTACGGGTAAAACCATAAAAGGTATATCGTCTATCAACGACACAAGCCTCATCACCGTCACGGGCTTGGGTATGGTTGGTGTCGTGGGTATCAATTCGCGCATTTTCAACTCGCTTGCCCAGTCGGGCGTGAGTGTGTTCCTGGTATCACAAGCTTCGTCAGAAAACAATACGACATTTGCCGTACGTAATGCCGATGCCGACCTTGCGGTTGAAGTTCTTAACAAAGAGTTTGCCACTGAAATAGCCTTAGGTGAAATAAGTCCGGCACGCGCAGAAAAGGGTCTTGCCACCGTCGCTATCGTAGGCGAGAATATGAAGAACCGACCCGGTATTGCCGGTAAACTGTTTGGTACACTGGGACGCAGCGGTATCAATATCATCGCCTGTGCACAAGGTGCCCAGGAAAAAAACATATCGTTCGTCATAGAGAGTGGCAGCTTGCGCAAAGCGCTGAATGCCATACACGACTCGTTTTTCCTCTCAACCTCGCAGGTACTCAACCTCTTTGTTATGGGCGTAGGCAGCGTAGGCGGCGACTTGCTGAAACAAATAGCTAAACAACAACAGAACCTAATCAAAAACAAAGCGCTCTGCCTGCGCGTCGTTGGTATTGCCAATTCAAAAAAGTGCATCTTCAACCGCAATGGTATAGAGATAGAGCGCTACAAAGAGTTGTTGGCTGAATCGGAGACTGTTTCTTCGCCCGAATATTTCAAGGAGCAGATTCTGCAAATGAATATATTCAACGCTGTCTTTGTAGACTGTACCGACAGTGCCGAAGTGGCAGCGCTTTACTACGACTTGCTCGACAATAACGTATCGGTGGTAGCAGCCAACAAGATAGCTACCTCTGGCAGCTACGACAGCTATATCAGGCTCAAAGAGACGGCAGCCCGTCGCGATGTAAAATTCCTCTTCGAGACAAACGTGGGTGCAGGATTGCCTATTATCAACACTATCAATGCCCTTATCAACAGTGGCGACAATATTCTGCGTATCGAGGCTGTACTCTCCGGCTCACTTAACTTCATCTTCAATACCATCAGCGAACAAATACCCTTAAGCCGCGCCATAGAGATGGCTCGCGAAGCCGGATATAGCGAGCCCGACCCTCGCATCGACCTCAGCGGGCAGGATGTTGTACGCAAATTGGTCATTCTGGCACGTGAAGCCGGTTACGTTATGGAACAAAAAGATATAGTACGTAGCCAATTTATCCCCGAAGAGTACTTTAAAGGCAGCATTGAGGAGTTTATGCAACGAATCAAGCAGTTAGACGCCGACTTTGAGACACGCCGCCGCCAACTCTCGGAAGAAGGTAAACGCATGCGCTACGTCGCTACCTTTGTCGATGGTAAAGCCGAAGTAGGATTGCAGGCTGTAGACAGCCGCCACCCCTTCTATCACCTCGAAGGGAGCAACAACGTGATACTTATCACCACCGAGCGTTACAAAGAATACCCAATGATTATCAAAGGATACGGCGCAGGTTCGGCCGTTACTGCAGCAGGTGTCTTTGCCGACATCATCAGTATTGCCAACATACGATAATGAAACCTTTGCATATCTTCACCGAGATACTTCTTGCAATCGCCCTGATTACAAGTGTTACAAGCTGTTCCACCCAACCACAATACAGGGTGTTGAACGGGATGCTTCACACACCATATTCCGTGAAGTATGAAGCTACAGAGAGTTACGACGACGAGATACGCGACCTCTTGCAAGCATATTATCACTCGATAAACCCGTTTGACAGTACATCTATCATTTCGCGTGTCAACCGTAACGAAGCAGTCGTTACCGATTCCATCTTCCGGTCGGTGTTTACTGTCGCCACACAAGTAGCACAAAATACCGACGGCGCATTAGACGTAACCTGCTCGCCTCTCATCAACTTATGGGGATTTGGATTTACTGACGACAGCACATCCACTACACAAGCTAACATAGACAGCATACTCACTTTTGTAGGGTATGAGAAGGTACACATCGACTCGGCAGGATACGTGCAAAAAGATGACCCACGCATACAACTCAACTTCTCGGCTCTCGGCGACGGATGTAGTTGCGACCTCATAGGCCACTTGTTAGAACAGCATGGTGTGAAAAATTATATGGTAGAGGTAGGTGGCGAGGTGCGCTCGTGCGGAGTTAATGCCCAAGGCAAAGGATGGCGAATAGGCATTGTAACCCCCGAAGATGACCCTGATGGCATCAACAACGACCTGCAAGCTATCGTTTCGCTGCAAGGCACCTACGGACTTGCCACATCGGGTAACTATCGTAACTTTCACGAAAAGGACGGACACAAATATGGTCACACCATCAACCCCAAGACCGGCTATCCGGCCGAGCAGGATGTGCTGAGTGCTACAGTCATCGCACCATCGTGTATGGTTGCCGATGCTTATGCCACAGCCATCATGGTGACAGGTCGTGAGAAAGCGGCCGAACTGTCACGGCTCCACCCCGAAATAGCCTACTACCTCATCTACAGCCGTCCCGACGGAACAATGGCAACAGAATACTCTCCGTCATTCGAGCCATTTTTACAACAATAATACCAACCAACTATTATACCACAAAGGCCCTTGTCAATGACTATGACAAGGGCCTTTGCATATAACTATAATTAATTACAAGCAAAAACTTCCCAGCCGAAAGAGATATTGCAAAATAATGCCTTTTTATCTAATTTTGTACGCATGAAATGCAACACTCTTACCCTTTGCCTGCTTACCGTGGCAGGTGCGTTTGTGGCATGTACCCCCGACAGCAACACACTACAACCACAAACAAGTTATCTTATTGTCATGGGCGAAGATTCGTGCCGCAACATCTCTTACAGTGACGAACAACGATTTGCCGCTCCTTTCCGCAACATGTCGTTATACTATAACGGACTGGCTCTCGTATGCGACTCGGACGCTATGTATGGATACGTCAACAACAAGGGTGAGTTTACCATACCCGCCCGATACGACCTGGCTACCGTATTCAGTGAGGGACTTGCCTGGGTACTTAAGAAAGGCGATATGCCCGGCGCCATCGACGACGGAGGTCGCGTAAAGCTCTCACTGCGCGATGCTGTGGCTGTAAGGGCTTTTCATGAAGGTCATGCCGCTTTTGCTACAGTAAAGCGCGGTATTACCCTCTGGGGATTTATCAACAAAAAGGGAGAAGAGTCGATAAAGCCACGTTTCAAAGCTGTCAAGAACTACTGTCAGGGATTGGCCGCCGTACAAGATATAAATACAGGTCTATGGGGATATATAGATCTTGCTGACTCTCTGCGCTTTCCATGCCGTTATATAGAGGCCAACTCGTTCGACGAAAATGGCTCTGCTCTTGTACGCGACGATAAGGGCTACCTTCTCATCGACCGCAACGGACTACCCCTCACCATGTTATCGTCGTACGAAATAGTCATCCCCGATGGCGAATATCTGCGTGTATGCTATGACAAAAAATGGGGATGGTGCGATAAGAACGGTACTACCGTCATTAAGCCTTGTTACGAAGATTGTCGGGCTTTTGGTAACGCACCGTTGGCACCGGTATTTATCAGAGGCAAATGGGCATATGTAGACCGCAGCGGCAAGATTGCTATCAAACGACAGTTTACCGACGCATATCCATTTATCGACCATCATGCAGCTGTAAAAGCCGGCACAGTATGGGGTTTTATTGATGAAACCGGCCACTATGTAGTCAACCCGCAGTACAATGCCATCTCTGCCGACTACCTGCGCCAAGCGCTGGGCGAAGGCAGTATTTTTACCACTCTCGACATCGCCCGATAAGATAATACCTTCATCAAACAAACATCGGTCTCCCAACGGCAATACCCCTATTGCCCATCGTATAGAGACGTATATTGTCCCTATTCCAACAGATAATGCCGCTCAATAAAGCATTGTAATTTATAAACATTGCGACGTTCATACATCCTACCCTACGAAAAACAAAGAGCAGAAACACCGATATATCAAAATAATCACTACCTTTGCACTCCGTCAATCACACACAAGGAGTGATGCTCGAGTGGTTGAAGAGGCACGCCTGGAAAGCGTGTATACGTCAAAAGCGTATCGGGGGTTCGAATCCCCCTCACTCCGCGATAAACAAATACCAAATAGTAAAAACGCTGTGCAATATATCGCACAGCGTTTTGCTATTTATACACTATCTAAGACTAACACAAGCGTATATAAAAGACTGTTAAGTCCCATTTTTTATTTCACTGACTACAACAAAAAACACCAATTTGGCACAGTCAATATGTGTCTATGCTTCGTCTCTTGCATCTACGTATAAATTATACAATATTCTTATCTCCTCAATCTTTCCAAATATTGTTCCACTCATCTTCAAGCTGAGCAGAAGCCAATGGATTTACAAATTCGACGTGCTTACTTGAAGCCGTTACCCCTTTTCCTTCAAGCCATGAGCAAGGAATAAGTATATTACCATTTTTGCTAAGGGGCCTATTTCTCTGATATCCTGTCAGATACCACTCCTCCGATGCAAGAATCAAATCAATGATTTGTTTACGAGAAAGAATAAAAAAGCGAAAATCAGGATGCAAATCCGTGCCCAAAACATCTACAAATATCCACGAGGAATCTATTTTACTCTCTACAAACCTACGCCCTTGCATCATATCTACCTTATCCTCACTATTAAAAAAGGGCGCATGGCTCATTCCCACATGAAATACACCCTCGGTCGTAGTTTTAACTTGGATAGTTTTTATCATTCCTGTGTCGTTATTACGACAGAAAATATCATATCCATTCACGTTATTAACCGTAAAATTGGCTATTGCCGCATCATATCCCAACAACAATAACCGCGATAGGACTATATATTCACCTATCGCACCCTTATTTTGATTCGTAATTTTTCCCATACTCATTCATCTACATATAAACTTTATACAAGTGCTATGTAATGAGATAAAAATCGTACCACAATTCTTATATATTTCATGAGCAATCTTACAAAAAGAGTCTGTAATAGATTGTATCTTATTACAGACTCTTTTGCATTCCTCTGGTTTTCTGACAAAAATAGCGTAAGAGATAAAAGTATGTTATTCTTCCTCTTCGCTCTTTCCTGCGTGTTTTAGGACCTTGGCATCGAGATAGAACACAACCTCTTCGGCGATATTATTACAATGGTCTCCTATGCGTTCGAGACGGCGTATGATACTTATCAGGTTAAGGCACTCAGTTGCACGCTCGGGAACAGCCTGCAAATGCTCGGCAATGATAGGTACCGAAGCGTGGTTGAGTTCATCTACGCGGTTGTCCATCTCGAATATTGAAGTAGCTATAGCCGACGATTCTTGGTCGTAAGCCTCACGCGTACGGCGCAACATCTCTTTTCCAATAGTTATCATCTCTTTGATGCCGGTACGCTCAAAGAGTTCGGACTCGATATTAATATCGGGATAATCTATGACAAAGCGGGCTATACCGTCGCAAAAGTCAGCGATACGTTCGAGGTTTGTGCTTATCTTCATCGTCGAGAGAGTAAAGCGCAGGTCTAAGGCAACGGGATTGTAAAGAGCAATGATGTCTTCGCAATCGCTGTCTATCTTCAGCTCAAAAGCATTGACACGCTTCTCACGACATGTCACTTCGCGAGCCATCTCTTTATCTAACGACAGGAGGGCTTCGCCGGCACGATTGAGTTGCGAACTGACAAGGTCCCACATGTCAAGCACCTCTTGTTTGAGTCGCTCCAATTCTTGCTGAATGTATATCATAACGTTTACAATTTGTACTCCCCTAAGGGAGGTGGTTGATGATTCTCTTTTTCAAACTACAAATTTATCTATTCTCCACAGAGCTACGAATACGCTCTTGTTACAGTTGTGTTACATTAGCATTACATCACATCCACCGTGGCGATTACTCGTCGGCAGGATGCGTAAGTGCCTGCATGATGAGAGCTTCTATCTCGTCAGATAGCTCCGGATTATCGGCAATGCACTTTTTGGCCATGTCACGGCCTTGCCCCAGCTTGGTATCACCATAGCTGAACCATGAGCCGCTTTTCTTGATGATACCCTTATCTACACCAAGGTCTATGATTTCACCGGCCTTCGAGATGCCCGAACCAAACATGATGTCGAACTCGGCACGACGGAATGGAGGTGCAACCTTGTTTTTCACAACCTTTACACGAGTCTGGTTACCTATTACCTCATCTCCGTCTTTGATTTGCGAGATACGGCGTATGTCGAGGCGAACCGAAGCATAGAACTTGAGGGCATTACCTCCGGTCGTTGTCTCAGGATTACCAAACATAACCCCTAACTTATCGCGCAACTGGTTGATAAATATACAAGTGGTATTGGTTTTGCTGATAGTAGCCGTGAGCTTACGCAATGCTTGCGACATAAGGCGAGCTTGAAGGCCCATCTTTGAGTCGCCCATATCGCCCTCTATCTCGGCCTTAGGCGTAAGGGCTGCAACTGAGTCTATCACAACAATATCAACGGCCGACGAACGGATAAGCTGTTCGGCTATTTCGAGAGCTTGCTCGCCATTATCGGGTTGCGAAATAAGCAGGTTCTCCACATCAACGCCCAATTTCTCGGCATAAAAACGGTCAAAAGCATGCTCGGCATCAATAATAGCGGCAATACCGCCCGCCTTTTGAGCCTCAGCTATGGCATGGATGGCAAGGGTAGTCTTACCCGACGACTCGGGACCATATATCTCGATGACACGTCCTCGCGGATAACCACCTACACCCAATGCTGCATTAAGGCCTATCGAGCCTGTCGGTATCACGGCTATCTCCTCTACATGGTCATCACCCATTTTCATGATAGCACCTCGTCCATAGCTTTTTTCTATCTTGTCCATAGCAGCCTGCAAGGCTTTCAGCTTCTCGCTGGGAACGGGGACACGCCCTCCGGGCTGGGTTGTTTTATTTTCTTCGCTCATTTTGCTTTATGTTTATTTGTTATTTACAATTTGCAGTATCTGCCGGGCATGATCGGCAGTTGTAACTTTCTCTATTATATGAGTTATCACACCTTTCTCATCGGCGATAAAAGTGGTACGTACCGTACCCATATAGGTACGTCCCGCCATCTTCTTTTCGCGCCATACGCCCAAAGCCTGGTTCAGAGTGGTATCGGTGTCAGCTATAAGAGTAAAAGGCAGATTATACTTGTCGGCAAACTTACGATGCGATGCTGCACTATCTTTACTTACACCTATCACTTCATAACCAGCCTCACGCAAAGCTTCGTAACCATCGCGCAGACTGCAAGCCTCGGCTGTACATCCGGGCGTATTGTCTTTGGGATAAAAATACAACACTATCTTGCGACCGGCATAGTCACTGAGCTTTATTTCTTTGCCATTAGCATCTATCCCCAACACATCGGGGAGGCGCTCTCCTATTTTCATTGCATTTACGGTTTTATTCCTACAAAAATAATATTTTATGCGACTTTACGCAACACGTTGTGCATATAGGCTGCATTTATTTTCTACAAAGATAATGCCAGCACTGTGCAAGAAACCGTACATACAAATATAATATTTGTTAAAAACATCCGTTTCAAAAACATATCGGAACAGGTGTAAATCGTCAATCGCTTATTTATCTGTAGTCCCAGCCGGCAACCGGCACTACACTACCGACACAACCCAACACGCCTTTCCCCTCCGCTACAAAAACAAAGAGGGAAGCCGTAACAGCTTCCCTCTTGTATTCTGAGCAGTTCTTATTATTTCTTCTTTCCGTAACGGCTCATGAACTTATCAACACGACCAGCGGTATCGACAAGTTTCTGTTTACCTGTAAAGAAGGGGTGAGAAGAACTTGTGATTTCAAGTTTTACCAACGGATAAGTTTCGCCATTTACCTCGATGGTTTCTTTAGTAGCTATAGTGCTACGACTGATAAAAATCTCGTCGTTCGACATGTCTTTGAAGACTACAGGACGATAGCTCTCGGGATGTATTCCTTTTTTCATTTGTGAAAATTCTAAATAGGTTTTACAATATCACCACGTTGGTAGGACGTGATATTCGTAATGGCTTGCAAATATAGGCACTTTCTCTCTTACAGACAAACTTTTTTGCCATTTTTTCTCACTCGTAACATTTTATGTTTGTCTATAAACAATTATACAGTCACTGAAGCCATGAAAAGTCTTTTTACTTCTCTACAATTTATTATTTACACGTATAAACTACTATGTGCACAAGTAAAAACGCGGGATGTGATATAAATTCTATCACACCCCGTATCTACCAAACGATTTTATGCAAACTATTTTATCGTATTCTTACGTATCCCACCAAACTTCACTCCATCTATGTGAGTAGGTACAACAGTAGCCTTTAAAACTCCATTCTTGGCAGACTTTCCTTGTAAAGACTCAGAAGGATAAAACTGCATATCGTCCAACGTGGCAATAATATAATAATAACCTTCTTCGTCTTGTATAGCAAGTGCCGGACATTCCGATGTAGTCTTTGCAATCTCTCCCAAGTCTGGATCTTTAGTAACCACAAATTCTACATTGAAATAAAGTGTCCACTCAGACTCTACATAGTCTACCAAATAGACATCTTGTCCCTGATATTGAGCTATAGTCAAAGGAGCATCACCGGAGGCAACAATCATGGTCATACGCTCAGTAGTCTCTCCTTCCTCTGTCATTGCATAACTATATGCCGGGAATGGGACAGGTGTCAAGTCTTGAATCAAACCATCGAGAAAGCCACTTATACTCCACTCTTTTGCTATAATTCCGGTATAACTTGCTCCCCACGAGGAAAGATCAAAATCTCCTGTGTCAGAGAAATTTGCTGTTGTAGACAGCTGTTGAGGGCCAGAACCTCCATCAAACATCATATCAAAAGCATACTCACCTTCCTGGAAAAACTCACCCAATCCAGGCCTGTTTACACACCACCATGGCCCGGCAGGCTGCCCATCTTCTTGCATTTCGTTTACAATTGCTTCCATCTTAATTCCATAGAGGTCTTCAACAGCTCCCTCCTCAAAGGATAGCAAAACAGTATATGTTACACCTCGCTCAAAGACTATACTCTCCGGTAACGTAACTGTAAGCATTCGCCCTTCTGCTGCTATATTTTCCTCAGGAAAATTACCTTGATATATAGTTCTTGCCTCGCCAGCCTCCTCGACCAATACTTCATACGAGATAGCTCCCATCGTATTGTCTCGGACTATGCTGCGATTAAACTCCATTGTTACAGAACGTCCATTGCGGCTTGCTTCGAGAGGATACTGACTTATAATATATGGCGCCCCCCAATCGATACGCCACCACAATCCATGCGGTATTCCGTCGGCATCGACATAGCTTTCGACACTCGATGGCAAGGGTGTACTTATGTTGCTATCACCATACCCCCAACTATCGACTGATACCGTTACAATATATCCCTCATCCACTTCTAAGGTCTCTGTATCGGGCAACGAGATGGCAAGCTTCTTATCTCCATATAGCATATCATAAGCCAATGTTCCCTCTGAAACAAGTTCTACTTCAGACTGTCCGATCTTTTTATACAACTCATATTTTATATCTTTCATCTCATCATAAAGATACATTGGCTCATTGAATTCCAAATAAGCGGTTCGAGGATTCTCGGCATCTACCGACAATTCACCATCAGATAATAACCGGGGTCGTTCGTTATAGTATGTATAACATATTCCATGTTCTGTACCGTCCGCATCTATATAACTCTCTACAGCGGGTGAAACAGAGCCATATTGGTCGGTAAATAATGCTTCAGGCAACGATACCGCCACCTTGAACACTGTATCACAAGGCAAAAAGCTATCTAATTTATAATAAATCATTCCCATGCTTTCATCCAGCGCCATTTTACTCATGACAATAGTAATATCTTGAGAGCCTTCATCTGCCATAATATATCCGGCTTGACCACTTTGCACAAGTACATTATTTGCATCGTACGCTTTATAATAAATATTTGGATCTAATAATTGAATATGCTCAGCTGTAGGAGTCGTAAATTCAATATTTAATCCATTAAGATACATTAAAGAATAATTTTTTATCTGTAAAGCCGGAGGTACAAGAGAGATAGAATCCACATTACTTACACTATTCCTATTATATGAATTATTGTATACAGGAGCCATCAATGCCTGATACCAATAACCTGGTTCATTGGACACAGGGATACCAAAACCTTCTCTGAACGTTATGCTAACCGCACCATTCTCTTCGGTATAATCAGCAATCAAATCACCTGACGTTGCTCCATTCAAATTAGCTAAAACCAAACTTAATTCAGACAAATAAAGTTCTTGTCCCAAAGGTACTGTAATGGTATGTTGTATAGTATCTACAAATGCATAGGCTGGATTTATGGATGAAGCAGACAAACCAGCAAACAAACATATAGGGTGAATCCAAACCTTGTTTTCTTCTGCATCATCACGTGTTATAGAGACTGTCCACGCTTCGTCAGGATACCCTGCAAATGCGCTCTGGGCTGTCGCCGTATAGATACCTTCAATGAGTGTCAAATCATCTACTCCGGAAGCCTTCCCATAAATATAATCGTCCCCCATCGGAGTAAAATAGAGCTTATCACTACTCAGCGTATCGGGCAACTCCATTCCCGAACGATAGATATAGACTTGTCGCGCATCTGTTTGCGACACCGCAGCTATGACCATCATAGCCAGTATCATAATGTTTTTCACTTTCATTGTTTGATAAATTTAAGGGTACTACTTTCTGTTTGCAACAAATAGATTCCTGTCGGTAAAGAGCTCACGTCGATGGTCATCGCCACTCCTTCGGCAACCGACTCGCAAACTACATCGCCAGCGGCTGACACAATACGAACCTTCGTATCTGTCTTCAACCCTTGCAATGTCAGCTGACGCACTACGGGGTTGGGATAAAGCGATACTTGCGTTTTTTCACCTTTCAGTACAGGCTCGGACGATATCATATATTTGCCAAACGTTACTCGAGCTACATTCTCCGACACCCTACCGTCTTTCCTTACGATTGCAAACAATGCCTTATCATCAGGAAAGAGCATATAATCTATCTCCGACAAAGGCACATACGTCTCATAATTTGTCACCGCGCACCATACCGCATCGGTTTCTTCTGCCCGTATGCATACAGCAAACAAGCATGCCACAAATACTAATAGTAGTTTTTTCTTCATAAAAAGTTGTTTTATAAGGTTTGTAATAATACGCCACATTTTATATCACAAATATAAAATTTATATTACAAATGCACAAATAAAACTACATCGATATATTTATATTCAAAAATAAAAGCATCACAATCGATTTGTATAAATATTTTTTAACCCTATATCACACTCCTATAAATAAGACTAACCATGAATGGGTAATAGTAAAATTAATCTTCGATTATACCGTCTATAACTTTCGTCAGTATTACATTGCGATATACATAGATATTTGAGACTACTCCATCCCGGCAAGGAACGTATTTTCTATGCGCTCCAAGATAGCGAGCAAGTCGGGTACTGTTTCGGCACGAAGCATCTCTATACGCGTTTCGCGAAACGAGGGCAACCCTTTGAAAAGCGGTGTGGCAGCCAGATGTCGCCTGATGTGCGTAATACCGCGGCGTTCGTCGAGGCGCGCCACGCTCTCGCGCAACTGCCTACGTATCACCTCCATTCGTTCATGCACTGTCAACGGAGCGGGCAAGACGCCATCGCGCACATACCCCTTGATATCGCGAAATATCCACGGCGCACCTATGGCAGCCCGTCCCACCATCACACCATCGACACCATAACGGTCGAAACACTCGGCAGCTCGCTCGGCTGTCGTTATATCGCCATTGCCTATGATGGGAATATGCATCCGGGGATTGTTTTTCACTTCGCCTATCAATGTCCAGTCGGCCTCGCCGGTATACATCTGACTACGAGTGCGGCCGTGTATAGTGAGCGCTGCTATGCCGCAATCTTGCAGTTGCTCGGCAAGCTCAACGATAATTTTCGAATCTTGGTCCCACCCCAATCGAGTTTTTACTGTGACAGGAACCTTCACGGCATTGACTACGCCTCGCGTGATGGCAAGCATCTTGGGAACATCCCTCAACATGCCGGCACCGGCTCCTTTACCGGCCACCTTTTTTACCGGACAACCGAAATTGATGTCTATCACATCGGGTTGCGCCTCTTCACAGAGGCGGCCGGCCTCTACCATCGACTCGGGGAAGCGTCCGTATATCTGTATTGCTACCGGTCGCTCGGCATCAACAATATGCAACTTACGTTGCGTCGACTCTATACTGCGTACCAGGGCATCGGCCGAAACGAACTCAGTATATACCATGTCGGCTCCAAACTCCTTACACATCAGACGGAATGAGGTATCGGTCACATCCTCCATGGGTGCCAAGAGTACGGGGCGTTCTCCCAAATCTACATTTCCTATCTTCATTCTCTCTTTTACTTTGTTGTTCGTTTCACTCCAATACGAGCAGCGACCATTGGCGTGTATCCATGATGTCGTCGGCTACGGCTTGCATCTGCTCGAGTGTTACCGCCTCTATTCGTTGAGACTGCTCCTCTTGCGACAACACATTACCATAGCGCATATAGCTTTTGCCTATGGCCAGAGCAAGACTTTCGTTGTTATCTTCGGCCACCAACAGTTGTCCACGGTATTGTTTCTTTGCTGCGGCCACCCGCCATGGTGTCAGTCCGCCGCGTCGCAGCCGTTCCATCTCGCCGGCAATGCGGCGCAAGCATCGCCCCACATATTTACCATCGGTACCGAAATAGACGGTAAAAAGTCCTGTATCGGTATAATTTACCACCGACGACTCTACGGCATATACATACCCTCGTTGCTCGCGCAAAGCCACATTCAGCAAACTGTTCTGCCCGGGCCCTCCTATCATATTGTTCAGCAACAGAAGGGCTAGCCGGCGCTCGTCATACATATCATAGGCACGACAGCCCCACACCACATGAGCCTGATGGGTGTCATAAGCCATTCGCTCGTCGAACGGCGCGACCGCAACCGGACTTTGACGGCTCTCTCCCCGCATACCGCACTGAATATCACCAAAGTAACGTTGCGCCCACTCCATAACCTTACTAAATGGGGCATTGGCATATGAGAAAAATACCATCTCGCCGGCCTTATAGCAACGCTTCATAAATGCGCGCGCCTGCATGGGCGACATGGCCGACAACTCCTCGGCCGTACCCAGTATATTCCTACCCAACGGGTGCCCGGCAAAAAGGCGGTTTTCAAACTCATCATACACCAGCTCCGAGGGCGTATCGCGATACATATCTATCTCCTCACGTACTACCTCTCGTTCTTTCTCAAACTCTGCCTCAGGAAAAGAGGCATGCGCTGCCAGGTCGCCTATCAACTCCATGGCACGTTCATGATATGCCGAAGGGTAGATGCTATACAACACTGTCTCCTCTTTGGTTGTGTAGGCATTCAGTTCACCACCTACACTCTCCATGCGAGTACGTATGTGGCACGCTTTACGCCGTGTTGTACCCTTGAAGATGGTATGCTCTACAAGATGTGCCAATCCGCTTTCGTCGGGCAACTCATCGCGCGTACCGGCATTCACCGTCACACCACAATACGACACATTACCTCCTTGCCGACAGTGGACTATCCGCAATCCATTGGGCAATGTTGCTGTCTCTATCTCATTCATCTTTTTGCGCTCTTCTCTTTTTACAACGGTAGAGCTTACACGTTTCGTGAAGAGTAAAATTTAAAACAGAGTACTCCGCTATCAGTGTATCGTCACCATCGTTGCCCCAAAGCCATACTCACGGAACGAAGCATCCTGATAGGTATATTGCTTGTATTTGGTTCTCAACTCATCGATAATGGCACGACGCAACACGCCCTCGCCCTTACCGTGGATAAAGACAATACGCTGCCCCTTGTCGTTCTTATGCTCGGCAAGGACACGGCGGAAGGTATCCATCTGAACCTCCAGCATGTCACTGTTGCTCAGCCCCGCTGTAGAGTCGAGCAACTCGCCTATGTGCAAGTCAACCTCGATAATGTCAGCCTGACGGCGGTTGGGCTTACTTACGTGAGGCTTGTTGGCCACCGCAGCGGCACGCTTCTCGCTCATGGCTCGCGCCACCTCCTCTGCATCAACCACCAACGGACGAACGGGCACATCGTTCTTTACCAAATCTATCATCAATGCAGCTTCATCAAAGTAGGCATTCTGTCTGAAACTATGCAACTTATACAGTCGCGTAGAATCGAAGCGCATATCTACGCCGCCGGGATTCTTCATTGCAAAATGTTTCCCCTTCTTAAATGCTACATATTGGAAACCTATGCGCTGCAAACCATTCACATCGGCCTGCTGTAGCTCCTCTATTTGCATTTGCATGTTTGGCTCTATCACACCCGCATAGCGCGTGCGCCAGCCCTCATCGTCGCGACTCATATAGGTAAAATAGAGGTAATAGTTGCTGTCATTTACGAGACACACATCGTACGACGTCGTAGTCAGGTGCTTGATTTCTTGCGCTATAATGGCCAACGACACATTCAACCGCTCGCCCTCGGGTGTCTCCGCTTCGGCATCAGCATGGCTCGACGCTGCCACATCGGCCTCCTTGGCCTGATACTCCTCGGCTACAAAGGTAGTCTCCTGTACCGCTTTACGCGAAGTACGCGGCAAGGCAGGCTCTACCACCACACACTCGCGCGACAGTATAGGGGTTTCAAAACCATCGGGCTCCTCGACGTATGCCATTTCACCTTCTATGCGGCGCACAATACCACCGCCTACGGCATTCAAAAACCGTACTTTATCACCTATATTCAAATTTGCCATAATCCATGTATTTCTTATGTCGAGGCCACACAGGCCTCTCACTCTATTTCAGATTGCAAAGATAGTGCAAGGCAAGGGCAAAACGAAATTATACACCGCTTTAATTTCCGAAGGCAACATAGGTTACACAGGCGATATACCAAACTATATTTCGAGAAAAGGAATTTTATAAATCTATAAACCACTCTCTATAATATAAAATATCAATATGCAAACGAGCCACAAAACACTTAACATTGAACCTTTACTTTTACATTATTAAAACCTTTTTGTTGCAATATACTTTCCACTTTTATTTTAGAATCTTTGTTTAACACAAAAATTTGTACCAAGGATTCTTCGGGCAAATATAACTTTCTATAATAACATTCTTTATTATTACGTAATCTAATATTCTCCCGCGAAATCATATTAAAGAGGTCATTTACATCTAAATTTAAATGTAAGGTGTTTATTATATTTTGTATCTGAACCTGATTATTATAAATAAAAGAAGCATATTCTTTCGGTGGAGTTGATAATATTATTCTTATTTCTTCTTCCTTATAAAAATCATTCCTTTTGATACGAGGTGCAAGAAACGACAGCAAATACATCGCTATACATTGCAAAAACATTTGAGGACAAACTTTTAATAAAGCTAAGGACCTTTCTTTTCCACCCAACATAAGCTCACATACAGCGTCTATATACATTGAATCAATAAATTCAGAAAGTTTTGCATCTTTTGCTGATTTCACATAAATACACTCTTCCAGTCGATATAAAAGATTATCTCTTATTTGCGGCATTTTTATTTCTATGACAACACCATTTTTATGATCTGCATAATTTTCCCACATATACTCATTGTCCTTCCGTGATGTAAAGGATATAACATACGGAAATGGAAGATTATTATTCCCTTCTATAAGTTCACGTTTGAAACTAAAAGCAATTCTTCTATCCTTTGAAAAATGATTACGCTCTTCAAAATCAGATAAACAGCGTCCTATACAATCTATTCCTAACCGATATTCTTCTTCATCTTCAAAGCAATCATATCGTGTCGCCCAAAAACACAATTCTTTCTTACCAAATTCTTTCGGTTGTAAAATTCCATTCAGTGCATCCAACGAAGTATAATGATAGTATGACATACATTCAATATTTATCAAATTAAGACACAACTCCCATTAATAGCTTCTTTCTCAACGAAAGTTTTATTGAATAAACTCAAAAATATTTCACGCACATTTATTATATATTATTTGATACTCAATCATCTTCTAATATATAATAAATTGACAATACTTGCAAATATAATAATTAAAAACGAAAAGTAACATCTTTTTAAATACATTCTCGAACGAGATTGTATAGTTATTACCTGTGAAGTAGGAAACAAAAAAGGCTCGATTTCATGTGGAAATCAAGCCTTTCTGAGGTGGTGCCACCAGGAATCGAACCGGGGACACAAGGATTTTCAGTCCTTTGCTCTACCATCTGAGCTATGGCACCATCGTGTTTGCGGGTGCAAATGTAATAACATTTTTTGAATTACCAAAACATGAAGTAAAAAAAGTGGCCGACTTAAGGCTTATTTGTTTCTATGCATATAGCCTCGTTGAATAGAGATTTTGAATGACCCGATTGTATGACTATCAGAATATTTTATGCGCGGGCTCTATGAGAGAATCATCGGCAGGCTCACGCTCTGAATATATATTACCCAATAGCCACGACTTGCTATACGTCACTGCGTCTCATGATAATACCGGTAAGAAATCGGCCGGTCGCAGCGCCCAATACCCGCACAGAATAGAAGGTATCGCACGCCGTGTAGGTATCGATACCACACACTTCTATATGCGAGAGTTCTACGCCGCATTGCAAGAGCAGCTCGGTATTGGCTGCAGCAAGATCGATATGCGCCTTACCGGTAACAGCATTGCGCACCACTATAGATGTATCGTCAAAACCGGCCTCGATAAAGCGGGCAGCTACATCGTCGCCTACTTCATAAGATTCTACACCTATGCAGGGAGCTATAGCGGCATAGAGCCGTGCAGGATTGGTACCATAGCAGCGAGCCATAGCTACTACAGTCTCACTCACAATCTTCGCCACTGTACCACGCCAGCCGGCATGTATGGCTGCTATAGCATGCTTCTCGGGGTCGTAGAGCAACACGGGTACACAGTCGGCGGTAGCTATGGCAATGGCTATGCCGGGCATATTGGTTATAAGTGCATCCTTACCATAAAGGGCAGCCTGCTGCTCATGTCGGGGCTTCGAAAGCAGCTCTTTATCTACGATACCTACCTCTTTGCCATGCGTCTGCTGCGGGAATATAAGATGGGTACGCGGCAGGTCTAACGCCTTGCACAAACTGGCAAGATTGGCCTCTACCGTAGAAGCGTCGCCGCCCGCATACAAACCGAGGTTGAAGTCGGTACCGATGGCAGTAGTACGTGTAGTGACAAACGTATCGACACCAGCCCAACGCGACATGTTATCGAAGCGATAGAGCGTCAGCTCGTTTTGCGTGGTTGCATACATTTACCAGTCTTCCTCCCTGTCGACACTTTCTACATTATCTTCAGAAGAAGAATCGCCCATACCCAAATCGTATTCGTCTTCGGCCGTCTCGCGATGACGCTTGTCGAGATCGCGGTGGGTGAAGGTGAGTACACGGTTGCTCTCGTCGTTGAGTGTAGTCCATAACACATCCTTCAACTCATTCAATCCCGCACCCGTCACTGCCGAGATAAATACAGTAGGCAGGTCTTCAGGCAGATGCTTACGCAAGCCGTTGAGATAGTCGTCGTCGAAAAGGTCGATTTTCGTAACGGCCAGTACTCGCTGCTTATCGAGCAACTCGGGGTTAAATTCGCCTAACTCATGCAGCAATATGTCATAGCGCTCGCGTATGTCTTCGCTGTCGGCCGGTATCATAAAGAGTAACAAGGCATTGCGCTCCACATGACGCAGAAACCGCAGTCCCAAGCCTTTGCCTTCGCTGGCACCTTCGATAATACCGGGAATGTCGGCCATGACAAACGAACGGTTGTCGCGATAAGAGACGATACCCAAATTGGGCTCGAGTGTCGTAAAGGGATAATCGGCTATTTTGGGTTTGGCTGCCGACACGGCTGCCAAGAGGGTCGATTTACCGGCATTCGGGAAACCTACCAGACCCACATCGGCAAGCAGTTTCAGTTCTAAAATGATATTACGCTCTATGGCTGGCTCGCCGGGCTGAGCATAACGAGGCGTCTGGTTGGTAGATGTGCGAAAATTCCAGTTGCCCAAGCCTCCCCGACCGCCTTTCAGCAGGATGAGGCTCTCGCCATCGTTGGTCACCTCGGCAAGATACTCGCCGCTGTCGGCATCGAAAACCACCGTACCGCATGGCACCTCTATCACTTTGTCTTCGCCATCTTTTCCAGAGCTCCGGTTAGGGCCACCATGGCCACCGTTTCCGGCCAATACATGGCGCGAATACTTTAAGTGCAGCAACGTCCACAGATTACGGTTTGCCCGCAATATAATGTTGCCACCCCTACCTCCATCGCCTCCATCGGGACCGCCTTTGGGTTGATATTTAGCACGGTGCAAATGTGTAGAACCTGCCCCGCCTTTGCCCGAACGGCAAAAAATCTTTACATAATCGACAAAATTAGATGCTGCCATAAAACGCAAATTATAATTTTCGGTACAAAGATAGTGCAAACGAGAGCAAAATACAAAGTATGTCAGACTCTTTACCCCTTGCACCTTTCCATATATTATAATGATAGAACAAATAAGAAACCACAAAATAAGACACCCCGCTCATTTTTATATCCTATTGGGAATCTCTCTACAGCGGAAAACAGAAGCGGCTACCTCCAACCTTGTGAAGGTAGCCGCTTTATTGTTCAGGAGCGTACTGTGAGCTTATACTCCACGTCCGTGACAGTTTTTATACTTCTTGCCACTACCACAAGGACAAGGGTCGTTTCGTCCTACACGAGGTGCAGCAACGATAGGTTGGCGAGGTTGTGCGCCACGATTTGCCGATGCCCTACGAGCCTCATCCATAGAGCCTTGCCCGGGATATTGCTCTTTCGAAGCATTGTATCGGCTATAATCTTGACGACGTTCTGGAGCTGCCTCGCGTATGTCTTGAGGTTCGCGCACATATATCTGTCCACGCATGAGCAAAGCGACAGCCTTGCGATTCATCGTATCGAGCATGTTTTGGAAGAGCTTAAATGACTCCAACTTGTATATCAAGAGCGGGTCTTTCTGTTCATACGACGCATTTTGCACCGACTGACGCAATTGGTCGAGTTCACGCAAGTGCTCTTTCCATGCTTCGTCAATCGTCATGAGCAATACTGCCTTTTGGAAATTCTTCACTACCGAACGCGACTCCGATTCGTAAGCCTCGTCCAGGTCACAAGGAATACCAAAGATACGCTTGCCATCGGTAATGGGCACGCGGATGAGACCTTTCAGGTGACGCTCCTCGACAAACGGTTTAATGTTGAGTTGGGCAATCTCGGCCATGCGGTCGCCTTTGCGTTTGAAAGCCTCTACCACAGCATTATACAACATATCTATCCGCTCTTGCTTGCGCATACCCATAAACGTGGCTGCGTCGGCGGGCATCTCTATGGCAAATACCTTGAATACCTCTAACGAGAGAGCTTCATAGGCGTTGTTATCGTCGTAAGCCTCTACAAGAGACTCAACAAGGTCGTAGAATGTATTCAGTATATCCAAGCCAATGCGTTCGCCCATCAAAGCGTGGTGACGCTTGGTATAGATAACGCTACGTTGCGTATTCATCACATCGTCGTATTCGAGCAAACGTTTACGGATACCGTAGTTGTTCTCTTCCACACGACGTTGGGCATTCTCAATCGACTTAGATACCATCTTATGCTCTATCATTTCGTCTTCCTTGAATCCGAGACGGTCGAGCATCTTCACTACATTGTCGGTAGCAAAAAGACGCATTACCGTATCTTCAAACGAAACGAAGAATACCGACGAACCGGGGTCGCCCTGACGACCGGCACGACCGCGCAGCTGACGGTCGACACGCCGCGACTCGTGACGCTCCGTACCTATGATGGCCAAACCGCCGGCCTCGCGCACCTCGGGAGTAAGTTTTATATCGGTACCACGACCTGCCATGTTGGTAGCAATGGTCACTACTCCTTTTTCACCGGCATGAGCTACAATCTCAGCCTCTTTCTGGTGCAGCTTGGCATTGAGTACGCTGTGTTTTATCTTACGTTGAGTAAGCATACGGCTCAACAACTCAGATATTTCTACCGATGTAGTACCCACCAATACCGGACGGCCTTGGTCTACCATCTTGACAATCTCTTCAATGATGGCGTTATACTTAGCACGCTTAGTCTTGTATACACGGTCGTTCATATCGACGCGTATCACCGGCTTGTTGGTAGGAATGGTTACCACGTCGAGCTTGTATATATCCCAAAACTCACCGGCTTCGGTTTCGGCGGTACCCGTCATACCGGCCAGCTTATGATACATACGGAAGTAGTTTTGCAACGTAATAGTGGCAAAAGTCTGTGTGGCAGCCTCAACCTTCACATGCTCCTTGGCCTCTATGGCTTGGTGCAAGCCGTCGGAATAACGGCGCCCCTCCATGATACGGCCGGTCTGCTCATCGACAATCTTCACTTTATTATCTATTACCACATACTGGTCGTTGAGGAAGAAAAGAGTATATGCCTTTAACAACTGATGCACAGTGTGCACGCGCTCGGCTTTGATAGCATAGTTTTGCAGATACTCATCTTTCTTATTCTGACGTTCCTCGGCCGTAAGCGGTTCATTTTCCAGCTCGGCAAGCTGCTCACCAATGTTGGGCAAGACAAAGAATTCGGGGTCTTGGCTCTTTCCCGTCATTGTGTCAATACCTTTATCGGTAAGGTCTATGGTGTTGTTTTTCTCGTCTATGACGAAATAAAGGTCGTCGGTAATCTCGGGCATACGGCGGTTGTTGTCGGCCATATATATTGCCTCGGTAGCGAGCAAAAGTGGCTTGATACCCGGTTCGCTCAAGAAACGTATCAACGCACTGTTCTTGGGCAAGCCCTTGTAACAACGGAAAAGCAATATGGCACCCTCGTCGCGAGTAGCTTTGTCGTCTGAAGCCAACTTCTCTTTTGCCTCGGCCAACATGCGGGTCACAAGAGTACGTTGTGCCTTGACAAGCTCCTCAACCTTGGGATTAAACTCCTCGAACATTTGGTCGTCGCCCTTCGGGGTGGGACCCGAAATAATGAGCGGCGTACGAGCATCGTCAATCAACACCGAGTCGACCTCATCGACGATAGCATAATTATGCTGGCGCTGTACGAGGTCGGCAGGAGAGCCGGCCATGTTATCACGCAGATAATCGAAACCGAACTCGTTGTTTGTACCGAAAGTAATATCGGCCTCATAAGCCTTACGGCGTGCCAGCGAGTTAGGCTCGTGTTTGTCTATGCAATCGACCGACAAACCGTGGAACATATATAGCGGACCCATCCACTCCGAGTCTCGTTTCGACAGATAATCGTTGACTGTAACAACATGTACTCCATTTCCCGTCAGGGCATTCAGGAATACAGGCAAGGTAGCTACCAAGGTTTTACCTTCACCGGTTGCCATCTCGGCTATTTTACCTTTGTGCAGTACTACGCCACCTATCAACTGTACATCGTAGTGAACCATATCCCAGGTCACTTCGTTACCGCCAGCCATCCAATGATTTTGGTACACAGCCTTATCACCTTCGATATGCACAAAGTCGTGCGAAGCGGCCAGGTCTCGGTCGAAGTCGTTGGCTGTTACAACAATTGTTTCATTAGAAGCAAAACGACGTGCTGTCTCTTTGACTACAGCAAAAACTTCAGGCAGAACCTCATCAAGGCCTTCCTCTAATTTCTTCAGGATGTCTTTTTCCAGCTTGTCTACCTCGTTCCACATAGGAGCGCGCTTGTCGTAGTCGGTATTTTCTATCTCCGACTTCAACGTAGCAATACGCTCGCGGTCGGCAGCCACTTTGTCGCGCAGCTTGCCTCTGACTACGTCAATACGGGCACGCAGCTCGTCATTCGACAGCTTTTCAAGCTCGGGTGAAATCGCTTTTATTTTCTTGATATAAGGTTCTATTTCCTTTATATCGCGTTGCGATTTATTACCGAACATTTTTTTCAAAAAATCATTCAATCCCATATATGGTTTCTTTTTTTCTCTGTAAATAAATATAAAAGGGGGTACCCCATAGCGGGTGCAAAAGTAGTGATTTTTGCCTAATAAATAAAATCTTATGCCACAGTGATGTGCCTTTATCGATACACTACTTCCTTCTTTTTATCATAGGACACTTTCGGGCATGGCAGTACAGCCATTGGGAGAACGTATGCGCAACACTCGCGCCACAGTAGGCGCAATAGCCGTAACCTCAACGGGTGTTGTTATTTTGCGCGCAGGTACTTGGGGTGCCATCAGCATAAAGGGCGACTCTACAGCATTATGCCGCACATATTCTCGAGTATTTGCAGCATCTTCGTGTACCACCTCCCAACCGGGGACAAGTTCTATAAACAAATCACCCGAATAGCGTGGCAGCAAACCTCTTCGTAAGGCATCGGTATGTTCGTTGGTGCTACGCAACAATATGCGTTGCAAAGTATATACATCTTGCACCCCCTCCATATCTATCAAAAAGGCGGCACACTTGTCACGAATTGTATCGAGGTCGAGGTTTCGCTCTTTAATGAGCTGCCGATTGAGATATATTTGATTATGATGATAACCTGCTACCCACTCGCCGCTACCATACATTGCCATCAAATACATGTTGAGCAACGAAACGGCACGTTTGGGATAGAATTCTCCCGAGCAGATATTGAAGACAGAAGACTCCCGTCCGTCACCGGTAAAATAACCGGTCGAAGTGAGGAAGATAACGGTATTCTGCAAGCCTACACTCTTTTCTATGGCATCGAACAAGCGAGCCAAGTCACGGTCGAGCCGTACGTAAGTATCTTGCAATTCTATACCATACTGCTGTATATCACCAGTATTGTAAGGAGCTGCGGTATAGCCTATATTGACCATGTCGAGATAGCCACGCTTACCCAGCATACCATTCTCTATCAGCTCAATGGCAACATCGGTAACCTCACGATTGACAAGTGCCGATGTTTTGAATCGCTCATAACAGGTGCGGTCGCCCCGAGAAAATCCATGTTTGAACGAATATGGTTGTGTATAGTAAGGTATAGCAGTATATTGCCCGGCATCATATAGCGGCATCCATTTCATGGTGTCGATACGCGATGAGAGCGATTGCGTATAATTGCGTTGCAAAATATATGCCGGAGCATCATTGTAATATGTGGTTGTAACCCACTTGCCTGTCTCATCGTCTATCCAAAAGGCACAGTTGGCAATATGCCCTCCTGCTAATATCGAGGTAGTGGCATCGGGAGCCACGGCATAGACACGCCCTAATCCGTTACCGGCAATCTTTACCTCGTCGCTCAACGTTGAAGTTCGCAACGCTCTTGCCGAATAGGTATCGTCGGTAGCATTACCCATATATTTGGCATCGGTAAGGAGCAGCCGGCTCTTACGCGATACAGCATCGAATACAATCTCGGCAGGAATGCCGTTATAAAATGGGATGGTACCAGTATATATTGTTGCTGTGGCTACAGCTTTATCCATGTACGGAAGATCGAAGAGTACTTTGTCATAGACGACACCATTACTCAACATTTTTTTGAAGCCCTTCTCGCCGAAAAGGTGCTGCAGAGCATAGAGATAGTCGCTTCGCAACTGGTCGACGGTAATCCCCACCACCAACTTCGGACTTTCGCCCGGTGCTACCGCTTTGGCTGGCACCACAGCGAGAGTAAGCAATATGGTTGCTATGACTTTATTCATTTCTATGCAGCGATGAGGGTTTATATGTACGCGTTGAGATACGATATAATACTATATAGTTGACCGAACGTAATGCCGATGTAGCTATCAACGGATACACCCCTATATTATAATGTTGTATACCAAACACGGCTGTTATCAAAAACAACAGTATCGCTACGAGGTTCAAAACATGATATGCCCGCACCACGCCACGCATGCTCCGCACATAGGGTAAGGTAGCAGCTATCAGGCTCAACGGTGTAAGCCACAAGGCATTGTAGTTGATGTCGGTAGTCGGATGTTCCGAGAAGAATATAAGAAAATATATTACTATACTTCCCAAGAAACAGAGACCATAGAAGACCGAATCGAACCATAACGAAACCCGGCGATATTGCCTGTCGACGTAAGTAACCCCTAACGCTATCAACAGTAATACAAGTCCTACAAAAAGCGGTGTCAGATACCATGGTGTAGGAGGTAAAACGGGCGAACTGCCGGGGTCGAACAAAACTTGCTCAGCACACACGAGGGGAACCTCGGTCTGTATCGAATCGGTGATTTCTACAATTTTAGCCTCCCGAAAAGCCTCTTCCAAAAGCACCGGTATAAACATCTGCTCCCGCCATGAAGCCGGTCGGTCTAATTCATGACCCAATGCCAAATCGACACCAAACATAAACCAACTGTAATTGTCGGCATAGCGATGTATCAAAGTACGGAATGAAGGCAACTCATGCTCCTCGCCATACTGCACAACACCAAAGCTCTTCACAGCCTGCTCTACCATATCGCGAGGTCGCGTGGCACAATTATCAAACAGGAAATTATATCGATACACCCTGTTTTCGGGTCGCGCATTTAGGATAAGTGCATTTAACAGTTGCTGTTTGCCTTCGGGCGTCAGGTTCAGTTCTTGTTCCACGACTTTAGACCCCCGCATAACATAGTCGACCATAAAATCGTCAAAATCATAGGCACCCAACATATAATCGGTCTGCCCTGCGGTAAACTTATATACAAAATTCCCAGTAGCAAAACTAAACATGCCGTAATTAAACGCAAGGTCAAAAGCTTCGCTTCCGCTCCGTTGTACTCGGATGGCTGTATGCCCAAAAAGCTCATATATCTTATCACCGGGATAACAAGTCACCAAGCTGATACGCAAATTATCGTCGATAGCCACTGTGTCGCTTTTTTCCGATACAGGCATCGCCCACAAGCAAACTGCTTGCAAGAACATAATAATGACAAAAAGATATCGAAAACGTGATAGCATGTTATTGCGTGAGTATATAACGGCGGTAAAATTAGTACAAATATAAGAAACAGCCTCTCTGTTTTTTTATTTTTAACCTATATCAAATAGCTTCGCACAAATATGCCGTACATTCTTAGAGCAATAACTCAAAGGCTATTTCAGAAATATAATAAAAGCCAATTTCAATATGAAAAAAGCTATATAATTAAATATATCTCACTCCTATAATCAGTATATTTGAGCAAAAAAGCAAGTCGCACGACATGGCCGAGCGAAGAAAAAGTTTAAATTTGCAATCGAATAGAACCATTTTCACTATGAAAGCCCAATTATTATTAGCCGCTTGTGCATTATTCTTCTCAACGGCAAGCATGACCGGGCAAAATATATCGCTCCCGGCTCCACATCTTGACAACAATGTATCGTTGGCAACAGCTCTGCAACAACGTTGCTCACAACGTAGTTATGATTCGGCTCGTCCCCTCGACAAGCAACAACTCTCTAACTTGTTGTGGGCTGCATGGGGGTATAATCGAGAGAACAAGCGTACCGCTCCCACCGCCTTAGACAAACAAGATGTTACCCTCTACGTTTTCCTTGCCGAAGGAGTATATCGCTACGATGCCCGACAAAACACACTTATTGAGATAGCCAAAGGCGACCATCGCGCGGCCACCGGCAAACAACCTTTTGTAGAAACAGCGCCTGTCAATATAGTATTTGTATCGGATACCCGCTTGCTCACAAACGCCGTCATGAGTGCTGTAGGATGTGGCGCCATTGCACAGAACATATATCTATATTGTGCCTCGGCAGGACTTGCAACCGTAGTAAGAGGCTCTTTCGATGCCGACGCTCTCACCCCGCTGCTCGGCCTCGACCCTTCGCAAAAAATTATGCTCGCACAATCTGTTGGTTATCCCGCTCTATAAAGAACAATGACCATACGCACAACCATTGCCCTACTGCTCTTTTCCGCAGCTTGCTTCTTGACGGGGTGCTCCATGCAGGCTTCCGAGAAATATAAAGACCTCTCTGAATATGCCGACATAAACTTTGTATACGATGTCGACAGCCTCTATAATACTCTCGATGCCGAGTCTGGTACTACACCATATGTAAGCCGTCGCAAGAAATTGGCAGCAGGATATAGACGTACCTTCAATGATCTGAACGACATCCACCTCCGAGCAGCCATGCGCAACGGCATAAAACCGCTGGAGACGCTTGCCGAAGCAGACAGTATGGGCTTTTGGAGCTTGGCGCGTATAGATAGTTGTAAATATTACAAAGTGGAAAAACTCACGCACTCGGCACCATACCTCACACCCCAAACCAAATGGCTGCTCATGAATATAGGGAAAAACTTTATCGACTCCCTTGCCGCCCACGATGTATCGGGGTACCAAATCATTGTTACCAGCCTCCTGCGCACCGACGACAGTATACGCCGACTGCGACGTCGCAACAGCAATGCAAGTGAAAATTCGGCACACAGATTTGGTACAACTTTCGATATCTCTTACATTCACTACAATCATACCGACACTACCTCTTTCTTGCCTGAATATAAACTGAAAGAGATTCTTGCCGAAGTATTGTATGACTTGCGAGCATCAGACCAGTGCTATGTCAAATACGAGGTAAGACAAGGATGCTTCCACATTACCGCCCGATAAAGCTATTATGAAGAGACTTGCTTTATACATTACCGTCGTTACAGCAATCATTTGCTTGCTTGCAACCTTGCCAGGTTGCTCGTCACACCACAATAAAAAATCGGATGGCAAAGATACTCCGCTTCAACTGCTGCCTGTGAAATATGCGCGCGGCTTCAAACTCTCGCAAGGAGATGGGTATATAAGTGCCGAGCTTATTTCCCCCTGGGATACCACACGTCTTCTGAACACCTACATCTTGGTACACAAAGACAGTGCCCTGCCCAATCCCTTACCACAAGGAACGTTGGTGCGCGTGCCTCTCGAAAATACTCTTGTATTTTCGTCAGTACATTGCAGCCTGCTGCAAGAGTTAGAAAAAGGCGATGCAATAGGCGGCGTATGCGACAGCCAATACATCTACAACGACTCGCTGCAAAACAGGTTGCGCAAAGGCACTCTCATCGATGCCGGCAGCTCTCTTACCCCCGATATGGAACGTATCATGGCCATGCAACCCGAAGCCATACTGTTGTCGCCATACGAAAACAGCGGTTACGACAGGCTGGAACGTACCGGCATACCCATCATAGAGTGTGCCGACTATTTAGAGACATCGCCATTAGGACGTGCCGAGTGGATGCGTTTTTTCGGATTGCTGTATGGGTGTGCTGCACAGACCGACTCTCTCTTCAACGCCGTAGAAGAGGCTTACACTAAAGTGAAGGACCGTATGGCATCTGTATCGGAACGGCCATCAGTTATCAGCGAACGACGTACCGGTGCCGTATGGTACATCCCGGGAGGCAAAAGTTACATGGCTGCTCTCTTTGCCGATGCCGGCAGCGCCTATCCGTGGAGCAACAACAACGACGTAGGCTCAATACCTCTCTCCTTTGAAAGCGTGCTGGAGAAAGGGAAAAATGCCGACTTTTGGCTCATCAAATACAATGCAGCCCATGATATGACCTATGCCGACCTTGCAGCCGAATATGCACCATACCAGCACTTCAAAGCATATACAGAACGTCGTATCTTTGCATGCAACTCCGACAAGTGTCACTATTATGAAGAGACGCCCTTCCATCCCGACAGGTTATTGCAAGACTTGGCAGCCATCTTCCATCCCGAACTTTTCGACAACTATACGCCCTACTATTACCACCCGTTAGCATCAGAATGAGCTATACACCAACCATATATCGCCACCATGGAGGCATTCTCATAGCTATACTCGCCCTGCTCGTTGCAGGTCTATGGGTAGCCAACTTGTTCGTAGGGTCGGTTTCTATTCCTTCGGCCGAGGTGTGGAACATTTTATGGGGAGGCAATGCAAGTGTAGAAAGCTGGCAATATATCGTCATAGAGTCGCGGCTACCGCAGGCTGTGACAGCTCTCTTGGCCGGTGCAGCCCTCGCCGTCGCCGGGTTACTGCTACAAACTGCCTTCAACAATCCACTGGCAGGCCCATCTATACTCGGTATCGACACAGGAGCTTCGTTAGGCGTTGCCGTCGTCATGTTGGCAAGCAACATGCTGCATATCGCTAATGGAATGTTCGGAGGCATCGCGGCCGTAGGAGGAGCCTTCGTAGGAGCGACTGCCATCATGGCTGTCATACTCTTCTTTTCGACCTTTGTTCGCGACAACCTCATGCTACTCATCATAGGTATCATGGTGGGATACCTTGCTTCGTCGCTCATATCGCTGCTCAACTTCTTCGCTACGTCACAACAAGTACATGCCTACACAATGTGGGGACTGGGTAACCTGGGTAACATCACCCTACAGCAACTGCCACTATTTGCCACACTCTCACTGACAGGGCTCCTCATCTCGATTCTGTTGATAAAGCCTCTCAATGCCATGCTTTTGGGTACGCGATACGCCGAAAACTTAGGTATCAATATAAAGACAACGCGCAACCTGCTGCTACTCTCTACAGGTCTGCTCACAGCCACCGTAACGGCCTACTGCGGACCTGTAGCATTCATCGGGCTCTCGGTCCCGCACATTGCCCGATTGTTATTGCAAAGCAGCAATCACAACAGCCTGTTACCGGTCACCATGTTGTGCGGTGCCGCAGTGCTTCTATTGTGCAATTTAGTAAGTACACTCCCCTCGGGAGGCATCATACCCATCAATGCCGTCACACCGGTCATAGGCGCACCGGTCATTATCTACGTCATTGTAAACCAAAGGAAGATTAATTATTTCAACGGATGAATCTCACCCCCGTCATATCGGCTCAAGACCTTGACATTGGTTATCGCTCCAATAAAACCGGACACATCGGCATACAACGGGGGCTTCATATTGCCTTATACCCCGGCGAACTCACATGCCTGCTCGGTGCAAACGGAGCAGGTAAGTCGACACTACTACGTACTCTATCGGGGTTTCAACCTCCACTCAAAGGCACTATCTCAATAAACAATATTCCGCTCGGACAAATAAGCAAACGCGACCTGTCTCACCTGATAGGAATCGTACTGACAGACCGCACCTCAATAGGCGGGCTCACGGCTTATGAGGTAGTTGCCTTGGGACGACAACCTCACACGGGCTTTTTCGGCCGTCTCTCACGCCTCGATGACGAAATTGTTCACAACGCTTTGGATGCTTGCGGTATCGCAACGAAAGCTCACGAATTTATGGCATCTCTCTCTGACGGAGAACGGCAAAAGGTGATGATTGCCAAAGCCATTGCGCAAGAATGCCCCATCGTGATACTTGATGAACCCACAGCATTTCTCGATGTGGTAAGCCGCATAGAAATCATGTCCTTGCTACACAATATCGCTGCTGAACAAAACCGAGCCATTCTTCTCTCTACACACGATATTGAGCAAGCTCTGGTATTGGGTGACAGATTGTGGCTTCTCTCACGAGAATACGGATTACAAACGGGTGTAACGGAAGACCTCATCCTCAGTGGTGCTTTCGACCGGCTTTTCCCACATGCTGCCATCCACTTCGACCCATTGCATGGCTCATTCTATCCTACAGTGTCAAGACAACATATTGTCAATGTCGTTTGCCATGACGAAACCTTACTGCACTGGGTTGTGAATATACTCAACCGCAACGGCTATGCCGCCAATATAGCGACAGGCGATAAAACTACACACTCGTTATTGCATATTGTATCTCCACATGATATCACATGGCACAGTGATACAGAACAACTTTCATTTACCTCCTTCGAGAAGTTAGCCCTATTCCTTAAAGAGAAAAAAGCATAAACGGCACCTTTGCCGTATATTTACATCTGTCATTCCAAAAGCCGCCTACGGCAAATTGCCAAACCGAACTTTGCTTTTTGCCCTCTTTTGCACTATCTTTGCACCAAAATTCAGACAAAAAATTATGGGTACCAATTTGATGCAGGGCGTAAAGAATATAATGTTCGACCTCGGCGGTGTCATCATAGACCTCAACCGCCAACATGTCATAGACGCCTTCAAGGCAATAGGTTGCGAGCAAATAGGTCTGTCATTAGACAACAGCCATCAACAAGGTCTTTTTTTAGACTTAGACGAAGGTCGCATTTCGCCAGCCCAATTTCACGATAAAATAAGAGAAATCACCGGACTCAATATTACCGACGAAGCCATAGACCATGCATACAACCAATTTTTAGTAGGTATTCCTCTGTATAAATTGCAAATGCTACGTCATCTACGCGAACATTATAAAATCATCATGTTGTCCAATACAAATGCCATCATGTTTGAAAGCGAAATACCCAAGCTTTTTACAGCCGAAGGCCTTACAATGAACGACTATTTCGACCGTATTTTCACCTCCTACGAATTAGGCATTTCCAAGCCCGACCCTCGATGTTTCCAAGCTGTCATAGACCGAAGTGGTATCATACCGAGCGAAACTCTGTTCTTGGATGACTCACAAGCCAACCTCGATGTAGCAGCCCAAATGGGATTCAAAACATACCTGGCACTTCCTTATCAAGATTACTCGTCGATATTCAATCTACATTGAAACAACCGCTTGCCTGCTCATGAATATAATTTGTCGCCCGGAAGAAATTAAAAAACCTCTCTTTGCCACCATAGGCATGTTTGATGGCGTACACCGCGGACATCGTTCACTCATAAACAGTGTACGCGAGAAAGCCTGCGCCATAGGCATCGACTCGGCGGTCATTACATTCAGGGAGCATCCACGCGAAATACTTCATCCCGAGACACACATCCCGTTGCTCTCTACCTTTGACGAAAAAATACAGCTGCTTCAAGCCGCAGGGCTCGACAGCGCCATCGTATTCGACTTCACACCGCAAATAGCCAGTCTCTCGGCGCATGACTTCTTGGCCTTACTTGCTGAACAATATGCAGTGAGAGGTCTTGTCATCGGTTACGACCATCGCTTTGGACATAACCGTAGCGACGGCATCAACGAATATAAAGCTTATGGCCGGGAGTTTGGCATTGAAGTGATACAGGCAGCTCCTTTTTTAATAAATGGATACACAGTTTCATCGTCGGCCATCAGAGAAGCTCTGATGCAATGTGATGTAACGAAAGCCAACCTAATGTTAGGTTATCGCTTTTTTCTCGCGGGGAAAGTTGTCGACGGATACCACATAGGACGCTCTTTAGGTTTTCCGACAGCCAACATACAACTTACTTGCCGAAACAAGCTGTTACCACCAGTAGGTGTTTATGCCGTTACGGCAACTCTTCCCGACGGCTCACAACACAACGGTATGATGAATATAGGATACCGCCCGACTATAGAAGAAGACCACAAACTATCGGTAGAGACGCATCTCTTCGACTTCGACGGCAATCTATATGGACAAGAAATAATCATCGCTTTGGCCGGCTATATACGCAACGAAAAGAAATACGATTCTCTTGATGAACTGCGTGCACACCTTATCAAAGATGCCGAAGCTGCGCGCCGCATCATACAAGAAAGTGCTGCGACCTATATATAATAATTCTGCTTATTCAATCGCGGATTACACAGCAACAATCCGCTATGTTTCATATCCATCGCTACACGTACTTTTGCATCGCCTACCAGACTGCGCCACAATTTTCGCGGCGTCTTATACCCAATACCGGCTACAATAACCACCGCATAGGGGTGTAATGTCTCCCGCAACGCCTCCGAAAGACCTTCGTACATATAAGAACTCATGTGATTGACAAGGATAAACGGATGCTCAACCTTTTGCATATACTCCTTTATACCCTCTTTCCACGAAGATACACCAACCACCTCAGCAACACATTTGCGAGCTTCCAACCATCTGCGCGTTTCCTCTACACGGGCTGCACGAGGTTCCAATATTGTAATGGCTGCATGGCTACAGGCCCGTTGCATATAGAGGGTCGTTACCCCCCCCGACGAACCTATCTCTAAAATCTGCTCGGGCTGATACCGATTGACTATTCTGAAAAGTAATCGACCTCGTTTTTTCTTTACTTTATAATCGGCCTTTTGTTTCGATGCTTGGCGCAACAAGCTTTGTATCTCGTCATAAGCATAAAATTGCGCCTTTTCTCGCAACACCTCGGTGATGAGGCGATAAGCATAGGGCGAGTGCACGCCAAAGCCTCGGCGTTGCCACATCCGCGTCCACATCTTTATACGAGGTTTCTTGCCTACACTCATTTGTTTACTACTTTTCGCGTTTCATCGCGGTATGGAGCATCTTTTACTGCCCAATCGTGGAGGACGCCTATTTCTTTTTTTGGTCTTTTATCAACGAATATACCACTATTGCTATCAACGACAGCAATATAATACCTATAGAGGCAAAGGATATACCCTCGGTTACAGCTATCGATGCAGGCTCGAAGCGGAACACAATCTCATGATTACCGGCCGGGACTGTAAGGGCACGCAACACATAATCGGCACGTGCTATCTCAACTGGATTACCATCAATACTAGCCTGCCAGCCCCAGGGGAAATATACCTCAGAGAAGACTGCTACACGCGGTTGTGCCGACTGGCTGACATAGTGCAATTCGTTAGGCTTATATTCCGTCAGCATAATAGTATCGCCAGGAGTTGCTTGCACGGCAGTAGCATCTATCTGCTCCTTAAACTGCTTGTCAACGACAGCCGTTCGCGACGCTACAAAGGTATCAAGAGCCGCCATTTCTGCATCGGCATTATCTACCCATTGCACCTCATCGACAAACCACGCATTACCCAAAGCATCGGGGTTAGGCACAACCTGCAATGCTGTACCGTCTTCATTTGGTACAATATAATACTTTGTGTTAAGCATATTTATCACCTCGGGATTCATCTTCGACAACTGCCTGTCAATCAGGTCTTGATAACGTGTGAGCTTGGCAGCGTGATAACCACCTATCGACTTGTGATAATACGACGTACGCGCATCGTTGAAGGGGCCCGAAGGAGAAGCAAGATTAAACACGCGGTAATTGGGGTCGGGGTCTTGTAAGATAAAACGGTCGGCATCGGTCATGGGGAACGGATTCTCCTTGCGACGGTTTTCTACAAAACACTCGCTATTAAGATAGCGCTTATTAACCAATCCCATATCGGCCAATACTAACGCGCACAAAAGCAACAAGGTCCAGCGCGACGACAACTTTTTCTGCAAATAGAACCATATAGCTACGCTGGCAGCAATGACAAAGAGCAATGTGCGTAATGCATCGGCCGTAAAGACAGCTTTCCGAGCCTCTTCAATACCGGCAAAAAGCTGAGCCAATGCTGGCTCATTGTCTACCATATCAAACTCATAGATACTCATAAACGGCCCGAAGATACCAGGGAAAAGATAAGCCAAGAGGGCTATACCACCAGTAATACCTGCTGCAATATAGAAGGGACGACGACTCTTATCGGGATTTTCTATCAGCTGCTTTAACGCCAGTACTGCCAATACCGGCATGCAAAACTCGGCTACGACTAAGATACTCGACACCGTACGGAATTTATTATACATCGGGAAATAGTCGATAAACCAGTCGGTAAGCGGCATGAAGTTTTTACCCCAAGACAACAATATCGACAAAAGGGTTGCAACTACCAAAGCCCACTTCACTGGCGATTTCACCGTAATACACCCCAAGATAAACAGCATGCATATGATTGCCCCCGCATATACAGGCCCCGAGGTACCGGGCTGGTCGCCCCAATAGCTATTTACCTGCGAAAGATATGGACGTACCTGCGCCGGAGCCGCATCTACGGCTGCTTTCTGTGAAGATAACAAACCCGATGCACCACCTTTTATATTAGGAATTAACAACGAGAAAGTCTCCATTTTACCATAACTCCATTGCGTGATATAATCCTTATTAAGTCCATCGGACGTATTCTCGTCGCTCTTCTCGGATGTCAGTTCAGAATGTCCTCCGCGCATGGTCTCTTTGCTGTATTTTTGAGTATGATATAAATTGGGCAAATTGGCACCCACAGCAAGTATGGCTGCAACAACAAGCGCACCACTTGCCTTCCAGAACCGCGGCATCTCCTTTTGCCGTACCAGTATCACTGCAAAAGCAATCACAAAGGCAACGATAACAAAAAGGAAATAATAAGTCATCTGTATATGATTAGATGCTATTTGCAACGTAGCAAATAGTGCAGCGATGCTACCACCCAGCCAATACCGTCCCTTATATGCCAAGACAATACCCGCTAATGTGGGCGGTATATAGGCAAGCGTGATAAACTTCCAGATATGCCCGGCCTCGATAATAATGAAAAAATAAGAAGAAAAGGCATAAGCTATTGCTCCTATCACGGCATAATGCCACTTGACCCCCATAGACAACATGAAAATAAAGAATCCGGTGAGCATAATAAATACCAATGATGCCGGATATGCTATCCACAAGCTATAGAGATGGTCGAGAAACCGTATCACAGGATATGATGAATAGGATGGTGAAATCTGGAAAGTAGGCATTCCCGAGAAGGCCGAGTTGGTCCATCTCGATGTCTCACCGGTAGCCTCCTTAAATGCCCTGGTCTCTTCGCCTAAAGCTATACCTTGCTGTATATCTTGCTGAAACAGCACCTTACCCTCGAAAATATCAGGGGTAAAGTAAGCATATGATACTACTATAAAAAACAACACCGAAACAATATAAGGAAATGCTTTTCTCAGTTTCTCTTTCATGTTCATACCTTATGGGTTCACTTAAAAAATTATTGACATTTTTTGACAAGACAAAGATACTATAAAAGAAAATAATCTCACCTTTTTTATCATCTTTTTGGCTTATGCGAGAGGCACATCATTGCATTATGATACATGCCATGTAATGACCAATATAAACAACACCACCGATAGAGAATGTAATAACCGGCGATTATGATTATTTACTGTCTCACACATAAAAAAGCGCCTCCCCGCAACCGAAATTGCCGGGAGGCGTTGCTATCAGTACAATATTTATTTATTCTTCGTTATGGTTCTCGCGACGCTCACGACGCTGGCCCTTGTCGTTACGGCGGTCGCGACGTTCACCTCGGTCATTACGACGTTCACGGCGCTCCTCGTAGCCTTCGGGACGGGGTTGCAAAGCTCGCATAGAAAGACGGAACTTGCCAGTCTTCGGGTCTATCTCGAGAAGTTTCACTGTTACCTCATCACCCTCGTGAATGCCTGAAGCCTCCATATTTTCGAGACGATTCCAACCTATTTCAGAGATGTGGAGCAAGCCTTCTTTTCCGGGCATAAACTCAACAAATGCACCAAAAGCAAGTATCGATTTCACCGTACCGGTATATACCTCACCAACCTCGGGTTGTTGGGTAATAGCTTTGATACGACGTATAGCTTCGTTGATAGAGTTGCGGTCGGGAGCCGATATTTCGATGTGGCCTTCGCCATCTATCTCATCTATTGTTACAACAGCACCGCTTGCTTCTTGTATGCCTTGTATAATCTTTCCGCCCGGGCCTATTACAGCACCAATAAGGTCTTTAGGTATCACCATAGTTTCGAGACGCGGAGCATGCGGCTTGAGGTCGGCACGCGGCTCGGCAATCGTATCGGTAAGAATATTGAGAATATGCATACGACCTTCGTGAGCCTGCATCAAGGCTTTCTCCAATATTTCATACGACAATCCGTCGCACTTGATATCCATTTGGGTTGCTGTAATACCATCGCGCGTACCCGTTACCTTAAAGTCCATATCGCCCAAGTGGTCTTCATCGCCAAGGATATCGGAGAGGACAGCGTATTTCTCGTTATCGGTAATCAATCCCATGGCAATACCCGATACGGGTTTCTTTATCTTCACACCGGCATCCATCAATGCCAATGTTCCGGCACATACAGTAGCCATCGACGACGAACCGTTCGACTCGAGTATATCCGATACTACGCGGATACAATAGGGATAATCGGCCGGTATCATACGTTTGAGAGCTCGGTTGGCAAGGTTACCATGTCCTATCTCACGACGGCCTACACCACGTTGAGCTTTGGCTTCACCAGTAGAGAAAGGCGGGAAGTTGTAGTGAAGCAAGAAACGGTCGTGTCCTTGGTTCAATACATCATCGAGTAATTTCTCGTCGAGTTTTGTACCCAATGTAACGGTTGCCAGAGCTTGCGTCTCACCACGGGTAAATACAGCCGAACCGTGAGGACCTGGCAAATAATCTACCTCGCACCATATAGGACGTATCTGCGTAGTGGTACGACCATCGAGACGGATACCTTCATCGAGTATGCAACGACGTACGGCCTCTTTTTCTACATCATGGTAGTAACGTCTTACTAGCGGTTCCTTCTCTTCGCGCTCCTCTTCAGGAAGAGCATCTATATACTCTTGGCATATTGCATCGAAAGCGTCCTGACGGGCATGTTTGTCGGCATTGCCTTGGCGTGCTACAGCGTAAGTTTTGTCATAGCATTTTGCCTTTACATCGGCACGCAACTCTTCGTCATTTATTTCGTGGCAATATTCACGTTTTACGGTAGAACCCACAGCTTCGGCGAGCTCTTTTTGTACAAGGCAATGTACCTTGATAGCTTCGTGAGCGGCTTTGAGCGCCTCGAGCAAATCTTGCTCCGAAACTTCATCCATCTCACCCTCTACCATCATGATGTTTTCGTAGGTGGCACCTACCATGAGGTCCATATCGGCACGCTCCAGCTCTTTGAAGGTAGGATTGATACGGAACTTACCATCGATACGCGCTACACGTACTTCAGAAATAGGTCCGTTGAAAGGTATATCTGATACTGCCAATGCTGCCGAAGCTGCAAGACCTGCAAGGGCATCGGGCATGTCTACGCCATCAGACGAGAACATGATGATATTGACAAATGTATCGGCGTGGTAATTATCGGGGAAAAGCGGGCGTAACACACGGTCTACAAGACGAGCCGTCAGAATTTCATAGTCCGAAGCACGACCCTCGCGTTTTGTAAAGCCTCCAGGGAAACGACCGAAAGCTGAAAATTTCTCTTTATACTCTACTTGCAAAGGCATGAAATCGACGCCCTCGCCTGCCTCCTTGGCAGAACAAACCGTTGCCAGCAGCATGGTATTGCCCATACGTACCTCTACGGCACCATCGGCTTGCTTCGCCAGCTTGCCGGTTTCGATGGTAATAGTACGCCCATCACCTAAATCGATGGTCTTTTTTACAACATTCATAAATCTATTTTTCTTATCCATTAAAAATCATGCAAAGGTAAACATTTTTCGGATGCAACGTTATGAGTATGAAAGAAAAATATAAGACTATCTATATTATTAAGAGAATATAAATTTTCATCACTTTCCCTCGAAAAAGGCTTTTCTGCGGGTAGTCTTGCAATATTCATACTTTTACGCTAACTTTACTGCAAATACTCGTGAAGAGACTTTTGCCATTTTCTCTCCCATCAGACAATCATCACATTTGGAGACCATGACAATATGATTCTTCCTACCTGCTTGCATTCAGCATATTCCTGCGATGAGTGCAATAGAGAATGTTTTTATCACGATGCTTGCTATATCATAAAAGAATCTGTTATGAAAAAAGGATTTTTAACAAACAAATACCTTGTCAATCGTTACATCTTGTTTCTTATATCTTTGTTTATCAACGCTTTCGGAGTATCTTTCATTACCAAAGCAATGCTGGGTACTTCTCCTATTACCAGCGTAAATTTTGTATTGAGCATGTTTACTCCTCTAACTATGGGACAATGGACTATTATCGTAAATCTATTGTTTGTGGCTTTGGAAACTATATTGATGACTCGTGACGACTTCAAGAACGACCTCCGTATATTTTTGTTACAGATACCCATATCGCTATGTTTTGGTACGTTTATCGATTGGTCTATGAACATGCTGTTTTGGCTTGCCCCCACAACATACTTATGGGAACTCATCAGCTTATTTGCCGGCTGTTTTATTTTGGCAGTAGGTATTGCCATTGAAGTAAAGGCCAATGTTGCAATGGCAAGCGGCGAATACCTTGTACAAGTAATTTCTCGCCGCTTTCATAAAGATTTTGGTTACACAAAACTGGCATTCGATATATCACAGGTAGTAATAGCATGCGCTCTCTCGATAGCTTTCATGTCGGGCATAAAAGGTGTTCGCGAGGGAACTGTCATCGCCGCGCTTGCCGTAGGTCCTATTGTTCACTTCATAACTCCTTATCTGAGATTTCTCGATTGTCTGATAACACCACAATCTACTATCTCTCCACTCAAAACCACTGCCAGCGGTACAATTATAACCATAGCCCGTGAATTTGGCAGCGGAGGTCACCTGCTGGGCGAAATGCTTGCCAAAGAATTAGGCATAAAATTATACGATAAATCTCTCATCCATTTGGCAGCACAAAACAGTGGCATGGACGAAAACTATATCAGAAAAAACGAACAATCGATACCTTCGTTTTGGTTGAAGTGCATACAAAATTATAGTACTCCCATAGAAACAAGCTTATCGCGCGACGACATACTCTTTGTGGCCGAGAGCAAAATTATACAGGAAATAGCCTCACAAGGTACTTGTATCATCATAGGTCGCTTGGCAAACTTTATCTTGAAAGAACGTCCTCACGTAATCAGTATATTTTGCTATACCGACAAAGAGAATGCCATTCGTCGTTGTATAGATGATTATGGTGTAAAACCAGATGAGGCCGAGACCGAGTTACGACGAGTCAACCGCAATCGTGCCACACACTACGAATATTATACCGGCGAACGATGGAGCGACCCCCATAAATACGACCTCATGATAAATACCGACTACATAGGTTTCGAAGAGGCTTGCCGACTGATAAAACGGCTATATTTAAAAGAACAAAAAAATATAGACTAAACGCCTTGTTTTACAAGCAAGGTCGCATAAACAGTTCTACGACTATGTCATAAAGGAGCGGCGAAGATATAGAAGTATAACTTATAAATATATAAAATCTATTTAGAAGAAAGTATATTCCTCCACTCGTTTGCCAAAATAAATTCAATATTGACAAAAGGGAGCATACAACAATACCAATAGGAAACAATACTGCTGTTTTGACGGTACAGGTGCATATATTCTCAGAAAATGAGTATTTTTGTGGTGCTTATAACAAAAAGAGCAAGTTCTCTTTTCTCTCCATACATATGAAAGACCAACTATAACTATTAAATAACACAATACACCATGAACATGAAAATGAGAAATATAATAGGCTTGGCCTTTATAGCTGCACTGCTGGCAGCCACAAGCTGCAACAACCGCAACTTTACAATAGAAGGCACGGTAAACGGCGCAGCTGGAGACACGCTCTATTTAGAAAACAACACACTTGCACCCGTCACGGTTGTAGATTCTGTAATACTTCCCGACGATGGTACGTTCCACTTCAAACACGCTATAGGCCAACATCCCGAGTTCTACCGATTACGATTGGGAAACGATGCCGTCAACTTATTGGTCGATAGTACTGTGACAGTTATACGATACACCGGCGCAAAAGAAGGCTTTTCTTCTCAATATACCATAGAAGGAAGCGACGATTGCCGCCTTATGCAGCAGGTGTCTTTAGCTGGTGCACAACTGAAAACGCAAGTAAACCGATTGATGCAAAACACCAACGGGAGTAACCTGTCGCAGTTGCGTGCCGAATTTACCGATAGTCTGCAAGCCTATAAAAGCAAGATGACCGAGCTGATACTGCAAGCTCCGTCGTCGCCTGTTGCATACTTTATCGTGATGCAACAAGTGAACGGACTACCCATCTTCGATACTTTCGACCAAGCCGACAATCGTATTATTGCAGCTGTAGCTACTGCTCACGACGTGTACGCTCCAGGCGAGCCCCGCACAGAATACCTGCATAACTTGGCCTTACAAGGCATCGTTTCACTGCGTGCCGAACGACAAGAATCCCAACGTATCAACACCGACTCGCTACCCCAAACAGACTTTATAGATGTTGCCCTCTACGATATCCAAGGCCATGAACAAAGACTCTCTGACCTCACAAAACAACACCACGTGGTATTACTCGACTTCACAGCCTATGGTTACGAATATTCACCCGAATATAATATGCTTTTGGCATCACTCTACAAAAAATATCATGCTCGGGACTTTGAGATATACCAGGTATCATTCGACATTGACGAACATCATTGGAAAGTTTCGGCCGACAATTTACCGTGGATATGTGTACATGATACAGAAAATCTTTACTCATCGCTCATACAATTATATAACATACAGTCATTACCTACATGTTTTATTATTGTCGACAATGGCGAACAGTTTATACGTCCGACAAGTGATGACGAACTGGAAAAAGAATTGGGTAAAATATTCGACTAAAAAAGGATAAAACAGATGCAAAAATTTTGCTTTTCGATTTGCAAAAGTCAAAATTAGCTTCTACCTTTGTCCTTACAATACAATGAAAAGGAGACCCGGTCACGCAACGGCGGGGTTTCTTTTTTGTTATATTATGCCTCAATAAAAGGCTCCCAAAGTAAATTATTAACCTAAAAATAAAAAGGAAAACATGGCTTTCAATTACATGACCGAAGACGGTCTGAAAAAGCTCAAAGAGGAGCTTACTCGCCTCGAAAGCGAGGAACGCCCTAAAGTAGTACACGCCATCGCCGAAGCACGCGACAAAGGCGACCTCTCGGAGAATGCCGAATATGATGCCGCTAAAGAGGCTCAGGGTATGCTGGAAATGCGCATATCGCAACTGAAAGACCTCATTGCAAATGCACGTATCATAGACGACAGCAAGCTTAATACAACCGAGGTACAACTGCTCAATACAGTAAAGATAAAAAATGTAGCAAACGGTATGACCATGAAATACTCTATCGTATCGGAAACCGAAGCCGACCTTCGCGCCGGAAAAATATCGATAGCTACACCCATTGCCAAGGCATTGCTGGGCAAACATGTCGGCGATATCGTTGAGGTTGCTGCTCCTGCAGGAATCATAAAATTCGAGGTACTCGAAATTTCTATATAACATCCTGCCAGGCAATACCTTGAAGCAAGCATAACAATAGAGACGCTTTTTCAAAATTAAGCGGGGGAGCAACCAAAATACTGTTGCTCCCCCGCGTGCTTTTTGCCAGAAGACAAAACCAACCTATTAATTATACCAAAAAACATACCCATTGAGGTAAGTGGCAAAAAGCAACCATAAAATATAGGGAAGAAAAAGCCACGAAGCGGCCTTGCTAACCCTATAACTACGCAGTATATAGAGTATAACCACAACATCGAGCAAGATTATGTCTATCAGCCCCCACGTGGGATTGCACCAATAAAAGAAAAGCCAACTCCATGCAAAATTGAGCAAAAGTTGCAACACGAAAAGCAAAACCACACCCATCTTGTCCTTTACAGAAGATGAGAGAACAAGCCCAAAAGAGATACCCATACACACATACAGTATTCCCCAGGCAAATGGGAACACCATATTAGGCGGCATCAATAGAGGTTTTTGCAACATGGGATACCACACAGCAAGAGCTTCTGCCTGAAAATAAGAAGCTGTCAAGCCTACTAACAAACACAAAATTATACCTAACGGTATAGCAAATAAACGTCGCATAGCAATATATTTTTATTGCTCTAACAACCAACGCCTCCCCTTTGTTTGAAATCGAGCTTTTATACCTCACCTGCAAAAACAAACCGGCAGTCAACATAAGCTGACTGCCGGCCTGTACCCGGAGCGGGACTTGAACCCGCACAACCGCAATGGTCAAAGGATTTTAAGTCCTTCGTGTCTACCATTCCACCATCCGGGCGAATGGAGCGAAAGACGGGACTCGAACCCGCGACCCTAACCTTGGCAAGGTTATGCTCTACCAACTGAGCTACTTTCGCATTTTGCGACCACAAAGATAGCTCGCTTTTTTGTGTTAAGCAAACTTTTACTTCTTTTTTTACTACATTATACACTACTTACGCCAATATATGAATTACGTAACATCACTGCTACACCATCAATTAATAAAATACTCGCAAAGTATTATAGTAAGCACATCTCACGCCTGAAAGCATACTTGCAAACTTTGTATATATAACTATCCCATCCTCTCCTAACATCATTGTACGTCAAAAAGGAAGATATATCTTACTATATCTTTACTCTACTTATTGCCCCCATGCTTCATACAACACTTCTTATGTGATTGTTGGCCTAGCCGACAAAATTCAGGATGAAAATAGTTGAAAAAACTCCTAGTCGACCAGGACTAACTCATTTCTACCGGCTGTGCCGTATAAACAAAAAAATCCCTCGGATGAACTCTTCGTCCTTCCGAGGGCTAAGTTGGCAGCTACCTACTCTCCCACTTGCGCAGTACCATCGGCGTGACCGGGCTTAACTTCTCTGTTCGGAATGGATAGAGGTGGATCCCCGGCGCTATTGCCGCCTTTATTTCGCTGTCTTTTTGACTTCTTCTTTTTTCCTGTCTCGCGGAGTCTTTCTCCGACACAACAGTGTGGCTTAAGGTGTTGACCTTGGAAAGGTGACTCTCCCTCACTCTTACTTCTCCCCTTTTTCTTGAACCGATCACCCATACGTCTTGCTTTTCCCGGAAGTTCTCGGGCTATTAGTATTGCTTGGCTTTGACATTGCTGCCTTTACACCTGCAACCTATCTACGTCGTCGTCTTCAACGGCCCTTTGAAATCTTATCTTGGGGGGGGCTTCGTGCTTAGATGCTTTCAGCACTTATCCTTGCCCGGCTTGGGTACCCGGCGGTGCTCCTGGCGGAACAACCGGTGCGCCAGCGGCCGGTCCGGCACGGTCCTCTCGTACTAATGCCAAATCCCCGCAAATTTCTTCGCCCACAACAGATAGAGACCGAACTGTCTCACGACGTTCTGAACCCAGCTCGCGTGCCACTTTAATGGGCGAACAGCCCAACCCTTGGGACCTTCTCCAGCCCCAGGATGTGACGAGCCGACATCGAGGTGCCAAACCACTCCGTCGATATGAGCTCTTGGGAGGGATCAGCCTGTTATCCCCGGAGTACCTTTTATCCTTTGAGCGACGGCCTTTCCATTCAGTGCCGCCGGATCACTATGCCCTAGTTTCCTACCTGTTCGGCTTGTCGGCCTCCCAGTCAAGCTCCCTTTTGCCATTACGCTCTTCGCCCGGTTACCAATCGGGCTGAGGGAACCTTTGGAAGCCTCCGTTACGCTTTTGGAGGCGACCACCCCAGTCAAACTACCCACCAAGCACTGTCCGCGCTCCGCGCGTTAGGGACCAATCAAAGGAAGGTCCGTATTTCAACGTCGGCTCCTCAATCACCAGAGTGACTGACTCTTCGCCTCCGGACTATCCTACGCATCCGTTGACCGGTCGCAATGCTAAGCTGCAGTAAAGGTTCACGGGGTCTTTTCGTCCCGTTGCGGGTAATCGGCATCTTCACCGATACTACAATTTCACCGAGCTCACGGTTGAGACAGTGTCCGGATCATTACACCATTCGTGCAGGTCGGAACTTACCCGACAAGGAATTTCGCTACC
>UPZG01000003.1 GCA_900538705.1 uncultured Porphyromonadaceae bacterium
TGCGCAAGTGGGAGAGTAGGTAGCTGCCAACTTAGCCCTCGGAAGGACGAAGAGTCCATCCGAGGGATTTTTTTGTTTATACGGCACAGCCGGTAGAAATGAGTTACTCCTGGTCGACTAGGATGTTTTTATGTCTTAATAGACAAAAAGAGCTTGTTTGTGGTATAATATAGAAAATTTATTATTTAACTTTGTAGCTATCAATGTTTGTAATTGTGTTACAGCAGAGAGCTTTGTTTTGTTTAGGCCTTGGGTAACGTGAATGTTACCTTCTTTTAATACGCAAGAAATGGCAACTCTATATTTTTGCGAGTGATTTGGTTTTATAAAAGTGTACATATTAATCAAAATCAATAAATTATGAAAAAAGATTACTTGTTGAAGCCATTGTTGGCTATGTTTATGTTGATGGCATTGGCGATTCCGGTACAAGCGATTGAATTAACCGAGAATTTCAATAGTACTAGAACAGATGGTGGTGCTGCATTTGATAGGTATGGAACAACTACTTCTTTTGGTACTGCAGGGTATGATTATACAGACTGGACAAAGTCGGGAACAGTCTATACAGGTAAGAATATTGTGAGAATGCAAAAAGGTTCGAAGCTTATTGGCGCTGATATTTTGGCTGATATTCCTGTAGGTACGGAATTTACGGTGCAAATATGGTGCGCTGTGTGGGGTACAGATAGCAAAAGTCTTACTGTAAGCTATGGCGGTAGTAGTGAACAAACGAATGTAGGAGTTAGTATAAGTAACCCTAATGGTGTAACTTATAATCCTGAGCATTTTACAGCTTCTACTGATTTTACCTTTACGAAAGTAAGTAATGGTGAAATTACCTTGGCTCCGGTTGGCAGACTTTTGATAGATAAAATTGTAGTTACATATGAAGCTGGTACAGAACCTAATGCATATATAGATGTGTCAGCCAGTAAGTTGTCATTTACCGCAAATATGGGAACGTATTCCGCAGCACAAAACGTAACTTTGACTCTTAGTGGCGTAGAGGCATCGACGGTATCGTATACGGTAGATAATGAAGATTTTATTGTAACACCGGTCAATGAAACAGAATATAGCGTGGTGTATAAGGCTTCGTCTGTGAAGGGTAGCTATAACGGTACCCTTACGTTCAGCTCTACGCAAGAAGGAATAGTTCCGGTTACCGTGTCGCTCGAAGGAACTTCAGTGAATCCGTTTGCAAATAGCGGTGATTTGGTTGCGCTCAGTTCAATGGATGAGATAAGTGAAAGCGACACTTATTACATGGCTGCCGAATATGAAGGGGAATACAAAATAGTGAATAGTATATCTGCAACATCGGGTGGCTATTTTGCTGTAACGGCATCGCAGACATTGCAAACTACCGATGCTCACTTTACGATAGCTCCTATGGAGGGTGGCTACTCTATCTATTTCAGCGATGGAACATATCAAGGATATGTAACTCCTAACAATAATAACAATGTATCATTGAAAGATGTAGCCGAACCGTGGAATATCTCGTATACAGACGGCTATTTTATTGTAGAAGCTATTGGTACTACAGAGGCTCGTCAAATGGCTTATAATGGTAGTGGTAGTACTAACCGTATAGCTCCCTATAGGTTAAGTTCTATGGACGGATATTTTACTTATTCTACAAAAATGGTATTGTTTAAAATATCTTCGGACTTTGAGGTGTTCCCAGCTAATGGAACCGAGGTATCAGATAAGACCATTACGAGCCGAATGTATGTCCAATTTGATGAGCAACCACAGATGGCCGAGACGAGCCTGATATGGGTTAATGCAATACCCGAAAGTGATGCAGTAGAGAACACGACATTGGCGTCGGTACCAGAAGCTTCGGATTACGAGATGATAGCTACTGTAGATGCTGCCAACAACAGAGTTTACTTCAAACCCAATACGTGGGATACATGTCTGCCTCTCGGTGTTCGTTACAGAGTGATATTCCAAGAGAATGCCGTGTTGTATGATGGCGGAGTTATGTCGCCTGCTTTCGGTTGGGAGTTCAATACTGTTGTGCCTTCGGGTGTAGAGGATGCTGTAAAAGCTACCGGTCTTTCGTACGATGGCTATGCTGTTGTTTCTAACAATGGAAATGCCGTAGAAGTATATAACTTGTCGGGCATGCTGGTAGCTCGTAGCGATAACGGTAAGGTTGTTATGCAAAATCTTGCCAAAGGCATCTATGTAGCACGCAGTGGCAATGAGGTGCTGAAGTTGGTAAAACGTTAATTGTAGATAAAACAGTGATAAGAGAGGTCGGGGCGCAGATGCGTACCCGACTTCTCTTATGTTTATAGCTGGCAGAAGGTGAGTGATGGTATTGCCGGGTATAAGAAAGTCTTTTCGTATGGGAAGTATGTATGGGCGATTGCCAATATGATGTGAAAGAGCCGCCGATATAAGGTTTATAAATCATAAAAATGTTGATAGGCTTTTGCTTATTGCCGATTTACACTATCTTCGCCATACAAAAATCGAGGGCGGATACTCCATTGAGAAAGTAAGAAAGAAAAGGTAATGCGTAACTGCTGTATATTTTGTTGTGTTGTTGTGCTGTTATTCCTGTTGTCGTGCCAAAATCATTGTAACGAAGGTGCGCAGTATCTGTATGAGCGGGGTAAGGCATTGGAAACAGTTCATCCTGATTCGGCTGCATATTATTATCGCAAGGCGTTGGATTGTGCCGATGTCCATTCTATGCCGCTCTTGGTTATATCTATACATTGGCAGCTTGGCGACTTGTTACGAACGCATCATTTGTATAATCGTGCTTTAGACGAGCATCAAAAGGCTCTGTTGCTTTGTGAGGAGTTGCAGGAGGCTGCATGTATGCCCCGTTCTTTGCGCGAAGTGGGTAAAGATTATCTTTATAAAGAGCAACCCGATAGTGCCCTCATATATATTACACAAGCATTGCAGTATGCTACAGCCGTAGCCGATACTGCCGAAATAGTGGCGGCACATAACAATCTGTCGGTGGCATATAGCGAAACAGATAGTCTATATAGAGCTATAGGACACGCATACCAAGCGATACGTATGAGCTCGGACAGTGCTACCATATATCGTAACTATTCGGCCATAGGACGAATGTATTTGTCGGAGGGTGAATATGACTCGGCATATTATTATAGCTTGAAGGGGAGCCATAGTGCCAATATCTATACGCAGGCCAATTGTTACAGGCAGTTGTGTGAGGTATCGCGCCGTACGGGCGATACGCTGGGTTATGCCACTTACGCAGCCATGTTGGAGCAGGTAGATGATGCCATATCGCAAATGGACCATACCGAGGTGATGGGAGAGACGGAATATCGCTATGAGTTGGAACGAGTCTTGACTGATGAGCAAACACGCTATCGCAAGTGGATTGTATTGGCTGTGATATGCATTTTGGTGGCAACATTGTTGTATTATCTATACAAGCGGCGCAGAGAGCGTAATTGGAAGCAACAGATAGAGGGTTTGCGTCAGACAATAAAGACACGAGCCGCGAAGCTTGAAGAAGAGACCGCCGAGGCCGAGCGAGTTATAAAGCAGGTAGGGCGTGAACGCAAAGAGCTTTATGACCTTATAGAAAAGAAGGGTAATGTGTGTGCTCTTTCGTTTATGCGTACCAAAGCATACAAAACAATAAAGACATGGGTAGATAGCAGTGACGGTGTATTGCTGGCTTCACAACAGGCCGAGACGGCCGAACTTGTGCGCAAGGCGTTTGAAGAGTATGACGTTGCATTGCGAGAGCATACATCGCTTACGGCCGATGAAGTGTTGTTGTGCTGTCTGATAAAGTGCCGTTTTACCACAAAGGAGTGTGCTATATGTAAAGGTGTGAGCGAAAATGCCATACGCACGCAGAAAAGCCGAATAAAAAATAAATTAGTGCTGTAATACCGGCTTTGCGATATATTTTTGTAAACGCTTGTTTATAAGTGTATTAGATATATGTCTTGTAATGTGACGTTTTTTATATAATTGATTTACAATATATTATAATATTGTTGTTGTAACGTGTAAAAGTTGCCCTGAAAGGTTGGTTATATATAAGTTTGCAAAAAGAATATCGGTTTTGAGTATTGCGTATGCAGCTTATAATACTCTGTTGATATGTTTTTTCCTATTGGTTAAATAGATGAAAGGTCGGCATTCCGATAGAAGCGCGATGCCTGAAGGTCTTATAAAAGTGTAAATACAATCAACCAATATAATAATTCATGCTTATGAAAAAAACTTGCTATTTATGTCTTGCCTTGTCTGTGTGGGGGCTGACAGCCATGCCTATGAGTGCAGCACAAGGTGAAATGTTGCCGATTTTTACAGAGGATTTTTCAGCTTTCACCGAAGGTAGTGCCGAAGCACCTGCAGAAGCAGAATTGTCGACTGTCGACGAAAAAATTCCCGAGGAATATACACATAATGTAGCGTGGTATGGTCGTGGTATCCATCAAGCCGGTGGCGCTTGTGCTATTATGAATTATGAAGATCGTACGTGGGGTACAACACGTGGTTGGATACAGACCCCTTATACCGATGTACGACTCGATGAAGGACGGTTTACTCTACGTTTTAAGGCACGTGTGACGGGTGTCAACGAAAACGACTCTATATTACTATATCTGTATGACAAGTACAGCTCGAATTATTATGAGCGCAAGGTGGCCTATATTACTACTGAATGGCAGGTTATAGAAGTTCCGTTCCAGCATAGCTACTACGGTAACCATCTTGCTTATGTGCAAATGAACTCTTATAACCATGCATGGCTGATAGATGATGTGGAGTTTGTACAAGATGTATATGATATAAATATACCGCGTCCCAGCACACCGAGTGATGTGACCTATGAAGGCTTTACTGCACATTGGGATGCTGTATGGTCGGCTACATCGTACTTGGTTTCGGTCTATTCATATACCGACGAAGAGCATACACAACGCGAATATTTACTGCAAGACGTTGAGACAACTGCTACGGAGTACAGGGTAGAAGGTACGGAAAAAGGGAAAGAGTATTATTTTACAGTGAAGGCACGTAATGAGAAGTATACGTCGGCAGAGTCGGACGAACGTCGCGTATATGTGCCTATATACAGTATGGAAGTACCCGAGACCGCAGAACCTACAGATGTGAGCGAGACAGGCTATACAGCGCACTGGCTTCCTGTAGAGCGTGCTATGGGTTACGCAGTGCGTCACTATTTGCGCCATACTGCTCTCCAAGACGAAGATTATACCCTCGTACACGAAGACCTCGAGACCATAACAGATGGAACACTCGATTGGCCGGCATATTTCTATGATGAAAACCTCGACAAGTATAGCAAAATGCCTGGATGGAAAGTAAACATGGGTTGTACGATAACGGGTATGATAGGTATAGACAACTACTTCAAGGATTATGAAGAGGGAAAAATCACCTCTCCCGAGTTTGACCTTGCCCGTGATGGAGGCCGTTATTCGGTTGAACTGAAGGTGTATGCCGTCAATGCAGGTGACATAGTATATGTAGATAGTTATAGTGGCGATACACAAGAACATCAAGAGTATGAGATGACAACGACCGGAGAACATTCGTTTGTCGTGAATTTCACCAACGGTGCCGAGTCGACTTATTTTACTATTACATTCTCCGGAACCGACAAGCTGTTTATAGATGACATTATTGTTAAGCAAATGTTGTTGGCCGGCGAAAGCTATACATCGACATTACAATCGTTTGAGCTGGAGGGATATGACAATACTTCATATACCTTTACCAATCTTGAAGGAGGGGCAGCTAATGAGTACCTTTATGCAGTGGCAGCCTGGTCGTGGTCGTTTGACGAGGATGGAATATGGGGTCCTACAGTATATTCTGAATATTCAGAGCCTTGTGTAGTGCGTCTGTCGTCGGGATGCAACAACCTTTCAGCAGGTGTTGATGCCCGTGTATATGCTGCCGACAGAGCAATATGGGTAGAAACCTCCGATAATGTAACCGTACAAGTATATGATGCTGGAGGCAGATTGTCGCTGGTAAAAGAGTTACCTGTCGGGAAACATAGATTGGAGATGTCAACAAGGGGTTTCTATATCGTAAGGATAGATACTCAAAGTTTTAAGGTAGTACTTTGATGGAACTCCTTCTCTCCCGCTGGCAGTAGTGAATGAAATGAAGGATTAGGGAATACAAGAAGTCGGGCTGCTTGTGGGGGCAGCCCGACTTTTTATATCAAGGAGACAAGACCGACAGAGGGTGTCAGTCTTTGAGATAATAGACAACCGATGTCACTACGCGCACCTTTTTAAGGTATGGTGTGTAGGCATCGCGGTTTTCGATGGTAAATTGGCCTTGCGAGGCGGTACGAATCTTTCCCAACTGGCTTTCTGAGTCGTTGGCAAATTGTTCTGCAGCTTGTCGGGCATTGCGGGTAGCCTCGGCAATCATGTCGGGCTTGAGGTCGTTGAGCCCGGTGAAGAGGTAGTCTACTTGCGCATCGTATTCGCCCGATACGATAGCGATACCTTTGTTGAGCAACTCTCCCTGTTCGGCGATAAGGCTGCGTACCAAATCGACTTGTTGCGATGATACTGTGATGATAGAACGCACGTTATAGCGGTAAGGTACCTCGGGATTGCTGTAACGCTCGGCTTTAAGATCGTAGATTTCGGGAGGAGCTACCGAGATTTCTGCATCGGAAAGACCATTTGAATGGAGATATTCTACAATGGTGGCGTTCTTCTTTTCTACCAGTGCGGCAAGAGTACCTATATCATTGCCTACCTCTTTGTATACCAGTGGCCATACGACTTTGTCGGCAGGAACAATACGCTCGGCAAGCCCGCGTACGGAAACGGTACGATCGTCACTACCGGCAACTTTGAGCCCGGCCTCGATGCGAGAGCCAAGGCAGAATAATCCTATGGCAAGGATAATGGCCTCGAACAGCCATGTTCGTTTTACTTCTTTTAAGTCCATAACATGCAGCATTAAAAGTTTATATCGCCGTAAAGGTAATAAAAAGGATAAAGTATGCAACTCGTGGAAGGTTATTTGCTTATTTTTGTATGACAGAAATCCTCTAACAGACCGACGATAACAGTTGACATTATGGCACAGCACAACAAATTGGGCAAGAGCGGTGAAGAATATGCTGCTGAATACCTGACAAGCCGCGGCTACGTGGTGCGCGATATAAACTGGCGTAGCGGTAAGCTGGAACTCGACCTGGTAGCAGTGAAAGATAATTGTCTTGTGGTTGTAGAGGTAAAGACTCGTCGTAATACCGACTATGCTTTCCCTGAGGAGGCTGTTACGGAGAGTAAAATACGCCACCTTGTAAAGGCTGCCGACGCTTATGTACGGCAATTTGATTTGCCCTTTGAGGTACGGTTTGATGTGATGGCGCTGATAGGTGAAGCCCCTCCTTTTACCGTTGAACATATCGAAGATGCTTTTGTACCACCACTTAATGTGTGAAAATCTATGGATATAGAGAGTTTACGCGATTTCTGTTTGACATTGCCTGAGGTAAGTGAGTGTATGCCATTTGACGATACGACACTGGTATTCAAAGTGGATGGCAAGATGTTTCTCTTTGCCGATTTGGATAGTCAGCCGCTACGTGTTAATGTGAAGTGCGATCCCGACCTTGCATTGGAGTTGCGAGATACCTATTCCGAGGTAGTCCCTGGCTATCATTGCAATAAAAAATATTGGAATACAATTACGTTGCGTCCTGGATTGAAAGAACGGCTTGTCAAGGAGTGGATTGTGCACTCATATGCCGAGGTGATAAAGAAAATGAGCCGGGTGCATCGTGAACCGTTGGAAAAATTACTGACACTATGGAAACAATCGAATGGCATGTGAAAATGTTAGATAGCACACAGTCGACAAATAGTTATTTGGATGCTTTGGATACCGACACTCCACAACCCGAAGGTTGCGTGGTGGCTGCAAGGGCACAACTTGCCGGACGTGGGCAGAGAGGTAACTCGTGGGAAGCTGCCCCGGGAGAGAATCTGACATTCAGTTACTTGTTACGACCTGCTGCTATAGCGCCACAAGAGCAGTTTGTATTGTCGCAGGCTGTATCGCTTGCTGTTGTCGATGTATTATTACAATATGCCCCGGATTTTACTGTAAAATGGCCTAACGACATATACTATCGCGATAGTAAAATAGCTGGTATATTGATAGAACATACGCTTACAGAAGGCCATATAGGACGTACTATCGTGGGTATAGGACTAAATGTGAACCAGTTGCAATTTATCAGCGATGCTCCCAATCCTATATCACTCAGGGAAATTACAGGTGTGCAGTATGATCTTGACAAGCTTTTGCAACAGATACTTGAGGCCACATCGCAACGTTACGAAATGTGTCTGATACGGCGCGACGAATTGCAGTCGGATTATATGAAAATGTTGTATCGTCGGGAGGGATTCTATCCGTATCGCGACAAAGATGGTATTTTTGAAGCTTGTATCGAGGATGTTCAACCTAATGGCATGTTGCACTTGCGCGATATCCGGGGAGTAGTGCGTGTATATGCCTTTAAAGAGGTGGCCTTTATTCTTTAGGTCGTTCTTCTAAGTGATTTTTGATACGTAACAGCAGGGAGTGCCGTTTTGATGGATGGTTGGGTAGACGTGGTGAGAGAGATTCCAGTGATGTGATTTGCTCTTCTAGGTAACACGACCGTCGTATGTTATATGCTCTGTACAAGAGCGAGAGTACATACGGTACTTCTGTATCGATAATAAGCTGTTTCTGGAGATTGAATACCGAATCGACAGGATTTTCTGATTTCAGATAGAGCGAATCTATTTCGGCAAGTTCCTTTTCAGTTTGTACGCTATAATAAGCGCCCAAAAAGGTAAGGGCATCATAGTCTGATGGATTATCGGTGAGGATTTTATTGTATAATGTCACAGATGCATCGGTGTTGCCTAATCCGAAAAGAGCATTGGCTTTGATTTTAGTATATCGAATGTTGTGGGGTGTGACGCTCAGTAATTCGTCGGCCACGGTAATGGCTTGGTCAAACCGGCGTGAGAAAGCATAATAGTCGAGCAGGTAATGATTGAGAACTTTTGCCAGCCAATGGTTGTCGGTTTTAAGGTCAATCAGTATAGCTTCGTATATTCTTGTGTCATGTAGCAGGCGTGTGCGATCGTATATATCGGCCATTAATTGGTCAATGGGTACGCCGTTTCGTTGTGAAAGAACTAAATAGCGGCTCTCAGTAGCTACATCATCGATAAATTGGGCGGCAATCAAAGCCATGGAATAGGGGTGTATATCCTCGGGATGTATGCGTACCATGCGGTCGGTGACCGAAATAACATCACTCCACTCGGCATGGTCGTAGTAGTCGGTAGCGTGGGCTTCTAACCGTTCGTAGACTTGCGCCTGCATAGAGAGTGTAATAAGTAAAGCTAATATGGTAAGAATGTTACGCATAGGTCGAGGATATGTGCGTGCAAACATACTAAAAAAGTAGATATAACGGAATATGTTGTAACTAAAAAGCCTTGGTCAATAACGTGGGGTAGCACATTGAGTTGATATACATTCTGTTTTAAGGGGGAAAAGTAGTATATTGTGTAATATGTTGATAATTATATGATTGCTATTTTTAGGTAAGCTTGTTATTTAGGGAGCTGAGAATAATTTGTCTTGCAAGAGATGTATATGTGGTGGCGATTATGAATTCGTATATTAGCTACAGCATGGTTTAGACAAATAGTTTTATAATTTTTTCTTTGCGTAGACAGCATATAAATTTTATATTTGCATAATATAAGGCGCATTTCATTAAATTGGATGGAGTGTGTACAATAAATATTAACAAGGCCAGAATATTATGGAAAGAAAATACAAGCGTATTTTGCTCAAGTTGAGTGGTGAGTCGCTCATGGGTAGTCAGCAATATGGCATAGACTCCAAGAGGTTGGGAGAATATGCCAGGCAAATAAAAGAAGCTGTGGCAGCCGGCATGGAGATAGGTATCGTGATAGGAGGCGGTAATATATTTCGTGGGCTAAGCGGTTCTCAGAGTGGTTTTGATCGTGTCAAAGGCGACCAAATGGGTATGTTGGCTACTGTTATAAACAGTCTTGCTCTCAGTTCGGCTCTCGAAGCTATTGGGCAAAAGGCACGGGTATTTACAGCCATTGCAATGCACCCTATAGGTGAGCATTATAGTAAGTGGCGTGCCATAGAGGCCATGCAACGCGGTGAGGTTGCTATTATTTCGTGTGGAACGGGTAATCCTTATTTTACAACTGATACTGGTTCGGCATTGCGAGGAATAGAAATCGAGGCCGATGTCATGCTTAAAGGTACACGTGTCGACGGAATATATACCGCTGACCCGGAAAAAGACCCTTCGGCAACGAAGTTCGACAGCATAACCTATGACGAGATATATAACCGAGGTTTGAAGGTTATGGACCTTACGGCAACGACATTATGTAAAGAAAATCACTTGCCTATTATTGTCTTTGATATGGATACTGAAGGCAATTTGAAAAAGGTGCTCTCTGGCGAGCCGATAGGAACGTATGTATATTGATAGAAAAATAAATTGCAAGAATTATGGAAGATGTGAAAACTTATCTCGACGCTGCCGAGAAAAAAATGGCGCAAGCGGTAGAGTTTCTCGACGAAACACTGGCACATATCAGGGCTGGAAAGGCAAGTCCCAAGTTGTTGGATAATATACGGGTCGATTACTATGGCTCTATGATGCCTATAAGCGGTGCTGCAAATGTACAAGTACCCGATGCTCGTACCATTGTGATAACTCCGTGGGAGAAGTCGATGTTTAAAGTAATTGAGAAAGCTATTCTTGATTCTGATTTGGGTATTACGCCCGAGAACAATGGCGAAGTGATACGTATAGGTATCCCTCCGTTGACCGAAGAGCGCCGCAAAGCTTTGGTAAAACAATCGAAAAATGAGGTGGAGAATGCTAAGGTGAGTGTTCGTAATGCTCGTCGTGATGCTATAGAGGGCCTGAAAAAAGCTGTGAAAAACGGTATGCCCGAAGATGTACAGAAAGATGGTGAGGCTGCTGTACAGAAGTTGCATGATAAGACCATGAAAAAGATAGATGAGATTTTTGCCATCAAAGAGAAAGAGATACTTACTGTATAAAAGTTAATTATAAAGTTATCGCAGGGCTGTGGAGAGGTAAAAAACTTGCCGCAGCCTTATTTTTTTGAAAAAAAGCACGGTCTTTCTTTAACTTTTTGGCTGTAAAAACGTCATATAATAAAAACCGTATAGTATATGAAGAAATTTTTATTGACAATAGGATGTGTAGGAGTGATGGCATGTTGCTGCGTGTTGTCGGTGGAAGCCCAGCGGGGAAATAGAACCGGAAATTCTCAAGAGACGACCACTCGAAGGTCTTCGGGTACAGTTTCTTCACAGAGTTCATCCCAACGACAGTCGCAAAGTAATGCAGTGTCTCGTCGTCCGGCGGCTGGGTCAACGTCGAAACAGCAAGGTGCAACCGTCTCTCGCAGACCTTCAGGTACGGCTGTTTCACCGAGTACACCTCAACAACAACCGCAAAGTGGTACCGTGTCGCGCCGTCCGGCAAGCAACTCGCCGTCGTCACAGAAGACGCCATCTACAACGATTGGCAATCGTCGTCCGGGGAATAATGCAGCTACAGTAGTAGAGCGTCATAATCGTGATAATGCCGGAGGCCGAGGGCAATGGCGCGACGACAAGAACCCATCTAATGTTCCGCATCCAGGTTATACGCATCAATCGCCCCCACCTCCCGGATACCATGCCAATCGAGTGCCTCCACACGGTTATCGTTTTACTCCGCCTCCTGTAGGGCTGGGTTGTGTCGTAGGGTATAATGTTCATACGCCGCCCCCACCTCGGGCACATTATTATGTATTACATGGCATGCGTTATTACTTTTATGACCGATGCTTCCATGCCCTTGTCAACGGTGTATATCAAGTTGTAGCAGCCCCGTTTGGGCTTATGATATCAATGTTGCCCAATGGTTGTGAGACGCTGTTTTATAACAATATGTTTTATTACTATTACGATGGTACATTTTATCGCCCTGTGGGAACAAGTTACGAGGTCGTTGCTCCGCGTATAGGTATGGCTGTACCATATTTGCCCAATTATGGAGTGAGCTATGTGATGTATGGCGGCCGGCCGGCTTATTACTATAACGGCTACTATTATTATGAGCAAGAAACTCCCGTAGGGCTTATGTATAGAGTTGTAGGAGTATACTGATATATTCAGATTGATAATAAATAAGATTGTGTAATGCGTTGATTTATAGTATTGTTATATTATATATAATGTAATATGCCATGCGTAGAGGCAGAAAAAATAAAACATTTTCTTTTGCGTTAGAGATAAAAGTAATTACATTTGCAACGATATAACCTATTATTTATATTTAAACTTATACAATCATGGCTTACGTTATTTCAGACGACTGTGTTGCTTGCGGTTCGTGTATAGGGGAATGCCCCGTAGAAGCAATCTCGGAAGGCGACATCTATAAAATCGATCCCGATAAATGCTTAGATTGCGGAACTTGCGCAAGCGTATGCCCCAATGATGCTATTCACGAGGGTTAAGTCATAGTTCAGAATTTCATTGGGCTGCCGTATCATCTTTTTCGATGCGGCAGCTTTTTTATATGTTAAGGAAGGAATTTTGCGATTAATTTCATAGATTTGCACAGGATAATATTGCTCTTATGAAAAAACTTGTCAGGTTATTTTTTATTTGTTGCATGTTATGGGTTTGTTACAGTTGTACCAGTGTTATCCCGTTGCAACTTGACATTGTGCGCCCAGCCCGAGTTTCTTACTCGATGCATTATCCGCCTCTTGCGGTATTATGTAACTCTCATGAGCCCAACGTAAGCGAATACAGTCGTTATATCGATGCTAACGGCAATCAGTATCGTATGGACTTTGCCGGTGATAGCATTCCTGGTTTTTTCACTATGTCGTTGGCCTCGAGGTTGTATGAAAGTGCATACTTCGATTCTATATGGACGTTATTTCCCGATAGTACTGCAATAACAGGTCTGGCCGGACTTCCTATTTCTGAGGTGATGGCCTGGCGAGATGAAAATCCTAATACGGTATTACTATCTATTGACGATATAAGGCCAGCAGCGCAATTTACTGTAGAACCTTATGAAGGCGTTTTTGGTGTTGGTTTGGAGATAGCCTCATCAGCTACGATGCGTTGTTATATTCCCGGAACATCGCCAGTAACTGAAACAGTAGTCGATACGGCTGTATGGTATGCGTATGGTATGACGCCCGAAGAGGCACGAGTACAGATTCCTGCCTTTGAGGTATGTCTCGAAGAAGCTCTTTCTTCTCTTTCGTTGCATGCTGCCGAACGCTTTGTTCCACATATCCAACAAGTAGAGCGGTATATTTTTGTTACATCGCATCCTGCTATGAGCGATGCGTATAAATATTGGAAGAATACGCAGTATACCGAGGCTTCGTATTTGTGGGAATATGTATATGAAAAGGCTAAGAGCGTGGGGCGCCGTGCTCGCGCGGCTGCCGACTTGGCATTATATTATGAGTTGCAAGACGATTATGCTACAGCTCTTACCTATGCTCGTGCTGCGTATAGTCTTTTTGTAGAAAACCAGGATACCGCTGAAGCTGAGTATGCCCACTATTATGCTGCCGACCTGGAAACACGGCTTGCCGATGCTCTGTTGTTAGATACCCAATGGGGTGAATAATAAAAATACCGCCTGTAATTTCACAATCGCAGGCGGTATGAGAATTGCTAAGAATTTATTTTCTTGTCGAACGTTTCGGTTAGCGTGATTTATATGTATAGTTGTAGTTGTTCATATATTTTTCAAATAGCTCTGCGAATTCCTTGGAGGCTTTCTCTATTTTTTTGTTCAGATTTCTGAGTTCATTCTTGTTCATTAGTAAATTCCCCAAGCTGTCCGATGTTATTATATTGCGACCGTTAAAGTCGTAATAACTGTAGTTGTTGTATTGTGGAAAACTGATATAGGAGCTGTCGTCATCTTTTTTCCTAATAATGTTGAGGTTGGTATATCCACCAGCATTTGACAAGTAGTATGAAGTAATTATTTTCCCTTTATGAAAGACGAGTACGTAAGAAAAGTTATTTTTGCTTCGGTTGATAGCCGATTTGGTTGCATCGTTCTCGTCTTTCTCAAAAGCATCAATTAGTTCTTGTGAGAGTTTGTCGTCTTTAAATGAGTACGACTCTATATGACGCACCAAATCGCCGGTCTTGGGGTCGCGTTTCTTGACAACACTTTTTTCAACATTATTTTTCTTCTCTATTTGTGCCACTATTTTGTCAATATGGCTCTGTGCCGATGTTTGCACGGTGTGGCAGCTGCATAAAGAGAGTAGCAGAATTGTTGCCAGCAGTTTGATACACGAAGTTTTCATAATATTACTTTTTTATGGTTTGTTCTATGTTGTCGCTTTCGGCAAGTATCCGTGCCGCTTCGGAGTGAAAAGCTGCATAGCGTGAGTCATTATTGATATCGAAACTCATAGCTATATGCTTGCATTGTGATTCTATCTTGTGTATTTGAGGTAGTATAATATGTAAGTCTTCGATTCTACGCCCGTTTATTTCTACATAGCTGCCTTCATATATTTGGTATTCGTGTTGCAAGGCTGAGTAGTTGTTTACTAAAGCGAAAGACAAAGAGGCTACTATGATGGCAATAGTAGCTGCTGCACTCCAAAAAATAATCTTCTCACGCCGTTTCTGTTTTATGGCAAGTGCAGTGGTTGGGTCGTATGGCATCTTGTCGGCATACCAAGCAAACATGGTCTTATAGCGGCGCAGATGTCGTGGTATTCGTTCGGTGGCAAAATAGTGGTATATTGCCTCTTCTTCTTGGCGGTTGGTTTTGCCGTCAAAGAAACGTTCTACATATTGGTCTATGTTATTGCGGTCGATAATCATGACGGTATTATTTTGAAAATAGTTTTTTAATTTTTCTTCGTGCTCGAGACAGGTTCATGCGTATGCTTTCGGGCGAACTGCCAGTTATGCGAGCAATTTCATCAACTTCGAGACCATCTATATGTTTCATTTGCAAAATAGCCTTTTGGGTATCTGGTAATGAGGCTATTAATGACAAGAGTCGTTCGTTTTCCTCTCGAAGTAGAAGGGCCTCTTCGGGAGTTTGGCCGGCTGCCATGAAATGAGCCTCTTCGAGCGCAACATCGTTGTTTCTTTTTGCCTTTGTCATGTTGTAGCACAAGTGCCGTGTAATGATGAAGGCCAAGGCTTGTACAGATTGATATTGGTCGAGATGGCTGCGCAAGATCCAAAGCTTCAGTAAGGTCTCTTGTACGACATCTTCGCTCGAAATATCATTGGCCAATATGTGTCGGGCAAGCGACAGCAGTTGCGGTCGTAATGGCAGTACTTCTATTTCAAATTGCTCTCTTTCCATTGTCATTGGTAAGACAACTCAGACGGTCAAACATAACCTCTGATACCGCGATATATATATTAAAAAATATTAAATAGAGAGTGCCGTATGTCGGTCAACGGTGCGGTATGGATATTGGAGCAGAATAGTGTAGTATATGGTAGAGCTATTCTTTATTGCTATGTTTACCACTTCTTTTACTTCTATTGAAGCTGCGATAGTCGTCGTATTCTATCTCGATGTCGGGCTCGATAAGCTCGTCATTGCAAGGATTGGAGAAACAGATGTATTTGATACTTTTACCTCGTTCGAGCCATTGTTGCTCGTAGAAGGTCTTGATGTTGAGGATGTCATTGTCTATTTCCGAGTTGTATAGGTCATCGGTGTCGAATAGAATATTGCAGTGGTTTATTTCGGCAACAGCCTTTGTGTAGGTGTACATAAAAGGACTGTCGGTTTTAAGATGTATTTTCCCGTTCTCTTTAAGGAAGGTGCGGTATAGAGCCAGCATTCGTGTCGAAGTAAGACGCTTGCGGGTTTTCTTCATTTGTGGGTCGGGAAAGGTAATCCATATTTCCGAGACCTCATCGTGGCCGAAAAAGTTGTCTATCAGTTCTATGTGTGTGCGAAGGAATGCTACGTTTGTGAGCTGCCGTTCTATGGCTGCCGTGGCTCCAGACCAGATGCGGGCTCCTTTTATATCGATTCCTATAAAATTTTTGTCGGGGTATTGTTGTGCTAAACCTACGGTATATTCTCCTTTGCCGCATCCCAATTCCAGTACAATTGGGTTGTCGTTCTCAAAGAATTGCTTGTGCCAACAGCCTTTCATGCCGAATCCTTCTTCTTTTAATACTGAGAAGGGGTATTGGAATACGTGCCGATAAGTAGTGAGGTCGGCAAATTTTTGCAATTTGTTTTTAGGCATAAGGAGCAGATTATCTGATGATACGTGCAATTTTTATGGCCGCTTGTCGCTTGTCGGCGGTAGTTACATACAAGATATATATGTTACCCGGAAAACTGCGGGTATTGATGGCTACAGTGGTATCGTGCGGCGTTAACTGTTTAAGCAGAAGTCCGGCAGTGTCGTAGAGCCGTATCTCGTCAATGGTTTTTGTCGCTGAGACGTGTAGCGTGTATTGCACGAATGAAGTCTTGATGTTCTCTTCGGGAGCTGTGATATTCTCTTCGGCCGAAGGCTTGTTGATAACTCCAAAGTCTTGCCATTGCGGAGTGCTACTATATATAGTAACACTCTCTTCTTTGACAAAAAGAGTCTTGTCCTCTACCTCCATATTGGCAAAAACCAATTCTCCCAGTTCGGCGGGCATGTCGCGCAATGTCAGGAACGAATCGGCGTTAGAGCATCCGTCGAAAGCGTGGTCACCTATATAGGCAACGGTTGTGGGGATGACAACACTGTCGACTGCTGTATTGTGATAGAAACTATATCGGCCTATATCTTTCAAGCCTTCTTCCATAAAGGTAATAGAAGCCAATGAACTGCAGCCTGCAAACGCAAAATCGGCAAGGGTAGAAATACCTGCTGGCAGACTCGCAGTAGGTAGAGCTTCGCAATAATAGAAAGCTCCGTTGCCAATGCTTGACAGCGAGGATGGAAGTGTGACAGAAGTGAGACTCTTACAACCTGAGAAGGTCCAGGCCGGTAATGCCTGTAATCCTGTTTGTGATAGGTCAATTTGCTGCAAGGCCGTACTTTGGGCAAATACGGCTTCGCCCCATTGGTGATTACCCGGTTGCAAGTTTACCTGTTGCAATTTTGTGCAGCCGGCAAAAGCCCCATCGCCTATAAATGTTACAGAGGCAGGCAGGTTTATGGTAGTGATGTCGGTATCGAGGCTGAAAGCTCGGGTACCTATATGTGTCAGACGGGTGCAGTTGGTAAGGTCGATGTTCTTGATAGAACTGCATTTGTCGTAGGCATATTCACCGATGGTTCTAAGGCTTGTCGGAAATTCGGGCGAAGGTAAGTTGCTGCAATTATTGAAGGCATAGTCGCCAATGGTCTCGATAGAGGCTGGTAGTGTGAGGTCGCTGAGATTTGTGCAGCCGGCAAAAGCTCCATCGCCTATGGCAGTGATGTTCCCGGGCAGAATTACGCTTTCGAGCGATGTAAAACCGAAAAAAGCTGCAGGGGGGATTTGATTAGCATCGAAGTGTGAACGGTAACCGAAGTATTGTTCCTCACGGCTGTCGTAGCTTGTTATTTCGCATTGTGATAGGTCTATCGATACGAGATCTCCAATTTGTTCGTTGATGTAGGCAAAGTCTCTTACGTCGATGCTACCATGGATGGTGAGTGCTGTGTAGTTATTATTTCCGCCGAGGGCATTCTCTAACCCTCCACTTGTTATATTTACACTGATGCTTTGAGCCATCGAATAAGGACTACTTAAAGACAGGATTGCAGCAATGATGACGAATAGTTTTTTCATGAAGTGTAATGTTGAGGTTTCCCTTTTTTGAGCGTGTAAAGATAGTAAAAATAGCCGGTTTATCGTATCGGTATGAAAATCTTGTATGAACGTGTCAAATGCGTCGGTCGATGCGAATAATATTTTCCACCAGGAAGAGGTCGCGTATGTCGCTTTTTGCGACTTCTATGTCGTCGTATTGTGGGTTCTCGCTGCGCAGTATTACTTGCGACGGGTCGGGATGGCGGCGTATATACTTCACCATGCGATAGTCGTCGAGTACTATCACATAGATATGTCCCCAAAAGATGAGATTTTTGTTGCGTATTTCGCGTATGGCTATCAGGTCGCCATTGCCTATTACAGGGCTCATACTGTCGCCACTGACTCTAACGATACAACAATCGGGGTGTACCGTGGGAATATTGATGGAGCCTATAATGTGTTCGTTGGCAAACATGCGCTCACGTGCTATATCGCCGGCAGTAACGTCAATGTCGTATATCTTGGCACCTGCTGTTGTGTTGGGATGTATGGCGTCGACGGTAATGGTAGAAATGCCATTTTCAGTATTCCCGGTTGTATTCCACATTTCACCTTCACCTGTGAGAAGCCATTTTTTGGAAGCACCTACGGCTACCACTATTTTGTTGAGTAGGTTGTCGCTTATAGGCAGTTTGCCTTTGAGATGCTTCGAGAAATTTGAAGCATCTATGCCTATGCGCTCGGCAAATGCGGTTTGACTGAGGCCGAGATTGTTCATCAGCCATTTTATGCGGGCTATTTCTTGTTGGTCGTTGAGATTCGTGATTTCCATAATGAAAAAGGTTAAAATACCAAATCTTTTTGCAAAGATAGGTATTTAACCTATATGAAATGCACGTTTGGTGCAATTTAAGAATTAATAACGGAGGCTGTCTATCTCTGATAGATGCAATATCCGTTAAGTGAGGCGTCTTCTGATATTACAGAGCGTGGGAGCCGTCGCAGAACGGGTTGTTTTTGCTCTTGCCACAACGGCATATAAAGGTACGTCGTTTCGTCAAGGTATGTCCGTCGGGCATGACAATGCGTATTCGGCCACTGATGCGTAGAGGCCCGCAGGTGATTATTTTAGCTTCTACCTCGGGAAGAATGGGAATAATGCTTTTGTTCATAGCAAAGATGATTTTAATGTTTCTCTTAAAAAACACGGTATGGCAAATTTTTGTTTTGCAGTCAATCCGAAACTTTATCTATAGTAGCTTTTTACATTGGAAAAAAAATAATACCTTTGCAGCGGTCGCGAAAGTACTGTCAGAAAGAGATTTTCGAGGAGTATGTAGCGAAACCGCCTGAGGCAGCCTAGCCATAGGCTATTGTGTAACTAATTTATACCTTTTTGGACCCGGATTCATATTTATTATCGCAGATTTTTTGTGCGTTAAGTATCGATGCTCCTTCGGTGGGCGTTGTTGTCGCCATTGTTTTGGCGTTATTCCTTTTGTTTGTCATAGGATTTGTTTCGGCATCAGAGATGTCGTTGTTTTCTTTGGCGTCGTCAGACCTGCAGTCGCTCGACGATAAGTCGCCAAAAGATAGACTTATCAAGGTTCTACTCGAGAACCCCGACCGCCTGTTGGCTACTATTCATGTTGCTAATGGATTGTCGAGTATAGCAGTTGTCGTATTGATGAGTTTCCCGCTGATAGAGTTTTCTTGTTCGCATGAAGTGGCTGTGTGGGGCATTATCGGAGCAGTAATTCTTTTATCGGTGATATTGCTGGTATGTGGAGAAGTGTTACCCAAATATTGGGCATATAAAGATGTCTTGCGCTGGGCTCGTTTTTCGAGTCTGATGCTCTATGCGCTATTGCGTATTTTTGCATGGCTTACGCAGTTTATGGTAGCTTCTCCCGGCAAATTCAATAAACAGTTTACTCGTCGTAATGCCAATCTGTCGGTCGATGAGCTTTCGCAAGCCTTGGAGTTGACTCGTGTCGAGGCTCACGATGAAAAAGAGATGCTTGAAGGTATTATACGCTTTGGCGACAAGACCGTGTCGGAGATTATGACGGCGCGTATTGATATTACCGATGTTGAGATACACGTCTCTTTCAAGGAATTGCTCGATGTGGTAATAGAAAGTGGCTATTCACGCTTGCCGGTTTACGATACGAGCGAAGACAACATGAAGGGTATCATATATAGCAAGGATTTATTGCCGTATCGCAACGAATCAGCCGACTTCGAGTGGCAGAAGCTGATGCGTAGAGCATATTTTGTACCGGAGGCAAAGATGATAGACGACTTGTTGGAAGAGTTTAGGACCAAGAAGATACACATGGCTATCGTTGTAGATGAATTTGGAGGTACCTCGGGAATTGTCACTATGGAAGATATCCTCGAAGAAATTGTGGGTGATATCAACGATGAGTATGACGACGATAAGAAGCAGTATGTGAAATTGCCTGACGGTTCGTATATTTTCGATGCTAAAATCCTGCTTAACGATTTCTATAAGGTGACGGGTCTCGATGAGAAAATTTTTGCCGATAAGATAGGCGATTCAGAGACTTTGGCCGGTCTTATTCTTGGTATTAAAGAAGATTTTCCCCGTGAGAAAGAACATATACGGTATGCATGTTGCGATTTCTTGGTACTTGAAGTTGACAAGCGCCGTATTGTTAAGGTAAAACTTACGATTGTCCCCGAGACTTCCCAAAAATAGGTCATAGCAATGGCATTGAAGTATCAGAAATACTCCCGGCGGCTTTTTATCGGCGTTTATGTTACCTGTCTGTTGGTCGTTATTGTTATGCTCTCGGCTTGCCGTCAATCATCGGTACCACGCCCCGATGGCTATTTTAGAATAGATGCTTATCCTGAAGAGTGGCGTACCGATACATTGGGAAGAATATTGTTGCAGGTGAATGATTCTTCATATAGTGTTGTGCCGCGAGCTGCAACCGAGGGTTATGTATGGCATAATATTGTATATCCTCGTTATAAGGCTACGATATATTTGAGTTATATTCCCATATCAGACAAGAATGAGTTGTCGATGCTGTTGGCCGAGAGTCGCGATTTGGTGTATCGGCAGAGTATGGGAACTCCGTTTGTTACCGCAGTGGAGTACGAAGATGCAACTCTCCCATTGTATGCTATCCTCTACCGGTTATCGGCCGAAAGTGCCACTCCGCTGCAATTTGTAGCCACCGATAGCGCCTGTTTTTTATTGCGTGGAGCATTATATTATGATATGTCGCCGCTCAGGTACGATAGTGTTGCGCCTACTTTGGAATATCTGGAGGGTGATATGATTCATATGATAGAGAGTATAACTCCGTTACAAGGCAGATAATAAAGAGTCTTTTATGCCCTACCAAGTTACGTTAACACCATTACCGCATACACATGTTGTTTTATGGCATCTGACTGAGGATGTTGCTACTTTGCTTGCATTGTGGGGCAAAACGGAGTTGCCGTCTCGTTACATGGTGGCAGTTACCGATAAGCGTCGCCGTGAGATTTTGGCAACTCATCTCGTTATGAGGCATTATTATGGTAACGATGTTGCTCTTTTTCATCGAACTGACGGTAGCCCATACACTCATCATGGATATATATCGGTATCGCATACAGCTCAGTATGTGGCAGTTGCCTTTTCACCATGCTATCGAGTGGGAGTAGATGTAGAGATGATAGGAGTAAAGGCACCACGGGCGGCGAAACGGTTCTTGCAGCCGGGTGAGTTGGAGGCTCTCCCTGATGATGCATATGACGAGGCTGCTCATATTTGTTGGGCTGCTAAAGAAGTGGCATATAAGCTCTTTCCGGCTGATGCTGCCGATTTTTCACAAGCTATTACATTGTCGCCAGTCGTACAAAGACCCAATGGTAGCCTGACGGCTCGTGTCGGTGTCGAAGTGCCACGTATCATAACGGTATGGTATTCGTTGTGCAATGATTATGTACTGGCTTGTGCAGAAGAACCTGTATAAGACTGATAATAAGGAGACTAATGCTTTCCTTTGCAGGAAGTTATATGTTACGGCTCAAAGCGTTGCTTCTGTTATTGTCGGAGTAGGGACAAAAAAAATTGATTGTCATCACGACAACCAATCTTCGTTAACCTTAATTCTAATACCATGAAAAACACAGTGCAAATATACAACCGAATTTTTTATTTGCAATAGAAGTGGCTGTAAAAAACTGTTGTTTAACATTGTTTAATTATATCGATTTTTTATAGGGTAATTTTATTACGGTTTTTAATATAAATATTACAATCTTGTTACAATTTCATGTGACAAGTTGCGGTGCAGGACGCAACAATATCGTTGCTATTGCGTAATTTCATGAAAGTGTGTGGTTGTAATTGTATTTTGGGGGCGTATTATTTTCGTTCGTAGGTGACGAAAGCATAGCCATAAGGGTGGCGTTCATCGGCATTCATCTCCTCGCGGGCTGTTTCTTTCCACATATTAGTATCGATGGCCGGAAAAAATCTGTCAGCATCGGGAAAGGTATGGTGTATGTGTGTAATGTATAGTTTGTTGGCCTGAGCGATAGTTTGTTCATAGAGAGAGGCTCCGCCTATAATGAAAATCTCTTCTTCCTCGTTATTTGAGGTGATAGCCGATTCGATATCGTTTTCTGTGCGTACGTTTTCCCAGTGAGCCATGCGATTATGTGTGACAACTACATTGGTACGTCCCGGTAACGCCCCATTGGGAAGCGATTCATAAGTATTGCGACCCATTACAATGGTATGTCCCATTGTGAGGGCTTTGAAATGCTTTAAGTCGTTGGGCAGGTGGCACAGAAGCTGCTGTCCTTTGCCTATCCCGCCATCGGCGGCTATGGCAGCTATCAGTGAAATGATGGGCATGGTGTAGCTGTTTTATACCGAAACGACTCCTTTGATATGAGGATGAGGGTCGTAGCCGGTGAGTGTAAAATCTTCGTAATGAAAGTCGAAGATGGAGGTGACGGCCGGGTTTAGCTCCATACGGGGCAATGTCCGCGGTTCGCGTGTAAGTTGTAGTTTTACTTGCTCAATGTGGTTGGTATATATGTGCGCATCGCCTAAGGTGTGTACAAAATCGCCAGCTTTCAACCCTGTTACTTGTGCCATCATTTGTAGCAAGAGGGCATAGGACGCTATGTTGAAGGGTACACCCAGAAAAATATCGGCACTGCGCTGGTAAAGTTGCAGGCTCAACCGTCCGTCGGCAACGTAAAATTGGAATAATGTATGGCATGGGGGCAGATTCATGGCCGGTAAGTCGGCTACATTCCATGCACTTACGATGATGCGGCGAGAGTCGGGATTATTTCGTAAGGTATCTACGACCTCTTGTATCTGGTCTATATGGCCACCATTATAGTCGGGCCACGAACGCCATTGGTAACCATAGATGTGGCCGAGGTCTCCGTTGGCATCAGCCCATTCGTTCCAGATGCGTACACCGTTGTCTTGCAGGTATTTCACGTTGGTATCTCCGGCTAAGAACCACAGAAGTTCATATATGATAGACTTGAGGTGCAGCTTTTTAGTGGTAAGTAACGGAAAGCCTTCTTCCAGGTTGAACCGCATTTGATAGCCGAAGGTGCTAATAGTCCCTGTTCCTGTCCTGTCGTTTTTGTAAGTGCCGTTATTGAGGACATGGCGTAAGAGGTCGAGGTATTGTTTCATCGTTTTTTTATGACGGTTTGTATTGAGGTGTTGGTGTTATGATGAGGCATGGTACAAAGATACAATTTTATTGTTTCGGTGTTCTTGGGGGAGTCGGAATCTGTGATATTTGTTTTATTCTCCCGGGTTGAGGACGTGACGGGCAATTGTATCGACATACTCTTTCCATTCGGGGTCTTCTATAGCTCCTATACGTAGTGGCAGCGATTGCGACAGGTTTAGTAACGGTTGTAATCGGTTGGCAAGGTCTTGTGCCTTGGTGGCATAGAACAAGTATCTTACCTGTTTGGCGCCGGTATATATGACGGTCAGTACGGCAGTATCGCTCTTTTCAAGAGCGTCGCAGGCGATATTCATGAAGCGGTCTATTACGTCGGCTTCTGTGTCGGTAGGCATTCCTTCAGAGTCGCCACGTAAGAGCCATTGCATTTCTACCCGTTCGTTGAATATTCCCGACAATCGTACGTTGTCTAAGTAAAGGCGGCAGCGTTCTATCACGTTGCCGTTTTCGGTCTCTACGACGCTGGCAACCCATTCGTTTGATAATTGCATAACAATTTATTCGTTTTCTTCTTTTGCTACATATTGGTATGCACCCACGTCGACATGTTCAGAGCGGCTTACACCGTACATGTCATTCTCCAATGGAGGAACAGCATAACGAGCATCGCCCCAACCTATGGCCGACGACTCGGCAGAGCCAATACGGTAGTCGTAGAGATAATTTTCTCGGTCGATTTGCATAAAATGTGGATTACCTTCCCAATAGGTCTTGATAAAATTATCGTCGTCAGAGCCGTTAACGGTGAGCATACAACTATTGAAAATGATTTGTGTACCTGTGAGGTCTCCTTCCGACAAGAGAGATGCATTACCAGCTACCAGGCAGTTATTGAAAGAGGCCGATATACCTTTGGCTTTGGTGTCGTTGATGGGAGGTATCTGTATGATAGCACCTGTAATGACGTCGTAGAAATAGTAGTTGACAATGGTACAGTGTGTTAGATTAACTGTGCCACCGTTGATAACAACAACCGAGTGGCCGGCATCAGATAACTCGCTATTGGTTATTTGTATCTGGTTACACTGGGCTGTAATTAGGTCATGGGTAGCATTATGAATAATGCTGTTATGTATCGAAAGGGTAGTACGGCTTGTGTCGGTAGAGTCGCATAAGATGCCCCATGTAGTCCCTCGTAGCATGACGTTTGTCAAACGATTATCGAAGCTTCCGGTTGCAAAATGCACTCCGCCCCATTGCCCGGCCAGATTGTTGTAGGGGAGGTTGTCGAACATCTTGTCGAGTCGGTCACCTCGCAATGTAATGCGTCGGTCGCTTGTTCCCTCGGCTACTAACCGGCCGCGGACAGACAGGAAGGCATTGCTATTGAAATAGAGCGTAGCTCCGGGTTCTATTGTAAGCGTGGCTCCGGTAGCTACTATCAACGAATCGTAAATGATAAAAGGTTTTTCGGCAGTAAGCAGCGAGTCGCTGTTGATGACTGTCCCGCGTAACCGTTTGGCATCTTGGGTTTGTGCCAGTAGCTTTACTTCTTGCCGTACTCCATTGGTGATGAATATGATAGAATCGCGGCTTTCTACGGGTAGAGCGTTACCTGTGGCAGTGGCGTTGGCAATAATGAAGATATAGAGGCTGTCTTGTCCTCTTATCTCGGTATTGTTGAAGGTTGTACCCGATAATCCGTCTACATTGACGATAAAGTTCGAGTTATTTCCTTTAGCCAAGTTTATGGAGCTTATGCTTAGTGATTTATTGCTTTTATTATATACCTTCAGAGTGCGGGTAGCCGTACCTTGCTCAGTGAATATAGTGTCGAAGTTGACGGTATCGGTAGAGAAGGTAAGAATATCGCTTGGCGATGTCGTAAATTTGTCGTCAATACAGGCTGTAAAGCAACTTACGATGCCTAATACCAATATACATAATATGCTTGCGTGACCTTTCATTTGTAATATAACGCTTGGATTTCTTTTTTATTGCACCTTCTGCGGTTGCTTTCGAGGCATTGTTTTTCCGGCAAAGATAGTATCTTTGTTACGTCAAAGCGTATGAATGTATGAAGTATTATTTAGTTGCCGGTGAGGCGTCGGGCGATTTACATGCTTCGCGTCTGATGGCTGCCATAGCAAAGGAAGACAAGGCTGCCGAGTTCCGTTTTTATGGCGGCGACTTGATGGCATCGGTAGGAGGTGTGTGCGTGCGGCACTATCGAGAGATGGCATATATGGGTTTTACAGAGGTGATAACACATCTGCGTCCTATTTTGAATAATCTGAAAGAGTGTAAAGAAGATATAGTTGCGTGGAACCCTCATGCCGTAATATTGGTAGACTATCCGAGCTTCAATCTTAAAGTGGCACGCTTTGTCAAAGAGCATTTGTCGATACCGGTTTATTATTATATCTCTCCTAAATTGTGGGCTTGGAAAGAGTATCGTATCAAGGCCATACGACGCTATGTCGATACTGTTTATTCTATCTTGCCGTTTGAGGTAGAGTTTTATCGTCGGCATCGTTACGAAGTGCGATATGTGGGTAACCCCACTGTAGACGAGTTGGCCGAGCGCCCGTATGCCGATGAGACTTTTGACGATTTTGTGCATGCCTTCGACCTGCCTTCAAAACCTATTATTGCATTGTTGGCCGGTAGCCGCAAAGCTGAGATACGGCGCAACCTGCCTTTAATGTTGGAGGCTGCCGAACGTTTCAGCGATTATCAGTGCATTGTTGCCGGGGCTCCCGGTATCGTTCCTGAGGAGTATGCGGCCTATTTACAAGGAGGGCAGGCGAGGGTGATTTACGATGCTACTTACCGATTGTTGGCGCAAAGTCGTGCAGCGCTGGTAACGTCGGGTACGGCAACTCTCGAAACGGCCTTGTTGCGGGTGCCGCAAGTGGTATGCTATGCTATGCCTGGCGGAAGTTTGGCATATACGCTTTTCAAACATTGGCTCAAGGTACGTTTCGTCTCGTTAGTCAACCTAATAGCCGATGCCGAGGTGGTAAAGGAGCTGTTGGTACACCATTGTACGGCACAAAATATAGGTCGAGAACTTGAAAAGTTATTGTATGATGAAGATGTGCGAGCGCGTATGGCAGCGGGGTATGCCGAAGTAGCCCGTCGGTTGGGTGCGCCCGGAGCTCCCGAACGTGCCGCTCGTGATATTGTGAATCGATTGCAAGGTGGCGACAGATAATGGGCAGGGTATAGTGCTTGCCGGTTAACCAGTTAAAAAACAACTGTCTTGAATGTGAAGGCATCGTCGACTTGTACGATGTAGATTCCTGTCGGCATTTCCCACTCGTTGGTACCGGGTGAAAGCATCATCTCTTTTATACACATGCCGGTAAGGTCGTATATGTTGACGTGTACTGCGCGATTGGTGTAAGCTGTCATACGGTCTTTACCTCCCCGTATTTTTGCCGGAGTCTCGGTGCGTGGAGCTGTTACAGCAGCCGGATCATATTCTTGTACGGCAATTCCGCGCAATAGTATAGCATAGCTATCGGCTTTGCTGCGAGCCTGTATACCAATATAGTAATGGGCGGTGGTGGCAATATCGAAAGGAATAATGATGGTGGTGTCGTTTATAAATGTGAACTGGTCTAATGCTTTAATCGTAAACGACATATCATTGGGTTGTGGAGTACGACCCAAAGCGATACGCAAAGACTCAGGGTATTGGCTCAGTCCGGCACAGCAACGGCAGTGTACTTCGTAGCGCATGGTATCGGTAAGTAGCAAGGGCGGAGTGACAATCCAGTCGTCGGCTGTTTCGGTCTCACTCGATAAGTAACGCATGCAACCCATGAAACGGTCGGCATAAAGATGCCATGTGTTGCCGTCGTGATTGTTGTCGACGACCGTACAGTAGCTGAGACCCTGTGCAAAATCGTGTCGGTACGGGATGTTGTACACCCCTAATACGATATTGCGATAGGCCGGTATGCCGCGCCCGGCTTCGTTCATGGCTATGGCAGTATATCGGTAGTTGTCGATGTGTGTAACAGAGTCGGTACACCAATAGGTTGTTCTTGGCTGAGGGTACTTGATAGTGTGTACAAGCGTGTCGTTGCGATATATTTCCAAGCCCGATAGAGAGGTCAGTGTGTCGCCTCCAGCTGTGAGGACGGGCGCTTTGCAACAGATGGAAACGGTGTTGCGGTCGTAATATCCTTGTGATAAAGAGAATGTAGCGACGCTGTCGGGTACGGATGCAGTCCCTATAGAAGTAAGGGAGAGACTGTCTACATGCAACATGTATCGGTTCGGCTCGCTATTACAGTGTATGCAAAGATTATAGAGGCTGTCACAAGGTACGCTGAAAGAGAATTGATAGCATCGGCTTTCGGTCGATTGTACTGGTTGGTTGAATAAGCCCTGTTGTGTCGCTGTTTTACCGCAAGGTGCGTAAGTGACGGATGCTGAGAAATGCTCGACAAACTCTTCTGCCCCGGCATGCAGATAGAGCCGCGCCTGGTAGAGAGTATCTTGTTTGAGCAGGATGGCCGGTGTATAGAGCTTGTCATCGGCCTGGTTGGCCGTGTGGTAGTGGTAGCAAACGTTGGGATTATTGGACGAAGCGGTAAATAGATACCAGGTAGAGCCGTCGTGATTGGCATCGTCGATAGTGTATGCACTGAGAACTTCGTTACTCCATTTTGTTACGTAATATGGCGGTTCTATGATGCAATTGTAGTAGATAGGGGCTGAAAATGATTCTTCGGTTTCGTACGAGTGTATATATGCTGTTATACCGTAAAAGTATGAGCCCGGTATCTGAGGAAGCGTGTCGCTTGCCATGCATTCCGGTGTATCGGCAATGGTTATGCCCTCCGGGTAACGAATTACGCGGTATCGCAGTGCTTCTGGGTTTAATATACCATCGTGTACACTACCTGGTTTATCCCAGCTGAGGTTGACGGTTGGCAATGCAGTCTCTACAGTTATCCCTTCTACAGGTAGGGGATAGTCGTACCCGGCAAAAATGCGGGTGTAGCTGAGTTCGCCCTTGCCATACTGGTTGTATGTTTGCAGCGATACGACATGAGAGCCGTCTGGAAAAATAAGAGAGATGTTATAGGGTTGTCCGGCTTGCAGGTCTATGGTGTCAACTTCTATTTGGTCTATGGCAATGATAGCTTGCAGACGAGAAGTCAAAGAGTGCGACTGTAGGTCGGTTGTTGGAGCCGTGAAGTGGATAGTGCCTTTGTTGACAAGGTTTTGGTCGGTGAATGTTATGTTTAGGTTGGTTACTGCTGCCGGAACCCTTAATTCATTGTGAAGGGAGTCTAAAGCAAGAGCCCGTATGGCGGTGACTGTCTGGTATGAGCGTATCGCACTCTCTTTTTCGGTGATGAGGTCGTATCGATAGATGGTACAGCCCGTGTTGGTAGGTATGCTGCGGTATATGGCGTGTCGTGTAGCATCGTAGTATGCGGCTTGGTCTTGGCTCCCTTTCTCTATTGTTTTGAAAAGTCGTTCTGTACTTCCATCGTTGCGATTGATACGGCACAGATAGTTATCGCGAGAGAACCCATATATGGTACCGTCGGGTGCAAGAGATAGCGCAAAGCACTCTTCGCCTTCGGGACACTCCACCCGGCTGTTTATCAAGAAACCCTGAGTAGAGATTGTTACCCAGCTGTAATGTTCCAAATCATCGATATAGCATAACATAAAAAGGTTCTCTTCATCAGGTATGTATACTGCTGCAGAGGGGAGAAAATAGTTTGAGTTTGCCAATTGTATAGTTCGGGTGATTTCTCCGCTTTGTGCATCGAAGAAGTCATATTTTATATACCGTTGGTTATTTTCATCATATCGAATAAAGGGGCATACCAATTGGTCGGCGATAAAAAAAGAGCTGTTAGAGTATAGTGCGGCATCGGGTGGTGCTATGATGTTGAGACTATCATCGCTTTCGGGTGCGAGAGTTGCTATGCAGCCCTGGTCGTTACCTTCGATGTAGTCGGTATATAATAAATGTCCTGTAAGAACCGGAAATGATTCTTGCCCGGCATAGGCAAAAATGACTCCTGATAGAAGAGATAGAATAGAGAGAAATATGGTACGGAGAAAAAGGTGCATTATGAGGGTTTTATTTATAATCGTAATCGGCAATCTGTTTTATTTGCAAATGTAGCATAAGTTGTGAAAATAGAACTTGCGTATATGATACATTTGCGTATATGAGTGATAGAGGCATGTGATTTTGTCACCAGATATACCAAAAGAGGTTGCATCGAATTGTCTCGATGCAACCCCCTAACAGTGTTTATAGATAAAATGCAGTTTTTATCTTACGGGAACTTTATAGACAAATTCATGGTCTATGGTGTTCACTTTGACAAAAACAAATCCTTTTATACCGCGCAACGGGATGATGATGTTGTCGCTGCTGTTGATTTCCATCTTAGTGATAGAGCGTCCTTGCAAGTCGTACAAAGCTATCTCTTTGACATAAACACCCGAGTTGAAGATGTTGACATATCCTTCGAAAGCAGATACTTTCAGCGAAGAGGCATTGGCAAGGCTTACAGCTGTTCTTCCTGAGGTAAATCTTTCTTGTGCCGCCCACGAGCTTATGCGGTCCATGGTACAAGAGGCGCGGACTGTCCACAAATAGGCAATTTCGGGTTCCAAGTCGGTAAAGGTGTATGTCTCTTCTGCCAGACCTTCTATAACCTCCCATGTAGTAGCACTTCCGGGGCGATAGCGTACGTCCCATGCAAGATGCTCTTCATTGCCTGTCCAAGAAACCTTGATATATTCATTCTCAACTATCTCAGAGGTGAGGTCAGATGGGATGGGGCATTCGGGAAGCGGTTCGGTAGTAAAGGTTGCAGTTTCTGACCACTCGGTGGTATCGCCTTCAGCTACAATACCACGAACTTTTACTTGATAGGTCGTTTCGGCTTCGAGGTCTACCAGTTCGGCCTCAAATCCATTGACGGTTTTATACGTCCATTCGTCACCCTCTTTGCAAGAGGCCATTTCGTAATTTTCTTGTTCTCCTCGCCATGTAACAAGAGCCGAGTTATAGGTTACTTCGCCTATTGTAACAGCGGGGATGGCAGGAATTTCACGTCCGTCAACGCTGAATCTTTCGATGATGAGGCGAGCACCGGCAGCATTGTAATTTTTCCAATAGATACGTATCTGCACGGTATCGTTGATATACGACGACAGGTCTCCTTCTACCAAGGCAAAAGCTTGTAAAGAGTCTAATTGAAGATTATTCTGAGCTGTGTACTCTTTGAGTGTATCGAAGTTGATACCATCTTTACTTACTTGCAGCGCAAAAGTATCTGTTTCAGCCCATTCGTTATAAGGTGTTGAGCCTGTCATACGCGACCATACTGACATGTTGTAGTAGAAAGAAACAACTACGTCGCGTTTGTCTATGAGAATGGGGCTGGTGGTCACGGTGTTGAACTTGCCATTGATGGCGTCGCCATATGCAAGGTTGCACTCCAACTGATATTCATCTTCTCCGCCTACTTGGTTGTATTGCGTCGATACGCGGAAAGTACCGCCCTCTTCAGCCCAATCTACAGGCAGACCATAAATTTCTGCTTTTGAAAGATTGGGTGTATACGGTAGTGTTGCTATTGTGGCACCTCTAGCATCTATTACCTCTGTAGAGTATTCCATGTTGCTGTTTACGCTAAATGCACGCAGATAATATCCCGTACCCTGTTCGAGCCCATCTATTTCGATATTTTCGGCAGAACCACCTATATATACCACTTTGCCACCATTTTCGGTAATGAAATCGCCTACTTCATAGGAGCCCTCGGGAGTGCCTATGTAAGGTTCTTCTCCGTAGTTTATAATAGGTTCGTAAAGTGAATCGCAAATGGCAACGAGGACATCATCTCCAACTTCATTAGCTGTTACCGATATAAGAAGTTTGTCGACATGTTTTTCAGTTACAGATAATCCTGCAGGAGCACCTGGCATAGTACGTATGGCTGCTGTCAATGGAGCATCGGTATTATATACCGGGCCTTGTTTGCAGAACGAGTTGGCTGCCATTACAAAGACATGATAAGTCGTAGTCCCTTGTAATGAAGCGTCGGTAGCAAATACTGCCGTTGTATCGTAAGATAGTACGGTAGCATTTCCTAAAACATCACCTTTGCTATAGTATGTGCCGTTTTGAGGCAGCTCTGTAAGGGCTTCATCGGTTGACAGTAGAGTGAGATAATGGTCGGCAGTCTCTGTCGGAACAAAAGAGCCGCTTATTTGTGTTGTAGTAGCCTCGTATTGTATTGATGCAGGTTGACCAGAAGGCACGTCGCAGGCAGCAGGAGGCATGAATGAGAAGGTGAGGCCATCGGTAATATTGCTGTTGTCGCCGAAATATATGATAGCATCGCCTGTCCGTTGTATGGTGTTTTGCCAATCGTCATCGGAATTGAAGCGACAATGTATATCATCATCGTTGCCTCGCAGACCTATTCTTGCACCCTTGGAGTAGCCATCGAAATTGTTCCAGTTGCGGAATACGAACTCTATTTTGCTATCTGTCTCATAGAGCTTTATTTGCATGTCGACGGCTTTGATGTTTTCGCCCCAATAGTCGAGACCTACTCCCCAATTTTTATATTGTATCACCAATACACGATTAGGGGTTTCGCCTGTGAGTTTGTAACTTATGGTTGTAGAGTCTGAACCGTATATGTCGGCATTGGGCATTACTCCAAAGCAGTTGGTACGGCCTTCACCTTCGCGCGAAAACATGAAAGCTCCAGACTCAGGGTTGACTGTAACCTGGTCACGACCTACTGTGATATAACCGTTAGAGCCAATGACAAACTGATTACAGAAAACATCGTTATATTCAAAATCAAAGCCTATGGGAATTCCAGCCATTGTCGTAAGCTCTGTTACGGAAGACTCGGAATAAAAGGCGCGGTTGTTCATGTCGTTAGGTTCTATATCATTGCTTACAACAATACCGTCTTCTATTTCTTCGTATGTTCCTACAAAACTACCGAAACCATAGCCTGATATGACCTGGCTGCCAGCTGTCACCAGACAGCATAACATTGTAGATAATAAAAAGAGTTTTTTCATAATGTGATATATAATGTATTGTATTAGTTGATAATTAGTTTAATGGTAGAAACTCCTTCTTGTGTGGTGAGAGTTGCCAGGTAAACGCCCTTGCTAAGATTACAAGAAGCATTCCATGTTACATAGTGGCTGCCTTGTGGCATGATACCATTATAGGCTGTTGTGACAAGTTTCCCTTGCATGTCGTAGATTGAGATGTTGACTTGTTGTTGTCGTGAGTTGACAACCTGGAACATCGCATCATTGTTGATGACAGTAGACAAAGCTCTGAATTGCATTTCTTCGGTACGCGTTGCTTTAACAGCTCCTGTACCCGGATTGCCAAGTGTCATGTTGCGATTGATACGTTGCATGTATATGCGGTCTACGTTGTTTTCGCCACCGAGTACACCATTGTCTTCCCATTTGGCTACCCAATATCCTCCTTTAGCCATTGAAGTAGTCTCAAGAGACGATTTCTCAGAAACATTTGTTGTAAAAGTGAATGGCTGTTCTTCCCATATAGATTCGCCTGTTTCGCTATCAAGCAACATGGCATAGCATGTTACGTCGCCAAAACCATATGAATGGTTCATCATGTAGAAGACTGCCATTTCGCCACTTTCTCCGGGCTCCAAATTCATGTATGCAAGAGGTTGTGTATCCATAGGGCTCAGTTCGAGGCCTTCTTCACCCCACAACAATTCACCTTGTAGCGATACTCGTTGGGCTACCATTCGATACCAGTTTTGATTGGCATCTGTTTCGCGCCACAGAGCTATAAAGCTGTTTGTCTTTGAGTCGTAACGGGCTTTCACATTGAAAGAACGCCAGCCGGCATATCCCAGTTTCTGAGCCTCTTCACCTGCTGTAAATCCTAATTCTCCGTTGGGCTTTACATATGAAAGGTATGCCGATTCTGTATTGGTATAGTAACGGTCATCGTTCCAAGAGAGGATTACACCACCATCACCCGACGGTTGTACATTGAGTATAGTCCACAAAGGAATAGAACCGAAGCCGCCGCGATAGATGCGAGTATCTTCAGGCCATACAGAAGTTCCGTCGAAATCAATTTTCCGTGCGTACAGGTCTTGGTTTGATCCCTTGGCATACACCAAGATGAATTGATTGTCGCCTGAATTTATTAAATATGGATACATGTAGGTCGAAGTGTTATCTATGAGGCGTACATCTTTGGCGTTCCATAGGAATTCGCCGTCGTTCGATACGCGTTGCATCTCAATGGCAAAGAGGTTACCATTGGTGCGCATCCATGCAAAAACATAACTGCCGTCTTCGAGTTGTATTACCTTCATGGCAGCACTCGTTTCGTAAGATATTCCTCCATCGATAGAGAGTCCTTCGTTTCCCCAAAGCATTTCGCCCTCAGGAGAGACTTTATAGATGGTGTAACTCAGAAGTTGCTCTTCTGACGGTGAATTGCGCAGGTCGTGTACCACAACAATTGCATTGCCATCTTTGTCAACCATGATAAGTTGATTTACAACAGTATATGTCATATTCCGCTCTTCTGAGACAAGAAGTCCTTCTTCTCCCAAAAGTTTTACACCAGTAGAGTCTATGGCTTGTACGGTTGTAGCTATTGTTCCGTTTTGCGGATGATAGACGCAGAGCCAGGTAGTGCCGTCTTCGCCAATTTGAATTTCGTTGGCATAATAACTTTTTCCATCCGGCCAACCCAGTAAAGCTTCCGACGGATTGTCTTTCCATTGTGCCACAGCCGACAGGCAAAGGAGGGCACAGATACAAGTGAGTAGTCCTTTTTTCATAATACAGCTTTTTTAATTAATAGGTGATTAATTTGAATGTATTTATATTTTGGTCGGCAACTATCTGTACGATATAAATGCCGTGAGATGGAATGGAAATGGCCTTTACGTTGGTACCTTGTCCTATAAGCAATCCGGCAATGTCGTATATTGCGACGGCGTATTCCTGGGTTGCCATGGCAGGGGTGATGGTAATTTGCTGTGCTTGCTTATCATAGGCAACGGCAAAAGTATTGGGGGCTGTCAGTGATTGTAGTCCGGCTGTAATCGATGTTGTGAAGAAAGAACGGTATCCGTGTCCCGTAATTTCGAGCTGTTGTGCCACGAGACCGTTGCTGTCGTCTTGAAGTTTATAATAGCCGCGAGGCGATTGCACACCGTTAGCCCAAGCGTCGGTTACTTCAAAACAGTATGTTTTATCACTTTCGAGTTCGGCCACTTCATTGTATACTTTTTGTAGATTTGTTTCGTATGGACCGAAATTGTAAACAATATTGCCGTCGGCATCTATGATACGCCATGTGTTCTCGTCGGCATATAGGTCGGTACGTAGTTCTATGTATGTTAGGGGAGTCGTTTTGGCAGGAGCGCTGAATGTACCCTCAATGGTATTTCCGTCGTAAGATTCACCGTTAAGTTCTGTCAGGTGTATTGAATAGTCATTACTCGATTCTATTAAGGAAGACTGGTCGATGGCAATTTTGATGTAGCTTGTTGCCAGAGGGGCTATTTCTCCTTCCCAAGAGCTTTGTATTGTCGTACCGTTTACGGTAATGTCGAATAGGGCCGATGTAAGAGGCTCATTCGATTTGTTACGCAGATAAAGTTCGTAGAAGTTAAATCCGTAGGTGCCCTGTACAGGTATGCGGTATGCCGATATTTCGGCAGCTAAGGGAAGCTCCAGTCCTTCGCAAACAGGCTTTACACCGGTAACGTTTAAAACATCGGTTTTGTCGTTAGCAACAAAAACGATTACTTCCAATTCCGCCGGGTCGACAGCTACATCATTGATGTTCTCAGGCACGGCGTATGTGTAATCTTTCGTAAAGAAAGAACCTTCAGTACAGTCGCTTATCGTATCACCCCACAAAGGTGTTAGGTAGTCGCGTAGCATGTGCTGGTGTAGATAGTCAGAACCTACACCGCCACCGCTTTGCGGCCCTCGTATGTTATTTTGTGTCAGTGCTACGGTAAGAAGATTTTGTTGGGCGTCTACATCGGCTGTATAATAGCCTTCAACGTGTACGGTCAGCTGGGCGTCAGCTGCCGAGTATGTAGATGTCACATATAAGTTTACGGGCGCATTTTCTTGGTGTATTTCCTTGGCACACAGAGTCCAGTTGCTTCGCGACATGATAGGACTGGTGCCGGCAAAAGTATGGCGGTTAATCATACCACAAGGGTAACCGCTTCCCGAAGCAAAAGTGGCATCTAGCTCTTCACCTTCGGGAGTGCGAAAATCTGGCTGGTCGGAGAAAGGCGATGCATAATATCCGCTGTGTATTGCTATGGAATAGAATGTATTTTCTTGTGCTAATAAGAGGTTGGCCGCTATCTTATGCGCCGAGGGACAGTTGCCGCAATTGATACCGGTAAATTCTTCTAAGAGAATATTCTTGGGTTGCACATCGGTAGAAACCTGATATTGAGCAATACTGAAGTTACATGTAAGAATCGCTGTAACAAAGAGGAGATAGAGGTTTTTCATATTGTTCGATTTAGACGTTTTTTCTTTTTGCAAGTATAATTATTTTATAAAATAGGGCACTATTACAAGCTACGTCTTTACTACTGCAATATAAATAAATGAAGTAAAAATACTACTGCATATAAATGTAACTATTTATTAACCAGATTATTGTATTGCCATTATGGGTGCTGTACGGAAGATAATGTAAGTATATTTGTCAGTATATATATCTTTATAACGATTATTTCATATATTTGTAGGTGTAATATTAAAAATATTAATAAGTTGGAGTACTTAAAAACTTTATATTATACGTTATTACGGGTACTGATGCTACTTCTTTTCTTGACATCGTATCCTATCGTATGTTTTGCGCTTACCAATAACATAAAACAAGAGGTGTTGGAGCGAGCATCCGATTTGATAGACGACAATGATAGTAATGCTGCTGTAATGAAGCATAAAATAGACTCGGTAGAGAGTCAGAAGGCCTTGTCAGACAGCGTCTTTGTTTCGTTTATAGTAGACGATGTGGGCGAATATTTCAGGCAGCAAGGTCGACAATCGGCTGCAGTAGAGTTGTTTTCTACACTTGCAGACCAGTTAGAGCAGGAGAAGTGTCTTTCTACTACGTTGTTGCGATTGTATATACCTCTCGGTGCTGCGTTGGAAGAGGTAGGTATGTGGAACAATGCCATGGAATATTATCATAAAGCCCTTGCAATTGCTGAGGATAATGGAATGGAATCTAATACTGCTAAAATTTATAATAATATAGGTGCAGCATATTTTCGTAGCGATGTGGCTATGGCTGAGAGTTATTTCAGGAAAGCGCGCGATATAAATATGAAATTAGGTGACAAAAAGGAGTTGTGCTTGAATTATAATAATTTGGCCGGTACGGCTATGCAACAAGACCGTTACGACGAAGCTCTGGATTATATGCTCGATGCTTTGCAGCTTATCGATAAAAATCAAGATGCCTATTTTTATCATTTCATGCAGTGTAACATAGCTTCGTTGTATATGCTAAAGGGGGAGGATTATTTGGCTATCTCCTATTTAAGAAATGCTGTGGAGTTTCATTTGCGTGAGGGTAATCTACATGATGTGATACAGTGTTACAACATGCTCGCCGAAGCATACGAAAAGCAAGGTAATATGACAGAGGCAATGTATTATATAAAACAGTCGGAAATGGAGTTGGCGTCGGTTACAAATCGGGATTTCGAGGCGAATATGAGTGTCATTCTTTCTCGGTTTTATAGTCGTCGCAAAAACTATGAAAAGGCATATGACTTACTGTTGCGGGCTACTGAGTTGCGAGACTCGTTGACGAAGGTCAATGATGTAAAAAAGATTGGCAATTTGGAGCAAATATATAATAATGAGCAGAAATTACGCGAGAATGCTTTGTTGATAAGCGAGATGCAGTTGCATAAATTAGAGGATGACAGGCGCGTTACGGTGATAGTAATAATTATTATATTGCTTGCGCTGGTAGTGGTGTTCTTGATTGTTCGCACACGTCTGCGGGATAAGTTGCATAGAACAAAAGAAGAGTTGTCAATGCAGCAAATAGCCTTATCGGAAAAAGAGAAGGAGTTGCAACTTATTAAGGAGAAAGAGTTGAATAAAACTATTGACCAGAAAAATCGTGAGTTGTCGAGTTACGCATTGTCATATACCAAAGACAATGAGTTTTTTGTACATATTTGTGATGAGTTGAAGCAGGTACTTCTCGAGATAAATCCACGTGACAAGTTGCACAAAGAGCGCTTGCGCAAGATTATCACCGAGCTGAAGCGGTATGAGAGTAGTGATAATTGGCAGGAATTCAAGCTCTATTTTGAGCAGGTGCATCCCTCTTTTTATGATTCGTTGGACGATATATGTCCCGGGATTACTCAGCGGCAGAAAAGGTTATGTGCTTTGCTATATATAGGCCTATCTACGAAGGAGATTGCTTCTATAACGTTTCGTGAGGTGCGTAGTGTAGAATCGGCTCGTAACAGGTTGCGCCGCAAGATGGGCATTCCGTCTGACGAAACAATTCACGAATTTCTGTCGAAAAGACAACAGAGCGAGTAAATATCGCCTGCTGATAATACATACAATGAGGTGTTCGTGTTTTTAATATTTCTCTATGGAATCCTGGTATTGCAGTATGAACGTAAAAAGAATGGCCTATTAGAACCGGAACGTGTTGTGGTTGTGAGACCGTGTAGGATTCTGGTATCATTGTTGCTACATTAGATACTTTTATATTGTAGCTATGCTAAAAATAAAGCGGAGCGGCTTGTTATAGGCCGCTCCGCTTTGGATTTATAAAAGAGCTTTCATTAGATTCCGGCAATGTTATACTTGGCAAATTCCAAGTCGTTGCTTGCTTTCTCTTTCATGGTGGGGTCGAGGCGGAACGACTGACGCAGATTAGAGCGTACCATTTGTTCGTTGTTGGTGCGTGCGCCTAAAACAGCTTGCAGATAATAAGTGGTAGCATCGGGAGCCGATACACCGGCAAGTGTGTTACGTGCTTTGTTGTAGTCGTTTACCAAGATTTGAGCCAAGGCTGCATTGTTGCTCTTAGCATCGCCAAATGCTTTTACAGCAGCATTATAGTCGCCTTTCTTGAGGTAGTAAACTCCTAATGCTTCGTTTACCTCGGGTACATTACCAGCTTTTCCAAATTGAGCGGCAGCCTCGTCATAATTGCCATTCTTCATGGCAATAAGACCTTTGTTCATGTCGACTTCGGCCGATTGAGGAGCCTTTTGAGCAGCGGTATTGAAATATTGTTCGGCTTCGTTGTACTTGCCGGCTTTATACATCATCATACCGAGATTATTATATCCACGATAGTCTTCGGGATAAATTTCGGTGACTTTGCGGTATATTTCAGTTTTGGCAGCATCGCTCTTTTCGAGAGTAGCAGCGTAGAGCAATTCATCAACATTGAGAGCTGAGGGGTTGCTGTGTGCCAATGAAGATATTTCTTCATCCGATTTACCTATAACATTGATAGAAGCCGTGATACGTGAACGACGCAATTGTGGCAGAATTTCGTTTGCCAAGTCGCTATAAACAGACGAAAGGTTCTTTATTTCACGCTCTCTTTGTTCGGGGTCGCTATACATTTCAAGTACGCGGAGGATAAGGTCTTTGTCTTGAATATCAGAAGCGGTAACCAACTCTTTGAAACCGTCCCAGTCTTGAGCTGTGAATTCGGCAGTAAGGTCAGCCTGGATGTCGTCTTTCTTCCATTGTGACTTCATGTATTTTACGGTGTTCTCTTCACGGTTTTCGGCCAAACGGGTGTTGAGTTCTACACCACCATCGGGCGATGCATAAGAAGAGATGTTTACATTTTCTACTTCACGATTTTCGGCTGTGGTGGCATCTTTGATTTGTTGGTGGAGAGCTTTCATCTCATCCGATTTTATTTCCGAAGCTCTGATGTTGGCTTGTTGGATAAGGAATTTGATGTCGGCTGAGTAAGTCTCTTTGATGATGCGTTGGAACTTGTCGGGCGTGATGGCCGGTGTTACTTTGCCGGCGTCAGCCATTTCTGATGTAGCGATGACGCCTTCGGCAACCTTTACACGGGGCAACTCGTAAGTTTTAGACCCTTGCTGTACGGTGAAAGCCAAATAAAGCGACGATTTTTGCATCTCGGGAACATATACAAAGTTGGCGGGCATCGTAACAACGCCACCGGCTTTGTATTGGATGGTTTGGTCGTTGCCTTTTACTTTTTCGCCTTGGAATGTTTGCGAAGCAGAGGCTGTTTCGCCAGCGCTGTAAACCAAGTACGGTGTTACGGTGACAACGGCATTTTTATTGAAATACTTTTCGGGGAAAGTGCCTGTAATAGTGGCCGATACCATGCCGCCTTTAGCTTCGAGAGGAGACGGATTTACTTTGAAATAGTCAGCGCTGAGCGGAGCCATTTCTTTGTTACAACTTACCAATGTCAAGAGGCAGAGGCAAAGTAGCGGGAATGTTAACTTTTTAATCATAATGTTGTGCATATAAGGTTTGTAATGTTTCTTGGTTTGACGTTATTGTAACGTATATTCTCAAGGGCAAAAATAACTAAAAGCTTATGGATTGATGATGTGATGGCAGGCTTTTTTTCTTAATTATCTATAAATATTAAGCTAATTATTGTTTTCATGTTTTTGATTACGAGGATGGTGCTCTATAATCTCCTGACGCAAAAAGTGTTGGTCTAAGTGAACATAAATTTCGGTTGTGGTGATACTCTCATGGCCAAGCATTTGTTGTATGGCTCGCAGGTTTGCTCCATTTTCGAGTAAATGCGTTGCAAATGAGTGCCGTAGCGTGTGTGGACTCACTTTTTTGGTAATGCCGCAAGAGCGACAAGCTTCGCGAATAATGAAAAAAATCATTACTCGTGTGAGGTGTTTTCCCCGTCGATTGAGGAAGAGATAGTCTTCTTCGCCCGGTTTTATGTCTAAACTGTTGCGGTCGGGAAGGTACAGTTTTATTTCATGTATGGCCTCTTGTGAGATTGGCACCAGGCGTTGTTTCCCGCCTTTTCCCTCTACACAGATATACTCTTCGTTTAGATATAATTGTGATAAGCGCAGATTTACAAGTTCCGATACTCGCAATCCGCAACTATATAATGTTTCTAAGATAGCTCGGTTGCGTTGTCCCTCGGGAGATGTACGATCTATCGACTCTATCATGCGGTCTATCTCTTCTACCGTAAGTATTTCTGGTAGATGCCTGCCAGTTTGTGGGGTCTCTAACCCTGCCGATGGATCGTCGGCGATATAACCTTCGAGTTTAAGATATTTGAAGAAAGATTTGATACCCGATATGATGCGCGCTTGTGACCGTGCACTGATGCCCAAATCTTGCAATGTACACACAAAGGTGTGCAGATGCTCGGTTTTCACCTCTTCCCACGAGAGTGATGCATCGTCGAGAAACCTCGCCAGCTTCTCTATATCGTCGGTATAACCGGCAATAGTGTTTTCCGACAAGCCCTTTTCAAGTCGAAGGTAGGCGATGTATTTTTTTCTCAAATTCTCTTTTTTCTTGGCAGCAGTCATATAGCAGTCTCCCGAAAAATCTGTAATTTTGCACCCAAATTTCAGTGTTGTCCATTGTTTGTAATGTACAAGCATTACCATGCAAAAGTAGCTAATACGACTCATTTGTGCAACGGGATAATGCTGTTAGACGGCTTTCGACGACCTTGTTGGAGCTGTAAAAATAATCAAACACGAGGTGTTATGGAAATACTTGTTATTAACGGGCCTAATCTGAACTTGCTGGGGCGTCGCGAGAAAGAGATTTACGGAACAAAATCTTTCGAAGAGTATTTGCCTTTGTTGCAGGCCCGCTTTCCATTGCATAACATACGTTATTTTCAGTCCAACAGCGAAGGGGCAATTATAGACTGCCTCCAAGAGTATGGCTTTTCGGTAGATGGTATCGTACTTAATGCCGGGGCCTATACGCACACCTCTATTGCCATAGCCGATGCCATACGTGCTATCACAGCACAGGTTATAGAGGTACATATCTCTAATATTCATGCCCGCGAGGAGTATAGGCATGTCTCTATGATAGCATCGGCGTGCCGTGGGCAGATAGCCGGCTTTGGGCTTGACTCTTATAGGTTGGCCATAGAGGCGTTGACAAATGTTGAATAGAGCTTTCCCACAAATATATACGAACATATAGGAAAAGAAATATATTATGTCTAAGTACACCAAGATTGTAGCTACCATTTCCGATAATCGTTGCGATGTCGGGTTTATCAAGAGTCTTTATGAAAACGGAATGAACGTTGTACGTATGAACTCGGCACACATGCAACGTGAAGGTTTTGAACGTGTTATTGCTAATGTACGCAAGGTATCGAACTCCATAGGTATATTGATGGATACCAAAGGGCCTGAAATTCGTACCACAGCCTTGCAAGACGAAAAGCCTATTGCGTTTGAGCCCGGACAACATTTGCTTATGACGGGTCGCCCCGGGACGTTGACGACAAGCCGTTGTATAGGTGTTTCATATCCAGCTTTTGCAGATGAAATTCCTGTGGGTTGTCACATTCTAGTAGACGATGGCGAGCTTGAGTTTGTGGTGTGCGATAAGGTAAATGATGAGTTGATGTGTGAGGCTCTGAATGCCGGAGAACTGGGAGCCCGTAAGAGTGTTAATGTGCCGGGTGTGCGCATCAACCTTCCGTCTTTGACTCAACGAGACCGTGACAATATACTTATCGCCATAGAAAATAATATCGACTTTATTGCCCATTCGTTTGTACGTAGCAAGCAAGACGTGTTGGATATACAGCATATCCTCGATGAGCATCGCTCACCTATCAAAATAATTGCCAAAATAGAGAATCAAGAGGGTGTAGACAATATAGATGAGATTTTGGAGGTAGCATATGGTGTGATGGTGGCACGTGGCGACTTGGGTATTGAGGTGCCGCAAGAAAAAATACCCGGCATACAACAACTGCTTATACGCAAATGTATGCAAGCCAAGAAACCGGTTATTGTAGCTACACAATTGCTGCATTCTATGATAAAGAATCCACGGCCTACGCGTGCCGAGGTGACAGATATTGCCAATGCTATCTACAACCATACCGATGCTCTCATGCTCAGTGGTGAAACGGCTTACGGTCGTTATCCAGTAGAGTCGGTGGCGACGATGTCGCGGGTAGCAATTGAGGCAGAACGTACTCGCTTTTTTGATAACATGGAAGTGGGTAGCGACGATAATGATGTGACCGCATTTTTGGCTCATCAGGCTGTGAAATCATCGGCCGAGTTGGGGACGAAGGCAATCATCACCGACAGCTATACAGGTCGTACGGCACGCTACATAGCTTCGTACAGAGGTACATTCCCCGTTTTGGCATTGTGTTACAATGAACGTACAATCAGACAGTTGTCGCTCTCTTACGGGGTCTTTGCCATGTATCAGAAGAGTACCGATACTTCGCGGCAATATCTTTTCAACGGACTGACACACATGTTGGAAAAGAACTTGTTGACGCGCGACGACCTTATTGCTTATTTGGGTGGAGGTTTTGGTCCCGGACATGGTACAACTTTCCTCGAAATCAATCAGGTAGGAAAAGTACTTGATAGTTTCGACAACTATTCGCTGCCCAATATCGAAGAGGTGTAATCATGTACGATGCTATAGAGGAGTATATTTGCAAGCATATTGATGCCGAAGATCCATTGCTTGCCGAGCTCGATCGTGAGACGCATCTCTATCATTTGCGCCCTCGCATGGTGTCGGGGCATTTGCAAGGCAGCATTCTGAAGATGTTTTGCCGTATGGTGCATCCGCACCGAGTCCTTGAGTTAGGCACCTTTACAGGTTACTCGGCATTATGTTTTGCCGCAGGGATGGATGAAGATGGCGAGGTACATACGATAGAGATAGACGATGAGATAGAAGACTTTACCCGCTCGTTTCTCTCGCGGTCGCCTTACGGTAATAAGATAAAGTTGATTATTGGCGATGCTCTCGATATTATTCCAACACTTACCGAGGTGTACGATCTTGTTTTTATCGATGCCAACAAACGCGACTATTTACATTACTATGAGGCTGTTTTGCCGTTGGTACGTCCCGGAGGTTTTATTCTTGCCGATAATACGTTATGGGATGGGAAGGTTATTACCGACCCCCACAGCCGCGATGCGCAGACGATAGGTATAGAGCATTTTAATGATACGGTAGCACAAGATACCCGTGTAGAAAAAATCATCCTTCCATTGCGTGACGGACTCACGGTTTTGTGGAAAAAACCGCTGGACGTGTAACAGTTGCGCCCTATTTTTTGTTACTTTTGTATAACAGCAATCAGAGAAGTATTTATGGAGACAACACGACAAAATAAAATAAGCCGTCTGCTGCAAAAAGAGTTGAGTGAGATTTTCCTGGCACAGACGCGTAAAATGCACGGGACTATCGTATCGGTAAGTATTGTACGTATTAGTCCCGATTTGAGTATTGCTAAAGTATATTTGAGTGTGTTCCCGTCTGATAAGGCGCAAGTTACTATCGACTCGGTCAACGCATCGGCTCGCGAAATACGATATGAGTTGGCGCAACGGGTTCGCTTTCAGTTGCGTAAAATGCCTGAGTTGCGTTTCTATTTAGACGACTCGCTCGATTATATAGAGAAGATAGACAATTTGTTGCATCAGTAAGCGGGTGGCATGGTTTTGGCTCTGCGCATAGCAGCGCGCTATCTCTTCTCCAAAAAATCACATAGCGCCATTAATGTTATCTCTATCATTTCGGTGTGTGGGGTGGCAATTATTACGGCTGCGCTCATCTGTACGTTGTCGGTATATAATGGCTTTACACATCTGATAGGTTCGTTGCTTTCCGAGATACAGCCAGATATAAAGATATTGCCGGCATCGGGTAAGACTCTCGATGGCAATGATACTTTGTGGTCTGAGATAGCTGCGTGGGATGATGTGGCATTATTGTCACCCGTGATAGAAGAGACCGCTCTTGCTGTCTATGACCGGCAGTTGCCTGTTGTCGTGAAAGGTATCCCCGACAATTACGATGAGCTGACGGGACTGTCCCATACCATAGTGACTGGAGAGTATATGCTTCGCGACAGTATTGTGTCCTACGCTATTATAGGAGCCGGTGTGGCAGTTCGTCTCGAGGCTGGCGTGGCCTATTCGCGACCTATAGAGCTATATGCTCCGCATCGTCGTGGACGGGTAAATATTGCCAACCCGGCAGCCTCTTTTACGTCTCGCCGCTTTTTTGTATCGGCTGCATTTTATTCTAATCAGGCTCCTTATGACGATAATGTGGTTTATATACCCATCGATGAGGCGAGAGTTTTGTTCGATTATCCCACCGAAGCTACTGCCATAGAATTGCGGTGTGCCGATGGCGTATCTGTAGAGCGTGTTGTGCAGCAGCTTGAGAAAAAATTGGGAAGCAACTATGTGGTGCAAGACCGTTATAAACAAAACGGTGAGTCGTTTCGTTGGATGCAGATAGAGAAATGGATTACATTTCTTATTCTTGTCTTTATATTGCTCATAGCTGCTTTCAATATTGTGGGTGCCTTGTCGATGCTTATTGTAGATAAGAAAGAGAATATAGCAACGTTGCGTAATCTGGGTGCTGATAATCGATTGATAGTGCGTATCTTCATGACCGAGGGTTGGCTCATCTCTATGATAGGTGCGTTATCGGGTCTTGTAATAGGGGTCTTGTTGTGTTGGTTGCAGCAAGAGTTTGGCCTGTTGCGTCTGGGTGAATCGGGAGCATTTATTGTTGATGCCTATCCGGTGCGGTTGGAGTGGGGCGATACGCTTGTCGTTACGGCGGTAGTCTTATTGTTGGGCATGCTCACGGCGAGTTTTCCCGCACGTATGTTGCGACGTACCATGTAGTATCCTGACGTATTGTATTTTTATAGGTTCGTAGTAAAATAGAGTTATGAACTCTGTTCGTTATCAATAAAGAAAGAATTTCTGAAAAACAATATATCCCCCGATGACCACACGAAACAGGTCATCGGGGGATATGTTTGTTGATGTGCGAATTATTGTGCTGTGAGGGTCACACGAGCCTCAGTAAGTCCGTCGGCTGTAGCGGTCAGTGAGGCATTGCCAGCTTTACCGTTGTTTTGTAATACTACCAGACATTTGCCGTAGAAGGCTTTGCGGTGATTTGCTTTGAAACGTTCCATAGAGATGGGAGAGCCGTTGTCGACGCCTGCTATAAAGGCGTTGCCATCAACCTTGAAAAATACTTCGTTTTCGGCAAGCGGGCAAAGGTTGCCATCCTTGTCGAGAATCTCTACGGTTACAAAGCTCAAGTCTCGTCCGTCGGCATGTAGGGTGCTGCGGTCGGGAGTTAGTCGTATTTGCGCGGGCTCACCGGCGGTACGGATAGTTTGTGAGAGTACTTCTTTACCATCTTTACGCGATACAACCTTAATTTCTCCTGGTTCAAAAGGAACGCGCCATGAAACGTGGTAGCAGCCCGGTTCTTTTGAGCGTGTACCTTGTGAAACGCCATTCAACCACAGCTCTACTTCATCTGCTTGTCCATAGTAGCACCATAGGTCAACCATTTCGCCAGCTTTGTGATTCCAATGCGGGAAGAGGTGCAATACCGGTTTGTCAGTCCACTCGCTTTGATACATGTAATAAATGTCTTTGGGGAATCCGGCAAGATCGATAATACCGAAGTATGAACTGCGGGCAGGGAATCCGTAGGGAGTAGGTTCTCCCAGATAATCGAAACCAGTCCAGATAAACAATCCGCTGATGAAATCTCGTTCCTTGACCATGCGCCATGTTTTTTCGTGAGTCGACCCCCAGGGTACATGGCAGTTGTCGTACGATGAGCAGGCATATGTATCGTTGTAATAAGGCAAGTCCCATCGTTCGGGGCAGATGTAAATGCTGTCGGAAGGCATGCGGTAGTAACCGCGTGTCATAATAGCCGAGGTCGCTTCGGTAACGATAAACGGCTTGCCCGGGAAGAATCCGGGTACCGAGTCGAACCAGTCTTCGTGGTAGTTATAGCCGATGATGTCGAGAGAGCCAGCGCGGAACAAATGACTGTTGGGGCTTGGCTCATTGTTGCCTGTGGTGGTGGGGCGCGAGTCGAGACGGTTGACAATCTCACACAGGCGGCGGGTCAGCATGGAGTTTACGCTCAGGCTGTCATCTTCTTGGGCTAGTGCATTAGGGTCTTTCTGGAAGTTGAGCAATAGATTGGCTTCAGCGAGGTCGAGTGTATCGGCATTGATGTCGGTCCACTGTTCCAGTACTTCGTTGCCCAGACTCCATATAAATATCGAGGGGTGGTTACGGTCTCGCATCACAAGGTCTGTAAGGTCTCGTTCATACCATTCATTGAAGAAGCGCGAGTAGTCGTATGTGGTTTTGCGTTTCCGCCACATGTCGAACGACTCATCCATGACAATCAGCCCCATACGGTCGCACAAGTCAAGTACTTCGGGTGCAGGTGGGTTGTGCGAGCAACGATAGGCGTTACATCCCATAGCTTTCAGCATTTCGAGCTGTCGTTCTATGGCGCGTTCGTTGACGGCTGCTCCCAAACATCCTAAATCATGGTGCATGCATACGCCTTTGATTTTCACCGGCTTTTCATTAAGGAAGAATCCTTTCTCGGCATCGAAACGGAAAGTTCTGATACCCAACGGCGAGTCATAGCTATCTATTGTTTGTCCATCGGCGATGATTTGGGTGCGTACCGTATAGAGGTAGGGGTCGTCTATCGACCAGCGACGAGGAGCTTTCAGGGTGAGTTGTAAGCTGCTTTCGGCCGTTGTGTCGGCAGGAACTGTCATAAGGCAGTCGGCATAAGCTACGGTTTTGTCATCAGCGTCGAGTATATACTGGCATACTTTTACTTCGGCTTTTTCTTGCAAGCTGTTACGGAGGCGTGTTGCCACGTTGACTGTCGCTTGTGAGTCATTTATTTCGGGAGTTGTGACATAAGTACCCCACAAATCTACATATATGGGTGCTACAGTCACTATCCACACGTGGCGGTATATGCCACAACCGCTATACCAACGTGAGTTGGGCTGTTCTGAGTTATCTACACGTACGGCTACTACATTGGTGCCTGCTTGAAGATAGGGAGTAATATCGCGACGAAATGATATGTACCCATAAGGCCGTATGCCGGTAGAGTGTCCGTTGACAAAAACCTCTGACAACATGTATACCCCGTCGAAGTCGAGATATATGCGTTTGCCCGATGAGAGTAGAGTGCTATCTATGTCGAAATGCTTGCGATACCATCCTACTCCGCCAGGTAGAGCCCCTCCACCGGGCCCTGATGGGTTGTCGGCCGAAAAATCGCCTTCGATAGCCCAGTCATGTGGTAAGTTGAGTTGTCTCCATGAGCTATCGTCAAACGACGGTTGTTCGGCATTACGTAAGTCTCCTAAATGAAACCGCCAATTGGTATCGAAATTATCACGAACTCTGGGCGACGGTGCCGGGTCGGGAAGAGGCGAGCAGGCTGTAAAGAGGCCTACTGCTAAAATAAACAAGATTTTTCCAAGAAGTTTTTTCATGCGTTAGGCAGATTTAAGATGATTATATAAAGAGAATATCAGCTGAAAATTGGCAAAATAATATTTCAATCTAAATGTGCTGAGTAGAACTTGCTTGCTTCGTTGCAGGCATTGTTAAGTTTTTCTCGAGATATACAAATATACAAAACTATTGTTAAGATAATGATGCGAAATGTATTTGTTTTATTTTTATCCTCCTCAGGTTGTTATGATAGTGGTATGTGTTGCGTTGTAGGAGTCAAAAAAAAGGATATATTTTGCTTTCTGCCTGCGTTTTGCATATCTTTGTTTTATAAATTGAAAAAGCATGACACAAGGCATAGTGGTAAAAAGTACCGGAAGCTGGTATACGGTGAAAACCGACGATGGAAGGCTCTTGGATTGTAAGGTAAAAGGCTTATTCCGTTTACGCGGTATTCGCAGTACCAATCCTGTGGCTGTGGGAGACCATGTACATGTGACAGTGGCGCAAGATGGTTCGGCCTATATCAAAGAGGTAGAGGCTCGGCGCAATTATATTGTGCGTCGCGCGTCGAATCTGTCGAAAGAGAGCCATATCATCGCTGCCAATATAGATGTGGCCGTGCTCATTATTACTGTAGAGCATCCGCGTACCAATCTTATCTTTGTTGACCGTTTTTTAGCTACTGCCGAGGCTTATGCTGTACCGGCTTGCATTGCTATTAATAAGTGTGATCTTTATGATGAAGAGGAAATGGAATATGCCCTTGGTGTCAAGCATTTATATGATACAGTGGGATATGCAACGGAGCTTGTCTCGGCAACTACAGGTGAGGGCTTGGAATGGCTTAGAAATCGGTTGCATGGTAAACTCGCTCTTTTCTCGGGAAACTCGGGTGTTGGAAAATCATCGCTGATAAACAGTCTAATTCCTGGCTTGAACTTGAAGACCGGTGAACTTTCGGTGCAACACGATATGGGGATGCACACTACGACCTTTTCAGAAATGTATCCTATGCCCGATGGAGGATATATCATAGATACCCCAGGCATAAAAGGGTTTGGTACCATCGATTTCGAACCTGCTACGGTGGCTCATTATTTCCCTGAGATTTTTGCTATTTCACACAATTGTCGTTTTAACAACTGTACCCATCGTAATGAACCTGGCTGCGCCGTGCTAAAGGCTTTGGAAGAACATTATATCAGCCAGTCGCGCTATGCCTCCTATCTGAGTATTATTGAAGATCATGAGGAGGGTAAGTATCGTACGGGATATTAGTCGATGCGCTATTGAAGTTATCTTTAAGAAAAGGTGCTGTGTATGCCCACAGAGGGGATGGAGGTGATTTTTGTTGAGTCCTTGTTGGAATAAGTAGGGAACGGGTAAAAATAAAAAAAGTCGCTACCTTTTGGGTAGCGGCTCAACTTCCTTTTGAGTCTGTCGCAATTATTCAGCAACAACAGCTGAGTCGGCAGCTACTGCTGCGCCGCAATTGCCGGTGCAAGAATCGCAAGCGCAAGCAACTTCTTCTACAACAGTTTCAACAGCTACACTATCTTCGGTAGCTTCGGTAGCTTCGCTTGTTTTGTTTGTACAAGCAGCCAACGAAACTGCGCATGCAACAGCGAAGAATAAGACTAACTTTTTCATTTTTGTTTAATTAAAGATAAAACAATAACTTGTAGTTTCAAAAACGCCTCAAAGGTAGATATTATTTTTTTAATATATATCAACCTTATGTGGTTTTTTTTGTCAATTTCTATAAAAAAATGGTTTTAAGCTCGATTGAGGGGCTATTTACTGTATAAATATCGTTTTATACTCCGTTTTGGGGTCTTTTCAAACTCTTCCCGATGTATTTTTATGGCAGTTATTTTTTCATAGGGAGCGACCATTGTGTTCACCTGTATGCGGTTTTCTTCCATGATTTTATCGAGTTGACTCTCTTCCAGCTCATCGGTACTCAGTGCTTCATAGTCGGGAACAATAAGGGCTACAAGCTTATTGTTTCGTTCGACGACAAGGCTCTCGGCCACATACGGCATGTTGTTGATTTTAGCTTCTATGATTTCGGGATATATGTTTTGTCCGTTTGCTCCAAGGAGCATGGTTTTGGACCTACCTTTTATAAATATAGTACCGTCGTGACTGATACTGCCTACGTCGCCGGTGTGGAGCCAACCCTCGCTATCTATAACATCGCGTGTAGCCTTTTCATTTTTGTAGTATCCAATCATGACATGTTCACCCCGTACGCATATTTCGCCGGTACTACCTTCAGGGATGGTCTTCGTTTCTACGTAGCCATGCAGGGTGCGTCCCGAAGAGAATGCTATAAATTCGCGATGCGGAGTGTAGCTTATAAGAGGAGCACACTCAGTCATGCCGTACCCTACTGTGAATGGGAACTTTATTTTACGCAAGAATGATTCTACCTCTGCATTAAGGGGGGCGCCTCCAACAATGACCTCTTCGAATGAACCGCCTAATGCTTGTATAAGACCTTTATTTATTTTATTAAAGATGAGTGTGTTCACTATAGGGATTCGCAAAGCAATACGCATGAGAGGCTTGTTAATAAGAGGATGGAGTCGTTTACGATATATTTTCTCCAATACGAGCGGTACACATATGATAAGGTGAGGTTTTACCTCGGCAAGTGCTTTTATCAATATCTTGGGAGATGGTATCTTGCCCAACAGGGTAATGTGTGAACCTACGGCCAGCGGTACCAAGAAATCGAACGCACAACCGTAGGCGTGTGCCAGAGGCAGGAATGAAAGGCAACGGCTTCCACGATAATGCAAATGTGAACGTACCCCGAACATTACATTTCCCGCCAAATTGTTGCCCGAAAGCATAACCCCTTTGCTGAACCCTGTAGTGCCCGATGTATAGTTGATGATGGCTAGTTCTTCGTTGCTGTTGTCGGCATATACAATATCTTCGGGTGTAAATCCTTGGGGGTATGTGGCGATGAAATCGTCGTCAAGTCCGGCAAGAAATTGGTCGATTTTCTCGCCATCGCGTTGGAAGAGGCAGTTCGATTTATCTATCGATATGGCAGCCCTTATCTGTGAAAGTGCGGTCGGGTCAATATGCGCCCATATAGAGTCGTTGATGAAAAGAAGAACAGAGTCGGAGTGATTGACAATATGGCAAATATCTTGTGGATTGAAGTCTTGTAAGATAGGTACAAGTACAGCTCCATATGTAATGATAGCCATGTACACGATGCACCATTGTGGCGTGTTTTTCCCTACAAGAGCTATTTTGTCACCCTTTTTGATGCCACACTTTTGCAATAGAATATGTACTTTGGCAATCTCTTCTGCCAGCTCCTTATAAAGCAATGTGTTTTGGGTGCTGTAATCGGTAAGAGCAGGTAAATCCCAATTTTTGCGAAAGCTGTCTTGGTAGATTTGTATAAAACGTTCTTCTATCATGTTAGTTTAGTTCAGTTCGTTGTCCAAGTTTTCGTGATATTTCGGAGCGCAAAAGTAAGGAAAGTTTTTAGTTTTAAACGATTAATATGCTAACTATTCGTCCCATCAGGTATATTTTAAGCACAAAATGCCTACCTTTGGGCAAAATTTAGAGGCTTGTAATGATAGATAACACCGTTTTTCAAGATAAAACTGCCGTTTACTACACGTTGGGTTGTAAACTCAATTTTGCCGAGACTTCAACGTTGGGACAATTGCTTGCCGAGCAAGGCATTAGAAAGGCGCGCCCTGGCGAGAAGGCCGATTTGTGTGTGATAAATACCTGCTCGGTAACGGAGTTAGCCGATAAGAAGTGCCGTCAGGCTATACGTCGTATAGCTCGAAAGCACCCGGGCGCTTTTGTCGTGGTTACGGGTTGTTATGCTCAGTTGAAGAGCGACGAGGTCGCTACTATGCCTGAGGTCGATTTGGTATTGGGTGCCGAGCAGAAATTAGACTTGCCCAAGTATTTGCCCATGTTGGCAAAAGAAGAGCATGAAGCCTACGTTGTGACACCGTGGAAAGAAATTACGACCTTTTCGCCCTCATGTTCACGAGGTGACCGTACCCGCTATTTCTTGAAGGTGCAAGATGGGTGTGATTATTTTTGTACTTATTGTACCATACCTATGGCGAGAGGTCGCAGTCGTAGCGGTACAGTAGAGCAGCTCACTGAGCAGGCGCGCCGTGTAGCTGACGAAGGAGGAAAGGAGATTGTTATTACGGGTGTCAATATAGGAGATTTTGGTAAGCGAAATGGCGAGACGTTTCTTTCGCTGATAGCATCACTCGACACAGTGGAAGGAATAGAACGGTATCGTATCTCTTCTATTGAGCCCGATTTACTGACCGACGAGATAATTGCTTTTGTTGCCTCTTCCAAACGCTTCTGTCCGCATTTTCATATTCCGTTACAATCGGGAAGCGACTCAGTGCTGCGTCTTATGAGGCGGCATTATGACACAGCTCTTTTTGCCGATAAGGTGGCAACTATCAAACGATATATGCCCCATGCTTTTATTGGTGTAGATGTTATTGCCGGCATGCGGGGTGAGACCGACGAGCGTTTCGAAGAGAGCTATCGCTTTATAGAGTCGTTAGATATTTCGCAACTACATGCTTTTACCTATTCAGAGCGTCCTAATACCAGGGCGTTGACCATAGAACCCGTAGTGCCGGTACATGTTCGTCACGAGCGATGCAATCGTCTGATACAGCTCTCTGAGCAGAAATTGCATGATTTTTATGCCCGGTATGTGGGGAGTGTACGACAAGTTCTTTTTGAACAACCTGTGAAGGGACATCCCATGCATGGGTTTACCGATAACTATATACGGGTAGAAATGTCGGCGGTACCCGAAGCTGTCAATACCGTACGCGCCGTTGTATTGGGCGAGAGTAATGAGCAGGGCGATGCCCTCACCGCTCGTTTTGTGGAGGAGTCGATATGAGGCATATAGCAGAAGATACGGCTTATTATCTACTCTATGGAGTATTGTATTTGTTGGCATTATTGCCATGGGCCATATTATACCTACTGAGCGATATACTATATTATATAGTATATTATATAATAAGGTATAGACGTAAGGTAGTACGTGCCAATCTTGAAATGGCTTACCCTTTAAAAACTGAACAGCAACGGCGAGACATAGAACGTCATTTTTATCGGTTTCTGGCTGATTATGTTGTGGAAACCATCAAGTTACTGCATATAAGTGATGCTGAGACAAAACGTCGAATGCGCTTTGAGAATGCCGAATTGATAGACCGTTTGACAAGTGAAGGACGTTCTGTTATCTTATTATTGGGGCATTATGGTAATTGGGAGTGGATACCTTCCCTCACCATGTGGTGCGATAACAGTCGGTTTGCCGGGGGACAGATATACCGCCCGTTGCGAAACCGTTGTTTCGACCGTTTATTCTTACATTTGCGCACGCGATTTGGTACAGAGTGTATTGCCAAAAAGGATACTTTGCGTGTGTTGTTGCAGCATAAACGTAGTGGAAAGCCTTTTGTTACCGGTTTTATGGCCGATCAAACACCCTCACCATCCAATATTCATCACTGGACTATGTTTATGGGCATGCCTACACCGGTACTTACCGGATACGAAACTTTGGCCCGGAAACTGGATGCTGCCGTTGTATATATCGATGTGGAGATACTCTCTCGCGGTTATTATAAGGCTGTATTCAAGTTGATGGAAGAGCATCCGGCCAATAATACCGAGGGCTTCCCGGTCGCCGACCGTTATATGGCGGCTATGGAGGATACTATCAGCCGTTCGCCTCATGCGTGGTTGTGGACTCATAAAAGATGGAAACATTCTCATTTGTTTGTAAATAGTACGATATGAAATCTGTCGCTGTCGTAATACTTAATTGGAATGGAGCTTCGCTACTTTCGGAGTTCTTGCCCTCTGTATGTCGCTATACATCGCCCGATGTGGCCGATGTGATTGTGGCCGATAATGGTTCTACCGATCATTCATTTCAGTTGTTGGAGCATGATTTTCCACAAGTAGGGATTATTCGTTTTTCCCAAAATCATGGATTTGCCGAGGGGTATAATCAAGCTGTGAAACAACTGACAGACTATCGATATATAGTGTTGCTCAACTCAGATGTTGCAGTGTCTGAGGGGTGGTTAGAGCCTCTTTGGGATTATGCCGAGGCGCACCCCGAAGTAGGGGCTCTACAACCCAAGATACGCTCGTATCGTAATCCTTCGCAATTTGAATATGCCGGTGCGTGTGGAGGTTTCTTAGACTGTAACGGTTACCCGTTTTGTCGAGGACGTATTTTTGATACAGTAGAGGAAGATAACGGGCAGTATGACGATGTGACAGATATATTTTGGGCTTCGGGAGCCGCCTTGTTTATACGTCGCGACGTATATGTGGCTGTGGGGGGGCTTGATGCCGATTTCTTTGCTCACATGGAAGAGATAGATTTATGTTGGCGTGTAAGATTGGCCGGATATGCAGTGAGGGTTGTGCCTATGTCGGTAGTGTATCATCTTGGAGGTGCAACGCTCGACAATTCCAATCCCTATAAACTTTATCTTAATTTCAGGAACAACCTGCTTATGATGTATAAAAATCTTCCGGTTCGTGAGGGGCGTCGAGCTTTGTTTATACGCAGGCTTTACGATACCATGGCACTGTTCCGCTATTTACTTACTGGGAAATTTGCTTGTGTAAAAGCCGTATGGTTGGCACATGTCGACTTCAGAAGTATGCGTAGTATGTATACGGCTCAACCAGCAGAGAATATCTTGAAAGCAATTCCAGTGTGTCGTCATAATATTGTATGGGATTATTTTATCAAACATATACGGCAGTTTTCAGAACTTAAATAATAGGATATTGGCAAGTTAATTTTACAAAATAAACTGCCATGATATGATTCATATGCTTTTAAAATGGTTGTAAATACGGGTGGCTTTTCATAACTTCGCCACGTAGTTTACGATACCAACAGACACTCTATGCTATATTATAGTACTCGAAAACAATCGCCAATGGTCTCGTTGAAGGAGGCTCTCATGAGAGGTTTGGCTCCTGATGGAGGGCTATACATGCCGCAGACCATACGACTTTATCCTCCGGCATTCTATAAGAATATGGCCGGTATGTCGTTGCGTGAAATTTCATTTATCGTTGCCGAAGCCTTTTGGAATGACGATATTCCGGCCGATGTCTTGCAAGAGATAGTATATGACGCTATCAATTTCGATATGCCACTTGTCAAGGTGGCCGAGAATCGGTATCTTATAGAGCTGTTTCATGGCCCTTCGTTTTCATTCAAAGATGTTGGCGTTCGTTTCCTGTCTCGGTTACTGAGATATTTCGGTGGTAAGACCGCACAAAAGACTGTCAATATTTTTGCTTCTACTACAGGTGATACGGGAGCGGCTCTGGCTGAGGAATTTGCTGGCGTACCAGGCGTAAGGGTTTATATACTTTATCCGCATGCCAAGGTGAGTGACATGCAGGAAAAACAGATGTCAGTGCCCAGTGGTAATGTAGTCCCAATAGAGGTTGATGGTACGTTTGAAGATTGTCAGAATCTTGTACGACAAGTATTTATTGATAAAGAACTTCGTCGTAATATCCTTATAACATCGGCCAACTCGGTGAATATAGCTTGCCTTTTGCCACAGTCGTTCTACTATTTTTATGCATATGCCAATCTGTTGAAAATGGTAGATAAACCAACCGATGTGGTGTGCAGTGTGCCTTGTGGTAGCTATGGTATTCTTGTGGCCGGGTTGATAGCCAAGCGTATGGGTTTGCCTGTGAAGCGTTTTGTAGCTGTTACCAATTGCAACGATACATTTGTGCGTTATCTTAATACGGGCGATTTTAGACCTCAACCTGTCGTGTCGACAATGGCTCGTTCAATGAATGTGGAGGCGCCTTCTAATATAGAACGTATAAGTGAACTGTATGCCAATGCTCATGACCGTTTGAAAGTCGATATAGAGTGTGTGAGCTATAATGATGAGCAGATTGGCGAGACAATACGCCGTGTTTATGGCGAAGCCGATTATTTGCTCGACCCCCATGGAGCTGTTGCGTATAAAGCTCTTGAAGAGCGGCTTCGTCCCGGCGAGATAGGCATTTCGCTCGAGCCTGTACATCCGGCCAAGTTTGTCGAAAATGAGAAAAATATTTTAAATATTGATAAGCCTCTACCTTCGCAATTAGCAGATGTCATGAGACGCCATAAACGCAGTATTCCTATGTCGCCTCTTTTTGCCGATTTGAAGAAATTCTTGTTACAAGAAATGTAATCTAGCTATCGCAGCTTGAGAGTGTCTCCCGGAGACAGAGTAGCATCACGCCGCATTTTGTTTCGTTTGGCAAGATGTTTTAGTTGGATACCATATAGTTGGGAGATGTCAAGTAAGGTTTCGCCCTCTTTTACGACATGCAGATTGAAGCCCTCGGCAGCTTTTTTGTTTTTCTTTTCCAGATATACGATGTCGCCTGCTGATAGTGTAACGTCAGTTTTGCTATCATTGTAACGAGCCAGCTCCTTGGGCGAAAAGCCAAAGTCGGCAGCAATGTTTTGGTAAGTGTCGCCTTCGAAAGCTTCGACGTATAGAAGGCCCCATGAGCGATATACGGCATGTCGTGGAGTAGCTGTACGATATGCGGTTTCGTCGGTGTTTTCTTCTTTTTTCTCGATACGTTTTGTTTTCTTTACAAAGCGATTGAGGTCATATAGTTCTATGATGTTTATGAGCTTTTCGGCATATGAGGGGTCGGTGGCATATCCGTATTTTTTCAGCCCGCGAGCCCAACCCTTATAATCGGTAAGTTTTAGTTTAAATAAATTTTGGTAACGGTCTCGAAGTAAAAATTCAGAATGGTCGCGGTATGACTCTTCGGCACTGCGATATTTGCGGTAGCAATCGCGTTTGTAATGAATGGTAGCACCATCCCACTCATGACACTTTATGCCGAAGTGGTTGTTGGCTTTGCGTGATAGTTCGCTGGTACCGGCCCCCGATTCGAGCAAACCTTGAGCCAGGGTGATACTGGCTGGGATACCATAACGTTGTTGGTGTTCTTGTGCCAAGCGGTAGAACTTCTCGATATACGCTTCGTACTGTTGGTTGCGACGACTTTGAGCCGTCGTGTCGGGCATTAGGAGTAATGTTGCCACGACAATCATAATAAAAGTGACGATTCTCTTCACGCAGAAAAAGATTATTTGCCGAAAAAAGGTTTTGACGATATCCGATTTTCCGATGAAAACAGTTATATTTGTGCAAGTAGAGACAATGTAAGCTGTATGGAAAAAGCGAATATCGTTACAAATATACTTGTTTGCAGTTATAATGAGTTGACTGAAGAGCAAAAAAAATTGGTAGATTGTGCCAAGGAAGCCTCTACAAGGGCTTATGCTCCCTATTCGTGTTTTAGTGTGGGGGCTGCAGCTTTGCTTGATAATGGGGAAATCATAGAAGGTAGCAATCAGGAAAACGCAGCTTATCCGTCGGGCATTTGTGCCGAACGTACCACACTCTTTTATGCTGGGGCACGTTATCCTGACAGCCCGGTACGGAAATTGGCTATCGCTGCCATGAAAGACGGAGCATATATAGCTTTGCCTACAGCACCTTGCGGAGCTTGTCGGCAAGTTATCCTTGAGACGGAGAACCGTTATGATTCACCCATAGAGATATTGCTTTACGGGGAGGAAAAAACATATATTGTTTCTTCGATAAAAGAGTTGTTGCCGTTGAGTTTTGGAAAAGACAACCTTTGATTCCATAGTTTGTCGAGGATGGAAAATTATATTGTTTCGGCGCGGAAATACCGCCCGTCAACATTCAAATCGGTAGTAGGACAGAAAGCTCTTACTCGTACACTTAAAAATGCTATTGATGCCCACAAACTGGCGCATGCATATCTTTTTTGTGGCCCGCGTGGTGTGGGTAAGACCTCCTGTGCCCGTATTTTTGCAAAAACCATCAATTGCTTACATCCTACGGCCGATGGTGAGGCTTGCAACGAATGTGAGTCATGCCGTGCCTTTAATGAACAGCGGTCTTATAATATATTGGAATTGGATGCCGCCTCAAACAATGGTGTCGACGAGATACGTGCATTGGTCGACCAAGTACGTATTCCTCCGCAAGTGGGCGAGTACAAGGTTTTTATTGTCGACGAGGTGCATATGCTTTCTCCGGCGGCATTTAATGCTTTCTTGAAAACGCTTGAGGAACCTCCTCATCATGCTATCTTCATATTGGCAACTACCGAGAAGCACAAGATATTGCCAACCATTTTGTCTCGCTGCCAGGTATATGACTTTCATCGCATTACGGTTGACGATATAGCAGAACATCTTCGTTACGTTGCAGAGCAGGAGGGTATTGCGGCTGAGCCTGAGGCCCTGAGTGTAATTGCTCAGAAAGCCGATGGAGGTATGCGAGATGCACTCTCGATATTCGACCAGATAGCAAGTTTCTCTGCCGGGAATATTACATATAAGTCGGTTGTTGAAAATCTGAATATCCTCGACTACGAGTATTATTTCAAATTGACCGATGCTTTCTTGGCAGGTGATGTTCCCACGGCATTATTGGCATACAAAGATATATGTGACAAAGGTTTTGAGTCGCAATATTTTATAGTGGGTTTGGGCAACCACTTTCGCAATCTGTTGGTATGTAAAGACCCGGTTACCCTGCCGCTTTTTGAGATGGGCGAGTCGATAGCACAGCGATATGGAGAGCAGGCAGCTCGTTGTCCAGTGCAATTCCTATATAAAGCGATGGAATTGGCCAATACTTGCGACCTTAATTATAAAATAAGCAATAATAAACGCTTTCTGGTAGAGCTAATGCTTATCCAGCTTTGCCAGCTTGTTGCGGTTCCGGCCGAGGCTTCGAGTACATCTGATGCGCCATCATTACGACCTATTAAGCCTGCGACACCGGTTCAGGGAGCTTCTCATCAACCTGCCACTTCGCAGCCTCAAGCTGGTCAGCCTGCCTCTCGGCCTGCGACTCCGGCAACGCTTCGACCTTCTTTGTCGCAGCAGTCGCATCCTGCTGCAGCGGCTACACGTCCTAAAAATCAGGTGTTGAGTATGGGTAAGCCCCCCGTCCCATCGATACGTATCAATGCAACAGCTAAAAATGGTGAGGTTACCGAAGAAAAACCGTTACGCGATACATCTTTCTCGCAAGATGAATTATTGCAATCGTGGAATAGTTTTGTCTCAACTATTACCGATGAGGTTGCATTATGTAATACGATGCGTACGCATTTGCCGCAGTTGAAAGACAAAAACATATGTTTGGTTATCGTCGAAAGTCCTATCCAGCAGGCACTGCTACTTGAAAAACAAGATGCTATTACCGATTTCCTGAGAGCAAAGCTCAAGAATGACTTTGTGACCATAGAGTTGGTTGTGCAGGCTTCGGAAGAGAAAAAGGTAACCTACGATGCTGCCGACATTATAGCAGCCATGAATGAAAATAATCCTAATCTCGAAAAGGCAATCAAGATACTTAATTTAGAGATGGAATAATCACTTCGCGCAGCAGCATGCTTATGTAAGGAGGGGACGTTCTGGCCTATACAAATTAAAAAGTGTGGAAAAGTATTGCGTAATATTCACGGGTTGATTACTTTTGTTTATACATTTATAACATATAACACACCGAGGTATGGCGACATCGTTGACATCAGTACTCATTATTTATACCGGCGGAACTATTGGTATGGCGCAAAACCCTGTTACGGGGGCATTAGAGCCGTTCAATTTTCATCATCTGTTAGATAATGTACCCGAATTACGGCTGTTAGGTTCTTCTATTTCAACCATACAATTTGAGCCTCCCATAGACTCGTCTGAGATTGAGCCGTCGCAATGGGCAAGACTGGTGTCTCTTATTTCAGAAAATTACGATTTGTTCGATGGATTTGTTGTCTTGCATGGAACCGATACTATGGCTTATACAGCCTCGGCGGTAAGTTTTATGCTCGAAAATTTGAGTAAGCCCGTTATTTTCACCGGTTCGCAGCTCCCTATAGGCGTGTTGCGTACCGATGGTAAAGAAAATCTTATTACCGCCATAGAGATAGCGTCGGCAAAATATCCCGACGGTAGACCTATTGTGCCAGAGGTATGCATTTTCTTTGAGAATTCGCTTATGAGGGGCAATCGTACCAGCAAGATAAGTGCCGAGAATTTCAATGCCTTTGCTTCGCCCAACTATCCATTACTGGCACAAGTGGGTGTACACATCAGCTACGACGAAAGCGAGATACGTCGTCCCGATGATACTTTGCCTCTGAAAGCTCACTTCTTAATGGATACCAACATAGCTGTATTGAAGCTATATCCTGGAATAAGCCGCCAGGCTGTTCATCAAATATTGAATATCCCGGGCTTGAAGGGCGTTGTGATGGAAACATTTGGAGCGGGCAATGCTCCAAAGTGTGAATGGTTCTTGTCGGAATTGCGTACGGCAATACAGCGAGGCATTGTGATTGTAAACGTTACACAATGTAACAGTGGTAGTGTACAAATGGGATTGTACAGTACTGGAAATACTTTATTGGGATGTGGGGTATTGAGTGGCTATGACAGTACTACAGAAGCTGCCATTGCTAAGTTGATGTTCCTTTTCGGTCATGGTCTTTCGCCCAAAGAGGTAGCAGCCGCAATGAACCGTTCTTTTGTAGGCGAAATAACTATTTCTGACAAAGATTCTCTTTAATGGAGATATATACATGCTCTTATGTAAGAGCATAAACAAAAAATGGTCGCCCCGTTTGTTGTGGCGACCATTTTTTTGTTTGTTCTCGCAGCTTATTTGCGAATACCAAGTTCTTTGTTGGCGATGATGGCACGATATCTGTTGATATCTTTTCTCATCAAGTAGTCGAGCAAACGACGACGTTTACCTACCAACATTTTCAAAGCCCTTTGTGTCGTATAATCTTTATGGTTTGACTTCAAGTGTTCAGTCAAACGAGAAATACGGTACGAGAATAATGCTATCTGAGCCTCGGGAGAGCCAGTATCAGTATTGGACTTTCCGTATTTCTCAAAGATTTCTGCTTTTTTCTCAGCGGTTAAATACATTTCCTTTTGAGTTTTATAGTTGTTATATAAATCTTTTGAGCGCACAAAGGTAGCAATAGTTTTTATAAATGCAAAATGGTTGTGTATAAAAAGTTTCCTTTAATGTGTGTAGATATTTGGGTGGCTGGCTATATCATTTTCTTTGGCTGTTGTGAGTATCGATTTTATTGAGACGAGGTGTGCCGATTTGTTGAGGCGTAGGCCGTTGTGACATATTTGAAGATATGAGTCTGGTATTTGAAAAGCCAATGTAATTTGTTGTAAATATGTAATTGTATGATATGTGTAGAATATGTTGTCTTTTTTTGTACCTTTGCACCGCCAAAAAACAGTACGGCAATTTACCGTATATTATTGGCATACGTTCTATTATATATAAATTCAGTAGGTTGTTATGCAGAAAATCAGGAACATTGCTATTATTGCCCATGTCGATCATGGAAAAACGACGTTGGTCGATAAAATGCTTATGGCCGGTCATCTTTTTCGCGAGAACCAGAAAGCCGGTGAGTTGATACTCGATAATAATGATTTGGAACGAGAACGAGGTATCACGATTCTTTCTAAGAATGTGTCTATCAGGTATAAAGATTATAAGATAAATATTATTGATACTCCTGGACACGCCGATTTTGGTGGTGAAGTAGAGCGGGTACTCAATATGGCCGATGGTTGTTTGTTGCTCGTCGATGCTTTTGAAGGCCCTATGCCGCAAACTCGTTTTGTATTGCAAAAAGCAATAGAGATGGGCTTAAAACCAGTTGTGGTTATCAATAAGGTTGATAAGCCTAATTGTCGCCCAGATGAGGTACAAGATATGGTGTTCGACCTGATGTGCAGCCTCGATGCTACGGAAGATCAGCTTGATTTCCCTACAATATATGGTTCGGCCAAACAAGGTTGGATGAGTACCGACTGGCGTAAGCCTACAGACAACATACAACCGTTGCTCGATGCCATTATAGAGTATATACCAGAGCCTGCTTATCTGGAAGGACCGGTACAGATGCTTATCACGTCGCTCGATTATTCATCGTATGTAGGACGTATCGCTGTAGGCCGTATTCACCGTGGAGAGTTACGTGAGGGAATGGAAGTAGCTTTGTGTAAACGTGATGGGTCGGTGGTGAAACAACGTATCAAAGAGCTCGACCTTTTTGAGGGTATGGGACGTACCAAGGTCGACCATGCTACCTGTGGCGATATCTGCGCACTGGTTGGCCTCGAAGATTTTGAGATTGGCGATACAGTTGCCGATGTCCTTAATCCTGAACCCCTTAAACGTATTGCCATTGATGAGCCTACCATGTCTATGACTTTTACCATCAACGATTCTCCGTTCTTTGGTCGTGATGGCAAGTATGTTACTTCCCGTCATATAGCCGACCGGTTGGCTCGTGAGTTGGATAAAAATTTGGCTTTGCGAGTAGAGAAGGGTCCCAAAGAGGACGTCTGGAATGTGTATGGACGTGGTGTGTTGCACCTCTCGATACTTATTGAGACCATGCGTCGTGAAGGGTATGAGTTGCAGGTAGGTCAGCCGCAGGTTATTATCAAAGAGATAGACGGTAAGAAGTGTGAGCCTGTAGAGTTGCTCACTATCAATTTGCCTGAGGAATATTCGAGCAAAATCATAGATATGGTAACTCGCCGTAAGGGTGAGATGACCTCTATGACGACACAGGGAGACCGGTTGCATATCGAGTTTGTTATCCCGTCTCGCGGTATTATAGGATTGCGTAACAATGTGCTTACCGCTTCGGCCGGTGAGGCTGTAATGGCGCATAGATTTTTGGAGTATCAGCCCTGGAAGGGCGATATAGACCGTCGTACAAATGGCTCGCTCATAGCAATGGAGTCGGGTACGGCTTATGCTTATGCCATAGACAAGCTGCAAGACCGCGGGCGTTTCTTTATTTTCCCACAAGAAGAGGTTTATGCCGGACAAGTGGTGGGAGAGAACGCAAAGGAGAACGATATTGTTGTGAATGTCACCAAGTCGAAGAAACTGACAAATATGCGGGCTTCGGGGTCTGACGATAAGGTAAAACTGGTACCTCCTGTAGTGTTTACCCTCGAAGAGGCATTGGAGTATATCAAGGAAGATGAATATGTAGAAGTTACTCCGCATCACCTTCGTTTGCGTAAAATCATTCTTGACGAGATAGAGCGTAAACGTGCCAACAAACAGTAATCGCAGGTTGCTGTGTAGATATAATCCGCAATGTATTTTATTATACGTTGCGGATTTTTTGTTGGTTTCTTTACTCTCTTTAGGGTCGATGCCTTTAATATGCGCGGGGAATAGTATATCTTTACGCTCACAAAGAAACACCGGTATAAAAAAGGATTAATTATATATGAAAGAGAAGAAAAATGTGCTCCTCACCGGCGCAACCGGTGTAATGGGAAGTGCGGGTCTCAAAGAGCTGGTCAAGATGCTCGATAGAATAAATCTAACTCTCCTCGTAAGGCCTTCTGAGATAAACAAGAAGAAAATGGCACCCTATATGGCGATGCCCGGTATCCGTATCGTTTGGGGTGACCTTGTTTCTTATAATGATGTGCAAGCGGCTGTTGCCGATGTTGATATAGTATTACATGTAGGTGGAATGGTATCTCCTCGTGCCGACCACTATCCTCGGCAGACTTTGCACGTAAATATTACTGCAGCTGAAAATATTGTGCGTGCTGTAAAGTCGCGACCCGATGCCGATAATGTACGCGTCGTATATATAGGGTCGGTTGCACAGACCGGGCACCGTTGTCCGCCGATACACTGGGGTCGTGTAGGAGACCCCATTTGTGCCAGTGTATACGATGCCTATGCCATCTCAAAGTGTAAGGCCGAACGTATCTTTGCCGAGTCGGGCCTTCGTTATTGGGTGAGCTTGCGACAGACGGGTATACTATATCCCGAACTAATTATCAACGGGGCTGACCCTATCACGTTTCATGTGCCTATTAACGGTGTGCTTGAATGGGCTACGGTAGAAGACTCGGGTAGGTTGTTGGCTCGACTTTGTGATACCGAGTTGCCCGATACATTTTGGCGACAATTTTATAATATAAGTAGTGGGCCTGAGTATAGGCTTACGATGTATGAATTTGAGAGCCTGTTATTACAGGCGTTGTCATGTCCACCTCCCGAGGCCGTATTTGAGACACGTTGGTTTGCTACCCGTAATTTCCACGGATATTGGTTCAGCGACAGTGATGTGTTGGAGAAATATCTCCACTTCCGAGCCAATGTGCCTGTAAAAGAATATTTTTCACAACTCCGAAAGTCGTTGCCATGGTACTTCTCTTTGGCTAAGATTGTTCCTGCCATATTTATCAAGTGGGCTATGGGATTGTTGTGTCGCCGTAAACCGTTAGGTACTATGAGTTGGTTTAAGAATAACGATACGGGGCGTATATCGGCCTTTTTTGGCTCACGTGAAGCTTGGCAAAATATACCGGGATGGGATAAAGTAGACCTTACTCGACCTTCTGATACCTCTATTATGCTCAATCATGGTTATGACGAGTCGAAACCTTTGTCGAAGTGGAATATCGACGATATGCGTCGTGCAGCCGAGTGGCGTGGTGGGCGCTGTCTGTCTCCTGATATGAAAGAAGGAGATATTTATACGCCGCTGAAGTGGGAGTGTTATGATAAACACCACTTTGAAGCGTCGCCAGCAGTAGTGCTGTTGGGAGGGCATTGGTGCCCACACTGTTTCCCAGCACCCTAGCGATATGACCGCGAGGCACGTCACAACCCATTCTTTGCACAAGTATGGTATGCCAGCCATTCGCCCGAGGAAGATGTTGTCTATGAGATGCCTGCATGTGGCGAAGATGCACACTGACAAGATGGTTTTATTTGTATGAACTTAAACTTTTTTATAAGCCGAGATTGTGCGATTTGTAATTGATAATCACTATATTTGTAAATGTATAGGGCGTTTCCCCAAGCAATGAAAAACACAATAGTTTTATGCCTGCATACAAATAGAAACCTTATGATACCAAACACAGTTATTTATATATAAAAAAGTTATTATGGAATTACCTTTTGCAGAATCTTGGAAAATCAAGATGGTGGAACCCATCCGTAAAAGTACTCGTGAAGAACGCGAAGCATGGCTTAAAGAGGCCCATTACAATGTATTTCAACTTAAAGCCGAGCAGGTGTATATAGACTTGCTTACCGATTCTGGTACTGGTGCCATGACCGACCGTCAGTGGGCTGGTATGATGATGGGAGACGAGAGTTATGCTGGTGCCCGCTCTTTTATACACATGAAGGAGATGATAACCTCACTTACCGGTTTTGAATATGTAATACCTACACACCAAGGCCGTGCTGCCGAGAATGTTCTCTTCTCGTATCTCGTTCATGAGGGTGATATTGTGCCCGGTAATTCACATTTTGATACGACTAAAGGTCATATTGAGGGGCGTCATGCTACAGCTCTTGATTGTACGGTTGATGAAGCGAAAGATACGCAACTCGAAGTGCCTTTTAAAGGTAATGTAGACTTGAAAAAATTGGAAAAGGCATTGCAAGAGTATGCCGGTCGCATACCTTTCATTATCATTACTATCACCAACAATACCGCAGGTGGTCAGCCTGTTTCGATGGAAAATCTGCGCGGAGTACGCGAATTGTCGAAGAAATACAATGTACCGGTTATTTTCGACTCTGCCCGCTTTGCCGAAAATGCCTATTTCATAAAGACCCGTGAGGCCGGATATGCCGACAAAACGATAAAAGAGATTGTTCGTGAAATGTTTTCTCTTGCCGATGGCATGACAATGAGTGCCAAGAAAGATGCTATTGTAAACATGGGCGGTTTCATTGCGACATCGAAAAAAGATTGGTATGAAGGAGCCAAAGGGTTCTGCGTACAATTTGAAGGCTATCTTACATATGGTGGTATGAATGGCCGTGATATGGAGGCTTTGGCTATAGGTCTGGACGAAAATACGGAGTTCGATAATTTGGAAACTCGTATTCGTCAGGTACAGTATTTGGCTGCAAAACTCGATGAGTATGGTATTCCCTATCAACGTCCTGCCGGTGGTCACGCCATTTTCGTAGATGCCAGCAAGGTACTTGTCAATGTTCCCAAAGAGGAATTCCCGGCACAGACTCTTACAATAGAACTTTATCTTGAGGCTGGTATACGTGGATGCGAGATTGGCTATATCCTTGCCGACCGCGACCCCGTAACACGTGAAAACCGTTTTGGTGGGCTCGACTTGTTGCGCCTTGCCATTCCTCGTCGGGTATACACCAACAACCATATGGATGTGATTGCTGCTGCATTGAAGAATGTGTATGACCGTCGCGAGGAGATAAAACACGGTGTACGCATTACATGGGAAGCCGAGTTGATGCGTCACTTTACCGTGCAGTTGGAAAGATTATAATAAATTAGTTTATACCATGCATATTGGGGCTGTGTCGGAATATAATTCCCGATGCAGCCCTTTTTCGAGAGAAGTTTTATATAGTCCCGGCGTTTGTGCCTATACTTTGGAAATATGATTATAATACGTCCCAGTAATTTGCAGCATATCGATGCTATTATGGCGATATACGATAAGGCTAAAGAGTTTATGCGCCGGCATGGCAACCCTACTCAGTGGCGCGAGGGTTATCCTCCTCGTGACCTGATAGTCGCTGAAATATCACAGGGCCGCCACTTTTCTTGTTTTTACGGGCATGACATAGTAGGCGTTTTCTCCTTCATTATGGGAGAAGATTCTACCTATGGATATATCGAGGATGGGGCGTGGCTCAACGATGCACCTTACGGTACGATACACCGTCTTGCTTCGTCGGGAGTGGTACCCGGTATTGCCGGCGTCTGTATAGAGTGGTGTGCTAAGCGGTGTGGAAATCTTCGTGCCGATACGCATCGTGACAATCTTGTGATGCAACACATCTTGTTGAGGCATGCTTTTGTACGCTGCGGCATAATCTATGTGCAGAACGGGAGCAAACGTATCGCTTACCAACGGACAGGAATAGAGCAAGAACGCCGATAAGAGTTATTCTGCCGGTTGTTCTGGCTCTTTCTTGGTAACCAATAGTTTGTCTATGCGTGCGCCATCCATGTCTACTACTTCAAGAGTGAACCCGTTCCATTCCACTTGTTCGCCGGCTACAGGGATATGCTCTAAAAGGTTTAGCACCAGTCCGCCTACCGTGGCATAGTCGCTTGGACGGTACAAATCTTCACGCTCAAAATGAGCGAGGAAATCATAGAAGGGGCACATACCATCGACCAACCAGCTTTTATTATCGTGTCGTGGCACAATGTAAGGTTGGTCTTGTGCATCATCGATAGACCCGACAAGACCTTCTAATATATCGCGTAACGTGATGACCCCTTGTAGGCTGCCAAACTCGTCGCATACAAGAGCCCGGCTCACTTTCTGAGTACGCAACCCCTCAAGAGCCTTGTAAACGGTCATGTTTTCGGGGAAATATACGGCAGGGCTTACGACCGATGCGAAGTCAAAGTCCTCTTTATTGAGTGTCAGTATAAGGTCTTTTAGTGTTACAAAGCCACGTACATCGTCCATATTGCCAGCTATGACGGGGTATGCTTCGTGCAGCTCGTCGGTAATGACTTTGCGTATCTCTTCAACTGTCATAGATATATCCATGCACACGATGTCCTTGCGGTTGGTCATAATAGACGATACGCGTTGGTCGCCCAAGACAAAGACTCGTTCCATGATGTCTTGTTCTACCTCTTGTACTTCGCCCGACTCAGTACCTTCCTGTATCATCGATTTTATTTCCTCTTCGGTTACTTTGTTTTCAGCATCTTTGATACCCAGAATACTTACCAATAGTGCTGTACTTTTAGAAAGTAGCCATACAAAAGGCATGGCTATGACCGAAAGCATCTGCATAGGGCGAGCTACCACACGAGCGGCACCGTCGGCCAGGTTTAATCCTATGCGCTTGGGTACCAGTTCACCAACCACAATAGATAGGTATGTGACGATAATAACGATAAGGACTTGTGCTATTCCATAGGCATAAGAACCCGACATACCCCATGTGACGAAAATATCGCCCAAATTCTTTGCAAGAGTATCGCCAGAATATAAACCGGTGAGGATACCAATCAGTGTGATGCCTATTTGTATGGTCGACAAGAACCTGTCAGGTTCGTTCGATAGTTTTAGTGCTGCTGCTGCTGTTTTGCTGCCACGTTTTGCTTCAGAAGCAAGTTTACTTTTACGAGCTGAAATGAGAGCTATTTCCGACATGGAAAATACTCCATTCAGAAGGATGAGCAGAATGATAATGATTATCTCTTTCATGTAAGTGTATGTCTTGTAGTGCAAAGGTCTTATATTTTTATTTATTTTGCAACTTTGGGGTCAATATATGCTAAAAATTACGCGTGTTTCGTTGTGAGCAAGCCCTTGTATCTTTGCATTTATTTTATTGTAGACTCGGTGAGGTGTGGCAAAAAAAGGTTACATTTGCAATGAAATCGCAAAGAGCTGTTGTCAGTATCTTATGGATGCGATATGAACAGAATATGACAGACGACCATTTCGATATACGCGACAGTCGTCCTAACGAGATGGAGCGTGAGTTTGAGAAGGCTTTACGCCCGTTGACTTTCGATGACTTTAGCGGACAAGAAAAAATTATAGAGAACCTTCGGGTCTTTACGGCTGCTGCGCGTTTGCGTCATGAGCCGCTCGACCATGTGCTGTTGCATGGTCCTCCAGGACTTGGTAAAACAACGTTGGCAAATATTATTGCCAACGAGTTGGATGTCGGTTTCAAGGTTACGTCGGGGCCTGTACTTGACAAGCCCGGCGACTTGGCCGGTATTCTTACATCGCTTGAACCTAATGATGTGCTGTTTATCGATGAAATACACCGTCTCAGTCCTATTGTCGAAGAGTATCTTTATTCGGCAATGGAAGACTATCGTATCGACATTATGATAGACAAAGGACCTGGGGCACGTTCGATACAACTTACACTCAATCCTTTTACATTGGTGGGCGCTACTACACGCAGCGGATTGTTGACAAGCCCGTTGCGGGCGCGTTTCGGTATAAACTGTCATATGGAGTATTACGACCATACGGTGCTTTGTCGTATTGTAGAGCGGTCGGCGCATTTGTTGCAGGTACCATGCACACACGAGGCGGCTATAGAGATAGCTTTGCGTAGCCGGGGTACTCCACGTATCTGTAACGCTTTGTTGAGGCGTGTGCGCGATTTTGCACAAGTCAAAGGTTCGGGGCAAATCGATATTGAGATAGCGCGCTATGCTCTCGAAGCACTGAACATAGATAAATATGGGTTGGACGAGATAGACAACAAGATACTCACTACAATCATAGACAAATTTAAGGGCGGCCCGGTAGGACTTACTACCATCGCTACGGCGTTGGGCGAGGAGGCAGGTACGCTCGAAGAGGTTTATGAGCCCTTCCTTATCAAAGAGGGTTTTATAAAACGTACTCCGCGAGGACGTGAAGTGACGGACTTGGCATATAAGCACCTTAATCGTACCCGTGTGGGATGGGGTGGACTTTTTGACGATACGGAATAGATATGGGTAGCGGTCTGAAAAGTTTGGCAAAGGATACCTTTGTATATGGGTTGAGCAGCATTATAGGGCGTTTTCTCAACTGGTTGCTGGTGCCCATGTATGTACGGGTATTGCCTTCGCCGGGCGATTATGGTATTGTGACCAATCTATACGGTTGGACGGCCTTGTTGCTGGCCTTCCTGACATTTGGTATGGAGACAACGTTTTTCCGCTTTTCTAACCGAAAAGAGGAGCATAATCCTATGCAGGTCTATGCCAATGCTCTTATATTTGTGGCGCTGTTATCGGCTGCGTTTCTTGTTGTAGGGTTTGTATTTTTGTCACCTATCAGCGACGCATTAGGATATGCTTCTCATCCCGAGTATGTAGGGATGCTTATGTTTATTGTTGCACTCGATGCCGTTACAAGCATTTCGTTTGCCCGGTTGCGAAGCGAAGAGAAGGCCTGGAAATTTGCCGGCATAAAACTCTTCAACATAGGGCTCAATATTTTGTTGAATCTCTTCTTCTTGCTGTTGTGCCCGGTTATCTATAAACATGCACCGCACTCTATTGAGTGGTTTTATCGTCCGGACTATGGAGTGGGTTACATTTTGGTATCGAATGTAATCACTTCGTTGGCAAATGTTGCGCTGCTATATCGTGAACTTACGGGTTTTAGGGTGCATATCGACGGGAAGCGTATGCGTCGCATGTTTCTTTATGCCTTCCCTGTCTTGGCTATGAGTATAGCCGGTATACTCAATCAGTCGGTCGATAAAATACTCTTTCCGTTCCTCTTTGAAGATAAGGTCGAGGCTGCTACGCAGTTGGGTATCTATGGAGCCTGTTTCAAGATAGCGGTAGTCATGGTCATGTTTATTCAAGCGTATCGCTATGCTGTAGAACCGTTTATCTTCAAAAAGAACCGTGAAAGCGACGACCGTCGGAGCAATGCCGTAACGACGCTTTATTTTACAATATTCTCCCTCTTGATATTTCTTGGCGTAACGTTCTATCTCGACGATGTTTTCAAGTATCTGGTATCGCCTCTATATTATGAAGGATTACAGGTGGTGCCTGTTGTCATGTTAGGTGAGTTTCTCTATGGGCTCTATTTCAATCTGTCGTTTTGGTATAAGCTCAACGACCAGACCTATTGGGGCACATGGTTTACGGTGATAGGCTGTGTAATAACTATCACTATTATCGTGTGGGGCGTACCGCAATATGGATATATAGCGTGTGCCTGGGCTACTGTTGCTTGTAATGCCGTTATGTTGTTACTCTCGTATTTCATTGGTCGCAAGCGCTATCCTGTACCCTATCCGTTATTGAAGATAGGAGGCTATGTAGCTTTGGCCGCCGTGCTGTTTGTATTGGGAGAGTATCTATCTGTAGAGACTCCGTTGTGGCGTGTATTGTGGCGTACATTGCTTCTTGTCATATATATTGTAGTGGCTGTTCGTCGGGACTTTCCCATATCGTCGTTGCCTGTCATAGGTAAGTATTTCACTTCTAAATGACAAAATACTTGTTGTGGTATTTTGTATGAGTTAGAGATAAAAAATTATTGAGTTTTGCTGTAACAAAAAAAAGTTTTTCCCGTCTTACATATAAACACATCAAAAGCTATGCGAAAAGTATTACTATGTATAACCGCCATATTGATAGCTGTGAGCAGTTATGCTGCCGATATAGATACATTCTATAAAGATTTTGCCAATCAACCTGGTGCCGAAGGATATAAGGTGGGTAAGTTTTTACTTGCCATGGCTAAACCTCTTAATAAGTCTTTGAGAGGACTGGATTTGATAGAAATGGTAGATTTGGGAAACTGTTCGTCTGCGGTGAAACAGCAATTTAAGAAACAGGTTCAGCAAATCGATACCACGAAATATACCAAAGCTGTAAGTGAAAGCAGTGATGGAAGCGAAGTCTCTGTATATATGGTGGTAAAGGACGAAACAATACGTGAAATCTTGGTAGTGACGCAAGGCGAGGAGAGCGGGTTTGTCTACATGAAAGGTAAATTAAAGCCCGAAGACCTTCAAGAGATGCAGAACATGGACAAGATGGATAAACAAGCTCAGTAAATCGAGGCATGGATTCGGCGCGTTTCAAAGAGTTGTTTCTTCCCTATTACCAACGCATATACCAAGTCGCTTTTAAGCTTCTGGGCAATAGCGAGGATGCTGAAGATATAGTGCAAGAGACCTATATAAAGTTGTGGGAGCGACGTGATGAGTTGTCGCATGTGCGCAATGCCGAAGCTTTTTGCACGGTTATAACCCGCAATTTATGTCTCGATAAGATACGGAGTGTAAGGTACGATACGGCCAGCACCGACGATGAACGTATTGCACTGCCTGATGATGAAACACCGTCGGACATCGTAGAGCGCAAGGATCACAATCGCTTGCTTTATGGGCTGATAGACCGCTTGCCCGATATGCAGAAGAAGCTGATACTGTTGCACGATGCCAACGGTTACACATTTGATGAAATAGAAAAAATAACGGGGCTTACCCCCATCAATATACGGGTTACATTGTCGCGCGCACGTAAAAAACTGCGCGAGCAATTTATGAAACATACGGCTTATGGAGAATGATGAACTGATACGGCTGTTAGACCGCTACTATCGCGCCGAGACAACGGCCGATGAGGAGCAAAGGTTACTCGACTATTTCAGGAATACTCCCCAAATTCCTCCTCGCTTCGAGGTAGACAAAGCGTTGCTGCTGGGCATTCATGATATTCCTGATGAGGATATCCCTTTGCCCGCCGGTTTGGAAGCACGCATAGCGGCGCAGGTCGATAGCTTTGGCGAGGAAACACATCGGGGATGGTTTGCCGTGCGCAAGGCTCGGGTATGGGTGGCAAGTATAGCTGCAGTATTGCTCGTTGCCGTTACGGTGGGTATAATAGCTTTGCGGCCTGTACCCCGGCAAGATACATTCTCGTCACCTCAAGAAGCTTATGCCGAGACAAAACGTGCATTGGCGCTTTTCGCTTCTAAGTTAGATAAAGGAATGCTTGCCATGCAGAAAGTAGAACAAACCCACATTACGATAGAACAACAATTAAATAAAATAAACAATGAGACAGACATGTATATTTTTGCTGTTGATAGCATTTAGCAGCATTGCTTCGGCTCAGAATCCCATGCTCGATAAGTATGCCGGTATGGATGGTGTTGAATCGGTGTATATCTCGAAAACGATGTTTGAGTATATGTCGGGCGATGACGACTTGGATATATCGGGCGACCTTGAACTTGGGAGAATTATTAGCAAGATAGATTGCCTGCAACTCATCTCTACCGAAAATCCACGTTTGATAGAGAAGATTTCTCAAGAACTGGTTTTTGATAGCTCTCGCGGATATTCAGAACTGATGCGCATCAAAGACGACGACGAAAAGACTTTTGTCTATCAGAAAAAATTGAAAAATGGAGTCAGTGAATATGTGCTCTATGTCACCGAGGAGACACGAAAAGGTCGCACTGAAGAACTTACGGTCATAAGTCTCACAGGACGGCTCACTCCTCGTGATATACGGAGAGCCATAGACGACTGAATCCGAAAGGGAGATGTAACGAGAGTGGTTTGTAGATAAAAACACGATACTGGGCAATACAAAATTGTGTGAGCATATTTTGTATTGCCTTTGACTTTTGCTTATCTTTGTAGTCTCACCATATATCAGTGGTACTCAAAAATCTATCGTAAAATGAAAACGCAAAAGTCTCAAAGAGAGGGTGGTAGGGAGTGTGGCAATGATATTCCAAGCTTTCAGGTAAAAGAGGCGCGGGTGGCCTGTTCACCTTATTCTTCTATTGGAGAAGTGCGCCAGTTACGACGGATGTATCGTCCCGACGAGGGCCCATATGTCCACGTGACATTCTATTTGCATAATATGCATTATAAGGAAAAAGATTGGGACGCCGATTTTTGGGTACAGATGGTAGGTGATAAGGTGTACAAAGAGAATGTACATATAAAAGTACCGCAAGATGAGCCTACGGCTAAAGTGACGGCTACATTTCGATGTAGTGAGACTGGGACAATCGGATTGGGTGAGTGGTTTGTGAGGCTCTTTCAATGCAAAGAGAACAGAAATGTGTACCAAGATGATGTTGCATTTAAAATAGTTGACTTGCCGCCTCATTATACACAATGTTTTGAGTTTATCTCTTTTGATTTATATAGGGGTGAAGTTGCGGATGACAGTATCTTGCATGCCAAGTCGCAATATTGTTTCAAATCCAGGGGACTGGATTCCATAACATTGCTTTATCTGGCTAAAAATCTACTTGATAAGGAATGGACGCCCGAGCTTGTCTTGATGCTTTTCGATGAGACCGGACGTATTGTTATGCAACATGTAGAAGAAGTACAGTTGGTACAAATGGACGAGAAGAACAAGTGTATTTACTTTATGCATGTGCTTAAGGGTAAAACCCGGGGCTTTTTCTCGCCGGGATTCTACACGCTGAAAATAATGTTCCTTAATGATGTTGTATTGTCGGCTTCGTTTGAGGTGGGTAATGAAGACCGTTTCGGACTTTATGGCAAAGATGCGGTACAGCCGCACAAGACGATAGGAAATGCCAAGACCGTGAAGCCTGATGCTGTGATGGCTCCTATGGAGAAACTCGATGCGATGATAGGGCTGGCATCGGTCAAGAAGAAACTGCATGAGTTTATCGGCTTGGCACGACTCAACTATAAACGTCGTGCTGCCGGGTTGCCCATTAATATGTTGCCTTTGCATGCAGTGTTTATAGGTAATCCCGGTACCGGTAAAACAACGGTGGCCGGCCTTATAGGTAAGATATTCAAAGATGCCGGCTTGCTGTCAAAGGGTCATGTCGTTTTTGAAGAACGCAGTACCTTGATAGGACAGTTTTATAGCAGCGAAAGTGAAAAGACCCTCAATGCATTGAAACGGGCAGAAGGCGGTATACTTTTCATTGACGAGGCTTACTCGCTGTATAAAGCAGGTGACCCTAAAGACCCGGGACTGAACGTGCTGGAAACTCTCATGACGGCATTGGCCGATAAAGAGCAGCGTGATTGGATGTTGATTTTGGCCGGTTATCCCAAGGAGATGAAAGCGATGTTGGAGGCTAATCCTGGTTTCAATTCGCGTCTGCCAGAGAGTAACAGATACTATTTTGATGATTATAGTGTCGATGAGCTGATGCAGATAGCCGACCTCTATTGTAAGAAATATCAGTATGTCCTTTCTGACGATGCCCGTAAGGCGTTGTATAGCGTTGTACGTCGTGCTTACAGTGTCAAAGACGACACCTTCGGTAATGGCCGGTATATAGAGAATCTTTTGACCAATGAGGTGTTGCCGGCTTTATCGGCTCGGGTATGTGCTCTTCCGTCGCCTACTGTAGAAGATTTGTCGACGATTGTGCGCGATGATATTCCTGCTGTAGCTTATGGCGACTATGATAAATCGCTGCAGAAGTTGCAGAAGATGGTAGGACTTGACGAGTTGAAAAAAAGTATAGAGAGCCATCTCAACTTTGTAAAACTGTTGACGTTGCGTCGTGAAGCCGGGTTGCATACCGAGCAACCGCCTCTGCACATGGTCTTTACCGGTAATCCCGGTACCGGTAAGACAACCGTAGCCGACTTTATGGGTGAGATTTATTATTCTCTCGGACTTTTGTCGCGAGGCAATGTGATACGGGTAGAACGAACCGATATGGTAGGCGCCCATATAGGCGAGACAGAGAAGAAGATGAAGCGTATCCTCAAGCAGGCACAAGGAAATGTTTTGTTTATCGATGAGGCATACAACCTATACATAGGCGGAGAAAATACCAAAAACGACTTTGGAATGCGTGCCATAGAGACTTTGCTGACGGTACTCAGTCGCGAGGAGGTAGATATGCTGGTGATATTGGCCGGCTATCCTAAAGAGATGGAAGAGATGTTGTCGTGCAATCCAGGGTTGCGGTCGCGTTTTCCCTATGTATTCCATTTTGAAGATTACAGTGTCGACGAGTTGTTACAGATTGCCGATATTGTAGTACAGCGTGGAGGTTACTGTTTCACCCGGGAGGCTCGGGAAAAATTACGTGCCCTTGTAGAGAAAGAATGCCGCAAGAAGAATGCCCATTTTGGTAACGGCCGCTTTATTTCGCGGCTTATATCGACCCGTATCATACCGGCGATGAGTAATCGCATAGCGGCTATGCCTGCCGGTAACCAGAAAGACGCCAAAGTGTTACAGACCATTCTACCCGAAGATATACCTATCACCGACGAGGAGGCGATAGCTATTCGTAACAACGGGTTCGACGAGGAAGAGATAAAGGAGGCTCTTCGAGAGTTGGATGGCATGGTGGGGCTTGAGAAAGTAAAAGTTGCCATTCACAATTTTGTGGAAGTGGCACGGTACCGTAATAAAAAAGGTCATGTAGCCGATGATGTCCCTATGAAGTGGAGTTTTGTGGGGAATACGGGTACCGGGAAAAGTACGGTAGCGGGTATTATGGGCCGTCTGTTACATGCTATGCATTTGCTTGAGAAAGGTCAAATGGTAGAGCTGAAAGCCGAAGAGATATATAATGTGCCCGATTATAAGGTCGATGAGATATTACGTTCGGCCATGGAACGCTCGCGCCAAGGATTACTCTTTGTCGATGGCGATGCTCCTCAGTTTAAGAATCCGCAGTCGCACTTCGACAGTGAAAAATTGCGCATAAAGCTTACCTCGTATACAGCTGAGTTGCCCGGTTCGTATGCTTTGATTATTGCCGAGCATGAGACCATACGTCAGCCTCTTGTGGCCGGATTGTCGCGTCGTGGCATTGTAGAAATTGATAATACTTTGGTGTTTGAAGATTACAGCTCAAGCGAGCTTTATGACATTCTTACCAAGATGTTGTGCGAAGGTTATTCCATTACAGTGAGTGAAGGAGCAGCTGTTGTGTTGAAGAAATACATAGACGATATATGCAATCATCGTGATTTGGGATATGCTAACGCCCGTACCATGAAAATTATAGCTCGCACGATAGCCGATGTAACACAATTGCGCGAAAGTCGTAGTGCTGAAGACGCAACTCGTGGTGTCGTAACGGCCGACGATGTAAGTAGTTTTGTGTGGGATGGCTCTTTTGCTCCGCGTAAAGTAGGCTATTGACAAGAAACCCACAAGTATAAAATTTGTTGTGCTGCCGGTGAAAAAGAGACTGGCAGTACGGAGGTTTATGGTATAAAATTTTTATCTTTATAGCTCGTTAAGTGAGCAGCACGGCAATACTGCAGTATTGCTATAAAATATTAAATAACAGCTTATTATGAAATATCCATTTGTACATTTGCATGTACACTCGCAATACTCTATTCTCGATGGACAGGCTTCGATACAGGCATTGGTCGACAAAGCTATAGCTGATGGTCAGCGTGGTATGGCTCTGACCGACCATGGTAATATGTTTGGCATCAAGGAGTTTTACAACTATGTAAAGAAGAAGAACGGAAAGGTAAAAGAGCATATCGGAGAGCTGAAAAAGAAAATTGCTGCTATAGAGGCCGAAATAAAGGCTGCCGAGGAGGCAAAGAGTAAAGCGGAGGAAGACACTTCCGACTCTTCTACTGAAAAAGTTACCGGTGAGACAGCTGCAACTCCTTTTGATAAGGAGGCCAAAGAGGCCGAGATGGCTCAACTTGCCGACGAGATAGCAGCGCTGGAACAGAAAATCTTTAAGCCTATACTTGGATGCGAGATGTATGTCGCTCGGCGTTCCATGGATATGCGGGGTGATAAGACTGATGCCGGCGGATGGCACTTGATAGTATTGGCAAAGAATCAGAAGGGGTACCATAACTTGGTGAAGTTAGTCTCTAATGCATGGACGCGAGGTTATTATTACCATCCACGCACGGATAAGGCAGAGCTTGAGAAATATCACGAGGGTCTTATTATTTGTTCGGCCTGTTTGGGCGGCGAGATACCTCAGAAATTAATGAAAGAGAGTGTCGAGGCAGCCGAGGAGGCTGTAAAATGGTTTAAAGGAATATGGGGCGACGACTATTATCTCGAGTTGCAGCGTCACAAAGCAACTGTTGCACGGGCTGCACACGATACTTATGAGAAACAGGTGGCTGTAAATAAATATCTCATAGAGATAGCCCAGCGTCAGGGTGTGAAACTTGTATGTACCAATGATGTACATTTTGTTGATGAAGAAAATGCCGAGGCTCACGACCGACTTATTTGTCTTAATACAGGTAAAGACCTTGATGACCCTAATAGGCTGCTTTATACCAAACAGGAGTGGTTTAAGACTTGCGACGAGATGAGCGAAGTCTTTGGTGATATTCCTGAGGCAATGACCAATACGCTCGAAGTTCTTGATAAGGTAGAGACCTATTCGATAGATCATGCACCCATCATGCCTACTTTCAAGATACCTGAGGAGTTTGGTACAGAAGAAGAGTATCGTCGTCGTTTTACAGAGGAAGACCTTTTTAACGAATTTACGCGTGACGAGCACGGCAACGTGACTATGAGCGATGAAAAAGCCCGCAAAAAGATAGAGAATATGGGTGGTTACGACAAGTTGTATCGTATTAAGCTCGAGGCCGACTATCTGCGTAAGTTGGCTTTTGAAGGAGCAGCTCGTCGCTACGGAGACCCACTCTCGGACGAACTGATGGAACGGATAAACTTTGAGTTGCACATTATGAAGACAATGGGTTTTCCCGGATACTTCCTTATTGTGCAAGATTTCATATCGGCTGCCCGTAAAATGGGCGTCTCGGTAGGTCCCGGCCGTGGTTCTGCCGCAGGTTCGTGCGTAGCTTATTGTCTTGGTATCACGCAAATTGACCCTATCAAATATGATCTCCTGTTTGAGCGTTTCCTAAACCCCGACCGTATATCGTTGCCTGATATAGATATAGACTTCGATGATGATGGTCGCGGTCAAGTCTTGAAGTGGGTGACCGATAAATATGGCTATGAGAAAGTTGCTCATATTATTACATATGGTACGATGGCTACGAAACTCTCTATCAAGGATGTGGCGAGAGTTGAGGGGCTTTCTATCTCAGAGTCAGACCGTTTGACTAAACTGATACCCGACCGCTTGCCCGAGGTTGACGGGAAATCTCCGAAAGTAAATCTGAAAAACTGTATTGCCGCTGTGCCAGAGCTGCGTGCTGCGTGCGAGAGTAGCGACTCAAAGATTGCCGAGACAATGCGCTATGCACAGATGCTCGAAGGCAATGTGCGTAATACCGGGGTACACGCCTGCGGTGTGATAATAGGTCGTGACGATATTACCGACTGGGTACCTGTGAGTACGGCCGACGACAAGACAACGGGTGAGAAGATGCTTGTTACACAGTACGAGGGCAGTGTGATAGAAGAGACCGGAATGATAAAGATGGACTTTTTGGGCCTGAAAACGCTCTCTATCATTAAAGAGGCTGTGGAGAACATACGTTTACGCTCTGGTAAAACAATTGATATAGACAAGATATCTATTGACGACCCTGCTACCTATAAACTCTATTGTGAGGGGCGTACGACGGGAACTTTTCAGTTTGAATCTCCCGGTATGCAAAAGTACTTGAGGGAGTTGCAGCCTTCAACTTTTGAAGACCTCATAGCCATGAATGCGCTCTATCGTCCAGGACCTATGGAGTATATTCCGCAATTTATTGCACGTAAGCATGGGCAAGAGCCTATCACGTACGATATTCCGGTCATGGAGAAGTACCTGAAAGATACCTATGGTATTACCGTATACCAGGAGCAGGTGATGTTACTATCGCGTCTGTTGGCCAACTTTACAAGGGGTGAGTCGGACGCATTGCGCAAGGCTATGGGTAAGAAACTCAAAGATAAGCTGGATGCGCTGAAGCCTAAATTCATATCGGGAGGAAAAGCCAATGGGCATGATGAGAAAGTGTTGGAAAAGATTTGGAGTGACTGGGAGAAATTTGCATCCTATGCATTCAATAAAAGTCATGCCACGTGTTACTCATGGGTAGCTTTCCAAACGGCCTATCTTAAAGCTAATTATCCCTCGGAATATATGGCTGCGGTATTGAGTCGTAACCTCTCGGACATAAGCGATATAACAAAGTTCATGAACGAGTGTAAGTCGATGAAAATACAAGTGTTGGGCCCTGATATTAACGAGAGCCAGTTTAAGTTTTCGGTAAACCGTCGTGGTGATATTCGCTTTGGTCTGGGTGCCATCAAAGGGGTAGGCGAGGCTGCCGTACAATCAATCATTGCAGAGCGTGAGAAAGGCGGTAATTACCAGTCGATATTCGATTTTATAGAGCGTATCAACCTCTCGGCATGTAACAAGAAAACCATAGAGTCGTTGGCTCTTGCCGGGGCATTTGATAGCTTCAAGGAAGTGAAACGCGAGAATTTCCTGCCTGCAGCTGAGGGTGAGATAGGATTTGTAGATACGCTTGTAAAGTATGGCCAGCGTGTGCAAGCCGACCGTTCGGCACAAGTTACTTCGTTGTGGGGAGAGGCAGTGATGGCCTCTACTACGAGCCGTCCGGAGATTCCCCAAGTACAAGAGTTGCCTCAGGTAATGCGTCTTGAGCGCGAGCGCGAGTTGGTTGGACTTTACCTCTCGGCTCATCCCCTCGACCATTATAAGATTGAGTTGGAGTATGGTTGTAATACGCGCATGTCTGATATGAAGAATAAAGAAGATTTGCTCGGCAAAGACCTTACCTTTGGCGGTATTATTGTGGGCTATCGCGAAAAAGTAGGTAAAACCGGTAATCCGTATGCCTTTTTAAAGATAGAAGATTATACGGGAGCCGACGAGATACCGCTTTTCGGTAAAGACTATGTAAACTATTCGAAATACGGAAAAACAGGTACCAATACTTTTGTATATATACATGCTCGCTATGAGCGTAGTCGCTACAATGACAAGATAAATCTGTCGATAAGCTCTATCGAATTGCTAGCCGATGTACAGGGAAAACTTTTCGACCGGTTGGCTGTGAAGCTCCCGTTGGGCGCATTGACCGAGGCTTTTATCGGGGCTTTATCTGACCAGCTGCATGAGACTACTCATAATAGTGTGACGCTTTCACTGAAAATATATGATGCCAAGATAGACCGTTGGGCTATGTTGCGTACCCGTCGTCGTTACCGTTTGACACCTGAGTTACTCGATTTCTTGCAGTCGTGGGATGAGGCTAACGAGCCTATCTCTTTTGAACTGAATTGAGAGGGAGAATGATGTATTAATTTATTGAAATATGATTAAGATTTTAGATTGTTTGGATATTGCTTTTGATAAAAAAAGCAATACTTATGAAGTGGGTATAATGAACCATAAAGTGCAGCACATTCATTTAAGGCAAGGTGATATGGATGGTGCGTGTGCTGTCTATTCATTAATGATGTATTTTATAATACTAAAAGTATTAAGAAGAGAGAATGTTATAAATTTAGGAAACACTTTTGATAGTGATAAAAGATGTTCAAAAGGTAGATTGTATAAAGAGTTTTTTGAGATAGAAGGGTTATGTCGTAGTGGTTTTTCTTTTGATCAGATAGAAGAGAAATTAAATCATTCATTTAGAAAAAAGGTCTCGATAGAGAGTTACATGTTTGATGCGAAGGTTGTAAAAGATAATATTGATAATGGGTTCCCAGTAATGTTAGGAATTTCTTGGGGAAAAGAAGGGCATGCTGTGTTGGTAATAGGTTATGAAGAATCTGAAAAAACAGAATTAACAAAATTATTTTGCTTAGATCCCGGTTATGGCATAGATAATTGTTCTTATTGGAACATGGTTATTAGATTAAATGATGCTCCCCTGCGAAAATATTCTCATACATGTATTCCATGTGGGGGCAATTATTCGCATATATTATTAGAAGATATGTTGTTAGTAAGAAAAAAGGAGTTGGGTTAATAAAAGAATAATTATTTTTGATTGACTCGTATAGAAGAAACTAATTGTATCTTGAAATAAGATAGGCTGTCTCAAAATAGAATTGCAAAAATAAAAATCTAATAATTGGAACATAGAAATAAAAAATCTCCTACTTTTAGTCCTGTAATTGAATAAAACAAAGACTAAAGTAGGAGATTTTTATGTTATAACTTATAGATTGTAAGTAAGCTTATCTCTTTTTTTTATTTTGAGACGCCCTTTGTGTTATAAGAACTCTTTTATGTTATGCAATATAGCTTTCGAGTAAGAGGGCATTGTCGTGTGGTGTGAGGGTAACCTCGGTTGTTTCTGCCGGAATGAGACACGTCTCGCCACGGTGCAGTTCGATAGAGTTGCCATTGCTATCGGTTAGGGTGGCAGCACCATCCATGCAGATATATACCGAGAAGGAGTCGTGTGCTGCTACCGGGCACGTCATCGGTTTGTCAATATGTAGTACCGAAGTGGTAAAGTAGGGACACGATACTAATGGTACAATTTGGTTAATGGCAGGAGTGTATGAGGTCTTCAAGTCATCGTACATCTTGTAATCGATGGCGTCTTTGGCAAGCTCTGTATGCAATTGACGTGGTTTTCCGTCGGCACCCTTGCGGTTGTAGTCGTATATGCGATAGGTTATATCTGAGGTTTGTTGTATCTCGGCAATGAAGATTCCCTTACCTATGGCATGTATGCGCCCAGCAGGGAGGAAGAATACATCGCCCTTTTTTACTGGATGGAAGGCAAGTACGTCGGTGATGGTATCGTCGGCTACACGGCGTACATACTCATCGGGTGTAATCTGGCGAGAGAATCCCGAGTAAAGTCCGGCTCCCGGTTCGGCATCTATGACATACCACATCTCCGTTTTTCCACGGGAGTTATGGCGTTTTTGAGCCAATGTATCATTGGGGTGTACTTGTATGGAGAGGTTGTCGCGTGCATCGATAAACTTGATAAGCAGAGGAAAAGTTGTCCCGAAGTTTTGCTCAACATGCTTGCCGAGGAGTTTCGCGCCATCGCGACGTATGAGGTCGTCGAGCGATATGCCTGCGTCGGCTCCATTTTTTACCACAGAGACGTTCCCTTTTACGTCTGAAATTTCCCAACTTTCGCCCACTGATTCTTGTGTGAGTTTAATGCCTTTAAAACGGCCTATTTTGTCGCCGCCCCATATAACGGATTTGAAAAGGTCGTTAAATGTAAGAGGATACATGATAAATAACTTTTATAACTAAGACTATAACAAATTTGTATGGGCAAAGGTAGTGCAAGAGACAGAGAATGACAAATAAAATGGAGTCTGTTTCTCGGTAACAATCGATAGAAAATGTGACGATGATATGATGCGCCGTTAGTTCGTTTTGAAGAATGCATGGGCCTTTGATAGGTAGGTATCTTGTTTTTATGTGCAAGCATGGCTGTTGGTAACAGATTTTGTGTCTTTCGATAAGACAGAATGCGGCTCGGCATAAAAAATAAAGCGAGCTTGTTTTTTCTACACTCGTCTTTTACTATCTTTGTTTGTGAATGTAACTTTTTGAGTATGCTCGAGATAGCAAAATATGACGAGATGGATAATGTGGCGTTGGTAGAACGGCTGTGCCATGCTGCCGATGATGGAGCCATGTACTATCTTATTTTTGTGCGTATGCATGATACCCTACGTAAAGAGATGGGGCGATATGATATGGTTGATGAGGATGTTTGTTATGACACATTGATGGACTTTTTCTTCTATTTGCGAGATGGAGAACATCGTGATAATCCTATGCCGTATGCCTCTTTGATGTTGATACGCGATGCGTCGAGACTCGATGGGTGGATGTGGCGTTGTTTCAGATATTTTCTTGCCGGACGTTACAAGAAAGCAAAGCAGACAGAGAAGGCCGTTATGGATAGAAGCGATATAGATGAAGAGGAGACGTTTTTTTCGCCTGGTGAGATAGATGTGGCAATACGTTTACTGGAGTTGGTAAATCGCTCTTTCTCGGCTCCCGAACGATATATTTTCTTCTCAGACCTGTATGCAATGAAAAACGGAAGCAAGCGAGATACCTATGAGCTGGCTGTAACGCTGGGCTGTACGCAAGGAAATTTGCGAGTGATGCGCCATAGGCTGAAAAACAAGATACGAAGATTGTTGGATAGTAGTAATAAATGAGGTTATGAAAGTCGATAATGATTTGTTGTATAGATATGTCTATCTGCAATGTAGCCCCGAGGAGGTAGAGTCGGTACACACTTTGTTAAAAACCGATTTTTCACGTTGTTTCGAAGTGATAAAGATGATGCGTGAACGGGCAGCCGAAGAGTTGCCGCTGGCAGCAGCTCCCTCGAGCATGCCGTCGTCGTTTTATTCGTCGTATGACGAGGTTGATGAGGAGGCCGCTTGGAAGCCTCGGAAGCAATGTTATGCTCCGGCACGTGAGACTTTCTTTTCTCGTATGTGTAAAAAGGTGATGGATTTTATCAATGAAGGCGAAGAACCTGAGGAGGATGAGATTCTTTATAATAGACCTTCTCCATCGATGAGCTATTATAATAAACAGTCAATAGCGTCGTCAAATGAATTCTTGATGCTTTTAGACCGTTATCTTGCTGAGTCAGATTAAAAAAAAGACGATGTTTTTTGTAACGTTACCGATTCTTTTCCCACTTATTGGTGTAAACCTTAAAAATAGGAGAAGAATATGGAAATTCAGAAAGAAAAAGAAGAGAGCCACATTGCAGAGCAACGAGTCTTTAACTTGATTATTTTAGATGAAAGTGGCTCTATGGAGCTGATAAAAAGGGAGGCGGTAAGTGGCTTTAATGAAACTGTACAAACGATAAAGGCAGCTCAGAAGAAATTCTCATCTCAGCGGCATTTTGTGTCGTTGGTAACTTTCAATGGAGATAAAATCTCTACTGTTTACGATGTTCGGCCTGTAGAAGAGATACCCGAACTGAAAGAAAGCGACTTCTGTCCTAATTGCACTACCCCGTTGTATGACGCTATGGGTATGTCGCTTTTGTCTTTGGAGCAAAAAACAAGAAGTGGCGATGTCGTTTTGGTAACGATAATAACTGATGGAGAGGAGAATGCTTCATGCGAGTTTCACGGGGCAGGCATAAAAGAATTGGTAGAAAGACTGCGTAGCAAGCATTGGGTGTTTACGTATATAGGTACCAATCAGGACGTGGCACGTATTGCAAAGAATCTGTCTATTAATAATTCGATAAGTTTTTCTTATTCACAAGAGGGAACGAAAGCGATGTTTGCCCGTGAAAAAGCTTGTAGAATGAATTTCTTTGCTCGTTTAGTCGACAGTGAGATTCCTGACGACAATGATTATTTTAAAAGTTAGGCTCTTTTTTATGACTATTGGGGAACAATAGCATTATATCATAATGTGGCATATGTAGGTTGCAACGAATTGGGAAATTCTGTTGCAACCTCTTTATTTAAATACTATGAAGTATAACGCATGATGCTCTGTCGCAAAAGAAATAAGGTTGCAATAGAAAAGAAATGGCCTCCCGATTATGTTTTTCTAATTTTATTTTTACCTTTGGGGGTGTTAAACCTTAAACTACTATTACTATGATTATTGGTGTCCCTAAAGAAATTAAGAACAACGAAAACAGAGTATCTCTTACCCCAGCTGGAGCCCGCGAATTGGTGAAGCACGGGCATACAGTGTATGTGCAACATACGGCAGGCGAAAACAGTGGTTTTGCCGATGATGATTATGTAAATGCCGGTGCCCAAATATTGCCTACCATAGAAGATGTATATGCCATTGCCGAGATGATTATCAAGGTAAAAGAGCCTATCAAGCCCGAGTATAAATTGGTGCGTAAAGGTCAATTGCTCTTTACCTATTTCCACTTTGCATGCGATAGAGAACTTACCGACGCCATGTTGGCAAGCGGTGCAACCTGTTTGGCTTACGAAACGGTAGTTGACCGCAATGGAGCATTACCCCTGTTGGTTCCCATGAGTGAAGTAGCCGGTCGCATGTCGATACAGGAAGGTGCTCGTTTCATGGAGAAACCCCAAGGAGGCCGTGGCGTATTGATGGGTGGTGTCCCTGGAGTAAAACCCGCCAAAGTATTGGTATTGGGTGGTGGCGTAGTAGGTACTAATGCGGCTCTGATGGCTGCTGGTATGGGTGCCGATGTTACATTGTGTGATATTTCGTTGCCGCGCTTGCGCTATTTGAGCGAGGTGATGCCGCGCAATGTGAAGACGCTCTTCTCGTCGACTCACAATATAGAGCAAGAATTGCCTACGACCGACCTTGTGATTGGTGCCGTGCTCATACCGGGAGCTAAAGCTCCGCATCTTGTTTCACGCGAAATGTTGGCATTGATGCGTCCCGGAACGGTGATGGTAGATGTTGCCATAGACCAAGGTGGTTGCTTCGAGACGTCGCATCCCACAACACATGCCGAACCTATATATACTGTAGATGGTGTTGTACATTATTGTGTAGCCAACATTCCTGGTGCAGTACCTTATACTTCGACCTTGGCTCTTACTAATGCTACCCTGCCTTATGCCATCAAGTTGGCCGATATGGGCTGGGAAAAGGCTTGTCGTGCCGATGCTGGTCTGGCAGCCGGCTTGAATGTGGTTGATGGAAAAGTTACCTTCCCCGGTGTAGCCGAAGCCTTTGGTATGGAGTGCCATAAAGTGTTGTAAGAATTTTGTTTTATAGCATATAATATCTTCCCGCTCCTATGTTTGGGGGCGGGATTTTTTATATCGTTATCTTTGCAATAAAGTGACTATATGAAAAAATTGTTTTTGTTTTTGGTAGGATTGGCTTCGATGGTTGCTGTGTGTGCGCAAGATGAAGAAATTATGTCGCAGAAACAGTTGCAAGAGAAGATAACTTCTGTGATTGTTGATAAGAGGGCTGTTGTGGGTATTTCGGTCCTTGATAGTAGTGGTAACAAGGTGGTAAATGTCAACGATAGTATATTGTTTCCCTTGTTGAGTGTTTTTAAGTTTCCTTGTGCTCTTGCAGTATTAGACAAAATACATCGTGAGAATATATCATTGGATAGTTGTTTGTATGTGTCGAAAGAGCAATTGCCATCGGATACATATAGTCCTTTGCGAGAGCGTTATCCGGAAGGAGGAATATATCTCTCTTTGTCACAATTGCTGTCCTATAGTTTGTCTTTGAGTGACAACAATGCGTGCGATATTCTTATAGCATGGATGGATGGCATCGAACAAGTACAAAACTATGTGAGGGATAGCGGTTTCAGTCACACTCATATTTGTGCCAACGAAGCAGTTATGCACGTCGAGAGAGACTTGCAACGTCTTAATAAAGCTACTCCACACGATGTGGCGATGATGTTTTACCGCTGTTTTGCTACCGATTGGTTACCAGTAATGCAACGCTATTTTTTGGAGCAAGTGTTATTTCAGACAGTAACCGGGAAAGAAAAACTATTGGCCGGTGTGCCTAAAGGTATAGCCATGGGACATAAAACGGGTTCGTCAGACCGTGCCCCTGATGGTAAGAAGATAGCCGATAATGATGCTGGTTTTGTCGTATTGCCAGATGGGAAGTGTTATTACATAGCTGTCTTTGTGTGCGATTCGTACGAAAGTGATGCAGTAAATGCTTCTATTATAGCTACTGTATCGTCATTGGTGTATAAGTATATGAGTAATATTTATACCCGATAGTCAGGTACGTGAAGCCCGGTGTATATATGATGATAAAACGAGGGCCTGCCTCGATAAAACATAGGCAGGCCCTCGCATGAAGCAAGATAAGTTATTGTTATTTCTTTACAAGAATCTTTTCACAGTATCGTCCTGCATATATCAGGTATACACCTTCGGGCATGCCAGAAGCGTCGATGATATATGGAGCAGGTTCGAAAGTCATACCCGAGTGTACAATTTTTCCACTTGCATCGAAGAGTATCACTGGTGTACTTTGTTGAAGACCTTCGGCAATGATGGAACCTTCTTTGTAATAGAAACGTACTGTATTGGTAAGGTTGTTTTCTAAGCCTGATACCTCAAACCTGACAACATTTGAGCCCACTTCGCCACAACCCGAATAGATGGCTGTCACTTGGTACTCGTAATAGTGTCCGAAGTGATTTTCACTATCGAGATATTGCGTTGTTTGTAGTGGCATGTCATTAAGGCATTGGCTGTTGCAATATACATTGTATCCCTCGAATGTGTTGCGGGTAGAGCTTGTAGGCTGAGCCAGTGGTACACTGCGTAAAGTATTATTTCCCAAAGTATTAACTTTAATACGGGGTGTAAATACCTGAGCAACCTTTTGGCTCGATGGATTGGTATTTACCGAGCTGTTATCGGCGTAAGCCCGTAGTCCGAGGGTAATATTCCAGTTGCCGTCTATGCTGTTTGATGTAAGTGTAGACCATGTAACACCATCAGATGAATACAAGTCTCCTTTGCCTGTTTTGGCAGGACCTTCGTCATAACCGAGCGGTACTGAAATTTCGTTGTGTTCTACGTAGATGGCAACTCTCATACTCTTGCTACTATCGATGTGTATGGGATTGTCCAATGCTACGGTATTGAAGCTGTATTGTTGCAATTCGGGTACATATTGTTGTGCAATAAGCTCGTTACCTTTGTAAACCAATATAAACAATGCATCGGGAATTTGGTTGATGTAGAATTCAACCTCCGAAAGCGACAGCGAGCTATATTGCGACAGCTCTTCGGCACTCCATTCTACCCCGGCAAAGTAGCATCCGCCGCTGGGCATTCCGGCAGCATCGTAAGCATTACCACTGTGCCATTTCAAGTTAATGGCATCGCCCAAAGCCGGAGCACTCCATGTGAGTAATCGGCCTTCATCACTATTTTCTACATAGAGGTGTCCCGGGCGTTGACAGTTGTTGCTGTAATCGACGTTGACTGTAATGGCTTCGGTTAGATCACTTATACAAGAATTTACATAGTATGCACGTACCTGATAAGTGTAAGTTCCAGGTAACAAATTGTGGTCGGTATAACTTATTTCCGTTACGGGGCTTTCGTTTAGTTGTTCTCCGTCTCTGAATATATCGTAACCATATATTTGCCCAACTTCTTCGCTATTTATAGAGATAGCATCTACATATTGGGCAGCAACTCCCTTGTCGGTACTCAATGCAATATATTTTGTGCCGGCAGGTAGAGAGAAAGAATACTTTTTCCATGCTTCGGTAGTCGTTACGTATTGTAAGGGTATAAAGTCTGAGACAAGTTGACTACCGGTAGAAGTGAGTATTCTGATACGTCCGTTGCCATTATGGTCGTCACTGTTACGGGCTGTGAATGAGAATACGAAGTTACTGTCGTAATTGCCCACTGGTATGATGAGGTAGCCGCTATTTTCTGCATCAGTGAGTAACGAGTTCATGCCTTCGTAAGCATCGGTATCGGTTACACTCCATGCATTGTTGGTATTGGTCCAACCTGTCTGGGTAAAGGCTTCTCCTACCGTACCCTCTTCGGCACTCTCGTATGTGTCGGTAAGCATGGCTGTGGCATCGACATACGAGATGACCACATCGTAACCATACGATGTTTGTTTACCCTTTACGTCGATGGGAGCATCGCAAACGTCAGCATCATATATCTCTACCGATGCAACCGGCGATTTACCTGATGTAGAGCCGTCGATATATACGGTCTCTATCTCATAGTTGTATTCGCCCGGTACAGACTCGTCTTCTGTGAAAGAGCGGAACTTCAACGGTTTATCGTTGCGTTTCTCTCCATTCCGGTAGATGTTATATCCGTCGAGCCCTGGTATACTACCTAAGTCGAAGAATATGAAGCGGCTGTTTGAAGGTTCTTGTAAAACCATGGCAAGAAGTGTAAGTCCGTCGCGGGTGTTAATAACCGACATGCCACCGGCCGAAGCATTTGTCTCAGGGTTTATTTCGACATACTCACCGATGTCTATGCAAGCAATCTCTTCGCCTGTGGCAAAGTCGTAGCAGCACAGCGTATAACGGCTGTCGCGACCTTGTTCAAATGCATAGAGTATGCCGTTGTAATACGCTGTACCGGCAGCTCCTACATAGGAAGGTCCATTTCCTAACTTGGCACCTCGTTTAGATACATAGATACTTGTTTCCCAGTCACCTACTTCAAATCCGCCGCGACCGTTGTCCAAGTCGGGAATATAGGTAACATGGAGTGCTATCTCTGATATGGAGATAGTATCTGTTACGGTCTTATTCTCCATATCGAGTTGATAGATGCAACTCGACTCCGAGTCTGCCGCATAGAAGTGCGAACCATCGAATGTGAGATTGCGTATACCTACCATTGTGTTACTGATAATGAAGCTTTCTACAAATTCACCATCAAGAGTGTATTTGTTTATGGTTCCGTTAGAGTTGTGCATAGAGGTATATATGTATTCGCCATCTGAGGCAATTCCCATCTCCCCCGGAATATATCCACGGAACATGCTTACATATTCGGGATATCCTTCTCGACAGGTAACATAAGTATTTTCTATATCGACCGGGAATGTACTGCCTTGTTCCAACGGGAAATCCCAGCGCAATCTGATGGTGCGGTTGTATTCAACTTCGGCATTTACATTTGTCGGGGCAACCGGTGTGCCGAGATTGATAATTTCTACTTGCGTAGCATCAGAGAGTGGCGATTCGCCATTGTTGTTGTAGACCGAAGAGACCTGATACATGTATGAGCCCGGCGTAGACAACTCTTCATGATAGCCCATTTCTGTTACAAGAGTGTCGTTGACACGGGTACCATCGCGATATATGTTATATCCTGATGGCATTTCTTCGTCGCTTGTCGATGGTGAAAGATGGATAGCCATATTGAAGTTGTTGTTGCCTATGCCCAAGTAGGTAGCCGGATACCACTCTTTACCATCGGTAGAGAAGATGTTACCTTTCCCGTTGACGGCTACGGTATTGTCTACTCCAATAGGACGCATACCCGATTGATGAGATACGAGGAAGACGACTTTATAATCGTAACCTGGTTCTATAGTTACCGGGTTGGTCAAGGTAAAGGTATTAAAAGCCCCAAATTCAACCTCTGAGCGTATGTTTTGCGATACAACTCGTTGGTCGTCCTTGTAAACTTGTAGTGTCAGTGATGTGTACTGTTCTTGGATAAATAGCTGAACCTCGTCGAGTATCATCCCTCGATATTCTATCAAATCGGCATATTCCCATGCCATGCCAGCCCAGAAATATCCACCCTCGCTCATACCTATGGCGTCACTGTTGACACCATTATCCCAGCGCAGGGTGGTAGCGGTTTGTTGCATCTCGGTGGGCGATTGCCACGATAACGATACCATCTTGTTGCTGGTCACAGTATGTGACAATCCTGTCGGCGCAAAATAGGGAGCGCCTATTTTCATATATATTTGAATCTCGTCTGATTGTATAGACTCTTTATCTTCATTATATATGGCAGTGACGGTATAGCAATAATCGCCGTGAGCGACATTTTCGTCACGGTATTGCATGGTGGTAACTGGTGTCTCTGTGATTTTTGTTCCGTTACGGTATATGTTGTATCCGATAGGCGAGAGGTCGGAGCTACCATTTTCCCATGTAAGTACTACATGTGCGTCACCTTCGATTGTGGCTGTAAGGTTAGTAGGACGTGGCGTTTCAGAGGCCGCAGTCACTGTATAGCTGATGGGCAGACTCTTTTTCTCAGTACCTGGCAGGGAATAGAGGTCTAATGTCGTTTCGTAGGTATTGCCTACAACACCATTGCGGGCATCGAAGTTGATGGTAATAGATTTTTCCTCGCCGCTTTCTAACGAACCAGTTTTGGGCTCGAAAGTAAGCCACGACTCTACATCACACAGCTTATATACGAAGATACGCGATGGCGATTGTTGCAAAATACCAACCAGTGACAGGGTACCGTCTACAATATGGGTTGATGTCTCAATACCACAAATGTAGTTGGGCGCACCTACAATACCTATTTGGTATCCCGGAATGTCTCCCACATGATGTTCTACAGTGGTAACCTGTCGGGTATTGAGGTTATATTGCGAGATGAGTACTTTATCTATGACATTGTTTCCCGATACGACTTCGTTGCCAAACCACAGATACGGGCCTCCCGGGGTTACATTGTCGAATGCCGAGCCGTAGACTGCCATTTCTACATCGGTCGATATGTCGCGGAAGGATACGGTAACATTACCATCGCGGTCGACGCGTCCTAACGTATAGAAGCCACCTACCCAAAATTGGTCGTTGCGGGTATCATAAGCGCAGTGTGTTATTTTCAAATCGGGTTCCGATGCGATAGTTATCTTATTGACAATCCGTTTATTCTTGAAATCTAACTGGAATATGACGTTGGTATTGTCGCTGCCATAGAAATAGGTGCCATCGAAAGCTAAGTCGTACATCTTGTAATACATGCCCGGAATAGTAAACTCTTCGAGGAAATTACCGTCGGCGTCATATTTGTAATATGTGCCCATGTAGTACCACGACGCTGTATAGTAGTACTCTCCATCGAAGACTACCGATGTTTGCAGGTCGCCCGAGGCGTCGAAGCTCTTCTGTATATTCCAACGGTCTTCGATGTTACTCGAGTTGGCATCGTAGGCAGCTTCTATGGTATAGTGCAGAGGCCCGTCGCCTTCATTTTTCAGTTTCAACTCTTTGGTTGCTTTTTCTTCAGCTCGCAAGTCTACGTGTATCGCTTCGGCATCGACAGTTAGTTTGGGACTGGAGATATTAGCGGTAAACGTGTTATTGCCATCACCTGTTATCGTCCATTGGGCTTCGTAGAGGTTACAGCCTTCGTGCTCTATGGTTATAGTATAATTACCTTTCTCGATTTGAGCAAGGTCAATTTGGCCGTTTTCGTCTGTAGTCAGGTAGAGTTCAGCTCCATGATCGGCTATCATCGTGACAAGGCAATTGGCTACCGGCATGCCTTGCGATTGCACGGTCAGTTGGGCGTTTGTCCACTCGGGTTCCCATACTTTTATGTCGTCAACATACCAATAATCTATGTAATAGGCATTTGCTCCATGCGCTCTGAAACGTATACGGAAAAGTTCATTGTTGAGTATTTCGCCCAAATTAAATTGTTCGATGCGGGGTTCAAAAGTCCCTTCTGAGTTATCGAACATAGCAATGTTCTGCCAGTTTGTACCGTTGTCACAAGAGACCTCTACCGATAAAGTATCGCCTACAACGCTATTATAATTGAGATGGCGTAGTTTAAACCTCAGGTAGGCTTTCTCGGGGTTGATAGAGCGCAGTTCTCGTGAGATAAGAGAGTGTGAGTAATTGTCGATATTGGAGAAACGGTAGGTCGCCGATGGATTGGCCAATCCGTAAGTGTAGTAGTCGCAACTCCATTGACTGGCGTTTCCGGCATCGTCGGCGGGAGTTTCCCAGTTGTCGGCATCGATTATCCATCCGTCGAAGTGATCTTCAAAGGGAAGCAAGCGTATGTCGGGAACATTTACAGAGAGCGGTTCAGATTGTGCCGTCTCGCTACCATCGGCATATACGGATGTTACGGTATATGTGTAGTCTCCATAATCAGGTACATCATCAGTATAGAACAATTCTGTAACAACATCCGAATTGATTTTTACATTATTCCGATAGATGTTGAAACCGGTGATATATTGTTCTGATTGGCTTTTGGGACGGACTGTATTGGTACCGATGAAGATGTCGTCAATCAACAGCATGAAAGCTTCTTGCGAGACACAATTTATGGTTACGTACTTAGCTTCACGTGGTATTTGATATTGGAAAAGAGTCCATTCGGTGGGGACCTCTTCATAATCATTTTGCGACACAAAGATGAAGTCGGATGCCAGTTTGCCGCTTGTCGAATACCCTACGCGAATGCGTTCAAGACCGTAACTGTCGTTGTAGCTTTTGGCACGGAAACTAATCTGGAACTCTTCAGTAAAGTTCAGCTCGGGAGATATAATAAAGTCGTTGTTACCCCCATCAACGGTAAAGGCTAAAAGAACTTTGTTACCCGAGTAAGGTTGTATACCAGGATAATCGGTTACTGCGGGAGAGGTTTTGGATGGGTTCATGATAATGTATGCCATCTTTTGCCCTTGGTTGGGGAATGTGGTGGCTGCCCATGTGTAGGTGTACTCATTGTCCATGTCTAAATAATCCCATCCGATACTGCCGGGAGAATTGATGACAAAGTCGGGGTGCCCCTCGAAATCGTCGAAATAGCCGTTCATTGCCTCCGGATTATTCCATCGGAATGATACTTGTTTGTCATCAACACCGGTCAGGGAGAGGCCGTAAGGAACACAGTCGGTGGTACCCGATAGTCGTATGGGGGTGGATGGCAATGTGTATTGTTCGGCCGGAGGCGGGGTGGGTTGTACCGGTTTTATCTTTTCATTGATGTTGCCTGCATAGACATATAACAAGCCTCCTAATGCTAATGTGGGCAATATATATTTGATATGTTTCATTGTTTGGTTTTTTATGGGTTAACGACAAGTTTTATGATGCGCCCTTCATCGTTGTGTATGAGGCGAATGATAAGAACACCTTGGTAGCCGGCAGCACTGAATGAGCATTCATTACCATCGACCATGTTGTTATAGAGTAGTACACCATCAGTGGTAGAGCATAATACATGAGTATTATGAGCCAGGTTTTTGATGTAGACTTTGCCATTCTCGGCTATGGCGAAAGCTTTGTCTGTCGTATGCTGCGGTACGTTGTCGGGAGCACTGAAATAGGCAGGTTGTGAAGCGTCATAGAAGAGAATGCCGTCGCCTGAATATACTGTAGCGACATATGTCTTACCAGAGAGGAATTCGTTGGGTGAGGTCTCTATGATATTGATAGAATTATTTTCGACGTATCCGGCACTCAACTCATTCCATACGTATCCGTCGTTATATTGCAGAGTGAAGTATTTTATTTTCAGGTTTCGTCCTCCATGTTGGCATGTAATTCGCAATTTGCGATATAATTTATCGCTGATATATGAAGCCAACAGATGCTCCGAACCTTCGTTGTCGTACTCCGATTTACGTATGGCAGGACCGACCTGTTCCCATGTCGTGCCGTCGCGAGTTCCTTCGATAGAGATAGTACTTGTACCGGTAGGCCCTGAAGTAGTGACAATAAACATGCAGTCTATAATACCATCGGGATAATCGCGGGTCTCTACCACACCGTTTTCGGTAAAGAATATGGTACCGGCACTTATATCGGCATTTCCTTCTGTAACATACAAGTCGCTACTAGGTACAAATTCGGCGTTGGTATATATCTCGTCGGTGACTTCAGAGAATTCGAGGTAATATCGTACGACATTCTCTATGGGAGTCCATTCCAAATACAAACCATTATCGGTCGATTCAAATTTTGTAATTGTGGGAGTATCGAGTTTACTTGCCAGATATATCTGCCATAACCACAGACTGCTTTGCAGCTTTTCAGACCGACATACGAAGGCAACATAAATTTCTTGTCCAGCATATTCTTTCAGGTCAACTTCTTCTGGTATTTGCACCCCGAAATTATCGGCAAACGAAAAGCGTTTTACCAAATGAAAATCTTCTATTTCGCGAGAGCGGGTAGAGACATAGACGTCTAAGTTTTCTACGGTAGTAGATTCTACGACACCTCTTACAAAGTATAGACATCCGTTTTCGGGGACGAGCATACGGGTAGAGATGAGCCAATCATCGGCGTTATTCCAATAATCAAATTGGTATAACATACCGTCGGCGTTCTCGTCGAAAATCCATGTTGTACCGTCTTTATTATTGTCTATAATTTTCCAGCAGTCGGGTTCACCATCGGTCCACGAGGTAAAATCGGCAATATATGGAGCAACGGCTACCTTACATTCTGTCGAGAAGGGTATGGCTGCTCCATATATGATGCTGTTGTCGGCCAGCATCATATAGGCGCGTACATTGTATTTGACGCCTGGTTCGAGATTTGTTATCGTATAAGATATGGTATCGGCTACCTCTACTGTCTGATGTAGACTTTCGATGGTAGGTTCTTCATCTATAGCCCAGCAGAATCCCATCTCGGTAATGGGTTGTGTCTTGTTTACTACTATGGCCTGAGCTTCGACTGATGTGTCGCGGATATTGCTTGGTGTTAAGGTTTTCAGTATAGCTTGTTGTGTAACGCCTCCTTTTACTTGGAAGTAGATAACACCTCCCTCTTCGCGTATATTGGTAATGGGTGTGTTTGTAGCCTCTCCATTCCAGTTGAGGGCATTGGGTGTCGATGTATCGGTAAACTCCGTGTTACCCGAGCGTCCTGGATAAGTATCGCCATTACGTGTATTGGTATCGTCTATTCCGTCGGCTGGTTTGATATATAGGCAGCGGTGTTTGGAATTGTTGTTAGGCCCGTTTACCGACCAATACTCGTCTACCATCTCTTGCGTATAATCGTAGTGATATATGAGAAGACCATGTGCGGGCAGATAGGCGTCCCATCCTTCACGTTGGCGATTTTCTAAAACGAACCATTCAAAACCGGTGCCCTCTTCTCGCCCTGGTTGTGCATTGATATAGCGGGCTGTGTTTGTATAGAGTGGTTGTAAGGTTACATCTTCGGGTCCCGATAATTCTGTAGGGGTACACCATCCCATTTGCATGCGTTCAAAAGCCATCAAGTAAGGAGGGGTGCGGCTGTCATTGTTGTAGCTTCCCGATGCATAAAGAGTGTATGCTCCGGGATCTAGGCCGTATCCATTGAGATAGTCGTCGGTGTCGTAAAGGTCTTTGAGCCCTAGAATATGACCAAATTCATGAGTAAAAGTACCTATTCCATCCATCTTTACACCTGAGGCACCGACCAGTTCGGCCGAGCATCCGTAGTTGTCGATGGTGATACCGTCTATTGTGATAGCTTCTTCATCGAGTGTCCAACTATGAGGCCACATGTCGTTTTCGTTGCCGGTACTGGCTTCGCTATATCCTGCGTAAATAATATTTACGTTATCCATGTAGCCGTCTTTGTCGTTGTCGAATATAGAGAAATCTATTTCGGGATTGTTGCTTTTGGCAAGATTGCAAGCCTCTATGACCATGGCACGAGGGTTTATGTCGCCACTACCATCGTCGGCATTGGCTGCATAATAACTTTGTTCATAGGTTAAGGTGTAAGGTCCTACGACGGTAAAGTTGGGAATAAATTGTCCCATGGAGTTGTCTCGATAATAATCTTTTACGCTACCTGTACCTCCGTCTACGTTATAACCAGGTTCGTTGAGCCATATATCGAAATCGTTGCGGGTAAAGTGGAAGGAACAGTCTTTGAAGTTAACCAGGATAACCAAGTATTGGCTCTCGTCGGCTTCTTCACCTTCGGCAAGAGAGGGAGATGAGATGTGACGACTTATTATCCGTCCCGGTTTCTTGATAACATTCTTGCGAGTTGCTTTCCACTTGGCATCCCATTTTTTTACGGGCTGCAGGCGGCTTACGGCCTGTTGTTCATCGCTGTCACGTTTATCTATATTACTTGCTTTCTGTGTTGTGGTGTAGAGAATCCCGTTGTTATCCTTGTCTACGTATTTAAAGTAGCCGTCATTGGCACGACAAATCATATAACCGTCGAGAGTTGTGGTATAGTGAAAGTTTTCGTCGCCGTGTATTCTGATGGTAAGAAGGCTTCCGTCGGGTTGTGTTACGGTTATGGGGTTGGGGTTAGCTTTTATTGCCGCGGCTTCTTGTGTGCCGGCAAGAGCAAAGCAAAGTAGTAACAAACCGTGTAAGAGGTAGGATGTTCTCATAAAAATAGATTTGATGTAATTATGATAAGTATGAGTGGGTAATGGTTAGGTTATATATGTATTTGGGGTAGCGTGTCATAAAAGAAATATTAATAAGCCATCGTACCGAAAATAGAGATAATTATACAAGCAATCTCCTTTTTCCTATCTTATGTATAAAGACGTTATTGTAGATATGCCCAATGGGCTGTGGCAGAGTTTTTTAATTCGCCACAGCCCTCGGGCTGATAGAGACCTTAACGGTTGATGGCTATTTTCTTAACTTCGTTGTTGATTTTGACGATATATATACCGCGTTGTGCTATATTGAATGTTGTAGTTCCGTAAATAGCTCGTGCTTCTATCATCTTACCGGTCATATCGAATATCTGAACATTGGTACGAGTACTGCTTTGTGGCGTTATGGTAACCATGTCGCCTTGAACTTTCACAGCATTTTCTGTCGTAATGCTTTTTACGGCGTTGTTTATTCCAGGTATGGTGATAGTAGCTTCGGTATTAGCATAGCTGTAATCTAATTTTAAGATATAAACGCCTTCTGCACCTTCGGGAACGGTATAAGAGAGAAGATACGTACCTATGTAGGTTTCGTAATCATATATATAGTTAGACATTGCAAGATACGATACGGCATCGCAGCTGTCGTAGAGTGACAGCGAAATGTAGCTTGAAGATGATACTGAGAAGTCGCCGGCACCCAACTCAACCGAATACCATACTGGAACAGAGCGAGAAGACTCGGGGAAAATGATACTTCCTTCCTCTTCAATAATGATGGGTGTAGCGCATGACTCGCCGGGTTGGAGATCAAACATCTCTATTGAAAGGCTCTTTTCGCTTTGTGCCGTAAGCGTAACAACGTTAATATATAGAACATCTCCTTCGGCAACAATAAATTGTCCGTTAAATACAGTACCCGATTCTCCGGTTTGGATAATTGCTGTAGGATAGTTTGAACAATTGTCTTCTTTGACATATACCATTGACGAATAGCGATAGTCGGAGCTTTGTTCATATACGATGTCAGAGCTGATGACTATTTTCCCGTCGCGTGTTGCCGTGTATTTGTACCACATGTTGAGGATAGACTGGGGCAACTCTATGACACCAGTCTCTACATCTATAGCGGTTTCGCAAGACTCTCCAGCTTGGTATTCCTCTTCCGACAAGAAGAAGGTGGTTTCGTATTCTATATTTTCAAATTGTATGATATAAGTATTACCGGCAACTACCTCTGTTTTTGTTACGGTACCGGTCTTAACGGCATTGCGCATACCGCTGTATTGTGAACAACTTTCGGGGAATGATACATTGATAGTAATATCAGTATCTATCAGTAACCAACCATTCAGTGTAGCGGTATATTGATAATACTTTTTGCTACCCGTTTGCAATATGTTCTCACCAGCCACGGCATCGAGCGGATTAGAACATACATCGCCTTGTTCGATAGTTTCATACGAAACAACGAACGGGAAGTTGTTGATGCCTTCATTGCAGGTCCACGCAATAAGGTAGGTACTTCCGCCACTGACTTCGTTCTTGATATAGTCTTGTCCTTGAGCCAAAGGAGAGTACGGATTGTTGATATCGTAGAGTGCTACCTGGGTACTGCTGCTTAACAATTCGGTTGCAGTGGCATCGACAATGAGGAAGCAACTATTACCTTCGGGGACAGTGATACTATAGTAATATATGCCGTTGTATTGCGGAGTGTTGTATTCTCCATCGGTAATTACAATAGGATTACCCATAGAGTCGCCGGCTTGGGCTGGTTCGACTGTAATGTCGAAAGTCTCGTCGGTAGCTGTGCTTTCGGTCTTTTCTATACAAATCAAGTAGGTCTCATTGGCATATACCTCGCAGCGAATAGCAAAGTATCCGTCAATGCTAGCATAGGGGCTGTAATCGTAGCAGCTTCGGTAAATGCTGATGTTGCCACCGGCAAGACTATACTCTGACGAGATAACCATAAAACCAGCTTCGGCGCTTGTAAATTGGTACCAATATGTACCGGCATCTTTGGGTAATACGTTACCTGTGGTCACTGCTTCATAAGGCATGTCGCAAGATGTGCCTACGGTTGGATGTGTAAGTAGAAATGTTGCCATTAAGGGAGAATAGGTGCTTAGCTTGACGATATATGTTTTTCCTGCTTCAACGCTGTATTTGGCAACATATTTTCCGTTGAGACTCGATGTTGTGAGGCTCTCGGGTGTGCCATCACAACCTTCGCTGATAAGAAGTGACGATACATAGCCGCTAAAAGTCATTTCTAGCAATCCGTCTTCGGGACATGTATATGAAATATAGGTGGGATTGGTTGTATATGTGCTTGCCGAGTAGTATGATGGTACGAAAAATTCACCTTCTTCACCAGTAACAACAATGGGGTCATCGCAACTTGCACCTTTTTCAACATCGGCATCTGTCAACGTTGCGGTAAATTCTACTGTCGTAACATTATATGCACTTATAACGAGGTATACGGTTTGCCCGCTTTTAATGGGGAATGTAGATGAATTACTTGTGGTTATTCCACTGATGGTTGTGTTGTATGTACCATCTTCCGATAGCATTGCACTGGTAGAGGGATTTGACAGCTCTATGGTAAGCAATTTCCCTTGTTCGGCGGGCGCTGTATAGACATAGTATACACTGTTGCTGCTTCCACTATCTTCAAATGTGTATGAGTTGTATCCTTCTTGTAGGGGAAGGGCTGTGTCGACCGATGTTTGTGAATACATCGAAATAAATACACACATTAGAAATGCCGAGAGTAATTGTCTTTTCATAATCATCATGTGTTAAGTTGTTATTAATAAAGGGATATTAGTTACTGTTTTTCGCATCTGGCTGCTAATGTATGCTATCTTGTTGAAAAAACAAAGCTTGGTATAGGGATAAAAAGGGGATGTCCCTTTATGAAAAAAGGATATGCGAAATTTTTATAATGTTAGCTATTAGAAAGTTACGATTATAAATGACTTAAAAAAGAGTAAAGGGCTTTAGAGTTTTCCAATCCCATCTTTTTGGCGATGAGTTGTTTCTTTTTTTTGCAATATTCGGGGGTGATGTTGAGTAGTAATGCAATCTCTTTGGTGCTTAGGTTAAGGTATATGAGCGAGAGAAAGCGTATTTCTTGTGCGCTTAATTCGGGACATTGCTCTTTGAGAGCATTGATGAAGGTTTCGTTTCGTTGCTCGAAGTAAGTAGAGAAGTGTTCCCATTCTTCGTTGTTGTCGAGCATTTGTTGTAGTTGTTTGATACTCTCTTTTAAGGCCGAATTGTTCGATTTTTTGATTGATTCGGTTTGAGATATGGTATCTATAATTTTGTATATCAAGTCATTTCTATTGGCCATAATCATCGCTTTCGACATCAGCTCTTTGTCTTTTAGCTCTATTTCATGCCTGTATCGTTCCTCTTCGAGTTGTCTTCTTGTCTGTTGCTCATCGAGTTGGTTTTGTAGAAGTTGCTGATTTTGTTTTTCGCGATCGAGTTCGAGGCTGATAATCTTTTTTTGTTGTTTCCCTTTGATAGTTTGGTTGATGAGTGCCCAAGTGAGAATAATAGCGATGACTACAGACAAGGCGATGAATATACGACTATTGCGACTTTTTACACGGAAATCTTCAATTTCTCTTTCACGACGAAAAAGTTCAAATTGTATGCGGCTATTCTCAAATTGTTTTTTGCCTTGGATATTGTATAATGTATCGATTGTTGCTATGAGCGAATCTTTGGTTGCAAGCGCTTTGTCATATAAACCTATTTGAGCGTAGGCATTAGAAAGACGGGACAGAAGGTCGCGTCGCTCTTCTAAATTTATCTCTTTTTCGAGGCACCGTGTTATAGTTGTGATAAGTGCGTTGTAGTTGCCCATAGCATCATAGATGTTGGCAAGAGAGAGTTCGGCATAGCTTTGCAGTGCTGTATTGTTTAGTTCGTTGGCTTGGTGATAGCTTGTGAGTGCTGTCTCAAGAGCATGGTGATTATCGCCCTTTCTTAAAAAAATATCGGCTTTCAGTGCATTCAATTGGGCCATCTCTTCGGGGTGGTTCGTCAAAAAGCGCCCGGCAATTTGGGAATATTGTTCACTCAGAGTAAGGTTGTTGTTTCTGATAGACGCGTTGGCAATATTCATGGCACATCCACCGATAAAGAGACTATCGGAAGAATCTTTTACCGTATTATATACAAGAGTATAGTATTCAATAGCTTTGTCGTATTTATGGTCTAACATATATACGCCGGCGATGTTGTTGAGTATGCTCATCTCATGCCTTTTGTCGAGATGCTTCAGTGCTATCTTGTAGGCTTCTAGGAAGGCATCGAGAGCATCGCTATAGTTGAGAAGTTCGGCATAGTTAATGCCCGTGTTAGTTAAAACCCAAAACAATGCTTCGTATGAATTCTGTTCAATAGCTGCGGTGCGGGCTTCTTGCAGCAGGTTGAGCGATAATTGGTGGTCTTTTTCAATAGAGGCTTTAATGGCGACTTGTATAAGGCTGTCGCAGTATTCTTCGGCTTGTGATGAGGGGAAGATATGCAACAGAAACAGTAAGATGGTTATAAGGGTATATCGCCTTGCACTCATGTTTGCAAATATACACTTTTTTGGTTTGATTAAAAAATAAAGTCTTTTTGGATTGAATAATGATGTTAGATTATAATCCTTTGTTATGTAGAAAGATAAGAGCCTTGCAAAAGTGTGTGGCTGAGACGTTGACTTTGTTTTTATGCTATATTTAGACGAAGCTTTGTTTTCTTACGACCAAATAAAAATCATTGTCGACCAAAGAGATAATTTTGAATTTAATAATAGAGGTAAAATGGTGGAAGTAAAGTTTTTCAGAAGTAAGTAGCTTTGTAAAGGCCTTATATGCTGTGTGGTAAAAAAGAAAAAGGAGTCACGCAACAAGCTTGACTCCTTTCTTTCCATTAGTCGGGGTGACTGGATTCGAACCAGCGACAACACGCCCCCCAGACGTGTACTCTAACCGGGCTGAGCTACACCCCGTCTAAAAGGTGATGCAAAGGTACTGCTTTTTGTGTTACATGCAACATTTTTACCCAAATTTTTTCCAAAAAAATAGTGTTTTTTTGTAATGTGCTTATTTACAAATGGTAAATTACAAATGGAAAAGGTCTCTGTACATATCTAATGCTATTTCTATTTCTTTTCGCTCTATGTGGCAGTCGGGTATGGCTTGTCCTATTTTCTGCAGTAAGACAAAGTTGATATGACCATTTTCATTTTTTTTGTCATGGGTCATATATTGGTAAAGTTCGTCATAGTCGTCACATGTGATGGCATAACTGCCATAGTTCGTCTCTATATAGTGTGCCAAATCGTAAATGATAGAAGACGGAAAGCCTAAGGTTCGATGTGCTAGGAGTAATTCGCATACTATGCCCCATGCTACGGCATATCCATGTGCAATGGGCGTGTTATGGTGTAGAGCGTGGCTCTCGAATGCATGCCCGATAGTATGCCCTATGTTGAGAATTTTGCGCAGAGACGACTCACGAGGGTCTTGTTCTACAATCTGTTGCTTAAATTGTACCGATTGTTGTAGCAAGGGCAGAAGGGTATGGGGGGTATAGTGTATAAGGTCGTAGTCGAGCAGTGCGTAATAGGTATCGGCTTGGCTAAGTAGTGCATGTTTTATCATCTCGGCATAGCCTGAGCGTAATTCTGTGAGGGGTAAAGTATCGAAGAAGCGTGTCGAAATAATGACTCCATCAGCCGAAGCAAATGCCCCGATTTCATTTTTCAGTCCACCGAAATTAATGCCTGTTTTCCCTCCTACCGCTGCATCGACAGCTCCTAAGAGGGTAGTGGGAACGTTGATAAATGCTATACCACGTTTGAATGTAGCGGCGGCAAAACCTCCTAAGTCGGTAATCATACCACCACCTATGTTGATAAGAAGAGAATGTCGTGAGGCCATTTGCCTGCTTAAAGCTTCCCAAACAAGCGACAAGGATTCTAAGTTTTTGTGGTTGTCACCGGCCGGAATGGTTATACGTGGAGCTGTACTTATTTCCGGCTCTTTTATTTGAGGCAATACGTGCGCAGCCGTATTGTTGTCGCATAGCACATACACCTTGTCGTGAGGTATAAGGGAGAGCAAGTCGTGGAGGACTTTGTCGGTATCGTTACTGAATATGAGTTGTTGTTTCATGGCAAGACGGTAGAGTCGAGGGCAAGGATGAATGAGTCAATTTGTTTGGCAAAATCGGGCATAGAATCAAATACAATGTTGGCTCCAGCTTCGTATAGGCTTTGTGCCGGTATCGGACCCGTATTGACTGCAACAGTGAAGATACCTGCGGCAGCTCCGGCTTTTACGCCTAAGGGTGCATTCTCTATGACAATGGCTTCGTTAGCCTTTACGCCGGCACGTTCTAGTCCTGTTAGGTATGGTTCAGGATTGGGTTTACCATGTTTTACATCTTCTCCGGTAATGCGATAAGGTTCTACAAAAACGTCGGGGTAGTCATCTTGCAATCTTTTGAGTAGTTGCCCTTGGCTTGAGCCGGTTACCAGCACCGGTTGAATATGGTGGCGTTGCAAAGCTTGTAGCGTCTGAGCAGCACCTGGCATGGGTAATGGGGCAGGTAGTGTACAGAAATGTCGTACTTTCTCATTGTAGAGCTGCTTAGATATATCTTCTGGAGCGTCGTGCCCGTAAGCGCGGTTGAACAGAATATTGATGGTGTCGCGGCGTGTCATGCCTTCAAAGAGATAGAACTCGTCGCGGTTGCAAGGTATTCCTAACGCGCTTATTGTGCGGTACCATGCTTCGGTATGGTTAGGCATGGAGTCATATAATACGCCATCCATGTCTATCAAAGCGGCTTTGATATGTAGTGATGCCGTATTGTGTTGTTGCATGTAGCGTATGATAGGGTCAGTATAAGTGTTCATATTATTATATATGTGATGTGAATGCAAAAATACGAAGTTTTTTTGGCTCTTGCAGACAACCCTGGAGCTGTTCCAGCCGGTAGTGTGTAAAATATGTGTCTGATAGAGTGCTTATTTCAAATAAAAATTGTAAATTTGCCTACAATTGAAGATATTATAGTGTCACATAATATATAATTTAAGTATATGAAGAAGATTTCCTATCTATTTTGTTCGGCCGCTCTAGTATTGTGCGTGGCCTGTACCGGAAACTTGGCTGAAGACGATTATGCAGGAGCATTTACCCGCTATGTGGGCGACGGTCATATAGAAGGGCTTACTTCGGCTGGCGATGTGCAAATAGCCGTAGTCAAGGATATAACTGTGGGCGATAGCATCGATTATATTACTTACCAGGTAGTGCAAGAGTATAATACTATATTGGCAGAGAAAAAATCCTTATGGGAAGCCAAGCAAAAAGATTGTGAGCAAGATGAGAAAGCCAATGTATTGCGTCGCCAAGAACATATGAAAAATTACGAGAAGTACAAACGTTTACATGGCAATGACTTAAAGTATCGGTCGAAGATTGAGGGATACAAGAAAGCTGCCGAACGTTTGCCATCGAACCACGAAGAGTATGTTGAATTTGACCGTCGTCGGTCATACTCGTTTACCCGCGATTGTGAAAAACTTAAAGCTGATTATGACGAGTTTATGTCTATAGGAGAGGATGCTTATGTTGCCGAATCACCTCAAATACAGAAGTATACCGGTCGTGACCGTTCTGAGGTGATAGCTACCGTTGCCACTGTAAGCTATACGAAAGATGGTGATAACTTGGTTGAAACTTATCTTTTCGGTCATCGTCCTATGCGTTGTATCTCACTGTTTGATGAGAGTGTGCCCAATATCTTCGATTATAAAGTAGATGCTGTTACCACGGAGTCAACAGGTGAAGAAAATATGTAGTGATATATCATATTTATAGATAATTATGTCATAAAAATATGCACATGTTTTTATTGCATGTGCACAAAAGTGCATTTTCTCAGTAATATTGTTGTGCGTATTGGAGAAAAATATTTTTCTTTGCACTGCATTTTTGCAGAAAACTTCTTATTACTCATTTAAAAAATAAAAAACTATGTCTGAAGTTGCATCAAAAGTAAAAGCAATTATCGTTGAACGTTTAGGTGTAAGCGAGTCTGCAGTGACTCCCGAAGCAAATTTCACCAGCGATTTAGGCGCAGATTCTCTCGATACAGTAGAGATGATAATGGACTTTGAGAACGCATTCGATATCAAAATCCCCGATGAGGAAGCTGAAAAGATAACCACTGTAGGTGAGGCTATCGAGCATATCGAAAAAGCAGTAGCTGCAAAATAATTTATGGAATTAAAGAGAGTAGTTGTAACAGGTTTGGGTTCAATTACCCCATTGGGTAATAACGTGGCCGACACATGGGAGGCTGCAGTCAATGGTGTAAGTGGAGCCGGACCTATTACACATTTCGATGCCAGTGAGTTTAAGACTCAATTTGCCTGCGAGGTAAAGAACTTCGACCCCCTCAATTATTTCGATAATGCCAAGGAGGCTCGTAAGCTCGACCTGTATGCGCAATATGCTATTGCAGCAGTCAAAGAGGGTATGCAAGACTCGGGCATTGATGTGGAGAAGATAGACCGTAACCGTGCCGGTGTTATTTTTGCTGCCGGTATAGGAGGTTTGGGCACATTCGAGCAAGAGGTGTCTAACTATGCTGTCGCTCCGCAACGTGGACCGCGTTACAGTCCTTTCTTTATTCCCAAGATGATAGCAGATATTGCTGCCGGTCAGATTTCGATGATTTATGGCTTTCATGGTCCTAACTTCGGTACCGTATCGGCATGTGCCTCGTCAAACAATGCGTTGATAGATGCTTTCAACTACATTCGTTTGGGTAAGGCCGATGTTATTATCTCGGGTGGTGCTGAGGCTGCTATATATGCTTGCGGAGTAGGTGGATTTAATTCAATGCACGCTCTTTCTACTCGTAATGACAGCCCTAAAACAGCTTCGCGTCCCTTCAGCGGTTCACGCGACGGTTTTGTAATGGGCGAGGGTAGCACCTGTCTTATCCTCGAGGAGCTTGACCATGCATTGGCTCGCGGTGCTCATATTTATGCTGAAATAGTGGGTGGCGGTCTCTCGGCCGATGCATATCACCTTACAGCAACTCATCCGGAAGGCTTGGGCGCCAAGTTGGTGATGCGCAATGCTTTGGATGATGCAGGCTTGAAGCCCGAAGATATAGACTATATTAATGTGCATGGTACCTCTACTCCTGTAGGAGACCTTTCTGAGGTAAAAGCTATTAAGGAAGTCTTTGGGGAGCATGCATATAAACTCAATATCAGTTCTACAAAGTCTATGACAGGACACTTGTTGGGTGCTGCCGGTGCTTTGGAAGCTATGTTCTGTATTAAAGCTATGGAGACTGGTATCATACCGCCTACTATCAATCATGAAGAAGGAGACGATGATCCTGAGATAGATTATAAGCTCAATTTCACCTTTAATAAGGCTCAAAAAAGAGATGTACGTGTAGCCTTGTCCAATACATTTGGTTTTGGTGGCCACAACGCCAGCATCATTCTTAAAAAATTTGAGAAATAAACGTGCTTAAAGCTATTTATAACCGTATAAGGCTCTTTGTACTTCGTTACAGAGAGCCTTATAGTGTTTTTTATAAGATGTTCGGTTTTTGTCCTCACGACATTTCTCTTTTTGAGCAAGCTTGCCGTCACCGTTCGGCGGCGCGTAATGCCTTGAAAGGACAGGATAACGAACGCCTTGAGTTTTTAGGCGATGCCGTTTTGGGTACAATAGTCGCCGATCTTCTCTATTCGGCTTACTATGCGCAGCGTGAGGGATTTTTGTCAAATACCCGTTCTAAAATAGTGAAGCGTGAGACTCTCAATCATATTGCTGTAGAGTTGGGAATAGATAAGATTGTAGAGATAAATGCGCATAATATGGCGCACAACAACTATTTATATGGCAATGCTCTTGAAGCTCTGATAGGAGCCATATATATAGACCAAGGTTATGAGAAGTGCCGTAGTGTTGTGAAGGAACGTATTATAAAACCTTATATTGACCTTAAACAGATTGCCAATGAAGATGTAAACTTTAAGTCGAAACTTATAGAGTGGTGCCAACGATATAGAGTGTCATATAATTTTGTCATCGATAAAAGCACTTACGATGAGCATAGTAATCCTATATTTCATGCTTGTGTAGAGCTGGCAGGCGTCTCTGCGGGCGATGGTATGGGATATTCAAAAAAAGAGGCACAGCAACATGCTGCCAGTATGGCATTGAAGCGAATTGCTCGCGACAATAGATGGGCAAAGTCGTTACGCTCTGCATTCCATGAAAACAGCTGTGAATCTGTCAATGTTTAGAGTGTCTCTAAACGAATGACTTTCCTTTTTTGTTAGTTGATATTTTTCTTTCATAGAGATGCGATTGTCTTTGTGAGAGCTTTTTTACATATAGGGTCATATACAATTTTATAATTTTCCGAAGAGACAACTCCTATATTTTCGTATGAGCAGGATACTGCTACAGCTTATTAGGTTATAGGTAATGATATAAAAAATCCTGCAGTGCCATACGGCTCTGTAGGATTTTAGTCTTTTATGAGGCTTGGTAAGAGGCTGCAAGCCAAATTTTTATAAGGTATCTATGGCGTGTTTGATATTGCTGAATATCTCGTTTACATCGCCCATACCATGAATGGCATGATACTTACCTTTCTTGATGTAATGTTCGCGAAGCGGATTGGTTTGTGAGTGATATACATCGAGGCGTTTTTGTATAGTCTCAAGGTTATCGTCGCTGCGACCAGATGTTTTGCCTCGGTTGATAAGACGTTTTATCAGTTCATCCTCGTCTACCTCAAGACCTATTACGATGTCTAACGACGAGCCGCGTTTGGCAAGCAGTTTGTCCAAAGCTTCAGCTTGGTTTATGGTGCGAGGGAAACCGTCGAAGATAACCCCTTTTGAGTCTTGCATCGAGTCCAGCACTTTATCGAGGATGTCTATCATTAGTTCATCTGGAATAAGTTTGCCGTTAGAAATATACGACTCGGCAACTTTTCCCAATTCGGTCTGTTTGGCAATTTGTTCTCTCAGTACGTCGCCGGTAGAGATGTGCGACAGTCCATACTCCTTAATAAGGAACTCGCTCTGAGTTCCTTTGCCTGAACCCGGAGCTCCAAAAATAACAATGTTTATCATGAAAGTATGTTTATTTTATATAGTATGCTTGTTGATAGGGCCTTCCTTTATTCTTGTACGATGTAAATGTCTTTGAGGTTACGCCCTAATTCATCATAGTCGAGACCATATCCTACGATAAATGCTTGTGGAATGTCGAGGGCTGCATAATCTATCGTGACATCGTATTTCAATGAGTCGGGCTTGAAGAGTAATGTTGCTACCTTTATTTCTGCCGGATTGCTTTCTTGAAGTATCTCCTTTAGTTGTAGCAGAGTGAAGCCAGTGTCGACAATATCCTCAACAATGACGACTGTACGTCCCGAGATATCTTCATGTAAACCTGAAATCATTTGTACTTCGCCCGTACTGTGAGTTCCGATGTATGATTTCATGCGGATAAAAGAAATTTCTGCATCGGGAATGGTTATTTCCCTGAACAGGTCAGCAGCAAAAACAAACGCCCCGTTGAGAACACATAAAAACAAGGGGTTCTTGTCGGCCAAATCTTTGTTTATCTGCTCTGCCACACGCTTAATGGCTGAGGCTATTTCTTCTCTCCTGATGTAGGGTTTGAATGTAAGATCCTTCAGTTTTATAGTCTCCATGTCTTGGAAATGTAATGAATTTGCACAAAGGTACAATTTAATGGTCATATGCGGCGCGTTTTGTAAAAGATTTTTCTTGTGAAAGTATTACAGAGCCATTTCTCTATATATAAGTCGTTGGTAGAAATGAAAAAAAGGTTCTATCGAGATGGTCTTTTCGTACCGAAATATTATCTTTGTTGTGGTTTCGCTATAAAGAATGAAACATTGCAGATATGAAAATTTTTTCCGCATCCGAGTTACGTCGTATTGATCAATATACCATAGAGCATGAGCCTGTCTCATCTATCGACTTGATGGAACGTGCTGCATCGGCGGTAGTGTATAAAATCGTTTCCCACTGGAGCCGCAGAAAACATATTTGTATTTTTGCAGGACCCGGGAATAACGGTGGCGATGCATTGGCTGTTGCCCGTCTTTTATTGGTAGAGGGATATAATCCAGAGGTTTATCTATTCAATACATCGCGATTATCCGACAATTGCAGTATCAATAAGGAGCGGCTTTTGGCCGAGTTTCCCGAGGCACATTTCAGTGAAATTATCAGAGAGTTCCGTCCCCCTCGTTTAGATGGCGATACGTTGGTTATAGATGGCCTTTTCGGTTCGGGCTTGAATAAACCTTTAATGGGTGGATATACATCGTTGGTAGAGTATATCAACGAATCGGGAGCCTATATTATCGCTATAGATATTCCATCGGGATTGATGTGTGATTGGGAGCAGAAAAACGACCCCAGGCATATCATACAGGCCGACGAGACTTATACGTTTCAGTTTCCTAAACTTTCGTTTTTCTTCCGAGAAAATGCCCGTTATGTGGGAAAATGGCAGACACTCGATATAGGCCTTCATGCCGATGCTATCTCTGATATTGTCACACATTTTCATTGTGTAGAAGCAAGTGATGCCCGCCGGCTGTTGCGTGCGCGAGACCGCTTCTCCGATAAATGGGATTATGGACATGCCCTCCTGATAGGAGGACGTTACGGCATGGTAGGAGCACCGGTATTGGCTGCCAAAGCCGCTTTGCGTACCGGAGCTGGATTGGTGTCGGTACATGCACCCCGTTATGCAAATGTCATATTACAGACAGCCGTACCAGAGGCATTGTTCGAACCCGATAAAGACGACTTGGAGTGTTCAGAGGTGACGTCGAGAAAACAATACGATGCCGTAGGTATAGGATGTGGTATGGGGCGTACTGCAAAGCCAGTGGCATGCTTGCGCTCTTTTCTTATAGAGAAGAGGCAGCCTGCCGTATTTGATGCCGATGCGTTGAATATCCTATCCATGCATAAGGATTTGATAGATTTGTTACCGATGGGAACCATCATTACTCCGCACGTGCGCGAGTTTGAACGGTTGTTTGAATGTATCATCGATACCGATGCCCATCGTTTGCAACAAGCTATGGCTGTGGCTGCAAAACATTCTATTATAGTTGTCCTTAAAGGTGCACATACTGCAGTGGTCACACCCCAAGGCGATATCTATTTCAATACGACAGGCAATCCCGGTATGGCCACTGCCGGCAGTGGCGATGTGTTGACCGGTATGCTAACGGCGTTGTTGGCGCAAGGATATGCATCGGCCGATGCTGCAGTGCTGGGTGTATATCTGCACGGACTGGCCGGCGATATAGCTGTGGCAGAAAGTTCAGAGGAGGCTGTTGTTGCCCAAGATATTGTGGCTAGTATAGGTAAGGCCTTTAAGAGACTTAGAAATAGTGATAAATAAGGCTTGTTGATAGTATAAATTGATAGCAAGTAAAAATAATACGAAATATTTATGAGACGAAGACAGTTCATAGCATTGGTATGTTGCGCATTGCCGCTGTTGCCTGTGGCGCAGGACGTGGTGAAGTTAGTGCCAGATAAGTTCAATGAGTATGCTCTCAATTATTATCTGCCCTATACGGTTGCCGACATAGAGTTTGTTGCCACCAAGACAGTACGTAAAGCAGGCCCTTACTACAAGTATGCCAAGAAATACCTTGGAGTGACCGATGTTGTGACCGAAGATTCTGAAACTTGGGCTATAGAGCGTGTGTGCATGGTGCCCAAAGGAATTGCCGATACAGGCAACCGTTACCAGTTGACGTTCAAGTCGGGGCAGACGCCATATATATATGTCAATCCTGAAGGCTTGATATATAGTATCAATACCGACCCTGAGATACCTGAGTTGGCTTGTCCGCCAGTCTCTCCCGATGAACCCGACAGTATTGACGTGAGTCGTGTTCTCTCAGAAGAGTTGCTCATGTCGGGCTCTGTAGCAAAAATGGCCGAGGTGGCAGCCAAGCAGATTTATCGTATTCGTGAAAGTCGGCTCGATTTGCTTACTGGTGATGTAGATAAGATGCCCGCCGATGGAGATTCTTTCAAGCTTATTATTGCACAACTCGACGAGCAGGAAGCGGCTCTTACAGCTCTGTTCTTGGGAACCGAATCGATAGAGCGGGTTGTAAAACGTGTAGAGTATTGCCCCGAAGGTGATGTAGAGCGTGAAGTGCTCTTCCGCTTTTCCGATTTCTTGGGATTTGTTGATGCTGATGATTTGAGTGGAGCTCCTGTATATCTCTCAATAACCGTTACGGAGAAGGGTGAGTACCCAGTCGATAACAAAGGAAATGTAGTGGAACTGCCTAAGAAAGCGTTGGCATATACTATCCCTGGGAAAGCTCTTGTGTCGCTCTCTTATGAAGGCAAGACACTAATTGAGGAAGAGTTGCCTATTGCGCAACTGGGCGTAGTATACGGGCTTGATGCTTCGTGGTTTGTCGATAAAAAAGCTCCTGCTAATGCCGTTTTCGATGCAACTACTGGTGGGCTGTTGCGCCTGGGTAAATAAAAAGAAAAGGCTCGTCCTCGCGACGAACCTTCCCTTACCTAAAATCAAACAAATAGCAAACTATAACTTAGGAATAACAAACAACTTTCAGCTTAGGTAAGTCTCCTGTTTTTTTACATTGAGGAGACTACTCGCCGTTATAACAACGGTAGTACCCCGAAAGTTCTCAGATAACGTCGTAAAGAATATGACATTACTCTCGTGCATGAGTGCCCATTGCATGGAAGCCGGCTGTGATGAGGCTGGTCGCGGGTGCCTCGCTGGGGCTGTATTTGCAGCTGCTGTAATATTACCCGATGGATATACTCATCCACTGTTGAACGATTCTAAACAACTGAGCGAAAAGCAGCGTTATGCACTGCGCCCTGTGATAGAGCATGATGCGGTAGCCTGGGCTGTCGCCAAGGTAGACCCCGGTGAGATAGACAACATCAATATCCTCAATGCTTCTATTCTTGCCATGCATCGAGCCATAGAGCAGTTGAGTATAGAGCCGCATCATCTTATTATTGATGGTAATCGTTTTAAGCCTTATCGTGATATTCCCTATGATTGTGTCATAAAGGGTGATGGCAAGTACCTCTCTATAGCAGCAGCCTCTGTATTGGCAAAAACCTATCGCGACGACTACATGTTGCAGTTGCACACCCTCTATCCTCAATATTGCTGGGATAAAAATAAGGGTTATCCTACCCGCGACCATCGAGCTGCAATAGCCCGGTATGGGGTAACGCCTTATCATCGTATGTCGTTTCGATTGCTTGACCCTCAACTTACATTATTTCCATAAGGCGAAACTTTGTTGTTACATTCTTTTATAGCATTATGAAAAGATTTGGCTCATTTGGGTTGCCTACAGCGGTAGAATGCTATACAGGTGGATATGTTGTATTGTTGTCGCTGTTTTTGTCTCTTTTTGTTTCATCTCTTCTTTTTGCTGTAGGAAGTTGTGTGCAGCCTTGGATTTTCCCGACAGCGTGTGTCATATCATTGTTGTATGGTCATTGGTGGCTACATAGGAGAAGGCAATTATCTTGGAGGATTCTGATACGATACTATATAGGGTTGCTTTTGTTGTTTGTTGCAGCTATATTTTCAGCGATGTATATCTATGATAACAGCTCCGATGGAAACTTATACCATCAAGGAGCAGTTATAGCTCTGGTGCAAGGCTGGAACCCTTTTGCTGGTTCTGAGGGGATAGACGTACTATGGATAAAACATTATGCGAAGGGAATAGAGACTATAGCTGCCACAATAGCAGCTTGTATGGGTAGAATCGAGTCGGGTAAGGCAGTTAATATTTTATTGGCAGCATCGACACTCCTTATTACGTTGGCATTTATACGCCGCGAATTTCCCGGATTATCTCGGTTGAAAGTTCTGTGGCTTTCCATGTTGTTGGCTTTATGTCCGGTGGTATTGCGGCAATTGTATGTCTATTATGTCGATTATGCCATGTATAGCTTTCTACTGCTTACAGTATTGTCATTGGTGCAGATATATAGGCATGATGACATAGAATCGTGGTGTCTTCTTGCTATGGTGGCATTGATGGCACCTACAGTAAAGTTTACAGTGGCATTTTACGAATATGTGACGCTGGCTGTTGCCGTGATATGGTTCTATGTGGCGCATCGCAGGCGATTGGCATATCAATTGGCGTTGTATTCGTCGTTGGTGGTTGTAGTAGGTATGTTCGGGTTGGGTTATCATCCTTATGTAACCAATACTGTGGGATGGGGAAATCCATTTTATCCATTGGTAGGTTCTTCCGTAGATATTATGACTGCCAATACTCCGCAACTTTATGAAGGAGGTAGCCGTTTTGTGAACTTCGTGAAGTCGCTTTTTTATACTTATGATGGCTCTACCGTGTGGATTCCCGGCTTTACAGATTCGTTAAATGACTATGTCATTGCTTTCGATAGACGCATTGCCGGTTTCGGGCCTTTCTTTGCATATATCTTGGTGGGGTCGGTTGTGCTGTTTGCTTTTTGTCGCAAGCGGTTGCCCGGCGAGAAGGCAAAGCCTATAGGTGTTATAGCTATCTTGTTGTTTCTTGCTTGTTTCTTTTTCGAACAGGCGTGGTGGATGCGCTATGTCCCGTTCTTGTGGGCTGTTCCCGTTCTATTATTGCTTTGTACTGAATATGCAGAGCATCTGACCAAGTGGCAACGAGTCTTTCGTAATGTGTTATATCTGCTTATGGCGGCTACTATGGCTATGGCTGTGGTGTCGGCAGCCATAGGAGCCGTGACGGTGACGCAACGTTTCAATGCGATATGTCGTAGTGTCTCTCCCGAATCGACGGTTAAAGTCTATGTACATAGCATGGATGCATTTTTATATAAATTGAAAGAAAGGAATGTGTCGTATGAATTGCTTGATACATTAGGGAGCGCCGATACAACTCTTTGTCGATTGCCACTATTAGAAAATTGGGTGGAGTTTTATCTCGATGAGGAGACAATCTCACGTATCAAACGGCCGGATTTTCTCGATGTGGTGACGCATAATAAAAGAAAATAGTGTTATATATAAAAAGGGCTGTAACGGGTATTCCCTGTTACAGCCCTTTGAGTAGTAGATAAAGGATATTAGCAGCTTCCTTTATGTGTAATTATTGTAGCGCTTGTACAAGTATGTTACTTGACTATCACTTTCACTCGGTTATTGCCGGTTTGTACAATGTAGATACCATCTGAAACCCTTATATGGGTAATGTTGTCGCCAGTAGTGAGGCGGACAAGTTTACCATCGGGAGTAAATATGCGAATCTCTTTTCCGGTGGCGTTGAGAACGATAATCTCATTTTCGCCAGCGATTATTTTGACTCCTTGTTGTACGGATTCGTTGAGGCCGGCTACATAGTTTACGCTCACTTCTTCAGAGTATGCCGATTCTCCTTTATCATATACGGCAGTCACTTTATACAGGTATGTGTTTGTCTCTTCGGGCATATCGGTATAGTGAGTGCCGACGACAGGCGTTTCATTAAGTTTGTTCCCATTGCGGTAGATGTTATAGCCTTTGAGTTCCAACATTTCGGCTTCTACACTGGCAGGGGTATAGGTAATGTCATCTACGAGGAATACAAAGCGGTCGTCTGAAACGCAATGTATAGCAAAATATCGGGCGTCGGCAGGCAACTCGTAGTTGTATCGTGTCCACTCGACGGGAGCACTTTCTATTTCACTGATAGCGGTGAAATCTTCGAGAGCGGTACCATCAGAGGAGCAGAGAACTTCAAATTGTTCAAGGCCGAGTTCGTCGGTAAGGCTTTTTGCGTAGAAAGAGATGCTTCTATTTTGAGAGTGGAGTAGCGGCGATATGAGCCAATCGTCGTTAGCACCTCCGTTGCTGGCCATGCAAGACAAGACTTGTGAACCCGAGAAGCATGCCCATGCAGTTTCTTCCAGCCCTACGAGAGCAGGATTGAATACTTGGAAAGCCATAGGGCTGTTTACGTTGTCATATTGTATTGTTCCACCCATACCGTCGCTCAATCCGTGTGTCGGCAAGCCATCGTTATCTATCATGGTCCATTCTCCTATATTGTCGATAGCAAAAGCCTTGTAGCTCTCCATATCATCGGTTACGGCTCTTGCTACGCCTTCTGTATAGTTAGGTTCGTTCCAAGTGACTTCCACTGTGGCGCCGGTTTGTCGGGCTTCTATCACAGTGACAGCCGGATAGTCAGATTGTGTTATCTCGATGTCGCGGGTAAGGCTGTTGTTGCCGGTGTTCAGGTCGTTGTTGTAGTTGACATTTACACGTAACGTAACATGCGATTCTTCCAATGAGGGTGTATATTGTAAAGTATAGTCGGTTGTGTTTTGGGGAGAAAGGGGCTCTCCTTCAACCGTACATACAAGTTGCTCGTTGGCATAGAGTTCTACATTATATCCGGTAGCGGCTTCTGTGCCTATATTTTCTACAGTAACAATATATTCGGCTGTACGACCCGCAGGGATTGAGCCGGCACCTTGCAGATTGTTTACGGCAAGGTCGTGAGACAGTAAGTCTATGAGGCTTATATTGTCGACATGAATTTTATTGTATGCGTCGGGCACCAAGTCGTTGTATCCTGTAAATCCGAACATGATGTATTCGTACGATTTGTATTCACCGAGCGGAACCTGATATTGTGCCCATTTTCCCGATAGCTCAGAACGGCTTATTTCATATATCGGGGTAAAGGTAGTACCGTCGGTAGAGATAACTACTGCCAGTCGTGAGTTGTCGCCCGGATGATTTACGTAGAACTGTAGTGTAGGATTTTGTAATGCTTTGATGTCCAATTTGGGCGAGTGTAAGCGGGCTTCACAATCGACACCGTCGGGGACAAACGAAACGAGTCCGGCATCGGCATCTTGCGGAGCGACGTTGGGGAATGTCCCTGTTTCAACCATTTCCCAGTAACCGTTGCCTTTGACACGTGTCGTTACCCATGGGTTGTTTTGAGGAGAAGCTCCTGCAAACGACTCATAAAGAGGAGCGGGATACGGGGTGCCGAAGGTACGTCCCATAGAAATTCCTCCGTTGCCGGTTCCTGCTGCAGAGTGAGCGTAGATGATGTAATAGACAAATATTTGGCCGTTGGCGGTGTAAATGTCGTTGTCGGTAAAACTGAGCTCCGGGATGTTTTGGGCAACAATTTTTTCGTCGCTTCGCTGTATAGTGTAAGTAAGGGCTTCTGTATCGATGTAACCACCGTTGATACCATGTTGAGGAGCTTCCCATGAGAGGATGGCCTTACCATTGCTTTCACCCAACACAATATTTTGTACGATATCGGGTGTATCAATGCCTATATAGAGGCTTTCCGTTGCGGGAGCCCCTATACCTTCGTGGGCATATACAATAACTTTATAGGTGTTGATACCTTGAGTGGGAGTATTGTCGGTATACTGTAATTGTGTGCCTGTAGCAGGACTTTCAAAGGTTTTTATCAGCTCGTTGTTACGGTATAACTCGGCCTTGATGAGAGGCGATTGCAAAGGCTCGCCTTTCATGGTTAGCGAAGGAGTGGTGAACGTAATGTTGGCTTGCAGACTACCCGGATTACTGTCCGTTCCGGCTGTGACAGTCAAATCGGAGATGGGTGCGATACCATCGTCTGAGATGGCAAGGCGTATCTCTTTAACCGATAAGTTATATTGGTCTCTGTCGCTGCATGCTTGTATCCCTATGTGGTAGTTGCCATCGGTAGCCACTTGTACAAATCCTTTCAGAGTGACATATTCACCAGTTGTAAGTTCAGTAACGGGAATGACGTCTATGGTCATACTCTCTACCGTAGCATCATTGCCAAGACATACCTTTATTTTTTCGGGGTAACCGCCATCTTTAGCTTGGACAGATACTTCATAAAGTTCGCTTGAAGAGAGTTTCACAGGAGGAGAAATAAGCCAATCATCGGCATCATAAGAACGGCTATATGAGTAGCGGGCACATCCTTCGGCGCTGTTGTAGCCCCAGGTGTTGTTGTCGTTATTGGCATCGATGACTGTAAACATCTCAAATCCGTTTCCGTCGGCAAAGTTTTTGATGTAAGGAGGAATGAATGCATCGCCCAGAAGATATTCTTCGGTAGTTGCCGTTTCGCCGAAATCGGTACCGTCGAATGCGGTGACTTCGTAATGATAGTAGGCTATACCGTCAAAAGGCGTAGAGTCTGTGTAGGTAGTGGTAGTATGGTTGTCAGCGAGTATAAGGTCGCCAGGTTGTCTGACAATACGATAGGTATATGTAGCTTCCGGAAGATATCCGCCGTGAGCCCCTTTTGCAGGAGCTTCCCAACTTAAGATAATAGAACCGTTTTGTTGTGTCAGTTGTAAATTGGGAACTTTTTCGGGTATATCTTTACCTATCCAGATTTCTACTGTATTTGGGGCGCTACTACCTATTTCGTTGCTTGCCGAGACAGTTATCGTGTGCAGTCCCGGTTCTAACGTGCACGGGTATTCTACGGTTTCACCACACGCACCTTGTGATGTCTGTTCAACTACTTCATCTATCATAAGTGTATATGAGAGCATCCCCTGTAACGGTTCGCCCGTGAAACTTGTTGTAGGAAGAGTAAATGTTATGGTACCCGAGGTTGATGTCCCTTCGAAGGAAACAGAAAGGTCTCGTATCATATCGGGGGTACCGGCAGGAGCTATTTCATTTTTAATGAAAAGGCCTGTTATCTGGGCATCGTTAGGCAGAGTAGATATTTGTTGCGCTTTACCGGTTTCGATATCTACTTTATAGAGAGCACCGCTACCGTCGGCCAACGAAGCAGCCCAGTAGAGTTGTCCCGAATTAATGTCGAAAGTTCCCGATTGTATGCCTTGGGGATTGACGCCGGTAGCACCTATAAGATGCAGATTGCCGGAGGTCTTTTCTATTTGATAGAGGTCGCCATTCGAGTCTATGCCGTAGAGGTCGCCACGGGCATTTGCTGCCATAACATAGAATCCTTGTGCCATGTCGCAAATGGGAGTGACACTTCCGTTGGTGAGGTTAAGCGTGCCAAAGACGTATCCGTCCATATTGGCGTTATAGAAGCACCCGTAGACTTGTTGTGTAGCTATATCGTATGTCATGTCTAGCGAAATGCTTGTAACGTCGGTCTCTTCAAAGATATTGCGTTCCCATGTGTCGGTGTCAAACGATTGGAAATGTACTACCGATATTTCACCATAATATTCTACGTATCTTACGCAATAATATGTGCCGTCGATATAAATACCACCGCCGTTTGCTTTTAGGTATGGGTCTTTTTGTACCAGCTCAAAAGTCGTATTGTCGGTTGCGGGGAAGGAGTATATACCGTAAGGAGCAGAGTATTCGTCAGTCCATGAATTGTTGTAAATCATGCTGCCGTATAGCTGTATAGCCTCGGCTGCACTGTTTTTGCTGAGGGGGAGCGATAGAGTTTTGGTACTGTGGAGTTGTTGCTTGCCTATCTTCTTGACCGAAGATATGAAGGCTGGATAGCGATTGCTGAGTTCAGTGTTTTGTGTCGGTTGGTCACTGCGTTTGGTGCCATGTTGCATTTCGGCAAAGCTGGGCAAGGCTAATAGTATAGCCAAGCAGGTGCCTAACAGAAGATACCTGTTCTTTTTCATAGTTACATGTAATTAAAAAATAAAATTGAGAATAAGGTTATTTACCGCATTTATGCGGTGTTATATAATACGTGATTTGGATAGGGAAGAAGTTCGATGTTGAGAAAAGAGAGATGAAGCCTGCCCGACAGCAGGCCGGGACAGGCTTCTTTTTTATGGAGTTACAGATGGTTAGCGAGTTACTCTTTCGAGCCATTTTACCATAGATAGCATGACGAGCATAGAAGCGCCGCAAGCTACTACGAAGACACCCCATGTAATCCACATAGGCATACTGGTGTAGAGCAAGCCACCTACAAAGAGAAGTGAATTACCTACGGCGGTAGCTGCTAACCAGAAACCTTGCATAAGACCTTGCATGTGGGGAGGAGCAACTTTTGATACAAATGCCAAACCGAGCGGTGAGATAAAGAGCTCTGCCACTGTCAGGATGAAGTAGAGACCTACCATTACCCACGGTGTGACGAGTATTTGCTCTATTTCCTCGGCTTTCATGTGTGATAGTTCGGCTTTCGATGGCAATGCCAGCGAGAAGAACATCAGGAAGAGGTATGCAATGGCTGCAATACCCATACCTAAGGCAATCTTCATAGGAGTAGAGATGTTCTTACCTTTCTTGTCTAACCATCCAAAGAACCACATGATAATGGGCGTAAGGGTGACTACAAAGAATGGGTTGACACATTGGAATATCTCGGCTCCTTTGATAGTGGTAAATCCGAGGTCTATGTTGATGACGTCGAGGTTGACGTAATCTCTTGCAAAATAGGTAAGCGAGTAGCCGTTTTGGTGGAAAGAAACCCAGAAGAAAATAACAACGCCGAATACGGCAAAGAGAGCGTAGATGCGTTGTTTGATTTCTTGTGCATCCATCTTAATCTCTTCGGCAGATGCCTTGGTTGCTGCCTCGGCGGCTTTCTTTGCAGGATCGGGGAATTTGCTCTTATTGGCCATGTAGATGGCAAGTGAGATGAGCATCATTAAAATAGCGGCGATGAAAGCATAGTGAAACCCACGGCTGAATACGTCGATATAGCTGTCGCAGAAGGTGGCGAGGTCGGTTACTTGTCGGCCATCGAGGTAGGCGCTGTTGGCATAAGTCGTAAGGTTTGCGAGACCTTCTCCGCTCATTTGTCCGCCGGTGTTGATGTATTCGTGGCATAGCTCGGGGAGCTTGGCGTTATAGTCAAATCCGTTGACCTTTAACCACCAGTTACGTACGCCGATGGCAATCCACGGTGCGAAGAAACCACCGATGTTGATAAACATGTAGAATATCTGGAAGCCCGATTCTCGTTTTGAGGCATATTGGGCATTGTCGTACATTTGTCCTACCAATGCTTGTAGGTTACCCTTGAAGAGACCGTTACCAAAAGCTATGACCAAAAGGCCAAAGCATGTCAGAGTAAGGTAGAGTGGTAGATTCGGTACAGGAGTAGGGGTAGGTATGGCAATGATGAGATAACCAATAGACATGATAATGAGTCCCATCAGAATGGTGCCTTTGTAGTTTTGGGTTTTGTCGGCGATGATACCGCCTACTAGTGCCAGCAGGTAGATAGAAGCATAGAAGCCTGAGTAGATGTAACCTGCTGTGGTTTCGTTCAAACCGAATTTTGCAGAAATGAATAGCGTAAGAATCGCCATCATGATGTAGAAGCCGAAACGTTCGCCCATATTGGCCAACGCAGCAGCTATCAATCCTTTGGGTTGATCTTTAAACATAGTTGTGTGTAATTAGTATTGTTATTGGTTTTATGTCTTTATTAGGGTATAAGGTGTTTTTCATAAGGTCATTTTTGCAAATGTAAACTATTTATTCGGTCTTTCCTACCTTTTAGAATTTTTTTCTTCAATCTTTTTATGTTGGAGGAAGTTGTGACCATTATGGGAAAAGTGAAATGCCTGATTAGGCTGCCATATCATAAAAAACTCCCTTGTCGTATGGCGATGCGGCAAGGGAGTATATTTGGAAGGAATGTTACCACCTATTTTTTGAGAGGAAAGTATGATTGGACTTTTTATCTATTCATTTATTTCTCTCGCATAAATATGTTGATGGGTGTTCCACAGTAATTCCATGTTTCACGTATCTTGTTTTCCAAGAAACGTTTATAAGGTTCTTTGACCCATTGTGGAAGGTTGCAGAAGAATATAAACGAAGGAATTTGCGCTTCTTTGAGCATGGTTACGTATTTTATCTTTACGTATTTGCCTTTTGTGGCTGGTGGTGGATAAGCTTCTATGGCGGGGAGCAATACTTCGTTGAGCTTCGAGGTGGGTACGATGCGTTTACGGTTCTTGTATACCTCTATGGCTGTATCGAGTACTTTGTATATGCGCTGTTTGGTGATTGCCGATGTAAAGATGATAGGGAAGTCGGTAAACGGAGCCAACCTGTTACGTATAGCATTCTCAAATGTTTTGATGGCTGCCGTGGATTTGTTTTCTACCAAGTCCCATTTGTTGACACATACAACCAGTCCTTTACGGTTCTTTTGTATGAGTGAGAATATGTTGAGATCTTGTCCCTCGATACCTCGTGTGGCATCTATCATGAGTATACACACGTCGGAATTTTCAATGGCTCTAATGGAGCGAATAATCGAGTAGTATTCGAGGTCTTCCGAGACTTTGCCTTTTTTGCGTATGCCGGCAGTATCGACCAAGTAGAAGTCAAACCCAAATTTGTTGTAGCGCGTGTATATAGAGTCGCGTGTAGTACCGGCTATGTCGGTGACTATGTTACGCTCTTCTCCTATAAAGGCGTTTATAATGGAAGATTTGCCTGCATTAGGGCGTCCTACCACGGCAAAGCGGGGTATGTCGTTCTCGATATCTTCAGTATCGTCTTTGGTGAACTTGCTGACAACTATGTCGAGCAAATCTCCCGTTCCACTACCGTTAATGGCCGATACACATACAGGGTCGCCTAAACCGAATTTGTAGAACTCGGCTGCATAATATTGTGCTTGGTTAGAGTCGGCTTTGTTGGCAACCAGAATAACCGGTTTTTTAGAACGTCGCAATATATTGGCAACGTGGTCGTCAAGGTCGGTAACACCGTTGGCAACATCTACGATAAACAATATAACGTCGGCTTCTTCTATTGCTATGGCGACTTGCTTATTTATTTCTTCCTCAAAAATGTCTTCCGAGTTTACAATCCAACCTCCGGTGTCGACAATAGAGAATTCGCGCCCTTCCCAGTCTACCTTACCGTATTGTCGGTCGCGTGTGGTACCGGCCGTTTCGTTGACAATAGCTTGTCGCGACTGTGTGAGCCGGTTGAAAAGTGTCGATTTGCCCACATTGGGGCGGCCTACAATGGCTACTAAGTTTCCCATATTGTTGTGGTTAAGTTTTTATGTCAGTCGGCAATGTAGCCGAAGTTGCGTAAATCTTTTTCTTTGTTGCGCCACTCTTTTTCTACTTTGACGTATAGTTGTAAAAAGACTTTCTTTCCGAAAAAGGCTTCGATATCTTTTCTTGCCAGCATACCCACCTTTTTCAGAGCCGAGCCTCTTCGGCCTATGATAATGCCTTTTTGAGAGTCGCGTTCTACATATATAACTGCTGCAATGTCTATCTGTTTATCGCTTTCCTTAAATTGCTCTACGACAGCTTCGCAAGCGTAGGGTATCTCCTTGTCGTAGGTTAGCAGTATTTTTTCACGAATAATTTCTGTTACAAAAAAGCGGGCAGGTCTATCGGTGAGGGCATCTTTATCGAAGAACGGTGGTGACTCGGGCAGTAATTCTTTGATACGTTTCAGCAGAGTGTCGATATTGAACCGAAGCATGGCCGATATAGGGATTATCTCGGCATGTGGAAGTAAGCCTTTCCAACGTTCTACAAGGTTTTCCAGCTCTTCTTGTCCTTTCAACAGGTCTATTTTGTTTATAACGACAATGACGGGTATTGTCTCTGTGGCTACTCTTTGCAAAAAGTCGCTGTGCTTGTCGGGAGTCTCTACGGTATCGGTTACGTAAAGTAGAATATCGGCATCGACCAAGGCCGAGCGCGAAAATTCCAACATAGACTCTTGCAGTTTATAGTGCGGTTTCAGTACACCTGGGGTATCTGAGTAGACGATTTGCATGTCGTCGGTGTTGACAATACCCATGATGCGGTGACGTGTAGTCTGAGCTTTGGAGGTGATGATAGAGATGCGCTCCCCCACAAGCGAATTCATGAGGGTCGATTTCCCTACATTGGGGTTGCCTACGATATTTACGAATCCCGATTTATGCATATTTTTGATATTCCTGCTTGGTTGTGGCGATGGGTTATAAGTATTTGCAATGGTGGCTATGACAGCCTTGTTATGCAAAGATAGTATATTTTCTCATTTATAAGGCTTTTGGAGATAATACACACTATTATCTTTTTCTCGGGCAGCAGAGAAGCCACCTGTCCTTATAAACAGCAAAAACGCATCCGCTCTGTGTCGGGTGCGTTTTGCTTGTATGTAATTGTATTTATTTTGCGTCGTAACCCCAAATGAGGTAGAGTGCACCCCATGTAAATCCGGCACCGAAAGCGGTGAGGATGAACTTATCGCCTTTTTTGAAACGGCTTTCAAAGTCGCTCAGGCACAAAGGAATAGAGGCGGCACTTGTGTTGCCATATTTTTGTATGTTGATGAGGACCTTTTCCGAAGGTATTTTGAAACGTTCGGCTATAGCCTCTATAATACGCAAATTGGCTTGGTGAGGTACAAAGTAGTCTATATCATCGACCGTGAGGTTGTTGCGCAACATCACGGTATTGGATGACCGTATCATATCGGTAACGGCATGCTTAAAGACGAAACGACCGTCTTGATAAACGTAATGGTCGTTGTTGTCTACAGTTTCATGTGAGGCCGGGAGTACCGAGCCACCCGCATTCATGATGAGGTGGTGCAATCCCAAACCGTCGGTATGCAGGGTGCTGTCTATGATACCAGTGCCGTCGTCCGACGGTTCTATCAATGCACAGCCAGCAGCGTCGCCAAAGAGCGGACACGTCGAGCGGTCTTTGTAATTGGTCATTGACGACATTTTTTCAGCGGCAACAACAATTACTTTCTTGTATATACCGGCTTGTACGTATGCGGCAGCAGCTTGTAGCGAGACAATAAAACCTGCGCAAGCAGCTTCCAAGTCATATCCATATGTGGTTTTTATGCCCAGCTTTTCGGCTATGATAGAGGCTGTTGACGGGAATCTGTAGTCGGGGTTTGAAGTGGCACAGATAATAAGGTCTATTTCTTCGGGACGGATGCCTGTTTTTTCAATCAGGCGTGCTACAGCACGGTAGCCGAGGTCTGAAGAGCCTGTGCCTTTTTCTTTGAGGATGCGGCGTTCTTTTATACCTACGCGGGTCGTAATCCATTCGTCGTTGGTGTCTACCATTTGCGACAACTCGTCGTTGGTCAACACATAATCGGGTACGTACGAGGCTATACCTGTAATTTTTGCTCTTAGCATATTCTTGTTTTTGTCACGTATGTAATGAGAGAATTATATTGCAAATATACAATTTCTCTGCGAAGATATCTTGAAAAAATGCCCTAAATTGCTTTAGGGCATTTTGCTTGAGCTGCGTGATAGATTTATACAGCAGCTTCTTTTTCGATAGCCAATTTCCCTCTGTAGTAGCCACACTCGCTGCAAACTGTGTGATATACGTGCCATGCACCGCAGTTAGGGCATATTGCCAATGTAGGGGCTACAGCCTTATCGTGAGTTCTTCTCTTGGCTGTTCTTGTCTTTGACTGTTTTCTTTTAGGATGTGCCATTTTCTTTTATATTTTAATTTATCATCTTTTCAATTTTTTGAGGGCATCCCACCTGGGGTCGGTCGGTTTGTCGGTATCGTCGTCTTCATAAGGCGGCATTTCGTCGTCCTCTTCCAACTCGGGTATATGGGCGCTCATCTTGTGCAGTTGTGCACTCATCTCTTTGTTGCATTTGCCGTAGGGGTGCACATGCTTCAAAGGAATTGTAAGGGCGATAAATTCATAGAGAAGCCAAGCAATGTTAAGCTCTCCGGGTTCTGGGATAATCAGTGTATCATCATCTTCTTCCCGATATTCGTCACCCAATTTTACATGCAACTTTTCTTCGACGTTTACCTCATGCTCCATATCATCAAGGCAACGGTCGCAAGGGATGTATATGATGCCGTTCAAATTGAATTGCAGCTCGTATGAGGCTGCTGCATGCTTAGCCTGTACGAGAGCTTTTATTTTCCCGCGCTGAACCTCAGGACCTTCTACATCGGCAAAAAAGTCATTGCCGAGCTCATATTCAAAAGATTGCGTATCCCCCATAGGGATATTTTTAAGCAACAGTTTGTATGTAGTAAACTTTCCCAAGGCTAATACATCGTTAAAAAAGCTCCGCAAAGGTAAGAAAAATAATCTTTACTTGTCAACCCTTTGCATGAATATTTATTATTTACTCTTATATTGCTGTTCATAGCAGCTTGTTGTAGTGAAGGTTCGATACCTTAACATTGGGGAGGGGCAAAAGGTTTGTAGGTTATGCATATTTTCTTACGATGTGTCGCGTGCCGTGTATGTAAAAAGAGAGAAGCTGCCTGTAATTTATTTACAAGCAGCTTCTTCTTATAGAAAAGGTGCGTTATGCTTTGTTGGCGCTACCGAGCACGTCGATGAGTTTGTGTTTGTAAAGCTCTCTAAGTGCATCACGAGCCGGACCCAGATATTTACGCGGGTCAAACTCGGCGGGTTTTGTAGCAAATACTTCACGGATGGCGGCTGTCATGGCCAAACGACCGTCTGAGTCGATGTTGATTTTGCAAACGGCCGATGTGGCAGCGCGGCGAAGTTGTTCTTCGGGAATACCTATGGCATCTTTAAGAGCACCGCCATACTTGTTGATGATGGCAACTTTGTCTTGGGGAACGCTTGATGCACCGTGTAGTACGATAGGGAAGCCCGGAATACGTTTTTCAATCTCTTCGAGGATATCGAATCTCAATGGAGGCGGAACAAGAACACCGTCGGCGTTACGAGTACATTGCTCGGGACGGAACTTGTTGGCACCGTGTGAAGTACCTATAGAGATAGCCAAAGAGTCAACACCGGTTTTCGACAAGAAATCTTCTACTTCCTCGGGACGAGTGTAGGTATGGTGTTCTGCCGAAACTTCGTCTTCAACACCTGCCAAGACACCCAGTTCACCTTCTACAGTTACATCGTATTGATGAGCATATTCTACGACGCGGCGAGTGAGCTCGACATTTTCATCGTAGGGGTGGTGTGAGCCGTCTATCATTACCGATGAGAAGCCCATGTCTACGCATGATTTACACAACTCGAACGTATCGCCGTGGTCGAGGTGCAAGCAAATAGGTACTGCATAACCCAATTCTTTGGCATATTCTACTGCACCTTGTGCCATGTAACGCAGGATGGTTTGGTTGGCATATTTACGTGCACCGCTCGAAACTTGCAGAATAACGGGCGACTTGCACTCTACGGCAGCTTGTATAATAGCTTGCATTTGCTCCATGTTGTTGAAGTTGAATGCAGCGATGGCATACTTGCCTTCCATGGCTTTACGGAACATCTCCCGGGTGTTCACCAAGCCTAAATCCTTGTAACTTACCATTTTTTTATAGGGATTAGTTAGTAAAAAATTCGATGTGCAAAGATAACGAAAAACCGTTGCTTGGCGTTTTTGTTTTTTCGTTTTTTTATCCAATATAATCTATTGTAATAATATATAAGATTTAATGCCTCGCTTTGCTATACGTGGTGTGCAAAACGAGGAATATGCTTTGATGTGTAGCCTTATTGTATAGTGATGAGTTTCCACTTTTTGCTGTTCCATTGCAAGGTGCGGAACAGTTGCAGGTAGGAAGATATGTTGCGGTATGTGTCGGCATCGAGGGTCTGTTCAAAAGTTGCATGTGCCACGATGTCGTTGGTCGCTTCGTTCATGGTGTACTCGATGGTAGGGATGAGTATTGTAGCCAATATCTCGTCGCGTTGTATATTGTCGGTTGTAGGGATTATGAAATCGCCTGTATGTAGGGTTGGCAGATATCGGCGCGAGTCGAGCCTTTGCCAATTATGGTCGTATATCTCTATGCTACTGCTGGCAGCCGGAGCGTAGATGGTACGTATGATGACGTATAATGAGCCCTTGGCCGTTTCTATGCGTTTTATTTGCAGTATGTTGCTTTCAGACAAGCGTACGGCCATGTAGCTATCGCCCATGACAGTTATTTGGGCTTCACTTCCCAATAGTGTTGTTGCACGTGCCGGTTGTCCGGCACGGTACAGGTCGGTCATGTCCATGCGTCGGTTGGCTTCTATAGTGGGTACGATGTTTTGGGGTATATTCCCCCATATGTCACCCATGTCTGTGGCAGCCCATGCCGTGGTATGGGCTATTACGGTAAGAGTTATTGTGAGGATGTGCTGGAGTATCTTCATTACAGAGTAATTTGTGTAGGGCAACAGCGCCTTAATGACAAAAGTAGTCATTTTTATGACAGGGCGATGTTACAAGATTATAAAATCAGGCACGTGTACCTATATATAGGAATAACATACCGAGTAATACGAGTATGAGGTCGGCCGATTTATCCTTTATATTTTTCTCTTTAAATATGAGTGCTCCTGCTATAAAGCTTACCACAACACTGCTACGACGTATCATAGATACGATGGAAATCATAGAGTCGGGGTAACTGAGAGCATAAAAGTAGACAAAGTCGGCGCAAACGAGAAACAGCGAGATAAAGAAGATGCTATTTCTCCACTTAAAGGGTGTGGAGGTCTTGCGTCGTGGATACCACATGATGAGACTTATGATGGCCATCAGCCCAAACTGATAGTAGGAGTACCATACAAGTACGGTCATGCGGTCGAATCCGTGCGACATGAGGTACTTGTCATATAGAGCACTCATTGCGCCGGTAACCGTGGCCAGCACGATGAAAAGTATCCATAAGTTGTGCTTGAAGTTGATGCCCTCTTTTTTGCCCGATAGTGACAGCATGATGAAGGAGACCACTGCAAGTATAACACCTATCCATTGGTAGAGGTTGAGGCGCTCGCCAAAGATGACAAGGGCACCTATCAGTGTCAGTATCGGTTGCGAGGCTTTGATAGGCCCTGATATGGTGATAGGCAGGTGTTTAGTGGCAAAGTAGGCAAAGAGCCACGAAGCGAGTACGATACACGACTTGCCAAAAATATAGAGATGTGTGCGGGCATCGACGTGAGGAACGTAAAAGATGCTGTCGCGCATAAGTTCGGGTGCCGCGTATGAAAGAATGATGAATGGTAAAAAGAGCAGCGAGCAGAATAGAGTGTTTAGTAATAATACCGGTATGACGGCGTTGTCGTTTAAGGCTGCTTTCTTGAAAACCTCATATCCGCCCAACAAAAGGGCTGATAGGAATGCTAACGATAACCACATGATGAAATCTGTCTCTTTATTTTTCGGGTGCAAAGATAATCTTAAAAATGCTTGCGCGGCAGTATATAAAGAGAAAAAGACGACCTATAAGTTTGTTGCCGCCTTTTCAACTATTCTATTCTATCTGTTTCGACTGTATTTACAAGAAAAGGTGAGCGGGATATGTTATGTTGTGTAGAAAAAGAGCATTACCAGGCATGGATGTACCGGCGCAGCAGCGGTCGCGAGCCTCTATAATGTGGCAAAACTCCTCAACCGATATTTTGTGGCGGCCTACCTCTACCAGCGTGCCTACTATAGCGCGTACCATATTACGTAAGAAACGGTCGGCCGTGATGGTGAAGGTGTAGCCTTCGCCTTCATGTTCCCAGCGAGCTTCAGTAATGGTGCAGTTATTGGTCTTTACGTCGGTGTGTAGTTTGCTGAAAGAGGTGAAATCGCAATATCCGCTCAGACGCGCGGCTGCGATATTCATGCGCTCGTAGTCGAGTGTACCTCTGTATTGCCAGGCGTATCGTCCGGTGAAAGGTGATTTGTGGTCGGTTGCGTAGTATTTATAGGTGCGCGAAAGAGCATCAAAGCGAGCGTGAGCTTCGGGAATAACAGGTACACAGCGATATATGGCAATATCGCGGGGTAAGATGCTGTTTAGTCGGTTGCACAAGGTCGTGGTATCGGACAGCGAGTTTTCGGTGTCGAAGTGTGCCACCATAAGGCGGGCGTTTACACCGGCATCGGTGCGCCCTGCACCTGTTATAGGTGTAGGGCAGCGGAGTATCATACTTAAAGCCGTTTCTATACATTTTTGCACGGTAGTGCCATTGGGTTGCACCTGCCAGCCGTGGTAACCGGCTCCGTCATAGGCGAGATATAGAAAGTATCGCATAAATAGGTATAGATAGGCTATGATGACGAGTGTCAGTCGGTGTCTAAGTAGGTATAGCCGTATAGGCCCGAACGATAGTTTGAGAGGAACTCTCTACCCTCCTCGGGGGTGATAATGCCGGCCTTCATAGAGGATGTTACCCAGGTCTCTACGCTGCGCACCAATTTCTTGGGCGAGAATTGTACGTAGTCCAATACTTCGGCTACCGTTTCGCCATCGATGATTTGGTCTATCTCATAGTGGTCTTTATAAACACTTATGTGCACGGCATTGGTATCGCCAAACAGATTGTGCAGGTCGCCCAGTATCTCCTGATATGCACCTACCAGAAATACACCTATGTAGTAAGGCTCTTTACCTATTGTATGGACGGGCATGGCACCGGGCGTCATGCTGTTGTTGGTGATAAAGTTGGTTATCTTTCCGTCAGAGTCGCAGGTGATGTCTTGCAATGTGGCAAGGCGATCAGGACGTTCGTCAAGGCGGCTGATGGGCATGATGGGGAATATTTGGTCTATAGCCCAAGAGTCGGGTAACGACTGGAACAGAGAGAAGTTGCAGAAGTATTTATCGGGCAACAACCGTTGTATGGCACGCAGTTCTTCGGGGGCATGTTTCATGCCGAGAGCTATCTGGTTTACCTCTCTGGCGATAGACCAGAAGAGTTTCTCTATCTGTGCGCGGGTGGCAAGGTCGAGCATCCCGAGACTGAAAAGGTCGAGAGCCTCTTCCCTGATTTGCAACGCATCGTGCCAGCTTTCGAGCATGCGGGGCATGTTCATATTATCCCATATGTTGTATAACTCTTTGGCCAGCTCATGGGCATTCTCGTCGAGTTCCTCATGGTCGTCCCAAATAGGTAGCGAGGTTGTCTCGAGAACTTCAAAGATGAGTACCGAGTGATGCGCCGTAAGCGAGCGACCACTCTCGGTGATAATATTGGGTTGGGGCAATTTGTTTTTGGTACAAGCATCTACAAGTGTCGAAACAGAGTCGTTGACATATTCTTGTATGGAGTAGTTCATGCTGCTTTCGCTCGATGAGGAGCGCGAGCCGTCGTAGTCGACACCCAATCCGCCACCAATATCGACAAAATCGACATTGAAGCCCATGTGTTGTAGTTGTACGTAAAATTGAGCCGCCTCGCGCAACGCATTTTTGATGCGGCGTATTTTTGTGATTTGGCTGCCTATATGGAAGTGAATAAGTCGCAGGCAATCGGTCAATTTGTGCGTCTGCATAAACTCAAGAGCCTCAAGCAGCTCGCTCGAATTGAGACCGAACTTGCTGCCGTCGCCGCCCGACTCTTCCCACTTGCCACTGCCCGAGCTGGCAAGTTTGATGCGTATTCCTATATTGGGGCGCATGTTATAGCGCTTGGCTATCTCGGCAATGAGGCGCAGCTCGTTGAGCTTTTCTACCACGAGGAATATGCGGCGTCCCATTTTTTGTGCCAGCAAGGCCAGCTCTATATAAGTTTCGTCTTTATAACCATTGCAGATGATGAGTGAGTTTTTGTCGGTATTGATGGCGAGTACGGCATGAAGCTCGGGCTTTGAACCGGCTTCAAGTCCGATGTTGAATTTCTTGCCATGTCCCACAATCTCCTCTACCACCGGTTTCATTTGGTTTACCTTGATAGGGTAGATGATAAAATTTTGCGCGGTATAGCCGTACTCCTCGGCGGCTTGAGCGAAGCAACGCGAAATCTTCTCGATGCGATTGTCGAGAATATCCGGAAAACGTATGAGAATAGGAGCTGTCATGTCACGTAGTTGCAGCTCATCCATCAGTTCGCGTAGGTCTACCGAAGCCCTGTCTTCGCGCGGTGTTACTTGCACATGCCCTTTCTCATTGATAGAGAAGTACTTCAATCCCCATCCGTTGATGTTATACAACTCGGCGGAATCTTCAATGCGCCATTTTCTCATCTCATTAATGTGTAATGTGGTTTTGTATAATTATAAAAAATCACGTTGTTGTAAGTTGTTGCTTACAGCTTTTTTGCAAAAATACGCATTATTATCGGATAAATGCCCATTGCGTGCTATATTTATGACAAGTAGTCTACATCATCCCGAGTAGACGGGGATGTGGGCTGCCTTATGTTATACTTTATATATTAATGAAAATTTAAGATACCAAAGCTATGTCGGAGCAGAGCGAGTGCTGCAAGTTGTTGCTTATTGTGTAATGGCTTTGTCGCGTTTTGTAAGAATATAAAATTTAATACTATTATACAGATTGATCTTTGCCGCTGAGATTGTAATAGTAATAATTCAGTTCTTGCTATTTACATCCATCATAAGTTTGGCAATTGTTTGTTTATTATTTATAATCAGAAGTTTAATAATAACCCTTATATCCATCTGTATTTATACTATCTTATAAGTTATGAAATAAATTGTTCCATCTTTTTATTACAATAGTAAATTGATTAGTAAAATTCTTGATTCATTTGTGTTGAGATATTAGAAATTAAGTAGCATATTGTACAATATAAATTTATAATAACCCTTAGTAATAACCAATTTAAAACATTATGCGTATGAAAAACATTTTACACCTTAGAGAGTTGGCAGTAATTTTATTGCTTTGTAGTTCATTTTATGTAAAAGCTGATTATACGACCGATCAGCCCTTTGTTGAATTAACCAGAGTAGAATCTCCCGAAACCGAGAATTGGTATTATTGGATAGAGCCTGCTGAAGGTGCATCGGGAAACGTATGGATTGACTGGAACAACAATAATCAATACGATGAAGGAGAGGAGAATATTACCGAAGGCATGCATCTGATCGATGCGTTGACCATTAGAGTATATGGAGAATTGGTAATATGCTCCTTTAATGAAAACTTCCTTACAAGTATCGATGTAAGTAACTGTCCTACAATCAAAAATTTCTATTGTTCCAATAATCAAATTGAAACACTCGATGTAAGTATGCTGACCGACTTGGTTGAGTTCTGTTGTAATGGAAATAAATTGAAATCGATTGATGTGTCGAAAAATTCAAAACTCGAAGTATTCAATTGCTCTTCAAACGATATTACGACTATCGATGTGTCGAATAACCTGGCATTGAAGGAATTGGATTTCTTTGAAACAGGTATTTCAACTGTTGACATTTCGTCAAATGTCAATTTGGAGAGTGTTGCGTGCTATGATACTGATCTTACGGTCATTGATGTGTCTAACAATCCTAAACTGAAAATGCTCTCCATCCCTTATACTAAAATAAGCAGTATCGATGTAAGTCAAAATCTCGAACTGGAAGGACTTGAAATTAGCAATACCCTTATTACTGAAGTTGACCTATCAAAAAATACTGCACTTACACAATTGATATGCAATAACTTGGGATTTAAGAGTATCGAAATTAGCAACAATACCAACCTTCGTCGGCTTCTTTGTTCGGGAAATGAATTGACGTCGCTCGATTTAAGTAATCACCTATATTTGGAGGAGCTCAACCTTGTTTCAAATAAGCTAACATCACTTATCCTGTCGCCTGGTCAAACAGAATTGTATGATGTATACCTTTATGAGAACAACATCTCCGAAACAGCCATGGAGAGTATTGTTGATAACTTGTGCGATTGGTCGTCGGCATATTATGGTGGTTATTTGACCATAATTGATACTGAGAGCATTTATGAAAAAAATGTGTGCAACAAACTGCAAGTGAAGAAAGCTACAGAGAAAAACTGGTATGTATATGACTATAAAGGTGGAAGTAACTTCGGATTTAATGAATATGAAGGCTCAGAACCTTCGGGATTGAATATGCTCGATGATGACCCGACAAAAGTATTTGTAAGCGATGGTGCTCTTCATCTTGAGGTATCTCCGAGAGTATTCGGCTCTACTATGTATATAATTTAGCCGGCGTAAATGTTTTTTTCTCAGAGACTGCAAGATACCCAGATAACAATAGATACCAACAAATTGCCCAAAGGACAATATATCGTTGTCATTGCCGGAAAATCGTATAAAGTGATTTTATAACTTTCTTTTATAGCGTTAGGGCTATAAATTAATCTTAACGAGAAGCGAACCTTTAAAGCGGAGGTGGTTCGCTTCTCGTTTTTATTTGCAATGTTTAATGCTAGCTGTTGAAAGCCGCTGTGTTATGGCAAGTAATCAGAATACCAAAGCTATGCCGGCACTGAGCGAGTGCCGCAAGTTGTTGCTTATTTCGTAATGGCTTTGTTGTGTCGTTTCGTTATTCACGAGGATATTGGTGCCTCCAAACTGTTGCAGGTTATAGCATATCTGGAAGTTGAGCCCGAAGTGTTTCCTGAACATGATGCGGTATCCTACACCCAGGTTCCACAGCCATCCGTAGTTGAGCCCCTCATAGCGGGTTCTTTCTTGCCCCATGCTCCATGTGACGGTTTTGCCGGGGCCTATGGGTGGAGCATAACCGAGGTCGGTGAAGGCGTAAAAGCTCGGTACTTTTTTCAGTGGCGAGTAACGGAAGGTGGCATATATGGGCAATGAGCCGTGCGAGCCTGTCTCGCAGAGGGTGAAGCCTACGCCTGCTCCTGCCGACATTTGGGGTGTAATGTCATACATGAAGTTGAGCAGTATGGTATTGCTGTACATTTTGTACTGGTCGCGATGTACGCATTCGCTCAGCATTTGTTCGTTGAGTCCCAGTCCGTAACGGTAGCCAAGTTCGGCATGGAATTGGGCTTGCAAGGGCAGGGCTGTCCATAAGAAGAGCGTGGCGAGAAAGGTAGTAAGTTTTGTTTTCATATTGATAGGTTTATGTGTTTCTTTGAATTTTTGGGGACGTCAGAATACAAAACTGATGCTTGCACCCAACGAGTGGCGTAGGAATGCTACACTGCCCGAGTGTCCCTCTTGTGGTATCATGTACGTTTGTGTCTCACGGTAAACGAATTGGTTCAGAACGTAACCGAGTTGCAGGCTCAATCCGAAGTGTCGGCGAAGCATTACTCGGTAGCCCACGCCGGTATTGAATACCCAACCGCGCGGGATGCTTGCCGACCCGAACGATGGGGCATAACCTACATCGCCAAACAGAAAAAAGTTGCGGTGCGTGACAATGGGACGGTAGCGGATGATGCCGAGGAAAGCAAAATTTTCATGGACGGGATAGCGTTGCAGATTTACAGCTCCTGCCACACCGGCGGTGATGGCAGGAGTGAAGTCGTACAATGCAGCCAGGCGGAATGTGAATCCCATCATGCCGTGTCGTGTAGCACTGTCGTGGAATGTTGCGCCACACTCCTGCTCGTCGAGCCCAACGCTGTAACGCAAGTCTATCTCGGCATGGAATTTATCCAGAGGGGTAGGCTTCTCGTCGGGAACAAAAAAGCCCATGATAAGTGATAGCAGTAGTGCGAGCATAAGCTGATGTATGTAATGGAAATTAGAATACCAAACCTAAGGTGAAAGCCAACGAGTGGCGCAGATTGTTACGCTCGACAGTAAAACTCTTGTTGGTGTATCTTTCGTACATGGTTGTTTTTACACCTTTATATTGCTGCATAAAATAGCTGAGTTGGAAGTTGAGCCCGAAATGTTTTCTGAACATCCATCTGTAACCTATACCCGTATTCCATATCCATCCTTGTGGCATGCTCCGCTTGTCTTTGCATGGTATGGTATAACCCAAGTCGGTAAAAATGTATGCTGGTGTATGGCTTTTGATGGGGCTGAAACGCACGGTAGCGAATAGCGGGAAGGTGTATAATTTATGGTATTCGGCCATACCGGCGCTTATGCCTATTCCTGTCGCAATTTGAGGCGTTATTTGGTATATTGCTGTTAATTGCAGGTAGTAGTTGTGCATGTCGTATTCGGCAATATAAAGTTCGCGACCTATCATCTGTTCGCGTATCCCTAAACAGTAGCGATAATCGATGCCTACATGAAATTGTGAATAGGCTGCCGGGGCAAAAAGAACAGTTGCTATTGTTATTAGCAATATATACTTGATGAGATTGTGCTTTTTCATGATATTTTATGCTTCAAAAAGTCTATTTATCTATTCTGTTATAAGAGCATGATAGTACGGCGAAAAGTATTTGTCGGCAGTATAAATCGATAGTTCTATCTATTTCGTTCATGCTGTTTGACAAATATATTGAATATATTGTCTTTTCAAAAGCATTCTTGATATTTTTTGAAAAATATATGTTTTCTAAGTGATAAGAGTAGCAAAAAAAATACCTGCGCTGTATTGAGCAGCGCAGGTATTGTGGTTGTACAAGACTTTGCCTTGTCGTATAGTAAGAGCCTTAGAATTCGGCCGACTTCGGTGTACGCGGGAAAGGTATCACGTCGCGGATGTTGGTCATACCTGTCACAAAGAGTACGAGGCGCTCAAAGCCAAGACCGAAGCCCGAGTGGGGTGCTGTACCAAAGCGGCGGGTATCGAGATACCACCACATATCTTTCATGGGGATATTGAGCTCTTTGATGCGTTGCAACAGTTTGTTGTAGTCGGCCTCACGTTCCGACCCACCGATGATTTCGCCAATACGGGGGAAGAGCACGTCCATGGCACGAACTGTCTTGCCGTCGTCGTTGAGCTTCATGTAGAATGCCTTTATCTCCTTGGGATAGTCGGTGAGGATAACGGGTTTCTTGAAGTGTTGCTCTACGAGGAAACGCTCGTGTTCCGATTGCAGGTCGGCACCCCAATATACGGGGAACTCAAACTTGTGGTGCGACTCTTCGAGTATCTTGATGCCTTCGCTGTATGGCAGTCTTACAAAATCGTTGTCGACTACAAAACGCAGGTGGTTTATCAACTCCTTGTCGTACATCTCGCAGAGGAAGTTGAGGTCGTCGGCGCAGTGCTCGAGGGCGTAGCGGATGCAATATTTCAAGAAGTCCTCGGCGAGGTCCATGTTGTCGTTGATGTCGTTGAAGGCAACTTCGGGCTCTATCATCCAGAACTCGGCGAGGTGACGTGGTGTGTTGGAGTTTTCGGCGCGGAAAGTAGGTCCGAAAGTATATATACCACCCAAAGCCATGGCTCCCAGCTCACCTTCGAGCTGTCCCGATACGGTAAGACTCGTCTGCTTGCCGAAGAAGTCTTGTGTATAGTCTATCTTTCCATCTTCGGTGTGAGGCAGGTTGTTGAGGTCGAGCGTGGTTACCTGGAACATTGCGCCGGCACCCTCGCAGTCGCTTGCTGTGATGAGCGGTGTATTGAGGTAGAAGAAGCCGTGATCGTTGAAATATTTGTGTATCGCATAGGCAAGGTGGTGACGTATGCGCAGCACTGCCCCGAATGTATTGGTACGAGGACGCAGGTGTGCTATCTCACGCAAAAACTCAAGGCTGTGACCTTTCTTCTGCAGGGGATATTCGTTGGGGTCGGCGGTGCCGTAAATTTCTATGTGGTCGGCTTGTACTTCGGCGGTTTGTCCCTTACCCATCGACTCTACCAATTTACCTGTGACACAGAGGCAGGCACCGGTGGTGACGGGTTTGAGTTGCTCCTCGTCGAACTTAGCAAGATCGACTACAACCTGGATATTTTTGATAGTGCTTCCGTCGTTGAGGGCTATAAAGCTGACGTTTTTGTTACCGCGACGAGTGCGCACCCACCCTTTTACGCATACGGTCGAACCATAAAGCGCAGGGTCGAATATCTCTGATATTTTGGTTCTTTTTATCGTTTCCATGATGTGTTGTTGTGTTTTATCAAATTGTCACCGCCCCTTCGTAGGAAGCGGCGGTGATGGTATGCATTATTCAAATGAGCCTCTCATGAGCATGTTTACCTCGGCTTGTGTGAGGTAACGCCAGCGGCCGCGAGGCAGGTTTTTCTTGGTTAACCCGGCAAAATATACACGGTCGAGTTTTACTACGTGGTAGCCGAGAGCTTCAAAAATGCGTCGTACAATGCGGTTACGACCCGAGTGTATTTCTATACCTATCTGGTTGCGGTCGGTCTCGGTGGCATAGCTTACGGCATCGGCGTGTACGTTGCCGTCGTCGAGCTCTATACCGTCGGCGATACGTTGCATATCCTCTTCGGTAACATCTTTATCGGTCCATACGTGATAGATTTTCTTCTTCACGAATTTGGGGTGTGTCAATTTCGAGGCTAAGTCGCCATCGTTGGTAAGCAGCAGTACGCCGGTCGTATTGCGGTCTAGACGACCTACGGGATAGATGCGCTCGGTGCAGGCGTTGCGCACTATGTCCATAACGGTGAGACGCCCTTGAGGGTCGTCTGATGTCGTAACGCAGTCTTTGGGCTTGTTCAGCAATACATATACTTTGTTTTCAAGCCCCACTTCTTTATCGCGGAAGGTTACGGTATCGGCAGGTGTGATTTTCGAGCCGAGCTCGGTCACTACATTACCGTTTACTTTTGCCTCGCCAGCTTGTATGAACTCATCAGCCTCACGACGCGAACAGATACCGGCATTGGCCAAGAACTTGTTGAGTCGTATGGGTTGTGTAGGATCTATAGGTGGTAACTCATACTCTACTCGTTGGGGACGGGGTACAAAGCGTTTTTGTACCATCCCGGCACGATTGTTTTTCCCGCCGAATCCGCCACGGTTGTTGTTGTATCCACCCTGGTTGTTGCGGTTGTTGTAACCGCGGTTGTTGTAACCATTTTGGTTATTGTATCGGTTGTTATATCCGCCGCGGTTGTTGTTGTAACCACCCTGGTTATTATAGCGGTTGTTATTGTAACCGCCCTCGCGATTGCCGTAGGCGGGGTTGGTGCTACCCTCGGTATTTTCGTTGTTGTTATTGTATCCTCGATTGTTGTAACCTCCTTGGTTGTTGTAACGGTTGTAACTCCCCTCACGGTTATATCCATATCCGTAAGAGCGTCGCTCTGCACCGTAACCCTTTTCATTCGTGTATGAGGCTTGCTGGCGCTCGTTGTCGTTGCTTTCGGGATTGCTTGCCTCGTTGTCCTTTTCTGTGTTTTCAGTAAAACCCTCACGCATTACTGTCCCTCGCGATTCGCCTATGCGGGGACGTTTGGTCTTTTTTTCTCCTTCCATGTAAGTAAAAGTTATTGTTTATAAACCTCTCGGCTGTTGTTGATAAATAAAAATAGTAATCTGAATATTCTAACAGTGATTCGTTGTACCAATCCTCAATTATCTTGCTGCAAAGATGCAAATGTTTTTTGGATTGAGCACCATGCCGTCGCAAAAAAGATATGGCCGGTGCGATAAATAAATGGCAAAATGCACCCTTGGGTTTGCATTTTGCCAATATTTCAGAAAAATTAACTTGTCTAAGCTGTAAGATGGTCTTAGAACCCTGTGTATGTGTGGGGCGAAAGTCTGTGCAATTCCTCTTTCACAGCGTCGCTTACGTTGAGAGAGTCGATAAATCGGCTTATAGCCTCGGCATCGATGGTAGCGTTGGTGCGGGTGAGGGCTTTCAGGGTTTCGTAGGGCTTGGGATAGCCTTCACGACGTAAGATAGTCTGTATACCTTCGGCTACTACATTCCACATATTGTCGAGGTCGCGGTCTATGGCAGCCCTGTTGAGCAGAAGTTTGTGCAGCCCTTTTAGGGTGCTATGCAGTGCGATGAGGGTATGAGCCAGTGGTACGCCTACGTTGCGTAATACCGTCGAGTCGGTAAGGTCGCGTTGTAACCTTGACACGGGGAGTTTCTGAGCCAAGTGACTGTATATGGCGTTGGCCATTCCAAGGTTACCCTCCGAATTCTCAAAGTCAATGGGGTTTACTTTGTGGGGCATGGCCGATGAGCCTACTTCGCCGGCTTTGATTTTCTGTTTGAAGTACTCCATGGAGATGTATTGCCAGAAGTCGCGGTCTAAGTCGATAATGACCGTGTTGATGCGACGCAGTGCATCGAAAAGAGCTGCAAGGTTGTCGTAGTTAGATATTTGCGTGGTGTATTCCTCGCGTTCTATGCCTAAATTCTCGCGGAGGAAGCGTGCGGCAAAAGCAGGCCATTCGATGTGTGGAAATGCTGTGCGATGCGCATTGAAGTTGCCTGTTGCACCGCCGAATTTACCGCTGATGGGTATTGCCTGCAATAATTTGATTTGCTGTTCTAAGCGATATGCAAAGACTCTTACTTCTTTGCCTAATCTGGTGGGCGATGCCGGTTGCCCGTGGGTCTTGGCAAGCATGGGTATGTCTTTCCATTCCTCGGCATAGCTGTTGAGCAAATCTACTGTTTCTTGCAACAAAGGCATGTATACATTGTGCAGAGCCTCTTTGATAGAGAGAGGTATGGCCGTGTTGTTGATGTCTTGTGAGGTGAGTCCAAAGTGGATAAATTCTTTGTAAGCATCCAATCCCAAGCGGTCGAATTGTTCTTTGATAAAGTATTCTACTGCCTTTACGTCGTGGTTGGTAACAGACTCTATTTCCTTGACACGAGCTGCATCGGCTTCTCCGAATTCGCGATATATGGCACGCAACGAGTCGTATGTGCTGCTTGCTATTCCGCTCAGTTGTGGCAGAGGCAATTGGCATAAAGCGATGAAGTATTCTATCTCTACGCGTACTCTGTAACGTATCAAAGCCCATTCGGAAAAATAGGGGATAAGCGATTCGGTTTTGCTATGATAGCGGCCATCGATAGGCGAGACCGCAGTGAGGGGTGATAATGGCATCGTCATGATTGTGGTATTTTGCTGCAAAGATAATACAAACGAGGGCAAAACGAAAGAAAGCCCGTTTTTCTTTCATTTCGTGAGAAAAGGTTGTTGTATCGCAATGTGCAGAGCAGGGCGAATGGACGGGATTGGGCTGCTTTGTTTACGGTGTGACAAGGTGGTAGAAGAACATCGCTATCGAGCTGATATTTTTACAAAAAATATGAGCTGTCTATAATGTCAAGCTGATAGAATTTAGTACTTTTGCACAGAATTACTGAAACCGATACTCATGCTTGAACAAAAGAAAATTAAGACCGCTCTCGTGTCGGTCTTTCACAAAGATGGTTTGGATGACATAATCAAGATGTTGTATGCCGATGGTGTAAAATTCCTTTCTACCGGTGGTACACAAACGTTTATAGAATCTTTAGGTATACCTTGTATGGCTGTAGAAGACCTTACGGGTTATCCCTCTATTTTGGGCGGTAGAGTAAAGACTCTTCATCCCAAAGTATTTGGTGGTATTTTACATCGTCGCGACAACGCCGGCGATGCCGAGCAAGTGAAGGAATATGAGATACCTTCGATAGACCTTGTAATTGTCGACCTCTATCCGTTTGCCGAGACAGTAGCTTCAGGCGCCGACGAGAGTGCCATTATCGAGAAAATAGATATAGGTGGCATATCGCTCATCCGTGCCGCTGCCAAGAATTTTGCCGATGTTGCCATTGTTGCATCGAAAGCACAATATCCTATCCTGTCAGATATCTTGAAGCGAAACGGTGCTGCCACAACGCTCGAAGAGCGTCGCTTGCTGGCACGCGAGGCTTTTGCCGTATCTTCGGGTTATGATACAGCTATTTTCAATTATTTCGATGCCGACAGCCATTCGGCATTCCGTTGTGCTGTAGATATGCCCAAGCATTTGCGTTATGGAGAGAATCCTCATCAGAAAGGAGTATTTTATGGCAACTTTGATGCATTATTCGAGCAATTGCATGGCAAAGAGATTTCGTATAACAACCTGCTTGATATAGATGCAGCCATATCGTTGATAGATGAGTTTGACGAGACAACTTTTGCCGTTCTTAAGCATAACAATGCTTGTGGTATTGCTTCGCGCGACACATTGCTCGAGGCATGGCAGGCCGCACTTGCAGGAGACCCTGTATCGGCTTTTGGCGGTGTGCTGATAGCCAACTGCTGTATCGATGCAGCTACGGCGGCCGAGGTAAACAAGATATTCTTTGAGGTAATTATTGCTCCGGGGTATGAGCCAGAGGCTTTGGAGCAGTTCAAACAGAAAAAGAATCGTATAATCCTTGTACAAAAAGGACGTAATACGTCGACCGTGCAATATCGTTCGCTCCTTGGCGGCGTGCTGTTGCAAGACTGTGATTTGCATAGCGAAACGCCCGAAGAGTTGAGACAGGTAACAGAAAAACCAGTCGATAAAGAACGCATCGCCGACTTGCTTTTTGCTAATAAAATTGTAAAACATAGCAAATCGAATGCTATTGTACTGGCAAAGAATAAACAGTTGTGTGCCAGTGGTGTGGGACAAACTTCGCGCGTGGATGCTCTTAAACAGGCTATCGAGAAAGCACATTCCTTCAACTTCGACCTTAATGGCGCTGTGATGGCATCCGATGCTTTCTTCCCCTTCCCCGATTGTGTGGAAATAGCCTATCGTGCCGGTGTAGATGCCGTAATACAACCTGGTGGCTCTATTCGCGATCAGCAGACGATAGATTTCTGTAACGACCATGGTATAGCCATGGTAATGACGGGAATACGCCATTTCAAACACTAAATTATTATCCCTTAATACATATATAAGATGGCTTTCTTCTCATTAACGCAAGAATTAGCAATAGACTTAGGCACAGCCAACACTATCATCATCCACGATGGTGAAATAGTTGTAGATGAGCCCTCAGTTGTAGCGTTGGAAAAAAAGACCGATAAGCTCATTGCCGTAGGCGAGAAGGCTCGTCAGATGTACGAAAAAACGCATCCCGATATTATTACGATACGTCCTTTACGCGATGGTGTGATTGCCGACTTCTATGCCGCTGAACAGATGATTCGCGGTATGGTGAAAATGGTCAATCCCAAGCGTCGTTGGTTTACGCCCTCGCTCAAGATGGTGGTATGTATACCTTCGGGCAGTACCGAGGTAGAGATACGTGCCGTGCGAGACTCGTCGGAACACGCCGGAGGACGAGACGTGTACATGATTTACGAACCCATGGCAGCTGCTATCGGTATAGGTATCGATGTTGAGGCTCCCGAGGGTAACATGATAGTAGATATAGGTGGTGGTAGTACCGAAATTGCAGTTATCTCTTTGGGCGGTATCGTTTCCAACAAGTCTATACGTATTGCTGGTGATGACCTTACAGCCGATATTCAAGAGTATATGCGTCGCCAACATAATGTGAAGGTGGGCGAGCGTACTGCCGAGCTGATAAAAATCAATGTCGGATCTGCCTTGACCGAGTTGGCCGATCCCCCAGAAGACTATATCGTACACGGTCCTAACCAGATGACTGCATTGCCTATGGAGATACCTGTTTCGTATCAAGAGGTATCGCACTGCATAGAGAAATCGGTGTCGAAGATAGAGGCTGCAGTATTGAGTGCTTTGGAGCAAACGCCTCCCGAGCTGTATGCCGACCTTGTGCGTAATGGTATATACCTTGCAGGTGGCGGTGCCTTGTTGCGTGGTCTCGACAAGCGACTTACCGACAAGATAGGTATTACATTCCATATTGCCGACGATCCCCTCCATGCTGTTGCTAAAGGTACGGGCGTGGCGTTGAAGAACGTAGATAAGTTTAACTTCCTCATCCGTTGATACCTCCTTACAGGTAGAGGATGTTTTTATCAGATACTATTTTTACGAGTTGCATACCCCTCTTTGTGGGTGTGTAACTCGTTGCAGTACAAAGCAATAATAACTCCAATAAAAAGAGTGCTGAATGCGCAATTTATTAGACTTCCTCATAAAACATCACGCATGGATTTTCTTTATTATCTATGTGGTAGTTGCCTGCATTCTGCTGTTTCACTCCAATCCATACCAGCAAAGTATCTATTTCGGCTCGGCCAACAAGGTGTCGGCCAAGGTGTATGAGGCGGCCGATAAGGTGACTGGCTATTTTGGTTTGAGAGAAGCCAACTATGAGTTGGCACAGCGCAATGGCGAGCTCGAAATGGAAGTGTTACAATTGCGCCGTCGCTTGCAAAAGTATAGTTACGAGTTGGCTATGGATACCCTTACTGCTGCCGATTCGGTATTAAATTCGTATAGTTTTGTGGTAGCGCAAGTTATCAATAACAGTGTGTCGCGGCTCAACAACTATATTACGCTCGACAAAGGTAGTGCCGATGGTATATACCCCGAAATGGGCGTTGTGGGGCAGAATGGTGTGGTAGGTATCGTGACGGTTGTCAACGAACACAATGCGGTGGCTATTTCGGTACTCAATCCCAAGTTGCGCCTTAGTTGTAAGGTAAAAGGGACAGACTGTTTTGGTTCGTTGGTATGGGATGGTCGCGACTCTCGTTATGCCGTACTTGAAGAGATGCCCCGTCACGTGGAGTTTGAGCCTGGCGATACTATTGTTACCAGCGGTTATTCGGCTGTTTTCCCAGAGGGAATAATGGTAGGTACGATATATGCTTATTCCAAGCAGAAAGATGATAATTTTTACGCCATGCAAGTGGCTCTTTCTACCGATTTCAGCCGTTTGGGCGTAGTGCGGGTTTTCCGTAATGTCGAGCAGGCAAGTCTCAGACAATTAGAAAAGGAGGCACGGCAATGAACACTAGTTTTATTCGTTTTTTCTTCCTATCTCTGTTGATGGTACTTTTGCAAGTGGTGGTATTCAATCGCATACACCTCTTTGGCATAGCCATCCCTTTGGTGTTTATATACGTTATCATCAAGTTGCCATTGTCGTTGTCGACCGTGTGGGTGCTTACTGTCTCGTTCTTGCTCGGCCTCGCTGTAGATATTTTCAGTAATACGCCTGGCATGAACGCGCTGGCGTGTACAATACTTGCTTTTGTGCGACGGCCAGTATTGTCGCTATATTTGCAGCATGGTAGTGACTATATCGCCGACGAACCGTCTATACGAGGTTTCGGTACAGGATTGTTTGTGCGTTATGCCCTTTCGTTGACGCTCATTTATTGTTTCCTGTTGTTTGTGATAGAGTCGTTCTTTTTGTTCGATGCCTTGTATTTGGTGTTGCACATTGTCTGCAGCACACTGCTTACGTTTGTTCTTATCTTGTGTTTCGATAGTTTGAGCCCCGGTCGTCGTGAGAAAAGATTATAATCTCGAAAAACGCAAGTTTGTCATAGCAGGAGCATTGCTTGTAGTAATGCTCATCTACGTTATACGTCTGTTTTCGTTACAGGTGGGCGATAACGATTACAAGAAATTTGCCGACAATAATGCCTTTTTACGTAAGATGCTTTATCCTTCACGTGGATTTATATACGACCGTAACGGGCAACTAATGGTTTACAATCAGCCGGCTTATGACGTGATGATGACCCCTCGTGAGGTGTTGCCATTCGATACCCTCGATTTTTGTGAGACTCTGGGTATTACGCGGGAGCAGTATGATAAGCGTATTGCCGATATGAAAGACCGCCGTAAAAATCCCGGCTACTCATCGTATACGCCACAGATATTTATGACCCAGCTTTCGGCACGTGATTACGGACGTCTGCAAGAGAAGCTCTATCGTTTTCCGGGCTTTTATATTCAAAACCGTGTTTTACGCCAGTATAATATGCCTATTGCCGCTAATGTTGTGGGTAATATACGTGAGGTATCGCTGGCAGATATGGAACGTGACGACTACTATCAGCGTGGTGACTATACCGGAGACTTGGGCGTGGAAAAGTCTTACGAGAAGGTGTTACGTGGTGTCAAAGGCGAAGAGATACTCTTGCGCGATGCTCATGGACGTATCAAAGGTAAGTATGAAGATGGCAAATATGATATTCCTCCCATCTCGGGCTCCAATATTACTCTTTCCCTCGATGCCGAACTGCAAGCATATGGTGAGAAGTTGATGCAAAATAAGATAGGGGCTATTGTAGCCATAGAGCCTGCTACCGGTGAGATATTGGCTTTGGTATCGAGTCCTACATACGATCCTTCGTTACTTGTAGGGCGTGATAGGGGCGCTAATTATGCCGCTCTTGTGCGCGACCCATATAAGCCTCTCTACGATAGGGCTATCATGGGTATGTATCCGCCAGGTTCTACATTCAAGCCCACGCAAGGCCTTATTTTCTTACAAGAGGGTGTAGTGACAACCGAGACAGCGTATCCTTGTTCACATGGCTTCATTGCCGGTGGGTTGCGAGTAGGATGTCACGGGCATGCATCGCCTCTACAGCTGGTGCCGGCATTAGCTACCTCGTGCAATGCCTATTTTTGCTACGGGTTGCGGGCTATGCTGGATAGTCGTAAACGTTATCCGTCGACAGCCGAGGCCTTTGAGGTGTGGAAGCGTCACCTTGTTTCTATGGGGTATGGTTATCGCCTGGGTATAGATTTACCCGGTGAAAAACGAGGATTCTTGCCAAACAGTGCCTATTACGACAAATATTATGGTCGTAATCGTTGGAGTGCCCTCACCATTATCTCTATAGCAATTGGACAGGGTGAGGTATTGGCTACACCCGTGCAGATAGCCAATCTTGCAGCGACTATAGCCAATAGAGGACACTATTTTATACCGCATATTGTGAAGGCAATAGAAGACAGTGTCATATCTTCGGAATATACAGTGCCGCATTATCCTACTATCGATGCACATTATTACGATTATATTGTAGAGGGTATGCGCATGGCCGTTACCGGTGGAACATGCCGCTTGGCAGCCATACCGGGAGTAGAGGTGTGCGGAAAGACAGGTACGGCTCAAAACCCCCATGGTAAAGACCACTCAGCATTTATGGGATTTGCTCCTATGAATAACCCGCAAATTGCTATTGCCGTATATGTAGAGAATGCCGGTTTTGGCGCCACTTATGGTGTGCCTATTGGTAGCCTTATGATGGAGTTCTATTTGCATCGTAAGATAGACCCTTCACGGCAGTATCTCGAAGATAGAATGTTGAACTCAAATACGATTATATACAGTGGCGTCAAGAAGCATTAGTGTATGGAAATCGGTCGATAAGGTAACGATTGTCATTTATTTGATTCTCGTTTTCTTTGGTTGGGTGAGCATTTATGCTGCCGCATACGACTTCGACCAAGCCAGTATATTCGATTTTGCCGAGCGGTCGGGCAAACAAATGTTGTGGATAGTCCTTTCGTTTTTACTGGCTGCCGTCATACTTTCTCTCGATATTCGTTTCTATGAGACCTATGCTTATCCAATATACATAGGGCTTATTTTACTTTTGGTGGCGACCATCTTTGTGGCACCCGATATAAAAGGGTCGCATTCGTGGCTTGTGCTGGGCCCGGTGAGCTTACAGCCCGCCGAGTTTGCAAAGTTTGCAACCGCACTTGCTCTTGCCAAACTCTTCAATAGCTATAATTTCAAGTTTACTCGCCCACTCAACTTTTTCAAGGTGGTAATAATTATTGTATTACCAATGTTGCTCATTGTGATGCAGAAAGAGACAGGGTCGGCATTGGTATACATGTCGCTTGTCCTTATGATGTATCGTGAGGGTATGACAGGATTGGTGCTTTTTGGAGGCTTGTGTGCCATTCTTTATTTTGTCATAGGTATCAAGTATAGCGATGTTATGTGGTGTGGGGCACCAGTAGGTGAAATTTGGGTGCTGGGTATTATATGTGTGGTGATGGTTGGTATGGTGTGGTTCTTTGCATCTCATAAAGATATTGCACGTCACCTTGCTATTGGATATATTGCGGTCGCCGTGGTTATAGCTATCCTGCAATGGGTGGGAGTGGAGTTGCCTATGCTGTATATCTTCTTGGGTATTGTAGCATTGTCGTTGGTATATTTGTTGGTGATGTACTTTATTACCTTTTCATCACGATTGCTTGCGGTAGTAGCTGTGGCGATAGTGTCGGTAGGCTTCCTTTTTTCGTGCAATTATGTCTTTAACGATGTGCTCAAGCCCCATCAGCAGATGCGTATAAAAGTATTGTTGGGGATGGAAGAAGACTTGCGTGGAGCCGGATATAATGTCAATCAGTCTAAGATAGCAATAGGCTCGGGAGGCTTCTGGGGAAAGGGATTTCTTAATGGTACGCAGACAAAGCTCAATTATGTGCCCGAGCAGGATACAGACTTTATTTTCTGTACAATAGGTGAAGAGGAGGGCTTTTGGGGTTCGTGTTTGGTGATAGGGCTGTTTACTGCGCTTATCTTGCGTATCATGGTTATTGCCGAACGCCAGCCGCGTCCGTTTGGTCGGGTATATGCCTACTGTGTATTATCTATTTTCTTTTTTCACCTGCTTGTCAATATAGGCATGGTTATAGGCTTGTGCCCGGTCATAGGCATTCCGTTACCTTTTTTCAGTTATGGGGGGTCGTCGTTATGGGGCTTTACGATATTGTTGTTTATTTTGTTGCGTATTGATGCATCGCGTTCAGAGCATTTCTGATGAGCATCATTTTATGAGGAGTAGTTATTTCTTCTCTTTCTTGTCGGTCTCTTTTTCTTCTTGTGCCATCACATGTGGAATGAGAAAGGCTGTGTAGACTTGCAGTGCTACCGATATGGTGAAAATCACTAACCAATCGGTACCCCCTTTAAACATGAGATATGAGGCAAACAATAGCATCAGTGTGCCAAACAGCTCTATGAGTACGAGGCGGCGTAGTCTTACGTTTTTGCCTTTATAGGGGGAGATAAGTCGTATAACGGACATGCCGGCTGCTCCTATTGCAAAGATATAGGGTATCCATGTCGCTGTTATAAAAAGAGGTAGTACTGCGCCTGCCAGCAGAAGCAGTGCCGAGGCTTTGAAAATAATATCTTTTATAGTCTCTTTCATATTTTATTGAACTGTTTCTTGTGTAGCGGTTGTATCCATAACAACGCGGAAAACATCTTCGTGCCCTCTTTGCATATTATATTTTTCGCGAGCTATGCGTTCTATGGTTTGAGGGTCGTTTTTTATCTCTTGTAGTTTGTCGCTATATTCTTTGATTTGTAACTTTTCTTTTGCAATGTTTTGTTGCAAAGTACGTATGCGTCTGTCGTTTTTGTATATTTCTATATAGCTGTGGTCTATTATAAATAGGTGCGCCAGTACAAACCCTATGATGAGGAGCAGTGAAATATGTGTCAATACATATTTCTTGATGAAGAATACAATGTCTGACAGAATTTTTTTCATAACCGCTATGCTTGTTGCAAAGGTAGATAAATTTTCTTATACCGCCTTCCGCCTGTGGCAATTATCAGGTCTGTTGTGAAAAACGAGGCCGTCTCAAAGTTTATTTTGAGACAGCCTCGTTTTATGAATGCGTCGGGTGTAGAAACTCCGTAAGCTATGATCAGTATAAAAATTCTTTTTGAGTATCGTGTATATGATAATATATGAAGCAGTCTGGTACGGTTGTAATGTTATATACTGTTGTCATTCGGCTGCTTTACGTTGTGTTATGATACCCTCAAGAAAGTCAGCGACTTTTTGCAGACTTTCGGTCTCTTTCCACTTTATTTTATTCTCTTTCAAGAACTTGTTGAAAGCTTTACGCTCTTCTTTGGTAAGGATGCCGTTAATGCCTCTTTTTGTGGCATGGCATATATCTTCATCGGTTACGATAGTATATCGTGTAATAGTAGGCAGGGTGCGGCTATTGTAGCGGTCGGCCTTTGTGGCGTTATACTTGCGAGCTGCAATGTTGCCGTAATCTTCAAATGCAGCTACGTTTTGTGTCGCTGAAGCTGACGTCCCTATGCCGTAAGCGCCGGAACCTTTGTTCATGGAGCTGAAGTCGGCTTCACACGTGCGCCCAACCAGAACGTGAGGAGTAGCATAGATACGTTCTACGTAATACTTCCCCTTGCGTTCAAGTACGATATGATTGTCACATACTACCGAGTCGATGTATTGTGAGTTGCCGGCAGCTTTGATGTCTTCTCCATCGACAAAATGTAAGGTGTTGCCAAACAAGTGGATGTTGATATTGGCACGCGCAGGATCGCTATTGCGATAGTAAACTGTGGCGGGTACAAAGTCTTCGTAGAGGTAAGGCCAGCCTTCTGTAGGTTCATATTCGGAGGCAAAGCCGGCAGTGACTGCGCATAATAAGGTTGCAATAGTAAGTACTCTCATCTTATCTCTTTTTATAAGGTTTGTAAAAGTATTTTCTTTTGCCACGAAAGTAGTGATTTATTTTGTTTTTTCGCTATTCCTGTTCTTTTTTCTCTGCGAAACTATTATGTCTTCGCAATTTCACGCTCCTACGTTGATTTATGATAAAGATTATATATTTATCGAAAAACAGTAATTTTTTATTGAAATCGCTTGTTTATATTCTGAGCTTTTCCCACCTTTGCACTGTCGGAACGTTCAAGTCTGAGACGGTTCGATATAAGCGATAAAAAATATTGTGATAGCACAAAAAGTAGTAGTGAAAGTTAGTTTTGTTTTACTTACAATTTGTGCTATCTTTACCGGACAAAATTAACCTTATTTTAAAACAGTCAAACAAATGAAAACAAGAAGACTCTTTGTAGTTGTAGCGCTGTTGACGTTGTTTTCGTCGTGCCTGTTGGCTCGTGCCGAAGGGTTAAGCGCATTCAAGCTACACAATGGTGCTACGGTGTACATCTGGGAAGACAAGTCGCAGCCCGATGTATATGGTATGGTTACTTTTAATGTTGGTGCTATTGATGACCCTGCTGAATACACCGGCTTGGCACACTATCTTGAGCATGTCATGTTTAAGGGTACGCAAACGATAGGTGCTCTCGACTGGGAGAAAGAAAAACCCCTTTATGAGCAGATTATTGCTAAATATGACGAGATGGCCGAAGCTGTAGACCAACCCACCAAAGATGCTATAGGTCTTGAAATTAACAAATTGTCGGTCGATGCTGCACAGTATGCTGCAGCCAACGAATTGTCGTTGCTGGTCGATGGTATGGGTGGCCAAAACCTGAATGCCGGTACGGGCTGGGACCAAACATCGTATTATAATACCTTCCCGCCTTCGCAACTCGAGAAATGGCTTGAACTCTATAGCGAGCGCTTTATCGATCCCGTTTTCCGCGGATTTCAAACCGAACTCGAAGCCGTTTACGAAGAGTATAATATGTATAAAGACAATATGGGTTCTAACCTTTCGGAGTTTCTCTTCTCAAAAGCTTTCGAGGGTACACCCTATGCGCGTCCTATCATAGGTCTTCCCGAACATCTCAAGAATCCTCGTTTGAGTCGTCTTATCGAATTCTACAACACATGGTATGGTCCTGAAAATATGGCTATTATTCTTGTGGGTAATGTAGATGCAAAGACTGCTATACCGCTTATCAGACAGAAATTTGAGCGGCTGCCCCGTCGTGAGTCGCATCCCCATGCCGCGATGGATCGTACCCTCTTTAAGGGTCGCAAGGAGTTGTCGGAAAAGCTCTATTATCGTCCGTTCCTTGTTATGATGTATAACGGAGCTCCCTCCAATTCGCAAGACGAAATAGCCCTTTCTGTTTGTGCTTCATTGCTTACCAATAATCAAGAGAGTGGTTTGCTCGATAAGCTCTCGGTCGATGGTGATATTATGGGTGCATCGGTAAGTCCTGTTTCGTTCCGCAACGCTGGCATTCTTATGATACAGGCATTCCCTTCGTACGATGCTGGGCAACGCCGCTACGATAGCAATAAGTCGGTAGAGAAGAAAGTGCTTCATGAAATAGAGCGCTTGCGCAATGGTGAGTTTACAGCCGAGCAGTTAGAGGCTGTAAAGCAAGCCATGATTCGTGAGTATGATATGAGTATGGAGTCGAGTGAGTTTAAGGCCATGACGTTGGCTTCGCTCTTCAATACCGGCAACAATCCTGCCGACATTGTAACCTATCGCGACCGTGTTGCAGCCATTACGGCCGATGATGTGAAAGCTGTTGTCGACAAATACCTTACACGCAATTATTTGGTTGTAAATGTACAAGAGTTACGCGGCGACCGTAAGGCCGAGAAGCTCGATAAGGTTACAAAACCCGGATACAAACCAGTAGAGGCTGTAAAGGGAGTGAAGAGTGCTTATGCAAAATATCTCGAATCGATACCGGTGCCGGCTCCTGTGCCTGAATATTGCGATTTTGCATCGGTACAAGAGACGAAAGTTAATACCCGCAGCAAACTCTATTATACCCACAACCCGCAGAACGACGTGTTTAGCCTTACGCTCCGTTATGGCGTAGGTAAGCGCCGCATGCCGTTGCTCGAATATGCTGTACCTCTTATGAACGATGCAGGTATCATGGCTTTCCTTGCTCCGCACGATTTCAAGCAGGCTATGGCTCGTATCAATGCAACTTGCCATTACTCGGTAAGCGACGATTATATGACGGTGACACTCTATGGTGACGAGCGTTCCTTGCAACAGGCTTGCCAGCTTTTGCAACGGCAGATTCTCATGCCACAGCTCGATGAAAAGCAGTTGCAGTCGATTATCGGTTCGGAATATAGTGCGCGTATGATGGAAAAGGAGAGCGTAGAGTCGCAACAGCAAGCCACATTACAATACCTGTTGTATGGTGAGAACTCGGCTCTTATCACTCGCAAGCCTCTCAAGGATGTGATATTCCTTACTATTTCAGACCTTACCAAGGCCTTCCAGGATGCTACGAAATATGAGTTTACAGCGCACTATGTCGGTACTATTCCTTTCGAACAGGTTTCCGATATATTGAGTCGTAACTTGCCGCTTATGGAAGATGAAGCTCCCTCGCTTTCGCCTGAGGTAAAAGACCGTGTACAATATGCCGAGAATACCATCTATTTCCTTCCCAATGATAAGGCTAAGCAAAGCAACATATACTTCCTTATCGAGGGTAAGCCCTATGATATTCAAGACGACGTGCTTCTCGAAGCATTCTCGTCTTACTTCGGTGCAGGATTCGGAAGCCTTGTTGTTGATGAGATACGTGAGAAACGTGCTATGGCATATTCGTCGTATGGTGTTATACAGACACCGCAGTTAGCCGGTAAGAACTGGTGTTTCTTTGGCTATGTGGGTACGCAAGGCGATAAGACTGTCGATGCCATCGACGTGTATATGGGATTACTTGCCGATATGCCCGAGGCACGCGAACATTTTGACGTTGTGAAAGCAAACATGCGTGAGTCGGTACTCAGTCATAAACCCGATTTCCGTTCGCGTAGTCTTGTGTTTGAGTATTGGAAGCGTCTTGGTTATACACAAGACCCTGCTATCGATGATATGAAGCGTATTGACGCCCTTACATTCGACGACATTGTACGGTTCTATCAGGAGAATATAAAGGGGAAACCCATCTCCATAGCTATTGTCGGTGACCCGAAGAGCTTCGATGTAAAAGCATTGGAGAAATATGGAAAGGTTGTCAAGTTACAACGCTCTAAACTCTATTCCGACGATTCTCTCGACTTCTAACGAATATTGGTTATTATCCTATCAACGAGCGGCGCCGTGTTTGGCGTCGCTCGTTGTCTATTTGAAAGAAACAAGGGATGTATACAGAAGTGAGAAATGACCTGATTGGTTATTCCCTCCCATGAGTAATGCGTATCCCTGTGGCAGCTGTGATTTATTTTGTATGATGATGCCAGTTGCACCAATACCGAGTTCGTGGAGTTGTGTTTGCAGAGTGGGTAGGTATGTCCTGCCCGCAGCAATGGGCAAAACCATCTGTTTGTTTATGAAGCCGGTGTAAAAACAGGAGGTGTGTCATTATGTGGCCTTGTGGCCTTATGACACACCTCTTTTATGGGCAGTGATACAGACAATATGAAAATTGTCTCTTGTTTGTTATATACCGGGTTGATGTTGCGTCTGTTACAACTTTCTTTGCCAGAACCACATCTCGTTGAACGTAATAGAGACAATCACGCTTAGGTGGTCTTCGTTGAGTAGATGGTTGGGCGAACCGTTACGGTGACTGTATTCCAGTCCGATGTTGAGCATCGACTTGTCGCTTCTGAAGGGGAATCCAAATCCGCAGCTTATGCCATATTCTCGCACTTTATTGCCTCCCACCATAATGTACGATTGTTCGTAGTAACCTCCTATACGATAGCGCACATAGTCGAAGTAGCTGGTCGATAACATTTTGGGACGGAATTCCAATCCGGCGGCTATCTTCATTCGATTGCTCATCTGCTCATACATATCGGTGTTGGGGTTGAAAAACTTGGCACGTTCCCATAGGTCATAGCGGACATCAACCGCAGCCGTCAGTCGCTTGTCGTATACGTAACTTATTCCGGCTCCAAATCCGTGTGGCATCGAGTAGTGTCCTTTCATGGGAATGCTGGTAGTATCGCTGTTGGTGGCGTAGGCCGCAGCTGTGCCCAATACGGGTTTCCCAAGAGTATATACGAAGCCTAACGTTACATCATGTTTCTTGGCGAAGGTGTGCATCAGTTGCAGTCCAGCCTGGAAACGGAAATCAGATACCGAGAGTATATTGTAGTATGTACCGGCATCGGCATTATCGGGTGTAACCTCTATGGCGTTTTGTATGTTACCGAAGATATATCCGAAGTTTACGCCCAGTGAAACCCAATCCCAAGGCTCGTAGGCCACACCGGCAAAGGCCTGTGAGATACCGCCTTCGCCTATGCGCGTGTAGCTACCGTTGCTTATGTAGTTGCCGTATGTATATTGTACGTGTGTGAGAGGGGTGAGGCCGGCGCTGGCGGCAACACGTTTCCCAAGCGGAAATTGCATCAGAACGTAGTTAAGTCCACCTCCTTGTCCTTTGGTGCTTGCACCGTTTTCATTATACCAACTTGCTTTGTAGTCGGCCGAGAAGTCAAACATAAAAGTCAGAGAGTCTATGGCCGTGTACGATGCCGGGTTCATTATGTTTATCTGCAAGTTGTTGCGCATACCTATACCTGTACCTCCCATAGAGCGTTGCGCTCCAGTGGCATTGTCGTCGAGAGTACCGTAGCCGTATTGTGAATAGGGAGTTTGTGCTATGGCTGTAAAACACGACAACGCAGCCATAACGAGGAGTATTGAGGCGAATTTATAATTTGACATTGTATTCTAATATTCGGTTCAAACCTTTCGGAACTAAGTTTTTATCCAAGATAACAACCGCGACGCCTTCCTGTAGGGCTGGCAATGGCGGTATTCCTTCATTTTCAAGGGCAAAGATAACTCTTTTTGTCATTGTTGCCAAACGCTCTGCGTCCCCTCCCGTTAAGAAAACCAAAAGTCGGCCGTAACGTTTGGTGCATGCCTCTATGTAACCCTCTATTTCGTAGGCTATGCCTTGCAGTGAGCCCGAACGCAGGGCAGTGGTGGTGTCATAGCCCAGAAGCGGGGTATCGCCTTCTGTCTCTACAAGCGGCAGGCGACCAGTATGTTCGTGTAGCGATTGCAGCCGCAAGTCGGCACCCGGAGCGATGTTTCCACCTGCAAAAGTACCATCGGCCGATAATAAATCGTACGTAATGGCCGTGCCGGCATCGATAATCAGGATGTTCTGTTGTGGAAAAAGGCTTTGTGCTCCTACTGCTGCTGCAATGCGGTCATATCCCAGGGTGTGCGGCGTGCGGTAGCCTATCGTTATTGGGAGTAAAGTCTTCTCGTCGAAGCAAATTGCTTTTGTCGTGTGTGCTTGCAGCCACTCCTGCAATTGCTTGTCATAGGCACGTTTTACCGAGCAGTATATGGCAGCCTCTATGCGGTAACCTTTTACGAAGTTACTTACAAATTGCACAGCATTGTCACTTTCGGTACATGCGTTAGCCATAACTCTCCCTTTCTCAAAGAGAGTCAGCTTCATAGAGCTGTTTCCTTGGTCGATTATAAGTCTCATAACGCCTGCAAAGGTAGAACTATTTTAGTGAAAAATGGCGGTCGATTCTTCTTTTTATATCAAATTGTTATTTTGTATCCCCAAACCGTCCATTTTGCCGTCTTATCAACACTTTTCAGTTCATCAATTTATTAAAAAATGCTTTATGCTGTCCTATTGTATGTTGTCCAACATATTTTTGAGGGGTATATGTCGTTGTAATGAGGCTTATTTGTTAATGCTAATTATTATTTTGTTAAAACAAGGCCTTTTTTAAGTTCGTTTTTGCCGTTTTTTCATCGGGTTTTCATTCATTAATGTTTATTAACTATTTATTTTTAGCTCAAGCTCAAAATGTAATAATAATATAATATGAATTTTATTTTGTTGTATTTCAGTATATTGCATGGTTATTGTAGTCCTCTTTAGAGCGGTATGCAGGGGCTGCTTTTGCTTTGATTCGGTAGTATCCGATAAAAATATTACATTTTATCACATCCATGTATTTTTTTTATCTTGAATTCTTATCTTTGTAAATGCCTTGTTGTGCTAAACGGGGGGTATTGCTCCACCAGACAGACGAAGCAAGAGAAGGCTCGCATGGCCGGTTTGCCACAGCAGACCATGTTGTGGATAAAAGCAAAGGCCGTGACAAAATGTAACTCCGGTTTTGCCGGCTGTGACCTGAACCTTACCTCCCGTAGGTAAACCTGTATGAGAGAAGAGAATTGCTAATTTAATAATGTATATTATCGCTTATTTAATGTTTTAACTAATTTCAGACGTATGAGAAAACTAACAATGTTCTTATGTGCCCTTTTAGTGGGAGTAGCGTCTGTAATGGCTCAAACCATTATAGGTACGGTGCTTTCTGCCGACGACGATTCACCGATATACGGTGCTTCTGTCCTCGTTAAGGGTACGAACGTATCGGCTATTACGGATGCCGATGGACGCTTCTCTATCAAGTTGCCTGATGGCTCAAACACGCTCGTTGTTTCATACATCGGTATGGAAAAAACCGAGGCTTTTGCCCGCAACGGCATGGTAGTAAAACTTTCTTCTACCACGACGCTCGACGAGGTTATCGTCGTTGGTTACGGTGTTCAAAGCCGCGAGGCTAAGACCGGTGCCGTGGTGCAAGTTTCTGGTGACGATTTGGCTTCTATTCCTGCCACTTCGGTCGATCAGATGTTGCAAGGTAAGATGGCTGGTGTGCAAATCTCCAGCAACAACGGACAACCGGGTGCAGCAACGAGTATCCGTATCCGTGGTACGTCTTCTATCAATGCATCCAATGCGCCGTTGTATGTGGTGGATGGTGTTCCTGTCATGAGTGGTGATATCTCTACCGGTGGTGCAGCCGAGAGTACCAATGCCATCGCCCTTATCAACCCCAGCGATATTGCTACCATTACCGTCCTCAAAGATGCTGCCGCAGCCTCTATCTACGGTTCGCGTGCTGCCAACGGTGTAATTCTTATTACTACCAAGAGCGGTAGCGACAGCCAAGGCAAGGCTCGCATTTCAGCCCGTGTACGTTATGGTATGACTACGTTGGCCAAAGATGGTGATTACGATCCTATGGACCCCGAAACTTGGGTAAACTATTATCGTACAGCCGTTATCAACGCCGGTGGTAATCCCGACGATCCTTCCAGCCAATACTACATGCCTCTGGGTACGCTTTCGCAACCCATGACCAACTGGATGGACGCCCTTACCCGCACAGGTTCGCTCCAAGAGTATGAGGTGAATGCACAAGGTGGAAATGGTAAGACAAACTACTATGCATCGGCTTCTTACGGTAAGACAGAGGGTGTTACTTACGGTTCAGACTTTGAGCGTATACAGATGCGTGTCAATATTGACAGTGAGCTGAACAAGTGGCTCAAGATGGGAGCCCGTGTCAATGGCGGTTACATGCGTATGGAAGGTGAGTCTACCAATCAGGATGATACTTGGACTATGATTAACCCCTTCTTTGCTGGTATGTATCTACCTCCTACGGTTCCGGTTTACAACGAGGATGGTTCTTACAACCGTAATATACCTCTTTTGAACGATATAAACCCACTTGCATACGCTTACGAGAAACGTCAGTATGATTCTCACTATAAGTTTAATGGCTCGATGTATCTGGAGTGGAAACCTATCAAGCAACTTACCTTCAAGAGCAACAACAGCTCTGAGCTCCTCTTCTCGCGTCTATACAGCTATGCTCCCGGTTATGTTTATGAAAACCAGATGAATTCTGTATCTACTTACAATCGTCAGTATTCGTCCTTCACCACATCAAATACCGGTGTGTATGAAGATAACTTCAACGAGGAGCACTTCCTCCGCGTGTTGGTAGGTCAAGAGTATACATATACCAAATCTCTTGCAGACCAAGGTTCTACACAAGATGTTAACCCGCTTATTCCTTATGTAACTACGGGTAACCAATCTTACAACCGTTTGTATTATAGCGAGACTGCCGAGAAACTCCTTTCGTTCTTTGGCGTTGTAGACTATAACTATCTCAATAAGTATTATCTGCAAGCATCTGTCCGTGGCGACGGTAGCTCACTCTTTGGCGAGAACAAACAATGGGGTTGCTTCTGGTCGGTAGGTGCATCGTGGAACATGGAGAAGGAAGACTTCCTCAAGGATGTTTCTTGGATTAACCAATTGAAACTTCGTTACAGCTACGGTGTGAATGGTAACAACGGTATCGGTGCATACGGTGCATACGGTCTCTATTCTACCCTTCTTAACCCTTACAACGGTTGGGTAGGTCTTGGCCCGGCTCAGTTGCCTAACCCCGACCTCTCTTGGGAAACTAATAAAGCTCACAACGTTGGTATCGACTTCCGCTTCTGGGAGCGTTTCAGCGGTACATTCGAGTACTACCACCGTACTACCGAGGATATGTTGCTCTCTACCCGTATCCCGTATACGACCGGTTTCTCGTCGATGATGCGTAACGTAGGTTCTATCTGGAACCAAGGTTTCGAGGCTCAGTTAGACTTCGCCATCTTCGACCGCAGCGACCTCCACTGGTCTATCGGCCTTAACTTCTCGATGAACAAATCGCACGTTATAGACTTGGGTAGCGAAAACCGCATCTCTGCCGGTAACGGTATTTATATCGTCGAGGGTGAGCAACTCATGCAATTCTACCTCTACGACTATGCAGGTGTTAACCCCGTAAACGGTGAGGCTCTCTGGTACAACGAGGCAGGTGAGATAACCAATAACTTTACCGATGCACGCCGCGTCTACAAAGGTTCGCCCGAACCTATTGCCACCGGCGGTTTCAATACGGCTTTCAACTGGAACGGTATCGATTTCAGCGCCAGCTTCGAGTATAAGATAGGTAACTATATTATTACCCCTGATAACCAGATTCTGTGGAACGACGGTGCTAGTTTCGGCGGACAACAACTGGCTGTTGCCGGTAACTACTGGCAGAACATAGGCGATACCGGCGTTTCGCCCAAACCCGTAGCCAATAACGGTACCTATTCGGCCTATACATTGTCTACCCGTTTCCTCGAGCGCGGCGATTACCTCCGTATCAAAGATATGACCTTGGGTTATACTCTGCCCCAAAAGTGGACAAAGAAAGCTGCGATGAGCAATGTACGCATCTATTTGAGTGCATACAACCTCTTCACATTCCACGATGTTCATACCTCTATGGACCCCGAGCGTGGTGTATCGGGTACCGGACTTGGTCTCTATCCTACCACCAAATCTTTTGTTATCGGTCTTGATGTAACATTCTAATAACCCGTAAACTGAATATAGATAATGAAAAAGATATTTTTATTGGGAGCCGTAACGCTTTTCGCCCTTGCCTCTTGCGATCTTACCGAAGAACCGGTAACCGCACTTCAAACAGACATTGCGTTGGCTACCTACGACAATCTTAACGAGGCTACTTCCGTCCCCTATGTCAACCTACGTGGTGAGGGTTGGTATGGCTCATACACCAGCCTCATGCTCGATGTAATGTGCGGCAATGCCGTTGCCGGCGCCCCTATTAGTACAGGCCGCGGCAATATGTTTAACAACTGGTTGTTTACAGCCGATGGCGGATGGTCTACCTATGGCTCTGCATACACCGCCATATATCAATGTAACAACGTGATTTTCAAAATCCGTAACAATCGTGAATCCTATTTGGCAGAGAGCGGTGTAACAGACCAGATGCTCAACAACCTCATGGGTGAGTGCCTTTTTATGCGTGCCCTCTCTTACTTCGACCTGGTACGCTTCTACTCTAAGCCCTACAACGCAGCTACGGCCGGTACCGACCTGGGTGTGCCCATCATCAGCGAAGACCCCGCTGTGAGTGCAGTTGCACTTCCCGAGCGTCGTTCTGTGCAAGAGGTGTATAATTATATCGTAAACGACCTTACCACAGCCCTCGACAACATGGACGAGAACTATATCCGTGCCAACGTACTCGATACAAAAGCTACCTGTACCTACCATGTAATAGAGGCTTTGCTCGCCCGCGTTTACCTCTATATGCACAACTACGAGAAAGCTGAAGAAATGGCTACCAACGTAATCACTTGTGGTGACTATACTATCGCCAACGCTTCGCAATTCGTTTCTACCTGGACGGAAGATACATGGTCGGCCAACCGTGAAATTATCTTTGGTGTATTCTCGGTTCAATCTGAGGGACAAATCTCCAACGGTAACGGTATGCTTACTGACCCCGTTAACGGTTATGGTGATGTACGCGTTTCGAATGACTGGTCGTCGTTGCTCGATGCTAACGATATACGACTCACCATGTGTGAGGGTGCTCCCGAATATCCCGGTTACATTTGGCCTGCCAAATATCGCAAAGCCAGCGGTATTGCTTATAGTAACGTACCTATCTTGCGTATCTCTGAGATGTATTTGATACGTGCCGAGGCTCGTTACTACCTCAACAATCACGACGGTGCATTGGCCGACCTTACGACGGTGACATCAAATCGTAATGCCCCCGCTTATTCGGCTGCTACACTTGAGAACATCTTCCTTGAGAATCGCAAAGAGTTCGCTTTCGAGGGACACGTTTATCACGACTTCAAACGCTTTGGTCGTGGTGTAGAGCGCGCCGATGTTATTGCCGGTACTTCAAATCAAAATGTACCTGCCGACAGCTACTTGTGGTTGATGCCCATGTCTACCAGCGAAAGGGACGTGAACCCCAACCTTGTACAAAACCCCGGTTATTAATGCTTTAATTAAACAGGAAAGAAAATGAAAGTAAAAAGTTTAATATACACTTCGCTTGCCGCTTCGCTGCTCTTTGCTTCGTGCAACCTCAACGAGCAGCCCGTTTTCGACGATGCGACGCAAGCCTTCATTGCCTTCAGCGCCACTTCGGGTAATGTATTCGAGGCTGTTGACGGCGTACCCGATACGCTCGAAATAGAGTTGTATTGCGCATCGGTTGCTGGTATTACCGCATCGGTGCAAGTAGTTCCCACTGATACGGCTTATCCCGAAAATCAACGTGCCAAGGAAGGTGTCGACTTCAAGATTGAGGGCGATAGCGAGATACATTTCGATGCCGATAACCGTTTCGCTACCATCAAGATTGTTGCCATCGACAATAATGTACAGGGCGGTAACAAACGTTTCGACCTTGTGCTTACCTCACCGCAAGGTTGCAACCTTGGAGCCAACAAGCGTTATGCAGTTTCGATTCTCGACGATGAAGATCCTGTGAATATGCTTATCGGTTCTTACACGGCAACTGCCGAAAGTGCATTCCAGGGCGAGCCTACTCAAGTATGGTCTGCTACCATAGAACGTGACTTCGAAAGCGAGGATGTTATTTACATCCAACCTATCTGCGAATTCGGTGGTCTGCCCGGTTCGTCGGTTAGTCCTGTTTCGGCAACTGTCGATGCAGCATCTAATACGATACACGTACAATTGGGTCAAGAGTTGTATGCATCGAGTGATATGTCAATGGTACTTGCCGATATCAATGGCAATACTTCGGGCAATATACTTGCCGACCTTTACATTGAAGGAACCAGTGTTCGCTTCGTATTCCGTACAGGCTATGGTGTACCTGTTCCCGACCAAGCCGGTTACTGGTACCAAGCTCTGCAAGCTCCGACGTTCGTAAAACAATAATTGTCTAATCCGAAAAAGCTATATAAACGATGAAAAAAATAATATATATGCTTCCCCTCGCAATCTGCCTTATATTGGCAGGTTGCGCTAAATGGGACGAGTTTGAACCCCTTCCCGCCGATACATGGGGCGCTGAGAGCGAGCTGACGGTGGAGACACCCGATACGGTAACTACGACCGAGCTGCCTATCACAGTGATTACGCGCAATGCAAACTATGTAGCGTTGCTCGTAAGCGATACGGCAATGGTGAACATTAACTATACTACGCTTATGCAGGGTCAATACGCCGGTGCGTCGCGTTTCGAGACCAACTACGAGGCCGATACCCTCAACCTTACCCTGAACAATGTAGTTGCAGGTAATACCTACCACCTCTATGTAGTGGCTACCAACAAAGCCGGTGTACAGTCTACATTCAACAAGGCCATCGGTGCTGTGGATGTAACTGCTCCTGTTATCACTTCGACATTCCCCTTGACTCCTACTAATGGTGGCCGTACCGTAACACTCGCATTCAACGAGACTATTGTACGCGAAAGCGGTGCCGGTGCTATCACTTACCAAGTATTGGATGGTACAATGACTGAAGCATTCAAAGGTACGGTTGCCGAGACAGACATTGAGGCATCGGGCCGCAACCTCCGTGTATCGTTGCCCGCTTCGGTAGAGTTTGCCGAGGGTGTACAGTATGCTATACTCCTTTCGTTTGCCCAAGGTGCTGTATCCGACGTTTATGGTAACCCCATGGCTGCTATCAACAACCAACTGGAAGATGGTGGTCTGCCTTCAGGTCCGTGGTGGCGTTATATTAACGAAGGTGGCGGTGGTGACACCCCGAGTACCGACGAATTCTTCCACGAAGGTGAGTATTTCTTTGCCATGATGTTTGATGGCGGATCGGGTGAGCAACAGTTGTCTACGACAGCCAACTTCTCGTACACAGGTGATTTTGATATTTCCGGATGGGGAGAATATTTTACTGGCATTACAGCTCAAGAGTGGAGTATAAGTGGTTTCCTCGAGGGTTCTATTCAAGGTGTAACTCCTGTTCCGTTCCCGGCATTTAGTTATGAAATGACAGAGCAAGGGCAGACTTATGAGCTTATGACCATGATGGTTGCTTCTGCCGATGCCCCGCTGCCTATAGCTCAATATCAGGGACAAGATGTTTACTTGGTAGACTTTATCGAGTCAGAGTCGAAACTTTATATCAATGTGGAATTTATGGTTGCTACCGATCCTGATTTAGGAAAATTTGCAATGACCATATCGGAATGCCCCGCACTTGCTATACAAGGTCAGGGAGGATATTCTATCATTGCTACATTGGCCGATATGCAATTCTTGCCTACGAGCTCTTTGCAGGCTCCTGCCAAGAAGAATGCCTTTACGGCAACTGTAGTTCCTGTTGATAATATTCATAATGTAAGAATGGGCGGTGTAAAACATGTATCACTGAACAACTTGCGTTAAAATAAGAAATCATAACCTCTTATATAGTAGCCCTGCAGAATTTTCTGCGGGGCTATTATTTTTCATGTTCTGCATAGATATTTATTTTGTTGGTAGCTTGTCGGGGTATTTGTTAGATATGCTTATAATGTAGGCGCATGCACTTTTTATGAGAAAAAACGTGAAATGATGTCGGTTTTTCCATTCTTTTTTCTAACTTCGCCTCATCCCGAAAATTAGGGATAAACCTTTACCGTAAATGATGAAAAAATAGCACTTTATGAAAAAATTCCTATCTGTATCTGCCGTGTCTCTCTTCTTGTGTGCTGCTGTGCCGGCATTTGGTTATGTGATTGCTCCCGAGGTGGCCAAAACGACTGCCGATAAGTTGCTTTCGCTCGACTCTGATTTTGTGGGAGCCGGTGAAGCTACTGTTACTACTGTTGCTGAAGACGGCACTCCTGCTTATTATGTAATAGAATATAATGCAGGTGGCTGGGCTATCGTGTCGGCGCAATCATCTTCGAAACCTCTTATAGCTTATAATCCTACAGGCAAATATGAAGTTCCTGAGCCTATGCAAGCTGTGCTCGATGCAAATAAGCAACGTATTGTGGCTGAAGCTGAGAATAATGCAGATTATCAGCATATAGGATGGAGCCGTGCCGCTCAGCGGAAGCCTGCGGCCGAGCCTGTATCGACGCCCGATGTAGCACCTCTCATTAAGGTAAACCTTAATCAGTCGGCTCCCTTTAATGACCAATGTCCTACGGTAAGCGGGCAGCACGTCCTTGTAGGTTGTGTTGCAGTAGGTATGGGACAGGCCATGATGGTAGCTCGTTATCCCGAGCGTCCCGTAGGTTCGTATAGTTATACCGATGCTACGGTAGGTTATCTTTCGATAGATTATGATGCTCAACAACCCTATGACTGGAATGCTATGTATGCAGCCGAGACAACCGGTAATTATAGTGAGATAGCTCGTCTGCTGTATCATTGTGGCGTGTCGGTGCGTATGCAGTATGGTATTGACGGTTCGGGCGCTTACTCTGCAGATATTGCACCTGCATTGACTCGTAATTTCCAATACGATTCGGAGTTGATACGTTACGTGCGTAAGTCAAACTATTCCCGAGAGGAATGGATTTCACTGTTGCTCGATGAGCTGGTGTTAGGCCGTGCAGTTATTTACGGCGGTGATAATGGCGAAGCCGGTCACTGTTGGAATGTCGACGGATGGAAACAGGCAACGCAGATGTTTCACGTCAATTGGGGTTGGGGTGGATACGGAAACTCTTATTTCGATATAGAGGCAATGGAAGACCAATATCAAGGTATGAGTTTCCCCTATAACAATGATGCTATAGTGGGTGTAGGTGCACCTACGACTGCTCCTTATGGACTTAACTTGAGTACTACCAGCATTCCTTTGGGTGCAGCAGCCGGTGTGGCATTGGCAGATGTAGTGGTGCTCTGCGAGGATGAAAGTGCAGTATTCTCTTTCACAGTAGAAGGTCCCGAAGGACTTTTTGGAAGAGTAGCGTCGCCCTATAGAGTAGAAAATATGAAACTCGTCTCTACTGAAACGATTACCGATGCAGCGAAGTTCAAATATGCTCTTATTACGGTAACCAATACAGCTACCGGAGAGTCGCTCACCCGTGAATTCACGCTGCAACTCAACAGCGGTGGAAGCGTTGCTTCGGTTTTCAGCAATGCAATGCGCGTATATCCGGCAATAGCCCACGACTATATTACTGTAGAAGTTCCCGCAACGGGTGGTAGTTACGCTATCTATAGCATGACAGGAGCATTGGTCGACGAGGGTAGAATGGATGATTATAAAACTCAAATCTCAGTATCTTCGTTGCCCGCAGGTGCTTACTTGCTCAAGTATGTACATCCCGAAGGCGCCGGTGTGAAAAACTTTATTGTAAAGTAAATAATAAGTAGATACGTGTATAAGAGGCTCTATCACATGTGGATGGAGCCTCTTTTTATAAATATATAGAGCCTTTTGGATGTTGACAGATGCGCGAATATATCTATTAGGCATATGTAATTGAAAAAGCTGTTGTATTTGCTTCTGTATGTGTTGATTATATGTTATTATCAGTTTTTTGATAGAAAAAAGTTAAATCCGATACAAAATGTAATTTTTTTTTTATCTTTGCCTTTTCAAGAAAGACCTAACTTATAACAATGAAAAAAGACTGATATGAAAAAATTCTTTTCTCTATTAGCCATTGCCTTTCTTTGCTTGACATCGATGATACCGGTGTCGGCAGAAGTGATAGCTCCTGAATTAGCCAAGACGACAGCCGATAACTTGCTTTCGCTCGATTCTGAATTTGCAGGTGCAGGTGACGCAACAGTTACTACTGTTACCAAGGATGGTGTACCAGTTTATTATTTGATAGAATATAATGCTGGCGGTTGGGCTATTGTATCGGCTCAATCATCGTCGAATCCCCTTATTGCTTATAATCCTACGGGTAAATACGAGGCTCCCGAACCTATGCAAGCCGTGCTTGACGTGACAGGGCAACGTATTGCAGAGGTGGCTAAAACGAAAGCCGATTATCAGCATGTGGGGTGGCGTCGTGCCGCACAACGTAAGCCGGCTGCTACAAATACCACCCCCGATGTGGCTCCACTTATTACGGTAAACCTCGACCAGTCGGCTCCCTTCAACAGCTATTGTCCTACTGTAGGCGGAAAACGTGTATTGGTAGGCTGTGTGGCTGTCGGTATGGCACAAGCCATGATGGTGGCACGTTTCCCCGACCGTCCTGTGGGGAAATATAGTTATACCGATCCCACTGTAGGTTATCTCTCGATAGACTACGATGCCGAGGCTCCCTACGATTGGGATGCCATGTATGCGGCCAAAGAGACGGGTAATTACAATGAGATAGCACGTCTGTTGTATCATTGTGGTGTGTCGGTTGATATGCAATATGGTGTAGACGGCTCGGGTGCTTATACAGTTCAAGTAGCTACAGCATTACCTCGAAACTTTCAGTATGACAGAGATTTAGTGCGTCATGTAGATAAACTGTCCAATAAGGACGAGTGGACAGCCCTGCTTCTCGATGAGTTGGTATTGGGACGTGCTATCGTTTATCACGGTAATAGCGAGGATAGTGGTCACTGCTGGAATATCGACGGTTGGAAGCAAGCTACGCAAATGTTCCACGTAAACTGGGGTTGGAACGGTACAGGAAACTCTTATTTCGACATAGATGCCATGCAAGACCAATATCAGGGTATGAGTTTCCCCTATAATAATGGCGTGGTAATCGGTGTGGGTGCTCCTACGACAGCTCCTTATGGACTTTCATTGAGTACTACAAATATCCCCTTGGGTGCAAAGGCCGGTACGGCATTGGCCGACGTGGTGGTACGTTGTGAGGATGAAGACGCTGAGTTCTCTTTTACTATTGAAGGTCCCGAAGGTTTGTTTGGTAGAGTAGAGTCGCCTTATAGAGTAGAAAATATGAAGTTGGTGGCTAAAGAAGATGTTACGTCTTCGGCTAAATTTGAGTATGCCCTTATTACGGTTACTAATACAGCTACAAACGAGTCGTATACGTCGGAGTTTAAGTTGCATGTTACGGCGGGCGTATCGTCGGCACTTAGTGACAAGATGCGTGTATATCCTTCTATAACTCACGACTATCTGACAGTAGAAGTTCCGGTATCGGGTGGCAAATATGCTATCTATACGATGACCGGTGCATTAGCCGGAGAGGGAGATTTGACAGACTATACGACAAGAGTATCGGTAGCATCGTTGCCTGCAGGTACTTATCTGCTCAAATACGTTCACTCCGATGGAGTGGGTGTAAAGACCTTCATTGTAAAATAGATGTTGTAAATAGATTGATTGCAGGCGCGGCAGCATCCTCTTATGAGGCTGCTACCGCGCCTTTCACAAAAAAGGAAAAGAGAGTTATGGATAAGATGCACATTGCTTTTGCGGGTTTACGATTACCCTTATGGGTAATGGTGATAGTCGCAAGCTTTGTTGTGGCTTGTAGCAATTCGAAGACAGAAGTGGCGCAGGGCTACGAGAATGTCGATGCGCTCCCAACACTTTATACACGCAATGTGCTCTCACTCATCTCCGATTCTGGTATTACCCGTTATCGCATTGAGGCCCCTACATGGTATATGTATGATAATGCTGAAGAACCTTATTGGTATTTCCCCGATGGCATTAAGGTGGAGCGTTTCGACACGTTGTTCCAAACAGAGGCTCTTGTACTCAGCGATACGGCAACCTATTATGAGAACCGCCAATTGTGGCGACTTGACCGTAATGTGCATATTGAAAACTTCGAGGGTCGTATCTTCGACACCCAGCAACTTTTTTGGGACCAACGTCGCCGTACCATATACTCCGATTCTGCTATACGTATTACTTCAGAAGACGAGATTATTGAAGGCGTAGGTTTTATCTCTAACGAGCAACTGACGAAATACTCTATTCTACGTACAAGTGGTATCTTTACCGTCGAGCGCGATAACGCGGCTACGGCCGATACAACAGATACCGTTGCAGCGGCCACGACTGACACCCTTGCGACGTCTTTATTATAGCAATCACTATGGACTGGATGGTAATTATACTGATTTCGTTGCTGTTGACGGCCTTGTTTGCTGTCATGGAGCTTGTGTTTGTGTCGGCTGTTGCTACGCGTACCGAAGGAGATGCCGGTTTGCAAGGAGTAGCTAACCGGCTTAACAATATTTTTTATAATAATGAAGAGGGGTATATTACGGTCGTTATCATAGGTGAAACTATTTCTCTGGTGACATTTGCATTATCGTTGGCTGCCTCGCTGTACAGGGTTCTTGTAGCTTATATCGGTAGCGTTTCACTCACGTTGGTGAGTCTTGTTATTATTGCTGCCTTGGCTCTATTTCTCGTTATAGAACTATTTGCGTGGCTCTTTTCTCGTGCCGATGCACAAAGGGTAATGCGTATTATGTTGCCCTTTTCGTTTCTGTTTTATGTAGTATTATATCCTTTTGCCTGGCTCGTTATGAAGGCTTCGGGTATATGGATGCGCTTTACCCGTGTTCAGGCTAAACCGCGGCGTATGGGATTTATGCTCAGTAAAGTTGAGCTTGATGCTTTTATACAAGGAAACCTTGAAAACAATACCGAGTCGACCGAGGTAGAGAATGAAATGAAGATGCTGCATAATGTTCTGGATTTTGGTAGTGTGTACGTGCGCGATTGTATGGTACCTCGTACCGAGATAATAGCTGTAGATATAGAGAAAGAGACCGACGATGATTTGTTGCGACTCTTGGTAGAGACGGGCAAGTCGAAAGTAGTGGTGTATCGTGACAATATAGACAACGTCGAAGGATATTACCATGTAGCAGAAATGTTTCGTGGTGGTGACTGGCGCCAGAAGGTGCGTCCTGTACTTTTTGTCCCCGAATCGAAGCCTGCCAATAAATTGATGAGCCTCTTCATGCAGCAGAAGAAGAGTATGGCCATTGTTGTCGATGAGTTTGGCGGAACGGCAGGATTGGTGACACTTGAAGATTTGGTAGAGGAAATTTTCGGGGAGATAGAAGATGAGCATGACCAAACAAACCTCGTATCACGGCAGACAGGCGATGGAGAGTATGACTTTTCAGGTCGTATGGAGATATCTAAAATTAACGAAGATTATGGATTGCAAATACCCGAGTCGGACGATTATCTGACAATTGCCGGTTATATTCTCAACCATTATCAAACCATTCCGGCACAGGGCGAAACTGTAAGAATAGGACGTTTTGCTTTCACCATTATGCGTCGCAGAGCCAACAGAATAGAACTTGTACACCTGAAAATTGCAGGTGAATGAAAAATATATTACTAAATTTCGCTTATCCGTGCTTTTTTTGTAAATTCGCACCCTTGTAAATAGTATATAAATAAAAACTAAAAACATATAAACAACAAATGGCTACGTTAGAGAAAATCAGAAGCAAAGCCGCTTTCCTTGTCATTATCATAGGTGTGGCATTGCTTGCGTTTATCATCGGCGACTTCCTCAATTCGGGGCAGTCTTTCTTCATGATGAGTAAAAACAAAGTTGCTACTGTAAACGGTACTTCTATTGGTGTAGAGGAATATCAACAACGCGTACAGGCGCGCTCTGAGGAGATGCAGGCTATGTACCAACAAAGAGGTATGCCTATGCCCGACGGAGCATCGGATTATATCAACAAAGAGGTTTACGATGCTATGGTAAACGAAATCTTGCTCAATGAAGAGCTCGAGGCTGTAGGTATCACTGTAAGTAAAGAGGAACTGAACGACCTTCTTACGGGAGATAATATTGTGCCTCAGGTTGCCCAATCTTTCATGAATCCTCAAACAGGACAATTAGACCGTCAGGCTTTGAATAACTTCTTGCAAGTCATTTTCCATCCCGAAGAGAATGGTTATACGCAACCCGAGCAATTGGCTCAGATTGCTGCCCAACGCAACATTTGGCTCAACCTGGAAAAGAGCGTTCGCGAGTCACGCGCTGCAGAAAAATTGGCAGCCCTTGTTAACGCAGCCGTTGTTCCTAACAAAGTTGATGCTGAGATGGCTTTTGTCGGACAAAACAATTCGGTCGATATAGCTTATGTGCTACAACCTTATACTTCTATTGCCGATTCTACGGTAGAGGTTACCTCGAGCGAGCTTAAAGCCGAATATAACAAGGTGAAAAAAATATACGAGAATCCCGAGCGTCGTTCTATCAGCTATATAGCTGTAGATATTAAGCCTTCGCAAGCCGATTTTGAAAAGGCAGAGGAGAAAATAAATATGCTCAAAGAGCTTTTTGCCACAACCGACGATGTTGCCGATGTGGTAAATAATAATTCTGATTATCCTTATGCCGATTATTTCGTAGCTGTAAGCTCTTTGAATGCCGACGAGAAAAAATTTGTAGAGAATGCCAAAGTGGGTGATGCTTGTGCCCCCATATTTGCCAACGATGCTTACACAATGTATCGTCTTATGGCCACCAAGACTGCACCCGATTCGATTCAGGTGCGTATGGTAAGCTTCCAGACAGGTGATACCCGCATTGATAGCGTATACAATGTTTTGCGTAACGGTGGCGATTTTGCTTCTCTTGGAAATGACCTGATGAAAGCCGAGGATGTATGGATTACAGAGAGCATGATGGGCGAGGTAGGACGTGCTTTTATAGAGGATGTCTTCAACGCCGACGACAATTACTTTAAGAGTGAGAGCCTCGGAGGCAGCCATATCGTGCAAGTAACCCGTCGTACAGCTCCCGTTGCCAAGGCTAAGGTTGCAGTCGTAACCATTTCGGTTGACCCCAGCAACGATACATATAATGCTCTTCACAATGGCCTTATGTCGTATGTTACTACCAACAACGAAGCAAAGGCATTTGCCGATAGCGCACAAGTTGCCGGTTATTCGCTGATGAATGCCGATTGTAGCGCTGAAGATATTGCCATCCCTGGTATACAAGATGGCCGTCAGATTGTACGTTGGGCATTTAATGCCAAGAAAAACGAGATTTCTGAGATATTTACTATCGGCGACCGCTTCGTAGTAGCAGCTCTCAACGATATTACACCTGCTGGTTATACTCCTATGAAAGACCTCGAAGCTATGCTTACCATGCGTGTGCGCAATGATAAGAAAGCTGCTATCATAAGTGAGAAGCTTGCGGCCGTAACTCCAGCTGAAATGTCGGCTTATGCAGCGGCTGTAAATGCAGCAAGTGTCGATACGGCTAAGTTTGTAACCTTCTCGTCTCCTTCGATTTCGGGATTAGGTTATGAGCCTGCAGTAGCTGGTGTAGCTCCTTCTATGGAAAAAGGTAAAATTTCGGCTCCTATCAAAGGCAATCGTGGTGTATATGTATTGCAAGTTGTTAATGTCAACGAGTCGGCAAAACCTTATGATGAAGCTGCTGAAATAGCTCGTCTTGACAGGCAATACACGAACCTTGTCAACAGTCGCCTCATGCAGGTATTGCGCGATAAGGCCGATATAGAGAATACTCTCATTCGCTTCTTCTAATATGCGGTGAGATTCCGATTATGCTATGGGGCTGGTCAATGGGTGACACAGCCCCATTTTTTATCTTTATGGCTTGTATAGGAGACGATGTTGTCGACTAACAAAATGGGGCTTGCCATATAATCGGCAAGCCCCATTTTGTTGAATGCTTATATAATTGCGACTGTGATTTTGTGTGTTTATTTTTTCTTCTCCGGTTTTTTCTTTCGTAATACCTGAGCTGTACGTGCCGGCAGATATAGTCGCAACCATTCTTTATGTTCCTTTTTATAAAGCGGGTCGGGTTGAGTGAAGTGTTCTACACTTTCATCTATCAGATCATGTCCTCCGAACTCACTGCGATCGCTGTTCAATACCGTTTCATATACCCCCGGTTCTACTAATAGTCCGTAGCCGGTATATGAGTTATAGGGATGGAAGTTAAAGACAAACAGCAAATCCTTGCGCTCGAAGGCAAGTATTTGGTCTCCGTCGTTATCCCATATTTTAATGATAGGTTTAGCCTCGAAGTGACGTACGCTGTGCACTATTTTTATCATAGCGCGATCGAAATTATTAAGGAATTGGTATTTCAAGTCGGTACGGTCTACCAGGTCCCACTGGCGACGGGCATATTTGTATGACCACCCATTGCCTTCGCGTGGAAAATCTATCCACTCGGGATGCCCAAACTCATTGCCCATAAAGTTGAGGTAGCCGCCATTGATGGTAGTAAGAGTTACCAATCGTATTAGTTTGTGCAGCGCCATACCTCGGTCTACAGCGTAGTTATCGTCACCCACCATCATGTGCCAATACATTTCTTTGTCAATCAGACGGAAAATAATAGTTTTGTCGCCTACTAAGGCTTGGTCGTGACTCTCGGCATAACTGATGGTCTTTTCATCGGCACGTCGGTTGGTAAGTTCCCAAAATATTGAGGAGGGCTTCCACTCTTCATCTTTGCGCTCCTTGATGGTTTTAATCCAAAAGTCGGGGATGCCCATAGCCATGCGGTAGTCGAAGCCCATACCGCCATCTTCAAATTTTGCTGCCAGTCCCGGCATTCCGCTCATCTCTTCGGCAATAGTAATAGCATATGGGTTTATTTCGTGTATAAGCATGTTGGCCAAGGTAAGGTAGACGATAGCATCGTCGTCCTGATGACCGTTATAATAGTCGGCATACGAGCTGAAAGCCTGTCCTAAACCGTGATTATAGTATAGCATAGACGTCACTCCGTCAAAGCGGAAGCCGTCGAAGTGGAACTCTTCAAGCCAATATTTGCAGTTGGAAAGCAAGAAGTGTAACACTTCATGTTTCCCATAGTCGAAGCATAGCGAATCCCATGCCGGATGTTCGCGGCGGTCGCCACCGTGGAAATATTGAGTATACGATCCGTCAAATCGACCTAAGCCTTCTACCTCATTCTTGACGGCATGTGAGTGTACAATATCCATAATGACGGCAATACCCATGCGGTGAGCTTCGTCGATGAGGGCTTTCAGTTCGTCGGGAGTTCCAAATCGTGATGAGGGGGCAAAGAAACTTGATACGTGGTAGCCGAAAGAACCGTAATAAGGATGTTCTTGTATGGCCATAACTTGTATGGCGTTATATCCGGCGCGAGCAACACGGGGTAAGATGTTTTCCCTGAATTCGTTATATGTGCCAACTCGCTCGGCATTTTGAGCCATACCTATGTGGCATTCGTAGATGAGTAGCGGGGCAGTATCGGGGCGGAATACTCTTTTACGGAATTTGTAGGGTTTCTCTGGTGCCCATACTTGAGCCGAAAATATATATGTTTTCTCATCCTGTACCACTCGTTGTGCCCAAGCGGGTATGCGTTCTCCATGTCCACCTTCCCAGTAGACTGAGAGTTTATACAAATCTAAGTGATGCAACAAGTGGGAGGCGAGTTTTATTTCCCATACTCCGTTTTTTGTCTTTTCCAGTTTATATTCGGGCAACTCTTGCCAGTTGGAAAAATCACCTATTAGGTATATGGCTGTAGCGTTGGGAGCCCATTCGCGGAATATCCATCGACCGCTTGGTTGGCGATGCAACCCGAAATATAGGTATCCATCGGCAAAATCGGTAAACCGTATCTTGTTGCCGTTGGTCAGATCATATTTTACATCGATGGCACGTTGGTGACGCCCTTCGATGGCATTTTTGTAAGGCGATAGCCACGGGTCGTTTTGGATAATTTTAAGAGTCTCCATAGCGTTAAGTTTTTTTGATGGGAGCATAGTTTTCTCCCGGGTTGAATAGTACAAATATAGGAAATGCTGTGAAAAGAACCAACGGCCACAATGTACATTCATTGTTCGACTTAGCCCAATCGCATCCTATATTTTACAAATATACGCAAAGCTGAGCACAAGAAAGCTATATTTGTTTGGATTTTTTGGTTATATCGTGTCCTAAATACGAGAAAGGGCTGTATGAGGATTTATATCCCTGTACAGCCCTGTGTGGTTGTATTTCCGGTTGATTGTCAGAAAGGAGCTTTGTCGCTTTCGGTAGCTGGTGACAGTGACGGTTTGTCGTTGCTTCGATTTAAGGCCGACTCCAATCGCATGTCTTTTTCGTCCCAGTTTTCAAAGCGGGCTAGCTCGCTAACAAATCGCAGCACTACATCTTTGGTTGCACCGTTACGGTGTTTGGCAATAATAATTTCGGCTTTGCCTCGTATGTCGTTGTTAGCTCCGTCTTCACTTGTTTTCAGGTAATACTCTGGGCGATGTATAAAGCAAACCAAGTCGGCGTCTTGTTCTATGGCACCCGACTCGCGAAGGTCTGAAAGTTGTGGTCTTTTACCGGTAGCATCGCTGCCTGTGCCACGGCTCTCTACACTACGGTTCAACTGAGAGAGTGCAATGATAGGTATGTTCAGCTCTTTGGCCAACTGTTTCAGTGAGCGCGATATGGTACTCACCTCCTGTTCACGGCTGCCATATTCCATACCGCTTGCATTCATCAGTTGCAGGTAGTCTATGATGATGATTTTCACACCGTGTTCACGTACCAGGCGACGTGCTTTGGTGCGTAGCTCAAAGACAGAGAGGCTTGGTGTATCGTCGATGTAAAGCGGCGCTTCGTAGAGAACGTTTATTTTGGTCAGCAGTTGGTCCCATTGCCAAGGTTGCAAGTCGCCGCGCTTGATGTTATCGGCCGGAATTTCACACGTGTTGACGATAAGGCGGTTTACTAGTTGAAGATTCGACATCTCAAGTGAAAATACGGCTACAGGAGTGTTGTAGTTGACTGCCATATTCTTTGCCATGGAGAGTACAAAAGCTGTTTTACCCATGGCAGGGCGAGCCGCGATGATGATAAGGTCGGAATTTTGCCATCCCAGAGTTACACGATCGAGGTCGTGGAATCCCGTAGCTAATCCGCTCATGTTGTTGTCGCGTTTTTTTGCCTCCTCTATTTGTTTGATGGCTTGCTCTATGACGGGGCGTATTTGCACAACGTCTTTTTTCAGATTGTTTTGCGAGATGCGGAAGAGCTTCTCTTCAGCGAGTTGCATGAGGTCGTCGACGTCTTGTGTCTCATCAAATGCTTTGGCTTGTATTTCACTTGCAAAAGAGATAAGTTCGCGTGCCAAATATTTTTGCGATACGATGCGGGCGTGATATTCTACGTGCGAAGCCGATACCACACGTCCTGTCAGTTCGCTTATATGTAATGCTCCGCCCACCTCATCGAGAGTACCATTGTTTCGTAGTTGATTTGTGACGGTAATCATGTCTATCGGGCGTTGATGGGCAGCAAGGTCTGTAATGGCCTGATAGATTTTTTGATTGTTGGGGTCGTAGAAACATTCAGGTTTCAAGATGTCGCATACACGTGAGTATGCATCGGTCTCGAGCATGATAGCTCCTAAAACAGCCTCTTCGACATCGGTATCTTGTGGGGGAAGTTTCCCTAACTCCGACATCTTGGGCATGTAGTCATGCTCTTTTTTTGTATAGTTCTTTGAAGTATATCTTTTTACAGGTGACATAGTATGTTTTTTGCCTAGTATTGTGTTTTTATGTTCTTTCATGACAAAGGTAACGTATGTAGACGTATCGACAAGAAAAGCATGCCGTTTCTTTTCAACTCGTTATCAACATACTTATTAGAGCCGTGATTTCTAACAGGTTGTATAATTCGGTGAGAAAGCGTACTTTTGCAGACGAAAAATTGAAAGAGATGATAACATTCCCCAATGCTAAAATCAACGTCGGTTTGCACGTTGTTGAGCGTCGCCCCGATGGCTATCATAATATCGAGACGTTGTTCTATCCTATATCCCTTGCCGATGTCCTAGAGATTGTGCCGGCAACGGCTACGACACTCTCCATTACAGGCTTTGTGCCTGAGGGCGATGTGTCAAACAACCTGGTGATGCGAGCCTACCGATTATTACAGGAACGGTATGATTTACCTGCTGTGGAGATACATTTACACAAGGCTATTCCGTTTGGGGCCGGTTTGGGTGGCGGTTCGTCTGATGCGGCTTATGCTTTACGTATGTTGCGTGATATGTTTCAGCTTCCGATTTCCGATGATGACCTGGCGCATATGGCGGCATCGCTTGGGGCCGATTGTCCTTTCTTCATATATAACCGCCCGCTCTTAGCTACAGGCATAGGCGATTGTTTCGAGTCGACTGATTTTACGTTGCAAGGCAAGTATATAGTGTTGGTAAAACCTCCTGTCGAGGTCTCTACCGCCGAGGCATATGCCCGTATAGTACCAGCCATGCCACAACGCCATCTATGCGAAAAGTTGAGACAACCTCTTGCTTCGTGGCGAGGTGAGGTTGTCAATGACTTTGAGCCGGGCGTTTTTATGCTGCATCCGCGTATTGCAGCCGTTAAGCAGCGGTTGTATGAAATGGGAGCAACATATGCCTCCATGTCAGGGTCGGGAGCTTCTGTTTTTGGCATTTTTGATGAACCGTGCAACTATTTGCATGCTTTTCCCGATTGTTTTGTATGGAGCGCCAAGTGTGAGGTGTAGTTGTTGCAGGTATGACGGATTGGCAGAATGTATCATACTGGCAATGTTTTTGTTGTAAAACAAGGGGTTGCGTCTCTGAGACGCAATGCTATGGATAAAAGAAAATAATGAGGATGAGATATGACAGAGAAAAAGAAAAAAGATAAAAAACAAGAGCTTGAAAAAGAAGCTGTTGAAAAAGAGAATGTAACTCAGGCCGATACTGTAGAAAATGCCGACAGCGAAGGTGAAAAATTGGCAGAAGAGGCAGCCGAAGTTCTTTCGGACACTGACAAGTTGTCAGCCGAGATAGAAACGTTGAAGGCTCAGATAGACAAGCAACACAACGATTACTTGCTATTGATGGCCGAGTTTGACAATTATAGAAAAAGAACTTTGCGTGAAAAGGCCGATTTGTTGAAAAATGGCGGCGAATCGTGCATGAAGGCTATATTGCCTGTTATTGACGATGTAGAGCGTGCCATGCAAGCCATAGAATCGAGTACCGATATAGCTGCTCTCAAAGAGGGACTTAATCTTATATATAGTAAGTTCCGTGCTTATTTGGAGCAGAACGGTGTCAAAGAGATAGAGACGAAGGATGTAGACTTTGACCCCGAGAAACACGAGGCGATTGCGCAGATACCTGCTGCATCGTCTGAGCAAAAAGGTAAAATTATTGACTGCACCCAAAAGGGATATACTCTCAATGATAATGTCATAAGATTTCCGAAGGTCGTTGTAGCGCAATAAAGAGGAGGAGTAATACATTATGGCAGAAACAAAAAGAGATTATTATGAAGTTCTTGGCGTTGACAAAAATGCCAATGCCGATGAGATAAAAAAAGCATACCGGAAAAAAGCCATTCAGTATCACCCCGATAAAAACCCCGGTGATAAGGAGGCTGAAGAAAAATTCAAGGAGGCTGCCGAGGCTTACGATGTACTAAGTAACCCTGATAAGCGAGCACGCTACGACCGTTTCGGCCATGAAGGCTTGAGCGGAGCTGGCGGCGGTGGTACATATAACGCGTCGATGGACGATATTTTGTCGAATTTGAGTGACCTTTTTGGCTTCGGTTTTTCAGGCCGAGGAAGTTCGTTTGGAGATAGTCCGTTTGGCGACTTCTTTGGTATGTATGGTAATGGAAGCCAGCGAGGAGGACGAAGGGTCAATCGGGGCGGTGACTTGCGTGTGACCGTCAGACTTACACTCAATGAGATAGCTACTGGCGTAGAGAAGAAGATAAAACTTGCCAAATATGTACCTTGTACACATTGTAAGGGAACCGGTGCAAAAGATGGTACTGCATATACCACCTGTTCTACATGTAAGGGTTCGGGTCATGTAGCGCAAGTACATCGTATGGCTTTTGGTACAAGACAGGTTATTACCGAATGTCCCGATTGCCACGGTGAGGGCCAACGCATTACTACCAAGTGTCCTTATTGTAATGGTGAGGGTATAGTACGTTCCGAAGAGGTTATTTCTGTTAATATCCCTGCCGGCGTTGCTGAAGGAATGCAATTGTCGTTGGAAGGAAAAGGCAACGCTCCCCGTCATGGAGGCGAGAACGGAGACTTGTTGGTAGTTATAAAGGAGGAGAAGCATCCCGACTTCGAACGTCAAGGGAAAGACATTATATACAACCTTATGCTTGACTATCCTACGGCTGCTTTGGGTGGCAAGGTAGAGATACCGACTCTCGACGGACATGCGCGAATAAAAATCGATGCAGGAACACAGCCTGGCAGAATTTATGCGTTGCGAGGGAAGGGTCTGCCTTCTATCAATACTCCCGGTATAGGTTCACTCATAGTTAAGGTGACAGTTTATATACCCGAAAAACTTGGGCATGATGCCAAGGAGAAGATTAAGGCATTGGCAGACTTGGAGGATGTTAAACCAACACCCGAGGCTAAGAAGCGTATATTGGAACGTTGATATTCAAACCGTAATGGTTTTCAATATTCATATAACTTTAAGAGGAAGCGCCTTTGTGGTGTGTTCCTCTTTTTTGTTTTAGTTGTATAGCTTGGTTTCGGCCTTACTGCGTTGACAGACCCAAGGTGCGGCAGCAAGACGCCGGCTATATTGTTTTACCAAGATGGTAAATGCTACTGTGATGAATATATATTTTGCCCCTTTACAAGGATATACCGATGCTACATTTCGCCGCCTTCATAATGAGTTGTGGGGTGGAATAACAGCTTATTATACGCCGTTTGTGCGTATAGAGAAGGGCGCCTTCAGGCGGAAAGACCTTGCCGATATTGCTCCAGTTGTCAATACAGGAGTACCTGTCGTACCCCAGATGCTCCCTCGTGATGCCGATGAGTTGTGTCGTCTCACCGAGCTTTTTATGGAAAATGGATATGACTGTGCCGATATTAACATGGCATGTCCGTTCCCTCCGGTTGCCTTACATGGGCGAGGAGCAGGTTTGTTGCCACATCCCGATGTAGTAGTACGCATATTGGACGCGACACGTCGTTATGCTGGCTTCTCTTTTTCGGTAAAGATGCGTCTCGGATGGAAAGATGCCGATGATTGCATGCGCCTTGCACCTCTTCTTAACGATTACCCGTTGCATCATGTCACGTTACATCCGCGTATAGGGAAGGTGCAGTATAAGGGAACCTCTTCGCTCGAAGCTTTTAGGGCATTTGGTGAGGTATGTCGATTGCCACTGATATATAATGGTGATATTGTTTCGATAGAAGGGATAAACCGTATATGTGAGCTTTTCCCTCGGTTGGTAGGGATAATGATAGGGCGTGGGTTGTTGGCAACTCCACAGCTGTCGGCCGTTTATGCTACTGGCGATACTTGTCTTTTTACTGTCCCTATAGTGTCTCGGTTGCAACTGTTTCATGAGGCTCTGTGTGACCGTTTGCAGGCAACATCGCAAGGAGAGACGCAGCTCATGTCGCGGTTGCATGCGTTGTGGCAATATTTCTTGACCGATGCTCCCCGCCGTGAGCGTAAGGCTTTGATGAAGACGCACGATATTGCAAGTTATCGCCGCGCTGCAGCCATACTCTTCGATACTTGGCGTGAGGCCTGTAGTCATGTCGATGGTTGAAGATGAGACAGATGGCCGATGTAAAAAACAGGCCTTTAAAATCAATTTGAAATATTTGTGGCATATAAGAATTGTTTTATATTTGCATAAAGAAGTTGTGTTGCATTTTTATGATGCTTCTGGCGGGGAGTTCTCCTCTGTTTTAGAGGGTGCATTATCAAAATGATAGCATATAGATAAGTCAATCTTTAATCTTGTAGTTATGGCATACGATGTAAATGAAGGTGGAAAGACCATAAAAACACCTGGAAATGAAGAATATAATAATGATGTGGCAAATCCTCAAAAGACAATACGTGCTACCGACAGCAGTCAGAAAACCATCCGTTTGTCGGGAAATGAAAATACCGAAAAATCTTCTTGTCAAGAAAATACATCTGGAAATAATGAACAAAGCATCTCTATGGACGATTTGCTGGAACAGATGGATAAACAGTTGAGAGATAATAATCTATTGGGTATATTTTCTGATTCACATCATAAAAAAACATCGTCTAAGATAGCCCTTAACCTTAAGGTGAAAATAAATTTAACCTTGGAAGATGTGGCCAATGGGGTAAAAAGGACAATCCGTTATAAAAGGAATAAGGTATGTCATCGATGCAATGGTACGGGCGTCCCCGAAGGTGTGATGTCGATACCTTGTTCTACCTGTGGAGGTACAGGTTTTATATGGGAAGAACAAGGACTGGGAGGAACACGTTCGACAATATTTGGAAATGTTACGGTAAATCCTCATCCTGTCAAGAAAGAGTGTCCCGACTGTAAAGGGCGAGGTGTCCTTAACGTAGATTCTTGTCCTCTGTGTGATGGCGAAGGTTATATTACCGAAGAAGATACGGTTACATTCGATATACCGGCAGGGTTGTTGAATGGTCAGGGACTTGTAATTAAAGGAAAAGGCAATATTGTTGGCGACCAAACAGGCGATTTCCTTGTTAATATAGATAGAATCTTAGAGCATCCGGTCTTTCAGCGTAATGAATACGACCTTATTTACCGGGTGCGCATAGACGCTCAAATGCAGATGCGCGGTGGTACAATTTTTGTGCCTCTGTTAGATGGTACCAAACTTCCGGTAGTGTTGCCTGCACATGCCGGTAAGCAGGTTATGCTGACTGGGTACGGGTTACCTATATATGGCTCTGGTAAGCGAGGCAATATGATTATAGAATTATCGTAGTAATCTAAAAACACATAATGTGATGATAACCAGCAAAAAAAATGAAAGCGAAGAGCAGACGGTCGTATTGAGAACATTTACATCTGACTTTGAGGCAAATTTGGTACGTGCCAAGTTGCAAGAGGCAGGTATTCCGTGTATGTTGGCCGACGAGTTTTTTTCGAGTCTTTACCCTCTTACAACCGTGGGAACTATCCGGTTGATGGTGTTCAACAAGGATGTAGAGAAAGCGCTGGCTATTTTGAATGATACGGCAGGTGACGGTGGCAGTAATACGCCTCCTGCCGATACTCCTTTATAATAATCATAAAATTTTTCTTCTTATGGAAGCATGTAAAGGCAATACTACAATAGGAGTATTTATAGATGGCGGATACTATGCCAAGGTAAATGAGTCCCTTATGGGGAAGGCAGGTTTGAGGATAAATCTTACCCGGTTATTCGATTTTATCTGTTCACGTGTGGCTATGTTATCGGGCAGCCGGCGCCAAGACAGTCTCATTACGGAGTGCCATTATTTTAGAGGCAGGTATCGTGCTACCGATGCCGCCGAGTTAGATCTTTTGTATGAGGAGCGTGCTTTTGAAGACTCTTTGATAGAAAATGATGTTGTCTTTCACTACAAGCATCTTCGTAAATTTGTATCGGGGGGTGAGACCGATATCATGGAGAAAGGTATCGATGTATGGTTTGCTCTTGAAGCGTACGAATTGTCTATGATACGCCAGTTTGATTATGTAGTTCTTGTTACAGGCGATGCCGACCATGAAATGTTGGCTCGCAAACTCAATGCGGTAAAGATAAAGACTGTGTTGCTTACGTGGAATCTGGATAGTCACTCGTCGACTTCGCGGTTGTTGCATGATGAGGCATGGCATCATATAGAGCTGAAGAACGAATGCAGGAAAGATGCCTCCTTGATGATGAGAATTTGTGATAAGGTGTTGTAATATCTTAGTCGGTCGCAATACCTATTGGGGCTTTGCAACCGACATATATTTTGATAAATCGTACAAGAAATGACACAAGAGCTGCAATGGATTTGGCACAGCTCTTGTGGCTTAAAAGTTGATATTGATTCCACCCATGCAGGTAGCTCGAGGCATGGGATATCCGGCAATGATTTCGTACTGTTGTGCCAGCAGATTTTCGCCTCGAATCCATATTTCCAACCAACGCATGGCACGGAATGAGGCTTGCATGTTCCACAAAATGAAATTCTCTTTTGTTTCGTTTCCTTGTCCGTTGCTCTTTACCGATGTGTAAAGGCCGGCTACGTATTGTATCCCTGTTGATACACTCCAGCGGTCGTGCTTGAAGTTGCCTCCGAGATATAATTTGTGCTCAGGAGCAGCAAGTATAGGGTTCTCCATGTGCAAGAAGCTGTAATTGGCATTTACCGACCATTGGTTGTTTATTCGGTAAGCGCCCTCTATTTCTGCACCGGTGTTGTTTATTTGGCCTGTATTTTGGTTGAGCTTTCCACTACCGTTGGGATTTGGGAGGGTCATGATGAGGTTTTTGCCGTCGATATAGAAGATGTTTACGCCGTATGTGAGCTGTCCGTTTAAGAGTTGTTGAGCGAATGATACTTCATAGTTCCACAAGCTTTCGGGGCGTAAGTCTGGATTTTGCGGCGGAAACATATACATCTCTCGTATGGTGGGGTTACGGAAACCCTTGCTAGCTATAGCTTTCATTTCAATGTCGTGGGGTAGATGCAGTGATATACCGGCTTGTGGTACCCATTCAGTGCCGGTTTGGCTGTGATGGTCTATCCTGGCTCCGGCATCTATGGTGATCCATCGGCCTATGTTCTGTCTGAAATCGACATACGCAGCGATTTCATCTTGCGTGATATCTACGATGGGGTCGTCTGTTCCAGCAAGGTTACCGCTTACGTAGCGATTTAGAGCCGAGCCGCCGAAGTGAAAATAGTCGATTCCTATGGTAACTCGGTTCCCTGTAAAGAACTGTGCGCTTTGGTAAAGCGATACGCCCATCATGTCGTCGTGCGATATAAAGCGATACTCCTTGGGGTTGTTAGAGTCGTTGGGATTGGGTGTATAACCGTCGTTTATCCAATGGTCTCCCCAATTGTAGAACAGGCTGGCAGCACCCGAGGTCCACCCGTAGTCGTTTTCTACGGCTACCGAAGTCATGCCTCTTGTGATGCGTTGGTCGGCATCGGCGAGAGGTGTCATGGTACTGCCGGGTTGTGATGCATTGAAATGGGTAACGTTGACATCGGCACGGGCATGCCAATATTTAGAAAATTCATATCCCAATTTCACGTATCCGCCATATTGTTCAAAGTTCATGTCGGGTCTATGCCCGTCGGTACGGTTATACGATACGCTTGCGACGCTGGTAAAACGTCCCTTGCGTACACGGTTGGTAGCTTCTGTTTCCAGTGTATTGAATGAGCCGTATCCGGCGTGAATGTGAGTGTTTACCCCCTCTTCCTGCATGCGTCGGGTTACAATATTGATAACGCCTCCCATGGAGTTTGAACCATATAGCATCGATGCGGGGCCACGGACTACTTCTATCTTCTCGGCCAACATCGTCTGGTAGGCGTCGGCAATGGGATGTCCCATCAGTCCCATATATTGAGGATGTCCGTCTATGAGTACCATTAGTTGTCCTGAGCTACCGCTCAATCCTCGTAACGATATGCCGCCGGCAGCACCGTCTGACACACCATATCCCATGATGCCTCGCGCGGTAGTGAAGAGCCCCGGCACTTGCATCGAGAGAATAGGGAGGAGTGAGGGTTGCATTGTCTGTTCTATTGTCTGTCGGTTGATGACCGATACTGTCATGGGTAGGAGGCGCATGTCGGTAGCATTGCGGGTGCCGGTGACTACAACCTCTTTGATAGTATCGCCTGCTATGGCTTGACTGTTGTCGCTTTGGGCACGGCTTTGTAACGGCGATATGCCTACCATGCAGGCCAATAGAGCTGTAGCAGTATTTTTTGACAGTTTCAACTTGGCAATAAAGACTTTTACTCGATTATATATCTCTTGCGGGGTGTGTAGCTGTTTACATGCACTCTCCATGGGGCACAATCCGGTTTTGTCACGGTTTTCTATATAGGGAGTTTCTCGGTTGTAGTGTACACAGATGCCTTTCTCACGTAGTAGAGATAGAGCTTCGGTACTTATTACGTCGGCATATAATTCTTTTACACCACCTATGGCTAAAAGGGCGGCCGACGCCTTTCCTACAATTTTATCGGCGACATATGCGTCGGCAAGTATTTCGGGAGTATTCTGATAAAGTTCATATAAGTCGGCAACACCTCTGCGGTTAAAGGTACGTATATCGTCATCTTTTTTTATCACGCACGAATATTGGCCAGAGTGCAGCAGTGTTGCCACTTTTTCTATTTCGGTCATAAAGTGTTTTGTTTCAGTTGTTCCACATATCGGTCTATGCGATGCAGCTCTTGGGGTATGTTTATGCGTTGCGGACAGTGGGCGATACATTGCCCACAACCAATGCAGTGATTGGCTTGGCGCAACTTGGGTACACTACGGTCGTACCCTATAAGATATGCACGTCGAGCCTGTTTGTAGCCGGGAGCTTGCGACGAGGTTGCGATATGTCCCTCGTTGAGGCATTTGTTGTAGTGCAACAGGATGGCCGGTATGTCTATCCCATAGGGACATGGCATACAATATTTGCAGTCGTTACATGGAATGGTATCAAACTCCATCATTTGTGTAGCGACGCTTTGTAAGAAGTTAAACTCCTCGTCGGTAAGAGGCTGTAAGGGTGAGTAGGTACGCAGGTTGTCTTCGAGATGCTCCATACGAGTCATACCGCTCAGTACAGTAAGGATGTTTGGGAAGCTGCCTGCAAAGCGGAAAGCCCACGAAGCAACGCTTTTTTCTGGTTGGCGTTCCTTGAATCGTGCTACAATATTGTCGGGCACGTTTGAGAGGCGTCCGCCCAATAGCGGTTCCATGATGACGGCGGGAATATTCCGTTTTTCCAGTTCGGCATACAGATATTCGGCATCGGTGTTGCGGGGATTGATTTGTTTGGCATATTTCCAGTCCAAATAGTTGAGTTGTATCTGTACAAAATCCCATTTGTATTCTTCTTGTCGCGACAGCAGGTAGTCGAATACGGCAACATCGCCATGATAGGAGAACCCAAGGTTACGAATGCGGCCGGCTTGTCGTTCTTCAAGTAGAAAATCCAATACGCCGTTGCGTATATAACGGTTTTCAAACTCTTCCATGCCTCCCATTCCTATTCCATGCAGGAGCAGATAGTCGATATAGTCTACCTGTAGTTCCTTCATGGAGTTGTGATACATGGCTATAGAAGCCTCACGACTCCATGTCGATGGAGAGAAATTAGATAGTTTGGTGGCTATGAAGTAGCTTTCGCGTGGATGACGACTTAGTGCTATGCCTGTAGCACGTTCAGAAAAGCCTTGGCAGTAAGCAGGTGATGTGTCGAAATAGTTTACTCCATGCGCGATGGCGTAGTCGACCATCTCGTTGACCAACTCTTGGTCTATCCCTTCGTTACCCTCGCGGGCGCTGCGGCCACCGGTCGATGGCAGGCGCATCATTCCAAAGCCGAGTAACGATACTTGTTCGCCTGTCTTGGGATTGGTGCGATAGGTCATTGTGCCGGTTGGTTCTCCTTCACTTCCGGCTTTTTGTGTAGGGTTGCCGGTGCAGGCGGCAAGTCCTGCTGTAGCGGCTCCTGCGATACCTAATTTCTTCAGAAAATCGCGACGGGTTATCTCTTTTTTATGTATGTTGTCCATAATAGGTCTCTTATAATTCGCGGTGTAATTCAATTCCTTCTACATATATGGCGCTGAAAGGACGCGCGGGACATAAGTTCTCGCATGCTCCACAACCAATGCATCGCTCGGTATTGATGGCGGGAACTTTTACGGTAGGCCGTTGCTGGTCGTCTCCTGCACCACCCCGGTAGCGGTGTCGCCCATGGAATGGAACCATCTGAATAGCACCTGTGGGACAATGGCGGGCACAGTTGCCACATTCGACGCCATCGGTCAAAGGTATGCAGTTGGCCTTTATCCATACGGCATGACCTATCTGAATGGCCGATTTCTCTGCCGGGGTTATGGGACGAATAGCCCCGGCTGGGCATACCTCTGAGCATTTTGTACATTCAGGTCGGCAATATCCACGTTCATATGACATCTCGGGTTGCATCAATTTGGTCAGCTCGGTAGAGGGTCGTAGCACACCGTTGGGGCATACCGATACACACAGTTGGCATGCTGTGCAGTGTTGGGCAAAGTGTTGTGCTCCTATTGCTCCGGCTGGTACAATGGCACGTCTGCGATGAGGTGGTTGCTTTTCTTCGATGATGGCAAGTCCGCCGTCAACTTTCTTTTCTTGAGCTTTTAGAGCGGCAGTTGTTGCAAGTATGGCCGTAGTTGCAAGGAAGCTGCGTCGGGCATTGTCTATTTGTGCCTCGCTCACTTGTGGCGTGTCGGTAGTATGTTTCTTGGTTTGTGGTTGGGGCTGATGGCGTGTATGGGTATAACCGATGGCTTTTGTATGACAAGCTTCTATGCAGTCCATACAGCTTACGCAGCGACTGTAATCTATTTGGTGGTTCTTTGAGTCGATACAAGCGGACTTGCAATTGCGGGCGCATAATCCGCAGTTGATACACTTGTCGGTATTTATCGCTGGTTTCAGCCACGAAAAACGCGATAAAAATCCAAGTATTGTACCTACCGGGCAAATGGTGTTGCAATAGGTGCGGCCATTACGCCATGCCAATACGGCGATAATGATAACCGTGGCGACGGCGATGGCAAATGTTGTGGTGCTTTTTATCCAAACCTCGGTTGAATAGAAGGCATAACTGTCGACACGTTCGGCTATGTAAGCCAGCAAGTTGTTTCCCCATTGGTAGAGTGGAGCAAATAGGTTGCTTGCAATACGGCCGTATGAACTGTATGGAGCAAGTAGAGCTACAAAAGAACCAATACCGCCTATCAAAGCTATTACAAAGAGTACGAGTACTCCGTAGCGCAGCCAATTCTTGGCTGGCGAGTATGAGTAGCGATTCTTGCGTTTCATTTTGCCGAAGTGGGCTACGATGTCTTGAAACACTCCCAAAGGACAAATAACTGAGCAGTAAATACGCCCAAATATCAATGTCAGAGCCACAAGCGCTATTACGATACCTACGTTGAGCGATAAGAGGGCTGGCAGGAATTGTATCTTAGCCATCCAACCGAACCAATGATGTATCGTCCCCGTAAAATCGAGAAACAGCAGTGTAATGAAGACGAAAAAAAATAGGGCGACAAAAATTCTTATTTTCCGTAACATGCAGTTGGCGATTGTATTGTTAATATGTATAAGGTATTTTTTATAGCAGTCTCTTCTCTGCAAAAATAGTATAATCATCTCATGTTGCCAATTTTTTGTTTTTGGATGTGTAGAGATTGCGAGACCGTTTGCATAGGGTAGACTGAGTGTATACCAATAGGCTATCTATCTTCAAATTTTGAGTAATTGTAGAGCCTCTACTTGTATGTTACAAAGATAAGTTGCAATGTCGGCTTTTCTATTATATCTATTACGGGAATTTGTAACGAAATTACTGCATGATTTGTCTATTGCATCATATAGAAAAGGTTGTAGAGTGTTTTTTAACAGTAGAAATAGTATATAACGTTTACTTGTGGTAAATAGTTTCGAACAATAACTTATATAGTCAATAGCGTAATAAATTTTGAAAACTTTTTATGGCTGTATTTTTATAATATACTGAAAATCAGATGTATTGTATGTTGTTTTGGGAAACTTTGTTTTTAAGCATAAAAAATTTATTGCTCTATTTGGTACATCGCACGATTATTTTGCGTAAACTTGCAACACTTTTCCGGTAAGTTTATATTACCTTCTATCTATCGAATAATTAATACTTTATAATTTTTGTCGTGGAACGAGAAACGTACACTTATGATGAGGCTTTTGCTGCTTCGCTCCGTTATTTTGGAGGAGACGAATTGGCTGCTCGTGTGTGGGTGAATAAATATGCTCTGAAAGATTCCTATGGACATATCTATGAAAACACACCCGATGACATGCATTGGCGTTTGGCAAACGAATTGGCTCGTATAGAGCAGAAGTATCCTAACCCGCTTTCGGCGCAAGAACTTTTCGACTTGATGGCGCATTTCCGTTATATCGTGCCACAAGGTAGTCCTATGACGGGTATCGGTAACGATTTCCAGATAGGGTCGCTTTCAAACTGTTTCGTTGTAGGACTTGAAGGTGAGCCTGACTCCTACGGTGGTATTATTAAAATAGACGAAGAGCAAGTGCAGTTGATGAAACGGCGTGGCGGAGTAGGGCATGACCTCTCTCACATTCGTCCGAAGGGTTCGCCTGTTAAAAACTCGGCATTGACTTCTACAGGATTAGTGCCTTTTATGGAGCGATTCTCTAATTCGACGCGTGAAGTGGCCCAAGATGGTCGACGCGGAGCTCTCATGTTGACAGTATCTATCAAACATCCCGATTCCGAGGCTTTTATTGATGCAAAGATGACCGAGGGGAAAATTACTGGAGCTAACGTGTCGGTGAAGATTGACGATGATTTTATGAAATCGGCTATCGACGGAACTCCTTATGTGCAGCAATATCCTATCGATTCAGAGCATCCATTGGTGTCAAAAGAGGTAAATGCTCGTGATATATGGCGCAAAATAGTGCATAATGCGTGGAAGTCGGCCGAGCCTGGTGTGCTTTTCTGGGACACTATTATCCGGGAGTCTGTTCCCGATTGTTATGCCGATTTAGGCTTTAAGACAGTTTCAACCAATCCTTGTGGCGAAATTCCGTTGTGTCCTTATGATAGCTGCCGCCTGCTGGCCATTAATCTCTATTCATACGTGAAGAATCCATTCACGCCCGAGGCAACGTTCGACTTTGAACTTTTCCGCGACCATGTTACCAAGGCACAACGTATCATGGATGATATTATCGATCTCGAAATGGAGAAAATCGAGAAGATTATCGATAAAATTATATCAGACCCTGAGACTAACGAAGTGAAAAATACCGAGTTGAACCTTTGGCGAAAAATACAGAAACGTACTCTCCAAGGTCGTCGCACCGGTGTGGGTACTACGGCCGAAGGAGATATGTTGGCAGCCTTAGGACTACGTTATGGTACTGATGAGGCTACTGACAAGTCGGAGCAAGTACACCGTTTCCTTGCTTTGACAGCTTACCGTTCGTCGGTAGAGTTGGCTCGTGAGCGTGGGGCTTTTGAGATATATGATGCTGCTCGTGAGAAAAACAACCCCTTTATCAATCGTTTGAAAGAGGCCGATCCTGAGTTGTACGAGCTTATGGTAAAATATGGCCGTCGTAACATAGCTTGCCTTACAATAGCTCCTACGGGAACTACGAGTCTTATGACGCAAACTACATCGGGTATAGAACCTGTATTTATGCCTGTATACAAGCGTCGTCGTAAGGTCAACCCTAACGACCCTGATGCTCATCCCGACTATTGGGACGAAAATGGTGATGCTTTTGAAGAGTATATTGTATATCACCACAAGTTCCTGACATGGATGCAGATAAATGGTTATGAAGTAAAGAACAATTACACGCAAGAGGAGATAGATTCTCTTGTCGCTAAATCGCCCTATTATAAAGCCACATCAAACGATATCGATTGGCTGAAAAAAGTGCGCATGCAAGGACGTGTACAAAAGTGGGTCGACCACTCTATTAGCGTTACCATCAACTTGCCGGCCGATGTTACCGAAGATTTGGTAAACGACCTTTACGTCGAGGCTTGGAAGTCGGGTTGCAAAGGCTGTACGGTTTATCGTGAAGGCTCACGTTCGGGAGTCCTTATTTCAGTAAGTAAGGAAAAGGAAGAAAAGGAGAAGCGTAAATTGGCTGCCGGAGATACCGTTGCTCAGCCGCTTATCGTGCACAAACGTCCTATCGAACTCGAAGCAGACGTAGTGCGTTTCCAAAATAACAAGGAAAAATGGATTGCCTTCGTTGGGTTGCTTAATGGTCGGCCTTATGAGATATTTACAGGTTTGGCCGATGATGACGATGGTATATTCTGTCCCAAAAATGTAACCAAGGGCAAGATTATAAAAGCTGTCGACCCTGATGGGAATAAACGATACGACTTCCAGTTCGTCAACAAACGAGGTTATAAGACAACTATCGAAGGCCTATCCGATAAGTTCAATCCTGAGTATTGGAATTATGCAAAGCTTATATCAGGAGTTTTGCGTTACGGTATGCCTATCGACCAAGTAATAAAACTTGTTTCGGGACTCGACCTTGACAATCAGTCTATCAATACTTGGAAGAATGGTGTGGAGCGCGCATTGAAAAAATATCTGCCCAATGGAACGAAGGCTGGTGGACTTACCTGTCCCAACTGTAAACAAGAGACTCTTGTCTATCAGGAAGGATGTCTCATTTGTACCAACTGCGGCACATCTCGATGTGGATGATAATATAGTTGCATCATAATCACGTAAATGGCCTTGTACCATTTTAATAGATACCCCCGTTAGAACCGGCTCTGACGGGGGTATTTTTTTGAAGGAAAATATTGTCTCTATTGAAGAATATGTGCCGATGTAAGGTCTATCATATGTCGGTTGCAGTGTATAATAAATATATATGTATTATGGACTGATGGATAGCGCCCTTCTCTATATGAAGATAGCTTACTTGAGTAATTATAGAGGGGCAACATTATTATATAAATATGTGAGATTGTTTTCTTAAATCAGAAAATTTTATTTTCATTTGCCTATACACACTCGTTTCGTTATCTTTGCTACGAGCCATGGCCTGTGTATGTCTTTGATGATGCTGTGTCGCTGTTTTGAGACGTTGAAATGTATTGTATTGAATCAGCTAAATAGTAATCATTAGAAGTTTGGGGCAAAGCTTGTTTGCGTTGAAAGTGCAGGTAATTATTCATATCTTTAATCTTATAGTATGGAAGCACAAAATCAAAACCAAAATCAAAAATCCCGCCCTCCACGATGGTTTGTGGCCTTGGCAGTGCTAACGGCCCTCCCTATTTTGGCCTATCCGTGGATATGGGCCTATTTTAAAAGTCATTCCTTTCCGTGGCTCGATTCTGGAATGCTGCAATTCATTATATATGCATTCCCCGTATATATCCTTGCTACTTGCTGGTTTAGTTGCAAAATATATGTTGAGCGTCCTATCGTATCATGGATATTGCAGGTGTTGTTGCTTTTCTGTTATGCCCTGCTTTTTTGGATAATGTCGCTCTGATATACTCTTCATCGGACTCTCTCGTAAGCCATGATTGAGGGAAAAAGTTATGTTTTTCTGCAGGTGTATCTTCCAGAAAATGGACTTTTCATACTTATATCACAAAATATGTTTTACAACAGTTGTGTATAACATATCTATGCAACATATTGAATATCAATATATAAACAAGTTATTAACAACGTTATCAACTGAATTGTTGAAAAATAATAGCAAAAAAATCCTCAAAATACTTGCACAGTAAGTTTTCGCGCAGTACCTTTGCATCCGCAACCCGAAAAAAGAGGGGTGCGAGAGAGGTCTGAAGAGGCCGAAGAGATCATTGGAAGCATGGTGAAAACCAAGAAAAGATAAGCAGCAAAGACGAAGTAAGTACGGGACCTGCGCTTTTCGGAATGAAGATTCGGGGAGCAAGCAGGAGGAATAATTACGGCGTCCACGTCAAGCCGAGCAGGAGACTATCTTGTATAAGGAAAAAGAAAAGAATAGAAAAGAGATATACAACGAAGAGTTTGATCCTGGCTCAGGATGAACGCTAGCGACAGGCTTAACACATGCAA
>UPZG01000004.1 GCA_900538705.1 uncultured Porphyromonadaceae bacterium
GTAATGAAAAGGTTCTGTGCCTTATGCACAAAATCAAGGGTGGCGAGACGTTCCATCTGGTTGCGATCCAGCCCCCGGTTCGTGGCATAGTCGACCTGTTCAATATAGGCCTTGTAGCGGAATGCCGCATTCTTGGTAAGCCGTGCAATGGCAGCCTGTGCACGATAGACCCATTCGCGTGCAAGGAGCATGGAAAGGAACGTGTCCGCAGTCATGGATTGCGGAGTGGTGCCGGCAAGACTTTCCCTGAAAGCCTCTGCCATACCATGCAGTTTCATACGGTTCATTAAATCCAGTGATATGGTATTCTGGTCCTGTTGTCCCGTAACGGGAGCCGTTTTATTGTTTACTTCCATAAATATGAGTTTTATTGTTTGTCCTTTCTGTAATATTCACGTCCGCGTATATTTTTGTGGGTCAATGGGGTCGGGGAAGTCACGTCGGGCTGTACTTTCCCGTCCTCATCGGGAAGGAAATCCGCATCTTCTCCCAGTTCAAGCACCTCGCGCAAGGCCTGATATCCGTATTGCAACTTCTGGTCCGCACATACGCAAGCCGCAACCAGACGGTCGCGGCCGTATTTTTTCTCCAACGCCAGGATACCCCGACAGGACCTGAACGCCTTTGGCGGATATTGCATGAAACGCTCCACTTCACGGAGATAGTTCAATACGATATTGTCTATTTCCGAGGCACGCCGGAAAAGTTCCTCCAGGTCCTTGTCATAGGGGCCATAATGGCCGGGCAGGTTGTGCTCCTTTTTCCAGGAATAAGTGTAAGGAATGTCACAGCGGTCATGGGTGGCCACAAGGTTCATGCCACAGTAGATTTCCACCGTGTCGGCATCATAGAGAATCGTCACACGCTTTCCTATATATTCCTTTGGAACACTGTAATGGTGCTTGAACAAGGAAACGTAAGAGTTCCTTCCTACGGTCATCAGTTTCCTCTCTTTCATTACGTAACGTTCCACAGGAAGCGGCCGGAGATAATCCTTCTCTCCATGAAGGAACATTTCCTTGCGTGACACCTCCCGTCCGGCCATCACCTTTTCATTGAAATCAAGCAGGGAGACATGGATGGCGGTATTGAGTTCCTCCAGGCTGGAGAATGTCATTCCTTCTATGTCAAGGTAAATGGAACGGTAGAGGAGCTTTACGGCATTTTCTACCAAAGCCTAGTCCTTGGGGTGACGCGCACGGCGGGATAGACCGCACAGCCGTAATATTCGGCAAAAGCGGCGAAATCATCATTGATGACAGGCTCGTTGCGGTCGCTTCGTGTGACGGCAGCCTTCAGATTGTCGGGGACGATAGCCGCAGGAACGCCTTCAAAATATTGCATGGCATTCTCACATGCCTTTATCAGGTCTTCCTTGCGTTGCGACCACACGGCTTCGCAGTAGGTATAATGGCTGAACGGAAGGATAGCGACAAACACCTCGGCTTTCTTCGTCTCGCCCGTCATTTCATCAACGACTTCAAGCCTGTCACCGGCAAAGTCAATATACATCTGGTCGGCGGCATAGTGCTCGACATGGCCGACGACCTTGATGTGAAATCTGTATTCGCGGACAATCCGTTTGAAGGAAGACAACTGATAGCCGTCCGGATATTCGGCATGGTACTCTTTGAACAGTTTTCGGACACTCATGCCTTTACGTGACAGGCGGGATACATATCCGGGAAGCAAGGCCTCCAATTCAATCCTTCTGGGGGAAGGCTCCCGATGACGGGATGCCGTACAGCCGAACAACTCGTCCAACTGCACATCGGACAGGGAAAGAAGCTGTTCAATACTCTTACCGCTTGAAAGGAACAGGCGGACATACTTGCGGACCGTATTACGGGAGATACAAAACGTGGACGCCGTTTCCTTGATTCCCATGCCGGCCGCATAACATCTTAAAATGTTTTTGATTCGTTTATCCATTTGTATGGATTTTATTATCGCCCCCGTTACACCAGAACTCGGGTACTCAAATCTACACAAAAAAAATCTATAACAACAGGTGGGCTAAGTGGTCAATACTATTTTGGCCAAAAGGGTCAATCATATTGTAGCCAAAGGGGGCAATCCTGTTTGGCCAAAAGGGTCAAAGTCGCGTGGCTTTTCCATTTTTTTGTGGTTTTAGTTGGGTTTAGCCGGGTTGTGTACAGCACCTGTAATGTATAAGGCTATAGATGATACTGCGTCACGAAGTCGTTAGCAGCGGCGAGTGTATCGACTTTACCCACGTCGAGCATTGCAAAGTTGTCGGGTAAGTACGCGGCTATGGTTTCGTTGTGCATGGCTTCTAAGTAGAAGTCGATGATGGAGAATTTGTCGGGATAATGTGCCATGAGGGTGAAGATGCGCGGCGATACGAGGTGTATGCCGGCAAAGGCGTAGGGGCGTAGCGCAGTGGTGTCGATGCCCGGTGGGCGTGTAGCGCCTGTGCTGATGTTGTGCCATCCGGCCAAGCGGTTGTTGTTGTCGAAGAGGAGGTAGCGACTGGTAGGGCGTTCGCTTACGACGACCTGTGCCAGGCAGTCGGGACGAAACGATGCCGTGAAATGGTCGAGCGACAGGTTGGAGAGGATGTCTACGTTGTGCAACAGTATGGGTTCGTCGCCGGTAAAGAATTGGGCAGCGTGGCGTAGCCCGCCGCCGGTGTCGAGCAGCATATCGCTCTCGTCCGATATGTCGATGTGCATGCCGTAGTCGTGTGCGGCAAGGAAGTCGATGATTTGTGCGGCGTGATGGTGTATGTTGATAACGACATGGGTGTAGCCAGCGGCGTACAGCTTGGTGAGCAGGCGGTGCAATAAGGGGACGCCGCCCACGGGTACGAGGGCTTTGGGCATGTGGTCGGTGAGTGGGCGCAGGCGGGTGCCTAAGCCCGCGGCAAAAATCATGGCTCTCATGGTGTGGTGCGGGGCTGATAGGTTGTGGCGATGTGTTGCTCGCGGTGTATGAGTTGTACTTCTATATCGGGATATTTTTCGTGCAGGTGGAGCGCCAATGCTTGTGCGGAATATACCGAGCGGTGTCGGCCTCCGGTGCATCCGAATGCGGCTTGCAGATGTGTGAATCCGCGTTTTATATATTTTTCTACTGCCGCATCTACCAAAGCACAGGCGTGATTGATGAAGGGTAGTATCTCGCCATCGTCTTCGAGAAAGCGTACTACGGCATCGTCCAGTCCTGTAAGGTTGGCATATTGGGGGTATCGCCCCGGATTGTGTATGGCGCGGCAGTCGAAAACGAATCCGCCTCCGTTGCCGCTTTCGTCGTCGGGGATACCCATGCGGTATGAGAAACTGTATACGGTGACACGCAGTGTGGTGCGTGATGTCGCGGGGGTGAAACGTGGCATGGCTACCAGCTTACCGAGAGTAGATTCGAGGTAAGGGTAATCACTGGCGGCACCGTCTTGCAGCTGTTGTCGCAGGCTCTCTATGGCTTGGCTTATGCTTTGCAGGAATAGGGGCTTGCGCTCGTAATAGCCGCGGAATCCGTAGGCTCCCAGAACTTGCAGGGTGCGGAACAGTACAAAGCGGGAGAGGTCGCGACGGAAAACGGTATCGTCGATGACGATACCCTGGTTTTGTAAGGCAGTGAGGTATTCACCCAACAAACGTTTGCGTAACTCGTCGGGGTAGAGGGCGCGTGCCTGCCATAGGAAAGAGGCAACATCGTAGTGCACCGGTCCTCGACGGCCTCCTTGAAAGTCGATAAACCACGGCTTGTCGTCTTTTATCATTACGTTGCGGCTTTGAAAGTCGCGGTACATGAAGCCTGCCGGGTAGACTTGTGGTAATTGTCGGGCCAGTAACTCGAAGTCGTCTTGCAGGCGGTTTTCGTCATATTCCAAGCCCGAAGCTTTCAGAAAGCAGTATTTAAAGTAGTTGAGGTCGAACAAGACAGCACGCTCGTCGAAGTAGCTGACGGGGTAACACGTTTTGTTGTAGTCGAGACCTATATCGCCGCCTATCTGCATGGTTGCAAGTTGCCTCATGGTTTCGGCCAGCAAACGGTAGGACGCTTCGTCGTAGATGCCTGTATTTCGGCAGGTTGCCAATCGGTCGTATAGCGACAGGTCGCCCAGGTCGGTTTGCAAGTAGCACATTTCGTCGTCGCTTACTGCTACAACCTGCGGAACATAGAAGCCCTTGGTCGCCAAGTGCTTCGACAGTGCGATGAAGGCACGGTTTTCGTCGGCCGATGAGCCTTGTACCCCTATCAGCGTATCGGCCGGCGACGAGAGCCTGTAGTAGCGTCGTGGAGAGCCGGCTCCGGCAATGGGTTGCACCAGAGTGGCTTTGTGTGTGGTATATGATAAGTATAGTTGTTCTAAAGTATCCATAACCTGCTTTAGCAAATCAATCTGATATGGCGTTTGTCTTGCAAAAATACGAAAAAAACGTATAGTGTTCTGCATAGACCGAGTACCGATGGCCTGAAACAGTGTACTCCGACAGCTGCGTGGAGAGAAGCTGTCGGAGTACATCTGATTATTTCTTGCGAGTATATGGCCTCTGCCGGCCGGTATAGCGGCTTATCTTTTCAGTATGCGTTCTACCTTATTGCCGGTTCTGACGATGTAGATGCCCGGAGCAAGTGTCGACAGGTCGGGGGTGATAGCTCGCTGATGCAGCACGCGTATGCCCATGAGGTTATATACCTCTATCTCCTGTACTTCGTCATAGGTCTTTGTGTCGTTTATTCCCGAAGTCATTCCTACGGTAAAGTACATGACCTCGCTGATGCTGGCAGTATTTGATTTTATTTGAGAAAAAGACGATGACTGCAAATAGTAAAGGGCTATGAAATAGGTTTCCCCTATTTCGGCATTGACGAAGTTGCCGTTGAAGCTGACATTTTGTGTCTCGCCGGCACCGATGTATAAATCGGTGGTAAACGAAGTAATGCTTGTGCCTCCTTCCTCGGGGAAAACAAATGCGTAGAGCTTATCGCCGTAGTATCCCGCAGAGCATTCTATTTGTGCCGAGAATCTTATATCGTCGGCTACGACAGCACCTTCGTAATCCATGGTGATGGGCGATGCCAATGAGAGTACTGTTGCTTCGGTTGGGGCTTCTACTACAGTTATAGGAAGCGGGTCGCTTAAGATGTTGTAGTTATAGTCGATGACATATAGCTCGTAGTCGCCGGCTGTTTCGGGCGCTGTCAGCTTGAAAGATATGTCGGTAGAACCTCCGTTTGTGAGGTTTACCAGAATGGCATTCGATATGGTTTCGATGGTCATTGTCCCTGCCTGTACCGAGGCTACATATATGTCGTTATAATATTCGTCTCCGCTATTTGTAATAGAAACATCGGCCAAGAATGTTTTTCCGGTGTAAAGAGGAGTGTTGACAGTTGTAGTTGCGCTCAGTTCGGGAGTTGCAGCAGACGGGGCGGAGAAAACGATACTGTTTGGTCCATCGACCGTTGCAATAAGGTAGCGTTGTGTCGACTGTATGGAGGTGGAAATCTCGTACCATGTTCCGGTGTTGTTGTCGCGACAGGCAGGATATACCTTGTATGTGCCTTCTGCAGTGGGAAAGTCGGTCAGTTTCATGTCGAATTCGTTAAATCCGTACATGGGCTCAAGATCGGTTGTGTATGACGAGGCTGCTACGTAGGTGACTGTTCCCTCCGAATCGACAACCTTTATACCCAGAGTGATATTGAACGTTGCAATGCCTACGTTGAAGAAGTCGCCGCTGAATGTTACGGTCGTGTTGCGTGTCGCATTGTAAGTATCTATGTCGAAGTTATCAGAACATAGCATCACCAGTCGAGGCTGGGAACCTTCCTCTGCAGGGCGTATATATGTGGCGGCTTGTTGCAGGTAGTTGTATCCGGCATCGCTACCTCCCGATCCTTGCATCTCTGGGTCGAGAGCCGTCAACAGGAAGTAACCGTTGCTCATACCGCTCCATCCCCAGTTGATATGAAAGTAGCCGTTATTATATCCGTCGCATATAAAGGCATGGCCTGCCGAGTTGTTTTGTCCTGCGTAATACACTGGATACCCGGCTGCCAGGCTTGCATAGATGGAGTCTTGCCATTCTTCTAACCCATAATAGTTGCGTTGTAGAAGAACAGCACTTGGGTCGTAACCGAAATATTGTACAATACCTTGCAGACTGGATATAGAATTGGCTCCGCTTGAAAGTGGTGAGTAGCCCATATCTGAGGCGATACCAACATCAGACATGAGTTGTGCCACGGCATAGCGCGACTCTTCGCTGCTTGAGTTGTCATAGGTATCGGTCATGGCATCCCAGTTATATACGCTTTGGCTGAAATCGGCCGACAGTGTCCCCAGATTTTCGCCGTTGAATGTCCACATATATGAGTGTGAACCGGTGCCTTGTATCGGCCATTTGTGATAGTACATGATTTGTGCCCATGCTGTTGCAACACAGCCTGTGTAGCAGCGCATGCCCTGATACGACGGTAGGGAGTTACCGTTATAGACGGGACATAGCAGATTGTAGGGCTCGGTTTGGTCCCAGCGTGTCGTAATAAGCGGTGCTATGGGTGCATATATGGGTAGTTCGGCTTTTATGCGATTGGTGTTGGTGGCTGTTTCGGCATACGACAGTTGTCGCTCATACTCGCCGAGCCACCATCGCATGGCGTCGGGTAGGGAGTCGGGGTTGAACGAGCCTTCGTCTGCATATCCCAAAACGCTGTTTATAGCCCGGTCGTCGGCCGCTACGATAACAAAGCCTCCATTCGAGCCTCGGGTAAAGGCATAGTAACCATCTGATGCTTCGGCCAATCGCAAAGGTGCATTGTCGGCCTGAGCTTTTTGTAATCCGGGTTTGTTTCCCAAAAACTCACTTGCAATGGTAAAAGCATCTTCTACATTTATTCTGTTGGCATACATTTCACCTGCAAACAGAAATAATAATACGATGAGATGTAATGTCTTTTTCATAAATTCCTGTGTTTTATTTGATTTTATTATATTCAACAAATATATGTTTTTTTTAAGTCCATTATTTTTATCATCACGTGTTTAACAAATATTAATAACCCGGAATAGCTGGCTGTCTGAAGCAAAAAAGCGCAACGAGCAACAGCCCGTTACGCTTACATTTCGTCAGGTTATACTTGCTTATTTTACTATCACAACAGTGCCTTTGTCGGCCGTGCGTACGATGTATGTACCGGCTTTGACGGGTATGACAGTATGGCGGCCTGTTGCAACAATGCTCTTCACTTGTGCACCATTCAAGAGGTATACGACAACATCGCCTTCATAATTGTTTACCACAATGTTGCCGTTGGTGGCATAGATATGTGATTTGTCGGCTGTGAGGCCGTTTATGCCGCTCGATATGTTGATGTTTATCTCAGAGAGCGCGTCGGCTGTGTTGCCGTTGAATGCTATTACCGTTGCGAAAGGAGCTACCACAGGCGATGCCGATTGTATGTATTTCGTACCATCGCTGTTCAGTACATAGTATGTTGTAGCTGTAGCAAGGTCGGTTGCAGCAACATTGGTAAGCGACGGGTTCCCTATCAGACGGTAGGTGCTTTGTTGGGCATTGTCGGTAGTCCCTTGGGTATTCCATCCTAGTGTCGAAGTGAAGCGGAGCATGGCAGGAACCAAGTCGGTTTTATCGTCAATGCGCACGATACCGGCAGTGGCGGTGGCGGCATCGGCCATGACAAATTCAGTATCGCTCAGCGTCGCCCATTCTATGTTGTCGGTGAGGGGCGCATTATCGTCATCGGCGGTAATGACTTCACGGTTGGCAGTGGTGAAGGGGAGAGCCACATCGTACCATTGCTGGTTGGTGAGGCCGAGTTGATAAATTATGTTGCCGGTCACCGTTTCAACGCCGTTTACAGCTTTACGGCCTGTAATGGTGAGGTTGCCTTCGACGGTTGCAGGCAGTTCGATACCAGCAAATGAGGCATCACTGTCGAGGATAGAGTAGAAGTTGAAACGGCCATCTTTCGATACAACGAGTTTTACCGAGTAGTCGTTTACCTCTACCGATACGGTAGCATCGGCATCCTCTTTGGCATACGTTATGCTGGGGGTTGCAGTGGCAGCAAAGGTGGCCGCGTCGCCGGTGTAGTTGAAAGTATCTTTATCAAAGCCTTCGATAGTCTTACCGTCGACCGTTATATTGGTGAGACGCAATCCGTCGGCAATGGCAGTACCCTCAAATTTTACCTCGATAGGAGTCGATAATCCATTTTCACGGTCGGTATACCACAGTACGTTTATTGTCATGAGCATATTACCTTGGGCATCTTCGCTACCGGTTACGGTCACGTCGCAGTCGAGTATCAGGAAGCCACTGCCCACCATGAGGTTTTCGGCGCTACCGTTATAGTTTTTCACGCCGTTGTTCTCTGTGACAGTTACGTCGGGGACAACAATGTCGCCTATAGAGAAGCCCATGAAAGAGAAGTCGCGCAGCGCAAAGTTGCAACTCGATTCTGTGGTAGATGTTATCTCTATCATGTTGTAAGAGTGAGAAGTATCCATACCCAGTGCATCGAGGTTTATTGTCAGCAATCCGTTGTAGTATGTGGTTGCGGCAGGTGTCTCGTATTGCACGGTATAGGTGTGCGAGGTGTTGCCCTCGGCATCTTCGCCTACGTTACTTACGGTTATGGTCACAGTTTGTGTGAGGGGGTCGCATTTTACGTCGGTTGTAGCATTTTTACCGTCGGGTATGGCGGTTATCTGTGAAGCATCGGTCGGACATGTGCCTGTCAGTATGTAGTTATATGTATCCTTGTCAAAACCGGCAATGGGAGTACCGTCGATACTGAGGCTTTCCAGCTGTGAGTAGTATAAGAATTTTACGTTATCGGCTTCGAGCACGTTATTGGGTACGATATTGGCTCGATTCCAGTAGTCGGCCGACGAGAGTATGACGTTCATTTTCTCGGGTAACTCCGAAAGGTTCTCCTCTACATATTGCAACGGTACGGTAATTTCGGTCCATTCATTGATAGAGCCGGTAATTTCATAGTCGCACGAGGCAATGAGTTTACCGCTTTGCGTTGGGGTGACTTTACCCATTATGGCACGGTCTACATCTTCGAGCTCTACTGTGGCGCTTTCGGTGTAACCTGCCGATGTACTACCTGTAATGGCCGAGCGTACTCCCGACTTATACGTGCCGTTCCACAAGTACACTATGATGTGGGCATTTTCAGCTCCGGCACTATTGTCGCGTTTGAAATATCCGGTAATGGCATCGGGGCGATAGGTAAATTCTATACCTCCGTAAGCGCCACCATCGCCCATGGCAATAGCGCTTGCATTCAATTTTGACATGTCGGCAAAAATCCAAGGAGTAGCAAAAGTGACAAATGCAGGAGCCGGTGCTGCCAATGTCGCAAGTCCTGGTTTCTGATTGGTAAGTTTAACGCTGGTACTACCATCTACACCTTCTTCTTTTTTTACAAAGCCGTCAAATGGAAGTATTTGCGTTACATTACTGCCATTCCACTCAGCTGGCTCTGTTCCCGGGCGCGTAAAAGCTGAGGCAGAGGCCGTTTGCCATGTATTACCACACGTCGTTTTCCAATTTTCAAATCCTACATTGGGTAACTGCTGTGCAGTACCACACATAACACCTAAACACAATAAGGCACCAGTGGAGCCTAACAAATTAAAAACCTTTTTCATATTATTGATGTTAAAAATGACGCCGGCAAATATAATTTATTCGGTTAGACAAAAAAGGAAGTGATATTTGTATTTTAACACGAATTAGTGTATGGACGCAGTAATATTCATTTCTTAGTTTTTCTTGCATATCTTCATGCTGTGATACTGATGCAGTATTTGCCGTTTGTAATATGCTGTATATTAGTAAAATGAAAAATAATGCATCTATTTATTGCATAAATTCGACACAAAAACTTGCACAATGCAAAAAAAGAAGTACCTTTGCGCCCGGGTAAGTCCTACACGACCAGCTCCCTGTGAATCCCCCAGGGCTTGACCGCAGCAAGGGTAATAGGTCGTAGCGGTGCGATGTAGCCAGCTTACCCATTTGCCGATATAGCTCAGTTGGCCAGAGCACGTGATTTGTAATCTCGGGGTCGTGGGTTCGAATCCCTCTATCGGCTCTTCTACGCAATCAAAAATCTCAGAGTGCTATCTCTCATGGGGATAGCACTCTTTTTTGTTATTGTTGACTTAACAATGTCGCATTTTGTGGTTTATAAGAAATACTCCGTTATTTTTAAATTAAGTATGATAGGTGCAGGTTGCGTTACAAGTATCTGGAAAATTGAGGTGTAAACGCCTCGATTGGCGATGCTTTTATCTCGAATGAACAAATACATGTGACTGTGTTTTGTGATATATGGGAAAGATAGTGAAAGCTGTCGTTTGGATATATCAAACAGAAGCTTGCTTTCTCATTGTTGCTGTGAGCGCCTGCGAGGCAGTTCGGCATAAATAAATTGAAAACAGGCGTTTTCGTTTGCTTCTGTTATTGTCTTATAGTTATATTTGTAATGGTATAAAAAAGAATGAAATATGGTATTCCCAGAAGGTATTTTAATGTTGGTATTGACGTCGCTTGTTGTAAGCGCATTGGGCTGGAAAAAATTTCTCTACTTTATTTCTCTCGGGTATGGATTTTCTATTGCAGCCATGGGGTTGGTGATGATGGTGATGTATAGAGCAAGCCTTGCACTGCATACCCTGTTATTGGCTTTGTTACTGATGGCCTATGGCATCCGTTTGGGAGGCTTTTTATTGCATCGAGAGTTACGCAGCACGTCGTATCGCAAAGAGCTGCCGTCGCTGACAAAAAGTTCGCATGAGATGGGCGTAGGAGTGAAATGTGCCGTATGGATATCGGTTGTAGTATTGTATGTATGCCAGGTGTCGCCTGTATTTTACAGGTTGGATAATGCATCGGCCGGTGGAGAGTTGTGGGCTTATGTGGGTGCCGGAGTCATGTTGCTGGCATTGATACTCGAGTCGGTGGCCGACCATGAAAAGTCGGCGGCCAAGAAGCTACGCCCCGACCGCTTTTGCGACACGGGGCTATACCGCATGGTGCGTTGTCCTAACTATTTTGCCGAAATACTTTTCTGGACAGGGTGTCTGGTATCGGGCATAGGTGCGCTCTCGGGATGGCAGTGGGCAGTAGCCTTGGTAGGTTATGTTTGTATTGTATATATCATGTTTGGCGGCGCCCGACGGCTCGAAATACGTCAGAACAAGCGGTATGGTGCCAATCCTGATTATAAGTCGTATGTTGCTCGTGTGCCCATCATTATTCCGCTTGTGCCGCTTTATACAGTAGAGAAGTATACTTTCTTGAAGGGATAGGACTGCCGTTGATGTGTGTTAGCGAGTGATAGCCGTAGCCCAAAATAATTTTACAAATATATTGCAGGGTGTTGGCACATTCGGACGAAAAAAGTATCTTTGTAGTATGAAAAGTATAGTGCAGCATATCGAATACTTGCTTACACGCCACGATTGCGTGGTGGTGCCGGGGTGGGGCGCATGGATTGTGCAGTCGGTCTCGGCTGTTGTTGCTGGTGATGCTGCACCGCAGCCGCCTCGCAGATGGTTGAGTTTCAATGCTTCGCTTTCGCACAATGATGGTATGTTGGCTCACTCGATTATGCGGACCGAGGGTTGTAGTTATGACGAGGCAATGACTCGGATTGCCGCCGAGGTGTCGTCGTGGCGCACAGCTTTACAAGAGGGGCAGGACGTGACATTAGGACATATAGGAAGTTTCTGCTATGAAAATGGCGGATTGTTGCTTTTCAGAGAATCGGCATACAGCGTAGTGAATGCACCATTATCTATGTTGCCGCACATTGCTATGTTGCCACTTGCCGAGATGCAGCAGGAGGAAGCAGATGTTGTTGCTCAGGGCTGGCGACAAGTGCCGAAGCCACGATTTGTGCGCCGTTTTATGAGTGCAGCAGCATCGGTAGTAGCTCTTGTAGTTGTGTTATTGTTCATATCTACGCCTGTTGATAATTATCCTACGCAAAACGATTATGCAAGCATTGTTGCTGCCGAGCTGTTTGCGGCCTCGCCACTGACCGAAGCGGCATCTTCGGTAGAGACCGAGTTTGTAGCTGCGCCTGTTGAAGAAGTAGCGCCGGATGTAACAGCCGAAATAACAGAGCAAAGCATTGGTGTCGAAAGTGAACCTTCCGAAGCGAAGGCTGATGTCGCGGTGCCGAAGTATATTCTTGTCGTTGGGTCGTTACCTACGTATGCATTGGCAGAGAAGCAAATAGGAGAATTTAGAGCCGCCGGGGTGACTGCTCCGCTGTATATATATGATAATGGTAGTAAGGCTCGCCTGTATACAGCTGGTTATGATACACTTGCCGAGGCGGAGAGATACCTCGCATCTGTACAACGCGATGAGGCGTCACCCTTTGTCGGCATTTGGATTTGCCGTACGCGATAATATTTGATTTATTGTAGCGCGGATATACAAGTGTGGGCGCATGCAGGACGGAGAGTCTGTGACATTATAAGGTGTGCATGACAGGCAATTGTGGCAGGAGAGAAGATATAACCCCCCCGATTTTTACGATAGAAGAAGTCGCTGCATCAAGTAGTAGCCAAGTTGAGTTTTGTTGCAAGGTTGACCTGACTTGTATGAAGGAAGCGGTCGATTGTAGACGATTAGCAAGAGCAATAGCATGAAAAGTATAAATTTTACGGGAGCGCGATTGGATGACCTATCCTAATCGCGCTCCCGTATTATGTAGAGCTATGTACGCGGCCGAAGCGTTACTCTTCAGGTTTTACTGAAGGTTTGGCAATACTTTCGCGCATTGACGTATCGGCTTCTATGTTTTTCATTTTGTAATAATCCATAATGCCTAAATTCCCGTTGCGGAAGGCTTCGGCCATAGCGCGTGGTACATCAGCCTCGGCCTCAATCACTTTGGCGCGAGCCTCTTGAGCTTTGGCTTTCATCTCTTGCTCGAGGGCAATTGCCATGGCGCGGCGTTCCTCGGCTTTGGCTTGTGCTATGTTCTTGTCGGCTTGTGCTTGGTCTATTTGCAAGGTAGCACCTATGTTCTTACCTATGTCGATGTCGGCAATATCGATAGACAGTATCTCAAAGGCAGTACCCGAGTCGAGACCCTTGCGAAGAACCAGTTTAGATATAGAGTCGGGATTTTCGAGTACTTGTTTGTGAGATTCGCTCGAACCGATAGAAGATACGATACCTTCGCCTACACGTGCCAAGACGGTGTCTTCACCGGCACCACCAACCAGTTGGCGTATGTTGGCACGTACCGTAACGCGAGCTTTGGCTATGAGCTGTATGCCGTCTTTGGCAACAGCGGTAACGGGCGGAGTATCTATGACCTTGGGGTTGACCGACATTTGTACGGCCTCATATACATCGCGACCGGCAAGGTCTATGGCCGAAGCCATTTTAAAGCTGAGCTCTATGTTGGCTTTAGCGGCCGATACAAGGGCGTGTACGACCCTCTCTACATGACCGCCAGCAAGGAAGTGTGCCTCAAGTTCGTCGCGTGTGATAGTGCTTAGTCCGGCTTTGTGCGCTTCTATCATAGCACGTACGATAACTTGGGGTGGAACTTTACGGATGCGCATCAGGAATAGTTGCAGTAGCGAGATGTGCACACCCGATACCATAGCCGATAGCCATAGTAAAAATGGTACATAGTAAAAAAATATTGCCAATAAGACGATGACGGCAATTACTAACAGAACAGAAAAAATTACCATGGTTTACGAGTCTTTTTCTTGGTTATTAAATGATTTATTTTCTTCTTGAGAAATGAAAGGACTTACCACAATGGATGTAGGCTCTACCTTTATTACCCGCACGGGGGTAGACTCTTCAATGTATTCACCGGTAGAGTGAGCCTCTACAGCGCATCCTCCTATCAGTACTGTACCCATCGGGTTGAGGCGCGAAAGGGCTACGCCTTTGTCGCCTGCGTTGATGCCCTGTGTTATGCTTGTGGGTGCTGTACTATCTATTTCAGTTTTCAACTTCATCTTGTCAAGCATACGTGAATGCAGGAAATAGTAAATCAGAAACCCTGTGATTACCATTGCACCTATCAATGTGGCGATACCTGCTGTTATACCCAAATGCGCAAAAGCGTAATATAATGCTCCGCCATAAAAGAGTACAGCCGCGAGGCCTGCTACAGAGAGGCCGGGGAGGAAAAAAAGTTCTAAAATGACCAAAGCTACGGCAAGCAGTAGCAGGATGCAAATGATAATGATGTCTATGGCAATGAATGATATCATGTCAGCCTATCTTATAGTAGGTTACGGAAAGAAAGCTCTGCCCGACGCGCTTTTTTCTCATACTCCGACGGTTGACTGCTTAATTGCTCTATTTTCTTTTCCAATGAAAGAATGGTTGGTTTCAACCTGCTTTTCTCGGCAGTAGAGCTTTGGGCATATGTGCGACGAAGTTTGTCGAGTTGCTCTTTGGCTTGCGTCAGCTGTTTCATGGTATCGCGCGCCATATTAAAAAATCGCAACGCTTCGGCATTCTGAAAATCTTGGGAGCGGGTATAGATGATGCCGTTGCATACTACAAAGGTAAATTCCTTGGCAGGTACGAGGGCTGCTTCGGGGTCTATCTGAGCTATGGCTTCAAGCAGTTGGCTATAATCGGCACCATCGCGCCATGTATCTTTGATAGACGATATGCGTGCCAGATTGCGTAGATGTTCTTCCGATTCGTCGGTGTATATCTCTTTTTCTTCATTGGGAATGAAGATGTAGACTGTGAGTTGTCCCGGTATATGGTTGCGGTCGGTGACGAACCAGCCTACGCTCAATGTTTCGTCTATTGCCAGCATATAGTCATTGAATACCGAATTGAAGGGCATTCCTAAGTTTTGTGGCAGCATGTAGTCTTCACGCTCTGAGCTGAAACGGGTTATGAATATGTCGTATCCGCCCAGTGAGTTCTCTCCATCTTGGGCATAGTAGAGAGTCTGACCATCGGCCAGCATGAAAGGATAAGATTGATTATCGGTGGTGTTGAGTGTTGCCGATAGAGATTGTAGCCGGCTCCACTGGCCTCCCAATAAGTTGTTGGATACACATAGGTCGTAATTATCGCCTGTGAGCGGATATCCCATGAATATGATGTCGTTGCGTTGTGGTACAAAAGCTACTACGGGGGTATCTTCGGGCAGGGCAAAAGGTAAGGCATCGCTTCCTACAAGACGTCCTGATTCGGGCGATAGTCTATAAGCCTCGAAAAACGATAGTGAGTCGACTGTCAGGCTATCTATTACCTGCACTTTTTCTACACCGCTTATCATACGGCTGCCCAGCTTTGCACTCGTTATTTTAGCGATGACTGTTGAGTCGGGTTCACGCTTATCTTTTTTCAATGCTTCTACATACTTTTCATAAGCTTCTACAGCATTGTCGAACATGCAAGCTGCGGCATAGGCTTGTCCCAAATAGTAATTCGATTGCAATACGCGGCGTGAAACAGCTTTTTTCAGATATGGAATGCTGGCTTCATACTCACCTGTTTCGTAGAGGCATACTCCATACCAGTGGTTGAGTGAGCCGTCGTTGGGCTTGCGTTTCAGCTCCTTTGCAAAAACCGGAGCAGCTTCTTCATATTTGCCAGCTTTGTATAACTCTCTTGCTTCGTCGAGGGTAGGCATTTCGGCCCATCCTTTTGCAGGATGTATAGTCGTCATTACCCATATTGACATCAGGATAAAGAAAACCCGTTTGTACATGTAAGTGCAATTTATAAATTATTTCCCAAATATACGAAATGTTTTTGGAATATCATGTCTTAGCGTTCCTTTTTCAACCTTGCTATTTGTTGTGTTTCTTTTTCATATTTATACTTATCATGAATGTAGCATCCATTATTCGTCTTTCTCAATTCGGAATACTGCCGGTATTATGTCGTCATGAAATGCCTGCTGCTCTTCGGGGGTGGCAAAAGCATTGAAGGGGATATATAAAAAGGTGTATTTCCCGGTGTAAAGGAGGTAGGCATCGTGGGTCGTTATTATCTGTTTCACCTTGTCCCAATCTAAAACGTGCCTTTGCTTTTCATATGCAATGCAATCTATTCCATGCTTGTTGATGATAAGTGATTTCGGAACGATAGAGTATATACATTCAGGTAGTAAAGCGTAGTGATAATAGGCGAGGAAAAGCAACATGGGTGTAATGACAAAAACGACCAGCAACAGTACAATGCCAAAACGCAGGTCGTAACATGTAGCTATGGTCAGGGCGGCGATTATCAACAGTGGTACACTCCACCAATCGCGCCCTATGCGACTACATAATAGCGCGAAATATCGGCTGCGCCGGATGCTGTATTCATGGGTTGTTATGGTTTCTGTTGCACTCATGGGTTTTATATTTGTGCTGTTTTCTGTTGTAGAGGGTACAAACTTATATAAAAAACGGAAATGATTTGTCGTATATGATATGATTGCAGGAGTATGGCCTCTTTTGTAGAAGTTATGATATTTTTTGAGAAATGATTGTACTCTGCGGGCGATGTGATACCTATCGAAACCGGAGGCCGCAAGGTTAGTCGGTTACCGCTTCTTTATGCGGGTTGTGCAGAAAGTCGTACATCAGCATTATCTCTTCGAGAGTTATTCGTTGGGTCGACAGTGGGGGAAGTGCATCTAAAGGAAAGAACCCTACATCCAATGTGTCGAAGGCGGTTTTAGGTGTGCCGCCTGAGATGGAGCAACGGATAAATATTTTGTAGATGTGGTGAGAAACGGGCGGATGATGGTGGCGGCTCATGTCGAGTATTGCCAGTAGTCGTACCGGAATGGCTTCGTAGCCGGTCTCTTCGTGTACCTCTTTGACGGCTACTTCGCTGGGCGAGAAGCCCACGTCGCCCCATCCACCAGGTAACGACCACTTGCCATCTTCCTTTTCTCGCACCATTAAAATGCGTTCTTCCTCATCGAAGATGACTGCTCTTACATCTACCTTGGGCGTTAGATAGTCGGTGATAGGTATGTAGCAAGTTGCTACGGTTTCTACCTCGGTATTTGTGAGTATGGCGGTGAGGCGGTTACTTAGGTCTAACAATTCGTCATATCGCTCTTTGTCATATTCGTTAAGGGCGTAGAATTGTCCGTTGCGGGCAATAGCTCTTATACGGTCGGCTATCTGTAAGAGATTGGCAGGCGTTTTCATGTGCAAGCAGGGGTGTCAGGATGTTGGCTAAAGGCAGTATGATTATAAAGATACTTTATAGGCAAAGCAGATGTATGTGTTCCATTGTTTGGGTGTCGATAACCACATCTGTTCTTCGCGTATCTTAAATTCTACTTTGTTGCCTTTGTTTATAGCATAACTTACGCCGGCATTATACCACATGCGGTCGGCACGACCTTTGTTTTTCCCATTGAGAGCCCAGAAAAACTCTACCTCGGCAAAGGGTTTCCATGCCGATGAGTTGATGTTGAAGTTACATCGTACACGTGGGCGTAGCCGGTTGTAAGGAGAGCTTTTGGTCAGTGTATAGGTCGACTCGTAGTGTACCGACCATGAAAGGCTTGTGGGGTGAAAGTAGAGGTCGCCACCCAAACCCAAGTGGTAGCGCAGCTTGTGGTAGTATTGATTGCCGCTGCTCAAATGATAAAAATAGTATCCTAAAAACTGGAATTTCAGATATTGTGGCATGATATCGACCTCGATTTTGCCAATAGTCATGGCGCGCTCAAGTTGTGTGCCCAAAGTATAGATACTTTCTTGAAGCAAGAAGTTTGTGCGTCCCCAACGTTTTGAAACAGAGAGGTCGATGATGCTACCCAAGCGTGCAGGCGGGTCGGCGGGTGTAGTTGTCGTTGCCTCGGCATGTACCGCAGGTATAAGTAGCAGGCAGCCCAGCACAAGGCAGAAGAATCTTTTCATAGTCTATTCGTGATGATATGGTTCGTTATTGAGAATTGTCATGGCACGGTAGAGTTGTTCTGTAAAAAACAATCTTACCATTTGGTGCGAGAAGGTCATTTTTGAGAGTGACAACTTCTCTTGGCAACGGTCGTAGACTTCGGAAGAGAAGCCGTAAGGGCCTCCTATGACGAAAACAAGTCTGCGTACCGAGGTTTGTTGTTTATGGTCTATGTAGGAGGCAAATTGTGAGGAGGAATACTCTTTGCCGTGTTCGTCGAGCAGGACAATATAGTCGCCGGGTTGCAATGCTTTCAGTATGGCATCACCTTCGTGATTCTTTTGTTGCTCAGTGGTAAGGTTACGTGTATTTTTCAGCTCGGGGATGACGTACAATTCAAAGGGCATGTATCGTTTTATACGGGACACATACTCGTCGATACCTTCTATAAGATAAGGTTGCGCCGTTTTTCCTACAACAATGAGTACGATTTTCATTGCATGTTGCCTTGTCGGGTGAGATATATGGCATAATCGCGATTCTCTTGTGGAGTAATGCGTAGCGACTGTTCGGAGCATACGGCATCGTAGATAAGAGTATCGCCATTATAGACGGTAAGTAGTGTGTGGGTGCGCGGGGTATAGCTGTACGTCCCTGTTATGGCTGTCGATGTGTTGGGGGCGATGGCCGAGAAGGTCCCGTTTGTATCATATCCTATAATGGTACCTTCACTGGCTGTGAAGGGCGCATAACCATCGATGTAGGAGATGAGCCAATTACCACCGGTTATGCCGGGAGTGGAGGCGGAGGTCAGAAAGGCTGTAATGGTTACATTGTCGCTATATTCCAACGAGAGATACAGTGACTTTGCATCCAGCGTCTCTATGTGCAACGGGTGGCTTGTAATGAGGTCGACCAGCGTTTCATCGATGCCTTGTGGATCGGCATTGGGTAGTAACGAGTACTCTTTCATCTCTAACTTAAGCTGTGCTACATCTATTGAGAATTTGCCTTCGGCCAGCATAGTGCCTTCGCCGGCCAGTGTAAACAACATGTCGTCATAGAGCGATACGGTAAAATTGCCATCGAGTGTGGTTGTTGTAGTGTGTGTGCCTGTGCCTACTTGAGTAGCTGTATCGTAACTTTTTATGACCCATGTGCCGGGAAGAAATTCCAGTGACACGTTCTTCTCTTTTTGGCTGTTGCTGTTTTCATTGTCGCAACTGCTGCACAGCAACAACAACAGCAGAATAATAGGAATGCCGTAAAAAGAATGTTTCATAAAATGTGCTGTGTGTAGATGTGATTCTGAGTCGCAAAGATAGTGTAAGCGGCGGGTAGAAACAAATAATAACGGTATGATTTTTGTACGCAGTTGCCTCTCGCTACAGTTTCCATGGCAGTCTGAGTGATGTGAGGCCTATTTGAGCCTGAGGCAAGTGCATGGTCGACAGGTGAGGTCGTTATAGGAGCCTGTTGCATTGTGCCATATATGGTGCCTATTTGTTTTGCCGCTTTTCTTTGCCTGCACCGTATTTTTCAGTACCTTTGCAGACATAACAAACAACGTTCGCAAGGCGAAAGTTAACAATACTATAATACTGTAACAGAATGGTTTTCTTTTTTAAGACAAGTAGCGGGGCTGTAATAGCAGTGGAGGCTGACCACTCGTTTGCACCCGAAGAGAGCGAAAAATTGTTGTGGCTTTTCGGTAATGCCACTCAAATGCCCGAGACCTCCCTCGCCGGATGGTTCGTAGGCCCTCGCAAGGAGATGATTACCCCGTGGAGTACCAATGCCGTGGAGATAACCCAGAATATGGGACTTTCCGGAATAAGCCGTATCGAAGAGTTTTTCCCGGTGGCCAGCGGCGATGCTACATACGACAAGATGTTGCAAAGGCTGTATGATGGTATCGATGGCGATGTGTTCAGAATAGACAAACGTCCCGACCCCATTGTGTACATTGATGATATAGAGGCTTATAACCGCCAAGAGGGTTTGGCCTTGAGTCCCGATGAGGTAGAATATCTGCAACAGCTCAGCGCGAAGATAGGGCGACCTCTTACCGATAGCGAAGTCTTTGGTTTTTCACAGGTAAACTCGGAACACTGCCGTCATAAAATTTTCAACGGCGTTTTCATCATCGACGGGGTAGAGCAAGAGAGCTCGCTGTTTAAGCTGATAAAGAAAACTTCAGAATATAATCCCAATAAACTTGTTTCGGCCTATAAAGATAATGTGGCCTTTATAGAGGGTCCTGTCGTTGAGCAATTTGCTCCTGTAAACCCCGAGACGGCCGATTATTTTGCGGTTCGAGACATAAAGACTGTCATTTCACTCAAAGCCGAGACGCACAATTTTCCCACTACCGTCGAGCCGTTCAATGGCGCTGCAACCGGTACAGGTGGTGAGATACGCGACCGTCTGGGTGGAGGCAAGGCCAGTCTGCCTATCGCGGGTACAGCCGTGTATATGACTTCATACCCACGCACCGAAGCCGGCCGCGAATGGGAAGAGAATGCTATACCGCCACGCCCATGGCTTTACCAAACCCCCGAAGAGATACTTATAAAAGCCTCTAACGGAGCATCCGATTTCGGTAACAAGTTTGGGCAACCTCTTATCTGCGGTTCGCTCCTTACGTTTGAGCATGCCGAGAACGGCAAGAAATATGCCTACGACAAGGTGATAATGTTGGCCGGAGGCGTTGGTTTTGCCACCATGCGCGATGCTATTAAAGGTACGCCTGTTCCTGGCGAGAAAGTTGTGGTGCTGGGTGGCGACAACTATCGCATAGGTATGGGTGGCGGTGCCGTATCGTCGGTAGAGACTGGCGAGTATGCCAATGCCATAGAGCTGAATGCCGTGCAACGTGCCAATCCCGAGATGCAGAAGCGTGTGTCGAATGTTATACGTGCCCTTGCCGAGAGCGAAAACAATCCGATAGTTTCTATTCACGACCACGGCGCCGGTGGACACTTGAATGCCCTCTCGGAATTGGTAGAGGCTACCGGCGGTAAGATAGAGATGGATGCCCTCCCCATAGGCGACCCCACCTTGTCGGCCAAAGAGATTGTGGGTAACGAGAGCCAGGAGCGCATGGGTATGGTGATTGAAGAGAAGGATATAGAACGTGTCCGTCGCATTGCCGACCGTGAACGCTCGCCCATGTATGTCGTAGGAGAGACTACCGGCGACCACCGCTTCGTTTTTGAGCAGGCCGACGGTGTGCGTCCCATAGACCTTGCCATGGACGATATGTTCGGCAAGACACCGCGTACTTACATGCACGACCATACCGTGACAGAAAGTTACGAAGGCGTAACTTACGATGTGCGCAATTTGGATGAATATATTGAGCAGGTATTGCAGCTCGAAGCGGTTGCCTGCAAAGATTGGCTCACAAATAAAGTAGACCGTTCGGTGACGGGTAAGATTGCCCGCCAGCAATGCCAGGGTGTCATACAATTGCCATTGAGCGACTGTGGTGTGGTAGCACTCGACTATCGCGGCCATGCCGGTATAGCTACTTCGATAGGTCATGCTCCGCAAGCAGCCATGATAGACCCGGCAGCTGGCTCGGTGCTTGCCGTGGCCGAGGCTCTGACCAATATCGTATGGGCTCCATTGGCCGAGGGTCTCGACAGTGTTTCGTTGAGTGCCAACTGGATGTGGCCTTGCAAAAATGAGGGTGAGGACGCTCGCCTTTATAAAGCCGTAGAGGCTTGCAGCGACTTTGTATGTGAGTTGGGTATAAATATTCCCACCGGAAAAGACAGTCTCTCCATGACACAAAAGTATGGCGAGGACAAGGTATATGCTCCCGGTACGGTTATCATTTCGGCAGGTGCCGAGGTTGCCGACGTACGTCGCGTGGTTTCGCCGGTGCTGCAGCCTGTAGCCGACAGCTCGATATATTACATCGACTTCTCGTTCGATACGTTGAAGTTGGGTGGTTCGGCATTTGCTCAATCGTTGGGACGGGTAGGCGACGAATGCCCGACGGTACGCGATACGGAGTATTTTGTAAGTGCGTTCAATGCCGTGCAGAAGCTCATCAAGCATGGCCTTGTATTGGCCGGTCATGATATTTCGGCCGGCGGTATTATCACTACCTTGCTCGAGATGTGTTTTGCCAATACCGAGGGCGGTATGGAAATCAATTTCGACGCTCTGCCCGAGAAAGATTTGATAAAAATACTCTTTGCCGAAAATCCCGGTGTCGTCATGCAGACAGCCGACCCCAAAGCCTTCGAGAAGGTGCTGCGCGAAGCCGGCGTAGGCTTCTTGTGCATAGGTAAGCCCGCCGAGGAGCGACACATTATGGTGGAAAAAGAGGGTGCGCAATACCAGTTTATCATAGACCACCTGCGTGACGTGTGGTACGAATCGTCTTATCTGCTCGACCGCAAGCAGAGCGGTGAGGCTTGTGCCACAGCCCGTTTCAATAACTACAAGGAGCAGCCTTTGCAAATAGAGTTGCCCGCAGCCTTCACCGGTAAGTTGGCAGCCTATGGCATCTCGGCCGACCGTCGCCAGCCCTCGGGCGTCAAGGCAGCCATTATCAGGGAGAAGGGTGTCAACGGAGACCGCGAGATGGCATATTCGCTCTATCTGGCCGGTTTCGATGTAAAAGACGTACACATGACCGACCTGATAAGCGGCCGCGAGACGCTCGACGATGTAAATATGATAGTATATTGCGGCGGCTTCTCCAACAGCGACGTTCTGGGTTCGGCCAAAGGTTGGGCAGGAGCTTTCTTGTATAACGAGAAAGCCCGCACGGCTCTGAAACGTTTCTATGAGCGCGAAGATACCCTGTCGCTCGGTATATGCAACGGTTGCCAGCTGATGGTAGAGTTGGGCTTGCTTACCCCCGACCATGCCGAGAAACCCCGCATGTGCCACAACGACTCGCATAAGTTCGAGAGCAACTTCATCAGCCTCGCCATCCCCGAGAACAACTCGGTGATGTTCGGCTCGCTGTCGGGCAGCAAGTTGGGCATTTGGGTAGCTCATGGCGAGGGCAAGTTCAGCTTCCCGTACGAGACGTCACGTTATAACGTGATAGCCCGTTATGCCTACGACGCCTATCCCGCCAACCCCAACGGTTCGCCCGAGGGCATTGCTGGTATAGCTTCGGCCGATGGCCGCCATTTGGCCATGATGCCTCACCTCGAACGTGCCATATTCCCGTGGCAATGCGCCTATTATCCCGAAGAGCGCCGTCTTAGCGACGAAGTGACTCCGTGGATAGAGGCCTTTGTGAATGCCCGCAAGTGGGTAGAAGAGCACAAGCATTAAGTGCGTTGAGCCGCAAGGCGATTGGCAAAACATGTCCGTGTCGCTATCGGTAACCCACAATTTGTTTGCTAACCGATAGTAACGATAGCCGAAAAAATGATACGAAGCCGACCCAAGACTTTGAGGTCGGCTTCGCGTTTTTTTGTTTTCTCCCTTGACACGATGAAGTGTCTCAGAAAAAGAGGATGACCCCTTATTATAGCCGTTCGGCTTGGAGTCATCCTCCTTATGATTGTTTTTCCGGCTTTACGGAAGTACTCTGTATAAGATTAGAATTTCTTCATGGCAACGATGTTATGGTCATGATATTTATAACCATAAGAAATTCTATTATAATTAGAATTATAATAGTTAGCATCTATTGAGTTATATTCTGTGGAACTCCAAGTATTATTACTGTAGTAATAAGGTATTTCAATACCATTATTGACTAATTCTTGTAATTCTCCTATGGCTGGTAGATACCATCCCGTAACACCATTTACATTCAGGTCGGTGACGGCTTTGAATGCCGGATAGAGTGTTTCATACCCCGGTATTTGTTGAATGATATTCGTATTGTACTCTCCATCTGTTTCCGAATTGGCGCCGGTCAATACCTCTTCTGTCGACCAAGCATATGTTCCTATATAGCCAAATATTTTACCATGATTTTGCCCGGTCAGAATACCCACAGTGCCGGTTACACCATCTACATTGTAGTCGTCTCCTACCATATAGCGACTTTGATATACGGTAATGGTTTTACTGCGAGCCGCAACAGATACGGTCAGTTCTGTTACGCGGTCTTCTCCTGTTTCATTGGGGAAAACACGTACAACCAAGTCGCTACCGCTCCACGTGTAGGTACACCAGTCGGCACTGCTTGTGACTGTATAATCACCGGTCGTATTTCCCGTATTTACTATACGATAGCTGGGAATTCGTTCGAATTGCACCTCTTCGGCAGATAATACCACGTCGAAGCGCTCCTGTTTTACTTTCAGTTCAGCTTTGTTTGTTCCGTCTTTCGATGCCACTGTAACAATTGCTTCGCGAGGGGTTTCACCGTTGTTATCCGATGATGCGCTTACCGAAAGGGTATAGGAGCTTGTGCCGTAGCTGCTCTTATCGGTTACCCGTTCTTTGCCTTTGAAGCGTACTTGCTCGTTCATGCGGGCAAGCATATCTCCACCATAAAGGTTGAGTGTCGCTTGGCACCAATCGGCAGAGGAAGTAACTGACAAATCGTCATAATAGTAATTTGTCATGATTCCCAAGGACCTTACACTCCCCGCTGTGTATGGCAACGAAAGCGTATCTTGCGAAAGGCTAAGGTAAGGTTCGGCTCCGGCTTGGATGATAGAGATTTCTTGTATATTATAGTTGCCGTCCATTATTGATACGGTTGCTTCGCGTTGCGCACCTTCGTTGGGTGTTACTGTTACAATGATACCGTCTGTCAGGAAGCTGTAGTCGAGAGTCGATGACGTATATACCTGGCACCAATCGGCAGAAGAAGAGACTATGAATGGTACAATATTTTCGTTGTCGAACACGATGTTTTGGGACCCGCCTGCTTGTCCGAATTCCAGTACCTGCAACGGCAGCTTTATCGTCTCCGTGGGGTAGAACGGAGTTTGGTATTTTACATCTGCACCGATAATTTCGTTCATCGAGTTGACGGTGTAGCTGGTGACAAAGAGACGATAGAAGCCGTCATAACTGTCGTAAGCCACATAACCGGTACCCGGAACCACTGCGGCTTTGTTGCTCCATCCATGCTTGGGAATGCGTGTCACATTGCCCAAACCCTTCATTTCGCCCAACGATACAAAATAACCGCCGCTGAAATTGTCGGCATCGTCGATGTAGAAATTGTCCAAATAGGTCCCTCTGTCATTCCGCATGGATAGCGTAATAGTCCCCTCAGGGTCGGGCACTTGTACGGTGGGGTCGCTGCCCGGGTCTGTACCCGGCGAGTCAATCTCCTCTTTGGTGCAGCTTGTGGCGGCCACGGCCATTGCGGCGATGGCAAGCCAAGAAAAATAAAAAGAAAGTTTTTTCATAACAAAAAAGATGTATATGCCACGCAGCCCCCTATCGTAGGCGATAAACAAAAAGCGTGAGGACTCTTAGTTTATCCGCACTGAGGTACTACCAATACCTAACTCAAACAATAAACATATATACCTCACGCTGCTCCTATATAAACACTTCCGTGGTTATATAACAGACATGAGCGTCTACGACTTTTATTCTGTTTGAGTTTGAAAGTTGGTAGTTTTCAGTACGAGAATAAAGCTAAACGCTTATCAAACAATATGTCACGACCGCAGTCGATATGCTGCAAAAATAAGAAATTTTATAATATAGACTCGTGTTTGAGCCCCTTTTTTGAGAAAATAATTTGACGGGCTGTTGCGGATATGGGATAGGCTATATGAGAGATATGTTATAACAAGTTTGTAGGCATAATGGTATACTACGAGTAGTGTCTGTGTCGTATGCAAGTAGAGCTGTCGTTCTATTGAAGTAGATGTATTCTACTGCCTTTTAGGTAGTTGCCTTCTCAAGTAGCTCTTCGGTAAAGTGCCGTATGATATGCTCTACATTTTCTTGGGGCGTGTCGAGAATTTGTGAAATTTCGTCGATGGTAAATCCCGAAATGTAGTAAGAGACAATTTTTTGCTGTGTCGCATCGAGTTTTTCAATTCTACTTTCAAGCTCCGTCATGGAGATGAAGGTACACTCATCCCTGCTGTCTGTCAGGTCGGGTGTCGGCATAATATGATTTCTCATGCTGTTGTGTTTTATATCAAAATACAGTATATCCAATATAAAAACAGCAGAAGGGGGCTATTTGTTCCCTTAAATTGAACTTTTTATTATTTCTATCGATTTTTAGCAAAGTTTAGCTCTTCGACCTATTTCATAAATACGAAATAGACAGCAGCCACGAGGCATATAAATGCCGCCAGGTGATTCCAATGTAGGCTCTCTCCTTTGAAAAGTACGGTAGTAAATACGGTGAATACGATAAGTGTGATGACTTCTTGTATCACCTTTAGTTGCATCAAGGAGAAGGGGCCTCCGTTTTCCCTGAATCCTACGCGGTTGGCCGGGACTTGAAAGCAGTATTCAAACAGAGCAATTCCCCACGAGAGTAGGATGACGCCGTAGAGCGGCCAGTTGCTTATGATTTTGGCTTCTTGTAGTTTCAAGTGACCATACCAGGCAAACGTCATGAAGATATTGCTTATAATGAGGAGACCTATTGTGATGAGTGATTTTGCCATTGTAGTGTGCGAATGTTTGTCGTTTTGTTTGTGAAGAGTTAGCGTGTAAGTATCTCGAGACCTTTATCGGTCATGACAAAAGTGTGTTCCCACTGTGCAGACGGAAGTTCGTCCTCGGTGATAACTGTCCAGCCGTTGTCTTCATCGATAAATACCTCATGTGTACCCATGTTTATCATGGGCTCGATAGTGAATACCATACCCGGTACTAGCAGCATGCCTGTCCCTTTGCGGCCGAAGTGCAGTACCTCGGGCTCTTCATGAAACTCAAGTCCTACTCCGTGCCCGCATAAGTCGCGTACAACCGAGAACCCGTTCTTTTCGGCATGGCGTTGTATGGCATTGCCTATGTCACCTACAAAACCGAAGGGCTTGGCTGCCTGCATTCCCAACACGAGACATTCGTAGGTAACGCGTACCAGCTTTTCCTTCTCGGGCGATACTTTACCAATCATAAACATGCGCGATGCGTCGGAATAGTAGCCGTTGTATATGGTAGAGACATCAACATTGATGATATCGCCCTCTTTGAGTATGCACTCTTCGCTGGGTATGCCATGGCATACCTCTTCGTTGACCGATGTACATACGCTCTTGGGAAAGCCCTCATAGTTGAGTGGGGCAGGTGTAGCCCCGTGCGCGATAGTATATTCGTATACCCATCGGTCAATCTCGGCTGTAGAGATGCCTGCACGTATATGACTTTCTACGTAATCGAGTACGCCGGTATTGATGACACCGCTCTGGCGTATGCCCTCAATCTGTTCGGGAGTTTTTATCAATTCGCGTGAAGGTACCAAGTGGCCTTTATTTTGTATGGAGAGAATTTTTTTGTCGAGTTCGGTGAGAGGTTGCCCTTTGATAGGTCGCCAATTGCGTATAATTCTTCGTGGCATGATAGTTCTATATTTTTGCCGCAAATTTACAGTTTTGTTTCTGTATTGTGTAGGGTTGCCGCCTGAAAAAAGAAATATTCTTTCTCTTTTTGAGCAAATGTATTATGCTGTTTCCCTCTTTGGCTCCTAAGACGGTGGGGAACTTGGTATGAAGTGCAGGTCGCGTAAGGGTATAAAAAAAATTGATTGTCATCCCGACAACCAATCTTCCATTAACCTTAAATCTAATACCATGAAAAACACAGTGCAAATATAAGGCGATTATGTTATACAACATAATTTTTCGGCTAAAAAATTGTCTGTTTAACTTTTTTTGTGACTTTTGCCCTATGAAAAGCCCTTGAGGATGGACGAAATAAAAGTTAGTAAGGTAAAGTCTGTCGTGCGGTAGCAAAAAACAGTTGCCTACGATAATAGGTAATGCCATGTGGCTACCGGGTTCTGAGTATGTATTTGTTGCCAAGTTGCTATCCATATCCTTGGGCACCGTCATCTTTATATGGTGCTCGATTTACTTACCATGTTTTCTCTCAAATAGGTCTTTGTTCTTTTTTCCCCATTCAAGCATGGCATCAATAATAGGGATTAATGTCATCCCCAGTGGAGTTATGGAATATTCAGAGCGAGGAGGCAGTTCGGGGAAAATGGTTTTCTCTACCAAGCCGTCTTCTACCAATTCTTTTAATTGAAGGTCAAGTACTCGAGGAGTGGCCTCCGGCAAGGCTTTGTGAAGTTCGCTGGGACGCATGGAGCGATAGCGTAATTCATCTAATATGCATGATTTCCATTTAGAATCGATAAGACTCATTGTTAATCGTAAAGGACAATCTAAATCTACCGGTATTTTTCGTACGTACATATCTTAGGTTTTGAGACAAAAATACAAATAACGTTCAATATGATGGGTATAGTGAATAAATTTTCGGTATACGAATAATTTTACGGTACTTGTAGAAATAATGACTACCATCTAAATTCGCAGCATAATATTATAATATGTCTAAACTATAAAATTATGAGAGCGAATATTGCCGAATACAAAGCTGTAGAAGAAGCTGCCATGAAATTTGTACAGAGTGTGGCAGAGGGTAATAGCAAATATGCCAAAGATTTGTTTATTGATGAAGCTGTGCTGTTTGGTTTCCTGGATGGTAGACTGGAGCACGGAAGTATCGAGCAATTCTATCAGAATGTAGATAATGTAGGTCCCGATAGCGGATTCAAGGCACGTATCGATGTAATAGATGTGGAAGAAACGCTGGCCGTTGTCCGTGTGTTGGAAGAAAACTGGGGCGGACGCATAGACTTTACGGATTATCTTCTGCTGATGAAAATGAATGGCGAGTGGAAATGTGTTGCAAAAGCATACAATCAGAACTCAAATACTATACAAAAATAGGAGGAACAGATTATGAAAATTACGGTTATTACAGGCAGCCCTCGAAAAAAAGGCAATAGTTTTGCCATGACTGAGGCTTTTATTGAGGAAGCAAAAAAGTGCGGACACACCATACAACGCTTTGATGCCGCATCGATGAATGTAAAAGGTTGCCATGCTTGCATGACTTGTTATAAAACAGGCAAGGCCTGCTCTTTCAATGAAGAGTTTGATGTAATAGCATCTTCGATACTTGAGTCTGATGCTATAGTATTTACTACTCCGGTTTATTGGTATTCTATTCCTGCGCAAATAAAAGGTGTGATAGATTGTTTGTTCTCTCTCGTTGTGAGAGAAAAAAACATAGCAGGGAAAAAATGGGGCTTGATTACTTGTTGTGAAGAACATGACACAACTGTTATGGATGGTGTGCGTATGCCATTGGAAAGGTCTGCTGCCTTATTGAAATGGGATTTGGTGGGAGAGGTCCTTATCCCCGGTGTGTTGAATGAAGGTGATATCAACAAGACAGACGGTTGCAAACAGGCTGCAGAACTTGCTCATAAGTTCTGATGGTGCATGAAAAAATAGAAGGAAGGAGGTCTCCTGACAGTCATTGACTCAGGAGCCCTCCTCTATAGTTGTGAAAAGTTCAGGTCTATTTATATTCGTCCCAACTCTTTATTTGTATTTCATCGAGGCTTATATGACAGAATGCGTCGATGAAGGCTGCTGCAAGCCGCGTATTGGTTATTAGCGGTATATTGAAGTCGATGGCAGCGCGACGTATTTTGTAGCCGTTGTCGAGCTCGGTAGCAGTAAGGTTCTTAGGTATGTTCACGACAAAATCTATTTTCTTATCGTGTATCATCTGTAATGCTTGCGGCTCTTTGTCGCTCTCGCTCGGCCAATAAACCTTGACAGCAGGAATACCGTTGTCGGTGAGGAATTGGTGCGAACCGCCAGTGGCATATAGGTTGTAACCGTGTTCGTGCAACTGATGGGCGGCTTCCAGCAGGTCGGCCTTTTGCTTGGCATTACCCGTAGACAGTAGAATATTTTTCTTGGGAATCGTATAGCCTACCGATAACATCGATTTGAGTATAGCCTCGGAGGTGTCATAGCCTATGCAACCAACTTCGCCTGTCGACGACATATCGACACCCAACACGGGGTCGGCTTTTTGCAAACGAGAGAAAGAGAATTGCGAGGCTTTTATACCTACATAGTCGAGGTCAAACTCGTTTTTGGAGGGTTTCTCTATAGGCAGCCCCAACATGATTTTGGTTGCCAGTTCTATGAAGTTTATTTTGAGAACCTTCGATACGAACGGGAAGCTGCGCGAGGCTCGTAAGTTACACTCAATTACCTTGATATCATTGTTCTTGGCAAGGAACTGTATGTTGAACGGTCCTGAGATATGCAGCGCTTTGGCAATCTGTCCGGTAACTTTCTTGATACGGCGAACGGTTTCTACATATAGTTTCTGGGGCGGGAATTGTATCGTGGCGTCGCCAGAGTGTACGCCGGCAAACTCTATGTGTTCCGATATGGCATAGAGCTGTATTTCTCCGTCGCGAGCTACGGCATCCATCTCTATCTCCTTGGCATTCTGTATAAATTCGCTTACAACAACGGGGTGTTGCTTCGATACGTTGGCAGCCAGCTTGAGGAACATTTCCAACTCTGTATTGTTGGAGCATACGTTCATGGCTGCACCTGAAAGTACATATGATGGACGCACCAGTACAGGGTATCCTACTTCGTTGACAAATTCGTAAATATCACTCAGAGAGGTGAGCTCTCGCCAACGTGGTTGGTCTATACCCAGTTCGTCGAGCATCGACGAGAATTTATGTCGGTCTTCAGCGTGGTCGATATCAGTGGCTGATGTTCCTAAGATGCGTACGTTTTGTCCATCGAGGCGTGTAGAAAGGTTATTAGGTATCTGTCCGCCTACCGAGAGGATGACACCATGAGGGTTTTCCAACTCGATAATGTCCATAACCCTCTCGAACGAAAGTTCGTCGAAGTAGAGACGGTCGCACATGTCATAGTCGGTCGATACGGTTTCGGGATTGTAGTTTATCATCACCGAGCGCCAGCCCTCTTTACGCACCGTGTTGAGAGCATTCACGCTACACCAGTCGAATTCGACAGAGCTGCCTATGCGATATGCACCCGAACCTAATACGATAACAGAGCGGTGATCGCCTTTGTACTCTACGTCGTTTTCTATGCCGTGGTAGGTGAGGTAGAGATAGTTGGTCTGGGCAGGATATTCGGCAGCCAACGTGTCTATCTGCTTCACTACCGGTACGATACCCAGCGATTTGCGTCGGTTGCGCACTTCGATGATAGCAGCTTCGGTATCTACCATATTTTGTTTCAAGCAGGCGCGGGCTATCTGGAAGTCCGAGAATCCTTGCTTTTTGGCTTCGCGTAGCAAATCCTCGGGAACATCATTGATGCTGTTGTAGCTTTCTATTGCATTGGCCGTTTCTATGATGCCGTATAGTTTTTGTAAGAACCAGCGGTCTATCTTGGTAAGTTCGTGTATCTGGTCTACGGTATATCCTTGTCTGAAGGCCTTCGAGATGACGAAGATACGTTTGTCGGTAGGGTCGTGCAGAGCTTTGTCTATGTCGGGTATGACAAGCTCCTTGTTCTCTACGAAGCCGTGCATACCTTGTCCTATCATACGCAGTCCTTTTTGAATGGCTTCTTCAAATGAGCGGCCTATGGCCATCACTTCTCCTACCGATTTCATACTCGACCCCAGCTCGCGATCTACACCTTGAAACTTACCCAAATCCCAGCGGGGTATCTTGCACACAATATAGTCTAATGCGGGCTCAAAGAAAGCCGAAGTCTCTTTGGTGACAGAGTTTTTCAACTCGAAAAGACCGTATCCTAGACCTAACTTGGCCGCAACGAAAGCCAGCGGATAACCTGTAGCTTTGGATGCCAATGCCGATGAGCGGCTGAGTCGTGCATTTACCTCTATGACACGATAGTCTTCGCTTTCGGGGTCGTAGGCATATTGTACGTTGCATTCGCCCACAATACCAATGTGGCGTATGATGCGGATAGAAAGTTCGCGCAGCTTGTGGTAGTCGTTGTTACTCAATGTTTGCGAAGGTGCTACAACAATACTTTCGCCGGTATGTATACCCAGCGGATCGAAGTTTTCCATGTTGCACACCGTGATGCAGTTGTCGTAACGGTCGCGCACTACTTCATATTCAATCTCTTTCCAGCCTTTGAGCGACTTTTCTATAAGAATCTGTGCCGAGAAGGAGAGCGCCTTTTCGCCGATGGTAAGCAGCTGTGTCTCGTCGTCACAAAATCCGCTACCCAAACCTCCCAGGGCATAGGCAGCTCGTATGATGACGGGATATCCCAACTCTTGTGCTGCACGACGGGCATCGTCGATGGTGGTTACTGCAATGCTTTTGATGGTTTTTACATTTATCTCGTCGAGTTTCTTTACGAAAAGCTCGCGATCTTCGGTATCCATAATAGCCTGTACGGGTGTACCCAGAACCTGCACATTATATTTTTCCAATGTGCCGTTTTTGTAAAGGCTTACACCGCAGTTCAGAGCCGTTTGGCCACCGAAAGAGAGCAATATGCCATCGGGTCTTTCTTTCTCTATAACTCTACCCACGAAATATGGTGTGACGGGCAAGAAGTAAATCTTGTCGGCAACACCTTCTGACGTTTGTACGGTAGCAATGTTGGGATTGATGAGTATGGTGTATATTCCCTCTTCTTTGAGGGCTTTGAGGGCTTGCGACCCCGAATAGTCAAACTCGCCGGCTTCGCCTATTTTTAACGCGCCGGAACCTAACAATAAGACTTTCTTTATCTTTTGTGTCGTTTCTTGTGCCATTGTAGTATGTTTCGAGGGTCAGAGTAATTTTATAAATTCATCAAAAAGGAACTCGGTGTCGGTAGGTCCGCTTGAGGCTTCGGGGTGGAACTGTGCCGAGAAGTAGGGCTTTGTTTTGTGCCGTATACCTTCGTTGGTATTGTCGTTCATATTGACAAAGAGGGGACTCCAATCGTCGTTTAGCGTGGTGCTGTCTACGGCAAAACCATGATTTTGTGAAGTGATGAAGCAGCGGTTTGTCCCTACCTGTCTTACAGGTTGGTTATGGCTGCGGTGGCCGTATTTCAGTTTGTATATTTGTGCTCCACCGGCTCTCGACAGGAGTTGGTTACCCATGCAGATACCGAAAATAGGTTTGTGGGTATCTTGCATAGTTTTGCGTATATGTTCAACAGTAGCGTCGCATAGGGTGGGGTCGCCGGGACCGTTTGAAATAAACAATCCGTCGTACGACAGGTTGGTGAAGTCATAGTCCCATGGTACTCGTATTACTGTCACACCGCGACGTAACAGGCAGCGTAGTATGTTGTGCTTCACGCCGCAGTCTACCAGGACAACACGTTTGCCGCTATTACCATATTCGATAACATCTTTGCAGCTTACACGAGCTACCAGGTTATACAAGTTGGGGTCGACCCATGCAATATCTTCTCCGCCGTCGATGACGATTTTTCCCTTCATGGAGCCGCGTTCGCGCAAGTGCTTGGTGAGTGCGCGTGTGTCTATATCGCAGATGCCCGCGATATGTTCTTCTTGCAGCCATTGGGCAAGACTTTTGTCGGCGTTCCAGTGACTGTATTCAAAAGAGTAATCGGATATGACGACAGCTTCGACATGAATCTTTTCCGATTCATAGTAGGCCGACAGGTTTTGCACGGTATCCCGAGCAGGCACACCGTAGTTGCCTATCAGCGGATAGGTGAAAACTAATATTTGGCCTTCATACGAGGGGTCTGTGAGGCTTTCGGGATAGCCGGTCATAGCCGTGTTGAAAACAACTTCACCCGCTACAGGTTTTTCATAACCAAAGGATTTACCCCGGAATACCGTTCCGTCGTCGAGTATAAGCGAGGCTCGTTTGAGATTGTGCATTACGATAGAATATATAATAGGTGTTCTACAATTATCTTATTTGAGGCTTTATGTGGTTTCTATCGTGAAAACCGTACAAAGTTAGTAATTTTATGGAAGGCAACCGCTTTCAGAAGTGTCTTTTGACAAAAAAATACTGCGATATATATATGGCAGAGTGCCTATATGTGCGTAGATAAGAAGCAAAAGAAAAAATAATACAAAAAAATCTTGTCAAAATCATTGCTGTTTGTGGGCGTTTGCTTACCTTTGCATTGTTTTCAAAGGCAAAAGGTAATGTTTAGTAAAACACCCCGCATAAGCCATTCGATTTCAATCATGCTTTTGTTTTGTACAAGGCAGGTTGTAACTACTATACTCAGAGCCGTGGTATGCCGCGGCTCTGTCTTTTTGAATAGGTATACCAATGCCTATTGCAGCGTAGTGTGATTGAAGTAGTCTATAGCTTCTCCTTTCATTGTTTCGATGAATAGGCTCGCGGGATAAAAGCGTAAAAAGCTAGGTTATGAAATTTACTAAAATGCAAGGAGCCGGTAACGACTACATTTATATTAATGGCTTTGAAACCATTCCGCTCCATCCTGCCCAGTTGGCAGTAAAAATGAGTGACCGACATTTTGGGGTCGGCTCTGACGGGCTGGTAATGATATTGCCCTCGGAGATTGCCGATTTTCGCATGCGCATGTTCAATGCCGACGGTAGTGAAGCCGAGATGTGTGGTAATGCATCGCGGTGTGTAGGCAAGTATCTCTATGAGCATGGCATGACCCACAAAACCCAACTGACACTGGAAACTCTATCGGGTATCAAAAATATATATCTTACAGTTGCCGGAGATAAGGTCTCATCAGTAAAAGTAGATATGGGCGAGCCTAAATTCCATCCCAACGATATTCCCGTATTGTGGCAAGGTGACTGCGTTGTATCACAACCTATATCTGCGTGCGGGCATCGCTTTTCCATGACATGTGTTTCTATGGGTAATCCTCATGCAGTCATTTTCTTAGACGATTGGCAAGCATACGATTTGCATGCAATAGGCCGTGCTATAGAGACTCATCCGTTATTCCCGAATCGTACGAATGTAGAGTTTGTCAAGGTGTTGGCTTCTGATGTGTTACAGATGCGTGTATGGGAGCGCGGTGCGGGTGAAACGATGGCGTGTGGTACCGGAGCTTGTGCCTCATTGGTTGCAGCTGTCTTAAATAATCGTTCATATAGAAAGGCCACAGTCCGTCTGTTAGGCGGTGACTTGCAGGTAGAATGGGATGAAAATACCAACCATGTATTCCTGACAGGTGATGCCGTAACTGTGTTTGATGGTGAGTGGCCAGATAAATAAAACAAGAAGAAAACAATGGTGCATATAAATAATAGATTCCTCGATTTGCCAGGCAGCTATCTATTTTCAGAGGTTGCAAGGCGGGTATCGCATTACTTGTCACAACATGAGGGCGAGCGTGTCATACGTCTTGGCATAGGTGATGTGACTCGGCCGTTAACCCCGGCTGTCATAGAGGCGTTGCATAAGGCAGTCGATGAGATGAGTCGCCCCGAAACGTTTCGTGGATACGGTCCCGAACAAGGGTATGATTTCTTGCGAGAGGCTATTGTAGAAAATGATTACCGTCGTCGTGGTATAGAGATTGCTCCCGACGAGGTTTTTGTAAGCGATGGGGCAAAGAGCGATACCGGTAATATAGGCGATATTTTGAGCCTTGGCAACAGGGTGGCCGTCACAGATCCTGTATATCCTGTTTATGTCGATAGTAATGTTATGGCAGGACGTGCCGGAAAATATCTGGGCGATGGTAGATGGAGCAACATTATATATCTGCCATGTACAGCCGAAAATAATTTTGTGCCTGAGTTGCCGGTCGAGCGTCCCGATGTGATATACCTTTGTTATCCTAATAATCCTACGGGTACGGTACTTACTCGCGAACAACTGAAGCAGTGGGTCGATTATGCCATTGATAATGATGCGCTTATTCTGTTTGACTCGGCATATGAGGCTTTTATCCGCAATGAAGACATCCCACATAGTATATATGAGATAGAAGGTGCGCGTAAGGTTGCCATAGAGTTTCGTAGTTTCTCAAAAACTGCCGGCTTTACGGGACTACGTTGTGGTTATACGGTTGTGCCGCATGAGGTGTGTGCATACGATGAAAAGGGTAACAAAGTTCCACTTGGTAATTTGTGGAACCGTCGTCAATGCACTAAGTTTAACGGTGCTCCCTATATAGTACAACGGGCTGCAGAGGCCGTCTTTTCGCCTCAAGGATTAAAAGAGACTCGAGGTCTCACCGACTATTATATGCGTAATGCCGCTCTTATACGTTCCAACTTGCTGATGGCTGGATTGCAAGTATATGGCGGTGAGAACGCTCCATATATCTGGGTGAAAGCTCCCGAAAATATATCTTCGTGGAACTTTTTCGATAGGCTTTTGGCCGAATGCAATATTGTGGGTACGCCCGGTGCTGGTTTCGGTCCTGCGGGCGAAGGCTTCCTGCGCCTTACGGCATTTGGTGGTTACGAAGATACGCTCGAAGCCGTAGAGCGTATCAAAAAATGGAAACCATAAGATATCATAATACCATCTCTAAACAAATAACTTTATTTAAAATGTTACGATTCAAAGCAGTAGAAGAGACTTTCGGTAGAAAACCGATTGAAGTTCCGGAGCCGCAAGGCCGCCCTTCTGATTATTATGGCGAGTACGTTTTCAATCGCGAGAAGATGTTTAAGTATCTGCCCAAGAAAACGTATGATGCCCTAGTAGATGCCATAGACAACCAAAAGGCGTTGAGTCGCGAAGTAGCCGACAGCGTGGCTGACGGCATGAAACGCTGGGCGGTAGATATGGGAGTGACTCACTATACTCACTGGTTCCAACCGCTGACCGATGGTACAGCCGAGAAGCACGATAGCTTTATCGACTATGACGGTAAAGGCGGTGTTATGGAGGAGTTTAGCGGCAAATTGCTCATACAGCAAGAGCCCGATGCATCAAGCTTCCCCAGCGGAGGTATACGCAGTACCTTTGAGGCGCGTGGTTATTCGGCATGGGATATCTCGTCGCCTGCTTTTATTCTTAACAAGACATTGTGTATTCCTACAATATTCATTTCATATACAGGAGAGTCGCTCGACTATAAAACACCGCTTCTCAAAGCCCTCAATAGTGTCAATAAAGCTGCTACCGCTGTATGCCAGTACTTCGATGAAAATGTAAAGAAAGTGTATGCTTATCTGGGCTGGGAGCAGGAGTATTTTCTTGTTGATGAGGCTTTGTTTATTTCGCGTGCCGACTTGATGTTGACAGGGCGTACGCTCATGGGACACGAGAGCGCCAAAAATCAACAGCTCGAAGACCACTATTTCGGCTCTATCCCTATGCGAGTAGAGGCATTTATGCGTGAACTTGAGATAGAGAGCCACAAGTTGGGTATCCCCTGTAAAACCCGTCATAACGAGGTAGCTCCCAACCAATTTGAGGTAGCTCCTATTTATGAAGAAGTCAATTTGGCTAACGACCACAACCTGCTGTTGATGAACCTGATGGATGTGGTGGCTCGTCGTCACAACTTCAGAGTTCTTTTGCACGAAAAACCTTTCAAAGGTATCAACGGTTCGGGTAAGCATAACAACTGGTCGTTGGGTACCGATACCGGCGTACAACTTTTTGCCCCCGGCAAAACACCGAAGTCAAACTTGCAATTCCTTACTTTTATAGCCAATGTGATGGCTGCCGTATACAAATACAACGGGTTGTTGAAGGCAAGTATTATCTCGGCTACCAACCAGCATCGCCTTGGTGCCAATGAAGCACCACCAGCCATTATATCTATTTTCCTTGGAAAGCAGATAGGTGAGTTGGTAGACAAGATGGCAAAACTTCCTTCAAAAGATTTGCTGAATTTATCTTTCAAAAATGCGATGAGCCTCGATGTTGTACAAGTGCCCGATCTTATGCTCGATAATACCGATCGTAACCGTACATCACCTTTTGCATTTACCGGTAACCGCTTTGAGTTCCGTGCAGTAGGTTCGTCGGCCAACTGTGCTTCAGCCATGATTGCACTCAACGCCGCCGTTGCTTGCCAATTGATGGAATTTAAGGAGGCTGTAGATGCCCGCATCGAAAGTGGTGAGCCTAAGGAGAGCGCTATACTGGCCGAGGTTCAAAAGTTGCTTATAGAGAGCCAACCTATACATTTCGATGGTAACGGTTATAGTGAGGAGTGGAAAGCCGAAGCTGCTGCCCGAGGTCTCGATTGTGAGACGAGTGCTCCGCTTATGTATGACAATTATCTCAAGCCCGAGACAGTTGCTATGTTTAAGAAAACGGGTGTAATGACGTCGACTGAACTTGCAGCCCGTAATGAGGTGAAGTGGGAGCTCTATACCAAAAAAATACAGATAGAGGCTCGTGTGTTGGGCGACTTGGCTATCAACCATATCATACCCGTAGCTACTCGTTACCAGTCGGTATTGATAGATAATGTGTTCAAAATCAAAAATCTTTTCCCGACCGAGAAGAGCGAGATTATAGCCAATCAAGACATGGAAGAGATTGAGAAGATAGCTTCGCACATGATGGTTATCAAGGAAGAGGTTGCTGCTATGATAGATGCACGCAAAGTAGCCAACAAGATAGAAGATGAGCGTGAAAAGGCTATTGCCTACCACGACAATGTAGTTCCGTATATGGAAAGCATCCGTTATCATATAGACAAACTCGAACTTATGGTCGATAACGAGATGTGGCCTTTGCCCAAGTATCGCGAGTTGCTGTTTATCCGTTGATAAACACACACTGTTTGTTATATGCGAGGGTGCGCCTGATTACAATCGAGCGCACCCTCGCTTGTATATGGCAGTTGCCAGTAAGTTATCATCTTTATCTTTGTTGAGTATCGGACATTTTTATGAAATAGGGTGTGGAAGGGGCAATAAATACGCAAATTTGCGATGTAAAAAATAGGGCGGTTATTTCGGCATGCCGAAATAATACACTACTTTTGCATATCATTCAATACAGCAAAATAAAGCAACATGTTAGACCCTCTCAAACACGAATGCGGCATAGCTTTGGTTCGCCTGCTGAAACCGCTTTCGTTCTACAAAGAGAAATATGGCACCTATATGTATGGCCTAAATAAGTTGATGCTGCTTATGGAAAAGCAACACAACCGGGGACAAGAAGGTGCCGGATTGTCGTGTGTAAAACTACATGCCCGCCCTGCCGAGGAGTTTATATATCGAGAGCGTGCTTTGGGTACAAATGCCATACAGGAAATTTTTAGTAGTGTACAACAAACAATCTTGCGTACTCCGCATGATGATACCGATACAGAGTGGATAGAGCAGCATCTTCCCTTTGTGGGTGAGGTATATATGGGGCATTTGCGGTATAGCACTACCGGAAAGACAGGGTTGTCGTATGTGCATCCGTTTTTGCGTCGCAACAATTGGCGGTCACAAAATTTGCTGCTTTGTGGCAACTTTAATATGACCAACGTTGATGAAATATTCAATCATATCGTTGCGCAAGGGCAACATCCCCGTTTCTATGCCGATACGTTTATTATCTTGGAGCAAATAGGCCATGCCCTCGATATGGAAAACCGCCGATTATATGAGAAGTTCAGGAATGAGGGGCATGAGGGATGTATCTCGGAATTGATAGAAGATAACCTCGACATACCTCGTATACTCCGATCGACAGCTCCGTATTGGGACGGTGGCTATGTGATATGCGGTCAGATAGGAAGTGGCGATATGTTTGCTTATCGCGATCCTCGTGGTATTCGCCCTGCTTTTTATTATCAGGACGACGAGATTGTGGTTGTAGCATCAGAACGTCCCGTAATACAGACGGTTATGAATATATCGGTAGATGATGTTCATGAATTAAAACCGGGACAGAGTATCATTGTGTCGAAGCTCGGTAAGGTAGCTTTGGAGCAAATTATGGAGCCACTTAATTATAGTGCCTGTTCATTTGAGCGTATCTACTTTTCGCGAGGCAGCGATTGTGATATTTATCGTGAGCGCAAAATGTTGGGTCAACTCCTTTCGCCTGCTATCTTGCGCAGCATCGACTATGATTTGGAGCATACAGTATTCTCGTTTATACCTAATACAGCCGAAGTTGCTTTTTATGGCATGTTGGAGAGTATGACCGAGTATCTTATAAACAAGAAGATAGAGCTTTTGCAGGGCTATGAAGGGTCTATCCCCGAAGAAGACTTGCGTCGCATCCTCTCTATGCGGGTACGTTCCGAAAAGGTTGCTATTAAGGATATAAAGTTGCGCACCTTTATTGCCGAAAATGACACTCGTGATGATTTGGCTGCCCACGTCTATGATATTACGTATGGTACTGTAGAGCCTTATGTCGACAATCTGGTAGTTATAGACGACAGTATTGTGCGTGGCACGACGCTAAAACAGAGTATTATAAAGATACTCAATAGGTTGCATCCTAAAAAGATTGTTATTGTTTCCTCGTCTCCACAAGTGCGCTATCCCGACTGTTATGGTATAGACATGTCGCGAATGGGTGAGTTTATCGCTTTTAAGGCGGCCATGGAGTTGCTGAAAGAGCGCGGTATGGAAGATGTTATTACCGAAGTCTATAATAAATCGTTGGCACAGAGAAACATGCCTAAGGAAAAGGTTGTAAATTATGTGCGCGAGATATATGCTCCTTTTACGGCCGAGGAGATTTCGGCCAAGATAGCCTCAATGTTATCGACCGACGAAATAAATTGTCCGGTAGAAATCATATATCAAACTATCGACGGATTGCATAAGGCCATACCCAACCATCCCGGTGATTGGTATTTTACAGGCAATTATCCTACGCCAGGCGGTAACAGAGTGGTAAACAATGCTTTCCTTAACTTTGTAGAGGGCGCCGATAGTAAAAGGGTATGTTGATATGATGATGCGCGAGCTATTTGATTTTCTGATAGAACTGAGTGCACATAATAATCGCGACTGGTTTCACGAGCATAAGGTGCAGTATGATGTTTTGCGTGCCGGGTTCATCAATGACGTACAGCGGCTCATATCACTTATTGCTGTCGACGATGAAGAGTTGAAGGGAGTGCAAGCGGAAGATTGCATATATCGTATATATCGCGACATTCGTTTTTCTCTCGATAAAACACCTTATAAACAATTTTTCTCGGCATATATGGCACGTGGCGGCAAGAAAAGCCCGCGTGCCGGATATTATCTGCATGTGCAGCCCGGAAACGTGCTTTTGTGCGGCGGTATATGGTGTCCCGAATCCCGACTATTGAAGGCTTTGCGGCAGGCCATATATGATAACCTTGATGAGTGGAACTCTATTGTAGAGGCTCCGGCACTTAAACAGACATATCCCGAATTTGAAGGCGAAGTATTGAAAAGTGTGCCTCGCCCATTTCCCAAAGAGGGCGCCCATGCCCAATGGATGAAACGTAAGGATTATATGGTGGTATGTCATTTGCCCGACGATTTTCTTATGCAAGAAAAGTGGGTAGAGGCTGTGGCGCAAAAGTTACTGCTGGTGAAGCCTCTTAACGATTTTTTGAATTATACGGTCGACGAGATGATGTGTTGACAGACCCCGATAATAGTCTGTTCAACAAGGTGAGAAGAACGAAGCAAGAGAACTATGCCAGGTCGACTACCGTGATGCCTGCGCCACCCAGTTGTACATGCTCGTCGGCAAAATGTTCTACGCCGTTTACCCCTTTCAGATATTGTCGTATTGCACTGCGCAAGGCTCCGGTGCCTGTTCCGTGCAATATTCTTACCCGGCTGCAACTTACCTGTATGGCATCGTCTATGAAGTAGGCTATAGCTTGCAAGGCTTCGTCGACTCTCATGCCGCGCACATCTATTTCGTTGGTAAATGAGAGCTGTTTTTCACGCATGTCTTCGTATGTCGATGCGCTGATAAAGGTCGATTTTTGTGTATTGTTGTTTTTTAGTTTTTTGCGGTCGGTTTTTTCTATTCTGTCGAGCTTAATCTTAGATTGTACCAATCCGAATGCTACGGTAGCCTCTTTGGCTCCTAGTTCTATTACTTCACCTATGGTCGATTCTCCTTTTATTCTCACAGCGTCGCCTATGGCAATAGGAGTGTCGGCTGCTGTAGTAGTCTCACTGTTGCGTTCAGAGACATTGTTCTTGGTATTCTTATGCCTTTGTTTGCCGCGCAGTTTCTTTATTTCATGTTCTATTTTATCATGTGAGTTGGGCACATTTTCGTCTTGCAGTTGTGCCTTGTACTCTTCGAGTTTTTTGCGGGCTTCTTTGGTCGCCTCCTTACTGGCTTGAGCTTCTTTTATAGTGCGAATGGTGTTTTCAATGCGGGCATTTGTCTCTGCAAGGAGAGAGCGTGCTTCCTGTCGTGCTTTGGCAATATACTCTTTGCGTTCCTTGTCTATCTGTTCGAGATTTTGGGCATAACGGGCGGTGAGCTCTTCGAGCTGTTTCTCTTTGAGCCTGATGTTTTGCCGTTTGTTTTCCCAGTAACGCTTGTCGCGAACAATGTCTTGCAGATATTTGTCCATCGATATATAATCTCGGCCTACAATTTCGGAAGCCTCGGCAATTACCTCTTCAGGTAGTCCTATCTTGCGTGCTATTTCTATGGCAAATGAGCTGCCGGGGTTACCTATGGACAGTATAAAGAGGGGTTGCATCTTGTGACGGTCGTAGAGCATAGCACCGTTGACGATACCATCCGTATCTTCGGCAAATTTTTTCAGATTTTGGTAGTGCGTCGTGATGACGCCAAACGACCGGTGCTTGTTGAAGCGGTCGAGTAGTGCCTCGGCTATGGCTCCACCTATTTGCGGTTCGGTACCGCCGCCAAATTCGTCGATAAGCAACAGCGAGCGTTCGTCACAGTACTTTACGCACTGTTTCATGTGCGACAAGTGTGAGCTGTAAGTACTCAAGTCGTCTTCTATCGATTGTTCGTCGCCAATGTCTATGAATATCTTGTCGAATATGCCCATGTGAGAGTTTTCGTACAAGGGAACAGGCATTCCGCATTGCATCATATACTGCAACAATCCTACGGTTTTGAGGCATACCGATTTACCTCCGGCATTAGGACCTGATATAAGCAAGATACGGTGGTCGGCATCGAGGGTAATGTCGAGAGGTACGGGCGTTTTGCCCTGTTTCTGCAAGGCTAACATCAGTAGCGGGTGTATCGCGTGGTACCACTCTATTTGACAATTTCTTTCGATGTGTGGTAGTCGGGCATCAATCTCTATTGAAAAGAGAGCTTTAGCCCGTATATAATCAATGCGAGCGAGAAAGTCGTACGATGCGGAAATTTCGTTGATGTGCGGACGCAGGGTGTCGGTAAAGGCTACGAGAATGCGCACTATCTCGTGGCGCTCCTCAATCTCTAGTTCACGTACATGGTTGTTGGCTTCAACGACTTCGGCGGGTTCTATAAATACGGTTTTGCCGCTGGCCGATTCGTCATGTACGATACCGCTGATTTTCCGTTTGAAGGAAGGAGCTACAGGGATAACCAGTCGGCCATCGCGAACCGAGGGGGTTACATCGCGGTCGACATATCCTTCGCTTTGTGCGCGGCGTAATATGCCCGACAGGATTTGTGAAATACTCGATATGGTAGCCGTAATATTGCGTCGGATACTTTGCAGGGTAGCCGACGCATTATCTTTCACTGTCCCGTTTTTGTCTATGATGCGATCTATATCGGCAATGAGGCGTGGATAGGTTGTCACTCCCTGAGCTTGTTCGGCCAAATAGGGATAGGGTGACGCTTCGTCATTATTGTTGTGGAAGAAGGCGATAACACGCCTGATAGTATCTAACGAGCGGCGCAGGTCGTGCAGTTCTTTTACTTCTATAAATGTGCCTTCTATCCTTATTCGACGTAAGATAGGCTTTACGTCAAAGAAACTGTCTGATGGAAATTCGTTGTCGCTGCGCATGATTTGCATCATTTCATCGGTGAGGTGCAATTGTTTCATGATGCTATCATAGCTGGTCATAAACTCCATCTTGTCGACAAGCTCACGACCCAAACTGCCGATGCAACGATTTCGTAAAATTTCTCGTATTTGGTCGAACCCTACTTTTTGTTCGTAATTGTCGGGATATATCACGTCGGTACTTCAATTTTTGGTCCTGCAAAAATAATAAAATATTGGCATATAGTATTTTTACGATGAGTTGTGCCGGTGTATTAATTGATGTATTGCTAACTTTTGAGAATTTTAGAAAACGACAAACAGACTGAAAAGTTCTCGGTTAAACATCTGATAGAAAAACTACTGCTCTGCAGATAGGTGAGAGGCTTATTGATAAATTATATTATGATACTTTTATAATATATCACTTATTCTGGGACAAATGGAAGAGTGTTGCTAAAATGTGAAAAAATCGTAACATAATAGTTTTGTGTGTCAAAGTCCTTTTATGATATTGAAAAGTTTAGTATATTTGCGTCGTGAGGATGGCGTGTGGCTTTCCTATGATTTAATGAAATGATTATAAAGTTTGTAGCATTTTGTATAATATAAAATGCTACAACGTGTCTAAAATTGATTGCTTTGTTTAATTGTATGGTATAAATCGATGTATCCAAAAGGGGGTAAAGTGGTAAAATTTATCCCTTGTCCATCTCCAAATGGATTCCGACGGGTTAGACTGAGAAGTTCAGCCCGTCTTTTTGTTCCTGCTTGTCTTATTGTTGCATTTGATAAATGATGGTAGGTAGTCTTTGTGGTAGCATTATGGCATACCTATTACGATAGCGCCATAACTCAAAGCTCTTTGATTTACCTCTTTAGATGAGTGTTGTGGGAGTTGTATGGATGTTGAACGATGTGATATTACTCATTTTTATAGGTTATCTTGTGTCACGGAATAGTATATAGCATGTGTTATGGATATTTTGGTTTTTATTTTAATTGATTTATAATCAATTGTTTATTACGGCCTATAAAATTCGTTAAATCAGATTCTCGCTATTGATTATGCACTGTATTCGACATATCTTTGTACTAACACGTTTGTTAAACAAGCTTGATAGTAATTATGACAACTAATAGAGTAAATCTAAAGGAAAAGCATAAAATCCTCAGTAAAGATACAGAGCAGGCGATATTGCTTGCGGCCGAGCAGGAGTTTATGCAGAAAGGCTATGATGGCGCCAAAACGGTCTCTATAGCTCATAATGCCGGTGTGACACATGCTATGTTACATTACTATTTTGGTACCAAGGAGCGGCTGTTCAATAAAATTTTCAATGAGAAGCTGTCGTTGTTGGGCAAGATGGTTACAGATGTCATAATTGAGCCTGATACAACCCCCTTGGAGAAAATAACGGCAGTGGTAGACCGTCATTTTGAGTTTTTGGTTGAGCATCCCGATTTACCTCGCTTTTTGCTTAACGAGCTTGCTTACAATCCTCAACGGCGCAGCTTGATGGAGCATAAGTTGCGTGTTGCATGGGCCAAATGGCTCTCGCCATTGCAACGCGAATGGGATGAAATGATAGTGGCCGAAAGAATGAAGCCTATCGCTATGATAGACTTTATCTTAGATGTAGTTTCGTTAAATTTATTCGTTTTTCTGGCGTTGCCGGCATTAGATATGGTTATAGAAAAATTTTATGGTTCACGCGAGGCTTTTTATGAAGCCCGCAAGCGCGAGAATGTGAAGATAATCATGCAACGGCTGTCGCAAAATAGTTGATGTGTATGAATAGGATAATAGTTATATGTATATATTGCGCATTGGGCGTGCTGCATGCTCTTTCGCAAGTGACTGTAGAGGATTGTCAGCGTAAGGCACAAGAAAACTATCCTCTTATTCGGCAGTATGATTTGGTAGATAAGATGACAGGGCTGTCGCTCTCTAATGCCGCAAAGGCTTATTTACCGCAAGTAACCTTGTCGGCACAAGCTACATATCAATCGGATGTTGCTTCGTTTCCTGCTGAGATAGAAAATCTTTTCTCTCTCATGGGAGTAGAGATGCATGGGCTCAACCGTGACCAATATAGGGTGATGCTTGATGTAAGTCAGGTAATATGGGATGGTGGTGCTACTAAGGCTCGTAGAGAGATGGAACGGGCTGAAGGCGAGGTGTCGAAGCAAAATATTGCGGTAGAGCTGTATGCCTTGGGGAAAAGGGTCAATGACCTCTATTTCGGAATCCTTTTATTGGAAGAGCAACTGGCACAAAACGATGAGATGAAGCGGCTTCTGCAAGAAAACTATAATAATGTATCGGCTATGGTTACTAATGGGGTAGCATTGCCCAGTGATCTTGATGCAGTAGAAGTAGAGTTGCTCACGACACAGCAGCAACGAGTACAGATAGAGTCGTCGTTGTCTGTGTATCGCAAGATGCTGGCCATACTTGTTGGAGACGAAAATATAGAACATGCTACACTTACCAAGCCTGCATATACTGACGTATGGATGGAATCGGGTATTGACGAGCGACCCGAAATGCGGTTGTATGATGCACAAATATCTCGCTTAGATGCGCAACGGCAGAGTATAAATGCATCGGTAATGCCTCAATTTGGAGCCTTCGCACAAGGCTTTTATGGCAATCCCGGTTTGAACATGTTTAACGATATGGTGGAGAACCGTTGGTCGTGGAACTATATTGTCGGAGTGAGAATGCAGTGGAATATAAGCAGTTTTTATACCCGTAAGAATAGTCTCTCAAAGATAGAATTTGCACGAAAGCAGGTGGAGAATACACGTGAGACGTTCCGATTTAATACGGCTCTGAAACTTTCGGAAGAGCAGCAAACTGTAGAACGTTTGCAAAAGGTGGCCGCTGAAGATGATAAGATTATAGCATTGCGTACATCGATACGCCAAGCAGCTGAAGCCAAACTGCAAAACGGAGTGATAAGCGTAAATGACCTTCTTGCCGAGTTGACGAAAGAAAACAATGCGAAAATAACACGTTCGATACATGAAATAGAGTTACTGAAAAGTATTTACGATATAAAACTGACACGTAATGAATAGGTCGATGATGAATTTGGGGGTAGTGGCTTGTGTACTACTTCTTGCACTGCCGGGATGCAACGACGATGGTAAGTTCGAAGCAGCGGGGACGTTTGAGGCTACCGAGGTGACGGTATCGAGTGAAGCTTCGGGGCGTATTTTGTGGATAGATATGGCCGAAGGCGATACGGTGCAACCACATAAGTTGGTAGGTGTGATAGACTCTGTACAGCTCTATCTTGCCAAGTTGCAGGCTGAGCAGGCGCTTGCTTCGGCACGTAGCAGTCGTCCCGACGTAGAAAAGCAGATTGCTGCATTGAAAGAACAGATTGCCAAGCAAGAATATGAGCGTGCCCGTGTAGAAAAGTTGGTAGAAGCCCAAGCAGCTACTACAAAGCAACTCGATGATGTGGAGGCTCAAATAGCGGTATTACGCAGCCAGTTAACGGCTCAAGAATCTGTTTTACATAATAATGTAGGGAGTGCCGATGCCCAGATCGCGACGGCTCGAATACAAGTGGAACAGGCTGCCGACCGGTTGTCGAAGTGCAAGATATATTCACCTGTAGCAGGAACTATATTGACTCGATATATCGAGGCAGGCGAGTATGTTGTGCAGGGTAAGCCGTTATTTAAGGTGGCCGATTTGCAACATGTATATCTGAGGGCTTATGTCACTTCAGTTCAATTGGCCGATATAGTCCTGGGCGATACGGTAACCGTATATGCCGATTTTGGTGGAGACCATAGGCGTGAGTATAAGGGGCGTGTGGCATGGATTGCTTCGGAAAGTGAGTTTACGCCTAAAAGCATACCTACGAAAGACGACCGTGCCAACCTTGTATATGCCGTAAAAGTAGCTGTTGAAAACGACGGCTATATTAAGTTGGGTATGTATGGAGAAATAGCGTTAGATAAGTGATATGGATGCTATTATAACCGAACGGCTGACCCAAAATTATGGCAACGTCAGGGCCTTGAAAGAGGTCTCTTTTGCTGTACATCGCGGCGAACTGTATGGTATTATAGGTGCCGATGGGGCAGGGAAGACTACGTTGTTCAGGATTTTGGCAACTCTTATACTGCCTAAGAGCGGTAGAGCTTGGGTCGACGGGTACGATGTAAAAGCGCAGTATAAAGAGATACGACAGCGGGTCGGATATATGCCGGGGCGTTTCTCTCTCTATCTCGATTTGAGTGTTGAGGAGAATCTATCGTTTTATGCTTCGGTATTTGGTACGACAATCAGGGAGAATTATGCGTTGGTAGCACCCATATATAAGCAGATAGAGCCTTTTGCACGGCGTAAGGCCGGAAACCTATCTGGAGGCATGAAACAAAAGCTTGCCCTTTGTTGTGCCTTGATACACAAGCCATCGGTACTCTTCCTTGACGAACCTACTACCGGAGTCGACCCCGTAAGTCGGCAGGAATTTTGGGAAATGCTGGCTACTTTGCGTAGTTATGGAATAACGATACTTGTATCGACTCCCTATATGGATGAGGCCAATCGTTGCGACCGCATAGCCCTCATGCGTGAAGGTGAGTTTATGCAGGTAGATACACCTCAGCATATCATTGCGTCGTATAGCGAAACGTTGTGGGCTGCTGCGAGCGACGACATGTACCGCCTCTTGGGCGACATAAGGAATTTCAAGGGTGTAAAAAGGTGTTATACCTTTGGTGTGGAGCATCATTTTACGGCCGATGAGGTAACGGTAGAGAGCTTGCGTGCATATCTTGCCACCCGAGGATATAAAGAATTGACTATACGACGTGTATCGGCTACGATAGAAGATTGTTACATGCAATTGGAAGACAAATATCATGGATAATGTCATAAAAGTAGAAGAGCTTACCAAGCGTTTTGGCAACTTTACAGCTGTAGACCATATAAGTTTTGCTGTCGAGAGAGGAGAAATATTCGGTTTCTTGGGTGCTAACGGTGCGGGTAAGACAACGGCGATGAGGATGTTGTGCGGGTTGAGCCGTCCGACGTCCGGCAGAGGGATGGTGGCCGGTTATGACATAGAGACACAATACGAAGATATCAAGAACAACATAGGATATATGAGCCAGCGCTTCTCTTTGTATGAAGACCTGAAGGTGTGGGAAAATATACGTCTTTTTGGCGGAATATATGGTGTAGGCGAGAAGGAGATAAAGAGTCGTACTGATGAGTTGCTTGCCGAGCTTCATTTTGAGAAAGAGCGTAATGCCTATGTCAAATCGTTGCCCTTGGGCTGGAAACAAAAGTTGGCTTTCTCGGTAGCCATATTCCATCGTCCGCACATCGTTTTTCTTGATGAACCTACGGGTGGTGTCGACCCGGCTACACGTCGGCAATTTTGGGAAATGATATATGCTGCGGCCGAACAGGGCATTACTATTTTTGTGACAACGCACTATATGGATGAGGCCGAGTATTGTAACCGTGTGTCTATAATGGTAGACGGGCGTATAGGCGCATTGGATACGCCTCGTCGGTTGAAGAATCAGTTTGGTGTAAATTCCATGGATGAGGTGTTCAGGGCATTGGCCCGACATGCATGGCGAAAGGAGTAAGGTGTCATGAAGGTATTTGCGGCATTTGTCAGGAAGGAGTTCCTTCATATTTTCAGAGATAAGCGCACAATGCTTATTTTGCTTGTCATGCCTGTGTTGATGATTGTTATATTTGGTTTTGCTCTTTCTAACGAAATAAACAATATCAACCTGGTGGTTGTCTCATCGCAACGTAGCGAGACAGTACGGCGACTTGTAGAGCGTTTCGCGTCGAATCCATATTTTACAATAGTAGGTGAGTATGCAACGACAGAGCCGGCGATGCATTTGCTGCGTACCGGAGATGCCGGTATGGCTATTGTCTTAGATAGCGATTTTGACCGGCAGCCGTCGGTGCAGCTGATTGTCGATGCTTCTAATCCTAATATGGCGTCGAATGAGGTCTTTTATGCCTCTTCGGTGATACGCCAGGCTATGTCTGATGTTTTTCCTGTGTCTGCGGAGCAAGCATCTGTAACGACACACTTACGTATGTTATATAATCCGCAGATGCGTAGCTCCTATAATTTTGTACCGGGTATCATGGGGCTGGTGTTTATTCTCATATCGGCATTGATGACCTCTATATCTATAGTCAGGGAGAAGGAACAAGGCACGATGGAAGTGCTTTTGGTCTCTCCAGTACGGCCTATATACATTATCTTATCTAAGATGGTACCCTATTTGGTAATATCTTGTTTCAATTTGTTGACGATACTCTTTCTTGCCTATTTCCTGTTAGACGTTCCCATGAGTGGTGGTATTGTAGGCCTTTGCATTCTGTCGTTGGTATATATAATACTTTCGCTGGCATTAGGATTATTTATATCGACTGTGGTAAATACACAGGCTGTGGCAATGTTGGGCTCTGTCATAGGGCTGATGTTGCCTGTAATGTTGTTGTCGGGCATGATATTCCCTATAGAAAGTATGCCGTTGTTGTTGCAGTATATCTCAGATGTGATACCAGCCAAATGGTATATTATGGCGGCGCGTAAAATGATGATAGAGGGACAGTCGTTAGGTCAGGTATATGTAGAGGCTTCGATACTGACGGGAATGACTATTGCATTGATGACATTGTCGTTGAAGAATTTCAAAAACAGGCTTGGATAGTATGGCACGATTGGGATTTTTATTGGAGAAGGAGTTCAAGCAGTTTATACGCAATGCGTTACTGCCCAAGTTGGTGATTATGTTTCCCATACTAGTCATGCTTATTATGCCGTGGGTGGCAACCATGGAGGTAAACCATGTAGAGGTAACCGTGGTAGATAATGACCGTACCCAGCTTTCACGTCGATTGATAGACAAGATAGCGGCATCGGGCTATTTCGACATGCAACCGCTTGTGGCCGGTTACCGGGCGGGCGAGCAGGATATTTCTTCCGGACGTGCTGACATAGTGATAGAGATACCTTACGGTATGGAACGCGATATAGAGTCGGGAGGGAATGTGTCGCTACAGATTTCAGCTAATGCAGTAGATGGTACAAAGGGTAGTATAGGCAGTAACTATCTGACGTCTATAATTGATGATTTTATGAGTGAGTTGCAATCTGATGATGGCAATGAGTTGAGTGTACCGGGAAAGATGTCGGTTCTCTATTTGTATAATCCTACGCTCAATTATCGATTCTTTATGATACCGGCTTTGATGATTATACTTGTGATAACGATAGGAGGTTTTTTGCCGGCTCTCAATATTGTGAGTGAGAAAGAGATAGGCACCATAGAACAAATCAACGTTTCGCCTATACGCAAGTGGGAGTTTATTCTTGCCAAGCTTATCCCTTATTGGATAATGGGAATAGTGATATTCTCATTGGCATTGTTACTGGCGTATTGGATATACGGGCTTGCGCCTGCCGGTAGTTTGCTTACGATATATGCCGCCGCACTGCTTTTTACTGTCGTCATGTCGGGTATAGGACTTATCGTCTCCAACTACTCATCTACGATGCAACAGTCTATGTTCATTATGTTCTTTTTTGCTGTGCTGTTTATTTTGATGAGTGGGCTCTTTACACCAGTGGCTTCTATGCCCGAATGGGCACAGGTCGTAGCAACCTTGTTGCCACCCCGGTATTTGATAGAGATATTGCGCGACGTATATCTCAAAGGGAGTGGTTTTGCCGAGTTGTATAAGCAATTCCTGTTTTTGACAGGTTTTGCAGTCGTTTTCAGCGTGTGGGCAATTATGAGTTACCAGAAACGAGGTTAATGCCTATCTTATCCTATTGTGACAGTGCGAGACTCATCGTCATTGACTGTTATGTGCACCGGTACGCAATCGTCGGGTAAGAGTTGTTCTATGTTTTCAGGCCATTCTATGAAGCAGAGTTCGCCACTTTCAAAGTAATCTTCACAACCCATGTCGAGAGCCTCTTTGAGTTGTGCTATACGGTAGCAGTCGAAGTGAAATATGGTGTGTCCGTTGCCGGCGCGGTATTCGTTGACGATGGCAAACGTGGGGCTGTTTATCACATCAGTTACGCCCAGTTCTTCGCAGATAGCTTTAATAAAAGTAGTTTTTCCTGCACCCATATTGCCATAAAAGGCATATACGGTGTGATTGCCCATGTGGTCTATAAATGAGCGGGCGGCATTGCGCAGCCCGTCGAGGTTGTCAATATGTATTGTTACTGTCATGTTGTGATGTTTTATTTGGGAGAAAGCGTTACGAGCGGTATCATCATCTCTTCCATAGAGATACCACCATGCTGGAATGTATTCTTGTAATAGCCTACGTAATAGTTGTAATTATTGGGGTAGGCAAAGAAATCGCGGTTGGTGGCAAAAATGTATGTAGAGCTGAGATTAGGCGAAGGTAGTCCAAAACGAGCAGGCGCTTTTATTTCGTATACTTGCTTGGGGTTGTAGCTGAGCGATTTACCTACCTTATAACGCAGGTTGGTATTGGTATTCTTATCACCTATCACTTTGATGGGATTATCTACGTGTATGGTACCGTGGTCGGTGGTAAGGATAACCTTATAGCCGCTCTCGGCGATTTTCTTGAACAGGTCGAGAGCCGACGAGTGCCTGAACCACGACTCGGTAAGAGAGCGATATGCTGCTTCGCTCGACGCCAGTTCGCGTATCATCTTTGACTCGGTGCGGGCATGAGAGAGCATGTCTATAAAGTTGAGAACACACACGTTGAGCGACTTATTGGCAAAAGTGCCGAAGTTCTGCAACACTTTCTCTCCGAAAGAGTTTTCGTTAATCTTTGTATAAGAGAAGGTGTAGGCCTTACGGAATCGCTCTATTTGCGTTTTTATAAGCGGGGCTTCGTTGAGGTTTTTGCCCTCTTCCTCCTCTTCGTCGACCCACAAGTCGGGGAACATCTCGGCTATTTTATTGGGCATCAAACCCGAGAAGATAGCGTTACGGGCATATTGCGTAGCTGTAGGCAAGATACTGAAGTAGAGCTCTTCCTCGAATGTGAAATAATTGCTTACGATAGGAAGGATAACTCGCCACTGGTCGAGCCTGAAGTTATCTATCAGAATAAAGAAGATTTTTTCTCCGTTGTCGAGGAGCGGAAAAACTTTCTTCTTGAATATTTCATGGCTCATTAACGGATGGTCGTCGGTAGTAATCCATCGCTCATAGTTTTTCTTTACAAACTTGGCAAAGGCAGCATTAGCTTCTATCTTCTGCATCTTCAACAGGTCTTCCATGTTGGTCTCGGCATGTGAAAGCTCCAGTTCCCAATGTACAAGTTTCCGATACACCTCCATCCACTCTTCACACGAATCAGATTGTGAGATGAGGCTGCCTATATGGTTGAACTCTTGCTGATAGTTGCTGGTGGTCTCGTCGGAGATAATTTCGCGGCTGTGCAGGTTCTTTTTAATAGAAAGAAATATCTGGTTAGGGTTGACGGGCTTGATGAGGTAGTCGGCGATTTTATTTCCTATGGCTTGGTTCATGATGTTTTCCTCTTCGCTTTTGGTAATCATGATAACAGGAATATCGGGCCGGGTTTCTTTGATGCGTACAAGTGTTTCGAGCCCGCTCAAACCGGGCATGTTTTCGTCGAGGATGATGAGGTCAAAATCGTTTTTTTCGCAAGCATCAAGGGCATCTACACCGTTCGACACCGTAGTCAGCTCGTAGCCTTTCTGTGTGAGGAACATGATGTGAGGCTTTAATAGGTCTATCTCGTCATCGGCCCACAGGATAGTAGGGTTCTTCATCATTTTCTGGGTTGTAGTAGTTGTCAAAAAAGTTGAAGTACTCTTCAAAAGTGCGACCTTGGAGGAGCAAGTCGAAATTGCGTGTACTTATCATGACGGGTCTTACGCCATCGGGTATGGCAAACTCTGGGTCGTCGGCCATCACTTTACGGTAGTGTACTAGTTCGTCAAAGTTATTAAATCCTTTGACAAGGAGGATGGATATTTCGTTAAATGTCATTATTTCGAGGTCGAAATCTTTGACGAGGAAATTCGAGAAGTTAAATTTGGCTACGTTAAACAGCAGTTGATTGCTCGAAACACTGTCGGTAGCGTATACCAGCAAGAAGTAGTGCGGCTCATTGGGATTCATTGTAAAGGTGGCTGTCGAATCGGCCGCAAGGGCTGTCGAATCGTTACCTAAACGAGTTTTCCATATCATGCCCCTCACGTTACCGCCGGCTACAGTGCGTCCACGGGCAATGCCTTTGAGAATATTGCCTGCATAATCGCTTACATCGGCTTGTGGATACTTCGAGAGCAACTCTTGTACAGACTCCTTAAAGTTGTCATAATCTTTGTCACCGATATATGCCATGGCATTGACAAACATGAATTTGTGCATGATATCAGATAGGGGGTAATGTTCTTGCATATACCGGTAGTTGGCGTGAACTATGCTGTTACGGTTTTCGAGATATGCGGCGTAGGTTTGTTGGTATATAGAGTCTTGTATGGCACCCATACTGCGCAGCTTGTCTAAATAATGCGGGTCTTTCATAGCTTGTGCATACTCGCTTTCGGGGAACGTTGTGCGTATCTTTGAACGGTATGTTTCGGCCTGTGACGTTTCGTTCTTGCGCATGTGCATGAGGTAGCGATTGTAATAGGTGTCGAGACGGTATGGATTGTCGGGATAGCGACGTTCCAGCTCATCGAAAGTTTCTGATGCAGCTTCATAGTCTTCAAGGTCGTTTTTCAGTATAATACCCATGTTATACAATCCTTCAGCTATGATTTCGTTCGATACCGCAAGTTCTTCGGGCGTGAGTGGTATCTGTTTGAGATAGAACTCTATTTGGTGTGGGTCGTTTTCGGCCGCGAGCTTTGCGCTGTCCTCGGGCAGTTCAGTATCAGTGTATGTCGAGTCATTCTCTTCTTCGTCGTAGTTTACACCATTGTTTTCGGCAAAGTCGGCTGCCGAGAAGCCCGATTTATTGCGTCGCCGCCAATCATCTTCGAGCTTACGTGAGCCCCACTTCTTTTGGAACTCTGATTTACCGGCATTGATGAGGGTCTGATTGTAGAAATACCACGACCCGTCGGTATTGAGTACGTTGGTGGTGGGCTGGTTGGCACTTCCTCCTAAGAGATTGCTTATGCCTTCGTTTTGAGCCAGATACTCTTCACGGCGACGTTCTTCTTCCTCTTTCTTTTCCTGTTCTATGAGGGCGTCTATAATTTTTTGAATGCTGGCGTTACGTTCCTCTTCGCTCATGGCAGCGAGTGTTTGCAAGCTATCTTGCAGCTCTACGTTTTGGGCATATACCACAAGCTTGTCGAGAACTTCTGAGCGTTTCGACAACAGTTTATAGTCGGGATAGTCTTCACTAAGTAGTGGCAGCGCTTCTGAGTAGCATGGTTGTGCGTCGACATATTCTCGTCGGCCATAAAGCAAGTTGCCCAGTGTGATTTGGCATACAGCTTTTTCTATGCCGTTGCGAGTGCTTTTGGCTACGGCCATGTTGTAGTTATCGATGGCTTGTGCCGTATCTTTGCGCGAGAGATATAGGTTACCTATGGCGTAGTAGATTTGGTCGTGATAGTCTTTGTTTACATCACGACGAGTCATTTTCTTGAGAGAGGCTACTTCTTTTTCTATATCGCTGCCGGTGAATACCTCGCTCATTTTTATGCGGGCATTAAATTGTGTGCGATATGGCGGATTCATAGAAATAACTTTCTTGAATGCGGTATATGCCTCTTGTGGTTTTTTATCGAGAGTGTATAGTTGTCCTAACAAGAAGGTCATGCGTGCACGCTGTTGTTTGTTGCGTTCGCTCTTGATGGCTGTTTCGAGAAATGGTATGGCTTCACGGTATTTTTTGTTGTGGATAAGGTAGTCGGCATTGACCGATGCAAATTCGCCTTGTAGCGAGGGCGGTAGGCTGTCGTTGTTGGCTTTATATAAAACATCCTCGGCTTCATATATCCAATCGAGAGCGATATAGCTGCGAGCTTGCCAGAGCCTTGCTTCGGCAGCTACTTTGGGTAGCCACGTGAAGTGTTGCGATACGTACATAAATGTTGCGGCAGCACTTAGGAAATCGCCTTTCTGGTATTGCGCTTTACCCATGAGCATCCATGCATTGTGTATAAACGGATTATACTCTTCGCGGCGCAAGAACGCTTTGTATTCGGCATTGTTACGCTTGTTTTGATTGCGTTTGGGCTTGCTTTTGATGCTGTGGTTTTGTATAGCCTTTTGGCACTTCTCTATTGTCCGGTCGAAAGAACCTTGTGGTTGTGGATCTTTAGGATTGTTGTATGCTTCAGCAGGGTTGAGGTATAAAATGTCGGTAAAGTCGTCTTCATACTTCTCCTGTTGCACCTTGAGTTGCTCTTTGTAGTTCTCTATACCGTTGAAATATACATTATATCGGGTGGTGAACGAATGGTAAAAGCGACTCCAACCTGTATTCTTGTTGTTGGAGCAACTTGCCAGCAATCCGGCCGTAATGACAAGCAGGGGGGCTAAGCGGTATATTTTGCGCAATTCCATTCTTATATAAAACGGTAGGTGAGTGCGTTTATTGTTCCGACTCTTGGCGAAGCTGCCTTTTGCGTTGTGTGGTCGTCGCTATGTGGTTGCACATTTTAGTAATGGCATATACTACTACAAGCGTACACACGATGCTTGCTCCTGTGGGAACGTTGATGATGGATGAGACGGCTAATCCTGTCACGCCACAGATGAAGCTGATGAGTATGGATAAAAACATCATTTGTTTGTAGCGGGAACAGAATAATTCGGCTATCATTTGTGGTAACGAAAGAATAGAGATGAGTAACATGATGCCTATGAGTCGTATGGAGAGTACGACACCGACGGCTATAAAGAATGTCAGACAGGCATTGATAGCTGTGACATGTATGCCTTGTGTACGGGCAAAGTCGCCGTCGAATGCGGCATAGAGAATGGCGCGATAGAAAAGCAATACAAACAGTATTAATACAGCGGCGTAGCACGCAAAGATAATGATGTCGGTGCGTGTGATGGTGAGGATATTGCCAAAAAGGAACTCTGACAATCCCGGAGAGTAGCCTGGTGTAAGGAAGATGAATATGATACCTATGGCCATACCCAGAGCCCAAAAAACGGCTATTGCCGAATCTTCACGTACTTGTTTGCCTCGCGATAGCCATTCTACACCAAACGCCGATAGAATGGCAAAAACTAAGGCTGAGAGTGTGGGGTTGATACCTAAATAATATCCAATTCCCAATCCGCCAAACGAGGCGTGAGTGATACCGCCGGTAATGAATACCATGCGACGTGTCACAATATAAGTACCTATAATGGCACCAGTAATCGATATAAGTAATATGCCGAAAAGGGCATTTTGAAAAAATGCGTATTGTAGAATGTCCATGGTCTATTTTCGTTTTTTATCGGGTGTATTGCGTAACTCGCTTGCTACCAGTAACACCTCATCTTTTATTTCGTCGGGTAGTTCTATACCTCGCAGCTGCAGGCTTCGTATCCATCCGGGAACGTCGGCACTTTGCATGGTATAGAAAATGTCTCTGAATACTTCTGTTTGTGTTTCGTCGTAATCATTTGATGGCGTGCCGCGCCATTTGTCTAACTCTTCGTCGTCATAATATACTATTTTGCTGCTCGCGGCGGCAAGCAGGCTGTCACGTTCGCACACGGCATGTTGTCCGCAGCATTCCCCACTTCTACGGTCGGCATTAGCCGATTGTGCTTGTGTCTCATTGTTCTTGTCGCGTGTGCGATATATAGAATATAAGACGATACCCGTGAGTAGTAGGGTTGCACCTATAATAAGTAACAGTATCACAGCGAAGCCTCCTTCCCTTTTGTTTCGATGGTAAATCCGGCCTGGCAGAGGTTGTCCCAGAAGTGTGGATATGATTTGTTGACTACTTGTGGATTCTCTATCAGAATATGACCCATGACAAGGGCTGCCGGAGCAAAAGCCATGGCCATGCGATGGTCGCCATGTGGGTCTATGCAGACGTCTTTTCCTGCTAAAGAAGTGCGTTTGCCATCCCAGGCAATGGAGCCAGGTTGAGAAGATGTGAACGAAAATCCCAGCTTTTGTGCTTCACTTATCAGCACGGCAATACGGTCACACTCTTTGAGTGGTAAGTTGTCCAGTCCGGTGAGGTGAAAGGGTATATTCTGTAGGGCACAGGTCATGGCAAGAGTGGGCGCTATGTCGGGTGTGTCGGCAAGATGAGCAATAAATTTCTCAGTCGCGATTGGAATAGATGAAAGAGAGAGCATTTTGCCGTTGTAGTCGGTTTTTACACCCAGTTGAGCGAAGTATTGTGCCACGCGGGCATCTCCTTGCAGGCTGTCCATTTGCAGGGATGTCAGAGTCATTGCAGTATGGCTTATGGCCACTATTTCGTACCAATATGATGCTGCCGACCAGTCGCTTTCTATCTCTATAGTCGTTGGCGTATATTGTCCCGGGGCAACATCAATATGGTTTTCATTACATGTGACTTTTGCCCCAAAGAGTCGCATTAGTTCTATGGTCATCGCTATGTATGGACGAGATACAATAGGTTTTGTAATAGTGAGTTGCAGACCGTTGCACATGTGTGGCGCTACGAGTAGTAATGCCGATATATATTGTGAACTTGTATTGCCGGCAATAGTTATTGCACCGCCTTGTAGCTGTGTGCCATGTATGGATAGTGGTGGATACCCCTCTTTACCTGTGTAATCTATGTTTGCACCTAATGAGCGCAGGGCCTCGACCAATGCTCCTATAGGACGTTGTTGCATGCGCAACGAACCGGTGAGAATATGCTCTGCTCCCTGTATGGAAGCGTAGTAGGCCGTGAGAAAACGCATAACCGTACCCGCATCGCCTATGTCTATAATATAGGCGGGGTTATTTATGGCTTGTTGCATTGCCAATATATCGTCACACGTAGCTTCACCGTTCGTCGGCGTTGTTCCCGAGAGGGCATGTAACAAAAATATGCGGTTGGCAATGCTCTTAGAGGTTGGCAGGTCTATCTGGTACGATTGTATTGTATGTGCGCCTACGCAGTATAACATGTTGTCTTGTTTAGAATGGCAAAAATACGAAAAAAAGGTGTCTTGTGATGTGCCTGAGTTTCTAAAAAAGCGTAAACCTTACGTATCTGATGTTTACCATTGTTTCATTTATAAGAGAGTTAAGCTATTGTCATGCTTATGTTAGCTATGTGGAATATAAAAAAACTCCCCGCCTGTGGGGGCGGGGAGCGGCGCTTCGCTTAGTATGGGCGATGCGGTGGGTTAGAGAATTGCCTGTTACTTCACTTGAACTTTCGTAGAAGCTTTGTCAACTTTTACAACATATACACCGCGGTTTACAGGAACGTTGATGCTGTTGTCGGTAGCTTTGAGGCTGCGTAAGAGTTTACCGTCGGTTGTGTAGATGCTTACCGAGTGATCTTTTACGTTTTCAACCTTGATAGCTCCGTCTACGCCGTAAGCCTTCATGCCCAAGCTCTTCACGTCGGTAACACCAGAGGTGAATGTCTTGGTGTTCGACATGAGCGACTCACCTTCGTCGTAAACAACTGTTACATTGAATGAGAGCTCGCTGGCCGGAGTTTCTGACGTATAGTTGTAGGTAGTCTCTGCGATAGGAGTTTCGGTGAGCTTGCTACCGTTGAGGTATACGTTGTAACCTATGAACGTGATGTCTACAATCGACGATGCTTTGACATAAGACAAGTCGTCAATCATAAGAGCGAAAGCATCTATTGCATTGTAGTGGATAGCAAAGTACTTGGCATCCGCGGGTAATGTATAGGTGAATTGCTCCCAGCTTTGAGTTGTCTTCGTTTCGGCTGACAATACCGTGAATGCGTCGCGGTCTTGAGTTGTTGTAGAGTAGAGTACTTCAAATGACTCAGGATAATCAGGATCGGCAATTGCTGCGTAGAACGAAAGCTCGGTGCCGCCAACAATCTCAGGCGAGATCAACCAGTCGTCGTTTCCTGCACCACTGCCATCGGGTTCCGAAGCGAACGATATCAAGCACTTGCTGCCAGAGTAAGGCAAGAAGTTCAAAGCTTCGATATTTGCTTCTGCGGGCGACCATACCATGAATGCCATGGGAGAGTAAGCGTTGGGGAATGTAGCACCACTCAAACCGTAGGTTCCCAATCCGTCACCGTCGATAAGAACGTACTCACCAATTTGTTCGAGGATAAATCCTTCATAGCTTTCCATGTCGTCTACTGTGGTTTCAGGAACCAGCAGAGGCTCAGACCATGTCAAGGTTACATTTTGCAACGAAGCATCGCAAGTACCTGTCAAGTCTGTGATTACGGGCAGGTCGGGTTGTGAAACGTGCAATGTAAGGCTCTTGACGTTGTCATCGGGATATTCATCGGTAGCTCCTTCGAGTACGGCCTCTACGGAAACTTCAACGGCCTTACCTATTTGCTCTACATTGGGAGTATACGTGAACGATAAGGATGCTGTCTCGCCCTTGGCAATAGCTTCGGTTTGTTGTTGTGCTTCAACGAAAGCTCCGTCAACAGAGAGGTTTACTGTGAATGCGGCGGCTTCGCTACCCTTGTTGCTTACTTGGACATTGAATGTGCCTTCTTGGCCGGCAGCCAATTTGCTGGGACCTTCAAACTTGCTAACCATGATGTTGTTGATCCATGATTTCTCTACGCGGATGTAGTCGATGAATATGCACGATGTTGAAGAAACCGTACCTGTAAAGTTGATAGATATCCACGGAGCATCTTGGTAAGCAGAGAGGTCAACTTCATATTCTACCCAACCTTGAGGAGCATCTGTGAGCGCTTTCTCAAATAATGGGGTGTAGTTTACTTCGTCTGTCGAAACAGATATACTGAGCGAACCTTCTTCTTCGTAGTGGAAGAGTGAGAAGTAGAGAACAGGAGCGTCCAGTTCTTGTAATGTCATCTTAGGTACTTGTAAGCTGGCACTACCGCCACCAAATCCATATGCGTCGAATATTCCGAACATACCGCCGTCTTCTGAAACAACGTCAACACCGAATGAAGAACCATCAGTAAGAAGACCTGCTGTTACAAATCCGCTCGAACTGATATACCAGGGATTGGTAGAAAGTGTACCGTTTGCCAAAGTCTCTTCGAAAGGAGCAGTGTAGGGAGTACCTAAAACTACGGTTTGACCTACAAGACTACTTTCTCCTCCGAGGTTAGATGCTGATACGGCATATGTATAGCCTGCCAAAGCAGTATCCTCTACGGGGTCGACAGTGTATGTAAATTCTGTGGTTTCATCAATAGCTACATATGTTTGAGTCTCTTGATCAACGTAATAAACGGTGTACGTCAATTCTGCCGGGTCGAAATATCCTTCACCTGCACCTCCCGTAGGAGCTGACCATGTGATGGTAGCACTCATATTGTCGGCACTGGGTACTACTGAGAAATCTTCAACAGGACCCGGAACAGCATAACCGCAGAAGCATGTTACGGTTGCATAATCGCCATTACCTGCGCTGTTGCTTGTGTAGATGACATAGCTGTTGTTGCCGTTGGCAGCTTCTTCGTCGAATGCCGATCCTTCTGCACCGGGAGCCAATGTCATATTGGCTATTTCGAGCGTGTCACCGCGTACAACGCGTACAGTAACATTTTCTGTAAGGTCAGCTTCGCCAAATGATTTAGTCGGGGCTTTGAAGTTGATTGTCACCGTGGTGGCACCTTTTTCGCCCGGTATGGTTTCGATGTCGGTTACAGCCTGAGGTGCATCCAAAGAGGGACCGTCAACGATGCTGATGCTTTCAACATCGAGATAGAACATGTCTGCATCGGATATTGCGTGGATACCTACGTAGTATTTTCCATCGGCAGGAGCTTTGAAGTATGCAGTGAGATTCTCTATGCTGCCTGTTGTCAGGTCTGTTGCAGGTATGATAGTAGTCGTGTGGTCGGCCGGATCGAGAGATGAGCCCAAGGTTACTTCTACTCTTTCGGGATAACTTGTGCTATAAGATCGTGCAACCAATGTCAGTTCATATACTTTATCGCCCGACATTTCGATGGGAGGAGTCATTGCATAGTCATCGGCATTGTTGGATGAGCTGTAAGTGTAACGGAGTACATTGGAGCTGAGTTCCCATGTATTGTCATCTTTGTTGTTATCGACGATGGTGTACAGCAGAATGCTGCTTTCTGTGTCGAATGTCTGAGAATAAGGAATAGTGAGGGCGTCGCCATATTGTTTTCCTTCGCTATCGGCGCTCAAACCTTCTTTCTCGCCGCTGAATGCAGTAACAGTCCATACATAGTATGAGAGGTTGGTACCGAGTTGGTCGGTATATGTAGTTGCTGTAACGTCCTCTGCGATTACTTCATTATTGCGTTTGATGGTGTAGTTGAGTTTCTCGGGATTTACCCATCCGCCATTGATACCGGGGCCTTGCGGAGCATCCCATGTGATGACGGCATTTCCTGTCTCATCTATATTCACTTGTATGTTCGTTACAGCCATAGGAGCGTCTTCGCCGGTGTATGTCGTAACAGAAACGGTTGCACCGCTTCCGCCGGCTTCGTTGCTGCAATATACGCTTATGGTATGCTTGCCTTCTGCCAAGGCTATATTACGCAATACTGTGGCGCCGGGTTGCAAATCGTTTACAGTTTCGTAAGGCTCACCGTCTATCGACAAATACATGTCTACATTATCCTCTAATGGGCTGCCACCAACTGTTACAGACGGTACAGTGATAGTAACATCAGCTGTCAATGCACCCGGTTGGGCATAAGCTACTTCTACTGTCGGACGACCCGGAGCAGCTTCGTCGGCAAATGGGTCGGTAGAGAAGAGGCATGTGAACTCTTCTGATTTGCTGAATACGCTAAGGGTTTCTACCTCACCGCTTACAGGGTCTATTGAGATAACTTCACTTTCTGTTTCGTTAGATGCTGCCCAAATGATTTTCTTGTCTAACGGGCTCCAACAAGCAGATTGCATATATTGGGGTGAGAAGCCAGTAGATGTAACCTTGTCGCCTAATTGAGCGTTGGTTTTGTCCATTTTGTAAACATCTCCTGCACTGTCGATAACGTAGAGTTGTCCCTCTTTATCGATGGTCATAGCGAAAAGGCTCAATTCGCCCAAATTGCCTACCGGTGTGTAGGACCCGTCCTCAAATGTGCAGAGCTCGAAACTTGAAGCATCTGCGCTATAATTGATTGAGTAGATGGTCCCTGTGGTGGGGTCCATTGTCATGTTGACTGCGACCTGACTCAAATCTTCGGTGCCATGTACATACGTATCTACGATTTCTTTTGAAGCGAAATCATAGACGTACGTCTGGCAGTCCAGCAACATGCCCCAAAATTCGGTATATGCATTGACATAAACCTTTCCATCTACATAGGTACCGGCACCGGAAAGATTGTTGTCTGATGCATACTCAGAGTAGGAGTTGTTGGCGAAGTCAAATTTGTAGATGCCATAGAACGGATCTGTTGTCCAGTCCGAAGAGAAGATAAGCAGACCGTAAATTTCACCAACTGCCGTGCCGGAAATTTGCGATGCTCCGGGACGTTTCATAACCGGTAGTTTGTTGGCATTGGGAATTTCTTTGAATTTCGGAATGCTCTTCTTTGCGGGAGCAGGAAGTTTGGGCCCTTTTTTCACGGTTCGCGCTTGTCCGTTGTGCATAGCAGACTTTTGAGCAAAATTTGCCGGACCGGCAAAATTTCCTACATTGGCATACGATGCTGCCGGAATGAGCATGGCAGCGGTTAAAAACGCTGCTACATACTGCCTGAAGGTAGTTTTCGTTAGCATAGTGAATTGAATTTAGTTAAACATTGAGAATTTTGCTATTACTCTCTGATGCAAATATGAAAATAATATTTTTCAAAAACAAGTGTTTGTGATAAATTTTTTATAATATGACGATTTTTGGTTGAAAAGATAATATAAAGTTCGATGTAGTCGTCTAAAAAGCCTAGTTTATGGATTAAATTATACATATTATGAAAATAAATTTTGTCTAATCTTTTGGCAAATTGGTTATGTATACATATATTTGTGTGCGTTTTACTTTAAATAATGGATATATGAAAAGATTGTGTAGAGAGTTCTTCAAAGTGTTTTTATTTGCATTTTGTATGGCATCTTTGCCATTTGTAAGCAATGCGATTCCGGCGAAGCCCGGTGTTGTAGAGTTTGAACAGTCCGATGGGTCGATTATACCTTTATATATAAGGGGCGATGAAAGGGCACATTTTTATGTGAGTGTAGATGGTTATCCGATGCTGCGTGGCGAAGATGGCATGCTATATTATGCCATTGAGCAAAATGGTAAGGCCGTTGTATCGGATATGAGAGCTTCGAGTGTAGAAACACGAAGTGAAATGGAGAAAAACTGGTTGTCAACGTTGGACGCTAATGCTGTTTGGAAAGGCATGAAGGCGCGCGATGTGCAATTGAGAAAGCAACGTCGTGAGACTCCTCCCCAACGAGCTACTACGTTCCCTACGATAGGAGTACACAAGTCGTTGGTTATATTGGTAGAGTATAGCGATGTGTCATTCTCACTCGACGATCCGCAAGATTATTTCCACCGTATGCTCAATGAAGAAGGATTTAGTGACAATGGTGGAACGGGTAGTGCTCGTGACTACTATGTACAGAATTCAGATAGTTTGTATTTGCCCGATTTCGATGTATTTGGTCCTGTTACTTTATCTCGCGCAATGAGTTATTATGGTGGTAACGATTGGTATGGAAATGACCAACACCCGGAGCAGATGGTAGTGGAGGCCTGTCAAATGCTTGACGATGAGATAGATTTTTCTGAATACGATTCAGATGGCGATGGCAAGGTAGATAATGTCTATATATTCTATGCCGGTTATGGCGAAGCTTCGGGTGGTAGCGCCAATTCGGTATGGCCACACTCGTGGGATTTGTCGTCGGCAGGTGCGTCTCTTACTCTTGACGGCAAGCGTATCGAGCATTATGCATGTTCTAATGAAATAGAAGGCGGAGGCTTTTACGATGGTATAGGTACATTCTGTCATGAGTATGGGCATGTACTGGGACTTCCCGACATTTATGCCACAAGTTATACCTGGGCTTTTACTCCCGGTGCATATTCGTTGATGGATTATGGTTCGTATAATAATAGCAGTCGTACGCCGCCGGCACTATCGGCCTATGAACGGTATGAGCTTAATTGGATAGAGCCTATTGCCATACAGCCAACAGACACAGTGGTGCAATTGCCGCATATCATGGATAGCAATATGGCGTATATTATGCGTGTAGGTAGAAATTCCGATGAGTATTTCCTGCTTGAGAACCGTCAGCAAAAAGGTTGGGATGAATATATTCCCGGACATGGAATGTTGGTATGGCATGTAGACTATAATGCTTCTGTGTGGAATATGAATACTGTAAATAATGACCCCAACCACCAGTACGTAGATATTGAAGAGGCCGACGATATACAGTCAGAGTCGACTCAGGATGGCGACCCGTTCCCCGGAACCAGTCGTGTAACTGTAATAGATGACGATACGTCGCCTTCGTTAAAATCGTGGGATGGTAATCGCATGGACCGTCGTATCAGTGAAATTACCGAGACAGATGGATTAATAACTTTCCTTTTTGAGAATACAGGTATAGACTATGTTGCTCCAGAGGCCGAGGATCCTACTGATATAACTCCGATTTCGGCTGTATTGCACTGGAAGAAGGTCAACAAAGCCACAGGATACATATTGAATGTACATCGTATAGTAGATGGTACTCCGGTAACAGTATTGCTCAACCGTAACGTAGGTGACGTGGATAGTTATGAGTTGACCGATTTACTCCCGGCTACAACTTACTATTATACATTACGCAGTACTTTTGAGACAGGTAACAGTCCTGCATCTGTCGAATATTCTTTTATGACTGCCGAACCTACATTTGAATACTTCACACCTGTAGCACATGAAGCTTCAGACCTCACGTCGCATAGTTTCACGGCATCATGGGATGCTTTAGAGGGCACTTCTGTATATGAACTGTATGTATACACTAAACAAGTTGACAATGTTGAGAGAGTAAGTTATGATTTCACAGATAAAATAACCGGACTACCGACAGGATGGAGTACTACAAGTCGTAGTTGTTATGGTGTAGCAGGATATTACGGCGCTGCATTCCCATCGTTGCGTCTCAACGAAGATGGACAATATTTGCGTACGGCTGTGAACGAAAAGCCTGTGGTACGCTTCGCATTTTGGTATAGAGGTATATCTGCAGCGGCAGCAGGGGTGACATTACGTATCATGGGGTATGATAAAGAGCTGGAAAGGTGGACTTTGATAGAAACCTTGCCTGTCACCGATTTTGGAGAGGTGTATGAAACGGTAGATTTCCCGTATGAATACTATGCTATGGGTATAGAGGTAAGTTGCTATAATGGCGGTTCTGTAGTGATAGACGATGTGGAAATAGAATATGCCGATGCGACACGGGTAGCAGTTGAAGGCTTCGACGGCTTGCAATTGACCGAGTGCAATACAACTGTAGAAGGCCTGATGCCCGAAAGTAAGTATTATTACCGTGTAAGAGCATTCAGTGGTGAGTTATATTCGAAGTTCTCAAATGAAGTACCGGTACAAACAAGTAGCGGTATATGTAACTTGTCAGAAATAAAGGGCGTAAGTGTACGTCAATATGCAGGCGCTGTATATGTGACAAGCGACAACAGTATGCCTCTTAAGGCAATGCTTTATACTATGCAAGGCTCTTGTGTAGGCCAATATGATATAAAGATGGGGACTACATGTATCAATCTGCCAGTAGCAGGGGTGTATGTATTGCGTATAGGCGATACCAGCTATAAAGTTGTGAAGTAGATTGGTCTATACATTAGTATAAAGGCGGGGATGTACTTTATGGTGCATCCCCGCTATATTTATGATGTTATCGCAAAATATATAGTTGTGATAACTATTCTGTGTAAAAGTTTATTGTGCAAATATAAACCCAAGGGCTGTAGTGAAATTCCAGATTCACTGCAGCCCCTTTTGATATCTTATTGTGATTTTAAGTCACTTATGCGTAAGAAACTCTTTCCCTAATTGAGTTTATTCGGCTGTTTTCTCGTCGGTTGTAGTCTCTTCTTCTTTGGCTTCGTTTTGTGTTGTGTTTTCGGCCTCTTTGAAGTCGGTGTAGCCTTTTTCGGTAAGTAGGTTATACCAAGATATGAGCTTTTTGATGTCAGTAACATATACGCGATCGCGGTCGAAGTCGGGCAGAACTTTCTCGAGGTATTCTCGTAGCGTTTTATCGTCGGCTTTGGTAGTAACAGATGCAACTGCTCCGTTTTCAAGTTGTTTCATGTTCTCAAGTACATCGGCGAGAGGAACCTCGTCGGTATTGGTAAACATGGCAATATCGCCCAATGAAATAATTTTCTCATGAGTATATGCCGGCGTGCGTTTTCCTGTGAGAAGTGACTCTACAATGAGCATGTTTTTGCCTTGCGACACAAGCTTATATAGTCCGGGTTTTCCCGAAATAGCAAGAATTTTCTTTAACATGATGATAAATGTTTTTGTTTTTTGATTATAACGCTTGCAAAGATACTATTCTGTTTCGAGATAAGCAATTGCACAAGCAAAAATCGCGGTATGTTTTACCACTCAATGCCGGCTTCGGCAAGTAGCGAACTCACTTGTGGCAATACGGCTTTACGACCGTCGTTGACAATAATGCGGGTGCGATTATCGGGTTGATAGGGAGCTTGTGCTTTGATACGGCTTATTACTTCGGTTCGGCTTAAGGAATTACGTTGCATAACTCGCTCTATACGAGTTTCGGTATCGGCTGTGACAAGCCATACATATTGTAGCTCGTTGTCCATATGGGCACTTTGCAAAATGGCACTCTCTACAAAGAGAGCCGGTGACAGGCATGTGGCGGCATATTGGGCAAAATCGTTTCGTACGGCCGGATGTACTATGTTGTTGAGTGTAGTGAGCTGCTCGGGATTGTTAAAAACGATGTTGGCAAGTTTACGACGGTCTAAACTGCCGTCGGCTTGATATAGAGTTGTTCCCCATGTGGCAATAATCTGATTCTTGACAACGGGGCTGTCCATGATGCGCTTTGCTTCACTGTCGGTATCGTAAACGGGAAGTCCGGCAATACGCAGAATATGTGATATGACGCTTTTGCCACTACCTATTCCGCCCGTGATGCCTATGAGTAAAGGGTGGCAGTGGTTACAGTGTGTCGGTTGAGAGGGTGTCATGACGTTGGACGTGAGTGGCGTGCTGCGTTGTTTCGTTGATGATATATTCTACGCTGTCTTGTGCAAGAGTGATGCCGCGGGCGTATTCTGGAGCGTTTATCACCTCGATGGCCGCTTGCGAACCCTCTTCGCGTTTCAGCTCATAATAGTCGGTACCAACCAAAAAGTCGTCGGCTGTAGTGGTCGCATATTTGCCGGTAGGTATAATGCACGAAAGCGAGATGTGAGAGGGAAACGTCATGACAGAGTATCCGCGTGGTACACGTGCTACGGTAATAGGTATGGAAAATGTCTTAGCGGTGTATTCTTCGATAGGGATTGTAATAGATACGGAGTCGGGAATGATGCGTGTACCTGCTATATGTTGAAGTTTTACAGTCATAACGGTACTCTCTTCGAGGTTCTCGGCCTTAAAGTCTTCGGTAAGGACTTTATCTATCTGTTTCAGTTTACTCTCTTTGCCGTATACAGTCACGCTGTCGGGGCTGATGATAATATTAGTACCCAATGCGTGGTGTGGTGAGGGTGTGAATGTGCCGTTAAGTTCTACGGCAAAACGTCTTCCCGCATCGAGAGTATAGTCAATGCGGATAGAGTCGGGAGAGTAGGAGAGTATGGTAGTTGTAGACTTGAGCTGTTCGCGTAGATAGTCTATCACACTATTGGACGAGATGACTACGGCATCTTTTTTGTTGTCGTGCTGTTTGAAGTTAATTTTTACGGGTGGTATGTTATTGAGGTCGTATCCAAGAATGATAGAGCCGCGATCGTTGATGCGTGCTTCTATGTAAGGTGGCGCATCGTTGAGGAGAACGGCTTCGCTGGGAACATTGACGAGCTCAATGGGAATTTTTATGGTACGTTCCCGATTGTCGCTGATTGTAAGTATAAACCAAAAACAGAAGGCAAGGATTACAAAACAGAAGTAAGTGAATATTTCCTTGCCTCGTGGCGAGCGGCACGTATTTATAATACGACGGAATATGATTTTCAGGCGTGTGGCGATACGATATTGCGATAATTTTTTCATCTGTGCTGTCTCGTTGTGTCTATACTGTGATCCTGTGTGTTGATTGGCACTGAAATGTTGACCTTCTTAAAGATTCACCGGAAAGAGAGACAACGGGGGCACAATTGTTGCGCCCCCGTTGTGATATTAACAAGTCATAAACGGCGCTGTGCCGGAGAGAGTAAGTTATGCTTGTTTGGGTGTCTCCTCGGCCGACGGATACACCGATTCTTTTGCAATGCGTATACGGGTATTTTCGGCTATTTCTACGATGAAATAGTTGTCGTGTACCTCTTTTATCTTGCCGTAGATACCGCCAGCTGTAACGACTTTGTCGTTTGTTGTAAGGTTTTGACGGAATTTTGCAATCTCTTTTTGTCGTTTTTGTTGTGGACGAATCATGAAGAAGTAGAAGATAGCTACCAAAGCTACCATCATGATAATACTCATCCAACCGTTAGAACCGGTGGTACCTGTCTGTAAAAGAATGGTTGTAAGTGTCATAATTATTAATATTCGTTTTTTGTAATAAAATCGGATATGATATGCCTACGTAGCAAATATCCCTCAAATGTATAACAAATATTTCAATCTTTGTTTATAATGTGTTCCTTTTTTAGCTCCTTAACTATTGCATCGAGAATGCCGTTGACAAAAACGCCGCTTTGGTCGGTGCTATAAATCTTGGCTAGCTCTATGTATTCGTTTAGTGTCACTACTGTAGGAATAGAAGGCATGGTAAGTATTTCGCTGATGGCTATCATCATGATTACAACGTCCATGAAAGCTATGCGGTCTATCTCCCAATTGCGTGTAAAGCGGGTGATGTATTCGCGATATTTGGTCTCGTTGTGCAGGGTATCGAGTAGCAAGGCCGACGCAAACTTCTTGTCTTCGTCGTCTTTGTACATAGGTAAGAGCTTTGTCTTTTCACCTGTGTCGCGAAATTGTTTGATGGTTTTCAGTACAAATGTAGCTTCTGTATTGAGGTCTTCATTCCAATAAAGTGAGATGCCTTCGAGAGTATCCGTTAAGTCGTCCGAGGGGGCAATGATTGTCTTGAAAAGAACGCGCCACAATTCGCAATCGATATTGGCATCGTTGAATGGTCCGTTCATATATTCGCGATATGCGTCTGAGGCTACGATAGTGTCGAGCATACGACGTAAGAAGTCTGGCGCTACAGCATCCCACAAGAACGGCTTGTCTTTGCGGAACTCTATGAAGTCGGCATTATTGCGTAGCATTTTGATAAATTGATTTTCAACAAAACGCATGTTGGGATGGAGCTCTTCTTCGGTAGGCAGATACTTGTTGCGTGCCGCTTCTATGCGTTGTGCCTGTAAGTCGGTAAGTTCTACCATGAGTTGCAGCAAAGCATGGTACAATTCGTAACTCTTCTCGAGACTGTATTGCAGCTCTTTTTCCGATTCGGCGATGCTTTTTTCTTTTGTGATGAAATATGAGTATGCTACCTGCACTACTTTGGAGCGGATAATCACACGGTTTATCATATCGTGAAATGTTTTATATAATGAACGTTGTAAATGAGCGTGCAAAGTTACCACAAAATAGTGGTTTTTTGCATTTTCATTTCGTTTTTTTCTATGGGGTATCCAATATAAACGTTGGTGCTATATCTTTGCAGCATGAAACTGCACGATGAAACGGATTATATACGCGCCCTTATCTCGGAAGGAGAGCATGTGAGACAGGATTTCAAATACGAAATCTCAGATTCTCGGAAGATTGCCCGTACCCTCTCGGCTTTTGCCAATACTGTGGGTGGCAGACTACTTATAGGAGTAAAAGATAATGGGCGCATTGCCGGAGTACGCAGCGATGAAGAGATGTATATGGTTGAGGCTGCTGCCCGGCTTTACTGTTGCCCGGAAGTGGCTGTAACTATGTCGGTGCACCGGGCTGAGGGTAAAAATGTACTTTTTGCCGAAATACCCGAGGTGGCTGATAAGCCGGTGATGGCACGCGACGAAAATGACCGTTTGCGTGCTTATGTGCGCATTGCCGACGAGAATATTCTGGCTACTGCTGTGCATATGGATGTGTGGCGGAGTGCGGGTGATGGTATGCCGGCCGTTCTTACCTATACCGAACGTGAGCGGCACTTGCTCGACCTGCTGTCGGTGTCCGAGCCGCTTACCGTATCGGCCATATGTCGCCTGTTGTCGTTGCCCCGTCGGCAGGTTGTTGCACTTTTATCGCGTTTTGTGCGTTGGAATCTGGTAGAAATGTGTCACGATGGCAAGAGTTTCGTGTATAAGGCTATTGAATGAAACAGATTTTTTTGTGTTATGGTTGCTTTTCTAAAAATATTTCACACTTATATACTTTAATGTACCAACACTAAATCATTGCCATGATACATATACAAAGATATTAAATTTCATTATTATGGCATCAGATCCGTTCTTAAACAAAAAATCCGTATTAGGTCTGGAGGAGCGAGTTATCATGAGTACCCCCCCCAGAAATTGATTCTTGACTTGGTAGATGGAAAATGGGGCGGAAGTGTATCCCAAGACCAGTTTTATTCGTATGTGAATCGCATGACGGTTAACGACCTTAAGAACTACCAATCAATAGTCGACTTATCTCAAGGCCAATCAATTTTGATTCAATTTACTGAACAGACAATTGGTGAAACTATTACAATGCCGATAGTCTTGCTTTGTATTGATAATTTTCAGAGCTATATTTTAAGAGGAACTTTGTGTTGGAAGCAATATCTTATAAAAGTAGAATTGGATTACAATCAAAATGGGCAAATTGCCTTTTCTGTAACTGGTAAAGTCCAATTTAATTGATTTATAAATAGCTATCTGTTCTTCAGGTAGCTATTTTTATATCTGTTTCGCTCCTAATATAAACCTAAGTCCAAGGATTAAATCTTTGATACTTCTTGTTTCCCCTCGTGGCGGGAAGGGTTCACCCTAATATATTTCCTTATCCACAAAATTTCCCGTAATTCTGGATAATCCTATGAACTCAAATTCTCTGAAAGATTTTTCTTGAAATTGATAACATTTCGCCGTTTTCTTGTATAATTAGCAATATCGCAACAGATACGCCAATGGCTGCCCGAACAAGGCAGCCATTTTTAGTATGTACCCAATGAAAAATAATTTGAAAATGTTGTCAAATTATAACTCATTGATAGTTAATCTGTTAAATAAAGGTATTATATTTATATAACAAAATAATGTTACTATTTTACGATTGGAATAACAAAGAATACGGAATGAAGGTTTACAAATCATTCGATGAAATGAGAGAATCTTTAAAAGATGAGTCCGATTTTAGAGAATATCTTGAACAAGCAAGGTGGAGAGGTACACCAATATGTCCTCACTGCGGTTGCATATCCACAGAGCATTACAAGTTGAAGACCAAAGGAGAATTCAAAGGTTTGTACAAGTGTAAGCATTGCCGAGAAAGGTTTACGGTAACAACCAAGACAATGTTTGACAGAACACATATTCCTTTGAGAAAATGGTTTGAGGTAATCTTTATATTCCTCACCAACAAGACAGGTATAAGCAGTGTGTTTGTCCACAGACTTACAGGTGTCACACAGAAAACCGCTTGGTTCATGCTCAACAGAATAAGACAAAACATGAACAAGATAATAAAGTTCAAGGATATAGTACAGATTGACGAAACCTATGTGAGTGTGAAACGCAAGAAAGGCCAACACTCACAAGGACGAAGCCTTAAAACCAAAGTGCCGGTAGTCGGATTTCGTTCCGGTTCAATGGTAAACACCTTCATAACAAAGGACGCCACAAAGAAAACCTTGCTCCCACTGATAAAGGAAATTGTGGAGAAAGGTTCAACGGTCGTAACTGATGAATGGGGTGCATACAATGGCTTGAACAAGCACGGCTATACGCATGAAAGAGTCAATCACTCTCATGGCCAGTATGTGAACAAGTCGGGATTCTCGACCAATGGCATTGAAAATTTCTGGTCACACTTGAAACGAATGATATTCGGAATATATCGCAAGGTATCGGCAAAGCATCTGTATTGGTATTGTGCTGAATGTGCATACCGATACAATACAAGATACTTTGAAGATGGTAGGAGATTTGCGCTATTTTTATCCGAAGCAATAACCACATTGACCTACAAAGGAACTATACATCAAGAGATGTTTGCGTTCTAAATAGTAATTTTGCCATCGCAACAGCCTTGTACAATTTGCATAGGTGAGAAATAAGGTATATTTTTGTGCCGAAATATTGGATAGAACACGGAAGTGTTTGAACCTTATTCCTTTCAGACGAATCTGGTAAATTTTTCTTGGACGGGAATAAGTGCCACCTCTCACTATATGCTATATGGTGCAGAGGCTGTTGCTTATTTAGTCCAAAGGCTTTACCAGAGCCTGTCTGAAGAAATAGCAATGGCTCTCTGCACTTTCTTTTGTTCCCCAATCAGTCACAAGGGGAAGCCGAAAACCTTATCAAAGAGTAGGCAAAACTAATAACAAAAGTATTATGGCTACTTATCTATTTAAGTGTACAGCAAGGAACACCTGCGGCGGCGGCAAAGTTCCAAAAGGAGCAACAATTCAAGTAGTATCACAAAATGCTGTTCCTCTTTCTAAAGATATCTGTGAAGCACTGAAAAATCAATTAGGTATTCAAGTTCCTCCGGGGCTTGCTCCTAGTGCCGGGGATTTCAAATGGGAACGAGTAAAGTAAAAGACTATGCAAGACCAATTCTGTAATGAATGCGGTCTGTCCTATGATGTTCCACACCTCGTTGCCGAATGGCTGCTTGGTGTGGAATATTTACATAGGATAGAAAACCGCTATAAACAAATGCGCAATGGATATGATTATCCCTATACTGAATGGCAAAAGGTATTTACAGAGGACTTGAAGCCATTTAACGGATATAGTGATACCACCTCCGTAACCATTCCGCTTGGGAATACCCAACTGGGTTCCGACATCAAGGCTTTGCACAAGGGGGCTATCGGTGTGGACTTGCCCACATGGTTCAATATTCAAAACAATACGCATATAATGATTGTCGCACAAGACCCGTTAAGGAGCAACAAATGGTATGGAGAATGCTTTGATGCGGTTATTTCAAGTCCGTTTGGTCAGCAGGATGTAGGGCATAGGCAAAGAGCCAATGGAGGTAAAATGATGTCATTACTGGTCGAGCGACTGGTAAGCAATGGTTATGGTATTTATCTGACCGATGCCAATAAGTTCTTTGTTTATGACCACAAGACGACAGATATGTTTTCTGCTACACACATGGATATGTATGCAGAAATAATGAGACGGGAGATAGGGATTGTCAAGCCTTTTGTAATTGTTTGTCTTGGCAGACGAGCCGAAATATTGTGCAAGAAAATGGGATTGCAGAACATTTTGGCATTGCCGCATTTGAGCGGTACTGCTCGTGGTGCAATTATGAGGAAATTCCCAAAATTGGAGAGTATGGGTGCAACTGTAGAGAACATTGCAGAGGAATATGCTGGAGAAATAGTTATGAGAATCAAATGACTTGAACAAAAAAATCCCACGCGACCTCAAATTGCGTGGGATTTTGATAGCATATAACATTGCTTAGATAGTTCCCCAATCGTGTATATAAATGTGACAGCTTAATGATATAACTATTCTTTGTAGACCAGTACCACTTATAATACTTTTCGTGTGTGTAAATATTACACCCGCTATTTTGCCATCATCCAAAACAGTAGCACCTTTTGCAATATTTTTGATAGTTTCGGTTGTCCTGGTTGAATTTGTTAAACGTTTGGTCAAGAATAAAGGTAGAATTTCCACTTCTCCCTGTATCGTAATTTGGCAAGCAACACTTTGACCAAGAGCAAGGTTTGGCACCAATTCATAGTTAGTAACATTTGATATAGAAATGTTATCAGCATATTGATGCTGATTATAGTTTGTTAAAGAACTGCCCATCCATACTATCTTATCAGAAAAGACTATTGTCTCGGGGGGGGACACATCACTACTCGCTCCGCCAAACCGAGAACCGATTTTGTTGTCAGAAAATTATCTGTTGCCATTGTACCAAAGTTTATATCTTTGTATATGTATCAAGGCAATGATTTTTAGTTTTGGTACATTAAAGTATATAAGTGTGAAATATTTTTCTAAATTTGTAGTAGAGTTAATTAATTTATAGTGGCAAACGTGCAAATTATAAGATTATGGGATTTTGGGATGATGTGAAAAAGGTCTTTGATGAAATGACCAGCAAAGAAAAACTCTATGTGGGTGTGATATTATTTGTGGTTATAGCTTTCGTGGTGGCATGTATTATCTTCCCTATATCGGTAGTCATATTAGCTACAATAGTGATTTTAGGAATAGTAGGGTTCCTATATACTGAGTATAAATCGCTCGATAATGAAGTAGAAGAAGATAGAACATATTATGCTGATAACAGTGCAAATGTAGAGGTGAGTTATTGCGGGTTGTACCGCACGAAAAAGGCAAGTTACGATGTATATAAAGATGATAGGGGCGAACGCTATGTGACGTCAAACGGCCTTTTTGATGGCGAGTTGAAGCGTGTGATAAGTTCTTCGTCGTATAAGTTGAAGATTAAGGGTGAAAGTGCGACGCGTACGTTTTATAGATTGCGTGTTTGAGGCAATGGAGGCCGATGTCTGTTGCTGACAGGCCGGCTGTATGATGTGGCGTATCGTATGTTGCCTGGTGTAGAGATGTACTGTACCTTTGTAAGGCGGCGTTGCGAAAAAACTTTTGTCGCTGGGGCGAATAGTGCAATATATTCTTCGTCATTTCCTCAAAAATGTGTATCTTCGCCATATAAGAAGTATGAGTTTCGAGCAAGTACATATCATAGAGTTACAGACGGTACATGACCGGCGGGGCAATCTTTCTATTATAGAAGGCGGTGCGTCTATTCCCTTCGATATAGCGCGTACTTATTGGGTATACGATGTACCTGGCGGAGCACATCGTACAGGGCATGCATTCCGTACGCAACAAGAATTTATCGTTGCTCTATCGGGCAGTTTCGATGTGATTCTCGACGACGGATGCGAGCGTCGTAGATTTCATTTGTGCCGTTCTTATTACGGATTATATGTACCCTGTATGATGTGGCGTGAGTTAGATAATTTTTCTACCAACTCGGTAGCAATGGTATTGTCGTCGACACTATATGATGCTACCGACTATATTGAAGAGTATGAACAGTATTGCCACGAATTGCAAGCCAGGCGATGATAAGCCGCAACGATATGTCGTTGCCGACTGTCGTGTAGTCGATTTGCCAAAGCATGTGCGGCCGAATGGAAATCTTACGGTGGTGGAAAACGATATTACCATCCCCTTTGCCGTGCGCCGTGTCTATTACCTATACGATGTGCCTGGTGGAGAAGAGCGGGGCGGTCACGCTCATAAAGAATTGCAACAGTTTATAATTGCTGTAAGTGGCAGCTTTGATGTTGTACTTGACGATGGTCGCGAGCGTCGGGTGGTGACGCTCAACCGTCCCTATTATGGCCTGCACATACGTCCCGGCATCTGGCGTGAACTTAATAACTTTTCATCGGGAGCCGTGTGTCTTGTACTGGCGTCGGAACACTACGACGAAGCCGATTATTTGCGCGATTACAATGATTTCCTGCATTACATACAATGTCTCACACAATGAAAAACTATCCTCTGCTTTCCTTGCAACAACTCAATCATCCTTATGCCGAGCGTCTCAAAGAGGCTGCAGCTCGCGTTATAGATTCTGGTTGGTATTTGCATGGGGTTGAGACCGAAGCTTTGGAGAATGAAATATGTCATTTCTTGGGTTGCCGTTATGCTATAGGAGTAGGTAATGGCTTAGACTCTTTACGCCTTATATTCAGGGCATATATTGAGTTGGGGCGCTTGCATCCCGGCGATGAGGTGATAGTGCCTGCCAATACTTTTATGGCCTCGGTATTGGCATTGACTTGCAATGGTCTTGTACCGCATTTTGTAGAGCCTTCGGTGCATACACATAACCTCGATACCGAGCTGCTCGCGCAAGCTGTTACATCTCGGGTGCGTGCCATACTGGTGGTGCATCTTTACGGCCGTACTTGTTGGGATGACCGATTGGTCGCTGCGGCGCGTGAAAACGGTCTGATTGTTGTAGAAGATAATGCACAAGCTATAGGAGCACGTCGTTTGGGTGATGACACCTGTCGTACGGGAGCTTTCGGAGATGCTGCCGGAACAAGTTTCTATCCAGGAAAGAATTTAGGAGCGTTGGGCGATGCAGGTATTGTGACTACCTCTGACGCTGCCGTGGCCGAGATGGTACGCAATCTTGCCAATTACGGTGGTAGCCGGCGTTATGTCTACGAGCATCAAGGTATAAATAGTCGCATAGATGAGATACAGGCTGCTTTTTTGCGTGTGAAATTGCCATATGTCGATGCTGAAAATGAACGGCGAAACGAGCTGGCACAGCTCTATGACAAGAAAATATGTAATCCTGTTGTAACTCGGCCTGAAATACCGGCTCAGGGTACTCATGTATGGCATCAATATGTAATACGTACGCCTTACAGAGAGGCGTTTATGCGCTATTTGCAAGAACATGGTATTGCTACGGGTATACATTATCCCATACCGCCGCATAAACAAGAGGCGTATAGCGAATACAATGCGTTATCGTTACCCGTAACCGAGATGTTGGCGCGAGAAGTGGTAAGTATGCCTATTGCACCCTATTTGACCGATGAAGATATAGACTATATTGCCTCAGTGATGAATAGTTTCCGCCCTTGACGTTTGCTATATCATGCCATAATGCCTACCTTTGTACTCGATTATCATAAGTAACAATTCAAATGGAAACTCCTCAACAACTTATAGACGACCTTATCAGGCTCGCTTTCGCCGAAGATATAGGTGATGGTGACCATACCACCCTCTGTTGCATCCCTGCTACTGAAATGGGACGCCAAAAACTGCTTATCAAAGAGGCTGGTGTATTGGCTGGCGTAGAGGTCGCACGCCGTGTAATCAACTATTTCGATCCAGAGTTAAAGATGACTGTCTACATAAAAGATGGAGCCGAGGTGAAGCCCGGTGATGTAGCTTTTATTGTAGAAGGTAAAGTGCAATCGCTGTTGCAAGTAGAACGTACAATGCTCAACATCATGCAGCGCATGAGTGGTATTGCCACCATGACAAGACGTTATGTGAAAGCAATAGAGGGCACTGGTGCTCATGTGCTGGATACACGTAAGACAACACCTGGAATGCGTATGTTGGAGAAAGAGGCTGTCAAGATAGGAGGTGGTATGAACCATCGCATAGGCCTTTTCGACATGATTTTGCTCAAGGATAACCATGTAGATTTTGCCGGTGGTATAGAGAATGCCATTCGCCGTGCTCACAAGTATCTGCAAGAGAAAGGTAAAGAACTGAAAATAGAGATAGAGGTGCGAAACATGGACGAGCTGCGCGAGGTATTGCGTGTGGGCGGTGTAGACCGCATCATGTTTGACAACTTCACTCCCGAGCAGACTCGTGAAGCTGTGGCTCTTGTAAACCATCGTTGTGAGACCGAGTCGTCGGGTGGCATTACTTTTGATACGATACGCAGCTATGCCGAGTGTGGCGTAGATTTTATCTCTGTGGGTGCCTTGACGCATTCGGTAAAAGGTCTCGATATGAGCTTTAAGGCCTGTTAATGCGTTGCTGTATAGAAGATTCCCATATAATAAGCGACTTTCCACATGGAAAGTCGCTTATTCTTTTATAAGATTATGTGGCAGGTGATATACTCAGGCGTTATTGTATCGTATTTAAGGCCTCGTGTAATGTTCGGTCGTAATTTGTCATATAGTCGCTGGCATAGACAGGAATAATCTTGTCGGGGATGATACCCAAGGCATGATGTTGCTCGCCATCCATACCATGCATGCGCATTCCGGTCATAAAAAACGGGAACAAAGGCAGGTCTAAAAGTGTCATGTCGCCGGTGGTTCCGGCAGAGGTTTGCCCTATGATTGTGCCTAACTGGTAGTGGCGTACCATCATGAGAATGGTTTCACCCCAGCTGACCGTATTAGCATCGCATATAAAGGTTGCAGGTAAGGTAATATGCGGATATTTTGCCTTTAGAGTTTCTGTCCCGATACGCCAAGATACCTCACGTTGGAAAGGGAAACAATTGATAGGTACTTCTGTGGCCGGAGCAGTTATGTCGGAAGTTATCAGGTGCGCCAGAATGGTTTCAAATTGGGTAGACGGAAGTCCACGTAAATCGAAACAGAGGCCTTTTATGTCGGGTGTTATTGCCGACAGAAATTGTTTCTCGTTCAAGTGTTGTGAGGATGCGTCAACATAGAGTATGCCGTTTCTGTATATTCTGATAGGCTTTTTTTCTTGTTCCGGTACAAAAATATCGGGAAGGGTGGCATGGAGTGTATCTTTATGCATATGACCGGTACAATCGCTGCTCAGAATGAGAAAAGAGGTTCCGTATACAGGTGAGGAAAAAAGTTTGCGGACGGCCAGGTTATTACGATGTGCTTCTGTTGCAGCGTTTGTAACAGCTCTGCAACATTGTAAATGTTCCGAAGCCGGAAGACTGTCGATGGTATGGAGTATCCGCCAGGGTTGTGGATGAGCCGATAGGGGGCGTATGAGCAGTGTGTCGTTTACAAATTTTGTCTCGGCAGGGGCATAATATTCTGGTAAGTAGGTCGATTGTATGTTGGAAATCATCATGTCGTTTTGCACGAAAAGATGTCCGTCTTTTATCGGATTAAGAAAACGGCAGAGCATATTGTACCAAGCGTGGAGTGAGTCGAGATTGTTTATGTGCTCCATTTCTATCGTTTTGTACAAATAAATTTCCAACTGGCGGTTCCAGTCGAGATTCTCTTCTTCGTAATAAGGATAAAAATGGCGAATGATGTTCCAACGTGTTGTCACGTCGGCTATTCTTACTGCCTTATCCGATAATAATCCGAAAATGTAGCGGTGCCTTGAGGATAGATTTTCGTCGGTACTTTTATGGTTGTGCCAATATTTTTTGGCATCAGAGAGCAGACGACGAGTTGCCTTACGGTCGAAGGTCTCTTGGGGCAGTGCATGTTGTATATTCAGATATTTTACTTTGGTTATTGGGTAGGTGTAATATTGATAAGCAGTGGGTGTTATTCCGACATCGCAACTATCGGAAACGGATAAGAGTTTTTTGTAGTAGGGAATATAATTATCAAGACCAGGTGTAAATAAACGGGCCCAAAAAGGAATATTCAATTTGCCAGCCCCGCTGTAATAGTAATATTTGGCCGGACTGTTAGCATGGACGGTCTTGTCTTGTATCGAATCAGGACTATTGGAAAAGAACAGGGTAGGAGCGAGTGGTTTAAACACCGTTTCAAACGGTTGCGTTTCGGCTCTGTTTATAAGTAACGCACATACTTTCATCCAATCGCTTTCCGACCAATTGAGGGTGTATGGATTGGGCGAAAAATAGCGTACTATGCCATATGTACGGGCAAATTCGATATAATGCGCAACTCCTGTTGTTTGCCCGTTGCCGGCATAGGCACATAAGCAAAGTGTGAGCAGAACTAATGTCTGTTTCCTTCCTATACACGATAAGAGATTGGTAAAGTATAAAGCCCATGCATATTGCCGAGCTCCTAGAACTGTCCATCTACACAATCGGCAGATTATGTCTCTTATTGTGTGCAATTATGGTTCTTGTATTCTGTTGCCAGTAGTGTCAATAAAGAATCGGTCGTCGTTTTTTGAGACTTCTGCACGACCGTTTATAAAATATAAGGCATTATCGTAGTGGCAAGGAATAATGATAGCACCGCTTTCGTTGATGTAGCCATATTTCCCGTTTTGCTTGATTGTGGTGATACCATCGCGAAATGGCAAACTAATATATTCACATTCACAGGGATATATTTCTTCTCCGGCACGGTTTATCAGGCCTTGTTTGCCATTGCACTCTACCACAGCATAGCCACTGATAAAGTCGGTTGCTTTGTCGTATTTAAAGGGAATGGCAACCTTTCCATCGGGATATATATATCCGCTTTTGCCGCATAGTTTGGTACGGGCTACGCCTTCACAAAAGCGGTCGGCAATATCGTATTCAAACCCCACAACCACTTCGCCGTTACGGTTGATATATCCCCATTTCTCGTTCTTTTTTACGGGAGCAAGGCCTTCTGAGAAAGAGCGTATATAGTCATATTCGGCTTTGACAATCATTTCACCGGCCTGGTTTATAAATCCCCACAGTTTGTCTTCCATTACAGCTGCCATGCCTCCGTCGAAACGGAGAGCGTCTTCATAGCGGCAAGGGATGACAAGGTTGCCGGTTATATCGATAAATCCGTATAGTTTATTTTTCCTTACTCTTGCCAGTCCTTCGCAAAATTCGCCGGCTGAGTCATATATACAGGGAATGACAATCTCGTCTGTGATTTTGTTTTTATATCCGTAAGCACCATGCGACGCAAACGGCGCAAGGTCGGCAGAGTGTTTTTCATCAATCATTGGTTTCATTTCAGTGAAAATTAAAACAACTCACTCAAATCTATCTGTTTGTCATAAGGCAAGCGCGTGTCGAAATGTTTGATTTAGGGGCGCTTTTGTGCGAGATAGTGGCACTTACCTTCAAAAAGCAAATATAATAGAAATGTTTTTTATACAATATGAAGTTTTTGAAAACTATGTTAAGCACTATTTTGAGGTTTGTGCTTTGTTTTATCAACGTTTTAGAGCACGGTCAATAGCACGACGATCTTCTCGTTCCTTGATACTCTCACGTTTGTCGTATTGTTTCTTACCTTTGGCGATGGCTATGACTATCTTGGCATAGCCTTTCTCATTGATAAACAGGCGTATGGGGATGATAGAGTAACCAGGAGTCTGTGCAGAGGCAGTTATGTGACTAATCTCTTTGCCGGTGAGTAACAACTTGCGGTCGCGACGAGTAACGTGGTTGTTGTATGAACCGAAAGAGTATTCGGCAATATACATGTTTTTTATCCATACCTCGCCGTTGTATACGTAGCAAAACGTATCGGCAAGACTTGCCTTCCCTTCGCGTATCGATTTTATTTCGGTACCTGTGAGTACGATGCCAGCTTGCAGGGTCTCCGTTATCTCATAATCGAAGGTAGCGCGCTTGTTCTTGATGTTTATATTTGAGTCGTGTTTGGCTTTCATTGTCTAATCTACAATCATGTGAAGAATAGAGTTCCATACAAAAGGCAATCCCAATAGGAGAGCCGAAGTGGTAACGACGAAATTCAGCGTGTCTTCTTCTTCCACGTTGAGGTAGTCTTTACCTTTATATATGACCCATATCATGTACATGGGTGCAAATTCAATAAATGTAAATGGGCAAGGCAGCAGGTTGCTCACAAGGGCGGCAAGCAATGCTATGGTAAATGTATAACCTGTGAAAAGGTGCATTTGTTGGGCGTTGCATGTCATTTTGTAGTATCTGTGCGACAGGGCATTCATGACGATTCGGGTTGTCACAATGCAAGCCCAGAATTTGATGAGTGAAAGGACTGCTTCCTGGGTAGCTTCAGGCAGGCTTATATAGCCATACTCATATTGTATGTAAGAAGAAGCTGCAGCCAGCAACAACAACGGATAGACGAGCAGCGGCAGTAGATATTGCTGTTTTGCCGGACTATCCGATAGTTCTTTCCACGCTTTTTCGGGATTAAATAAGAGTAACAGTTGGGCTCGCATGGCTTCAGTTCGATTTACCGATGACAAAAGTAAGTCTAAAATGTTATTGAACAAAGTCTGTGACTCGTTTTTTTGCCAGACCTATGTCTAAATATATTCATATAACGTTCCTTGGGGAGGGTATCATTACTCTTTCTTTTTGTCGTCCATGCCGAAGACGGTTTCTGGATTGGTACCAAAAGGTTCTATATGTACTACTATATCGTAGACTTCAGGAATGTTGTTGCGGATGCTTTGTTCCACTTCATTGGCCAAAGCATGCGCTTGCCATAGTGTCATGTTTCCATCGGCTTCGGCATCGAGGGTAATCATATATTTGCCACCAATGCTGCGGGAGCGTACACGGTGCGGATTTTTTATACCTTCAACCTCATTGATAGCACTGAAAATCTTTTGATATACCGTCGTGTCTTTTACACCATCCATCAGCTCGACGTTCGAGTCCATAAATATACTGAAAGCAGAACGCAAAATGAAACAGCTTACCAGTAAGGCCGTGATGGCATCGAAAATAGGCATGTGCAACACGTATGTAAAAAACAATCCCACAAGAACACTCAATGAGATAATTACATCGTTACGCATGTTTATCCCGTTGGCTATCAGCATAGAAGAGTCTACTTTACGACCTACTGATGTTTGGTATCGGGCAAGTAACAGTTTGCATATGATAGAGGCTACTGTTACGTAGATAGCTATAATGCCGGGTAGAGGGCGTTGTGTGTCGGAAAAAAGATTGGTTACAGCCGAAATGAACATTTGTGCTCCGGCAAAAAAGATGACCATCGAAAGTATTTTGGTAGCGATAGACTCAGCTTTCGCATAACCGTAGACGTATTTCGAGTTGGGTTTGCGACCCATGATTTTGGCTGTTGCTGCCATGACAATAGATATGGCAACATCAGAAGCCGAGTCGATACCGTCGCTTATTACTGCAAAACTTCCGCTTAAGAAACCTACAATCAGTTTTGCAATAGAGAGTAATCCGTTTCCTGCTATGCTGATGTATGAAGCTTTAAGTACTTGCTTTTGTGTATTGTTACTGTTTGTCGTTTTTTCCATAGATGTGCGAAGATAGACTAAAAAGAAGAAACCTACAATATCTGAGTAACTATTTTTTGAGGTCATCCTCCCCGAACTATCGTCTCTGAATTGTACAGTGGTTGGGTAGTGACGAAATACCGTATGAGCCCTTGTGTGGCAACAATGTGAGGCGATGTTATTGTATATGAAAACAACTCAGCATAAAAATAGATGCAATACGATGGCAATTCGGTATTGTTTTTTACCTTTGTGATGCGAGGCTGCGAGTCATATCGTATGCGTTTTGTCGCTATGATGTGCAGCTTCTCACTGGTAGTAGTCAATAATAATTATATATATGAGTATCATTGTATCTCCTTCCATACTCTCGGCCGATTTTGGCAATTTGGAGCATGAGCTGCAAACTATAGAGAGTTGCGACTGGATTCATATAGATGTAATGGATGGAGTGTTTGTCCCCAATATCTCTATTGGATTTCCGGTTATCAAAGCAGTATCGCGATATACCACGAAACCGCTCGATGTGCATCTGATGATTGTCGACCCCGACCGGTATATTGACCGTTGCCGCGATTGTGGTTCGCATCTCGTGACGGTGCATTATGAGGCTTGTCGTCATCTTCATCGTACGGTTATGGCTATAAAGGACGCTGGCATGAAGGCCGGAGTGTCGCTCAATCCGCACACGCCAGTGGGGATGTTAGAAGAGATACTCCCGTATCTCGACTTGGTATTGATTATGTCTGTCAATCCCGGATACGGTGGGCAGGCCTTTATAGAGACGTCGGTACAAAAGGTTGCGCGTCTGCGTCGACTTATTGACGAAACCGGCGCGCATGCGTTGATAGAAGTAGATGGCGGTGTGAATGTTGAGACCGGCCGTCGCCTGGTAGAAGCCGGAGCCGATGTCCTCGTGGCCGGTAATTATGTAATGAGTTCGACTGACCGTGCTGCTGCTATTGCTGCGCTGCAACAATTAAGATAGTATGTCAAGAACGATACTGCGGTTTATGCTGCGAGTGCTTTTCCCCTGCTTATGCTTAGGGGTGGCAGTAGAAGCCGGGGCTATCAAGCCCGACCGTGAATATATACGCTATCCCTATCATAGTGGATTGATATATGAGCCGCTGGAGGTAGTTACTGTCGATGGATATAAGATAGAAACATGGTTCTATCCTGCACAGGAGGTTTCAGACAGCGTACAATCATCCGACCGACCGTTGCCTTTTACAACCCTTGATGATACGCCGCGCCCTACACTTATCATTTGCAATGCCGACGCTGCCAATATGTCGTATTATCAAGTGGTACTTGCTGCTTGTTATGCAGCCAATGGGTATAATGTGGTGACTTTCGATTGGCGCGGTTTCGGTGCGAGCGACCCGTTTGATATGGATACCGATTATTTGTGTTATACGGAGATGCTCCTCGATTATGATGCTGTTATAGAGTCGGTCGCGCGGTGTCCATACGTCGATGCCGATAATATTTTCCTCTTCGGATGGTCTACGGGAGCATATCTTTCTATGATAGCGGCACAGCGTAATGATGTGCGCGGTTGCATATTGCGTGGATGTATAACATCTTTCGATGATGCTATACCGGTGATAAAGCAGGATAAGGGCGAATATGATAGAAATCTGATTGTGCCGGCCGATTTTCCGCTCAAGGCTTTGCCGTTATCGGCGGCTCCTGATTTCCAAAGGGATGTAATGCTCATTGTGGGAGAGAATGATACCCGTACGCCTCCCTGGATGTCGCAGCAGATATACGATGCTTTGCCCAATGATATATACAAAGAGCTGTGGATAGTACCTGGTGCCAAGCATTCGGCCAAAGATGCTCCGGAGTTTATGGCTTTGCCGCAATTCCTGTCCCGTACTATCTCGTTTATGGAAACTTCTGCCGGTCGAAGTGATACACTATCTGAAAAGAGTAAGTAGTTTTATATCCGTAATTCTGTAAATTTTTTCGGCAATTTTGTAATGTCTGCGTGGCGACTTGTCTGTTTCTTTGTTGTATAAAATAAAATGATATGACAGAGAACGAACAAACCCATGTACAGTCGTCAGCCTCGGCTGTCACATCTACCTTCCCGGTATTGAATATGGCATGTGCCTCGTGTGCTGCGGCAGTAGAACAGACATTGCGTCAGCAACCCGGTGTGTGCGATGCAACTGTCAATCTGGCCGCTGCACAAGCCCATGTAACATACGATAAAGCCATCACTTCACCATCTTCATTGGCTAAGGCTGTTGAGGATGCAGGTTTCGTTTTGGTAGTAGACGCACCCAAAGATGATGTTTCGTTTATAACCAATTATCATAAGCAGGAAGCAGGTAAGTGGCGAAACCGTATGATAGGTGCGTTGGCATTCTTTGTGCCCCTTATGGCGCTATCGATGTGGATGCCCGATATTCCCTATTTGCATTATTGGCTTTGGGTACTGGCAACGCCGGTGTTACTGGTATTTGGCGCAAGTTTTTATAAGGGAGCCTGGTCGCAACTCAAACACGGGCGTGCTAATATGGATACCCTGGTAGCCGTGAGTACAGGTGTTGCTTATTTATTTAGTCTTTTCAATACGCTCTTCCCTCAGTTTTGGATAGCTCGTGGTATAGAACCACATGTCTATTTTGAGGCTTCTGCCGGAATTATAGCATTCGTTTCGATAGGTAAAATGCTCGAAGAACGTGCTAAGGATAAGACCAATGCGGCCATTGTGAAATTGATGGGGTTGCAGCCGCGAACGGTTATGAAGTTATTGCCAGATGGCTCGATGCAAGAAACACCGATTGACTCGGTAGCTGTGGGCGATAGAGTCGTGGCGCGTCCAGGAGAACGCATTGCCGTAGACGGTAAGGTGGAAAGCGGCGAGTCGTATGTCGACGAGAGCATGCTCAGTGGCGAGCCAATGCCAGTGCTGAAAAAGGCCGGCGAACCAGTATATACCGGTACACTCAACGGGAAAGGCTCGCTTGTCTTTGTTGCCGAAAAGGTGGGCGCAGCGACTTTGTTGTCGCAGATAATTAAGGTTGTGCAAGAGGCACAAGGCAGTAAGGCACCTGTTCAGAAGTTGGTCGATAAAGTTGCCGGTATATTTGTGCCTGTTGTGATGGGTATTGCTCTCCTTTCTTTTGTGTTGTGGCTGGTAATAGGTGGCGCCGGCGCTTTTTCACATGCTTTACTGGCATTTGTTACAGTATTGGTTATAGCTTGCCCATGTGCATTAGGATTAGCGACACCTACTGCCATAGCTGTAGGCATGGGGCGCGCAGCTTCGGGGGGAATACTTATAAAAAATGCCGACAGTCTTGAGTCGTCGTACCGTCTTACGACTGTGGTTGTTGATAAGACAGGTACGCTTACAGAGGGGCATCCATCGGTAGTGGAGATATCGTGGATAGAAGCCCTTGATGAGTATGCCTCTATATTGGCTGCCATGGAGGCTCGTTCGGAGCATCCGCTGGCCGAAGCTATTGTGGCCTCGTTACATGGCGTACAACCTTGCGAGGTGGCAGCTTTTGAATCTTTACCGGGTAGAGGAATATCGGCCGTAGTGAGAGACGAAACCTATTGGGCAGGAAATGAAACCTTGTTGGACGAACATGGTATAGAGAAGAGTGCAATGCTTCAGCAAGATGCCCGTCGTTGGCAACAAGATGCATATACTGTGGTATGGTTTGCTTCCGGTAGTCGTGCTCTTGCTGTCATGGCCATAGCCGACCCGCTGAAAGCAACTTCTCGGCAAGCTGTGGCGCAAATGAAGAAGATGGGACTTGAGGTATATATGCTTACAGGTGATAATGCCATTACGGCACAAGCCGTAGCTGCCAAGGCTGGTATAGAGCATGTCAAAGCAGAAGAGTTGCCAGCCGATAAGGCCTCTTTTATAGCACAATTGCAACATGAAGGAAAGGTAGTGGCTATGGTGGGCGATGGCATTAACGATTCGGCAGCTTTGGCACAAGCCGATGTAAGCATAGCCATGGGGCATGGTAGTGATATTGCTATGGATGTCGCTTCTATGACCATTATGTCGGGCGAACTTACAAAGGTTCCCGAGGCCGTGTTGCTGTCGCGAAAAACGGTAAGTACCATTCGTGAAAACCTCTTTTGGGCTTTTATATATAATATTATAGGCATTCCCATTGCTGCCGGTATCTTGTATCCGGTCAATGGATTTCTTCTCAATCCTATGATTGCAAGTGCTGCCATGGCATTGAGTAGTGTCAGTGTGGTTACAAATAGCTTGAGATTACGATGGAGAAAATAAATTTTTGTAATATATATTAATTGTCAGTAAAAATGAAATGGAATCATATCGTGAGTAAAATTACCGGCGCTCATGCCGATAAAGAAAAAGAATCTGAGTGGGTATTTCGTACCAATATTATGTGTAACGGATGTATTGCCAAGGTAAAGCCGGTTCTCGATCATGCCGAGGGTGTAGCTTCGTGGAGTGTAGATTTGAAAAGTCCCGACCGTCTGCTGACGGTTGTTCCCAATGGTATTACGGAGGAGCAATTGATGAATCTTGTACGCAATGCCGGCTTTACGATAGAACGCCAGTAGGTGTAGAGGTTGCTTGCGTGGCCTCTTGCCGTCAGGGCTGTTGCACTTTATGGAAGGCGTCGTATGGCGTTCCGTATTGTGTAACAGCCTTTGTAATGAAAAGAGTGCAAGTGAAGAAAGTAGTAGATGTTGTGCAGAATTAACAAAGGAAGTTATACATCGAAACGAATTTTTGCGTATATTTGCTTGTTAAACTTTATCTCATTCTATGGAAGATCAGAGCCTTAAACATACCCAGGAAGAGAAACTCATCGACGAGGCCTTTCAAGATTTGCTCAATGGCTATTTGCGTTCAAATCATCGCAAAAAGGTGGAGATTATCAAGCGCGCCTTTGCTTTTGCCCGTGCAGCTCACGAGGGCGTGCGGCGTCGTTCGGGTGAGCCCTATATCATGCATCCCATTGCAGTGGCGCGCATTGTCAGCCAGGAGATAGGGCTGGGCTCTACTTCGATATGTGCAGCTTTGTTGCACGATGTGGTGGAAGATACAGACTATACAGTCGAGGATTTGGAGAACTTATTTGGGCACAAAATAGCTTCTATCGTATGGGGATTGACCAAAATATCGGGAGGTATCTTTGGCGACCAAGCTTCGTTGCAGGCCGAGAATTTCAGGAAGTTGTTGCTTACAATGTCTGAAGATATTCGTGTTATTCTCATCAAGATAGCCGACCGTTTGCATAACATGCGTACTTTGGGCTCGATGTTGCCCAATAAGCAGTACAAGATAGCCGGTGAAACGGCATATATTTATGCACCATTGGCACATCGCTTGGGGCTTTTTGCCATCAAGACCGAGCTGGAAGATTTGAGCTTCAAGTATGAGCATCCCGAAGCCTATGAAGAGATAAAACGTAAAATCATGGAGACTGAGGAGCATAGGCACGAGATATATACTCAGTTCGCGGCTCCTATCAAGAAAAAGCTCGACGCACTTGGGTATAAATATACGATGAAGGCGCGGGTGAAATCGGTCTTTTCCATATGGAACAAAATGCAAAGCAAGCATATACCCTTTGAAGAGGTGTATGACTTGTATGCTGTACGCATCGTCTTTGAGTGTCCCGATGAGTCCCAGGAAAAAACCGAGTGTTGGACTATCTATTCGCTAATCACTGATTTGTATGAATTGCATCCAGAGCGTACACGCGACTGGGTGAGCCGTCCTAAAGCGAATGGCTACCGTGCCTTACACCTTACGGTAATGGGGCCTGACGGTAATTGGATAGAGGTGCAGATAAGGACCGAAAAGATGGACGAGATAGCTGAACGCGGCCTTGCAGCTCATTGGAAATATAAGGTAGGAGAGTCGGACGAGGAGTCGGAACTCGATGTGTGGATAAATACTATCAAGGACGTTCTCAATAATCCGGAGCCCAATGCCATGGACTTTTTGGATACCATCAAGTTAAATCTTTTCAGTACCGAGATATTTGTCTTTACGCCTAAGGGCGATCTTATTACGCTGCCTAAAGATGCAACAGCGCTTGACCTTGCGTTTACGTTGCACTCCGATTTAGGCTTCCATTGTATAGCAGCTAAAGTCAATCATAAGCTGGTGCCTCTAAGCCAGAAATTGCAAAGTGGCGACCAAGTGGAAATCCTTACGTCGAAGTCGCAAACTCCTAAGGAAGAGTGGATTAATTTCGTGACTACGGCTAAGGCACGATCGCGGCTCGCAGCAGCCTTGCGTAAAGACCGCCGACAAGTTATCGGCGCAGGCGAGAAGATATTTAACGACTTCCTTGCCGAAAATAACATTGAAAACAACAATGACCTAATGACGCGCATATTGAGCCGTTTAGGTTTCAAGAATACCGATGAGCTTTTCTTCAAAATAGGTTCTGGCTCGCTTGATTTGGACGAATCGATACGCAAGTTCCTGAAAACCAAAAAAGGAGGAAATATACTTGTGCGTTATCTTACCCTTGGACTTGCAAAGCCGAAGAGCGAAAAGGTGCAACCTGTTACCGACGACCCCAAGGCAAGTATCGACCGTAAGCAGACATATATACTGCGTGAGGAGAATGGGGTAAAAAACTATGTCATAGCCGATTGCTGTCATCCAATACCCGGAGATGATGTGTTGGGATATGTAGAGCCTGACGAAAAAACCGTTGTGGTGCACAAGCGCGAGTGCCCTGTGGCTATGAAATTGAAGTCGAGCTTCGGGTCGAGGCTGGTAGCTACGATGTGGCAGGCTGGAAAAGACAAGAATTTCCCGGTTCTGATACTTATCCGTGGTATTGACCGTATGGGAATTCTCAACGAGATTACACGCACTATATCGGACGAATTGTCGATATATATGCGTTCTATGGATATCGAGGCCGATCAAGGAGTATTCTCAGGCAAGTTGAATATCATGGCGCATGATACGGGCACTGTGGAAAAACTATGTACGGCATTGCGAAAGATAGATGGAGTGCAGAGTGCGGTGCGTGTCAACGAATAACACCGCGCAACAATTAAAAGATACGAAGAGATGGACAACAAGAAAAAAAACAATATCAAAGTGAGCCGTTGGGTCGTACTTACGCTTTTTTTTGTAGTGAGTGTGGCATTGCTTACCTATTTTTACCCTCGCGAAGGTCGCTCGCTTTATGTGTTTCACGAAGGCCGTCCGTGGTCATATAGCCTCTTAACGGCGCCTTTTGACTTTCCTATTTATAAAGACGACGACCTGATACGCCGTGAGCAAGACAGTATTTTGGTTACTTTCAAGCCCATCTATCGCATAGACGATACTATTGGAAAAACGATGGTTGCCCGTTTCGATAGTGTACTGATGCATTATCCGGCCATTCCCATAGGGGCTGCTTATCGCAAGGCATATTGCGATACGTTGAAGAGTATTTATGATGCAGGTATTGTATCGGCCGAATGCTATACGGCATTGCAGACAGGGCAGATATCGGGTATCCGTGTCTTACAGAACAATCTTGCCAAGAACTATCCTACACAAAAGCTCTTGTCTCCCAAGGCTGCATATGAGCGATTTTTAGATGCCTATCCCGATACTTATTCGCGACACATATTACAGTCGACCGGATTGAATGATTTTCTTGTCGAAAATATTTTGCCAGATAGTGTGACGACTCAAAAAGTACGCGATGAATATTTGCAGCAAATATCATTATCGCAAGGTATGGTACAGGCCGGTGAACGTATAGTAGACCGGGGCGAGATAGTGACCCCCGAGATATATCGCATTTTGAAGTCGTACGAAATGGTACTAGCTAAAAAGACAGCCACTGATGCCCGGCACGAATATTTTACGATTGCAGGGCAGGCAGTAGTGTTTAGTTGTGCCATTGCGTTTCTCTTTCTCTTCTTGGCATTGTTCCGTCACCGTTTGTTCCGTCAAAACAAGGTGATAGGATTCATCATGCTGCTTGTCGTGGCAGTTTCGATAGCGGCATTTACTGTGACACGCTTCAATTTCAATGCAATATTCCTTATACCGTTTGCCATTATACCTATCATAATGGTGACGTTCTTCGACTCACGTGTCGCGCTGTATGTACACCTTGTTACTGTCATTATTTGCTCGTTTGCCGCTCCTGCACCTTTGCTTTTCTTCTTCTTGCAACTCATTGTAGGTATGGCAGCTATCGACAGCCTTAACGACCTTTCCAAGCGGTCGCAACTTTTCCGTTGCTCTATTATAGTTTTTGTAGCATACGGTATTGCGTATATGGGTTATACTTTATTTACCGAAGGCGACATTATGAAGGTAGACCTGACCATGTTGCTGTATTTGGCAATAAACTGTGTGTTGCTGCTGTTTACCTATTTGCTCATTTATATTTTTGAACGAACGTTTGGATTCCTCTCTTCGGTGACGTTGGTAGAGCTGTCCGATATCAATTCTCCTTTATTATTGCGTCTTTCTGAAGAGGCTCCTGGAACATTCCAGCATGCTATGCAAGTTTCCAATTTGGCAGCTGCTGCGGCTATCAAGGTGGGTGCTAATGCCCAGTTGGTACGTACTGGCGCACTTTATCATGATATCGGTAAACTTTCTAATCCGGCTTTTTTCACAGAAAACCAGGGAGGAAATATCAATCCTCACAAAGACCTCCCTCTTGAAGAGAGTGCCCGTATCATTATATCGCACGTGGCTGATGGCCTGAAGATGGCCGAGAAGGCAGGTCTACCACCTCAGGTGCGTGAGTTTATAGCTACACACCATGGTCATGGGAAGGCCAAATATTTTTATAATACCTATTGCAATCAGCATCCCGGAGAGCCGGTCGACGATGAGAAGTTTACTTATCCAGGCCACAATCCGCAAACTAAGGAGACGGGTATACTTATGATGGCCGATGCTGTTGAAGCAGCATCACGAAGCCTCAAAGAGTATAACGAGACCTCAATATCGCAGCTTGTAAATCGTATTATCGATTCTCAAATTGCCGATGGTTTGCTTAAAGAGACACCCCTTAGTTTCCGTGATGTTGAAACCATCAAAGAGGTATTTACCGAGAAGCTTATGACAATGTACCATACCCGTATCAGCTATCCTACGTTGCAAAGGCCTTCTCATCAGGCATAAAGCGTTACGGCTCTGTGTGAGTTGTATGGGTAAGACTATGCATGCTGCACTGTTTTGGGCAGTGTGTCGAATTTTGATGGTAGGATTCTTATGGATTTTATGTGGTGTGCTGTAGAGAAAAAGTTATTGTATGGTAGAATTTGTAAATGAAAAGAGTGAGCGGTGCTTCTGTATCATTATATAGCAAACGTAATAGAATAGCTTGTCGGATTGATAAAATACTATTATCTTTGCACGAATATGAATGAGCCATCATGAAATACAAAATACATCAGGAAGGGAAACAGACATTATTGATGTTGGCAGCAATTTTCTTGCTTGTCGACGTGCTGATGGTGCTTTTTGTGCCTTATTTCTATTTGACAGTATTTGTTGTAACGGCCACGATTGTTGTGTACCTGATATTGGTAAATTTCTTCAGGTCGCCACGAAGACATTTCAACACTCAAGGAGTTGATATGGACAGGGTTGTTGTAGCGCCTGCCGATGGTGTAGTGGTTGTACGTGAGGAGGTATATGAAGGTGAATATTTTCACGACTGGCGTATGCAGGTATCGATATTTATGTCGTTGTTTAACGTTCATGCCAACTGGACGCCGGTAAATGGTTGTGTAAAGAGTGTATCACATCAAGATGGCAGGTTCTGGGCAGCCAATTTGCCAAAATCAAGTACCGAAAACGAGCGGTCGCACATTGTGATAAAAACCCGTGGAGGCGATGAGATTCTTATGCGTCAGGTAGCAGGAGCGTGTGCCCGTCGCATCGTTACTTATGCCGATGCCGGTGATGTATGTACAATTGACGAGCATATGGGCTTTATCAAATTCGGGTCGAGGGTAGATTTGTATCTTCCTCTCGATAGTGAAATAAAGGTAGATATAGACCAGCGTACGGTAGGAAATCAGACGGTTGTTGCCTATTTGCCTTCTCGGAAGGAAGAAAAATTATGAGTTTGAGACGACATATTCCCAATGCGATAACATGCCTTAACTTGCTATCGGGCTGTATAGGAGTTATTTTTGCTCTTAAAGGCTTCTATTATGGTGTAGCGTGTTGTGTGGCATTGTCGGCATTATTTGATTTCTTCGACGGATTTTCAGCTCGTTTATTGGGCGCATATTCTCCTATGGGAAAAGAGCTTGACTCTCTTGCCGATTTGGTGAGCTTTGGCTTGGCTCCAGCCTTGTTGGTAATGCATGGGCTTAGTCTGTCACTTCCTGCCAATGTAGCGTGGCTCTCGTATGCCGCTCTGCTTATACCGGTATTTTCGGCGTTGCGATTGGCCAAGTTCAATATAGACACTCGTCAGTCGCATTCGTTTATAGGCTTACCTGTTCCGGCCGATGCATTGTGGTGGATAGGTGTCTGTCATGTATTTGCATCGGGTGCAATAGTGCCTTTATGGCTTGTATTATGTGTGCTGCTTTCAATAATTCTCTTTTCGTATTTGATGGTAAGTGAGATACCTATGTTTTCACTGAAATTTTCGAGTTACGGTTGGCGAGGAAATGCCTTGCGTTATGTTTTGCTGGGTATATCGGTTGTGCTGCTTGCATGGCAGGGTCTTGCCGGACTTGCTCCCGCGATAGGAGTGTATATACTATTGTCGTTGTGGCAGTGGAGACGAGCTGCATGACGTTTTGCCGGAATAAAATAATACGTCCGGCAGCTTGAGGAAAGATTGTAGGATGGAAAAATTGGATGATATACGACGTGTAGAGCCTCAAACGGATTTGCAAGTAACAGTTATGGATGAGGCTGTTCCGGCGGGGTTTCCTTCTCCGGCGCAAGACAGAAATGACGATGTCATAGACTTGAACAGGGTGCTGATACAACATCCTGCATCGACTTTTTGTGCTCGTGTCTCGGGCGATTCTATGCGCGATTGTGGTATAAGCGATGGCGATTTACTGCTTATAGACAAGTCGTTACGTCCTCGCGATGGCGATGTGGCAGTATGTTTTATTGATGGTGAATTTACACTTAAACGTATCTCATTGCGTCGTGATGGTATTTGGTTGGAGCCCGCCAATCCCGCCTATCCGGCATTACATGTCCGTGAGGGAAGCAATTTCCAAGTGTGGGGTATCGTGTCGTATGTTATCAAAGGTATGCGGCGATAGAAGATTATAGCCGATGTTTTGGGGCGTATATGTATGCACTGGTAGATTGTAACAACTTTTTTGTTTCGTGTGAGCGCATCTTCAATCCGGCGCTCAATGGCCGTCCTGTTGTAGTACTAAGCGGTAATGATGGTTGTGTCATAGCTCGTAGTAATGAGGCCAAGGCATTAGGTATAGCCATGGGGCAACCGGCGTTTGAGTTGCGAGAGCTTTTTGAACGAAATAATGTGGCTATATATTCGTCTAATCATATATTGTATGGTGATATTTCACGGCGTATCATGTCTCTTTTGTCGTACTATTCGCCCGATGTAGAGGTGTATAGTATTGATGAGGCTTTCTTGCGTCTCGATGGTGTAGTAGGAGAGGATACAGCCAGCGAATATGCAAAAAACATTGTAGATGAAATACAACGTTGTATAGGTGTCCCGGTGAGTGTAGGTGTGGCTGCAACCAAGACGTTGGCTAAGATAGCGTCGCGACGTGCCAAAAAAATGCCCCGTTACAACAGTGTGTGTGCACTTCTGTCGCCCGATCAGATAGCTATTGCCTTGATGGAGTGTTCTGTGGCCGATGTGTGGGGGGTAGGAAGGCGTTTGGCTCCTCGTATGATGGCCGATGGTATAGCCACGGCATGGGAGCTTTCACGACGACAAGCCCAAGTATTGCGACGGTGCTACTCGGTCGAAGTGGAGCGTACGCATGACGAATTGAATGGAATAGTTTGTTATGCCGACGATGAACATCCAGAAGGAAAGCAGTCTCTTACCGTCTCACGGACTTTCGGACAGGCTTTGATGACGTTTGATGACCTCTACGAAGCTGTAGCGCATTTTACGGCGACAGCTGCTGCCCGATTGAGACGGCAAGCATCGGCCGCGGCTTCGGTATTGGTTTTTATCAAGGGGAGGCAGCGAGCTACAACTTGTTATGTGGGAGCTCGTGAGCTTCTTTTACCAGTGGCTTCAGATAGTACCATAGAGCTCTCGCAATATGCACGCAAGGCTTTGGCTTCGGTCTACAGGCCAGGAGAGGCTTACAGAAAGGCCGGGGTTATATTAGGTGGTATTGTACCTCGAGACCATGTACAACTGGGCTTGTACGATACGGTCGATCGCGAGAAGCATCGCAAGCTCATGCAGGTGCTCGATGAGGTAAACTTGCGTTCCGGAAAGGGAACTTTGCGTTTGGGGGCAGAGGGTAACCGGCGAGTGTGGATGGCCAAACAAGAACACTTATCGCCCTGTTATACGACCGACATCAAAGATATTTTAGTGGTAAAAGCCAAGGATTGATGCCGATTATCGAAACAGATGCCTTGCAAAAAAACGGTGATACCAGCGATTGCGGTAGTTGTGTATGGTCTCTTCTATGGCTTTCATGATGCGCTCTTCTGCTTGGTTACACCAGGTCACAAATTCCCGGTTGGGCGTATAATTTTGCATGAGATTGAGCAGCTTATCCATATCGAAGGTTTTAGATACGATACCTGCACCTACCTTCATGGCGTCATATCCGTTGCATTCTTGTTCTATATGTACGGGCACCATCAATATGGGCTTTTGCAAGTATATGGCTTCGCATACCGACTCAAATCCTGCCGTAGTGGCGTAGCCTCCGCAACCAGCCATCAGTTGCAGAAACTTTTCGTCGTTGATGTAATGGAAGGTGAGCCCCGGTTCATATTCGTAGGTCTCGGGCACATCGGTTTTGTCCCAGAAAAAATGCATTTCAATGTCAGGATGGCGCTTATGCCATTGTTGTACCTCGTCGGCAAATCCGCTGTTGAGCATATACCCATGTATATAATTCCCCTTGGTACTTTGTGTATTGCGGACAGATTGTCGCAGTAGTGGCGGCACAACTATGATGTCACGTTGCGTATCGTCGGGCGCAGCATAGAAAGAGAGGGCAAGTCGCTTAGATGCTCCTATGCTCGTGGCGCGGGTAAAGACGAGGAGCGAGTCGAGTTCGACTTTCAACTTGTCGGGGAAATCAAACTTCTTATGTAAGAAGAGGTATTGATGCCCTATGCAGATGATGGGAACTCTCATGGGGTGGAATATATTGGCAATCCCCAACATTACATCGTAGAAGTTGATGACAGCATCGGGCTTGTATTGGTTGATGGTTTGACGTAAGAACCGTGCCGTTTGTGAAAACTCGGGCAGTTTCATCACGTTGTAGATTACGCTGAAAAATACCGACGGTCTTTTGTCCCCGGGATGTGCCACAAAATTAGGACTCTTAAATGATAATATCTTTACATCAGCAAGACGTGTGTACAGATATTGTGGTATTTTTCGTTGTGGACTTTTCCCTACGAGGCATGCAACAACTTCGTGCCCATGCTTTTGTAGCATCGAGTGCATCTCAATGGCTTGCATGAAATGCCCGCGCCCTTCGCCTTGAACAACAAACAGAAATTTCATATATGTCGTTTGTCTTGGTTCTTTATACAAAGAAAAGAACTTTTTCGGTGTAATGCAATACTTTGATGCATATAGCCTGAAAAAAGAGTGACGTAGCAAAGTTTTTTGGATTAAGCCAAACAAATTTATTTCTTGTTGTGTTATATGTAAATAGTTAAAACGAACGGGGTAAGATTTGCTCTTTCCACCATAAGTCTTATCTTTGCTACACCATGCAGCAAACGCACTGCCTGATAGGCAGAGTATGTTATCGCAGTGTTATTTTAATTGTGTATTGAGTATGATATCATTCCTTTCTTCGCACCATCTCATCGGGCTCTTTATAGGGCTGTGTACTTTTCTTATCATAGGCTTGTTTCATCCTATCACTATAAAAGCCTATTATTATTGGGGGACTCGCTGCTGGTGGATATTTCTTGTATTGGGGATTATAGGTGTTGCCTTGTCGATAGTAGTTGCCGAGGTTGTATGGTCGGCCTTGCTCGGGGTATTCTCTTTCTCCTCGTTTTGGACTATCAAAGAGCTTTTCGAGCAAGAAGAGCGGGTAAAAAAAGGATGGTTCCCTAAAAATCCTAATCGTCAATATCCATTCTGATAATCAGAATGTTATGCTGATTTTAAAAGCCTATTGTACTTTTTCAGATAATATTAGCTTATAATTTGTATTCCTAATAGAAAAAATATATCTTTGTAGAACCTAAATTGAAGACTTATGGAACTCGCAAATCTTGATTGGAACAGCCTCGGTTTCGGATACCTCGATACCGACTATAACGTGCGTTGCTACTACAAAGATGGAAAGTGGGGCTCGCTCGAAGTGACAGATAAGAAAACATTAGACCTGCACATGGCAGCTACCTGCTTGCATTACGGGCAAGAGTGTTTTGAAGGAATGAAAGCTTTCAGAGGCAAAGACGGTAAAATACGTATCTTCCGTCTGCAAGCCGGAGCAGAGCGTATGCAAAGCTCTTGCCGCGGTATATTAATGCCCGAGATGCCTATCGAATTATTCAAGGAAGCCGTAAAATTGTGTGTAAAGAAGAACGAGCGCTTTGTGCCTCCTTACGAATGCGATGCTTCTTTATATATCCGTCCGCTCATCATAGGTACTTCGAGCCAAGTTGGTGTGAAGCCCGCCAAGGAATATACGTTTGTCGTATTTGTAATGCCTGTAGGCCCTTATTTCAAAGAGGGTATGGTACCTACTCCAATGGTTATCATGCGAGGTTACGACCGTGCAGCACCACTCGGAACGGGTAAATATAAAGTAGGTGGTAACTATGCTGCCAGCCTCGTTTCGGGTGAGTTGGCACATGAGGGCGGTTATTCGGCTGCCATATATCTCGATGCCAAAGAGAAAAAATATATCGATGAGTGTGGCCCCGCCAATTTCTTCGGTATACGTGACAATACATATATCACGCCTAAGAGTGAGTCAATATTGCCCTCTATTACCAATCGTAGTTTGCAAGCGCTTGCCGAGAAGATGGGCTTGAAGGTAGAGTGCCGTCCTGTTCTTGAAGATGAGCTTTCTACGTTTGAAGAGGCTGCTGCTTGTGGTACTGCCGCTGTAATCAGTCCTATCTCGCGTATCGATGACCCCGTACGCGGCGTGTCATATACTTATACAACCGATGGTACGGTAGGACCATGGTGTAAAAAGCTCTACGATGAGCTTTGCGCCATACGGAAGGGCGAAGCTCCCGATACATTTGGTTGGAACGAAATTGTAGAATAATCAATTTTTCATACCACGGGCCGCTGTCTGTAACGACAGCGGCCCGTGTCTCTTTATATGGATAACAGCAATATAAAAAAGCTCTTCAACAAATACTATCCCGAGGGTGAACCGCTTACCGAGTTGGTATGGAAGCACAGCAGTCAGGTTGCCGAGCTTGCCGAGAAGTTGGCGGCGCAACACCCGGAGCTTGATATAGACCGTACATTTCTCTATGAAGCTGCCATGTTGCACGACATAGGGGTATTTCGTACTCATGCACCTTCTATCTTATGCATGGGTAATGAGCCCTATATGCGTCATGGCATTATAGGTGCAGAGATTCTGAACGCTGAAGGATTACCTGCGCATGCTCTCGTGTGTGAGCGACATATTGGAGTGGGGTTGACCGTCGACGAAATATTGAACCAGCATTTGCCCTTGCCGCTACGCGATATGCAACCTGTGACACTTGAGGAGAAGCTGGTGTGTTACGCCGATAATTTCTTCTCCAAGTCGCAACCCGACCGAATGAAAAGCTTCGATGCAGTGCGTCATTCAATGGCACGTTATGGAGAAGATAATGTGAGAAGGTTTGACAAATTGGCAGCCCTCTTTGGTTCTAAAATATATTAAAACGGTGCTAATCCCCTTTATCTTGCCGAAAATGTGTAATTTTGCACCTTATTGACTGTTGCTTGAGCGATGGCAGTGAGAAACAAAATATACATATTATCTGTTATACTGTTATTTAGCCTATTATCGGTAAGGTCGGTTGCATTGTCTTACGAAGGTGAGGGGAGGGTGTCCGACACTGTTACTGATTCGCTTACCTTGTCAGCCGATTCTGTAAGACGTTCGGCCATTCGCTCCGTATTACCATCAGATCGTCGGCGCCATCGTACCGACAGTGTGGGACTTGCAGCTAGTACATCGACCGTAGCCGATACGGTTGCTGCCGATTCGTTAGCCGTACCTATTGACTCAGTCGCTTCCGATAGCCTCAGAAAAGAGAAAAAGCCTTTTCTGGAGGATATTGTAGATTTTTCGGCACAAGATTCCATGGTATTTTTGGCGGGTAACATGGCTTACATGTATGGTACAAGTGTCGTGAAGTATCAAGATATACAGCTCGATGCCGACCAAATACAGATGAGCCTCGACAGTAGTACCGTATACGCCATGGGGCGTCCCGATAGTTTGGGAGAAATAATAGGCAGTCCCATCTACAAAGATGCCAGTGGAGAGTATGAGTCGGAAACGATGCGATACAACTTTAAGAGTAAGAAGGGATTTATTACAAACGTAATAACGCAGCAAGGTGAAGGATATCTTACCGGCGGTCGCACCAAAAAGATGGAGGAGAATGTTCTCTTTATGGAAAATGGACGTTACACTACGTGCGACAATCACGAGCATCCACACTTCTACCTGCAACTGACAAAAGCCAAAGTGCGACCTAAGAAGAATGTCGTGACCGGGCCTGCATATATGGTGCTGGAAGATGTGCCCCTTCCGTTGGCTGTTCCCTTTGGGTTCTTTCCCTTTACCGACAAATATTCATCGGGTATCATTATGCCCACATTCGGCGATGAAATGACGCGCGGTTTTTACCTTCGTGATGGTGGCTATTATTTTGCTATTAGCGATTACGTCGACCTGGCTCTTACTGGCGAGATATACACCAAGGGGTCGTGGGGATTGCGAGGACGTTCGGCATATGTCAAGCGATATAAATTTTCGGGTAGTGTAGATATTAGCTATATAACGACCATAACCGGCGACAAAGGCTTGCCCGACTATTCAAAGCAAAACAACTTCCGTGTTGCATGGACTCATACACAAGACGCCAAGGCCAGCACCAATTCGTCGTTTTCGGCCAGTGTAAATTTTGCCACCAGTGGTTATACGCGCAATGATATAGGTTCTTACTACGACCCCAATCAGTTTACGTCTTCAACCTCGAGTTCTTCTATCAACTATACATATAAGTTTCCCAATGCGCCGTTTAGTATTTCGGCAACTGCCAACATTACTCAACGGACACAAGACTCTACCCTTAATGTATCTTTGCCCAACCTTACTATCTCAATGAGTCAGATACGCCCTTTCAAGCGTAAGAATGCAACCGGTCCCGAACGTTGGTATGAGAAGATACAGCTCTCGTATAGCGGTAGGTTGCAGAACTCTATAACAGCGAAGCAAAACGAGATATTGAAGAAAAATCTTATTAAGGATTGGCGAAACGGCATGAGTCATAGTATTCCTATCTCGGCAACTTTTACACTCTTCAAGTACCTTAACCTTACTGCTTCGGTCAACTTCAACGACCGTATGTATTCCAACAAGATTTTGCGTGAGTGGGACCCTCAAAGTTCGGCTATCGTCAATGATACGGTCTATGGCTTTTATAATGTATACGACTTTAATACAGCTGTTAGTTTCCAAACCAAATTGTATGGTTTCTATACGCCCATGAAGTTCTTGGGCGATGCAGTGAAGCAGATACGTCACGTACTTACACCGTCGGTATCGTTTTCTTATGCTCCCGATTTCAGTAATCCGTTTTGGGGCTTTTATGAAACGTTACAATATACCAATGCCAATGGCCAATTTGTAGAGCAGAAGTACTCGCCATTCTCGCATGGACTTTTCGGTACGGCACCGCAAGGTGAGCGTGGCTTGATAAGCCTGTCTTTTGCCAATAACCTCGAGATGAAGGTGAAGAGTGATGCCGACTCTACCGGAGTGAAAAAAATATCGTTGATAGAAAATCTTTCGGTGAGTACAAGTTACAACATGGCAGCCGACTCCTTGCGGTGGTCTAATATCAATACGAACATGCTAGTAAAACTAACCAAGGGATTTAACCTCAACTTGCAGGCTACATGGGACCCGTATTGTTATCAGCTCAATGAGTATGGCAACCCGGTACGGGTTGATGTGCTGCGTTCTCAGGCAGGGCGTGGGTGGGCACGTCTGGCAAGTGCAGGTACGTCGTTCTCATACACCTTCAATAATGATACTTTTAAGAAAAAAGAAGATAGAGAGACACCGCAAACGGCCGATGAGGAGATGGCCGAAGACCCCTTACAAAACAGTGCAGCTGCTGCCGAGGAAAAAAATCGTCGTATGCGGGGCGGAAACAGTGATAGCGATGAGGGTGAGTATGATAGTGACGGATACTATCGCTGGAACGTACCTTGGAGTCTTACACTCAACTATTCGGTAAGCTATGCTTATGGCGACTTTAATAAAGAGAAATTGGAGTACAATGGTCGTTTTATACAAAACCTCAGCCTTTCGGGTAACCTTAACCTAACGAAAGGTTGGTCGTTTAATTTCTCGGCAAGTTACGACTTTACAGCCAAAAAAATCGCCTATATGAGTTGTAACATTACACGTGACTTACACTGTTTTACCATGTCGGCAAGTTTTGTACCTGTAGGACCGTACAAGTCTTACAATTTTCACATTGCTGTTAAGTCGTCTCTGTTGCAGGATTTGAAGTACGATAAGCAAAGTCATGCTTACGATAACTTAGATTGGTATTGATATGCTTGCATTGCCCCCTCTCTTTATAGACCGTATGCAAAGACTTTTGCGCGACGATTATGCTGCTTTTGAACAGGCTGTCGTTGATACAGAGTCGCCTGTAAGCATACGTTTTAATCCTGATAAAAGTGTTATAGATGTTACGGCTTATCCCTCTGTTGCCTGGTCGGGTGGTGTAGGCTTTTATTTGCCACAACGGCCGGCCTTTACATTCGACCCTTTGTTTCATGCCGGAGTATATTATGTGCAAGAGGCCGCTTCTATGTTTTTGGGCGAGGTGATAAGGCAATGGATACATCAACCGGTGAGATATCTCGATTTATGTGCTGCTCCCGGTGGAAAGACTACCCATGCGCTCTCGTTACTGCCGCAGGGCAGTTTGGTCGTTGGCAATGAGTATGTAAGAACTCGTGCTGCAATATTGGCCGAGAATGTTACGAAATGGGGAGCCCCGTTTTCGGTCGTAACCAATAATAGTGCGGCCGATTGGGGAGCATATACACATTTCTTCGATGTAGTAGCTACAGACGTACCTTGTTCGGGCGAGGGTATGTTCCGGAAAGACTCCGAGGCTATTGCTGAGTGGTCACCTGCCGCTGTGACGGCATGTGCTGCAAGGCAACGAGATATATTGAGCGATGTATGGAATGCATTACGCCCTGGTGGGTTGCTTATATATAGTACTTGTACCTATAATATAGAGGAGAACGAAGCGATGATTGCTTTCCTTGTGGAGCAATATGGCGCCGAGCCGTTGCCTGTAATCATACAGCCCGAGTGGGGGATAAGCAGTGCATTACAGGGTGATATGCCTGTATATCGTTTCATGCCGCACCGTACAAAGGGTGAGGGGCTGTTTATGGCCTTGCTGCGTAAACCTGATGATGTTGTTGCTGACACGTTATCGAGACGCAACAGAAAAGAGAAACTTGCCAAAAAAAGTGGAAAAATGCCTCAAATACCATCCATCGTCAAGCAGTGGTTGAAGTGTCCCGACGATTATGAGTGGCAGGTTGAGGAGAATACTATAGTAGCATATCCGCGGCCCTATGCCGAAGACATATTACGTATGCGTCGAGACTTCCATCTGTTGCAGGCGGGTATAGCTGTGGCAACGGTAAAGGGCAAGGATTATATTCCTACGCATGCCTTGGCTCTTTCGCAGGCTTTCAATAGTGCAGCATTTCCTCATTATGAGGCTGATTATAGTCAGGCTATATCATATTTGCGACGCGAAGCTATCACTCTCCCTTTGGGTGTACCGACGGGCTATGTTGTCGTTACATACCGGGGATTCCCTTTAGGATGGGTAAAAAATATAGGTTCTCGTGCCAATAATCTCTATCCGCAAGAGTGGCGAATACGTACGACATATACGCCCGAGAATACTCTCGGCATAGATGCTGTACGATTGCCGTAGCTGTTACTTCCCTGAGTAGCAGATAGCTGTGCCTATGAGGCGATCATATCGCTCGCCTGGCGGACGGTGGTATACTTTCACAAGATACTCATTTACAGTTTCATAATAGTTCCCTTCGGTGGGGGCTGTCGTTGCCTGATTGCTGCCGTCGGGGATGAAAAGATACATGTAATTATATGCGCCTTGTTTGAGAAACAGTACTCGTTCGTATTGTTGTGTCTCTTCGTTATATTGCATGAGAGAGTTCTCGTCGTACAAATGTCCGGTGAGTGCGCCGTCGATATATACGTTACCTCCGCGTAGCTTGTCTTCGTCTAATGTGAAGTGTACTACGAAATAATCAGCTTCCAGGTTGCTGTCAGAGGCATTGCTTTCGCGTATTACATACCGTCCGTATTGTGTGCGGTCGTAGAAGTAGCTCGACCCGTAGCGAGGATAGTCTACTGCAAGAAAGGCATGGTAGTAAGGCTCGAAATACTGTAAATCGGTAATGCCCATACCGGCATATCGGATAGATACCATCTCAAAGCGTCGGTATTCGTTACCGGCTTGGAATATAAGGTCACGGTTGTGTTCGTAGTATATCACATCGTTCATAACACGCAGAGGCTTGGTAACCGTTGCTTCATTATCGTAGCGGCTGTTTTGTGATACTTGTACCTTCAGATCGTTGAAGGGGTCGCGTATTTGATAGTAAGGATGCGATATTGTAACATCTACTTGCTGATATTCTGTATTATAGCCTATATCGGTGCGTGAGGTGACACCGGCACCTACGTTTACACATTGCTCACTTACGCTGAAACAAGCCTGCAATACAACGTTTTCAGGCTCAAATTCGGGATATACCAATACCACATAGTTGCCGGATTTGGTCAGTTGTACATCGTCGTTTGGCAGTGTAATACGATAGTTTACGTAGTGGGCAAATGTATTGGTAGAGAATGCATAGTCGGTGACATTATTGGTATTCATTCCGTCCATGTATTCCAGTTCAGAGAGTTGCGATGGGCGCCAGTCGGCATCGCAATGTATAATACTGTATTGCAAGTAAGTTACGTTTTCTGCCAGATGGTCGAACGATATGACAATGCGGTTGGCTTCACCTAAAGTGATTACAGGAGGAGCCAATTGATTGTCTTCGACCTGTACTTGTATGGTGCGCCAGTCAAACCCGAATGAACGGGTGCGATATGGTTCGTTATTTTGAGCTTGTATCCATAAGTAGGGGAGAGTAAGCATCCACAATATAAATAGAAATTTTTTCATGCGATATGTTTTGAACGTAAATTTGTGAGGTCTTGATAATTGTTGCTTGTCAACTCAGTTTCTTGCAGATTACGTGAGTCAGCATTTACAAATATAAGAAAATTTGCCAGAATACAGATGAATTTAGAGAGAATAATATAAACCATCTGGTTATCAGCAATATGTAAATCATTGTTCCACATTTGTCAATACATGTGCTTTGTCATCTTTTGGGGGAATGGTTAGGCAGAAAAACTGCTACCAGCCTGTCGCTTATCCCAGTAGGAATCTTTATTTATTTGTTTGTTTGTTATATAATGTCCTACCATACAGTTGAAGATTTCATGAAATTTTTATATTTGTATTCCGTTATCAATCTGTACACAATTTTGTGATGACTATGTTTTATATTGTTATGTTGGTATTGCTCATAATTGCAATAATCAACCTTGTGAGAGCATTGAAAAAGAGTAAATCCAACAGTAAACTCTTGGGAGTTACAATTAACATTATAGCTATTGTACTTCTTCTGACAGCATTGGTTATCGGGTGGTTACTAATGTAAACGAAAATCTACTTCCCTCATATTAAATAATTCGTTGACATTCAATTAGTACAATCCAATCTCTATAAAAATAGCTTAAATATCATTCGACGTATATGCGATTTCATTTACTTAAAGCGCTGATTATTTTATCGATAATAATATATCCTTGTTATGTCTATTCACAAAATAGTGTGGAGGGAAGAATCAAGGATAACTATAATAATATCATAACTGGTGCGGCAGTAGCCATGCGTTCTCTAAATGATACCCTTTTCGTCAGGGGGTGTATTTCGGATAATAATGGAAGGTTTCAGATTGATGATGTGCCATCTGGTGATTATAATCTATCGGTCTCGTGTTTAGGTTATACAGTAAACATAAATTTGAAACAGACAATAATTCTTGCTGATATTGTCCTTCAAGAAAAGGCTGAGAATTTGGATGAAGTGGTTGTTAAAGGCAATACAAGGATAGAAAAAGCAGAAAAGTCTATATTGATACCAACGGAGTTGGAGAAAAAGTATAGTATCAACGGATTTGATTTGTTGAGTGTCATGCAGATTCCTGGACTTGATGTCTCTTCTGATGCCAAAAGTATATCAACTGTGACAGGCGGTGAAGTCGTCGTCTGTATTGACGGGATGGAAGTATTACAGGAAGAGCTGAAAACCTTATTATCAAAAAACATCCAAAAGATAGAATATATACGTTCGCCAAGCGGCAAGTATGCAGGGAAAGCGGGCTTGATAAACTTCATAACCAAGCCTAAAGATTTCGGAGGCAATGTATATATATCAGCCAAGCAAGGATTTGTCTATAAAAATGGAGACTATACTGCATTTACTGATTTCACAAAAAACAAATGGAGTTTTTCTCTGATAGCTTCTGGTGACTGGTCGCGTTACTCCAGTTATACAGAGGGAACCGAACGTTTCACATTTCTAGATGGAAAAGAACTGACGCGCAATTCCATCAATCAAAGTTCGTTGTATAGAAATAACAATCAAGTGATAAGACTGAAAGTGGCATCAGTTGGTGATAAATATAAATTCAATTCATATATCTCGTTTAAAAGACAGGAGCAACCAGGTAACGATGTTATACAAAATACATCTTATACCGGTTTTATCGAAAGTCAGGCAGAAAAAATCAAAAATACTTCCGGAAGAAATCTGTATCCCTCTTTTTATGCAAATTATTCTGTTACTCTTCCTCATAATCAAAGTTTGAGTATAAGAGGTATTGCTTCATTGGGCAAGAACAGATATTCAAGCTTATATAGCGAAGACGGTCAAACCATTTCATCTGTTGTAGATGAAGATAATTATGGTATATCAGCTGACGCTATGTATGCCAAATCATTTAAGAACAATATGAGATTTTCGGCAACACTATCTCATGACCATATGACATATAATGATGTCTATAGCGGTTCATCCGCAGGAACTCAGAATTTGTCAACCGACGTAAGCCAGGGACTTTTGGAGTTCAGTCATTCCGGCAAAAAATATTATTATTATGTGTCTGCAGGTTTGGCCAATTCACATATTGTCTTGAATGGAAATCACTATAATTATTGTAATCCGGTCGCCTTTTATGGAGGAAATTATGCTTTCAACAGCAATCATTCACTGAATCTGAACGGATACTTCGTACACACATTGTTTGACCCTTCCAATAAAAACTCTATGACCGTGCCGGTATCTTTCTTTGAAAGTGTACAGGGTAATCTCGATGCCGAGCCATTGAAGGCATTCGGAAATATTATATCTTACAATGGCCAATTTGGAAACTTTACATTCAATGCCTCTTTCAATGGTTTTATGTATTTTGATAACATAGTCCACAAATATTATGCAGACAATAACATTATTTATAATACAACAGTCAATGATGGTACTTTCTATGGCAATATGTTGACTGCAACACTGACTTATGGTGTATTCAACAATACTTTACGATTTAGTGCTACAGCTATCGAAGAATATAATATGGTGAGAGGGGATATTTATAATTTGTCAAAAAACATTCTTAGAGCAAAACTCTCTGCAACTTATCTACTGAAAGGTTGGCGATTCAAATTTAATTACCGTACGCCATACAAGGCAATCAATATCAGAGGTCCCTATTTTGTAACAATCAAGCCAGTATATGAACTTCAAGTTGGATGGACGCATAAATCTTGGGATATTGAAGTTTTGGTAAGAAATCCTTTCAGCAAATATTACGAAGAACATATAACTATGAATTACGGATGTTATAATCAGGATACCCGGACATTCAGTGAGCCAAATGGATGCAACGTAGCATTGAAACTGACCTACAGTTTCAGCTATGGCAAAAAGACAAAACGGGGTGATATTACTGTTGACAAATCAACCAAGGATGCTATCCTAAGGGGGAATTGACAATAACCTATAGATATTTGAGTATCTGTTTATAAAGCGAAACTGAAATATCTCAGTTATATGTTTCAACGGGGGGCTAAAACTCCATTTGATTTCTGAAACAGTAACAATAAAAGAGGCGAATGAGCTAGATTTAGATATATCTATTTATTCAGTAAGAGTACATTATTTGTTTTTCGAATCCTCTGTTTGGGTATTTTATGTACATGTTTTCGAGAAGGTAAATATTATTGGTAAATGAATAGTAAAAAGGGAGAATCTTTCGGCATCGCGCCGTCAGGTTCTCCCTTTTTATTTAGTTCTTATTTTGAATATATTGTAAAGCTTTATTCATTACAATATCTTTACCATCCAATGTCTCCTCTAAAGTTGGAACTACTTCTATGTCAGGAATAATTCCTTTCCCTGCAAAAGGTTTCATGCTGTATGGGAATAGTGGTCTCAGTGTGCATATACGGGCCATGGCTTCATGAGGTAGCTCTATAACAAGTGGAGCTCCAGTTGAACCGGCTGTTTCTTCTCCAATCAGAACAGGCCTGTCAGGCATCTCATAAATATTTATAAGGAAGTCTTCACATGCAGAAAAACTATTATTGTCAATTAATATGGCAACAGGACAACTCAAAGCCTTTATTCCTTTTGGTTTTGATATCAGCTCAGAAGGTTCATTTTTGTAAGCCTTGTACAGATAGAAATCTTCATATTCTTTTCTATAATTACCCTGAGCACGGCCATAACCGGAGTTTATTCTTGTCTGAGCACCAAAAGAACGTATTGTGTCAGCTTGTGTAAGGTACATCTGCAGCCTCCATGCTACATCAGTTATTCCACCTGTATTCCCTCTCAAGTCTATGATTACCCCCCGACACTGACGTGCATTGATTTCTGCCATTGCCTTGTCTATATCATTGCATACTGATTCGGGAATGAAACGGCGGATATTCAAAAAGGCAATATCATCTTTCCAATTTAAAGTTACAGCCTCGTTAGTATAAAAAGAATACTCGTCTTCGGGCAACCATACATCGTCGTTTTTGCGAATAGCTTCCCCATTGCGTACGATATCGAAAGTCTTCATTTTACCATCTCGGCATATTGCTTTTCCACAGATAGAACTGCCTTCCAAGCCATTTAACAATAAACGGCCAGCTTGATTCAATTTATATTTCAATGTCGAACCTGTGATGCTTGGTAGCACAAACTTCTCTACATACTGATCTGTAGGCAATCCGGCAATTTCAACAATTTCAGCACCAAGTAGGTCTGGGTCAGAATAGGGACAATCCTTTTTATATTTAATGAAGTAATATTTTCCGCCAATATATTTTGTTCCGTAATTAGGATAGTCCGTTTCCTCATAACCCGATTCTGGATAGTCGAACAGGTGGGTATGGGCGTCATTAAGGCGATTCAAAAAGTAGTCAAGCTCTTTATAATACGCAATGTCATCCTTTGTATTTATTACGCGTTTCATCGTTTCTCGGTAAAGACTGTCCAAATCAAAATCCAAATGGTCGATGTTTACAAAATTATATTTCACTTCAGACCATAGAAGACTCAATCCATAAATCTTATCTTCTAAGGTATTTATTGATTTTATTTTCGATTGTGCCTGAATTGAAATCGGTATCATAATAAATAGTACCAAACAAAATACTATATAGGTTCCCTTTATTAAATGAGTAAATTTACTAATCATAGTTTTAAGATTTTATTGTCAGTATGGTTTTCACGACAAAATTATCACTTATTCTAAAATACGCAAGCTTTTTATTTCTGAGATTTATACTTCTCGATATAAATATCATCTTTATCGTACATCTTACGGGATACTATTGATAAGAACTTGTTTTTTTCAAGACAGTGTTGTATTGTGCATGGAGAGGAGAAGGAAGGTGTAATCAAGTAGTATCATAAGGCCATTATTTTATGATGCCAAGGGCTTTCTGAAGTAATTCATCTATATCTAAAGCAACTCCTTTTTGCGTTATACCGACATTCATGTCAGGCGAAATGCCTATTTTTTGTATGCCTTTCTTGTTGGCAAAATAAAATCCCTCGCCGGTAAACCTTACATGTACAGCTCCCGGCAGAACAAATGTGGAGATAGGGCCATCGGAACCTGCCGTAGATGAGCCAACAAGAATGGCGTTGGGGCAGTGCCGTAGAATGGCCACAATACTTTCTCCCATGCTTACTGTCTTTTCATTGATAAGTACGACAATCGTTCCTTTGTAATAGTCGGGATTGTCTTTTCCAAAATATTGAATGTCATTCCACCGTATAACACCCGGAAAATTTTGCACCACAGAAGTAGTCCGAGTACAACCGATACGACGTGGCAGAAGATAATCGGCCAAATGATGCAATAAATCACAGGGATAGTTCCGCATATCGATAACAATAGCTTTTGCATCTTTAAACTTCTCCATGACGAGTGACAGGCTGTCGCTACGGTATTGACCGATTGGTGAAAAATAGCCGATACTGTCAGATAACCATTTATAATAAGGTGCATCGGAAAAAGATTTAGCCTTTAGCGGGTAATATTTCTCGGAGGTCAGGCCCGATATGGATACCTTCAGTGTTTTATTATTTCGTCTTATATTCAAGTCGATAGCGGAATCTTTTTGCTGAATAAGATCCAAAGAAACGGCATATAACAGTGACCGTTTGTTCGACGCACTGATTATTCTTGTATATTGTTTCACAAGGTCTTTTACATTCACGCCGTTTATCTGGCAAATCACATCGCCTTTTTCCAGCGTAGTCTGGCCATCGAAGTTGTCGGTTACGGTAAGTTTCTGCTCTACAAAATCCCAGAAAACAGGTAAATAGTAATTTCGCTGTTCAGATGGCAGTATTGAATCGGAATACTGTCGGGAGGTGTGATTGTCCTTTAAGTAAGTCCCCAGATAATCAATGGTCGAGCGATACTCTTCCGCATTTTCGGCATGAACAAACAGGGGTATAAACTTATCTAAAACGTTGTTCCATCTCTTGTCTGTAATATCTTTACGATAGGGATAGAAATATTCTATAATATTCCAATATCGATAAAGGGCCAACAACCGAAAGCCGGCGTCGGGATACGGGTTCTCACCATAATTAGCCTCTGTTGGAAATGAATTCATGGAATTCACTCCCTTGCTATAGTAATAGATGGTTTTAGACCGGTCGGCATGCTTTATCGAATCCAACAAATCGTATAAAGGCTTATGTATATGAGCTATTTCACTCAACCATTGGAATGATGGGATTGAATAGTACAAAGAGTCACATGCAGGAAAATCATTTTTTATATTATCCGACTTATCCAACGACCCCATGGCACTGACTTTGTTGAATACAAATTCACAAACCTCTGTTTTAGAATCGGATTTCAATACCTCGGGCAACCATCGGAACAACTCATAATCCCAATTATACTGGCCGTCACAGACCATGGGGTGATAATATTTCAAGAACCCCCATATTTTACCGAGCAAGGCCAATTTGTCAATGCTGTTTTTATCGGTGGGTATTGTGTCAATAGCCGAGCCCGCATCAAATTCATGGTCATCTTCGGCCGGATATGTCTTTTTGTCATTTCCACAGTCGTTTCGGAAATCCAATATGGCCCTGTACTGGGAAACATGAGCTGCGGCACCATTATCTGGCTATTGTTACTCAATGGAATGCTTACTGTATAATCTTTCCGGTCGATAGAACCTCTTATCCACTGCATGGCCATTGTGTCCATAGCCGATACAACCATTAACAGCGAATCGTTTTCCGACTGAGTTCTTACTCGCATTGAAAATGTAACGCCGTTTTCACGATTGACGGGTAATGTGGTTAACGTCAAAATCGACGGAGCTATAGAATCGCGGACTCCACAAATTTTCAAAGCTCTACCATTATTCAAGTTTAATGAATCTATGGTAAATTGGTGGCTATCTCCATTGATATTCCAATCTGGTGGAAGAGCGGTTTGAGAAATGTTTGAAAATGTCGTATGATATTTATAATTTTGAGCTTGTATTTGCAGTGCCAAAAAAGGAAGTAATATTGATATTATAAATTTAATATTCATGTCTCTTTTTTTTGTAAATGTACCAAGTTTAATTTAATTACGCAAACCCGAGTATTCAACTTGGTAGCGTAGGTTTTTTTGACAAAAATCGATTCGGTCAGACTATGCATTATAGGATTCGTAATTTTTGTAAAGTATATATGATTCGTGTGTCTTTGATATTATGTATTGCATGTACCTTTTCCTTAAAGGGTATGAGTCAAACTCACGATAACAAACCGACTCCTGTAGAGGAAACTTCAGACAGTTTATCTACCATAGAAATGGATGAAGTTGTTGTGAAAGCTCAGATGCATCGTACCGATGCTATCTCTTCTACCTTCACACCGACAGTCAGCCAGAAGAGTTCCGCACAAAATGCGATAGACCTTCTGAAGCAGCTCGCCATCCCTCAAATCAACATTAACCTGATGGACAATACGGTTACAACGCCGAGCGGACAGAGCGTGGCCATATACATCAATTATATTCCTGCCTCGGCAGAAGAAATGGAAGGAATATCTACATCCGATGTACGACGGGTAGAATACCTTGACTTCCCGGCCGACCCTCGTTTTCAAGGGAATGAGCACGTAGTAAATTTCATTGTACAAGAGTACGAATATGGAGGTTATACCAAGGCCACATTGAATGAAAATTTTCTCATAGGAAAACTCTCAAGTCGAGCTTCGGTCTATTCCAAATTTGTCTACAAACGGATGACTTACGATTTGTATGCAGGTGCGTCCAATCACGATATAAATCATTTTGGTTCTTCTATCACAGGTCTTTACAGCCTGCAGAATGAAGAGGGGCAACTCTATCAGACGACACGAAACGAAACCCTGGAGAGTGCTCACTTCAAGTACAATCAATACCCTGTCACTTTCCGAGCCATATACGACACCGACAATATACAGATAGCCAACACTATAGGTTTCAATTTTGACCAGTCTCCTCTATCAGAGACAAAGGGTGCCTTGTCGTTTGTACCCCAGCAAAATACCGATTATTCTTATTACAAAAACGAGCCATATACCAGCTATTATCTTGTTTGGTCGGGCAATTATTATTTTATCCTTCCGCGCGACTTTCACCTTAGTATCTCTCCCGGAGTAAATTATGGACATACTAATTATACCTATCTTTATCAGACATCACTGCCGGGTAGTTCCAGCATAACGAATAATTCAAAGGAAGATGTATGGCAATTTCGGGGAAGTGCCACACTGTTCAAGAAGATAGCCGACAAGCAAAGCGTTTTCATGCGGGCATGGTTTGGATCGACCACTAATGATGTGAGCTATTACGGTACATCGCCCTACGACAACGATTTTTCAGATACGTATGCAGGCGTTGCACTGGGCTATAATTTCTCGAATGACAAATGGAACGTCCGAGCCGATGCCGCCTTGCAATGGGAAAAGAATAAAATCAACGATCAGTCAGTGGAGGAAGTTTATCCGCTGCTGAATGTGTCTGCCAGTTTTTCTCCCTCTCAAAAACATTCATTCCGTACATTCTTCCATTATGGAGCAAATTATCCCGGGGCCAGTGAGAAAACGCCTAATGTCCTTCAGCAGAACGAACTGATGTACTATACAGGAAATCCCGACATCGGACTATCCCGGCAAGTGACCTTTAACCTGTCGTACAACTGGATACCGACCAATACGTTCTCTGCTTCGGCATTTATGCAGTATTTCGGCGAATACAACCTGTACGTACCGGTTTACCAACTATATCAGGATGGCAAGGCCCTGCTTCGTACGTTTGAAACGGATGGTGCGTACAACCGGACACAGATAGGCCTGTCGTTTAATTACAGACTCCTCAACGGGAATCTGCAACTGGCAGCCTCTCCTTCCGTTTCATTTTATCGTATGACGGGGCTTTTCGATATTTCCAGGTCTCCTTTCTATTGCAGTGCTTCTGCAACATATTATCTGGGGAACTTTTATTTCCAAGTTGCATACCAGACAAGGAGTCTCACAGTGCAGGGCAATCGAGGCGTAATCTATGAAGACCGTGATTTTTATCAGGTTCTTGCCGGATGGAGTCATTCAAATTGGAACATTCGTATCAGTGGAATGAACCTGTTCAGAAACGATTGGCTGTGTTCTACCAATCTCTTGTCAACGCCTCTCTATTCCGAGACTCAGCTTGTGGAAGGCAACAACTTCCATCAACGCCTGAATCTGTCTATCACCTATACGTTTGGATATGGAAAGAAAGTGAACCGAGGGAATGAAGTTGGCGAACAGTCGGGTGCTGCGTCGGCAATTATGAAATAGTGATATGAAACCTATGTTTTCATCCTGATTTTTGTCGACTAGGCCGTAAAATATAAATGGTATATAAATAAACGAACAATATACCTCTGTTGCAGATTTACGAGGTTTAAAACGAATCAGCCCCCATGTTGTGGGGGCTGATAACAAATTGTATTTATCAGACAGGATTTTTTATCGCCATGATTCTTCATAGATACCGACAATGTCAGTATCGGTCATTTGAATACGGTCACTCGTAAACATCACGCCCATAACTTCGCGTGCGTTGCGCATGAATTTTTCTGCTTCATCAAAAGAAATACCGTAATCAGACATTTTCAAGTCGGCAACACCGCACGCCTCTTGTAAGTGAGTAAGAGCCGTAATGAAATCCTCGGCTTTGTTGGCGTCGGGTATACCCATGACGCGGGCCATACGGATGAATCGCTCATCGCATGCATGGTTGCGAACAAAATATGAGAAGTATGCACGACTAATCATAATCAGTCCGGCACCGTGTGGAAGGTTGGGATGATAAGCCGAAAGAGCATGTTCCATACCATGTTCACTGGTAATGAGAGTCAGACACATGACAACTCCAGAAAGTGTATTGGCAAAGGCTACATGAGTACGGGCTCCCAAGTCGCTACCATCCTTCACTGCGCGTGGCAGGTATTTGGCCAAGTTTTCGATGGCGGTCAGAGCATACATGTCGCTCATCAGATTAGCCCCTTTGGCAATGTAGCCCTCGATACTGTGAAACAGTGCATCAAAACCTTGATAGGCGGTGAATCCGGCAGGTACACTGAGCATCAGCTCGGAATCGACAACTGCCAAACATGGATATAGGCTGGGAGCTCCGATAAAGGCTTTTTCGTAGGTGTCTTCCTTTGTGATGACTCCGGCACTATCGGTTTCCGACCCAGTGCCGGCCGTTGTTGTGATAGCTATAATTGGTAGCGGCGTGTTAGGAATGGGATGTCCTTTCCCGGATCCTACAGCAACATAATCCCACAAATCGCCGTCATTTGTTGCCATAACTGCAATGGCTTTTGTGCAATCCATGACACTTCCTCCTCCTAATGCAACCAGAAAATCGCATCCTGTCGTGCGTGCGGCTTCTGCTCCAGCATTTACATTGGCAACTGTAGGGTTGGGTGAAACCCCATCAAAAACTTCCGATTCGACACCGGCTTTTTTCAGTTGCTCTTCGGTGCGTGCCAAATATCCGTTTGCACGAGTAGATTTACCGTTGGAAATTACTATCAGAGCTTTTTTCCCAGGCATGGGTTGTTTGCCTAGTTGGTTTAACATTCCTGCCCCAAACATGACGCGGGTAGGAACATACATGTCATAAACCAAATTAGTATCCATAATGATTTATTCTTATAAAATTTATTTCAATTTACTATATTCTTCGTTTGATACCGGTTCAAGCCATTCGTTGGATGTTTCTTCTCCGGGAATCTCAAAAGCCAGATGTGCAAACCAACTGTCTGCTGCAGCTCCGTGCCAATGTTTTACATTGGCAGGAATATGGATTACTGTACCCGGAAGGATTTCAACGGCAGGTTTCCCCTCTTCCTGATACCAGCCTCGGCCGGCAACACCTATGAGCATTTGTCCTCCACCGTTTTTAGCATGGTGTATATGCCAGTTGTTGCGACAACCCGGCTCGAAAGTTACATTTGATATGGATACTTGTTCACGTGAGATAGGTGCCAGGTAGCTGTTGCCAATGAAATATTGGGCGTATGCCGTATTAGGTTCACCAATAGGGAATATCATCTCCCGTTGGAAAGCGGCTTTGGCATCTGTTACTGTTGTATCTTCTGCCCATACATCTTTGGCCAATCGGAAAGCAGCCCATGCCTTAGGCCATCCGGCATAGAAACCAATGTGAGTGAGAATCTCTGCTATTTCGGTACGTGAAATGCCGTTTTGTTTGGCTGTCTGAAGGTGGTAGGTCAGTGATGAATCTGTGATTCCTTGGCTGATGAGTGAAGTGATAGTTACCAAACTGCGGTCACGAAGACCGAGTTTGTCTGTCCGACTCCAAACTTCTCCGAATAGTACGTCATCATTCAATTCTGCAAATTGGGGGGCAAATTCCCCAAGCTGGTCACGGCCAGCAGTCTGCTTGATTTTTTCCTGTGCCATAATTGTAGTTCCATTAATTAACAGTGCGACAAGCGCAAACATTATTTTGGTTTTCATCATGATTTAATTTATTTGTTCTCAAATTTTTTCTACTGCAAAATTATTTGAATTTGATTTTAGAGTTAGTATACAATTTACCGATATTTCTACCCGAACATTGGGTAAAATAATAGACTCATTTAAATACACAATATGGATGGAAATAGAAGAATATTTGTGGCTTTATGCTTAAGAGGTTCATACGAAACTTATCATCAAAATCACATATTAATAAGGGGGGATAAAGAAAATTAAACATGTTTGAATATCTTGTTGTTAAAATGGTATTATATAAGATGTAATGAGACAAAAACATTTCGAAAACTAATTTTTTGTTTGTCTCAGCGCTTACCATTTCGTATATTTGCAAAACAAACTCTATAAATTCAATCGTATGAAAAAATCGTATGTTTTTTTAGCTGAAGGTTTCGAGGAAATGGAAGCCCTCGCAGTTGTAGATATATTGCGTCGTGCCGGTATGCCCGTAGAAACAGTATCGGTGACTCACGATAAAAATGTAACAGGTTCACATGGTATAACTGTTGTGGCCGATAGTATGATAGGTGAAGTTGCTCGCTATGCCGATGCAGAGTGGCTGGTATTGCCCGGCGGTATGCCCGGCATGACCAATTTGGCGGCCTGCGATACTTTGTGTCACCTACTGAAGGTTCATGCCGAGGAGGGTAAGCCTACGGCAGCTATCTGTGCATCTCCTTCTGTGTTAGGTAAGCTTGGCTTGCTTGCCGGTCGTAAGGCTACTTGTTATCCCGGTTTTGAAGCTAATCTTTTGGGAGCTGCTGTTACTGGTGAGCGTTGTACGGTCGATGGTAATATAACTACGGCAAACGGTCCTTCGTCGGCAATGGCTTTTGCTCTTGCACTTGTAGAACAGTCTGTTGGTAAAAAGGTAGCTCAAGAGGTAGCCGCTGGCATGTTGCTGTAATAAGATTATTGCTCCATGCGCATAGATATACTGACAGTCTTGCCAGAGTTGCTCGATGGTCCACTAAACAACTCTATCCTAAAACGCGCGCAGAACAAAGGCCTTGTAGAAATTGCAGTGCATAATTTGCGTGACTATACACTCGATAAACATCGTCGTGTCGACGATTATCCCTTTGGAGGCGAGGCGGGAATGGTAATGCAAATAGAGCCTGTAGACCGGGCTATTACCTCCTTGAAGGCGCAACGAGATTACGACGAAGTGATATTCACCTCGCCCGATGGAGAGCTTTTCGACCAGCCTATGGCAAACTCGCTCTCGTTGCTGCACAATATCATTATTCTTTGCGGCCATTATAAAGGGATAGATTATCGCATACGCGAACATCTGGTCACTCGCGAAATTTCGGTGGGTGACTATGTACTGACGGGTGGAGAGCTTCCGGCGGCTATTATAGCCGATGCCGTGGTCCGTCTCATACCCGGAGCTATCGGCGATGAGCAGTCGGCTTTGAGCGACTCGTTTCAAGACAATCTTTTGGCTCCGCCTGTTTATACACGACCTGCCGACTATAAAGGGTGGCGTGTACCCGACATTTTATTGTCGGGACACCAGCGCAAGATAGACGAGTGGCGATATGAGCAAGCTTTGGAGCGTACTCGCCGCCTTCGTCCCGGTTTACTCAAAGAGGAGTAGAAATATAGGTGGCAAATAGGTGCTCCATCTCTTTGAGTCTGTGATGTGGAATCGTTATTTATAGCAGTAATAGCCTTGTCGTTTGAGGACTATTACTGCTATTTGTATAGTGAGGAGGCTTTGGAAAATTTATCATAATTATTGTGGCAGGTGATTTAATTCTCTTATTATGTGCTGATAGCGAGAAGTTTTTGTCTATTTTATGGGAGAAAGATGGTGAAAAACTGACATTATTTCATACTTTTGTATTCGGTATAGATTTTGATACTTTATCAGTAACTGTAATTAAATAGAATAAATATATGTGCCTATTCAGAGGGCTTCTTTTGCCTATTATATTTCTTGTGTTTTTACTTCCCGTGATATTATTTATGTCTTTGGGCAGAAGTTGGGTATCGTGGCGTAACCGTGATAAGAATAATCGTAATTCGTCGCGCAATCGTAATACAGATGAGACGCAACAAACATATTCGAGTTATGATACAAAAGAGGTTATTGACCCGGCAAAGATTGAATATATAGACTTTGAGGAAGTAGAAAAGGACGAGAAGTCTTAGCCATACTCTTATTCCTTACCGTTATTTATAGAGCCTTAAATGAAGGTGCTCTATAGGTCTGATAATTGAGTATGGGGTAAAAGGCTTGAGAAATGTAATTGAGCAAAATTTGTTTTAGATATTACCTCTTAATAACTAAAGAGCGACCTCAGGACGAATAGATTGGTATTCCCTGAGGTCGCTGTATTAATTCCTGCCAGCTATAGCAAAAGGTATGGTTGCTGTTTAGTTTTATTTATCCTTAATGACTATCTTCCTGTTTTCTGTACTGTTATCAATATATTTGATTGACTGAATATAAATACCGTCGGTTGGATTGATAACTTGCCGGCCAGTTAAATCGAAATAGATTATTTCGCGTACTTCTTTTTGTAAAGAGGCATTTATGGCATCAACATCTCCTGTGGAAGAAAATTTTAGGCAGGGATTTATAGTTTCTGTCATGGTATTACCCGACGCATCGCTGAGCGTGATGCGCAGGTCATATAAGCTATTGGTCTCAGAGATTGAAATTGCACTTAAGTCGGTTTCGTAGATAAAGCCGAAACATTCGTCAAGTTCATAACCAATTTGTGTGGTCGATAATTCTGTCCACTGATTATTGCCATGAAATGAATATTCAACTTTTACAGATTCGGGAGCTGTATAGTTGTCGAAGTTGCCGGTGATTTCGTTGTAGTTTAGGTCTATGGTAGAAAGGTAGAGTTTTGCGCCATCGGGTTTTTCAAATGCATATCCCACGCTGCCATCGGCGTCACGTACCAATATGCCACTCAATGTGGGTGCTGTCAGGTCTTCCTGAGTCATATCAATGTGCAAGATAGTTGTAGTTTCTCCACCTATATTATCCAATGTATAATTCCTGTTTTTGTAGGTAAAATCAAGTATTCCGGCCGGATTTTGTTTAGTATACCACGATTCCATTTTTTTATTCAGTTCCGATACCTTGCACTCCTCGACGATGGTCTCGCCGTTGTATGTTGCAGAGACTGTGGATGATAGGACGTCTGCATGACGCTTGTCTCCAAGCAATCCGCCGCTACTGTAAGTGTATTCACTGGCGGCCATATTGTATTCGGGCATGTAAAGCATAAGATTGTATATGCCAATGTATGCGGGACCTGAGCCATAGTTCTGACGTAACTGTGATGGTGTATAGTTCAAAAAAGATTTACTGTCGATACATTTGCCGAAAAGTGGTTCCATAGGATTATATCCTATTATGTTTTCATTATTTTCTCGTATGTAAAAAGGCGTACTTGTGTGATAGATGTCTGTTTCGTATAGTTCGTAGTTGATGCCCCAATGATAATTATGGTCTTTTGTATTATTTCCCGAACTCCATACTTTGGCAAAGTCAGTATCGACCTCTCCGAATCCTACAAGAAACCCTCCATTGTAATAGTTACCAACACTAATCATATTGTTGCTTTCGCGGGTGTAAGTTTCATATGCGGGGCTTGGTTCTATAACAGGATTATAACATGCGTAGTTGGTGTAATCATTTGATAGGGTGTTATTACCAGATAATGGCGTGGTACATATACCGGTAGTGTATATGTTACCATCATTTTTTTCTAAGATAGTGCTATTGGTGAATATGTAGTCTGAATCGTTTTCTGTAAGATTGGTGTATATATCGCCGAAATATATATCGGGGTTGGCGAAAGAAGAGGGTATATACGGATATGAGTATAGTAGATATGTTGATATAAGTTGAGCCTTATTATAGATGATACTCATAACTCCACCATTTACAATATTTCCTTCTCGCGTATAAGAGACTCCTCCGTTTGATGTATTTTCTCCAACCGGCCAAGTTAGTAATTCACCGTTAATGTCCTTGGGGCGGAACCCTATATAATTTGTAGCATCAGCGAGGTTACACTTTACTTCTGTCGATACTGTGGGGTCGATATGATAGACAAGCAGATATAAAGCATTCTCGATAGAAGCGCTGATGAGTACATCTGAACCGCTCTCGGGTACCATGATGGTGATTGATTCTCTATTGAATGAACCAGACGTATAATTGTCCCTGTTCATTAAATAATATGACCATGATACTTCTAAAAGTTGTCCTTCTGCTTTTAATGTTACAGGGATTAAGTTGGCTTGTCTGTTTGCCGGTTGTTGTTGCTTGTTATTTTTGTAGGAAATAGGTGTTGGAGTAATTTCTCCGTTTTTATTCATTTCAATGACACTACCACACACTATCACATCGCTCAGTTTTGTGTCTGGAACTTGTAAGACTTGACCTCTTTGTGTCGTAACAATGTTTTTGACATTGGCTGTAGCCAAAATTGGCAGTGCGCATACCGCCATGATGATAAGGAATAGATTTTTCATACTACATAGTTTTAGAATTGCAAGTCAAATATAAAATGATAAGAACGGCGCAAACAAATATTGTAAGTGGACAATAGGTGGACAACTGTCATTTTCTTGTTCATAATACCTATTTTATGTACATTTGTGTAGAAATATATTATGTATTAGTGCTATGTTGAGAGGTTTAATTGTTGTTTGTTGCATTATATGTTCTTTGTCGCTTTTTTCGGCATCGCATTGGCCGTCGGTTAATGATAAGTTCGATGTGTTAAATGATAGTATGGAGCTGTTGCAACAGAAAGGCCGTTCGTCTCTGCCCAAAATGGAGAAAATTTTGGTAGAGATGGGGGAAATGTCGGAGCTTGATGGTGCACCGCAAGCCGAGGCTTTGCGTACCCAATTTTGGCATGCGAATTTACTTATTGCAAAAGGTGAAACTCAAGAGGCTAAAAGCATATTGAATTCGGCTATTTCTGCAACAGATTCTATAAGTATGCCGTATGATTATGCGCGTTTGTGGCAAGCATATGTATCTATAAATAATGGATATGGGCAACAAATAGAAGACTATATGCGTGTAAGGAATAACGTCAAAGTCTTTTCTGCTTATAAAGATACGTTAAACCTTGCTTTATCGATATTTTCTTTAGGACATATTTCCCTTTTGGCCGAGGATGCCGAGCAAGCGTTGAAATATCTTCAGGAATCTGATTCGTTATTTGAAATATTGAAGATGCCTAGCAAGCAACAGGTTAATAGGCTCTTGATAGCCGATGCAATGGATATGTTAGATAGAAAAGATGATGCATATACGTTGCTCAAAGGGTTGCTTCAATCTGAAGAGTGCCAGAAAGATACGTCGTTTATGGTTTTGGTCTTATTTTCGGCACAGTGGCATGCTCGTGATGCAAAAGAGCAATCGGAATTGGTGCATAAGGCGTATGAATTTTCGCGAAAGCAAAGTGATAAATATAATTTTGCATTGGCGAGTATGAATCTTGCCAATGATTATTTGAAGCACAGTTTAGAAGACTCGGCATTGTTTCATATGTACGATGCAATAGATTATTTCGGGGAGATAGGAGCCTCTGAGATGTATTCGGCCGGCTGCAAGATAATGTCTGATATTTTTGCCTCTAAGCAAATGTGGGATAGTGCATACTATTATATATCGCAACATGTAAGTATAGATGATTCACTCAAGGTTATCGAACGATACAATCAAGTGAAAATTGCAGAGAATCGCGAGAGCATACGTCATTATGAACAGACGTTGCAATATGAAAAGTCGATGAAGCAAATGTATGTTGTCATATCTATTCTTGTACTGATGGCTATTGTAGCAATTGCCGCTTACTTGATAACCTTTGTACAAAATAAACGTAAGCGGGCTGAAATGGAGCAGCAGTTGAAGACCCTTGAGAATATAGAGTTGTCGATGCGCTTGGAAAATGAACATTTGAAAAATCAAAATTACCAGCATGAATTAGAACGTAAAAACAGGGAGGCAACTTCATCGGCTCTTTTGATAACTGAAAAAGACAGGCTGCTCGATGAGTTGAACAAGAAAATAAATAGGGAGAGGGAGGCCGGAAATATTAATCCTTCAACGGCAACAGTGTTACGAAGTCAGATTCGTTCTCAGATGAGTGCCGATGATGACTGGCAGTTTTTCAAATTACGTTTTGAGCAAGTGCATTCTCAATTTTTTGTCAAATTAAAGGAGCGCGTTCCGTCATTGACCGAGAAGGAGATGCACCTATGTGCCTATATCTGTATAGGAATGTCTAATGAGCAGTTGGCCAGAGTCCTTTCGGTAGGAAGCGAGGCAATAAAGAAAGCGCGTTATAGATTGAGAAAGAAGCTGCCTCTTAAAGATAATGAGACGATAGAATCTTTTATACGTTCGGTCGATGTCATGTGATAGAGAGGCCGAGATGTGTTTGTTTGTTGCCCTGGATTGAAAATAGAATAGGGGGGACGCCTGTAGAAAATGGGCACTTTGTATAGCAATGGTAGCTTTTGTAGAAACATCAGCTGCCGCATTATCTGCGACATGTTTTTGTTATACGAATAAATTATGAGGGTGACCCCAAAGTCATATAGACCATGAAAGGGTCACCCTTATAATAATATCATGTCGACAATCTTATGTTATTCTTCGGCCAGCGAGTTCCAGCCTTGTGCCCGCAACTCTATTTCATTGCCGTCACGAGTGATAAGACAACAACCTAATGAGGGTGCCGTGATGTGGCCAATTACTTTTATACCAGGTATGGCACTTACTGTTTCGTGGAGCGGCAGTGGCACGGTGAAGAGCAATTCATAATCCTCGCCTCCGTTGAGGGCAGCAGTAACAAGGTTCATGTTAAACTCTTCGGCCATCATGGCAGTCTGATAATCGATGGGAATACGTTCTTCGTAGACGCGGCATCCTACGTGGCTTTGCTTGCATATGTGTAGCAACTCAGATGAAAGTCCGTCTGAAATATCCATCATGGCTGTAGGTACGATACCGGCTTTGTCGAGAGCTTCTATCACATCGCGGCGAGCTTCGGGTTTGAGCTGGCGTTCGAGTAGGTACTCACGGTTGTCGAAAGCCGGTTTGAAGTCCTTTTCGCCAGCAAACACACGCTTCTCCCTCTCGAGTAGCTGCAATCCCATGTACGCAGCACCTAGGTCGCCACTAACACAAATCAGGTCGTTTTCGTGTGCGCCGTTGCGATATGCTATTTTGCCGGCAACTCCTTCACCTATGCAGGTTATGCTGATGGTGAGTCCGGTCATAGAAGCAGATGTGTCACCTCCTACAAGGTCAACACCATAAGTTTGGCAGGCCAGGCGTATGCCTGCGTAGAGTTCTTCGAGGTCTTCGACCGAAAATCGTTTCGATACTCCCAGCGAGACGGTAATTTGTCGCGGAGTACCGTTCATGGCATAAATATCGGAGAAGTTTACCACTGCCGATTTGTATCCCAAGTGTTTCAACGGCACATAGGTGAGGTCGAAATGCACGCCTTCCAGCAGCAAGTCGGTTGTTACAAGCGTTTCGTGCCCCTCGTAGTGGAGTACGGCGGCATCGTCGCCCACGCCTTTTCGTGTCGATTCGTTGACGGGCTTTATATCGGCAGTAAGCTTCTCTATCAGGCCAAATTCACCCAGAGTTGCGATTTCGGTTCTGTTCCGATTTTCCATTGTGTCAGCACTCGGTTACAAGTTCTTTCATGATTTGTGTCATCAACGGTTGGGCTGCGTTGGCGGCTTTTTGCACTTCCTCGTGCGAGCATTTCTCTACAATACCCTCTACACCCAAGTCAGTAATGACCGATACGGCAAATACTTCCATACCTGCATGACGTGCCACGATTACCTCGGGTACGGTGCTCATACCTACGGCATCGCCTCCTATGCGGGCAAAGTAGCGATACTCGGCCGGGGTTTCAAATGTAGGACCCTGTGTGCCAACGTATACTCCATGTTGCACCTTGATGTGGTTGCGGGCAGCTATCTCGTCGGCTTTGGCGATGAGTCGTTTTGAGTATGCTTCGCTCATGTCGGGGAAGCGTGCGCCCAGCTCTTCGTAGTTTTTGCCGCGCAGCGGATGCTCGGGGAAGAGATTGATGTGGTCGGTGATAATCATGATGTCACCTACCTTGAATGTCGGGTTCATACCGCCGGCTGCGTTCGATACAAACAGCGTCTTGATGCCCATAGCCTTCATTACACGAACGGGAAAGGTTACCTGCTTCATGTCGTAACCTTCGTAGAAATGGAAGCGGCCTTGCATGGCCAATACTTCTTTGTCGCCCAAATGACCAAAGATGAGCTTGCCGCTATGACCCTCTACCGTCGACACGGGGAAGTGAGGTATCTGTTCGTAAGGAATTTCCACTTTGTCGGTAATATGGTCGGCGAGATGTCCCAGACCTGTACCTAAAATAATACCTGTTTCGGGACGATAGTCCACAAGAGCCTTTAAGTAGGCAGCCGTTTGGTTTATTTTGTTTATCATAACACTATATGTTTATTGATTAGTCTTATACGATTCCTTCCCCCATTTATATGCAACCTACTAACGGTTGCTTGCGTGAGATGGGAAAGACAAATATACGAAAAGTATAGAGCCATGCAAAATATACTTGCTTTATTTTGCATGGTCGGGATGTCGTCTTGTGTCGGAGTGTATGCTTCTGCCTCCAAAGAGCATTTACGTTATCTAAGGATGTAACGTATACAGCCCGGTAAAATAATATAAGTATTTTACCGGGCTGTATAAGATATTATGAAGACTTAATTACTCCAATAGTTAGAGGTTTAGGATGAGCATCAGATACCCACCTCTATTTGGATGCGAGCTTGCCAGCGGTCGTATTGGAATACGGCGGGAATGGCTTCGGTGGCGTAGTTGTAGGATATATCGGCCTGTACTTTCAGTGTGTGCCCTATGATATATTTGGTAACGCCGAGGGTGGCTTGGTTGTAGGTCTTGTAGCCTACGTATGGGCGTACCTGGGCTTCGGGCATGAGGGTCGAGTGGCGGGCTGCAATCTCCCAGTTCTTGGGGAAAATGTAGCTTGCCTGTACGTTGAGTCCCATGCCGGTATATACGTTTTGTTCTACAAATCCGTCGCGGTATATGAGCGGTTTGTCGCAAATACGTCCCATGAAGTCGGTATAGAAGGCAAAGCCGTTGTACTTGAAGATGAAGTCTACGAAGTACGATTGCAGCGAGCGGCGGTTGCCGTCGATAAATTCGTCTCCGTTTTCTCCTTGTATACGCGCAGCACGGTCGTTGTAGCTGTATGCGCCGGCAATCATCAGTTTGGGAGTCTCCTCACGCTCAAAGTCACCTTCGGTAACGTCGCCCAACGCTTTGAACCGGCCCAACGGGAAGAGTTCTACACGGGCTGTATAGGCCAGTCCGCTGTTGGTAGAGAGGCGGAAGTTGCGCCCGTCGCCTGTGGTGATAGAAGCTTTCACGGCGTATTGGAATGTTTTACCTATGTGGTTGTAGTATTCGCCGAAAAGACCGAAATCGCGGTCGAGGTTAAACTCTGAGTTGACGATACTGCGGTCTACAAATTGCAGGGCGCTCGACGAGTTCATGCGTGCGCGGTTGCCGCGTATTTTGGTCTGGCCGAAACCGATGTTCCAGTTGGCCGACGGTACGTAGTAAAGCATGGCGTCGCGGATGATGTTCATGTTGCCGTTGCCGAGCAATTTGGCGTCGTAGGGCGAAAATCCGAGTTGGATAGAGTAGGTGAGCTTGGGGCTGAATACATGTCCGTCGAAGCGCAATCTGAGGCGTTTGATGCAGGCCTCGGTTTGTGTTACCGAGAGCTGGTCGTTGAGCGTTATGCCGGCAAGGCTCTGCATGCGAAGCCTCAATGTGAGTTTGTATTTGTCGTCTTTTGTTTTGAACGTCAGACCTTTGCCAACTTCTATATTGGGCATGTTGCGTAATATTTCGCTTATTTGTTCGTCACTGTACACGCCTTTAGACAGGGTGTCGTTCTCAATGGCTATTTCGCTTTGTGCTGGGAGAGCCCATGTTACTGCAAGCCCGATGAGAAGGATGGCGATTCTTTTCATAAATAGATTTTTAGTAAGGTCTATATCTTTCTTGTTATTTTCTAATAGGCTAATATAAGTCTATTTTTTTAATGTTGCAAATTTAAGACAATATATGTTACAGAACTATTACAATAGCATGTCTTTTGAGTGACTGTATTGGACTGTAATACTGAATGCTGTTTCTTGAAAATGGATGGAAATGGAAAATGTAGGTAATATGTAGAGCAGTACCGTAAAGGTCAAAAATAGGGTGTATGCAAAATAAAAATGAAAAATATTCATTTTAGCTATTGCAGGTAAAAAATAAAGTTGTAACTTTGCACCGCATTTATGAAAAAGGTGTACAGATGATGGCGGGATAGCTCAGTTGGTTAGAGCGTCGGATTCATAACCCGGAGGTCTCGAGTTCAATTCTCGATCCCGCTACAAAAAGAGAAAGTCACTATCGAGTGGCTTTCTCTTTTTTTGTTTTGTATGTAGTTTCCCACTGGTGAGGTATCTAAATTTTGACTTAATCGGCGCTGTAATTAACCGATGGAAATGTTGAGAGAGGAAGGGGGCGACTAGGAAGTTTTTTCAACTATTTTTATCCTGAATTTTGTCGACTATGCCATTAGTTTGAATAGAGGGCTAGCCGATTATGCGCATCTCTTGGCCGCAGGTTATTGCTGAACGTATAAACGAAAGGAGCAATTATCCTTCGTGGAATAATTGCTCCTTTTTCTGTGATCCGCCTGGTATCTGAAAATAGCTCTTTTTATTACCAAATATCAAGCGATATCTTGTTCTGTATCAGAGTCTTCCGACATTCAATAACGATGTTCGATTTGAGCGAGTAACACAATGCGGTAACACGGTTTATGATCACTCACAGTGGACTCTCTTAGTCCATCCTGATTGCAAAGATACATTTTTTCTTTTGATTTGCGGTTCTTTTCATGGGGCTAAATCTTGCTTTTGTTTCTTTTGCGACAACAATTTTCATGTTCCGCAGCCTTACTAAGCCATATTTGGGGATGTCTATTTGTTACATTAATGGACTGATAATTAGATTTTAAGTATGATTTATAGTATGAAATCATACTCGATTTATAAATAGCTATAAAATCCGGCAGTAAAGTGTTGTGAATTTTGTTTTTTAGCAGACTTACCATGTACCTTTGTGTCGCTGCCCGGCTGAAAGGTACCGCAATCGGAAGCAAATTGTCTCACTAAAATTACAGAATTATGAAACAAGAACATTATATTAAGGTCGTGAACGATGTGGTTCATCGGATGGAAAGACACGCCGATGTAGTGATGAACGTGAAACAGGTAGCGGAATATCTCGGCTTGTCAGTCGGAGCCGTCCGCAAGCGTTGCCAGCGCAATCAGTTGCCCTATCATCTTAATGCCAAACATCTTTATTTCAGCAAGCTGGAAGTGGATGCTGCTTTACTTAACCGGAAATAAGATGGGAGCGCGTACATTGGATTATATGGAGCAGTTTTGGCGAGAGAATGAAATGCAGATGTTTTCGGCAAAGGAAACGCAGTTGTATTTCTTTCTCTTGGCGGAATATAACCGTAGGCATTGGCAAAATCCTTTCGGATGCAGTACGCAACGAATCACCAACAATCTTGGCATAAGCCGTCAGACACTCTGTCGATTAAGAAAGAAACTGCAAGACCGTGGGCTTGTCACTTACGAAGAGGGAAAAAACAATTCTTCCGTTCCAGACTATGTTCTTTTAATAAAGCCGGACTGCCAAACGGCACAGCAAAATGTTACGGCAAATGGAACACAGGATGGAACAGCAAGTGGAACGGAAAATGGAACCATTATAAATAATATAGTTAGAATAAATAAATCTATTATTCCTAAAGAGAAACCGCTCCATTTAAACGACTTGCAGGCTCTTTTGTACGCTGACAACAAATGGTTGGGCAACATGAAGGAATATGCGAACCAGCATGGAATAGAAGTGGACGACATGAAGATACAGGAAATGCTTGGAGAGTTCTTTCTTTATCTCCGGACATGCGGCATCCAGTCTAAATCGCCAGCCGATGCGCAGCAGCATTTTGTAAACTGGTTGATGAAAAAAGGGAATAACAGAGACTACAGGCAGAAGGCTCATCCTGCTTGGCAAGTCGGCGTAAAACTGACTGACGACAATCCGGACAAATTCAAAAACACATCAGAATGGTAGATATGATTTCAGACAACAGAATAGATTTCAGAGCGGCGGTAAATTTCTTTGCCGAGCGGAAAGTATGCCTGCAACCGCAACGGCTGCATATACATTTGCCCAATGCCAATAAAGTGTTGGATGCCGGGTTACGGCATTTCTTGGGCTGTAACTACATGTGGCAGCCCGAATACGACAAGGTGGCGGACTGGCTGACCGACAACAAAGGATTAGGACTGTTCTGCATGGGCAACTGTGGCAGGGGAAAGACGACCATTTGTTTACAGATACTTCCTTGTATCATACAGCACTATTTTCACAAAGTATTCTCCATTTGTCTGGCACGTGAGATGAACAGGCACTATACCGAAGTGATGCGTAACCATCTGCTCGTGATTGATGACATAGGGCGTGAAGAACCGTATCAGGAATACGGCAACCGCTTCAACGTGTTCCCCGATTTTGTGGACGACTGCGAGCGTAAGGGAAAATTTTTGATTACAAATACCAACTGCACCAAAGAACAACTGGCAGAAAAGTATGGAGAACGTACCCTTTCCCGACTGAAAGCAACAACACGGTTAGTGGTCTTTGCAGGAGAGGACTTGCGGCATGGATAAATGCTGGGCTTGCCCAGATATAGCCACTATAACTTCTCCGCAAGCTCCGAAGTTGTGGGCTCTCCCGAGGGGCTGGGCTTTGCCCCGTCCCACTTAGGACGCTGCCCTAAGAACCCGGCAAGGACTTTCTGTCCTGTGCAACCCGACCAAAGAGTGACCCTCTCTTTGGAAACTCCGCTTAGTGGCTTCCCCCCCCTAAGAACCCCAAGCAGGAAGAGACCCTCTCCCTGCACCCACCGATTAAGGCTAAGCCCTAATAACCCGTTTTGTGAAACTCAAAAAAACAGACAAGTTATGGCACTGAAAACATCCGTAAACATCAAGCCATGCAACATCGGCAGCAGCGAAGCGCACAACAGGCGCACAGCAGAATACCTTGCCAATATCCGCAAGGAGAAGTTCTACATCCGCACCGACCTCATGGCAGGAAACGAAACGTGGGTATCACCTGATTTCCGCGATGCCACGCTTACCGACCGCTATAATCAGATAGCCGCTATGGTCAAGAAAAAGACAGGCCGAGCGATGCAGACCAAAGACCGTGAACGGGTGAACAAAAAGACGGGTAAGGTGACTATCGTACGTGGCAGCACTCCGCTTAAAGAGGGTGTGGTAGTAATCAAGGAGGACACCACGATGGAGCAGTTGCAGAAGTTCTGTAAGGTGTGTAACGAGCGTTGGGGTGTCACAGCCCTGCAAGTGTTCATCCACCGTGACGAAGGACATTACGGAATACCTGGCGACAATACCACATGGAAGCCCAACCTGCACGCCCACATCGTATGGGATTGGATGAACCACGATACGGGCAAGTCCTGCAAGCTGGACGAGAAAGCCATGAGTGAGATGCAGACCGTTTTGGCTGAGTGCCTTGACATGGAAAGGGGCATCTCAAAGGAGGTGACGGGTAAGGAGCATTTGGAACGCACGGACTTTATCATCACCAAGCAGAGGCAGGTGGCGGAAAAGGCGGAAGCCGAAAAGAAAGCCGCCCTTGCCGAAAAGGAGAAAGCCGAGACGGAACGGCAGTTCATCGAGGGAGAGAACAAGGCGAAAGAGAAATACCGCCAGTCCCTTGATAAAGACATTGCCGACAAGGAGCGTCAATTAAAGGACGGGCGCAAGGCGAAAGCGGACAGCATACTTGACAGCGTCGGCAGCCTTGTGGGGGTCGGCAAGTCCGCAGCGGTCGAAAAGGAAAACGCCAAGCTGAAAGCCGAGAACGAACGCATGAAGAAAGCCTTTGCCGATGCGGTAAAGAAAAAGGTGGAGGAACAAACAAGGGCATTGGTAGCAGAAAAGCAGAAAGCCGAAGCGGAACGTGACAGGGCTTTGGTGCAGAGCCGCTCACTTGCCATTGAAAGGGACAAGGCGGTACGGCAGCTTCAGGAACAAAAGGATGGCGAGAAACAACGCATCGACTTTACTGTAAGCCGTGCCACGGCGGAGAAAGGCAAGACCATCCGCCTGTTGCAGGATGCGCTGAAAACGAGCCGGGATATTCTTAATTTGCTTGCCGGCATTCTTTACAAGGCAAACGAGGTATTCAAACGGGCTGTCGATGCGGTTATCCGTTTCGGCACGGAGCGGCATAAGTCGTTCTTTGCCCCGTCCGAAGCAGCCGACATCAAGAGCGTGATGCAGGAATATAGCGAAACTGTCGGACAGCGGAAATCTGTCGGTGAATGGCTTTGCGGCTATGCTGAGAGTAAGCAGCCTTCTGATGAAATAAAACATCGCCATACACTCAATGAGGTCGGCGATGTGGCAGAAGGTATGTATGACAGAAATATTTACATAAAACCAAGTCAAACGATGTCAAGGACATGAATTCTCTTGTTATAATTGACAATCATATTAAGTTTAATATAATTATATCGCTAATTAAAAATTATCATTGTGACTATAATAATCAATGCAAATGTAACTATCCCCATGCATCCATTTTTACTATTATTGCATTTATTTGAAGTAGAAGTATTCATATCAGGCACTTTTGTGTCATATGTTTTTGGGACTTCTTCCCTCGAAAAATTGGACGTATTGGATTTAAATACAGATTTTAAGCGATCAAGAATCTCTGAATCAAGAGGATCTATAAACACTCCATGGTATTTCATTTCTATGTCTACAGGAATAAATTCTAATAAAGAAGAAAAATTGTCATATTCAAAATCTATTACTTTCTTACGGGTGCTTTCATCTGGAATCTTAGAAGTAGATGGCGATACAGCACTTATTAATCTTTGCATTATTCTTTGGGAAAAATGAATATTTTTATTGGATAATTTATATTTCCAATAGAACACATTTTGCATCCCTACAAATTGATAGGCTGCTGCTTTTACATTATTTCTCAATTTGGGTATCATATACTCACCACCGATAAAATCCTTGTTTTCTGAAAATAAAATATATAACATTACCGATGCGTGCACAGTACATTCTTGTTTATCATATTTATCGTTAATAATAGTCTTTAATAGACAGTATACGGCACATAGTACGACCCGTTTATAGAGTAAAGGAGGGCTCTTGTACATATCATCAAGAATTAAGACCAACGCTTTACCTACAATAAAATAATTTTCTATATCTTCAAGACTAAAAAAATCTTGATTGGCAACTTTTATGATCAGCTCATCTCTGTAATGTTTATACGACTCTTCATCGTTCTTCTCCAAACTTTCAATGATTGCTGTTGATATTTTTTCAACTATGTTCATAACTTATGACAACCAATTAGTGAATATATTTTTTATGATAGACCAAGGGAATAAAACAATTGCAAGCATACATCCTGTTTTATTCATTCGTTGTCCCTCTCTTCTACACGACGAACAGATTTGAAAATTTAAATTCGGATTCATGCCATCCGTAAATTTGCTTGGTGTGCCTTTTATAGCTGCACCACACATTGGGCAACGTCCGTTATTTACAAGGCCAATTGATTTTAAGTAATCCATTGCATTAGCATCATTAATAGCACCCATGAAAAAAGTACTAACATCGTGAACTTCGTATGGAGCAACGCCCTTCATAAACCGTCCTGCAGAAGCATTATACCCCTCTCCTTTAAATCCAGCCTCATTCAATTCCTTGGCTATTGTCTCCATCCATTCTTGATAGGACATGCTGTTGATTTTTTCTGTTGAATACTTCATATTACTTGTTATTTAGAAAAACTCATTGTCATCCTCATAGCTAAACCCACATTCCAATTCTTTAGAAATAGTTTCGATTACAGAAATATTATCGTCCTTGTATTTTTGTAGCTCATAGCCAATCGGAATATTTTCATAGACTTCTTGAAGCAATGTACTGAAACGTGTGGAAATGTCTGCATCGAGGAATTGGTGATAACCTTTTTCATTTGCTTCTTTTACAATACCACCAAAAAGAAACATTTGGTCAACCACATGTTTCTGTGCTATGTTAGGCATATATCCCAATGCTCCCGAAAGTATTCGGTATATGAGAAATTGTCCACTTTTGCACATAACAACAAAAGCCAATTCACATCCGCTAATCAAATCTGCATATTTAATGTCTGTGGATAAAACATCTTTGTTTTCTAAATAATTTCGTAGCAAACAGTAGTAAACCAGTCGAACGATTGCTCCATTATCTTCACTAGATAATCTGTCATTTACCCTCAAGAGATAGTACATTGCTCGCGCTATTAAATATGTATGTTTTACTTCTCTAAACTGCCATTCATCTCTTTTAATCGCTATCGTAAAGATATTCGCTCTACGTGAAGTTTCTTCTTCATTTCCTGAATTGTAAGCAGTCATGAATTCGTTTGCAATTTGTTCTATGGATTTCATTTGTATAGTTAAATGTATTTCCAGCCACAAAATACCTCTTTGTTATACATCAGAAGCGTGAGACTGTATGCCACGTCTCTGTGATTAGGTGCTAGGAAAACCTTGAATGAAGATGTGGAAATAACAGCCCCACGCTTATGCGTGGAGACCATTACGCCAACTCTTGCATTCGTGATGTTCAGTTTCCTAGGCTTTAGTCACACAAGAAGAAAACATAACGCCTCTTATTTTCAGTATGTCCTGGCAGGAGTTGCCTCTAGCTAAATACAAAGGTAGTGAATTTCTGAAATAAGTCACTTTATTTTGGCAAAAAATCAGTAATTTAAGGTCTATTTTATTACTCGTTTGTACCTTTATTGGCTCACAACTCATATAAGATATTGATTTTTACAGACAGTCAATAATTCCCAAACAAGTCCTTTGTTGTCTTAGCCACTATCATACTAACCGAAGCCAAAGTAGGGGGGCATTTCGGCCCCCCTCATAAAAAAATAAAATCATAAGTTGAGCAGTTGATTAAGGATGCAGAGAAGGGGGCATACCAAACATTTTGAATTTTGATACACACTCTCGATATAAACACTTTGCTCTTACTTGCGGTAATTTTTTATTTTCAAGCCCTGAACACCCTATCCCCAATGTTCTGCGACAAATATTGCATGGGCAGCTTTGCATAGATTTCGGTTGTCTTTATAGAGGTATGCCCCATCATGATTTGCAGCACCTCTTTGGATATTCCCTGTCCAAGAGCCACCGTACAGGCGAAGGTGTGCCGGGCAATGTGTGTGGTTAAAGGGAAAGAACAGCCGAGAGCCAAGCCTATGCCTTTGAGGAATTGATTGTACTTCTGATTGGAGGTTATCTCCATATTGAAGTTGTTGCGCTCCAATATTTTCCGTGTGATGGGTAGGATAGGCGTGACAAACTCATTCCCTGTCTTTATGTGGTGACCGTCAATGTAGTCTTTGCTGTCAATGTTTACAACGTGCTGCTCGTAGTCAAACGATTTGGTATCACTGTATGCCATGCCTGTAAAAGTCTGGAAGAGGAAAAAGTCAAGATACCTGTTCATGACGGCATCTGTGCTTTCCTCTCGCATACGGATTAACTTTTTCAGTTGCGCTTCCGTTTGGTGAGAGTGGTCGCTTTTCTCTCCACGCTTGTCTTGACAACGCTCGTAGGGATTTTCCTTGATAAGCTTAAGACGGAAAGCTTCGGACACATACGACTTGAAACGTTTGTGGTAGTTGTGGATGGCTGCCTGGCTCCTGACGATTGGCTTCCCTTTGGTCGTGCAAGTCTGTTCCTCCCTTATGAAAAGGTCAAACTGATAGATGTCTTGCAGGGTTACATCGTCAAAGGTCTTGAACTTTCCGAAGCGTTCAAGTGCTTTGTAGGTGGTCAGATGTCCCTTTCGAGTACCTTCACGGAGCGGACGGTTGTTTATGCGCTCTCTCAGCCACGCCATAAAGTTACGGCGGTTGCCACCATCCGCACTCAAGTAGGTCTTGAATTGAGCAATGGTCATATTATCCTTATTCACCTGCATGGCGATAAGGATATGCTCAAACTCGGTTACTTTCTTCTGGATTTCCTCGTTGATGACAACGGCGCGCGGATGATTCACCACCAAACCATTCTCCCATTGGTTGAGGGTAACACTATGCCCTGAAGGAAATAACAGCGTTCACGTTGTAGGCAAACCACGATTTCGATAGCCTCTGCCTCTGTTGCCGTGGCTTTCTTCTTCCGGTTGAAGAATAATTTGACGTACTTACTAATAATGGTAACACATTTGTGAGATTGGTAACACAGCTAGGGTAACGCAAAACCCGTCCAAAAGGGGCTTTTTACGTCCAAGTGCGTCGCTTTTTCTTGTTTTTTTATGGTGTCACCACCTTATATACTGTCTCAAAAAAGGACGCAACAGACTGACAGTCAGCAGTGTCGTGTGAATTAAAAAGAAAAGGTCTTCATCGCTGAAGACCTCTCTTTGGTGATCCGCCTGGGTTATGAACCAAGCGAAATACAAATCTTAAAATCAATATCTTAGCATACCACTACCTTTAAGGGGGTACGAATTGGACACTTTTTTGAAAGAACTATTGGCTTCCCTTGTCGGGATGGTGTCTGCCTTTATCTTGGGTTCAAAGATACGACTTTATTTTGAAATACGCAAATCGCTGAAAATAAACATTCTTGGGTTAGTGCAAGGTGCAAGCTATATATAGATATATACTTGCACCTTGCACTAAAATTTGATTGATCAAACAGCGATTCTAACAATTCTTTATTTGATTTCTATATTCTAAAGGTGAAATTGAGTATTTTCGCTTGAAAGCAGTACAAAAATGGCTTTGATATTCATACCCCACCAAATTTGCAATTTCAGAAATAGTTTTATTTGTTTCTAATAAATATTTTATAGCCAAACTCATACGTAAGTCATATATATAGCTAAAAACAGTTTGATTAAAAAAATACTTAAAAGCTGATTTAAGTGTACATTCATTTGTCCCTACTTTCAATGCAAGGTTATGTAATGTAGGAGGACTTAAAAATTCTGTATCCAAAATATTTTTGGCATGATACATTTTATCACGTATAGCTAATGAATGCTTGATATTATCATCTTTATTATTATTTTTTACAGACAACGGCAAAAACAACGTTATACATTCTAATATTTTTGATTCTATGTATATATCAGAATAATTCCCCATTAACTTACTACACATAATTTCATGTACTATTTTTTGTAACGTAGAAGTTAATTGTATATTATTCTCTGACATAAATAACAAATTTTCTTGTTTCATCTTTAAATAATATGGCTCAAAAATATCTGGATATTTATTCACTAAATCAAGCAAAAATATTGGAGAAACAACAAAACTAAACATTTCAAATTCAGCTCCTTTTCTAAAGAAATTATATTCATTATTATAATCTGAAGCTAATATTATATTGGAATCTCCTTTTGACCATTCTTTTGTTTGCCCATTTCGAATACGTTTTACGTTCCCTTTTAGTATTGTTTCAAAAGCCAAAAAAGAAGTTCCCGAATGAATGGTTTCTAAACAACAATCATAATCATATTGAATTTTATGATTCATTATATCAAAAAAGTGATTTCTATACTCATAAAATTGACCGCAAAAATCAGGTCTTTGAATAAACCAAGTTCTCTCTTCTGCTTTTTTAGATGCTGAGAAATGAGTAGCATCATCTATATTGCATTGATTTACAACAATGTTGTTGATTTCTAGCTTGTATTGTATCATTTTCCTTTATATTAAAATAGAATTCCTTTAAGAGTAACATAGACGCAAGCAAAATAAGCAATTTTGCAGCAATAAATCAATTATTAAATGCGCAGTTATGGAAAAAATTAGAATTACCCTAAAAGATAATGTTGCAGAAACGTTATTAATTCCTCTTTGGATGCGTGCAGAAGAAAGCAAACGTAATGATGCATTGTTTCATGATGAGATTAGTTGTAAGTTGGTAAATACCATTGATTATGATTTTTCGAAGTTTGACAAAGACAAGCATAGTCAAAATGGAGTTGCAATACGAACTGCCTACTTAGACCATATCGTAGAAGAATATATAAAAAGAGAGAATGCACCTATTATCATACTCATTGGTTGCGGTTTAGATCCACGCGTTCAACGAATAAAGAATAACTACAAAGCCATATTCTATGAATTAGATTTACCAGAAGTTATAGAGCTTAGAAGGAAAATATTGCCTGAGGCTAAAAATGAAAAATACTTAAGCGGGTCTGCATTCTCAACAGAATGGATAGAATTTTTGAGAAAAAGGCATCCTCAAGATAACTTCTTGTTTATATGTGAGGGACTTTTTATGTATTTTGAGGAAACATTAGTGATGCAATGCGTTCAAAATTTGTCACACTTTTTTCCTTGTAGTAATTTATATTTTGAAAGAATAAGCACACTCATGTGTAAAAATAGCAATAAGCAAAAATCGGTAAGTAATACAAAAGCTCTATTCAAATGGGGCGTTGATGACCCTTGTACTATAGAAAAATGGTCTTCTAATATTAAATCTATATCTACATTTTATTATTTGGATAAAGGATTTAAAAGATGGGGCATTATGGGATTTATTATGAGAATTATACCTGCCTTGCGTCATAGTTTTGGAATTTGGGGATATTACTTTACTCCAAACAATTAATTCTCAAATATTCGAATTATAAAGATTTACAATTAATTTTAGTTAGAATACTGTTGGTTATTTTATTCACCGATATACTGTTTATTCAGAATGTCAATACAATAATTAAATATGAGAAAATAATTAGTGAATAAAGGAAATTATGAAAGAAGAAATGGATGAAATTTTGGAACAAACAAAAATCGAGATTTCTAAAATTGAAAATTTGGAGGTATAATCAAGAATAAATGCTATCTTTGCGGAACTAACAGAAAAAATAGAATTGTTCAACCCGTATGAAATGGCAAGTGTGCATATAGCTGCGCTCAACGGATAGCATTTTAATCAAGCTATTCAGCAACGGACAGGCTTATAACAGGTTTGTCCTTTCTTGTTTTGCCATTATTCCAAATTCATAATCATGCGATGTGTCATGCCGCCTTGTGCAGCAGGACTTGTCGTATTATATCAAGTTGAACAATGAACTATACATATAAGATTATCTGGCTCATCAACTTTCCCGTGATGATGAGCATCCTTATCGAGCAACTTATCAATATCACCGATGCCATTTTCTTGGGGCATGTGGGAGAAATAGAATTGGGTGCATCCGCCCTTGCCGGGATTTGGTATCTGGCAATCTATATGCTCGGCTTCGGTTTCAGTTTGGGCTTGCAGGTCGTTATCGCACGGCGCAACGGCGAACGGCATTATTCCGAAACAGGAAAGACTTTCTTTCAAGGATTGTTTTTCCTGTCAGGGCTTGCTGTCTTTTTGTGTCTGTTCTCCAAGCTGTTTTCCCCGATTATTCTAAGCAGGCTGATTGCTTCCGCGGAAGTCTATCATGCCGTGATTGATTATTTGGACGGACGAATTTGGGGACTGTTGTTCTCTTTTCCGTTCCTTGCCTTGCGCTCGTTCTTGGTGGGCATCACCCATACAAAAGCCTTGAACATGGCGGCTCTGAAAGCCGTATTGGTGAACATTCCGAGCAACTGGCTGCTCATATTCCATTGGGAAATGGGGATAGCAGGTGCAGCCATCGCATCGTCTTTTGCCGAAGCGTGTTCGCTGGCGGTGCTGGCGATCCATATTTTACGTAAAATGGATAAACGGCTTTATGGCTTGTCTTGGAGCTTCGACAAAGATGTATTGCTTCATGTCTGCCGTGTATCTGTTTGGAGCATGTTCCATTCGTTTATCAGCGTAGCCCCTTGGTTTCTGTTCTTCGTGGCGATTGAGCATTTGGGAGAATTGCAATTGGCAGTGGCAAACATTCTACGAAGCATTTCCACCCTGTTCTTTGTCATCGTCAATTCGTTTGCCGCCACAACTGGCTCGTTGGTAAGCAATCAGATTGGAGCGAACGAAAAAGGGCAAGTGTTTCCGCTATGCAGCAGGGTAATCCGATTAGGCTATGCCATCGGCTTACCGCTGATTGCGCTTGCGTTGGTATTCCATCAGCCTGTTGTCAGTGTCTATACAGACAATCCGGCTATCGTGCAAACCGCATGGTTGCCGTTTGTGGTCATGCTGCTGAATTATGTCTTTGCCTTGCCCGGCTATGTCTATATGAACGCCGTTACGGGAACGGGGGCGACACGGACGGCTTTCATCTTTCAGGCGACAACCATCGCCGCCTACCTGCTCTATCTGTGGGGACTGAGCCATTGGAATGTACCCCTTGCCGTTTATTGGACGGTAGAATACCTGTTCGTGATTGGACTTGGAGTGCAGTCTGTCATTTATCTGAAACATAAACACTATTAAAAACTGAATGTCATGATGAAAAAGATATATCCACGTACAGGCGACACGCAGACCGTGTACCTGAATGCAGTCGTGAAAGATCCGTCCATCGAAGTGGGTGATTATACCATCTACAATGATTTCGTGTCCGACCCGTTGCTTTTCGAGCGGAACAATGTGCTTTACCATTATTCTATCAACCATGAGCGGCTGATAATCGGCAAGTTCTGTTCCATTGCCTGCGGTGCGAAATTCCTGTTCAACTGTGCCAACCATACCTTGAAATCCTTATCTACCTACACCTTCCCGCTCTTTTACGAGGATTGGGGCTTGGAGAAATCGGACGTGGCAACGGCCTGGGACAACAAAGGCGACATCGTGATAGGCAACGATGTATGGATAGGCTACGAAGCGGTGATTATGGCTGGTGTTCACATTGGCAACGGGGCAATCATAGCCGCCCGTGCCGTTGTTACGAAAGACGTGCCGCCTTATACGATAGTCGGCGGTGTTCCTGCCCGACCGATAAGGCAGCGTTTCGATGAAGAAGTGGTACAGAAACTTGAAACGCTGAAATGGTGGGACTGGTCTGCCGAGAAGATACGGCGATGCCTACCTTATATCGGGAAAGGTAATATAAACGAGGTGTTACAAATGGCTGATAGTATGTAGCATGAAAAGATTTGCGGAAGAAATACTGGCTAAGATTGACGCTGAAATCCGATTAAGGGATTGTGGTGTCGATTCTGCAATGGATAATGCCTTGTATATGGTAAGGTTCATTGCACCTATATACGAGCAACTAAGAGAAATGATTATTAGCTATTCATTTCCGAATGTAGAAGATGAAATATGTTTTTTCAAAGAATTGAAGCCGGAAATTCTTAGCAAGTATATCTATTTCAGCAAGGTGTACCATATAGAGTTGAAATGTCCTGATGGTAGCAATGACTGCATACGGGAATATCTGAGTACAGAATTGGATAAGCTGACATATTTCTTCCGCAACAACATAGAGTTTTATCAGTATATACGCTCCCAATCAACGCATTTGGATCATTTCTATTTTACACGAAAATCAATAAGGTCTTTAACGATACCAAGTTTTGAAAGTTTCCAATATAATGCAGACCCACTATTTTCAACTGGATATGACTATAAACTGGCAAAAATACTCTGCAACAAACACTTGAAAGTTTATTTGGAAAATAGGATGGCTAAATTAAACAATACTGAATACAAAGCTGTAAGAAGTTCTAAATTCAACTCTATGTGTTTTACCGGAAAGAAGAATGCTTTGATTGAATTGGGCTATGCACTTGTTTCTTCCGGTGATATAAATCACGGCAACATAGAAATAAAGGAATTTATGGAATACCTTAGTTTCGTATTCAACATTGATTTGGGTGATTATTATGATGCGTATATCGCCATGAAAGAACGAAAAGACCAGACTGCCTACTTGAAACTATTGGCAGAGAAACTATCCAAACGTATGAGAGAAGATGACAACAAGAGATAGTTATCTGATATTCTTATCTATAAAATACCGTGTTCATACCGACACGGTATTTTTATTTTCACATTTATTTTATCTTCAAAACTGGTTTGTGCTGTACTTCTTCAAGCCGAAAAATCATTGAAAACAGCCACAAAATACACTAAAATATTTTTACCATGACGGTATGAACCATGACTTTTAATCATTTCCATATCCCGAAATTTGCAGCAAAATCAATTAGTTAGCAATATGGATGTGATTACGATTGAATCAAAAGCCTATAAGGAAATAGTGGCTAAGATAGATGTGATAGCCAACTATGTGTTTTCACAAGAGGACACGAAAAACGAGGATGAAATCTGGGTGGACAGTTACGAAGTCTGCACATTCCTTCAAATCAGCGACCGTACTTTGCAGCGTTTGCGTGCAAAAGGTGTAGTCGCTTTTTCTAACATAGGAGGACGGTGTTATTACAAGATAGGCGAACTGAAACGCCTGCTGGAAGAACGGCTGATAAAGAGCAATGACGAATGTATGCGTAACCTGATAACCAATCATGAATTGTATGCTAAGGAAAGAAGAAATACTAAGCAGGACAAATAACGGCTTGTCGGTGTTCAAGCACTACCTGCCCGGCAACTGGCGCATCGGTCGGAACTTCCTCAACCCGCTGTATGAGGACAGCAAGGCTTCCTGCAACGTCTATTTCGACCGACACAGCGGCATGTACAAGATGAAGGACTTCGGCGATGACAGTTACAGCGGCGACTGTTTTTCCCTCGTGGGGCAACTGAAAAGGCTGGACTGCAACCGGGCTTCGGACTTCATCGAGATACTGGCGACCATCGACCGGGACTTGGGATTGGGGCTGGCTTCCGGCATCCCGGCGGCTGTCCCGCCAACGGCTACCCACCGGGCGGCAACGTCCCAGAGGGAGGACACACCCGAAAAGCCCGCCAAGCCCTACCAGTTCCGGGAACAGAAGTTCACTCCCGCCGAACTGGAATACTGGCGACAATACGGCATCACGCCCGAACTGCTGGAACGGTACAAGGTCTGTTCGTTCCGGGAATACCACAGCGAAACGGCGGAGGGAAAACCCTACGCCTACACGTCATCGGCAGCGGAACCCATGTTCGGCTACAAGGGCAAGCGGCACGTCAAGCTGTACCGACCGTTCTCCACACCCCGCTTCCTCTATGGCGGCAGCTTCGGCGAGAGCTATTGCTTCGGGCTGGAGCAACTGCCCGCCAAAGGTGATACATTATTCATCACGGGCGGAGAGAAAGACGTGCTTTCGCTGGCGGCGCATGGTTTCCACGCCATCTGCTTCAACAGCGAGACGGTAACCATTCCGGCAAACCTGATTTTCAGGCTGACGTTCCGCTTCAAGCACATAGTCCTGCTCTATGATACAGACAAGACGGGCAGGGAAAGTGCCTGCAAGCAGGAAAAGTCATTGACGGAATTTGGCGTGAAACGCCTGCTGCTCCCGCTTCCGGGTACGAAAGAAGAAAAGGACATCTCCGACTACTTCAAAGCTGGGAACACCCGTGAAGATTTCCTGAAACTGTTCATCGAATTTTTAGACAACCTGTATAGCGACACACTCATCATGCTTAAATCGTGCGAGATAGACTTTAACAACCCGCCTGCCAAAGCGCAGGTGATTATCTCGGCGGGCGATGTCCCGCTGGGTACGCAAGGCAACCTGTTCGGCATCACGGGCGGCGAGGGAACGGGCAAAAGCAACTATGTAGCCGCCATCGTGTCGGGCTGCGTATGTCCGGCGGATGTGGAGATAGACACGCTCGGCATCCACGTAACGCCCAACGGCAGGCACAAGGCGGTCTTGCTTTATGACACCGAACAGTCGGAAGTGCAACTGTTCAAGAACGTGAGCAACCTGCTGGCACGGGCAAAGCTGCCCGGTAAGCCGGACGAACTGAAAGCCTTCTGCCTGACGGGGATGTCCCGGAAAGAACGCCTGAACGCCATCGTGCAGAGCATGGACAAGTTCTATTACCAGTACGGCGGCATCCAACTGGTGGTCATTGACGGCATCGCCGACCTTGTAAAGAGTGCCAACGATGAAGCGGAAAGCGTGGCGGTGATAGACGAACTCTATCGGTTGGCGGGCATCTACAACACCTGCATCCTGTGCGTGTTGCACTTTGTCCCCAACGGCTTGAAGCTGCGGGGGCATCTGGGCAGCGAACTGCAACGCAAGGCGGCGACCATCCTTTCCATCGAGAAGGACGAAGAACCCACGCAGTCGGTGGTGAAAGCCCTTAAAGTGAGGGACGGAAGCCCGCTGGACGTGCCACTGATGCTGTTCGCTTGGGACAAGGAAGCCGGGATGCACACCTACCGGGGCGAAAAGCCCCGTGAGGAAAAGGAGAAGCGCAAGGAAAGGGAACTGGTGGGCGTTGCCCGTGATATTTTCGGCAGACAGACGCACATCACCTACATAGACCTTTGCGAACAGTTGCAACAGGTCTTGGACATCAAGGAGCGGACAGCCAAAAGCTACATCCGCTTCATGCGGGAGCGGGAAATCATCCTGAAAGACCCGACAAACCAGAGCTATTTCATGATTGGTCTCATTTAATCCGGCGGCTTATGTATATCGACAAGGAAAACTTTGAGGCATGGATGGAACGCATCATGGACAAGCTCGACATGCAGGACAAAAAAATAGACCGTCTGCTGAACAGCCAGAACTGCCTGGACGGTGAAAAGCTGCTCGACAATCAGGACTTGTGCTTTATGCTCAAAGTGAGCGTCAAGACCTTGCAGCGTTACCGGAAGAAAGGCATACTGCCCTACCTGCTGCTGGACGGGAAGTATTATTACCGGGCAAGCGACATACACAAGCTGATTCGTGAGCGCACGGATTAGCGGGTGTTTTTAATCATCGTTCAATTACGTAATCCTGTTTTGTCGTGAGACAAGGCAGGATTTTTACATTTTCTGCGGGAATGTTCCGGTTATTTGATTAACTTTGCAGAAGTTACATAGAGAACAACGGCGATTGGTCGGTAGCTTGTCGGCTTTTCGTCTTGATATATAACATATTCGTTCGCCGAATATCTCACTACGAAAACTGGCACTTTTCAAAAGAAACGGGATTTTCAGCGCAATGTCTATGCTATGCTTTGTCATAGCGTGGGCTTGCCTGTTTCGTTTCTTAGGTATGCCAGTACCACGTAGTGGAGCAGCGTAAGTTCACGCTTCTCTTTTTGATACTGGCGGACAGTTGAATAGGAATTATTAAACTGTTAAATACCGGATAAGATGAAACAAGTAAAAGCGCACATCGCCGTATCTCTGGACGGGCATACAGCCACATTGGACAATGAACTGGACTGGTTGCCTGATGAAATAAAAACTATAGTCGGCAAACACTGTCTGGAAGCCGACTGCCTGCTGATGGGGGCAAACACCTATACTTATATCTTTGAGCATTGGGGCGGGTGGCCGTACAAAAGCCAGCGGTCTTTTGTCGTGTCGCACCACGATGCCAACCTCACGCCGGACTGCGGCGTGGAGTTCCTGACCGAAGAACCGCTGCGCAAGGTCTATGAACTGAAACAAACGCATGACATACTGGTGGTGGGCGGCGGCAAGCTGCTTACCTCGCTGGTGAAAGCCGGAATGCTGGACAGCCTGACCATCTACACCATCCCGGTGATGGTGGGCAAGGGCATCGGCTTTGTCGGGGAAACATTCGGCTCTAAATGGAGATTGTCAGAAAGTAAGATGTTGGATAACGGGGTGGTCTGCTCGACCTACTTGTTTGAGGGATAAAAGATGCGCCCGGCTTTGTTCTCCGGGCGCAAACCGTTGGATTGCCATCGGCAAAACCGGGTTACTTCTTCGCTTTTCCTTTCTTCTCCGGGAATGAGAAAGCGACATTGAACTGCCCGTCCAGCACCAGCGAGGCATCAAAAGCCTTTCCGTTCTTCCCCTTGAAGCCTTTAATCAGCCCGGTCTTGCGCTTCGTGACCAGTTCGACAATCTGCTTGTCGGTAAGCTGCTTGTCGCACTTGCTACGGAAGATAGTCAGTGTACAGTCCACGTTGGAACACTTCGCCACTTTCGGATAGAACAGGATGCGCCCGCTGCCGCACTTGGGACAGGGGCAGGTCTCACCGCTGGCGAAGGACAACTGCACCGACAACAGTTCCGCCGTGATTTGGGCGGCGTACACCTCGATGCCCTTGCGGAACGTGTCGGCATCCATGCCGCCCGCTTCTATCTTGGCGAGGGCGGTTTCCCACATGCCCGTCATTTCCACATCGGCAATCTTCTTGCCCTTGACAATCCGGTAAACGGCAAGCCCCTTTTCGGTCGGCACAAGGTTCTTCTTCTCCCGCACGATGTACTGGCGGGCAAACAACGTCTCGATAATCGCCGCACGGGTGGCTGGCGTACCTATCCCGGCATCCTTCATGCTGGCTTTCAATTCTGCATCTTCCAGTTCCTTCCCGGCGTTTTCCATAGCCGCCAGCAGGCTGCTTTCCGTGTGCAGCGGTTTCGGCTTGGTCTGCTTTTCGAGCAGATCCACGCCGGAAAGCGGCAATGCCTGTCCCTCTTGAAGCGGCGGCAGGGTGGCTGCGTCCTCGTCCCCGCCCGTTTCCCGCTCGTTGAATACCGCCCGCCATCCGGCTGTTTTCAGCACTGCGCCTTTCACAGTGAAATCGGTATCTCCGGCGGACAACAAGACGGTGGTAACGTCCTTCACGCACTTGCCCGAAAAGGCTTCCAGCATACGCCCGGCTACCATTTCATAAATAGCCCGTTCGTCTTTGGAGAGTTCGCCCGGCAGGTTCTCGGTAACAATCAGGGCATGGTGGTCGGTTACTTTACCGTCATTCACGCTGCGGCGGTTCAAGGTTGCGCCATCCAGCCCGGCGGCATATCCGGCAAAACGGGGGTATCGCTCCAAAAGGGCGATGCGTTCCGGCATTTCCTCGAAAACATCCTCTGAAATATAACGGCTTCCGGTTCGGGGATAGGACATCACTTTCTTCTCGTACAGGCTCTGCGCTATGGAAAGCGTCTTGTCCGCCGAAAAGTTCAATTTCGTATTGGCTTCCTTTTGCAGCGTGGTCAGGTCGTACAGAAGCGGCGGCTCTTGGGCGGTTTCTTTCCTTTCAACGGACTTCACTGTAAGCTGCCCGGCATCCTTTGCCCGTTGCAGGGCGGCTATGGCTTCGGGCTGCTGCTCCCATTTGGCGGTTGATTGGGCGGTAAAACCTATTCCCCCGCTGGCGGTGCTGGCTTTGAGTTGCCAGAACTTGGTCGGGACGAAATTCTTGTTCTCCAAATAGCGGTCGCATATCATCATCAGTGTAGGTGTCTGCACCCTACCCAGCGAGAACACGCCCTGCCCGGCGGCTACGCTCAACGCTTGGGTGGCGTTTATCCCTATCAGCCAGTCCGCTTCGCTGCGGGACTTGGCGGCAAGATAAAGGTTGTCGTAACGTTCGCCCGGCTGCAAGTTCTCCATGCCCTCCCGGATTGCCCTGTCGGTCAGGCTGCTTATCCACAGGCGGACAAAAGGCTTGCGGCAGTCCAGATAATGGAAGATATAGCGGAAGATTAACTCGCCCTCACGCCCGGCATCGGTGGCGACAATAATCCGGTCGCACTGGTCGAACACTTCCTTGATAACTTTCAACTGCTTCAACACGCCGGGGTCTGCCTTGTATCCTTTCTCGGCTTTCGCCTGACGGGGGATAAGCCGGAAGTCCGCCGGGATTATCGGCAGGCTCTCCCTGCGGAAGTTCGCCACGCCGTAGGCTTCGGGCATGGCAAGCTGGATGAGATGCCCGAACGCCCATGTTACCATATACCCGTTGCCGGAAAGATACCCGTCATTCCTCTGTGTCGCCCCGATGATGCGGGCGATGTCCTTAGCCACGCTGGGCTTTTCTGCTATCAATGCTATCATAATTCTTTACTTTTTAATGGTGGATATTACATTTTCATTCCTCTGGACTTCTTGGGCTTGTCCGCTTTCAGGGCTTTGTCCTGCTTCTCCTTCTGCTTGGCGGTGGGCTTGTCCTGCCCCTGTTTCAGCGGCTCTTTGGTCTGCTTGGTGGCTTCGTTGGTCTTGCCCTCCGTATTGACCGCCACCTGTGTCCGGCTCTCGGCGGCTGGGATAACGTCTTTCGGTTGTACCTTGTCGGGGGACTTCCCTTGTGCGCCGGGCTGCATATGACCGTTGAACTTCACGCCCTTTTCATCCTTTACTCCGGCTACCTGTTGTGTCGGCTGTTGTCCTTGCTGCAAGGCTTGCACGGCTGACCTCGGCAGGAACTCCAAGCCACGCTCCACCGCACTGACTTGCAGGTAGGCACTGCGCCTTGTCCCGTCCTTGAATTGCAGGTTTTCCATCCTGACCGCTTTCCCGGCTTCAAAGGCGGCTTTCTGCTCCGGGCTTACCTTCACGCCGCAAACGCTGTCGGGGCATTTCCATTTGTCCGCCCGCATGTATTCCAGTTCGTGCGTGTGCCTGTCCCGGCTGATGAACACGGGGATTTGCCCTCCGCTTTTCGGGTCGGTGATTTGGGCGACACTGCCCAGATTGCCGATATGCTGCAAGTTGCCCTGTTCCTGCTTGGAAAACTCATGCCCGTTATATGGGCGTTGCAGCAACTTTTCATCCTGCTGTACGCCGTGCAGCTTGGGGACTATCGTGCCGTCCTTCGCCTGATAGAAGGACAATTTGACATCGGTCGGTCTGAGGTAGAAACTGCCTATCGTCCCCGAAACGGTATAGGTGTTGCGGGATTTGTAGCCACGCATCACCCGGTCGAAGTCCTTTGTGTTTTTCAGGGTCTCGGCGGTGATGCCTACTTTTTTCAGGCTTTCCCAATCAATCTTCGCCGGGTCGAAGCGGTAGCCCTGCTTGGATTCCGGATTGTCCGGTTTCGGTACACGGAGTGCTTCCACCTGTTTGTCGCCCTCCGGCGTGGGGTGGCGGTGGTTGTCCTCGATAGCCTTTGCGTTTTGTTCCATCTCCGATGCCTTGCAGCGGAACAACGCCAGCCCTTCGGTGTCCTGAAACTTGCGGTAGAAATTGGCGACAAGGTTGCTGATGATGTCGCCGTTCCTGTCCACCTGCATGAACTCACCGCCTTGTATCGGCGGCACGGTCTGCAAGTTGCCTTCCTTGTCGAATCCTTTAACGGCACTCACTTTCCCCTGCTGTTTGTCCAAGACCAGCAGCACGTCCTTTTCCTGCCCCTCTGCGGGCGGGGTCATTCTGTTTTCGCTCATAAATCATTGAAATTAAACGGTTGCGGGAATAGTCCCGTCCAAAGGTAGCGACTAAATATGCTATATTTTGACGGGTGGCAAAGGGTGTCCGGCTTTGTCTTGTGGTGGGGCTATTTGTCCGGATGAAGAAAGACTGCAACCAATGATTGCAGCATTAAAAACAGGCATAAAAAAAGAGAGCGAAGTTAATCACTCTCTTTAGGTGAGCCATTTGTGAGCCATTTGACTGTTATGATAACAGCTTATAATCAATCATCTATAACAAACTGCATTATACTTGTGATACGTTAGTGAGCCATTTGGGTACATAATAAGTCCCTTTGCCTACTTTCCCTTGCATTTCCAGCCAGCCATTCATCTGTTGGAGTATGCGGGATGCTGTCGGTTTGCTTACTCCTAAAATATGTTGTACGTCCGAGTTTGTAATACGCCCATTCTTGGCGGCGTATTCGATAACCGAAATATACTTTTCATCTACCCGTTGCGCCAATAACTGCGAACGCACGTCTGTATAATAGGTAATCATCAGCCCGCTTATCATTTCCAGTTTGGGCGGCAGCAGCCTGTATGCGCTGACCGCTTCCAATATGCGCTTGTAGCCACGTCCCCAGCTTTCAATGTCCCCGCTTCTGAAAAAGGCGTTGGCGATTATCGGGTTATAGGGTGCAGACGGATGGCTTTCAAACAACCTGTCGGTAGTCCAGTCCTCCGGCAACTGCCCGGAGTTCCAGAAAGTGATATGGTCGGGAAACACACTGATTTGGATGGGCACACCGCTGGCGTAATCCTTGTGGGCGATGGCGTTCATCAGCGATTCCCTGACAGCTTCGACCGGGAACTGCGGCGTTTCACGCCGGGAAATGCCCTCGTATGAAATCCGGTAGATTAAATACTTGGTCTTTATCAAGTCCATAGCCTTGTCCACCTGTTCCATCAAAGCACCGTGAACTTCGTCCTGAAACTCCAGATTACCTTTATTGTCCCGGAAAAAGCCTATCTTGATATATGCACCGAACACATATTTTTCGGGGTCGGGATGGAACAACAGCACGGCGGCACGTGTCAAATGCCCGGCATCGTCAATCAGGCGCAAGTCCTGCAACAGATGCCCTGTCGTGTCGTTCAACACTCCTTCGTCCACACGTCCGCTTCTTGCCGCTTCCTTGCGGAAACGGTTCAGCGCACTTTCTGACAAGTCCTCCGCTTTGGCTCGTTCTATGGGGAACTCGTCCCAATGCCTGCCTGTTTTCTGCATGATGAAACGGTTCAAAGCCGCACCTTTCAACTCCTGTTTCGTGCTGCCGCTGCGGTAATGGTACTGACCTTTGTAGTTGATGGGGTTTGAATAGGGCGGCACGTCAATCTCGATGTATTGCAGCCCGTTTTCTTCCAGCAGGTTCACATCGACCATGATACCCAGCACATCACGCACCTTGTTCGGTATGTCCTCCAGCAGCTTCTTGGCATCGGCAACGCCGACCACCTTGCCGTTGTCATCCGTGCCGATATATATCTTGCCGCCTACGGCATTGGCGAAACCGCATATCCATTTCAGGTATTCGTCCCGCCAGTTTTCTTTCCATTCAATATTTTGGTTCTCACTCATATAATCCTTAGTTTATGCAAATGTACGAAAAATAACGGCGCACTTTTTATCAAGCCGATAATCTTTTGCCCTATACATTATATATATAGGGCTATTCTTCCTCGTCCTTAATTAAGTGGCATAGTGCCGGGTCATTCTTAATCCGGGTTATCTCGTCCTCGACAATCTGCCGGACTTCCTGACGGATGCGGTCATAGTTGGCTTGTATCTCCTCCTGCATTCGGTCGTTGCCGTCCTTGTCGGTGAAGTCGATAATCTGCGGCAACTTCACGTAACGGGCGGTTTCCCGCTTCACCTTCTCGTTGTCCACCACGATTTCACAGTGGAAAATCTTCTGCTCTATCCGCTCGTCGAAGTTGTCCGCCACAGCCCCCACGAACATGCCTTGCGTGAGGTTGGATATTTTGCTGGTGGGTATCAGGCTGTCCATCTGGGTGCTTATCGAGGTGGACTTCTCCCGCTGGTTAATGGTCATGCTCTGCCGCTTCTGCAACACCTTTCCGAAGCGTTCCGACAATATCTTTGCCGTCTCGCTGTTAAAGCAGATGGCATGGAAACCGTGCGCCGCCAGCGAAAGCACGTCTTTCTCGCCGCCCGTGATGAATAGCGTGTCGCCTTTGGCTGGCAGTTGTTCCAGCCCGAAACAGTAGTTCTCACCGAAGCTGCCGCCGTAGAGGAAGCGGGGCGTGGAGAACGGGCGGTACAGCTTGATGTGCTGTTTGCCCTTGTAGCCGTACATGGGTTCTGCCACCGATGAAGTGTAGGTGTACGGTTTGCCCTCTGCCGTTTCGCTGTGATACTCCCGGAGCGAGCAGACCTTGTAACGTTCCAGCAGTTCGGGCGTGATGCCGTACTGTTGCCAGTACACCAGTTCGGCAAGCGGGAACTTCTGTTCCCGGAACTGGTAGGGCTTGACGGGCTTTTCGGACGTTTCTTCGGGTTTGTCCGGCACTGCCCGGCGGACGGTTGCCGGGGGAACGGAAACCGGAGTGCCGGAAGCCAGCCCCAAGCCCAAATCCCGGTCGATGATTTCCAGTATCTCCACGAAGTCAGCCGCCCGGTTGCAGTCCAGCCCCTTTAACTGCCCCACGAGGAAGAAACAGTCGCCGCTATAACTGTCGTTGCCGAAGTCTTTCATCTTGTAGATACCGCCCCGGCGGTCGAAGTAGATGTTGCAGGAAGCCTTGCTGTCCTCGTACAGCGGGTTAAGGAAGTTGCGACCTATGCGCCAGTTTCCGGGCAGGTAGTGTTTGAACACCGCCAGCCCGTTACTTGTCCTTTCTAAGATTTCCTCTTTCCTTAGCATACAACTGGTGGTTGGTTATCAGGTTGTCGATGTTCTCCTTGTTGCTCCTTATCAGGCGTTCTTCCAGCATCCGGCGTATCTCGCTGACCTTGTAGAAGTAGCGTCCCCTGATGTTGGAATAGGCGATAGTCCCCGACACCCGCAGGCGTTGCAGGGTCTTTTCGCTTATTTTCAGGAACGTGCAGACCTCGTAGCTGTCCACCCACATGTCTTCCTCGCTTTGCCTTGCCGTTTCCATGTGGTTGAAGATGTAGTCGGCAATGGCGGTAATCTTGTTGTCCAGTTCCTTGTAGGCTTTGGACTCGAATGTTATTATTTCCATAACGGTAACTGATTGATTTGCCGCAAAGTTCGGGTGTCCTGAAAAATAAAACGCCACAGATGTACCCACCTGTGGCGAAATAAATTTTGTTAAAGCACGGTTGCCTAATCCTGCTCCCTCATGCGCATCAGCAACCTGTCTTTCAGGGTGGAGAGGAAGCCCGTTCGGTCTTTGGTCTTGGCTTTTAGTTCCATGTAGGTGTGGTAGAAGTCGCCGAGGTCTATGTCGAACACGTATTCAAAGTAGGCTACAATCTCCTTAATATCAACCGTTCCCTTGTTCAGACAGCCGCAGGCGTCCAGTGCGTAGATAAGTTCCACCAACGCCCTTTTCGTCCCCGTCCAGCGCAACACCTTTCCCATGAAGCCGTTCTTCACCCGCTTGCGTTGTTCCCGGCGTTCCAGCTCGTGCAGACGGTTGGTGAGGTATATTTCCAGCAGTTCGTTGGCTAAAATCTTGGCTACCTTGAAATCGTGACTGGTGCTGAACTGTGGGTCTGTTTCGTAATAGAAACTGTCCACGATGATTTGTATGTCAGGCTTCCCACGTATGAAATACTGCCTGTCCAAGTAGGTGGCTTTCGTTCGGTGGTACTGGTAGAACGCCAAGTTCCGCTGGAACGACTTTGAAATCCGGTCGGTTTCCGACAGCAGGTAGTCCCGCTGCACGTCCTCGCTGCCGCTGGGGAAGCGCACCTCTATCTTGTAAACGGTATTGTAATAGATGATTTTGCTCGCTAAAAGCGGTTTCAGTTCCTTGAAGAAGTGTATTTCTTCTTCCGTGCTGGCGAACGGGTAGGAGATTATAAAGGTTTTGAGTTCGCCCAGTATCTCTTGCAGGTAGTCCACGCATAGGCGGCAGAGCGTCAGCGTGTCCGCTGCGGTGTCCTCGTATTCCTGTATCTGCCATTCCACTTTTTGAAGCAGTCCGGCGAAGTATGTTTCCAACGGTATCTTATGTTCCATAACCTTGTGCTTATCTTTTATGAAGCACAAAGTTACGGGCATAAAAAATCAGTTTTATTCTTGATTTTTCACATTACGTTCTTGTAACTGTGCATTTTCTTGTTTCCTGCGCTTTTCTGCGTATTTCTCCGGGGGTATCTAAAAGATACGCCTTGCAGAAGTCGTTCAGGTTCGATGTCGATGCGAACCCGGTGGTGAACGCCACTTCGGTAAGCGTGAGGTTTGTGTTCAACAGGTAGTGTTCCACGTCCTTTACCCGTTCCTTTATCACCCATTCCTTAGCCGTGTACCCGGTCATTTTCTTTACCTTTCGCCGGAACGAGCCGTATTCCATGCCGCATTTGTCCGCCAGTTTCTCGGCATCATAGACCATGTAGCCTTTCAGACGTACCATTTCGGTGAACGTCTGCCTGCCCAGTTCCGGCAGCATCCGTTCGGCGTGGCGCAGTTCCTTTTCCGTCACCAGCAGTCGGTTGCCCCTTACCGGGTTTCTCCGCAGCAGGTGGAAAGCGTGGCATACCGTGTTGTACACGTTGCAGAGGTACTGCCGTCCCGGTCGCATCCAGTGGAGCGCATCGCAGTAGGCGGTCAGTTCGGGTATCTCGTCCCGCTTGCGGTGCTGTTCCGCCAGTTCGTCAAGTATGGCGTAATGGGTGGTGGACATACCCAGCAGGATAATGATTGCCTTGTAGTCCTTGTATGCCGCCAGTGTCGGCGTTTCCGGCAGGCTTTTGAGCGTGTCGCACACGTGGGCGCACAGCCGCCCGTCCTTGCTGAACGGTTCAAGTTCCAAGTAGTTGTCCATTTTCCGGCTGTTGTGCAGCAGCCATGTTACCTTTTCGTCCAGTTCCTTGCAGGACGCTTCCAACTCCGCTTCGGGAGCGGGAAGCAATAATGATGTAATCCGTTGTTCCATATCTGA
>UPZG01000005.1 GCA_900538705.1 uncultured Porphyromonadaceae bacterium
CTCCCCCCCCCGCCTGCCGTAGATGCGGCCATCGACTCTACCTATGGCACTGTACTATGTTATAATGATAAAATTGCCGACGCACGCTTCTCGAAGTGCTGCGGTGGAGTGACCGAGCTGTTTGAAAATTGCTGGGAAGATGTACCGCACCCCTACCTCACAGCCATAGGCGACAATGCAAGCGGCATCATACCCGACTTGCACGACGAGAATGCAGTAGCACACTTCATCATGACTCAACCCGATGCTTTCTGCAATACCCATGACCGTGCCATCTTATCGCAGGTACTCAACGACTACGACCTTTCTACAACACATTTCTACCGCTGGAAAGTCTCTTACCGGCAAAAAGAGCTTACCGAACTTATCAGACGACGAGCAGGCATAGATTTTGGCACGATACTCGACTTACAACCCCTCGAACGAGGCTCATCGGGACGTATTGTCCGTCTTCGTATCGTGGGCAGCCACCGCAGCCTTGTAGTAGGTAAAGAGTTAGAGATACGACGCTGGCTCTCCGAAAGTCACCTGTACAGCTCGGCATTTATCGTAGAAAAGAGTGAATGTGACGGTGAGATACGCTTTACTCTGCACGGCGCCGGCTGGGGGCACGGCGTAGGACTATGCCAGATAGGTGCCGCCGTAATGAGCGAGCGCGGCTACCGCTATGATGAAATATTAGCGCACTACTATCCTGGTACCACATTGACACAACTATATACTCAACAATGAGAGAAAAAAATCATACACAACAATCGGCATGGAGTTGGATACCGACTCTCTATTTTGCTGAAGGACTACCCTACGTCGTAGTGATGACACTCTCGGTCATTATGTACAAACGATTTGACATATCAAATACCGACATTGCCCTTTATACCGGATGGCTCTACCTGCCATGGGTTATCAAACCCTTATGGAGCCCATTCGTAGATTTACTCAAGACAAAACGATGGTGGATAACCCTCATGCAGCTACTTGTAGGCGGAGGTTTTGCTGCTATAGCCTTCACGCTGCATCTTCCCCACATGCTGCAAATAACGCTGGCTTTCTTTTGGCTGATGGCTTTTGCATCGGCCACCCATGACATTGCTGCCGACGGCTTCTACATGCTGGCACTAAACGAGAAACAACAAGCTTATTTTGTGGGTATACGCAGCACCTTCTATCGCATCTCTACGATTGCCGGACAAGGACTGCTGGTTATTTTGGCCGGTGTATTGGAAGATGGCACAGGCAGCATCCCGCTCGCATGGTCTATCACCTTTATGGTCATGAGCGGGCTATTTATAGGTTTATTCCTTTATCACCGTTATATTCTGCCACGCCCCACAAGTGATCGAGCCACAGCTGAAAATACGACAGCACGCAGCATCTTCACCGGATTTGCCCACACATTCGTTACCTTCTTCAAGAAACCGCACGCAATATCGGCAATAGCCTTCATGCTCCTATACAGGCTTCCCGAAGCATTTTTAGTGAAAATGACCAATCCTTTCTTGCTCGACCCTGTTGAGAAAGGAGGTATGGGGCTATCAACCACCCAAATAGGTATTGCTACCGGTACGCTGGGCGTATTAGGACTCACCATAGGAGGTATCGTAGGAGGTTTATGCGCCTCTCGCGGAGGACTACGACGATGGCTATGGCCTATGATGTGGAGCTTGATATTGCCTAATCTCGTTTATGTATACATGGCATACATGCATCCTGCCATTTGGATTATAGATATTTGTATCTTTGTAGAACAATTTGGCTACGGCTTTGGATTTACGGCTTATATGCTGTTTCTCATCTATTATGCCGACGGAGAGAGCAAAACGGCTCATTACGCATTATGTACCGCCTTTATGGCCTTGGGCATGATGTTGCCAGGAATGGCAGCCGGATGGTTGCAAGAGCTGGTAGGCTACCGCATGTTTTTCGTCTGTATCATGCTGTTCTGTCTCATCACCATCGCCGTATGTAGTTGTGTAAAAATAGACAAACCACAAGAAACAAAACATGAAAATGAATAGAACGACTATTGCCACCATCGTATGCCTATGCTGCTTGCTTACTATCGACTGCCTCGCCGAAGCCAAGGTAAAAACCGGCATTGAAGTACTTGCATCACAGCATTTCGCGCCCCTCAAAGGCAAACGAGTAGGACTGATAACCAATCCTACAGGCGTTGACAACAACCTGCGTCCTACCATAGACATACTCTTTGAAGCCCCCGAGGTTGACCTTGTCGCTCTCTATGCACCCGAACATGGTGTGCGCGGCAACATTTATGCCGGAGATAAGGTAAGCAACAGCCGCGACACAAAAACAGGCCTACCCGTATATTCTCTTTACGGCAAGAGCCGCAAGCCCACTGCCGAAATGCTACGCGGTATAGATATATTGGTATACGACATACAAGATATAGGATGTCGCTCATTTACATATATCAGTACTATGGGTCTGGCTATGCAAGCAGCTGCCGAGCAAGGCATAGAGTTTATGGTACTCGACCGTCCCAATCCGCTGGGAGGTAACCGCGTTGAGGGATGTCCCGTAGAAACTGGTTATACTTCATTTGTAAGCCAATATCCTATACCCTATATATACGGCCTTACCTGCGGTGAACTGGCTCGCCTACTCAACGGCGAAGGTATGACTGGCACAAAACCTTGCAAACTCACCGTCATAGCAATGGAAGGATGGACTCGCAATATGGACTTTGCCGATACCGGACTGCCGTGGATAGCTCCATCGCCTCACATACCACATGCCATATCGGCATACTACTACCCCATGTCGGGTATCGCTGGTGAGTTGGGTACTCTCTCTATAGGTGTAGGGTACACACTACCCTTTGAACTCTTTGGGGCAAGTTGGGTCAATGCCGATACTTTGGCCGACAGACTCAACGCATTGAAATTAGAAGGAGTCATATTTCGTCCCATACACTACACCCCATTCTACGGTACACAAAAAGGTAGCAGGTTACAAGGCGTACAGGTACATCTGGTCGACCGCAAAACGGCCAGACTGACCGAAATACAATTTTATGTCATGCAAGAGATGGCCGCCTTGTACCCCTCGCACAAACCATTTGCAACGGCCGAAGAGTCGCGACTGAAAATGGTTGACAAAGTGTGTGGTAGCAACAAAATACGTCAACAGTTCACCCGACGTTATCGCTGGGAGGATGCCCGGCCTTATTGGGAGAATGGAGTGAAAGAATTTAAACAAAAATCGCAAACATATTACATATACAAATGAGCATACTCATAGCCGATAGTGGATCGACCACAGCCGAATGGGCGCTTATAACGGATGATAGCCCCACACAACTGATGACAACTACAGGCATTAACCCAGTACACCAACATGATGAAACAATACAGCGCATCATCGCCGACGAACTGTGCCCGGTCATGCGTAAAATACAACCCCGACATATCTATTTCTATGGTGCCGGCTGTATTGGTGATAAAACAAATCAACGACTCACAGCTGTGCTAAGCGACTATTTCCCTAACGCTGTTATCGATATAGCAAGCGACTTGTTGGGAGCTGCTCGCAGCTTGTGTTGCCACAATGAGGGTATTGCAGGCATCTTGGGAACAGGAGCCAATTCGTGCCACTACAATGGAGAATGCATCGTAAGCAACATACCGCCACTCGGATACATTCTTGGCGACGAAGGAAGCGGTGCAGCCATGGGCAAAGAGTTTCTGCGCCGCTTATTGCGCAACGAGTTAGACCCACAGATAGCTCTTGATTTCTACTCCGAGTATAAGACCGATTACGGTCATCTTATAGACCGTATATACCGCCAACCAGCAGCCAACCGCTACTTGGCCAGCCTGTCGCCGTTTTTAGCAGCACACATCGACCACGGTGAAATATACGCTATTGTACACGATGCAATTCGCTCCTACTTCGAGCACCACATCATGCGATACGACTACCGCCACCTTACCGTCAACCTTACCGGCTCCATAGCCTACCACTATGCCGATGTAATACGTGACGTAGCTGATGAAAAGAACATAAAGATAGGTCATATAACGGCAACGCCCATCGAGGGGCTTACCGAATATCACAGTACTAACAACCTCTTATAAACGCACTGCATGCAAGCCGCACTATACCTGATACCTGTCACCTTAGGCGATACCGATCCCGACCGTGTTTTACCGACTTATAACCGCGAAATAATTGCCGGGATACGCCATTTTGCCGTAGAAAACATACGCTCGGCACGCCGTTTTCTACGCCGGTCGAACCGCGATATAGATATAGACTCGCTTACCTTCTACACCCTCGACGAGCATACCCGCCCCGAGGAGATTGCTGCATTTCTTGCACCCTTACGTGCCGGTGAGCCTATGGGTATCATCTCAGAAGCAGGCTGTCCGGCCATAGCCGACCCGGGTGCCGACCTTGTAGCAATTGCTCAACGCGAGGGGTTACCTGTGGTACCACTCGTAGGACCATCATCGATATTGTTGTCTCTGATGGCCAGCGGGTTCAACGGACAAAGTTTTGCCTTCATAGGCTACTTGCCTGTCGATGGCGACGAGCGGGCACGAAAGATACGACAAATAGAACAACGAGCTTACCAAGAGAACCAAACTCAAATTTTCATAGAGACGCCCTACCGTAACCACCGACTTATCGACGAACTTGTACGCCACTGTCGCCCATCCACTCGGTTGTGTGTCGCATGCGATATAAGCTGTCCTACCGAAGAGATACACACCCGCACCATTGCCGAATGGAGCAAAGCGCGGTATGACCTGCAGAAACGACCTGCCATCTTTTTGATATATAAGCCTTAAGAGTACATACACCAATATAAGTCGTCACACGCCATCTTCTTACGACCCAACTATGTCCATAATGTAGGTATATAGAGCTTAGGAAAATACGTACACACCAACCTGTTTGTAAGAAATGCATAACGACAACAGACCTACCCCCTTTGCAATAAAAGCTTGTTTGATTGGTGAAATATGGCTGGTTATATGAAAAAAAATAGCCATAAAAAACGTATCTTTGCACACTCTTAAAAGGAACGACAATGTTACTGCAATATATGAGCTTAGCAAGCGGCAGCAGCGGCAACTGTTGCTATGTAGGGACTGACGACTACGGCATACTAATCGATGCCGGCATCTCGACAAGAAGCATCAAAAAAGCACTGAAAGACAATAATATCCCCATGGAAAAAATTGTGGCCATCTGCATCACACACGATCATGCCGACCACATAAAAGCCGCAGGAAGTTTAGGCGAAAAAATGGGGATACCGGTATATACTACCGCAGCCATCATGGCAGGAATGAACCGCAACTACTGCATGACAGACAAGATATACAGTGCACACCGCGAAATCGTGAAAGAAGTGCCCTTTATGATACGCGACTTTGAACTGACAGCATTTGAAGTCCCGCACGACGGCTCGGACAATGTGGGTTATCGCTTGCGTTATGGCAACCACACTTTTGTATTGGCCACCGACATGGGACACATCACCGAGACAGCTGCTCGATACATTACACAAGCCAATTACTTGGTAATAGAGGCCAACTACGATGCCACCATGTTGCAAAACGGACCATATCCCTTGTATCTGAAACGCCGTATCGTAGCTCCCCGTGGACATATGGACAACGCCGAAACAGCCGAGTTCTTAGCCACTCACTACACTCCAGCTCTAACGCATATCTTTTTGTGCCACCTAAGCCTGGATAATAACCATCCGCAACTTGCATACAAAACCGTAGAAGGCCGGTTGTATAGAGAAGGCATCAGAGTTGGAAAAGATGTACAGCTCGCCACTTTGGCGCGCAACCATCCGTCAGACTTATATAACTTCGAAAAATAATATACCGATAACAAGGCATAAATTTTTGCTAAAATATTTGCAAAATCCGACAAAAGGCCTTACCTTTGCAACCGCAATACCGAAAAAGGTATGACTCCGTAGCTCAGTTGGTAGAGCAAATGACTCTTAATCATTGGGTCGAGGGTTCGAGCCCCTCCGGGGTCACTAATGAAGGGTAGTTTTTCAGACGTTAGGATGATGAAAAACAAATGAATAAAAGAGGTAAACTATTTATAGTTTACCTCTTTTTATTTTCTGCTCTACAATGACCAAATGTAGAACTGCCAACAGTTAATGTGGAAATATACAATCCACTGTTCTATCATATTAATTTATTGCAAACAGAAACAATCCTATCGGTGTTATACTGTTACTTGACAATCTTGTAAAACTCGCTACCTTTACTATACATTCATAAACATAAGGCTATATAGCCAAACATAAGACAAGACTATGAAACCAGAAATATCACATAACAAAAATAACTGCCGTTTTGAAACTGTTGTAGATGGCTACACAGCATACGTAGAATATGTAATAGCCGATAATACAATAGATATTATACATACCATAGTTCCACGTGAGATAGGAGGCAAAGGTATTGCAGCCGCTCTTGTAGAAGCAGCTTACAGGTATGGAGATAGTCAAGGATTGCAACGGAAAGCTACTTGCTCGTATGCCGCAGCATGGCTAAAACGACAAAACAACTGAATAGAATATTACGTATCGAACCATTACCATTATATACACGGTATATTTTACTTCTATTGATGCCTACTCCTTAAATCGAAAAACTAACTGATAATCAATAGTTAATTATATTTATGCAATAAAATACCAGTTTTTCCATATAAGAGCTGTATTATCTTATAATAAGCAGATAATCAGAATTATTTTTTAAGAGCATTTCATTTATCAAAATATAAAACTAAAATATACAGCCAAATACTTTCCAATATTAAAAATTTATATATTTTTGTATATAGGTGTAGCTATCATGATATGCCTATAAATCGATATTTTTACTGCTGACAACCATCTATTAACTCATAAAACGGAAACATATGGGATTTATCAGAGACATTATTTTAGGCCCTCAGTGTTTATATTGTGGGGAACGGACACTACAAGATGAACCCAATGAAAAAAATTTTCCATTTAAAATAAAATATTGCAGCTCCTGCGGACGATACCAGATTCACAGAAACAGACCTCATTGTAAGTATTGCGGTACTTCACTATCGAAACTTATTAAAGATGAGGAAGGAGTTGTGCGTCCAAGGTGTCCCCTATGCGGATATACATGGAACGAAGATAAATAAGTTACATGTTTCCACACGACATATCTCTATATCCAATATGCTGACACAAAATTAATCAAATATCACACCAGGATTCATAATGGCAGGGCTACGCCACTCTATGCCATAATATTCAGACAAGACATTCGCCTTTGTATTCCAGTATGAGAAACAGAATCCCATACCGCGAGGTTCGTCGGACAAAAGCTCACCGACCTTCTTTTCTACTTCATCGATGACGCGTTCATATTCGGCACTCCACTCTATCGGATCATGCTTCAAATTGCCACGCTGTTCGATGCTTGCAAAATCGCCACTGTCGGCATATTTTATGTTGCGGTAGTAGAATGATAATTCATTTGAAACGTGCTCACAAATACTCATATCATGCCCGGTTTGTGCCTCAATACGTCGCAGCACCGTCAGCTCAAAATCCAATAATTTCAGCTTCAGTCTGGGTCTCTCGAAAATCGTATCGACCATTCTCGATACCGCCGAGTAAAGACGCTTGAGCATGTGGTCGTAACCTTCGAGATATGTTGCAATATCAAGGAACTCTTTGGCCAACGAGGAATTTTCCCATTCACGGGATTGTTTTCTCAGATTCTCCTCTGCAACAAGTACATCGCCACAACACACCTCCCAATAAGCATCAATAGTAGAGCCATATCCATCGCGTTTGAGCCCCTTAACGGCTTCACGCGCTTTTTCGAGTTCTTCTCTGTAATTGATTGTTTTTTCCATAATTTTTTAACCAGTCTATTATTGGGTTACAACTTCAAATTCATACCACCACTTATGGTTTCCATCTAATGAGTATGTACACGTACGTATCATTTTGCCTTCATCGACAGTATATATGGTGTCTAACTCTACAATTACTCCGGTCGGTGTTTTCTGCTTGAATGTCACTACATGAGTGATGACAGAAAACAATACCTCACCGGGAGTGAGTTTGTCTATCTCGAATGTATGTTCTTCTTGCGACGAGTAGCTCTTACCTGTAACTTCACATTCACTTTCTTCAAAATAGGTTAACTTAAATAATCTTGCCATATACTTTAGATTTTAAAATTTGTGCCAACACTATAATTTTTATTTCGATAGCTCGAGATTAATTAGCCAATCTGTCAAAACTAATATGAACAAATATAGGGATTTATTTCAGAAAAACATACCATTCAAAACAAAATAGCTTATAGCATGCAAATTTTAATAGGTATAAATAGAAAAGGGATTGCCGATTTTTCGGCAATCCCCTTTTTATCAATCAAAGAATTAATCAATAACCCATCTCGGCCTCTATCTTTGTAAGATTAGCAGCATCGTTAAGGTTATAGTAAATACCACGCAACGCTACCATATACTCACGCTCGTTGGGGTCGAGGCTGTGAGCTTTTTCGTAATAAGGCAAAGCTTTGCGATAGAGAGGCAATACCTCGGCTTCGCGAGCTTTATTAAAATCTACCGTGTTGACGATCGACTCACTCAATTTGTTATTCTTCTCAATAGCTCTATTGAAGTACATACGACCTAGGTTGCCTAATGCAGCAGCATACTCGGGACGCAAAGTTATCGCTTTCTCAAAGCAAACAATAGCTTCGTCGATGTTACTCTCTGTTTCATAGAGTTGACCCTTTACGTTCCACAATTCGGGGTTCTCGGGGTCACTGGCAATAATAGCATCTATTGTAGAAAGAGCCTTCTCGTATTGGTTTGTAAAAATATAAAGGTTAACCAAACGCAAGCTATAGAAAGTCTCTTTTTGTTGCGTTTTTGTACCATCGGGATGTTCAACCTCAACCAATTCGTTCTTGAAGAGTTCGTTACCCTCTTGTAATGTAGCTATAAGATTAGCCGTATCTTTGGTTATCTCATACTCACTTACCAAATATTTATAGACGTCGTTTTGCGAATAGCCGTTACCCTTAGCTCGGTTAAGTGTTTCTATAGCCAACTGATGATTACCGGTTTGCATAGCTGCAATAGCACTATTAAACTCCAGCATGGCATATATAGAGTCGGCAGGCATCTTCTCAGCCTCGGTAGCCATGAAAGGAAGGTCGCGTATTTGCAAGAAGATATTCCAAATATCGAGAGCTTCCTGATACTCTTTTTGATTGAAATAGTATACTCCGCCTTGTATATAACCATCAGAGTTAGCGAGCAAATCTCTACGAATGTTTTTGAGGTATTTAGGTTTTACCTTACCTTTTTTATTGGGCAATGTATCAAGTGCCACAGCTTTAAGATAGTATTTATACTCATTAGAAAGAGCGTTGTACATCTCATTTTCTTTGGCACTCAACCCCAATTGCAACTGGCTGTTTTCCTTGTCGAAGAAGCGTTGTTCTATGTCTCCGGCAACATACCACGTTTTTGCATCCGACACAGTCTCTTCGTTTGCGAGAGCCTCTTGAATGTCGGCACGAGCCTGCTTAAAATTAGGCTCCTCCAATTTAGCTTGGCTCCATGCCTTATTTACGAGACTTTTTTGAGCAAAAGCCGGTGAGAGAGCAAGGAGCAACAGTGAAGCTGTCAACAATGTTTTTCTCATAACCAATAGATTTAGAGTGTTTATAATTTATTTAATATTTAATCATTGAGCTATTTCGGGATCGTCACAAATGATTTGGTCGTCGTCGGTAGTCTCAGAAAGTACTTTACATACCGATGCGATTTCGTCATTTCGTTTCTCCAGGTTAATGAGCTTAACACCTTGTGTGGCACGTCCCATAACTCTTACGTCCGATACTTTCATGCGCAACGTAATACCTGATTTGTTGATAATCACCAAGTCGTTGTTGTCCGTTACATTCTTTATAGCGACCAACTTACCAGTCTTATCGGTGATATTCATGGTCTTCACGCCCTTACCGCCGCGATTGGTTATGCGGTAATCCTCAGCGATAGAACGTTTGCCATATCCTTGTTCCGAAACAACCATGATGGTATCTTCTTTCAGGTTATTGACAATAATCATGCCCACAACGGCATCGTCGCCACCATCGAGCGTCATACCGCGTACTCCAGTGGAAATACGGCCCATCTCACGAACTGTACTCTCGTGGAACTGGATAGCACGGCCATTGCGGTTGGCCATAACAATGTAGCTATTACCATCTGTAAGGCGTACTTGTATTACTTGGTCGCCCTCTACAATATTGATAGCGTTAACACCATTTTGTCGCGGACGAGAGTATGCATCGAGTCGGGTCTTCTTTATAGTACCGTTACGTGTACAGAATACAAGATAATGTGTGGTGTTATACTCGGGATTCTGCAATTGTTTTACTCGAATGAAAGCGTTTACTTTATCATCGGGCTCAATATTGAGCAAGTTTTGTATGGCACGTCCTTTTGAGTTTTTAGCGCCCTCTGGTATCTCATATACCTTGAGCCAATAGCATCGGCCCTTTTGCGTAAAGAAGAGCATATAATTGTGCATCGATGCCGGATAGATATATTCTATGAAGTCTTCTTCTCGCGTATCGCTTCCCTTGGCACCCACACCGCCACGGTTCTGTGCATGGAACTCGGTAAGAGGAGTACGCTTGATGTAACCGAGATGCGAAATGGTTATAATCATTTCTTCATCGGCATAGAAATCCTCTGCATTGAAGTCCTCACCCACATACACTATATCGGTGCGACGTTCGTCACCATATTTATCTCGTATATCTATAAGTTCGTCTTTAATGACTTGCATACATACATCGTGGTTTTCCAATATCTCTTTGAAACGACGTATCATATCCTCTACCTGACGATACTCGGCATGCAGCTTGTCTTGCTCGAGACCGGTGAGCTGACGTAAACGCATCTCTACGATGGCATTGGCCTGACGGTCGGTGAGTGCAAAACGTTCCATTAACCTAGTGCGAGCTTCATCGCCACTTTGCGATGAACGGATTATGGCTATAACCTCGTCGATATTGTCGCTGGCTATTATCAATCCTTCAAGTATGTGTGCACGCTCTTCGGCTTTTTCCAAATCGAACTTGGTACGACGTATAACAACTTCATGACGATGCTCTATAAATGCTTCAAGGAGTTGTTTCAGATTAAGCAACTTGGGTCGTCCGTTTACAAGAGCTATATTATTAACACTGAATGACGACTGCATGGCCGTCATCTTGTACAGCTTGTTCAGAACTACATTGGCATTGGCATCACGCTTAATATCTATGACAATGCGCATACCATTACGGTCGCTCTCATCGTTGATATTGGAAATTCCGTCGAGTTTCTTTTCCTCTACAAGGTCGGCAATACCTTTAATAAGCTCAGCTTTGTTTACTCCATAAGGTATTTCGTGTACTATAATCGACTCTTTATTTCCGTCGCTCTCTATCTCGGCTTTGGCACGTACGATAATACGTCCCCTACCCGTTTCGAAAGCCTCCTTCACGCCCGCATAACCATATATGGTAGCACCTGTGGGGAAGTCGGGAGCTTTCACATATTGCATAAGTTCGCTTACTGTAAGCTCACTATTGTCTATTAAAGCGACAGAAGCATTGATACACTCTGTAAGGTTGTGAGGCGGCATGTTTGTAGCCATACCGACTGCAATACCCGATGCACCGTTTATAAGCAGCTGAGGTATGCGGGTAGGCAACACTACCGGTTCCTCAAGTGTATTATCGAAGTTGGGAATAAAGTCGACCGTACGTTTATTTATATCGGCCAACATCTCTTCAGCTATACGCGAAAGGCGGGCTTCGGTATAACGCATGGCAGCAGGAGAGTCACCATCGACCGAACCAAAGTTACCGTGACCATCGACCAAGCAGTAGCGCAATGACCAGTCTTGGGCCATACGAGCCAATGCCAAATATACCGATGAATCGCCGTGAGGGTGGTACTTACCAAGAACTTCACCGACGATACGGGCACATTTCTTGTGGGGCTGATTGTATGTGTTGTTAAGCCGTTCCATTCCATACAAAATACGACGATGAACTGGCTTAAGGCCATCACGCACATCAGGTAAGGCTCGCGCTACGATAACCGACATAGAATAGTCGATATACGACGACTGCATCTCTTGCTCGATGTTGACTTTTATAATTTTATCCTGATCTAACATGTTTTTGTTTTGTTTTACATTATAATTATAGCACTTGCGTCGCGCCCAAAAGAAGTGAAGCCTTTAATTTTAATAAAGAACAGGCAAGGCAGCTCTCGCAATAGCGTACAAAGATAACCATTTTTCAACCAATCGACGACACCCGTTACCGTTTTTTATCACTCTGAATGAAAAAAAACGGCACAATATTTGTTTATAAAGAGTAAAGAGAAAAATGATTATACATTGATTTTCGGACAAAACCATTACCTTTGTCTCGAAGAGAAAAGAGAAGATTTTTAAGGAGAAACAGATTGTATGGAAAGAAACTTTTCAAATCATGCCAAAATAGTATTGGGATATAGCCGTGAAGAGGCAGCTCGCCTGCAGAATCACGACATTCTACCCGACCATCTGCTATTAGGCATCATTCGCGACGGCGAAGGCAAGGCTATGGAAGCTATAACAACCCAGGGGCTCAACCCTCGGTCGCTGAAGCATGCCATAGAAAACGAACTTAACGCAGACAACGATTATGTAGACCCGCGCGAACTGACAGTCAGCAAAAGTACCGACAAGATACTGAAAATGAGTATGCTTGAGTCAAGAATATTGCATAGTGACGAGACTGATACCGAACATATTCTATTGGCAATACTAAGAGACAAATCATCAATTTCCGCTCGCATACTCAATAATCACGACATTACTTACGAGAGTGTCATGTCATTCCTAAGGATGCGTAACACCAATACCGACATGCCCGGTACAACGATGGGAGCCGGATTTGATGAAGATGAAGAGGATGATGACGAGCCTCGTTCATCATCGTCGGGTAAAAGCCGCCAAGCAGAGACAACGACCGCCCGCGTAAGCGAAACGCCGGTACTCGACAACTTCGGCTCTGACATGACACGAGCTGCCGAAGAAGGCAAGTTAGACCCCGTTGTAGGCCGAGAACGCGAAATAGAGCGTTTGGCACAAGTATTGAGTCGCCGTAAGAAAAACAATCCTGTACTGATAGGCGAGCCCGGTGTTGGCAAATCGGCCATCGTAGAAGGCTTGGCCTTGCGTATCGTGCAGAAAAAGGTATCTCGCGTATTGTTTGACAAACGTGTCATCTCGCTCGACGTAGCCTCTATCGTCGCCGGAACGAAATACCGCGGACAATTTGAGGAGCGGGTAAAAGCCATCCTCAACGAGCTTACGAAAAACCCCGATATCATCTTGTTTATCGATGAGATACATACCATCGTGGGTGCAGGTGGCGCTACCGGTACTCTCGATGCAGCCAACATGCTGAAACCGGCATTGGCACGGGGCGAGATACAGTGTATAGGAGCTACTACTCTCGACGAGTACCGTAAAACTATTGAAAAAGATGGAGCCTTAGAACGCCGCTTCCAGAAAATCATGGTCGACCCCACTACTCCCGAGGAAACCTTGCAGATACTATACAATATAAAAGACCGCTACGAAAGCCATCATAACGTCACTTACACACCCGATGCCTTGGAGGCTTGCGTAAAGCTGACAGGGCGATACGTAAGCGACCGCAACTTCCCCGACAAAGCCATAGATGCTCTCGACGAGGCCGGCTCGCGGGTACATATTACCAATATTGTTGTACCCAAGGAGATAGAAGAATACGAAGCGAAAATCGAGGAGGCTGCTGCTGCCAAACTAAAAGCTGTAAGCACACAGAACTACGAGCTTGCAGCAAGTTATCGTGACCAAAGCCGTGTGCTGCAAAGCCAACTCGAAGAGGCCAAGCAAAGATGGGAGAAACAGCTCTCGGAACATCGCGAGGTAGTTGATGCCGAGAAGGTGGCCGAGGTTGTTGCCATGATGACGGGAATACCTGTGCAACGTGTCGCAGAAGGCGAAAACGCGCGTCTGCTACATATGGCCGACGAGCTGAAACAGATTGTCATAGGTCAAGACAGTGCCGTAGAACGCGTTGTAAAAGCCATACAACGCAACCGTATAGGGTTGAAAGACCCCAACAAACCTATAGGTACATTTATGTTCTTAGGACCTACAGGTGTGGGAAAAACGCATCTCGCCAAGAAACTTGCCGAGCTCATGTTCGACAGCAAAGATGCTCTTATACGTATAGACATGAGCGAATACATGGAGAAATTCTCCGTTTCGCGACTTGTAGGTGCACCTCCAGGATACGTAGGCTATGAAGAGGGTGGACAATTGACCGAACGCGTACGACGCAAGCCTTACTCGGTGGTACTACTCGACGAGATAGAGAAAGCAAATCCCGACGTATTCAATATTTTGTTGCAAGTAATGGACGAAGGTAGGCTTACCGATAGTTTAGGTCGGCAGGTCGACTTCAAGAACACCATTATCATCTTGACATCCAATATAGGTACACGGCAGCTCAAAGACTTCGGACAAGGTATAGGTTATGCCACACATACTACCGACGAGAAGGAATTCTCGCGCAGCGTAATACAAAAGGCTTTAAATAGAGCCTTCTCGCCCGAATTCTTAAATCGTGTAGACGACATTGTGATGTTTGACCAACTCGATAAAGAAGCCATATACAAGATTATCGATATAGAGTTGCAAAGCTTCTTCAAACGAATCGAGCAACAGGGCATCAAGATGGAAATAAGCGATGAAGCCAAAGCCTACATTGCCGAAAAAGGATACGATGTACAATTTGGTGCACGCCCACTCAAACGTGCTATACAAAAGTACCTCGAAGATGAGCTGGCCGATATGATTCTGCACAACAGCATAAAAGAGGGCGACATTGTAAAGGCTACCTTCAACAGTGAAACTCAGAAGATAGAACTGCATTGCGAATCTTCCTTAACAACAAGCGAGTGACAAGAAGTCATATTGACAATACAAACCGTCAAAATGTCAGATACCCGGTATCTGGCATTTTTTTTGTCGATGAAAAAACAGAAAAAATTCTTAAAACCCAATATTATGCAAAAAGGTACAATCGGGGTAACGACCGACAACATATTCCCCGTTATTAAAAAGTTCTTATACAGCGACCACGAAATATTCTTGCGTGAAGTAGTATCGAATGCCGTAGATGCCACGCAAAAACTGAAAACACTATCATCGGTAGGCGAATTCAAAGGAGAGCTGGGCAACATGGATGTACATGTGTCTATTGACAAAGAGGCCGGCACTCTTACCATCAGTGATCACGGTGTGGGCATGACTGCCGAAGAGATAGAGAAATACATCAACCAGATAGCTTTCTCGGGAGCCGAAGAGTTCCTCGAGAAATATAAAAACGATGCCAATGCCATTATAGGCCATTTCGGTCTCGGATTCTACTCTACTTTCATGGTTTCTAAAAAGGTAGAGATACGTACCCTCTCTTATAAAGAAGGTGCACAAGCTATCATGTGGAGTTGCGATGGGTCTCCGGCCTATGAGATGACCGATATAGAAAAGGCTGAACGTGGTACCGATATTGTACTATATATCGACGATGAAAACAAGGAGTTTCTCGAGCCGCAACGCATAGAGTTGCTCTTACGCAAATATTGCCGCTTCTTGCCCGTACCTATCGCTTTCGGTAAGGAACAAGAATGGAAAGATGGGAAATACGTAGACACCGACCGCGACAAAATAATAAACGATACCACTCCTGCATGGACTCGCAAGCCTTCTGACCTGACTGACGAGGACTACAAGAAGTTCTATGCCGAGCTATATCCGGGTCTGGACGAGCCGCTCTTCTGGATACACCTCAACGTAGACTATCCCTTTAAGTTGACAGGTATCCTCTATTTCCCCAAGATAAGAAACAATATAGACATAAATCGCTACAAGATACAACTCTATTGCAACCAAGTATTTGTCACAGACTCAGTAGAGGGTATTGTACCTGATTTCCTGATGTTGTTGCAAGGTGTGATAGACTCGCCCGACATACCATTAAACGTTTCACGGTCATACCTGCAAAGCGACTCGAACGTCAAGAAGATTTCGACATATATCACCAAGAAGGTAGCCGACCGCTTGCAAGAGATTTTCAATACCGATCGTAAGCAATTTGAGGAGAAATGGGATGACATAAAGCTCTTCATAGAATACGGAATGCTCAGCGATGACAAGTTCTACGAACGTGCCACCAAATTTGCACTTTTCAAAAACACCGAAGATAAATACTACACCTTCGAGGAATACAAAACTCTCATAAGCGGCAACCAAACCGATAAAGAAGGTACTACCGTATATTTGTATGCCACCGACAAAGAGGCTCAATACAGTTATATAGAAACTGCTCATGACAAAGGTTACGATGTTCTTCTGATGAACGGGCAACTCGATGCTCCCTTCATCGGGAAATTAGAGCAGAAATTCGAAAAAAGCCGTTTTGTTCGCGTCGACAGCGATGTGATAGACAACCTCATACGTAAAGAGCAACCCGAGAAGAGCGACTCTTTCAGTACACGCCAACGCGAAGAGATGACGACTGTATTCAAATCACAAATTCCATCTATTGATAAATGTGAATTTATGGTTATGTTCGAGTCCATGGGCGAGCAGGCATCACCCGTCATGGTTACGCAGAGTGAATATATGCGCCGTATGAAAGAGATGGCAGCCCTACAACCCGGTATGAGTTTCTACGGAGAACTGCCCGACAGCTACAATCTGATTATCAACACAGACCACCCATTGTGCAAAAAAGTGCTGAGCGATACGGAAAGTAGTTGCAACGACCGACTCACTCCTGTGTTTGAGCAAATTGACGAAAACAACAAAGAGATAACCCGTCTGAATGAAGCCCGAAAAGATAAGAAAGACGAGGAAATTCCCGTTGCTGATAAAGAGGCATTGAAAGCTGCCGAAAGCAAAGCTACAGATCTGCGCAAAGAGGAAGAAAAAATTCTATCGGAGTATGCCGGTCAAACGCCGCTGGTAAAACAACTTGTCGACCTGGCTCTGTTGTCCAATAACCTGCTGAAAGGCGAGGCTCTAAGCCGCTTTATCAAACGTTCGTTTGAATTATTGTAATATTCTCTTTATACCATTCAATACGGGGCTGTATCGGAATTTATCCGATACAGCCCCGTTACTTATATCTTGGTCTTAGCATGATGTTGAATAATGCTATGATTTATCCGACTTCCGCGGTGAAACGAAGTGCAGGATTAAACATCCTATTACACCTGCCAAAATAGACGCCGATACAATACCCAGTTTAGCCTCTTCGAGATGTTGCTGCATGGCCGGCATACCATCACCAAACGAAAGATTGGCAATAAAAAGAGCAACCGTAAAACCTATACCGCCCAATACGGCCGCCCCCGCCAACATAGGCCACGATGTATGTGCCGGCAGTTGCGATAACTTGGTTTTGACAAGCAGCCATGAAAAGAGGAATATCCCCGTAAATTTACCCACAAGCAAGCTCACCAACACCGTAAGCCCCACTCCGTGCGTAAAAGCAGCTATACTAAATGTTCCCAAATAGATACCGGCATTGGCAAAAGCAAAGAGTGGTATGATAAGATAGTTGACAACCGGCTGTAGCGTATCCTCCATGTCCTGCAACGGACTTATCACTTTATCGGAAGCCGATTCGATACGTTTCAAACGGTCTAACTGTGCCTTATTCAGTATATAGGCTTCCCCTACCGGCTGCTTTCCCGAAGGGAACCGACTTATATCATCGCGAATGGAAGAGATATATGTTCCGGTTGCCAAAACGGGACGAGCCGGAATACAAAACGCCACCAAAACTCCGGCAATAGTAGGATGTATGCCCGAGTGGAAAAAACAATACCACACAACACCTCCCATTGCAAAATAGAATAGTTTGCTCTGTATGCGTAACTTACCTCCTATCCACGTAAACAGAAGCACACCAAAACCTATAGCCAGATACCACAGTTGCAAGTGTTCGGTATAGAAAATGGCTATAACTAATATGCCGCCTATATCATCAACGACAGCCAAAGCGGTAAGAAATATCTTCAGTGACAAAGGTACTCTGTCGCCCAGCAAAGAGAGGGCTCCCAATAGAAAGGCTATATCTGTAGCCATAGGTATAGCCGCACCTTGCAGATAGTCGCTTCCCCTGCCTAACAACATAAAAATAAGTACCGGGAATAGCATGCCTCCTATTGCGGCTACAATAGGTAGCAAGGACTTGCGCGGTGTCGACAACTCGCCTACAAGAAACTCGCGCTTTATTTCGAGACCTATTGTAAAGAAAAATATCGCCATCAAGGCGTCATTGATAAAGTCGAGAAGTGTCATGGGCATACCTCCATGACTGAAAGGATTAAACCGTCCGACCTGTAATATTACAGGCTGGTCCCAAAACGAAAAGTAGATATCGCGCAATGGCGTATTGGCGACAATTAAGGCCAATAATGTAGCTACAATAAGCACATTACTGCCACTCACATAATTCTTTATCGATTTTTTACTAGTAAAATGAATGTCGTGTATCATCTTCTTATAGTCGTTTTATATCATAAAACAATCTACCGTTGTTTACCGATGTAACGACTACGATATTTAACATTCACCCGGCAGCAAGAAAAGATTATAACTCAGACTTTCTACCCTACTACATACTCTATAAAGAACAATCTATATCATTTCTTCTTATGAAGCGCTATGCACGCTTTATACCGTTTCAGAGAGTATCACAGCTGTACCACTGCACGAAACCATCATCATATCGCCTACTGTTTCATAATCTAAATCAATTCCTATGACAGCATTGGCTCCCATGCGAATGGCCTCGTCGGTCATCTCTTGCAGAGCTGCATTCTTGGCTTTTACCAATACCTCTTCATACGATTTGGAACGACCGCCAAAGAAGTCGCGGATACCGGCCATAAAATCACGTATAACATTGGTTGCAAAAATTGTTTCACCCGAAACAATACCACAATATTTCACTACTTTCATACCTTCAATCGAAGGTGTCGTTGTCAATAACATTTGCTTTTGTATTTGCTTAATAATAAATTATCGTCTTATCAGAATGCCTCAGCCACGCTGAATACGAAACCACCGGTATGTTTGCCAAATCCATAATCGACCCGCAAATTGACATTGTGCTTAAATTCAAACCGCAAACCTAATCCGTAATTAAACAGGAGATGAGACCACTTAAACCCTCTAAATGATGGAAATACCGTACCACAACCACCCCATACCACAGCGCCCAAGCGTCCGTAAATACGTTGGCGCAATTCAAGTTGCAGATTTACTTGGTTATTGTCGGTGTATCGGCCGGCATAATACCCTCGCATACGAGCTCCGCCAGCTCCCAACTCGGCTCGCAAAGGCCATGGAACATCATCACCGTTATAAAGGCCATACAAGTCTACGGCTAAAACGCCACCCTTCCACAACTTGCAGTAATAGTCGAAAATGAGTGTAGTAGAGAAATATGTCTTTCCTGCATTGCCAAACGGACTGGGATACACAACCTCTTTGAGCATGAAATATAATCCCTTGCTCGGATTGAGTACAAAATCGCGTGTATCATACTGTAACGAGAGCCCCACACCGGTAAAGAAATACGAATCCTTTTGTCCTTGAAGGTAGGACATGTCATCGATAGACGAGATGAAAGAGTAATTAAGGTTGAGCGTCGCTCCTACATAGAGAGCCGAAGATATTTTGTATATATAGTCGGCATTGAATTTAAGTTGGCGACGAGTATACTTTATCATGGCATTGGAGACACATGCATCATATGAGATGCCCCAGAAATCGAGAGGCTTATTGGAAAATGCCACATCGTATATAAGGCGCGAATGCCTACCCTTGAAATTGGTATTGCCTTTGAGCATAAAATTATAGAAGCCTGTAAGTGAAGCATTAGCTATAAACGATACATCGGAGGGTTGCATTATCGAATCGGTACGGTCTAAACGATACAACCCGGTAATCATACCTCCTATACCAAAACTTGCCTCACGTGTATAAGAGGGCGTAACAGCAAAACTAAAATCTATGGGTTTCTCGAAAGTTTTATCTGCATTACCACCTATCAGCTGACGAATAAAAGCTTTTATAAAGTTATCCTTCTTAGGCGCCGCTACCGTATCGGATGGTTCAACGGGTGATGTTGAAGGTAATGTGTCGGCTTCTTCTATTACGAGGATACTGTCGACAGGATTAAATGGCTCGGCAAGCTCCTCATCTACATCCGTCAACTCCTGTGACCTGCAATACAACGCACTTGAAAGCAAGAGTATTATCAATATTACATAACGTACAGCCATCCCTAATACTAAAACTACATTGTCATCTTCCGAATCTGTATGCTACCCCAAAGCTCGTCGTCATCGGATAAAACGAAAACTTATTGCTGTTGGCATCTAAAACATTCGATATACTTATCTTATATGTTATGTTGATTTGTAAGCCACACGGCATTTCATAACCGGCCAAAAAAGCAAATCCAGAATTTGAATCGCGCATCGCCGATACGGCATTTTCCGAGTCGATGGCATATAAATCTATTTTCTTGCCATGAAACCACGCTGTCGCACTAAAACCGAACTCGGTATATGGCCCGGCTCCTACATATATGCGATGTCCACGACCGCAATTCCACACATACATAGCATAAATAGGTATCTCCATACCCCAATAACGAATTCGATTGTTCCCATCTTGCTTAATATAGGAATTTTTATAATGAAATAACAACTCCACACTAACGGCAAAACGAGATGATACGTCCAATTGCAAAAAACCGCCCGCAGTCATTCCAGCTCGCATACTGCTACTTACACCGGCATGAGGTGAAAGAGAATATTTAGACATATTGGCCTCCAGTTTGGGACCGCCAGAGAATTTCAGCTTACGTGGCTGCTCCTGTGCCTGCACTAATACCGCTAGGCACAAGATAAATATCGAAAGGAGAGCATGTCTTTTACTCATTACGTCAAATTTTAAGAATAAGTTTTTTGAGTGGTACAACCATGCATAAAGCAGGAATTCATGTCGGTACAAAACTTTTATCCAGGCACAACAGCTTCCTCACTCACAGCCGCTTCTACGCTCTATATTGTATTCTATGCACATCATGCAGAGCCATACGGCCTGTTCTTGGCACTATATTCAATACAAACGTGGGGATGCAGCCTCATATATCTATTCGGCTCACCCCCACTATATTATTGATTACTGCAATAGAGACTACTTGTTTATCTCTTCAGCTGCGATACCGGCCAATTCAGGGTCTACCATAATACGGCCGCAATATTCGCATACAATAATCTTTTTATGCATCTTAATATCGAGCTGACGTTGCGGGGGAATACGATTGAAACAACCACCGCAAGCATCACGTTGGATATATACCACAGCAAGACCGTTACGTGCATTTTTACGAATACGCTTAAAGGCCGTAAGCAAGCGGGGCTCTATCTGTGTCTCGAGTTTTTTCACTCTTTCACGTAATTTCTCCTCATCTTGCTTTGTTTCAGTAACAATATCGTCCAGCTCGGCTTTCTTCTCTACTAACATCTTAGAGCGGTCTTCGAGCAGGTCGTGGTTTTGTTGCAACTCCTCATTGCGATGGTCGATGGCAGAATTTGCTTCACGAATCTTCTTTTCCAGAGCCTCTATCGAGAGTTCTTGATACTCTATCTCTTTATTGAGTTTGTCAAATTCGTGATTGTTACGTACTCCGTCGAGTTGTGTTTTGTAGCGCTCTATTTTATTATGAGCTACATGAATATCTTCATTAAAAGAAGATATGTCTCTGCGATAAGCCTCGATATTATCCTTGTACTTTTCGATACGGGTCTCGAGTCCGGCTATTTCGTCTTCAAGGTCTTTTACCTCAAGAGGCAACTCTCCGCGCAGGGTTTTAATACGGTCTATTTCCGAATATAACGTTTGCAACTCGTAGAGCAACTTCAACTTATCCTCTACTGTGTACTCTTTTTCTTTTGTCTTTTCAGCCATTGCTTACAGATATTTTATCGGATTTGTTTCTACCTTTGAAAGATGGACTGCAAAGGTAGAAAAATTTTTTCTAATTACATCGTAAATAATCTCTTTTGTGTGCCTTTCACTCTCATAATGACCTATTTCGGCCACTATAAGCCTACCTGCATAGTCGTGAAAACGATGGTAGCCTCCCATCTCACCGGTCACAAATAGCTGCGCCTGACGCGCACCGGCGATATCGGCCAAAAAACCACCTGCTCCTCCACACAATGCTACACGCTTTATAGGCTCATTGCTTTGCGCAGTATGGCGTATACTGTCGCAACCCATAATCTGCTTCAACTGCATCAGGAAATCAATTGCCCCACACTCTTGCGGCAAATTTCCTATCACACCACTACCTGCTGCCTGCCACTCGTTTTCGAGAGGAATAATGTCGTATGCAGGTTCTTCATAAGGATGAACAGCAAGCATAGCTTTCAATACCCCGGCCAATCTATAACGCGGCAGTATCACTTCAACCCTATCTTCAGGTTCATGGTGTACGACTCCTACTTCACCACAATAAGGATGAGCCTCAGCTCCGGGACGGAAAGAACCTTCGCCTTGCATTACATAGCTGCAACAATCATAATTGCCTATACTGCCGGCTCCAGCCTCACACAGCACCTGCTTAAGTTTTGCTGTATGAGCACTCGGCACATAAACAACCATTTTTACAAGCATCGAGGTAACAGGTTGCAAAATCTCCACATCTACAAGCCCCAACATTTGAGCCCAATAACGATTGACGAGAGTAGCGTCCAGATTGGTATGAGCCGCGTAGATAGAGATACCGCCTCGCAGGGCTTTCATTACAACACGCTCTATATAGGTATTGCCCGTAATACGCTTCAAGCCCTTGAAGAGCAAGGGGTGATGCGATACTATTAGGTTTGCCCCCATAGCCAGAGCTTCATCTACTATTGCCTCCGTCACATCGAGACACAACAACACCCCGGTTACTGTAGACGCAACATCGCCTACCTGAATACCGGCATTGTCGTAACTCTCTTGTAAAGCCGGAGGCGCTACTTGCTCTATGATGCCTATGATATCCCTTACTGTAGCCATCGGTCGCTGCTCTTAATCCTTTTTGAGGCAAACATTGATACTCAACTCATCGAGCTGTGCCTGAGATATAGGAGAAGGAGCATCGAGCATAACGTCACGACCAGAGTTGTTTTTGGGGAATGCAATGCAATCACGTATAGAGTCGAGACCTGCAAAAATCGATACAAAACGGTCGAGACCGAAGGCCAAACCTCCATGAGGTGGTGCTCCGTATTTGAAAGCATTCATCAAAAAACCAAACTGAGCCTGTGCTTGCTCCTCGGTAAAGCCAAGGACTTTGAACATACGGTCTTGCAGCACACTGTCGTGAATACGGATAGAACCGCCACCAAGCTCAGTGCCATTTACCACCATATCATATGCATTCGCTCTCACAGCGCCGGGATTCGATTCAAGCATATCTATATCTTCAGGATTGGGCGATGTGAAAGGATGGTGCATTGCATAGTAACGCTGCGTCTCGTCGTCCCACTCGAAGAGCGGGAAATCTATTACCCACAGAGGAGCATACACGTTTTTATCGCGCAAACCGAGACGTGAACCCATTTCAAGGCGCAATTCACAAAGAGCCTTACGTGTCTTCATCGTTTCACCGGCAAGAATCAGCATAAGGTCACCGGGTTGTGCGCCGAAACGTTCAGCCCACTTTTTAAGGTCATCGGCAGAATAGAATTTATCGACCGACGACTTAAAGTTACCATTGGCATCGTAACGTACATATACCAAACCCTTGGCCCCCACTTGCGGGCGTTTTACAAACTCGGTCAGTTCATCGAGCTGTTTGCGCGTATAAGTTGCACAACCAGGGCAGCATATACCAGCCACAAAGGGTACACTATCAAATACAGAAAAGTTTTTCCCTTCTGTAAGGTCTTTCAGCTCTACGAACTTCATGCCGAAACGAATATCGGGCTTATCACTCCCGTAGTATTTCATGGCATCGGCCCATGTCATACGAGGGAATGGCTCGGTAAAGTCGATATTTTTGATATATTTGAAAAGGTGCTTTGTCATACCCTCAAACATTTGAAGCACATCTTCCTGCTCTACAAATGACATTTCGCAATCTATTTGGGTAAATTCGGGCTGACGGTCGGCACGCAAGTCTTCATCTCTGAAGCATTTTACAATTTGGAAATAACGGTCGAAGCCCGAAACCATAAGCAACTGCTTCAAAGTTTGGGGCGACTGCGGCAGAGCGTAGAACTCGCCGGGATTCATACGCGAAGGCACTACAAAGTCGCGCGCGCCCTCGGGTGTAGACTTTATAAGCACAGGAGTTTCAACCTCGAGGAAGTGATGTGCGTCGAGATAACGGCGAACCTCGAAAGCCATTTTATGGCGCAATTCCAAATTGCGACGCACTACCGAACGACGTAAGTCGAGGTAACGATATTGCATACGCAAGTCGTCGCCACCGTCGGTGTCGTCTTCTATCGTAAATGGAGGTACTATAGAGGCGTTGAGTACATTGAGTGTATCGACGATAATCTCTATCTCGCCGGTATCCATTTTAGGATTCTTATTGCTACGCTCGGCTACCGTACCTATTACTTGAATGACATATTCACGTCCGAGTTTGTTGGCGCGGTCGCACAACTCGGCATTTACCTCTTGGTTAAATACCAACTGGGTGATGCCATACCGGTCGCGCAAATCGACAAAGGTCATACCGCCCATCTTACGGGTGCGTTGCACCCAACCGCAAAGTGTGACGGTAGAACCTGCATCGGCCAACCGTAGTTCACCACATGTTTTAGTCCTGTACATATTCTATATGATATTATAGGAATTAAGTTATATTTCGCGTTTTATGCAGCCCCGAAGGAGGCTACGCTTACATCTTACAAAAATACGACAAATGTCGTTACCAAAGGGCGGTAGAGAGTATATTTTTTTGTATCGGCACCAATTTTGCCCTCAACTGTTCATAATAACAGCCTCAACGACGTGGCGCACGACGTCACCATGCTTCATCTCATCGACAAGCACATCTATACTGTTGCAAACAAAGCGCCGATTATATATACAATACAACAAAAAGATATAATATGGCGGCAGGAACGGCCAACAACACGCTATCGAAACGATCTAGCCAACCACCATGCCCAGGAAGAATGTTGCCCGAATCTTTTACGCCCATGGTACGTTTGATAAGCGATTCGCATAAATCGCCCCATGTACCAAACAATGAGCATGTGAGGGCAAACCCCATCCACTGCCATAAATTGAGTATATCGAAGTATAGAGATGCCAACACACCTATACCTACCGAGACTATCAGACCTCCCCAAAAGCCTTCCCATGACTTTTTGGGTGATATACGCTCAAAAAGTTTATGCCGCCCCAATGTACATCCTACCAGATAGGCTCCTGTATCGTTGGCCCATATAAAGACAAAAAGAGCCAACAGAATAAGCGGCGTATCGAAACGAAAATATAGTATATTACATAACGAGAAAGGCAACGCCACGTATATTTGCCCAAGGAAACTATACGCCCATCCTTCCAGAGGACGCTCCTTTTTGTCATACAACTGCATGATAAAACGGATAAGGAAATAGAGCAAATAAGGTGCCGCTACTATACCACCTTGCTTGAAGTCACCGGTTTCATAGGCATACATCGTAAAAAACAACAGTACAGCACCTATAATATCTATATTTGTGGTACTCTTGCGCACAGGATGCAATGGAGCTACCAAACGATAAAATTCGGCAACAGAAAGAGCGGTTATAAGAGCGAAAAGTACAGCAAAGCTATACTCGCTCCACAATATACAGAACACAATAACAGCGACAAACAATGCACCTGTTACAGTTCGTACAAATAATGATTTCACAGCTAACATCTCAACAGTACACTTCTATAATGTATATGAGCTGTCCTTGTAGTCAAGAACAGCCGCAAAGATACGAAAAATTCAGATATTTCGTATCACGAGAAGCCCTTGCACGCAAGATTTAGGTATTTGTAAATGATATTGCTTAAAAAAGTTTTCGGCCTCCTCACATTAACAGCAAGAAGGCCGAAAATTTTATTTTTTCAATAGAAGGATTAGGTTGATACAAAAATCGAACATCACGATTTTAGCATTGGCATTTTGAGCTATATCGTTGTTTGCATCCTCCAGTAGTTTTCTTATATCCAACACATTGCGTTCGTTTATGAAGGGAGCGAAACGCGACGAGAACTGCCTTTCCTTTACGTTCATGTAGTTCAAGTTGGGATATGCAAGGTTATAGATATAATTTTCCCGTATCATACGCTCGGCATACGATAAGAAATGGCGTATGCGCTCACGGCCAAATCCGGCCACTTCTTCGCTCCACTCTTTGAGGTCTTTAATGCGCCGCGCATAGGCCAAGCGCATAACCTTCACAAAGAGGTCGAAGTAAGCATCTGTCTCTTCATTGAGAGAAAGAGCTTCACAAGCATGCAAATAACTACCGCCCGAAAGAGCAGCCACAGCCCGTGCATCGGCCTCGCTCACGCCATACCTATGCTGTAATGCCTCGGAAATGACATCGACAGGAAGGACATGCATAGCTATTCGTCTCATACGCGATACTACCGTAGGCAACAACTTAGTGGGCTCGTTGCTTACAAAGAAGAAGTAAGTATGAGGCGATGGCTCTTCCAACAATTTAAGCAACTTATTGGCACACTCGGCATTCATCCGCTCGGGCAGCCACACTATCATAATTTTGTAGGGCGAAGAGAGGCTCTTCAGGGTCATCTTATGCCAAATTGCATCACTTTCATCGGCATAAATGGCTGCCTGCTTATTATCGGCATTGATAGCTTTCAACCATTTGTCGATTCCAAAGTAAGGATTCTCTTGTATAAAATGAGTCCATTGCGGCAAATAATTGTCACACAAAGCCTTCTTCTTCTCCTTACCGCGTACGATAGGAAATACAAAATGCAAATCGGCATGTGTAAGGGCATTATATTGCATACAAGAGGCACACTTACCACATGCATCGTCAACACCGCGATTGGTGCAATGTATATATCGGGCATAGGCCATAGCCATAGCAAACTTGCCTATACCCTCAGGGCCACAAAAGAGTTGTGCATGCGCCATACTGTCAGTTTGGACAGTGCGTATGAGACTATCTTTCAGGGTATCATGCCCTACCACATCGCGAAAAAAGAACATGGCACCAAGCGGTATTCAATAGAGAAGTTACGACTACGAAACCGAAAAATAGATTTGCCGAGTCTCTATGACATTGGTGTAATCACTCAGTCCCAACGACACCCACGAGTCATCTTGCATGGGTAAATGTAAAGCATCTACTTTATTTTTTATATCATTACATGCCGACTCAAACCAACTGCGAGCATCCTTTTCAGTTCGCAACTCGGTCTTTGCGCTTTCATTATACTCGGCAACGTACTCGTTCAAAGCAATTTGCAACATCAGATTTGCTTGGCTGCTTGTACTCATATCGCTTACTTCTATGCGATATGTCGATTTCACATTCTCGTCGCAACCTGCCAACACGAATGTCAGGAGTGCGGCGGTAAGTAGAAACAATAATCTTACTTTTTTCATCTTAAACTTATATTTACAAATATATAATCAAATAGATAACTTGCGCAGTGTATTCAGCAACTCACGATTGATAGGTTTGTCATATTTGATGGCTTTGCTGAACGGAACATACACTATTTCGTCGTTACGGATACCTACCATCACATTTCGCTGCCCATCGAGCAGAGCATCTATGGCTGCTGCACCCATACGACTAGCCAAAATGCGGTCGTGAGCCGTTGGCGAACCGCCACGCTGTATGTGTCCTAAAATTGTCACACGCACATCATATTGCGGATATTCGTTTTTCACCCTCTCGGCAAGATGCATAGCACCACCCGTAGTTGGGCTCTCGGCTACGAGCACAATACTACTGTTTTTCGATTTACGAAAACCATTCTTTACCAGCTCTTCCAACTGGTCTATCTCGGTAGATATTTCGGGAATAATCGCTGCTTCGCACCCAGTAGCTATGGCGCCATTAAGGGCAAGGAAACCGGCATCTCGTCCCATCACCTCTATAAAGAAAAGACGTTCGTGAGAAGTAGCCGTATCACGGATTTTATCGACAGCCTCCATAATAGTATTAAGTGCCGTATCGTATCCTATGGTATGGTCGGTACCATACAAATCGTTATCGATAGTTCCCGGCAACCCGACTATGGGGAAATCATATTCTTGTGCAAAAATACGCGCGCCTGTCAACGAGCCATCACCACCGATAACTACCAAAGCGTCGATATTTTCTTTCATCAACGTATCGTAGGCCTGCTTGCGACCTTCGGGAGTTTCAAATTCCTTGCAGCGGGCTGTTTTGAGGATGGTACCGCCATGTTGTATAATATTACTTACATTTTCGGTTCTGAAAGGGACTATTTCACCGGTAATGAGGCCTCTATAACCCCGATAGATGCCTTTTACTTCAAAACCATTGTAAATAGCCGAACGTGTCACTGCGCGAATGGCAGCATTCATACCGGGGGCATCACCTCCCGAGGTGAGTATTCCCACACAATTAATTGTACCCATATTACTTACCCATTGATTGTTTGTTGCTTTTGCAAAGATGACACCTCACTACGTTTTATTGTCTAAGCATAGCTGCAGTAACACTTTGCACCTACAAAGATAACGAATAATAAAATTTACTGCCCTATCAGCACGGTAAATTTATTTTTTACTTTCATTAAATCTGCGTCGATGGCTGTCATAATGAAACATAATACCCTCACATCCATTATCAGAACTCAGACGTAAAATGGAATCGTATGTGAGGAAAATCACTCTGCGCCATCTGCAATACATACCCCGAATCGGCCATAAAGACATCACGACCCTCTTTATCGGCACAGATAAATTGGGCTTTACGACGTTTGAAATTATTCAGTTCCTCTTCATCGTCACTCTCTATCCAACAAGCCTTATATAGATTGATAGGTTCCCAGCGGCATTGTGCACCATACTCGTGCAGCAAACGGTATTGTATAACCTCAAACTGCAATTGCCCTACTGTACCTATGATTTTTCGGCCATTGAAACAGCTGACAAACAGCTGAGCCACGCCCTCATCCATCAGTTGGTCTATACCTTTCTGCAATTGCTTTGCCTTCATTGGGTCGGCATTCTCGATATATTTGAATAACTCGGGCGAGAAACTTGGCAAGCCTTTGAAGTGTAATTCTTCGCCTTCGGTAAGCGTATCACCTATCTTGAAATTACCGGTATCCGGCAATCCGACGATATCGCCGGGAAAAGCCTCATCGACCACCGATTTTTTTTGTGCCATAAAGGCCGTTGGGCTGCTGAAACGCATCATCTTGCCGCTACGTATGTGCTTATAGTTGGCATTACGTTCAAAATGCCCCGAACAAACCTTTACAAAGGCGATGCAACTACGATGGTTCGGGTCCATATTGGCATGTATCTTAAAGACAAAGCCTGTGAATTTTTCTTCAGAAGGATACACCGTACGCTCTACTGCATTGACCGGACGCGGAGCGGGTGCTATTTGCACAAAACAGTCGAGTAACTCTTTGACGCCAAACATATTGAGAGCTGAGCCAAAAAATACAGGCGCTAATTTCCCCGATAGATAATCGGCAACCTCAAAATCGGGATAAACACCATTGAGCAACTCCAAATCAGCGCGCAACTTTTCGGCCTCAGTAGCACCGATATATTCTTCAAGTTCAGATGACTCTAAGTCTACCTCTACACGCTCGGTAACGACTTGCTTATTGGGAGTAAACAAATTGAGATTATTCTCATACATATTATATACCCCCTTGAAGGTTGCCCCTATTCCTATAGGCCATGAAAGAGGACGCACGCCTATTTTCAACTCACTCTCAAGTTCATCAAGAATATCGAAAGCATCGCGACCTTCACGATCAAGTTTGTTGACAAAAACAATAACCGGCGTATTGCGCATACGGCACACCTCCATAAGCTTGCGGGTCTGTTGCTCAACGCCCTTGGCTACATCGACAACAATAATGACACTATCTACAGCCGTAAGGGTACGATAGGTATCCTCGGCAAAATCTTGGTGACCGGGTGTATCGAGAATATTTATCTTATAATCGCCATAGTTAAATCCCATCACCGATGTAGCCACCGATATACCACGTTGTTTCTCTATTTCCATCCAGTCGCTGGTAGCAGTCCGTTTTATTTTATTGGATTTCACAGCTCCGGCTATGTGAATAGCACCACCAAAAAGCAATAGTTTCTCGGTAAGCGTTGTTTTACCGGCATCGGGGTGACTTATAATTGCAAAAGTGCGGCGTTTAGCTATTTCGTCAGTAAGAATACTCATAGGGTAATTATATATGTATGATTGGTTAATTCTGAAGAATAGTAATTATAACTCCAACTCTCCTTTTTTGTCAAGATTGTATTTTTCGGCAAGCGTCATGATGAAGGCCGATATATCTTTCATCGCTTTTTGCGTTTCGGAGCTTATCTCCTTATGTTGCAAGCGTAGCAAAAGTATGCCATATAAAGCATTGAAACAGGTCTCCAATTCTCCTACCGAGTCGGCCTTCGATTTAGAACGCAACTCTACAATATAGGGCAATGCCTTGTAAAAGGCTGCCGTATAGAAGGGTTCTCGAGGCGAACGCAGCAGTCGAAGGTGCAAATCGGTAAGCTCAATAATAACGTTTTTGTTGATTTGCAAATGACCCTTCTCTGTCACACCCTCGGTACGCATCATATCGATAAGGCTCTCGTACCAGTCACGCAATTGCTTGCGCTGCTCATCTGTCAAGCCGCTATACTGGTCTATAATTTCATGTTGTATACGGTCTATATCCAACTGGCTGGCACGTATTATATCCTCTATCTGCCACATATAGAGCAGGTACTCGGCAATATTTTCTTTTTTCTTGGCACTTGCTGTAAACATATAGTCAAAAACTATAATTATAGTAATAGGGCAACGCATGTCCATATCTACAATATAACACAACGGAGTGCAGATAGGCTCACAGCGACGCCTTTTCGGGATGCAAAGGTAATATAAAAATGCTTACCTTTGCGCGCAGCTAACAGTATATGAATAGAATGAAGGTAAACTTATATTGGCAATTATTTACCACGTTTTTCAAGATAGGTGGCTTCACCTTTGGCGGGGGATGGGCTATGATACCACTCATAGAACGTGAAGTGGTAGATAAATATCATTGGATAGAAAAAGAAGAGTTCTTGGACGAACTTGCTGTGGCTCAATCCATGCCAGGAATATTGGCCGTAAACATATCGGTGTTGGTAGGTAACAAACTTCGAGGGTTGAAAGGGAGCCTCATTGCGGCAACAGGTACAATATTACCCAGCTTCGTAGCCATATTACTGATAGCCATATTCTTCTCTCATATTTACAATAACCCTACAGTAGCCAGTATCTTCAAAGGAATACGTCCTGCAGTGGTAGCCCTTATTCTTGCTCCGGTCATTACAACGGCCAAAGCAGCTCACCTGAAAAAATGGACATTGCTCATACCCGTAGTAGTGGCACTTGCCATTTGGAAGGGAGGCATATCACCCATCCTCTTTATTATTTTAGGGGGCTTGGGGGGCTATTTGTATTACCTTCTCTCACAAAAGCACAAAAACAAAGAAACAAAACGAAACAAGTAGACAACGATGATAGTATATCTGAATCTTTTTCTCACCTATCTGAAAATAGGGTTGTTCGGATTTGGTGGAGGCTACGCAATGCTATCGCTCATACAGCATGAGGCAGTAGAGGTTGTGCATTGGGGCGAAGAATCGCCATGGATAAGCCCTACTGAATTTACCGATATTGTAGCCATTTCGCAGATGACACCTGGCCCCATAGGCATCAACAGCGCCACATACATAGGCTATACAGTAACAGGGAATATATGGGGTTCGGTGATAGCTACCTTTGCCGTATGCCTGCCATCGTTTCTACTGGTGCTTATGGTAAGCCGCTTTATCCTTAAACATAAAGACCACCCTATTATAAAAAGCATATTTGCAGGACTTCGTCCCGTAGTGGTAGGCCTGATAGGTGCAGCCGCTCTACTGTTAATGAATCGTGAAAATTTTACCGACAATACTTTCAGTATCGCAATTGCAGCCATAGCATTTGCCCTTACTTATTTTACCAAAGTACATCCTATCATGGTTATTGTTTTAGCAGGAATTGCAGGATACATTATTTATTGAACTCACATTTATGAAAACATACGAAGAGCAAATTTCAGAATTATACAACCGGTTTCCTATGTATCAACAGGTAGGAGCCGGAGCCTATAAACCGGGATTGGAAAATGCCGAGTGTTTAGACCATTATTTCGGTTATCCTCACCGTCAGTTTAAGTGCATACACGTGGCCGGTACCAACGGGAAGGGGTCGACATCGCATCTACTGGCTGCCATACTTGCATGCAGCGGTTATAAAACAGGATTATACACATCGCCACACCTCACCGACTTCAGAGAACGTATCAAAATCAACGGTCAGATGATTCCTCGTGAGCAAGTATCGGCATTCCTTACACAACATGCCGATGCGGCCTTCTCTTTCAGGCCATCGTTCTTCGAGTTGACAACCTTTATGGCATTCGACTATTTTGCATCGCAACAGATTGATGTTGCCGTTATAGAGGTAGGCTTAGGCGGTCGATTGGATACAACCAATGTAATTACCCCCGAACTGAGCATCATCACTAATATAAGCCTCGACCACGTACAAATGTTAGGACACGATTTACCAAGCATTGCACGCGAAAAGGCCGGTATCATAAAGCAACACATTCCGGTAGTGATAGGCGAAGCTACGACCGAAACAAGAGATGTATTCGACGAGAAAGCCTGGTCGTGTAATGCTCCCATTTTTTATGCTGAGGAGAAAAAACGTTTTACACAAGCCGAAGCTCTGCATCAAGGATGGCTATACAAAAATACGTTGGCTGGCGATATATGGGGCGAACTGGGTGGAGAATACCAAAAGAAAAATACAGCGACAGTACTTACAGCCATAGAAATACTGAGAGAGAGGGGCTTTGCCATCACTGACGAAGCCATAAAAGAAGGTTTTGCCCACGTAACAACCCTCACCGGTCTACAAGGCCGTTGGCAAATAGTATCGACTTCGCCTACCGTAATATGCGACACAGGGCACAATACCGGCGGTATGCAATATATCGCAAAACAATTAAACGGAACTCCTCACAAAGAGTTACGTATAGTCATAGGCATGGTCAACGACAAAGATATTTCGGGGGTCATAGCCATGCTGCCAACCCAAGCTACCTATTATTTCACTCAAGCGTCGGTAGCCCGCGCCATGAAAGCCGAAGAAATTGCCCGCATAGGAGCAGAACACGGACTGAAAGGGACTAGCCATACCACGGTCGCCGAAGCATACCAGGCAGCACGTGCCGACAGTAACAGCGACGACGTCATATTTGTAGGAGGTAGCACATTTGTGGTTGCTGACTTCCTTAAAGATTGTGTTGAGAAATAACCGGCCGAATCGTAATTGCCTGCTACTTATCTCGTGGAATAAGCTTTTCCAACTCATCGACAATACTCGACAGTTGGGCACGAATAGCGTATAGTCGTTCTAAGGCATCCTGTTTTTTCATTTCCGGATGACGACGACGTTGCAAATGCCGTTTTACCCCCTCGATAGTATACCCTTCTTGCTTGACAAGGCGATAGATAAGACGCAATTCATGCATATCCTCTGCGGTATATTTACGGGTTCCTCCCCTACTCTTGCGAGGATTGACCGTGGGCAACTCTTTTTCCCAATACCGCAATGTCGAGGGTGGTATATCGAGCATACGAGACACCTCGGTAATAGAGTAAAACATCTTTGCATTGCCATCACCGGCATCATTCTTATCCATAAAATCAATCCATTACACGTCCTTGGTTCTCGGCAATCTGTATCATGCGGTCATACTCCTCGGGCGTAAGATCCATAAAATAGTAGTTGACAGGATTCTGCACCTGACCTTTATATATTACCTCATAATGCAAGTGAGGTCCTGTACTTTTACCGGTATTACCTACCTTGCCAATATTTTCGCCTCTGACAACTTGCTGTCCTTTTGAAACCATAATCTGGCTCAAATGAGCATAACGGGTTATATATCCGTATCCGTGGTCGAGCACAATGGTATTGCCATAACCTTGCTGCCAACCGGTTTCCTTGACAACAGCATTACCCGTAGCATATACCGGCGTGCCAATAGCTGCGCTGAAATCCATACCTTCGTGAAACTTACGAGTATTGTAAATAGGGTCGACACGCCATCCATAACCCGAAGCGGTATGTTTAAGATCTTTATTCGATACGGGCTGAATAGCCGGCAAATGCTTGATACGGTCTTCTTGCTGGTAAGCTAAATCTACCAATTCATTAAACGAATTGTTTTGCACGTATAAGTTGCGATACAAGAGATCGACTTTCCTCGTCAACGATGCCACCAACTCTCCGTCGGGCATACGCAACAATTCATCATAACGAGCTGTATTGCCGCCGGCATTACGCACATCGTCGGCAATAGGATCGGCCTGCAATATAACACGATAGAGGTTGTTATCACGTTGTTTAATATCGTCCAGTACAACCATAATATCGTCGACACGACGCGAGAGAAGCTTGTATTGCGACTCTAACTGAGCATTCTCATATTGGAGTACCCGCTCCTTTGGCGAACCGAAAAAGAAATATATTACAAGCAACAATATGGCACCCAAAAATGCACTAAGCAAAAGATGTCGTATTACCGACCAACTTTTCTTCCATAGGGAGTGGCGCACGGGGTCGTATGTAAGTGTTTGAGGATTAAATATATAAAATCTTCTCTTTCCCATTTTCTATTATTTCATAAATGAGCATGACCGCTTATAAAAAGAAAAAAGCTGATAGCTACATACTTTTTTGATGCCTGATAGGCACAAAATTAATATTTTGAGCTATTTTTGCAAACGGTTTTCAAAAATAAATTTACCTTGCCAGAACATTGTTCTACGATGTGATAATATAACATTTATTATAAAGTTTATGTACACAGCAAAAGAAATAAGGGAGTCCTTCAAAGAATTTTTCCGCTCAAAAGGACATCAAATAGTCCCTTCGGCTCCCATGGTAATAAAAGACGACCCCACGTTGATGTTTACCAATGCGGGCATGAACCAATTCAAGGATATCATCTTGGGCAATCACCCCGCCAAATACCACAGAGTAGCCGACTCACAAAAATGCTTGCGCGTAAGCGGAAAGCATAACGACCTCGAAGAGGTAGGACACGATACATATCACCACACTATGTTCGAGATGCTGGGCAACTGGTCTTTTGGTGACTACTTCAAAAAAGAGGCCATCGACTGGGCTTGGGAATATCTTGTAGACGTACTTAAACTCAATCCCGACCGCCTTTATGCCACAGTATTTGAGGGCTATGAGCCAGAAGGGCTTGAGCGCGATAACGAAGCGGCCGAATACTGGAGCAAACATCTGCCCCAAAGCCATATAATCAACGGAAACCGCCACGACAACTTTTGGGAAATGGGCGAAACCGGTCCTTGCGGTCCATGCTCAGAAATACACATAGACCTGCGTAGCGATGAAGAGAGAGCTGCTGTAGATGGCAGGTCGCTTGTAAACCAAAACAATCCGTTGGTCATAGAGATATGGAATCTTGTATTTATGCAATACAATCGCAAAGCCGACGGCACATTAGAGCCTCTGCCTGCCAAGGTTATAGATACCGGCATGGGCTTTGAGCGCCTGTGTATGGCTTTGCAAGGAAAGAAATCGAATTACGATACCGACGTATTCCAACCTATCATCACAGCTATAGGCAACATGTGTGGCAAACGTTATGGCGAAGACGAACAAGTCGATGTTGCCATGCGTGTCATTGCTGACCACATACGTACCATTGCCTTCTCAATTACCGATGGCCAACTGCCGTCGAATGCTAAAGCAGGCTATGTAATACGCCGTATTTTGCGCCGTGCCGTACGCTATGGCTATACTTTCTTAGGCCAGCACAATGCTTTCCTTTATCGCCTTATTGACGTACTTATAGAAACAATGGGCGATGCTTATCCTGAATTGATTGCCCAAAGAGACCTCATTGCTAAGGTGATAAAAGAAGAAGAGGAAGCATTCTTGCGTACATTGGAAACCGGCATCAGACTGCTCGACAAGATTATAGCAGATACCAAAGCACAAGGCAAAACCGTTATCGATGGTAAAGACGCCTTCACCCTATATGATACCTACGGATTTCCACTTGACCTTACAGAGCTGATTCTCAAAGAGAACGGTATGACGGTCGACACCGCTACTTTCGACAAAGAAATGCAGCAGCAAAAGGAACGCGCCCGCAATGCCGCCTCTGTAGAAACCGGCGACTGGATAACACTGCGCGAAGGGGAACCCGAGTTTGTAGGCTACGACTATGAAGAATGCGATGCCCGCATATTGCGTTACCGTAAAGTAAAACAAAAAAATCACGAGTTCTACCAGATAGTTCTCGACCGCTCACCTTTCTATGCCGAAATGGGCGGACAAGTTGGCGATAGTGGTATGCTTATCAACGGCGACGAAAAGACACCCATCGTAACCACCAAACGAGAAAACAACCTTGCAGTACACATAAGCGAGACTCTGCCGCAAGATGTAACAGCAACTTTCCGTGCTGTCATCGATAAAGAGGCGCGCATGGCGACATCATGCAACCACTCGGCAACCCACTTACTGCACGAAGCATTGCGTGAGGTACTGGGCAAACATGTCGAACAAAAGGGGTCATTTGTATCGCCCTACTCATTGCGTTTTGACTTTTCTCATTTCCAGAAAGTAACCGACGAAGAGTTGCGCCAAGTGGAGAGATTGGCCAACGCAAAAGTACGTATGGCCATTCCTCTTGACGAACACCGTCACATGCCTATTGCCGAAGCGCGCGCTATGGGTGCCATGGCTCTCTTCGGAGAGAAATATGGCGAAGAGGTTCGTGTAGTACGTTACGGCACATCAATAGAGTTATGTGGAGGTACCCATGTAGCCAACACCGGCAACATAGGTATGATACGCATCTTGTCTGAAAGTTCTATCGCCGCAGGAATACGCCGTATTGAGGCCATCACGGGGCTACAAGTAGAAGAATCTATGAACCGTCTGCAAGATACGCTGAAACAAATAAGTTCTCTTTTCAATAACGCTCCCAACCTACGGCAAGCCATAGAGAAATATATCGCCGAAAATGCCGATATGCGTCATCAGATAGAAGAGTTTGCACGCGAAAAATCGGCTATGATGAAAGCTGCCATGATAAAAGAGGCTCAAATTATCAACGGCATACACGTCGTATCATACAACGGTCCTATAATGCCTATCTTAATTAAAAACATAGCTTTTGAGATACGCGGTGAAATGCCGGAACAAACTGCTTTCATTGCCGCCACATTCAATATAAATGATAACAACAAGCCCTTGCTGACTGTAGCATTGAGCGACGACTTGATAGCTAAAGGGAAGAACGCCTCGCAAATTGTGCGCGAAGCAGCACGCCTCATACAGGGTGGCGGTGGCGGTCAACCCCATTTTGCTCAAGCCGGCGGTAAAGATTACGAAAAGCTTTCAGAAGCATTTGAAAAGATGAAAGAGCTGGTAACGGCATAAAGCTGCCTACCGACATCGGTTACTCCTTATGCTATAATAAAACAGGGTGCGTCTTGTATAGGACGCACCCTGTTATTTTTTCAAAGGAAGTCAACACGCGATAACAATAACAGTTACCATATTTCCAACAACAAGTCACTACAATTTTCACTAACATACTTGTGCATAACCTCAAAAAAACGGCGGAGAAGAAGAACTTCTCCGCCGCTGCATAACTAACTATCTGGAAATAGCTTTAGATGCCCAAATCTTTCTTGAAGGCCTCAATCTTGGCATCGGCCAGTTCGTTGGCCTTGTCATAATCGGCATAACTACTCATAGGAATACCGCGTACTTCCATGTAGAACTTAATCTTGGGCTCCGTACCTGAAGGACGAACCGATACCTTATCGCCCTCGGCCGTAAAGTATTGCAATACGTTCGATGTGCAAGGCATATCGAGTTTTGTCACATTGCCCTTGTCGTCGGTAGCCGTGAGAGACTGATAGTCTTTTACCAAAACAACCGGCGAACCGCCTAAGGTCTTGATAGGATTCTCACGGAATGATTTCATCATGGCAACAATCTCTTCAGCTCCTTGTTTGCCTTTACGTACGACAGATACACCTTTCTCTTTCGAGAAACCATATTTAATGTAGATATCTTGTATCATTTGATACATGGTCATTCCACGGTCTTTAGCCCATGCTGCAATTTCTGCCATCAACGACATTGCCGACACGGCATCTTTATCGCGAACAAAGTCCTCGGCCAAGAAGCCATAGCTCTCTTCGCCTCCACCGATGTAGCGCTCCTTGCCTTCCAATTCGCGTATTACAGCAGCAATCCACTTGAATCCCGTGTAGCAATCGTACATCTTTATGTTGTTACGTTCGGCAATTGTCTTAATGGTTTCGGTGGTTACGATGGTCTTAACGATAAACTCGTTACCCTGCAAAAGGCCACGCTCCTGATAGGTAGTCATGATGTAGTTGAGCATGAGCATCACTATCTGGTTACCATTAGCCAATATCCACTCGCCTTTGTCGTTCTTTACAGCAATACCAATACGGTCGGCATCGGGGTCACTAGCCATAACCAATTCTGCATTTGTCTCTTTAGCACGTTTCACTGCAAGGTCGAGAGCTGCAGGCTCCTCGGGGTTGGGCGAAACTACTGTGGGGAAGTCGCCACTTACCACATCTTGCTCCGGTACGTGTATAATATTGGTAAAGCCGAAATTCTTAAGAGAAGCAGGTATCAAACGCACTCCTGTACCATGTATTGGGGTGTATACAATAGGTATATCGTGATGTTTGGCAATAACATCGGGCGAGAGTGAAAGAGTCTTGATACGGTCGAGGAATATCTTATCTATCTCCTCACCTATGATTTGTATCAGCTCAGGATTGCCTTTAAATTTAATGTCGGCAATATTGGTTATCTTGTTCACCTCTTCTATGATACCGGTATCGTGCGGAGCTATCACTTGTGCACCATCGCTCCAGTAAGCCTTGTATCCGTTATACTCTTTGGGATTGTGCGAAGCCGTAAGGTTGATACCGGCTTGACAGCCCAACTCGCGAATGGCGAACGATACCTCAGGAGTAGGACGTAAGGCATCGAAAAGGTATACCTTGATGCCATTAGCTGAGAATATATCGGCCGAAATCTCGGCAAAACGGCGACTGTTGTTTCGGCAATCGTGTCCTATGGCTACAGAGATAAGTGGAAGTGAAGCGAAATTTTTCTTCAGATAGTTGGCCAATCCCTGTGTTGCAGCACCTACAGTATAGATATTCATTCTGTTAGTACCGGCACCCATGATACCACGTAAACCACCCGTACCAAATTCCAGGTCGCGATAGAAACTCTCTATCAACTCAGTATGGTCGGGATTATCGAGCATTGCCTTTACGGCAGCACGTGTTTCTTCATCATAACCTTCACCAAGCCACACTTGTGCTTTGGCAGTTACTTCTTTCAATAAAGCATCGTTTTCCATATTGTATTGTTTAATAAGTTAATCAAATATGACTGATTACATTTCTAAAAGGTAAGCGCAGAGGCAAATGTTTTTGCTGTTATCTGTCCGAATCTGCCTAACTGCCACTACATCTCACAAATGTAGTGATAAAAACCGATTAAAAACAAATACAAAGGATTTTTATTACATTCCTTTTTGTCACCTTATATTTATCTCTTTTTGCAAGAATTTGTCGCCGGTTCTCCTGACAACATCCTCGTAATACTCGCGCGAATAGCCGGGGAAAATTACGCCATCGGGCATACCGTAATCATTGGTACGGAAAGTACCGTCGGGATTCTGAGCCTTGACATTACCATCGAGGAACTTCACCATAAGAAATTCGCCCAACTTTTTCCATCGCGCCGTACTATTCATGGCAGCATCATTGCTATAGCGGGTCAGATAGGCTACTGCTTCGGCCGGATTTTGGTTATACAGTGCCAGAGCCGTACTATCTACGGCGGCTATACTATTCTCAAAGCCGTTTTCCAACTCCTCCTGCACAGTTCTTATATCGCCTATCATCTGATTATAGCGTGCATATGCCATATTGGCCACCCAGTTGTGTACCCAGAATGCCGACGTCCACGAGAATTCGTACATAGAGCCGTTTTCGGGACTGAAACAGAGCGGCACTTCGGTCACACTGCAATACATGGGTACATATACGCATGTGTTGGCATCATCGACACCAAACCATTGTATACCACCTATGGCATCGGGTAAGTTACGGCGCATCTGAGCTACCAAGGTAAAGCCTGTTTGTTGGGTAGCAATGGCACGCTCATTGAGATAGACTTTACCATCGACCTCGAACGTCATGGGACGGAAACGATAAGGTGCATAAAACGGTCCACCACCTATGTCATTGTGCATATCATAAGGCGTACCGTCGAAGTGGTCGCGCATGGCATCTTTCATTTCGCGCAATGTAAGTTTGCGAGAAGGACGTATATAGAGGGGGAACGGGGTTTCGCTTTCGCCCTCGAGATAGCGCAAATATTTGTCCATGTTGCTGTCATAACGACGGAAGAAGCTCCACACCCGAGCCTCACAACCGCGCAATGCGCCATAGTCGAGCACACCATAAGCCTTAGAGAAGCTGAAATCTTTGTTGACGCCATTGAAATAGCCCTCCTCACGGGCAAAAGATATGACGTCGGGCGAATAAAGGCAATTTTCAGGGTCGTCGAGGGGGAACTGATGAATGCGGGGATGGTTGGCATGTCCCGAAATACAATCATCGGGAATACGGATGGCTACCCATACGGCACCTTTACGACCCGACCCCTTACCTATCATCTCCATAATCCACGCTTCATTGGGGTCGGCGATGGAGAACGACTCACCACTGCTGTAATAGCCATACTCTTTTACCAGGTCGGTCATCACCTGTATAGCTTCACGAGCTGTGCGCGCACGTTCCAGTCCCAGTTGTATAAGCGTACCGTAATCTATGAGACCCAGTGTATCGACCAATTCGGGACGACCGCCCCATGTAGACTCCACAATAGCCAACTGGTGTTCGTTCATATTACCATTTACGGCATAGGTATGTGGCACTTGCGGAATAGAACCAAGAGGCTTACCGGTATCCCACTCTACAATTTGACGCATATCACCGGGTTGCCAGTCGGCAGCAGGCGAAGATGTAAGCGCACCGTATAGCGTATGCGAGTCGGCGGCATAAGTAATCATAACACTGCCATCGGCCGTAGCGCCGGCTCCGGCAATAAGGCTTGTACATGCCCATGCCCCGGCTGGGAGAAGCATAGCTGCAAACAAAACTGATGTTATCCTCTTCATAGTTTTCTTAGGTTAAGCATTTTTATTTTACCATGTGAAAGTTCGTTTCAAGACCTTACGGTTGCCGCACTCGTCAGCGACGGTCATCACAAGGCGATGTGAGCCGCCTCGCGTAAGGGGCGTATTCTTCAGGCGGCAGGTAAGGCGACTGCGTTTGGCATCATACTCAAAGAGACAGAACATGCCATCTATCTCGCCCCTGTACGATGAGATACCGCTGCCGGCATCGGTTATTTTCAGTGATACCGTACCGTTTGTTCCCCATTTGGCCGAATTGAGAGGCGTAATTGTAGGTGGTATCGTATCGGCCGCCACAGCATACGTTCCCAAGTCGCGCACACGGGCTACATACCACCCCGCATCATAGCGGCCTACAACGGGCGACTTGCGGCCGTTGCGTATATACACCATATAGTAGCAACTGTCGGGCAGCGTGTCGCAAGTAAGTTTCAGTGCCAGTTCACCCCACGTATGCAGGGGTACTGTCGGCTTGAGTACCTTGTGTAATGCCGAGTAGTAGCGGCTGCTCTCCTCGGCGCTATGGGTAAAAGTGACATCTTCATATAAAGCGCCTTCGGGCAGGGAGAAGCGCATATCGTCTGTTTCGTAACTATTGGCTCGGTCATAGGCAAAGAGCTCACCCGTTGCAGTACGACGTACCGTTTCGCCGGGCGTACCTTTTATGGTGAAACGCACTGTCGAACGGTTGCCATAGTAGTCGGTCAACTCGAAACGCCCCCGATAGGTGCGTGCCTCATCTACAACAAAAATGCCGCGGTTAGATACATCGCCATATACCGTAGAAAGGTGATTTCCGGGTGCTATGTAGGTGCGCATGATAGTCGAGCCATTGTTGCTGCGCAGCTCATCATAATCGATAAGGGCATTTACATAACGTGTCTCGGCAAACGTGATGCTGTCTACCAGCGACTCATAGAGCAGCGAGTCGTCAATCCAGCATTTCACCGAGCGCACGCCGTAGATATTGGATGTACCGCTCATGCGGTCGTAGGCCTTTATACCCACCGACACTTCGCCCCAAGCCGTAAATGCAGCGGTTGTATATACATTGCCTCCCTGCGCCTGCAACGACCGCACCGCCTTGCGATGCTTGCCGTCCACCACGCCATCATGGGGATAGAGCGCCAACTGCCGCGGCTCAGGGGCTATGTTGTCTTTTATCTTGCGGGCAAACCACGGCAGAGGGTCGAGGGGCGACTCGCTCTCGGTGTGACGCACCTCGAAGTGCAGGTGCGGACCACCCGACGAACCGGTATTGCCACTCGTAGCCACGCGCATACCGCGGTCAACAAGTATTGTACCGGGAGGCAACATGGTATCAATGGCAAAGCTCTCGCGTTCGTATTGCATTTGCCGCACACGGTCGGCAATGAAAGGAGCGAACGACAACAAATGCCCGTAGACCGTCGTGTAACCCGACGGATGTGTTATATACAGAGCATTACCGTATCCCCACGGCGAGACGGCAATACGCGACACATAGCCGCTGTCGGCCGCAAAAACCGGCAGGCCGGTACGTCCCTGCGTCTTGAAGTCGAGTCCCGAATGGAAATGATTGGGACGCAATTCGCCGAAATTGGCACTCAGCACCAGCGGAATATTCAGCGGCGAAACGAATGTCACATCAGGACGATAAGCCCACGCAGCCACGACTGTGGCCAACAAATATAGCGATAGTACGATTTTCTTCATGTAGTTGGCAAAGATAGTGCAAGGCGAGCACAATAAAAAGCGAAAGACAAAGTTTTTCGCTTTTCATAGCCGAGCCGAAGCCTATGTTATGTAAAGATAGTGCAAGGCGAGCACAATAAAAAGCGAAAGACAAAGTTTTTCGCTTTTCATAGTCGAGCCGAAGCCTATCTTATGCAAAGATAGTACAAGGCGAGCACAATATATCCCCTATCCTACAACAGCATGCCACATATCTACCCCGGCAAGCCACTATAAAAAAGCCTCGCGGAGACCATGTTCCGCGAGGCAAGAGTACGATGGCGACAATCCGTCGTTATTTCTGTCACTATAAAAGCAATGACCGATTACACACCTCCATTACCGGATAGCCACTTTATCTACCAGCACACTATTGTTACAGAGGACACGCACCACATACACACCATCGAGGCCGGCTACCGAGAGTTGTTGCACAGCCGTAGCACGTTTCACCTCCCGTCCTGCAAGGTCATACAGCGCCACTTCATCGGCAACATCGCTCAGATACAACACATCGCCTGCCACATACACGCGGTTTTCGCGAGCATTCACGCGGTCTACTGCCGACACATCGTTTATCTTGAAAGCCGGCGATATAACCTGCAACTGCTTGTTTCCCGTCGGGTCGGTAAGCTCTACCTTCAAATCGTACCACAGCGTTTCGCTCTCGACATTCACGACATCCAAGGCACCACGATAGAAATAGCCGAAGGCCGGATAACGATACAAATCGGGAATCTCTTCTACGGGCAATACCTGCCAAGACTCGGTTCCATACGGAGCATAGCTCACGGCTACCGTCATTTCCTTACAATCGAAGTAACCACTATAATATTCGCTATAATAGTTATAATTAAAGTCACCACCGGCAAACTCCAATACGCCATCGGCCGGTCGCTCAAAGCGGTCGGTGACACGACCGTCGGTATTGCAGAACTGCAACATCTGTAAAGTAGGAGCTGTACAGTCTTCTTTCGTGGCATCGTAATTTACCTGCAAGAAACTCTTTCCTTGCAAACCATCCACCTCGACATTCTCATTCAGCAACGTCAACTCATACTCACCCTTGGGTTGCTCCCATATATAGGGGAACATAAACTCCAAATACTCTACCGTACTGTCGCAAACCGTTTCGCCGTTATATTTCAGGCATACATCGGTATAAATATCACTTGCCTCCAATACTTCTCCATAACGCCCCAACCAACAGGGAGAAAGCAACGACATATCTCTTTGCATCCTGTCATTATAGTAATTCTGAGCCATAAAGGCATTGATGGGGGCACACTCGCCCAGTACAATGGGATGGGCCGGGTCTAAATAATAGCTGAACGCAGGATGCCCGGGATATTCCAACATAGGTGCATCCTCGAACAGCCACTCGGGAAATGTCTGGAAGCCATAATTGCCATATATATCATGTCCCTTATTGACATACTCAAACGCCTGCTTGTCGGCATGCCATACTACCGGATTGCCTATAATACCCTGCTCGTTCATCTCCTCTATTTTGGAGTGCACCATTACGTCCAACGCGTTTTCATCGGCCGCATCGGAGAACGGAGCATCTATATAGATACAGACAGGCTCCTCTCTCTTAATCTTGTAATTACTTGAAAATCCGCCCCAACCACCTTGCATTTCACCTTGGAAGATTTCTATTGTATTAAATCCTATACTGAACTCGGCACTATCTTTTACAGCCGGAGTAGGCGTAAAATATTGCTCATACAACTTATAATCAGCCGGATTGTTATTCAACTCCTCTGCACCGGTACCATCAGTGGCATATTTGATTACATAAAACGCATTATCTTTTGCTGCTACGACACGTATTTGTGCCAGCGTATAACGGTCGCTCAAATCGGAGACATAAAAATCGAAACTTCGTTCCCAGTTTCCCCAATCCACACCGTCTGTTATCCAGTGGGCATTAGTATTACCAGTAAATGACTCTATTATTCCTACACCCTTCAATATTATATACCGATGAAAGAGTATTTCATCATAATTTCCTCCTTCTATCACTGTTGGAATATAGTCGGGCGCATTCTGAGCCATTACATCAGGGACAAAAAGTTCTCCCTCGGCATTATACGTATTTATAACAATATGATTGTTCGCTTCGGCAAAATCTATCGGCAAAGACTTATCTGAGGTAATATCTACCAGCTCTTTTATCACCGTAACAAGCCCATCAGCATTCCCGGATATTTCATTTACGTTCCACATACTAATCAATACATCATACGTACCCGGAGCTATGGGAACAGGAATATTATTCAAATCGACCTCACCACGAGGAGTTGCGTTTATAAATGTATCAGTATTATAAATAGTTATACCTGAAAGATTATAATTATCAGGGCATTCAATAGAGAGTGTCAGCGTCACATCGCCCTCTTGCGCCACCTGTGCTACGTTCTTACGGGGAACATATTGCACCATATTATCAGCAACCTGCTTCTTCTCGTATCCCGATAACGACGTACCAAAATCGAACTTATAGGTACTGCCTCTACTATTGAAGTCGGGAGTGAAACACTCTGTTATTATCGGTTGCACTGCCAAAGCTCCCATCGTGCCGGCCAACCATAAAGCGACAGATAAATAAATGTTTTTCATAAGCGTTATTATTAGTGGTTAGTACCGCAAATATAGGGGGTACAAAGCAAGTGTACATAATAAAACCGGGTGACAAGTGGGGGACACAAGACAAATATCAATCATGAAATGGTGAATTGTATACTTAAACGAAGAGAAGGAAGTCATTTTTCTTTACATTTGCAACATGAACCGATATTCTATTTCCCTTCTATTATTATTTGGTGTTCTTTCTGTTATAAACGCAACAGCTCACACCAAATGGAAACCGGTGGAGCAACAGCACGATTCGCTGGTACAACTCATGGACATGCCGGGTGACAAGGCAAGCAAAGCACATATCATAAGCGAGATGTACGATGTGTGCCGTCGACATCCCGACCTGCAGGCCCTGACATGGCGCACACTCTACTTCGATGCGCTATGTAACCCCGACACCGCTATCCGCGCCAAATTGCTACAAGCTGCCGCAGCGATGACAGACTCCAACCGATATCGCTACGATTACATGCGAATAAAACTGCTTGGGAAACCCTATATCACACAAAATTGTGTGGAAACATATAAAATCATTAAAGAGTGCCACCGCTATTTCTGCAAGATAAACGACTCGCTCTACATGGGCAATACGTATGTAGATTTAGGCTATATCTTTATGCTCTTGGACGAGCCAAAGAAAGCACAGACTGCATATAGTGCTGCCGACACGATATATCGCCGCATAGGACGCAAAGACTACGCCCTGCGCAACGGGCTGAACCTCGCCAACTTGTATCAACGCATGAATGAAAATGAGAAATCGGTAAATCTTTTGCGAAAAATCATCCACGACAAATCGATACAAACCGATACTTCGTTTGTCATAAATGTTCTGCTATCGCTATACGAGTGCAGCGACTCAGTAGTGGAGCGCGACAGCACATCGCTGCAGGCCAAAAACCTGGCCGGCATATACGGAAGTAATAGACTAATACTGAAAAGCTACATAAACCGCGGTGCATATCATCTATCTTATGGCGACAAAGACAGCGCACGATATTACTACCACAATGCTTTCGACAACTATACTTATGCCAAGAACGACTACCCTACCTTAGATGAGTGCCTCTCAGGACTGACGCAACTGTATGACATCACAGGGCAAACAGACAGCGCCTATTTATATCAGAGCAAGCTGCTGGCACTGCGAGACTCTATAAGCCGCGCAAACGAATTGCAAAAGATACTACGCCTGGAGATGGGTCATGAAATAGAGAAATACGAAATGGAACTGAGAAATGCCGAGCAACGTAACCGCACAAAACGACTTGTCACGGCAGGAATTCTTATCATAGCGCTCTGCCTGTCGACTACGGTATGCTACATATTATATAACCAACGTCGCAAAGAGCGGTTGGCAAAGCAGCTGAAAGAGAGTGAAAACAAGGAGCTTGCCACCCGGCTGGAAAACGAGGCACTGCAAAACGAACGGTTCCAAGCCGAGATAGAGTCGCAGAACCGCGAATTGGCATCGAATGCCCTGGTGATGAACGAGAAGAAACAGGCGCTGCACGAAATGGCAAACGTTGTGGAAAAGCAATGTACCGATGGCAACATCAGCAAACAGGCGGCTACAGAATTGCAACAGAAAATAAAACTACACATAGGACAAAACAACGAATGGGAATACTTTCGCATCTGTTTCGAGAAGGTACACCCCTCGTTTTTCGTGCGGATGAAAGAGCTTTTTCCCAACATCTCGGAAACCGACCTGCGGCTATGTGCCTACATTCGCACCGGCATGGGCAACAAGCAAATAGCTACCATGCTGGCCTTGCAACCCGACAGCATAAAGAAGTCGCGCCACCGCCTGCGCAAAAAATTAGGGCTATCGATAGAGACATCGATAGAAGATTTTTTACGGTCGATATAGTCCCCTCTCTCCTACTCGGGGCGAACGAAAAAGGAGAAATTGACACTACCGTATGCACGATGCTCTACAAAAAACGGATGCGAAGAGAAATCGTTGGCACGCGAATGCTCCAATACAAAAAGGCCACCGGGACGGAGAATGGTTGCCTCATCGAGCACCTTGGCAGGTATGGAGGGAAGCTGTGGAAGGTCGTAAGGAGGGTCGGCAAAGATAAAATCGAATTCCTCGCGACACGCAGCCACAAAACGGAATACGTCACCTCGCACGGGCATGAGGTTGTCGTCGGCCAACTCTTTCTGCACTTTGAGGATAAAATTATATTGCACAGGGTGTTTTTCTACGCACACCACTCGGCTGCAACCGCGCGACAGCAACTCGAAACTGACGGCTCCCGTACCGGCAAAGAGGTCGAGTGCCGAGAGCCCCTCGAAATCGAGACGATTCTCGAGTACATTGAACAAATTCTCGCGTGCAAAGTCGGTCGTGGGACGTGCCTTGATATTGGTAGGGACATCGAAACGGCGACGCCCGTATTTTCCTCTTATAATTCGCATAACGATAAAGCTGTAAGGTCAAAAGGTAATTGCATGGCATCGCTGCCTATGGTGTGGCGTTGCGACGGGAATATAACAGGCCCCACGGTGAGGATGTAACGACGCAACAGCGTAGCCAACTCGCGTCGTGCCACGGCATCGCCGGCAATCTGCACCTCATCGGTCTGCTGATTCAGCCCCAACTGCTGCCATATGTTGAGCAGATGATAGGCAGCATCGCCGGTAGTGGGAGCGACAAAGGTATTGGCAAGCAACAGCCCCTTTTTGTCGAAACATGCCACCTCCATATTGCCGTCGTAGAGTTGTACATACACCTTGGCAAAATTACCTACGCGGCTTTTGCGATAAAAGTATTCGCACAGAGGCGCCAGCGGGTGCAGTACGGCAGGCATCCCGAATGTGCGACGCAAAAACGATGTCACAGCTCCGTCGGCAGCCGAAAGCATCGAGGCTCCTACATAGGGCAAACGGCTCTCTAAAACCTCTTCACCCTCGATAGCCGGATAGACAGTACGGAAAAAGGTTTCGGGCGAAGCCTCGGCTGCCACATCAATGGGAACAAGCAGAAACCGCTGCGTAGGCAACAACACATACACCTTCTTGAAGGACTGCAACAACTCGTCGTGAGAGTAAACAGTCCGCTCTATCTCAGACAGGAACGATGCCGATGCCGAAAAAACGTCGCGCCCGCATACCAGCGAGCCGTCGATGGCCGGATGGTAACAGGAATAAATCATCTCGCGAGGCGTAATGCGCAGCATCAGAATATACTGCGAAGTATCGGTAGGCAATTCGTGCGGCATATCGTAAAGGATGTTGATTACAAATATTGCATTTATATGGCTTTGTTTGCAAAAATACAAAATTACAATGGTATTACGGAACGAGAGGCCGATTTTAGAGGGAATTTTCATAGCCGACTACTCTGCACAACACAAGTAAGCCCAATTCACGATTATATTACTTACATTTGCAACAGCAATTTCTTTCAGCAAGAAACAGTAATCATATGTTATACGAAGCTCTTGCCACACAGGCCTGTAATAATCTGCCATACGTTCCCAACGCACAACAAAGCGAGTTGCTGTTGAGGCTGTCGCGCTTCATTCTCACGGGGAGTGACAACGAAATATTTCTGCTCACAGGTTACGCTGGCACGGGCAAGAGTTCGCTGGTTGGCGCTTTGGTAAAGGCGCTCACAAACTTGGAACATAAAACTGTCTTATTGGCACCTACTGGTCGTGCCGCCAAAGTATTTGCCCATTATGCCGGCCATGCAGCCTACACAATACACCGCAAGATATATCGTCAGCAACGATTCTCACCCGATATGAAAGGGTTTCTTGCGGGTAATAATCTGCATCACGACACACTCTTTGTCGTTGACGAGGCCTCTATGATAAACAACACGCCGGGCAACGACTACTATGGGTCGGGGCAGCTTCTCGACGACCTGATAGAATATGTATATAACGGCAACAATTGCCGACTGTTGCTCCTTGGCGACACGGCTCAGCTTCCACCCGTAGGTCAGAGCGCCAGCCCTGCCCTCTCGCCCGAATGTCTCGCTTCATACGGACTGAAGGTGACAGCCTACGAACTGAACGAAGTTGCCCGACAGACAAGCGAGAGCGGCATACTTTATAATGCCACACTGCTGCGGAAACTGATGCAAGAGCACAAGGGCGACATACTGCCGGCTCCCCGCCTGCGACTGCAAGGATATACCGACGTAGAGAATCTGAGCGGTGAGTTCCTGATAGAACGGCTGTCGGACTCGTACGACCACGTAGGCATGGACGAGACCATCGTGATAACACGTTCCAACAAACGGGCGGGCATATTCAATCAAGGCATCCGCAACCAGATACTCTACCGCGAGGAGGAGCTCACCGCCGGCGACATGCTACTGGTAGCCAAAAACAACTACTACTGGGGCAAAGAATATAAGGAGATAGACTTCATTGCCAACGGCGATATAGCCCGTGTGGTACGTGTGAGAAAGCACTACGAGATGTATGGCTTCCGCTTTGCCGACGTGCAATTGCAGTTTCCCGACCTCGATGTGGAACTCGACGCCCGTATTCTCTTAGACACGCTCACGAGTGATGCTCCCGCCCTATCGCGCGACGAGAATGAACGGCTCTACACCGCCATTCTCGAAGATTATGCACACATTGCCTCACAACGCGAACGGATGCAACGGCTCAAAGCCGACCCGTGGTTCAATGCCCTGCAAGTAAAGTATGCCTACGGCGTAACGTGCCACAAGGCACAGGGTGGACAGTGGCGGCACGTATATATAGACATGGGATACATCGACCCGCAAAACCTCACACTCGACTTCTACCGCTGGCTCTATACCGCCATGACCCGCGCCACGGAACATATATACTTCATCAACCTGGGCGAAGCATTTATCGAGGGGTAAGGCACGTATACAAAAGAATCCGTATTACATGACAAAAATGCACATCAGAAAAGTGAGCCGATGCACCGTGGCTGTGCATCGCAATTTACAATAAAAGCGTAACTTTGCAGCTCCATCAAGTGCAAAGATGTCACTACCATACCAGAAGCTGGAAACAGTGTTGCGACAGCTGCGTAAAACAGGGAAAAGAAACTGCGACGCAACTCATGCACGAACCATAGAACAAGTTATATGAAAGCCAATCGCGAAATACTACGCCTTGCCATACCTAACATTATCTCTAACATCACCGTACCACTGATGGGTATCGTCAGTACGGCCATTGCCGGGCATTGGGACAGCGAGCATTCGGCTGCTGTCATAGGGGCATTGGCAATAGGCGTATCGATATTTAACTTCATCTATTGGAATTGCTCGTTTGTGCGCATGGGGACGAGCGGCCTCACGGCACAAGCCTACGGTGCCGGCGACCGCGCCGAGTGGACTCGTATGCTGGTGCGCGCCGTCACGGTAGCCGGTGTATTGGGGCTAGCAATATGGCTGTTGCAGATTCCACTGGGACAGTTTGCACTGTGGATGATGAACGGCAACGAAATGGTCAGAGACTATTTCTATGCCCGCATCTGGGCTGTTCCTGCAGGCATCCTGCTTTTCGGGCTGAACGGATGGTTTACCGGAATGCAAAATGCCGTTATACCTATGTGCATTGCCATAACAGTCAATGTCATACACTTGGCATGCAGTTTTGCATTTGCCTTTGGGCTCGACCTGGGCATTGTAGGTATCGCCTACGCATCGGTAGTAGCACAGTGGAGCGGCGTAGTGCTGGCTGGCGTACTGTTGCTGCTGTTCTTCCGCCATACCTTAGTAAAGGTGGCATGGCGCGATATATTAGACCGCCATGTATTACGCCGATTTTTCTCTATCAACGGTAACATTATCATACGCACTTTTTGTATCGTGATAGTCTACACGTTCTTTACAGCCATATCGGCACGGATGGACGAGGAGATTCTCGCCGTGAACACACTGCTGCTGCAACTCTTCACACTCTTCTCTTATATGAGCGACGGCTTTGCCTACGCCGCCGAGGCTTTGACAGGCCGTTTCACCGGAGCACGCGACGAAGCATCACTACGACTATACATTCGCCGCTGCATATGGTGGAGTATAGGCATAGCACTGCTTTTCGTAAGTATCTACATCATATGGTGGCGTGACCTGCTGGGCATCTTTGTCGACACATCGCACAGTAATGCTGCTGAGCTAATAAGCCGTGCCGGCGAGTACATTGGGTGGATTATCGTCATACCTTTGGCCGGGTCGGTACCATTCCTGATAGACGGAGTGATGGTGGGAGCTACACAGACACGCATCATGCGAAACACCATGCTATTGGCAACGGTTGCCTTTTTTGCTATTTTCTACGGGTTCCTACCCTTTATAGGCAACAACGCACTATGGCTCTCATTCATGTCATTTATGATACTGCGGGGTATATTCCAATACGTAGCGACACACCGACTGGAACTGATATATCGAGTATAAGTGCATAAACAATTCCACGTAAAAACGCCCCCGACAATATAAAAAACGACAAATCTTTTTCACATCTACAAGGTATAAAAAAAGAGGAGCGTGCGCGCAACATACGTCAAGCACCCTCCCTTCCCATTGTAGACTGAGAAGATTAATTACATAATATTATCGGTTTACCCATCATTTCAACCGGCGATAGCCATAGACAGCCAGGTCGCCCAACTCCTCCTCGATACGTAGTAGTTGGTTGTATTTTGCCATACGGTCACTGCGGCTAAGCGAACCGGTCTTTATCTGCCCGCTATTGGTAGCTACAGCAATATCGGCAATGGTGGCATCTTCGGTTTCACCCGAACGATGCGAGGTAACTGTCGTGTATCCATGACGATGTGCCATCTCTATGGTATCGAGCGTCTCGCTAAGCGTACCTATCTGGTTGACTTTTATAAGAATAGAGTTGGCGCACCCAAATTCTATACCCTTGGAGAGGAACTGTACATTGGTTACAAACAAATCGTCGCCGACCAACTGACAACGCGAACCTATCCGTGCAGTCAGGCGTCGCCACCCCTCCCAATCGTTTTCGCTCATACCATCTTCGATAGAGTCTATGGGATATCGGTCTATCAGCGACTCCAGGTAAGCAATCTGCTCATCGGCAGTACGCTTCTTGCCCTTGGCGCCCTCAAAAATGGTATAATCGTACATACCATTACGATAGAACTCAGACGAGGCACAGTCGATGGCAATTTTCACATCATTTCCGGGCTCATACCCGGCTTTGCGTATGGCCTCCATAATAGAGTCGAGCGCCTCCTCTGTATCGGTAAGAGCAGGAGCAAAACCGCCTTCGTCACCCACAGCCGTACTCAACTCACGGCTATGCAACACCCGCTTCAAGGCATGAAATACCTCGGCACCCATGCGCAGTCCTTCGTGGAACGAAGATGCTCCCACCGGTCGTATCATAAACTCCTGAAAAGCTATAGGAGCATCACTGTGCGAACCACCATTGATAATATTCATCATAGGAACCGGCAGCACATAGGTATTGACGCCCCCTATATAACGATACAACGGCATGCCCAACGCAGCCGCTGCAGCCTTGGCAACAGCCAGTGACACACCGAGAATAGCATTGGCCCCGAGGTTCGATTTTGTAGTAGAACCATCAAGCTCTATCATCTTCATGTCAATAGCTCTTTGCTCATATACCGAGCATCCCTCAATGGCCGGAGCTATAATTTTTTGTATGTTTTTGACGGCTTTGAGGACACCTTTACCTCCGTAACGTTTTTTGTTACCATCGCGCAACTCCAAGGCTTCATGCTCACCCGTCGAGGCTCCCGATGGCACTGCGGCACGCCCCAACACACCATTTTCCAACACTACATCCACTTCAACCGTGGGATTACCGCGAGAGTCGAGTATTTCACGACCCGTGATTTTTGTAATTTTCATAACTATCCATTCTAAAATTCGCTGCAAAAATAGCCGTTACTCAAGGAGCATTCAATCCCCATAAATAGCTATTTTATGAGTATAAATCACCTCATGATGCTATTATAACAAATTGACTGATGAAATGATACCGGCCAATATATTTTTTTGACTTAAATAATATTACTCTATCTACAACCTACAACAATTTATAAAGCCCCATATACTCGCCATGAAGCATAATACATTTACAAAAAGTCACCTGTCATTGAGTCTTTTCAGACCCCAACAGGTGACACGGACATGAAGCAAATCTGTTTATTTCTTACCTATAAAAGATGCTACTACCTGGCTTCTTACTTTATGCCAACTGGGCATCTGTTTCAACCCTCGGCGAATAGGTGCATCATACAATAAGAACAAGAGCAAAAGAAGTATACAAGCATACGCCGCATAGCCATACATCTGCTTAATGCTAATTTCTGTCATTTGTGTAATGAACGCATTCATATAATCAGGCAGATTAACCATCATACGACTTGTCACCACGTTGTCAATGGCAGCTCCATACCGCGCTATATTATCAGGCAAACAATAAGCTAACCCTCTTGTATAAATAGCAGCACCGATAACACCGCCTATAACCATATGTATCATATTAAATACCGATAGGGCCTGAAAAAAATGCTGGAATGTCATTATCTCCTCCAAGCAAGTCATAAACGTTGCACTCAACACGGCATATGCAAATCCACGACATACCGTTGGCAAACATAATTGTGAAAAAGAAATCTCACTCGATAGGGTAAAATAAAATCCCAACAAATAACAAATAACTCCTATCAGTCCGATAATAAGCAACCGTAAATAAGGGAAACGCTTCACATGCATCCACCAATAGGCAAACAGGCAACCCGACACAACACCTACCAGCATAGACCAGTCCAACTGGACACTTGTCATCGCGCCATAGTGCATGACGCCCTCAAAAAATGCCTCTTCCAACACATGCTCCGTAGCAAGCAGCATCTCGACCAAAGCAATAAGTATGAGAATAGGAAACAAATAACGATATGTCCACATCTTTGGCTCGATATATGGGTGATGGATAGACAGCATGCGCCCTATACAAACCACCAATGTAATAGCCGCTATAATACTGAGCTGACATATGACGGGGCTATTCCACCAATCATAGTAATCGCCATAATTGAATATATAGGTAATTTCCAATATAAGCACAGCCCACAGAATAGCGCCCAACCAGTCGACTCCCAACAACGGAAATTTTCTAAACATCCTGATACGACGTACACAAATAGTCAGTATCAAAAGGTCGACAATCATAACGCCACTGATAAACAGCTGCATGTAATCCCAATGATAATAATACATCAAATATGTAGCCAGTAAATCAGACAGCTGCATACTTCCTAAGATTACTATATGCAAAATGGGGAAAAAAGAGGTGAAGTCGCGTGTCGGTGTTATCCAAAGCTGTATATTCGACATACACTCAAAAGTTCCTTGAATCTTGCATATACCCTCCACAAAACAAATAAACCACAACAAAGGCAGAAATGTAACGTGCGGGGCTATCATATTGCAAAGCAATACACCGGCTGCAGATGCAAGCAACAGACTTTTGTTGGTAAATCGGAACTTCATACGAAACAATAAGGGGAAATAGATGGCCATCCCTGCCAGATTGGCATACAGACACATCAGTAAATCCTCCCTCATAAGGGCCGTTTTACCCATCATCTGATTGAGCGTTCCTATATAAAGTCCACCTGAGAACTGGAATGTTGCTGCCATAAACAAATATATCCATGGGCGTATTTTCTCAGGTACAAACGCCCTAAACATGGGCATTGAAAAAGAGAATGGTTGTACCGATGCACTCATATCAATACTTTACTTTACATTCCACATTGAAGCCAGCCCTTAGCTTGCTTACTTTTTCTGCATCATTACCTTGCAAACGGATGCGGACCGGTATTCTTTGCTCCACCTTTACGAAGTTGCCCGTTGCATTGTCCTGCGGCACCATAGAAAAAGCTGCTCCCGTAGCATCAGATATAGACTCTACAATACCATTATATACAACACCGGGTACAGCATCGGCCGTAAAAGTTACAGCAGCACCTTCCTTAATATTGGGAAGTTGTGTTTCGCGGTAGTTGGCTATAACCCACAAATCGCTATTGTCTACAATATCGACCATAGTTTGTCCCGATTGTACCAACTGGCCTTCATGTATATCCTTGCGACCTGTTACGCCATCACACGTAGCAACAATCACGGTATACGACAAGTTAAGTCGCGCCAAGTCTACGGCAGCTTGTGCCAAGCGAACAGTAGCCTCATTCTGACCTAAACGATGAGTTTGTTCTTCTTTAGTCAGAGAGGTAGAATGTTTTATACGAAGTACTTGCTCATACCGGGCATTCACGGCATCATAAGCTGTTTTTATATTATCATATTGCTGTTTTGTTACGGCATCTTCTTCCAGCAGTTTTTTATAACGTTGCAGTTCTCGTTCGGCATTATCCTTCTGTACCTTCACTTCTTCAATCGTAGCGTCATTAACACTCAGATTATTTTGCGTAGTTGCAATACCTGCCGTCGTTGCCTTCTGTCCTGCCAGTGCATTAGCCAAGTCAGCCTCAGCCTGAGCAAGATGCAACCTGAACTCCGAGTCTTCTATCACAAGCAAAGTATCGCCTTTGTGTATAGGCTGATATTCCTCGAAATAGATTTTCTTGATAAATCCCTGTACTCGTGTATTGATAGGTGTAATGTGTTGCTTAATCTGTGCATTATCGGTATATTCAACATTTCCAAGATGGATAAAACGAGAACAAACGTATACTAATCCTATCAGTAATAATGCTATGATAACTGCATTATAAATCAATTTCTTTGTTCTTCTGTTAATCATGACGATATTTCTATTTATTGAATTTATTATAATGTATGTGTGATATATTTCATTTTATAGTAATTATATACGACATTGATACGTGCATTCACCAGTCCCAAATCAGCACTTAGTTTCATATTGCTCGCATCCAACATATCTGTAAGCAGTGCCATCTCATTTTTATACCGATTATCGGTAACACTATAATTCTCATTGGCCAACCTTACACTGTTTTTCTGTGTCTCTAAATCGGTAAATGCCGTCAGGAAATTTACGAAACCTTCTTGTACTGCATTTTCAACCTGTTCCTGAGCCAACTGATGTAACTCTTGTGCACGACGCACATTCAGTCGGGCTTGTTTAACCCTATGGTTATTCTTGAAAAGAGACGAGATATTGTATTTAATGCCAACCCCAACATACCAATAATTAAAATTATTGTTCAATACCGGCACTTCTATCGTAATAGGACCATCCAAATGGTCGGCAGCAACGAGAGAAATATGTGGCAGAAGCTCCGAGCGCTCCTTTTTTACTATCTGCTCATTCAGTTTAATGGCTGTCAGAGCTTGTTTCAAGCCTATGTTATTAGCAGCTGCCATCTCTTGCCAATCGCACTCGGCCAATGAGAATATCTGTTGCTCCAACAAGGTCGTATCAGGAACAATCTCTGTGCTATCGGGCAAATGTAATGTTGTGACCAGCTGATGATTGGCAATTCGCCTGGCACTTATAGTCCTGGTCAATTGCAAATTGAGCTGCTCTTTTTGCAACTCATAACGAGTAATATCGTTTTTCAGTACAGTGCCTTGCTCTCTACGAGCTACCATATTGGCTATGACTTGGTTGGTCAACTCGATATTTTTCCGCAGGACAACAATCTGATTGTCAAGTTTATATAGATTCAGATAATGACCTACCAACAAAAACCGTATTTCCTGAACATTCTTTTGCAAATCGAGCTCGGCCAACAACTTACTCATCTCAGCCTGCTTGATGCCACTACTTATAGCACCTCCTGCATAAATTACTTGTTGAGCTTCCAATGCAAAGTTATTACCAAAATGTGGCATATCAATCTCCATGCCATTGCTAAAATTTCTGTCCCACATCTCTCCGTTTCCCAGATAGCTGGCCGACAGAGAAACATTTACATCGGGAAGCCTCTGCGCTTTGGCAGCCTTTACAGCCTCGGTTGCCGCTTCTGTTTCGGTTTTATAGGCTTGAATACTTTTACTCTGTTCGTCTGCAAGGACAAACAATTCCTCTATCCCCATCAACCTGGTTTGGGCACATACATGCTGGCTGCATAATGCTGTAATACATAACAGCATTATGAGCCTTTTCTTTTTGCTCATAAATTAACTGATTATTTTATTATTTTTAAATGAATACGACTTATATAATAGAGACTACAGCCACTAAATCAAAAAACCCACCCCCCATGAATGGAAATCATCAATCTTATTTTTATAGCGAACTGTATAAGCCTTCATTTTTCTCTTATTCTTGTTTTCGACCGCGAAATTAGAGAAAAAAGAGATAGAATGTAACCTTATACACCTCGTTTTTTCTATTATTTTAACAGTTGAGCATATACATATTTATGTGATTGACAGAGTGTCGTAACACTCCGTCAATCACCTTCTTCGAGGATAAAAATATCTTCTACCGGTTTACCAAAATAGCGTGCAATTTTCAGAGCCAACGGTGTGGATGGGAGGAAATGACCTCTCTCAATAGCAACAATCGTCTGACGGCTCACGCTCACTGCCTCGGCCAACTGCTGCTGCGTAATATCGCGCTCGGCGCGCTCTACCTTAATTCGATTTTTCATCGTCGAATACTTTTCTGTAATGTGCAATCATAATCTTGAATACCAATAAAAATACAACGGGGAAAAGGCATAAATTGGCAATCATGAAATAAAGATAATACAAGTTATTGATGACCAAGGTACACACAATCAACAACCCCACATAAACATAGAGCGACATCATCAACGCTTGCAACCTGACGGCCTGCACCATCTCGTCCTCCTGTCGCTCACGCGAACAACAAATAAAAATAGCCCCTATCGCTATGCCCATAATGGCTATATCGTTTACAACAACACCTACGACACCATTCAACGACAAAACTTCAACAAGAATCAACACTCCTATTATCAAACACGGGACAAACAATATCCACCCTATTACCCGCATATAGTGCGGCAAAAGAATCGTTTTCATACAGAATAAATTTTGCGGTTAATTACTCAATGCCACAAAGGTAAATAATGCATTACATAAAGTCAAGTATTATTTACTTTTTATTTTAAAAAATTTCTACTGACGATGCTGCAACACAAACATCGGCAGGCAATCGTAAAAAAGAGGATGAATCCGAGTCACGGATTCATCCTCTCTTATAGAATACAGGCTATGTAGCCTCACCATTTTACCATATTATAACACGCTCTTCGGGGGCCATATACATGGGGTCACCCTCCTTAATATCGAATGCCTTGAAGAAAGAATCGATATTACGCAATGCAGCATTTACACGCCAGCGTCCCAGCGAGTGCGGGTCGGTCTTGGTGCGGAGGCGAATCTCTTCATCGGTAATATTACCGGCCCACAACGTAGCATATGCAAGATAGAAACGTTGGTCGGCTGTAAACCCGTCGATAGGTGCAGGTTCTACGCCATTAAGCGAGTTGCGGAAGGCTGTATAAGCTACGCGCAAACCACCTTGGTCGGCAATATTCTCTCCAAGCGTAAAGTTACCGTTGGCATGTACAGTATCCACAACAATGATCTGGCTGTATTGAGCTGCCAATTTATCAGCACGCTCTATGAAACGCTTGGCATCGTCTTCAGTCCACCAATTTGTCATATTACCATTCTTGTCATACTGACGACCCTGATCGTCAAATCCGTGTGTCATTTCGTGTCCAATCACAACGCCAATGGCTCCATAATTAACAGCATCATCGGCATCGGCATTGAAGAACGGCGGTTGTAGAATACCGGCCGGGAAACATATTTCGTTAGTAGTAGGATTATAGTAAGCATTGACCGTTTGAGGTGTCATTAACCATTTGTCTTTGTCTACCGGTTTGCCTTCGTCGGCAAGTTGATAACGGTTTTCAAACTCACATGCACGCAATACATTTACCAAATATGACTCCTCGGGATTAACTTCCAAGCCATCGTAATTGCGCCATTTATCGGGATAACCTATCTTTACATGGAAAGTAGCAAGTTTCTCCTGAGCTTTCATTTTAGTTGTATCACTCATCCACTCGAGCGAATCGATATGTTCAGAGAGTGCTTTTTGCAGATTGGCAACCAATGTCACCATACGCTCCTTCGACTCGGGTGAGAAGAATTTGGCAACATACATCTCACCAACGGCTTCTCCCAAGAAACCATTCGGTACATTAAGAGCACGTTTCCAACGAGCTTCTTGCTCTTGCTTGCCCGAAAGAGTACGTCCATAAAAATCGAAAGAAGCGTCTGCAAAGTCATCGCTCAACAAACCTGTCGCAGCATCGGCCATGTTGAATGTAAGATAGCAGCGGAAATCTTCGTCAGAGAGAGAACCCAACAATTCGTTGGCTACAGCCATAGCACGAGGTTGGCCTACGTTAACAGCCGCAACCGAGTCGAGACCGAGAGTAGCGAAATATGTATCCCAATCGAGATTTTTATAAGCAGCCTTTACCTCGTCAATAGTCATCTTGTTATAGTTTGCCTGCGGATTGCGCAGTTCATCGCGCGAGAAGGCGGCTTTTGCCAAAGCGGTCTCTATATTCATAACTGTCTCTACGGCTTTCGAAGCAGAAGCCTCATCATATCCGATGAGAGAGAAGAGACGAGCAATATATTTTTTATAACTATCGCGGATGGCAAGAGTAGACTCGTCGTCGAGCAAATAATAGTCGCGATCGCCCATGTTCATACCGGCCTGGTACGTGCAGAATATATTCATGCTGCTATTCTTATCGTCGGCACCTACATAGGGAGCAAAGAAAGGAGCCGTATTGCGCAAATGCATCTTAGCCAATATGACAGCCTTCTGTTCAGGAGTCGTTACAGCCGCAATCTCGTCCAAATAGGGTTTCAATGGAGCCGCACCTTCTTTATTGAGGCGCACGCTGTCCAAGCCCAATTTGTAAAGGTCGCTTATTTTTTGTTCTACACTACCTTTTACAGCTTGAGTCTTGCCCATATCCTCAAACATAACGCGTAACCGCTCTTCGTTATCGTCAATGAGCTTGTCGAACGAACTGAAACGCGAACGCTCGGGCGTAAGAGGGTTCTTAACCATCCATCCGCCGCAAGCATACTGGTAAAAATCGTCACTTGCCAACACGGTAGTATCAAGGTTGGTCAGGTCAATACCCGGCACTTTGCTACTATCAGTGGCCTTTGGTGTACATGCGCCTAAGGTTACAAGCGCAACAGCCATTGAATAAAATTTCATTTTCGACATCATGTTCATGTGTTTTTTAAGTAATTATAATTGCGTTTTCAACATTTCCAACTCTTCATTCTCTTTTTCCCACAACGTCATCGCCTCATCGAGAGATTTTTTCAGGCGGCCGTGTTCTTCGTAGAGAGCTACATCGGCAGCACCTTCAGGCGTACCCAACTTGCGTTCTACCACATCTATGGCATACTCTATTCCCTCTATCTCCTTTTCACGGTCGGCTACGGCACGTTCGAGTTTCTTTATTCGACGAGCCTGCTCCTTCCGCTCCTCATACGATATTTTAGAAGCAGTTTTCTCTATCGGAAGCTGCTTATCTGACATTTTACGGTCTGCAATCGGTTTCTCCAACTCTTGCAAAGAGTCTATTTTTTTCTTCTCCAAAAAGTCATAAATGCCACCCAGATGCTCTTTGACACGACCACCACCAAACTCATATACTTTCGATACCAACCCGTCGAGAAACTCGCGGTCGTGCGATACTACTATGACAGTACCGTCAAAATCGGCGATAGCACTTTTCAGAATATCTTTGGTTGTCATATCGAGATGGTTGGTAGGCTCATCGAGGATAAGCAGATTGACCGGCTCAAGCAGCAAGCGTATCATGGCCAAACGAGTTTTCTCACCGCCCGATAAAACACTCACCTTCTTTTCCGAAGCTTCTCCTCCAAACATAAACGCACCTAATATATCGCGTATCTTGGTACGTATATCACCCACTGCCACGCGGTCTATGGTATCAAACACCGTAAGAGAACCATCGAGCAACGATGCTTGGTTTTGGGCAAAATAGCCTATCTTTACATTATGTCCTATCTTTAGTGTACCTTCAAATGGAATTTCACCCATGATGCACTTTACCAACGTCGATTTACCCTCACCGTTCTTACCCACAAAAGCTACTTTTTCGCCGCGTTTGATAGTAAACGTGGCATGCTCAAACACGGTATGGTCGCCATAACGCTTGGTTACATCGTCGGCAATAACGGGATAATCACCCGAACGTGGTGCTGGTGGAAAACGTAAATTGATGTGCGACGTGTCTATCTCGTCGACCTCAATACGCTCTATTTTTTCAAGTTGTTTGATACGCGATTGTACCTGCACAGCCTTGGTCGCTTTGTATCGAAACCGCTCTATAAACGCCTCGGTATCTTGTATCTGCTTTTGCTGGTTTTCGTAGGCACGTTGCTGCTGGGCAAGCCGCTCACGACGCAATTCCACATATTTCGAGTAATTGACCTGATAATCGTAGATACGTCCCATAGATATTTCGATGGTACGATTAGTCACATTATCTATAAAAGCACGGTCGTGCGAAACGAGCACAACAGTATTGGCTCTTGTGGCAAGGAAATTTTCGAGCCACTGTATAGACTCTATATCAAGGTGGTTGGTAGGCTCATCCAGCAAAAGCACATCGGGCCGCTGCAAAAGAAGTTTGGCTAACTCTACCCGCATACGCCATCCGCCGCTGAACTCAGATGTAGGACGGTCAAAATCGCTCCTTAAAAAGCCCAAGCCCAAGAGAGTCCGTTCCAACTCGGCCTGATAGTTGGAGTTTTCCATCAGTGCATATTGCTCGGTAGCTGCCGACACACGCTCTATGAGCTCCTGATAATCTTCACTATCATAATCGGTACGCTCAGCCAGCTCTTCGTTCATGCGGTCAATACGCTTTTTCATCTCTATAACGTGAGCAAATGCCTGTTCGGCCTCTTGCCTTACGGTGCGTACATCACTAAGCTGCATTTGCTGAGGCAAATAACCTATCGTGAGGTCGCGCGGACGATTAACAACGCCCGACGATGGAGCCTGCAACCCTGCAATAATCTTAAGCATGGTAGACTTTCCGGCACCATTTTTACCTACCAACGCAATACGGTCTCGCTTATTGATGACGTACGTAATGTCATCGAAAAGCGGATTACCACCAAACTCAACCGAAAGTTTTTCTATCGAAATCATTATTCAAATACTATTACGATGCAGCCGATGCTTCATTTTGCGCACTTCCCGAAGCGTTACGTTGGGATGATCGTCTGTGAGAAAACCGACGTTTACCGGCCTCAGTTCCGGCCGATTTTTCAGCATGCCGAGCCGTAGCATCAGTCGAGACATGCCGACGTCGAGGCATTCTGCGACGGCCTCCATGAGGTTTTTTCTTATAGTCACATGGTTGATATACGGGAGCCTCTCCAAGTGATGCAGGCAGTGTCTCTTTCTCTATTTCATAACCAAGGAATTTCTCTATCCGAGCAAACTTTTCCTGTTCCTTTTCCGATACAAAAGTTATGGCGCTGCCCTGGGCATTGGCTCGAGCTGTACGACCTATACGATGTATATAGTCTTCGGGATCGTGAGGTACATCATAGTTTATCACCAATTCTATTTGGTCTATATCTATACCACGGGCCACAATATCGGTAGCCACCAGAATATCTATTTTACCGTTTTTGAAATCAAGCATTACCCGGTCGCGGTCTTCCTGCAACAAATCGGAATGCATGGCGGCGACTTTAAATTTCTTCCGCTTCAATGTAAATGCCACCTCCTTACACTTCATCTTAGACGAAGCAAATACTATCGTTTTACCCGCTATAGGGTTAGCAAAGATATGCTCTATAATGCCTATTTTTTGTGTCTCATAACAGATGTAGACACTTTGGTGTATGGCATCGTTGGGTTTCGACACAGCCACACTCACTTCCACCGGGTCATGGAGTATGTTTTTGGCCAATTGCCTGATTTTTGGAGGCATTGTGGCTGAGAACATCAACGTCTGACGCAGCTTCGGCAGGTATGAACATATGTCCATTATATCATCATAAAAGCCCATATCGAGCATACGGTCGGCCTCATCGAGAATAAAATATTCTACACCCGATAAATCAATATTACTTATCTTCAAATGCGATATAAGTCGACCGGGAGTAGCTATCACAACATCGGCGCCCAATTTGAGTCCTCGTTTCTGTTGCTCCCACGAGGCTCCATCACCACCTCCCGATACGGCCACAGTAGAGATAGGTGCAAAATACGAAAAGCCTTCAAATTGTAAATCTATCTGTTGTGCTAGCTCTCGAGTAGGTGTTACGATAATGGCGCGAACCTTATTATTGCCCGAACCGCTCAGTAACAGGCGATTCATCAACGGCAAAATAAATGCGGCCGTTTTACCTGTTCCTGTTTGGGCACATGCAATCATATCTTTCCCATCCATAATCACGGGAATAGCCTTCTCTTGCACCGGAGTTGCTTCTCGGAAGTTCATTGCATCGAGACCTTCCATAATCTCCTCTTCGAACCCAAATTCATCAAATGTCATAGACTTTTTTACTCTTTTACCGTACAAAGGTAATAATTTTTCTTATGTAGCCTCAAGCTGCAACCTCCATACAAACAAATAGAAAGATAAAAAATTGGCAAAATATTTTATATGAGGGAACAAAACAAGCACCTCATTACCTATTATATTGTAACTTAATGATTACAGCATACCACATACGAGGAAATGCTGCCACGTTAAGTGGCGTTAAGCTGCCAACTTTCTTATTAAAAGAGCTTAAATAAAAGTCAATGGCGATACAACCCAAAGATTTATGTGTTAATTTTAGCATGTGAAAATATTAAAACAAACATGTATTTAACACTTTAATCATTATAATCATGAACAGAACAAAGCAAATACTATTCACATCGGCTATAGTAGTGGGAACATGCTTTGCCACAGCATCTATTATGTACCATTACATGAAAAAGTATGATGAAAGCATCAATAACGAAGCATTTGAAAACAACTATGCCATGCCGACAGGTTATGTCCCGGTATCGCAACGAGCCATAGAAACAGACTTCACCCAAGCAGCCGAGAACACGGTAAATGCTGTTGTAAGCATACGTACACTTTCTACACCAACACAATCAAGCAGCCGCTACAATGACCCGTTCTTAGAATTTTTCTTCGGACCGGGACGTATACAACCCCAGCCACAACCCCGTGGAGGATTAGGCTCTGGCGTTATCATTTCGCCCGACGGCTATATTGTGACCAACAACCACGTTATACGCGATGCAGATAAAATAGAAGTAACCCTCAATGACAACCGCTCATTCAACGGTCGCATTATTGGTTCCGATGCCAATACCGACCTCGCTTTGGTAAAAATAGAAGCAACAGACCTTCCTGTCGTACAATTCGGCAACTCAGACGAGCTGAAAGTTGGCGAATGGGTACTGGCTGTAGGCAATCCCTTTGGACTTACCTCAACCGTAACAGCAGGTATCGTGAGTGCCAAGGCTCGTCGCATCAGCGATAATGTCACCAATCAAATGGGTATAGAATCATTCATACAGACCGATGCAGCTGTCAATCCTGGCAACAGTGGCGGCGCATTGGTTAATACGGCCGGCGAATTGGTAGGTATAAACACAGCCATTTTTTCCGAAACCGGCAACTATGCCGGATACTCATTTGCCATACCATCGAGTATAGTTAGCAAGGTAATCGCCGACTTACGTCAATACGGTACTGTACAACGTGCTGTAATGGGTATAGGATTCCAAGAGATCACTTCGTCGCTGGCCGAAGAAAAAGGTATTGACATCGTAGAAGGTGTGTATGTTGGTGAAGTTCACGACCTGAGCGCAGCCATGGAGGCCGGAATAGAAATAGGTGATGTCATCACAGCCATCAATGGTGTAAAAATCAAAAATGGAGCAGCTTTGCAAGAACAGATAAGCCGCTACCGTCCTGGTGACAAAATAAAAGTTACCATAAAGCGTAACAATAAGGAAATAGAAAAGAGCCTTACACTCAAAAACAGCCAAGGCAACACCGAAATGAAAAAAGCTGTCGACTTCGGCTCATTGGGCACGAGTTTCAAAGACCTTACACGCCAGCAAATGCAAGAAATGAATGTACGCAGTGGCGTACAAGTAGTTGGACTGAAAAACGGCAAATTCAAAGATGCCGGCATACGCGAAGGCTTTGTAATACTCGAAGTCAACGGACAAAACATACGCTCGGTAAGCGATATGGAGACTATATTCGATAGTATCGTACGCTCTAACCAGCTACGCAAAGTGATGTTTATCACAGGCATTTACCCCACAGGCAAAATCATGTATTATGCCGTAGACTTATCGGACTAAAAACTGAGTACCATCAACCTTGATACTATCTGCCGGGCAGGTATAAACTTCCCGGCAGTGAAAACGTCATAAAAAAGCCCATATAAGGCAAAAATGCGAACAGCGGCACACTATTTGCGGTTAAGATACAAAGGGAACTCAGATGCACAAAAAGATGACATAATGTCATAAGAAGCCAAAAGTTCACCCGAAGGCTTGTATTTAACAATGTTTTACATGCAAGCCATAAGATAAAATCGTATATTTGCAGTTCACATCAAATAGAAGATGAGACAACTAAAAATTACCAAATCAATTACCAATCGCGAGAGCGCCTCTCTTGACAAGTATTTGCAAGAAATAGGACGTGAAGACCTCATTACCGTCGAAGAGGAAGTAGAGCTCGCTCAACGCATCAAACAAGGCGACCGTGCAGCATTGGAAAAATTGACCCGCGCCAATTTACGTTTCGTCGTATCAGTAGCCAAACAGTATCAAAACCAAGGATTAAGCCTTCCTGATCTTATCAATGAAGGTAATCTTGGCTTGATAAAAGCTGCCGAAAAATTTGACGAAACTCGTGGTTTCAAGTTTATCTCCTACGCCGTATGGTGGATACGTCAGTCTATTCTGCAAGCCATTGCCGAACAGTCGCGTATCGTAAGATTGCCCTTAAATCAAGTAGGGTCGCTTAACAAAATAAGCAAAGCCCTCTCGAAGTTTGAGCAAGAAAACGAGCGTAAACCTTCACCCGAAGAGCTCGCCGAAGAGTTGGACATTCCGGTAGACAAAATTTCAGACACACTGAAAGTATCGGGACGACACATATCGGTAGATGCTCCTTTTGTAGAAGGTGAAGACAACAGCCTGCTTGACGTGCTGGTGAATGACGACTCTCCTATTGCCGACCGCTCGTTGATAGATGAGTCGCTCTCAAAAGAAATCGACCGCGCGTTGCAACTGTTGCAACCTCGCGAAAGAGAGATTGTAAAAATGGTCTTCGGTATAGGTTGTCAAGAGATGACTCTCGAAGAGATTGGCGACAAGTTCGGTCTGACACGCGAACGTGTACGCCAAATTAAAGAAAAAGCTATCAGGCATTTAAGACAAAAGGCTCAAAGCCAGTTATTAAGATCGTATTTAGGATAATAAGCCTGGGAAAAAGTACGGGGCTGTCTTCTTAAGGAAGGCAGCCCCTTTTTCTTTCATGATAAGAAGCTCTCTATAGTGACCAATATGCCCCCAATTATTATTAGCATCAATATATAACGCAAAGGAACCGCCATCTTACGTTTGTAGAAGATTGGCGGTTCCTTTTATAATTACTTGGTTGTAGATATTGGGAATATAATGTTTTATGATTTACATCGTTACCTATATCATCTGACTATCAACTTGTATGAGGTTTCTCCACACACAACAATATACAAGCCTGTCAGTCGAGGACGATACGTTGTGTATCTATCTACATTTACAACTGCCTCAAGCATACCTTGTGCATTATAAATCAGTGCATCGTACGGTTTATCACTTTCTATAACAATGCCATCACCTGTTACATAGGCTCTGACATCAGATACCTGCATACTCGATACGGCTCCCAAACCTGGAATTTCTACCTCTATTTCATTTGAATAGGAACTCTCATACTCTCCGTTGACGGCTTTCACTTTATAATAATATGTACCAGCCATGAGTCCCGTCAACGTATATCGCGTAGACGTAATATACTTATACTCTTGCTCGAAATTATCACTTTGAAGATGTAATGTATAACTCGAAGCTCCCGACACCGGCGACCAATAGGCTGTAAACCCTTCATTATTAATACCACCGGCAGATGTGGCCACAGGTGCAGCCAACGTCGTATTAGGAGCCCCTCCCATAAAGTCAAAAGTAACGACACCATTCTCGGCATCATACGTTATATTCTCTACCGGCTTATCATCGATAGTCGTATTGTATATCTTCATTGCCGGTGTAGATGTCGACGTGAAAACATTATTGCCTGCATAAGGATACAAATCGCCCTCAAGACTTCTGCTGCTGAGAGAATTATCGGCAGGAACAATTTGTATACGTGGACGGCGGCTGTTGACATTGACCGTATTATTATTCCACGCAGTAGCATCGTAATCTATTTTTACAATCATCATACCTTCCGATGGTAACCCCACGTCCCAACCTTGCTGCAAACGAGTCTCGAACGTAAAATATTGCTTATCATTAGCCTTCACCTGATAGGCCTTCTCGTTATCTCCGATGTAAGGCAATACGACAGATGACGGTGTTGTAAGCTCTTCTATATCGAGCCAGCCACAATAAGCACGTTCGTAGGCCGAATATCCTACCGGGGTACGCCCATCCTCAGCATAGCATCCATAGTCCATGATGCTCCATATGTCCATGCCAAAATTGTAGCTTTGGGTATCGTATATATCGGGCAAACCTAATGTGTGGCTATACTCATGGCAGAAAGAGCCTATACCATCGAGAGAGCTACCCGATGTACCACTCAGCTCCGACGAGCAGGCATACATATCGAGCCGCACACCATCAACCGACACCGAACGTCCGGCTCCTTGATAAACATACCACATATGAGGCCATACAGTCCATGCCGGAGCACCACTACTCTCGGAATAACCCGCATATATTACATAAACGAGGTCAACCCATCCATCACCATCGAGGTCATAATCCGACATATTACACAAGCCCTGTGCCGACGCTTTTTGACAGGCCTCTATAATAAGTTCTTCGGGGCGTAAATCGTTACCACTACGGTCATTGCCCCCATAGTACGATGCATCATTGTCGAGCGTGACAGGACCTACCACATCGAAATTAGGCTGGAATTTTCCATAACTCTGCGCCATAAAATAGTCACGAGCCGAACCGTAAGCCCCCATATAATTATTACCGGGCTCATTCATGAGATTGTCTATCGCCTCTCGTGTACTGGTCGGTTTAAATTTTACATCCTGATATTCCGCAAGAATTATGATACCCCGTACCTCATTTACATCGGTAGCCGAGTTTTGAGCTATACGACGCATAGGAGCTTTTCGTACCGTTATCTGCTTATCTTTTTGTTCACGAGCTGCAAGATACAGGTTTTGCAAACGCTCCTGTACAACAGCATCGCTAATGCGGGGCAAAGATGCATCAACAGATGTATCGTCATCAGAAGCTACATACTCTGTAGCCACAAGTGCATTATCGCCGTCCCAACGAGCATACCTATAATATCCATCGGCACACTCTACTACAAATGCGCCCTGCGACGTAGTCATATAATGTAAATGCTCGTCGCCTTGCAAACGTACCGATACAGTAGTACCATCGGGCTGTACAAGCTGAATAATGCCGGGTTGCGCCGGCTTAGCTCCAAGAGGTGCCGTGCATACCGCATAAATGGAGGCAGCGGCAAGAAACAATTTGATTCTCATTCTCATACCTGTCTTATTTATAATGTTATTACGGATTTATTTATACTTATACAATTTAGATTATGACAGTATCCCCCACCTGCATTGTGCCAAAGCATCGTCGTTCTGACAAAATGCATATATTCAGCGGAAGATTTTTCAAGACAGCATAAAATGTGCGATATTACCATCGCACCCATACATAGTATTAGGCGGTTTCTGAATAAATATGAATACAAATGAAGATAGTGGCTGCCATGCGTTTTATATCCACGTCGCAACCATAGACAAACTATTCGTCAGCCTCGTAGAAACTTATATCCTCCATCAGCAAATCGCGCAATGCGTCACGATTGAGAATAACAACTTCTGTAGGTGTATAATCTATAATTTTTTCTTGCTTCAACTCGGCAAGCGACGAAAGCAAAACGGCACGTTGCACGCCGAAGTAACCATACAAATCGCGTTGTTTTGCAACGATGCGAATATCGGTAGCATTGCGCTGCGTAAGAGAAAGAATCCAAAAAGCAATACGCTCCTTCATATCGCCGGTACTTATGGAGAGGATAGCCTCCTTGTTTTTCTGACTGCGACGCGACAATATATTGAGCATATTGATGAGGAAAATAGGCTCGTCACGCATGAAGGTAATGAAAGTGGCCTTATCGATTTGCATCAAACCGGCCGAACCTATTGCATAATAATTTGCAGGATAATGCGTTGTGCGTCCAAACATATGCTCGGGAGCTATAATATCTGGTGCATGTAACGTCTGTATCAGTCGTACTTTTCCATCGTAAGTACACATTTCGCATCGCAAACTGCCAGAAAGAAGAAATTTGAAATGCGTACAAGACTCAGAACGCCCTATGGCAAGCTCGCCATCGTTATATTTCAAGAAATGGAAACGGGTCTTGTCTATCAACTCTGACAGCTTACTCCTGCTTACACCTTGAAACAAAGGCAATTGCATTAAGGTCTGATAAATATTCTCCATTGTTTGATTGTTTTTAATATTCAAAAGTATAAAATGAATTTTTAGCATACAAGATGTGGAGGCAAAAGAAGTTCTTTGTTTAGAAAGTATTTATTTATTTTTTTTTCCTTAACTTTGCGACCGATAACCTTAAAAAACACAACCTACTATGAGCAGCGACGTTTTATTGCAGCTAAAAGAGTTTTTCAACGCATTCTCATTCCAAGAATCCATCAGTTCGTTTATCATTATGTTTGCCGTCATAGATATGATAGGTCTCACACCTATCATCATAGACATGCGGTCAAAAGGGCAGTTTATCGACGCAGGTAAAGCCGCCATCTACTCACTGTGCATGTTCTTGATATTTCTATTTCTCGGAACATCTATATTAGGACTATTTCATGTCGATGTAGCATCGTTTGCCATAGCCGGCTCGTTGGTGCTTTTTGCCATGGCTGTAGAGATGGTTTTGGGTATAGAGATATTCCGCAACGACGGCCCCGGCGGTAAAGCCGCGACGATGGTACCCATAGTATTTCCGCTTATAGCAGGAGCAGGTTCGTTCACAACACTCATATCGCTGCAATCATTATATAGCCTCATCAACGTACTTATAGGATTGTTACTCAATATCATAGTTGTATATGTTGTTCTATCGAAAGTAACACTTCTGGAACGTCTCCTTGGCAAAGGCGGTGTATACGTGGCACGAAAGTTTTTCGGTATTATCCTCCTTGCTGTATCGGTAAAGATGTTCCTTGAAAACCTTGCAAAATTCATGCAATCGGTACAATAGAAAAAACTAAAGCACTTCTCTCGGGAAGTGCTTTTTTATTGTGATTTTACTCGACATCATAGGCATGATATCATACTGAATTTCAAGTTATTGCAAAAACAAACTTATAGAATAATATTTTTTTATTTCTACATATTTGTTTTTTCAATATGAAAGTTATAAATTCGTATCACAAAAACAGCTCTTCGCATGCAGTAGAGCGCCTGAATAAGTTAACCTGATTCTTTGAAAATATGAGTTACCTTAAATTTGACAAAAGACTCATGATAAACCTCGAACAGTCGCTTCGCAAGGAATTGCTGCGCACCAATCGTTCGGGAGCTTATCACTGCACCACCATTGTCGACTGTAACACCCGTAAGCAACACGGCTTACTGGTAATACCTATCCCCGAAATGGACGATGAAAGCCACGTTTTACTATCGTCGCTCGACGAGACTGTCATTCAACACGGGGCATCGTTCAACTTAGGATTGCATAAATACAATGGCGATTGCTTCAGCCCCAACGGGCACAAATACATTAGGGAATTTAATTGCGACTCGTCTATACAGACAATGTACCGGGTAGGAGGTGTAATTCTTACCAAAGAAAAAGTTTTTGTCGAGCACGAGAACCGTATCCTTATCAAATACACGTTGGTCGAAGCTCATTCACCTACGACATTGCAATTCAGACCGTTTTTGGCATTCCGCCCGGCAAACACCCTTTGCATGGAAAACGACGCTCTTGTCCCCTCTCACGAAAGTGCTGCCAACGGTATCAGTTGTTGCTTATATCATGGCTACCCCCGGCTATATATGCAATTCAACAAGCAAGCTCAATTCATATCCGACTCACATTGGTATAAAGGCATAGAGTACCTCAAAGACCAAGAGCGCGGCGAGCCATTCCGCGAAGACCTTTATGTACCCGGCTACTTTGAGTTACCCATAAAAAAAGGCGAAAGCATTATTTTTTCGGCAGGCACAGGCGAAGCATCACCACGTACCTTATCGAGAACCTTCACCAACGAGGTTGCCAGCCGTACACCGCGTAACAGCTTTTTCAATTGTCTTAAAAACTCGGCGCAACAATTCTATTTCAAGAAGGGTAAAGACCTATATATTCTTGCCGGCTATCCGTTTTTCGGAGTGCGGGCACGTGACGAATTCATAGCACTACCTGGCTGTTCGCTTGCAATAGACGACGTAAGCGCTTTTGAACAGACAATGGCCACTGCCGAACGGGCATTACGCCATTACATGGAGTGTGGAGAGACCGACCCGGTAATAAAAGACATAGACGTACCCGACGTTATGCTGTGGGCTATATGGACCATACAGCACTATGCCCATGAGATAGGGTCGAAACAATGCTACGAACGGTACGGCTCATTCATCGCCGACATATTGAATTACATCATCGAGGGTCGACACCCCAACCTCTTCATACACAACAACGGATTGCTCTACTCCAACGGAAAAGAACGCCCCATATCGTGGATGAACAGCATGCTAAACGGTGCGCCTGTGACTCCCCGAAGCGGATATTTGGTAGAAATAAACGGATTGTGGTATAACGCATTAAAATTTGCAGCTCAACTTTTTACAGAGAACAATGGCGATATAGCGCTTGCCAACCGTTGGAATGCATTGGCCGATAAGAGTGGTGCTTCATTTGTGTCGACATTCCTCAACGACTACGGTTACCTGTTCGATTATGTAGACGGCAATATGACCGACTGGAGTGTACGTCCCAACATGCTTATTGCCATCTCACTCGAATACTCTCCTCTCGACCGCAGACAACGCAAAGGAATACTTGACATCGTAACCAAAGAATTACTCACCCCCAAAGGCATACGTACACTCAGCCCCAAAAGCTACGGATACCGTCCGTGGTATGCAGGGTCACCCGAAGAGCGTGCATACGCCTATCATCAAGGCTCTACACGTCCTTGGTTGATGGGAGCATATGCAGCAGCATACCTGCGCATCTTCGGTGTTGGAGGCGTTTCGTTTATAGAACGCATGCTCATAGGCTACGAGGATGACTTGTCTGACAAATGTATAGGCTCACTCTCTGAGATGTTCGACGGCAACCCACCCTACACGGCACGTGGAGCCATTAGCTTTGCCGCCAACGTAGGAGAAGTGTTGCGCGTATTACACTCATTAAAGAAATATAATGTTTGATTAAAACAGATATACCTATGAAAGCACTCATGTTTGGGTGGGAATTTCCTCCGCATATTCTCGGCGGCCTTGGCACAGCAAGTTATGGCCTTACCAAGGGTATGGCCGAGTGCGGTGGGATGGATATCACCTTTGTAATACCAAAACCATACGGCGATGAAGATAAAAGTTTTGCCCGTATCATCGGCGCAGGAAACACGCCGGTAGCCTGGCGTGACGTAAGCTGGGACTACGTGCAAAACCGCTATGGCTATTGTATGGACCCTCAACTATACTTCGACCTGAGAAGCCATATTTATGCCGATTTCAACTACTTAAAGACCAACGATTTAGGATGTATAGAATTTTCAGGCCGTTACCCCGACAATCTTCTGGAAGAAATAAACAACTACTCTATCGTAGCCGGCGTAATAGCTCGTACCTTAGACTTTGACATCATACACTCGCACGACTGGCTCACCTACCCTGCCGGAATACATGCAAAACAAGTCACAGGCAAACCGTTGGTAATACACGTGCATGCTACCGACTTCGACCGCAGCCGGGGCAACGTCAACCCTACGGTATATGCCATAGAACGTGACGGAATGCTCAATGCAGATCATATCATCTGCGTGAGCAACCTTACTCGACAAACCGTCATTGACAAATATCATATCGATCCGGCCAAAGTATCGACAGTACATAACGCCGTGACACCTCTTAGCGACGAAATAAAGAGTATAGTAATGCCCCACAATACCAAAGACAAAGTGGTAACTTTCCTTGGTCGTATTACGATGCAAAAAGGCCCCGAATATTTTGTGGAAGCTGCAGCCCGTGTACTCAACAAATCGCACCACGTACGCTTTGTCATGGCTGGTAGCGGCGATATGATGAACCAAATGATAAACCTTGTAGCCGACCGTGGCATATCCGACCGGTTCCACTTCACGGGATTTTTACGCGGTAAAGAAGTTTACGAAATGCTCAAAGCCAGCGACGTATATATCATGCCATCGGTATCGGAGCCTTTCGGCATATCGCCCTTGGAAGCTATGCAAGTAGGCGTTCCCTCTATCATTTCAAAACAATCGGGTTGCGCCGAGATTCTCGACAACGTAATCAAAGTAGATTACTGGGACATCGACGCCATGGCCGACGCCATATACTCTATTACACACAACCCGGCCTTGTATGAGCACCTACGTGTCGAAGGCGAAGCCGAGGTAAATGAAATAAAATGGAAATATGCCGGACAAAAGGTGATAGACATATATAACAAGGTTCTGCAACAATACCACAAAAATTAAATTCCATAAATAGCCGAAATAAAAAACCTAATATATTATGAAAAGTATCTGTTTGTATTTTCAAATCCACCAACCATTCAGGTTAAAAAGATACCGCTTCTTTGATATAGGAAAAGACCATTACTACTACGATGACTTTGCCAACGACGACATCATCACACGCATAGCACGCAACTCCTACATACCTGCCGTAGAGGCCATGAATGAGATGGTGCACACGTCTGGTGGCAAATTCAAGGTTGCCATCTCCATCTCTGGTGTAGCTTTGGAACAATTGGAAATGTACGTTCCTGAACTGATAGACAGCCTCAAAGAGCTGGCTAAAACAGGTTGTGTAGAGTTCCTTTCAGAGACCTATGCCCACTCTCTCGCATCACTTGCCGACGTCGAAGAATTCCGTGCACAAGTACAACTACATGACGAAAAAATATACAACCTTTTCGGACAACATCCCAAGGTATTCCGCAATACCGAACTTATCTTCTCTGACGAAATAGCAGGTATGATTTCGGGATTGGGATTCAAAGGTGTTATCACAGAGGGAGCCAAACATATATTGGGTTGGAAGAGTCCTAACTACCTGTATAACTCGATGGCTTCTCCTCGACTGAAGATGTTACTTAAAAATGACACATTTAGCGACAATATTGCCCGCAATTTCTCAGATTTCGAGTGGAGCGACTACCCACTGACTGCCGAGAAGTATATCAGTTGGATAAAAGGGCTACCCGAGGAAGAACCTCTCGTCAACCTCTTTATGAACTGTGAAGTATTGGGTGAAAGCCAACCACGTGAAACAGGTATTTTCGAATTTTTCAAAGCTCTGCCCCGCTTTGCCGAGGAGGCCGGCATAGGCTTCATATTACCCTCAGAAGCCATTGGCAAGCTAAAGCCCGTAGATGCACTGTCTATACCATACCCTATATCTTGGACCGACGAAGCCCGCGACGTGAGTACATGGCTGGGTAACCGACTACAAAACGAAGCTTTCCACAAGCTATATAACTTGTCGGAGCGCGTACGCATGTGCGAAGACCGCCGTATCAAACAAGACTGGATATATCTACAGGCAAGTGACCACTTCTTCTACATGTCGACCAAGTATGGTTCCGGTAAAAGCTCTTACAGCCCCTACGACTCGCCATTCGATGCCTTTATCAACTACATGAACGTACTAAGCGACTTTATCGTACGAGTAGAAGAGCAATATCCTGCACAGATAGAAAACGAAGAGTTGAACTCACTACTCACAACTATACGCAACCAAGCAAGTGAGATAGAAATGCTCGAAAAGGAACTAAAGTCGGCACGTACCGATAAACAAGGAGCACACACTGCCAAGTCGACGAAAACGACTAAGACACCTGCTAAATCGGCCAAGACAACCAAGAAAACCGAAATTACAAAAGAATAAGGCAGGATATCATTAATTATAAAAACAGAACAAAAAACGGAGTGTCTGCCAAATAAAATGCCAGACACTCCGTTTCCACCTTTTAGAAACCACAATATGACAACAAAATTTTTCCCCGAATCGGAACTCATCATCAACGAGGATGGTAGCGCATTCCACATACACATCCGCCCCGAACAACTGTGCGACCGCATCATAATGGTTGGCGACCCTGGTAGAGTAAACCTCGTAGCCTCATTTTTCTCCGAAAAAACATTCGAGGTATCTAACCGCGAATTTCACACCATAGGCGGTATCTATAAAGGGAAACCCGTCATGTGTATCTCGCACGGAATTGGTACCGACAACATAGATATTGTAATAAATGAATTGGATGCTCTCGCCAATATCGATTTTACCACACGTCACGAAAAACCAGAGCATCGTGCCCTGACAATAGTAAGATGCGGCACATGCGGAGGGTTGCAACCTCACGTACCCATAGGCTCATACATTATATCAGAAAAATCGATAGGATTTGACGGAGTACTCAATTTCTACCGAGGCCGTAATGAAGTATGTGACCTCGATTTTGAGAAAGCATTCTGCGAATCGGTACAATGGAATCCCCTTTGGGCCAAACCTTACGTTATCGATAACGATCCCGAACTGATAGCACGTCTCGAAGATAACGACACAGTTCGCGGTGTCACCATATCGGCAAACGGTTTTTATGGGCCACAAGGTCGTGAATTACGAGTTCCTCTTGCCGACCCCGACTTAAACAAAAAAATAGAACAATTCAAATACGGGAAATATGTCATTACCAACTACGAGATGGAAAGCTCGGCTCTTGCCGGACTTGCCCGCCTCATGGGACATCATGCCGTAACTATTTGCATGGTTATAGCTAACCGCTTGGCACAACATGCCAACTCGAACTACAAATCGTCTATAGGCGACATGATAGAAAAAGTGCTCGACCGAATTTAATAAACTTCTTATAACCACAAAACTATATGTATAGCGATCCTAAAGAATGCCTCTATTGCCAAAACAATAAGGCTCTGCACGACCTGATGATAGAGATAGCCCATCTGACAGTATCACGCGTATTTCTATTCAAAGAACAGACCTACCACGGCCGTTGCCTCGTCGCATACGACAAGCATGTAAACGACCTGAACGAGTTGTCGGACGACGAACGCAATGCCTTTATGGCCGATGTAACCCGCGTAACAAGAGCCATGCAACGTGCATTTAATCCAGAAAAAATAAACTACGGAGCTTACAGTGACAAACTCTCGCATCTTCACTTTCACTTAGCTCCTAAATATGTAGACGGGCCAGATTATGGCGGCACTTTCCGTATGAATCCTGGTGAAACATACCTCACCGATGCCGAATACGAGCAGCTCATTGCCGAAATAAAAAAATACTTATAAGAGAGGCTACATTTAGAAGAAAAAATTTGCAAGTATCGCATCTAAGCCGTACCTTTGCACCGCTAATGCAAAAACTAATAAAAACAATTTTAAATGGCAACAAAAATCAGATTACAACGCTTCGGCCGTAAAGGCTACGCATTCTATCAAATTGTAATTGCCGATAGCAGGGCGCCACGTGATGGTAGATTTATTGAAAGGATAGGTTCTTATAATCCGAACACTAATCCTGCTACAATAGATTTAAAATTCGATCGTGCTTTGTATTGGCTCAACGTCGGCGCACAACCCACCGACACAGTTCGCAACATTCTCTCTCGCGAAGGCGTATTACTGAAAAAGCACCTTTTGGGTGGCGTAAAGAAAGGCGCATTTACCGAGGAAGTTGCCGAGCAACGCTTCCAAGCATGGTTGGCCAACAAGCAAAATGCTACTTCGGCATTGAAGCTCAAAGCCATCGATGATGCTAAGAAAGTTGCTGCTGCTCGTTTGGAGGCAGAAAAAGAGGTGAATAAAGCCATCGCAGAACGCGTGGCCACCAAGAAAGCTGAGCTTGCCAAAGCTGCTGCCGAGGCCGCCGCTGCAGCTGCTGCAACCGAGGCTCCTGCCGAGGAAGCTGCTGCCACAGAAGCTCCAGCTACTGAAAATGCTGAATAATATTCCCCTCCCGCAAGGGATGTGAACAAATACAGCAAAAAGAAATCCCCGTCCTTTAAAAGGATGGGGATTTTTTATATCGCGAAACGATATTCAATCATAAAAATACAATTACTACCCAAAATTCTTAGCCCGATATAGCATCCGGCTACCAATACATTCTCGTACTTACTACTTATACGACGATTGCAAACCAGCTATTCTCCGGTAACTTTCAGATACTCATCAGCTACTTCACAGAGGGTTTTATACCACTCCTCACCCATGCAACGAATCAACGGCTCTTTCAGGAATTGATAAACTCGTACCTTTTCGCGTCGTCCTAAGACCTCGGCAGCCTTACAAATCTTCCATCGGTGGTAGTTGAGCGCAGTATATCCATTTGCCCAACGTTGCACTCGCACAGGATAAAGATGACACGAAATAGGCTTAAAAAAGGCAGAACGTCCCTCGCGGTAGGCTTTCTCGAGTGCACAATAACAGATGCCATTGTTACCATAACAAGTAAAGACACAGTCACGTCCGTCGACGATAGAAGTCACAAGGTCGGCCTCTTCATCAATATAAGCAACTCCCTGCTCTTGTATTACGGCTTGCGCAGCGGGGCTGAGGTCTTCCCACACAGCCGGCAACGCCGCTTCTATAGCACGGCGTTCATCGGGTGTAATAGGAGCTCCTGCATCACCGTCGATACAACACTCTCCTCGACATGCCTCTATATTGCATACGAAAAAGCGCTCTATAATGTCGAGCGAAACGAGGGTATTTTCTATTTGTAACATAGTTTTGTAAAGATATATAAATGGTGCGGATTAAACCTATTCACAGAACAATTTTTTTGAGGTTCAATCCGCACCATGTGCGAAATCAGAAACTAAAAAGTTTAGTCTTTTATCAGATCTTTGCCTGTCATCTCAGCTGGTACAGGCAAACCCATAATGTGCAGCAAAGACGGAGCTACATCGGCCAAAATACCGTTCTCTACGGTAGCATGTTTGTTCTCTGTCACATATACAAAAGGCACGGGATTGAGCGAGTGCGCAGTATTAGGAGTACCATCACCATTGAGAGCATGGTCGGCATTACCATGGTCTGCAATGATTATAACTTCATAACCGGCAGCCTTAGCAGCCTCTACAGTCTCATTAACACATTGGTCTACAGCCTTTACGGCTTTTTCTATGGCTTCATATACGCCGGTATGGCCTACCATATCGCCATTGGCATAATTAACAACAATAAAGTCGTACTTTTCAGAACGAATAGCCTCTACCAATTTATCTTTCACTTCAAAAGCGCTCATCTCGGGTTTCAAGTCGTAAGTTGCCACCTTGGGAGAAGGCACCAAAATACGTTCCTCACCTTCGAAAGGAGCTTCACGGCCACCATTAAAGAAGAAGGTTACATGGGCATATTTCTCTGTCTCGGCAATATGCAACTGATGCATACCCTTAGAAGAAAGATATTCGCCCAGCGTATTTACTACATTCTCCTTATCAAAAAGGATGTGTATGCCCTTGAAAGAAGCATCATAGGGAGTCATGCAATAATATTGTAGCCCAGGGATAGTGTGCATACCTGCCTCAGGCATATCTTGCTGTGTCAGCACAATAGTGAGCTCCTTGGCACGGTCGTTGCGATAGTTAAAGAAGATAACTACATCACCCTCTTTTATGGTACCGTCAAACGAAGCATTGACGATAGGCTTGATAAATTCATCGGTAACGCCTTCATCATAAGATTCCTGCATAGCAGCAACCAAGTCGGTAGCCTTTTTACCCTCACCATGTACCAACAGGTCATATGCAACCTTGATGCGCTCCCAACGCTTATCGCGGTCCATGGCATAGTAACGGCCGATGATAGAAGCTATCTTACCGGCACTGTGGGCACAATGCTCCTGCAACTCGGCAATAAAACCTTTTCCACTGTGCGGGTCGGTATCACGACCATCCATAAAGCAATGAATGAAGGTATTGTCCAATCCATATTCACGCGCAATGTCACAAAGTTTGAAGAGATGCTCAAGAGAGCTGTGCACGCCACCATTAGAGGTAAGCCCCATGAAGTGAATATTTTTCTTATGATCGCGAGCATATGTGAATGCCGAAACAATCTCAGGGTTTTTCAATATGGAATTATCGGCACAAGCACGATTTATTTTCACCAAATCCTGATATACAATTCTGCCGGCACCAATGTTAAGGTGTCCAACCTCCGAGTTACCCATCTGACCATTGGGAAGCCCCACATTCTCACCACTGGCTTGCAGTTGTGAATGAGGATAAGTAGCTGTAAGATAGTCCCAATATGGTGTAGGAGTGCAATAAATGACATCGGCCTTCGAGTGGTCACCCAAGCCCCAGCCGTCGAGAATCATCAATAATGCTTTTTTACTCATAATCTATAAATTTTGATGGTTATTAATACCTTGAAAATCCAAGCGCAAAGTTACTCATTTCGGCCGAAAACAGCTTCATATAGCAGTGGTTTTTTGCGCCTGTTTTATATCAACCTCATATCGACAAGTTATAAGGAAAATATTCAGATAATTTTATTATATGATATTCTTTTGATAAAAGATATTTATTACATTTGCAATGAAATGCATCCTATTTTAGGAATGCAAAAAATAAGAGCGTTTATGCGCTTGTCTTCTATGTTCCAAACTTCGCAACTTTGCAACATACTCAGAAGACTCGCGACAGAAATGCCTATTGTTTATATGTATGTGCATCGCACACTCATATCGGCGTGGGTATTTATGTCGCTTATCTTGAGTATGTAGGCGATACGAAGGCCTGGAACATGGGATAAGCGGCAGAAAGATCCCACGTTCTTTTTTAATACAAACAGTCTTATAAGGGGGCATAAGGCACAAAGACTGCTCCACCATGAAAGTTAAACTATTTTTCTTACTATTAATTACATGCCCCATTTTCTCTTATTCACAACAACCTACCAGAAATCAGCTCTTCACACTATATTATGAGGCTAATTTAGCTGCAAATTCTGGGAATATAGACTCTGCAATTACTAAATATCAAGAAATAATAAATCTCACGCCACGCTATTCCGACCCATATCTGAAAGCGGCACAATTATGCGAAGAACACATTGATAAAGACCCCAAGTGGTTGGAAACAGCCATTGTTATGTATCGCTTATATCTCAATCTCGAATTAGACGATACAAAAACAAACGAAGCAGCCATTAAGTTACGATCTTTAGAAGATAAAATGTCTATATCACATTTCGATGAAAAACTATTAGCAGACAAAGGCGATATTGAAGAATATGCTCCAGGCATAACCGATAATACAGAAGAATCCAGTCTAGAGACAGAAGAGGATTTTTTAGACAATAATAATACAGAAGAACCTATCTCAAATATAGAAAGTAATTCTATAAATGATAATATTACAGAAGAATCCAGTTCTGATATAGAATGGAATAATACCAAAGAAGTATCTGATTTAACAATAAACAATACCAACGACAGCCTTGCTTCTCAAAGTCAAGAATATATACAATACCCATCTGAACCATCTGTTATAGACAACGAGGGAACGGAAAATAATATAAATAGAAACTCTCTTACAACAATAACAGACTCGCCTTTTGTGAATCCATACGCCGTAGAAATTATTCCCGAAAACACGTTGGATAGTCATGCCATGAAAGAATTAGACCTAAATGCATTGTGTGGTCGTTGGGTATCTCTTTCCCGCATGAGCAATGGCAGAGAAGCATGGATAATAGACATATCAATACTTCATAATGAATTAAGAATCACTCTCAATAATAATTCGGGCATATTGAACCTACCTCAATGGCAACAGTCCTTATTAGGGGAAAGATCTTCTTTGCTATCTTGCGCGAATAACCATAGCATTATCACTACGCGACCCGATATAACAATGGGGACCATGAAAATGTTCAATTATTTGCAATCACGAGTTGCCAATGGAGCTATCGATGAAAACGGGAGTATTTCTTTTACTTATGGTATAGATTTAGTCTACACCCCTACAGCGGGCAAATATGATATTGCAAGAACCGGACTTGGTATACTATCTGGATTATTTGAAGGACTCACTGGTATATCAGGATTATCTAATATCACAGATAATGCAATCAACAATATGGAAGCTTCAGACACCGAAATAAATTATACAGGTGAAATAAACTTTATCATGAATCTTAATGAAGGATTTATGACTGGATCTTGCAAAGAATTATTAAATGAAGCATCAACAAAGGGATCTCACGAAAAGAAAAACAGAGTTTTTCCAGTAGAACTCTGTAAGGTCAATCGATATTATACTGGTTATCAAGGGAGTCCTTTTATCAAGACAAAAGAAGACATAAAACGAGAAAAAGACATACTAAGGATGTTGAAAAAAGCAGATAACGACTCAGAAAACAAATATCTTTTAGGAATCTTATATGCATATAATTACGGAGAAAAAGAAATTTTTGAAATCCCCAAGTATTCCAAAAAATCAATCAAACTATTAAAAAGCGCTGCTAAAGAGAGGAATGCCAATGCCTTAGCTTTTCTTTCTGATTACTTTTTCAAACTTTCATTAGGAGAAAAAACAGATCAACTACCTCAAGTTTCTATTTCTTCGTCATTGAATGCAGTTTTGATAAATGCATCTATGCCTCCTAGAAATGTACGTAAGTCCTCTTTAAAATATGCTGAAGAATATCTATCACAATTAAAAGAAATAGATCCAGCAAGAGCATTAGTCATAGAAGCTGAATATAAAATAAATAAAAGTTACGACATTGATGCAGCAATAAACTTATTTCAAAAAGCAGCCTCATTGGGAAACTCCACTGCGATGAACCGGATAGGAGAAATTCTACTATACGAATATAATGATTTGGATGGGGCCATAAACTATTTCTCCCAAGCTGCAAATTTGAATAATCCTAATGCTATGTTAAATATTGCATTATTATATCGTGATGGGAAGGGCATACAACAAGATGCAGTCCTATATATTACTTGGACTCTCCGAGCATATAAAAATGGCAATCTTGCTGCATTAGACGAATTGGCCAATGCCTATGCAAAAGGTATAGGAGTAAAGCAAGACTATGAACAAAGCATAAAATATATAGATCTTAAGCGCAAGATTAATTATGACATATATTCATACATGGTAAAAAAAGCCGAATTAGATAATACAACAAGCCATGAAACACATAATTAAATATATTTGTTATATAACAATATTTATAATACCTCCTTATATCTCGACAGCTCAAATCTCCACAAAAGATTTTGAAGATGCATACCTACGAGCAAACGCGAAGGCAGCAGCAAAAGAAATAGAAAAATTAGCCAAAGAAATGCTTAATGAGGCAAAGAGTGTATATGATAGAGAAATTATAAACTCACTGAACAGTGTATCTAGAAAAGATAAGACTAAGAATCCTTATGCATATCGAATCAAAATAGACAATCTCTCGAAGATATGCTACTTTGCTTCCGATGCAGAAGCCAGGAGATTTGTTAATGAGATAGAATCAAGTCGAAAAGCTGCACTTAACATCTTTAAAGAGGTTAAATGGAACACAAAAGCCTATGCTGATGCATATAATGAGATTGTACGTCCTATCGAACAACAACTAATTAGCATGATGGGAAGTCCTGTAACAATGCAAAAAGTAAAGAACTCTTATTACAAAGAAAATGCAGCATCTAAAGAAACGGAGCAAAATAGCAACAGTTATATTACAAATCGCGAACAGAAATTAGGAATATATGCAAACAAACTCAATAAAACAGGAACATTAACTATCAAACAAAAAGAAGTATCTACGAAAGCTATTAATCAGCTCGATAATCTCAATGCCAACTTTGAAGAAAGAGAAAAAAGCGCTGCTTATTATGATCAAAGCGGAATACTACATCTCGATCCTAACGCAAAGATTGCCACCCAACAAGACGACTGGGATCAGGCATGGAGAGAATCTTATGCAAATGAACTCAAAAAAGACCAAGAGGATGCCATTACACTAATAAAACTACATCCTTTACAAAATATTTTCAATATAGATCTTAGGTCCTACTCCAAAGAAGAGTTAACCGAATTAGCAAAAGAGTTCGAACAACAGCAGCTATTAAGTTGCATATCCCATAATGTATATCACGAATTAGACGATGTTAAAACCACACAAGAGTTGGTTAATGCCGGATACAAAATTATGAGTTCAGAAACTAATCCTGGACCTATTCACGACATTATTCATAAATATTGCAATAATGAAAATGGATTTAAAGCAGACGTTTATTATAACGACAAGGACAAGAAATGGGTAATTGCATATGCTGGAACTGATTTTAAGACACAGGATCTAGCATCTTGGATACCTGGAGCATTTGATTTTAATGAGAGTCAGAATTTCATGTCTCAAGATTTTACTAATGACGTTATTCTCGAAATAATTCATACTGAACATCCTGATTACGACTCTGTATCCGCTGAAGAAAAGGCATCTATATATAAAGATATTACATCTCGCATAACTTTTACAGGTCATTCTTTAGGAGGACGGCTAGCCACAATGAACGGTATATTACTTGGTATAAAAACCGTTGTTTATAATCCTGCATGCATCCCCACAGAGATGAATAGAATAATTGATAATTCCACAGAATTAAAGAATAATGCCAATGAATTAATAACAAATATACATACAACTGACGACCCACTAACTAACATTCAGATTTTAACGGCTCAAGCGTCAGAATATATTAAAGACTCACCTATAATAAATACTACTGCAGAATTGCTTATTAAGAAATATACACCCGAACTTACATATGGTGCAGCAACCGTTTTAACACTATATGAATTAACCAAAGATGAACCTATGGTTATTTCTAAATTACAAAGTGATCCATCATTATCCTCAAATATAAAAGGGGTGATTTCTAGTATTAATACACTTGAACAACACGGCTTATTTGACAAAGCATCACAAATAAAACATTACGGCAAAAGGAAATTCATCCAAACAAATACAGGACACGGAATTAATGGTATAGAAAATGCATACAGCAACGGTTATAATATAATTACAGAATATATCAAAAACCATGTATCAAATTAATAAAACTATCATACTTTTATTTACGTCTTTTGTCTACAACATCTCGTTCGGACAAGACATATCATTATCTCAATTAGGTATCCCTCCAAATACCTGCGATACACTTTGTTCCGTAAGATTCCTTCAAAACAAAAAAATAACAATTGAATATGACTCTATAACAAAACAAAAACATATCGGCATTTCATTATTCAGTCACGAAACAAAAATCATGGTAGGAGTCCCTATCTGTAATTTCCTCGAGCGTCTATCTTTACAATTATGTCTATTACGGAGCACAGCAGAAACAAACAATTATCTACACAGAAAAGATATTTCTATCATATTCAATGGAATTAATTATGGAGGTACCGGATTTACTTCATTTACAAAAGTAATCGACAGATTAGGTTCTCCATCGAGTTTCACCGTATCAAATGCAAACAAACGATTCAAAGTTATATTTTGTTTCGGTCTATTCAACCGACTTGAAATAGACTTTCCTGCATCAAGAGAGCTTATCTTCAATACAGACAAAAAAGAAGCTGACGAATATGTATATGCACAATTATTGTCAGATGAAACTAGTAATGCACCTTTGCCCCAGCATACCTTACCTGCTATATCTACTTTATACAAAGATTCCACTGGATTATATGTAAAACGAGGCGATTCATTTTTAATAAACTCATTGAATAAAAACGAATATTTTCAAACGACACCGCAGGGATATTTAGGAATAGTTTTTACATCTACATATCCCGAACAATCTATTAAAAATATGTTAGCAGGAATCACCCAATATGATCCTGTTTTTCACATTACACATAGAATGTATGGCAATTATACCCCATCGTTCGACATACAACTATCGAAACTTCTTTCAGTATTCTCAAAAGATTTTACTCACTATATCGGTTCTGAGATGCTTGATTCTAATACCGTACAATGTGTAGTTGTATTTTACAACGACATCTACAATTACATACACATGCTCGTTTTTTCAATTTCGCGCGACAGAATAGACAATATTACAAAAGAACCTATCAAAGCTGATTTTTTCAGTAATATGCCGCAAGACAATATAAAATGTATATTCTAAAAACATCAACAATATGAAACGGACTATTTTATTCATTTTAGCCTCATTGACAGGCTTTATTATGCAAGCCCAATTAGAAACTACGAAACTAGTTATCACAGAAGGCATCACTAATCAGGCTATTAAAGAAAACATCGAAAATAACGCATCGTTATTACTAACAACATTCAACACTGCTGTAATGAACGGCAAAAAACCAAAAATAGACAAAGAATGGTGCACAGACGGAGCTGTAAAAAGCATAGAAGATCTATGGAAAAATTCAACTATTGCTTGTCCTATATCAATAATCAAAGAAAAAGTAACCAATTTGCCAAGTGGTGGTTATCAAATTAGGAATATTGCCGTTACTGTATTATCAGCACCCAAAGATAAACAAGAACAAGAAATCGTAATCAATTTTGATAAAGATGGTAAAATCGATTATGTAAATTTTGCTCTCGAACAAAACAGGTATGTAGATATTATAGGAGCAAATATATCATTAAAGGATTTTGCACGGCGACAAATAATTGTAGATTTTGTAGAAAACTTTAGAACAGCGTATAATCGCAAAGATATAGAATATATAGAATCTGTTTTTAGTGACAATGCCCTAATCATAACTGGTAAAGTTATAAAAATAAAAAAGGGTGATAATCCATACCTAAATTCACTGGGAAATGAAAGAATAGAGTATATGACTCAAACAAAAGCCCAATATATCGCCGGACTCAAACGATGCTTCAAACGCAACAAATATATTGATGTAGAATTTGACGATATTGAAGTTCTCAGACATCCGGCCGATCCAACTATTTATGGAGTCTCTTTAAAACAAAATTGGGGTTCAAGCACCTATAATGATACTGGTTTCCTGTTCTTATTAATTGATTTCAAGGATGATACGAAACCATGTATTCAAGTACGTACATGGCAGCCTGAACGATACAATAACAAAGTTTTAGACCGCAACGAAAGATTTAGCCTCAATTCATTTAATATAAGATAAAACTACTACACATGAATAAGTATATAATTATTTTCATATTTATTTTGACAGCGACATGCGTACATGGGCAAAAAATGTTAAGTGTAATAGATATAAGCAATTCGTCTTTATTAGATGTATACGCCCATGAAGACCGAAATGAAGCACGCGCCATTTTTATTTGCGATTTATATATGAATCTATCTTTTAGCAGCAACTATGATAGACGTGAACATAAAGATCTGACAATACAAGTAGATACAGTTGGGGACAAAAAACAATATAAAATAATATTCCCAACCAACGATGTAGGGACATCATATGATGGACGGATATTGACTATTTATTGTTCGGGATTCGACAAGTATGAAATGCCTAATTTTAACTTTGAGGCAGGAACTGATAAGACTTTTCAAGTAAGTGATCCATATTGGAAGTTAAACAATCCATATTTTAAAGCCATAGATAGTTATACCCGCTTATTTTCAGAAGGTAACTATCTACAAGCAAAAACACAATTAACAATCGCCAAACAAACGCCAGAATATAAATCAAACCCAGACTCCATTGATTATAAAATAGCTGTTGTAGACTCTATTATCATGTGGAGAGATCTCGCAGATGCAGCTCTGAGAGAAACAGATTACAGACTGGCAAACAAGTACTATCAGAAAGTACTAAGAATGAATCCCCAAGATATATATGTAAAAGAAAAATACGATGAAACAGTCATAAGTTACTCAACAGACTGCCAAAGTAATTTCTTATTAGCAGAAGATTTATTTGCTGAGAATGACTTTGAGAGAGCATTAACATATTATCAGAAGGTTGTAGATGCTGAATGCCCTTCTACACCACGAGCGCAAGAAAAAATTCTATTTATTAAGGATAAATTGGAATCAAGAAAAGATAAAAGCAGCTTCTTTATCTACGAATTTAACAAAACTGTTCCTATTGGATTTTCAACTGGTACATGCAAAATGCACAAAAGCGGAGGATATTTTACACTACATACCAACGCCGATATATTCAAAGCAATGGACGGCAAACCCAACACAAACATAAGACCAGAAGTAAATATTTCATTTGGTTGGACCATTAAAATATATCCTCCTGTATGGATTTTATTCGGCCCGGGATACTCTGGTTGCGGAGTTTGGAAACCGACAACAAAACAAGATGAATACGAGTTTGAATGGGCTAACGCTATTTCTCCAGAAATAGGAATTATAGTAAAATATTGGTACATCAGCGTCAAATATGCATTCCAATATCGATTCAGTTTAAAACAAGAACACAAAGAATTATTAGGCAATATGCGTCATTATATTGGTATAGGTGTTTGTTGGTAATATAATACATATCGAGGGTGCAACGATAGAATCGGCTGCACCCTCAGAGGAGAAAATTATACAGATTGTTTCTTTGCCTTATGCTTTGTGTGCACCTTGCTCCAATGCCAAGGTAATAGTGGTCTGGTCGCATACCTCGCTCGGGCCGAAGTATTGGATAGGACCGGGATAAACATAAGACGTCTCTTTAGCCCATTGGTCGCGGTGAGCAGCAAAGTATTTGAAGGGTTCGCCCTTGAGATTGACAAGAGCTTTTTGTATTACAGGTTTCATCTCGCCGTGACGACGTTCCATATTCATCATCATAGTTACAGGAACACCTCCGGCAATCCATTCCGATGCAGGATGTGTAGTATTGCGTACACTGGCCATGTAACCGGTCTTGCCTTCACCTATAAGTAACGAAGCGGTGTAACCGAGCGAATAGCAATAGTCAGCATCGAAGTTCGACGGAGCTGCGCAACGGCCTTCGTAGCCGAAGAAGTGGTATTGTGTGGCAAATTTGCCATTATACTTGCCGCCATCTTTCATGTAAGCCAACTTGCGAGCAACCATTTCACCGAGAAGCTTTTCGGTCTCGATGAGCGAAACTTGTACGTTTCCATGCGGATCGCGGTCGAGTGTAAGCTGACGTGCAACACCCTCGGGGAGACTTGCATATATGGCAGCATTCTCAGGAGAGATGTGTTCTATAATATATTTTATCTGTTCGCTTTGAGGTACAGCTGCATATTCGTCGGCATGCAAGGCAAGGAAATCATTAAGCTCACTGATGAGTCGTTTCATGGCAGGAATAAACTCGATAAGACCCTCGGGAATGATAACCGTACCAAAGTTATGGCCTTCGGCAGCACGGGCTGCCACTATATTAGCTATATAGCTTACAATACCGTCGAGTGTCATTTGCTTCTCTTCTACCTCTTCTGAGATAAGGCATACGTTAGGCTGTGTTTGCAGGGCGCATTCGAGAGCGATGTGCGAAGCCGAACGTCCCATCACTTTTATGAAGTGCCAATATTTCTGTGCCGAGTTGCAATCGCGCTCTATGTTACCGATAACCTCGCTGTATACTTTGCAAGCAGTATCGAAACCAAACGATGTCTCAATCATTTCGTTTTTCAAGTCGCCATCGATAGTCTTGGGACAACCTATCACTTGTATGCCGGCTCCTATTTGTTTGTAATACTCAGCCAATACACAAGCGTTAGTATTAGAGTCGTCACCACCGATAATTACCAATGCTGTGATGCCCAACTGACGCAATATCTCCAAACCGCTATCGAATTGTGCTTTTGTCTCGAGTTTGGTACGACCCGAACCGATAATATCAAAACCACCCGTATTACGATATTCATCGATAATATCAGATGTAAGTTCTATGTACTTATGCTCTATAAGTCCGGCAGGACCGAGGAGAAAACCATACAGGCGGCTGGCAGAATTCATAGCCTTCAAGCCGTCAAACAGTCCCGATATAACATTGTGCCCACCGGGAGCTTGTCCACCCGACAAGATAACACCTACATTAATAGCCGGATACTCGTGAGCCTCGCCTTTTTCAAAGCGCAAAACAGGCATTCCGTAGGTATTGGGGAAAAGCTCGGCTATCTCACTTTGGTTGGCAACCGAATGCGTGGCAGCACCCTCTATGCAACGCACTCCACCTTTTATTGCATCGGGCAGCTTAGGAAGGTACGATGCCCGGGCAATTTGTAAAGCACTCTTTTTCATCCTATTACACTTTCTTTTTTTACTTAAAATGAATACTTTGTTTTGCCCGCAAATTTATCGTTTTATTCTCTAAATCGCAACACGGCATGTACTAAAAAGAAAAAATAACATAACAATTAATACTTTAAGCTACAAGTGGCGAGTATTCATACAAATGTTATTGCCTCAAAAAGAAAAAAAGCGTACCTTTGCAGCCGTAAAAGCGTATAGCGTGTCTTGCGCTGCCAAAACTTTACACTCATATATAACATAAAAGATTTAAGTTATGGTTTATTCACATGAAGTAGAACACATGTGTGTTGTAAAAAAAGGGCCTAATCATGGTCCCGCCCCTATTCCCGAAGAGGGACGTTGGGTGAAAGCTAAAGAAGTGGTAGATATTTCGGGCTTAACACACGGCGTGGGCTGGTGCGCACCCCAACAAGGAGCTTGCAAACTTACGCTCAATGTAAAGAACGGTGTGATACAAGAAGCCCTTGTAGAAACTATCGGATGCTCGGGTATGACCCACTCTGCTGCCATGGCTTCTGAAATACTCCCGGGTAAAACTATTCTAGAAGCCTTGAATACCGACCTCGTATGCGATGCCATCAACACGGCTATGCGCGAGTTGTTCCTGCAGATTGCTTATGGTCGTACACAATCGGCCTTCAGCGAAGGTGGCTTGATGATTGGTGCCGGCCTCGAAGACCTTGGCAAAGGTCTGCGCAGCCAAGTTGGCACTATGTATGGTACGCTGGCCAAAGGTCCGCGTTACCTCGAAATGGCCGAAGGCTATTGCAAACGTGTTGCCTTGGATAAAAACGACGAAATCATAGGCTACGAATTTGTACACCTGGGCAAATTCATGGATATGGTAAAGAAAGGCGAAGACGCCAACGAAGCATTGAAGAAAGCTACCGGTACTTACGGTCGTTTCTCGGCCGAGCAAGGTGCAGTAAAATATATCGACCCACGCCAAGAATAATATAAGGAGGAAGCAACTATGATTAGAGAAGTAAAATTTGAAAGCCAAGACCGTCGCATCAAGCAAATACTTGCTGCTCTGAATGCAAACGGCATCAAAGATATAGAAGAGGCTAACGCTATCTGCGAATCATACGGTCTCGACCCTTATAAGACGTGCGAAGAGACACAACCCATCTGCTTCGAAAATGCCAAGTGGGCATACGTAGTAGGTTGTGCCATCGCCCTGAAAAAAGGTTGTAAATCGGCTGCTGATGCTGCCGAAGCCATAGGTATAGGTCTGCAATCATTCTGCATTCCCGGCTCTGTTGCCGACGACCGCAAGGTAGGTTTGGGTCACGGAAACTTGGCAGCCCGTCTGCTCCGTGAAGAGACCAAATGCTTTGCATTCCTCGCCGGTCACGAGTCATTTGCCGCTGCCGAAGGTGCCATCAAGATTGCTGCCAAAGCCGACAAGGTACGTAAAGAACCGCTTCGTTGCATCCTCAACGGACTGGGCAAAGATGCTGCACAAATCATTTCACGTATCAACGGTTTCACCTACGTACAAACCCAATTCGACTACGCTACAGGCGAGTTGAAAGTGGTTCGCGAAATACCTTACTCTGAGGGCGAGCGCGCCAAAGTACGCTGCTACGGCGCCGATGACGTACGCGAAGGCGTAGCCATCATGTGGAAAGAGGGCGTAGACGTATCTATCACAGGTAACTCTACCAACCCCACTCGCTTCCAACACCCCGTTGCAGGTACTTACAAGAAAGAGTGCTACGAGCGCGGCAAGAAGTATTTCTCAGTAGCTTCGGGTGGTGGTACAGGCCGTACCCTGCACCCCGATAACATGGCCGCCGGTCCCGCTTCTTACGGTATGACCGACACCATGGGTCGTATGCACAGCGATGCCCAATTCGCAGGTTCTTCATCAGTTCCCGCTCACGTAGAGATGATGGGCTTCCTCGGTATCGGTAACAACCCGATGGTAGGTTGCACCGTAGCTTGCGCCGTTGACGTAGCTACTGCTTTGAATAAGTAATCAACACTAATACTGGAGAAAGAGATTGGAACCCTTGCGGGAACCAATCTCTTTTTTCGTATTCATACTACTCCCATAAAAAGCTATGCCCCTCACCCTATCAGCTTGCAACGAGACAAAACGGGTACTCTATAAAAGAAATTAAAGCTTCACGCGCACTAGTTTAGCCAGGTTTGTATTACCTTTGCATTATGCGACTTGCTATACACCATATCGACCACGGAGGTGGTATCGCCATCACCATTCTTGCCATTGCAATAGTGGCTGGTGTACTGTTTTTTGCCAAAGGCGACAAAGTGGGCAGTTATGGCGATACAACGCAACAGGGTATCGATGTGTCGCACCATCAGGGATATATCGATTGGGAGATGGTCGCAGCAGATGGCTCGGTGAAATTCGCTTATATAAAAGCTTCCGAAGGGGCTACTCACCAAGATACGCGCTACGACTATAACATTACCGAGGCACGCGAAAGGGGTATAATGGTAGGTAGCTACCACTACTTTCATCCCGATGTACCGGTAAACGAGCAAATAGAGAACTTCATGCAGATAATAACGTCTTACCCGCAAGACCTCGTCCCAGCCATAGATATAGAAGAGAGTGGTGATATGTCGCCTCAAGAGGTATGCGACAGCGTAGCCTGTTTTGCAGCACGCCTGCAAGAACTGTGGCATGCCCTACCGCTTATATACACGCACCAAAAATTCTACAATGACTATTTGCAAAATAACTTCAACAAATACCCTCTGTGGATAGCACGATACGGGTTCTTTTTCTTCAAACCCTATCCTAGTCTCAACGATAAACGTATGCCTGCTCTATGGCAATATAGCAATCGCGGAAAAGTGGATGGTATAAAGGGTCGCGTAGACTTAAATACTCTATGCGGGAACATTAAACTATACGACCTGAAATTAGTCAAATAGATATAATCATAAAAGGACAAATATGAAAAAGTATCTTATTATGCTACTTCTTATTGTCGGATGCCTCTCACCGGCAGCTGCTGCGAAAGGATACGACATTGTAGGCGTGTATCACGATGCCGAAACAAACATTCCTTCTACAAACAAAGTCATTACCGACGACGGCCGAATAGGGAAAGTAATGATGGAACTGATTCCTGCCATTATACGTGAACGTTCATATAACGTTACAGCCATACGGATAGCCGAGAATGTGTATAAGATTGAAAGCAGCGACTTTCACCTTCCTCTCTATATAGAATTGCGTTCATGTAAAAAGAAAGGCGAACGCATGCAAGCACAAATGACCATAGACAATATAAAGGGAAGTGTAAAAGGTACGCTTACATTCAAATAACCTATATGCTCTTTTCCCCAAAAGCAGAGGCTGTCTCAATAGGGATAAGCTTACTTACAATCTATAAGTTACAACATAAAAATCTCCTGCTTTTAGTCCTATAATTGCAATAAATAAGGGTAAAGCAGGAGTTTTTTATTACCAAGTTCCAATCTATAAGATTTTTACTTTTGCATTTCTATTTTGAGACAGCCACTGTTTTTTTGATAACTTGAGTCAGAACATATAACTGAGACTGAGGGCAATATATCTCAACAACAAGCAGTCTTCATCTTTCTACCTTGTCTGTATAGAAATACTCGGGGTGTCAGGTTGCAATGTTGCTTTTACAAATTTTATGTACCTCTGCGTTCCTGACTGCTTGCGGTTTCTATTCAGCCACTATTTCTACAAAACCCTTCCAGTCTTTCGACATCTGATAAAATGCTAGATATTCGGCCTTTACATATAACTTACACTGCGATAGCAACGCCTTGTTGAATGTATATTGACCCACTGCGGCAGGTAATCCCTTGCAATGTATTTCTGTCAGATTACTACAATATGAAAAAACAGAATTTCCTATTTTCTTTAAGCCGCTACCCAAAGTAATTTTTTCTAATGAAGGGCAATCTTCGAAAGCAGCGTTGCCTATAACTCCCACAGAATCGGGGATATATATTTCCACCAGTTCATGGCATGCTGCGAAAGCCTCTTCTTTTATACAACGAATCGTAGAGGGTAATTTTATATAACAAGTTGCTATACACCTTTTCAGCCCCTGTTTCCCAATAGATGTAACCATATAGTTATTAATACTTTCCGGTATTTCCAAATAGATACTTTCACATTCATGTTTATGATCTATCACATATTCATCAGGCACATATTGATTATTACTTGGTATTCTTACAACATCCTTAATCGGTACGACTTCCAGTTCATTATTCTTTATGAAAGCATATCCGATACCATCTTTAACATAACTAACCTTGGGGAGGCCAACCGATGCAAAATATTCTCTCAGATAGTTTATTAGAGGTATAACGATAAAGCAAAAAACAGCTAAGCCGATACCAGAATATAATATTTTCCAAAGAAGATCTTCCATAAACAGATATTCAAACAAGCGGTATTCAACAACTTTTTATATGGGACAGATTCTTATTTTTTCAGCAATCCGCAACCTATAAGATAGATTTTTTACACCAACACGATTATCCTTTTTGTTTTGGACTGCCAAACCTTGCAAATTTACAAATATATTTTTTCACGAACCATTATACTCACAAAATTATCGTAAAAGTTACTCTATTTGCCTACATGAAGATGAAAGTAACGACGCATAAACCATATATACACCACACACAACACGGCAAGCACGGCAAAGAAATAGATGGGGCGATATACCACAGGAGTAGCAAAAAGGCCTATTGCTATCACAGCCTGCACAGCCATGTATAGTGCACTGACGGCGATATGCGGCCAGTGCAACTCATTGGCAAGAAGTTGATAGAGGTGCTTGCGATGTGGCAATCCTATATTCTCGTGCAGCATGAGGCGATGCACAATGGTGAGTACACTGTCTACTCCATACACCAGCAACAGAGCGAGGTAGGTAAGATCGTGCGTTGCAAGAATGAGCAAGCCCAAGAAGTAAACCAAAATAAACGCAATACCTACCGACCCCACATCGCCTGCAAAACAACGTGCTTTAGGGCGGAAATTATAATAACAAAAAATCGCCACAGAGAATGTAACAGTGTGCAACAGCTCTTCGGGCACAACAGGCTCCGGCAACACATAACGGTTTGCATAAGCAATTGCGACAAGTATAACCAGGCTATATCCGCCGGTGATACCATTAATACCGTCCATAAAATTATAGGCATTGATAGTACCCATGCAAAAGAACAGTGCTATCACAATGTACCACCATGGCTCACCACCAAACAGATGCCACTGGAAAAAGAGCAGCAACATGGCAACAAGATGTACTGCCAAACGGGGCAATTGCCGCACTCCCCTTACATCATCCCAAAAACTGATGGCACAGATAAGTGTCAAACCCGCAAAGAAACAGCTGTATTCACTCCATTGCAACGGATGGAACAGAAACGACAAAAATACGCCGACCCAAAATATAATGCCACCACCTCGTAAAGTGATGCGGGTATGCGAACTGCGCTCATTGGGACGGTCTATAATGTTACACTTGTCGGCTATGCGAAAATATAACTCCTCTGCGGCAAAAAGCAAGACACATAAAAGAGGATAATACCAAGATATGGATTGCATAATTTACTTACGGCTTCAATCGACAGGGGACGTCTCCCCTACTATAGTGTGAGATATAAAGAATTATGAATTAGCGATATAACAGTACATTACATGGCCATGCTCTGCGATAATCGGATGACTTACGTCGGGTCGGCAACAAACGGGGTTATTGCCCGAGGAGTACAGAGAAATGCTTTATGTGCATACTGCAACAACGGATAGTCGCCACGACTGTTGCCATATGCAATAAGGCTGAAATTCTCACGAGGATAGACGGCTTCAACTCGCCGGCGTTTCTCCTCGCCGTTACAGTTAAGCCCCCCGAAAAGGCCGGTAAACCGATTATCCGTTACAGCCATGCGTGTAGCTATGACAACCTGTATACCATTGCGTAGAGCCCATGGTTCTATCCATACAGAAGGACTTGCACTGGCAATTGCTACTTGATGCCCGGCCTCTTGATGATTGCGTAATACCTGCATCACATGGTGATTGATACAGTCATCGATAACCCAAGCAAAGTCTTGTACCCTGACTTGCATATCGCTACAAGTGATGCCTCTGAAACAAGGTAGCAAAACAGCCTCTTTCACAGACGAAAGGTCGGTTGCCTTACCTCTCAGCTTATCTATGCCAAAGCTCCACAACGCAGGCAACTGACGTAGCATGGCCGAGGCAAACGCCCCCTTACCCTTAACAAAATCGACAAACAGTGGTAATGTATCGCGGGTGGTAATAGTACCGTCGAAATCGAAAACGGCAACTGTGGGCTTATCCATATATAATGATGGCAAACGACAAAAACCAAAGCAAGATACATAGTTGCAAGAACCTGTCACGCAACAAAATACGTGTAGGACTCCAACTCTTCGCTTCGACCAATGTGAGTTGTAAATAACGCAATATACCTGCCAAGACAAAAATAGTGGTCATGTATACATAGCGGCAACCCAGTCGCTGCATAATCTGCTCATCGACGGTATACATAATATAACACACCAACATCACAGCAGCTACCAAGGTAAGCGTAGCGTTGAGGAACTCTCGATTATAAAAAACTACGTTACTACGCAACTCTTCACGCGTTTGCTCATAATGCAACACGTCGTCACGACGCTTGGCAAGCGCCAGAAATAGTGCCAACAGAAAAGTCATAAGCACTATCCAATGCGAGGGTGTTATGCAGGCAGCCTCAGCTCCCGCCATAATGCGCAATACAAAACCGGCTGCAACAATCATAACGTCGAGCAACGAAATGCGTTTTAACCCGAAACAATATGCGACATTGAGCACATAATATATCATGACGATATACAAGGCACCTCGGCTATCTGTTGGCAGACACAGGCCTAGCGATAACGCCAACAGCAATAAAACCACGTGCAATACTATCGCCGTACGCGACGGCACCAGCCCCGCAGCTATAGGGCGATGACGTTTTTGGGGATGCTGCCTGTCGTAGGCAACATCCCTCAGGTCGTTGAGTATGTATATACTGCTGCTGATAAGGCAAAACATCACAAACGCAACCATGCATGGCCACAACCTATCGAACTGCAAAAGGGTATGGCCGAAAAAGAGAGGCAAGAACAAGAAAAGATTCTTGACCCACTGTGCAGGACGCAATAATGTGATGTACGCTTTCATTTATAATTCGCCTCTAAGATACCAACGATAGAGTTTCTCTACACCTTCCTCTATCTCTATGCGGTGATGCCAACCCAGGTTGTGCAGTTTCGTCACATCCGTGAGCTTGCGCATGGTTCCATCGGGTTTCGTTGCGTCAAAACGCAATTCGCCGGTATAACCCACAGTCTTCACTATCAACTCGGCTACACCACGTATTGAAATTTCCTTACCGGTACCTACATTAATATGGCAATTGCGTATATCTTTCTGTCCGGGTGCATAGGTATCGACAAAATCGACATGCTCCAGCACGTAAACCGACGCATCGGCCATCTCCTCACTCCAAAGGAACTCTCTAAGCGGCGTACCCGTACCCCATAAGGTAACAGCATCGGCTGTAATGCCATAACGCTCGAGGATAGCGGTGATGTCGTTTTCTGAAGCTTTCCCGTCGACCTGCTCTACAGGACGAATATCTAGGTCTCGTCTTACGGCATCCCAATTACCCGTGTGCAGAAGATGAGCCAGATGGATTTTACGAATCATAGCAGGAAGCACATGGCTGTTTTCGAGATGGAAATTATCGTGCGGACCATAAAGGTTGGTGGGCATGACAGCAATATAATTGGTACCATATTGAAGGTTAAAGCTCTCGCACATCTTCAATCCAGCAATCTTGGCAATAGCATAGGGCTCGTTGGTATATTCAAGCGGCGATGTGAGCAAAACCTCCTCTTTCATAGGCTGGGGAGCCTCACGCGGATAGATGCATGTACTGCCAAGGAAAAGCAGTTTCTTTACTCCATGACGGAAACTCTCGCCAATGACATTCTGTTGAATTTGAAGGTTTTGATAGATAAAGTCGGCACGATAACGACTGTTTGCCATTATACCGCCCACATGTGCGGCAGCAAGTACTACATACTGAGGCTGTTGCTCATCGAAGAAACGGCGTACAGCAACGCCGTCAAGCAAATCGAGCTCCTTGTGAGTCCGACCTACCAAATTGGTATACCCCTTGCTCGCCAAATTATTCCAAATGGCCGAACCTACCAAACCGCGATGGCCGGCTACATATATCTTGGCATCCTTCTCCATATCAAATTTGTGATTTAATATGTAATTTCTTTACAAAGTGCATATCATGCTCTACCATGATGCGTACCAACTCATGGAACGAAGTCTTGCGAGGATTCCAGCCCAAGAGCGTTTTTGCTTTTGTAGGATCGCCCAAAAGTTGTTCTACCTCTGCCGGACGGAAATATTTGGGATCTACCTCAACCAGAACACGGCCGGTAGCCACATCAATACCTTTCTCGTCGACGCCCTTACCTTCCCAACGAAGCTCTATACCCACCTCTTTGAAGGCCAACGTACAGAACTCTCGTACCGTATGATACTCACCGGTAGCTATGACAAAATCTTCAGGAGTCTCATGTTGCAGGATGAGCCACATACACTCGACATAATCTTTGGCATAACCCCAGTCGCGTAACGAATCGAGATTTCCCAAATAGAGCTTGTCTTGGAAACCTTGCACGATGCGTGCTGCGGCCAAAGTGATTTTACGGGTAACAAAGTTCTCGCCTCGACGCTCACTTTCGTGATTGAATAAGATACCGTTAACAGCGAACATGCCATATGACTCGCGATAGTTCTTGGTAATCCAGAAACCATATTGTTTGGCTACACCGTAAGGCGAACGAGGATAGAAAGGCGTGGTCTCCTTCTGTGGAATCTCTTGTACTTTACCAAACAGCTCGCTGGTTGAAGCCTGATAAATGCGGCATTTTTTTTCGAGGCCGAGGATACGAACGGCTTCAAGCAGACGGAGTGTACCCACAGCATCGGCCTCGGCAGTATATTCGGGAACATCGAAGCTCACCTTTACATGGCTCTGTGCTGCGAGATTATATATCTCGTCGGGTTGAATCATCTGTATGATACGAATCAACGATGAAGAATCGGTCATATCGGCATAATGAAGATTAACCAACGGTTTGTTCTTCATATCGCGCACCCACTCATCGAGATAAAGATGCTCTATACGACCAGTATTGAACGACGAACTACGACGTAGCGTACCGTGAACTTCATATCCTTTTTCTAACAAAAATTCGGCTAAAAACGAGCCATCTTGCCCGGTAATACCTGTAATAAGTGCTTTCTTCATTTTATATCGGTTATTTGTTTTTATTTACGAAACTTTCTATGGTAAGCCGCAAGCCATCGGCAGCATGCACAGGCATGGTATCGATGGAAAGTGCTTGTTTTATCTTATGGTTGCTCACCACATAATTTTCGGTGAGTTTTCGCAACCGTTCGGGATTAAGCGGAAGATGTAGTATTCCACCGACACGTGCCAAACCCGTCATTACACCTTTTTCGACATGCAATAAACGAGGCTTCTTGCCCAATACACTGCATATAACAGTAATCAGTTCGTTGGTAGAGAGGCTCTCATCATCGCCCATATTGTAGACGCCTCCGGGAGCAGTACCCTCAATAAGGCGACCTATAACGTAACAAAGATTATCGACACTCGTAAAGGTGCGTCGATTGTCAAAAGCCGCCAACGGCCACGGCATTCCGGTGCGTACCACATTATATAGCAAGTTGAGATTACCTTTATTTCCCGGACCGTGTATCATGCAGGGACGCAGAATATACACCAGCTTCCCTCCTGGTAAGCTATACACACCATCGGTAATGCTTGCATGTGAACGAATATACTCCTCGGCTGCAAGTTTGCTTTCGCCGTAAGGTCCTTTGGGCGAAGGCACTACCTCTTCGGTAAGAATTGTATTGCCAACCGTATCGGCTGCGGCCTTGACAGACGAGAAAAAAATAAAAATACGAGCCTGAGAAGTAAGAAAATAATCGAAGATTTTTTTCGTCAACCCGGTGTTAATATCAAAATAGGTCTGAGCAGCAGCTTCGTTTTTAGTATCGTGAGCCTTACCTGCCAAATGAATAATAGCATCGACAGGTGGCAGAGAACCGCTGTCAAGGTCGTTCCACGAATAAGTGGCTACAACCCCATCCTTATGAGGTGCCACAATGTCGAGACCATATATAGAATGCTTTGCAGCATGGGCACGCACTAAATTGCTTCCCACAAAACCGTGTATGCCAGTTATGAGCAAATTCATTTTTTATCGGGATTTAAGTACTCAAATATTTTGATGAAATATTTCATCATAACCATGGGCATGTTAGTATAGATGCCATTTTCGCGACAGGCACGTACTATCTCACGATTGAGCAACCAATTGCTGCGCCACGACGATGTACTTGCACCACCAGTACGCATCTTTATAAAATCATACGCTAAATATCTGGCACACAATTGATATGTATAAAGGAAGCGTATGAGTAGTTCATAATCGGCTGCAATACGATAGTCGGTACGGTAATAGCCATAATCATCGAAGAAATGACGGTAAGTGAAGAACGTAGGGTGAGCCGGCATCCAACCATACCGAAACTTACGAGGTGTAAAACGTTGTGAAGAGTAATAACGGATAGTACGGTTCAAGTCGTCGGGTCGTACAAAACGGACATCTCCATATACAGCTTGCACAGTAGAATCGGCAAAACATTCTGCAACCCGTGAAATAACGTCATCGTGGTTGTAGAAATCGTCACTGTTGACGGTACCCACAACATCGCCTGTTGCCATACGTATGCCTTTGTTCATAGCATCGTATATTCCTTTGTCAGGCTCGCTTATCCAGCGCATACGACCATCGAAACGAGGCTCGTACGACTGCAACAAAGTTACTGTATCGTCGCTAGATGCACCATCAACAACAATATACTCTATATCGGCATAGTCTTGCGCCAAGACGCTCTCTATAGTGTCGCGTAGTGTATGAGCGGCATTGTATGTAGCTGTGACAATGCTTATCTTCACTCGGCCGAAAACTCTTTGATACGTTGTTCTTCGCTCAACTGGCATATCAGGATGGTATCGTCTTTCTCGGCAACGATATAACCATCGAGACCTTGTATGATAACTTTCCGCTCCTCAGGAACGTGTACCACACAGTTTTTACTATCGTACATCTTCACATTGCCTACCATGGCATTGCCATTGGCATCGTGCGAAAGATGAGTGTGCAACGACCCCCATGTACCCAAGTCGCTCCAACCGAAATCGGCAGGCAAAACGAATATATCGGGCGATTTCTCCATAACGGCATAATCGATGGAAATACTCTCGCACTGCGGGAAAAGAGATTTTACAGCCTCTTCCTCAGCAGGCGTATAGTAATAGGCTTGTAACTCATCAAATATGGCTGCAAGAGCCGGACAATAACGTGTTATGGAATCGACAATAGTATTGACGTTCCACACGAAGATACCGGCATTCCAAAAATAATTACCCGCTGCGATGTATGATTTAGCCACCTCAAGAGTGGGTTTCTCCTTAAATTGGAGAACCTTACAAATATCTGTTCCTGACAACCTGTCTCCGGCAGCGATGTATCCGTAGCCTGTCTCAGGGCGATTGGGACGAATACCTATTGTCACTATGGCATTGCTATCGGCCGTAAAATCGAGAGCTACTGAAATGATACGGCGATACTCGACAGGGTCAAGGACCAAAGCATCACTGGGCGTAACTACAATATTGGCATCGGGAAAATGCTTCCGTATCTTCCATCCAACAAAAGCAATACACGGAGCTGTATTGCGACGACAAGGTTCGGCAAGTATATTACAGGTAGGGACATCGGGCAATTGTTCTTGCACCAATGGTACATATTGCTCTGAGGTTACCACCCATATATGGTCAGGAGGACATACGCCGCTAAAACGGTCGACCGTAAGTTGCAACAAACTACGACCACATCCCATTACATCAATAAACTGCTTGGGACGCTCGGGTGTACTCATCGGCCAAAAGCGGCTTCCAATACCACCGGCCATTATAACTACATGGTTTCTGTTATTCATGATACTATCTTTTATTGTTGCAAATATAGTGAAATGAGAGAGTAGAGACAAACGGAAATGACGTTTTTGAATTAACCGTTACGAAACAATGTCCCATAGTTCTTCAATACATTACATTTATTATTTTATAATCCATTTTGATACATCTCATCCTAATTACCGCTTACCCCACTTATTAATTACAAAACTATATTATAGTTATGCCTTATATAATCCTTAATTTTCTCACGGTCGTTTCCACAGGCTTTTTTTATTTCAAAAATCTTAGCATCGACCAACGTACGATACCACCAACCTTGCAGAAAATGCCATAAGAAACCTTCCTTACCTTCTAGAAAACCTCCTTTCAAAAAATAGCGTAGACAAAAATACATGAAAGCTCGCCAGAATAACGGCATACGGGCATATTTTTGTTTCTTGGCACGCTTTAAAGCAGCCTGCTCAGCGAGAAACGACGATGATTCGTGTGGCGGGAATAAGATATATTCAAGATCCAAAAGCTCTACCGCCTCACGAGTAGCATATCCGTTATGTTTTTCTATCCACCACGAAAGATTATGCAAATTATGATCACAAAAGTCATTATCAAACGTAACACATTCACCCTCTAACAGACAAATATGTTCATCCATCAGACGTTGTTCACACACAGCTTTACCATAGCGAAACAGACGTAATATCTTCACCGGATATGTACCACGTCGCATCCATCGCTCTAAAAAGACATGTCTACGCTTCAATTCTATGCCTGTTATATTACATGGCAAATCGGGTATTTTAACCTGCATCTCTGCAATTAATGCCGGCAAAAGATATTCATCGGCATCCAAGCGCAGTACCCACTCCGACTTTATGGGCAAATTATTTAATGCCCAATTAAACTGTGCGGCCTGATTTCCTGGCCACTCATGTGTAAAAACTTCGGCTCCTAACGACTGTGCTATTTCAACCGTGGCATCGGTAGAACAACTATCCACAACAAATACTTTGCAGGTAAACGGCAACACATTTTCGATACACCGCCGTACGTGCATTTCTTCGTTATACGTTAGGATTATAACTGAAATATCAAGCATCGCGTAATACTCTTTTCTTTATAAACTGAGCTGGATTTCCAGCTACTACCGTCCAGGGTTCTACATCTTTCGTAACAACAGCCCGGGCACCTACGACAGCCCCTTCGCCTATTGTAACTCCCATACCCACAAAGGCATCGGCAGCAACCCATGCCTGTGAACCAATAATTATAGGAGCAACTATAAGAACATGGTTAGGATCTGAGATATCATGCGAGGATGCACACAAATACGATTTCTGCGATATGGTAGCATGCTCGCCAATCGCTATCATAGCCGTATTATAACAATCTACCTGGGGAGCCAAACAGGCGTAATCGCCCATGACCAAATTCCAAGGAGCCCAAATGCGGACAGAACTATATACATGCACTCCCTTCCCTATTTTTGCTCCAAAACATCGAAGCAAAAAATTACGCCACAGAGAAAAAATGTTCGATGAAAAGGGACGAAAGAGGAACAAACAAACTATATTCCACGCCAGTCTTCCTATTCGGTTTCTCCAACTTAGTCTATTCTTATACTTTTGCAAAGTTACTTCACTCATACACACAATCAGGTTTTACGCCTCCCAAGAGCCATTCATACACACTCTTCATTTGGGCAGCTACTACTTCCACTGAATAATGGTTTATAATAAGTTGACGGCCACGTTCGCCCATCGCACGACGTTCTTCTTCCGTCATCTCTATGGCCGCACGCATCGTAGAGGCGATGGTATCCACATCGTTATCGACCCACCAGCCGCAGCGATAAGTATTCAGTTCCTCCCACGGTGTACCCTTACTTGCCATAACAGGGATACCTCGTACAAGAGCCTCAGCAACAATCATTCCGAAGTTCTCAAAATCACTGGGAACAAACAAGTACGACAACGATTGCAAAGTAGTTTCTTTTTCTTGTCCAGACAAGAATCCTGTAAACTGTACATTTGATAGATGTAATCGCTCTGCCTCTAACCGCAAAAAACCTTCATACTCCTTATCCCCACCTCCTATTACTATCAATTCGCAACAAGAAGCCTTCTTCCCCAATGCTGCCATTGCATACAAAAGACGCTCTATCATTTTACGAGGATGAACACGCCCTAAGTAACCAAATCGCAAAACATTTGATACATTGTTACTTGATGACTTCATATTACAAATCGGTACCGAGTTAGGTATAATTGCGACAGGATTCTTCAATCCATATTCTCTTATCACCTCCAACTCTTTCATACAAGTAGCTTGTATACAAGAAGCATGATGCAAATCGGCCTGTTGCCACAAACATGTATATGCTTTCTTTACCCATTTTGAACGAGAAAGAGCCTCGGGATACAACATGCCGTGTGGGGTCATAATATAAGGCCTGTGCATCTTATGAGCGTACATCGCCGTAGCATGCGAAGGATATTGCCACAATCCATTACTATGATATACGTCATATACAGGATGAGACTGCATATATTCATAAAACGACTTCGAGTACAACAATTTATTATCAGCCCGAGGAACCGTCCGGTAAAAATCTGCTCCTCCAGGATATTTATCTCCTTCACGCAGAGCATACGACAATACATTGACATCAACACCTTGTCGCACAAGTCCTTGTAATAGATAATAAGTACAAGAAGTTGTTCCCCCGCTTTGTACTCCCATCGATGATATGGTATGCAATACTTTCATGACTTGTCTTAAACCTGTGAGTTTATCCTATTTTCAGATAAGTAATACCCCCCAATTCTTCGGCCGAATAGACGTTACGACCATCTATCAAGATAGGGTTAGACTTCATAGCCCGGCGTATCACTTCCCACGATGGCATACGGAATTCTTTCCACTCTGTAACATGGAAGATGGCATCGGCATCTATCACTGTATCGTAGAGATTACTTGCATAGCTGATGCGGTCTCCTATGCGACGACGACACTCATCCATTGCAACCGGATCGTACGCCGTAACCTGACATCCAGCCGCCAAAAGACTTTCTATAAGTACCAACGAAGGAGCCTCACGCATATCATCGGTCTGAGGTTTGAAAGCCAATCCCCACAAAGCGACCTTCCGTCCTGCTACATCGCCATTGAAATAGCGAACAAATTTCTCAAAAAGAATATTCTTCTGCCGTTCATTCACTGCCTCTACAGCATTGAGGACCTGCATGTTATACCCATATTCCTGCGCTGTATGTATCAACGCCTTCACATCCTTGGGAAAGCAACTTCCGCCATATCCACATCCAGCATAGAGGAACTTGCTACCAATACGAGTATCACTACCTATACCCTTACGCACCATATTGACATCGGCGCCCACCAGCTCGCACAGATTGGCTATATCATTCATAAAAGATATACGGGTCGCCAACATCGAATTAGCCGCATATTTCGTCATCTCAGCCGAAGGTATATCCATAAATATAACCCTGAAATTATTGAGCAACATGGGCTTGTAAAGGCGGGTCATAAGTTCTTGCGCACGCTCGCTCTCCACGCCAACCACTACACGGTCGGGCTTCATAAAATCATCTATCGCAGCACCCTCTTTCAAGAACTCTGGATTGGAGGCCACATCAAACGGTATATCTACTCCGCGACGTTGTTGCTCTTCTCGAATTACAGCTTTCACCTTCTCGGCCGTGCCCACCGGCACTGTGCTTTTGGTAACCACTAACACATAGTGATTCATGTTGCGACCTATAGTACGTGCGACCTCAAGCACATAACGAAGATCGGCACTACCATCCTCATCAGGAGGTGTTCCCACCGCACTAAACACAATCTCCACGTTATCAAGCACCTTCGTAAGGTCAGTAGTAAAGTGCAACCGTCCTGCTTTCACGTTACGTGCTACCAACGTATCAAGATTAGGCTCATAAATAGGTATCTCACCTGCCAAAAGACGACCGATTTTTTTCTCATCTACATCGACACAGGTGACATCAGCACCCATCTCGGCAAAACATGTACCCGATACAAGACCTACATATCCAGTACCAACAATAGCTATGTTCATAATAATCTCATTCTAAAAGTTTCAAATATGCTGCGACTTGCAGCTCATCACGTTTGTCAAAATCAAAGACATCGACGGCCTGTTTGTATTTATTATAATTATTTTCTATTTCATTAACTGCCGCGACAAAAGATGCGATATCGTTACTCTTAAATACTACACCAGTACCAGGATTTACGACCATATCGACAGAACATCCTACCACATCACTGACAATAACAGGCAAACCCCAGTATATAGCCTCATCAACAACTAACCCCCACGGCTCATATACCGACGGCAATATAAATATATCATGAGAGGAATAAATCTGAGGCAAATTTTCATTAGGCACAAAACCTTTAAATATAATATTGCCCGCTGCCATTTGTTTCAATCTATTATCCAATTCTCCACTACCTACAATGGTAAGAGGTTTCCCTAACTCACTAAAACAACGAACTAAAAATTCCAAATTCTTTACTGATACAAGTCGTCCCACATATAAATATCTTAACGGGACTCTATACTTTGACGTCGATAACTGACGTACAGGTTTATTAAAAATTCCTACTCCTCCAGTTTTAATAATTTTGCCCTGAAATCCTATCTTTTCAAACAATTCTACATGTAAAGAGCCCGATGCCATAGCTACCGACATACGGCCTATCACTAGCTTTTTAATAATACCTTTAATGCCTACAAAAGAAACATCCTTTACAGAAGACTCACTAAGTACAACATTTTTTCTCTTCGATGTAAAAAACGAAACGATATTATATTCAGGAACAAACCAACCAGCAAAAAGCAGTTTCTTATACTTTACTCGCAACAAAAGGTTCAGCAATCTACAAAACGTTCTTATCTTATTTCGTTTTGCAGCATCACCCTCTGAAAGAAAAATATAATCAAACGACAACGTCTCTCGCTCTTTCAACTGCTTATTGACAGCTTCTTTTCCGTAACCATACAACACAAGCAACAATTTACATTGCTTTCCTACTTCATGGCATAAATTAACTTTATAAAATGAAGGTGTATTTGTCAGATATATTATATCGTAACTATTTTTCATATACTCTTTTTTTCCCTAAAATCCACGGTACATAATTGTTGATACAATAAATAGTCAAAATCATCAATATCCACATACAAAGATGACGCAGAAAAGAGTTTCCATTTCCTAAAAATCTGATTAACAGCTGCATATATAACACATGCGTAGCTAATATGACATACGTATTTTTTCCAAAATATGTTCCTAAAGTTGTCAGTACACGACTCTTGGATATTATAATCATAGATGTTAATATCACGATAATTATACCTGCAATGGCTGCAATATACATCAAAATAGGATTTGACAACTGATTATATGCCAAATCTATTTGAGGAAGATTATATTGAGAAACCAATATACTTATTACAAACGCTAATAAAAAAAGAGTTATCATTGTAACTGTCTTCAATCGTCTAATAGAGATACTGGATATCTTCACGTGCATTAAATTCCCTAAATAATAAAACACAATTGCAGTACATACAGATGGCAATGTATAAACAAAAGAAATATTTTTCCAATATAACACAATCCCCAACAAACCTAATAAAATAATACATATAACCTTTATAATATTAGGCAAACGACATAAAAGCATATAAACTACCTCTACTACAAATAAAACAGGAATAAACCATAGTGGATATGTATAATTATCTGAAGCCCAACCATGACAAAACACATCATATGCAATAGACGGTAACTCAAAAATAGTTACCTCGTGAGATGCATAGATTGGCATTAACAAAATAACTATTGCGGAGAATATAGCATATGGTAATAACAAAGATTTTACTCTCTTAAAGATAAACTGGATTGGGGTATACTTATGGTTATTATATAAAAATCCTGATATAAAAAAGAAAAATGGCATATGAAACGAGAATATCCATAATACAAGATATACAGGTATACCCGTATGCCCCGCAACAACTAATAATATACACAAACCTTTGGCAACATCAACCCACTTTATTCTTTCCATTGGAATTATTCTCTATTTCTTTTATAGTATCACGCCATACCGAGACAGAAAAATTTTGTCTTAGAGGAATTCTATTATCTTGATAAATAGAAAGTTCTTCTTCTGATAATAATAAGATTCTCTTTATCTCTTGTATTATATATCTTTTTTGATACGGTACCTTCAGATATTTAAAATCTTTCAATTCTGGATAGTCCATTGTAGACAAAACAGCTTTATTCCATGAGAAAAATTCAAGGACTTTAGATGGGAAATTATTTCTATTCTCAGGCAAGAAAGGATTTCTGAAATTAAGGCACACATCAGCTGTTTTTAACACAGAAAGATACTTCTCATATGGGAGGTATCCTATATATTTAATATTAGGATATTTCTGTGAGATTACATTAAGGCATTCACTATTCCCATTTCCAGTAATGTATAATTGAGCTTCTGGTATCTCCCTAAAGGCCTCTATTGCCATAGGTAAACCCGTAACATCACCTAATACTCCAGAAAATAAAAATATCCGTTTATTTGATTGGTGAACTCGTTCTATTGTAGTCTGTATCTGACATTCTGGGACAATACCTGCTAAAAACGACATATTTTTATGCTTAAAGTCTGTACGCGATGACAATGAAATAATACCATCAGATTTACATATAGCCCACCAAATAGTTGCCTGCAATGAAATTTTACATCTAAGAGGTGTAAAATCGGCCAATATTATATACACTTTATTCCTAAGCAAAAACTTCAATATAAAATAAGGCATTACGTTATACGAAGTAATGTTGTAAAACCATATCTTTTTACGCATACCTATTTTATAAACAAGATATATACTTTCAATAAAGGCATTTACAAAGCGAAGAAATCCACGATGAGGAAATATACGACATTGTATATTACACACATTATCTATATTCATATAAGATAACTTCGAAGGAATGTTTATTGGCAAGCACGCATATGCTTTGTCGAAACAATTTGCATCGATCAATTTCCAGCAAAAATTATTCGCAGCTTGCGAGAAATCTTTAAGCAACATACCTTTAGGTATAATATTTGCTATAAAATAAGATTTCATTTACCCAAAATTTTTCGTAATAAAACAGGATGAATAAGTAATATACAAAGCAATACGTATGTGTTAAATCTAAAATAGGATCTAAACATCATTATTATAATGTCTTTCTTTATTTTGATCTGTTCATAATATGCCATTACGGTATTCAAATCAGAAGTTTCTTTATAATTACCTATAACTTGAAATAAATGTAATGTAAGAATAAAAAAATTAACATATTTATTACTTTTACCAGCTTTCTCTAATATAGAAGCATTTCCCTTTATGACACCCTCAAAATTACGTAAAGAACATGTTGCAGTAATAGAACCAGCCCTATTTTGGCGATACATATATATCGGTTCGGAAATCGTTTTTACAGTATGGGACGATAAAATTGAAGTAAAAAAGAAAGGATTATCCTCATGTAATATACCATCGATAAAAGAGATATGATTTTGAATTAAAAAATCTTTCTTATATATCTTATTTTGAGCCGGTATTATATTAAAGATTCTTTTCCGCATAGATATCGACAAAAAATGCTCTGAATTGTGGATTCCATACAATGCAGAATAATCTGATTCCTTCCGTGTACCATCTGGGTACACATACATCATAGGAAATACTGTAATATCGGCATCTCCGACTTCTTGGTCTAATATTAACAAAGCATTATCAGACAACCAGTCATCTCCATCCAAAAAAAGAATATAATCTCCTTTTGCGACAGACATTCCTGCGTTGCGCGCTGATGATAAACCTCCGTTGGTTTTATTAATATATACTATACGAGAATCATGTAAAAAAGATTCTATAACAAAAGCTGAGTTATCTGTCGAACCATCGTTCACAATAATAACTTCATAATCACTTTTACATAGCTGCCGTAAACACGATTTTATAGCATCAGACACGTACTTTTCAATATTATAAACTGGTATAATAATACTATATTTCATAATCAAAAAGCAAAGTAACGACGTTCAATAAATACTCCTAATGATAAATAAACTGCGATTTGTGTAGTCGGAGAATTACCATTGGGAGATATCATAGAAATTATCAAAAATGTAATTAACACTAATAATATAAGCACATCTATATAGGATCTGAAATTTATTTTTTTTATAACAAAAAAGACCGGATACAATAACAACACAATTCCCCAAATTCCCATTTCATTAAATCGAGCCAAATAAGTATTTTCATAATGGCTACCTAAAGATTCCCCAGAATGGATCTGTTGTCCCGATGCATATCCAATTCCATTACCCAAACACCAGCTTCTTAACGAAGCATTTACAAAAAGCTCTTGGTATCCTCTTTCCCAAGTCAAATATCGGTCATCTTCTTCTACAGTTTCGCGATCAAATCTACTAACATACACATCATTTTCGTGAGCGACACCAAGAGCCCAAGGTAATGAACCTAACACTATTGTCAACGGAATTATCATAAAATATATTCTTCTATCTTTTACGAAAAATATATAATACATAAATCCAATTATCAAAATTATTACCAAGCATAAAACAATTTGCCTACTTCCGGTCATCCAAGCGCCTAAAATAGAAGAAACAGCGATAACTGAATACCAACTTTTCATAATCCAAGATTTGCTCATTCTCATCATAGCCAAAGCTGAAATTGAAAAGAAACAATATATTACAGCAAATGTTGTAGGAGCTTCTGACAGAAAACATAAACGAGACTGATCTGCTAAATCTCCTTTATCAAAACCTGAATGTAAAGTTCTTGTTATCAGCCCACCCAAACGATAATCAATAAAAAGGCCTATCGTAATAAACAAACCCATATAAGTAAATATACCAAAGAACCATTTTTTATTAATTCGAGCTCTTACAGCCATAGGTGCAAAAAGGACAAACGGTACTCCAATCAAATATAGCCACAATGAATAAAAAACTCGGACAAAATTAAATCCTTGATATATAAAAGTATAAGCTGACAGAAATAACAAAATAACCAAATAAACAGAAAAAAAGTTCATTACAGAATATAACTCTATGTTATTATATTTTCTATACGACGTATATAATAATATAAACAATATTAACCACGACAGTTGCCGCCATATACTAAGAAAAGATCCTGCAAATAGCCATGTAAACAGCATACCATTAGTATACATAAACAATACTACTCCAAAAAACAAAAGCCAAATTCTAATTGACTTTAATTTATATATATTCTGCATATATCTTATCTTCTATTATTCAATGTTGCCGAAATCCAGGATAAAGAATCTGCTCTTTTCGTTGCAAGAATTTTCTGTTCTTTATCTATATCATAATAAGGATTTATATCTTCTATATGAGTATCTACAAATGTAATACATTGCTCCATATCTAACTCTTTCAAAAGTGTAATCTGTCTGTCATCACCTTTATTTTCTGGGACAAAAGCGATCAACGGAATTCCAAAGTTAGCTGCAAATGCCGTACCATGAAAAGAAGATGTAACCACTAAACTTGCATCCATAAAATAAGAAACAAACTCTATAACAGAAACATTCTTTATTTTTGTTGTCTTTATATCCCATTCCCCACATTCATCTCCAGATATAACATATACATCATAATCTGTTCTTTTTTGAAAATATCTTACAACTTCATATATACGAGGTCGAGGATCGAATGCATAAGTCATCGTATATAATAAAATATACGGTTTTCTTTTGTTTACTTTGTTTGAAGAGACAATAGAATTCCATTCCTTTCTATCCAACAATAATGTAGGATCCAAAATAACCTTTACTCTCTTTTCAATTCCTAAATTCTTAACAACATCTGCTCCATTATTTTCGCGCACTGATATGGCATTTAAGCGAGACAGCTTTTCAAAATATAACTTTCTATAATTCTGTGGGATAGTATTTACAGAAAAACTTGAAGCCAATGAAAACTTATAAATATACTCCGGTACAAATCCCAATAAAAATGCTTTATCGCCATAAGTGTAATTAGGATTCCAAACTTGATCACTACCGACACATATTATATCATATCTATTCCAATCCTCTGACAATAACTTAGCATATGAATCGAAACGCTTTGTACAATGTATATATCGATACTTAAAATCTTCAAATACAGATTTCCGAATAAAAATCAATTTTACAAGATTATATATAAATACCTTCCATGACTTGTTCCTGACCAACCCACTTCTATATTGCCAATCATTAGGATATTTATAATCTATAACGCTTACTATACATCCCAAGAATTCCAGCACTTTCTGTGATGCATATGTTTGAAGCATAGAACCATAATTAGGCACATCGCTCATTGTAATCAAAGCGACTTTTTTTATTTTGCGCATTTGAAAAGTTTATCTTTTAGTCTTGTATAATAATATTGAACTATAATTATCTTATCTATAATATATAGTGGCATATATGTACGTAATAATTTACAAAATAAAACTGATTGTCTGTTATTACATGCGTTATTCTCCATTTGCCCATCTACAACAACATCGAGTGGATGCTCTACCACTTTACAATTTGACTGTTTTAGTAATTCATCTCCTCTTTCTGTAAAGGTAATAACAGCACTTACTCCTTCCTCATTATTTTGATATGCCTTTCCCCAAAAATCACCGATTCTAATATCCGCACAAGAATTAAACATCTTGAATCTACAAGAATCTACACATTGCCTACCCAAGCAATAATGTCCAAAAAAATATTTATAAAAAAGATCTCCTTCCGTTGCTCGACATTGAAATGTTTTACCTGTATTTTTTATAATCATATTATAAGAATCATGCCAACCAAAATCTTTATTACGCCAAACTATATTTTCCGGATGATTTATACGACTATACTTTAAGTATTTTTCCCATAAATTGTATGATGGCATACCGTGACAAAAGAAATCCATAAGGACAAAATTATCTTCACAATGGAATCTGCGTATATACCGCCTGAATGAATCGATCTGGCAAGGGGTTCCTATTACAAGATATTTTTCTTTTTTATTAATTGTATTAAAGCCATCAACTGTATAACTTTGTATGTATTTACTTCCAATAGACTGTTTACAGTCTTCCTCAGTCTCAGCAATATAATGTTCGACACGATTATTCGTCGGATTATATCTAGCTCCGCATACTTTATATCCTTTATTTATTAACTTTAAGGCAATTTCAAAACTAACACCGCCGGAAGAACATTTATGACGTACGGTCTCTTCATTACTCCATGCTGCATAACCCTTGATATTTATATCTCTTAATGACAAATCATTATGGGAATACGAACAAACGTCCATGCACAAACCACAATCTGTACATTTATTACTATCTGTTATGTATGGTTCATAAAAACCGTCTTTATTCAATTTAATCTTTATTATATGTCGAGAGCATACTACTGCACATACTCCACATCCATAACAATTATTTACGCCTGAAATATTCATAATGAAACATCGTTCAAAAACATGTTACATAATACCCCAACATGGCGATGGAAACAAAAGCAAATATATTAGAATGTTTTATTATCATACAAACATACCCATAATCATCAGCTTATGTAAAAATCTAAAAAGACGAAACAATAAGAAACACAGATAAATTGTCTACAAACAAAACATTCTACTAAAAGCAATGACTTCCACAATATATCAAATGTCTTATTCACACAAATTACAAATATCTGTTTTTCATCATTTTATAAATTTATCGAGGAAAGTTCTTCCTTGTGCTTTCATCAATTCTACCTTTTTCAATATATCATTTCTGTCTATATCTTGTGCAGTTAATTGAGAATAACTGGCTGTCAAACCTGTATCTAATAAATGGTTCTGCAAACCAAAAGAATCAAGTATGTCTGTTATACGACTCCCTCTATCATTTTTTGGCGAGACATATGTATAAAAATTTTTAGCTCCCATAATAATGGAAAATACCGTACAATGAAACGAATCTGTTATCACCATATCAGCTTCTGCAATATAGCCGATAAACTCTTTAGGTCCAGCATCTGTTACCGGTATATAGAGGGTGCCGGAATATTTAGGTTGCTTTTGTGCCAATACAACCAAACATAATCCACATTCTTCACAAAGCCTCAAAGAATATTCAAATAATTGTTGCGACCAATTTAGTGTAAACAACAACAGATATTTCTCCTTTTTTAAAGGTCTGATTGCAATACTATCCCAATGTTCCAAACTCAAAAGGAATGTTGGATCTGGCACCTGACATATATCTGTTCTTCCTACAAATGATTCTAAAAGAGATTTTGCCTGCTTTTCTCTTACAGAAATAGCAGTATATGATGATAACCACATTTTAAATCTATTTTTTTCTCTTTCAGTCAAGTTTGTAATACCTATACTAGTTGCGTATGATATTTTCATACAACCGACAGGAACAAATGTCAAAAAATAAGGTTCAAGGCAATATGGTTGTCCTGGATTCCATAACTGATCACTTCCAGAAATATAAAGGTCATATTCCGGTGGAGTCACATAAAGTTCGTCAATACCTGTATACGGCTTTGACAATCTAATTTGCGAATTAAACTCATCAAATTTGGATTTTGCTTCACAAGAAAACAAATTATTCTTCGATCTATCCTTTCCCAAACTAAATACTTGTTTTATAAAATGTTTAGTCATTGATATTATGTCTTTATTTTGCCTCATCGGACTAAACCTTTTACTATTCACATATTCAGTTTGATGCGGTCTATATAAATCTATAATCTCGCAATTCTGCTCTTGCAAAGATATATATTTCCATAAAGCGTATGCTTGTAAACATGCACCATAATTCGGCGAATTGTGTATCGTTATTATTCCTATTTTCATCTATCAAATATCCTTTTCTTTATATTACGCGCGATCCTTATTGGAAACGTAAACAATGTCATAATACGCAAATCTCTCTGATACGTTATTAATATTTTTCTAATTGCATTCTCAAAATCACCGTGATTTATGATAATTTCTTTCTCAAACATTAGCCTATATTTACTTTTCACGGTTGGATGTTTCAATTGCGGTTCACCAATGAATGGTTCTTCAAGAGGACGTTGTTCTACTTGAATACATTTATTTTCTATTAATTCATTTACAAATAATTTACCTTTTTCTGTATTCACGAGTATTAATGAAACTTTTTCTTCTGTAAATTTACAAGGAGCACTAAGGCCAAGGCCATGATAATCAGCAATCGTAATATCCGAAATACGTTGTGATTTTGCGAAGCGACAATGATAGCAGTTTTCCCGATATGTCACAGCTCGATGGTAACCAAATTGATAAGTATCACCATCCTTTGTGCGTTTTGCATAAAACATCTTATCTTCATTGTCATATAATGTAAATGTAAATGTATACGTATATGCGATTGGATCTCGAAACGACATTCTTTTTGCTACCTTTCCTGATTGCTTTGACAACAGCTCAATATGCTGTCTCAAATACGAAAAAGGAGTCGTACCATGGCACACAACCTCAACTAGTAATAACAACGTATCTTTCTCAGAGAACAAATTTCTCAAAGCTGCGACTTGGCAAGGTAATCCAATAAATATTACTTTCTTTCCTTCATTCAACAAGGTTTTCATTTCGTTGAACGCCTCATACGAATCACTGAATACATACTTCGAATTCTTGAAACTTTTTAACACATTTGTTTCTGTAGTAATTTTATGAGTTACCGTAAAATCTTTATTTTGTGAAGCTCCAACAGCCACATATCCGTTACGTAATGCCAACTTATACATCTCTATCGCAACACCTCCAGATGCAGAAGTATCTCGCTCGTTCTTATCAACTGACCATGCGGCATATGCAAGTTGGGAATCGTATGAATTTACATTATTCAGAATTGGACATACACTCTCACACCGATGACAACCTATACATACAGATATATCAATCACAGGATAGATAATTCCAATTTGATTTTCCTGCATTTTGATACATTTCTTAGGGCATCTAAAAGCGCACGCACCGCATCCGGTACAAGTATCTAAAGGTGCAAGTTGAATATTCATTACCTCTGAAAAATTTTTGTTCTAATTGCGTACATCAGTTTTCGTTCTTGAGAATTCAAGCCCATATAATATATAGCAATAATACTAGATACTATACAAAGTATGCAAATAAATAAAACTGTATAAACATTTTCATCTAAAATCATATAGACAGTCAATGGAATGACTAACGCAACTGCACAAACGAGCAAGGATGTTCCTAATACCTCAACAATATATTTCTTAACAGGGAACAGAATCAACCTACGAACAATCCATAAACGCATAAACAGGCAAACAATAGAAATTAACAATGATATATAAAAAACCGACAAAGGAGAATAACCCAATCGTAAAAAAACATATGAAATAGGAATATTAAGAATTGTAACTGTCCCTACAGAAAATTGATAAAGCCGAATATTTCCTGTAGCATGTACTATTGTCATCAATGGAGATGCCATCGAGTCAACCGCTGAAATGGCTATTATCAAGCGAGTAAATGGTACTATATATTCTGGCAATTGCCCTAACCATAAATTTACAATGTACGGCGTTTCAATTATAATTGGCATAGAAACAAGCATTATCAAATAAAAAGATAACCTAGAACTACTAAATACAAGTTTTGTCATTTCTTTTATGTCACCTTGCGCATAATATTTCGTTATCTGAGGTCGCACTGCAGTATAAAAATTAGTAAAGAACTGCGTAATAACAGAATTTATTTGATATGCTATACCACGTGCTGCATTTATAGATGGATTGAAAAACATATTAAGCAAAATATTCAATCCTTGACCTTTTACTAATCCAGACAACGATCCAAACAAATTCCATCCTGAATAATTCACAAGTTCTACAAACAAAGATTTCTCCCAGTAAAACTTGTACCTCGATTCTGGGAAATATTTTAAACAATATGCAATATAAATAATAGCCACTACAATTTGACTAAGGAGCAACAGAAATCCGTACATAAATAAACTATCAAGCGGTATAATAAGCAATAAATAAGCAACAGCCAATTTTAGAACAACTTCTAATATTCCAACATATGCATAAATATTCATCCGCTCATGTGCAATTATAGTCGCATTATATGGTGTTATAATTAATGAAACCACACATGAAAAAATCGAAAACTGATACACCCAATTAGCCACTTGCATTCGTTCTTCAGGTATAACCATTTGTGTATTTAAGAACCACAGCCCAACAGTTTCACATAGTATGATTATGACAAAAGTCAGCATTATAAAAATTGCAAAACACATACTAAACACCTGTTTTAATCTTACAATGTTACCTCGGCCAAGTTCAAATGTAAGATAACGTTGTGAAGCTACCGCCATCGTTCCATTAAGCACACCCATCATAGCAACAACTCCACCCACAACATTATAGATACCGTAATCTTCTACACCAAGGACTTGTAATACTACACGACTGGTATAAAGCGACACAAGCATAGAGAACAGCATCCTGAAATAGAGCATCAGTGTGTTCTTGGCTATTCTCTTATTATTTGCAGCAGTATCTATTGCCATATATTATTTCAATCCTACGTACTTGGCCGACTTGTCGCCCACGACTTTTGCCAACAGTGATACAATGGCATAACTGATGGCAACAACAAGAAGTATACGAACGAATTGGCTGTGAAGAAATGGGTAAAAGAGAGTATTACCAAAAACGAAGTCGACAGACTTATTGATAAGTACCAATACATATATGTGTATGAGGTATATCCCAAACGAATAGTCACCGATGCGCGAAAGGAGGCCGGCCGGTTGTTGCGGGTCGTGGTTTTTCAGTACCAAGGCTATGACGGCAGCAGCATAGAGCATGGAGCTGAATTTGATTTGAGAAACAGCTATCCATGGTAATTTAGTTTCTAATAGCTGCGATTCGGCCAAAGAGAGGTAGAGGGTCAGCAATAGCAAGGCGACAAGTGTCACGTTGCTTACCCGCAGAGTGATGTTTCGTTCTCGTACTACCATACCGGCATAATAGAAACCAAACCAGGCCGGGAAAAGAGCACAATAAAGTGGAAAGCGACTGCCTGTAATATAGTCATATAGGTACATTATAGCAACATAAACCGGTGTGACAGCCCAACAAACGAGGTCTACTACACGATTGTCCTGTTGTATCAATTTTATCAAAAACGGGGTGAGCAAGGTAAGTTGCAAAAGGACACTCAAGAAATAAAGTTGCGGAGCAGCTCCTCCGAAGAAAATAATCTTTATTATCTCGTACGTGTCGAAGTCTATCTTACGTCCACCCAGAAACCGCAGGGAGATTCCATACACAAGTAGAGCGAATATTGTCCACAGGCAATATGGCAGCCATGTACGCAACGTGCGTTTTTTGAGAGAAAATGTCTCTGTCTTGACAAAATATCCTGAGATAAAGAAGAAGACAGCAACCGCAAAATTAATGACTTGCTGTGAAATGTTCACTCCGGAAACAGGTGGTATATGTATCATGACAACGGCTATGATACACAACCCTCGTACGGCTTGCATGTAGTTGTCGCGCGGTGGTAAAGTTGTCTGTGTACAAGTTGTCATGTTCTTCATCTATGGGCAATAGCTCTTCCAGGAAGATAATTCAATACAACATTTCGATAGAAAGAGTTTTTATAAACCTTGCATCTGTATAACTATAATACACACAATGACTATGTATTGTGAATATCCGATTCATCTCTTCTCATACATCTCCTCGTAGTACTTTTCGTAGTCGCCCGAGGTGATGTTATCCATCCATTCCTGATTATCGAGGTACCACCGTACGGTCTTCTCGATGCCCTCTTCGAATTGCAGGCTGGGCTCCCAACCTAACTCTTTCTGCAGTTTCGTCGAGTCAATGGCGTAGCGCTTGTCATGCCCGGCACGGTCGGTGACATAGGTGATGAGGTCCATGTCTTCGCCTTCCCGGCGTCCTAACAGGCGGTCGACGGTGTTGATGACTACCCGGATGAGGTCGATGTTTTTCCACTCGTTGAAGCCGCCTATGTTGTAGGTATCGGCTGTCTTGCCTTTGTGGAAGATGAGGTCGATGGCACGGGCATGGTCTTCGACATAGAGCCAGTCGCGTACGTTCTCGCCTTTACCGTAGACGGGAAGGGGCTTGCGGTGGCGTATGTTGTTGATGAAAAGGGGTATGAGTTTCTCGGGGAATTGGTAGGGACCGTAGTTGTTGGAGCAGTTGGTTACTATCGTGGGCATGCCGTAGGTGTCGTGGTAGGCACGGACGAAGTGGTCGCTCGATGCTTTGCTGGCCGAGTAGGGGCTGTGGGGATTGTATTTGGTTTCTTCGTAGAAGAAGTCCTTACCGTAAGCAAGATGGTGTTTTGACGACGAAGCTGTTGTCGTAAAGGGCGACTCGATGCCTTCGGTATGGGTCATCTCCAGCGCCCCGTAGACTTCGTCGGTGGAGATATGGTAGAAGCGTTTGCCTTCGTATCTCTCGGGGAGTGACTCCCAATAGAGTTTGGCGGCTTGCAGCAGGCTGAGTGTTCCCATGACGTTGGTACGAGCAAAGGTGAAGGGGTCTTTAATGCTGCGGTCGACGTGGCTCTCGGCTGCCAGGTGGATGATGCCGTCGATGTGGTATTGTCGCATTACCTCGAGCATCTTATCGAAGTCGCAGATATCGGCGCGCACGAAGGTGTAGTTGGGACGCTCTTCTATGTCTTTGAGATTGGCCAGGTTGCCGGCATAGGTCAACTTGTCGAGGTTGACGATGTGGTACTCGGGGTACTTGTTGACGAAGAGGCGCACTACGTGCGAGCCTATGAAGCCGGCTCCGCCGGTGATGAGGATATGTCTTGTGTAGGAATTCATTGTTACTGTTACTGTTGACGTTGGAGGTTGTCGATACACTGTTTCAGCGAGTCGGTCCAATAGGGGATTTTCAGGCCGAAGGTTGTCTTTATCTTAGTCTTGTCGAGTACCGAGTAGCTGGGACGCACGACCTTCGAGGGGAACTCGTCGCTGTGGCAGGGTTGTATGTCGCAGGCGGTGTGGCCGGCATACTCGGCGATTGCTTTCGTGAAGTCATACCATGAGCAGACGCCTTCGTTGGAGTAGTGGTAGATGCCATCTCGCCCTTCGTACTTGCGCTGCTCAACGATGTCGTAGATGGCGGCTGCCAGGTCGTAGGCGTAGGTGGGAGTACCGGTCTGGTCGAAGACGACTTTCAGACTGGGTTTTGTGGCCGTGAGGTTGAGCATCGTCTTCACGAAGTTCTTCCCGTACTCGCTGTACAGCCAGGCCGTGCGGATGATGAGGTAGTGACAGCCGCTGCGGATGACGGCCTCTTCGCCATGCAGCTTGGTCTCTCCATAAACGCCGGTGGGGTTGGCTGCCTCCTCTTCCCGGCACGGAGTGTTGTTCTTGTTTCCGCCGAAGACGTAGTCGGTGGAGACATGCACGAGTACTCCCTCGTTTCGGCGGATGGCTACGGCCAGGTTCTCTACGGCCTTGGCATTGAGAAGTTCGGCCAAAGAGCGGTCTTCTTCGGCCTTGTCGACATTGGTATAGGCGGCACAGTTGACGATGACTTTCACGTCATTGTCGGCTACCATCTTTTCTACGGCTGCCGCATCGGTGATGTCGAGCTCGGCGACATCGGTGAAGATATAATGGTGGGCGCTCTGTTGCGATACGATGCGCATCTCGTTGCCGAGCTGGCCGTTGGCGCCGGTGACTAGTATATTCATTGCTTGAATTCGGGATAAAGGTTGTCGTTATAATCGAAGGGAGAATCGAAATCGCGTAAAAGGGGATGTTTAGTGTCCTTGTCGCTCAGCAGGGCTTCGGATACGGGGATGCGCCAGTCGATGCCCAAACTGTCGTCCTTAATACTGATACCGCCGTCGGCTTGCGGGGCGTAGAAGTTGTCGCACTTGTACTGGAAGATGGCTGTCTGGCTCAATACGGCAAAGCCGTGGGCGAAGCCGCGGGGAACGAAGAACTGACGATGGTTCTCTTCCGACAGCTCTACGACGACATGTTGCCCGTAGGTGGGTGAGCCTTTGCGGATGTCGACGGCTACGTCGAGAACCCGGCCGCGGACGCAGCGTACCAGCTTGCTCTGTGTGTAGGGCGGACGCTGAAAGTGCAGGCCGCGCATCACGCCATAACTCGACATGCTCTCATTGTCTTGTACAAATCGGATGGGGCGTACCTTCGCGTCGAACTCGCGTTGTGAAAACGATTCGAAAAAGTAGCCTCTGGCATCCCGGAAGATGCGCGGCTCTATAATTACTACGCCCTCTATATTCGTCTTTATGACTTCCATCGGTGGTTAATCAAGATTCTCTTTTCCTGTATAGTTTATCTCCTTAATTACCTTCATCAGATACTGCCCATACTGGTTCTTCAGCATGGGGCGGGCTATCTCTTCTATCTTTTCCCTGCCTATCCAGCCCTTGCGATAGGCAATTCCTTCGAGGCAGGCTATCTTCAACCCCTGGCGCTTCTCTATGACCTCTACAAAGATGGAGGCTTCGGCCAGAGAGTCGTGCGTACCGGTGTCGAGCCATGCAAAGCCTCGTCCCAGTGTCTGTACCTTCAACTCTCCCCGTTGCAAATACTCTTGGTTGACAGACGTTATCTCCAGCTCTCCGCGTGCCGAGGGCTTTACCGCAGCGGCGATATCCAGCACACTGTTAGGATAGAAGTAGAGTCCCACAACGGCATAGTTCGACTTCGGATGAACGGGTTTCTCCTCTATCGACAGGCAATTTCCTTCGGCATCGAACTCGGCCACGCCGTAACGCTCCGGGTCGTCGACCCAATAGCCGAAGACGGTTGCCTTATCGGACTGCTCGGCATTGCGGACCGCCTCCTTCAACAAGGCCGAAAAGCCTGTCCCATGAAAGATGTTATCGCCTAAGACCAGACACACGGCATCGTTGCCGACAAACTCTCTGCCGATGATAAATGCCTGTGCCAGTCCGTCGGGTGACGGCTGCTCGGCATACTCGAAGCGGACACCATAGTCACTACCATCGCCCAACAGGCGGCGGAAACCCGGCAGGTCTTGAGGGGTGGAGATGATCAGTATTTCGCGTATCCCCGCCAGCATCAACACCGAGATAGGATAGTATATCATCGGTTTGTCGTAGATGGGTAACATCTGCTTGCTGACGCCTTTGGTTATCGGGTACAGGCGTGTGCCTGAACCCCCGGCCAATACTATTCCTTTCATGGCTAAATATCTTGATGAATTCTAAAAAAGAACATTTGTCCTATTTATCAGAAACGTGTTACTTACAATACCTCTCCCTTTAACCCAACTTGTGAGCCAATTCTTTTTATTTCTACTTTTATAAAACATTTACATAATGCTATAAAAGCAGAGTATAATATACTAATTCTTTAAGAATCTGCTCGTTATAAACATTTGACAACGATATTTGGGCACGCTTCGCGGTCTTCAGTGTCATCACAGAAGAGCCCATTGATACACATTCATGCTTCAGACCGTACTCAAAAAAATTAATAACAGTCTTAAAAATAAATCTTATTCGGTACAAAGATAACTCTATTAGTTAGGATATACAACAATATCCCCAATTATCAAACTGCTTGGCATCACCCAATTTATATACCCGAATAACCATTTTTGTGTTGCGACAAAATATCTTCAGCCGGTAAAAATATATTTTCCTCATCCTCAGAAGAATATAACATATAACAACCTGCCAAAGCTCCGAAAGTTACAATAACAACAATGCATCGCAACACTCACCCCACACAACAAAAACACAATATATACAGTTCAACAGACTCTAACATATTTTGCCGCAAAACAGCTTCTTTCTCTCGACAACAAAAAACAACTCTTGCAAAAAGCATTTCAAGTATCGTAATAAATAATAGCTACATCATTGACAGTAAAATAAGAAAAAGAAACGGACATTCGAAAAAATCATTTTATATTATAGATAATATACTGATAATACGCACATTATATAATCGAAAAAGTATTACAACTTACTACGTTTATTCTTGTCTTACGAAGCTTAAAGAAGAAAGAATGCAAAAATGAGACATTTTTTTCATATTAAAGCACATCTCATTTTATACAGTAGCTACAATTTATAATAAAGAGGGCAGCCTCTTCAGGCCGCCCTCTTCCATTTACCCCACTTCACAGTGGCATTTGGCATTATGAAACTGAATTTACTCTTTTTGCTTTTGTTGCATTGCAAATATACGTAAAAGCCCATATTACTTCCAAACATAATCAAAAAAATATTAGTTATAAATTGTAAATAGGCCTGCAAAAAGAATACTTACAAATTGTAACTTCGTTATTTTCAATAGCGAGAACATCATGACTCAAAGGTAAAATGACTATACCCTTCTACATACGGAGAATTTTCAACAATTCAACTCTAAAGAGCAAAACCGTCTGTCTTACCCGCTATTACTCTTTTCAATACACTTGTAGAGTGACAAGCAAGGTGATGAAGACAGCCCTCTCCCCTCCTCTATTTACGCCATGCGGTTCTTATAATCATCGTAACCAAACGTACGCCATAATTGCAAATTGCCATCGCTTTTGAGCAACGCAATAGAAGGATGTGACACTCCATTAAACATTGTTGTCTTTACAATGGTATAGTGTATCATATCTTCAAAAATGATACGCTCTCCTATCTGCAACTCATGGTCGAAACTCCAATCACCCACAAAGTCGCCGCTAAGGCAAGAATTTCCGCCCATACGATATACCGGCATACCAGCCGTAGGCTCTACTGCCCCACGTATGGCAGGCTTATATGGCATTTCAAGACAATCGGGCATGTGACATGCAAAAGAGGCATCCAGTATAGCCGTACGAATACCATGATTTTCCACAATATCTACAATAGTAGTCACCAATACTCCTGTTTGCCAAGCAAAGGCACTACCCGGCTCCATAATAATCTGCAAATGCGGATGACGCTCTTTGAAGGCAAGCAGGGTTGCTATAAGATGTTCTACATTGTAATCTTTACGAGTCATCAGATGCCCGCCCCCCATATTGAGCCACTTCACTTGTTGCAGCCACGGCTCGAAGCGCTTCTCCACGACTTGAAGTGTACGTTCCAAGTCGTACGACGTCGACTCACAAAGCGTATGAAAATGCAAGCCTTCTATACCTCGTGGCAAAAGAGGCGGTAACTGCTCGGCCACTACACCCAGGCGCGAACCGGGAGCACAGGGATTATACAGCGCGGTCTCTACGTCTGAAAACTCAGGGTTGATACGGATTCCGCACGAGATATGGCGTGGATAGGCAGCTGCCTTCGCGGCAAAATGCGAGTACTGACGCAAAGAGTTGAATGTTATGTGACTGCTACAACGCATTATTTCGTCGAAATCGGCATCGATATAAGCCGGCGAATAGGTATGAGCAAGCGATTTCATCTCCTCTAAAGCCAAGCGGGCCTCGTGTACCGAACTGGCCGTAGAACATTGTATATACTCACGCACTATCGGGAAAGCTTTCCATAAGGCAAAGGCTTTGAATGCGAGTATAATATCTACTCCTGCACGCTCTTTTACAGAACGTATTAACGCGAGGTTGCGACGAAACAAAGTCTCGTCAAGAACATAACAAGGCGATGGAGCCTGCAATAATGCATCTTGCATGATTATATTATTTATGAATTAATGATAGTAAACTTAGCAAATTTAAGCAACAGTTGTTTCCGACCCACATGCACAAACTCTACGGTAATCTTACTATTATCGCCAGAACCTTCGATAGCTTGTATTGTACCCTCGCCAAAACGGTCGTGACGAATACGAGTACCTATGCGAAGCTCTCCGGCTTGCGACTCCATACGCTCGTGCTGCTCGGTAGTCTGAGAAGGAGCATCGGGCACAACAAGACGACGCGAATTCTCGACAGGCCGCATCCGAGAAGATGGTGTAACCGTAAACGAAGGACGCCGCAACAACGACTCTTGAGATGCCCCCATTCCATAACTTCGCTCTCCTACCGATAGACGAGACAAATTTTGTTGCCATCCGGCCGGCAGTGTCACATAACGTACGTCCAAATCTTTGATAAACCGGCTAGGTCGGCATGTATTGGTCTTTCCGTTGCGGAAACGAGTGGCTGCATAAGTAAGTATGCAGTTTTCGCGAGCACGAGTGATAGCAACATACAACAGACGTCGTTCTTCTTCAATCTGACGTTCATCGTCACCACACATAGCCGATGGGAAAAGCTCCTCTTCGAGTCCCGTAATAAAAACATTGCGGAACTCCAATCCCTTTGCAGAGTGAATGGTCATAAGAGTAATCTTGTCTTCATTAGCCTCATCGCCCCGGTCTTGGTCGGTAATAAGAGACACTTCGGCGAGGAAATCGGCAAGGGAGACTTGCTCGTTACCCTCTTCGCGACGCAGTACGAAAAATTCCTGTACACCATTGAGCAATTCTTCGATATTCTCCTGTCGGCTGACATTTTCGGGTGCATTCGACGCATACACATCGTTCATCATACCCGACCGACGAATAATCAACTCAGCCAGTTCGGGTACACTTTTCTGTTCTGCTTCGCTTCTGAAAGCTTCTATCAAATCGCAGAATGCCGCTATTTTGCCTCGTGTACCACTATTTACAGAGAGGTTATATTCCACCGGATGCGAGATAACATCCCACACACCTACATTGTGAGTCTGAGCACAAGTCACTATTTTCGATACCGTAGTCTCACCAATTCCCCGTGCGGGGTAATTGATGACACGCTTCATTGCTTCCTCGTCATTGGGATTGATAACCAGACGGAAATACGCTACGGCATCTTTTATCTCTTTATGTTGATAAAACGACAAACCACCATATATGCGATATGGCATATTACGCTTACGCAAAGCCTCTTCCAACACACGCGACTGGGCATTTGTGCGATATAATATGGCGAATCCATTATAAGGACAGCTATCGGTCAGGTGCATTTCCACTATACGGTTGGCCACCATAAAAGCCTCCTCAAAATCGGAATAAGCCGTCAGCACGGCCACCTTACTACCTTGCTCCTTTTCAGAAAAAACACGCTTGGGAATTTGCTCTTTATTTTTACAAATGAGGCTGTTTGCCGCATCTACAATATTGCGGGTTGAACGATAATTCCGTTCCAACTTATCGATGTGCAATCCTGGATACTCGTCTTTAAGATGTAAAATATTACCTATGTTGGCACCTCGAAACGAATAGATACTCTGCGCATCATCACCTACTACACACAGACGTGCCCCGCCATCCTTACACAAGCGATTGACTATAAGATGTTGAGCAAAGTTAGTATCCTGATACTCGTCGACCAATATATAACGAAACAACGAACGATAATGCTCGGTCACATCGGGGAAATCGCGAAAGAGAATGTTAGTATATAACAACAAGTCGTCGAAGTCCATTGCTCCGGCACGGAAACAGCGGTTCCAATACGTATTGTATATACTGTATAGCATAGGTCGTTTCTGGCGACGGTCAAGTTCCCGTAACTCATTATTAGCCGCATAAGCAGCCGGTGTAATAAGTGCATTCTTGGCATTGGATATAGCAGCCTGTACGGCATTGGGTTTGTATATCTTATCGTCAAGCTGCATCTCCTTGATTATCGTCTTGATAAGCGAACGAGAATCGGCCGTGTCGTATATCGTAAAGTCATGTCTGAAACCTATCCGCTCGGCGTTGGCATGGAGTATGCGCGAAAATATAGAGTGAAAGGTACCCATCCATAACCGGGCTGCCGTAGCATGACCCACCAACGCAGCAACTCTCTCTTTCATTTCATTGGCCGCCTTGATGGTGAACGTGAGTGCCATTATATGATACGGCTCATATCCTTGACTGAGCAAATAGGCTATTTTGTAAGTGAGCACTCGGGTCTTGCCCGACCCTGCACCGGCAATCACCAATTGCGCACCATCGGTATACAGTACTGCGGCACGCTGTGCATCATTAAGGTCTTGCAATAAATCTTTTTCCACAATATAATATTTGAGCGACTGCAAAGGTAGTGTAAAGTAGCTGAAAAATCAACTTAACCAATACATGATACATCGTAATGGATAGGCTCTTGAATGGCACCGTAAAAAAGGGAATTGAGGCACTTTTTTCTGCAATTATGGTAGCTGCAAAATTCGACTGAACTTCTATCTTTACATCGTCTAAAAAGTTCACAACTACTTTATTGATAAAAGTATAACATTCATGACAATAGAAGAATATATCAGTATAGCCAATAGACAAGAAGTATTGGACAGCCCCGAAGTTTTAGCCTTCATGCGTGCACAGAGTGATGAGACTCGCAAAATAGTATACCAACTCAATAGTAAATACCACTCTCCCAGCGAGGTACGCGAGTTATTCTCACAAATCATAGGCAAGCCCGTCGATGAGACATTCTGTCTCTTTCCTCCTTTTTATACCGACTTCGGCAAAAACATCACAATAGGGAAAAACGTATTTATCAACGCCTGCTGCCACTTTCAGGACCACGGTGGCGTAACGATAGGAGACAATTGCCAGATAGGTCATGCAGTGGTATTCGCCACACTCAATCATCTGTTTCCTCCCCGTCTGAGAGATAAAACACATCCTAAACCTATCGTTTTGAAAGATCATGTATGGATAGGCTCCAACTCTACTATACTGCAGGGTGTCACTATAGGCCGAAATGCCATCGTAGGAGCTGGCAGTACTGTGACAAAAGATGTTCCCGACAACGCCATTGTAGGCGGTGTTCCTGCCAAAATCATACGTTATCTGACCGAAGAAGAGCTCAACGGCTGAACACTCTTCTTCGCGTCACAACAGCCCCAATATCGCAAGGACTTATTTTGCCCCGGGCAGACTATATAGCCATGCTATCTCGTCGCGCCACAAAGACTCGTCGGGTGTCTCCAATATAAGCGGGATGTTATCGAAACGACTATCTGCCATCAACAACTCAAAGCAGCGTGCGCCCAACACACCTTTGCCAAGACTTTCATGGCGATCGACTCTCGAACCCAAACCCTTTTTGGCATCGTTGAGGTGCATTCCCTTCAAATAGTTAAATCCAATGATGCGGTCAAAGTCGTTCCACGTTGCAGTAAAACCGGCATCGGTAGCAAGGTCGTAACCGGCAGCATAGGCATGGCATGTATCTATACACACCCCTACCCGCGACTTGTCTTTTACTTTTTCTATGATAGTAGCAATATGTTCAAAGGCAAATCCTACATTCGTACCCTGACCTGCCGTATTCTCTATAACTGCTGTGACACCCGCCGTATGGTCAAGAGCAAGATTTATCGAATCTGCTATACGCTCTAAGCACGTGTCCAAGTCTATCGCCTTCAGATGACTGCCCGGATGAAAGTTAAGCAATTTCAGCCCTAGAGCCTCACAACGCTGCATTTCACCGATAAAAGAATCGCGAGACTTGGTGATACCCTCTTCCTCAGGATGTCCCAAATTGATAAGATAACTGTCGTGAGGCAATATATGCGCAGCATCAAAATCATATGCGGCACAGTTTTTCTTAAACGCCTCTATACTACGCTCGGTGAGCGGTTGTGCCATCCATTGCCGTTGGTTTTTGGTAAACAAAGCAAAAGCCTTTGCTCCTATCTCGTGGGCATTGACGGGGGCATTTTCTACCCCGCCTTGCGCACTTACATGTGCACCTATATATTTCATACGTCGATATTTTTCTGTTCTTACGGGCGAAGATATAAGAAAAAAGCGGATGTGCCAAATTTTCATCAAGGCACATCCACTCTATACGGGTTTGATACTTACGTATGAAGCTTTTACTTATATATCGCTTTCTTTCCTGCCAATAACGTATTGCGCATGAGCGACACAATAGTCATAGGTCCCACACCGCCTGGAACAGGTGTAATGTAAGAACAGCGTGGCGCTACCTCATCAAACTTTACGTCGCCCGTCAGTTTCCAGCCGCTCTTAGTCACGGTAGAAGGCACGCGTGTAGTACCTACATCTATCACTACGGCGCCCTCTTTCACCATATCGGCAGTAACGAAGTTGGGGCTTCCCATGGCAGCTATAATAATATCGGCCGTGCGGCATATCTCCTTCAGATTGGGAGTTGCACTATGGCATACTGTCACGGTGGCATTACCGGGATAGGTCTTTTGCATCATCAACATAGCCACAGGCTTACCCACGATATTGCTACGCCCCAGCACTACGCAATGCTTACCTTTTGTTTCTATTTTATAGCGGGCAAAAAGTTCCATGATACCAGCAGGGGTTGCCGAAACGAAACAAGGTAAACCGATAGACATACGGCCTACGTTGATGGGATGAAAACCGTCGACATCTTTGCGGTAATCGATAGTCTCTATTACTTTCTGTTCGGAGATATGACGCGGTAAAGGAAGTTGCACGATAAAACCATCGACATCGTCATCTTGGTTCAACTCTTCAACTTTGGCGAGCAGTTCCTCTTCCGTTACATCTTCTTCGTAGCGGATAAGCGACGATTTGAAACCGCACTGCTCGCACGCTTTCACTTTGTGCGCTACATACGTCTCGCTTCCGCCGTCGTGTCCTACTAAGATGGCGGCAAGGTGCGGGCGTTTGCCTCCTGCAGCACAAATCTGTTCTACTTCTTGCGCAATCTCTTGCTTTATTTGAGCAGAGATGGCTTTCCCGTCAATCAGTTGCATAAAGGATAAGATTAAGGTTATTATATATTGTTATTTACGGCGCATTCCCTTCATGGCTCCTCGCATACCGTTTTTACCACCTTGAGTGACCATGCGCATCACCTTGCGGGTATCGTCAAATTGTTTTATCAATCGATTGACCTCTTGCACCGTCGTACCACTACCTTTGGCAATACGCTGACGGCGCGAACCGTTAAGTATGCCCGGATTGGAACGTTCGGCCGGGGTCATCGAGTAGATTATTGCCTCGATGCTCTTGAAAGCATTATCATCGATATCCATATCTTTAATGGCTTTGCCTACACCAGGTATCATAGAAGCAAGTTCTTTGAGATTACCCATTTTCTTTATCTGCTGTATCTGAGCCAAAAAGTCATTAAAGTCGAATTGGTTCTTGGCAATCTTCTTCTGCAAGCGGCGAGCTTCTTCCTCGTCATATTGTTCTTGTGCACGCTCTACCAACGACACAATATCGCCCATACCCAATATACGGTCGGCCATACGTGAGGGGTGGAAGTAATCTACAGCATCGAGTTTCTCTCCCGTACCTATAAATTTGATAGGCTTATTTACCACCGTGCGTATCGAAAGGGCTGCACCACCACGAGTATCACCATCGAGCTTGGTAAGTACCACACCATCGAAATCGAGCCTGTCGTTAAACTCTTTAGCCGTATTCACGGCGTCCTGTCCCGTCATAGAATCTACAACGAAGAGCGTTTCACCGGGATTGATAGCAGCCTTGATGGCAGCAATCTCTTTCATCATCTGCTCATCTATAGCCAAACGACCGGCGGTATCGACAATTACCAAATCGAATCCATTCTCACGGGCATATTTCACGCCATTTTTGGCTATTGCCACAGGGTCTTTCACCCCCTCTTCACTATACACGGGTACCTCTATCTGCTCACCCAGTACCTTCAACTGGTCGATAGCAGCAGGACGATACACATCGCATGCCACCAGCAACGGACGCTTGGCACGCTTCGACTTGAACATTTTAGCGAGCTTACCCGAGAATGTCGTTTTACCAGAACCTTGCAGACCCGACATCAATATTATAGCAGGCTGACCGTTAAGATTAACATCGGCCGTATCGCCACCCATGAGCGTTGCCAACTCATCATGGACAATCTTTACCATCATTTGCCCAGGCTTGACAGCCGTCAGCACATTCTGGCCCATTGCCTTTGCCTTTACCGTATCGGTAAATTGCTTGGCAACCTTGTAGTTAACATCGGCATCGAGCAAGGCACGACGCACATCCTTGAGCGTTTCTGCTACATTTATTTCGGTGATTTTTCCCTCACCCTTCAGTATCTTAAAGGAGCGTTCTAACCGTTCGCTAAGGTTTTCAAACATAGTATTTGTGTCTATATATGTTATCAATATAAATTACCGGGCAAAGGTAGTAAAAATAACCCGAACCCTCAAATATCAAATCGTTATAAAGCATATTTCATAATTATATCGACGTAGCACGGCCATCGACATAGATGATATGTAAATAATAATATTTTTTCACATATGGCAATGCAAGATTTACCCGATATGGAGTTTATATAATAAAGCACAAATATTACTTATTAATACTACCAAACAAACCATTATGAAAAAGATGAGATTGAAACCCGTAGTACCGGCAATATTGCTTGCCGCGTTGCTTCCCATGCTACATTCATGCTTAGACAATGACGACAATTACTACATAGTATACAATGCCCCCAATGCCATTGTGACCGTAAAGCCCATCGATAACGGAGCCTTCTACATGCAACTCGACGACAGTACGACCTTGCTACCGGTCAATATGGAGAAATCGCCTTATGGTGATAAGGAGTTACGAGCTTTAGTTAGCTGCTACGAGGTAAACAACCCCGATAAGACCTATTCAAAAGCCGTACATGTAAACTGGATAGATAGTATTCTCACCAAACCGACGGTGGCCGACAAAGGTACTCTAAACGATTCTCTCTATGGCAATGACCCTGTTGAGATTATAAATGACTGGATAACCATTGCTGAAGATGGATATCTAACCCTAAGATTCAGAACAAAATGGAGCGGTAACGGCATTACACACCGTGTAAATTTGCTTACCGATGTTAACCCCGAGAATCCTTATGAAGTACAATTCAGACACGACGCCCATGGCGACATCTGCGGAATATGGGGCGACGGATTGGTAGCTTTCAGGCTGAGCGATCTACCTGATACCAACGGTAAAACGGTAAAACTAAAACTCACATGGAACTCATACGACGGAGAGAAGAGTACCGAGTTTAACTACTGCACTCGCAAGAGCACCCCATCGCCCATTAACATAGCCGAGACGAAAAGCGACATAGTGCTACAATAACGCGTCGACATATATTTGCTAAAACGATGCTTCGACGTACTTTTGCATCGAAAAAAACTTGCTGCACTATCTTCGCGACCGACAGCCTTACCCAAGGCTCGGCAAAAATATGAGATGACAAAAACGAGTAATGAGAAAGAAGTCGTGCAAAAAATCCTTCATGGCGATACCAATGCCATGAAGGAGCTGTACGACATGTACATTGGTCGTCTCAACGCTATATGCTCACGTTATATTACCGACAAGGAAACCGTAAGAGATGTATTGCAAGACAGCTTCATCAAAATTTTCGAGTCGATAAGCTCATTTGAATATCGCGGAAGTGGCTCACTGCTGGCTTGGACAACGCGCATTGTTGTCAACGAGTCTATTGATAAACTCAAAGAGCAAGAACATTTCGAATGGATACACTCTATGAAAGATGTTCCTGATATTCCCGACGACGAAATGCCCGAGATAGAGTCTATTCCACAATCGGCTATCATGGGAATGATACAATCCTTACCTACAGGCTATCGTACTGTATTTAACCTCTATGTTTTTGAAAACAAAAGCCACAAAGAAATAGCCTCATTACTCCACATCAAAGAGAGTACATCGGCATCGCAACTATATCGTGCAAAGGCAATACTCCGCGAAGAAATCAATCGCTACAACCAGTCAAACACATAAACGTATGGAGAAAAACTGGAATGACAAAATGCGGAAACGCATGGAAAATTATGAAGAACCTGCACCCGACGGTTTGTGGGAGAATATAGAACGCGCTACGAATATTCATAACGGTCCTGTCTCACTGCGACCCACAAAGCGCCATATATGGCAACGAATAGCAGCTGTGGCAGCTACACTGGCAATAGCCATAGTATGCACGTTGTCTCTACTTATCGTAGATAACCATACGCCCCTTACGTCCGACTCTACAACAAAGGTTCTCGCTCCATGCCAACAATCAGAAGAGCCCGTACATTTCCATACAGAAGGCTCGTCTTTAGCCCACTCAAATCCCCAACACATTACCTCTCACCCCACAGTCGAGGCCAACATCCCATCCGTATCCTCAACCGATACTACTCCCTCTCTCATACCTCAATATGATACACAAAAACCACTCCTGACAGATACCGGCGACACAACAAATCATACACCAAAAGCTCTACCCAGACATATACTTACTCAAGACAACGACGACCTTATTGCGACACAGCACATAACAATGGCCAATCGACCCTCCAAGAGTTTTACCCAATGGAGTGCCTCGGTATTTCTGTCAAATACAACTTCCGGTAGTCATACATCACAAGGTTATGCACAACTGTCGGCCTCTAACAATACCGCACAAGCCTCCATGCAATATGCCAACGAAAACAACATGCTTCCATTGATGTCAATCATACACTCCAACGCACGCAAAGCATGCCAAAGTAAGACTAAACACAGCCAACCATTACGAACTGGTATCACCGTAAGGTATAACATAGACCACCGATGGAGCATCGAGAGTGGCATAACATACACTATGTTGCACTCACAATTACAATCGGGTAGCGAAAGCTATTACTACCTCTCAAAACAAACACTGCACTACATTGGCGTACCGGTAAAAATCGGCTTCAATATATGGGAAAACCGCTGGTTTCTCTTCTACGTATCGGGCGGCATGACGATAGAAAAATGTGTCGACGGAAACATCACCACCGACTACGTTATGGAGGAACGTTCTACAACCAATACCACTCCGATAAGTACCAGACCATTGCAATGGTCTATCAATGCAGCAGCAGGAGCACAATTCAATATACTACCCCAACTTGGTCTCTATATAGAACCGGGAGGCAGTTTCTACTTTGACGACGGCACGGCCATAGAAAATATTTACAAAGAAAGGCCACTCAATTTCAGCATAGAGTTAGGATTAAGAGTCTCTATAAAATAAGCCACACACTCCCTCACCACCACGAAATAATGCCCTTATTACAGACAAAATAAGGGCAACTTCTAATGGAAGTTGCCCTTGCTTAGTTGCGGGGAAAGGATTCGAACCAATGACCTTTGGGTTATGAGCCCAACGAGCTACCACTGCTCCACCCCGCGATGTTTACGGCTGCAAAGGTAAGGCACTTTTGAGTAGAATGCAATAGCTTTGCCCTATTTTTTGTATTAAAAAATACAAACAGGTTCATAACATTCAATTATACAGAGTGTTGCGATACACATCAAAAAACATAAAAACTCTACTGTCTGTATAAACTGCAATAAAACCGTTACAATGGCTTGAAAATTATAATAAAAGTATTACTTTTGCGCAACAACAGTTTTACTGTGCAAACAGTTATAAAGTAATAAGGTAGAAAGATGTCTGACGCTACATACCAACATATCGTAGAAGAAGCACAACGCCTATTTGCCCAAAAGGGTGTCACCAATACGACGGTTAACGACATAGCCGTGGCTTCGGGGAAAGGTCGTCGCACGATATATACCTACTTTAATAATAAGCAAGAGATATATCAAGCGGTAGTATCGACAGAAGCCAACAGAATGTATGATCGCCTCTCGGCCGTTGTGAATAAGGATATGCCGCCAAGTGAGAAATTCGAGAGCTATATAGAAGCCCGGCTCGAATGTATCCGTGAGGTGGTAGAACGCAACGGGTCGCTGCGCGCTGAGTTTTTCCATGATATATGGGAAGTTGAACGTGCCCGTAAAAAGATGTCGATACATGAGTTGGATTTGCTGAAGCGCATTTTAGACGAAGGGGTATCGAAGGGCGTCTTTATCGTACACGATACCACCGTAGCAGCTTTCATCCTGCATAGCGCCCTCAAAGGTCTTGATGTACCATATATATTAAATCATTTTGCCAAAGTGGGTGTAGAGCGCTCACGGATGCGAAGCCTTATTGCCGACTTTTTACTGTACGGCATCATGAAATAGGATTGAAAAGGAAACAGATTATACCAACATGCTCCACCTTCCCTACACGGGAAATGGGGCTTATTAAAAAACTGATAAAATATGAAATTGCTAGAAGGAAAAACAGCTGTCATTACAGGTGCAGCTCGCGGTATTGGTAAGGCCATTGCCTTGAAGTTTGCTTCAGAAGGTGCCAACGTTGCATTTACCGACCTCGCTATCGACGAGAACGCCAAAGCCACCGAAGCCGAAATTGCTGCCTATGGAGTGAAAGCCAAAGGCTATGCCTCGAATGCTGCCAATTTTGAAGAAGCCCACACCGTTATTGCCGAAATTCTGAAAGATTTCGGCAGAATAGACATCCTCGTAAACAATGCCGGTATTACGCGCGATGGTTTGATGATACGCATGGACGAGAAACAATGGGATGCAGTCATAACAGTGAATCTGAAATCGGCATTTAACTTTATACATGCCGTTACACCCATCATGATGCGTCAAAAAGGTGGTAGCATCATCAACATGGCATCGGTTGTAGGTGTATCGGGCAATGCCGGACAGGCCAACTACTCGGCATCGAAAGCCGGTATGATAGGACTTGCCAAATCTATTGCCAAAGAGCTGGGCTCTCGCGGCGTTCGCGCCAATGCCATAGCTCCGGGCTTTATCATTACCGATATGACTGCCAAACTGAGCGACGAAGTAAAAGCCGAGTGGGCTAAACAGATACCTTTGCGTCGCGGCGGTACCCCCGAGGATGTTGCCAATGTCGCTACATTCCTCGCATCAGACCTTTCATCATATGTCACCGGGCAAGTAATACATTGCTGTGGCGGTATGAACATGTAAAAAATTGTCTCAAAGATTCGAGGCGCGTTGCCATAAACAGGCACGCGCCTTTTTTTGGCTCAGTCAACTGCCTTGCGACAAAAAAACAACTACCTTTGCAAGACATGGAAATTTTATACGAAGACAATCATATTATCGTCGTCAACAAAAACTGCCACGAAATAGTGCAAGGCGACAAGACCGGTGATACACCATTGAGCGAGACATTGAAAGAATGGCTCAAAAAGAAATACAACAAGCCAGGCAATGTATTTGTGGGGGTTACACACCGTTTAGACAGGCCTGTGAGTGGATTAGTGCTTTTTGCCAAGACAAGCAAAGCCTTAGCCAGGCTCAACGAAATGTTTCGGAAGGGTGAAATAAAAAAAACTTACCTTGCAATTGTCAAGAATCGGCCACCACATGACCAAGGAACTTTGATACATTATCTAGCCAGAAACGAAAAGAATAACAAAAGTATCGCCTACGATACGGCACGCCCAGGCACGCAGCGTGCCGAACTAACATACCGTCTATTGGCCTCAAGCGAGCGTTACCATCTGCTCGAAATAGATTTGAAGACCGGTCGCCATCATCAGATACGATGCCAACTGGCGCGTATGGGATGCCCCATTAAAGGAGACCTGAAGTATGGTGCAGAACGGTCTAACCCCGACGGAGGTATATCCTTGCTCGCGCGGCGCATTTTCTTTGAGCACCCGGTATCGCACAAAATCATAGATATTGTTGCACCAGTACCCGATGAAAAGCTGTGGCACGACTTGGAACAGATAGCTGCTGCAAGACTGAACAATAATCAACAAAATGTCGAAAAAGAAGAGATAAACGGCCTAGAGACCAAGTAAATATAAAAATTAACACTCAAAACTTGTATTTCTCGACATGACGTATTACTTTTGTAATACAATAATTGATGAGAATTTCGGGTCGCACTCAAGTAGATTGGGAAACTCATCAAATTTTATGAAATACCGAGAAAAGCTTTGCGTCCTAATGGCGGGCCACGCCTCGAAAGAGGTTGCTTAGCACGGTGGATTACAAAGGGGCGGAGGCACTCAAATCCTGTTTTTTCGGAGTTTCATCGCATTCTTCGGTGTGACCCTTCTTATAAAGGCATCGGCCCAAAGGGGTCGATGCCTTACTTATATATATGCACAATACAACGGTAAAATATGAGACCGACAGATAAAACCAAACTACTATAGATAATGAGACATACCATTGCGGCGCTCTTACTTGCCTCTACAATAGCAAGTCTGGCACAAAACACAACTTACATGGCCTTAGACGGCACACCATTAGAACAACCATATTCCGACAACCGTCCATACATGGAAATGTATACTCCCGAGAATCCTTGCGGAGCAGCTATTATCATTTGCCCCGGAGGAGGGTATCAATACAAAACCATGGATTACGAAGGCCGTAACTTTGCTCCCTTCTTCTGCAAAAACGGTATTACAGTATTTGTATTGAGTTATACATTGCCTTATGGCAATTATGAAGCACCGTTGGCGAGCCTCGAAGAAGCTATGCACGGCATCTCGCAGCATGCACAAGAATGGAAAATCGACGTACAACGAATAGGTGTCATGGGCTCATCGGCCGGCGGACATTTAGCGTCGACTCTTGCTACAGCTTTCCATGCCGATACTCACCCGGCATTCCAAATACTACTTTATCCCGTAATTTCGATGGATGAGACTATTACTCATGCAGGGTCGCGTACCCGTTTGCTTGGCGAACATCCTGACCCCTCCTTGGTAAAACAATTCTCTAACGAATTACAAGTAAAGACCAATACACCACCCGCATATATCATGGTAAGCCAAGACGACAATGCTGTACCCATAGAAAACAGTATACGCTATTACAAGGCTCTTACCGAGAAGGGTATTCCAGCCGAACTACACATTGTTCCTACAGGAGGACACGGCTGGGGCTCACGCGAAACCTTTGCTTACCACAATATGTTACTTACAACGCTGCAACAGTGGTTGGAAACCTACGTGATTAAATAAACAATCATTCATACAGGTTACCGATACCGGGCACACACAACTAAAATATCAATATCAACAGCCGATACTATCTACGACGACAGTACAATTAATACCTCCAAACAACAATGATATTCAACGAAAATAATTATGAAACCAGCCGCAGAGGATGTATTGAAGTAATATGCGGCTCTATGTTTTCGGGCAAGACCGAGGAGCTTATACGCCGCCTTAAGCGAGCTAAAATAGCCCGTCAACGGGTAGAGATATTCAAACCAGCAATAGACAAGCGATATTCTGAAGAAGACATAGTATCGCACGATAGCAATGCTATACACTCTACGCCGGTAGACAATTCTCACAGCATACTGCTCATGACAAGCGATGTAGATGTGGTGGGTATAGACGAAGCGCAATTTTTTGACGACGGGATAGTCGAAGTGTGTAGTGAACTCGCAAACAACGGCACACGTGTAATCGTGGCAGGTCTGGACATGGACTTTCGTCGTATTCCTTTCGGCCCCATGCCTGCCTTGCTCTCTATTGCCGATGATGTAACAAAAGTTCATGCCATATGCGTAGAATGTGGTCATATTGCCAACTATTCCTACCGACTTGTCGATAGCGACCGCCGCGTCCTTTTAGGCGAAAGGAATGAGTATCAACCACTCTGCCGCAAATGCTATCTGAAATACGAAAAAGAGAAGGAAAAGGAAAAAGAAAACCCTCATACTTGACCCACGTTTCTCCAGACAACTAAAAAAAGATGTGGCTATCTTTTAAGGAAACGATTCAAAACATAATGGTATTGCAACAATGATAGACTACTTTAAGCGTCCCTTTACCTTCGACCGCGTTGTACGCATTGTCATCATTCTTATTATAATTATTGGCATAATTCTGCTCATAAACAGACTTAAAGGCGTATTGCTGCCTTTCTTTGTAGCATGGCTTATAGCCTATCTGATAAACCCTCTGGTAGAGTGGAACCAACGTGCCATGCGGTTACGCAAACGCGTTATAGCAATACTATTGACGCTGGCCGAGATTGTAATCGTACTATCAGCTATATTTGCGCTGATAGTACCCATGATTATCAAAGAGACACAACATCTCTACAACCTTGTGGCTGTATATGTGAATTCTACACAAGAGATACCGTTCTTCCCGCAAGAACTGCAAGAAACCATCAAAAAATACATCTCGCTCGAAAACATTGGAGCATTACTCAGTCGTGAACAATGGAGCGAATTGGGTCGTAATGTACTAATACAGGCATACAACTTACTCTCGTCGTCAATACATGGACTCATAACCATTATAAGCTGGAGCATTGCCATACTGTATGTATTCTTTATTTTACTCGATTACGACAATATCATTAAAGGTTTTGGGCGCCTCATTCCACGGAAATACCGTAAACCCATATTCCGTGTAGGCAACGATGTAAAAGAGAGCATGAACCGCTATTTTCGCGGACAGGCTTTGGTTGCCAGCATCGTAGGCATACTGCATTGCATAGGCTTTCTTATAGTAGGTATTCCTATGGCTATACCATTAGGACTGCTTGTCGGTCTGCTCAACATGATACCATATATGCAAATACTTAGCTATATACCGGCAGCTCTACTCTGCGTCATAGGAGCGGCCGATACTGGTGGAAATTTTTGGTTGCTGGCACTAAGCACTCTGGCAGTATATCTCATCATTCAAATCATACAAGATGGATTTTTAGTTCCTCGTATTATGGGTAATGTCACAGGTCTTAATCCTGCCATTATCTTACTCTCACTCTCTATTTGGGGTTCTTTGTTAGGTGTAATAGGTATGATTATAGCACTTCCACTTACCTCGCTGCTCCTCTCTTACTACCAACGCTACATAGTTCCGCCAGAAGACGAGAAAGAAAATGACATTACAAGTAACAGAGAATAAGTTAATTAATATTCATTAACAAAATAAATACCCGCATAATTTTGCTAATCTAAATATAAAGCATACCTTTGCAACGCCTTTGAAAAAGGGCACTACTGATGATTCGCTAGCTCAGCTGGTAGAGCACAACACTTTTAATGTTGGGGTCCTGGGTTCGAGCCCCAGGCGGATCACCAAAAGAAAAGCCAAAAGGCGACAACAAAAAGACAAGTCCTACAAAATCAATATTTTGTGGGACTTTTTTTATTGCCTTTTGGCGACCTTGACCGCCAAAAAGAGGGCATTGACGGACAAAAATTAGTACCCAATTCGTACCCCCGACAAGATTTTCAAAAAAGGGGTACGATTTGTCGGAAATTGGCGGAACGCTGTCGGGATTTGGCGACCCTGCATTTATCTCATTATGAGTTAATAAAAGTAGTTTTGTAACTTAAAAAATGAGGTATGAAATCAACATTCCGAGTATTGTTCTTCTTGAAGCGGGACAAGGTAAAAAAGAACGGTAATATGCCCATCATGGCACGTATTACCATTGACGGTAAACTGGCGCAGTTCAACACCAAACTTGAAGTCAATCCCAAGAACTGGCAAGCCAAGACGGGAAAGGTGTCCGGACGTGGAGCGGAGTTTACCCGCATGAATGAAATGCTGGACGGTATCAAAGCCACCCTGTACAAGCACTACCAGACCATACTGGAAAGGGACGGCTATGTTACCGCCGAAAAGGTGCGCAACACCTTTTTGGGCAAGGAGGAAAAGGCTAAGAGCCTCCTGCAAGTGTTCGCACAGCATAACGAGCAGTATGCGCTGAAAGTAGGAAAGACCGCCACGCACCGGACATACACCCGGTACGAACTCACAAAGAACCGTCTTGCCGAATATATCCGCACGAACTACCATGTGGAGGATATCAGCTTTCGGGAGATAAACGTGGTGTTCATCGAGGGCTTCTACCTGTTCATCCGTGATAACTATCCATGTACCCACAACACCGCCATGAAGTTTGTGCAGCGTTTCAGAACCGTTGTGCTGTTCGCCCACAATCTGGGCTTGATAAACTTTAATCCTTTCGGGGCATACAAGTTGAAGTTCGAGTATGTGGAAAGAGGGTATCTCGAACAGGACGAGTTAGACCGCATTTATCAGAAAACCTTTGCCAGCAAGCGGCTGGAACAGGTGCGTGATATGTTTATTTTTAGCTGTTATACGGGCTTGTCGTATGTGGACGTGTGCGAGTTGCGGGCGGAGAACATAAAGGTTTCCTTTGACGGCAATCTGTGGATAATCAAGAAAAGGCACAAGACAAACGTAACGTCCAATATCCGTCTGTTGGATATTCCCAAAGCCATTTTGCAGAAATATGACGGGAAACTGCCTGACGGCAAAATCCTCCCGATAATCAGCAACCAGAAGATGAACGATTACTTGAAAGAAATCGCAACGGTGTGCGGCATAAACAAGAAAATCACTTATCACGTTGCCCGCCATAGTTTTGCGACCCTCAGTATCAGTTACGGCGTACCCATTGAGAGCGTTTCCAAGATGTTGGGACACACAAATATCAGAACTACACAAATTTACGCTAAAATCATCGACACGAAACTGAGTGCCGACATGGATATGTTCGCCCAAAGACTGAATGAAAGAAAAACAAGCGTTTAATCACAATAAAATCTTGAAGTTTATGGATTTGCAGGTCATTCAAAACAAAATCTTTGAAGTCAGGGGTTGCCGGGTGATGCTTGACTTCCATTTGGCGGAACTCTACCAAGTAGAGACACGAGCCTTGAAACAAGCAGTCAAACGCAACATCAGTCGTTTCCCGTCCGACTTTATGTTTGTCCTCTCGAAAGAGGAAGCCAACTTATTGTTATCCATAGGGGTATCACAAAATGTGATACCCCCTGATTACAACTTTGGCGCAGCCTTGCCTATGGCTTTCACCGAACAGGGCGTAGCCATGCTTTCATCCGTCTTGCGCAGCCAGACCGCCATCGAGGTGAACATTTCCATCATGCGGGCATTTGTCCTTATGCGTCAGATGGTCGCAGGGTATGAAGAACTGTTGAAACGCATTGAGGAACTGGAAGCCAGCACCGATGCACAGTTCAACGACATCTATCAGGCATTGACCCAGCTTTTGAGCCAGTCCCAAGAGCAAAAGCAACGCCGTAGAATCGGATTCGTTACCTATGACAAGCCGGAAACTGACAGGTAACGGTTTCGGTAACGAAATGCTGTTTAATGGATTGTATTCCAACAAGTAGCTTCCATTTATCTTGCGGGCAGTCCACCGGGCTACCCGTTTTTTTATATCCTTTTCCTCCGGCACATTCCCCGAAACGCCAGCCGTGCGGGGCATGGCTGACTGTTTTTCGTGAAAAGAGCTTTCGGAAACCCGCACAAGCGTATCGAAAGACGGGCTTCCGACACCCTTGCCTTTCCCGCCCGCTTTGTAAGTGTTCCCTATCAGATAAAAGGGAACAAGAACTTTTATCCCGTTTCCCTATCGGTAAACCCTCCCCTTTATGCAGTCCCCCAGCCGGGAGGTCGTTTTTCACGCTTCAATAGGCAAAGGTAGCTACGGGGGCTTTTGGCTCTGCAAATTAGGTTTCATCGAAAAAAAATGTTCCGTCTTCCGTTGGTCGGGGAAAATTTTTTGTCGGAAAAATTTGCATAGCAAGACCCCTTCACAAACCTGCCTATGTGAAACGAAAACGACCGACCCGACCGGAAGACGCATAAAAAAAAGGTCGGATTTACGGGAAACGGGAAAAAAGTTCAGTGAAACTTCAACTCCCTCACCTCTCGAATCCGCATAAAAATTAAAAACTTAAAATTTACAGCGATATGGAAACGGCAACATTATCAGAAGCAAGAGTTTATGTAGGTACTTACGGCAAGTATAACAACGGTTCACTGTTCGGCGCATGGCTGGACTTGTCGGACTATGCGGACAAGGAAGAGTTTTACGAAGCCTGCCGGGAGCTTCACAAGGACGAGGAAGATGCGGAATTTATGTTTCAGGATTACGAGAATATCCCGGAGAATTTGATTTCCGAAAGCTGGATTTCCGGGAACTTCTTCACCTTGCGGGATGCGGTGGAGGATTTGGGCGACACGGAACAGGAAGCCTTTTTCGTGTGGTGCAACTACAAAAACCATGATTTGAGCGAGGAAGATGCCGACGACCTTGTTAGGGACTTCCAAGACGAGTATCAAGGGCAGTATGACGATGAAGAAGATTTCGCCTATCAGATTGTAGAGGAATGCTACGACCTGCCGGAGTTCGCAAAGACCTATTTCGACTACAAACAGTTTGCCCGTGATTTGTTCATGTGCGACTACTGGTTTGATGACGGGTTTGTATTCCGGGCGGCTTAAACGACCATTCGGGCGGGGTTAAAAGCCCTGCCCGCTGAAACAACGAAATTAGTAACCAACAAAAACAGAAATTTATGCAATCATTGAACAGAAACGGGGTGAGTATCACCCAAACACCGGGAGAAGAAAAGTTCGTGAAATTCCGTTTGTGCGCATTCAGGGGACGGACATTCTACCAATATGACTACCGCCACACGGACGGGGAACTGTTTTCGACAGTGGCTAAGACGCTGGCAGAATGCCGCCGCAGGCGTAACGAATGGATAGAGAAGAAAGAACGGAATAATAACCCATAAAATTTTAAGGATATGAAAACGACAGAAGTAAGCAAAGACCTAATCGGCAAGCGTTGCGAGTGTATTTTTACGGGCATGATGGTAACGGGCGTTATCGAGGACACGGAAGAAAACGAATATTCGGTAAACGTGAAAGTACGTTTCGGCCATTCGCACCAGTGGGGCGATGATTTCTACACGGAGGATTGGGCATGGGGGCGCAAGTCTGACGAGTTCGGCACGTTGCACCGCCTTAGATTATTGCCCGACCCATAAGAGGGACGGCGGCGAAATGCCGCTACTTTCTTTCATGGGTGTCGGGAAATAAAGTAGCAAAGAAACCATGTTCTTTTTTCCTAAATAGATGCCAAAACATTAACTAAAAGAGTTTTATCGGCGAACACTTCGATATTAAAAAGAAATCCCTTAATTTAGTCGAAAATTTTATGATATGGCATTATTTGATATTGATATACTTGAAGGTAGAGTTAGTAAATATGAAACTAACCATATACACATGGTTGTTGATGGTGATATAACATATCCTATAACCAATATGGATAACCAACAATACGGCACTTTCTTTCATGAATATATACACTATATGCAACACATGACAACCTTGTTTGGGGTAAAAATTTGTGCTATGTATAATAAGATGTTTATTTTATACCGTGATTACATTATTAAAAATGAAACTATAAAATTGCCATTAGAACTTTGGAAAGACCATAAGGGGCTTATGAGGTTCATTGATTTCTTTAATGGGGTAAAAGGTAGTAGAACTTGTAATTACAATATAGATGCAATAGAAATCTCAGATAAGGAGATTTCTATTGCAAAAAAGAATAAAAAGGCAGTCAAAATAGGAATATATGATTTTGAAAATGGCTTGGCTATCGAAAATGGATTTTATTTTGGCTATATGTGTATAATAGAAAGTATGGCACATTTAATCCAATCTTTCATTAATGACGAGTTGTATCATGCTACTATTCCTTATTGTAGTGTTGAATTAATCTGCAAATCCATTTATAGTGAAATCTCAAATGATAAAAAAATGATGATTTCACTTTGTTTTTGTTCGCTGATGTTCGATAATCCCGGTATTGCATTTTTTGATTTGATAGAGTTATCGAAGAAAAATCAATCACTTAATGGGTATGAACTATACCAGAAAATCCTAAAAGACAACTCTGTTACATATATGGGTAAGGAAATGCCTATGTATAGAGCATTATGTTTGTTTCTTGATGATTTTAAAAAAAGTGTAAGTTCGGCTATTGGTTGTAAGTTACATTACTACGAAGAAGTTGTAGAAAACTGTAAAAACGAAATAAAAAGTGGAAATTGTGTGCTATTAGATGTATTGTATCATGCAGATATAAGTGATAAAAACATGTTTTCAAATGTTTTTGAAAAAGTATATGGTTATCCATTTATAGAAGCTAATAATCTAACAATAATGCCAATGAATAACTCAGAAAAGCCTCCAAAACCATATATAGAAACGGCATCTATGATAGGCTTGGAATTGATATTTAAGCGAATGAAATCATATAGTAATAATACAAAATGTGAATGGTTTAAAATTTGTTCCAAAGCGCAGTATACTCCCGATGATAAAACCACCGAAGAATGTTTGTGCAATCAATGGCAGAAAAACGAAAAGTGTATAATGACAGAAGCACTTAGATACTTTAAAATTAAAGATAAAGAATATATCCAAGAAAAATAATTAGTGGCAGACGACTATAAATGGAACCGTCTGCCACACTTTCTTGTCTAAATATCATCTATTTTTGTTCTATAAATTCGTTTGGTCAAGACAATTTTAACTTGATAGGAACTATACACTTATAAATAATATTCTAATAAATACTTATATGGCTACTCCGGTGTTTCTTCCCCGCTGTCATTATTGAACGAGAACGAAAGCTGCTGCATCTGCCCGAAGCTGTCGATGATATAAATGTCAATCGTCTGTTGGTCGGTCGATGCCGAGGTGTAGTAGAGCCGGAATGTTTCTTTCTCCAGCGGGTACAGGTCATTGGGCAGGAATACCGTGCCGTCGTCCATTTCCAGCCTGCCCTTTCCGTCAGGCTGGAAATAGCGTATCTGGTAGGTGGTCGACTGGTAGCGACCGCTCCGCACCAACTGGCAGCGTATTTCGGCGGTTTCCCCGACTTTCAGTTTCTTGGGTACGGGCAGCGTCTCCACCGTGAACGGATAAGCCTGCTGAATGTCCAAACCGTCATTACAGGCGGTAACAAGCACGAGGGCAGCCACGATGTAGCAACCCACGATGATTTTATACATTGCATTCTTCATATACATTATTATATGTTATATAACGGTTAGTTGATGATGAATTTCAGTCCCAGCCCCACCTGCGTATGGAACTTGCCGATGTCCGAGCCGAACAGCATCCGTTCCCTTGCGTTCACGAGCAGGGCGACCCGGTCGGTCAGGTAGGCTTCCAGTTCCAGCGTCAATGCGCCGCCGTAGATGAAGCAATCTTCATCCGAGGGCGTAGCCCCGTCCGGCAGCAGCTTGTCGCCCCGGTTGCTGGTCTCATACCCGGCGAGAGCCGAAAGCCCCAGCGAGAGGAAGAAGGTCTTGCGCCTGTCCGAAAGGAATTTCAGGTAATAGCCGCCCTCCGCCGTGAACTGTTCCACCGGGATGCGCATATCCTTGTAGTCATACTTCTTGTGCAGGTACTCCCCGCCAATCACCCAGCGGTTGGCGTTCTTGGTATAGACGCTGTACGCCGCCCCGATGTGGTAGGCGAAATCCGTGTTACTGTTCCAGTGAACCCCGTCCGCCATGCCCGCCGTAACCTGCAAGCCCTTCATGCCCGGCAGGTATCTTTGCGCCCGTGCCTGGTTGAAATGCAGGCACAGCGCAAAGAGTGTCATTATAAAGACAAGTTTTTTCATTGCCTATTTGATTTTGAGTTCGTCTATCTCCTTGGCGTTCACGATGTCGGCGTTCTCCACCCGGATGCTTTGGTGGCGACCGCCGTTCTTCTCGTAAAGTTCCACCATCAGCAGCTTGTCGTCCGGGATGGTGAACTTTGGCAGGGCGTACACCGTGCGCACCGTGCTTTTCCCGGCAATCTCTATCACTTCATTATAACTGCGTACCGCATCCAGTACCGTTTCCTGAATGGCTGTCCGCTTCGGCACTTTCTTATCGACAATCTTAAACCGGATGAAATCCGTGTCGAAAGGCACGGCGGAACTGTTCTTCGTCTGCGTATGTACGTAAAGCATCCCGTTGTAGGTGTAAATGCCCTTGATTAAGAACTGGATGCCGAAACGCTTGCTGCCCAAGTGCCGTATCTCCCGGTCGTTCTCCTTGTAGATGCTCTGCATGATGAGCTTCACCAAGAGCGGGCTTTCGTTGCCAAGTTCCCGGAAGTAGATGCTCATCCGGGTATGCGAGAAGTCGGACGTATCTTCATTTTCCAAGAAGTCCTTCATTTCGATGTTGAGCATTTCCGGTTCACGGGCATACTTGGCATTGAAGGAATAAAAACTGCCGTCCTCGCAGATGACGGAGAAGTTCGTTTCCCCCGGAAAGCCCTCTGTCGTGGCTTTCACCCGGATGACGTTCTCCGCACCGTCCGCCTTGCCCGCTATGATGTGGTTGCTCCCCAAATCGACATAGCGCACGGCGGAGGGGAAAATGATATGCACCGTCTTGGCAAAGGTCACTTCCACGCCGTAGGGCGTTACCATCTGCCGGTAAGGGAGTTTCCGGGTAATGCCTTGGTACAGGTCGTTGCCCGCCGCATATCTCACGGCGTCATTGGTTTGTGCGTTTGCCGCACACACGCCCAACAGGAGGGCGAACATTGCAAAATACTTCTTCATTTGATTGGAAATTTTTAGTGGTTTGTTGTTGGATTACTGTTGTTTGGCGTAAAGCATCACCTTGTACCCGGCTTTCAGTTTTACTTTCACGGTGCGGAACTTCTTGGCGAGGTAGCCCGATGCGCCCTGCATCAGCCCCCTTGTAACGTCCATCGCCACCTGCTGCCCGGCGTTCTGCGTGAAGGAAATGCTTGTGCCCAGCCCGCTGCCGATGTTCGCCATTGCCTCGTTGAAGGCTTCCTGCTCCATCGAGGACGGGACGGAAAGCCCTTTCTGCCCGTCCGTGTCGAACACGGCGAGTTCCACTGGGATGATGTTGCCCGCATGTTCAATGGATGAAACGGTGATGTCGAGCCGTTCGCCCTGCACCTTCGCCGCACCTGACAGGACAGTGTTTCTTGGAACAATGATATTACCCGCCTGCATGGGTTCAAGCAGCCGGAGCTTCACGCTCTGCCCGTCAATCAGCGTCTGGTCTTGGTGGATGCAGGCGGCTA
>UPZG01000006.1 GCA_900538705.1 uncultured Porphyromonadaceae bacterium
ATGGGGGCAATAAGTAGAGTAAAGATATAGTAAGATATATCTTCCTTTTTGACGTGGATTGTATTATCTTTGTGGGTAGAAGCCCAATGTACGTCTTATGAGGTATTGAGGAGAGTAGTGCTTAAATGCCTTAGTTGTAAATTAATATTTAGAATATTATGTTTTCAGGAATTGTAGAAGATGCTGCTATCGTTGTAGCGTTGCGAAACGAACAGGGAAACCTGCATATTACGCTTACATGTTCTTTTGTAGGTGAGTTGAAGATAGACCAGAGTGTATCGCATAATGGAGTATGTCTGACTGTGGTAGATATACGGGATAATACATATACGGTTACGGCTGTACAAGAGACTCTTGAACGCTCTAACTTAGGGCAGTTGAAGGTGGGTGATAAAGTAAATGTAGAGCGCAGTATGCTTATGAATGGTCGTTTGGATGGCCATATTGTGCAAGGTCATGTAGACCAAACAGCTCGTTGTGTTGATGTGACCGAGGCTGATGGTAGTTGGTACTATACATTCCATTATGAGTGCTCTCGTGAGATGGCTCGCCGCGGATATGTGACGGTAGACAAAGGGTCGGTTGCTGTAAATGGTGTAAGTCTTACGGTTTGTAATCCTACCGACGATTCTTTCAGGGTAGCCATAATTCCTTATACGCGTGACCATACCAATTTCTCACAAATAGTTAAAGGAACGATTGTAAACATAGAGTTTGACATTATAGGGAAGTATATTGCCCGTATGATGGCTGTTGAAGGTGAGAAATAACGAAATGATGGAAACTTTTCTTGATTTGGCTTCACGACGTCAGAGTGATAGAGCTTTTGATCCGTTACGACCGGTAGAGCCCGAAAAGTTGCAGTATATTTTACAAGCGGCGATGTTGTCTCCGTCGGCTTGTAATGCGCAACCTTATAAATTGATTGTTGTAGATGATGTCGAGTTGAAAAATAAGGTAGCCGATACGACATCGTCACGTATTCTCGGTATGAATCACTTTACCAAGCAAGCTCCTGTACATATTGTTATTGTGGAGGAGAATCCCAACTTGACATCGGGTATAGGAGGATTTGTGAAGGATAAACATTTCCCGTATATCGACATAGGTATTGTAGCCGCACATATAACGCTGGCGGCAGCCGATTGCGGGTTGGGCTCGTGTATCTTGGGCTGGTTTGACGAAAAGAAGTTGCACGAGTTGTTGTCGATCCCTTCCCGTAAGCGCATTTTGCTCGATATTGTCATAGGTTATTCGGTACAGCCGTTGCGAGTAAAGAAACGCAAGGATTTTGATAAGGTGGTAAGCCGTAACAAGTATTAAGGTGGAGAGTCGGGCAAATAAATGCGATGCAGTAGCTTTCTTATCTGTAGATATGTAGAGACGGTAAAGAAATTAAAGCTGTGCTTTATTCCGTTTTGCGCTCATTTGCATTATCTTTGTCATGTGAAAGCAATAGCAGGAGGTATGATTTGTATATAACTCTTGCTTGTCGCTAAAAGTAAACTATTAATAACTAAGAAATATTTGTAATGGGAAAAGTTCTTATTATCGGAGCCGGCGGTGTAGGCACGGTGGTTGCTCATAAAGTAGCTCAAAACCCCGATGTATTTACCGAGGTAGTATTGGCAAGCCGCACACAATCGAAATGTGATGCTATTGCTCGTAAGATAGGCGACCCGCGCATCAAAACCGATCATGTGGATGCCGATAATGTGGAAGAGTTGGTGCAGCTCTTCAAAAAACATCGTCCCGATATTGTCATTAACGTGGCATTGCCTTATCAAGACCTTACTATCATGGAGGCTTGCCTGCAATGTGGGGTGAATTATCTTGACACGGCCAACTACGAACCGGTTGACGAGGCAAAGTTTGAGTATAAATGGCAATGGGCTTTCCGCGAGCGTTTCGAGAAAGCTGGACTTACTGCTATTTTGGGTTGCGGTTTCGACCCGGGTGTGTCGGGCGTGTTTACATCGTATGCTGCCAAGCATCATTTCAAAGAGATGCACTATCTTGATATCGTAGATTGTAATGCCGGAGACCATCACAAGGCTTTTGCAACCAACTTCAACCCCGAAATAAATATACGTGAGGTCACTCAAAAAGGCCGTTATTATGAAAATGGTGCATGGGTTACTACCGAGCCGCACGAGATACACAAACCGCTTACCTATCCCAATATAGGCGCGCGTGAGTCGTACCTTATATATCATGAAGAGATGGAGTCGTTGGTTGTAAATTTCCCAACCATTAAACGTGCGCGTTTCTGGATGACTTTCAGCCAAGAGTATCTCACTCATTTACGCGTCATACAGGATATAGGTATGGCAAGTATAGAGCCTATTAATTATAACGGTATGGAGATTGTGCCTATACAGTTCCTTAAAGCCGTATTGCCCAATCCCGGAGAACTGGGAGAAAACTATACGGGCGAGACTTCGATAGGATGCCGTATCAGTGGTATAGGCAAAGATGGTAAGCCGCTCACTTATTATATTTATAACAATTGCAGTCACGAAGCCGCATACAAGGAGACTGGTACGCAAGGCGTTAGCTATACTACCGGTGTGCCGGCTATGATAGGTGCTATGATGTTCCTCAAAGGCGAGTGGCGCCGTGCAGGAGTATATAATGTAGAAGAGTTTAACCCCGACCCGTTTATGGAGCAGCTTACCAAGCAAGGGTTGCCCTGGCATGAGGTATTCAACGGAGATTTGGAGTTGTAATATTATTTATTCACACATCATATGGGCTGTGGCGGAAGGACTCCTTGCCACAGCCCTTTTTGTAAGTACAGCTTTGAGTATATCTGTGTACATCCCCAATGATTGCGACAGATTGGCGATAGTTGGTCAATATCTTTTGTTGAATCGATAGAAATAGAAGCCATTAAACCTATATCGTTAAAGAAAGTCTAAACAAAAGAGCCTTGGCAGTAAAGTCGGCCTGACTGTTGATTTATAAGTAAGTATTTTTGATAGGCGTAAATAATAATTTTTTAGTCTCATGCGCACCAAACATTTAATTTCGGCCTTGTTATTGATAGTCCCTTTTTTTATGACAGCAAGGGTTGTTGCAGATGATTTGTCGAAGGTAACAACACAGCAGATACGTCAACAACCGCGTACTGTGATGAAAAATGCTCGGGAAAAATTGTCAGAAGCTTTGCAGCGTGGCAATTCTCAAGATATTATTGCTGCATTAGTACAGGAATCGGCTTCGCAACTCTATATAGATGAAGATAGTATGCCTGCTGTGACCGGTCGTATCTTACAGGTTGTAGATTTGTGCAAACAAGAAGCCGACAAGAGTATTTTGCGGCTCTTCTTGGCCGACTTGTATATGCGTCATTATAATCACAATACCTATAAGATACGTTCACGTTCCTATATTCCTGATAATAAGGATATGGAGACATGGGCTACACTTAATTATTGCGATACGATAGAAGCTTTGTTGAGTTTATCTCTTTATCCTTCAGAGGTGTTAAAAGCGACTCCCATGTCAGACTATCGCCATGTTATGGAGGTGTCGCAAGAGGATATGACCCATAAAGAGGCTTGGAGACAAGCCCTTCTGTTTAATCCTACACTGTACGATTATGTTGTGCGAAGGGCTATTGTTTTATATAGCGATATGACTCTTATGCGCTCCCTGCAAAAGAGTGGAAAACGACCCGATATGGAGCCGTTTTATGCTTCGGCCGATGTGTTTATGCGTGATACTCTTCCTCAAGGCGTAGGTTCGCCTGACATTTGGCGTCTGTATAAGGAGATGTTGATAGCTCATGCCGGCGATAAGTCGCAAGAGGCGTTCTTTATGTGGAATCTTGAACGCTTAGAGTATGCTCATAGGCAGTGTATGGATGACTCTCTCTATTGTCGGTCACTTGAACAGTTGATGGACGACTATGCCAACAAAGATTATGTGATAGAGGCGGTTATTGATTGGGCCCACTTGCAGACCGATAAGAATGAGTATAATGAATTGCGACAAGCGTATGATGCATTGAATAGATGGATAGAACGTTATCCTCATTACTATCGCGCAAGCAACTTGCGTGAGATATGTCGTACCATGACTTATGCTCATGTACGTGCCGCTGTGCCTCAAGTACTCTATCCCGATACTGAAACCAAGGTAGAGATAGAGTATAAAAACGCACATCGGATAAATTATACTTTGATACGTTGTACAGGCATAAGTCCTCTCGAAAATATACCTTATCTCGACGACAGGCGCGCACGAGGTGAGGAGGTTGTCAGTGGTAAGGTGGCATTGAGTGACACACTTACTTTTGTGTTACATCAGGAGGTGTTGTCACTGCCGGCACTTGCTCCCGGATGTTATGCTCTGAAAATGGATGCCGATGGGAAGGATAGTGACGTACTCTTTTTCACCGTGTCGCGATATATGATATTGTCGCTCTCGTCCTCGTCCGATATGGCTTTACTGCTTGTTGTGGATAGCCGCTCGGGTGCCCCTGCAGTAGGTGTCCCAGTGGTGCTTTATGATAACAATGACAATCGGGTAGCTGCGGTGGTGACCGATACGATGGGTATATGTCGCATGGCCATAGAAATGAATCGTTCGTATAGAGCTTTTGTCATGGATGGAGAAGACCGCTTTGCCCCGCCTGTTACGGAGTATAGACAGGAGTTTTCTCAGAGTAGCGATAAGAATGTATCTCTCTTTACAGATCGCTCAGTGTATCGTCCCGGACAGAAACTTTATTTTTCGGCCATAGTCTATCGTCTTGCCGATGGGTTGCGTGAAGTAATGCCGCAAGCCCAGGTACTTCTCATTTTGGAGGGAGCCAATGCCGACGAATTGTGGTGCGATACGCTTGTTACTGATAGATATGGTTCGGTGCATGGAGAAATTTTGCTTCCTGAGGATGTCCTTACGGGAACATGGCGATTATCGGCTGGTGTTATGAACGGTGACGATTGTGATGCAGAGGATAGCCGCAGTCTGATGGTGAGTGAGTATAAGCGTCCGCAATTTGAGGTGAGCTGTAATTCTATAAAAGGTTCGTTCTCTTTTGGCGATACGGTAACTGTTACGGGTAAGGCTATAACTTTTTCGGGAGTACCATTGCCTCAGGCCGATGTTGCTTATACTGTTGTACGCCAACCTTTATATTGGGGCTGGTATGGAGGTTCGTCTCAGACGGTAACCGAAGGTGTGACACAAACAGACAGTCAAGGTAATTTTTCTCTTGATTTCCTCGCCGAGGCAGCCGTTGACGAACCATATGCCCGCTATGCCATGATGCGTTTCAGTGTAGAGGTTACGGTAACATCGTCGACAGGCGAAAGTCAAAAAGACGAGACGTCGGTCGTTGTGTCTGATGCTTCGATTTATATCGAGATGGATATGCCTACAATGGTTCGCTGCGACAAGGCACATGATATAGCTATTTCGGTAAAAAACAGCGATGGCAACAATGTCCCTGTGGCCGTCGATTTCAGCCTTTATCGTTTGGCTGATGGAGAGATGGGGACGTCATTAGATAAACTGAAAATAGAGGGTGATGCCGTATGGACTGCAAAATTGCCTGCCGGTGTAGCCAATCTGTCTTTGCCATGGAGCTCTTTTGCTTCGGGAGCTTATCGCTGTGTGGCACGTGCAGTAGACATGCAAGGCCGTCCCGTAGAACAAACAGCTTATTTTGTACTTTATCGTACCGACGATACCTGTCCACCCATATCAACCCCTTTGTGGATACCTGAAACGGAGCAGACAGTGAAACCCGGCGAGACAGCACATGTGGCTGTGGGGTCATCGTTAAAAGATGCCAGCCTCTTTTATGCGGTTGCCAATGGTGAAGAAATGGTGTCGTATGGTCGCGTGAAGTTAAATAACAGTATGGCTGTTATAGAAATACCTTATCTGTCGCAATATGGTACATCGCTTCACATAGCATTGGCGTTGGTACGCGATGGCGTAGTATATCAAGGGGCACAACTCTCTGAGTATGGACAATTTGTTTATAGTGGAGGTGTCGACATACAACGGCAGGAGCCCGATTATAAACTGACTATTGTGCCAGAGACATTCCGCGATAAGACCCAACCCGGGTCTCACGAGACATGGCGCTTCACCGTGCGCGATGCGGCAGGTAATCCGGTGGATGCTTTGTTCATGGCCGAGTTGTATGATGCTTCGTTAGATGCTTTGTATAAGCATCAGTGGACATTCAATCCTGTCTATCGTCCTTTCGGTCGTAATGTTGTGTGGAAGGCACCTTGGCGGCAGGGTAGCGACGTCTTTTTCTATGCATACTATGCTCCTGTAGAAGCTTCTTATAAAACGCCGTCTGTACCTTATATCATATTGAATACTTATGGGTTAAACAATATGTTTAGTGTGTTGGATGGTATGATATATGGGGTGAGGTCAAATAGTATGATGCGTAGTATGAGTGTCGCCGATTATGCCGAAGCTTCCGCAGAGTTGGATGAGGTAGTTGTAACCATGGGAACAATCGAGGAAAAGAAGAGCGCTTATGTAGAAGAGGAAAAGATGCTTCAGCAAGATGTCAAGCAGGTAGAATATCGCGAAAACCTTGCAGAGACGGCATTCTTCTACCCGCATTTGGTGACTGATAAAAAGGGTTGTGTTGCCCTGGAATTTACACTTCCCGATGTAAATACGACGTGGAATTTCTTCTCGTTGGCTGTAACGCCAGCTTTACTGAATGGTAGGTTTGATGCCAAGGTGATTTCGTCCAAGCCACTTATGGTGGCGCCAAATATGCCACGTTTTGTCCGTCAGGGCGATAAAATGCAACTGTCGCTTGCCGTACAAAATACAACCGATACGTTGTTGAGCGGAAGGGCTCATGTTATGTTGTATAACCCTGAGAATGAACAGGAACTATATACCGATACATTACCCTTTGATGCCCAGGCGCATGCTACGGCTACGATACAGTTTGACATAGAGGTACCAGAGTCGCTCTCGGTCATGGGTGTGAGGGTTGGAGCTGCTACGCCGCTTTACGCCGATGGAGAGCAACAGCTTGTTGCCATATTGCCGGCTTCGGCGATGGTAACAGAGGCTATGCCGTTCTATATAGGAGCTCATGTGACAGATACGACCATTGTATTTGATGCCATGGAGCAACAAATGTCGCGTCCGTCGCTTAGAAACAAACGTGTAACATTGGAATATTGCGACAATCCTGTGTGGTATGCCGTTACAGCTTTACCTCCCTTGACCGAGAACTGCGATAATAGTGCCATCTCGGTAATGGCTTCGCTCTATGCCAATGTGGCAGCACATGGCTTAGCCATACAGAATAAAACGATAGTCGATGCTCTGCGCGAGTGGCAAGCAAGTGCTGAAAGAGGCGAAAAACCGCTTTCGTTTGTTTCGCAATTGGAACAGAACAAAGAGTTGAAGCAACTATTGTTACAGCAAACTCCGTGGGTGCTTGATGCTGTTGATAATACATCTCGTTTATCGCAATTGGCATCCCTGCTCGACACCGAGCGTTCACAGCGTCTTGCCGTGGCTGCTGTGCGTCGCTTGCAGGAGATGCAGCTTACATCGGGAGGGTGGGGCTGGTATGAGTATATGCCGTCGTCATTCTTCATCACACTAAATGTCCTGGAGGGTTTTTCCCGCTTGTCGGTGTGGGGCGATATGCCGTATGATGCCGATGTGGCCGATATGGAGATGAAGGCATTGCGATATGTCGATAATGAGTTGGTACGTATACATAACAGATACCCGTCTCAAACACTCTCGTACGATGAACTGATTTACTTATATGTGCGTAGTGCCTATCGCGATGTGCCTATTGCCGGTGCCACACTGGCATTGCACAAGCAGTTGATAAATTTAGTGATAGCCGAATGGCATACGTACAGCGAGATAGAGAAAGCCTATGCTGCGATAGCTCTATTCCGATACGGCTATGAAAAAGAGGCGCACGCGATAATTGAATCGCTGCGAGAGTATGCCCTTACAACACCTTCGCAAGGCATGTTCTGGGCGAACAACCGCAGTAGGTCTTTCTATCGTAACAGTGCTGTGCAGGCGCAGTGTGCTATCTATAATGCATTTGAAGAAATAGACCCTCGCACTGCCGAACTCGATGCCATGAGGCAATGGTTATTGATGCAGAAGCAGACACAAATGTGGGCCAATGTACCTTCGACACTCGATGCTGTGGCTGTGTTGTTGACATCGGGCAGTGATTGGGTCGTAGAAGGACGTAACACTCGCATTACATGGGGAGACACTCGTTTGCCGGAGCCGGTGGCTGTAGAACAGACATTGGGCTACGAGAAGTTCCTACGCAGTGGCGATGCCATCTATCCATCCGATGCCCGTGTTGTCATTAGTGACCATGCCGCACACCCTTCGTGGGGAGCGTTGTATTGGCAGTATGAGGATAAGCTGGGTGCCATAGAAGCGAGTGGTAACGAACAGATAAGGGTAGAACGTTCTTATTTTACACGTTGCGACGGTATGCTCGTCCCTGTGGATGCGACATCGTTGAAGGTGGGCGACATAGTGCTGGTACGTATGGTGTTGTATATAGATCGCGATATGCAATATGTAACGCTTACCGATTCACGCCCGGCTTGTTTTGAGCCTGTAGAGCCCTTGCCACAGTATGTATGTGGTGAAGGGGTATGCTATTACCGTGAACCCTCTGATGCCGTTACAGCTTTTCATGTCGATTTCTTGCCGCGAGGCAAGCGGGTGATAGAGTATGAGGTATATGTAGATAGGACTGGTACCTACCAGACGGGGGTAGCGACTTTGGCAAGCTACTATGCACCACAATATACGGCACACTCGGCCGGTGCCTCGTTTACGGTAGAGTAGGCAAGTCGTCGATAGTAGATAACGGCAATAAAAAAGGAGTCTGAGGCAACGCCTCAGACTCCTTTGTCTTTCACTACAGCTTAAGGTCGGGAGCTAGTTCCCCCCCATACCATGCCTTGTGTTAATAGGGATTATTCACCTGTGATAGCTGCAATACCCGGAAGTACTTTACCCTCGATGGCTTCGAGCAATGCACCACCGCCAGTAGAGATGTAAGATACTTGGTCGGCCATACCAAATTTGTTGATGCAGGCAACAGAGTCACCACCTCCTATGAGCGAGAATGCACCATTCTTGGTAGCTTCGGCAATAGCCTCGGCAATGGCACGTGAACCAGCTGTGAAGTTATCAAACTCGAATACACCGGCAGGACCGTTCCACAAAATAGTCTTGGCACCCTTTATAGCGTCGGCAAATGCTTTGCGCGTTTCGGGACCTGCATCCAGACCTTCCCATCCGTCGGGTATGTCGTTTGCGGGAACAATTTGCGTATGAGCGTCGTTAGAGAAAGCATCGGCAGCTACGCAGTCGGTTCCTAATACAAGATTTACACCTTTAGCTTTAGCTTTGGCAATGATGTCGAGAGCGAGGTCGAGTTTGTCGTCTTCGCAGATAGAATTACCAATCTTGCCACCAAGAGCTTTGGCAAACGTGTAAGTCATACCACCGCATAAGATGAGGTTGTCGACTTTGTCCATAAGGTTTTCTATGATACCGATTTTTGTCGATACCTTAGAACCACCCATAATAGCTGTGAAGGGACGCTTGATGTCTTTCAGTACATTATCTACGGCTTTAACCTCTTTTTCCATGAGGTATCCGAGCATTTTGTGGTCGGCATCGAAGTAGTCGGCGATGATGGCAGTAGAAGCATGTTTGCGGTGAGCCGTACCGAAAGCGTCGTTTACATAGCAGTCGGCATATGAAGCCAAGTGTTTAGCGAACTCTTTCTGAGATGCTTTCAGTGCCTTCTTGGCAGCCTCTTTTTCTTCGTCGGTAGCAAATTCGCCGCGTGGTTTGCCTTCCTCTTCGGGATAGAAACGTAGGTTCTCGAGCATCAATGCTTCGCCCGGTTTCAGGGCAGCTGCAGCCTCATCAGCCTTCATGCAGTCGGGAGCAAATTTTACTTTTACGCCTAACTGTTCTGAAACAGCATCTACGATTTGGCTCAAAGAGAACTTCATGTCGGGATTCTTTTTGGGTTTGCCCATGTGCGACATGATGATAACGCTACCGCCATCGGCTAAGATTTTCTTTAGCGTAGGCATAGCACCTTTGATACGTGTGTCGTCGGTTATTTTTCCGTTTTCATCCAAGGGGACATTAAAATCCACCCGTACAATCGCCTTTTTACCGGCAAAATTGAATTTGTCAATGGTTTGCATAATTGAATACCTATTAAATTCGTTGGATTTGTTTATTTTACATATTGGTTTTCATTACCTCAAAGTAGCTTTGCGGATGCAGGCATGCGGGGCATACTTTAGGTGCAGCTTCGCCTTCGTAAATAAATCCGCAGTTGCGACATTGCCATGCAGTTTTGCCTGCTTTCTTGAAAGTCGTACCTTCTTCGATATTTTTCAAGAAAGCCAAGTAACGCTCTTCGTGTCCTTTTTCGGCGACACAAATATTTTCGTACATGGCTGCAATGTCAGGAAATCCCTCTTCACGGGCAACTTGGGCGAAGTGAGGGTAGTCTTTGCTCCACTCCTCGTTTTCTCCGGCAGCAGCAGCGCGCAAGTTATCGGCTGTAGAGCCTATCACACCGGCAGGATAGGATGCTGTGATTTCTACCATACCTCCTTCGAGATACTTAAACATGCGTTTGGCATGTTCTTTTTCTTGATTGGCGGTTTCTTCAAAGATGGCTGCGATTTGTTCGTAACCTTCTTTTTTTGCTACGCTAGCGAAGTAGGTGTAGCGGTTGCGAGCCTGACTTTCGCCTGCAAATGAGGTAAGCAGGTTCTTTTCGGTTTTTGTTCCTTTTACACTTTTCATAGCTTTTGTTTTTTTGAGAGGCATAGCCGCCCAGGTTTATAACCATTTTTTATGTAGTAAGAGTTTATACATCTCTTTCTGTACGTTCTCGGCTTGTTGGCGAGCAGCCTCAGCGAAGTGTTCGTCATTGCCGGCGTATATGATTTGTCGCGATGAGTTTACAATTAGTCCGCACATATTGTTCATTCCGTAACGCGCAACCTCTTCGAGGCTGCCGCCTTGTGCTCCTACACCGGGTACAAGCAGAAAATGGTCGGGGACGATGCGACGAACATCTTCAAATAATTTGCCTTGTGTAGCGCCCACTACGTACATCATGTTATCGGTGTTGCCCCATGTTTGTGATATGCGCAATACGCGTTCAAAGAGACGCTCGCCTTCGGCATCGGGTGTGAGTTGGAAGTCGTGTGAACCTTTGTTGGAAGTAAGTCCTAACAGAATGACCCAATGGCCTTCATAACTGAGAAATGGTTTCACGCTATCTTCTCCCATATAAGGCGCTACGGTTACGGCCTGAATATCGAGGAGGTCGAAGAAACTGCGGGCATACATTTCACTGGTATTACCTATATCGCCGCGTTTGGCATCGGCAATGATAAATTGGTCGGGATAGTGAGTGCGTATGTATTGCACGGTTTTTTCAAAGGCTTCCCATCCGGCAAGTCCCATGCTTTCGTAAAAAGCCAAGTTGGGTTTATAGGCAATACATAGATCGGCAGTGGCGTCTATGATGGCTTTATTGAAGGTAAATATGGCATCTTTGTCGTCGCGCAAGCAAGCCGGTATTTTGCGTATGTCGGTATCGAGCCCTACGCAGAGGAAAGAAGCTTTGCGGCGAATGTTTTCAAATAGTTCTTGACGGTTCATCTTTTATAGGTTTTATGGCATCCGTGCGTATGCTGTTTGTCTGTCGATAATTGGTTACAAGTTGCTTTCTTTGAGGCGTTCGGCATTTTCGGCTACGATGAGGTGGTCTATACAGTCTTGTATATCGCCATCCATGAAGCCTTGCAGGTTGTATATGGTGTAACCTATCCGGTGGTCTGTGATACGCCCTTGTGGATAGTTGTATGTGCGTATTTTGGCACTTCTATCGCCTGTCGATACCATCGTTTTGCGGCGGGCTGCTATGTCGTCGATATATTTTTGGTGCTCTTTGTCATAGATAAAAGTGCGCAGTCGTGCAAGGGCACGTTCTTTATTCTTGGGCTGGTCGCGAGTTTCGGTACACTCTATCAGTATCTCTTCAGAAATGCCTGTGTTGGGGTTCTTCCATACGTAGCGTAACCTGACACCAGATTCTACTTTGTTGACGTTCTGTCCACCGGCGCCACCCGAGCGGAAGGTATCCCATTTTATTTCTCCTTCGTTTATTTCGACGTCAAACTCTTCGGCTTCTGGCAGTACGGCTACGGTAGCTGCCGATGTGTGTACTCGCCCTTGTGTCTCGGTGGCAGGCACACGCTGAACACGGTGTACGCCGCTCTCGTATTTCAGTGTGCCGTAAACATTGTTACCGCTTACGGCAAAAATTATCTCTTTGTAACCACCCGAGGCGCCTTCGCTATAACTCGATACGCTTATTTTCCAGCCTTTCGACTCGCAATATTTGGCATACATTCTGAATAGGTCGCCGGCAAATATGGCTGCTTCGTCGCCTCCCGTGCCGCCACGTATTTCTACGATGGCATTTTTACTGTCTTCGGGATCGGCAGGTACAAGAAGTAATTTTATTTCTTCTTCTATCTGAGGCAGTTGAGCACTGTTTGTCTCTATCTCTTCCTTAGCCATTTCTTTCATTTCGGCATCGGTTTCGTGTTCGAGCAGCTCTTTTGCTTCCTCGATATTGCGCAGTAAAGTTTCGTAACGTTTTGTTGCGCGGTCGATTTTTTCCAATTCGCTGTATTCCTTTGAGAGCTTTACGTAACGTTTCTGGTCGGCTATCACTGCAGGATCGGTGATGAGTATCCCTATTTCCTGAAAACGTAACTGTAAGTCTTTCAGCTTGTCGAGTAAAGATTTTTCGCTCATTGCAATTCTCTTTATTAGCCTGCAAATTTAATGAAATTTTTCGGTAATTATACGACTATAGACGTCTTGTTTCTCTCTTTACATTTTATTGTGAAAATTATGGTATGCGGAATGGAGCTGGTAATATTTGTAAAAATAAATATGTGAGGTTGCCCGAAAAAATTGTTCCTGTGCTTCCTTTTTTTCGATATAATTGTTATCTTTACAGTTGCCTATCTTGCTGCTATGACAGTGAGAGGTACAATACGATTTATAAACCTTTTAATTCGGATAGTTATGAAAGGATTGGAGTTCGTTTTGGCATTCCTGGGTGGAGCAGCCGTAGGAGCCGTAGTAGGAATATTGATGGCCCCCGAAAAAGGAGAAGATACCCGTGCTCGCATTGTACGCTTCCTTAAGGAGAAAGGTATTTCGCTGAAAAAGGAAGATATTGATGAGTTGGTACAGAAGATAGAAAACAACGGTCCCGTTGCATAACAAGTTGATTGCAGGCTTGCCTCGTCTCTTTCCGAAACATCTATCCTCCTTTCTTTCGGTTGTGTGGGGCAAGGCTGCGTTGCGTAGCACAAAATTGTCATGTCTCAACCATCATCTATCGATATCTTGTTAGAGACGCTCAAACGTTATTTGCATTTGCGTGTCGAGCAAGTTAAATACCTTGGAACCGAGAAGCTCAGCATTATTCTTGCGGCGTCGGTATTCTTGGTAGTGGCTATTTTATTGGCCGTCATAGCAGTGTGCTATTTCTCGGTAGCTTTGCTGCATCTCTTGCAATCGTGTGTAGGCCTCGTGTGGGCAAGTGTCATTATGGGTGTTGCCATGCTTCTTTTGTTGGGCTTGGTATATCTGATGCGCCGGCGTTGGATTCTCAATCCTATTGCACGTTTCCTTTCGCGAGTGCTACTTGAAGATAAGGACGATGATGATACTGATAACTCTAAAAACCAGACCGGTGTATGAATGGAAATAATACTCGGCAAACAGCCTCAAAGCAAAAGGGCATGACTTTCGATGAGTTACGCCACCGCCGCCGTATGCTCGAAGCCGAGGCAGAGATAGAAGAGATACGACTAATCGAGGGCATTCGCAAGGTGACTCGGCCACTTGCCGTGGTGCGCTCTGTATCATCGTTTGCTTTTAACCGTTTCTTTAAAGGTTTTTCGTTGATAGATGGTATCATATACGGTTTCCGTTCGGCAAGCTGGCTTTCGGGATGGGTACGCCGTCTGATTCGTCGCTAAACATTACACATAAAATATCATAATGAACGATTACACACAAGTCACGGTGACAGTTACTCCTTGTAGCGAAGATGTCACCGATGTTTTGGCTGCCCTTCTCTCAGAACGAGGGTATGAAAGTTTTGTGCCTTCAGATACTGGTATGGTGGCGTATGTCCCATGTCCGTTGTTTGACAAGGCTCTTTTGGATGAGGCTATCGGCGAAATGCCTTTTGACGGCGTAGAGATTCGCTATGAAATAGAAAACATTGAGGGGCGCGACTGGAATGCCGAGTGGGAAAAGCATTATTTCAGTCCTATTGTTATAGGAAACCAATGTGTCATACATAGCTCATTCCATACCAATGTGCCCAAGGCTCGATACGATATTGTGATAGACCCCAAAATGGCATTTGGTACAGGGCATCATTCTACTACATGCCTTATGCTCAGAGCCATACTTTCAGCCGATTTGAAGGACCGCAGAGTCCTTGATATGGGCTGTGGAACGGCTTTGCTTGCCATATTGGCGCGTATGCGCGGTGCCCGTAGCGTGACAGCAGTCGATATCGACCCCTTTGCTTATGAGAACGCCTTGGAAAATATCCGTCTGAATGGAGTATCTGATATAGATGTACGTCTCGGCGGTTGCAATGCTCTGCGTGACGAAGACAGCTTCGATTTTGTTTTTGCCAATATCAATCGCAATATCCTTCTCGCTGATATGGCTTGTTATGCAGCGCACATGGATTCCGGAGCTAAACTTTTCATGAGCGGTTTTTACACGGACGATATAGATGTATTGCGTCAGGCAATAAAGGCTTGTGGCTTGCGATTCGTATGCTCAGCCGAGGACAACCGTTGGGCTATGATTATCTGCTCTAAGGCTTGAAATGAAAAACTTCCAAAGTGTTGCTTTTCGCGCGAGGTATCCCTCAATACCGCGGCATGAGGTATTTATCCTTATGTAAAGGCTGTTTTTCAGTTTTTCTTTTCTGTAAGGGTAGGGTTATTTCAGTGAGCTTATTCGTAATTGTATTCTTGGCGTAGGCGGGCTATATCTTTTTCCGATAGTCCGCTTAATTTTTTACAATTGTCGTTTGTCTCTTTAAGTTTTTTTATGCCATCATCTAATGCCGTACATAGGCTCGAGTGTACACCTCCTAGCAAGTAATTGTATATTTGAGGTATATCGAGGGCACCTTTTACGGCCGATACGGCATCGGGATATTTGTTGAAGTGCTTTTGTGCGTAGAAAGCGTCGAACAATTCGGCTCGTGTTACCTGCATACCGTCAATTATTGTGTGGAGCATATTGATATATGCGATTGAGTTGTATAGCGAATATACCAGCGAGAGGTTGTCAATGTCTTCGAGAATACTCATGTTTGTTTGGAAGATATTGTTGGCAATACCACCGGTTGTGAAGTATCGTGTATTCCCCAATTCTTTGATAAAGAGATTGAGTGTGTCTCTCGATATTTCGTTCAGATGGTCGGGATATAGATTTACCACCCGAGTATATATCGAGTCGGCCTGTTTAAGTTGTATTACCTCTTTCTCAAGCGATACAATGGAGTTGTCTATCTCTTGTATGGTTGTAAATATGATACGTTCGTATCGGTTTTGTTTGGTTTGGTGGTTTATATAGGCAGTAGTTCCGAAAGTAACTATGATACCCAGTACTGCCCCTGTGAAATTGACAAGAATATCGCGGATTAGTTGCTGTGTTTTGCTATTCATCGGTAAGCGAGTTATGAGTTTGGTCTGGTTGGTTTTGGTTATGGTATCGTTGCATCATTACGGCATCTTCATATCCGTTGTAGCCTTGGAGCCATTCGTGCAGAACAGAGTGACGGGTGAAGCCGCATGCGCTGAAAAGTGCAATGCTTGCGTTGTTGCTGATACGGGCAATGGCATATAGCTGGTGCATGTGCAGTAGACCAAACGCATAATTGCATAGTGCGATCAAGGCTTCCTTGCCATGTCCTTGCTTGCGATATTCGGGGTCAATATAAAGTCCTACACCGGCTCTGTTGTGAGTGGGGGCGTACTCATACAAATCGGCTATTCCTATGCGCATACCCGAGGTATTGAGGGTGACGATGAGCCGTAGTTGGCGGTCGCGGTATATGTCGGCCGTATATTGTTCTATATATTGATGTAGCAGGGCGCGAGAGTACGGCGCAACTGTTGCACCTTCGTGCCATACTGAACTGTCGTTTTCTCTGAGGTAGAGATAATCCAGGTCTTCGGGCTCTACGGCTCGTAGGGTGATATGTTCTCTTTGTAGGTAGCGTGAGGTAGGCATGGATGGGCTGTATTATGGTTGAAAAACAGAGACTGTCGGGCGGTCATGTAGCAATCTGTATGGTGCTTGTCGAGGATTATTCTATCTCAAAGACTCTGTCTTTTTTTATAACGTGTTGTTTGTGACCTTTATTATGTGTTGGGTGAAATGTTCTGTAGAATGTGTTTTGCATTCAACTTTTGAACGAATCACTGAACGGTGTACGGTTTAGAATAGAGCGACCAAGGGTTATTTCGTCGGTGTACTCAAGCTCGTCGCCTACTGATACGCCTCGTGCTATCATCGTGATGCGTACATCGTATGGAGCCAATTTGCGGAAAATGTAGAAGTTGGTGGTGTCGCCTTCCATCGTTGCACTAAGCGCAAGGATAACCTCTTTGATTCCGCCTGCCGCTACGCGGGCTACAAGAGAGTCTATTTCAAGGTCGGCAGGGCCTATACCGTCCATGGGCGATATTACTCCTCCCAAGACGTGATAGAGACCTTTGAATTGACCGGTAGCCTCTACAGCCATTACTTCGCGTACATTCTCGACTACACAAATGGTAGCGGGGTCGCGAGTAGGGTCGGAGCAGATATTGCACACATCGGTGTCGCTGATATTATGGCACACACGGCAATAGCGTATGTCGTGGCGCAGGCGAATAATTGCATTGCCGAAGTTGTCGGCAGCTTGCTCATCTTGTCGTAAAATATGTAGGACGAGTCGTAAGGCTGTTTTACGTCCTATACCGGGTAGTTTGGAAAATTCGTTGACGGCGTTTTCGAGTAGTGTCGATGCAAAAGTCTGGCTCATTGTGGTATACAGTTATGAGGCTCTTGTGGCGTATTGCCGTAGATAGCCTTGTATATGATGTCGGTTGCTCCGGCTTGTAAGGCAAAATAGTCACTTGCAATTTTACCTATGGCAGCCAGTTTGTCGGGATGTGCAACAAGGTCATCCATCAGCTGTTCCAAAGGCTGGTATTGTGATATGGTAAAGGCACACCCTGCAGCCAGCATGTTGCGAGCCTCGCGGAACTTCTTGAAGTTAGGGCCAAAGACGACAGGTATGCCATACACGGCAGCTTCGAGTATGTTATGTATGCCGGCACCGAATCCGCCTCCTATATATGCCATGCTGCCGTAACGGTATATCGATGACAGCATACCGAAGGTGTCTATAATGAGACAGTCGGCTTGACGTATGTTTTCCTGTGTTGCTTGTGAATAGCGTATCGTAGGACGGCTTAGCCGCGACTCTATTTGCTGGAGATGTTTTTCGTCAATTTCGTGAGGGGCGATGATGAGCTTCTGGTGAGGCCGTTTATTGAAGTATTGTATTATCAGAGCCTCGTCTTCAGGCCAAGAGCTACCGGCTACCCATATGAAACGATTATCGCAGAAAGCTTCTATCAACGGATATTCTTTGGCCTGGTTGCGGATAGTCATGACGCGGTCGAACCTTGTGTCTCCGGCCACCGTAACATTGTCGATGCCTATTCCTGCAAGGAGAGTGCGAGAGGCTTCGTCTTGTACAAACAGGTGGGTAAAGCATTTAAGCATGTCGCGGAAGAAGCTGCCGTATGGTCGGAAAAACAGTTGTGACGGGCGGAATATTGCCGATATAATGTAGGTAGGAATATTCTTTCTCTTCAGTTCGTGGAGGTAATTGCTCCAAAACTCATATTTTACAAAGATGGCTTCGGTTGGTTTTACAAGTTCTATGAAACGGCGGGCATTGCCGGGCTGATCGAACGGAAGGTAACATACGTAGTCGACTTCGCTATAATTTTTACGTACCTCATAGCCTGAGGGCGAAAAAAATGTAAGCAAGATGCGTCGTTGCGGATTATTGCGTTTAAGTGCTTCTATAAGGGGACGTCCTTGTTCAAATTCTCCCAACGACGAGGCGTGTATCCATGTGTATCCTCCTTCGGGCTCGAGGTGTTGTTGTAGTAGTTCAAATACATTGGCTTGCCCTTGTGCGAGTTTGTGGGCTTTGGCATTAAAGTGACCCGCCATCGCGACGAGTTGCTTATAACATGCAATGCCAATGTTGTATAAATGTTTCATCATAGCACTTTTTGTTCAGTCAGAAAATATTGCGTATATGTTTACCCGATTTATGACGGGTCTTGAAATTTTGGTCTATGTAAGCTCTTACGGTGAGGACTTGTCGGCAGCCTACGTTACCGCCGGGTGTAAAGTAGAATCCTACCGAGGCATAGCAGTTGACAAAACTATTGCGGAAAATGTAGCCGTACACGTCTAACCGGTCGTGCCATGCAGCCGTGTAGTAAGCTTCGCCTTGATATAACGTGGCAGCAAACTGGTCGTATAGTGGTTGTGCTGCCGTACCGTAATATAGTTTGTTACGTAGCCCGAGAAATCTCCATTCAAGAGTGAGGTCGGCAACAAAGGCATGTGATACCAACCAATCGGTGATGCCTCGCTCGCGGTCGAAAGTGCCCAGATAGCCACAACGTAAAGTAAGCGAATCGAGTGGCGTACAGTGCGAGAAATCGACACCGACGTAGGGACGTATCATCAGGTTATCGGTTACATGTGTGGTCTGCTCGGGCTGTTCGTCTTTGGCTCGCGCCAAGTGATTCATCACGACAGCTCCGCCCGCAAAGAGATAGGAGGTTATGTTTATGCGGCCTTGAGCTACTACCATAAAAGCTTCGCGGGTAGTGCGTGTGGGAAGGCCTCGCCAATCGACCAAAGCTTCTACATATCCAAGTTTGCTGCGATGTTGGAAAAGCGCGCCCTGTATGTTGGGACTAAAGAAGGTCAAAGAGTCGCTCGCGATAAAGTCGTCAAGTGGCTCTATGAGTTGTGTGCGCGGGAATAATCCCATCGACATCGCAAACTGTGGCGTATCGTAGCGATAGTATATTGTGGGCTTAAAGGTAGCTTCGTTCCATCGGCTGTCTATGGGTTGTATCCAACTTACACCGGCTACAATACTGTGGCTGCCTATACCTATACCTATTGTCGGCGACAATCGCGTGGCGAAAAGGGTTGCCGATGGGGTACGTGAATAGGCATACTCACGGTTGTCGAAATATGGTACACACTCGGCACTCCATAATAATGATTGTGCTCGTGCCATACCCGGAAGGAGGCATAGCACGAGAACAACTAATATGCGGTATTCGTATAGGCTACGAAAAGACATTAACCAAGGCGTTCTATAGCTTTTTCTATTCGTCGTATGGTTTCTTCGCGACCCAAGATTTCGGTAATATCGAACATGTGCGGGCCTTTGCAGTAACCTACCACTGCCAGACGGAAAGCATTCATCACGTTACCCATGTGATACCCTTTTTGGGTAATCCATCCCAATACGACCTCTTCGGCAGCGTGCGACTCCATGGTGGGGAGAGAGCGCAATATCTCTATCAGCTCTTTCATACGGGCTCCCATACCTTCGTCCCAGCGTTTACGTACCGATTTCTCTTCGTACTCGGTAGGAGCTTCAAAGAAGAAGGCGGTTTGTTCCCAAAGTTCGTTGACAAAGCTTATGCGGCTCTTTACAAGTCCTACGATGCGTGTGAGTTTTTCTATTTCACAATCGTGATGTTTCTCGTGGAGCAGGGGCAGGAACATTTCGGCAATTTCGCGGTCGCTGTGTTGCTGTATATATTGGTGGTTGAACCATTTCCCTTTTTCATAGTCGAATTTGGCTCCACTCTTGCTGCAACGGTGCAGGTCGAAGAGAGAGATGAGTTCTTCCATGGAGAGTAATTCGCGGTCGTCGCCTGGGTTCCAACCCAGGAGTGCTAAGAAGTTTACTACGGCTTCGGGCAGATACCCTGCTTCGCGGTATCCTGATGAAATCTCGCCTGTCTTGGGGTCATGCCATTCGAGCGGAAAGACAGGAAATCCCAGGCGGTCGCCATCTCGTTTGCTCAGTTTCCCTTTACCGTCGGGTTTGAGTAGCAACGGCAGGTGGGCAAATTGAGGCATCGTCTCTTCCCATCCGAAAGCTCGGTATAGCAAGACGTGCAGCGGTGCCGATGGCAGCCACTCTTCGCCACGTATCACGTGGGTAACCTCCATAAGATGGTCGTCGACAATATTGGCCAAGTGATAGGTGGGCAGGTTATCGGCCGATTTATACAGAACCTTGTCGTCGAGAATAGAGGAGTTGATAACCACCTCGCCGCGTATAATGTCGTTTACGACAACATCCTCGCCCGGTTCTATCTTGAAGCGTACTACATATTGTGTACCAGCTTCTATGGCAGCTTTTACCTCTTCTGATGGCATGGTGAGAGAGTTGCGCATCTGCATTCGTGTAGAGGCATCATATTGGAAATTGGGCGTCTCCTTGCGTTTGGCTTCCAGCTCGGCCGGAGTATCAAAGGCGATATAAGCCTTGTCGTTGTCGAGCAGCATGTCTACGTAGCGGCGATAGATGTCTTTCCGTTCTGATTGTCGGTAAGGGCCATACTTGCCGCCATAGCTTACGCCCTCGTCGAATTTGATTCCTAACCACTCCAAGGCTTCTATGATATAGGCCTCGGCTCCAGGTACAAATCGTTGGGAGTCGGTGTCTTCGATACGCAAAATCATTTCGCCCCCGTTTTTGCGGGCAAAAAGGTAGTTGTAAAGAGCGGTACGCACACCGCCTATATGCAGAGGCCCCGTGGGGCTGGGGGCGAAACGCACCCTTACTTTATTTGCTGTCATAACGATGAATAGTTAAAAACGTACAAAGGTAGTGATTTTTTTGCAACCAAGCATATACACGGCTGCGGCTGAATAAAAAATTCAACCGCAGCTATATAAGGAATGAGTGGCCTGTAAAGCTGGACTATTATATTTTGATGCCTTTTTCAGGGTTCCCTGCTTTACCAGTCGTTTTTTATAGAGTTGGCCTTGCTGTCGTGTTTTTTCTTACAATTATCTCTATTGGCGTTGTCCGAAAGTAAAGGCAAATCCGGCGCGAAGGTTAAAATTGGTACTGTTTATGGGAATACCTTGTGCTCCGAATTTTGTCGTCGGTGATATATAGTCACAGCCGGCAAATATGTTTACACCTTTGGGGCAGATATTGATGAGGGCTCCAAATGCCCCGCCGAATGTCGATACCGAACCATTGACGGCGAGATGTAACCACGAGAGAGGCCGGAAGTTGACTACTGCCATTCCCTCGGCGTAAGTATATGGTCGGCCGAAACGGGTAGAAGATAGAAGACCGAATGAGATTTTACGTTTGAGTATGGCATATTCGGCACCGATGTTTAGGGTCGTGCGCAGTGAGTTGGTTACGGTTGCAGGAGTAGCAGGGGTTACATTTATTACGCTAGTAATATCGTTGAGCAGCTCATTGAGTTGTTCCGATGCTTCGGGTTGTCCAGGTGCTCCTATTTCATCGAATCCGGTGTACTCGAATGTTCCTTCCGAAACGGCACGTTCCATATTGCTCCACGATAAGAATCCTATGTCGGTGAGTGCAAGCGATACTGTGAGGTCGGGCAGTGCTTTGGGTGTGTATGCAGCTCCTATGTCGAAGCCCAAACCGAAGCCTCCCAGTTGATATGAGTCGAGAGCTAATTTGTTGACCTGTCCGTTTTCATCATAAACGAATCGTACCCCGCTTGACACTTGTGCCGATCCTTCGGAAGTTATATACCACCCTTCAGGAGAAAGGTTGATACCGATATGGTTCATGTTTACAGAACCACCCAGAGCTCCTAACAGCACTTTTACTTTGGCTCCGTATGAGAATCCCTCTAATGCAGGAAGCTCGCGTTGATGGCCGAATGCAAGTTCTACGTAGTGGTCGGTATAAAGAGACATGTTATCTATATCATACCGGGCGACACCTTGCTCATTTTGTCCCTGCTTGAGAAATGCAAACAGGGCAGAGGGTATGTTGGTTGCAGCAAAGCTGCGTTCTTTCAGTATAACGGTATTGAAGCCTCCCCAGGCATGAAATCCGACCGACACGAGTGGTATCTCGACTGTTGTCTCCGCTTGGTTGTTGGCCGGAAGGCCGTTGAGAAATTCGTTGGCCGTTACTTGAGGCGAAAGTCCGTTTACCAGAGTGTTGCCGCGCTGAAAAAAGAAGTCTCCCATTCCTACGTTGGAGTGGATACCTATCTGTGCACCCCCTAATGCAGGTACGACTATATAGTTGGATTTTGCACCGAAGGCCGGATTCAGTTCATTGCGCTGTACCATGCTCTCTAAAAAATAGGCCGAGTGTAGTGTCTGAGCCGATACTTGCAGAGTCGCCAAAACTAACAAGACGACAAATATATGTTTGGTGTAAGTTGTTTTCATTATGTAAATAATATCAGTAGATGGTGTATATTATAGAGTGATGATTATTGATTTATACTGATGCCGTCGGAGAGGATAACTCTTAAATTGTTGAATTGCAGGTATTGGTCGGGACACAATTCACCTCCGTCACGGGCTGTGCCAAATACCGAGAACCGTATGGCATCGAGACGTTGTAACGCTCCTTTGCTTTGTTCTTTGATAGCCATAGAGAAGTGAGTGGTAGTATTGCTGCCAATAGTAGTAGTCTGGTCTATGGTGAGGTCGTTTATCGTATTTCCGTCGGTATCGAGCGGAATAAGCTCCATGGAGAGATCTAAGGGTAAGGTGCTTATGGCATCTCCTTCCAAATCAATGCTTGTTGTTGTGCCGGAAATTTCCGAAAGGTCGAGGTTGAGCTGGGAGAATGTATCTTCGTAGTATAGTTGAATGTCATTCCCGAATGTGATGGGGACATTGATGTCATAATCTAACATAAGATTATATTCTGTCCCCAAAGTTAGGGTGAGGTCGCTTGCGGGGATGGTAGGTGTAGCGTAAGCCTTGATGAAGCGTGGAACGCGGTACATGAGAGCTTCCAATCCGGGTATATATCCTTGTGTGCCGGCATAAGCATCGTCGTTGGAGATGACGATATGTTGGGTAGCCAAGGGCTCTATCGTAATAGGTTGTAGTGTCTTTATAGGTTCACCCGATGTGCTGCCGTCAAGAAATTCGGAAGACAAATTTAAATCGGTGATAAGAGATCCGGGTGTATTGTTAGAGACGGTAAAGTCAATCATAATAGATGTAAGATCGAGACAGGTCTTCTCGTTCTGGAGAAATTCGGGAAGGTCTTGTAGCTCATAAATATACTCTACGGGGTCGATGGTTTTTTCAATACGGGCTGTAGTCTCGGCAATCGTAATGGCCGGCGATTCTGTACCTATAATCATCTTGAAGTCGGGGTCCCAATTGTCGCAGTTGAAGCGGTCGGTAATGGTAATAGTGCCGCTATAAATGAGGTTGGTGTTGATAGTGATAGTACCGTCGTCTTGGGGTGCGGCAGCAGGTTCGAAAGTGGCCGAAATGATGTGTAATGGAACTTGTTCGGTAAATGCCCCGTTGTTGCAATTGACGTAACGCGATATGTTGAGGAATCCCTCCTCATCAATGAGAACGTCGTTTTGCAAAGGTTCTATATGAAGTTCTTTGGGAAGTTTGAAGCGGAAGTCAAACTTGGCTTGCGTGATTTGTTTGGGAAATCCGTCAGATTGTAGTGTGACGGTGATATTTGTTTGCGTAGCCGGTTGAATAGAGCTTATACTGATAATCTCAGCAGGGACATCGGGAATGTCTAACGAAAATGACTCTGATTTTTCAGGAATTACGGCTGTAATTCCTTCTATCTCCAATCCCAGCTCCGGCAGCGGGCCTGAGGTGTATCCTGTAGCATCTAAAGCTTCTTGTAGTCCAGGAATCATGTATATGGACTCCAAGAAGTTGATACTAGCCTCCTCGAACGTAGGGGCAATGGGTGATAGCTCTACTGGAGGAATAGATACGGTTGCCTCTGTATTCCCATTGAAATGGATGGCATACCTGTTGTTACGCACTGTGAGAATGTCATTCTCTGGAATAAACTTAGTTAGATAAAATTTGGTCGTGTTTCCTACCGGGGCAGAAAGGCCGTTCTCGAAAAGTTGCATTTCGCCCGAAATTTTGTTGATGTCGTAGGTGTCATCGCAACCCGTTGTCATACAAACGGCACTTGCGATAAGTGATAGTGCCACTGATTTTTTGATGAGATAGTTTGGTTTCATCAGATTGATTATTGATGTGTGAAAATTTTTCACAAAGATAAAACTTATAAGTGTAAATATAACATATGAGATGAGTTTATTTGTAATAATAGTGCAATTGAGCTGGGTTATGGTTGCCGATTGGTTTATTTATTTTAACTTTGTGGTAATGCCTTGCAATGTTGGACGGTAAAATGACAGTTATGAGAAAGAGTCTGTTTTATGTGACGATAGTAGCGATTCTGTTGCTGTGTATGGGTATAACCAGTGTAAGTGGAGCTGGTCGCCGTAATAGCGTTACCCGTAACGAAAAAAGTAATATGGAGGTAGTCGCACCGCCGCCATTGGCCATTGATAGCGCGCTCACACCGGCTATCCCCTTTACACCTCTTGCCGTTACGATGTATGGTTATGCCAAGCGGCTATCTGATGCGCGCGAAACGTTTGTTTTGCGTAATGAGACGGGCAATTATCGTATTTCAAGGGTGTTGCTGAAACTGGTATATTCTACACAAGATGGCAAGTCGTTCCATACGCGCGAAGAGTTGGTAGAGTGCGACCTTATGCCGGGTAGTTCGCGTATGGTATCGTTAAAGAGTTTCGACACGGCCAAGACCTATTATTATTACCAGTATCCACCGGTCAGAGCTGCTGGTATTCCTTATATGGTACGGTATGATGTATTACGATATGATGTGGTAGTAGAGTAAAGTAAAGAGGCTTATGTAGTGTCTTGTAGTACGTCCTATAAAAATAAGCCGGCGAGGCTGCATACTCAATCTTGCGATTGGTTGCGGCCTCGCCGTTGTATAGGGATGAGCCTGTCAATACATTGTCTTATGGCGGTAAAGTATCCATAGACGAGGATACAGGCATAGATGAGGTCAGAAAGTCTCTGTAACAATACGTATGTCGGGGTGCGAAGGCAAGGATGCAATTATCCATATTTTGCCGCCGCTTACTTTTTCTATCGACACTTTTTCACACAAGATATACTCAACGGTACTATTATTGTTGTCGCGCAGTGCTACGATACCGTTGCTCAGTGTGCCTCTTGTCGTGAAGTCGCCTTCGGCCGAAAGTCGCAGGAATTGGCCGGTCTCAGTGAAATAGAAACCGTAGGCGGTGGTGTTATCATCGCGTTCCCATCCCGATGCGTCGATACCTTTTTCGCACGAAACTTGTAGTCCGGGTGTCGTTTCGGTATTGAGCGTCTCGGCGAGCCAATTTTCTACACGAGGAGTGGCGTAGATAAGAAAGTCTTTTTGGGCAGCACTGCGCTCAATGGTGATTTTGCAGGAGAGTGACTCGTTGCCTTTGGTTACGGTAAGGGTACAAGTACCTACTTTCAGTCCTGTTACCGATATAGTTGCATCGCTGTTTTTGACGCACGTAGCGTTACTATTGTCGGTGCTTATGTCGAAGTCGGTCCCTCCCGAAACGGTTATGGTAGCTGTCTCGCCCTCTACAATAGTGAGAGCCTCGGGCTGTATGGCAAAGAGGTTGGCATTGATGCCTTTATCAGGAGTACAAGCCGTAAAAAGGGCAATGCTGGCAATGGTTGCTATGAGCCATGCGCAATGTCTATGGATGATGTTGTGAAGATACATAGTTGGGTCTGTTTTTTATTCGGTTATTACAACTCTTACTTTGCCTGTTATATGAGAGGTCTTGAATTGGATAGTGTGTGTGCCGGTCGTAAGGCTTGCAGGCGAGAAGGTGTTATCGGCAATTGGGTTGCCATCGATATACCATGTGACTGCCTCAGTGTTGTTGCGTAGAGCTAATAAGAAGTCGGGCGATGACTTGGAGTAGCTCGCTTTTAGGTTGTCGACCGATACTACTGCCGGCTCTACAGGCATACATAAGCCCCGTAGTTGTACTATTATATCGTCGGGCATATTGTCGCATTGCAATGTCAGTTGCGCCTCATGAAATCCGTATTCATTGGGGTGGAAGGTTATGCTGAAGGTTGCCCCTTCTGCGCATACAGCTTCGGGGTCGAGTTGCATAGGAGTAATGTCGAAACTGCTACTGTTGGTTCCACTCACATACAGGTATATGGGCGAGGTTATATATTCTCCTTTTACAGTGTAAGAAACAGTGTGGCTGCCACCCATAACCTCACTGCCGCAAGGTATTACGGTGCCCGATGTGATGTTGAGCTTAGAAGCTGCTGTGGCGGCTCCGCTAAAATGGAAGGCATATTCGGTAGAGTCGCCCCATATGTATTCGGCCAGTTGCGGATAGTCGATAAAAGGATTACGGTTGTATTGGAAGCTGTAAACTGCATTGTTGCGGTCAATCTCCTTCTTGCTCACGGGGTCTTGACGGTGCCATTTGAGTAGCAGCTCCTGCGAGTAATTGTTGAGAGTAGGGTAGGTGCCTGTAGTAAACATGTTAGGACCGGCCGATACCCATGTGTAGTCTTGGTAGCATGTGACAAAATACATGTACATGCGGGCAAAGTCGCCTTTGTATTCGTCGTGAGGCTCAAATACGTTGAATGGCATGCCGGTGGCTTTGCCTATTCGGGTGTATCCGTTGTCATACGATGGATTTCCTTCAACTTCGCCTAATGCGTAATTCGATTTGGCCGAATTGGCTTCAGCATCGGCCGGCACAAGATGGTGCAAATCGAAAGAGGCATCGACCGAATAAGGGTAGTCATCGCCCCACCAGCTTTTGGGTACGCTGTGTTCTATGTTCATATCGCGATGTGAGCCCGATGCCGGGAAGTAACGGACTATGCCCGAATACATGTCCCAGATAGAGCCGTCGGGGCGAATGTCGCTTTGGCGGAATACTACCCAAGTACCGTAAGCGCCATATTCTATGCGGACATGTTCTTTGATAAGTTTGTGTAGCTCGGTTTTCAAGTCACCACGGTTACGGCCTTCTATGTTGTCGGGATAGTAGTCGCGTGGCATGTCGGCACATACAGATGCCGTATAGAGCAGAGCTATGCTTGTCAATATACTCCGAAGGTTATGCATATTTCTTTCTATATATGGTGTATCGTATTGAAATTCTGCAAAGATAGTGAAAGTCACGAGCAGAGACAAATGAAAAAGATTTTTTCAGATTTGTCTCTGCCAGATTTAAAATAATGAGAGTTGCAGAAGCTTCCTGTGGTCTTATAGTTCCTATGTTCTATGCAATTTTTCTTTTTGTCTGTGACACGTTGTTGCAGTAGGGAGCTTCGCGGTATGTAATCGTTGTCGGGTTAGTCGCGTATGTAATGAGGCATTTCGTCGGGAATGACCATCGAAATCTCTACCATGCCACATATTTTACCGTCGACTCTCCAGGGTGTTTGATATATCATCTTTTTTACGCCATGCTTTTCTATTGTGTAGGCATTTGAGTGGCCGGTAGCAAGCATTTCTTTTATCTTTTCTTGTGAGGCAACGCTGTGGCAGTCGAAGAGGTTGTGTCCTATCAGGTCGCCATGCTTGGCAAAAGTCTCTTTGGCTTTGTTGTTCATATACAAGATGATGCCTTGGGCATCGCAGATGGTGATGGCACAGTTGGTGGCATCGTACCAACGGAGTTCGTTTGTGAGTTCCATATAGTTTGAGGTGTTAATGTTCTGATTTTAGTATACTGCGCGAGCTATTCGGGCTACACTGCGGGCTGCCATAAGCGAATAGAAGTGTATCGATGGTACTCCGTGGGCAATGAGCTCGCGAGCCTGCATGGTACACCACTCTACACCTACTTCGGTGGCCTCTTCGTTGTTCTTGCAGTGAGCCAGCTCGGTAGCAAGCGGGGTAGGCAGGTCTACATGAAATACTTTGGGCAAAGCAGTGAGCTGTGAGAGGAGATTGATAGGTTTTAGTCCCGGAACGATGGGCACGGTAATACCGTTTTCACGACAACGTTTTACGAAGGTGAAATATTTGTCGTTGTCGAAAAACATCTGTGTCACTACATATCCGGCACCCGCATCCACTTTCTCACGCAGACGGCGAATATCTTCGTCGAGGTTGGGCGCCTCGTCGTGTTTCTCGGGATATCCGGCGACGCCGTATTCAAAAGGTTGTGAAACAGATGCTTCCATCTGAGTTCCATCTAGAAGATAACCTTCGTTGAAACGGTTGATTTGTCGTGCCAGGTCGATGGCATGAGCATGGCCTCCCAACAAAGGGGTAAATTGTTTCTCGTGCTTGGCTTTGTCGCCTCGCAGTACCAGCAGGTTGTTGATGCCGAGAAATTGCAAATCTATAAGGGCATACTCGGTCTCGGTGGCTGTGAATCCACTACATATAAGGTGGGGTACGGCTGTGAGACCATAGCGGTTTTGTATGGCGGCAGCCACGGCAACGGTGCCGGGGCGTACTCGCTCAGAGACGCGGCGAAACAGTCCGTCGGGAGTATCTTTATAGACCAGTTCGCTACGGTGTGAGGTGATGTTGACGTATGCCGGCTCAAACTCGCGCAGCATGTCGATGGTGGCAAAAGTGCGTTCTATAGAGCTGCCCCGCAGTGGAGGTAATATTTCAAAAGAGAATCCGGTATGTGGGGGATTTTGCAAAAATTCAGTAACAGACATTTTGTATAGAGCTTAAAATTTTTCGGCCGCAAAGATAGCGAAAGGTGTGTGGAGAGGCAAACGAAACGCACAGTTTTTCAGTTTCAGTTATCTTCAATCATATTTAATTGTATAGGAGAGCGACCATATAATTGTAATCTTTATGATATTTTATATTTCATGTTTTGTTTTTGGCTTTTGAGGATGTTTTTAAGGCATATTTTGCATAAAAATAAATTTGTATAAAAGAAAGAAAGTGCTATTTTTGCAATTGGCGCAATGGCGCATGTGCTGTAGAGAGAATAATATAGTAACACAACACAATACACACAATGAAAAAATTATTATTTCCAACCCTGATTTGTTTGACGATGGTCGGATGTCAGAATGCAAAAGTAAACCCGTTTCTGAGCGGGTATGATACGCCTTTGGGCGTTCCTCCTTTCGAGCAAATAGAAAACGAACACTATTTGCAGGCGTTTGAGGAAGGTATTAATCGCCACAATGTGGAGATTCAGGCTATTATCGATAATCCCGAAGCTCCTACGTTTGCCAATACTGTTGCTGCCCTCGACCTGAGCGGCAGAATGCTCAGCGATGTGAGCCTTGTATTTTTCAGCGTTTTGGAGGCCGAGAGTAACGATACCTTGCAACAGATAGCCGAGAAGGCTTCGGTAATGCTCTCGTCGCATAGCGATGATATGCTCATGAACGAGGCATTGTTTGAGCGCATCAAGCAAGTATATGACAATAAAGATAAAGAGTCGCTCAATGTGGAGCAACAAAGCCTCTTGGAGCGCTACTATAAAAATTTTGTACGTGCCGGTGCTTTGCTTACCGACGAGCAAAAAGCTCAGTTGCGCGATATAAACAGTGAACTGGCTACATTGGGCTTGCAATATAGCAATAACGTATTGGCCGAAAACAACGCTTTTGAACTTGTAATAGAGGACAAGGCCGACCTTGCCGGGCTGCCCGAGAGCGTAGTAACTGCTGCCGCCGAGGCCGCAACTGCTGCAGGATATGAGGGCAAGTGGCTCTTTAACCTGTCGGCTCCCAGCCGTGTTCCTTTCTTGCAATATGCCGATAACCGCGACTTGCGTGAGAAACTCTATACGGCCTACATCATGCGTGGCGACAATGATAATGCCAACGATAACAAGGAGATTGTGAAACGGATGTTGACCTTGCGTCTGGAAAAGGCTCGTCTGCTGGGCTTTGACACCTATGCCGCCTTTGCTCTCGACGACCGTATGGCAAAGACCGACTCGGCTGCCAATGCGTTGATGATGAATGTGTGGAAGTATGCCGTACCACGTGCCAAAGAGGAGATTGCCGACATGCAGCGTATCATAGACCGTGAGGGTGGAAACTTTAAGCTTGCCCCGTGGGATTGGGCATACTATGCCGAAAAGGTACGTCAGGAGAAGTATGCTGTCAACGAAGATGAGTTGAAGCCCTATTTCTCGGTCGATAACGTACGTGAAGGAGCCTTTATGGTGGCACAAAAACTATATGGCATTACTTTCAAGGAGCGTACCGACCTGCCCGTGTACCATCCTGATGTGAGAACCTTCGAGGTATTTGATGCCGAAGGTAAACATTTGGCCGTATTCTATTGCGACTATTTCCCCCGTGCCAGCAAGCGTAGCGGTGCTTGGATGAGCAATTTCCGCGAAGCCTATACGACGGCCGACGGTACCGATGTACGTCCCATCGTATATAATGTATGTAACTTTACGAAACCTACCGCCGATGAGCCTTCGTTGTTGAGTATCGAGGAGGTAGAGACGTTGTTCCACGAGTTTGGTCACGCACTGCACGGCATGCTCACCCGCATGCACTATCCGTCGGTGAGCGGTACTAACGTGGCTCGCGACTTTGTGGAGCTGCCTTCGCAGATAAACGAGCATTGGGCAACACATCCCGAGGTGCTGAAACTCTATGCCCGCCACTACAAAACGGGCGAGGTGATACCCGACTCGCTGATAGAGAAGATAGAACGTTCGTCGAAGTTCAACCAAGGCTTTGCCACCACCGAGTTCCTCGCTGCCGCTATCCTCGACATGCGCCTGCACGAGTTGACGGATTATAGCAACTTCGACGTGCGCGCTTTCGAGAAAGAGCTCGCTGCCGAGATAGGTCTTCCCGCCGAGATATGCTACCGCTATCGCAGCACCCACTTCACGCACATTTTCGCTAACGACTACTGTGCTGGCTATTACAGCTACCTGTGGGCCGAGGTGCTCGATGCTGATGCCTTCGATGCTTTTGTAGAGCATGGCATCTTCGATAAGGCTACGGCCGACGCTTTCCGTACCAACATCCTCGAAAAAGGTTCCAGCGAAGAGCCTATGACCCTCTATGTGCGCTTCCGTGGCGCACAACCCAACCCCGACGCTTTGCTGCGCGGTCGCGGACTGAAATAACACGGCTTGCAACATAATAAACGACGCGCCCCTGCTGCGATATATGGCAGCAGGGGCGTATTTTATATGTATGCGTCTGTATGATTATAAGTTAGTCCGCAGTATGTGTTACTGTTACGAATAGACGTGGTTTACATCCTCTTTTATTATTCAATATAGATTGTTATGGATGTTTTACTGATAGTTCAACAGTCGATTGCGGTAGTGGCTTGTAAACAGAAAGAGGTCATACATATTTTTATTGCATGACCTCTTTCTGTTATTATTCATTGAATATCAATCGCAACGCATGACTTGAAGGCTAACGGAAGAGTCGTCTATGGAAACATCTCCGGACTCGGTGCGGAAACTCCCTACAAACTTACTCTCATTTCCTTTTAGTACAACAGTGCGAGTGTATTGCTTTTCAGAACCCTCCGTTGAAACAACAGTAATGGTTACATCGACAGTAACCATGTAATTGTTGTAGTTCTGTAAATTAACGTTAATAGAAAAGTCGCTGTGCCTAGATATACTTGGCTCTACATTGCCTGTTGTTTGACACATTTGTGCATTGGCACTTAATCCCATACTCATGATGGTGAATAATAATAGAATTAATTTTTTCATGATAAATAAGTTTAAAATTGGTTTATACAAAGTAAAGTAGATTTTGTATAGTTGATATACACAATATTTGTTATATTTGCCCTATATTTATGAGTATTAATCGGTATTTTATGACTATGGCAACAGATTTGAAAAAAACAGTTGGACGAAGGCTCAAATTGCTTCGTTTGGAAAGAAATCTTACGCAAGAACAGATGGGTGAAAAGTTGAATTTATCGACCAGTGCATATTGCAAGATAGAGTACGGTGAGACGGATTTGACACTGACGAGATTGAGTGAGATTGCCGAAGCATTAAATATGTCTGAGATGGATTTGTTCAGTCGAATCGAAGGGTCAGCATATATTAATGAGCCGCGTGACTGTAATTGTGTTTGGATTGCCAAGGATAGCAGTACGGTTAATGTCGAGAATAGTAAGGATATATACGATTTGATGAAAGCAAATATAGCTCTTGTAGAGAGTTTGACAAAGCGTGTTGAATTATTGGAAAATCTGTTGTTGAAAAAGTAAGTTTCGTTTGTACATTTATATGGACTGTTTTTTGTGATGTACAAAAGAATAGAATGATATAAACATTTTAGAGCAAGAGTGGATATAAAAGCAGAAAGTGAATAAAGCTTTCTGCTTTTTATATCTGTGCATTGTTGTAGCGCGTATAGAGTGCGCGAATAAGGACAGACGATATTAAAAGTGTCAGACTTGTACGATTTTCTCTAAAGAGAGATACCAGAGGAAGCCGTCGACCTGCCGGTAGCCCATGTCGCGCACCAATGCCATGTAGTTGGCAAGTTGCTTGCGGTAGGTGGCGTCGCGCTCGATGTTGCCGAACTTGTAGTCGATAATGACCACGCGGTCGCCGTCGATGATGACGCGGTCGGGACGGTAAAAGACCGATTGCGGTTGCAGTATCTCGGTCTCGGTAAGGACGGTGATGCCGGGCGCATACCATTGTTGCGTCTCGGGCAGCGAGAGCCACTGTTGCAGCCGGGCTACGGTAGAGGCTTCGTCGGTCGCGGGCAGGGAGCCTTCGCCTACAAATCGCCGCACGGTGGGGGCTATGTCGTCGTAGTAGCGTATCTCGGCGAGGATGTTGTGCATGAGTGTACCATAGTCGCGGGCGTTGTTGCCGGTGATGCCGGCCGATTTGAGCCGTAGTCGCATGCGGTTGCCCGGGGGAACAATATGGTAGGCGCTCTCTTGGGAGAGTTGTTCGCCTTCGATATGCGATGTGGAGACTTTTTGCTTATTGCCAGACTCGAATAATGCTTCGCTTTCGCTATCGGTGAAATATTGAGACAATACTATTTCGTTGTCGTTGGCAGTGTCGGCTCCCGGCGATGAAATGACATTGTATATGATGTCGCTCATGGTACTAAATCGGGTATTCTCGCCCTTCTTGTTTTTTGCGGGAAATTCTGCAAAGACGATAAGCGACTCTATGGCACGGGTGAAGGCAACATATGCAAGGTTGAGACTGTCGATGCATGAGTTGATTTTTTCTTCGTAGTATTGTCGTGCAAAGAGAGTGTCTGAGAGGCTTTTGCTGCTATACGAGAGAGGTAATACAGGCATTTGGTTGAAGGGAGGCTCGGAGGCGGTACACCATAGGATGCTCCTGCTCTCGCGGTTGAGCGGCCATGATGCGTAGGGAATGATGACTACGGGAAATTCCAGACCTTTCGATTTATGTATTGTGAGTACACGTATGGCATCGAGACCTTCGGGCGATTTGATGGCAAAGTTGCTGTCGCCGCGTTCCCGCGCGTGCTTTTCCTTGGCGTCCCACCATGTGATAAAGGAGTGAAGGTCGGCATTGTGTGTGCGACAATAGTCGGTTACAATATCTTGAAAGGCCTCTATGTAAGCAATGTACCGTTGTGTGTAGCCAAAGTGTGCAAAGTAGTCGATGATGCGTTCGCACATCTCAAAAAGCGGTAATTGCTGTATGCTGTCGATAAATTCTTGCAAGTCGCTGTCGAGTAGTCCGTTTTGATGACGCTGCTCGAAGTAAGCGGCCAGCGCTTTGCTTTCGCCGTGGCTGGTAGCCAGTCGCATGAGCTCGTGCTCGTAAGATAGGAATAGTTCGTATATGGGCGCATCGGGACGGTTGATGTGTCGCAGCATGCCTATAATGAGTTTGATAGGCGGTGCGTTGGTGATGAGTAGTGCCTCGTCTGAGATAACTCTCAGGTCGTGTAGCGTAGAGCTGCCCTCGGCGCTGAGTTCTAAAAGAAATTCTACGATGCGTTTGGCTTCGAGGTTGGTGTTTACGAGGAATGCTATGTCGCCCATACGATAGCCTTGGGCAAACAGCTCTTGCAGGAGAGCCGGTATGCGTAATTCTGCTTCGTTGTAGAAAGCCGCTTTTTTGTTTTCTTCTTTTTTCAACAAGTGTATTTCTACGTGTCCCTCAGACGTTTTGTTGGTTGAGGCTACCTTTTGCGTGAGGTGTGCATATGCAGCTGTAACCTCGGGATATGGAAGGTCGCCGGCAAGCGATTGCTTGATGTCGTTGGTGAGACTATCTTGCAATAATTGAGCCGCTGTCCTGAAAAATGTGTTGTTGAAGGTGACGATTGCGGCACAGCTGCGCCAATTAGTATCCATATTATGGTGGATAAAGAGCGAATTTCGGTCGGCGTTGAAGGCTGAGTGCAGCAATCTCCAGTCGGAGTTACGCCAACGGTATATGCTCTGTTTTACATCTCCCACGATGAGGTTATCGTTGTTGTTGGCAAGACTCTCTGTCACCAGCGGCTCGAAATTTTGCCATTGCAGGCGTGAAGTATCCTGAAACTCGTCGATGAGGTAGTGCTCAATGCGTGTACCTAATTTTTCGTAGATAAATGGAGCGTCGCTTTGGTTGATGATACCGCTGAGAATTTCAGACGTTTTCGATAGCAAAAGAGTATTGTGTTCCTGCTCATATTCCATGATGTACTTGTCTATGTCGGCGAGAATGCCTAAGGCATAAATGTGCTTGGAACATTCGATGGCTGTGCGATAACGTTTGTAAGGTTCTCCAAGGCAGTCGGCAACCGCATCTATGGAGTCGGCAATGGCATTTGTTACAGCCTCTGCATCAACGCCGCTTTTCTTTATTTTGGTTTTGGAAAACCATTTATCGCGGTCGGTGGCATATTTCAGAAAGCGTGTAACCTCTGTATCGGAAGATATTTGGGCGTGAGTATTGGCGAAGGTATCGAGTAGTTGAATCCACTGGCGGCTAAATAGCTCTGGGTCGATGCCGGTATCGGCAATAGCATCGCGAGCTTGTAAGGCATATGTGCGCAAGGTCTTACGGTAATCGGTACAGAGGTTGCGCATGGCTTGCAGATATGACGTGAACTCGTCGCGTCTTTTCTTTAACAGCGAATCGCGATATTTTTTATAGTTTTCAGACGATAGCTCTCGAGCCAATTGCAGAATGTCTGATTTCCCGGTATTAAGTCCGTATATATCCCATGAGCCCTCATCTTTAATATTGTCTTCGGCATATTTCAGAAGCCATTCGAGCAAGTCCTTGTTTTGAGGGTCGTCAAGGTCGCTGAGCATACGGTCTATGGCGGTGGCCGTGACGAAGGCATTGTCCATCTCTACATCGAAGCCTCCCTGTAGGCCTGCTTCTTGTGTAAATGCACGCAGTACCTGTTGGAAAAAACTGTCGATGGTACTGATGTTGAATGCTGAAAAATCGTGCAGAAGTTGGTATAACACAGTCTGGGCTGTTTGTTGCAAGCGGTTTTCAGAGCAACTGAAAGCCTCGCATAGAGGTTTGCGATAGGGAGCATGTGTTATATCGTGTGCCAGTAAATCGAGTTGTTTGACAATACGTTGCTTCATCTCGTCGGTTGCCTTGTTAGTGAAAGTAACGGCGAGAATACGTCTATGAGGCGACGATATGTTTTTGTAGAACTGATACCGGCCATCTTCGTCACGTTTTCCGAGCAACATTTTGATGTACTCCAACGTAAGCGTGTAGGTCTTTCCTGAGCCGGCAGAAGCTTTGTAAATGTCTAACATGCTGCGTTATTATAAAATGCGGGCTTTGTAACCGGCGCGAGTGAGCAGCTCGAGAACCTTTTGCCGGTGATCGCCTTGTATGAGGATTTCTCCGTCTTTGTCAGAGCCTCCTACACCGCAGTGTGTTTTCAACGTCTTGGCCAAAGTCTTCAGGTCGGCAGTCGTTCCTACAAAGCCAGTTATGAGGGTGACCGCTTTTCCGTTGCGGTTACGCTTGTCGAGTTTGATACGTAGATTTTGTCGGGAAGGGGGTAAGGTCTCCTGCTCGGCTTCTTCGCCAGTGTCGTATTTATAATCGGGATTGGTAGAATATACTACGTTGAGGCGATCTTTCCAGTCGTTGTTATTTGCCATGTGTTGTCTTTTGTGTCTATGCAAAAATACGATAACAAGATGTAATAGATAAAATAACGGACGCATTATTTTGCGTCCGTTATGAGTTTTAAGTTTTATTTGGGTTTGCCGTTGCCATACCATCGGGGTCACGAATTGCATGGCGTAACTCTCTTTGATTATTTGAGGTATTGGCGGAAGAAAGATTCAATCTTGTCGAAGGGAATTTTTTCCAGATTGTCATACAGGTCGGTATGGCTGGCATCGGGAACGATAACCAATTCTTTGTTATCTCCCTTGAGTTTCTTGAAGGTACTTTCACTGAAATAGCGTGAGTGTGCTTTCTCGCCATGTACGAGAAGTACGGCATTGCGAATCTCATCGGCATACGATAGGATAGGCATGTTGAGGAATGATAGGCTTGAGGTCATATTCCATCCACCGTTTGAACCGAGAGAGCGTTTGTGATATCCTCTGGGCGTTTTGTAATATGCGTTGTAATCTTTTACAAATTGAGGAGCATCATCTGGAACTGGATCTACGACACCTCCGGCCAGTTTGTATGTGCCATTTTTGTAATCTTCGGTTCTTTGGGCGTTTAATTTCTGTCGCATGGCATTACGGGCGTCGGCATTATCTGCTTCGTCAAAGTAGCCGTTGGCAGTAACTCGTGACATATCATACATGGTTACGGCGACAGTTGCCTTGATGCGGGTGTCTATAGCAGCAGCATTCACTGCCATGCCTCCCCATCCACATATACCAATAATACCTATTTTATTGGGGTCTACGTCGCTGCGCGTAGACAGGTAATCGATTGCGGCACAAAAATCTTCGGTGTTGATATCGGGCGATGCCACATAACGAGGTTGGCCTCCGCTCTCACCCGTAAACGAGGGGTCGAAAGCAATGGTCAGAAAGCCCAGTTCGGCCATTCGCTGTGCATAAAGTCCTGAAACTTGTTCTTTCACAGCTCCAAAGGGTCCACATACGGCAATGGCCGGTAACTTACCCTCGGCATTCTTGGGTATATACAAGTCGGCTGCAAGTGTAATGCCATAGCGGTTGTGAAATGTTATTTTGCTGTGGTTTACTTTGTCGCTTTTGGGAAATACTTTGTCCCATTCTTGTGTTAAGCTTAACTTCTCTTCCATGACACTATTAGTAAATGATGGGTTTTCTTGTGCTAATATGCTCGCTGTACCAAAGATACAGAAAGACAATATTAAGTATGATTTGAGAAGATATATTTTCATGCTTTGCAGGTTTTATGTTATTCACCGTATAAAATTGGTCATGATGCTTTTTTCTTTTTCGGGATGTGGAATTAAATTGTTTTTCAGGCTCTTCAGTATCCATGCCATGTTATTTCCTAAGGTGCGCATGGTTTGTAATCCCTCGGCATCTTGAGATGCTTCACCTGGCAAACAACCGTGTACACTGTTCCAATATTGAGATGATACGACCGGCATATTATTAATGGTAAAATATTTGTTTAGCCTGTCGAATGTGGCACTTGCGCCTCCACGGCGGCAAACGGCAACAGAAGCCGCCGGTTTATACTGAAGAAGTTCTGAAGCTGAGTAGAAAAGCCTATCGAGCAAGGCGCACAACGAGCCGTTGGGACCTGCATAGTAGACTGGAGAGCCTATAACAATGCCGTCGGCAGTTTCTAATTTTGTCCTGATAGAGTTATATAATGCGTCATTAAATACGCAGTGCCCCAGTTCTGAGCAACGATTGCAGGCAATACAACCCTGTATCGCTTTTGTGCCGATAGAAACTATTTCGGTATCTATTCCGTTTCCTTCAAGAGCCTTTGCTACCTCACATAAGGCAATATAGGTATTGCCTTTGCTTCGAGGACTTCCGTTGATTAGTAGTACTTTCATCGTTGTAGTATATCTGGTTTATTAATGCAATAGAATATTTTGATACTAAAAGGTATTATATATGCGATTTTTAGGTCTATCGCCTTTGCTGAGCGTTAGTACAAAATTATGAGGTTTATTTTATATTATTGTTGCTGTGAGGTTCAAAAAATATTGCTGAAAGGTTCATTTGTAAAAAAATTAAAGGTTGTCGGTTGTACAAATTATGTTGCGTAATGGGAGTATCTTGAAGTTATGGTGTATGTAGGAAATGCGAGCCAATATGCTAAGAGCAAATAGCTGTGGGAGGAATGCCATATTGTTTCTTGAAAGCCGATGAGAAATGAGAGCGGTTCTTGAATCCGACCTGTGTATATATGTCGGCAATTTTTATTCCTCCTTTTTGCATCATATTGTATGCCACTTCGAGGCGTTTGCGAATGAGCCATTTCTCGGGCGTAAGGTCACTTATTTTTTTGAAGTCTCTCTTGAATGTAGCAAGGCTTCTTCCTGTGTAATGTGCCAATTCTTCCACTGATAGCTCATACATATAGTTGTGATTCATAAAGTCGAGAATATCTATTTCCCAAGGTTCGTTGAAGTCGAATAAAGTGGCGCTTGTGCTGCATAAGAGAGAATATAGAGCTGTTTTTGATTGTTTGATATATAATTTGTTCGATTGTAGTTTCTTGCAGTGCAGGAAGAGATTGTTTTATTGTTTGAAATGATAAAATTGACGATTTGAAACCTTTTTCTATATCGGAAAAACATAAATTGCATACGAAAAAAAATAGTGATACTGAGAAGGAGCAACATCGATAAAACATACAAATATGAAAAATATTTTTTGTGGCATTGTATCTTGCGCCTCCGTGGCAGCGCAGATACAACAATAGTATTATGATTCCATCTCTCGCAGCCTTTGATGATTCCGATGGAGAAGGGGAAAAGGGACTGTAAAAACATCGCGTGTAGCGATAGAACAACTGCAGTTTATAAAAATGAAAAGTCGTGTGGCAAAAGATATATGTGGCTTTAATCGTGTGCTCGATCTTTCACGTATTCCGCAAGGTACATATCCGTTAAGGGTAGTTCGTGCCGAGCTATGCGGTTGCGTAGAAAGTTGTGAAGAAGTAATAAATTAGAACGTGGCAGCCATGCTCCCGGTAAGCTTTTATCAATAGCTTGGGGAGCATGTTTTTTGATGCGGGTAGTAAGATTCTGTAAAGAAAACAAAATACAGGGCAATGCAATAAAACGGTTAAGTAGCCGTTACCAAATAATAGAAGAAAAGAGAAACATGTTACTTAAATATATAGTGAAACACTTTTTTAATAAAGTTGCTTCTTCCTATTTTGTTGCGACGATTGCGACAATAGCCATGGTGTGCGCCATATTTCCTGGCGCAGAACGTGCTGTGGCATTGCCTGTGTCGCATTATGCTGCGCATTCGGTGTTGTCGTCGGGGTATTGGTATAAAATAGCCGTTACGGGGAGTGGTATATATGAGATAAGTTATAACCAGTTGCGAGAATGGGGATTTACAGACCCATCGCGGGTACGCATATATGGTTATGGTGGAGCCATGCTTCCAGAGACGGTAAGTCCCGACGATGTCGATGACCTTCCGCAAATTCCTGTTTTACATTATAATAACAGAATCTTGTTCTATGCACAAGGGACTGTCGATTGGTGGTACGACCCTACATTGCGAAAGATGTTGCACAGGCAGAATACATATGCAACAGCAGGATATTATTTTATTACCGAGAGCGATGTACAAGCCGCCGAACCGGCAGCGGCACACCTTAACAGTTCTACATCAGGCGAGGAGGTCGATGTGTATGACGGCTATATGTTGCATGAACAGGAACTTGCCTCGCTCAGCAAAAGCGGGCGGATATTCTTGGGAGAAGACTTCCGCTACAGTCAGACACAACGTTTTTCGTTTTCTATCCCCGGTATAGTGAATAGTACGCTTCGCGTAGAGGTGGCTTTCGGAGCTAATGTAACTGGAGGAGGCGCAACATTGAGGCTGTATCACAATAACAAGCAAATTTCGTCGGGGTCGAGTTGGAATATGGGTGCCAATAGTGACACGTATGAGTTTATGAAGTATATCACTCCGTCGGTCGATGTGACATCGGACGATGGCAATGATGTCTTTACAATTACATATGTACCTTCGGGAACAACAGTAGAGGCGCGTCTCGATTATATAAAATTGCAGTATAAACGTAGTTTGCAATTATACGACGGTGTTGTGCAGTTTCGTAACAACGATTTCCCTTCAGGAGGTACGTTTGTGATAGGAAATTTCAACGACCGTTGTATTATATGGGATATTACGACACAATATCAGCCACAAAAGGTTGCGGCAACAGTTAGTAATGGTAAAGCTCGCTTCTCACCCGTAGAGACGCAGCATGATTATATAGCCTTCGATCCGGCTGCAACATTCCCTTCGCCTACCGGAGTCGGTACGTTGGCAAATCAGGATTTGCATGGCATGGCCACTCCCGATATGGTGATACTTGCCCCGCGTCAGTTTTTGTCTTATGCCGACAGAGTAGCGGCGTTGCATGAGAGTGTCGACAGTTTCCAGGTGGCTGTGATAGACCATGAGCTCGTTTTCAATGAGTTCTCATCGGGAACGCCCGATGCCGTTGCATACCGCCGGTTGATGAAGATGTTCTACGACCGGTCTCAGGCTGATACCACGGCACGACAGATAAAATATTTGTTGTTATTCGGTCGTGGTTTTTATGATAACAGACGTATTATTAGCGAGATACGTAATTGTGGCTATCCTACGTTGCTTACTTACCAAAATCCTCGCAGTGACAACGAAACCTATTCATACGTGTGCGACGATTTCTTTACATATCTCAGTGACACAGTGTCGACCAACAATGGGTTGAATAAGATGTGTATTGCTGTGGGGCGGTTCCCCGTAAAGAGTAACAGCGAAGCCGACGTAGTAGTGGAGAAGTTATATAAATATGTAACACAACCCAATTACGGCGCATGGCGTAACCAAGCCATATTGGTAGCCGATGATGGCAATTCGGGTACACACATGCGGCAGGCCGAAAGTGTGGAATCTTATTGGAAAGCCGATCGCTCAGATCTCGTAGTGAACAAAGTGTATACCGATGCATATCCCGAGGAGCAAACCTCTACAGGACGTACATATCCCGATGCCAAGCGTCGCATGATGCAGCTGCTCGAAGAGGGACAACTCGTACTCGATTACATAGGACATGCCAACTCGGTAGGTTGGACTGGTGAAGACTTGCTGAATATTACCGATATACGGACTATGTACCTGAAGAATCTGCCGTTTATGATAACGGCTACTTGTGATTTCAGTAGGTATGACTCGGAAGAGGAGTCGGGTGGAGAAATATTTTTCTTGAATGAGTTTGGCGGAGCTATTGCGCTGTTCTCGTCTACGCGCGTGGCGTGGATAAATGAAAACGGAAGGCTAAATAATGCGTTGGCGCGCTATCTTTTTGAGAAAGATGAAAATGGTGAAGTATATCCTATAGGAGAGATTATAGCCAAAGCTAAAAATTATATTACCGATTTATATTTTAATAATCCGGACAGTTATCATTATCCCGATAGTAACAAGCTTGTATATGCGTTGCTGGGCGACCCAGCCATGCGTTTGGGCTATCCCTCCTATAATGCTACTGTGACGCGAGTAAACGGAATACCTATAGGAAGCGCTGATATTACGCTCGAAGCCCGCTCAAAGGTATCGATAGAAGGAAAGATATTGACTCCAGAAGGGGAACCCGCCAACGACTACTACGGACTTGTAATGGTAAATGTGTATGATGCCGAAGAGTCTACGCTCTCAAATGGTTATGATGGAGGCGTGCAGGTAGAGTTTAAGGAGCGTTCCAATAAACTCTTTTCGGGTCGTGCCAATGTCGACGGGGGCGTTTTCAAGCTTTCGTTCACTATGCCTAAGGAGACAAGTTTCTCAAATGAGAGTGGACTGATAAGCCTTTATGCTTACGATGCCTATGGCCGTGAAGCCAGTGGCTCTACCGAGATGATAAAGATTGGAGGCTCCTCTTCTCACTTGCAGACCGATACGGTGGGCCCTGATATTACTTATCTTTATTTGAATACCAGTAATTTCCAAAATGGCGATGTGGTCAATGAGTCGCCCATGCTCATTGCGGCTGTAACAGACTCATCGGGTATCAACGTGTCGACAGCAGGTTTGGGACATGCCATGACGGTGACGATAGATGGTCGTACGTCTTATTCCGATGTGAGCAGCTACTATACACCCGATACTACGGGTATGGCCGGTGTGGTATATTACCCGCTGAGTTCGTTAAAGGAAGGCGCGCATACATTAGCTTTCAGGGTATGGGATAACGAAGGTAATTCGTCGACAGCAACGCTCGACTTTACTGTGCAGAGTGGTTTGGAACCCGAAATATATAAAGTATATGCCGACCAAAATCCGGCACGTACCTCAACCAATTTTTATATCGAACATGACCGTCCCGACGGTATTGTGACTGTGACGCTAACTGTATATAATCTGTTGGGAATTCCTGTTTGGCAGGCACAGAAAGAAGGCCGTTCAGATATGTTTAAGACTTTCCCCATTACGTGGGACCTTACCATGAGTGGTGGTGGTAGAGTGCCGGGTGGAATTTATCTTTATAGGGCAACTATATCTACTGATAATACGCATATCTCTACCCGTTCGCAAAAGTTGTGTGTAGCTCCTCGTTAAATAGGAGAAATAAGGAAGTTCCTTGAAAATATGCCGTGCATCTTTTTTGATTATTCTCAAAAAGATGCACGGCTAGCATTCGAAAAAATATTTGTATTTTTGTACGCTGATATTTTTCTTGAGAGAGGAAATGTTATATGACTAACCTTGAAACTAATATGAATATAAAATTACCCGAGCCTACGCTGCGAAGATTGCCGTGGTACTTGGCGTATGTAAAATTGGTGCAAGGCAAGGGAGCTGAATATATATCGTCTACTCAAATATCAAAAGCTATCAATGTAGACTCCTCGCAAATAGCCAAAGACCTCTCTTTTATTAACATTTCGGGTAAAACCCGGGTGGGGTATGAAGTGGCTTCGTTGGTAGATGTGTTGGAAGATTTCCTTGGCTTTACGGCAAAACACCGTGCTATAGTGTATGGTGTAGGACGTTTGGGGGCAGCGTTGATGCAAGATACCGGTTTGTTGCAATACGGGCTTGATGTTGTGGCCGGCTTCGATGTAAGAGAGTTGCCTGAAAATGCCAATGTCAATGGCATACCGGTTTTCCATATATCGCAATTTGCCGAACAACGTGCCGCTTTGGATGCCAAGATAGGCATTCTTACCGTACCTGTAGAATGTGCGCAGGAAGCTACTGATTATATGGTGGCTAACGGAATAAAGGCTATCTGGAATTTTACACCGTATCGCATACATGTGCCTGAGAATGTCGTGATACAAAATACTTCTATATATGCCCATCTGGCAGTAATGTTTAATCGTATGAACAATATAAACGAATAGCCGATAAAATGAAAATTATTGCCGTAGGCTGGAATTACAGGTTGCACAATAAGGAGATGGGTCGTGAGGATAAGCCTGCGGCTCTTACGGTATTTATGAAGCCTGAGACGGCTCTGCTTAAAGATGGCAAGCCCTTTTTTTTACCACATTTCTCAGAACGGATAGAACATGAAGCCGAAGTGGTCGTGAGAATATGCCGTGTAGGTAAAAATATTGCTCCACGATTTGCCTGTCGTTATTACGATGCTATTACTTTGGGAGTAGATTTTACAGCCCGCGATTTACAGGCCCGGTTGCGAGAGCAAGGAGCTCCGTGGGAGATTGCCAAGGCATTTGACGGGTCGGCTGCATTGGGTACATGGATAGATAAGACATCGTTACCATCGTTGGACGAGGGCATACCATTCTCGTTGCAGATAAACGGTACGACTGTGCAGTCGGGCAATACTCGCGACATGATATATGGTATAGATGATATTATAGCTTATGTGAGCCGCTTTTTTACGTTGAAGATGGGCGATATTATTTATACCGGAACACCACAAGGCGTGGGAGCCGTACATATCGATGACCATGTGACAGGATATTTAGGCGATAACAAAGTTTTGGAATTTAATGTGAAATAAAATATGACTTTATTGAAAACGATAATAAATTCGTATGTATCGACGAAACTGAAATCTCTCTCATTCTTTGCAACATTGGTTTTGACAGCTGTTTTTACGCCTCAAGTTGAAGCCCTTCCTGCGGCTCACTATGCCGACTGTTCTGTGCTAAGTAGTGGTAGATGGGTGAAAATAGCAGTTAGTGAGCGCGGTGTGTATCGTATCGATGCTGCCACATTGCAAGCGTGGGGCTTTGCCGATGCCTCTACGGTATGTGTGTATGGTAAAGATGGATATATGCTGCCCGAGACGTTTTCCTCGGATGATACTGACGATTTGGAGCAGATACCATCGTATGTCGATGGAGATGACTTGTATTTTTATGCATCTGGTCAGGTGCAATGGGAGTATGATGCATTATATTCATGGTGTCATACCAACAACTATTACTCCGATGTGTCATATTATTTTCTTACGGCCGATGCCACTCCCGTGCGCATGGAAACTGTCGTAGCCGACAATATAACGGCCGACATGCAACCCATAACCACTTTCGAGGAGTATATGGTACATGAGAAAGACAGTATATGTCTGGGACAAACAGGCCGAATGTATGTGGGCGAAAATCTGTTGCAGTCGACAACTCTTTCATTACAGGCTCCTGGTATTGTAGGTGACGAAATGAATATTTTTGTAGCATTGGCTGCCAATTCCAGTTCTTCTTATACTTTGCCGGTGATGGTTGGTAGCGAGTCTTTACAGCCTGCTATATCGGTGAGTGCTGCTGACTCTTATACATACGCCAAGGAGGGACGCCGTCTCTACACTATTCCTGCCACTGAGCAAGTCGATATGACGTTTGCTGCATCAGGGTCGGGAACGCTCAATTCTTATTATCTCGATTTTATACGATTGATATACGACCGCAATTTGTCGTTAGAAGGTGGACAGTTACAATTCCGCAATGATAATACGGCTGGATACTTTGCCATAGATATAAATGACAAACTTCCCGGTGATGTGAGCGTGTGGAATGTCTCGGATGTGGTAAAGCCTCATGTCGTAACAACTGCTTTGGTAGATGATAAACTAGCTTTTGTACCTGAAGGGGCACGTGTAGAGTACGTCGTCTTCGACAGAGCTGCTCAATTGCTAACACCGCAGTATGTGGGGGTTGTAGAAAACCAAAACCTGCATGGTATTGCATATATTCCCGATATGGTGATAGTGACGACTCGCTACTTTATGAAAGAAGCTGAGCGCATAGCTGAATATCATCGTACGCAGGATAATATGAAGGTTATCGTATGTGACCAATTGACTGTGTTTAATGAATTTTCGGGAGGAACACCCGATGCGACAGCCATACGTCGTATGATGAAGATGTTTTACGACCGAGCAACGGCCGGTTATGGAAGCGCTCCCCGTTATTTGCTCCTTTTTGGTAAGGGTTCGTACAACAACAGGGCTATTGCGGGGGCTATGCACAACGAAGATAACCGTTTACTTGTAACGTATCAGTCGGAGAGTAGCACCGACTCGCGCTATTCGTATGTGACCGACGATTATTTTGCGTTTTTGGCCGATGACTCGGGTGAAGACCTTACGTCTGATGTCATGCAGATAGGTGTAGGTCGCATGCCTGTGTCGAATAGTATAGAGGCCGGCAACGTATACGATAAGTTGATGCGTTATGTCAAGCAAGAGCCGTTGAGAAATCTATGGAAAAACAAATGTTGCTTTATAGGTTATAATGGCGATAGCAACTTGCATATACGTCAGATAGATAATGTGTCGGAGCAGACTATAGAAGCCGAGCAAAAACACATGATTATTGATAAAGTATATCTGAGTGCTTATGCATCGACAGAACAGGAGTCGTTTATCGGTGCGCGCGACCGTATGTATCGGGATTTTGATGAGGGTGCAGTATTGTATGATTATATGGGACATGCCGGGCCACAAGCTATAGAAGGACTGATGACAATAGCCGACTCAAGAGCCCTTACCAATAAAATTCTACCCATTTTTATCACTGCTACTTGTGATGTGTGCCCCTTCGATAAGGATGAGTTATCGTTTGGCGAGGAACTTTTCAAAAATGCCAATGGCGGTTTTATCGCTTTATACACAACGACACGTACGGTTTATACCAATGGAAATGAGGATATAAATCGTGAATTGTTGCGACAATTTTTTGTTCCCGGTATAGATGGAAAGATACGTGTGGGAGATGTGATGCGTCTTGCCAAGGAGAAGCTTACGACCAATAGCAACGGAGCGAAGGTAAGCGACCCTAATAAGTTGAAATATTGTTTGATAGGAGACCCCGCAATGGCTATACCGTTGCCATCGCATGATATAGTTGTAGAGAGCATCAACGGTGAGCCCGTGGGAGACAATTCCCAAGCTGTATTGCCGGCCAATAGCGTAGTAACTATATCGGGTGCCATATACAGGCCCGACGGGGAGGCTGCCACCGACTTCAACGGCGTGATATGTTATGAGGTGTATGATGCCGAGACGGTAGGTACGTCGGTAGAGACCATCGGCTCGTCGTCGCTCGAAATGAATTTCAATACCCGCAGCTACAAGTTGGCGTTTGCGGCCGATACGGTCGTGAACGGCAGGTTTGAGGCGACATTCCGTCTGCCTGCGCAATGTTTGCAAAGCGATGGGACGGGGCTTATCTCGCTCTATGCCTATAGTAATGACCATAGTGTAGAGGCCAAGGGCTATAACGAGTCATTCGTTATATCTGATACCGACAGTACGGTAGTACCCGATGAGACAGCTCCCGAGATAAGTAATGTATGGATAGATTCGTCTGACTTCTGCGAGGGCGATGCTGTTCCGTCGTCTACGGTATTCCATTGTGACATATCGGACGAGGAAAGCGGTATCACTGTCAATGAAATTTCTGTAGGGAAAGGAGCTGCTTTGTGGCTCGATGGTAGTGTGCTTTGCAGTGACTTGTCGGGGCAGTATTCGCCGGCTTTAGGTTTTGGTAGCGGCAGTATAGATTATACGTTGAGTAATCTGAGTGTTGGCAGTCATACGCTTACAATACGAGTATTCGATAATGCCGGCAATTCGGCCGAACGTAGTGTATCGTTTATTGTAGAGGCTCCTGTATCGCCCGACTATGAACTGAGTCTCGATACAGATGTCGTTACAGAACAGGCTCTCATGAGTGTAAGTGGTGCTGTAGAAGATGGCATGGTGGTACGCTATGTTGTGGTTGATGCCCATACCGGCGAAGAGGTATGGACAGAGGAGACTACCTCTTTGCAAACGATATGGAATATCACTGCGAATGGCAAAAATATACTTCCAGGCGATTATCTTTGCCGAGCATATATTACGTTGAGAGACAATTATATAGTTACACCTGACAAAAAAATAGTAGTGTTGGGGCAATAAACAGAGCTCTTTTCTGTTTATTAAAATGACTTATATAATCTCTTTTACTACATGAAGAAAATAATCTTATTCATACTTGTGGCGGCTGCAACTGTGATGCCGCAAGTGGCCAAGGGACAGGGTGAGGTAGTACGGCAATTCAATCCTGTCAATACGGGAGCTACGTCGCTTACCATTGCGCCCGATGCACGCGGTGCAGGTATGGGTGATATAGGTGCAGCTACCGACCCCGATGTAAACTCGCAGTTCTGGAACGCATCGAAGTATGCTTTTGCATATAGCGATGGCGGTATAGGAATATCTTACACGCCTTGGTTGAGCAAACTCGTCAACGATATATACCTTGCCAATCTCAGTGGATACTGGAAGTTTGGCGAAGGAAGTCCGCAAGCCGTAAGTGCATCGTTACGCTATTTCTCGCTGGGTAGTATTGTGCTTACCAACCAGAGCGGCGATGAGGTAAACTCTATCAATCCGTTTGAAATGGCAGTCGATTTGGGTTACTCGCGTAAGTTGTCGGAGAGTTTTTCTATGGGTGTTGTGTTACGCTATATCTACTCAGACCTCGGGTTCCAGTATGATGAAAGTGGTAGCGCTACCGGGAGGGTGAGCGGAGCATCGGCATTTGGTGCCGATATATCGTGGTATTATACCTCATATCCTGTGATAGCCCGCAACGAGTGCCAGTGGTCGTGGGGTATGAATATATCGAACATAGGTTCAAAGATAGCCTATGACAATGGTAATGAGTCAACGTTCCTGCCTACCAACCTTAAGCTGGGAACGAGCTTCCTGTTCCCTATTGCCGATGCAAAGAATACGTTGTCTATCAATCTCGATGTCAACAAGCTGCTTGTACCTACGGCTCCGCAGGAATATCAATTCCAGACGACAGACGAGAATGGTAATACCGTTACCGATGAGGCCGCTTTTACAGCTGCACAAGAGAATTATAACAATATGTCGCCTTTTGAGGGTATTGTAAAATCGTTTTACGATGCTCCCGGTGGGTTTAGTGAAGAGCTGAGGGAGATAAATTTCTCGGTAGGTCTCGAATATGCTTATAACCGTCAGTTCTATTTGCGCGCTGGTTATTATTATGAAGATAAATACAAGGGTAACCGCCAGTTCTTCTCTTTTGGTGCCAGCTTTGCATACAGCGTATTGCAGATAGATGCTGCATACCTTTTGGCTACGGCTGCATCGAGCCCCTTGGACCAGACGTTGCGTTTTACGCTTTCGTTTGACCTCGAAGGTATTAAAAACCTCATACGTCGCTAGTAGTTATGAAAATAAGAGTGGGCATGGGATATGATGTGCATCGCTTTGCCGCGGGGCGCGTGTTATGGTTGGGCGGCATACGCATCGACCATCCGATGGGCTTGCTGGGGCACTCAGATGCCGATGTTGTGATACATGCATTGTGCGATGCTATGTTGGGAGCTGCCAATATGCGCGATATAGGTTATCACTTTCCCGATACATCGGGCGAGTTTGCCGGTATAGACAGTAAGATACTGTTGCAACGCACCGTGTTGTTGCTCTCATCAAAGGGCTATCGTGTGGGTAATGCCGATATTACCGTGTGTGCCGAGCGACCCAAACTCAACAAATATATACCAGCCATGCAGGCTGTACTTGCCGATTGTATGGGCGTCGATGTAGAAGATGTATCTATCAAAGCTACTACAACCGAGAAGTTAGGCTTTGTAGGTCGTGAAGAGGGTATAGCTGCTTATGCAGTGGTGCTCATAGAAAAATGCTGATGGTGCTATGTCGTCGTTGCAACGTTCTATACGAAACGTTATAGCTTCTATTGAGGCGCATCCTCGTACCAGTATGTGGTGTACGGCGTTGTTTGCCGTAGCATACTATTTGATAGTGGCGTTGCAAGGACTTGACTATGCCGACGAAGGCTTTTCGTTGACATTCTATCAACAAATCTTCTCTCATCCCGAGGATGTAGAATATCTTTTCCTTTACTATTTGACAGGCCTGTTAGGTGGCGTATGGGAGTCACTTTTCGGGCAATGGGGAAATTACGGTTTCCGTGTGCTGTTTGCAATCGTGTCGGGGTGCAATGTGCTTGTTGCATTCTCTATTTTGCGGCGTTACTTGCCTGTATTGACCGTTGTGCTTGGTTGTCTTGCTTCTGTCTTGTGGCCAGGCTTGTGTTTGTATTATTTCAATCACGATTGTCTGACAGTACTGTTGTTTTTGCTTTCGGTATGGGCATTGTTACGTGGAATAGAACAAAATCCACGTTGGCTCTATCTTGCCGGCTTTTTACTGATGCTCAACGCATTTACCCGTTTGCCTAATGTTACAGCTTTTGTCTTGGTGCTGTTGCCGTTGGTAGAGGCAATGTATTCGGGGGCTCACTGGCGGGCTGCTGCAAACATGCTGCGCATTGTAGTTGGTATGTTTGTCGGTTTAGCGGTGATGTGTGGTGTAATGTTTCTGTTGGGACATCAGTCGGTTTTCTTGTCCTCATTGGAGTCGTTGTTTGTTATGAGTGGCGACAGTTCCGATACGCATAGTATCACAAATCTCCTTTCGAGCTATGCCTATGCCTATAAAAGTATTATAACCATAACGATATATGGATTTCTGGTTGCATTGGTATATGTAGCCGGTACACAACTGATAAAGATCAAAGGAATTACGCTGATAGCTGGCGTTTGTTGTGTAGTGTTGCTTTATGGATTGTTGTCGCGCAATGCATACGGTATGTGGGGCGCAGTGGTGTCGGGGTCGATCATATATACACTGAGCCGTTATAAAAGCTGCCAGCATGTATTGTTAGGAATATCTTCGTTGGTTTTCCTGCTTTTGATACCTATGGGTGGCGACTCTTACTATAATGTATGCAATTCTTGCCTGTGGTTGGGAATGCCTTTGTTGGTGAGCCTCTTCAGACAACCTGTCAAGTGGGAGGTTTCCTTCAAAGATGGTTATTCGCGGATATGGCGTATAGGATTGAATATTGTAAACAAACGGCATCTTTGTTATATTGCCGGTGTAACTTTCCTCGTTTGTGTAGTGATGCAGAGTGACTGCTATTTTGACAATGGTAGCAAGTTGTATAAGCGTTTCCGTCCGCACACGGTTGGTCTTGTGACGACATACACGACTCGCGAGCGGGCAGAAATTACTGACGATGTAGTTGCAGCCATCAAGGCTCATAAGATTGAGGGCGATTATCTCCTGGTCTTTGATAATGCTCCCATGTTGCATTATCTGACAGGGTTGAAACCCTATTTAGGTTCTCCATGGGGAACGTTTTGGGGAGAAAATATGTTTGAGGATCAACTGTTCCGTTCAGAAAACAGTTCTCGCCCATTACCTTTGATAGCCGTGCCCCGGTTTTATTATGAAGATTTGTCTCCTGTAGATTATTTCGATGTTACCGAATGGCCTCGAATGGCGGGTAAAGCCAAAGTATTGTTACGTTTTATGAGGCGTAATGGATATCGAGAAGTTTATTCAGACCCTTACATTTTGCTATATGTGCCGTATGACGGTGTTGTATAGGAGGTTTTAATTGTTTTGGCAACAAAATCAATCAGGCGGCTCGATTACTTCAAATCGAGCCGCCTGATTGATTATTGCGCATTATGAATAAAGCGTGCCGTTACTTACGAAGCTCGGCGATGCGTTCTTCTATCGATTTTATTTTGCTTTCGGCATCGGCTTTCTTCTTGCGTTCTAGCGCTACAACCTTTTCAGGTGCATTGTTTACAAAGCGTTCGTTGTTGAGTTTACCCATCACGGTGCGCAAGAATCCTTGCATGTATTGCAAGTCGGCTTCGAGTTTTTTCAGTTCGGCTTCAACGTCGATATTGTTACCCAATGGTACTGCATACTCGGTAGTGCCAACGAGGAATGTTGCCGAGTTGGCATCCTTTTCGGTAACGCGGTCTATTTGGGAGAGGTTCGAGAGTTTGGCAATAATACTATTGTTAGTGTCGTCGTGTAAGCCATTGATTATTTGTAATGTCAGTGACTCCCGGTTGGCAATATTCTTTTGCAGACGGATGGTGCGTATGCCCGAGATAATCTGCTTCGTTGTTTCAAATAGTGTTATTACATGAGCATCATAAGCCTTAGGTTCCGGCATATGGGCAATCATGATGCTCTCGCCCTCTTGACGTGTAGCAAGGTGTTGCCATAACTCTTCGGTAATGAAGGGCATGAAGGGTTGCAGTATGCGCAGCATGGCATCGAAAAATTCGATTGTACGCTTGTAGGTGGTAGCATCGATAGGTTGCTGGTAGGCCGGTTTTACGGCTTCGAGGTACCACGATGAAAATTCATCCCAGAACAGTTTGTAGGCTGCCATTAAAGCCTCGGAAAGACGGAATTTCGAGAACAGGTCTTGTATCTCTTCGAGTGTTTGCGACAATTTCGCATCGAACCATGTGGCTGCGATAGCGGCACTTTGAGGTTGGGTAAGGGTGTTATCTACTTGCCACCCTTTGACGAGGCGGAAAGCATTCCATATCTTGTTGCAGAAATTGCGCCCTTGTTCACAGAGGCTATCATCGTAGAGTATGTCGTTGCCGGCAGGGGCAGCAAGCATCAGTCCCATACGTACGCCATCGGCTCCGAAACGTTCTATCAATTCAAGGGCGTCGGGCGAGTTGCCAAGTGACTTCGACATTTTACGACCGATTTTGTCGCGTACGATACCGGTGAAATATACGTTGCGGAACGGTGGCTGGTGACGATACTCATACCCGGCCATAATCATACGGGCTACCCAGAAGAAAATGATATCGGGAGCGGTTACAAGGTCGCTGGTAGGATAATAATAGTTTATTTCTTTGTTGTCGGGGTCGTTAATCCCGTTGAATAGCGAGATAGGCCATAGCCACGACGAGAACCAGGTATCCAAGCAGCTTTCGTCTTGCCGCAGGTCGGAAAGTTGTAAGTCGGGGTTTTGAGTTTTTGCCCGTGCTTCTTCAAGAGCTTTCTCGGGAGTCTCGGCTACCACAAATCCTCCTTCGGGTAAGAAATAAGCTGGGATACGGTGTCCCCACCATAGTTGGCGCGAGATACACCAATCCTTGATGTTCTCCATCCAGTGACGGTATGTATTCTTAAATTTGGCCGGGTAGAACTTGATGTCGTCGTTCATTACGGCATCGAGGGCGGGACGTGCCAGGCCTTCCATTTTGAGGAACCACTGCATAGAAAGCTTCGGTTCTATTACTACGTTGGTACGTTCGCTATAACCTACCTTGTTGTCGTAATCTTCTACTTTTTCGAGCAATCCGGCTTTTTCGAGGTCGATAGCAATTTGCTTGCGCACATCAAAGCGGTCTAAGCCTACATACATGCCGCCTGCTTCGCTTATGGTGCCATTGTCGTTGAAAATGTCTATAGAAGGCAGATTGTGTTTCTCGCCCAGCATGTAGTCGTTTACGTCGTGAGCGGGAGTAACTTTCAGACAGCCTGTACCGAATTCCATCTCTACATAGTCGTCGGCGATAACCGGTACTGCACGGTTTATCAGGGGTACGATAACTCGTTTGCCTTTGAGCCAAGTGTAACGTTGGTCATCGGGATGTACGCATACTGCTGTATCACCAAGGATAGTCTCGGGGCGAGTTGTAGCCACTACGATATAGCGGTCGCTACCTTCTACAAAATAACGCAGATAGTAGAGCTTGCTGTGTTCGTTTTTGTAGATTACCTCTTCATCAGAAAGTGCAGTGAGAGCCTTCGGGTCCCAGTTTACCATGCGTACACCGCGGTATATCAATCCCTTCTTGTATAAATCGACAAATACGCTGATGACACTCTGGGAGCGTTCTTCGTCCATTGTAAAGGCTGTTCGTGACCAATCGCACGATGCTCCCAGCTTTTGCAACTGCTTGAGGATGATGCCGCCATGTTCCTCTTTCCATGCCCAGGCATGACGAAGAAATTCTTCGCGGGTAAGGTCGTTTTTCTTGATGCCTTGTGCTGCAAGTTTTGCTACAACTTTAGCTTCAGTAGCGATAGATGCATGGTCGGTACCAGGTACCCAGCAGGCATTTTTGCCTTCCATGCGGGCACGGCGAACAAGAATATCTTGTATGGTGTTGTTCAGCATGTGTCCCATATGCAGTATACCGGTGACATTGGGCGGTGGAATAACCACTGTGTAAGGCTCGCGCCCGTCGGGTTTCGACTCGAATAGTTTATGTTCCAACCAGTAAGCATACCATTTGGATTCTACCTCACCGGGAATGTACTTAGTCGCTAGTTCTTCGCTCATGCTTCTATTTTTTAGAATAGTTCTTTTATTTTCGTTTTGTGATAAAATCGTGCAAATTTACAAATTATCTCTCGTATTTGTAGGAGGTAACGGGTTAAAATTAGGTAGACGTTTCTGATATGGCGCTCAATCGAAAAATATTGTTGTGCGTTTATATAGGTCGAGGTAAAATGGCAATGCAGGTTGTTATATATAGGCATGGTGTATCATAAAATAAGACCACATCCTGTAGCAATAGCAGTAGATTGTGGTCTTATTTTATAATAGAAAATAACTTTTTGCCTTTTATATACCCTATGATATGCCTCTATATATCATGGGCGTAGCAAGAGGTATGTAACTGTCGTATCGGTTGTAGCCAGCTACTTCGACGAGAGAATTCCGTCGACGATAAATTCACTGTAACCACGCCAAGGTACTACACCATGATATTCTTTGTAACTGAGTTCTACCGTTTTGCCGCTCATACGCATGAGTTTTTTTGCCAACTCTTCATCTTCGATAGAGAAAAGAAAAGAATTGGATTGTAATTGCCCTTGCGTGCGCGACTCGATACCTTCCATGATGAGCTTGCCTTCATATGTTTTGAAGATATCGCCTTTCAGTACGACGTAGTTGAGTGTTCCGCTTTTAACTCCCGAACCAAAAACAAAGAAGTAGTGCCAATATATGTAACCACCTGCGATGAGGATGAGTACTATAAGGAGGCCACAACCCCAGTTGCGTAGGGTTCGTTTTATTTTTTGCCCTGTTGTTCTTTGTTGTTGGGTGGGCGTTTGTTCAGGCATTGACGTATTCGTTTCCATTTAGACAGATTGTTATTAGTCATTTGTAGGGATGTGTGCCAATGTTGCGCATACGATGTCCCAGAAATTTTGTACAGAGGTTATGTTGACACGTTCCTGGGGCGAGTGTGGATGCTCTATAGTCGGGCCGAATGAAATCATGTCCAAACCCGGATATGCAGCCCCTATGATGCCGCATTCAAGTCCCGCATGCATCATCTTTACCTCGGCTTTACGACCAATAATCTCGGGATAGAGAGGTAGCATGGTGTGCAGGATACCAGATTGCAAGTTGGGCTCCCAGCCAGGGTATGCTCCATCGAAGGTTACTTTAGCGCCGGCCAAAGCAAAAGCGCTTTCTATCTCTGATGCAAGTGTATATTTTTGTGTTTCGCTGGAGCTGCGAGCTAAAATCTTTACGTTGGCAACACCCGAGTTGGCTGTAACGATAGCAAGGTTTGACGATGTTTCCACTACGTCGGGGGCATCGGGTATCATACGGTATACACCGTTGTGACAAGCATTAATGGCGTTGATGAGGTCGTCTTGCGCAGGCTCTGGCATCAGTTTGTCAGGCATATCGGTTGGGGTAGCCGTAAAGGTGAGCCCCGTTTCTATAAATCCGTATTCGTGTTGTAAGGTTTCGCCGAAGTTCTCGACAAACGAGAGGAATTTGCGTTCTCTTACACGAGGAATAACTACAACGGCTTCTGCTTCACGAGGAATGGCGTTGCGCAGGGTGCCACCGGTATAAGATGCAAGACGCGCACTATAGCATCCTACTGCTATTTTCAGGAAACGGAACATCGCTTTGTTGGCATTGAGACGTCCTAAGTTAATATCCAGTCCTGAGTGTCCGCCTAACAGTCCGCCCAAGGTTACCTTGTAGGCAAGAGAGTCGTCGAGGTGGGCCGACTCTTTTTCCTGATAGCGGAATTCGGCCTCAATGTCCAATCCTCCGGCGCAGCTCATATATAGTTCCCCGTTGCTTTCAGAGTCTAAATTAAGCAGTATTTTGCCTTTCAGAGTTTCAGGTTCAAGGCCTTTGGCTCCGTACATACCAGTCTCTTCGTCGCGGGTAATGAGAGCCTCTATAGGTCCGTGTGGCAGGTCGGTAGCTTCCAAAACGGCAAGAATTGTCGATACACCTATGCCATTATCGGCACCTAAGGTAGTGTCGGTGGCCATAACCCAATCGTCGACAATGCGTGGTACGATAGGGTCGGTCTCGAAGTTGTGTTTTACGTTTTTGTTGGCTTGCGGAACCATATCCATGTGACCTTGTAAAATGACACCTTGGCGGTTTTCCATACCCGGAGTGGCGGGCTTGCGTATGACGACATTTCCAGCGTTGTCGCGGAACGATTCTAATCCTAACTGCTTACCAACGCCCAGTAAATAGTCGGCGATGGCTTCGGTGTGTCCCGAAGGGTGCGGAATGTTGCAAATGGCGGCAAAGTGCTTCCAGATAGCCTGCGGATTGAGGTCGGTGATTTGTTTTGTCATAATAATTTAAATCCTTCGTGTTATGTAATGGAGTTTATTCGGTAGAACAATCGTTTGCTGCGATTGGTTTGCCGTGTCGTCTATCGGCAAATATAGCGATTGTGGTGTATATTCCCAACAAAATAGTTACTATCATTTGTGTACCGTGTGCCACAAGGGCAAAAGCACCGGCTTTTTCCTGTCCTATGCCGTATATGGATAGTCCGAAGATGACAGCTGCATGCCAAGGTCCTATGCCTCCTTGTACGGGAATAAGCATGCCTATGCTGCCTAATACGAAGAGAACAAGTGCCTGCATGATGCCTAAATCATGCATCCAGTCGAATGCAAAAAAGCAGAAGTAAAGTTGTAACAGGTAGCACCCCCATATAAGTATTGTGTATATGAGAAATTGAACTTTACCTTGCATAGAGTTTATGGTACGTATGCCTTCCCATACTTTAGCAAGTATGTTTTTAGCTTTATGTATCCACTTGTTGTTGCTTTTGCCTATCGCAAGCCAAGCCACGGCGATGACAATAGCGGCTATGATAATGTATGGCCACGGCGAGGTTATCATGGCATGTAAGTTCGACTGTATTTGGGGATAGGTATGTAGCAGGCTGTATAGAACACTTATCTGTGATAAGAAAACAGTAGCCGTGATGACAATGACCATAACCATATCGGCCAGTCGGTCACTGACTACAGAACCTAAGATGCGTGAAAAGGATGTGTTTTCGTGATTAGCCAGATATGTACAGCGCCAAAGTTCGCCGAAACGAGGTAGTATGAGGTTAAAGGCGTATGTGCCGAAGATGGCATTGCAAATAGTACCGAATGTAGGCTCTATGTTCAATGCCCGCAATTGCAGCCTCCATCGCAGTGCGCGAAGCAGAAAGCTGCATACGCCTATGAGCATCGAGCAGACTATCCAAAAGAGGTTCATATCGGTTTGCAGGATAGAGAGTATGACGTTAAAGTCGAACTGCCGGTACAATAGGACGAATATGCCTACCCCTAAGATAAGGGGTAAAACATACTTGATGATATATGAGAGGATTCTTTTCAAAGTTCGATATTTCCAAATAATATTGTAAATTTGCGCTTCGTGAGGAGAAATAGTTGCTCGTTGGCCGAACGTTATCGGTAACGGATACAAATATCTGCCGCGATTGCGAAACAAAGATACGGGTTTTCTTCTAACCCGGTTCTGTTTTGATATACAAATATGTGAGCCGTCTGTGATTATATTTGATTAACATATAAACGCATGTCAGTGAAGAGAACGATACCTGCCGTGAAGCCCAAAAAATATTTGGGACAGCATTTCCTTAAAGATGAGGATATAGCTTGTCGTATAGCTGCTACGCTTGACGAGTATCGTTCGCTCCCGGTGTTGGAGATAGGCCCTGGCATGGGGGTGCTTACACGTCCTTTGCTGGATAGAGGACATGATTTGACGGTGGTAGAACTTGACGTTGAGTCGGTAGAATACCTTACTCGCCATTTCCCCGAGTTGGAAGGTCGTATATTGTCGGCCGATTTTCTCAGGTGCGATTTATCGGCCATATTCCCCGGCGATTTCTGTGTAATAGGTAATTATCCATATAATATATCGAGTCAGATATTTTTTAAGGTACTCGATTACAAAGACCGTATACCCTGTTGTAGCGGAATGATACAGAAGGAGGTTGCCGAGCGCCTGGCATCGCCGCCGGGAAACAAGTCGTATGGTATATTGAGCGTGTTGCTGCAAGCCTGGTATGACATTGAATACCTTTTTACTGTCTCGGAGGAAGTCTTTTTGCCGCCGCCCAAAGTAAAGTCGGCCGTCATACGCATGACTCGTAATAGTCGTACAACCTTGGGTTGCGACGAGACGCTTTTCAAACGAGTTGTGAAAACCGCTTTCAATCAGCGCCGCAAGACGTTACGAAATTCATTGAGTCAGATATTGAGTAAGGAACTTATGGACGACGTTGCCTATAACAGACGTCCCGAGGAGTTGTCGGTAGAGGAGTTTATATCCCTTACACGTACGGTCGAAGAGGCCAAGCGTGCTGAAAACGAGAGTAACGGTAGATAAATACAAACAAAAAGATGGAGCAATTTTCACAAGATTATATCAGGGAGTTCCGTACCATTATCGATAATAAAGATAAGGACCGTGCACTGGAACTACTGAATGAATTGCACCCTGCCGATATAGCAGCGTTGTATCAAGAGCTCGACTTGGATGAAGCTGAGTTTGTATATCTTTTGCTCGATGCCGATAAGGCGGCCGATGTGTTGCTCGAACTAGACGAGGATGACCGTCGTAAGATGCTCAAACAATTGCCTGTAGATGTGATTGCCAAGCAATTCATCGACCATATGGATTCTGACGATGCCGTGGATGTGATACGTGACCTCGATGAGGATGCTCAGGAGGAGATTTTGTCACACATCGACGATGTTGAGCAGGCAGGCGATATTGTAGACCTGTTGAAGTACGATGAAGATACCGCCGGTGGTATTATGGGTACTGAGATGGTTATTGTAAACGAGAACTGGAGTATGCCTGAGTGTCTCAGCGAGATGCGCAAGCAGGCCGAGACGATGGACGAGATATATTATGTGTATGTCGTCGATGATGATGAGCGGTTGCGAGGTATCTTCCCGTTGAAAAAGATGATAACCAATCCTAATGCCTCGAAGATAAAGCATGTCATGGAGAAAGACCCTATCTCGGTAAAAACTGATACGTCGATAGAGGAGGTGGCGCAAATCATAGAGAAGTACGATATTGTAGCTGTACCTGTCGTAGACAGTATAGGCCGGTTGGTGGGACGTATTACCGTAGACGATGTGATGGATGAGGTACGTGAGCAATCGGAGCGTGACTATCAGTTGGCTTCGGGTATCTCGCAAGATGTAGAGAGCGCCGATAATGTATTTACACAAACATCGGCGCGCTTGCCTTGGCTGCTCATAGGAATATGTGGCGGTATTGCCAGTGCCGCTATCTTGGGCGGCTTTAAGGGCAGTTTTGCCGCCAATCCGGCGTTGGCTCTTTTCATTCCGCTTATAGGTGGTACCGGTGGTAATGTGGGTATACAGTCATCGGCTATCGTAGTACAAGGTCTGGCCAATGGCACACTCGACATTAAGCATGCTGGACAACAGCTGGTAAAAGAGGGTGGGGTAGCACTTATCAATGCAGCTATCATATCGTTGCTGGTATTTTTGTATAATTGGTTTTTTATGGGTAACAATCTTATTACGGCGGCTGTGTCGTTGTCGCTGCTTGCCGTAGTATTGTTTGCGTCTATATTTGGTACAATAGTTCCTCTTACGTTAGAGAGGTTTAAAATAGATCCTGCATTGGCCACAGGGCCGTTTATCTCTATAACGAATGACATCATAGGCGTACTCATTTATATGGGCGTATGTGAGTTACTGTTGTAATACAAGGTAAAAAGAGTTGTATAATGAAGAAAAATGTAATAGATATTGATGACGTTAAAACGTTAATCCCGCAATTACACAATGAAAGAGTTATAAAAATATTACTTGATGTGTTGCATGTAACCGATGCCAATATCTTACATGCGAGGCATTGTGACAAGCAAGGAGCCGACTTTACCGATGCTATCTTGCATGATTTGGGCGTGACTTTACAAGTAGAACATGCTGAACGATTACAACACTTGCCGGAAGGTGCTTTTGTGACAGTCTCCAACCACCCTTTTGGAGCTATTGACGGGCTTATTAATATCTCGCTTTTTGCTCGTCATCGACCCGAATATAAAGTAATGGTAAATCATATACTGACTTATATAGGAGCTATGCGTAATAACTTTATCGCTGTAGAACCTGTTCCATCAGAGGCGGGTAAGTCGGTGTCGATGAACGGCTTGCGCGAAGCTATACAACAGGTACGCAATGGGTATCCCATAGGTTTTTTCCCGGCCGGCGCTGTATCTAACCTTACGTGGGGATTGAAGACGGAAGATCGCGAATGGCAACCCAACATCATGCGTCTTGTCCGTCAATTCAAGAAACCGGTTATCCCTATTCATTTTTATGGTCGCAATAGCTTATCGTTCTACTTCTTGCGTAACATATCTTGGAAGCTCAGCTCGTTGAGCCTCGCTACGCAACTGTTTAATAAACGGAATAAGACTATTCGTGTTTTTATAGGTGAAACGATACAGCCCGAGGAGTATGCACATATAGAGAATGATCATGAACTTGGTGCATTTTTCCGAGCCAAATCTTTTGCCTTACGTGACGAAATGAAATAATTATAAAAATGTTGCTTTACGATAGGCCTGTGCAGTATTTTTAATATTTTTGTAAAGGAATAAGGAGGTTTTATGATTTCAACTGAAATACAGCAGGTCAAGCAACGTTTTGGTATCATAGGTAATGCACCGGCTTTGTTGCAGGCAGTAGAGCGTGCTGTGCAAATTGCGCCTATTGATGATGTCGATGTTCTTGTGACCGGCGAGAGTGGTGTAGGAAAAGAGTTTTTCCCGCAGATTATACATGCCTACAGTGTGCGCAAGCACGGCAAGTATATTGCAGTCAATTGCGGTGCGATACCCGAAGGAACTATCGATTCGGAGTTGTTTGGTCACGAAAAAGGTGCTTTTACAGGGGCAGTAGCAGCTCGTAAGGGCTATTTTGAGGAGGCCGACGGTGGTACTATCTTCCTGGATGAAGTAGGTGAGTTGCCGTTGACTACACAAGCTCGATTACTCCGCGTTTTGGAGAGTGGGGAGTTTTTGCGTGTAGGTTCGTCGGCTGTATTGAAGACCAACGTGCGTGTCGTTGCTGCCACCAATCTCGACATGGTAAAGGCTATTTCCGAAGGTAGGTTCCGTGAAGATTTGTTCTATCGTCTCAACACGGTACACATTGAAGTGCCGCCGTTGCGCGATAGGGCTGATGATATACCCTTGTTGTTCAGAAAATTTGCCACCGATTTTGCCGAACGCTATCGTATGCCCGCCATACAGCTTACCGATGACGCTCGCCGTGTGCTTATGTCGTACCGTTGGCCTGGTAATGTGCGACAACTGAGAAACGTGGCGCGTCAAATATCCATATATGAGACTTCGCGAGAAATTACAGGTGATATACTCAAAGGGTATTTACCTCAATATACCGTAGGCTTCCTGCCAACCTTGCATCAAGGAAGTGGAAGTGATGTAAATGCTGACTCCTTTGAGAATGAGCGTAAGTTGATATATGAAGCAATCTTCAAGTTGCAGAAAGAGTTGAGCAATTTACGTGCCGATGTAGATCGCCTGCTTGCCGAACGACAAGTACATACTGTTGTGGAGCCTCCGCGTATGATAGCTCATCCTTCAGGAACTACTACTCATATAGCATATCCACCTGTTATTCAAACCGGTAATGCTCCACAAGAACATGATGAAGCATCACATGGCGAGGTGATTCCAACAGAGTATTACGAGGAACAACCTGCCTCGCTCGAAGATACTGAGCGTGAGACTATTCGTCGGGCTTTGGCTCGTAATAATGGGAAACGAAAAAAAACGGCCGAAGAATTGTGCATTTCGGAACGTACTCTCTATCGTAAAATAAAAGAATATAACCTTGAGTGATAAATGAAGAAATTTGCTTCGTGTCTGATTATACTGTTGTTGTCTTCGTGTACGATTTCCTATAAGTTCAACGGTGCATCAATCAACTACAACCTGATAAAGACTATATCGGTAAGCGATTTCCCGATACGGGCAGCGTTGGTATACCCACCTTTGTCGGAGGTCTTTACCAACTCTCTGAAAGATGCTTATACGCAACAGACAGCTTTGCAGATGGTTGATGTGAACGGTGACTTGCAGGTAGAGGGTGAAATTACAGGTTATGACCTGTCTCCACAAGCTGTAGGAACTGATGCCTATGCTACGATGACACGACTTACCATTACTGTAAAGGTGCGGTTTACAAATACCAAAGAACCTCAGTATGATTTTGACCGAACCTTTTCGGCCTATCAAGATTTTTCCAGTACTCAAATGCTTACAGATGTACAAGATGGCTTGATAGAAACAATTACCGATGAGTTGGTAGACCTTATTTTTAATGCTACAGTCGCAAACTGGTAAAATTATGGATGAGTTGTCGGAGTTGACACACATGTTACAGGCTCAAATGGCCGGCGATGCATCTGTTACACGTGAACAGGTGGAAAAGTGGCATGTATATTATCCATACTTCTCATTACCGTTGTTGCTCTATTTACGGCAATGCCCTACACCCGATACAGATATGTGTGCGCGAGCTACCGCCTGGATGGGCGACTTGGAGTGCTTGGCGACGTTGACTGGCAGAATGGAAGATTTTACCGGCTTTTATCCTTCGGAGCAACAGACTTGTGCAGAGACCACCGATGATGCTATAGAACTTTTCTTGCAGACTTATGGAAAAGATGAGGCTGACGATGAGCATATATTGGTGGCAGAAAACGACGTAGAGTCGCAACAGCAAGACGCACTGCTTGAAAATCCCGTGCCAACAGTTGTTGAGCCCGAGAGGGAAACGGCTGAAGATGAACCGTTTGTAGCAATTCCGGCATACGATTATACGGGTATGTTAGAGTCTATGCCCGATGCGGCAGATGCTTCGCCAATGCAGGGCGATGACCTCCTGTCGCGGTTTATAGAAGCCGATGAGAGTGGCGAAAGAATGTTTTTGAAGCCCTCAGCTACAGGGAATAAGCCGCAGCCTGCTGCTGTACCCGAGATGGAAAAAGAGGTTGATTCGGAGCCTCTTTTCACTGAAAGCCTCGCCAAAATATATATCAAGCAACGGAAGTATGCCAAAGCATTAGAAATAATTCGTAAGTTAAGCTTGAATAATCCGGAAAAAAATATTTACTTTGCAGACCAAATCCGGTTCCTTGAGAAACTGATTATTAACATTAAAAACTAAACTATAAAATGTCAACATTTCTTACTATTCTGATTCTTATCGCGTCTTTGCTGATGATAGGGGTCGTGCTGATACAAAAATCAAAAGGAGGAGGCTTGGCTTCAAACTTTGCTTCGTCTAACCAAATCATGGGTGTACGCAAGACAACCGATGTCGTAGAGAAAGCTACGTGGACTATTGCTGTTATTATCATGGTATTGAGCATTGCTACGGTTTTCTTTATGCCTTCGCATCGTGCATCTTCTGAAGCAGAGCAATCTCTGATAGAGATACCTACACTGCCCGCTGCCCCTGCTACATCGGGTTTTGAAACAGCTCCTTCTGCTGAGACTCCTGCCGAAGCTCCTGTGCAGACGCCGGCTGAAACTCCTGTACAATAAGGCGCGACAGCATAGCATAAGTATAACAAGAGGTACCGTATACAGCGGTACCTCTTGTTGTTTGTAGCTGTGAGTACTTTTTTAAGAGCGATTGGAAGATATTGCTATTATGATGTATAGGAGTGCTAAGTTATGGCGAGATTGTCCGTTCTCTTGTCCAATAATATCGAACGCCATTCCCAAAGAGCAGGGGAATGGCGTTCGCTGTATTTGATATGTTTTGTTTAGTCTAACGACAGTGTATAGCCTACACTTACCATGATATTACCGGTTTTTATGCTGCCACTGTATCCCATGGCGTGAGTTGTAATGTCAAACAAGCCCCAATCGTATGCAGCGCCGATAAAAAATTCGTTGTACGTAAAGCCTATGCCAAATTGCAGACCTGCATCGAAACGGTGTAGTCCTCCTTCACCTTTGACGAAAGGATTGCCTAAGAAATCGCCTATGTTTATCAATTCGTCTTTTATAATGTTGTCTTTTACGTTACCACCTACACCGCAAGCAACAAATGCGCCGGCATTGAGTTGTAGCATAAAGTCGTCGGCCAGTTCTATACGGAACGAAGCTAACACCGGAATTTCCAAGTAGTATAGCTCATATAGTCGTCGCCAATCATAGTTGGGATTATCTGTATTTGAAAGGTAGAAGTCGAAACTTTTGGTTGTGAAATATACTCCAGGTTGTATATAGAACCATTTAGTAATGCCTATATCGGTAATGACACCAAAATGACCGCCAAACTCTTTATCAAAGCGGGTGTTGATACCCCGTTGTGACAATTCGTTAGCGAGAGTATTATTGTATGAGCCTTGTGACGATGAGATATTCAGTCCTCCACGGAATCCTATGGCTATGTCTTCGCGTTCTATTCTGTCGGCAACGGCAGTATTGCAGATACAGCACACGCTCAACAGTGTGATAATTATACTTTTTTTCATATTGTCGGGTGGGTATTGTATGAGATAATATAATTGTTTATCGCGTCATTTTCTCTTTGACAAAGGCTGCTATCCATTCTGCTGTTTTTTGGCAACCCAGTATGGAGGAGTTGATGCACATATCGTAAGAAGCTCCGTCGCCCCATGTCTTGTCGGTGTAGAAGTTGTAGTAGGCCGACCGGACTTTGTTACGTTTTATGGCCAACTCTTCGGCTTCTTTCTCGGTAACACCAGTGTTGCGATTGACGATTCGTTGTATACGGTCGCGCATAGGAGCATGAATGAATACGCTGAAACAATTGGGATTTTCCCGTAAAATATAGTCGGCGCAGCGACCTACGATAACTGCAGGGGTGGCATCGGCTATTTTGCGTATAACGTCCGATTGTAGTTTGAAGATAGTCTCTTCAGAGAGTCCGCCCACTGCGGGTATGCCGTTTATTCCAGCCACCCATCCCATAGAGACAGCATTTATAAAGCGGTTGGGAGCTTTTTCGTCGGCACGCTCAAAATGCTCGGCACACAGTCCGCTCGCTTTGGAAGCTTCATAGATAAGTTCTTTGTCGTAATATTTTATATCGAGTAGTTCGGCGAGCATTTTGCCTATCTCGCGGCCGCCGCTACCGAATTGTCGTCCTATGGTGATGATGAGATTTTGGTTCATAGTGTGATGTTTTTAGATTGACAAACAGGTATTTGATTTGTATAGGTATTGAGTGTAGCTATACTTCTTTTGTTGTATGAAGGGTAATATAAGTCCTTTTTTACTCTTCTCTTTGAGAACAAATTTAATAAATAAAATGATGAAGTTATTGTATTTCTTATAAAAAGTTTTTTTCTTCTATGATGATATAGGCCTGGTAGGACGTATCGTCATATAGTGGCGTGAGTGGGATGAAACCTGCGATAATACGTTTGTCTTTTATTATCATCGGATACTTTTTTTGCAGTGCTTGTTGTCGTTCTCTGTGTTGTGAAGGAGACTTCTCATACACTACGTGGTAGCTGCCGCTACTTCCTTCAGCAACATAATAACGGTTGATGTGATGGGCTACAATACCCATATTCATGCGTAAGTTTAACTCTATGCATGGATGCAGGCAGATGTCGGTATTGTTTCGATATAAAATGGAATCTATCCCGAAATAGCCCTTATAGTGGGGCGCAATGAGTTGGCTGGTAATCAGTCGTAATGTGTCGCGGACATTATGTAGCGTATCTATGGGAATGAGATGAGACAGATGTCTCTCTATGGCTGTATCAGAGGCGAGGATGTTGTGGGTATAGCAGCCGTGGAGGTCGGTATTGAAAAGAGAATAACCTGTAAACTGTGTCTGAATTCCGTCGCTGTGGAACTCAAAGGCGAGGTCTACTATTTTGTCGAATAGAATTTCGCCCATGATGTAGCCTTGCTTGCGTAATATGCCTTCTGCTTGCCTGGCTATGGAGAAATTGTATGTTCCGTTGGTGCGTATGATACCGCGTCCGCTGCTCGACCAGGGGGCTTTAAGTAGTGTTGCATGATGAGTTTCGATAAAGTGTTTTATTTCTGCAGCATCATACAGTATTTCGGGCGCTGGAGGAAGGGGTAAATTAGGTAGTATGCTGGCAATGTGTTGCCATATATCGCGAGTTGTGGCGCGCCCCGATAACCGACGTATTTCTACTATTTGTTGGTTGTCGGGCAGTAAATGTTTTTCTATTCCAGCCTTCTCGAGCTGTTGACATATGTAGGTACTCCATCCCCAAGGATAGCAATCCCATTCGCCCGGCGGGAGTGATGAAACTGCTTGAGAGCAAATACCTAAGTTTTCTATGACTCGTTGCAAGTCAGAAGGAATGGCCTGTTGCGATAGAACGAGGCTGTTGTCATCGGCATACCACAGTGGTAGTAGTGACAAATCGGCTGCTATTTTGCGGGCTGCTGGTGGCGGGGTGTAGTATCGTTTATTGGTGGCGAGAGCCAAGTCGTTCTCAGGAGCGAAAAGATAGACCTTCTGTGATGTCATAACAAGTATTTTCGATGCAAAAATACGAAAAGGTGAATGGAGTATAAAATAATATAGAAACTCGTTTCTTATATTTTTTCTCCAAACCACATCCTGCTTTATTCAAAAATGGTGGAAATTTTTGTCGTATAACATTGAGTCGTGTAGTTGATGTATGACAAACAGGAAAAGAAGTGATGATTTGTCAACTTAGAATGGTGTGAAATATGAAAGCTGTGGATGATTGTATAAATTGTAAGAAAATGTGGAGGGAATATGGAGGTAGTCTGAAAAAGAAAGGGTTCCTTCTGAACTAAGATTCAGAAGAAACCCCATAAGAAGTATGCTTGTAAGGTGTTTATTTAGTCCTTATCTTAGAGCCTAAGAGGGTAAACCACAAAATGTAAGCATAATAGATAAAGAGTGTGCCAACGGCCACACCGATACCCAATGCCGGGCTGTCGACAATGCTACCCATGATGAGGGGCAGGATGGCTGCACCTACCACGCCGGTATTGATGACACCCGATGCCTCTTTGGTATGAGGCCCAAGATCTTGTAAACCGAGGTTGAAGATAAGCGGCCACATCACAGAGTGGAACAAACCGGTGATGATGAGGGCGTAGATGCTGTAAATACCCGGCAGTACAAACGAGAGAGCTACACAAGCTGCTGCAATGGAGAGGCAGGTGGCAAGTAAGGGACGAGCCTGGAAGCGTGTAAGTACGATTGTTCCTAATGCACGACCAACGAGCATGCCGCCCCAGTAGAACGAAAGCAAGGTAGTGGGGTCGCCCTCGATACCCAGTGACCGTATTTTAGCGGGCAAGAGGCTGGGTATGCCAATCTCAACACCCATGTATGCGACAATACCCAGAAGGCAAAGCCACACGTGAGGATACTTATAGGCACTCTTCTTGTAGCTCATATCTTCTGTCGTCTTATTCTCTTCTTTGGCCTCGTTTATTTCAGGCAATTTCAGCTTGATAAGAATAACGCAAAGAATGAGTGTAAAGATACCAAGACCGAGGAACGGGAACTTGATAGACGATGCACTGTACCCTTCGCTACCCGATACGATAAGCATCGATACGAATAGCGGTGCTACCGTTGTGGCAAGAGAGTTGAAGGTTTGGCTCAAGGTCATACGGAAGGCACCTTTTTCGGGAGCTCCCAGTACCATCACATAGGGATTTGATACCAATTGCAGCAATACAATACCTATGGCTACGCAGAACATGCAGCTTAGGAAGATGTAGTAAATGCTCGATGTTTCTCCCCATATTGCAATACCACCAAAATTGAGTACAAAGCCCAAGGCGATGATGGCAAGGCCTAAAACAAGGGTTGTCTTGTAACCCAACTTCTTCATGAGAATTCCAAGCGGAATAGAGAGAATATATGCGCCATAGAAGGCCGTATTGACGAGTTGTCCTTGTGTCTCGGTAAGTCCGAACGTTTGCTTGCAGAAGTCAATCATGGAGTTGTTCATTGTCGTAACAAAGCCGAGCAAGAAACAAACGATGATGACAACTGTGAGCGCAAACGTGTAATTAGGTTGTTGTTTCATGGTTTTCTATTTGTGGTTCAATCAAAAAGTTTTTCAGGATATTCGCCGGCATCGACGAGCTGTTGTATCTTGTCGACAACCGATTGGCGGTCGGCTGCATATGTTACGCCAAACCAACGAGCTGTCGTATCGAGAACTTTTACCGTCGAGGTGCCTTCCTTGATAAGTTTGTTAACCATCAGCGGTATGAAGAACTCGGCTTTCAGATTGGCAATATTCTCTTTGAGAAATTCCGAGAAGTATGCCTCTGAGTGCTCAAAATAGTCGGGAGTAAAGCCCCACATATTCATCGATACCGGGGTATTGTCGTCTATGGCTACCCATTGGTCGTTGTCGTCTTTATATTTCACAACGCCATCGATGCGTTGTATCTGTGTACGCTCTACAACATCGGTAAGCATACGGTTGCTGTCCATGGCGCAAATGCCACGAGCTACGCTACCGCTTTCAGATAGCGTGTTACCTACACGGTAGCCCACCATGCAGTAGTGGTTTTGGGTACCTTCCATAGCCGAGAGAGCTTTGCCCAGCACGGCAAAACTGTCGCGTCCGTAGAAGTCGTCGGCGTTGATAACGGCAAACGGCTCTTTGATAACATCTTTTCCCATGAGTACAGCGTGGTTGGTTCCCCACGGCTTTACTCTGTCGGCAGGGCAGCTAAATCCTTCGGGAAGCTTGTCGAGCGATTGGAATACAAGTTCTACCGGTATATGATTGATGTATTTATTGAGAATCTTTTCACGGAAATCTTGCTCAAAATCTTTTCTGATTACAAATACAACTTTTCCAAATCCGCCGCGAATAGCGTCGAAGATAGAATAGTCCATAATAGTTTCTCCGTTAGGACCTAGTCCGTCGAGCTGTTTCAGACCTCCGTAGCGGCTACCCATACCGGCAGCCAAAACAAATAGTGTAGGTTTCATAATTTATAGTGTATTTTTGTATTTGTCTGTGTTAGCATATTTTGCGGGCGCCGTCAGAAATAACAACGTCGTATACCTTGGGGAACTTGCCGTATTTTTTGTGGTAGGCATCTTTGGCGCGGGCGATGAATGCGTCGTACAATTCGTCTTTTACCAGGTTGATTGTGCAACCACCGAAACCACCGCCCATAACACGTGAGCCTGTTACGCCACACTCGCGGGCTATGTCATTGAGGAAGTCAAGCTCTTCGCAGCTTACTTCGTAGAGCTTGCTCATGCCATGATGCGTTTCGTACATTTTTTGTCCTACGGTTTCATAGTCGCCACGTTCGAGGGCATCGCATACATCGAGTACACGTTGTATCTCTTCAATCACATATTCGGCACGCATGTAGTCTTCGGCCGTTACATCACCTTTTACCTCTTGGAGCATCTCCAAAGTAGCATCGCGCAAGAACTCTACATGTTGGTGCTTTTTTTGTATGGCGGCTACCACCGACTCGCAGCTTTGCCGACGTTTATTGTATGCGCTCGATGCCAGTTCGTGTTTTACTACTGAGTCGAGTAATACGAGGCGATAACCTTCGGGTTTGAAGGGGAAATATTGATATTCGAGTGAACGGCAATCAAGACGTATGAGGCTGCCTGCTTTCCCAAATACTGAGGCAAACTGGTCCATGATGCCACAATTTACACCGCAGTAGTTGTGTTCTGTAGCTTGTCCCACTTTGGCCAGCTCGAATTTATCTATTTTGTTATTGCCAAACAGGTCGTTAAGGGCGTATGCATAGGTACTTTCTAATGCTGCCGATGATGACATGCCAGCTCCGAGGGGAACATCGCCTGCAAAGGCTGTGTTGAAGCCTTTGACATCTACACCACGTTTAATCATCTCGCGGCATACGCCGAAGATGTAGCGAGCCCATGATGTGCGCGGAGCATCTTCTTCGTTGAGCCCAAACTCTACGTAGTCTTTCATATCTATTGAGTAGGCACGTACTTTGTCGGTACCGTTGGGACGTATCTCTGCTACCATACCTTTGTCTATGGCACCGGGGAATACGTAACCGCCATTGTAGTCGGTATGTTCGCCTATGAGGTTGATACGGCCGGGAGAGGCATATACGTTGCCGGTTTGTCCATCGAAATGTTTTATAAATCTGCTTCTTACAAATTCTATATCCATAATATTAATGTATTAAGGGGGTTAACAATGAAAATTATATTCTTTCTATTTTTCTACGCTGAATGCAAATGTGGTGCGGCTTGTAAAAGTTTCGCCTTTACGCAAGATTGTAGTAGGATATTGCGGATGGTTAGGCGAGTCGGGGTAGTGTTGTGTCTCTAAACAGAATGCCGATTGAGAGGGATAGAATAATCCTTTCTTCCCTTCTGACTTGGCTGCGAGCCAGTTGGCTGTGTATAACTGTATACCCGGTTCGGTAGTATATACGGTCATGACAATGCCTGTACGAGGTGATGAGCAACGTGCAGCCTCGGCATATATGCCGTTACCTTTGTCGAGTACGTAGCAGTGGTCATATCCACGACCGAAAATGAGTTGCTCGAAGTTTTCATTTATGCGTTCGCCTATAGTATGTGGCGTAGTAAAGTCCATGGGCGTTTCAGCTACAGGCACGGGGTCTCCATAAGGTATTGAGGTTTCGTCGGCAGGAAGATATTTCGAGGCATGTATTGTGAGCACATGGTCGTGTACGGTTGGTATTCCTGCTCCTGAGAGATTGAAGAAAGCGTGGTTTGTCAGGTTTAACACAGTGTCCTTGTCGGTAGTGGCTTGGTATATAAGTTCTACCTCGTTATTATCGGTTAGGTGATAGGTGACCGAGACGTGCAGGGTACCGGGAAAGCCTTCTTCGCCATCGGGCGACGTATATTGTAATTTGAGGGTTTGCTCATCGGGTTGCTCGGCATCCCATATTTTTGAGTTAAATCCTTTAACCCCACCGTGCAGGTTGTTGGGCCCGTTATTGATGGCAAGTTTGTCATATACAACACCATCAATTTCAAAACGGCCGCGTGCTATGCGGTTGGCATAGCGACCACATACGGCACCGAAATAGGGCTCTTCGGTTGTAAGGTAATCGGCAATAGAAGAGTGCCCCGTAACGACATCGGTCATTACTCCGTTACGGTCGGGTACTAAAAGCGAAACGATGCGGGCACCATAGTTACAAATGGTCAGCTCGCATCCGTTATGATTGGTCAGTGTATACAGACGGGATTCTTTTCCGTCGATAGTAGTACGGAAATTTTTATCATCCAATCCCGACAGAGTCAGTTTATTAGACATGCGTGTATTAGATTTTACAGATTAACCTTATTAATTCCTATTGAAGGGCATTGCCCTAATTGTGCCCCAAAGTTAACTAAAAATACCCTATACTTATATGGTTTTTGTTGCATAAAATGTTAAAACGTGTCATTTCTTTATGAGATGGCTTTTAGCCTTGTTGCGTCGTGCATTTTTCTCTTTACAGGGAGTATGATAACAGGAAATTTATAACGATGAGATATATCAATGGGGGCTCGTCTGATTGACAACCGTAGCTGGGGCAATAGCTTTTTGAAACAACAAGCGCGACTCTCCCGAGCCGCGCTTGTGTTTGAAAGTGATAGTTATAAAAGTGGTATTATTTTGAGAAATTATTTTTTCACGAATTTGAGGATGTTACGGTTGCCAGCCTTGTCGTATGCTGTGGCAATGTATATGCCGGTGGGCAAGGAGGCAATATCTACTACCTGCATGTTGCGTGACGATGCAACTTTGCGGCCGTTCAGGTCGTAGACGTTGATAGCGACTGTTTCGCCATAGCAGATAAGAGCTGTGCGAGTGAGGTAGAAGTCTATCTCGGTCGTTTTTACGTCAGTAACATTGTCGTAGCCGTTGAGGTATTCATACCCGCTTATGTATAAATCGGTGATGTGCATATCGCCCGTACCAATGTTGGTGATGCGTATCTCAACAGGGTCTTTGCTCTTCATAGCCATGGCGGCGATGTCTACGGTATAAGAACCTTTCTTATACTCGGCATTTTGTTCGTTCCATGACGTTTCGCCTACGGCGCGGCTCTCTACTTTGAGAGTACGTCCACCGGTGATGTACATACGCATCTGGAAAGCATGGAGGCTGGGAACCGTAAATTCGGCAGTGCCGTTTTTCGATATGGCGAGTGCCCCGGTTGTACAGCCGGTATATGCAACGGTACCGTTGCCGGCATATTCGGGTTTTACACTCCATGTGCCGCCGGTAATGAGAGCGGCAATAGAATCGGGCAAGACAGCATCTTGAAATGGATACCAATTGCTAAGGATTTTCTCGCTGTAAACGATATTGCCGTTTTCGTCTTTGAAGTCGGCATATGGGTCGTCGGGTTCTTCATCATCTACACTGCCATCATTCTCAGGATATACGAGAGTGTATTCGTTATTGTCTATGCCATATTCAAAAGCGCCCATATCGGCCGTAGAGCCATTGTATTGAAGAGTTATCGTACGACCATACTCGGGGTTTTTAATGTCGGCAGCATCGTATTTGTCAATGATTACGCCTGCGTCGATGAAGTCTGAGCCTTCTTTGAGACGTCCGAACTTAAGTGGTAGTGAGCCGTCGGCTTGACGTGCTGCGAGGGCATCTTCGTATGTAAGGCTTACAAATTGGTTCGAACGGTCAGTTGTACTCTTGCTGTAGCCGGTTTCTCCGGTATAAGGGTCACTTCCATCGCGGTCGTTGTAGGGACTGCAATGGTCGAGCGTGGTCCAGCTGCAATATTGTATGTCGGCACGTGGCTCTGATGGAGAGTCTTTGTAATTGAATTGGTGATTGCGTTCTTCTCCTGCAAAGCCTATACAGTTGCGCAGTACCCAGTTGCCATATTCGGGAATGGCATTGTTGAAACCATAGTTGATACCGTTGCGTACCGATACACAGTTGAAAAGGTATGTACCTTCGTTGTGATTATTTTGGTCGAAACCTTTGCTTGCATTGTCGGCAGAGATACAACGAGTGAAAATATGCGCACCGAAAGAAGTCTTCTTATCATTGCTGCCACCCATTTTGAATCCGTTGCCATTACCTTTGTTATAACCGTTGTTCAATGTCCAGCAGTTGTCTACTACGATGGGATATACCGTGTAGTAGAAGTCCCATCCGTCGTCGCTGTTGTACCATGAGCGGCATCCATGAAATTCGTTGCCCGGGCCTGGGAATAGTTTCACGGCAAAACCATCGGCATCGCCACCGTTGCTCCATACGTCGCAATTGTTGTAGCTGTCGCAATTGAGTACGATATTGTATCGGCCGTACTTAAACTCGGGGTTGCGGGTATTCTCGCCATTGTCACCCTTGCCAAAACCTTGTTGCAAGCCGGTGTCGCCATTATCATGAAAGACACACTCTTCTACGACGCAGAAACTACCTTCGAGCTTGAGGGCATTGTCGGGAGCATTACAAAATTCTATGCCACGATAGTGCCAGTAGTTGGCTCCTATTTGGTGCATAATGCCTCGGTTGTTTTTTGCTACGTCTTCTTCTTCGCGTTCGAGACGGCAGAAATCAAATACAGGTTTCTCGCCTTCGACAGCAAAGAGGCATATACGTGCATCTTTTGTGCCTGTTTGTTTTATATTGATGGTAGCATCGGGTTCATAAGTACCTCCGTGTACCCATATGGTGTCGCCCGGCATGACAATGGTTAGCGCTTTGGTAAGCGTTGCAAAAGGTTGTGTCTCTGTTGTACCGGTATTGTTATCGTCACCATCGGTAGCAAGGTAAAGTTGACGTGCTTCGGTAGTGAAGCAGGTAAATAATGACGTTAAAATGCACAATGTGAGTGCTTTCGCTACAAGAGTAGAATTTTTCATGGTATATCTCTCCAAATATTTTTGCAAAGTTAACCCATAGATTGCTAACTGTAGTTGTATTTTTAGCCCGTATGTATGTATTATTTGGTCATAAATGGAGAAAAGAAGATTATTTCTATTTTTTCTTCTTGTTTTCGCGTATTTCTTCGGCTATGCTCCAATGTTGTGCTGCCATATCAGCCATGTTGAGCTGCATGAAAGTGTCGCCCAAGCGCTCGTGCGCTGCTGCATGAAAGGGCTTTTGTGTCACGGCTTTGGCAAAGTCTGACAAGGCATCTTCGTAGTCTTTGCATTCGTATCGGAGTTTTCCGCGGTTATAAAGGGCTTTGAAGTTTAGAGGGCTGAGGCGTATGGCTTCGTTGAAACATTCCATTCCCTTGATGAGTTCTCCGCAATCGACCAAGGTGACACCTTTACGCACCCATGCATCTACGAGTGTGGGGTCGAGTGTAAGAGCTTTGTCGAAGTTGGCAAGTGCGGCACGGTAATCGCGGGCTTTTACAACGCATTCATTGCCCATTTCGTAATATTCCTGTGCATATTGCCGCAATATGGCGTTGCGCTTATATGAAGCTTCAAGCAGGTGGCGATTTTGCTCTTTTAGCTTCTTGATAATGCCCAATTTACGGCGTATATAGCGTCGTATGGCTGGCTTCTCTATATCGTAGCGTAAGTGTATGGCTTTAAAAAACTCATCGAGAAAGAGTTCGATGTCATCATTGTCAAAGGCTTCGACTGCGGCATGATAGCGGCGGTCGGCTTCGGCTTGTTGCAACGCCAGTTTGATAAGAGTAGGATTGTTGAAGCTGTTACTGAAACGGACTATCTCGGGGTTGACAAAAATCTCTTTGAGCGAGACGGGTTGGGTGAGTGTGATACCACTGAGCGATGTACAGCGGCTCAGCGCTACGTATGCTTGTCCCCCGGCAAAGGTACCACCCGTAAAGTCTATGGTGACGTGATTGAAGGTGAGACCTTGGCTTTTGTGTATGGTTATAGCCCATGCCAATTTTACGGGGTATTGCCTGTATATGCCCAATACTTTTTCCTCGATACGTTGCTCTTTTTCGTTGTATGAGTAGCGTATATTTTCCCATGTGGCAGGTTCTATAAAGCATTCGTCGCCGTTTTCAAGCAGTACATTGATGCGTTGACCGTCGATGATTTCCGACACAATACCCAGTGAGCCGTTTACCCAGCGATGCTCGGTATCGTTTTTGATAAACATGATTTGTGCACCTATTTTCAGCTCCAGTTTCTGGGGAGTAGGAAGGCTGCCATTGGGAAAGTCACCCGTTATCTCACCCTCAAAAGTGTAGGTTTCACCCTTAATTTTTTCCAGATGGCTTTCGTTGATGGCATCGACATGGTCGCGACGTGTAGCAAGTGTGATAGCAAAGCTCTCTTCTTCGCCTGTGTTTATTGGAGGGCAGCAGCGGGTATTGAGTATGGCAATCTCGTCGATGCCCGCCTTGTTACATCGTATTTTATCGAGCAGAGCGACAAATAAAGGGTCACTTTGCCGGTAAGTTTTGCGCAACTCTATGGGGACTAATGTCATCTCTTTGAATACTCGTGCCGAGAAAAAGAAGGGTGTGGGGTAGAACCGTGCCAGTATATCGCGCATATCGGCCGTAACAACAGGCTCGAGTTGATAAACGTCACCGACCAGAAGCAGTTGCTTGCCTCCAAAAGGATCGCGCATATTGCCCGAAAATACCCGTAGCACACGATCTATGAAGTCTATCATATCGGCACGAACCATCGAGATTTCATCTATGATGATGAGCTCCACTTCTTTGAGCATCTTACGTTGCAGTTTGCTATATTTTAGCATCTCGTAGATGCGGCTACCTTTGAGACTCAAATCGGGGTCGTCGGGGAGGATAGGTCTAAACGGCATTTTGAAGAATGAGTGTATGGTGCTTCCCCCGGCATTGATGGCTGCAATACCGGTGGGGGCAAGAACGACATAACGTTTGCGTATGTTGTCGCATATGTAGCGTAAGAAGGTCGATTTGCCTGTCCCGGCTTTCCCGGTGAGAAATACCGATTGGTGTGTGTATTTCAGCAGTGCATAGGCATCCTGAAACTCGCGGTTGTCTATGTCGATAGATGAAGTCTTCGTGTTGTTATTCATACACAAATTGTAGAGGTATGTGGCTATACATTTGCCGATACGAAATTACGCTTTTTCGGGTAAAGCTGGTTACTTGGGGTCTGAAAACTTATGTGTATTGATGGCAGTACCGCTTTTGAGTATGATTTACTGTGCATGGTAGTCGGTGAGACCTCTTACGTGCATATATCTTTGTGAAGATGCTTATATAAGATATGTGCCGGTTTCTTATCCAATAGAAAAGAGCCATGGCAGACTGTTTGCTATGGCTCTTTTCTGATTGTCGGTTAAATTTATAACTTTCAGAGTATCATTTTGGCTTTAACATATCTGTGTGCAGGATATATTGTCAGAATTTATACCCTATGGTTAGTTTCACAGAGTTGTATCGCATATCCATTACACCCGACAAGGGAGTAGGATCGTTTCCAAGTGGTGTGAAAGGGTATATGTCATATTCTTGTATACGGTGAACGTAAGCCAAGTCGAGAGTTATATTGTTGACGCGATAGCCTAAGCCACAACTGATATTGTGTGCATCGTGTGGCAGATAATAGGTGGTGAGGGTACCTTCGACAATCTCAGGCGTAATAATATGATCGAGAATCAAGTTATTGAGTTGCGCTCCTTCGTAAGCATATCCGGCACGTAGGCTCAGCATGGGTAATATACGTACTTCACCTCCTACGCGTACAGTACTCATTCCTGCCATATAGCTGTTTATGTTGGTATTTGTGACAGTATAGTCGAGACTGTTATTACCACCGTAACTCATATTTTTGGCATTTGAGTATTCGTAATCGACACTCAGTAAGCCTACTTTGCCCAATATAGCGGCAACGCTACCTATAATGCGCCATGGAGAGTGATACTCGTATGTAGAAATACCGACGTCGGTATAGTTGTTGTCGGTAGTCCCGTGATGAGAGCCAACATTATAGTCGGTTCCTGCCCAATATGTATCGCTCAGACGATAGTAGGTGGGAGAATGATAGGCAAATCCTACGCGCAGGAATGAAGCAGGACGGAAGATGACTCCTAATTTTACGCCGAAGCCGTAACCGTTGGTGCGTAGCGTGTTTGCCAAGTCGTAGTCGGCATTGACCGTTTCGCGAGATATGTTGCCTTGTGCATCTTCCTCGAAGAGGAGTGCGTTTTGTAATGTTTCACCGTATATGCTTTCTATGCGATAATCTATATTGGTAAGTCCTAAAGTGAGTCCCCAATAGAGCATGTCGCTTATGTTTCCACTCACGTTGATGTCATACTCGTCGATGCTTCCACTTGTAATATTATGTAGGCTGGCGTTACCCGTTGTATTGTTCAATGGAGAGTATATACTTTCGTATTGCATGGCACTTGCGCCACCAAGCGAGTTTGTGAGGAAAGCGTTGTATCCCAAGATGGAAAGCCACGGTATCCTTGAATCACTGTAAGGGTTGTAGTTCGAGTTGCCTATCATATCGTTGGGTAATACACCGGCTGCTGTTGTTTGTTGGGCTATGAGTTGTGTCAGCGATGATCCTATATTGGTCCAGTTGGCACTATAGTCGTTGTTGAAGTTGGCAACATTGTTATATGCAAACCCGAAGTTCAGTGTTCGCAAAGCACTGTTACGGAAGCGGATAGTTCCTACAAAGCCCAAATTATCGCCCGAAAAAAAGAACCCTGAGTTTTTATTGGTGTTGGAACTCGTTTTGGTAGAGTTGTTGTAAAAATTCAGTCCTCCGGTTACCGTAATTTCCGAGCTGCGATATATGCCCAGTCCGGCGGGATTTTGCCTGATGGTACTTATATCGCCACCCAATGCGCCGAAAGCGCCTCCCATTGCTGTGTAACGAGCTGTTCCTTTCAATTGGCTGGTAGTCATAGGTAGAGCGTCTAAAGCTCCTTGACCCAAGCATGAGAGGCTACTTGCTATTAATAACGATGTTATGATGATAGGTTGTTTCATTTTTATATTAGGTTATAGGTAGTATCTGTTGTTTTATCTACGGCCGCGACTGCCTCCCGAGCTACGTCCTGAGCTCATGCTGCTACTGCGAGAGCCACTATAGCTGCCTCGTGAACTGCCTACTGAACTACGGGATGAGTTCCCGCGCGAGGGCGAGTAGCTATTGCGTGTTGTGCTACTCGGGGTCGTGTAGTTCCTTCTTGATGTTGAAGATGGACGGCTTACCGATGTGCCTTGTGTATTGATAGTGGTACGACCTGTAGTGCTACTTCCTCGTAATGAGGTATTGCCCGTGGTACTTATCGAAGTGGAGGGTCGGCGGTTGGTAACAGTTTCGCGGGAAGAGGTCCCTGTCGAGTTCGTACCTGTTACACCTCGACGTCCGCTGTTGATTGTGCTGATGTTTGCATCGCTTGTGCCACGGCGTCCGCTATTGCTGTTGATGGTAGTAGCATTTCTTCGTCCTGCCGACTCAATGTTGTTACGGTCGCTTGTTGACGAAGAATAGCGTTGTCCGCGAGTACCACTCCCTGACGATGAGCCGGTGGTAGTACCTTCTCTTCGTGAAGAGAGGCTGTTGCCTCTTGCTCCGGCAGTGTAGGTACCTCCATACCGGTTGTTGCTGCTACTGGGGCGTGCAGGAGCGTCGTTTCTCCACTGACGAGGTCCTCGGCCGTTAGCCGTATAGTACCAGTCATTGTGCCATCCGTAGTGTGGGTGATTCCAACCATAATATGGGTATCCCCAACCGTAATATCCATAGTAAGGATATCCCCATCCATAGCTGTAATACCATGGATCGTAGAAGCCCCATGAAGTCCATCCATAGTTCCATCGCCAAGCCCAGCTTGAATAGGAGTAGGGTGCCCACATATAGTTCCAATACCAAGGATTGGTCCATGTGGGGGTTACCCATGCATAATTCCCGTCTATATATACGTTCCAGTCATTGCTGTCGAGGAAATATATATTGGTGTAAGCCGGGTCGCCTATGCTGATGGCGTAGCGCGGATCGTAAAAACGGTGTATACGTATGGTGTATTCGTAGTCGTTGAGCGAACCGTTGAAGTCGTTGAGGTAGTAGCCCTCTTCTGGTTGTATGTATACCGTATCACCGGGGGCTACTTCATCGCTATAATAGGTGAATGTGGTACCCGTTGTAGTGCCGTCTGTGGCATCTGTATAGGTATTTGCTTCGTCGTTATACGAGCCTCTGCGGTTATATTCGTCAACATCTCTTTCGAGAGATGTCGTATTTGTTGCTGTAGCAGTGGTTGCTGCGGCAGCAGCCTCAGCTTCCTTTTCTTTCTTTTTCTGTTCTATTACCGGGTTTTCCTCTCCTGGGGTATAATATATGTCATCTTCTATGTAGTAGCTTTGAGCCATAGAAGGAGATAACATGCTTGCCCCTAAAATGGTTAACGCGATGATAATACTTCCCTTTTTCATAAAAAAATCCTCCTGTCGTCTATGGTTTATAATATGACTCCCGGCAGGCGTTAAGGTTTAAGCCTTTAACCTAAAATAATACCTGAGAATAATATTGCAAACAAAGGTATTTAACTTTGTTGAAATCGCATGGTAAAATAACGTTTTTAACGTTCAATTAGGAGTGTTATAAATGCTTGTATTGTATTTTCTCCTAATAGGTAAAGACTCTTTGGGGTGAAGGCGAGTGAAATTGTTGAATCGATTATCAAAATTTGAGATAGAAATCGCGTGTAAGAGAAATATATTCTTGGCTATATTCGCCAAGATGTTGTTCAATGGTCAGATACGATGCTGCAGGACGTGGCAATAACGTGTGCTGCCACTCGCCGAGTATACGTTTGGGCTGTTTGTTGGGAAGTGTGCTTACGATGAGTTGTCGTGAAAGGCTCCACCCGGCCAGCATGGCTATTTCGTCGATACGATTGAATAGCTGCGCCGGAAAAATGAGTGTAAGAGTACCGCCTGTTTGTAATAAAGGACGAGCCAAATCGAAAATTTCTTCGTATTGCAGGGCGACGGCATGTCGTGCTGTGCTGCGTGCTGCGTCGGGCGATAACAAGTCGTCGAAATAGGGTGGATTGGAAAGAATTGCGGCATACCGGGTTTTGGTAATGCGGGCATATTCGTTAAAGTCGGCATGCTCTACTATGATACGCTCTTTCCATGGGCATGCAGCACAGTTGACCATCGCTTCTTTTGCTGCTTCGGCATCTATCTCTATTCCCGTTATTGTGGCATGAGGAGAACGTTGAGCTGCCATAATGGCAAGAATGCCGGTGCCGGTACCGATGTCGAGGATGTGGCCTGTGAGTGGTATTGTTGCCCAGGCTCCTAACAGCACACTGTCGGTACCTACTTTCATGGCACAATGCTCTTGGCGTATAGAGAAACGTTTGAAGTGGAATACATTTGCAGACATGCTATCGTAGCTTGTAAGTGTGATGCACAAAAGTAGCTATAAAAAGTTATGTGCCGAAATTTTTGGGCCCTCCTAAAAAAGTTTGGCATGTTACTTGTAGAAGTATTTAACTACAAAAAAAGAATTGCGTATCTTTGCAAATTCTGACACCGCCTGACATAATGGCCATAAATTTTAGATAAACATCATAAAGGACTAATATACTATGTTTTGTGACAGTGACGAAAAATCATCACCTATTATGCCGATTTTTGCCGAAGTAAATTTGCCTCAAAAGGACGAAAACTGTGCAGATGTCAATCCCGACGATTTGCCTATACTTACCTTACGCAATATGGTGCTTTTCCCCGGCGTTGCTATGCCTGTATTAGTAGGACGCGAGAAAACAATGCAACTTGTCAAAGAGGCACAGCGCACCCATAAACCTATTGGTGTGGTGTGTCAGGTTGATGCTGAGGTGGAAGATCCCGAAGTGAGCGATTTGTATCCTGTAGGCGTGGTAGCTGATGTTATAAAGGTTCTGGAGATGCCCGATGAGACGACAACCGTTATTCTGCAAGGCAGACGGCGTTTTGTCGTAGGAGGCCAGACGGCAACACAACCTTATCTGAGGGCGCAAGTGGTTTTGCTCGAAGATGAGATGCCTGAGAAAAAGGACAAGGAGTATGAGGCTCTTATACTCTCTATCAAGGAGCTTACATTGAAAATGTTGCGTACTATTGGCGACCAAGCCAAGGAAATGGCTTTTGCTGTCAATAATATAGACAACGCTGTATATCTTACCAACTTTGTGTGCTGTAACTCTCCTTTAGAACCGGCCGAAAAGCAAGAAATGCTTTCTATAGATAATCTTAAGGTGAGAGCATTCCGCCTCTATGAAGCATTGAGCCGTGAGGCTCAGTTGCTCGATATAAAAGCTGACATACAGTCTAAGACGCGCGAGGGCATCAATCAACAGCAACGAGAGCACTTCTTACAACAGCAGATACGTACCATACAAGAGGAGCTTGGGGGCGATGGTGTAGAACAAGAGATACAGGAACTGCGCGATCGTGCCGAACATAAGAAATGGAATGAAAATGTTGCCGAGACTTTTGAAAAAGAGGTCAGGAAGTTGGAACGATTGCACCCGCAAACCCCCGACTATTCGGTACAGTACAGTTACCTCGAAACATTGCTCAATTTACCATGGAATGACTACAGCCAAGACTCTATCAACCTGAAAGAGGCACGCGAAGAGCTCGATAAAGACCATTATGGTCTTGAAAAGGTGAAGGAGCGTATCATAGAGCATTTGGCCGTGGTGAAGCTGACAAGCCTTTCTCACGCACCTATTTTGTGCCTGTATGGCCCTCCCGGAGTTGGTAAGACGTCGCTGGGCAAGAGTATTGCCAAAGCATTGCACCGTGAGTATGTGCGCATATCGTTAGGCGGGCTGCACGATGAGGCCGAAATACGGGGCCATCGTCGTACATACATTGGTGCTATGCCGGGGCGTATTATGCAGGCCCTTATAAAGGCGAAGAAGAGCAATCCTGTTTTTGTCCTCGACGAAATAGACAAAATAGGCAACGATTTCAAGGGCGATCCTGCCTCGGCATTGTTAGAGGTGCTTGACCCGGAGCAGAATTCGGCATTCCACGATAATTATATCGATATTGACTACGACTTGTCGAATGTCTTTTTTATAGCTACAGCCAACGACCTGAGTACCATATCGCGCCCTCTGCTTGACCGTATGGAGTTGATAGATATTAGCGGTTATATTCTCGAAGAAAAGATAGAGATTGCCCGCCGTCACCTCATACCCAAACAGATGAAGGCTCATGGACTGGAAAAAGGTGATGTAGACATTCCCAAGAAGACGATAGCGGCCATTATAGACCGATATACCCGTGAATCGGGTGTGCGGTTATTGGATAAGACTTTGGCCAAGATAATGCGTAAGATTGCTCTGAAAAAGGCCGAAGAAACATCATATAATCCTACGGTTACCGTCGATGACTTGCGCGAATATTTAGGTATACCCACTTGTCAGAGTGACAAGTATGAGGGTAATGAATATGCCGGTGTCGTTACAGGACTTGCCTGGACTGCTGTAGGCGGAGAAATTTTGTTTGTAGAGTCGAGTCTAAGCAAGGGTAAGGGTGAGAAACTTACCCTTACCGGCAATCTGGGCGATGTGATGAAAGAGTCGGCCATGCTGGCTTTGCAGTATATCAAAGCTCATGCCGATATATTGGGTATCCCTGAGGATGCGTTTGAGAAATGGAACGTGCACATACATGTTCCTGAAGGTGCCATACCCAAGGACGGGCCTTCGGCCGGTATCACTATGGCTACCTCTTTGGCATCGGCTTTTACGCAGCGTAAGGTGAAAGCCCGTCTTGCAATGACTGGCGAAATAACCTTGCGTGGCAAGGTATTGCCTGTGGGTGGTATCAAGGAAAAAATCTTGGCCGCCAAGCGCTCGGGTATCAAAGAAGTTATCCTTTCGGAAGAGAATCGCAAGGATATAGAAGAGATTAACGAAATGTATCTGAAGGGATTGACGTTCCATTATGTCAATACTATCAAAGATGTATGGGATATAGCGTTGACCTCGCAAAAAGTGCCTCATGCCTTAAAAATAGAATAATATGGAAAAGACAGGTAAGAAAAGACGCATCGTAGTACTCGATGGCTATACCCTCAATCCAGGAGACCTTTCATGGAGTGCCCTGGAAAGTATGGGCGATTGTGTCGTGTATGAGCGCACATCTCCGTCGCAGGTAGTAGAACGTTGTCGCGATGCCGAGGTGGTGCTGACTAATAAGGTACCCGTTATGGCTGCCGAGATAGAACAGTTGCCACGTCTCGAGTATATCGGTGTGTTGGCTACAGGCTATAATGTTGTAGACCTGCAGGCAGCCGCACATCGAGGTATAGTGGTGACCAATATTCCGGCATATAGTACAGCCTCGGTAGTACAAATGGTATTTGCACATTTACTGAATGTTACAAATGCCGTGCAGCGCCATAGTGATAGTGTCCGAAGGGGCGATTGGACGCGTTGTGCTGACTTCAGTTATACCCTTTCGCGACAAACCGAATTGGAGGGTAAGACCATGGGTATTGTCGGTTTGGGACATATAGGGAGCCGTGTAGCTTCCGTAGCTCATGCCATGGGTATGAATGTGGTGGCAACGACTTCAAAAAGTCGCGAAGAGTTGCCGTCGTATGTCGTACCACTTGCATGGGATGACTTTTTGGCTGCGTGCGATGTCTTATCGTTACATTGTCCGCTCACCGCAAGCACCCGTCATTTGATAGATGCTGAAGCCATATCTAAGATGAAAGACGGGGCAATCCTCATTAATACAGGCAGAGGCCCGTTGCTCGACGAACAGGCTGTGGCCGATGCGCTAGAAAGTGGAAAACTGGCTGCCGCGTGCGTAGATGTACTCTCTACAGAGCCTCCAGCAGCTGATAATCCCTTGTTGTCAGCCCCCAATTGTTATATTACGCCTCACATCGCTTGGGCTACGTACGAAGCACGTGTGCGTCTTATGCAGATTGCAGTGGCCAACTTGGAGTCTTATTTTGCCGGTTCTCCGGTCAATCGCGTAGGTTGAGGATTTCATATTAAATATATGAAGAGGCTGTACCCTTGAAGGTACAGCCTCTTTTTGTGATACGTCACTTATACAGCAGTTGGTCTCGTTTCTGTGTGGAAGATGATTTATGTGTTATTGGTATAAAAGAAAATGAGACTGTCACCGATAATTGGGACAGTCTCATTTTGTTGACAGTTAAGTTATGATTTAAAAAGTAGAATCTAATAATCCTTTATCAGAAACCGTGGAAGGTGTGGATGGGTGGGAACATGATTAACTCGGCAATGAGTATGGCGGCACCTGCAAGATAGCCTAACAAAGCCAACCAAGAGATGTGTTTCAGATACCAGCCGAAGTTCATCTTTTCCAGACCCATGACTACTACTCCTGCGGCCGAGCCAATGATGAGCATACTACCACCTACACCGGCACAGTAAGAGAGTAACAACCAGAAGCCGCCGTCTTGTACAAAGTTCAGACGGTATATGTCTGAGGCTGCCAGAAGGTCAGGTACCTGATCAAACGGCACAATTTCATACATACCCATAGCGGCTGCTACAAGAGGTACATTGTCTATAATAGACGATATGCAGCCTAAGAGTACGTTGATGATATATATATTGTGTACTTTTTCGTCTAGCCAGTCGGCCATGCTACCTAAGATACCAGTGGCTTGCAGTACAGCTACAGCCATGAGGATACCCAGGAAGAAGAGTATAGTTGGCATATCTATACGTTGCAAGATGCGCGACAGTCTGTTTTGAGGACCATTTGTAAGTGCCTTTTTGTTATACATGAGTTCGGTATATATCCAAATGATACCCAATACGAAGAGCATTCCGACAAACGGAGGCAGGTGGGTCACTGTTTTGAAAATAGGTACAAAGATGAGGCCACCCACTCCTAAATAGAATAGAGCACTGCGCTCTTTGGGACTTACAAAGTTGGCAACACCATCTTCGTCTTTGGCTGTGATTGCCGGTAGTTGTCCGCGTAATTTGAAGCTGATAAATAGCAGTGGAACAATGACAGCTGTCAAGCTCGGTACTAATAAGTAAGTCATCAGAGCACCAGTAGTAACGTTGTTGTTTACCCACAGCATGATGGTGGTAATATCGCCAATAGGGGACCATGCACCTCCGGCATTGGCTGCAATGATAATCATGCTGGCATAGAGCCAACGTTCATGTTGGTCGTTGATTAATTTGCGCAACAGCATCACCATGACAATAGAGGTGGTGAGATTGTCGAGTACCGACGACATAAGGAATGTGATAAAAGACAATATCCACACCAAACGAAGTTTGTGGCGGGTTGTAATGTGGCGAGTTATGATGGTGAAACCTCCGTGTGAGTCTATAAGCTCGACAATAGTCATTGCGCCAATCAGGAAGAACAGCGTAGACGATATATCGCCCAAGTGCCCGATGATTTCCACTTGATTGATGTAATCTGTCAGGTGCGAAACATCATATCCATGTTGCGCGGCTTGTTCAACAACATACGGAATAGAGTCGGCTCCTAAGATAAACAATACCCACATGAGCATGCCTAAGAGTAAAGCTGTCGCCGACTTGTCAATTTTGATAGAGTGCTCCATGGCTATACATATATAGCCTGCTATGAACACTGCAACGAGAGCTACAAGCATAATTGATATTAGATTTAGTTAGTTTTTAATGTGTGCAAAAGTAATATAATATCTTGAAAAGAATTTACGGTGTTAATAATGATGATTTTTCGGCAAAGATAATACATTTATGCAAAAATGTGTTGATGAATAGGTTTAGAAAAAATTGTATAGGAGTTGTGCTCTGTAACTTTTATTGGGGTTGTTTCTCATTGCGATACCCATTTCAGTCCGATTACCGAGGCTATCAGCGTAGTAATGAAAAATAATCTTGCAAAGGTGGCTGGCTCATGGAAGAAGACGATACCCAGTATTACTGTACCTACAGCTCCTATACCTGTCCATACAGGATATGCAGTACCTATGGGCAGGGTTTGTACCGCTTTTGCCAGGAGTACCATACTCAGTATCAGGCATACCAGAAATCCAGCACCCCATAAATAATATTCTGTTCCAGTGGCCCCTTTCATTTTTCCTAAGCAGAAAGCGAAACCCGACTCGAAGAAGCCCGCAATAATTAAAATAATCCAATTCATAGTATAGTTTTTATTGGTATGCCGTTATAGTCGTTTAAGAGTGTTGCATACCTTATGCGGGTACAAATTTACATATTTCTTGAGACTCTTCCTGTGTAAAGGAAAAATGTGTTTATGGGATGTGAAGAGGTCGTATGCCTGTATGGAGAGTTAGTTTTGCAGGCGGTATTCGAGAGGGGTATAGCCGGTAACCCGTTTGAAAAGGCTGCAAAAGTATTGTGCCGATGAAAAACCCAATTCAGAGGCTATGACATGTATGCTTTTGTTGGTTTGCAATAATTGCTTCCGGGCTAACTGCAAGCGCTTCATCTGTATGAAATCTATGCCGCAATAGCCAGTTTCGTGTAAAAGTAGCGCTTCTAAATAAGCTGTCGATACATTGAGCGAACGAGCTATGGTTGTAATAGAGGGTAATTCTTGGTGACATGCTTTGGCAGACAGAAAATAGGTCTCAATAATATATTCTGTCTGGCTGAGAAGTTTCAGGTTACACTCATGCCGAGTGATGAATTGTCGTTTATAGAAGCGTTGGCAGTAGTTGAGCAGCAATGTCAATCGGTTTACAAGGATGGTATGGCTGTACTCGTCGATGCCCCAGTCTAATTCTAAACGGAGGTTTTTTAACTCATTGTCTATAATGTTACGCTCGCGTACTGAAAGATGGAGCGCTTCATCGAGCTTGAAATCGAAAAAAGTAAACTCTTGAATATGTTTCTCTAAGAAAGTTCCGTGCAGCAGTGACGGATGGAATATTAATAAGCAGCCTTTTGCATGTTGCAGTATGTTGTTCCACTTTGCGGATATAGGCTTGTGCGGAGATGCTGTGATAAGCGTAGCATCGCAATAGTCGCATATTTCCCAGCCTGTTATACTATTGCACACCGCGTTGTCGTGTAGCAGTATGGCGTATAATCCTATCGGCAAAGAGGGTATGTCGGTAGTCGCATTCAGTTCAATGATGCTTATAAGTGGATGCCGAGTCTTCACATGCAACAAGTGGTTGCATTGTGATATGGATTTTATCTTTATTGCTTTTTCCATGATTGCGTGTTGTCACGCAGGTAGTTTGCGGTATTCGCTTGGGGTGCATCCTACCCGCTTTTTGAAGATGCGAGTGAAGTGTTGAGGGTATTGAAATCCCAGTTCGTAAGCAATTTGGTTGACTGTTTTTTCAGTGCCTATTATCTTCTCTTTTGCCAAATCAATGATTTTGTTCTGAATGTATTCTTGGGGTGACTTGCCTGTCTCTTTTTTGACCAGGTCTCCGAAGTAATTGGGCGATAAACAAATCTTGTCGGCAAAATATTTTACTGAGGGTAATCCGTTTTGCAACGCCTTATTGTCGGAAAAATAAGCATCGAGTAGTTCTTCAAATTGTGTCAGAGCATCTCGGTTGACCGTTTTTCGGGTGATAAATTGTCTCTCGTAGAAGCGCATACAGTAGTCGAGTAGCAACTCTATATTGCGCGATATAAGTCGTTTGCTATGCTTGTCGATAGGATGAAGCACTTCGAGTTTTATTTTATCGAGGCAGTCGGTAAAGATATCTTTCTCCTCGTCTGAAAGATGCAAAGCTTCGTTGGAGTTGTATGAGAAAAACGAGTAGTGCCTTATCTCTTGTCCTAACGATGTGCCTCGTATCAGATCAGGGTGGAATAGGAGGCCTTTTGCCAAGGGTTTTGCTCCTTCGGCCATTTCTATTGCAGTAACCTGTCCTGGGGCAAAACTTGTAACTGTACCCTCTTGATAGTCGTAGGTTTGTCGGCCATAGCGTATATCGCCGCATTTTACCTGTTTCAGGAATAGGGCATATATGCCATAATGTAAAGTAAATCGTGTAGGGAACCGAGTGGCTTGTGACAAATCTACGACGCTAACTAACGGATGTATTGTCTCCAATCCGAACAGTTTGTTGTACACGTCTACCGTGTCGAGTTGTATTACGTTTTCCATAAGACTTCCTGCTATATATGCAGCAAAATTAATTATTATTGTAATAGAAGATTCTATCTACCAGTCGAAACCGTAAATCAGTTACTAAACTCAGTAATATATATACAATGGGGAGAATGGCATAAACGATAAAAAGCCTTGAAGCTAAGAGCTTCAAGGCTTTCTTCTGCTTTCGCGGTGCGTACGGGACTCGAACCCGTGACCCCATGCGTGACAGGCATGTATTCTAACCAGCTGAACTAACGCACCGTTTTTTGTTTTGCGGTGCAAAGATAGGGCGAATGCTTGTATTATGCAAGTCTTTTGCAATTTTTTTGTTGTCTATTTTGTGTTTTTTATTTCGCTGTAGGTCTTTTATTATCTCTATTTATTATTAATGTATTGATATTTAGTCTGCTATGAGATATTATGGTATAGATAGAAATGTCGGAATATCATTTGCAATTATACACCACGGGGCTGCAACTATATAAATTGTTGCAGCCCCGGGCTATGTGGTGAAGGTCGTACCACGTGTTCTTGTGATGAAAAACTAAGGTCGTGGTATGCTCCGGTTTTGTCAGTCGTTCATTGAGAGAAGGAACTCTTCGTTGCTTGATGTACGTTCGAGCCGGTCTTTGAGGAATTCCATAGCCTCTACCGAGTTCATATCGGCCAGGTAACGGCGCAGTATCCACATGCGGTTGAGGGTCTCTTTGTCGAGTAACAAGTCGTCGCGACGTGTGCTGGACGCATTGATGTCGACGGCGGGGAAGATACGCTTGTTAGATAGTTTCCGGTCTAATTGTAACTCCATGTTACCAGTACCCTTGAATTCCTCGAAAATTACTTCGTCCATCTTGGAGCCTGTATCTATGAGGGCTGTAGCTATGATGGTGAGACTGCCTCCATTTTCTATGTTACGTGCTGCGCCGAAGAAGCGTTTGGGCTTGTGCAGGGCATTGGCGTCGACACCTCCCGATAGTACTTTGCCCGATGCCGGCGACACGGTATTGTAGGCGCGGGCAAGGCGGGTGATGGAGTCTAAGAGAATAACTACGTCATGACCACACTCAACCATGCGTTTGGCTTTTTCGAGTACGATATTGGTTACTTTTACGTGACGCTCGGCGGGCTCGTCGAAAGTCGACGATATTACCTCGGCTTTTACACTGCGAGCCATGTCGGTAACCTCCTCGGGTCGCTCATCGATGAGCAATATTATCATATATACCTCGGGGTGATTCTCTGATATGGCGTTGGCAATATCTTTCAGAATGACGGTTTTACCGGTTTTAGGCTGTGCTACGATAAGACCGCGTTGCCCTTTTCCTATGGGCGAGAACATGTCGACTATGCGGGTGGAAAGATTGCACGATTTGCCGCTCGTAAGGTCGAACTTCTCGTTGGGGAAGAGAGGAGTGAGGTGGTCGAATGGTACGCGGTCGCGCACAAACTCGGGTGAACGCCCGTTGATGCGATCTACCTTGGCAAGCGGAAAATATTTTTCGCCTTCTTTGGGCGGACGGATAGGACCTTCTACTACGTCACCGGTTTTGAGCCCGAAAAGTTTTATTTGCGATTGCGATACGTATATATCGTCGGGCGATGTGAGGTAGTTGTAATCGGGCGAACGTAGGAATCCGTAGCCGTCGGGCATCATCTCCAATACTCCCGAGCCCATGAGGATGCCTTCAAAGTCGTAGGGGCGTTCTCCTGGATTGTTGTGAAGCTCTTCGGTTACTTTGGCGTTGTTGCCGGTATTGTTATTATTGTTGTTGTTACGTTTGTTTTCGCGAACTATATCACGATTGTTCTCGCGGTTATTTTCTTTGTTATTTGCAGTGGGTGTTATTTGTTGAGTGAATACATGCCCGTTTTTATCGCGCGAGATAAAACGTGTGGCTTTGGGAAAGAAAGCCGAAAGTCCTGGCGATGAGGGCACTTCTTTTTCATCCTCTTGGTCGTCTACAGCAGGTTTGTCGGTAATTTTTGTATCTTGTTGTATGGGTTCTTGTGGCTCGACAGACTGTTGATTCTCTTGTATGGGTGGCAAAAGAGGCTCGTTGTGGTCTGAAGCGACTTCGTCTTTCTTGGGAATGCTTTGTTTTTTCCCTGTTTTGATGGGAGAAGGTACTGGTGCAGGTTTTTGTTCCGGCTCGGGTTGCTCTGTTATTGTTGTGTCGTTGTTTTGAGACATGTCGTTATTGGCGTGTATCGACGAAAAAAGTTCGTCAACAGACTCTAACAGAGCCGGATGGCTGGCTGGAAGAGGGGTGCCCTCTACATTATCATGTGGCATGTCGGGTTGAGCTGTTTCAGCTTGAGCTTGTTTCTTTTTACGTCCCGGTTTGTTTTTGCGAGGAGTGACTTCGGCCTTCTCCTCATTGTTGTCGTTAGAGATATCCTCGGCGGGTGTTAGCTCCGGAGTATCGTTGGCAACAGTATTTTCTTCTTTTGCATCTTGCGTGGCCTCTTCATCAGTCTTAGTGTTTTCGGCTTTGGCAGTACGGGTTCTTTTTTTCTTTTTTTTGCCTTCGCCGTTTTGCACCGATACTTTGCTTGCCGATATGGCTTGCTCGTCGAGAATGGTATATACCAACTCCTCGGCTTGCGTGTTATTATTTACTTGTATGCCTAACTGAGAAGCAATTTCTTTTAGTTCAGGTAAGGTTTTTGACTTGAGTTCAAAAATATTATACATCGAGTGCTTGTAATTAGATTATAGCGAAAAATGGCAATCATTGCTATACAGATTGCACTTTGTTCTCTTTTTATGAATGGAAATAGGTGGAAAATGAATTAAAGAGGATAAGAATAACAATTATCTCTTTTGTTTGTGAGGCAAATATACGGTTAATTTTATTAAGAAAAGGCTTTTACGTGTATTGAGAAACTCGATTTAACATTATTTATGGACGTTATGTGCCTTGATTTCGGCCAGTAATATGCGACGGGTATGTGATGTGACGCGAGCAGTGGAAGATGCGCGACGACCTACAATCCACAATATTTCTGTAGCATCACACATAAGAAGCTGCTTTTCCTTTTCTATGATAGACATTTTGCTGTCGCTGAAGAAGTCACTTACCTTTTTGCGTCCTCTCATGCCAAAGGGTGAGAATTTGTCTCCTTTTTGCCAGTGGCGAAGTATGAGCGGATATTGCAGACAGTCGGCGTCGAAGCAGGCACAAAGAGGTGATTTGGGAATGATAAATCCTTCTGCCTGATGGTAGGATATGCTTATTCCGGCAGCCGTGTGTGTGTCGCCATCGTTCCAGATAGCTATGGGCTGTTGCAAAGAGATATCAGGTAACAGACATACTATTAGCGATTTACGGTCGCATATGAGGCGATGACTGGCGCTCATGAATACTTTCCCGGGTTGATGCGTAGTGCAGCAGGCAAGTATATCGGTGATTTGTGATGCATTGAACCCATAGGGGGCAAGTATTTCAAATAATAAAGCTTCGGGAGAGGGTGAGGCTTGCAATTGTTCTATATCGATATATAGGTTCTCGTCTTTTGTATTGCATATCTTTTCCTCCAACTTGCTAATAGCATAGCGATATATCTTTTCGGTTTCAGCAAGGTTATTCAGGGTGCGTTCTATGCTCTCGTCTACTATCGGATTTATGGTGCGTAGCAGTGGCAGAACTTCTAAGCGTATCTTGTTGCGGGTATAGAGCGTCTCTGCGTTGGTGCTATCGTTGACGTATGTAAGGTTATGGCGCATGAGAAAAGCCAATATCTCTTGTCTCGACAAGCATAACAGTGGGCGTACAATGTAGCCATTGCGAGGCTTCATGCCTGTGAGGCCGGCGATTCCGGTCCCACGAGTGAGATTGAGTAGCAGAGTCTCTACATTATCGTCGCGGTGATGTGCGACAGCAATGGCTTCTGCATTGTGGCGTATCCGCATCTCCTCAAACCAATGGTAACGTAGTTCGCGGGCAGCCATTTCAATGGAGATGCCGTTGTCGCGGGCGTAGGAGGTGGTGTTGAATGTAGTCTCGCAGAACGGTACATCGATTTGTGCCGCTATTTGAGCCGCATGATTGCGGTCGCGCAAACTCTCTTCGCCGCGAAGCATGAAGTTACAGTGGCAAGCAATGACATTGTAATTGAGTTGTTTCAATATGGCGAGTAGTGCTACCGAGTCGGCTCCTCCGCTCAGTCCGGCTATGACAGGTCGGTCGTGACTGAGTAGTTGGTGCGACTTTATGTAAAGAGCTATACGTTGGGTTGTTGCGTCCATGTGGCGATGGGGTTTGAAGCGAGAAGCTACTGTGTCGTTTGATATGTTATATATGATATTGTGATGAGTATGTTTTGTGCTTTGCTTAATGACTCATTATTTATGCCGATGGGGCTGTGGCACAATGGGCAATTGGCCACAGCCCCTCGATATTAATTGTCTACGTCCTTATAAATAAGTGCGCAGCTTGTATCAGGCATTTTCTCCCAAGAGAATTTCAAGAATTTGCCAAGCCGAACGCGATACGGGTGAACCCGGACCGAAGATGGCGGCAACACCGGCCTTGTAGAGGAAGTCGTAGTCTTGTGGAGGTATTACACCACCGGCAATGACGATGATATCCTCACGACCCAGCTTCTTCAACTCTTCAATTACTTGAGGAATAAGAGTCTTGTGTCCGGCTGCAAGTGACGATACGCCTAATACGTGAACGTCGTTTTCTACTGCTTGGCGCGCAGCTTCAGCAGGAGTTTGGAACAAGGGACCCATGTCTACGTCGAAACCGCAGTCGGCATAACCCGTAGCACATACTTTAGCACCCCGGTCGTGGCCGTCTTGTCCCATCTTGGCAATCATGATACGGGGTTGACGACCTTCGCGTTTGGCGAATTTTTCGCACAATTCGGTTGCTTTCTTGAAGTCGTCGCTTTGTTTGTTTTCTGAAGAATACACGCCTGAAATAGTTCTAATGACAGCTTTATAACGACCTACAACTTTCTCGCAGGCATCTGATATTTCACCTAAAGTAGCCCGTACACGAGCTGCTTTAACGGCTAAGTCGAGCAGATTGCCCTCTTTGGTCTCTACACATTTTGTGATGGCATCGAGTGCTGCTTTTACGGCATCGTTGTCGCGGTGAGCTTTCAGGTCGACAAGTCGAGCAACTTGCGATTCGCGTACAGCGGTATTGTCTATTTCGAGAATATCGATGGGGGCTTCCTTGTCGAGACGATATTTGTTTACGCCTACGATAGTTTGTTTACCCGAGTCGATGCGAGCTTGTGTGCGAGCAGCAGCCTCTTCGATACGAAGTTTGGGTATACCGGTTTCAATGGCTTTGGCCATACCGCCGAGCTTCTCGATTTCTTGTATGTGCTCCCATGCCTTGTGAGCGAGTTCGTTGGTGAGCCATTCTACGTAGTAAGAGCCTGCCCACGGGTCAATCTCTTTGGTGATGTAAGTCTCTTCCTGTATGTAGATTTGCGTATTACGGGCAATACGAGCCGAAAAATCGGTAGGTAATGCGATAGCTTCGTCGAGAGCATTGGTGTGCAACGATTGTGTGTGGCCAAGGGCGGCACCCATAGCCTCTATACAAGTACGTCCTACGTTGTTGAAGGGGTCTTGCTCGGTAAGCGACCAACCTGATGTCTGGCAGTGAGTACGGAGTGCAAGTGACTTGGGATTCTTGGGATTGAATTGTTTTACAATCTTGGCCCACAGCATACGTGCAGCACGCATTTTGGCAATCTCCATGAAGAAGTTCATACCTATTGCCCAGAAGAAAGAGAGGCGCGGGGCAAATGAGTCGATATCCAATCCGGCATTTACACCGGCACGGAGGTATTCAAGACCGTCGGCCAAGGTGTAAGCCAGCTCGATGTCGGCTGTTGCACCGGCTTCTTGCATGTGGTATCCTGAGATAGAGATAGAGTTGAACTTGGGCATGTTTTTCGAGGTATACTCGAAGATGTCGGCTATGATGCGCATCGAAAACTCGGGCGGATAGATATAGGTATTGCGCACCATGAACTCTTTCAAAATATCGTTTTGTATCGTACCGGCCATCTCTTCAAGCTTAGCGCCTTGTTCAAGTCCGGCATTGATGTAGAAGGCCATAATGGGCAATACGGCACCATTCATGGTCATGGAAACAGACATTTTGTTGAGAGGTATACCGTCGAAAAGCACTTTCATGTCTTCTACCGAGCAGATAGAAACACCGGCTTTACCCACGTCACCTACTACACGAGGATGGTCGGCATCGTAACCGCGGTGTGTAGCAAGGTCGAATGCTACCGAGAGGCCTTTTTGTCCCGAGGCAAGGTTGCGACGGTAAAAGGCGTTTGACTCTTCGGCTGTAGAGAATCCTGCATATTGACGGATGGTCCAAGGACGTATGGCGTACATGCCGCTATACGGGCCACGCAAGAAGGGGGGCAGTCCGGCAACATAATGGAGATGCTCCATGCCATCGATATCGGCACGGGTATAAGTAGGCTTAACGGGAATAAGTTCGGGGGTAATCCATTTCTCGTCTTCGTTGCAAGGAATAGAGCCGCAAGCCTGTTGGCCGAAGGCATCGGCCTTAATATCTATATTCTTAAAATTGGGTCTCATTTTTTACTTGTGTTTTTAATTCGTTAGATAGATAATTTGGCGTTGAAGCTTTTGAGTGTGTCCAGTACGTTGCTGCGTACGTGGATAAACTCTGTGATGCCGATGGCTTTAAGGTCTTCGGTGCATGCCGGAGCTCCGGCTACTACAAAGAGGGCGCGGCCGTTGAGGTACTTGTATGCTTCGGGTGCTAATGTTGCATATTCATCATCGCTTGAGCAGAGTACCACAATGTCGGCTTTAGCTTCGAGGGCGGCGTCAATACCAGCTTCTACGGTGTCGAAACCGAGGTTGTCTATGATTTTATATCCTGCACAACCAAAGAAGTTGGTGGCAAATTGCGAGCGCGCAAGACGCATGGCGAGGTTGCCTATGGTGAGCATGAATACTACAGGTTGATGTGAAGCCTTTTCGGTGGAAAGACGCAATTCCTCAAATTGACTTGCTGCCCGTTTGAAGTCGAGAGTAGGCAGGGTAGGAGCGCTACAGTTGCCTTGGCATCCGCAGCTGTGGTTTTCTTCTTTACCGGCCACCTTTTCGAGGGCTTTATCGTTGAGGTTGGGATATTGGTTGGTACCGAGGAGTATCTCTTTGCGGCGAGCAACATTGGTGTGGCGTTCTGTCGACACTGCGTTGACTTGTTCTTGTACATAACCAGCTTGCAATGCTGCGTGGAATCCGCCCCGCTCCTCGATGTCGAGGAATATTTTCCATGCTTGTTCGGCAATAGATACAGTAAGATTTTCGATGTAATACGAGCCGGCTCCCGGGTCGGTGATTTTATCAATGTGCGACTCTTCTTTAAGTAACAATTGTTGGTTGCGGGCTATGCGCTCTGAGAAGTCGTCAGGCGTAGCAAAAACCTTGTCGAATGGCAATGTAGTGATGGAGTCGACGCCGCCGAGAGCTGCGCTCATGGTCTCTGTTTGTGTACGCAGCAGGTTCACATACGAGTCGTAGAGAGTTTGGTTAAATTCAGATGTGGTTGCGTGAGCCATCATCTTGCAAGAATTTACGTCTGCGGGGTTGTATTGTTTTACGATTTGGGCCCACAACATGCGAGCGGCGCGGAACTTGGCAATTTCCATGAAATAGTTAGACGAAATGCCAAAGTTAAATTTGATACGTGTAGCAGCTTCGTCGGGAGTAAACCCTGCATCGGTAAGCATGGCCATCCATTCATTACCCCAAGCGAGAGCGTAGCCGAGTTCTTGTGTGATGTGACCACCGGCGTTGTTGATGAGCAGAGCATCTACGGCAAAGACACGGTAGTTTTTCAGAGCGGCAGCGGCTTGCATTACTTCGCGAGCGCGGTCGGCCATGTCGGTAACGTCTTTTCCTTTTTTGAGGATACGTTTGTAGGGGTCGAAGTTGATAGAACCACGCAAAGAGGCCAAGTCATATCCTTTTTTCGTATAATATTCAGTGAGGAGCTTGGCGAGGTTTGCGGCATTGCGTATGCATGTGAGGAAATTGATTTCTATGCAGTCGGCGTGGATGCCTTCAAGCAGAGCCTCTATGCCTTCGGGGGTGATTTGCTCGCTTTGCAGATGGAAACCCAGGGCGTCGATGCCTTTATCGAGGATGTCGAGAGCTTTGGCATTGGCCTCTTTTACATCGGTAACATCGATGTCTTGGCGGGTGAGCCATTCGTTGTCGGTTCTTGTACCGCGTACGAAAGGATATTCACCAGGAAGTGAGTTCAGTGTTTTTAAATTCTCGATGTCTTCTTCGCGATACATCGGTTGTACATTGAAGCCTTCAGATGTCCTCCATACGAGTTTCTTGTCAAAGTCGGCTCCTTTCAAGTCTGCTATCACTTTCTCTTTCCATTCCTGTGTGGAGACAGGCGGAAATTGATCGAACAGTTTTTCTTTGCTTACTGCCATAGTTATAATTGATTAAGTGTACTATAAGTGTTTTTCGTTGTTATTGTTACTGCAAGTTGGCGAGAACGTTTTGCGTTCTACCTCTATATTACAAGTTGTAAATCGGCTGTAAATGTACAGTTTATTATTGATAAAACCTACTGTAGAGGGCTTGTTTTTTATTTTATAGTTCTGAAACTTACTATTTTTCTCTTTTTTGCTCGGCAACAGTCTGGGCATCCCATTTGTCGTTGCCTGTAAGTACTTGTGCTGCGGTATATTTCTTGGGGTCAGTAATGATTTTTGCCCACTTGACGCGTTGCCCTTTTGCACCAGCTCCGGTAGAGCCATACTCGCCCATGAAGGGCGTATTGTGGTCTTTTTTATTATGCCATACTCGCCATCCGTCGGGGTGTATGTGTGCAGCCATATCGCAGTTGATATATACAGCTCTTCCATATTCGCGCCATGGGCGGCCTAAGTATACTTTTTCTACGGCTTCGTCGGCGGTGAGTTTGCAGTGGTTAAATACAAATCCGTAAGATGTCTCTTGTCGTGTAGCCGGTGCGGCTATGTAGCCCTTGGCCTTGCTGTGGATGGTACAGTTGTCGAAATATGCAGTTGCCCAACCAAATATAAAGTCGACGCTACCTTCTATACGACACTCTTTGTAGTATTGTCGTATGTCACGCTCTTTGCCATAGGGATAGAGAGTATCTTGGAACCCTTTGAAGGTACAATGGTAAAAGATGGCGCGGTCGCTGTCGATGAGGGCTGCGACGGCTTGCCCTACGGGCCCGGCGGTATTGGAAAAGGTGATGTTTTCGGCGTAGAAATCATCGCCGTAGATATAGCATGAAGCAGAACCGGATGTACCCATAGGTTCGCCCATTGCGTTTTTCTTTTTGGCATAATCGTTACCGGTGATAACGACACCTTCTTGTCCTATGAGTGATACGTATTGTTTCGATGGCGGAACAATCAGCTTCTCTTTATATGTGCCTTTGCGTATGAGTATGCGAGTCTCGCGGCCTTTGCTGTAGTCGGGTACAAGGCTGATAGCCTCTTGTATGGTGAAGACATCGCCACTGCCGTCTTGTGCAACGACTATGTCGTAGTGGCGTATATAGGGTTCCAGTGCAGGCACTGTAGTGGCAAGTTCTTTCACAGCTATGGCGGCTACCATTTTAGCCCCTTTTATATTGAGGTGAGTATTGTCTTGTTTCCCGTCTGGGCAGCAGGCCAGTTTGCCTGGTTCTACCCACATGAAGTATTGACGCGATAGTTCGTCACCTAACGAAGCCACCCACTCGTGCGTGAGACGGTTCATATCGATAAAGGCTACGTTTAACTCTTGAGCTACACGTCGCGGAACTTCGCGGTATTCGCCGTGGGTATCGGTGAGTACGCCATCGACAAAGTTACGGCGTACGATAGAGTTGAATAGTACGGGGATACCACCTTTCTCGCGTGTTTCGTTTACAAATTTGCGCAAATTGTCGTCGAATGTCGAGCCCGGGTCGGTATGCCGTTTTTCGTCGGTTTTCTCGTCATTATGTCCGAATTGTATGAATACATAGTCGCCTTTTCTTATTTTGTTGCGTACGGTTTCCCAACGACCTTCGTCAATAAAGCTTTTGGTGCTTCTGCCGTTTTGAGCATGATTTTCTATGGCTACTTTTTCCGAGAAAAAACCAGGCAACACAAAGCCCCATCCACGTTCGGGATTACCACCGTCGAGTTTTTTATTGGCCATGGTAGAATCGCCTATCATGTAGATTGTAAATTCGCGTTCGTTGCGTCCGCTTAGTAGTATCAAACAGGTTACTAATAGTAATGGTAGAATGAATTTTTTCATGGTTGCGTGTATTGTGCAATTTGATTGATGGTGCGAAATTACTATATTTCATCAAGACAAAGCATATCATTATCCCTAAAATAGTTTTGTTGACTACACGTATCATACACCTTTATGAGAGTCTCGTATTATTCCATTGAGTCGGCTGCTGATGGTCAAAAGCCCCTCTTTGATACTCTCTGGTGTGTATAATCTGTTTAATCTTGTAGATAATTTGTTTTTGTCAATATAATGGATAATAATAGCATTTTTTTTAATTGCACAGCATGGTGATAATTGCTAATATTGCACTCCGTAAAGAAACCCGTAGTGGGTTACTTGATAATGCCATAAACACATGTATTGCTATAAATTTAATTTACTCTCTTCCATAACTCTCTTGTTGGCATGTACGCTTGCAGGATGTAATGTACAGGAGGAAAAGAGTAGCGAGTTTGAGGCATATTACAAAAATGTGCCGTTTGAGACGCAACCAGTAGAACGCCCCTTGTTTAATAATTATACCGTGTCAGTGACTGATTTTGGTGCCGTAGGAGATGGTGTGGCTGATGAAACCCAAGCGATAAACAATGCCATAACAGCCGTCTCGGAAAAAGGTGGTGGTAGAGTCGTTATACCGGCCGGAATATGGTATACAGGTCCCATAGAGTTGAAAAGTGGTGTAGACTTGCATGCCTGTCGTAACGCGTTGATTATATTTAACGATGATCCCAATGTATATCCTATTATAGAAACTTCGTTTGAAGGTCTGAATACCCGGCGCTGTACGTCACCTATATGGGCTCGCAATGCCGAAAATATAGCTTTGACGGGTGAAGGAGTTTATGATGGAGCGGGCGATAGCTGGCGTTTTGTACGTCGCGAGAAGGTGACCGAGTCGCAATGGAATGAGTTGCTGTCTCGCCCGGGTTGTTATGTGAATGGCGACCTGTGGTATCCGAGTAAAGAGTCGTATCAAGGTCATATCATTTGTGATGCGTTCAACAATCCACAAGGATTGGAAGACGATGACGAATGGGAGGCAATACGCCATTGGTTGCGTCCTGTGATGTTTAGCTTTATAGAGTGTCGTAATCTGCTTGTTGAAGATGTCACTTTGAGAAACTCTCCGGCCTGGATGTTGCATCCGTTGATGTGTGAGAATGTAATTATCAAGAATGTCAAGATATTCAACCCGTGGTATTCGCAAAACGGCGATGCTCTCGACGTAGAGTCGTGCCGTCGCGTACTTATTGCCGATTGTCTTTTCGATGCTGGCGATGATGGTATATGCATCAAGTCGGGTAAAGATGCCGATGGCCGCATGCGTGCTATGCCATGCAGTCATGTAGTCGTGCGAAACTCGCAAGTGCTGCATGGACACGGCGGTTTTGTCGTTGGAAGCGAAATGTCGGGTGGAGTTAATCATATTTACGTAGAAAATTGTACCTTTACGGGCACCGATGTGGGCTTGCGCTTCAAGAGTGCACGCGGTCGCGGAGGTGTGGTAGAGGATATATATATTGAGAATATCAATATGTGTGATATACCTACCGATGCACTGACGTTTAACCTCTATTACAACGGTAAGTCAGTCTCCGAAGATGATGGTAGCGGCCTGAAAAGTATTACTGCCGAGCCGGTGACAGAAGAGACGCCCGAGTTTAGAAATATATATATAAAGAACATCAAGTGTCGTAATGCCAACCGTGCCATGTATTTTCACGGATTGCCTGAGATGCCGTTGAAGAACATTGTCATAGAAGATGTCGATATTACGGCCACTCAAAGCGGACAGTTCGCTTATAGCGACAGCATCACTATGCGTTGTGTGCGGATTAACAAAGCTGCTTCGACATTTGCATTCAACAATTGCAATATGGTGGATACAACCGGTATAGCATACGCACAATAGATAAAACTATCATATAAACTAAAATCAAAATACAATGAAACCATTGAACAAAGAAACGGCATCAAAGACCGTACGTCCCGAACGTATTATTCAATTTGGCGAAGGTAATTTCCTGCGCGCTTTCGTAGATTGGATTATCTTTAACATGGACGAAAAGACCGACTTCAACAGCAGTGTTGTTGTGGTACAACCGATAGAACGTGGCATGGTAGACATGCTCAACGCCCAAGATTGCCTCTATCACGTCAACCTGCAAGGTATCGACAAGGGTGAGGCCGTAAATAGCCTTACAAAAATAGATGTTATAAGCCGCGCATTGAATCCTTATACTCAAAATGCCGAGTTTATGGCTCTTGCCGATCAACCCGAAATGCGTTTTGTTATTTCTAATACGACTGAAGCCGGTATCGCTTTTGACCCTGCTTGTAAGCTTGAGGATGCTCCTGCATCGTCATATCCCGGTAAGTTGACTCAGTTGCTCTATCGTCGTTTCAAAACATTCAAAGGCGATATGAGTAAAGGTCTCATCATCTTCCCTTGTGAGCTTATCTTCTTGAATGGACATAAACTGAAAGAGACTATCTACCAATACATAGAGCTTTGGAACCTTGGTAACGACTTTAAGGAGTGGTTTGAAAAAGCTTGCGGTGTATATGCTACATTGGTAGACCGTATCGTACCGGGATTCCCTCGTAAAGATATTGCAGCTATCAAAGAAAAATTGCAATATGACGACAATTTGGTGGTACAAGCCGAGATATTCCATCTTTGGGTGATAGAAGCTCCTCAAGAGGTAGCCAAAGAGTTCCCCGCCGACAAGGCTGGGTTGAATGTATTGTTTGTACCTTCGGAAGAGCCCTATCACGAGCGTAAGGTAACCTTGCTGAATGGCCCGCATACTGTATTGTCGCCTGTAGCATATCTTTCTGGAATCAATATCGTGCGTGATGCTTGCCAGCATCCTGTTGTAGGTCGTTACATACATCGTGTAATGTTCGATGAGTTATTAGAGACTCTCAACCTCCCGAAAGAAGAACTTGTGAAGTTTGCCAACGATGTACTTGATCGTTTCAACAACCCGTTTGTCGACCATCAAGTAACTTCTATCATGCTGAACTCTTTCCCCAAATATCAAACCCGCGACCTCCCCGGCTTGAAGGTTTACTTGCAACGCAAAGGCGAGCTGCCTAAGGGCTTGGTACTCGGCTTGGCTGCCATTATTACTTATTACAAAGGTGGCGTGCGTGAGGATGGAGCTGAAATCGTTCCCAACGACTCGCAAGAGATTATGGACTTGCTCAAAGAGTTGTGGGCTACCGGCGATACTCGCAAGGTGACAGAAGGTGTATTGGGCGCCGAGTTTATTTGGGGTGAAAACCTCAACAACATACCCGGCCTTGCCGATGCTGTAAAGGGATACCTCGATTCGATACAAGAGAAAGGTATGCTCGAAACAGTAAAAGGTATTTTGGACTAATATCGCCTATTACGACAACATGAACAAGTTTATAAAGATAAATCCTGTCGATAACGTAGTAGTGGCTATCGACCCGCTGAAAGCGGGCGATACCATTACCGTCGACGGCAACGACATTACCCTGCGTAGCGATGTACCAGCTGGCCATAAAGTAGCTCTTAAAGATTTTGCCGAGGGTGATAACATTATCAAATATGGCTCGCCTATAGGTCATGCACGTATGGCTATTGCCAAAGGTGACTGGGTGAACGAGAAGAATATAAAGACCAACCTTGAAGGCCTGCTCGATTATACCTATAATCCGGTAGATACCAAGCTCGATATACCTCATCGTGACCTTACCTTCAACGGCTATCGCCGTAAAAATGGCGATGTAGGTGTGCGCAATGAGATATGGATTATCCCTACTGTGGGTTGCGTAAACGGGGTGGTAAACCAATTAGCCGAGTCGCTTCGTGTCGAGACAGGTTGTAAGGATGTCGATGCCATCGTGGCTTTTCCTCATAACTACGGATGCTCACAGTTAGGTAATGACCACGAGAATACACGCAAAATATTGCGTGATATGTGCCTGCATCCCAATGCTGGAGCCGTATTGGTAGTGGGACTGGGTTGCGAGAACAACCAGCCCGATGCCTTCCGTGAAATGCTGGGCGATTATGATACCGAACGCATACGCTTTATGGTGACGCAACGCGTACACGATGAGTATGAAGAAGGTATGAAGATTTTGCGGGAGCTCTATGCAATAGCATCGCAAGACAAGCGTGTGAGCGTGCCTTTGAGCGAATTGCGCGTAGGCTTGAAATGTGGTGGCTCTGATGGTTTCTCGGGCATTACTGCCAATCCTATGTTGGGCGTATTTTCCGATTTCCTCATTGCTCAAGGCGGAACGTCGGTACTCACGGAAGTGCCCGAGATGTTTGGTGCTGAAACCCAACTGATGAATCGTTGCGATACGGTAGAACTCTTTGATAAAACCGTGCATCTTATCAACGATTTCAAGGCATACTTTATAGCTAACAAGCAACCTATCTATGAGAATCCATCGCCAGGTAATAAGGCCGGCGGTATATCGACTCTCGAAGAGAAGTCGCTTGGTTGTACGCAGAAGTGTGGTAAGTCGGGTGTGAAAGATGTGCTGATGTATGGCGACCGTTTGAAAACACGTGGTCTCAATCTTCTGAGCGCACCCGGTAATGACCTTGTAGCTGCTACAGCCTTGGCCTCAGCCGGTTGCCATATGGTACTCTTTACGACTGGTCGTGGAACGCCTTTTGGTACATATGTCCCCACGGTGAAAGTATCTACCAATACAAATCTCTACAATAATAAACCGGGATGGATTGACTTCAATGCCGGAACATTGGTAGAGGGCGAAACGATGGAGTCGTTGAGCAACCGTTTCATCGATTATATTATCGAGGTGGCAAGCGGCCGCTTCACCAACAACGAACGCAAAGGATATCACGAGATTGCTATCTTCAAGACTGGTGTAACGTTGTAATATAAACTGTTTGTATAACCTCGGCACGCCATCACTACGATGGCGTGCCGCTAAACATTAAAAGAGACAGAATATGAAACCATTTATGGACGAAAACTTTTTGCTGCAAACAGAAACCGCGCAAAAGTTGTATCATGAACATGCGGCAAAAATGCCTATCATAGACTATCACTGCCATCTTGTACCCAAAATGGTAGCCGAAGACTATCGGTTCCGTTCTATCACCGAGCTTTGGTTGGGTGGTGACCACTACAAATGGCGTGCCATGCGTTCCAATGGTGTCGATGAGCGCTACTGTACAGGTACCGACACGACCGATTGGGAAAAATTTGAGAAATGGGCTGAGACAGTACCTTATACGCTGCGTAACCCCCTTTATCATTGGACACACCTCGAACTGAAAACAGCATTCGGCATCAATAAAATACTTAAGCCCGAGACTGCCCGTGAAATTTATGACGAGTGTAACGAGAAATTGGCTCAACCCGGATATACGGCACGTGGATTTATGCGTCGTTACAACGTAGAGTGCGTATGTACAACCGACGACCCCGTAGACAATCTCGAATATCATAAAGCTACGCGCGAAAGCGGTTTCGAGATAAAGATGCTTCCCACTTGGCGTCCCGACAAAGCTATGGCTGTAGAGGTACCGGCCGACTTCCGTGCCTATGTAGAGAAGCTTGCCGAAGTAAGTGGTGTTACCATCAGTACATTCGACGATATGATTGAAGCACTGCGCCGTCGTCATAAATTCTTCGAGGAGATGGGATGCCGCTTGAGCGACCACGGTATCGAAGAGTTTTATGCCGAAGACTATACCGATGCGGAGATACGCGCCATATTCAATAAAGTGTATGGAGGTAAAGAGCTTACACACGAAGAGACGCTCAAATTCAAGTCGGCTATGCTTGTTGCTTTTGGTGAAATGGACTGGGAAACCGGTTGGACACAACAATTCCACTACGGTGCCATTCGCAACAACAACACGTTGATGTATAAGAAACTCGGTCCCGATACCGGATTCGACTCGATAGGTGAATTTACAACCGCCAAAGCCATGTCGAAATACCTCGACCGTCTCAATACCGAAGGCAAACTCACCAAGACGATATTGTATAACCTCAATCCGTCGGCCAACGAAGTGATAGCTACCATGTTGGGTAATTTCCAAGACGGCAGCGTGCCGGGCAAGATACAATTCGGCTCGGGCTGGTGGTTCCTCGACCAAAAAGATGGTATGGAGAAGCAAATGAACGCCCTCTCGTTGCTGGGCTTGCTGAGCCGCTTTGTGGGAATGCTCACCGACTCGCGCAGCTTCCTCTCATATCCGCGTCACGAGTACTTCCGTCGTACCCTTTGCAACCTCTTGGGTCGCGATGTAGAGAACGGCGAAATACCCGCCTCGGAGCTCGACTTTGTAGGTCGCATGGTAGAAGACATCTGCTACAACAACGCAAAACGTTTCTTCAACTTCTAAGTCTCGCATAACCCCAATCTACATTCCTGCTTGTTGGCAGGAAATAAAACAGGGAGCTGCTTACGGTGTCGTGAGCAGCTCCCTATTTTTATATCAAAAAATTATTTATTGCCGTGCGTGTGGTGGCTGTGCTGTTGTAGCTATTACAAAAAAGGAGGAGGAACTTCCCGAAAAATCGGAGTTCCCCCAACTAAATGTTTTCACAACGGAATAATCCTTATTGTGATTTGATGAATTTTTATATTGCAAATATAGATAATAATTTTTATATATATACAAATATTCGGAGTAAAATTTTGTATATTTGATGAATTATTGTTTTTATAAATATTATATATAGGAATGCCATGAAAAGAATTTTAGGGTTAGACTTAGGAGCCAATAGTATAGGGTGGGCTGTGGTAAACGAGGCCGAAAATAGTGATGAAACATCGTCTATCATAAGATTGGGGGTAAGAGTAAATCCGTTGACGGTAGATGAAAAAGATAATTACGAGAAAGGGAAAGCAGTTACAACAAATGCCGATAGGAGAACCAGCCGGTCGGCACGACGCAACTTGCAACGTTACAAGTTGCGTCGGGAATGTCTGCGAGAAGTCTTGATAGAGGGAGGCGTGATTACTCCCGAAACAGTGTGTGCCGAGCAAGGCAAAGGTTCTACCCACGAAACATACCGTCTGAGGGCGAAGGCTGTAACCGAGCCGGTAACCTTAGAGGAGTTTGCGAGGATATTGTTTGCCATCAACAAGAAGAGGGGCTACAAAAGCAACCGTAAGGCCAATAAAGAAGATGGTGTGGCCATAGATAGCATGTCGGTAGCAAAAGAATTATATGATAGAGAAATAACTCCGGGGCACTATTGTTACGAGTTGTTGCAAAAAGGGAAAAAGAAATTGCCCGACTTCTACCGCTCAGATTTACAAGTAGAGCTGGATAAAATATGGTCATACCAACGTTGTTTCTATCCCGATATTTTCACCGACCAATTGCAAGAGCAACTCGTCGGTAAGTCGCAGCAGCAATCGGTAGCCATTATGACCAAGTGCGGTATAAATCTTGCCGAGAATAAGGGGAAAGAGAAAAAACTACAATATTACAAGTGGCGGAGTGAGGCTATTTCCAATAAGCTCGATATAGGTGAGGTTGCGCTGGTAATATGTATGTTGAATGGCGAAATAAATGCTTCGAGTGGTTATTTGGGCAATATAGGCGACCGGAGTAAGAAACTCTATTTCAACCAGCAGACAATCGGGCAGTATTTGTATAATCTGTTGTGTCGGAGCAGGCACAACTCTTTGAAGAATCTGGTATTTTATCGTCAGGATTATTTAGATGAGTTTGAGGCAGTATGGCAAGAACAGAGTAAGTATCATCCCGAACTCACGTATGCATTGAAAAAGAAGGTGCGCGACACAATTATTTTCTATCAGCGGCCGCTGAAAAGTGCAAAGGGATTGGTAAGTATATGTGAGCTGGAAGGCCATATCCAAGAGATAGATAAAGAAGGCAAGAAAGTGCAGCGGACGGTAGGACCGAAGGTATCCCCCAAGTCGTCGCCCATATTTCAGGAGTTTAAGATACGGCAACGTCTGAATGATACCCGTCTTACCGAGATAGTGCGACATCCCATTACGCACCGTATAGAACGTATAGTGCGAGAACTGTCGATAGAGGAGAAAAATATATTGTGTACAGAACTCTCTATCGTAGGTGGGCTTGAAAAAGAAGATGTGTTGAAGTTGCTTTTCGGAACTGCTGAAAACTATGATTTGAACTTCAAAGAGTATGACGGCAATAAGACATTTAGCGCCTTGTTTGCCAAGTATCGACAAATTGCCGAGTTGGCAGGGTGTAATATGTCGAAATGTAAAACTGCCCAAGAGAAGATAGAAGCCGTAGAAAAGGTTTTCGATACGTGTAATTACGAGACACAGCTTCTTCACTTTGACTCTTCGTTGCCTTCTCACGATTGCTATTTGCAGCCAGCGTATATGCTGTGGCATCTGTTATACTCTTATGAAGGTGATAACTCCAAGTCGGGGATAGAGGGGTTGATAAGAAAAATTATGGAATTGACAAGGATGGAGCGAGAGTACGCTGCCATGATTGCAGGAGTCTCGTTCGAGTCGGATTACGGTAGCCTGAGTAACAAGGCTATGCTGAAAATACTGCCTTTTATGAAAGATGGCAACGATTACAGCGTGGCTTGCTGCTATGCCGGATACCGACATTCCAGAAATTCATTGACCAAGGAAGAGAACGAGAATAGGCCACTCAAAGCACATCTCGATATATTGCCCCGCAATGCGTTGCATAATCCGGTGGTTGAGAAGATACTAAACCAGATGGTACACGTAGTGAATGCCGTTATAGACAGGTATGGCCCATTGGATGAGATACGTGTAGAGATGGCACGTGAGATAAAAAGCTCGGCACAAGAGCGTGAGGACAAGTATAAAGCCATGAACGACGCGGCTCACAAGCACGAGGCGATACGAAAGGTACTACGTGAAGAGTTTCATATCGAGCATCCAAGTCGTAACGATATTATACGATATAAATTGTATGAGGAGCTCGAAGCGAATGGGTATAAGACATTATATACCGATACCTATATACCGCGTGAGAGTATTTTCAGTAAAGAGTATGACATAGAGCATATTATACCGAAAGCGCGCTTGTTTGACGACTCTTTCTCAAACAAGACGTTAGAGGTGCGCAAGGCCAATATAGAGAAAGGTAACATGACAGCCTATGACTATGTAGCTTCGTTGGGTGCCGATGCTTTGGCGGCCTATGAAGAACGGGTCGATTATTTGTATAAGAAGAAAAAAATATCGCAGGGTAAATGGAAAAAGTTGAAGATGAAGCAGGCCGATATTCCTGATGACTTTATCGACAGAGACTTACGCAACACGCAGTATATAGCCCGATATGCAATAGGCATGTTGCGCGATGTTGTAAGAGTCGTTGTTCCTACGGTTGGAGCAGTAACAAGCCGGTTGCGTGAAGACTGGCAGCTGGTAGATGTGATGAAAGAGCTCAACCGCGACAAGTACGAGCAATTGGGGTTGGTAGAGTATTATCGCGATAGAGATGGCCGTTTGTTATGGCAAATAAAAGATTGGAGCAAGCGCAACGACCATCGTCACCATGCCATGGATGCTTTGACGGTTGCTTTTACCAAGATGTCTTATGTGCAATATCTCAACAACCTGAATGCTCGTAGCGACAAGTCGTCGAGCATCTATGCCATAGAAAAGGCCGAACTAAGTAGGTCGGGTAATGGCGGACAACTGCGTTTCAATCCTCCTATCCCCGATTTTAGGCGCGAAGCCTTGCGGCATTTGCAAACGGTGTTAGTATCGATTAAAGCTAAAAACAAGGTAGTTACACTCAACCTTAATAAAACAAAATGCAGGGGCAGTAATAAAGGGCGCATACAACTGACACCCCGTGGCAGCCTGCATAAAGAGACGGTATATGGAATGAGACGACAGGTCTCGGTGATAACCAAGACGATAGGTGCTGCGTTTACTGCCGATGTGATACAGCGAGTGACAAACAGACGGTATCGCGAAGCGTTACTGCAACGGCTGGCGCAATTCGATGGCGATGCCAAGAAGGCATTTACCGGCAAAAATCGTCTCGATAAGAATCCCGTATATTGCGATGAGGCTCATCGGCAAGCTGTTCCTATGGTTGTAAAGATATTTACCTATGAGGTTATATATACTGTGCGCAAGAGTGTTGCCGATAAGTTGAATATAGAGAAGGTTGTTGATAGTGGCATCAGAAAAAAATTACAAGAGCATATCGACAAATACGGCGAGGCCTCATTCTCTGACCTTGAAACACATCCTATCTATCTTGATGAGGAGAAAGGGATAACCATTAAAAAAGTTACGGTAAAAGGATTGAACAATGCTGTGCCTTTGCACGATAAATGCGACTATGCCGGTAGATATATTACCGATGCCGCCGGCCGCCGCATTCCTACCGATTATGTAAGTACCGGAAACAACCATCACGTAGCTATTTTTAGAGATGCCGATGGCAAGTTGCAAGAGCATATCGTTTCTTTTATGGAGGCCGTAGCACGTTGCGTGCAAGGATTGCCGGTCGTAGATAAGGCATACAACAGAGAGGTGGGTTGGACATTCCTTTTCACCATGAAACAGAATGAATATTTCCTATTCCCCGATGAGAAGTCAGGGTTCAATCCCCAAGAAATAGACCTGTCGGACCCCGAAAATTATGCCCGTATTTCGCCGCATCTGTTCCGGGTGCAGAAGTTAGCTTCTAAGAACTATATGTTTAGACATCATTTGGAAACGACTGTCAATGAAGAGAAACAACTAAAAAATATTACTTGGCGACTTATTCAAAATACTGCTGCCCTTGAAGGCATTGTAAAAGTGCGTATCAATCATATTGGTGAAATCGTACATGTAGGAGAAGAGTAGTATGATAAAGAAAACTCTCTATTTTGGCAATCCTGCCTATCTGAGCCTCGCCAACGGGCAGCTTGTGATAAAGCTGCCCGAGGTAGAGTGTAACGGCACGTTGCCCGAGGTATTCAGGCGTGAGGCTGTGCGTACGATTCCCATTGAAGATATAGGAGTAGTATTGCTCGACAACCGGCAAATCACAATAACACAGGGCGTTTTGGAAGCGTTGTTAGAGAATAATTGTGCCGTGATTTCCTGCGATGCTTCGCATATGCCCGTGGGACTGATGCTGCCTTTGGAAGGCCATACGTTGCAGAGTGAAAGGTTTCGGTATCAGCTCAATGCCTCTTTACCGCTGAAAAAACAGTTGTGGCAACAGACTGTGCAAGCCAAGATAACCAATCAGGCAACAGCTTTGTATCGCTTGCGAGGTTGTGAGGTGGGGAATATGCGCTTGTGGGCACGAGAGGTACGCAGTGGCGACCCTGATAATTATGAAGCCCGTGCGGCAGCCTACTATTGGTCGTGCATTTTCCCCGGTATCGACGGTTTTGTGCGAGCCCGTGAAGCGATGCCACCCAACAATCTGCTCAACTACGGTTATGCCATATTACGGGCTGTTATAGCCCGTTCGTTGGTGGGGTCGGGCTTGTTGCCTACATGGGGCATACACCATCATAACCGCTATAACGCCTATTGTCTGGCCGATGATATTATGGAACCTTATCGTCCGTATGTCGATGAATTGGTGGCGGGTATCGTTGCCGAAGGTATAGCCATAGATGCACTTACTACCGAGTTGAAAGCGCGTTTACTCACCATCCCTGTGCTCGATGTAGTGATAGAGGGTAAGCGTGGTCCCTTGATGATAGCCGCTACCCGTACCACAGCATCATTGGCAGCATGTTTCGCTGGGGAGCAGCGCAAGATAGCTTATCCTGTGATGTAAGACACCCGGGAATGTTATGAGTAGTTTTAGTAAATACCAAATTATGTGGGTATTAGTGTTTTTTGACCTTCCTACCGATACCCGGCAAGAGCGTAAGCGGTATGCCGACTTTCGTAAGCGGCTTATAGGCGATGGCTTTTCCATGTTTCAGTTTTCTATCTACGTGCGTCATTGTGCCAGCCGCGAGAATGCCGCAGTGCATATCAGAAGGGTAAAATCATTTATACCCGAACATGGCTATGTCGGAATATTGTGTATTACCGACAAGCAGTTTGGTGAGATAGAGCTATATCATGCAGCCAAACCGCAGAGTATGGTTGCTCCTTGTCAGCAATTGGAGCTATTTTGAAACAAATAAACCTGCCCGATGGCAGGTTTATTTGTTTTACATACGGTCGTTTTTTTATTCTATTTCTTGTTGTAAGTTTCTGATGTGCAGCTATATACACGTATTGTGCTGTATGTAATCACATCAAAGATACAAAAATTCATCAAATCACAACAAATGCTGTAAAAACGACAATGGCAATAAAGCTGTATGTAATCACATCAAAGATACAAAAATTCATCAAATCACAACAAACGAGAACCATCATCCACTTCGTGCAAGCTGTATGTAATCACATCAAAGATACAAAAATTCATCAAATCACAACTACTACATGACAACAAAACGGTTGCCAAAGGCTGTATGTAATCACATCAAAGATACAAAAATTCATCAAATCACAACCTGCTCAATTGAGGTTGAAAGTAGTTGTCAGCTGTATGTAATCACATCAAAGATACAAAAATTCATCAAATCACAACGATTGTGGCAAAGGCTCATTACAATGGTCAGCTGTATGTAATCACATCAAAGATACAAAAATTCATCAAATCACAACCACTTTTTAACATTTAATATAAACAAGTTGGCTGTATGTAATCACATCAAAGATACAAAAATTCATCAAATCACAACTTAACGATGCCTACTTTTGGGCTCTACAAGCTGTATGTAATCACATCAAAGATACAAAAATTCATCAAATCACAACTGGAAGGGTCTTATTTCTCCTCTGGCAATAGCTGTATGTAATCACATCAAAGATACAAAAATTCATCAAATCACAACGACATCATCAACGCAATATGTGGAGCAAACGCTGTATGTAATCACATCAAAGATACAAAAATTCATCAAATCACAACTTCAGTTCGCGCAGGGCGTCTATGCTGATGGCTGTATGTAATCACATCAAAGATACAAAAATTCATCAAATCACAACGATAGCAGCGGTGGGTACTGCGAGTCAGCTCCTTTACCATACTTTTGTCGCAAAGTAGTCATCCAGGGATATAGGCTGCCATCGACATAACCGCCTTGCCGGAATTTATCTTTGGTGTGACCCTCTATGGCAACTGATACCTTGGTGGGGATGCTCCGGTGTAGCGCTTTTTGTATCTCGTTCTGTTTTTTGTTAAGAGTCTTGAAAATTCATCGGAATTATAAATTTTTTTTGATTTGTTTGGAAGTTATAGGGATAGTATGTATATTTGTGTCATATCCTTCATTCAGATACGGGCAGGTGGAAGCTCGGGGGGGCATCTATATGATGCTCGCCATATCGTGGGTTCGAAGCCCACCTGAATGGAGGATTATTTTATTTTTATCTTTATGTAATTTCCTCCGTTGTCGACAAGGCCACAAAATTCATCCAATCACAACATTTTGGGCGTTACAGTAATTCGGCCACAGGCTGTATGTAATCATGTTGAATATGTTGATACTCAGAAATATAGAGAACCGATGAGCGGTGCGAGGATTAGAAACAAGGTTTGGGGGCTGATTAAATAGGAATTGCGTTTTGTAATTGGGAGAGATAATGTTATTTCGTACACTTAGAGAGTTATTTCATACATTCTCACGAATATAGCTTTGCCATGTGGATAAACCTGGCTACATTTGCTTGGGATATCAATAGAATGAAAAAACAATTAGTCATATCGACCTCTCTCGACTTGGTTCGTATAGCATCGGATAGAATCGTCTATATAGCATCGGACGGAAACTATTCTACGCTTGTACAGACGGATAATGAGGTGCGTATGATTTCGTACCAGTTGGGGCAAATCGAAAAGATGATTTCTTCCCAGTTGGGTAGCGATGGAAATAGTTTTATCCGTATTGGTAAGAGTCTTATTATTAACCGCTCCTACATCTACTACATCAATATTCCCAAACAGAAGTTGATACTTTCGGATGTGGCTTCGTTTAATCATACCGTGACTGCATCCAAAGAGGCACTGAAACAGTTGAAAGAGCTATTGGAAAAGGAGATGAAATAGTTATGAAAGAACTTAAAGAAATCCGAGATGACCAAATTCGCATTATAGGTGAAGGAGAAAGCAAGAATCACTGGCCGCGCCGTATATGGATTATCATCCTCTCTGTTCTGGGGGTTGTTGCAATCGGTGTAATCATGCTGCTTTCAATAAGGCATAAGGAGGAGGCGGTTGTGGAATTGAAACAACCCGAACCGGCCTTGTTTGACCCTGTGAGAGTGCCCGAACCGGTAGAGCCACAGCAATGGATAGGGCGGCGTGTCGATTCGTTGGCAACAGGATTTACAGAGATTCGCGATACAATAATCAATGATATTCCCATTAGAATATATATTCCTCACAATGCCGAGATGTCGTTGCACATAGGCCGAATGGATAAGAGAGATACGAGCGTTGTATATGTAGCTCAAGCAGCAGATGTGAGAGCCGATAATGGTGGAATTGTAGGTGCCTTTGTACTGAATGGCGAACCTAAAGCGTGGGGATTGTCGAAAAAGGGATTTTGTGCATCTATCCGTGGCAAGGTAATTGTCGGGGTGGCCGATAATACCTCTCTTTTTGAAGAGGCGACCGAGTGCGGTGGCTATTTTTTTAGACAGTATCCCCTCGTAAAAGATGGGCAGGTGATTGATAATGAGCCCAAGGGGAAGGCTGTAAGAAGAGCGATATGCGACCGTCTCGGTGAGATATTTATGGTAGAGACGGGTACGGCCGAGTCGTTCCACGATTTTGCGCAGGCATTGGCCGATATGGGTGTAAATCAGGCGGTATATCTTGTCGGGTCATCGGCTTATGGCTGGGCAGTTGACGAGAACGGTACGACCCACGAATTCGGAGATGAAAATTATTACACGGGGCGTAGAAAATTGCCCGAGAATACAAGTTATATTGTTTGGAGAAAGAGATAAATTATACGTGTAGGCCTATTTCGAGGGGGCGATAGGCTGCGTCACGCCAGTAGGGGCTTACCGGCTGTGGTGCATCAGCCGCTGAGGGGTGCGACTCTTCCCGGGCTTTCTCCTTCACAGGCCCGAAATCAAATTCTTCTTTCGTAAAAGCGGTGTTGGCAGAGGCTGCATTCTATTCCTTGCCGACACCGCTCGCTTTATATCCTTATTGAAGAGCCGGGAGTTTGCGATACCCGGAGAGTCGGCTCGGCAAAATGCTGATGGCAAAACGGACCGAGTCGATGATGATAACGGGATAGATGCAGTCTCGCAAAAATGGCAGCATGATGAAATGATGCGGTGAGGGAGATTTCATACACTCGCAAAATGATTTCATACAGTCGGGATGAAAAGCACCAGCCTGTGCCGTTTCCGTTTTATAAATTCGCATGAAAAATAATTGCAAGACTATATGAGAGATATATTCAGAGTCCTCCTGACAGGGGCTGTAATAGCCCTCCTTACGGGATGTGGAAATAGGGAAAACGCCTCTATGGATGACCGTTATACGGAAGCGGTGAAACGCAACTCGGTTTATTATTGGAAGACGGTTTTTGACATCGATTCAACAGCGATGTCGTTCATAGAAAAACACGATATCGGCCGTATCTACTTGCGGATGTTTGATGTCGCTACGGAGCCTGATTTTTTGAATGGAAACTTTGAAATAGTTCCGATAGCCACAACAAAATTTGCATCCTCAGTCCCCAATAATCTTGAAATTGTCCCTGTTACATACATTACAATTGATGCACTACGAGCTATGGCAGGTAGGGAAGCCGAGTTCGCATCACTTATTGTAGAAAGATTGTTGGCAATGTCGTCTTATAACGAATGTGGCAAAATCAATGAGATTCAACTCGATTGCGATTGGACAAGTACTACCAAAAACAGTTACAGCAAATTGTGCAGAATAGTGAAAGACTCGTTGTCTTTGAAAGGGATAGATTTAAGTATAACCGTGAGGCTGCACCAGTTGCAGGAAACTCCTCCTCCCGCAGATAGAGGTGTGCTGATGCTGTATAATACAGGTGCATTGAAGGATACGGAGACTTGTAATTCAATTCTGCATATCGACGATGTAAGGCCATATATGAAGCATAGAAGATATGCCATTCCGTTAGACTACTCATATCCCGTTTTCGGATGGGGTGTAAAGTTCCGGAACAATAAGTTTGTGTCTATTGTACCATACGATGACAAAGAGTGCCGGGATAATGAGTTTGTCAGATATGAAAGACCTGCATCGGCCGAGATTCTTGAAGTGAAGAGACTTGTAGAGCAGAATCTGGGTAAACCTGCCAGCGGAAATATATTATATCACTTGGATGAAATGCAACTTGAAAATTATACAGACCATGAAATCTCTCAGATACTTTTTAATTAGTCTCATATCGCTACTTACGGCCAATAACGCATTGGCTTGTTGGGACGCATGGTACACACCGCGGGGATATTATATGTATAGGGTTTACAATAATCGGCCCGACCCCGAACTGGCGATTGAAGGATGTTATCCGGGTGCCGGAAAGAACTGCGAAGAGTGGCAAAGATTGGTTTCAAAGTCCATATCATTGGAGGATATATATGAGGTAGTGTATAAAATGACATTAGAAGAGTATGAAGCTATTTATGACAATAGAACTGCAAAATATGAAAATGAATTTGTAGAATGGATTACCAAGAAGGATACAGCAATTTTAGATTTCTTACTGCTGGCAAAGACTAATGAATACATACGCTTGAAACGCAATTCTCGCTGGTATTATCCTTCAATGAAAATTGGCGCAAGAATGACTTTGGAGGAAGTTGCAGAAAAGGCATTGTCTGAAAAAAATGAGAGGCTCAGAGATAGGTATCTGTTGCAAGGGATAAGAGCTTTGTTCTCATTGTCAAAATATGAAGAGTGCATTAAGCTATGGGAGAGTGAAGTTTCACATTTGCCTGAGGATAATCTTATGCGACAACTTATTTGCCCGTATATAGCTGGTGCTGAATTTCATGCCAACCATGCCCAGAAGGCTGTCGAGTATTTTGCTCAAATAGGCGACATACGGTCTATGCTCTATTGTATGGGCCGAGCCGGGGAGAAAATTTCAATTATCGATGCCTTAGAATTGGTATGCGAGTATGCCCCCAATAGCAATTATATAGAAGAGACATTGCAATCGTATGTAAGAGAACTTGAGCCGTTGGGCGAATTTTATGGAAAAGATACATTCGTTAAGACAACCGATTGTGAAAAACTATATACGTTATGCCTGAAAATGGCTCATGAAGGTAGAGGCAATAATCCCGCCATGTGGTATTATACTGCTGCATTCTTGACAGACCTGGAGGGTAATGCGACAAAAGCATCTTATCTGTTAGGCTTGGCAGAAAACAGTAAATCGTCGTCGTATATAGACGAATCGATAAAGGTGTTCAGAATATATTTAGACGCTAAATTATTGCCATATAACTCATCGTACGAGAGCAGATTATTTACTCAGTTAAATTGGCTGGACAAAAAAATTAGGAGTAATATCGATGATAAAGTCCGCAATGAAACTGCGCGCGGGTATATGTTGCTTAGCGGCGAGAGTTACTACTATTGGAACGATATGATGCGTAGAATATTGCTGGCAGAAGTGTGCCCCCGAATGATTAAGGCAGGAAAGACAACCCGAGCATTGCAACTTGCAAATATGGCTGACAATAGGTTGCTCAATCTTGTAAATAAGCGAAATGTGTATGATTGGGTAAACGACGAATATGAGATAGTAAAAACTTATACAATGAGTAGCTATCGGTATTCTGACAGATTCAACAGATATGATTACAGCAATCATTTTTTTGAAATGATTGATAGTATAGGAGTGGATAACACAATCAAATATGTTCAGCGAGTAAATAACCCGCAAGGCAATTTTGACCGTTTCCTGAATAGTCGTGGTTATATAGGACAGGACTATCTGAATGATATTGTGGGTACACAATGCCTTCGTAATATGCGATATAAAGAGGCTTTGGAATATCTCGGGAAAGTAAGCAAAGCATACAAGGCCCATCATAATGTGTATATGAAATACGACCCTTTCAGTGCCGACCGGAAGGCTATCAGAACGAAATCAGATTTCAAGTACGACTTCGCGCGGGAGATGTATTCATTAGAACAAAGTATGAATATTATGACAGAACCAAATAGAAAGGCTCAACTGATGGTGAGATATGCCATAGGACTCAGAAATTCAATTGATTTATGTTGGGGGCTTACCCAGTATTATCGAGGAACAAGTTATTGGGGACAGGTTTGTGAAAAGCGTGATTGGGAAAATGACGGTAATACAAAAGCCGCTATGAAGAAGGCAAAAGAGTTGATAAACCTGGCATGTGACATAGTGACAGATGATGAAACAGGGGCAAATATCCAATATATGCTTTGTAATTTCAAAACCGTGGTTTATAAGTATCCGAATACCGAGAAAGGCCGGTTGGTTCGAGGTAAATGTGACAATCTTTACGATTACCATGCAGAATCATATAGAAGTCGGTAGGTCATATATCTATATTGCTTTGGGCTGTTTGTATCTGCTTACTTGTGAGCACCCGATATGTAACGACGATAATATCTCAATTAGAATAAATAAACCTGCCCGATGGCGGGTTTATTTGTATTACATACAGTCGTTTTTTATTCTATTTCTTGTTGTAAGTTTCTGATGTGCAGCTATATACACGTATTGTGCTGTATGTAATCACATCAAAGATAGTGAAAGGTGAGGGCAGAGCCAAGCGAGAACGAAGTTTCCAGCGATGACTATGCCGAGCCGCCTCCTATCTTATGTAAAGATAAGCAAACTCGCCCGATTTCGGATGGATTTAGGAAGAATAATGTAAACTATTGGGCTTTCAGGGAGATACACAGTATTATTCCGCATTTGTAAATGTGTGCTTTGAAGCCGTTTTTTGAATAGTTAAGCAGAAAAATTGCTACCTATCCGTTGCCCATTCCAGTTGTATGGAGTTGTTTGGAAATCCTTTCTGCTCCGACCGTAAAGAACGCAGTTCCATCATTTTGGCTTAGCGAAGGTACTTATTTTTTTTGAGATATGAAAAATATAGGTTCCGTAAGTCAATGGTGATAGCTTTGTCGATGTCTGACGATATTTGACATGCCGATGATTAACTCTGTCTCCGTTAATTTTGCAAACAATGGAACAGATTATGAATCAGACAGATGTAAAGGTTTCGTTCTACCTTAAAAAGAGCGAGGCGGATGCCAGGGGAAACTGTCCCGTAATGGCACGGCTTATTGTCGGCAAGCACTCTGAAACAACATTCAGTGTCAAGCTTCGTGTGCCACAGTCATTGTGGTCATCCGGACGGGCATGTGGGAAAAGTGTTGCGGCAAGAGACATAAACAACAGACTGGATGAAATACGTGCTGCCGCGCTCGGCATCTATGCGGAACAATCTGCAATCCGTGAGGATGTAACAGCAGAGGATGTAAAGCATCAACTTTTGGGTATGGCTTCGGAACAGGAAACCCTATTAAGCTATTTCAGACTTTTCATTAGAAATTTCGAGAAACGTGTTGGGATTAATCGTACGGAAAAGACATTGAGGGCTTACCGCAATTCCTACAATCATCTGGTACGTTTTTTACAGATGCAATATAAGCTGTCAGATATCCCTT
>UPZG01000007.1 GCA_900538705.1 uncultured Porphyromonadaceae bacterium
GCCTCTTCAGACCTCTCTCGCACCCCTCTTTTTTCGGGTTGCGGATGCAAAGGTAATACCTCTTTTTATTCTACGCAAGTATTTTGATGAACTTTTTTCAAATTATTTTTATTCATCCCGTAAAGGCTTTTTGTATCAGAGGATTACAAAACCTGCCTTTTGCCTCTACTCCCCGCTCCCAACTGTACTCTCCTACTAAAAGGGAAGGTCGTCGGTGCTGTTGTCTGCTTCTGCCCCCGAAAATATCGACCAATAAGTGCTTAATATTGCCAGGACATTATCCGTTTCACTCATTTTATGAAAGCATGAAATAGCATCTGCTTTTATTTACGTACACAAAAAACTGGAGTCAATAATATAAATAGTAGTTTGCGCATGAATAGTCATGCCTGTACGTGCATTACATATGCGGTATTAACATATTAATAAAAAGCATCCGGCCCAAAATTCCATGAGCCGGATGCTTTTTATTAATATAGATACTCTTATTATAATCTTCAAAGAGTCTTAAGAGCCTCTTCGATATCCTTGTTATTGGGATCGAATTCGAGCATCTTATTCCAATATAATCTTGTATTGTCTTTATACTCCTTGGCTTTGGCAGGGAATTGTACAGCTTCCTCACTGTAAGCTTTCAGGAAGTTATAATATCCTAAATAACGATAGCTCTCAATATAAGCTGCCACACGCGATTTGGAAAGATTTGTAGAGTCTTGGTCAAGCACTTCGATAGTTTGCTCATAATAGGGCTTGGCTGTACCTAAAGTTGTCTCGGGGTCACGACCGGCTGCTGCACGGGCACGCCACATATAACCAAGGTAATTATTGGGAGCCTGCTCTATGACTTTAGCAAAGAGTGTGTCGGCCTTCATCAAGTAAGCCTGTCCACCAATGGAATCGGCCATACCTACGCGATAGCATGTTTGACCGAAACGGAAATAATCCATCACGCGCAAATTATCTGATGCATGATCCATATATTGCGAATAGAATTTGATAGAGAGAGGAAACTCCTCAGCGGCTTCATAAGCAGCACTTATCTTCTTCAGCAAACTTATGTTAGTTGTGTCCAGCTCAAAAGCCTTCAAAAAGCTATTTACAGCTTCTTGGGGTTTATCAAGCTCTAAAAGCAAATCGCCATAACACTCATAGTCGCGCGAAAGGAATGTATGACGAACATTCACCGGTAGAGAGAAGAACTTCTCGGCCGCAGCTTTAGCTTCGTCAAAACGGCTCAATTCAAAAAGGTTATAAAGAATAACACGATTCAACACAAAATTATCAGGCTCTTTTGCCAAGATAGATTTAGCAAGATTGTAGGATTCGTCGAAACGCTTGCTATAGAATAGAAGCGTAGCCAAACGAGCACGATCTTCCTCGAAATGGTTAGGATTAGCTACATACGTCTCATATGCAGCGGCAGCCTTGGTATACTGTTGATTTTTATAATATGCCTCAGCGAGCTCGCGTTGAGCTAGAGCAGACTCCGGAGCCTTTTGCAAGAGCTCTTCGAGCTTACCAATGGCCATTTCGGGATTGATATCGAAGTACATGTGAGAATATTTCACATAAGCCTCTACGCAGTTGGGATCGAAATTGATAGCCATCTCGTAGTAACCACATGCATCGCCATTGCGACCTTGATTGGCCAAAATATCACCTTCAAAAAGGTATATATCGGGGAAAGTCTTGTCGGCTTTGCGAGCATTTTCAAGATATTTTTCATATCCTGGTACAGCTGTTTCGTAATAAGCCTTAGCAATTGCAAGGTTTACACCGGCGTCTTTTTTATTTTTCTTGAGAGCTTCTTTGAAGAGCTTCTCGGCAGCTTTCTTATCAGTTGTCAGTTGCAACTTGCCCTGTCCTACAAGATTGTATGCATTCTCGGGATCGGCTTCAAGACCTTTTGCATAATACTCGGCAGCTTTCGTATAATCCTTGTTTTGAAAAGCTATCTCCCCCAAATAATAATAGGCTTCTGATTTATTGGTACTTGGGTCGTTAATGGTACGTTCCAGAATAGTACGTGCGTTGTCTGGCTGGTCGGCTTTGAAGTATTCTATACCATCGGTATAATCATTTGCCCACGCGCTACCTATGGCGGCAGCCACAATGGCAAAAACAGTTAAGAATTTGATTCTCATTTTATAAAACAATATTTGGTTATTCATTAAAATCACTTGATACGTTTACAACACGTTCTTCGATGCGCGCCGGTGAGATATTTGTCTTCTCAAAAATCTTTTGACCACGCTGTCCGGCTACAAATATAGTAAATCCCGTGCAAAGACCGTTATGCGTTTCAGTTTTTATCATATAAATTGACCTAAAAAAAGGATATTCGCCCGACGCAATGTATGCTTGGAAGGGACCGAAAGGTTGTGCTTCGGCAGTTTTCTTCACAGCTACAGGCGAAACGAGCTCGCGCACAGGTACATCGGCAGAATCGTTTGCGTCTATCCATGCTGCTCCCAAAACGCCAATAGCATTGGGACGACGACTCACCTCGCGAATGACCTGCAAACTGTTTTCAACCGCCGACACTCCTGGATATAATTTTTGAGGGGCACATATAGAATCTACTACATAACGTACCGTACCCGAATGGCGATTATCAAATATGACTTGAATATTATCGAGTTTCGAAGATGGGAACAACTGGGTCCACTGTGTTACCTCACCCGTCATGATACGACGTATGTCGTCGACGGAAAGGACTGAATCGGGATTCTGCTTATTTACCACAAAAGCTACAGCATCTACAGCCACATGAGTAGAACGACTTTCGAGACGATTCTGAATAATAGCCTCCTTCTCTGCCTTGGTAAGTTCGCGCGAGATAGCAATAAGACGCACACTATCGTCGAGCAATGCTTTCACAGCATCTACCTCAGTTACTGGTGCTGCAGTGATGTAAGCTCCGGGATTGGAACGTGTAAAAACAAAAACATGTTGGTCTAAAACATTAAAAAAAGATTCATCACACAAAAACCTTACGTCGCCCTCATACATACGACGATCTACACCTCCTTGCGATGAACAAGCTGCTAACGAAAGCAGTATGACCAGAAAGATAGAAATGGATAATGTTTGTTTCATAAAAGGGTTATACTTGTGTGTACTACTTACTTCCTTTATAAACGCGATAACCACGATATATGCCATACAGAAAGAAAACGCCTCCCATGAGATACCTTACCCAAGAAGGGACTGTGTAAACGAAAAGAGAGGTGAAGAGAAGTGCATAAGCCATGGCAAGGTAGATTGCCACCATAATGATACCCAAAACCAAGCGCAAAGGGGAAAGGCGGGGTTTTGTATCATCGTCTTGCGAAGGGGTATCGCCGTAATGTCCGTATTGTACCATAAAATTGTTACTATAAGAAGTAGTTGTAAAAATACCCGCAACCTAATATACGAGATAATAGGTTGCGGATTGTTAAAGTATCAGATGTGCTATGCACATGCGAGATTACATAAGCTTAAACTTAACGGGAAGCGTAAAGTAAACGGGCACTTCGTTACCGTTTTGTTTTCCAGGAATCCACTTAGGCATTCCTTGCAACACGCGTACTGCCTCTTTTGCAAGAGAGGGATCGGGGCTGCGGAGTACCTGAATGTTTTCAATAGAACCTGTACGAGATACGACGAATCGCAAGAGTACTTGCCCTTGAATACCGTTTTCCTGAGCTACGGCCGGATAACGAAGGTTGTCGTAAATATACTTCATCAACTCTGCATCGCCACCGGGGAATTGAGGCATCTGTTCAACAGCATCGTAAACTTTCTCCTCTTCAGGCTCGGGTTCGGCAATTACTTCGCGGAAGTCGGCAATATCTTGAGCGTCTTCGGTATCGACACCCTCAACATCGGCTATAGAGATGTTGATATTGCTCTGCGCCATTTCATCCTGAGTACGGATCTCTTCCTCTTCCTTTACGTTCTCATCAGCTGTGATGACGGGAGCCGTAAATTTGATAGAGCTTTTCAAAGGAGGTGGTGGCGGAGCCTCCACGATGGGTTGAATATCTTCGTTCTTTTCTACTTCCTGGTCTTCAAGATTGGCCATCTCTACCTCAGTGACAGTAAAGTCAGGAGAGGCATCCTTCTCCTTAGGGATTTTGTCGATAAGAGAGGGAATAATGAAAGCCAATGCAAGAGCCACAATCGAAGCTACGATAGCGATAAGGTGGCGTTTTCCAATTTCCTGACGAATAACATATCCGCCGAATTTTTTGTTTTTGCCTTCAAACGCTAATTCGCACCACTTCGATGAGTTCAAATCAATGCTTGCCATAATTTGTCTAAATATTAGTCGTGAGAATTAGGTTATTATTGTGCTCCAAAATCGCTCGATGCTGCCAATTGTCCATTCGACTTTAAGTTACCAATGAGGAAAAGGTCACCTTCTGTCATATCAACGACGGCATATTTTCCTACACTGCATACAATCATCTCGTCAAGAACGTCAACAAGGCTTTGATACGTAGCACCGGGACCATTGATATACTCATTATCGGTAGTTGAGGTTTTTGCTTTGATAACCACCATCGGGGCACCCTTGTGCTTTTTAGCTTCGCGGACAGCCTCGTCACGTGTTTCCATTAAAGCATTGATTTCCTCTTCTGTTTGGCTCTTTGAGAGTTTGCGGGCCTTTACCTCGGCCTGAGCCGACTCAAAGTCCTTATTAGCTTCATCAACGAGTCCGATAACTTCTTCATTACGCTCCAACAGCAATGCGCGGATACCATTGGGATCAACTGGGTCGAGAGACGACTGAACCAAAGAGGTATAGTCCTTATAATTGGGTTCGCCCAAATAATAGAACACCTCGTCGTTGTCGCCCAACAATATCGTGATAGCTTCCGAAGCTTTCAATTTACTTTGTTCTTCTTCCGTTACGGCGTCTTTACTAGGCATTACCAAGTCCATGGTACGACTCTCTGTCATAGTTGTACAAAGCATGAAGAAGGTAATCAGAAGCATGTTCATATCCACCATAGGCGTAAAGTCTACGTGAATTTTCATTTTCTTCTGTGCGCCTTTTTTTCTTTTACCGTCATTATCTTTTACTTCTACTTCTGCCATATTATATATGAATTAGTACTCGAACGCGGGCTATTCGCCTTGGCTCAAGGTAGTGATTAGACTAAAACGGTTTTGACGAATCTCTTGTAACGAATCCATTACTTTTTTCACAACATCGTAAGGAGTATGACGGTCGGCCTTGATAATGATTTTGAGTTTTTTCTGGTCATTATCGAGCGCTGCATATTCCTCACTATCTCTCATTCGTTGGCTAGCGCATCGCGTAGCAAAATCGACCCAATCCTTAAATTGGTTATCGGTGCTATCGCAAGGAATACCCCAGTTTTTCAAGTCGTTGGCCTGATCCTCGAACCGTTGGTCAAGGAAACGGGGCAGATCCTTCATTGGTACACCAAACCAATCAGAGAGGCGGAAAGTATTTTTCTCTGCTTCGGTCAGTTGCACCTCGGGATGCACTTTCAACATTTCATCAAGAGCGTTTTCGCGATCGAAGGTGTTATCAAGACTGATAAATACTTTACCAGTAGGCTCGATAAGAACTTCGAGAACATCTCTATCGGGAATCTCAAATTCTGAAACCGACGAAGGCGTAACGACTTGTTGCGGTTCTTGTTGAACGAATGTAGATGTCAGCATGAAGAAAGTAAGCAGAAGCACAGTAACGTCACTCATCGCGGTCATATCGATGAGCGTACTCTTCTTTTTTACTTTTACCTTTGGCATATTACAAAGTCCTTTCTTTAAGCTGAGTGATCAAAAAGATTAATGAGTTTTTGCGTAAGCGTTTACGATGCAGAAACCAATCTCATCGATAGCGTAGGTAAGGTTATCGATTTTGTTTGAGAAGTAGTTATAAGAAATAACTGCAAGAGCACCAGTGGCAATACCAGTAGCAGTATTAACAAGGGCCTCAGAAATACCAGTAGAAAGAGCTTGTGAGTCGGTAGCACCATCACCAGATGCCAAAGCGGCGAATGAACGAATCATACCCAACACTGTACCAAGCAGACCGAGCAACGTACCCAGTGTGGTAAGCGTAGCAATGATAGGAAGGTTTTGTTGGAGAGCCGGCATTTCGAGAGCTGTAGCCTCTTCGAGTTGAGTTTGGATGGCCTCGAGTTTTTTCTCTTTCGACAATGAGTTATCTGTTTCTACTTGTTCGTATTTGATAAGAGCCGAAGCTACAACACTTGCAACAACGCCTTTTTTCTTCTCGCAAAGAGCTTTAGCCTTAGCAAGGTCGTTTGCCTCGAGGGCAGCTTTGATTTCGGCGACGAATTTGGTTGTATTACCTTTACCATCGGCACTCATCATTGCGATGAAACGCTCAACTGAAAGTACGATAACGGTAAGGAGACACGTCATAAGGATAGGAACGATGAAACCACCTTTATATACCGTAGCAAGGAGGTCACCATTGAGGGGATGACCGTTTACAGGGTCTCCATCGGCAAAACGAGAAGGATCACCGCAAACAAATTGATAAAAACAAAAACCGGCAACGGCGCATATCAGGATCACCCAAATAGGGCTCTTGATTCCGATAACATTCGACTTTCTCGTCGCTGTTTTCTTCACTGTCTTAGTTTCCATAATAAAATTTTTAGTGTTGTTTTTTTAGTGTTATTTTTTAATTGTTTTGGTTTCTTTCTTGTTTTCAGCAAACAAAGCCGAACAGGAGGAACCGGCCTTTATGTACCCCAATATAGTCTATACCCCATATCACACTGCTGCAAGAGTTTTTCATTATATCAAAGGTTCTATAGGACCATCAGTTCGACCGGCAAATTTAGGATATATTTTTGAGTTAAAAAAATACCAGTCTCATTTTCTCGCCCCCAAATGCTATTGCTCCATCTGATTTCACATCGTTTAACGTCATGCACTACAAAACTGTGTCATAAAACATATTTATGCAACTTATTAGTACATTTCATACTCTTATAACGAAAGAAAAGCGCTTTTATTGCAACTCAACGTATATTGTCATCCAAAATAAAAACAATATTATACCCTATCGACAAATTACCGGCAACGTGTTTACCCATGCGATAGTTACCTTTCAGAAAACAAAGAAAGGCGCTCCTACCCCATACGAAATTACCTTTTGTAAAGAATATAATTTTGAGAGATAGAGAGAATGCTGTACCTTTGTCACTTTCAACCTCAAAAGATATGAAACGTATAATATGCCCCAAATGCGAACACAAGTTTACCTTTGACGAAACGCGCTACAAAGGGGCGAAAAACATCGCTTTTGCTTGTCCCGAATGCCGTAAACACTTCTCACTCTCGGTCGACGAGATAGAAGAGATGAACGAAGAGACTCACTCTTTTCCCTACGGATATATCACCGTCGTAGAAAACAGCTTTTGCTATCGCCAAACATTCGGACTAAAACCTGGCGACAACGTCATAGGCCGACACTCACCGGGCAGCGAGGCCGATATTGCTATAGAAAGTGGCGACATGAGTATGGATCGCCGCCACTGCATCATCAATGTAAAGACAAACGGCAACAATATTGTATGCACCTTACGCGACAACCCCAGCCTCACAGGTACATTCCTACGACAAGAAATTTTAGGAGACCGCGACCGTGCAAGGCTTTGCGATGGGGATATTATAACCATTGGAGCCACAACCCTTATTGTACATCTGCCTGAAGATGAAGACGAATATTTTGACTGAAGTATTACCCTCTGTCACAACTTCTGGGGGAGTGACCGAATCAATACTGACGCTCACCAAAAATATTTGTACCCACCCGCACCATGTTACTGCCTTCCTGTACGGCTATGTCATAATCATGACTCATCCCCATGGAGAGAATATTGAAGCCTGGCAACTGCGAACGGCAGCGTGAGCCCACCTCATCAAATAATCGTTTCAAGGAAGCAAAATCGGCTGCTACACGTGATTTATCGTCGGTATTCGATGCCATCCCCATCAGACCGCGAATAGACACATGGGGATAGTCTTCTGCACAGAAACTCTCCATAAAAGCGAGACATTCGTCGGGAGAAAAGCCATATTTCGTCTCTTCGATAGCCACATGCACCTCCAAGAGGCAATCTACAACTCGGGGTACACGGGCTGCCTGGCGTTCTATTTCGGCCAGCAATTTCTTGCTGTCTACACTATGTATCAGCCCTATGTAAGGTACGATATATCGCACCTTATTGGTCTGCAAATGGCCTATGAAGTGCCAGCATATATCGTTGGGCAATTGCAAGCGTTTCTCTTCAAGTTCCTGTACGCGACTTTCGCCAAAGATTCGCTGACCGGCATTATAGGCTTCAAGCAAAACGTCGGCAGGATGGAACTTCGATACAGCCACCAGCGTCACGCCTTCAGGCAAGGAGCGGCGCACCCTGTCGAGATGCTCTGCTACAATTGATGTCATAATTGCGACACCTCCTTTTCGACGGGTTGTGCAACCGGCGCATCGGGAAGTGAAGCCTCGTAAGGATATACATCGAGAAGCAAGGTCTCCACAATAGATGTCACCTCCCAGTCGGCCATAGTTCCTTTCATAGAGATATTGAGATTCTCGAGTGCTGTGGCAAAGTCGGCTGCCTGTACCAAGATATAGGATGCCGTACGCTTCTCCATGCCACTCTTTTCATCAAGGGTAATAAAGCAAATCTTGCACTTGTACCATTTATCGCCCGTAGCATCATAGTACACATCACTATAATTGGCACGTTTAACGGCCGAAACGGAAAACTCGCCCGAAATAAACGGTTGTATTTCCTTGATAATGCGAGCTTCGGCCTCTGTAAACGAAAGAGCATCTACCAAATAAGGCTCGGTTACTTTTTTCTGAAGCCCGTTCTCGAGCGTTTTATCATATTTTACTTTACATTCAAACCAACTTGACATAATCTTCTAAACTATTAAATCCACGACTCAGTATGCAATCTTATCTTCCTTTACTTGCCACTTACGGAAAGCAGCAATTGCCTCATCGCCCAACACACGCACTGCTGGTATCGAACGCTTTGCAGGATCGAGCGAGAGCTGCGTATAAATAAATGAGTCATCAAAATTTATCTCTTTGGCATCATACTGCGTATTGGCATAGAAAATACGGTCTATTCGAGCCCAATAAATAGCAGCAAGACACATAGGACAAGGCTCGCACGAGGTGTAGATTTCACATCCCGACAAGTCGAAAGTTCCTAAGTTACGCGCCGCCTGCCTTATGGCCGAAACCTCAGCGTGGGCTGTAGGGTCATTATCGGCCGTAACACGATTGGCTCCGCGAGCCACTACTACGCCGTCTTTCACGATAACTGCGCCAAAAGGGCCACCACCCTTATCGATATTCTCTATTGAGAGTGCAATAGCCTCTCTCATCCAAGTCTTCTGTTGTTCGGTAATCATCTTATTCTATATATTTCTTCTGCAAAGTTAATTATAAAGATAACATAACGCATCCATAACACGGCAAATCAATCGGCCAAAGAACGATTGATACCATCAATATAATCGAGCAACTCCTCTCGCCCTATTTTCTTCTCGGCCGAAGTGGTAAATATGGGAGGTAACGCTTCCCATGTTTCCAACAACTTAGCTTTGTACACTTCTATATTCTTGACAAGAGCCGTCTTTGTCACCTTATCGGCTTTGGTAAAAATCAATGCAAACGGCACCCCATGCTCTCCCAAGAATGTAATAAAGTCCAAATCTATCTTCTGAGGCTCGTGACGGCAATCAATCAAAACGAACAGGCAAGTCAAAGCTTCACGTTTCAATATATACCCCTTTATAATACGCTCTATACTCAAACGGGCATCTTTATTAAGCCGGGCATAGCCATAACCTGGCAAATCTACTATATACCAACTATCATCAACGATAAAATGATTTATCAAGGTGGTTTTTCCCGGAGTGGCAGAAGTCATGGCGAGCGACTTCTTGCCGGTCAACATATTGATAAGAGAAGACTTACCCACATTAGAGCGACCTATAAAAGCATACTCAGGCAAGCCTGTATTGGGACATTTGTCTACATCAGTATTACTGACTACAAAATGAGCATTCTTTACTTCCATCGTCTCACATATTTTTATTTAAGTAAAAGCACTGTCACTATCGACTACTTTCAAACGACAGCGATGGCAAAGATAGTGAAAGGCGAGCGCAGAGCCAAACGAAAACGAAGTTTTCAGATTCAGCTATGCCGAGCCGCATCCTATCTTATCAAAAGATAGTGAAAGGCGAGCGCAGAGCCAAATGAAAACAAAGTTTTCAGATTCAGCTATGCCGAGCCGCATCTTATCTTATCAAAAGATAGTGATGCCTTCATAGCTGTACCATCGAAAAACAACACATAAAAAACGTGGGCTACACCATATCACATGGTATAGCCCACGACAAGTTATTCGTGTATAAGGACGAAATCAATATCTTTTCATAACAGAATCAACGTACATTTACTTTTACAGCCTTATCGGCAACTTTTACAATATAGTTGCCATCTGGCATATAGAACGATACATTGCGATTACAAGCAAGGCGAGTCACAACACGACCAATCATATCGTAAACCACAACATCTGTATCGACGTCAACGCCACGCACATAGATGGTATTGTCGGCAGCAAAAACCGATAGGCTCTTTTCTTGCGGCGATACGACCGATGTCGGCCACGAAATTTGAGTAGTAGTTGCATCGCTCAATGCACCATATTCGTTGACCGATTGTACACTCAACTCATTAGGGTCAACATTAGCCATAGGAATACCAAAGGCCTGAGCAGCATCTGCTGCATAAGTCAACTCAAGAGATGTATCGGTAGTGATACCCACTACATTACCGCCAACCTTCACCACATAGCAGATGGCATACTGATCGCCTGTCCACTCTACATGCATTTTGTTGTCCATAAAATAGTGGTTCAATGCAGCAGGAGTTGCGGCCTTTTCTATGATAGGAAGCGGATTCCATTTACCTACAGCGGGATGGTCTGTTCCGTCGCCTGCCAATACATTTTCTAATGTATATTGAGCAGCTTCCTCATCGGTCAGGAAATTTTTGGTCGTATTATGTTCATTGCCCTCTCTATCATAGTAGATAGAACGAGACTCTGTATTCATAGGTTCACCATCGGCATTCCACATATTATATACAGCCCATATACGCGGTATGCCACCCATACGCTCGTACCACAATCCTTCGTACGTGTTGACATGGCACTCGGTATCGATAAATACTGTCACAGGGCTGTTATTCCACGGACGGCCAAACCACACTTGCGTATCAGAGGGATTGCCAGGAGCCGTAATAAGTGTATTTTTAAACACATAGCCCCAACGGGTACAGTTCGTTTCTCCGGTTACATCGGTCAAGTCGTCATAGTGTCCAGGAGCGACAATGTAACCGCCCGACTGACGAACCACATTGATAGTACAACCATCGAAATAAACATCGCCACCACCATATATAAAATCGACAGCACCTTCTATCATACAGTTATTAAAGAAGTTACGGTCACGATAATGATATACGGCACTACCGGCAGCAGCTGTATTGCCCTCATTACGGTTGCGCGTTTTAGGCGAAAGATATGTATCTTGGTAAGAACGGATATTACAGTTGTTAAACGTTACCCTATCACCTTCAACATAAAGGGCTAACGCCTGCGGACCCTCTTCACGGTTTACCGTCCACCACTCATTATCGATAGTCAAGTTCTCGGCATAAAAATCGTTTGCCATCACAACCAAAGTGGCTGAGTTGGATACATCATACCAGTGCTTTTCGGGAGCATCTACATCGCCACCCGATACACGGTCTTGAGCTATGATGACGCCATCTTTATCTTGTCCTATCAAATGTATATACGGTTTGTAGACATACAGAATATTACCGGGTGTCGACGTAGCAGTGGTCGCCGTCTGATTTGATGCAGCATCAGTATAATAATACTCTTTGTTTGACTGATTCATTTCGGCTATAACAACAGGGTCGCCGTTGGGGTCGTTATAGTAGCCATTCTTTATAAAGATAAGCCACGGCTCAGTACGGTCGGCAGGAGCAGCCTCAATAGCTTCCCAAATGGTTTTGTACTGTCCTATCGTCTCATCTGTTGCTGGAATAGAGGCCGGCAGCGAGCCATCTACTATGGCATGGAACACATGCTTATCAGGAACGGGACGACTCATGGTCGTAAAGTTAAGGAGAATATCTTCGGTCGTAGCAACACCCGACGCATTCACAATCATACCAGCGGGTAATGTAACAGTATAAGGAGTACTGTAATCGAGACCAGAATAATTGAATATCAAAGAATTAGATACTATCCGTGGCTCTAACGTCTCACCATTGAGCAACACCGAGAAATCGCCGTCGGCAAGTGCAATCTTCTTATCGAATGTAAAAGTTATCGTTCCTGAGGCCGATGCCGTGGTGCTACCTTCGGCGGGTGTGGTTGCTATAACAGCCGGAGCTACGGGGTCATAGACTACAATGGGGTCGGCAAAAACATATATGTCGGTCACACCTGTTCCGTCATTGCCCGAGCCCAAGATATTACCCGAGCTTATCCAACGAATCCATACCGTCTCCTGGTCGTTACATTCGGCGGGCAGTTCGGCATTCAACGGATACCAAGCCTCGGCAGTCCCATAACTTACAGAAGCGAGGTCGTGGAACTCTACGCCATCGACAGAGTATTGCATCGTTTGTGTTTCATAATATGAGTAGCTGCCCATAAGCATAGCCGACTCGACCTTCACATTTTCATAATCTTTGGTAGAGAACGTGGCCTCGAAATAGCGATTGTCATTGACTACATCGGTAGCCCATTTAAGAACACATCTCTTGCCCAATCTTTGGTTGTTCAACCATGCGCGATTGGTTCCGTCGGCAAGATACATGCGGAACATACCCTTGTTGGCAGCCGCCGAATAGTAATAGGCAGCCTGGCCGTTACGGTCGGCAGGTTCGGGGTCGAAATCCCAACCTACAATGAAGTCTTCCTCTACGAAATTGGCAGTCACTTCAGTATCACCTGTAACAGTAAGTTTGCGTACTTTTTCGGTCGTACCATCTTCCCAACCCGTAAAGGTTGCCACACGGGTATCTATAGCAGTCAATGTCACTTCCGTTCCCACAGGAAGATAGTCATTATCGGGTTCGGGAGAAATGGTGTATTTACCATTACGAGAAGAAGTATTGACAATTACTTTATAAAGGGCAAGTTTCTCAAAATTTGCTATAACCGACTTATCAGCGTCGAGCAGAAGCTCAAATGAAGCCTCTGTCGAGAGTTCCTCGCCGGTAACAGCATCGGTCCAATTGGTAAACTCATAACCGAAATTAGCTTCGGCTGTCAAATTTACGGTCGTATTAATGTCGTAGGTGTCGGCTGGTGGTGTAACCGTTATCACACCGGCTCCCTCTAAGTTCAATGCTGTCGTAAGAGTTACTTGTGGCTCGGTAGAAACATACTCTCCGTAAATCCACAAGTCGGCCATATACGCATTATTACCCGTACTCATATTATAAAATTGGAGCATGACACCGGCATCGCCTACCTGCTTGCCCAGCTCTGCAAGTTTGGCCGTAACGTCTACCTCTACCTTCACACCGGCACGGGCATTACTTGTGATAAGCGTATTATACACAACATCCCACGAGGCACCGCCATCTACCGACACTTTCATACCCCAGCCACGATTATTACCGGTAGCCGAATGATTGTAAACAATACGAGTAATAGACTTAAGAGCCGACAGGGTAATCGTAGCCTCCGACTTGTTACTCATAAGATAACCGACTGTCATATCGGGTAATACATTAGTTGTATTTTCCTGCACAGTCGTACCGTCGGTTACAATACGTACATTCTCAAAACTGAAAGTAAACTCCTCGTTAGAGAAATCAGTTATTTGTGTTACGGGAGCAGCGTCGTAATTACTACCTGTCGTAGTCCAACCCTCATTGAATCCCGAGTAGTAGAGCAATCGCTCATCGGCACGGGAAGTCATAGAGACAGCCGCCAAAGCAAGAGCGGCAATTAAAATCTTCTTGTACATAGTTATAATGAATAGTTTGTATTAGAAATAATGCATCTTGCAAGAAGTTACCCGGCATATTATACCGGGTAGCTTCTTCCTATGAATAGATTAACGAACCACTTTAAGAGTATTATCGCCACTACGAGCTATATATATGCCTTGTGGCAAAGTACGTAAGTCAAGGTCATTAACTCCGTAAGCGACACATACACCTGCAAGGTTATAGACGGTCATGGCAGCATCGGCACGCAACGTAGTACCTTCGTATCGCAGGCTGTTTTCTTGGCGAGGTGCAGTCACAGCACCCGACGACGAGACAACACCTCCGATATAAAGATTAGAAAGACATATTGTTTTACCGGTAGCTTCGCCATTGTACCACGGATAGATACGTACTAAAAGGGCCTTTCCGGCAGCCACTTTCACCATAGGTACAGATTCTATGGCATACATCGTGTTTTTCGTGTTTTTGAGGTTCTCAGAGATAACTACCTGATTGGCAAAATTATCTTCCACAGAATATTCCACACGCCATATCATGCCACTACCGCCCGAGCCACCTATATATAAGCCTATAGTATCGACAGTCATTTCGGTACCGGGATTTGCCGTAACACCAAACTGTATGTAACGGTCGCTCACAGCGTCTATCTCACCGGCCGGCCACACATCGCCCTCGATGCAGTTACGTTGAGTTCTGTAACCTGCCTCTATGCCACTCTCTTCAGGCCATACCACATCGCTACCGGGTGATGCATAGCTCTTGGCATACATCTTGCTCCAACTCTCTTCAACAGGAGTAACAGGACCTTCGACTACATAATCTGATGTTTTTGAAAGTTCCCAAAATACGTTGAAAGCCTCTCCGTCGGCAAGGTCTACCACCTCCATTGTCATCGGTACGACATTTTCTACACTGCCATTGGTAACAGTAAGTTCACCCGTAATAATACCAGCCTCTTCACCTACACACCTTACCAAGAAACGAGTGAGAGCCAGTGAGCCGTCGGTATATGGTATATCAACAGAAGATTGGAAAGTAATACCGTCGGCACTCACTGTAAAAGGCTCTGTCACAGAGATGTTAATATTACCATCGGCAGGAACCAGGTCCATACCCATGACGGTACATTCGTAGCTCTTAACAGCTTGCGGATAACCACGCCCAAAGTCTATCGATGAAGGATTGACGATAATAGAAGCCTCGGCATTGACATACTCGGCCAAAATATTCTGACGCACCATATCTTGAGCTACCAGACGAGCAAAAAGCATTGCTCCCGTAGCCGATGTATGTGTGTTGTCGTCGGCACAATAGAGTTGAGCAGTAGCCTCATCAACACCATACTCCTCAACAAGTTGAGCCGTCATTTCGGTATGGTCTATCAGAAGAACATCCTTCTCCTCGGCCACCTCTTTCATGGCAAGTACATAATCGAGGTCATGCGAACCATCTGTACTAAGGTTGTGACGTCCCTTTTGCGTAATTTTACTGTCGCTACCAAAATATTTACGAACAATGGGTGTTACCAATACGGGGGTTGCATTCAACGCACGTGTTTCGTCGATATATTTACGCAAATATTCTTGGTAAGTTCCGAACGGACTTGTGCCTCGCGTATCGGCAATGATGCTATCGGGATGTTGAGCTTGCAACTCATCCCCATCTACTCCATCATTTTTCTCATCGTTATGAGCAAATTGTATGAATACATAATCACCGGCAGCAATCTGCTGCTTCACTGTAGTCCAATATGGAGCTTCATTATAAAAACTTTTAGAACTCGATCCACTCTTAGCCCTGTTGTTTACTTCGAGGCCTCCCGTAAAAAACTGATTGAGCATCTGTCCCCAACCGCGTTTGTCGGTAGTACCTTCTTCGTAATTGGCCATCGTAGAGTCTCCGATAGTATGAACTTTAAGTGCCTCGGCATCGTTCATCGAGCAGAACGACAGTATGCAAGTAGCGGCACATACAAGAGAAAAATTGTGTTTCATCGTATATGTTTTTTTGTGTCTTCCGGTATTTATGCAATAGCATTTCAGGGCACAAAAGTAGTTCTCTACGCCTTAACACATGGGGGTAAAATTGTACAGAAATAGGGGTAAAATCATTGTAGGGGCGTTTTTTTCGCTCCTTCGATATTTTGCTCTACAAACTCCATCGGCGATAAGCCGGTCTCTTTTTTGAATACTTTACCAAAATATTTGGCATCACTGAAGCCCGTCATATATGCCACTTCGGCTACTGTATGCTGGCGAAGCAACAACAACTGTTTGGCTCTTTTAATACGGATGCCTTTGATAAATGCAAGAGGTGTAATATCTAAATAATCTTTGATGCGTTTATAAAAAACAGTACGCCCTACATGCAACGCATCGGCTAATTCATCGACAGTAAAATCGGGGTCGGCCATATGCTCTTCAACACACGCAACGGCAGCCTGCAAGAAACGCTCCTTCTCGGGCATAATCTCTGGCGATGCCGGCATAATATCGAGAGCCTCTGCTTCTCTTGAAGCTCTTTGTCTGTTGCGCCTATACAAATGGAAGACCAAAGCCAACAAAACAAGTAACAAAACAGCTGCTATCCAATAAATGGTGGGGAACGACGACTGTTCCACATCGATAACTATCGTCTTGGCATTGGTCGTCCAAATACCATAGCAATCGGTCGAACGCACCTCTACACGATGTTTTCCCAGCGATAGCCCCGACAACCGTATATACCTCCTATCGGCAGGTAATAACTGCCACCTGCTCTCTCCATCCAAACGGTACGCATAACGAATGCTGGCCGGATAACGGAAATCTATGGCAACAGGTTCTATTGTCACGTCGGTATCGTATGGCACTTGCAGCAACGTATCGCACATCGTATAGATTGAATCGCCTACTTGCACCGACTTCCAATAAAGTGGCGGTATATAATCATTGTCGTAATGCTTGTTTATCTCTAACCACCCCTCGGCATAACCTATACGCAAAAGGGAGTCTACCCTACAAGGATGTGCCTCGGAGAAAGTCATATTATGGTGAAAATAAGACTGGTCAAACTGTTGTATATCTCCATCGGAGTCATAACGAACCAACTTATTGTCGCACACCAGCCACAATTGGTCTTTTTCATCGGCCGCCAACGATAGAATTACATTGCACCGTACACCATCGAGCGACACCGGGCTAAGTTCATATCCTTGAGGTGTGGATACAAGCTTAAAAAGGCCGGCACCCATCGTCGATACATAAGTGGCTTGTGACGTAGAACACACAAACGAAAAGTCATGTCCTTCTTGCTGCCAAAGCAAACGGCCTCGCATGTCGAATATATAAAGCCCTTCGGTACCGGTTGCCACTATACAGCTATCCAATACCCCAACATACCGTATCTTTTTACCCGACAAAAGCTCCTGTTGCACCGTCCCTGCTCTTTCATCAAAAATATTGATACCCCCGAAAGTAGCCACCCATAAACGCCCGTTCCCGTCGCTACAAAGGTCATAAACCATATCGTTAATAAGAGAATGGTCGGCAGTACAATAATGCATCACTTTATACGACTTCTCTCCAACAATGTCGCAACAGAAAAGTCCGTCACCCTTGGAGGCAATCCATACTCTTCCAGAGGCGTCCTGCTTAATAGCATAAACGCTACGGGCAAAAGGCTCTAACTGCGTTACCACTTTACCTTGCGGCGAGAGACTACCCAATAACCTGTCGGAGGAATCGTAAACACACACAATTCCATTTTTTGTAGCCACCCAACGCGAACCGTCGGCCAACAGGCAGAAAGCTCTTATCTCGTCTCCATAAAAAGGAGCATACCGGTCGTCACTAACGCGACGATGGTAGGTAAAAAGCCCCGAAGCAAAAGTTATCTTATACAAGGCATCATTGAAGGCTACCCACAGATTTCCTTGCCTGTCGGTGTACGAAGCAAGCAATGTGCGTTCAAACGACTTATTTTCGTTGACCGTCAGGCGACGTGGTATCTGCCATTTATCGGCCGATATAACAAGGTCGTTACCATCTACATGCAGACGATACGGATTATGCCGACGGGGTTTTAATGGTACTCCTAACGTATCGGGCAAAAAGCGATACCTGCAACGGTCGAAAAGATAAGTCTCACCATTGTCTCCGATGCAAGCCAGGTAGCGACTATCTACAGCCAGCCGCACACGGTGTAAGCGACCTATTACATTACCGTTATCAAGGAGATTGAACGTATCGAAGGCCTTACCATCATAGCGACACAATCCATTCCATGTAGCAATCCATAGAAAGCCGTCTTCGTCTTGTTCCATATCGAAAATAATACGGTGCGACAAACCATCTTGCGTGGTATATACCTCTACACGCATGTCGGTATGCACCGGCCATGCGGCAAAAGGCATCAACAACAATGCCACAAAGAGTGATATGCGCTTTATACTGACAGACACTGGAAAAACGACCTTTTTATAAGCAAATATATAATATTCCTGTATGACATGCAACATCTTCACTTATACGCAGGTATATTGTATTTTACCTGTCAATACATATCAGTAGGCTGACTACCAGTACATTTCTGATAAAGAAGTAATAACATGACATTAACAAAATGAACTTGTTAATATTATGAAAAGCAATTTTGTATCGACCAAAATATAACTATGTTTGCACACATAAAAACATAGTTATATTTTACCGATGAAAATACTAAAAACCTCAACATGGCTACTGATGTTAGCCATAGGGCTATCAACTGCCGAAGCTTCTCCAAAGCTCGACTTCTGGAATCGCAACAAGAAAAAGAAAGAGAAAACCGAACAAACCACCGATACCACCCGCAGTAGTTACGACAAACTGATTGCCGGGAGTAAAACGGCAAAAGGGATGTTCAATACATTCATCACCAAGAAAAATGAATTGCTGATAGAGATTCCCGACTCTATGCTCAACCGAGTATATCTCATATCAAATCGCATCGCCGCAACAAGTGATACCCGTATGGGCGTTGCCGGTGAAATGGTAACCGACCCTACGATGATACGATTCAGTCGTAACGAACAAACTGTATTCATACACGAATCGCAAATCAACGATATTGTAAAGCCTGGCGACCCCATCAAACCCTCTTTCGATAAGAACTTTACCGACCCTATTATAGCAAGCTTCAAAATAAAAGAACACAACCAGAAAGGGAATAGCGTTGTCATTGATGCCACAAGTTTCTTCACAAGCAACACGCCCATCATCGACCCGCAAGGCAACCTGCGCAAAAAAGACAAAAAGAGTGGCGGTAGCGGCTTTATAGAGAGTGTAAAGGCTTTCCCCGGAAACATTGAGATACGCTCTGTCATTCACTACACAGGCGAAGAACCTGTTACACTCACCATGCACAGGTCGCTGATACTGCTGCCCGAAAAGCCCATGCAGCCACGTCTACGTGATAAACGAGTAGGATATTTCTCAAACAACAAAAACATCTTTACATCCGATGCCGACAAGATAGAAAATGAGACATATATACACCGCTGGCGTATTGAGCCACGCCCCGAAGATCGCGAGGCTTATTTCGCAGGACAATTGGTTGAACCGGCTAAACCTATCATATTCTACGTCGACACAGCTTTCCCCGACAAATGGCGCCGAACAATACGACAAGGCATCGAAGATTGGAACGTAGCCTTTGAAGCCGCCGGATTCAAAGGCGCTGTCATCGCCCGCGACTATCCTTCTAAAAGCGAAAATCCCGATTTCGATCCCGACGATATGCGATACAGTTGTGTCAAGTACGCCACTACCGATATTGCCAATGCCATGGGACCAAGCTATGTCGACCCACGCAGTGGCGAGATTCTTACAGCCGACGTAATATGGTACCACAATGTACTATCACTCGTACATAATTGGCGATTGGTACAGACCGGAGCCGTAGATGAACGCGTACGAAAAGAAAAATTCGACGACAAGGTGATGCGCGAATCGCTACGCTACGTAGCCTCGCACGAGATAGGCCACACTTTAGGACTGATGCACAACATGGGTGCAAGCTACTCTTTCCCCGTCGACTCTTTACGCAACCCTGCCTTTACACAGAAGTACGGTACAACACCCAGCATCATGGACTATGCTCGCAACAACTTCGTGGCGCAACCGGGCGACCTGGAGCGCGGTGTACGACTCACGCCTCCTATCTTGGGTGTATACGACATATATGCTATCAACTGGGGCTATCGCCTGATTGAGGGAGCCGAAAGCCCGGCCGATGAATTGCCTACCCTCGAGCATTGGATTGCCGACAAAGCCGGTAACGCAATGTACGAATTCGGAGCACAACAATTTCCATATACCATCGACCCTACCGACCAGACCGAAGACCTCGGCAACGACCATATCCTTGCCGGGAATTACGCCATAAAAAACCTGCACATCATAGCAGCCAACTTCATGAAGTGGCTGTACAGTCCCGGCAAAGACTACGACGACGCCCTGACTACATACAAGGCCATCATATCGCAATATAAGCGACACATAGGACATGTTGTACCATACATCGGCGGGAAAATACACAAAGAGGTGCGCCAAGGCGACAACGCCATGCCCTACGTATACACAGACAAGGCTACACAGAAAAAAGCGTTGCAATGGCTTCTCAACGAAGCCCGTACCTATCGCGAATGGCTCACCCCCGACTCCCTGCTACTGCAATTGAGCTTACCCTTAGACTCTTATCAGGAGCTCCACACCAGCATGTATGAGCGACTGCTTGCCAATGATGTCCTATACCGTATCTACGAGGGGAACTGCCTACAGCCGGCTACCCACTACTCCGTTACCGAATACTTAAACGATTTGATTGACGAGGTATTCAAGATGACACTGCGCAACCGTAAGCTCGACCTGGTAGAACGCGACATGCAACGTACCGTCATCGACATACTGCTGCGCAACTACGCTCCCGGCAACAAAGGGAAGATTGTCGCACTCGCCGCATCGGAAGATAAATATCTGAAAGAGTTCTGTCTCAACGAACCGGCCTTGCCTTGCAGCCACACACTCTGCGAGAGAAATGCTGCCGAAACGGCTTTCACTCGTATTACCATCTCTACACCAAGATTCAGCAAAGACGAGCTGGCGCCCTACATGTTAGGAGCTCTCAAACGTATTGAGACTATCTACAAGCAACACCGCGCAGCTACCGCCGATAACGATACACGCAATTTCTATGACTACCAACTGCTGCTCATACAACAAGGGCTGGAACCCGATAAGCAGTAAACAGGTGACATCATACCGTAGGCAATTACCTAACGGCTGAAACTCAAAAGAGAAAGGGAGGCAAAGTTGTTTTTGCCTCCCTTTCTCTTATCCGGCAATATTTTCCATTCTGCCCTTCTACCACCCTTTCACAAACAATACTACTATGAAACTCAAAGCAATCGTCAGTACCATATAGATAAGCACACCCAACAGCGTACGCCATACCGTACTCCAAAACGGACGGGGGAAAAAGGCAAAAGCAACCCGGAACGTAAGCAACAAATATACTACCATGACCACCCCAATAAAGCGGTTAAAAAAGACTGCATCAAAATATGTAAAGGGAGTGACCAAGATAGAAACCAACAAATACAATACCCACATATAACAGCATCCAAGGAAATACTCTACCCAATTATACTTTCCTGAGCCTCCTTTATAGAAAGCCATCTTTATGGCCAACACAATAAACGGTATGGTCAGTATGGTCACAAGAGTAAAGTGCGAAACAATCCATTGAGATGACTCCGATATACTTATACCCGATATGGTTCCGGGAATAACCGGTACAACATTATTTATAAAAACAGCTATCACGCACCACACGGCAAGAAACTGTACGGGTGCCATGTAAGGTTTGCGACGTCCTGCAAAATAGTCGGTCAACAGCTGCCGAGGGTTTCGTATAAGCACCCACGTCGTCCGCATGAAAGTGTTATCCATATGGAAAATACCATGCACTAAACTCTCTAATACACTCTTCCACGTCAAGCGGTCGGTCTTGGCGCTCTGTCCGCACTCACTGCAATACTTGCCATCGACCTCTTTCCCGCAATTCTTACACAATATCATTGTTTTTTTCCTGCAAAGATATAAAAATTCAACAAACCACGACCTCATAATAGTCGCTACAGCCATGGAGTAATCGTATGCAACCACGTCAAAAACAAACGAATGCAAGTAAAATGACGAACAAAAACCGAGCTTGCTCTTGAGCCTTCATAACGACATTTCAATCACTATCACCGCCAGAATAAACAGAAGCAGAAGGCTTTTTACGGCCTCCTGCTTCTGTTTTACGGCTACTGTTCGCAGGGTAATTATAACGTCATGATAAGGATGACGCGTTTTGCCAACGAATGCATGATTTGCATACTACTCGGCATTCTCTTTCAGCCACTTCATCCGTCGCATATCGGGAAGATGTTTTACACGGAACTCTTCAAACTTGGCATAAAATCCTTCTCCATCGGGACTTGCCGCATAGAGACCGACCTGTACAGGGGTATTGTCTTGTAACCAGGCATTTCTCATCATGACATATTCCTTATCATCAAAAGAGTAAAATACTTCTACGGCATCGAGTCTTCTTACAGCTTTAATCCAGATAAAAGGAACAGCCTTATCAAGAGCAATGACACTCCAATCGGAAGTCTTATGTGTAACTACCGTACTCAAATTAAACTTTCCATCCACATATTCAATTCCGCACTTGATATAGTTCTCATGGTCGATGCGAAGCATAAGTCCGGCTTGGTCAAAACGTACCTTGTAATCGCCTGAAACCTTCACTTTTACCTCGAACTCACCCCCATAAGTGGTGTAATAAAAGGGAGCATCGTCTACGGTAAAACCATAATGAGAGACTCTCCAATAATCGCTATGAGGAGTTACAAACATAGAAAGTACTCCGCTCTCTATTTCCCACTGCTCAGGCTCATTAAACCAGAGCATCTTCTCCAATGACTGTGCTTTACAATATTGTAACGACATAAAAATCACAAAAAAACAAATAAATTTTTTCATATCTCTTTTTATCAAAACATTTTAAGAACCGACCTCTTGCAGCTTTCGTTCTACCATTCACTCGGCAATATTCTTAACGTCTCTTCTTGCCCAAGCGATATAAATAACCATTAAACTTATTACATTTGCAAATGTAAGTCATTGTTATATAACACAATGATTATAAATAACCATTTATCGTTTACTACGATGGATACTAAAGCGATATTGAACAAAAAATTTCTTGCACAAGATTTTTCTGAGCAACAGCATTATAGCGAACTGCTAAAGAGATACAAGGATATTGCTTGCAATTATGCCACGATGGAAAATGCTATTGCCGTTCTAAGCGACATGAGAACAAATGCCAGCTACATATATTACGGGAAATTTTCAGAGACACTCGGACTGTGCAACGATAATGAGAAAAATGAAGTTTCTTCGATTTGGGAAGAAGAAATCTTCAAGCTTATTCATCCCGATGACTTAGCCCAAAAACATCTTCACGAATTATGCTTCTACCACTTTATTAAGAAACAACCTAAAAAAAAGAGCGCCGATTTCTATCTCATGAGCAAAATCCGCATAAAAGCAGAAGGAGGCTACATTCCTGTATGGCATCGGATGTTTTATATCTATACACCTTCCAACAGAACATTATGGCTTGCTCTATGCCTTTATAGCCCTTTACCGTTCAACTTATCTTCCAAATGCCTTATTGTAAACTCTGTAAACGGTCAGGTTATAGAATTGGAGAAACAAAGCAACTCTCAAATATTATCTAATAGAGAGATTCAGGTTCTCTCTCTTGTAGACAAAGGCATGACAAGTAAAGACATAGCTCATACCCTTTCTATCAGCATCAACACAGTAAGTCGTCATAGGCAAGAGATTCTAGGCAAACTACAAGTAAAGAATTCTATCGAGGCATGTCGAGTAGCGAAAGATTTAGAGTTGATTTAACTCCATATGATAAGTTATAGCAGCAGGCAAGTATAGTTTGCATATCACATCAAATAGATGTAGCTACATCCTATCGAAAAGCCTTTTCACTTACAAGAGAATTATCTTCTTTTTACAACAGAAGCGGGAGGCCAACACCTTCCGCATCTGTTCATATTGCAACTATTTCCGTTACTATTATAACTCCATGATAAGGACGGCACGTTTCACCAACGAAAGCTTATCGCCCCACGTCACTTCTTTGTCGGTGATAATATCGCGACCCGATGTGGCACCGTTCAACACCTCGGCATATGGCGCCATGGCCAACTCTACCGGCTTGTCGGTACCGTTGATAACGACAAGGACACGTTTCCCTTCATAGGTACGGGCATATACATATACACCTTGTTGCGGTATGAAATGCTTCATATCGCCTTTGGCAATCACCTCGTTACCCTTACGCCAATGCAATATCTTGCTTACATAATTAAACATGGCACTTTCGCGAAGCGTACGTTGTGTCGGGTCGAAAGCATTGTGTTCATCACCCTCCCAACCTCCGGGAAAATCTTTGCGCACATATCCGTCGGTAATCTGCTTGGTACCGTTCATCATTATCTCCGTACCGTAATAGAGTTGCGGTATGCGTCGTGTAGTCAGCAAGAGAGCCAGCGCCTGTTTGAGAGCTGTTGCATTCTCTCCATCACGCAAGAAACGGTCGGTATCATGGTTCTCTATAAAAGCCATTACCGATGCCGGATTGGTATAGAGATAGTCGTATACAAAGTGGTTATACACCTTGTTCAACCCCGACATGTAACCGTCTGTCTCCTCTGTAAAGCACTCGTTGATAACTTGCCACAGATGGAAGTCCATCACCGTTTTCAGATAGCTGTTACGAGGAGCCGAGAGGCGAGAATCTTTTTGCCACCAAGCTGTATAAGCCGGATTTTCACACCACGTCTCTCCCACGACATTGAAGTTGGGATACTCCTCATTAAGTTCTTTGAGCCATTGCGACATGCCGTCATAGTAAGCATAAGGATGAGTATCCATGCGAATGCCGTCTATGTCGGCACTTTCAATCCACCAGAAACTGTTTTGTATAAGATACCGCAAGAGGTGCGGATTGCGTTGATTCAGGTCGGGCATGGTGATGACAAACCAACCGTCGTTCATCTGGTCGAAATCGTATTGCGAGGCATAAGGATCGACATGCGGCGTCAATTTATAAGAAGTCTGCACGAAATGGTTCTTATAGTCGGGATAGTTAAACCAATCTTTCGACGGCATATCTGCCAACCATACATGCTCGCTACCGCAATGATTGAAAATCATATCCATCACCACTTTCAGCCCTTTCTCATGAGCCTTGTCGGCAAGACGGCGATAATCTTCATTCGTACCGAAGCGAGGGTCAACCTTATAATAGTCGGTCGTTGCGTACCCGTGATACGAACTCTGCCGACGGTCCTCATAAAATGAGTCACTCATATTGTTCTCGAGTACAGGTGTAAACCACAGAGCGGTAACACCCAACTCGTTGAAATAGTCGAGATGTTCTTCAATACCCTTTATATCACCGCCATGACGGGCGCTGGGTTGAGAACGGTCTACCACATAAGGACTCATACCCTCAATATTATCGTTCGAGGGGTCGCCATTGGCAAAACGGTCGGGCATAAGCATATACAATACATCGCCGGCATCGAAACCTTTGCGGTCGGCCCCTGCACGCTCGCGCTGGCGCAGTTCGTAAGGCATTACAGTCGTTTTTTTACCTTTCTGTTGCAATGATAATTCTATCTTTCCTGGTTGTGCATCGGCAACATTCAAGTAAACAAAAAGGTAATTTTTACTATCTAAACACACTACACTGTCTACCTTTACACCCGAAGTATTGGTAGTAACCTGTGCGTCACCAATACCTTCGCCATAAAGCATGATTTGCAAAGAAGGATTTTTCATTCCTGCAAACCAATAAGGTGGGTCTACTTTGTCGATTTTAATCTTAGGAGCTGCCACAAGGGCTCCTGTCATAGCCAATAAAGTCATTACAAATGCAATCTTTTTCATAAAATATAGCTATTTGGTTATGTATATGCTTATTTACGCTGCTTGCTCCTCGCCATGTGTCTCTTTGATAATCCACACAGCCAACGCACCGGCAAAAAGCAGCACACCCGAGAGTACGAGCATATAATCTTGCGGTGCTATACCATCGGCCGGCGTAAGCCATTTGACCAACGAACCGCCCAAAAGGGCTGCAACTATTTGTGGTATACATATTGTACCGTTGAAGAGACCCAGATATGCACCCATGTTCTTACCCGAAAGCGAATTGGTAAGAATCGTAAAGGGCATGGCGAGCATGGCAGCCCATGCAAACCCTATAAGGAAGTAAGAGATAAAGAGGGCATAAGGAGTAGTCATGTAAAGGGTAGAGACAAAACCTATACCGCCCAACACAAGACTCAACGAATAACCTACCTTACGGTTGCGGAAGAGTGGCAACACAACAGCCCAAAGTACCGAACCTATGGCTTGTACGGCAAAAAGCACACCTACCCAATCGCCGGCAGCCTGATATTGCTTCGAAGCTGTATCAAGTACCAGCGTATCGCCTACGTTTTTGAATGGAGCATCGAAAACCGTCTCGGCAATAGCACCGTTGGTATAAGTCCACATATACATAAATGCAGCCCAACAGAAAAACTGTACCAGACCTACTGTCCAAAAAGTCTTGGGTGCATGCATAAGCAACTTTATCATATTAGGACGCTCCTTCTCGTCGCTCTCCTTGATACCATGAAACTCGGCATACTCTTTGGGCGGCATCTCTTTGACTGTAACACTCGTATATACGACGCACAAAATAAGGATGAGAGCTCCTATATAAAATGAATATATTACCGAGTCGGGAATAACGCCCTCGGGAGCAATACTACTGATGCCTATCGCCGTAAAGAAATAGGGGAAAAGGTACCCTACCAGACTACCTGCATTGCACAAGAAACTCTGGATGGAATAAGCCAGACCCTTCTGCTTCTCATTGACCATATCACCTACCATCATCTTGAAAGGCTGCATGGCCATATTGATTGAGGTATCGAGAAACATCAACGACACAAGGCCGAAAATCATTGCCGCACCCACAGTCATGCCAAAACTACCGGCATTAGGCAACAAACACATTACCAATACAGCAATAATCGAGCCCACAAAAAGATAGGGAATACGACGGCCGAAGCGCGTCCACGTACGGTCGCTCAGCGTTCCTATAATAGGCTGTACGATGATACCCATCAAAGGAGGGAGTATCCAAAAATAGCTCAAATCATGCGGGTCGGCGCCGAGAGTTGCAAAAATACGGCTGATATTGGCGCTCTGCAAAGCATAGGCAATCTGCACGCCAAAGAAGCCGAAACTGATATTCCATAATTTCCAGAATGACAAATCGGGCTTTGTTTTCATTTTCTTATATATGTATATATGTGTTTTATATTAATATAAATGTATATTCACAAAACGCTATTGCTTAGTAGAGCCTCGCAATATCAACTCTGTTTTCACAATCTTATTTTTAAAGAACGGTTTGTCGCCTGTACCATTCAGCTTTGCGAGAAGCAAATCCATAGCTCCTTTCCCTACGGCCTCACCGGGCTGGTCTACCATTGTAAGAGGAGGCTCGGTCGAACTCGCCATCTTATCGTCAGAGAATCCGCATATCGAGATATCATCAGGCACTCGTAAACCGGCATCTTTACAAGCCCACAATATACCCACTGCCGTATTGGCATTCACGGCGAAGAAAGCATCGGGACGCTCCTTATTACACAAGAGACGCCTAGTAAGTTCCGTAGCTTCGTGACGGGTATCGCATTCCCATATATATCGGTCGTCAACAGCAATACGATGCTTACGCAATGCATCAAGATAACCGTTGCGACGATTTTTCGATATTTCAAGATGTAAGGGCGACGTATAAAAAGCAATGCGCTGGCACCCCGTCACAATCATATGCTCTACTGCCGTAAATGTTCCGGTATAATCATCTACCACCACACGCGAGGTATTCAAGTCAGGACAGATACGGTCGTAAAATACCAGTGGTATATCGTCATCAAGAAGTCGACGGAAGTGCGTATAATCACGTGTTTCCTTAGCCAAGGACGCAATTATACCACAAACCTTTGCTTTACGGAAAGCCTCCACTGCGGCCACTTCTTTCTCATAGCTTTCTCCACTTTGGGCTACAATAATATTGTAGCCTGCCTCTGAGGCAGCTTTTTCGATGCCCGAAAGAACACACGAGAAAAAATAATGCACTATCTGAGGAAGCAATACACCCACAGTATTCGAACGACTGTTACGCAAACTCAATGCAACGGCATCGGGGCGGTAATTGTGTTCTCGCGCATAGGTCTGTATGGCCTCTTTTACCGGCGCACTGATGTTGGGGCTATCCTTCAAAGCCCTCGATACTGTGGATGGCGCACATCCTATTGCCTTTGCAATGTCTTTTATAGTAATGTGTGATGACATGGCACTTCAGATTTAAGGTATATGCAAATCGGCATTCAAATTTCCGATTTCTCATGCAAAAAATTTGCCTCACAAATATATTTTTTACTAAAAAGACGTGCAAACGATTGCATGATAAAAAGCGATTTTTTTTGTAAAATAATCACGAAACGATGTTAAAGCTACTTATTTTTGTTCTTGATATGCTATGGAAATCCATTAACCTTTTCAGAAAAGAAAGAAAACCCAATATTAACAACAACTTTTTTAATCTATTACGCATGAATTACGTTAGTTTAAAAGTCCCCAGAGTGCTCGCAGTAGCCATGCTATTGTGTCTCTCAATTGGTGCTTTTGCTCAGCAAATCACCGTGATGGGACACGTAAAAGACGCTACAGGAGAACCTGTTATCGGAGCAAACGCCATCGTGGTAGGTACAACAACAGGTACTATGACCGATTTTGATGGCAATTTCACATTAAAAACAACTGAAGGTGCTACCATCAGAGTGAGCTACATCGGTTACAAGGCTCAAGACATCAAAGCCGCTGCATCGGTAGAAGTTACCCTTGTAGAAGATGCCATGATGCTCGACGAAGCTGTAATCATCGGTTACGGTACGGTAAAGAAATCTGACGTTACCGGTTCGGTAACAGCTATCAAGCCCGACGAAATGAGCAAAGGTATCACTACCAATGCACAAGACATGATCGTGGGTAAAATTGCCGGTGTAAACGTAACATCACAAGGCGGTACCCCCGGTGGCGGTTCTACCATACGTATCCGTGGTGGTTCGTCACTTTCAGCTTCTAACGACCCTCTGATTGTTATCGATGGTCTGCCCCTCGATAACGATGGTATCAAAGGTGTATCCAACTTCCTGAGTGCAATCAACCCCAACGACATCGAGACTTTTACAGTATTGAAAGACGCATCGGCCACCGCCATCTACGGTTCTCGTGCATCTAACGGTGTGATTGTAATCACAACCAAAAAAGGCGAAAAAGGAGCCAAACCTCGCATCACATATAGTGGTAATGTATCGGTCGGCGTACGTCGCAACACCCGTCAGGTCATGACCGGTGACCAATTCCGCGCCTTCGCCCAAGAACGCTATGCAGGACAAGACGATGTATTGGCTCTGCTCGGAACGGCCAACACCGACTGGCAAAGCGAAATTTATCGTCCCGCCCTCAGCCATGACCAAAACCTGACTATTGCCGGCGGCTTAAAATGGATGCCCTACCGCGTGTCTTTCGGTTACACCAACCAAAACGGTATCGTTAAGACATCAAACTTTGAGCGTTTCACAGGGTCAGTCAACCTTGCCCCCTCGTTCTTCGATGACTACTTGAAGTTCAACATCAACGCCAAAGGTATGATTGTAAACAACCGCTACGCCCCGGGCGAAGCAATAGGCGCTGCTGCATCATACGACCCCACACAACCTATCTATGGTGACCCCAACAATGCTTTCGGCGGATACTACCAATGGGCTGTAAACGATGGAGTCAACTACAATACCCAAGCCAACAAAAACCCCGTTGCATTGCTCAACCAGCACGACGAGACATCAAACGCATGGGATTTCATCGGTAATATCGAAGCCGACTATCGTCTGCATTTCCTTCCCGACATGCACATCCACGCCAATATCGGTATCGATGTAACAAAAGGTAAACAAACCCTCTACCTGCCTTACGAATCGGCCGAGGCACACCTCCATGGTCGCACTGGCAGCGACTTCCAGTTCAAATCGAACAAGATGTTAAATGCATACTTGCAATACGCCAAAGAATTTGGAGTCAACAACCTCGACATCATGGCCGGTTACGAGTGGCAACACTTCTACCGCGAAGGTAACAACCACTATGTAGGCCTCGACGGTTACAGCCCCACAAGCGACGAATGGAAAACCGAAAGTTACCTCGTATCTTTCTTCGGCCGCTTAAACTATCACCTCTTCAGCCGTTACATGCTCACTGCCACCATCCGTTACGATGGTACATCGCGTTTCGCACCCGACACCCGTTGGGGTCTCTTCCCATCGGTTGCCCTGGCATGGCGTATCAAAGACGAATCATTCCTGCGTGATGTAAGCTGGTTGAGCGACCTCAAGCTCCGTTTAGGATGGGGTGTTACCGGTCAGCAAAACATCAACCAAGGTGATTATCCTTATTTGCCGGTTTATACTACAAGTACCGACCACGCCTTCTATCCCTTCGGCGACATATACTATGCATTTGCTCGTCCCGACGCATACAACCCCAATCTGAAATGGGAAGAGACGACTACCTATAATGCAGGTTTCGATTATGGCTTCCTCAACGGACGTATCCGTGGTGCCATCGACTACTACTACCGCGAAACAAAAGACTTGCTGAACGTAGTAAGCGTATCGGCAGGAACCAACTTTGCACCCAGTGTTATCAGCAACGTAGGTTCATTGGTAAACCAAGGTGTTGAATTCTCGATAGACGCTACCGCCATACAAACCAAAGACTGGACATGGGAACTCGGTTATAACGTAGCATGGAACAACAACGAAATCACCAAGCTGACAACCGGTAGCGGCGAAGGCTACTACGTACCCGCCGGTAACGCATCGCGCGGTACAGGTTCGCCTATCAAAGTACATGCCGTAGGCTATCCCGCCAGCTCGTTCTACGTTTATCAACAAGTTTATGATTCTAATGGCAAGCCCATTGAGAACCTCTTCGTAGACCGCAACGGCGACGGCATAATAAACGACCAAGACAAATACATCTACGAGAACCCCGCAGCCGACGTCACCATGGGCTTCACCTCGAAACTGATGTGGAAAAACTGGGACTTCAGCTTCTCGCTGCGCGCAGCACTGGGCAACTACGTATATAACGACACCGATGCAGACAACGCCGGTCTCGAAGTATACTCGACCCTCGGCTTCTTCTCGAACCGCCCCGTATCGGCACTCGACACCCAATTCTTGGGACAAGGCGACTATTTTGCCAGCGACTACTACGTACAAAACGCTTCGTTCCTGCGTTGCGACAACATTACGCTCGGCTACTCATTCAAGGGAAAAACCGTCAGCGGCCGTGTATACGCCACTGTACAAAACCCGTTTGTAATAACCAAATACAAAGGCTTAGACCCCGAAGTTGACGGAGGTATAGACAACAACATCTATCCGCGTCCGCTCACAACGATGCTTGGCCTTACACTTGAATTCTAATCCAAACTACGCAAAACAACAACCATGAAACTAAATATCAAAAATATCATTCTCTGCTCATCGATAGCATTAGCTGCCGGACTGAGCTCTTGCGTGGACGACCTCAATGTAACGCCTATCAACCCACAGGTACAACAAGAGTTTGACCAGCAAGCCGTATTCACCAAGATATATGCAACCCTCGGCTTTACCGGTATGAGAGGTCCCGACGGAAACGGGGACCTGAATGCCATGGGTATCGACGAAGGTAAGAGTGCTTTCTACCGCATGATGTGGGACTTCAACGAGCTGCCTACCGACGAAGCACACTGCTGCTGGGGTGACGTAGGTATCCCCGAGATGAACTATGCACAATGGACATCGTCGCACACTTTCGTACAAGGCCTCTACTATCGCCTCTTCTTCGACATCACATTGTGCAACCATTTCCTTGAAATGACCGAAAGCATAAGCGATGCCGAGACCGTAAAACAGCGTGCCGAAGTACGCTTCATCCGCGCGCTCAACTACTTCTATCTGCTCGACCTCTACGGCAACGTACCTTTGGTAACAGAAGTACTCGATGAGCCCCCGCTACAAAGCAGCCGCGCCGAGTTGTTCAACTTCGTTGAGACAGAGTTGCAAGCTATCCCCAACGATATGAGCGAACCCCGCACCTCTGCCTACGGCCGCGCCGACCGCGCAGCAGCATGGTTACTGCTGGCACGCCTCTACCTCAATGCCGAAGTATACATCGGTCAGAACCGCTACAACGATGCTTCCACCTACGCCGACATGGTAATGAAAACATCCTACGAACTTTGTCCCAACTACCAGCACCTGTTCATGGCCGACAATGACGTTGCCGGCGGCGTAAACCGTGCCATGCAAGAAATCATACTTCCCATCCGTCAAGACGGTAACAAGACCCAATCTTACGGAGGCTCGTTCTTCCTCATCGCAGCTACCCACACAAGCGGTATGCCCGACTGGGGCAGCATCGACGGTTGGGGTGGTATCCGCGCACGCAAAGCCCTGAGCGACAAGTTTACCGGCAGCGACGACCGCTTCATATTCTACACCGAAGGCCGCAATCCCATTATCACCAACACCTCGGCATTCACCGATGGTTACAGCGTGACGAAATGGACAAACCTTCGCGCCGATGGAGGAGCCGTTTCTGACGAGAAGTTCCCCGATACCGATATACCTTTCTTCCGTCTGGCCGAAGCATACCTCACATATGCCGAAGCACAAATGAGAATGGGTAACGAGCCCGAAGCTCGCAGAGTTGTAAACGACCTGCGTATCCGTGCCAATGCAAGTACCTTCCCGGTCGTATCGCTCGACATCATCCTCGACGAGTGGTGCCGCGAATTCTACTTCGAAGGACGTCGCCGTATGGACCTTATTCGCTACAATCGCTTTGGCGGTACTACCGACTATAACTGGGACTGGAAAGGCGGCTCGGCCAACGGTACGACATTCGAGAGCAAGTACAACATCCTGCCCATCCCCGCATCGGAGTTGAATGCCAACCCCAATTTGGTACAAGTAGCAGGATATTAACATCACATCTTAAAAACAGAATAGTATGAAAAATATAAAATATATTATTCCCTGCGTCTTGGGCATGGCATTACTCGCAAGTTGCCAAGAGGAGGAGAAAATAACCATTAATCCGGCAGCAGAAGACGGCACACTCACCTTTGTGCTGAACGAACCGGCCTACGACGATTACGTATACGTACTGCGCTCGGCCGACGCCGACAGCGTCATGGAGACACTCACCGTACGCATGCAACCCGACTTCGGCTTCACAGCCGCCACAACCTACTATGCACAAGTATCTTTCAGTGAGCAATTCACCGAAGGTTCATACCAAGAGCTCAGCACATCAGGTGCCGCACAGAAAATAGCCATCAACACCCGTGAGATGAACGAAGCTATCACCCTGTTGCAAGGTGAGAACGTCGACGAGAATCCCGGTATCATGGATATCTACGTACGCCTGCGCGCTTTCCTTACAAGCGCTACCACAACAGCCAATGGCGACACCCCGCACGTAAGCCCCTGCTACTCAAACGTAATAAAACTGCGCGTGCAACCCTACTACATGTTGCTCGAAGACATGCTCCCGCAACCGCACTACATCATCGGTTACATCGACTGGGCAAACGACGCCAATGCACAAGGTACAACCTTGATACCTTTGAGCCTCGTAGAAAATTACAGCTATGACGAAATAACCGGCTACGGCGAGTTCACATACACCGGCTGGTTCGAGGCAGGCGTAGGATTCAAGCTCATCAACATCGTAGGTGGTTGGGACGAGCAATGGGGTAGCTCCGACGGCACCATCAACGGTTTGGTACACAACGATGGCGGCTCAGGCAACATCGCAGTAGAAGAGAGCGGTTACTACACAATAACCACCAACTCGCTGGCCGGACAAGAAAGCTGCACCATAGAGAAAGCCGATGTAACACCAACTTCTTACGATTGGATAGAGATTGTAGGTTCGTTCGAAAATTGGGGCGAGAACCCCGTGCGCATGGATGCCTTCAACATGACTAACCCGCACATCTGGACAACAACAGTTACCTTCGATGCCGACTGCGAAGCCAAGTTCCGCGCCAATGGAGCATGGGACGTAAGCTGGGGTGGTGACTCATTCCCCTACTCGCTCATCAAGTCGGGCAACAACATCAACGTAAAAGCCGGTACATACACTGTCGTACTCAACGACATAGACGGCAACTACTATTTCTTTGCCAAAGAATAATGTGACAAAACAAGGAGCGGCGGCTCACCCCGCCGCCCTTTAACAAAAAACAAACCACAAAACAGCAAACAAAAATGAAAAACATTTCAATATTAAGCACGTTGCTCGTAGGTATGGTTGCCATGTCGGCTTGTACCGACTATAATACGCCGGTAGCAGACCCCTTTGGTTACGAGCCGGAAGACCCTGCTCAAGCAAGCATCACCATCGAGGCTCAAGCTTACGCGCAACCAGTCGTTATAACAGATGCGAGCGCCGACACTATAGATGCTTTCACCATAGACCTCAGCGCAACTCCCGAATTGCCGTCAAACGCATCTTTCGAGTACACATTGGCTATGGCTGCGACCGAAGATATGAACAGTGCTGTAACTATCCCGGTCACCATTAACGGCAATACAGCAAAAATAGCTACCGCCGACCTCGACGCCACCGTCAAAAGCCTCTGCGGCAGCAAAGCACAAGCATACACCGTATACTCTAAACTGACAGCCGTCATACGCAGCAGCGAACGTTGCATAGAACTCTACTCCAACACACTCGCTGCCACCATTACGCCCAAAGCCCTCCCCATAGAAAGTGCATACTATCTGATAGGAGACCTCCCCACTTGGGACTTCTCGGCTGCTGCCAACTGGCCGTTTACAACAACCGACGGCGAAATCTTTACGATGACCGTAACCGTAACCGGACTAAGCAACTGGAAAGTCGCTCCCCAATCGGCAATAGACAACAATGACTGGAATGTCGTATTAGGAAATACACTCCAAGACCAAAATCCTGCTATGGGAGGAACTCTGATTGCCAACGGCGGTTCAATGACACTCCCCGATGCCGGTACATACGTCATCACACTTGACATGACGTCCTATACTTACAATGTGACGCTGCAATAAAAAATAACAACACAACCACAACAAGGAGGCGCACATTACGCCTCCTTGTTATTATCACTGCCACTCTCCTAAATAATAGGCTTCTTTTTATCAACTGTGCAAAACACACCGCTTATACCATAAATAAAAACAAGGTGGCGATAGCCATATATAATATCAGCCGATAAGCTTCATAAATTCAGAAAGTTACAATAAAGACATAAACATATAATCATACATAAAATTTCCTTGACATGAAAAAGAATCTGCTTCTCTTTATCCTTGCCTTCATAGGCATAACTGCGGCTTCGGCTCAAGGAACAGTATCAACCGTTCCCGCCACACTCAATGCCAACGAGCAAGGAAAAATTATTTTTGAGGCTGCACCATCATCGCCTCTCTACAACTACTCGGGCGATGTATACGTACACATCGGTGTTGTCGACGGCTCCACATGGAACTATGTTCCTGCCGATTGGGACGAAAATATCGAGAAATGCCGCATGACTCGCGAAGGTTCGGCCAAATGGTCTATCACTCTTTCGCCCACAATACGCGAATGGTTTGGTGCCACCACTCCGGTAAAAAAGATAGGTGTCGTATTCCGTAACGAAGACGGTACGAAAAAAGGCATCGCTGCCGACCGATTCATCAACGTAGTCGACGACAACCTGTACGCCGACATCATTGTCACCCCCGAAAGCGAAATCCTGCCCATAGGAAGCAATATCACCGTAAAAGTAACAGCCACCGAGGCTGCCAATATCACGCTACACGTAACCTACCCCGGAGGAAACAATGACACATACACAAGCGACGGAGCTGCTACTTCTATGACAACCCCGTCTCTTACCCTCTCTTCAGCCGGGACACTCGCCCTATCGGCCGAGGTAACCGCCAACGGCGAAACTGCCTACAGCGAGAAAAGCATTACAGTACGTAACGAAGTTACCCATGCCACACGTCCCGCCGGTGTAACCGAAGGCATTAACATAATAGACGACCACACCGCTACATTTGTACTGTTCGACAGCGACAAGAACGGCAAAGCCAGCGACTGCGTCTACTGGATAGGCGACCTGAACCAATGGAAGCCCCAAAACGAATATATGATGAAACGCGACGACAGCAACAAATGCTGGTGGATTACTATCAACAACCTCGACCCCTCTGTAGAGTATGCATTCCAATACTATGTTGTCACCTCAGAAGGGACTACCGTAAGACTTGCCGACCCATATAGTACCAAGATACTCGACCCCTGGAACGACCAATACATAGATGAAAGCGTCTATCCCGGATTGCGCGAATACCCCGCCGAATACACCTCCGACCCCGTTACGGTATTCTCCACAAAGCCCTATAAATACGACTGGGAAGTAACCGATTTCACCGTAGAAAATCGCGACAACCTCGTCATATATGAGCTGCTCATACGCGACTTTACCGAGGAAGGCACCATCAAAGCCGCTACACAACGCCTCAACTACCTGCTTTCGTTAGGTGTTAACGCCATAGAACTCATGCCAGTACAAGAATTCGACGGCAACATCAGCTGGGGCTACAACCCGAGCTTCTTCTTTGCACTCGACAAAGCATACGGAACCGAAGAAGACTATTGCCGCTTCATCGACGAATGCCATAAACGCGGTATAGCCGTATTCCTCGACGTCGTTTATAACCACGCCACCGGCAATCACCCCTACTGCAAACTGTGGTGGAACAGCACTACAAGCAAGCCTACCGCCAACAACCCGTGGTTCAATGTCGACGCACCCCACCCCTACAGCGTATTCAACGACTTCAACCACGAATGCCCCGAAGTACGCAACTATATCAAGCGCAACCTGCAATACCTGCTCACAGAGTATAAAGTAGACGGCTTCCGTTTCGACCTCACCAAAGGATTTACACAACAATCCAGCAACGAATCTACGTCAAGCAACTACGACGCATCGCGTATAGCCATACTCAAAGACTATAATTCGGCCATTAAGGCTGTACGACCCGATGCCTGCATGATATGCGAGCACTTCTGCGCCGAAAACGAAGAGAAAGAACTGGCTCAAAATGGTATCATGCTTTGGCGCAAACTCAACAACGCATACTGCCAGACAGCTATGGGTTATCAGGAATCGAGCTCGTTTACCGATTTGTATGCCGACAACAATCGGATGCCCTACAATAGCCTGGTAGGCTTCATGGAGAGCCACGACGAGGAGCGCACCCAATACAAAGCACTCACATACGGTATTTCATCCATAGCCAACAACATTGAGACCCGCATGAGTCAAGCCATCTGCAACGCAGCCATGTTCCTTACTGTTCCCGGACCCAAAATGATATGGCAATTCGGCGAACTCGGCTACGACATCAGTGGTGGCAATGGCGATACCGACCCTAAAGAGCCCCACTGGGAATATTATGACGACCCAGCCCGCCACAGTCTATACACTGCATACAGCAAACTAAACACCCTTCGCAACTCATATCCCGAACTCTTTGCCACCAATGCCTCATTCTCATGGAATGCATCGCAAAACGATTGGAGCGGTGGCCGATATGTTTATCTGGGTACTCCCTCGGGCGACAAACACGTTGTAGTAGCTGCCAACTTTACCGAGTATGAATCTACCCTCACTCTTAACTTTGCACATACCGGTACATGGAATGAGTTGCTGAGCGGTTCACAACTCAATACCACTAACACTACCTATAGACTCTCAGTACCGGCACACAGTTGTGTAGTATATACCGACTTCACAGTCTCGGGTATCGAAGACATCACAGTCGATAAGACTCCCCTCTCCACATACCCCAATCCGGCTACCGATTACGTATATGTTGGCGAAAACGGCAAACTCACCGTAATGAACCTGGCCGGCGCAACACTTGCCGAAACATATGGAAACTGCATCGAAGTAAGCGAGCTGCCACAAGGTATCTACCTTTTGAAAATGGAAAGTAACGGTAAAAGCCAAGTTGCAAAATTTATAAAACAATAAAAGAAAACCCACTATATTCAGACTCCCCCTCCAGTCTAAAAAGGCTGGAGGGGGAGTTGTATAATAACACCTATAAATGTTAATACAACCTATCTATGTAAAAATAGAGAATGAAGAAGTATTTTTATGCATAACAGCTCAAAGAATATGCTTTTTAGGTTTTTTTTTGTCATATACTTGCTTTTTTCAAAATATTCTCCATATCTTTATAGCTGATTTGAAAAACTGCTTTTCAAACTCAGAATATATTTGAGATAAAGCATAATGGAGAACCAATTTAACAAGACACAGATGGACAGTACTTTTTTTACCCGGTTGGACGAATTCATGCAATACAAAGGCTTGAACGACAACAAGATTACAGTACAAGCTAAAATTGCGGTGGGTACTTTAGGTAAACAACGCAGGAGCGGTAAGGGATTGTCTTACGACAGTATCGTAAAGATACTACGTACATATCCCGAGTTAAATCCCGCATGGCTTATGTTGGGCGAGGGTGAAATGCTCAAAAAGAACGAGCAACCGCCCGCCAATCTCGTAACAATCCTCGAAATTGTATCGAGTCAAAACGCAATTATCAAAAAACAACACGAGAAAGTAGACTTACTGATAAGCCAACTCGATTACATCCGCACACAAATATCTACCGAACAGGAAATTACCCGTCGCATTGCCGAGCATCTACAAGTAAATACAGGTAGACAATGGTAAAATAAACGGCCTGATATATAACGAGGCTGTGACAAGATGAAAATCTGTCACAGCCTCGTTGTTTATACTCGGAATTCTTCTATCTGACAGTATGCACCACCCCATAAAGAATATTACAATACAGAAGGCTCTATCAGACATCATATCCACCAACTACTACCTAACAAGCCACATAAAACCAAAAGAGAAAAGCTCTCCCGAACTTTTCTCTTTTGTTGTAACAATCAGCATCAATTTTTGCCTTGCGGTTCCTTGTCCTCTCGCGGGAGTCGCGCTCTACACGTGACTCCCAAATTCCGAACCTTTAACAAGGCTTCAATCATACTACCTAAACAATCTTTCCTAACTATCGAAAACCTTCTTACTTTAACAAACTATTCCTTAAAAACAATCTTACCTTACAAATAATGAAAACCTTTTCGATAAAACCAATCTTTACCTTAACCCTATTGTATATCTACCACTTATGAGTGGCGTGATTAACTGTTTATGTTAATTTTTTTGTTAATCACAATGCAAAGATAACACTCGATACTATTCTACGCAAGCATAAAAGAGAATTTTTTATCTCGAGATTATGCAAACGTGTGCACAACTCTTATTCTCTGCTACTTAGCACAATATAAAATATTACGGCACGTCGTATCTTCGCGGGAGCTTACAATTGAAACAGCCCCGATAAATCGGTACCAGACATCGCTTGTTACACACATCGCATGTCCCATTTACAACGGCCTGAAAATTAAATAAAAAAGCGATAACGACACATGCAATATAAATACGACAGTACCGACTCACAACGGCAACCGTTATACAACTTGCTACCGGCATAAACAACTATCTTATAACCCAATATAACAATATGCCATAACATATTAGCGATATTATGCACTCCTAAATGCCAAATTTACTTTGCAATTGTACGCTTTTGCATTATCTTTGCAGTGAATACGAATAAAGGTAATATGAATACACTAGAACTAAGCGAACAAGAAATAATACGCCGCAATAGCATGGACGAATTACGGCGTATGGGCATAGAGCCCTATCCTGCCGCAGAATATCCTGTAAATGCCTATACGACAGAAATAAAAGAGACATTCAGCGACGATGCGCCTCAACGAGAAGTGTCAGTAGCAGGTCGTATCATGAGCCGCCGTATCATGGGTAAAGCTTCATTTATGGAGCTGAAAGACTCAAAAGGGAGAATACAAGTTTACATATCACGCGATGACCTTTGCCCCGGCGACGACAAAGAGCTATACAACACAGTATTCAAAAAGTTGCTCGACATAGGCGACTTTGTAGGCATCGAAGGCTACGTTTTCCGTACACAAACCGGAGAGATAACTATACATGCCCGCAAGCTGACAGTCCTCTCCAAATCGCTGCGTCCGCTTCCCATCGTCAAAACCAAAGATGGCGTAGTGTACGATGCCTTCAACGATCCCGAATTACGATACAGACAACGCTACGTCGACCTGATTGTCAACGAAGGCGTAAAAGATATATTTCTGAAACGCACCAAGATGGTCAATGCCATGCGCAACTTTATCAACGCACATGGCTACGTCGAGGTTGATACTCCCGTTTTACAACCCATTCCCGGTGGAGCTGCAGCCCGCCCCTTCATCACACATCACAACGCTCTCGATATTCCGCTATACTTACGCATTGCCAATGAGCTATACCTGAAACGGCTCATTGTGGGTGGCTTTGAAGGCGTATATGAATTCTCGCGCGACTTCCGCAACGAAGGTATGGACCGTACCCACAATCCCGAGTTTACCGTCATGGAGATGTATGTCTCTTACAAAGATTATAACTGGATGATGAAGTTCACCGAAGAGATGTTGGAGACTATCTGCCTCGCTGTAAACGGTACGACCGAAGTTATGGTAGGAGAAAACAAAATCAGCTTCAAAGCTCCATACAAACGCATCACCATGCTCGACTCCATACGTGAGCACACAGGTATAGACATCAGCGGTATGGATGAAGACCAGCTGCGCGAGACCTGCAAAAAACTCAATATCGAGGTTGACGAGACCATGGGCAAAGGCAAACTCATCGACGAGATTTTCGGTGCCAAATGTGAAGGCAACTACATACAACCCACATTCATCATCGACTATCCCATTGAGATGTCGCCTCTCACCAAACGTCATCGCAACAACCCCCAATTAACAGAACGCTTCGAGCTGATGGTCAACGGCAAGGAACTTGCCAACGCCTACTCTGAACTAAACGACCCCATAGACCAGCGTGAGCGCTTCCAAGAGCAACTCCGACTCTCTGAAAAGGGCGACGATGAAGCCATGTTTATCGACCAAGACTTTTTGCGTGCCCTTGAGTATGGTATGCCCCCAACTGCAGGTATAGGTATAGGTATGGACCGTCTTGCCATGCTTATGACCAACCAAAATACCATCCAAGAAGTACTCCTTTTCCCGCAAATGCGACCCGAGAAGGTACAAAAACGCGACTCTGAAGCCTCATACACACAAAACGGTATACCCGCCGAGTGGGTCGCTCCATTACAAAAAGCCGGTTACCTCACAGTAAGCTCTCTTGCCGAAGCTCAACCCGGCAAGCTACACCAAGAACTGTGCGGCATCAACAAAAAATACAAACTCAATTTAGCCAATCCCACGATCGACGAGATATCCGCATGGATAGAGCGGTCGAAAAACCAACAGTAAAATGCAACCAATCGGTAAAATAGCTATCTTGGGAGGCGGTAGCTGGGCAACAGCCCTCGCCAAACTGGTACTCAACAACGAGGAAAATATCCTATGGTATATGCGACGCGACGACCGCATCGCCGATTTCAAACGCGACGGCCATAACCCCGCCTATCTCACCGATGTAGCCTTCGACCCCGACAGGATAGAATTCAGCTCCAACATCAACGAAGTGGTAGACAAAGCCGATACCATCGTACTGGCCACCCCATCGCCCTACCTGAAGTCGCACCTCGAGAAGCTGACGACAAGCTTAAAAGGGAAATTTGTCGTTACAGCTATCAAAGGCATAGTGCCCGACGAAAACTTGGTTGTGTCGAGTTACTTCAAGCAAGTCTACGACGTACCTTACAATATGGTGGCAGTAATAGGTGGCCCATGCCACGCCGAAGAGGTAGCCTTGGAAAGACTCTCATATCTGACTGTCGCCTGTGAGGAAATAGAGCGGGCACGGAGTTTTGCCTCGGTATTGTCCTGCAACAAACTGCGGGCAATCGTCTCTACAGATGTCATCGGCATTGAATACTGCGCCGTACTTAAAAACGTATATGCTATAGCATCGGGCATCTGCTCGGGTATGAGATACGGAGACAACTTCCAAGCCATGCTCGTCTCCAATGCGCTGAAAGAAATGTCGCACTTCCTCAGTGCCGTTTCGCCCGAGATAACCCGCGATATGAGCGACAGCGTATATCTGGGCGACCTACTCGTCACGTCATACTCCCGGTTCAGTCGCAACCACAATTTCGGCACCATGATAGGCCGGGGCTACTCGGTAAAATCGGCTCAGGTAGAAATGGACATGATTGCCGAAGGTTACTATGGTACCAAGTGCATGCACGAGCTCAACAGCAAATACGAAGTACCCATGCCTATACTCGACTGCGTCTACGACATACTATACCGCCGCGCATCGATACACAAAACCATTGCCCGCATGGCCGATACGTTCCTTTGATAATAAAACCCATAAATATAACTACAATGGAAAAAATAAATTTGGTTATTGAAAAAGCCCTCGGGTGTGTCTCGCGGGAAACAGTATTCGGACTGCAAGGTAAAGCAGCCAAAGGGATGGAACAACTACACCAAGGTACTGGTTTGGGAAATGACTTCCTCGGATGGCTCAACCTGCCGAATGAAATATCTGAAGCCGACCTCACCGAAATAGAAACAGCTGCTCACAACCTGCAATCACGCTGCGAAGTTGTTGTTGTCATAGGCATCGGCGGTAGCTACTTAGGTGCAAAAGCCGTGATAGAAGCCATGTCAAACAGCTTTGAGCATCTACGCAAGCAACACAATGCACCCATCGTACTCTTTGCAGGACAAAACATAGGCGAAGATTACCTCTACGAGCTACAAGAACTTCTTGCCGACAAACAATTTGGCATTGTAGTCATCTCCAAATCGGGTACGACTACCGAACCCGCCATCGCTTTCCGTTTGCTCAAAGAGCAATTAGAGAAGCAAGTAGGCAAGGAAGAGGCAGGCCAACGCATCATCGCAGTTACCGATGCCGCCAAGGGAGCCTTACGCAAACTTGCCGATACCGAAGGCTATAAAACATTCGTTATCGCCGACAACGTAGGCGGACGCTTCTCGGTACTCACACCTGTAGGATTGCTGCCTATTGCCATCGCCGGCTTCGACATCCGCGCTCTCGTAGCCGGTGCATGTGACATGCAAAAAGCATGTGGCGAGGATGTTCCCTTCGAACAAAATCCCGCCATGCTCTACGCCGCTACACGCAATGCTCTTTATCAAGCCGGTAAAAAGACAGAGATACTTGTCAACTTCAACCCCAAATTGCACTACTTTGCCGAGTGGTGGAAACAACTATACGGCGAAAGCGAAGGCAAAGACCACCTGGGCATTTTCCCCGCTGCAGTCGACTTTACCACCGACCTGCACTCTATGGGCCAATGGATACAGGAAGGCGAACGTACTATCTTTGAAACAGTACTCTCGGTAAAAGAGATGCAACATAAAGTAACCATTCCTTCCGACAACGAAAACCTCGATGGCCTCAACTACTTGGCCGGCAAACGTGTCGATGAAGTAAACAAGATGGCCGAACTTGGCACCCAGATTGCACATGTCGACGGCGGGGTTCCCAACATAAAGATAGAGGTACCCGCACTCACCGAGCGCTACTTGGGACAGCTCATTTACTTCTTTGAGAAGGCTTGCGGCATAAGCGGTTACATCCTTGGAGTTAACCCATTCAACCAACCGGGAGTAGAAGCCTACAAGCGCAACATGTTTGCTCTGCTCAACAAACCTGGATACGAAGCCGAGAGCAAAGCCATCAGAGAACGTCTCTAAATAAAAACATACGCCCACAACGGGCACAACAACCAGCTCATGGGGCTGCAACAATCATAAGATTTGTTGCAGCCCCATCTGTTTTTCAAAACATTCAGTCTTCCCTTTTAGCTACACACAATTTATTAACTGCCTTTTCATCCGCAAAAAGCTTCTACTCGATAAATACTAAAAATATCATCGATTACTTTCAAATCGAAACATAAATAACACAACGAAAGCAATCAATATATAAAATAAAAAATAATAAAATACCGAACATTATAATCTATATTTCGATTATACGTTAGCAAAATCTTACAAAAAATAATTAGACATAAATAAATCTTCAAGATGCATTTTTACAATTATTTTTCACTGAAAATAAAATAAATTACCATATGATTTGGAATAAACTATTAAATTCATATATTTGCAGTAGTTAACCTATAATTAATCTACGTGGTATGAAAAAAATAGTGCGGCACTATATACAAACCAGCATAATCTCTATTATGATGCTGGTGAGTTTTTATAGTTACGCCACGCCTCCTTCATATAATAACACAAGCATATATAACAACGACAACAAAGCCCTCATCTACAATCGAGCCGGTTATCCTGAATACGTAACCTTCCTACCCGAAAGTCAAATTGACTCGGCTTTCTTCTATGCAAATACAAGCCTCGTACCTGTTATATTCAAAGTCAACAAATATGACTTACAAAATGCCCAACCTATAGACAGCATCATAACCACTATAAACAAGATTATGAGCGAGCCCGAGGTACACCTTGCCTATATATGGATAGGTGGCAGCGCTTCGCCCGAAGGCCCGCCGACATGGAATAAAAAGCTGGGACATTATCGTTCGCAAGCCCTTGCTCAATATCTTCGCAGCACAACAGAACTACCCGACTCGATATTCAGAATAGAAAATTTAGAGGAGGATTGGTATTCATTCACCGTTGCCCTCAGAACAAAAGACACATTCCCGCATCGGGACGAAATACTACACATCATCGCCTCTGAGCCCGACACCGAAAAAAGGAAACTACAGATAAAAGCCATCGATGGCGGGCGCACATGGAGCCGCGTCATCCACGAATTTTTTCCTCCTTTCCGCAATGCACGCATGGTCATCGTATGTTACGACACCCCGCAGCAGCTCACCGCTACGCAACCACGCATAGCAGTGCCTTACTACCCAGCAACCCAACTTGCCCCGGCGCCACAAGCCTTCACGGCAACGACCCAAAGAGAATGGGTGTTTGCAATAAAAAACAACTTGCTTTTTACCGCCATACTCACTGCCAACTTGGGTTTTGAAGTTCAGTTATGGGACCACTTCTCACTCGATGTTCCGGTATGGTACTCTCCATACGACCTCTTCACGCCACGGCGTAAGATAAGATTACTCGCCACACAACCCGAAATCAGATGGTGGATGGGAGACGTTATGAAAGGTCATTTTATAGGGCTACACACCCATATAGTCGGCTTCAATGTTGCCCTTAATGACTACGCCCGCTACCAAGACCCCAACCATGCCCTTTGGGGAATGGGACTCAGCTATGGATACGCCTTACCCTTAGACAAGACCGGACATTGGGGCATAGAATTCAATATCGGCTTCGGCTTTGCAGAATACAGTTACGACGCATACCGCAATTGGGATAACGGGCCGCGCTTTTCCTCGGGTCAAGCATGGTATTGGGGACTCACAAGAGCAGGTGTCACTCTATCATACAAATGGGCTAAACATCTAAAAAACAAGAAAAAAAGATAGTAACATGAACCGCAAGAGATTACATATCGCACTTCTCGTGAGCGGGCTATTGCTACTATATGCCTGCGACGCAACCATCCACGAATATCCGAAACCTCTCACTTCGCATATCACCATAGAACTAAATGCCGACCGCCGTGCTCCGCTCTATTACAAAGAGATTGTATGCGGAGCCAACGGACTGCAAGAAGAGAATCTTCTCGCCGAAGAAAGAGCCGACCCATACTCTCCAGATGAAAGGCTGGCCTTACGCTTTGTCATAGAAGTGTATCAAGGCAAGCACATCGACATGCGCAACCCACAACCCGAGCGTCTCATAATCCGACGCGAGAAGATTATACCTAATGACATGCAGCCGCCTCAAGATACGCTGCTCTTAGAATTACCAGAAGGTGACTACTCTGCTCTCTCATGGGCTGACTATGTTCCCGCCGAAAATCCCTCCGACTGGCATTACAAAACCGACATACTATCGGATGTAAACGTCGTGGAAGGACACACTCCACGCGTCAATCATCATAAGAGTGCCGCCACCGGATATACCGACTTTTCTGTCAAATATGACGCCAACGGTCAAGAACAAATCATCATCAATAACTACTCACACCCTCAGCTTGCACAAGAAGTACCCGACAAACAATTCATTGCCGTACATACCGACCGTCCATTGGGACGATACAAAATGTATGCTACCGATATAGATGAATTTTTAGAAGCCGGTGGCTCTCTCGACGATATACAAGTACAGATTACATACCGTCAATATATCAGTAACGGATACAATGTGGCAACACAACAACCCAATAGTTTCATACAAGCCTCTTCATTTGTCATGCGTCCACAAATTTCCGTCACAAGGAGTGGTGAAACCGACTCACCCATTGCCTATGACTATGTACTGGTATCTAGCAACAATGAAGACCATGTCATGGCCGACGTGACCATCTACGATAAAGACGGCAACGAAATTAACCATTATCAAGGCATCGACATTCCTCTACAACGCAATAAAGAAACTGTCGTGCGAGGGCCATTTCTTACACTCGAACATGGCTCTGGAGGAATTGGCATAGACGACAATTTTGAAGGGGAACACGTGGTAGAAGTAAATTATTAAAAATCAATTATCAACACTCTAATTACAAACAGTTATGAAAACTAAATTATTAGTAGGAGTGGCTGCTTTAAGCCTTATCGGATGTACGCAGAACGACATCCTTAACGACAACAACAATGGGAACGAAGTAATGACCGTGACGCTGACACCTCCCGATGCGCTCAACACTCGCGCCGTTAGCGAGACAAGCAATAGCGCATTGGGTGGTATTAGCAACGTCGATTGGGCGCTATACGACCTTCGCTATCAACTCGCTGTCTACGACGAGACCGGCGAAACGCAAGTCGTCAGCCCACAAGTAAAGATTGCCGCTACAGGTTACCAACCTGTAACTTACCAGTTGCGTCTTATCCCGGGTCATCAGTATAAACTCGTTGCTTGGGCCGACTTTGTAAATGAAGGAGATACCACCGACTTGCACTACAACACTGCCGACCTCCGCAATATTACTCTTCTGGATGACGTAACAGCTCAGATGAACGACGAGAGCCGCGATGCCTACTTTGGCACGTTAGACCTCACCGCAGGTAATGGGTTCAACGAGAACATAACGCTGAAACGGCCCTTTGCCAAACTGCGTATCGTCACCACCGACTGGGCTTACGAAAACCTTCCCATGCCCGACAACATCAAGGTAACCTACTACAATTGCACCCGCTTTGAGGGGATGAATGCCGTTACAGGCGAAGCTCTCGCTGCCGATGGCAATGCTGCCGGTAGTACACTGGATGCATCGGGAGTAGAACTCACCGCAAACATCAACCCCAGCAAAGAAGAAAAATACTACAAAGCCGGTTACGACAAAACAGATGCCAATCGTACTGTTATTGTAGATTATCTTTTGTGTAACGATGAGCAACAACCCATACACCTCAAAATCGATTTTCTCGATGGCAACAACTCTTTGATAGTGCGCGACCTCAACACCAACGTACCTATACAACGCAACTGGCTCACAACAATCGTAGGCAACATGCTTACTACCGGTGGTACCATAACTATCAACATAGACGAAGGCTTCGTCAACGACTTTGTCGTAGGAGAAGAGTGGTGGGACCCCAATGTAGTAACGCCTACCGAACCCGAATACGACGACGCAACCCAAACATACTACATAAAGACACGCGACGAGTTTGCTTGGCTACCCGACAATATCAACAACATCGCATCGGGTACAACCTTCGTCATCGAGAACGACATCGACATGGGCGGTATGAACTGGAAACCTATCTATCCAAGCGACGGAGAACCATCGTACACCGTAGAGGGACAAGGACATACCTTACGCAACTTTACACTCGACGGAACCTATGGTGCCAAATATTACTACTTTAACATTTTGTTTGTTGCCAACGCATACCAAGGTGTATGGGGCAAATTCCAAGGCACCATGCGCAATCTTACCTTTGAGAACATCACCATCAACGGCCGCGCCTGCGATATGGTAGATACCGATGTCGATGGCAACCCCGTAGACCACAGCCAAGAGTATGCCTATTTTGCCGGATGCATTGGCTATACAGGACAAAACTGGAGTACTACTGCCATCTTTGAAAATGTACATGCCAAACATATTTATATCAAAGCCTCAAACAACAAAACGACTCAAAACATAGGTGGTCTGATAGGTTGGATTGGCGTAGGTGGAGGCAATACAAAACTTACAAATTGCTCGGCCGAAGACGTTCATATCACCGGGTATCAAGCCGGAGGTTTGGTAGGACAAGTTGCCGGTAGCCGCTATGTAGGATTTACCAATTGCCGCACGGAAGATGTTTACATAAGAGTAAGAAGTGCTTCAGCATACCAGCTAACATCAGGATTTATAGGATTAATAAATAACGGAGGTACAGGCAACGGCACCACAGGAGCCAATAATATCATCATTACCTCATGTCAGCCTGCATCACACGTAGAGTTTCTCGATGATGCTACGGGTGCTCCTATCGACTATACGCCGGCAAGCCCCTACTATGGTACTTGCGACGAAAACGAAAGCGGCGTAATCATCAACGAATAATCACTCGGAACTCCCGTCCTAAAGTACTCGCTGCCCTTATTCAGGGCAGCGAGCTTTTTTATTATTACTCCACACAAACCATACTCTCTACACAAACACATAAAAAGCCGTACCCCCGCGAGAAAATAGAGTATCGGTTTCTTAATTGGACGATAAAACCTTATCTTTGCAGAGAAATAGCAAAGAAACTATCTTGGCAGCACCTGCCAGAGAAACAGTCTCAACACGGCTGCGGCCGAAGAGCACCGCCTTTGCAAAGAAAAAATGTAAGACTTCAAAAAGCTTATTGCCTCTTCAAACGCAGTAAGCTACAGACTAAAAAGAAGCATGACACCAACCAAGAAAAAATTTCCGCGCCGTCCTTCCAAAGAATATACCTATACGGTGAAAGAGCCGGCGCAGCTACTCGACTTTCTCATTGCTACGATGAATGACAAATCGCGCACCACTGTAAAATCGTATCTTGCGCACCGTCAAGTAGCTATCAACGGAATACCTACCACGCGTTACAACATACCACTACACAAAGGCGACAAAGTAACCATAAACTTTACGCGGGGGTATCGGTTGTTCCAACACAAGCGGTTACGCATCATCTTCGAGGACGACTACCTCGTGGTTGTAGAGAAGGGCTACGGACTGCTGTCTATAGCTACACAGAACCAAAAAACCGAAACAGCATACCGCATTGTCAGCGACTACGTCAAACGCGAAGACCCCGACGCGCACATATTCATTGTACACCGATTGGATAGAGACACGTCGGGTGTAATGATTTTTGCCAAACGCGAGGGCATACAAGAGACCATGCAACGCAACTGGAACAAAACCGTATTGGAACGCAAATACATAGCCATTGTAGAAGGTGAAATAGAACCTCCACAAGGCGAAATACGTTCTTACCTGAGAGAGAATGCCGCCATGCAAATGTATTCTACCAAAGACTCGGCCGAAGGACAACTGGCCGTCACTCACTACAAAACCATCAAGAGCAATACTCGCTTCTCTATGGTAGAAATACAACTCGAGACCGGACGCAAAAACCAGATACGCGTACACATGCACGACACCGGGCATCCTATCATTGGCGACCGTAAGTATGGTTCACACTGCAATCCTTTGGGACGAGTGGCTCTACATGCTGCGACAATTCGCTTCATACACCCCATTACAAAACAGGAGCTCTTCTTCGAGTCGGCCATTCCACCACGCTTTGAATATATCGTCAAGTAACAGACCTTAAATAAACAACCTACATGATACAAAGAATACAATCCCTACATCTGCTGTTTGCAGCCATCTTCATGGCCATATTTGCATTCGCACCCTACATGACCCTCTCTACTCCCGACGCCGATTACCGGCTCACAACGACCGGGCTTGAGACTATAGCCTCAGAAGACGCCATGACCGTATCGACACAAAACTATACCTTGGCCATACTGTCGCTGCTGACGGCACTGCTCTCGGTCATAACCATCTTCCTCTTCAAGAACAGAAAGTTACAGATACTTGTAAGCCGCATCAATATGCTGCTTTACATCACTGTCTACATCGTAATGATATTATACGGCTACATCACATACAACGACTTGCACCCCACATCGTTTGCCACTACAACCTATGTAATATTCCCCGTGTGCGCCATCATAGTCAACTCTCTTGCCATATCGGGCATACAAAAAGACGAACGTATGGTGAAAGACAGCGAGCGTATGTGGAGCCGCAAAAACTGACACCGCACTACAAGAAGCAAATAACATTGCAACCATGGACACCCTATACGACTACTACACCCAAGTATTGTGCAGTAATGAAGTAACGACGGCATCGGCACTATTCAAGCTGCTTGTGAGCGCATTACTCGGCGGAGCCATCGGTTTCGAGCGGAAACGCAAAGGGCAAGTAGCCGGCTCGCGCACCTTTGCACTCATATCCATGGGTGCCACTCTTGCCATGCTCGTATCGGCAGCCATACCACAACTCTACACCTCTGCCACCAGCAGCGACCCGGCACGCGTAGCAGCACAAGTAATAAGCGGCATAGGTTTTCTCGGAGCCGGAGCCATTATCAAGACCAAATCATCGATACGAGGTGTCACCACAGCTGCCGGTATATGGGTTGCTGCCGGCATAGGACTTGCCGTAGGTATAGGGTTATACGCCATAGCCTTTATAGCCATGATTCTGATATTGCTCACTCTCATCATACTCGACTACTACGAACACCGCTTCAAGTTCGAGTGGGAAAGCAACGTCATACGCATGCGGCTACCTATCATTTTAGATACCATAGAAGAGTATCGCAGCTTCTTCAAAGAGAACGATATACGTCTTCACGAATGGTATCTCAACTATAATTATACCGAGACAACAACCACCATAGATTTCGTAGTACAAATGCGAGGCAACAGCGATATAGCCCGCATCTTTGCCCTACTAAGTGCTATACGTCCCACCACAAACATATCGTTGCAAAACGAAATGAGCTAAATCATGAACGAACTTCAACCCCTTATAAAAGACCTTGCTCTTATTCTGGTATTGGCTGGCATAGTAACCCTGCTGTTCAAAAAGCTGAAACAGCCGGTCGTACTGGGTTATATTGTTGCCGGCTTCCTTGCCAGTCCCAACTTCCATTATCTTCCATCGATAGCCGACGCGTCCGACATCGACGTATGGGCACAGATAGGAATTATCGTACTGCTTTTCACCGTGGGTTTGGAATTTAACTTCAAAAAACTGATTCACGTAGGCGGTACAGCCTTCACCACAACACTAACCATAGCCATAGGCATGATAGCCATAGGCTACTTGGCAGGCCAACTACTACACTTTACCACCTTCGACAGTATCTTCCTCGGTGCCATGCTATCCATGTCGTCTACCATGATTATAATCAAGGCATTCAACGACTTAGGAATGCAACAAGCCCCCTTTACACAAACCGTATTCGGTGTACTCATCGTGCAAGACCTCATGGCCGTTGTACTCATGGTGATACTCTCGTCGGTAGCAGCAGGGCGTGTAGAAGGAGGTGAACTTATAGGCAGCATAGCCAAGCTGGTATTTTTCCTCGTACTATGGTTTGTAGTAGGCACATACCTGCTACCCTCCTTCATTCGTAAAATAAAAAGCTATCTCAACGAAGAAACATTGCTCATCGTAGCCATGGGCTTATGCCTGGGCATGGTAGTCATAGCATCGTATGCAGGATTTTCGGCAGCATTGGGAGCCTTTGTCATGGGCTCTATCTTATCGAGTACAGTCGAGGTAGAACGTATCGAAAAAGTAGTGCAACCCATTAAAGACCTCTTTGGTGCAGTATTCTTCATCTCAGTGGGCATGTTGGTCAATATCGATGCGCTGGTACAATATGCCCTACCCATCATCATATTATCACTGGTAGTTGTGATAGGACAATCGTCACTGGCCACTTTAGGCATGCTTATCTCAGGACAACCACGACAAATAGCCATCAGAGCCGGTTTCAGTCTTTCACAGATAGGTGAATTCTCGTTTATCATTGCATCATTAGGCATATCGTTGGGCGTGATGGATAAATTCTTATACCCCATCGTAGTAGCCGTATCAGTAATAACGACCTTTACAACGCCCTACATGATAAAACTCGCCAAACCATTTGCCGAGAAAATAGAGCCTCTTATACCTTCGGGCATCAAAAAGCTGCTAGACAATTACGCTACAAGTAAAACCGAAATACAAGAAAGCAAAGCTTGGTGGAAAGTCGTCGCTGCCAACTATCTTGGCAACATACTCATATATGGCATCCTGTGTATAGCCATCATGATAGCAGCCCACCTGGTTCTCTTCCCGATTATAGGAGACCTCCTTCCCGGAACCATAGGCACACTAATAGGCACTGTCATAACACTGGCAGCCATGTCCCCCTTCTTGTGGGCTATGGCAATGCGCAAAATCGACACTAAGATAATACGCGCCCTGCGCATAGAGAAAGGTGTCAACCAAGTACCGTTGGTACTGCTCTTTGTACTACGCTATGTCACAGCCATAGCATTGGTCATAGGCTTTTTGCTGACGGTATATTCATATATAGGCATGTTTATAGGCCTCGCCATCTTTGCAGTAATCATGCTACTCTTCTCAAAAACCATACAGAGACAATTCAGCAAATTAGAAAATAACTTTTATAACAACCTCAACCAACGAGAACTCAGCCGCAAAGGGCACGGCCTCATACATAACTTGCAGATTGCTACCATGAAGTTGCAAGAGACCAGTCCACTGGCAGGCGTACGACTGATAGAGTCTGACATACGCCACAAATACGGAGTCAACATAGTAAGTATATCACGAGGCACGCGACGCATCAATATACCGGGAGGCGAGGTAAAGCTCTTCCCAGGTGATACCATTGGTGTGATAGGTACCGCCGAACAGATACACGACTTCCTGCCCATAGTAGAATCGGGCGAGATAAAAAATACCGTCACTGCATCGCAAGAAGTAAAATATGCCTATGTATCCATCAGCGAGCAATCGACCTGGATAGGAAAAACCATTCGCGACCTGCACCTGCGCGACCAATACCGATGCCTCTTGGTCGGCATAGAACGCGACAAAGACACCTTCCTACATCCCGATGGTAGCACTACAATCGCGGCCGACGACGTAATGTGGATAGCCGGCGAGCCCTCAGCCATAGCCGAAGTACGTCGCATGGCTTACGGACAACCGGCATCACAAACCACATCAAAGAAAAAACGATAAACAATAGCATAACACTAACACCTAACAGATACACAATGCAGGAAAAAATCATCATTCTCGATTTCGGGTCGCAATATACCCAACTAATAGCCCGCCGCTTACGCGAGCTTAACACTTATTGCGAACTGCTGCCTTATAACAAGTTCCCCTTCGGCAACGAAGAGGGTATCAAAGGCGTTATCCTTTCAGGCAGCCCTTACTCGGTAAACGACCCCGAGGCATTGCAAATAGACTTGTCGAAAATAAGAGGCAAATACCCTCTCCTCGGCGTATGCTACGGTGCACAATACATTGCACATAGTGCCGGCGGAAAAGTTGAGAAAAGCGACACTCGCGAGTACGGTCGAGCCAATCTCGCTTGGCATGACGATAACGACCCTCTTATGCATGGCATACGGCCGAACTCACAAGTATGGATGTCACATGGCGACTCTATCACCGAGATTCCTGCCGGCTTTACCTGCATAGCCAGCACGCATGAGGTTCGCAACGCTGCATACCGTGTCGAAGGAGAAAAGACTTGGGCTGTACAATTCCATCCCGAAGTATACCACAGCGAAGATGGTATGATACTGCTCACCAACTTCGTACGTGATATATGCGGATGCAAACAAGACTGGACACCGGCATCGTTCATAGAACATACCGTCACCATGCTGCGCGAAAAATTAGGCAATGACAAAGTGGTACTAGCCCTTTCAGGCGGAGTAGACTCTACCGTCGCAGCAGTACTGCTCAACCGTGCCATCGGCCATAATCTTACCTGTATCTTTGTCGACAACGGACTGCTTCGCAAAAACGAGTTTACCAACGTACTCGCCAATTATAAGCACATGGGGCTCAATGTAATAGGCGTCGATGCCAAAGAATACTTCTACAAAGCCCTTGCCGGAGTAACCGACCCCGAACGCAAACGCAAAATCATCGGAGCAGGATTCATAGAGATATTCGACCGTGAAGCTCAGAAATTAGACAACATCAAGTGGCTTGCACAAGGTACTATCTATCCCGACGTAATAGAGTCGCTTTCTATCACCGGCATGGTCATCAAAAGTCACCACAACGTAGGCGGCCTTCCTGAGCGCATGAACCTGAAACTCGTGGAGCCGCTGCGTCTCCTCTTCAAAGACGAGGTACGCCGCGTAGGCCGCGAGCTGGGTATCGACGAGCGCCTCATTCGCCGTCACCCCTTCCCCGGCCCCGGCTTGGCCGTACGCATCCTTGGTGACATTACGCCCGAGAAAGTACGTATCTTGCAAGATGCCGACAACATATTTATACAAAGCCTCATCGACAACGACCTCTACGACAAAGTATGGCAAGCCGGTGTCATACTGCTCCCCGTCAGAAGCGTAGGTGTAATGGGTGACGAACGCTCGTACGAACGTGCCGTAGCCTTGCGTGCCGTACTCTCTACCGACGGTATGACAGCCGACTGGGCTCGCCTCCCATACGACTTCCTTGCCAAAGTCTCCAACGACATCATCAACAAAGTACAAGGAGTCAACCGCGTCGTGTACTACATCAGCTCAAAGCCACCCTCGACTATCGAGTGGGAATAGTCCACACTGATGGCAATAACACATGGTTGAGGCAACACCATAACCTTGCATCGGCGGTTGGGGAACAGTAATCCTTCCAACCGCCGATTATTTTTACTATATTTCAGGCGTAAAAACCACCCATACTATATGAACGAACTCGAAAAAATGAAACAGGGCTTGCTCTACGACTTTTCGGCACCCGAACCCATGCAAAGCCACATCGAATGCCTGGGAAAAAACGAGACATTCAACCGCACCCCCATGTACGATACCGATGCGCATCGCCGCGCTTTAGAAGCACTCATACCAGGCATACCCCCCACTACCGACATTGCACCCCCATTCTACTGCGACCACGGCAACATGATAACCATCGGTAGCGATACCTTTATCAACTATGGCGCCACCATGCTCGATTGTGGAGGTATCACCATAGGAAGCCATTGCAAGATAGGGCCTAATTGCCAAATATATACACCCAACCACCCCATTAACTACGCAGAGCGGCGCAAACCCATAGAAACAGGCCATCACGTAATCATCGGCGACGACTGCTGGCTTGGTGGCGGCGTCATCATATGCCCCGGCGTAACCATAGGCAACCGCTGCATCATTGCAGCCGGTAGCGTTGTAACACGTGATATCCCCGACGACTGTCTTGCCGCTGGGAATCCTGCCGTTGTAAAAAAACGATTAATGTAAGAATATAGCCAATACCATCAACAGCCGCACCCTTCAAGCATAAGCTTCGTGGAATGAGAAAGACAAGGAGACGGTCCTTATAAACCCTACCACTTGTTTCTAATTTGGTTTTCACACAAAGAGCAATCGCTTTAATTAGTCTAAACAAAAAACAGCTGCGCATTCTTTCACAAGGATGCGCAGCCTCCAATCTTCTATTATAACTATCACAAAAACTATGCTGTTATTCTTTACAAGAAAGAATTTATATTTTCATTTATTTTGAGCCGACTGTTCGTTGTGTCCTATTTCCTGCATATTCTCGTCACGCAAGAATTGCACATATTTGGGTTGCGTAGGCACATAGTATTCTTCGTCCCATAATGTGCTCGTAATCATCAAGTCGGCGCTGTAACGATTACATGCGATAGGTATGTTGTGTATGCGGCATTGACGAAGCAACATCTGTATGTCGGCCTCATGAGGTTGAGGGTTGAGGTCGTCGATAAGAAATATAGCTAAATCTATCTGATGACGCACTACCATGGCAGCTATCTCGGCATCTCCGCCCATAGGTCCTGAGTTCATGCACACAACTTCTGCTGCTATCCCTTTACGCTGGAAGGCCTCTCGAACCAACTTACCGGTAGTACCAGTGCAAACCAGATGGTGATGCGACAATAATTCAGCATTATGCTCTACCCACTCTACCATCTCCGCTTTGCGACGATCATGGGCAACGAGTGCAATAGTAAGAACCTTTTTCATAGCCTATCTCAATTAATACCGTCGCAAAGGTAGGCATTCATATTGTATTATCCTAACAAGAAGCGCAATATTTTTCACCTATTTGTAAAATATTTTTCCGCGCAACCAAACGAGCCACTTTATTGACCTCTCGTTTCTTCATCGGGAAATACGACACAAGACAACACTCCATTACGACTCGGCAGCCGGCAGAGCTGTAATATCTTCGCCTTTTTTGCCCTCCATATCAGCAATATCATCGGTCCCTATAGCTTCATCTCGCAATTGCGTCCACGTTTTCATAGTAGAGACTCCGGTAGGTAACTTGGGCTCAAGCCCGAGGTGTCGCATCTTCTCAAACTGCCCTATCAAATTGTTATTACCCGACGTGAGTCGTCGTCGTGCACTGTCACACGATGCCATAGCCTTATCCAAATTGGCTCTCACAGCATCTATATCAACAGCAAAACTGATAAATTGAGTATATATCTTTTCGGCTCGCTCCTTGATAGCACGTATGTTGGCCTCGAGACGTTGTTGCCGCCACATGTCTTGCAACATACGTACTGCAAGAACAAGATTGGTAGGAGTCATAATGATGACACGCTTCATATAGGCATCGTGCCATAGGTTTTTACCTTGTGCCCGCGCCTCATCGAGAGCCAGCATAAACATTGACTCTATGGGTACAAACATAATGACAAACTCGGGCGAACGATTGTTACGTGCCGGATAATCTTTCCGCGACAATTCTGCAATATGGCCGTAAACCGACTCTAAGTGCTGGCGGGCATAGCGTTTCCGCTCTTCATCGGTGGTCGCATTCATGTAATTATCATAAGCCGTAAACGACACCTTCGAGTCTATAATCATATCGCCGTGGTTGGGAAAGTGCAATACTGCATCGGGGCGACTGTTGTCGCCTTGGGCTTCTACAGCCTTCTGCACTTCAAAATCAGAACCTTCGCGCAGTCCCGACTGCTGTAATATATTGAGCAGTATCATCTCGCCCCAGTCACCCTGCACCTTGCTGCCTCCTTTAAGGGCACTCGACAACTTATCGGCTTCGCGTCGCATCGCTTCGTTTTGCATCGTAAGTTGGCGTATCTGTTCCTGCAACGACGTGCGCTCACGTGTCTCCGTTTCGTAACACTGCGTCACTTGCTTTTTGAAGTTCTCTATATCCCGGTTCAGCGGGTCGAGTATCGTTTTCAGGCTCTCGCCGTTCAACTCCTTAAAAGCCTTCGACTTCTCATCCATGATATTCGACGCCATCACCTTAAATTGTGTCAACGTCTGCTCATGCAACTTTTCTATTTCGGCTTTTTGTGTCTCCAGTTTCTCCTGCAACGCTCTATAATCGGCCTCAAGGCGTATGCGATGGGCATTAGCCTCATCGACGTCATGTCGCAAAGTCACTATCTCTTCGGCATACTGCTTGCAAAGCTCGTTTTTCTCATTGTATTTTTCTATAAGCGCACGCCCCTCAGCTTCGAGACGCGACTTCTCCGATAAAAAGATACGCACCTCTTCTTGCAAACTTTCTATCTCTTTCTTACCCGCCTGCACATCGGCTATCAACTCTTCGCTGCGGTTACGTTCAGCCTGCAGGTCCAGCTCGGCTCTGAGTTTCTCCCGAGCCACCCTTCCCTGCGACAATCGCATCAGCAAAGCGCCTACAGCTCCTCCGGCCACAAGCGACACAATAATATATAAAATGACAGATGCCATCATAACTAATAATTCAGAAAATAAAACGAAGGCTTTAATATTTATTGAAAGCATAAAAGTACAAGAAATTTTCTGACAATACAAATTTGTTTTTTAGCAGCATTATAAATATTTTTGGGGCAAAGAAAATAGAGGAACTCATGAAACGTACCTTATTGATTATCGGCTGTATTGCTCTATTCACGACATTATATGGGCAAGAGATTCCTTCTCTTAAATACTTCCGCGACGGCATAAAGCATTGGCAAATGCAACATCCCGAGGGAAGCTATCCACGCTGGGATGAAACAGATTTCATCCACATTGCCGACAATATCGTTGCTTATCAAAACGAAGATGGAGGGTGGATGAAAAACATAGATTGGCTTGCCAAGCTCAATCCCGATTCTGTGATTGCTTCGCTCTCGCCCAAGCATAGGAGAAGCACCATAGACAACCGCAATGTTATACCACAAATCACCTATCTTGCCGACGTATATCAAAGAACCGGTAACGAAAAATACCGCCAGGCTGCCGAACGAGGTATAGAATATATCATCAATACCCAAAAAGAGAATGGTGGATGGCGTGGATGGGATGCCGACGCAATCACCTTCAATGACGATGTAACTACCAACGTGATGCAGTTTCTCTGCGACGTCGTACAAGGTGACCCTCTATTCAAATGGCTGAGCCGCGACAACATCAACCGCATTGCCGCCGCTTACCATAAAGGTATCGATGTCATCTTGCGATGCCAGGTTGTACAAAACGGCGTAAAGACGATATGGGCTCAACAACACGATAACATTACATACGAGCCCGTAAAAGCCAGGTCATACGAACTACCCGGGCTGAGTGCCCCCGAGAGCAGCCAAATATTACTGATGCTCATGAGCATAGACAACCCAAGTCAAGAAGTAAAAGAGGCCATTACTTGTGGCGTAAAATGGATGTGGAACAACCGCATAGAAGGCATTAAGGTAGAAAAAATTGTCATCGGGACCGACTCGGTTACCGGGAAAAACATATACGATAGGGTCGTCGTGAAAGACTCGACAGTTCGGCGACCCATCTGGGCACGCTACTACAACCTGGAGAACAATAAGCCCTTCTTCTGCCGTCGTTCGGGCGAGAAGGTATGGCGTTTGGCCGACGTCGATTATGAACGCCGCATCGGCTACGGATGGTACGGCCGACAACCGATGGAAGTTCTGAAAGAGTATCCAGACTGGGCCGAACGCATGGGCGTACCATTCACCGGTTTCGACAACATGTAACACTTGTATAACAACCATAAAATCACCTACATTTTTATATATAATGAAACATTCAGCTCTATTTATCGCAGGATTTTGCCTTTGCACCGCGCTGGTTGCTTGCAATCCGAGGCAAAACAAAAACGAAGGCAATAACGTGGCAACCGACAGCGTGTGTACAGACCGCACACTGATAGAACTATCCTATCAGATTCCCGGCGACACAGGTAAAAAATGCGACGTGAAAATATCTCTGGAGTATCCCATAGCATATCAATCGGAAAGTGACCTGTCACGGCTCAACTCTTTGCTGGCTTCGCAAATTTTCGGTACCGAATACAGCCAATATACATCATTGAAGGACGCTGCCGATACCATTGCTCTGCGTACGCTGAACGAAATGAAAGATGGACTCACAACTCTGTGCAATGAAATAAAACTCTCGTCAGAGATAACATTCACCTCTCTCACACAGATAGCTCCTGTCTATAACAGCCACGACTTCCTGTCCTACAATTCAAACAGCTATTCATACGAAGGAGGCGCCCACGGAATGAACAACAGCGTCTATTACGTAATATACCTACCCACCATGAGCCGCATAACCCTTAACGACGTCATAGCTCCCGAATATATCGACGACGTAAACCAAATGCTCATAAATACCCTCGTAAAAAATCTCGACCTCAAAAATAGCGAAGCTTTGGTAGACGTAGGTTACTTCGACCCCGAAGGTATCACCGCCACCGAAAACTTCTACATCGACAACACAGGAGTTACATGGGTATATAATCCGTACGAAATAGGCTGTTACGCCATAGGCGAAACAGCTATTACCCTCACATACGACGACCTAAGCTATTTCATGCCCGAAAGCACACCACTTCGCAACCTGTTTAACAATAAAACGATATGATAGAACTTATTGAAAAATACTTTCCCAACCTCACCGACAAACAAAAAGAACAATACACAGCATTAGGCTCTTTATATCCCGAGTGGAATGCCAAGATAAACATCATTTCACGCAAAGATATAGAGAATCTCTATGAGCATCATATACTCCACTCCCTGGGAATAACCTGCGCTCTACATTTTGTCGATGGCACATCTGTCATCGACGTAGGTACAGGAGGAGGGTTCCCCGGTATCCCGCTCGCCATCATGTTTCCACAATGTCATTTCCACCTGATAGACCGCACCGGAAAGAAAATCATGGTGGCTACCGAGATAGCCAAAAGCATAGGACTCGACAACGTAACCCTGCGACAATGCAGTATTGAAGAGGAGAAGATGAAATGCGACTTTGCCGTAAGCCGGGGTGTGATGCCGTTGCAAGACATCATCAAACTGGTGCGGAAAAATATTTCAAGCACACACCGCAATGCTTTGCCCAACGGTTTGTTATATCTGAAAGGAGGCGACCTGCAACACGAAATGCAGCGCTTGCAAAAGCGAGGCTTAGAGATAGAATTGAAAAAATATTTTGCCGAGCCCTTCTTTGCAACCAAAAAAGTAGTCTACGTACAGATATGACAAAATTATAATACAATGGAAATAACTCGGTTCTCATTCAATCCGTTTCAAGAAATCACCTACGTGCTGTGGGACAAAAAGAGTCTGCAATGCGCCATTATCGACCCCGGCTGCCTCACTGCCGATGAGCAAGAAACGCTATCGCAATTCATTGCCGACAATCATTTGTTGGTAAAACACCTGTTGCTCACGCACCTGCACATCGACCACTACTACGGTGTACCGTTTGTGGCGCATACCTACAAAGTCGAGGTTGAAGCCAATGCTGCAGAGAAACAATTGTTAGACCTCATGCAGGAACAAGCTCTTGCCTTCGACTCACCGGCTCCTGCAGATATCATTCCCATAACAAAATATCTCTCCGACGGCGATATTCTATACATCGGCGACGAGCCGTTGCAAGTCATAGATGTTTCAGGACACTCCCCCGGCGGTTTAGCCTTCTACGCTCCAGAGTCGGGATTTGTATGTTGTGGCGATGCTCTCTTCCAAGGCAGCATAGGCCGTACCGATTTCATCGGTGGCAATTACAAACAACTCATCGACTCTTTACACAAAGGGTTATGTACCTTACCACCCGATACGATTGTATATCCCGGCCACGGCATGGAAACCACCATTGGCGACGAACTACGCCACAACCCCTACTTGCAATAGGGTGGCTCAGACAAGTAAAATATTGCGAGGCTGTAACAGATTCTCCTGCTACAGCCTCGCATCTTATAGCGTCCTAACGTCAGAAGTGTATCACACGCCGACGTAATTCTATGCAGAAGCTCTCATTCTATCTTCCATGACACCCCATAGCCAAATATTGCCGCAGGAGATAACTTGCCGGCCTCGGCCGACGAAAGTTGCCGTGCCCACTTCACGCGCCTGTCAACGGCACAACCCTCTGTTGCATATTCGCCATACCGCGCAGTCTTTTCATTTGCCGGATTGCGCCAGTTATGCCATCCTTGAGGTCTTATATGCCTACCCATCGTACAATGCAAAAAATAGGTAGAGGCATACGGCCGCCACGGTCGCCCCAGATATACCTTTGTTACCCCCTCTGCCGCTGTCAGATTACAACGGTTAAACACATAACCATAAGGAATAGCAGCCGGCGTAGAGGCAGCCGTGATATACGAGTTTGACAAGCTATGCAACGTACAACGCTCAAACCACACGGTAGCTGCGCCAAAAATATAATCGGTCGTTCCCTCTATATAGCAATCCTCCACATACAACCGCCGGCCCTCGCCACCGGTATAGAAAGTATCCTGATTTCCCAACAGACGACAATTTACAATACGTATACGGTCGCCCTCGGTATGTAATGCGACAGCCTGTCCTACCCGCCCCGCCGTATTGGCAATTGTCAGGTTGCGCAGTGTGATGTCGTTCCCATCAATACGCATGGTGTAGGTACGAAAAGTCGTCATGTTGTCTTTGGCAGCATAGTCGTCCCACGTAATAACGGTACTGTCAGCATCTTCACCCACAATCTCCACATGGGTAAGCCATGCAGGCACAAGCACCTTTTCACGATAAATGCCTTTGAGCACACGCACCGTCACGGTATAGTCCATAAACGCACGTATATGCTCAAAGGCATCGTAAAACGTAGTATAATCACCCGTTCCGTCGAGGGATACGGTAATTATTTTTTTTTATCAGGTACAATCTGCATCGCTTCGGCAGGGACGAGCGAATTGATATACATCTCTATATTGGTATATTCTTTTGAGAGTGTATATTTGTTAGCATCATTCTTCTTATTCGGATTCAAGCCGTTGGCCGTCTCCCATTCATCAGGCATACCATCACCATCGCTGTCGACAGGTGTAACACCTGTTTGTGTCAGGTCAGGGAAACCACCCACTTGCTCTTGCGTATCGATAAGGCCTTTGTTACCATAAGTAGCCTTACCCTCACGTACCTCTTCTACAATACGGGTATCTATAGGGTCACGATAGAGCGAAACGCCTGCATTGAGAAGCACCTGCTCATAAGCATCCTCGGCCGAAGTGTATGGCAACTCGGCATAGGGCAACTGCTCTTTCAAACGTATGGTATCGTAACTGAATACCAACGGGTCGTCGGTCTTTTTGCTCAGCTGCACGCCGCGAGCCCAGTTGTTTTTAGAGCACTTCTTGTCGCCATCCATGTAGTTGCCATTGACATAATATTTGCCATACCCATATATTTTATCACCGATGCGAAGCTCGGGTGCAAAAATACGGCTACGTTTGCTCTTGGTAGTAGCTGGGCCTGGTTTGTAGTAGTTATTGACAATATTGATGGTGCGGCGCTGGCCACCATACGAACTGTTGGCACCCCAGTTGTAAATAACATTGTTACGGAAATCGATCACACCCGAAATATCAGTCACACCCGGGTGGTCGAAACGAGGATTACGACTGTCGTGATGTGCAAGCAGGTTGTGATGATATGAAGCACCTTTACCGCCCCATATACCGCCATATCCATGGTTACCCTTCACGTGAATGCTGTTGCGCAAGCTTTCCGATACGATATTCCACTGGAATGTAAGATTTTCGTTACCGTAAAACGATGCACACTCGTCAGTACTCCAACTGATAGAACAGTGGTCGATAATAATATTATTGAAAATACCTTTCTTGGTAGAAGCTGTACTCGACAATGCATCGTTCTCTTCCTTGTTAATATCGCTCATGCGGAAACGTATATACCTTATTATAACATTGCTTGCCTTGATACGTACCGGATGCCCCCCCACACATATACCAGGAGCAGGAGCTGTTTGCCCAACTATGGTAATACTATCTTTGGTAATATCGAGTTTGCGTTTCAACATGATATTGCCCGCTACAGCAAAAACAACTGTACGAGCCCCTTTCTTCTCTACAGCACGACGGAACGAGCCCTCTATAGGTGTTTCGCCTTTATCATAATCCTCGAGTGTCGTCACCACGTATACTTTACCCCCACGGCCTCCCACGGTATATTTGCCATATCCTTCAGCACCGGGGAAAGCAGGTACCTTAGTTGCTGACGTCTCCTGTGCCCACGCTCCGGTAAACACAAAAAGAGAACATAACAGTATTATAAGATTTTTCTTCATAATATTGGGTTTAAACATGTAATACACTTACGATATACAAATCGCTCAACTATTTTCCTTGTAAACGTTCTACTTCAAGAGCCGTCAATATAAACGGACCTACTGCCTTGGCATCGTTATCGCGCTTCTTTTCATGAATGTAATACTCATAGTCGCCCGAACGTTTTTCCTTACCGCCCAAACCGGCTACAGCACAAACCTCGGTAATGTTCACCAGGCCTTTGTCATCGACCTTAATAAAACGGTCGAGAATACCTTGCCAAGCCTTATTGGCAACAGTCAGATATTTTTCGGGCAACACACCCAGTCGTACACCTTTATACAAAGCATAGGTAAACATACACGATGCCGACGACTCGAGATAATTACCCGGCTCACCACTGCGATCCATTACCTGATACCACAGACCCGTCTCGGGGTCGGCATAGCGCTCGAGCTGAGATGCAATGTGAAGCAAAATATCCACTACTTGCTTACGGCCCTCAAAATCGGCAGGAATAAACTCAAGATTATCTACAATAGCCATGGCATACCAACCCAAGGCACGTCCCCAACAATGTTTCGATTGGCCGGTAACAGGGTCACACCAAAACATCTGACGGCTCACATCGCAGGCATGTTTATAGAGACGCGACTCATAATCATATGTATGATGAGCAGCCATCACTATTTGGAGTATCACATCGGCATAATCGGCCGAACGCAACGGCTCACTCTCGTAGCGATAAGCATACTCGGCAAGGAAGGGAGAACCCATGTAGACCCCATCGAGCCACACTTGATGGGGATACACCTTTTTATGCCAGAAACCGCCGTCGTCGTTGCGAGGCTGTTTTTCAAACTGGCTGCGTAACAAATCGAGAGCTTTCTTGTAACGGGCTTCTCCGGTAAGGTCATATACTTCAAAAAGATATTTACCCGAATTGATACGGTCGAGCGAATAATCGGTCAATTTATATTTCTTTATCGTTCCATCGGCATTCACCATCGTATCGGCATACGAAATAGCATAGTCGCGAATGTCGGTACGGCTATATTTCTCGGCAACATACAGAAAAGCTCTCAGCTCCAAGCCATGGCAATAATCCCACTTCAACTTAGGCTGGAAATCGAGTTGCCAGGCTTCAGGGTTACGCGCCATCTCGCTCTCCACCATACGTACTGCCCACGATGCCGAAGCATCAGATTGTGCCACAGCAGGCATAGGACAACATAAGAATGAAGTTGCTGCCAAAAAAGAGACAGCCATTTGTGATAGTAATCTCATAGAAAACGGTATTAATAATTTAAAGTATCTCTCGCGTTACAACAAAGCATAAGTTCTCGACGAAAACATATGCGCATGCAAAAGTATATAAATTAGTCAGAAGAAACACCATTCCTGTTGTTCTTTTTACTTGTATAATCAAATTATAGTTATTATTTTTGCGGTGCCTAAGCAAGAAAGATTAAAACAAATCAACTATACTAAATCTTCTATCATGACTAATGGACAAAAAATGACCAACTTCAGGTGGATTATGTGCATGATGCTTTTTTTCGCCACCACGGTCAATTACTTAGACAGGCAAGTACTGTCGCTCACATGGAAAGACTTTATAGCCCCCGAATTTCACTGGAATGATGCCGACTACGGTATGATTACCGGTTTCTTCTCTATTTTTTATGCTGTAGCTTGCCTTTTTGCCGGTAAGTTTGTCGACTGGATGGGTATCAAGAAAGGCTACATCTGGGCTATTTTCATCTGGTCGTTGGGTGCCTGTTTACACGCCGGCTGCGGTTGGGTAACCATGAAGGTCGAAGGCCTTGACTCTGTAGCCGCATTACGCGCCGTAGAAGCTGGTAGCGCCATGGCAGTAGCCATTGCAACACTGAGCGTATGGCTCTTCCTCGTATGCCGTGCCATCCTCGCATTGGGTGAAGCGGGTAACTTCCCCGCAGCCATCAAAGTGACGGCCGAATACTTCCCCAAGAAGGACCGCGCATTTGCCACTTCTATTTTCAACTCCGGAGCCTCTGTAGGTGCATTGGCAGCCCCACTCACAATTCCTATCCTCGCCAAACACTTTGGTTGGGAGATGGCTTTCATCATCATCGGTGCAATAGGTTTCGTATGGATGTTCTTCTGGGCATACCTCTATGAAAGTCCCGACCGTTCGAAACATGTCAACCCCGCCGAGCTTACCTACATCAACCAAGACGATAAAGAGGCCGAACAAGGCAAATCGGCAAAAGCAGAAAAGACCATACCTTTCCTACAATGCTTTAAATACAAACAAACATGGTCGTTTGTCGTAGGTAAATTCTTTACCGACGGTGTATGGTGGTTCTATCTTTTCTGGGCACCTGCATATTTCTCAGACCAATTTGGTTACGAATCATCTTCATCCATGGGTATGGCGCTTATTTTCGTACTCTACCTCATCGTGACGGTTCTCTCTATATACGGCGGTTACCTGCCCAAGCTATTTGTTGAGAAGAAAGGAATGGAACCATACGCCGGTCGTATGCGTGCCATGCTCATCTTCGCCTTCTTCCCCTTGTTTGCCCTTTTTGCCCAACCCCTGGGAGCAACATCGGCTTGGTTCCCCGCTATCATTATCGGTTTGGCAGGAGCCGGACACCAAGCATGGAGTGCTAACCTCTTCTCTACCATCGGCGATATGTTCCCCAAATCTACCATTGCCACCATTACCGGTATCGGTGCCATGGCCGGCGGTATAGGCTCATTGCTCATAAACTTGGGAGCCGGTAAACTCTTCACCTATGCCGAGGGAATGGGTACAGCATTCTCTTTCTTAGGCATGGAAGGCAAGCCCGGTGCTTACATGATAGTATTCTGCATCTGTGCAGTAGCATACTTGCTTGCATGGAGCATCATGAAAGCTCTTGTGCCCAAATACAAACCCATCGTTGTAAAATAACCATCCTTATTCATAAACATTCAGCAAGCGGTACGGCATAACAGTCGTGCCGCTTCTTTGCAAAAAACAATTATGAGAAACTTCATCGCCATCCTGTTTACTGCTGCCATGCTGCCATGCCTGCATGCGCAAACGCCAGCATTCCCCGGAGCCGAAGGACACGCACGCTATACCACTACCGGCGGACGAGGCGGAACAGTATATCATGTCACAAGCCTCGAAGACGACGGAGGCCGTGGCACATTACGATATGCCGTACTCAAAACCGGAGCCCGTACCATAGTCTTTGACGTGTCGGGTACGATAGAACTAAAAAGTGACCTCGAAATCAAGTCACCCAATATCACCATTGCAGGACAAACCGCTCCCGGCGATGGAATATGTCTCAAAAATCACCAACTCAAGGTCAATGCCGATAACGTGATAATCCGATTCATACGTTGCCGCATGGGTGAACTCACAGGCGAAGAAAAAGACTCCATGGAGGGACAAAACCACAAAAACATCATCATAGACCACTGCTCCATGAGTTTCAGTACCGACGAGTGCGCCTCTTTTTACGACAATACCGACTTCACCATGCAATGGTGCTTCATCGCCGAAAGTCTGAAAGAGAGTATCCACGTCAAAGGTTCGCACGGATACGGCGGTATATGGGGCGGTAAAAACGCTTCGTTCCACCACAACATACTCGCACACCACGACAGCCGCAACCCTCGTATGTGTGGTAGCCGTTACAGCAACCGGGCCGACTTGGAAAAGGTCGATTTCCGCAACAACGTTATCTACAACTGGGGACAGACCAACAGTGCTTACGCCGGTGAGGGTGGCAGCTACAATATCGTAAACAACTACTACAAACCGGGACCTGCTACAAAACGCTCTATAGCAGCGCGCCTTTTTGCTCCTAATGCCGACGACGGTACCAACCAGCAGATGAAAGGTGTATGGGGAAAATTCTATGTTGCAGGCAACTTTGTCGATGGCTCGGCTCCCTACGATAACGTACAAGAGGCTGCCGAGGCTATTGCGGCAACCAATGCCGACAACTGGAACGGCATAGACCCCGATACACGCAACGCTGACCTGCCGGCAGAGGGTATCCGTGCCAACTCGGAATACGATGCCGGTACTGTTACCACCCATACGGCACAGGTCGCATACGAAAAAGTATTGGCTTATGCAGGAGCTTCTCACCGACGCGACTCACAAGATGCTCGTATTGCCCAGGAAATACAAGACGGCAGTTATACATACGAAGGCTCAAAGAGCGGACTGAAAGGCATCATCGATGCCACATCCGACGTTGGTGGATGGCCTGTACTGACCTCTACAACCCCCGAAACAGATAGCGACGGCGACGGTATTCCCGACGTATGGGAAGAAGCCAACGGCCTCGACCCCAACGACGACAACGATGGCAACCAACTGTGGAACGACGGTTCGGGATACACAGCCCTCGAAGTCTACCTACACAGTCTTGTCGATGATATCGTACGTGCTTGCCAAAGCGACGGCAACGGCATCAACGAAATCTACCCCACATACGTAAAAGCATCTCTCAATACCACACGCGACCTGCCATTACGCATCTCACGCAGCGGCCACAGCTATTATGTATCAGGCTTTGAAGGCACTGCAACGGCCTACTTGTACAGCATGACAGGCGCATTGCTTCTATCTACCACCGGCACTGGCAATCTCTCGTTTACACTCGACACCCCCGCCATACTACAGGTAATCACCAACAATGGCAGTGCCACCCGCAAGCTCATGAGCTACTGATAGCCCATAGGCTGTTATACATACAGGAATGAGCTTCTATACATACGGGGCTGCATCGAAAACAGAAATTCGATACAGCCCCGCATCTTATTTTCAATCGACTTACAGGCTACCACGACAAGAAAACAAAAAAGCGATACGCTTCATACGTATCGCTTCATCGTACACTCATGGGGAGTCGAACCCCAATCGTCGGAACCGGAATCCGAAATTCTATCCATTGAACTATGAGTGCAACTCCGGTTGCTTTTCTTAGAAAAGTGCCGCAAAAGTAGTAAATATTTTGTAGCTTTGCAAGGATTTGAAACACGAAATATCATCCCGTATGAACGTACGCATAGAAGATAGCTGGAAACAACATTTGCAGACAGAGTTTGACAAACCTTATTTCGAGGCACTGACCCGCTTCGTGCGAGGCGAATATGCGGCTCACACTGTATATCCTCCTGGCAAACAAATGTTTGCAGCGTTCGACGTTTGTCCTTTCGATGCCGTCAAAGTCGTCATTTTAGGACAAGACCCCTACCACGAGCCGGGGCAAGCCCACGGGTTATGTTTTTCGGTAAACGACGGAGTTCCATTTCCACCCTCACTACAAAACATCTTCAAAGAGATAGAAAACGACTTGGGTAAGCCTATCCCTGCCACCGGCAACCTGCTACGATGGGCTCGACAAGGAGTACTGCTACTCAACGCTACCCTCACAGTACGGGCTCATCAAGCCGGCTCACACCAAAATCGAGGCTGGGAGGAGTTTACCGATGCCGTAATACACCACTTGGCCGAAGAAAGAGAGCACATCGTATTTATCCTTTGGGGCGCATACGCCCAACGCAAAGGAGCTTTCATCGACCGCACTCGTCACTTGGTTTTACAATCGCCTCATCCATCGCCCCTCTCGGCACATCGCGGATTCTTTGGCAATCACCATTTCAGCAAAGCCAACGAATACCTCGTTGCCCACGGAATAGAACCTATCGATTGGTAATTACAAAACAGAAAAATATGACAAAATTAAATGTAGAAGAACGGGCTGAGCGTGCTCGTTCTGCCTTCCTCAACGGATACAACTGCTCACAAGCCGTCATCATGGCTTACGCCGACATTACAGACATCGACCCTGAGAAATTTGCTGCCATTGTTGAGCCTTTGGGTGGCGGCATGGGCAGACTACGAGAAGTTTGCGGAGCCGTCACAGGTATGTTTATCATCAGCGGCACCACTCATTGGGGGAAATCAAATACCGACCGCCAAGTACGTACCGAGATATACGCCGGCGTACAACAACTCGCCGAAAAATTCCGTCAGGAGAACGGCAGCATAGTTTGTCGCGACCTTTTGGGTCTGACTCAAAAAAGCGACTCACCCGTACCCGAAGAACGCACACCGAGCTACTATCGTCGCCGTCCATGCGCCGATACCGTTGCCTGCGCGGCCAGGTTGGTAGGCGAATATCTCAACGACTACTACGCAAAAGAAGAGAACGAGCAACAATCTGGCGACAACACCCCCAATACATAACATACAATAAGGTATGCAACAAAGCGGGGCTACGGCGAATAAAATCGCACTGTAGCCCCGCTTTGTCTGTATCTATCAGTTAAAAGACAGCGATTACTGCAACGTACCATTCTCGGCAGCACGTATCATCTCTTCGCTGGCATAAAGATATATATCTACTCTGCGGTTATCGGCTGCACTCATCGACTCGTCATACTGGTTATACCCTACGCCCTGCACCTTGGCAATCTGGCTGTTATTCACACCACACTGACGCAAGTAAGAAGCTACAGCTTCGGCTCGTTGTTGCGACACTTTCATATTAGCCTCGTAAGTACCTACCTTATCAGTATGTCCGTAAATATCTATATCCATCTCGGAGTTCTCTTTAAGGATACGCGAAAACTCACTAAGCGAATTTTTCGATTGAGTATTCAACTCCGACGAATTAAATGCAAAAAGAATACCCGAATCGAAACTTACCTTCACAGCCTTCAATCCATTTGCATCGGTGACCTGCTCCACATTGGCGCCCTCTATCTCCTTTGCCTGGGCAGCAGCATCATCCATCTTTTTACCTATAAGACTACCAGCCGTCGTACCCACGACCGTACCGATGGCAGCACCTATGGCAGCGCCCTTGCCTTTACCTATCAATGCACCTATACCGGCACCAACTGCGGCACCCGAGCCGCCTCCTATCAACGCGCCCTTGCCAAGGTTCGACATATTGCAGCTCACAAACAAGAGACTTGCTGCCAATACCACACACAAAGATTTCATCGATTTCATATCCATACAGTTTATATTTTACACATGCACTGCCCGCAGGCAGTATTCTTATACACAAATGTACGGCTTTTACACAAACAGGCAATAACATGCGGCACTTTTTGCAGAAAAGAACTATCTTTATCACCTTATTTACCGTTATTACATGAATACGACAGGTACACTATACAGGCTCACAACCTTTGGCGAATCGCATGGCCCGGCCATTGGTGGTGTCATAGATGGGCTACCGGCCGGTATACGGCTCGACATGAAGCAGATAGAATGGTTCATGCATCGCCGCCGTCCCGGGCAATCGAATATTACCACCCAGCGAAACGAAGCCGACCATGTGGAGTTTCTCTCGGGTATCTTTGAAGGTCAAAGCACCGGTGCCCCCATTGGCTTCATCATACGTAACAACGATTGCCACAGCCAAGATTATAACGACCTGCAAAACATATACCGCCCATCACATGCCGACTATACCTATACGGCCAAATATGGCATACGCGACTATCGTGGAGGAGGCCGCGCTTCGGCTCGCGAAACAGCCGTCCGGTGTGTGGCCGGTGCCATAGCCCTGCAAGTACTGCAAGGTATAGGTGTAACAGTAACGGCTTACACCTCTCAAATAGGCACTGTTTCACTCCCGGGTAATTACCTACAATACGACCTTTCGCACATCGACGACAATGTTGTGCGCTGCCCTCATCAGCCTACGGCTCGCGCCATGGAACAACTTATCGCTGCCGTCAAGTCCGAAGGCGACAGCATAGGAGGTATCATCACTTGCGTTGTTCGTGGTGTCCCGGCAGGCTGGGGCGAACCGTTATTCGACAAGCTGCACGCCGATTTAGGCAAAGCCATGCTCGGCATCAATGCAGCCAAAGGGTTTGAATATGGTGCCGGGTTTGCCGCAGCAACCATGCGCGGCTCTCAAGCCAACGACTCTTTTGCCTGGCAAGAGAATCGCATCGCAACGCTTACCAATCATTCCGGAGGAATACAAGGCGGCATCTCAAATGGTGAAGATATCTATTTCCGCGTTGCTTTCAAGCCCACTCCTACCCTGTCAAGACCGACACACAGCGTCACCCAAGACGGAGAGGATATAACTTACACCCCACATGGCCGACACGACCCTTGCATCGTACCTCGTGCCGTCCCTGTTGTCGAGGCAATGACCGCCATAGTTTTGCTCGACCACTGCCTGCAACACAACAGCCGAAAATCATTTTCCGAAAATCTATAATCGCTATGCAAAAGACTCTCGATTACATCAACCAAAACCGCGAACGATTTCGCGAAGAGCTCTATTCTTTGTTGCGCATACCTTCTATCAGCGCACAACCCGAACATAAGGCCGACATGTATGACTGTGCCAACAGATGGCGCGAATTGCTACTCGCCGCAGGCGTAGACCGTGCCGAACTGATGGAAACCGGCTACAATCCCGTAGTATATGCCGAAAAGATACAAAACCCTGCCTGGCAAACCGTACTCGTATACGGGCACTACGACGTAATGCCTGCCGAGCCTCTCGAGTTGTGGAAAAGCAACCCCTTCGAACCCGAGGTGCGCGACGGGCACTTATGGGGACGTGGTACTGACGACGACAAAGGACAGAGTTTCATACAACTGAAAGCCTTTGAGATTGCCTTAAAACAAGGCATACTGCACTGCAATGTAAAATTTCTTCTCGAAGGGGGCGAAGAGGTTGGCTCCCCGGGCTTGGAAGAGTTTTGTCATAAACACGCCGAACTGCTGAAAGCCGACGTCATTCTGGTATCAGACACCAGCATGATAGGACGTGAGCATCCCTCGCTGACTACCGGGCTGCGCGGCCTCGCTTATTGGGAGATAGAGGTTACAGGGCCCTCGCGCGACCTCCATTCGGGACACTTCGGCGGTGCCGTTGCCAACCCTATCAACGTCCTGTGCCGCATGCTGGCCAGCATTATCGACGCCGATGGTCGCATTGTCATACCCCATTTCTACGACGATGTAGAAGAGGTTTCGCCCAAAGAACGTGCCATGATGGCCGCTGTACCGCACGACGAGGATGCATACTGCCGGGCTATTGGAGTAAAAGCTCTCGCCGGAGAAAAAGGATACAGCACGCTCGAACGAACGGCCATACGCCCCACCTTTGACATCTGCGGTATATGGGGCGGATACACCGGCGAAGGTTCCAAAACAGTCCTGCCGTCGAAGGCCTATGCCAAGGTATCGTGCCGGCTCGTACCTCATCAAGACTACCACCGCATAACACAACTATTCATCGACTACTTCACCTCTATCGCACCCGATACCATCAGTGTCAAGGTTACACCCATGCATGGCAGCGAGAGCTATGTGTGTCCTATAGATATACCAGCATACAAGGCAGCTGAAGCAGGATTTACATTGGCTTTCGGACAGCCACCTCTTGCCATTCGTCGAGGAGGCAGCATCGGTGTAATACCTATTTTTGAGCGTGTCTTAGGATTGAAATCGGTACTGATGGGATTCGGATTGGAGTCAAATGCCATACACTCTCCCAATGAGAACTTCCCGTTAGAGATGTACGAAAAAGGCATTATTGCCGTTGTAGAGTTCTATAATCGCATGCCACAATAATGCCGGCGGAACAAGCAAGATACTACGACTATGCCACCTTCTTGCGGCAATACTTCGAGGGAAAAGTGCAGAAAATATCGGTCGACGCCGGCTTCACCTGTCCCAACCGTGATGGGCTAATAAGTCATGGCGGATGCACTTTCTGCAACAATCACACCTTTAACCCCGAGTATTGCCGCAAGGAAAGCAGCATCACCCAGCAACTGCAAGAAGGTATTCGTTTCTTCAGACGCAAATACCCCTCCATGCAGTACCTTGCCTATTTCCAGGCCTACACCAACACCTATGCACCCCTCGATGTTCTCGCCGCACGTTACGAGGAAGCTTTGTCGGTTCCCGGCGTAGTAGGTATCATCATAGGTACCCGCCCCGACTGCATGCCGTCCGAGTTGCTGCAATACCTCTCACAACTGGCACGACATACATTCGTAACCGTAGAATATGGCGTAGAAAGTACTTGCGACCGTACCTTACAACGCATCAACCGCGGTCACGACTTTGCCACAGCAGCACATACCATACGCCGTACAGCCGAGGCCGGCATCATTACCGGAGCGCACCTTATCTTAGGGCTACCCGGCGAAAGCCGTACCGACATGCTCATGCACGCACAACGCTTGTCGCAACTACCCTTGCACACCATTAAGCTCCACCAGCTGCAACTTATCAAAGGCACGGCCATGGGGCACGAATACACCGAACATCCCGAACACTTCAATATTCCCGATATCGACACATATATCGACCTTGCCATCGATTTTACACAACACCTCACCCCCCACATCGCCATAGAACGATTTGCGTCACAATCTCCCGCCTCATTACTGATAGCCCCCCGATGGGGAATAAAAAACTACGAACTCACCGCACGCATCATTCGCAGGATGAAACAACGCAATGCTTGGCAAGGCCAATTATATGACAGACAAGCACAACCCGAGATATAATGTAATAGCAGGAGGTAACGCAAATGCTACGTTAAAGCATTGTACCTTTTAGCAAAAGATACATAAAAATAGCGCAGAAGGCAGTACAGTTCATAAAAATAATGTACATTTGAGGAAACGCACTCCCATAACCTGCTGACCATGAAAATAGAACTACCGCCCCATAAGAATGGGCAAACCCAATGGACCGACAACTTGCACGCTATCACCATCATTGGTGCCAACGGGTCGGGGAAAAGCCGCTTTGGCGACGAAATAGCCCGTCGGCGAGAAGGCAAGCTCATCTTCCGTCTATCGGCTCTGAAAGCGCTCTTCATCTCACCGCGCCAAGAGAGCACCATAGGTAGAACCATATCAGACATCTTCAAAGAACTACAAGACAACAGTATCTATAAGATAAGCAATATCGAAACCGAATTCGATAAGTTGCTCTACCTACTCCTATACGAGGAGTTTGTAAACATCCTCACATATAAAGGCAACAGAGACAACAAAAACTTTAAGAAAAATCCGCCGCCAGCCACCAAGCTCGACCGCGTACAACGCATGTGGGAAAACATATTTCCACAAAACAAGATGTTGCGCGTTGCCGGCGAACTGCGTATCATGGCTGGTGACGACCCAAAGCACTATGCTGCCATGCGTCTGAGCGATGGAGAAAAGGCAGTACTATACCTCATTGCCTCGACACTTTTTGCCGAGAAAGACTCTGTCATTCTCATAGAAGACCCCGAAGTGTTTCTACACCGCTCTATCATGAAAACGCTATGGGATGCCATAGAACAACTGCGTCCCGACTGCATGTTCGTCTACCTTACTCACGACCTTGAGTTTGCAGCCTCACGCAACGAAGGTACCTGCATTTGGGTGAAATCTTTCGATGCCGAAAAAAAGACATGGGAATACGAAACCATCAAAAACCCCGGCGAGCTTCCTGAAGATGTCTATTTAGACCTCTTAGGCAGCCGCAAACCCATCCTGTTTATCGAAGGCACCGATACCCGCAGCATCGATATAAAACTATATACCCTTCTATATCCCGAATATATGGTGAAGCCACTCGGAGGCTGTACCAAAGTGATAGAAACAACCCGCTCCTTTGCCGACTTAAAAAACTTCCATCATATAGAATCGCACGGCATTGTCGACCGCGACCGTCGCACCCCCCGAGAGGTAGAGTCTCTCCGCCAACGCAATATCAGTGTCCCCGATGTAGCCGAAATAGAAAACCTGCTACTCATCGAACCTGTCATACGTACCGTAGCACGCCGTATGGGACAAAACGAAAATAACGTATTCGGCACTGTACGTACCAATATAATCAATATGTTCGACGCCGAATTAGAGTCACAAGCTCTGTTACATACTCGTCACCGCATCAAACGTGAGCTGGAATGCAATATAGACCGACGTTCAAACGATATAGATGAATACGAAAGCCATATCCAGAACCTTACTCGCGATTGCAATCCTCGCAAACTATACTACGACCTATGCCAAGAGTTCCGTACATACGTTACAGGACGTCGCTATAACAGCATTCTACGCGTCTATAACCAGAAAGCCATGCTTCCCAACTGTGGCGTAGTACAAATGTGTGGTTTCGCCAACAAAGACAAATATATCAAATTCATACTCTCTCTCCTGCGTGAAAATCGCGACGAAGCCAACATTATACGCACCGCCATGCGCGAGACCGTAGGGCTGAAATAAAACCAGGTTAACTACTTCTCGCAGCGTATTTAGATACAACTTCCATGATACAAGATAAAGAAACCAATTTTGTATACATATCATATAAACTCGGCTACTGGAAAGAGTTCAAAGACTTTTACAAAGAGCTGACAAACCTATTTGATGAATTAGATATCAAATATGCTAACATTTATGACTCCAAAGATATATGGGCAAGAGATTACATGCCCATACAAATTGAGAGCAATGACTTCCTAAAATACAGATACGCACCAGACTATTTGGTTAAAGTTAAAAGCCGAGAGCATTATATAACAGATTGTTCGGAGGCTTGCCGGAAATTAGGCATTCACTATCGCGAGACAGACATTATTATCGACGGAGGTAATGTTGTACTATGCGGAGACAGCGTGGTTATGACAAGTAAAGTATTTACAGAAAACAACAGACCGATAGGCGATGCCGACTTCCATAAACAATTGGAAGAGATATTCAACCATAAGGTTATCATTATCCCCTGGCATTATACCGGCGACCTCGACAACGATGAAGCCGATATATATGGACACTCCGATGGCTTTATAAAATATTGCGACGGCAACCGCATTCTCATGAGTAACCACAGAGAAAACGATGAAGATGAAGCGATACAGATGAAAAGTGTGCTTGAAAAAAACGGTTACGAAGTAACAGAGATGCTTTTCCCCGTAGAAAATCCCGACCTGAATTATAATTGGGCGTATATCAATTTTTTGCAAGTAGGCAATAAGATTATCATGCCCAAATTTGGGATAGAGGAGGATGAAATTGCCGAAAAATATATCCGGTCAGCATTTCCATACTGCGCAATAAGAGCTATTGATTGTCGCAATATAGTCCTTAAAGGCGGAGGCCTGCATTGCATCACATGGAATATCAAAAAATAAACAGAGCAAAGACTTTTACATAAACCGAGAAACGGGTCACTTTATTCTTGACCTACACTTTGCGGCTTATTTTTATACGATAAAAACAATACAAGACACACAGATAATCAAACAACCTTTTATCACTAAAAATTTGACAGAACATGAATCTTAAAGCTCAATTAGAATCTTTTTCACTAAAAAAGATATTCGCAAATATTGATACGGCAACATTGAAGGAGTACGAGTTAGACAATATATTAGACAGCAAGTTGCAGGAACTTGCAGAAAGTTTCCTGTATGGTGGTTATATTAGTGTCAAGGACCATAACGACCATGAAGTTTACCGTATATTTCTACAAACAATCGAATATTATATTCATGCAGAAAGCGGCTGCCAGATTCCTATTCGGGATGAGATAATGTACCATTGTAATCATAAGGGTATCGAAATATACCCATACCTTCCTATAATGAGCCTCAACCCTCATGATTCGGGTTATGACATAACCTTTGAGAACGAAGATGAGCAATACCGTGCAAGTGCCTTGATTCGCCGATACGTTGTCATAGACATGACACAGCGCTGTTTTCTGGTTTGGGACTCAAGGAGCCAATCTTTCGTAAAATATGAAGAGAACAACAAAACAACTCCTATCAATACACAATCGACATATCTGAAAAAACTTCTTACCGGATTCTCATTGGAAAGCCACGGAATACATCCCATATGGATAGATATAGATGCACATGGAGAAGTAAGCGAAGGTATGCCAAGAAAAGGAGTTAATAGTACATCTGCATGCCACAAATGGCAATTCTCAAGGAAAAGCAATTATACCCTAAATGAATGTTTAGCGCAATAATAATTACAAAAACATTATCATCGCGTTTTACATAGAAATACAAAAAGCCGGATAGTTTATCCGGCTTTTTGTATAGATGATATGCAGCTTTTTATTTGATAATACCATCGCGACGCATCAGCGCTTCAATGGTAGGCTCGCTTCCGCGGAAACGTTTATAGAGTACCATCGGATTTTCGGTACCACCACGTTTAAGAATATTATCGCGGAATGAAGCAGCGGTAGCGGGGTCAAATACTCCATGAGCCTTGAATACCGAGAATGCATCGGCATCGAGTACCTCAGCCCACTTATAGCCATAATAGCCGGCTGCATAACCGCCCGAGAAGATATGACTAAATTGCGGGCTCAGCAATGTACCTTCTACAACAGGCACTACCTGCGTAGAAGCAAGAGCAGCCACCTCAAAAGCTGCCGGGTCGGTTACAAGCGAGGTAATAGTATGCCATGCCATATCGAGCATACCAAACGAGAGCTGACGCACGCAAGCATAAGCTGCATGATACTGACTCGATTTCACAATCTTCTGTATCAACGAGTCGGGTATTACTTCGCCCGTTTTGTAATGCTTGGCAAAACCGTCGAGGAAACTCTTCTCTGTAAGGAAGTTTTCGTTGAATTGCGACGGAAGCTCTACGAAATCATGATAAACGTTTGTACCTGCCAGCGAGGGATAAGTAACCTCTGAAAGCAAGCCGTGCAGAGCATGTCCAAACTCATGCAGGAAAGTCTCCACCTCATCATAGGTAAGTAACGAAGGAGCATTTTCGGTAGGACGCGTAAAGTTCATGACGATTGTTACATGCGGACGACTATCCTTGCCATTCTCTTCTTTCCACTGCCCCTTAAATTCGGTCATCCATGCGCCTTGACGCTTGCCATCGCGAGGGAAGAAATCGGTATATATCACACCTACATATTTACCATCGGCATCGGTTACCTCGAAAGCCTTCACCTCAGGATGGTAAACGGGTATTTTCTTGTTTTCTGTAAATTTAAGTCCGTACAGACGAGTGGCAAGGCCGAAGACTCCATCAATGACATTGTTCAGCTCAAAATAGGGACGCAACATCTCGTCGTTGAGATCGTATTTGATGTGCTTGAGCTGCTCTGAATAATAGGAGAAATCCCACGGCATGAGCTCTATATCTTCACCCTCCTTACCGATAGCAAAGCCTTCGAGTTCTTTCACCTCCTGCAAAGCCACCGGTTTATAGGCCTCGAGCAAATGATTGAGCAGATTATATACATTCTCAGGAGTTCCTGCCATCGTATGTTGCAACTTATACTCGGCATACGTCTGACAATCAAAAAGCTTGGCTATCTCAAGGCGTACCTCTGCAATACGAGCCAATACTTTCATATTATCATACTCGCCACCGATAGAACGTTCGTTGTAAGCACGATAAAGTTTCTCGCGCAAATCGCGACGAGTAGAATACTTCATAAAGGCGCTATAACTCGGATACGAAAGATTTACCATATATCCATCTACGCCTTTGCTCTTGGCTAAGGCAGCAGCAGCATCAATAGCACTTTGGGGTAGTCCGGCCAAATCATCGAGCGACAACTGCATGGAGAACGCATTAGTTGCACGCAATGCATTCTGCCCGAAGGTAAGGGTAAGATTACTCAGCTCGGCAGTAAGTTCACGATAGCGGTCACGGTCGGCACCTTGCAGATTGGCACCGTTACGGGCAAACGAATCATAGGTCTCCTTCAGCAAAGTTTGTTGCTCAGTATTGAGGTCGAGCTTGTCTCGATTATCATAAACGTACTTAATACGCTCAAAGAGCTTCTCATTCAACGAAATATTGTTACTATGCTCCGAGAGAAGGGGTTGTACTCGTTGCGAAATAGCCATCATCTCGTCGTTGCTCTCGGCACTCAACAAAGCGAAGAATACATTAGCCACGCGCGAGAGATAACTGCCGCTACGGTCGAGAGCCTCTATCGTATTCTCAAAAGTGGGCATCGAACGCTGATTGACAATAGCGTTTATCTCCTGCTCTTGCAAACGAATGCCCTTCTTAAAAGCAGGTTCATAATCAGAAAGCTTAATCTTATCAAACGGAATTGTTCCGTGAGGTGTGTTGTATTTACCGTTAAACGGGTCTGCAGCCTGAACTACCATAAATGTAAATAGGGCTAAAAAAATGGATACTAAAATTTTCTTCATAGTGAATAGTGATATGTGGTTTACGTTATTATACAAAGGTCGCATTTCTTGGGTGCCGAATAAAAAAGTTTTTATTAAAAAATACAAAACAAAAAGGATTACTCCATACACACCCGCGGCCGACTACTTGTGGCGCTCTTCCAAAATAGCTTTCATATTCTCTTCCGACCATTTGATAAGTGCATCTATGTGAGGCATCAACGACATGGCGCGTTCTGTCAGCGAATATTCCACCCGAGGAGGCACTTCGGCATAGACCTTTCGGCTTACATAACCATCCTCTTCAAGTGTCCGCAACGTATTGGTAAGCATCTTTTGCGATATATCGGGTATGGCATGACGCAAAGCGCTGAAACGCATCGCCTCGGGCCTCATGCGCATGGTATAGAGTACCAGCAATGACCACTTGTCGCTTATTCGAGCCAATACTTGGCGTATGGGACAATTGGGTATTAAATATTCGTCAAACCGAACCTTTTTCATATGAAATCATCTTTTTCTTTATTTTACAAAGGTAACCAATTTATACGAACAGGGTCTATGTGCTAAATAATATTAATATCATCAGTATGCAAGATACTAATTCTCAGAAATAGTTTCATGCAGGTAACCATGTGAAACAAAAGTGCCTTCTTGTTTATAGAAATGAGTATGAATACCTTTGCCTCACTACAAGACAATAACACAAATATATTATTATGAAACAGATTCAAGAAATTGCATCAGCACAGAATTTTAACGCTATAAGCGTAGGTGCTTTCAACGAACTCAGCGATTATGTCCTCACACTTGGCCCGGATGTAAAGATTCCCGGCAAGGTATTTTGCGGCTCGGCAATCCATACCACAGGTAGCGAGTTTTCTTTCCAATCATTTATGCCGGGTACAGAGACAGGGTTCTTGCATACTCATAAAAATCACGAGGAGCTTTACTTCTTCCTCTCTGGCAATGGAGAGTTTCAGGTAGACGGCAAAATATTCCCGGTATCGGAGGGCTCTGTTGTAAGGGTAGCTCCTGCGGGGAAACGTTCAGTTCGCAATATTGGAACAACCCCACTCCTCATGCTTTGTATTCAATATAAAGGCAACACCTTCACATCCGAAGATGCTACAGACGGTGTCATTTTAGACCAACCCGTTAAGTGGTAACGAATCCTATCTTAATATACCCCCATTGCAGCCCAAAATGGTGCATATGGGGGTTTCTTATATGGTATCTATTCGGCCGACAACTCTCTACAGATTACCTCACTATCAAAATCTATATGTGCTCGCCATTGCTTAAAATAATGATACTGCATAATTTTATTTTTCAGAATCTCCACAAATAATAGCCTTATAGCAAAAGTTTTTTATACCTTTGAATACAAGACAAAAGGCATAGACTCATCTATGAATAACGACAACACACCTCAATGGCTCGTTGCATACACGGCTTCACGCTGCGAGAAAAAAGTTCGCGAACGTCTACAAGCCAAAGGCATAACCTGCTACTTACCCATACAGACAGTATTGCGCCAATGGAAATACCGCAAGAAACGTGTAGAAGTTCCCGTTATCTCGGGAACTATCTTTGTACGCGTCGATAAAAGCCACCAACTACAAGTGTTGCAAACACAAGGCATAGTCTCCTTCCTAAAACTGAAAGGAGAGAACCATCCTGCCATCGTACCCGACCGACAAATGGAGGCTTTCATGTTTCTTCTCGATTTCTCTGACGAAGCAGTAGAAATGGTCAATGAAAACTTAGCTGTAGGCGACTACGTGACCGTTATAAAAGGTCCTCTAAAGGGTCTTGAGGGAGAATTATACAGCTTCAACGGCGAAAATAAAATCATGGTACGTATCCTGTCATTGGGGTGTGCCATGGTAAATATCCCATCATCTTATGTAGAGAGTCTCACACCTCATTCCAAATAAGGACGGGCGCTCAATAGCGTTTCAACGCGTCTCTATTAACCCATTCATCATAGCATACAGACTCAACCCCGATACGGTTTTAATACCCAATTTGGCCGTTATATTCTTACGGTGAGTCAGCACTGTATTGACACTGATACACAACACATCAGCAATCTCCTTATTCATCAAGCCCCGGGCTACACAACGCAACACATCGGTTTCACGAGGTGTCAGCTCCCCACAACCACGTTGCTCATTCTTTCCTATACACGCTATACATGCATCAACAGCATCTATCAAATCGCCTTCAGGTATATCGGTATCGAGCGACATAAACAACTCATTTTCTACGTCTCTGTTGCTCAACAACACGACTTTCGATTTGCGCGGCAAAAAGAAATCGACACACCCCATGCACACATGGGGTGCAACAAAATAAGCATCGAACCGCTCGGGACGCGACACCATCAATGCCGAACCCGACGGGTATATCTCAGCCTCGGTATTAAAATATGTCTCCAAAACATATCGCAACCCCACAGCCGCTAAAGTCGACGACGTAACTATGGCACAAATCATGACTATACCGATATAAGCGGAGAATCGCACTGCAACACGGCTGCTACCGGACGCAAAATGCGATTGCGTATGCGATTATGTTGTTTTATATCATTACGAAGGCTGCACAAGGCAAAAATGACGGCATGGCACAAATTGATGTCATAATCGCCCGACAAATGCTTTACTATCAAACTCAGCAAATCGTTAAGCTTCTCTTCAATAGCATCGGTAGGCGGCAAATCTACGGCTGTAGCTATCTCTGCCACATTGCCATACTGCCGCAAGCGCTCCCTCAGAACAGGAAACCACTCGGTCTTGTCCGATTCTATACGAGCCATCAACTCCTTGCGAACCCCCTCAAAGAACTTAAATACAGCCACCAGATTACTATTCTCACTCTCACCCCACTCTACCAACTTGCCGAAATGTCGCTCTATATTAGGCAACTGAAACTTGATATAATACAAGTTGGTTTTCGTTAGATAATCTATCAACAATCCGACATAAAACGACTGCAAACGCCGCTCCGGGAAATAGTTTTCGTTACTAAACGTATTGAGTATTGTGATAAAAAAATCGGTATCGAGTCCATGCTCGGCACATACCGTCCCTATACTCTTATCACCCATACCCAGACTAATGCCAAACCGTGCAATGACAGGGATAAGCGATGTATCATGAAGAATAGCATCGCTCAGGCAAGTATCTGCATGCAATAAAGCCATAATCCTGTAAATATAACAATCTATTTAAACAGACGTCAAACTGCGTTGCGCCATTCAGTAATTTACAAAGATACGAATACTCGCTCAAATACGGACGGACTTGGGAAGAATAATGTACATGCTGGCTTTCTGTAAGATATACAAGAGCTGCCCACGCCTGTTAAAATGCGCCTTGCTACCATCCTAAATAGTTAAACAAAAAAATTGCTCCCTATCAGTTACTCACTTCTATTGCTTACATTTGTTTGGGAAATCCTTCCTGTTTATACTGTAAAGAACAAGATTTCATTATTTTAGCTTAGCTAAAATCTGAAAAAGGGACCAGCACCGAAAGAATCACACTGACAGCATTGGCTGCAAAAAGCCACCAGAAAACACGTTTAAAACTGTATTTGAAAATCAATTTCATCGATAATCCTTCTACGCAAGTATTGACAAGAGCAACAAAAACATAATCTACAATCCAATGCGACAAATGAAAGGTTGCTTGCTCAAAGGGGAACAACAGAAATTCCGTAAGGATACCACTGACAGGAATCAAAACCCACCCAACCAATGCTGAAACGGCATTCATGACAGCTGTAATAACGGCCGACCTTCCCCAGGAGGCTTTTCCAAAAAACTTGACTGCGAAAAATTCCACTACTAAACCTGCCACAATTACATACCAACAATATACTTGTGAAAGTATATAAATAGAAGGCCAAATCACATTCGCAGAAGCTATCAACGGTACAAACAAAAACAGTAGAAGCAATAATTTTTTCATATCATAGGCGCATTTGCACAAAGATATAAAAAGATAAGTGCCGTGACAAATGAAGCCGCCGTTTTCAGCTCTGCTTATGCCGTGCTGTATCCCATCTTTTCTAACACTCGCGAAAGGCACTAATAATGCACCACTGTAATGCATTACTTGCATTGCCAAAATTTACTTTATCTTATCTGCAGACGGCAAAAAGGAAATGCCAGGACAAAAGGATATGCTTTTATTTAGCTCTCACCATACTATATTCTGTTTATTATCAATACGCTACCATTCCTATTGACTTACTCATGTTACACCATCTCGTTTATTTATTCAATGCAAAACTTTCCTTAATTATGATAAGTATAAAAAATATACTTAGTTGTAAAAATAGTATTACATACTTTTGTACACCATAATAATGCTAACATATAATGCACCATACATTATGAAAAGAACCGTCATACAAGATACTATGTTCCCAACCTGTCCGGTCAGAAACATATTGGCAAGAATATGTGACAAATGGGCCTTACTTGTTATATATATCCTCGACAGAGCAGGCAAAGACAATATGCGTTTTACGGAATTGAAACAGCAAATGCCCGACATCTCGCAAAGAATGCTTACGATGACATTACGTACATTGGAAGAAGACGGATACATAACACGGACTGTTTATCCTGAAATTCCTCCCCGTGTGGAATATTCGCTTACCGATAGAGCTAAAACTCTAAAGCCTATTCTCGAGTCCCTGCTTGAATGGGCTATGCATAACATGAACGAAATCATGCAAGACCGTAAAAAACTTCATGACCAACTCAATATAACAGACGCTAAAAAATGAAAGCTGCTCAAATAGAAAAATATTCAAAAGACATCAATGTAAACATCAATGAGATTGCTATACCAGAGCCGAAAGATAACGAAGTTCTTATAAAGGTAAAAGCCGCAGCAGTCAACCCGGTAGATATTCTCATTATTACCGGAAGCATAAGATTAATTCAGGACTATAGCATGCCGCTCACTTTAGGGAATGAATGCTCTGGAATAGTAGAAAAAGTAGGGAAAAAGGTAAAAGATTTTCGTATAGGAGACAAAGTGTATACGCGGCTTCCCATCAATAAAATAGGGGCTTTTGCCGAATATGTTACTGTCGCTCATGATGCCGTAGCCCCTATGCCAGCAGGCTACGAATTCATTTCGGCAGCAGCAATTCCTTTGACAGGTTTAACCGCATACCAGGGAATTACAGAAGAATTGGGAGCCCAATCGGGCGACACCCTCTTGATAACAGGCGGCTCCGGTAGTTTTGGTCAAATTGCGGTACCTATAGCCAAAGCAATGGGACTGCATGTCATCGTAACAGGAAATGCACGCGCTCAAGAGAGATTCAATGAGATGGGAGTTGACCAATACATAAATTATAGAAAAGAAAACTATTGGGAAATACTGTCTCAGATTGACTACGTCATAGACACTTTGGGTGCTGCCGAATTCAAGCACGAACTTTCCGTTTTAAGAAAAGGAGGTACATTGCTGAGCTTAAGAATAGGTCCCAACAGAATATTTGCACAAAAAAACGGGTTTTCTTGGCTTAAACAATTCCTTTTCTCCTTGGCCGGAAGCAAGTATGACCGGGCTGCCCACAAACAAGATAAGCAATACCGCTTCATGTTTGTACACTCCGATGGTGCCCAGCTCAGAGAAATAACAAAAATTGTCGAGAAATACCATATTGTCCCCGACGTTGACTCCCGAATATTTTCTTTATCGCAGATTAATGATGCACTCAAACTTGTCGCTCACGGGACTCTCAACGGTAAGGTTATCATTCAATTTTAATACCAGGAGCAAATCTTTCAAGACAAAATCACTACACACAAACAAAAATAACAAATTAAAGATATCCGATATGAGTACGTACGACATCTGTTTTAGCCCTACGGGTGGGACCAAGAAAGTATCTGAGTTTTTAAGCAATCAATTAAACAAAGATTCTATAAATATCGACCTTACAGACCGTAAAACAGACTTTCACGACATCACACTCACCAGCGAGGATATTGCTATAATTGCCGTCCCGTCATATGGAGGACGAGTACCCTCACCTGCCATCGAACGCATCAAACAGATTCAAGGTAACGGAGCAAAAACCATTATAGTCTGCGTTTATGGAAATCGTGCCTATGACGATACATTAGTCGAACTTCTTGATTGCGCACAACAAGCAGGATTTCTAGTGATAGCAGCTGTCGCTGCAATTGCAAAACACTCTATAGCCAATCGATACGCTACGAATAGGCCTGATACGGATGATTATAAGCAATTGCACTCATTTGCCGAATTGATTACTGAAAAATTACATCAAAAGAACTTTACAACGCCCTTTATACCTGGCAACAGGCCATACAAAACGGCCGGCAATGTAGGTATAGTACCACACATAACCAATGATTGTACTAAATGTGGCGTATGCGCATCTCTATGCCCTGTGGGTGCCATAGACCAGGAAAACCCAGCAAAAACAGATAAGAAGATATGCATTTCATGCATGCGTTGCGTGAATGTATGCCCACATAATGCAAGAAAAGTAAACAAACTTATTATCTCTCTCGTAAACATAATGCTAAAGAAAGCATGCTCTACAAAAAAAGAATGCGAATTGTACATCTAACGACGTACAATCAAATAGCACCAAAGACAATATAAACTAAGTACTGAAGAAATAAACAGACTACATCAAAAACCTGCCAGGTTTATATCACAGACGAATAGGGCAACCTATTTTTTAGAAAACACCTTATATAACTTCCAACCCTATATCTACAAAAAAAGAGACTGCTCGGTATTATACCGAACAGTCTCTCATTCTATTCTCCAAGGATTTTTGCCAAGGTAGGTAAGTCAGGATTTTGCGCCACTATCGTTCCATCGGGAGCGATAAGATAACTTGCAAAACCTTTGTCCAACCGGTAATGCCTGTACAGTGACGAGTGCTTACCGGCTTTGTCGTAATACTGATTTTCCATGCTTACACCATCGCGTTGCGTTATCGCATCAAATAACTCGGCACACCGGTCATACGAAACTGCTATATAACGCACACGTGTACTGTCTAATGCCGATATTGCCTCATCATAACAAATATTGGCTATACGCGACGAAGCATCATAACTTGCCCAAAATGTCAAGAGCGTGTAACGCCCGTCGGGCAACTCCGACGACAATAGCTTGGTATCGGCCAACTCCACTTCAGGAGCCATATTGCCTAGCTTCAAGCCTCGCTTACGAGGATTAAAAGCCGAGAGCAACAACAGTACAGCAACCACTACTACGACAATAGAAAATACTTTCTTCATATCGAAGCATTTAGGTTTACACTAAAATTCGGCATCAGGGCATCTCGCTTAAACGCCGAATTCCCACCGATTTTCGGCAGTAAAGATTGTATCGTATCTCGCTCGATACGCGTTCTTCAATCTTCTTGCGCTGCAAAGTTAATGCCAAATTTGACAAAACACAAACTTTTATGCCTAAAATTGTATCGATTACATCATAACTAAATGATATACATTATATTATAAATATGTTATATAACATATTTTTTTGACATGACATCAAACGCACTACCTTTACTATACCGATGTTAATATAATACATTATTGCATTATCTACGAGTCATACAGATATAATTACCACACCTATTTATACGAACGATAAAATAGATACTTTCACAGTTTTTTTGTACGTTTGCACGTCGGCAAAACCTACCGACAACCCATCTGAAAATATGAACAAAATATATACCCTCATCACCATCCTGCTTCTCTGCTGCCCGCTACAAGCACAAACAGTAGGGCTTGTATTAAGCGGAGGCGGTGCCAAAGGTATTGCCCATGTAGGGCTTATCAAAGCACTCGAAGAGCACAACGTTCCTATCGATTACATTACCGGCACCTCTATGGGTGCTATCGTCGGTGCCCTATACGCCATGGGATACACCCCCGACGAAATGATGCAGCTCTTCAACTCCCAGGAATTTCTCAACTGGACCTTGGGTATCATCCCCAAAGAAGATCTCAGCTACTTTTTGCTTCCTGAAAAAACGCCCGAGATAGTTACTTTCAACCTCGGCACAAAACAAGATACCACACAAAACCCCATAAACATCCTAAAACGCTTACTGCCCGAAAGCGTCATCAGTCCACTGCCCATGAACTTCGCCTTCATGGACATCTTCGACCCATACACAGCACAATGCCAGGGCAACTTTGACAAACTTTATGTCCCGTTTCGCGCCATTGCCTCCGACGTCGACATGAAATGTGAAAAGATATTTGCCTCAGGCAATTTAGGCGATGCCGTACGAGCCTCTATGAGCATACCCATCGCTTTCAAACCTATCACCGTAAACGGCTCGCTCATGTACGATGGCGGCATATATGACAACTTCCCTGTAAAACCCATGGAAGAAGAGTTTCACCCCGACATCATGATAGGTAGCATACTCGCATCTAACGATACGGCTCAAATACCTTTGAGCCAACAAGATGTCATCTCGCAGCTTCTCAGTTTCGTCATGCAAGAAAACACCTACACCATACAACCCAACAAAGGAATCGTTGTGACTTGTCCCGTACAAAACTATACCATGTTCGACTTCCAGGATGCACAAAGCATCTACGAACAAGGATACTTGGAAGGACTGGCCATGATAGACTCTATCAAAAGCCGCATCACACGCGAAGTCACCCCCGAAAGCCGCGAAATAGCACGACGCACCTTCAAAAGCCGCACGCCCGAGCTGCTCTTCGACACTATTACAGTCAACGGTGTGAAAAAAGGCGAAAAAGAATATATCTTACGACAATTCTACTCGGGCGACTCCCTACTTACCATCGACGACGTACACCGAGGATTCATACGCAACATATCTACCCAGAAAATCGCCGACCTCGTACCCCACGCCATCTACAATGACAGCACGGGACTGTACCAACTGCAACTGACAGCCAAAAGCAAAGGAGGACTATCATTCGGCATAGGAGGATTTATTTCGTCGAAAAACGATAACTCCATATACCTCGGCGGACATTACCGTACCCTCAGTATGAACTCGATGAACCTAGACGTAGGCCTCTATATAGGACAATCATACAATGCCGGCATGTTTTCGGGTCGCATCGACGTAGGTCATAAAACACCTATGTACCTGAAAGCTATCTTGGTAGCTCAAATACAAAATTACTACGAAAATGCCAAACTATTCTATGCCTTCAAGACACCCACATTCATATCGAATAATGAAAACTATATCAAACTCTCGTTAGGATTACCCGTCCTGAGTCGTGCCAAAGCCGAGCTCACCGTAGGAGGTGGCTACTTAATCAATCGCTACTACCAAAGCAACCAAATCGACTACGGGACCGAAGACAAAGACCGCAGCCGCTACCTGCTACTGCAAACATCGGCAAACATCGAGACCAACTGGCTCGACAACCCCATGTACCCCACCAAAGGAGGCCAATTTAAAGCTACGGTCAGTTACATATATGGGCAAGAACGATTCAATCCTGCCTACGACGACAACCTGGCCGCCACAGAACGCATGCACAGCTACATACAAGCTACGACAACGGCACACTATTATCTGCCCATCGAGAGCCCCTTCGCCCTCGGACTACGCGGCGAAGTAGCATTCAACAACAACACCTTCTGTGAGAACTACACTGCCACGATGATACAAGCCCCTTCCTTCGCACCCACACCCTCTACACGCAACACCTTCAATACCGGGCTGCGGGCTAACCAATACATCGCAGCAGGTATCCTACCCATCTGGAAAATCACACCCTCGCTCCAACTCCGCACCGAGTTCTACGGCTTTGCGCCATGGCGTCCCATCTACGAAGGCGACAACAACACCCCCTATTACGGCAAATACTTCGAGCGCATCAATTTCCTAGGCGAAGCCTCTATTGTCTATAGCCTCCCGTTCGCTTCTATAAGCATCTATGCCAACTACTGCAACGCACCTAAGTCGCAATGGAACTTCGGCATTACCCTCGGCATGCAACTCTTTGCCCCCAAATTTTTAGAGTAAAAACAACTATGCGCTATCCTTTTCATGCAACAAGACGATTTCTCTGTTCACGACATATCTTCATAAAGCAAAATCAGGCATTCATCTTCTCCCATCATACCCGAAAATCTAATATTTCACAAAGCGCCTCGCAAAATACTACTATACAATAGTTTAAATCAAGCAGTAGATATTTCAGAATAAAAATAAAGAGATTTTTTGCCTCGAATATATACAACTTAAAAAAATAATTGTACCTTTGCATCCGCATTTGGCTCCGTAGCTTAACTGAATAGAGCATCTGACTACGGATCAGAAGGTTACAGGTTTGAATCCTGTCGG
>UPZG01000008.1 GCA_900538705.1 uncultured Porphyromonadaceae bacterium
CGATACACCTCTGCCCGGCAGTATTACCGTAAAGATGAGGAATGAAGATAATGGACGAACGCTGATTTGGTTTAGCTCTTATACTTATGTCTATGTTAATGAAGCCAATAATTTTCAAGCTCGTGGTTCCGCTGGTAATTCTTGGTCAGAGGAAATAGAAATAGCGTCAGTGGGCAAAGTAAATGGTTTAGGGAGTATTACTACTATTCCCGAATCGGGTTGGATAGATGAAGCATCGGTATTTGTGGGTCATGGCTATGTGGTAAGATGGCAAAGGAATGATTGGGGCTCTGACACAGACAGTAATAAATCCGATTATTCCTATGGACTTTGTACATGACGAGATTGTGAGTACCGGAGGTGGCATAATAGGTTACACGGTATCTTATATCGAGGGCATGTAGGCGTGTTGAGTGAGAGCTGCCGCGCCCGATTGAAAGGTAGTTTTCTCGTGTTATATATTGCGGGGCTGTGACAGAGCTAAATATTCGGTCGCAGCCCCGTAATGTGTGTAGTAGAAAAGGAGTGGTGTATATGGCTGGTTGTTATTTTATTCCGTAATATTCGGGACGCGTTTTTCGCAATATTGTTTATCTTTGTTTTTACAACAGTTGTAAGCCGTGTTTTTGTTGTATTTGGTAATGGCAATGATTCTCTGTAGGGGAATGATGGCTTGTTGTACGATGTAAAAATCATCAAATTATATAGATATGAAAAGTACGTTTTTGTCAGATTTCAAGGCTTTTGCCCTCAAGGGTAATGTGATAGACATGGCTGTGGGTGTTGTTATAGGTGGTGCGTTCGGAAAGATTGTATCATCGCTGGTTTCTGATGTAATAATGCCCCCCATAGGATTACTCGTAGGCGGTGTGAATTTTAAGGACTTGAGTGTCACACTCAAGGAAGCTACCGATAGCGCAGCTGCAGTCACACTCAACTATGGTGCTTTTTTACAAACGATTATCGATTTCTTGATAATAGCTTTCTCGATATTCCTGTTGATACGCATTATGTCTAACGTTATGCGGAAAATGCAGTCGTCTAAAGAGCAAAAGCAAGAGGCTCCCGCTCCGGCTCCTCAGCCGGTAGTGAGCGATGAGGTGAAGCTGCTTACTGAGATTCGCGACTTGTTGAAGTCGGAGAAGAAATAATCGTGTCGTTACGTTTTTATACAGGCTGCATGGAGGTGTTGTTACGCCTTTGTGCAGCCTTTTTAGTAGGTTGTCGATGCCGTGTTTGGATGCGCATGAATTAAGATGGCAGGCGGCGTTATTTACCGTTGCTATTGGAGTTATGTCAAAAATAAAAAAGGCGGCTAAAAAGCCGTGAAGACTTTTTAGCCGCTCTTTTATATGAAGCAAAAGAACTCTTAGAGTTGAGGACCGGCAGCAACAAGAGCCTTACCAGCTTCGTTAGTGGTAAATTTCTTGAAGTTGTTGATGAAGCGAGAAGCCAAATCTTTGGCTTTCTCATCCCATTCGCAAGCACATTTGTATGTGTCACGCGGGTCGAGGATAGCAGAATCGACACCCGGCAGTTCGGTAGGAACTGTGAATGAGAAGTAAGGTATTTGTTTTGTCGGAGCTTTCTCGATAGAACCGTTGAGGATAGCATCGATAATACCACGAGTATCGCGGATAGAGATACGTTTGCCGCTACCGTTCCAGCCTGTATTTACGAGGTAAGCCTTAGCGCCCGATTGTTCCATTCTCTTAACCAACTCTTCGGCATATTTGGTGGGGTGCAACGAAAGGAATGCAGCACCGAAGCAAGCCGAGAAAGTAGGAGTAGGCTCGGTAATACCACGCTCTGTTCCTGCTAATTTAGCAGTAAAGCCCGAGAGGAAGTAGTATTTGGTTTGTTCGGGTGTCAGAATTGATACGGGAGGCAACACACCGAAAGCATCGGCCGAGAGGAAGATAACACTCTTGGCAGCCGGACCTTTAGAAAGAGGTCTTACAATGTTCTTGATGTGGTAGATAGGATAAGAAACACGGGTATTTTCGGTTACCGACTTATCGGCGAAATCGATTGTACCATCTTCGTGTACTGTAACGTTTTCCAAAAGGGCATCGCGTTTGATGGCGTTGTAGATGTCGGGCTCGTTCTCTTTGCTGAGGTTGATAACCTTGGCATAGCAACCACCTTCAAAGTTGAATACACCTTCATCGTCCCATCCGTGCTCGTCGTCGCCGATAAGCAGACGTTTCGGGTCGGTAGAAAGCGTAGTTTTGCCGGTACCAGAAAGACCGAAGAAGATAGCTGTGTTCTGGCCGTTCATATCGGTGTTGGCCGAGCAGTGCATCGAGGCGATACCACGCAACGGGAGCAGGTAGTTCATGATAGAGAACATACCTTTCTTCATCTCACCGCCGTACCATGTGTTGATGATAACTTGCTCTTTGCTGGTGAGGTTGAATACAACGGCAGTCTCGCTGTTGAGGCCAAGCTCTTTCCAGTTTTCAACTTTGGCTTTCGAAGCATTGTAAACAACGAAATCGGGTTCACCGTAGTTAGCCAATTCTTCGGCAGTAGGACGGATGAACATGTTGGTTACAAAGTGTGCTTGCCATGCAACTTCTACGATGAAACGTACTTTCAGGCGGCTGTTTTCGTTAGCACCGCAGAAAGTATCTACAACGAAAAGACGTTTGTTGGAGAGCTCTTTGATAGCAAGCTCTTTCAAAGCCTTCCAAGAAGCCTCAGAAACGGGTTTGTTATCGTTTTTGTATTCATCAGAGGTCCACCATACGGTGTTTTTCGATACTTCATCGTAAACAAAGAATTTATCTTTGGGCGAACGGCCGGTGTAGATACCGGTCATGACATTAACAGCACCCAATTCGGTAACTTTACCTACTTCATAACCTTCGAGGCCTGCTTTTGTCTCTTCTTTGAAGAGTTGCTCATACGTGGGATTGTGCAAAACTTCGGTTGCACCGGTAATCCCGTACTTTGTTAAGTCTAATGTAGCCATTGTTTTAATGTTTGACTTTGTTATTATAAATCAGAATCTTTTTTACCAAACTGTGCCTTGTTGTAGGCACTGCAAAAGTAATACAAATTCCGCAAGGGGATGCCAAATTAAAGAATTTTTTCTTTAATAGATATAAAAAAAAGATGTCGACACCTCCAATGCAAAGCGTAGCTTACAAAAAGCGATGTTTCATTTTGACGGTTGCACTTTTTTCGGGTCTATTTTATATCTTTGTGTATAAGGTATAATAAAAACAGGTGAGATATGAATATAACATCATGCACAACAGTAGTGTTTTCGCCTACCGGAACAACACGGAATATAGCTCGTGCTGTTGCCGAAGCAACGGGTTACGCGATACACCATGTCGATGTAACGTATAGTGAGGCTGCCTCTTTGGAGTGTGGGCGTAATGAGTTGCTTATTGTGGCCGCACCTGTTTATGGAGGACAGGTGGCGCCGATAGCTTTACGGCGTATGCAGCAGTTGCAGGGCGATGGTACGCCGGCAGTTGTCATTGTGTTGTATGGCAATCGTGCTTATGAGGGCGCATTGACTCAACTTGCCGATTTCATAGCCTCCCGGGGATTTGTAATTGTAGCAGCGGGGGCTTTTGTGGGAGAGCATTCATATAGTTCGGCGCGTTATCCTATTGCAGCAGGTCGCCCCGATGATGCCGACCGGGCTATGGCTCGGGAGTGGGGGATAGCAATACGTCGTAAACTCGATGCCGAGACAGAGCCAGTGGCTGTTGATGTGACCGGTGTACAGGAGCCGCAAAGTTCGCCACTTTCAAAACAACGTTTTGCGGAGTTTATCGTTTCGTTGCAGCAGGGCAAGGTGGCACCGCTACCGGTAGCACCAACGTCAGCACCCGACATGTGTACCCATTGCGGTCGTTGTGTAGAAGTATGTCCGGTAGGGGCTATTGCAGCTGGTGATGAGTTGAACACCGATGCTACGCTTTGCATTAAATGCTGCGCTTGTGTAAAAGGCTGTCCTGCCGGAGCCCGTAGTTTCCCTACACCTTTTGCACCGGTTTTATCACAATGTTTCGGCGAGCGTAAGCCGCCGGTGACTATAGTGTGACGCTATATGGGACAGTCGGCATTCTATCGTTATTTGTGGTTCTTCAATACCTTGTGGCGTTACAAACGTATCACACGTGCCGAAGTAGATCGTTTGTGGCGACAGAGCGAGTGGTCGGGCGGTATGTCTATGAGTCGCCGAACATTTGCCAACTATAAAGAGAAAACCGAGGCTCTTTTTGATGTAAACATTGCGTATGATACCGCTACGTATGAGTATTACATAGAGTCAGACGGCGCTGAGGCTACCGGCGACATGCGGCAATGGATATACGATTTGTTGTCGGTCAATCATCTGTTGCAGGGTGGAGTTTCTATTGCCTGGCGGGTATTGCCTGAGCAGATACCGTCGGGGTATGACTACCTTGAAACGCTTGTCGCTGCTATGCAGACAAGTAGAGTAGTACGGTTTTCCTACCATGCTTTTTGGAATGCCGAGGCTAAAATTGTGGAGTTGGAGTCCTATTTTGTCAAGGCTTTCCGCCGTCGTTGGTATGTAGTAGGAATGAACCGCCCAGAACAGAAAATAAAGACTTATGCACTCGATCGTATCCTCGACATCTCTATGACGACCGACGAATATCACTATCCTGCCGACTTTGATGCAGCTCGTTATTTTTACGATAGTTTTGGGGTGATGCGAGGTGATGAGGTGCCTCAAAACATTGTGTTGCAGGTTTCTCTGCGGCAAGCGCAATATTTCAGGGCTCTACCGTTGCATCATTCGCAGCAGGAGTTAGAGACGCACGACGGTTGGGTGACTTTCCGTTATAAGATGTATGTCACTTACGACCTTATACAAGAGTTACTTTCGTTGGGTCGAGAAGTGACGGTGGTGGCTCCGACTCGATTGCGTGACGAGATGGTAGCACGCTTGCAAGCCGCTCTCGACGGTTATCGGTAGAGATATTACAGTTTGCTCCTTATTTCAAGTATTTTATTTGCCAGGGAGACAGTGATATTGTCGCGATGTTTCCGCTCGTTTTTATTTCTTCGATAAAGGGAAATAGAGGTTTTTGCAAGATTTGTTTTGTTCTTTTTTACTTATTCGGTAGCTTATGTTTGTAGGGCATGACGTATCTTTGCAATATGATGGAGAATAATTTTGACCCCCAAGAAAGAATGGCCTATCTGTGTAGGATTCTCGACGAGCATAACTACAACTACTATGTGCTGAATGCTCCTACGATAGACGACCGTGAGTTTGATAGGTTGATGCACGAGTTGGAACAACTCGAAGCCCAATATCCGCAATATGCTTCACCCGACTCGCCTACACGGCATGTCGGCAGTGATATCAGTCAGGCATTTGAGCAAGTAGAGCATACCTATCCTATGTTGTCGCTCTCGAATACCTATTCCATAGAAGAGGTTGCTGCATTTTATGAGAGAGTGCGGCATGCCCTTGGCGATATGCAATTTCATCTGGTAGGAGAACTGAAATTTGACGGGACATCAATCTCTTTGACTTATGAAAAAGGTCGGTTGATACGTGCTGTGACTCGAGGTGATGGTACACGCGGCGATGATGTGACCCGCAACGTCCGCACCATACGTTCTATTCCTGTTGTGTTGCGAGGCAATGGATATCCCGACTTTTTTGAGATACGGGGAGAAGTGCTTATGCCCTGGAAATCATTCGACGCGCTCAATGAGGAACGAGAACGACAAGAAGAGCCGTTGTTTGCCAATCCTCGTAATGCAGCTTCCGGTACACTTAAATTGCAAAATCCGGCCGTGGTGGCTTCTCGAGGTCTGGATGCATACTTTTATTATTTGTTGGGTGACAAGTTGCCCAGCGACGACCACTATAAAAATTTGCAACTTGCCCATCAGTGGGGGTTCAAAATAAGCGATGCCATGCGCGAACTGTATACGTTGCAAGATGTAAAAGAGTATATCGACTATTGGGATGTGGCACGGCATAGTTTGCCGGTAGCTACCGATGGCATTGTTCTGAAAGTAGCTTCGTTGGAACAGCGGCGCGAATTGGGTTATACTGCCAAATCGCCGCGCTGGGCTATCGCTTACAAATTCCAGGCAGAAGAAGCTGTGACAGAGCTTAAGTCGATTGACTTTCAGGTAGGTCGTTCGGGTACTGTTACTCCTGTGGCCAATCTTGAGCCGGTCTTGCTTTCGGGTACTATTGTGAAGCGGGCTAGTCTTCATAATGAAGATATTATACGCTCTTTAGACTTGCACATAGGCGATATGGTGCATGTAGAGAAAGGTGGAGAGATTATACCGAAGATAACGGCTGTCGATGCCGATAAACGTCGTCCCGACAGTAAACCGGTACAATTTGTAAAAAATTGTCCCGAGTGCGGTGCCGCGTTGGTGCGGGAAGAGGGCGAGGCTGCATGGTATTGCCCCAACAGCAACCACTGTCCGCCGCAAATCAAGGGGCGTATCGAACATTTTATCAGCCGTAAGGCGATGAATATCGAAGACCTTGGCCCCGAAACTATTGCCGCTTTCTATGAACGGGGTATGGTGCGAAATGTCGCTGATTTGTATATACTTACCATCGACGATGTAGCAGCCTTGAAATTGCAGGGGCGCAAGTGGGCATCGAATATTATACGCTCTATAGAGCGCTCCAAGAGCGTGCCTTTTGTACGTGTCTTGTATGCATTGGGTATCAGATTTGTGGGAGAGACGGTAGCCAAACGTCTTGCAACAGCCTTCGGCTCAATGACGAAACTACGTGAGGCGACAGTCGAGGAGCTGATGGCTGTACCAGATATAGGTGAACGCATTGCGCACAGTGTGATGGAATATATGAGCGATATAGACAATCTTTTGCTCATAGAGCGACTTGCGCAATATGGCCTGTCTATGGAGGTAGAGGAAAATACTCCTGTAGAAATGCGCACAAATGTATTTGATGGTGCTGCTATTGTCATAAGCGGTACATTCAAGTACCATACACGCGATGAGTATAAAGCCATGATAGAACAATACGGCGGTCGCAATGTAGCTTCTGTGTCGGGCGCTACCAAGTATTTGTTGGCGGGTGATAATATGGGGCCTGCCAAGTTGGAAAAGGCTACACGCCTGGGTGTAGAGATTATCTCGGAAGATGAGTTCCTTCGTAAGATAAACGGTACAAACCCTTAAATAATCAATGGCATGATAGATTTTATAACCCGCAGGAAAATTGCACAAGCGTGGGAGCGTAAGCGCAAAGCCGATTTTGTTGCCTATGCGCAGGCTCGTACCATTATGGTGCTTGTCGATGCAGCCGATGTACCGGCATTGCACGATATAGCTCAACAATGGGAAACCGAAGGCAAGAGTGTGATATGGGTCATACGTACGGTGGCACGTCCCTCGGTAGAGAATCCCTTACCCGGTACTACTCTCTATATATGCCGGCGTTACATGGGGTGGTTGCCTCTGCCATCGAAGAGAGATATAGAGCAATTTGATGCCTTGAAAGCCGATGTTTTGATAGACCTTGCTCCCAGAAATCCTGCAATGCAGTTTTTGGCTGCACGAAGCGATGCTCGCATGAAGATAGGAGTTGTAGATACAATGCAACGCAATGTGCCGTACGACCTTGCCATACGTCGTAACGATAACCCCGGGGTAGTATTGCTCTTGCAAGAGATATTGTTTTATTGGAGTAAGATAGGAGGCGATACCCCCGACGTTCCTGATGCGACCTCTGCAAAATAGTAGTGGTATTTTTCACAGAAACTCGTGTTATATTTATTGGTACAAGCTCTATGGTATAACCAAACAGTTTTTTAACTTTGCAAAAGTGTAACAGCGAATAAGTATCAGTATGTCAAGAATAAATCTCAGCGGAATGGGAGTGGCATTGATTACTCCCTTCAAGGAAGACGAAAGCATCGACTTTAATGCGTTGGCTCGTCTTATAGAGTATCTTATACAGAACGGAACCGATTATCTTGTCGTGTTGGGGACAACCGCCGAGACACCAACGCTTACTGAAGAAGAGAAAGAGCAAATCAAGCAATTTGTCTTGGAGCGTACCCATGGCCGTATTCCGTTAGTATTGGGTATGGGGGGTAATAATACACGTTATGTTACACAACACCTGCAAAGCGATAATCTCAATGGTTTTGAGGCCGTTCTGTCGGTAGTTCCATATTATAACAAACCATCGCAAGAGGGTATTTACCAGCATTATAAAGCCATAGCAGCAGCATCGCCATTGCCTGTCATCTTATACAATGTGCCTGGTCGTACAGGTGTGAATATGACAGCGGAAACAACCTTGCGTTTGGCACGCGATTGTAACAATATTATAGCGGTAAAAGAGGCTTCGGGCAATATTACCCAGATGGATGATATTATCAAGAATAAGCCTGCCGAGTTTAAGGTCATATCGGGTGACGACGGTGTTACATTTCCTCTTATTACATTGGGTGCTGAAGGTGTCATATCGGTTGTAGGTAATGCTTTTCCCAAAGAGTTCAGTCGTATGGTGCGGCTTGCCCTTAATGGCGATTTCTCGCATGCTCTTGCTATTCATCACCGGTTTACCGAGCTTTTCAGTCTGCTCTTTGTCGATGGCAATCCTGCCGGCGTGAAATGCCTGCTCAATGCTATGGGATTTATAGAAAACAAGTTGCGTCTGCCACTTGTACCTACTCGCCATGTTACCTATGAGAAAATACGCCACGTATTGCAGGAGCTACATTTTATGAGTTAGTTCGCGCGACTTTTGTGGCAAAGGTTATTGCATGGTGGTAGAGAAATCGACAACATGCAAATCCTCGGCACCTGTTATTTCGGTAGAAATCTCACCTATCCATCCGCATTGCTGGTTGACTCCTGTATATACGCGGATAAAGTCTGCTCCGGGCAAATTTATTTTATGACCCTCAGCATCGACCGCCCATGCTATGTCGAAACTGACCTTCTCTTCGGCATCGTTTGGGTGATTGTCGGCATATCCCCAGTCGTAGGCATTCAGTACGTAGTATGAGCCCTTGCCGCTCTCGTCGACAGCATTGTCGGCTAACCGGGTACCGGTAAATGTGAGTTGTTCGTCAGCAAGCCATTGTGGAAAATACTCTTGACGGTGAAAGCTATTTCGAGCTATGTAACCTGTGTTGTCGTCGTTATCGTCCCAACGGATGTATGATGAATCGGTGATAGCTGTACCCGTAATGGGTGTGGCCACATGGTCGGCTGACGGACGCAGGTAGGTAATGGTATAGTGGTGCTGCGTCTCGGGTTTATAGTATTCGCTACCGGCCAATTCGTACCATTCGTCATCGGGAATACCGTTCCCGTTACTGTCGAACGATATCATGACAATGCCCGGTTCGGCACTACCGCCGGCTTGTAGACCAGAGCCTCCGTAGAAAGCGTTACCAAGTATCTTGAAGTCTTTCTGACCTGGAACATTTACGACCGTGTGGTCAAATCCGAAAGTAACATATCCGCCATATCCTCCCAGCGAGATAGCTCGGTTATTGGTGCCTGCGATATACTCTTCGGCTTTTTGTCGCATTTTTTCCTCTGTATCTCCATCCTGATATTGGGGCAATTGGTTTACGAATTGTCCCGGAGCCGGGCGGTATTCGTATACCGTAGCAATATAACGGCTGTATGCAACCTCTTCTTCCCAAACGGTGATGTTGACGTGGTGTTCTATGGGATTGGTAGGGTCTATGATTTGTAGTTTCAGGTGATATTGTCCTGTATAGGCGCTGATAAAGGTATAGTCTCTCTCTGTAGATACTAACGAGTCTACCCCCTGTTGGTCTTGCATATACCATTCGTAACGTTCGCCAGGAAATTCGGGATGCAGTGTGAGAGCTTTCATCCGCTCTATGGCATAAGCATCATCGATGCCTAAACTTACCATAGGAATCTCATCTTGGCAAGAGGTTAGCAGGCCAAGCAGTCCACATAAAAGTATAAGTGCTTTTTTCATTTTTTATCGGTATAAAAAAGTCATGTGTGCCGGAATATCGCCGGTACGAATGCTCCATTTTCTCTTCCCTTCGCGGCTGTAACAGTGCAACATACCGCTCGATACATAATTCTTGGCATCGGTGATATATATGTCGCCATTTTGCGGATTGACTTGTATGCCGTAGGGCGTTTCTATCTCTTTCTCACTTCCGTCGGTGATGAAATGGTTGGTAAGTAGTTGTCGTGTGCGTATGTCTATAATGCCATAAGACACGATGTTTTTCCCATCTGTATTGTCCCAGGCTAAACTATAGAAATAGAGAGAGTCGCCTTGGATGCACATTTCGGAGCATGGAATGTCTAAGGTATCTGTCACGCTCATCTCATAGGAATCTGTTTTTTGCTTTTCCATGACGAAAAGGCGTGACGGTATTGAGCTTTGGTTGCCACGCGACGTGACCCACAACTTACCGTATTTATCCTTACGTATGCGGTGCAGATTGATGGCTACAGGTATTTTCTGTACTTGCCGCATGCTGTTTATTTCTATTACCGATACAGTATTGTCGTAGTTGGGAGCACGGTATCCGCCCGAATTGGCTACATAGATATATTTCCCCAATATTTCCAGTTCGTCGGGCTGGTAACCTACGGTTGTCTTGGCCGTAATAGTTAGTGTCGCAGTATCTACACGATAGACTGCTCCCGGTTGGGCTTCAGGGTCTATGGCTACAGGCCCTACGTAAGCCGAAACATAAGCGTTACCGTCGGCAAAACGTATAAAGCGACAATTGGGTATATCAATCTGCCCTATGCGTACCAGCGAATGGGCATCCATGACCTCTACCTTGTGTGAGCAGTTGATGACGGCATAGAGCTTGCTGCCGTATATCTGTATGTCGTTGCCTACGTCGCCCAGTTCTTTGATTACGGTAGGATTACGTTCGGGATAAAGGTTGCGGGCATAGGTGGCGTTGGCAAAATCGGCAAAGTCGATGGTAGCCTTGTTGCTGCCCATGTTTCCTTCGTTGAGCAGATACATGCCTATTGGGTTGCAGTCAGAGGATGCTTCTATGGGCAACCGGTCATATTCGGCTGGCATTATCATTTCGTCCTTGCGGCAGGCTGCGAGCATACAAAGTATGACGATAAAAACAGCTGCTGTTATATGTTTGCTGTGTCTTGTCATAATATCATATCTCTATAGTGAGGCCTATACGGTAATTGCGTTTGGGCATGGGGTAGTTGAGTATGACATCGTAGTCTTGGCTCAATAGGTTATTTACCTCGATGGTGGCCTTGAGTCGTATGTTCTTTATCTTGAATGCTTTTACCAGCGATATATCACTGGTATACCAGGGCTGTGTATAATTATATAATATGTTTTCTTGCTGGTTGTAGCGTTCTCCTACGTAGATAAAGCTGTAATTGAGATTCCAATCGCGCCATCCCAACATGACGACGGCCGAGCCGCTATGCCATGGTATGTAAGGAATTTGGTCGCGGTAGTAGCTGTCGGCGGGGTTGGTAATATCGATAGCTTCCTGATAGGTGTATTGCAGTTTGGTTGTAAGCATTATGTCGTATGGAAAACGGAATACGGCCATGGCTTGTGCATCAATACCGCGAATATCGACCATTCCGAGGTTGAGCATTGTCCAACGGAACTGTTGCCCTTTGGGATAAGCCACTATTTTATCTTTTACAAGGTTGTAATATATATCGGCACCTATTCTAAAGAAAGAGAACAACTTCTCGTTGCGGTCTAAGTCATATACAATACCTACGTTATACTGTGTGGCAAGCTCGGGGCGCAGATAAGCATTGCCCATATCGGTATAATAGAGGTCGTTAAAGGTAGGCATGCGATAACTTTGTTTGTAGAATGCGCGTAGTATGAGGTCGGCCTTTTTAAAAGGCTTGTAAGAGAGGAAGACAGCGGGTGTTACTTTTTGTTTGTCAGGAGTATTTTCCCCTTCGGGCGCTTTCTCGTCGACGAAGGTTGCCAAAACAGAGGCTTGAATCTTGAAGCAATCGTTTAGAGAGTAAGCTGTGGCTGCCGATAACCAGTGGGTGTGACGAGATGCATCCATGTACTCCGACAGTCCATTCCATTGGTAATCGTAGGCGACAGAGACATCCCAATTTCTTAAAATAGTGTATTTGTTAGCCCATGATACATATACCTCGCGTTGTTTGTAAATATTGTCTACGTGTATAAGTTTATCGTCGTTGTTGACATAACGGGTGTAGTCAAAGGCATATTTCAGGTTGACTTTGGTACTGAGTTTCTGAGTAATGTCATACTCAAACATGCCTTGGGCAAAAGAGTTGCGATCCCACAATCTTTCGCCTCGTCGCCACACGTTATTGACGATAGCCCCCGGGATGCCTCGCTCCGATGAATAGTGATATAGGTAGGCTTTCCATTTACCTCGTGGCAGGTATCCTTGCAATCCTCCTTCAAAACGCACGGCATCGATGTCGCCATTCTCTCTGACAGCCGTTGTGTCGTATGCTACTTCGCCAGAGGGTGTAACACGACGATAACGGAATTTGTATTTTCCGCTGGCGTTTATCCATTCGGCATTGAAGGTGGCGCTAAGATTTTCGCTTATCTTGTATTCAAACAAGACAGATGGGTTGATAAGCCCGAAAGAACCAGTCTTTATGCCGGCTTTCAGATGAGCCGTTTCACCCTCGGCAAATTTAGGGCGACGTGTTGTCAGGTATATTGAACCTGCCGAGCCGAACTCGCGCGCCGATTGGAAGATGTCGCTTCGCTGACCGTTGTATAGCGATATTTCCTCAATATTCTCCAATGAGAATTTGCCGAGGTCTACCTGTCCGTTTTGTGCATTGCCGAGTTGTATGCCGTTGTAATATACACCCATGTGGTTGCTGCCCATGCTGCGTATATCTATGGTCTTTATACCTCCTACACCACCATAATCTTTCAGTTGTACGCCCGAAAAGTATCGCAGAGCGTCGGCAACCGAGAGGCTGTTGAGGCTTTCGAGTTCCTTGCCGGTAAGCTTTTGCGAGGGGATGACTTCGCTGTATCGGTTGGCTGTGACAACTACTTCGTTAAGTTGTTGTATAGAGTCAAGTTGACTTTCTCCTTGTACAGTTGATGTCGCTGCAAGGAGCAATGCAAGGATTAGGAATAATTTGGCATAAACGTTCATCGCAAGGCTGTTTTAGTGGTCCATAGCCTCGTGATGCAGCTTGTTGGGATGTGCCGGTAAAGGGCAGTCGAAGCAAGTCCGACCCGCTATGTAGGGGCATCCAATAGGCTCTGTCCTCGAAAGCTATTGAAACAGTATCGGCAGGTCTTCTGACTTGTTCCCGTCGTCGTGCGCCTTCCCAAATGTAATTCAGTGGCTTTGCGAGCACGCGACGTAATACGGAACTTACAGCAGCGGGACTGTTCAGGATTTGCACCTGATTCCCTTTTAATCCTGTATGGCTATAGCCGCTGGAACCGATGCGGCAAATATACGAAGAATAGGCGAAAAGCTCCTGTAAGTGAACGAAAAATATTTTATGACAGACTTGGCCGTATTTGTTGTTTTGTGAGGAGGAAAAAATTTTTATTTCGGCAAAATTGTTGCTATTGCAACGATATATTTTATAACTTGCAACAGATTTTTGTATGGTGCTCTTAGAGAGAAATGAGGAGAGAGAATTATTATAGCGGGAGTGATACCCGTGGGTTATTATATCAAAACAAATAGCAGTATGGAACAGAAGAAGTATTGGGGTAAAACGTTGGCTTCGTTTTTCCTCGTGTTGTGTACAATGCCTTTGGGGCATGCTTTGATGAAAGTGATGGAGGCTACTCTCTCTGTGACTGCGTTGCATTATGCAGCGTTTGCCATGGGACTTGTAGGATTGGCAATAGCGATTGCCGGTGTATTTGTAAAAGGCGACACACAGCAGACGCTTTGCGGACTCTTTGGCGGCCTCTTGTTTTGGACAGGCTGGGTAGAGTTTCTCTTTGCCTATTATGCCTCGCGTTATGGCGTGCAGTACGACCTCGTTGGCTCGGGTGTAGTGTCGTCAGTCTCTGAGTATGTCGATGGTATTGCCGTAAGTCATAGTATGACTATCAACGGAGTGAATATTGTTGATATGACGACTGCTCAAATCAAGGAACTTACCGGTTCGCGTCCCGAGTACCTCATTATGCCGGCCACCTTCGGCATGTGGATGATGTTCATGATTATCTATTTGTTTAACACTCGTACAGGATGCCATGCCTACAATTGGTTGCAGAAGGTATTTTTCGGTAAGCGGCGCGAAGAGATTATACCGCATTCCATGTCGCATCATACAGCCATCACAACATTCCTTGAACTGAATATGATGTTGTGGACGCTCTATCTTGCCTTGATGTTCCTTTACGACCCTGTCTTCTTGGGCGACAAACATCCTGTTACCCTTATTGTCGCCATAGGGTGCCTGGTGGGCTCTGTCTTTATGTTCCGCTATGAATTGAAGTTGGGGGCGTGGGGCGCCAATATACGCATGGCTATCTCTACGGTGGTTATATTCTGGACTTTTATCGAGGTCTTTTCACGCAACCGCATCCTCACCGAGTTTTGGGTAGACCCCATGAATCACAAGGTAGAGATGATAACCATACTGGCCTGTTTCATTGCCCTTGTAGTCTTTCTTGTTGTCAAGGTGATGCGTTCGCGCAAGCATGTTGCGTAAGGCGGCGCAATACCCCCTGAGGATACATTGGCGGAAGGGTATGAAAACTACAACGCCATAAGTCTTGCGAGACTTATGGCGTTGAGTGATCGAGGCGGGACTCGAACCCGCAACCCACAGCTTAGAAGGCTGTTGCTCTATCCAGTTGAGCTACTCGACCGATAAAGCGCTGCAAAGGTAAGGGTTATTTGCCGTTTTTACAATATAATGGCACGTTTTTTATTTGAAGAGCAGGGTAATGAACATATCTGCGTATTATTTACAAGGGAAGCTCTTTTTATCGTTTATATATATATTGCAAGCTATTTTGAAAAGACTTCTTTTATTTGTTTGCGTAATTTCTTGTTCTTTATTATTTTATATATAGGAGTAGCCCAGAAATTTCTTAATGACATACCACCTGCTTCGGCATTGATAGTGCTATTGAATATAATATTTCTTGTTTTAATATCAAAGATTACAACATCATAGTATGCTTTTGCTTCGGGCTTGTTTAGCAGCCATGCAATAAAGACCATTCCACAACCATTTTCGTGAGGTAGGTCATATTGTTTAATTATATTTTCTATTGATTCTTTTCGAGGAGTTCCATTGCTATTCATTGCGTAGTCCCAATTTATATTTTCTATTAATATATCGGTGGGATAAGTGTATATAGCAACCTCTTTTTGGGTAAGTATAGAAAAATCGAATTTTTGAGCTTCTGTTTTGAATATAGCATTAATTCCTATGAATGCTTTTGAAAATTGTTGTGCAGTTTCTCTTGCTCTATATATCTGAACATGCGAGAAATCTACGCCGTACATTATAATTTCACCTGTGGGTATATAGGGCGGTTGTTGTATCGAAGGGAGTTGAGACTCTGATTCGGGTTCTGGATTAATCGTTTGTGTTTCGGTGATTGCCAATGTTTCGCTGGGAGCGTCACTTAGGTTTAGCATTTCGAGCGTTAGTGGTTCTATTATGTCAAAGAGTTCGCCCGATGTAACAATCTTTACTTTTTGTCTTTCAATAGTTGCGGTTTCTACGTCAACAATTTTAATAGAGAGCATATTTCTACCACCGGTAAGAGTGACGACAGAGAGAACCACTTTGTTAGCGCCTGCTAATTTACCGATTTCAGTAGCTTGTTGGTCGTTGACTGCACCGGAATTTGAAAATTGTTGTTCTTCCATGATTTTTTCAAGTAACGACCGTTCCACAATGCTGTATTGTCCGGTATTAACAATGGTAGAACTTATTATCTCTCTGACGGCAATTTTAGTTCCATCATCAATGGATGTCCCAGAAGATGCAGGATCAAAAACCGCAATGCGTAACTTTTCGTCAGATTTTGCCATTACCACGGAGTTGCAAAAAAATAATATAATCCAAAAGAACACAATTTTTTTCATGATATAAATAATTAAAATCAGCTTTTATGTTGTGTAGATATTATGTTATTCAATAATAAAAACGATAAATGAATATGTCGCAAATGTAGTGAAAATTTCCGGTTACTTTTTAAATGTAATAAAAATATTAGAGTAGTATGATTTAGTTCAAGTTATAGCTAAAAATTAAATATAAATTTATTTGAATGTCTGCCGATTGTAAGTTGAATATTTTGTATATTCGCACATTGAATATTTCTGTAAATATTTATAAGTATAATAAAATAGAGTGAATATGAAAACATGTTTAAGAGTAGGCTTGATGTGCATACTTGCAATCTTAGTATTGTCATGTGGAACTTCGAAAAAAGCAGTTGCTCCGGCAGTGGAATCTTCTAAAACGGTAACCAAAAATCTTGAAGGTGAAAAAGTCAATGTGGAAACAGTAAAACTTACTGGTATAGAAATGGCCGAATCGCTTAATGAAGATGGTACTGACTTAATAAAAAGACCTTATAAATGGTTCGCAGGAATAGCTACGGCTGATAATAAACAAATGGCCATAGAGCTGGCTCAAAGAGAAGCTTATGCAACAATTTCAAGAGTGCTGAGTAATGCGGTAGAAGATAAAGCCGAGAAAGGAGCTGTTGTTTTGAATGGTAAAGTACAACAATCTGTTACGTCTCATTGGGAACAATTTAGTATTAGTCTTCAGAAAGCATGTGAACCTTTTGGGAATACGACTATTGAATATAACCCGCAAACCAAAATGTATACGGCAACAGCCAAGGTGGGTATTAGAGGGGATCGTTTTAACCAATTGCTTAATAGTGCAGGTGATTTCAAACCATCAGATTTGACAGGAGAAGATTTGGAGGAATTCATCAAGATTAATAAGGAAATTATGGAGGCTGCTCGCGGGAACTGATTTATTCCGAGCGTATGAAAAAGTTCGTTTTTGTATTGTATTTGTTAAATTTCTTTGGAGCTATCGTAGCTCAAGAATATCCGTCAGAGTGGGTTAAATACACACTCGGTGGATATATATATGCTATTGAATATGATATAAATAATGATAATTTGCCTGAAATAGATTTCAAGGAACGGGTGTTAAATGTAGCTCGTGCAAATCTTGCCAAGCAGATAGAAATGCAAGTGTGTGATGTTGCAACATTAAACAAAGAGTCTATTGATGGTCATACGTCGGTCGCATATTCGTCGCAAACGAATTTTTCAACAGAAGTTAATATGGTATTAGTAAATACCCGAACACAATATGATACTGTAGAACGAAAAGGTTATGCAATAGCGTTCATAGACAAAGATGCGGCATGTAGTTACTATAAAAATGAATTGAACCTTTTATTCGGCAAAATGAATAATTCGAGGGTGTTGGCAGATGATTTGATTTCTAATGGTTTTAAGTTTAAGGCACGGGAAGAGCTGTCACAATCTTTGAAGTATTTAACTGAGATAGAAGAGCCGTTGTTTTGGATGAATATTTTTGGAATGCCCCAATTAGAACTTACAGAATGGCAAAATAGGTTTAATGAAATTGAGCAAGCCGTTAAACAATCGTTACTTGCATTAAAGCACGGCGTTGTAATTTGCTTGTCTTGTGAAGCAGATATCTTTGGACAACCATATACAATGTTGCAAAGTGGATTGAAGGGGGCTCTGTCGGCGGAAGGGTGTAGTTTTACAGATAATCCTTCTGAGGCAGATTGGGTAATAACTATTGTATGTAATTCAAGAGAGTATAACAATGTGATGATTGGTAAGATTAATACCTATTTTTCGTATGTAGATGCTCAGATAGCAATTGATAAAACTATTTCTGCCCAAAGAGTTTTCGAAAGTGGTGTGTCCGAGAAGGGCGGACATGTGCTGAATTTTACAAAAGCAGCCGAAGTGGCATATAAAAACTTGAAACAGTCTCTTGCACAAACAATTATTGATAATATAAAGCAATAATTTGGATAGGAATAGTTAGTCGCAGAAACTATATAGGCTGACAAAAGTCAAAAGACTTTTGTCAGCCTATATAGTTGTAAACTATTAGTTGAGGATTACCACACCACTTTGGCAACGGCTGTTGTACCGCCTGAGAGCTCTGCTTTTGCGACATATACGCCACGTGGCAGGCGGGCAAGGTCTATTGTCGAGCCGTTGGCCACATGGCGGCCACCTAAGTCGTAGAGTGTCAGTCGGCCGTTGCAACTGAGGTGTGAACCGTCGCGGCGTAAAACGGCATCCGTCATGACTGCATTGACACTGCTGAAATCTATTACATCGTGCCCTTCTGGATATACAAAATCTGTGGATGGTTCATAATAGTAGCTCCAATATATCAAGCCAGTAGCGCCGAAACGCGAATAATACGATGTCATTATCGGGAATTTTATACTACCAATGCCTTCTATCCATACGTCTTGCTCGATTATAGCTGATTCAGGAGATGAGGTATAATAATGTTTGCAAGTTACATAATATATGTTCCGTTCCAAACTATTGAGTGTGATAGTCCCGATACTGTCTACTAACATTACGTTAACGGATTCATAAAAGCCCTCTTCTTCGATACTGTCGCCGGGTTGCATGTTGAAATCGTATAGGAGTACATCGCGGCATGTCTCTCCATTTTCTTCACGTTTGTAAACTTTTTGACCTGTTTCGTAGAGGTATATATATTTGCCAGTTGCGTCTATGGGATCTTTGTCCGACCATGGTTGGTAGTTGCCTATATCCATGCGACAGTATTCTTGGCCATCGATTGTTACGGTATCTTTTAGTGTGTACATGTAGTATCCGTCAGAGGTTGAGTATTCTACCCATTGTTTTTCCATAGTCAAATAGGGAATGTACTCGTGCCACGATACAGTTGTAGCCTCTTCGGGATATACAAAATCTGTGGAGGGTTCTCTATAATAAGAGAATACGGCTGTTCCTGATTGTCCAAAGCGGCCGTTGGTGTGGAGTATGGCTATGTTTACGGCTCCTATCCCTTCGACCCAAGTATCGCATAGTTTGTCGGCACCGGGCGTGTTGGGGAAATTGTCCGATTCGTACCATACGTAATAGAAGTTACGCAGCTTGCCGGCAACCTCGCGCTCCACCACACTGTCTACGTGTATGGTATATTCGCCGGCGTCTCCTGTGACGGTGACTGCATCACCGGCTTCCAGATTGAAGTCGTAGATGAGTTCTTCCTGCCCGTTGCGATAGATATATACGCACTTGTTTTCTTCCCTTATATATAGGGGTTCGCCATCGGTGTAGGCGGGAGTCTCCATGGGGGCATAGCGGCGTTCTGTCATGAGTTGATACTCTTTGCCGTCTATTTCGGCAGTTCCGTCTATGGTATAGCGGAAGTAGGCGGGAGTGCCCGCAGGCGTATATTCTACCCACTCTTTCCCGTCGGCTACATAGGGAATGTAGTCGTGAGCTGCCATGCAGCCGATGTAACCGGCCAGGAATAGTACCGAAGATAATAGAATCCGTTTCATGATATGAATTTTTAAAGGAGAACGATATTTTTGCAAGAATAATAAAAATTTGTTGAAAAAACAAGGCTTTTTCAACTTCATGTAGTTGAAATACAAATATTATTTCAAAGCTCTATATTGCCCCGGAGTTATGCCTGTGAGGTGCTTGAAGTATTTCCCGAAAAACGATTGGGTGGTGAAGTTGAGGTAATAGGCTATCTCTTGTATGTTCATGGTAGAGTAGCGTAAGAGGTTTTTAGCTTCGAGGATGACATACTCGTCAATCCATTCTGCGGCGCTGCGCCCGCTTATCTGCTTGATGACAGCCGAAAGGTATTTGGGAGAGATACATATTTGGTCGGCATAAAATTTTATGCTGTGTTCGCGGCAGTGATGTTTGTTGAGTAGGAGCATGAATTGTTCGTACATGGCTCTCTGTCTGTTCCTGAGGATGCTTGTGGTGTGACGACTGTTGTCATCTAAGAAGATGTCGCATAATTTATATACGAGAGCCACCATGATGCCTTTGATGGTCTCTAATTTATATTTTGTTTCGGGTTGTAGAATGAGAAGTTCGAGGGTATCGGCGAGTTGCCCGAAGAAACGGAGTTCTTCTACGGTCAGTTGTCGGGAGGGACTTTCGAGCATGACAGGGTGCATTGAAAGCAGGTTAGTGAGGTTGATGCTCATGTCTTTGATGAAGTCTTCCGATACCATGACTACCGTAGCCGTAAAACGGTCCATTTCGTCTACTTGCACAATGTCGTTGGGAGTATTGATAAACATCATTCCTGGCGAAATGCTGTATTCACCGATATTGCGCTTGAAATGTACTGTACCTCCGGTACATAACACTCCTACCAATGCTTTGATTCGGCAAGGGTAACGAAACAAATCGGAGCTGAACGTGTTTCTTATCATGATGAACTCCTTGCCTATCGTCATGCGTTGGTCGTCTAAAAAACCTGCCAGTTGTTCGATAGTGAAACAGGGCAGTTCTTTTTCTTGTAAGGTGTCCATTTTGGCGATATTTTTGTCAAATATAGATATTATTTGAGGATTAAATTGTCTTAATAGGCAATTATTCGACTTTATGAACATTTTACATGCCGAAAGAGACTTTATATAGTAAAGTTTCCGATAGAACTTTGTCGTGCAAAACAAAAATGTTATGAGTAGAATCAGGTTTTTGTGCTTTTTAATGCTTTTGATAAGTATGGTTGTATGGTTTGGAGGTTGTTCTTCGGAGGTGAAGAAGAAGAACCGGCAGCCTGTTGTGGTAGAGACAATGACTCTTAGGCCGCGAGACAATAGTTGTGCCGACCGTTTTGTGGGCAATATAGAAGAGGCTTCGGCCGCAGCCTTGAGTTTTGCTGTGGGTGGGCAGGTAAAGCGTATCTGGGTGACCGAGGGTGACCGTGTGAATGCGGGTGACGAGCTGGCTTGTCTCGATGCTACAACACTGCAACATACATACGATGCTGCCAAAGCTACATTAGACCGTGCAAAGGATGCCTACGACCGTATGAAGTTGTTGCGTGATAGCAACAGCTTGCCTGAGATTAAGTGGGTAGAGATACAGAGCTCGTTGCAACAAGCCGAGAGTATGGAGCGTATTGCATATAAAAATCTTGCCGATACTCGTCTTGTAGCTCCTTTTTCGGGTTATATAGCTCGTAAGGCAATCGAAGTGGGTGACAATGTTTTACCTTCAGCTACCGCATTTACATTGATGGAGATAGCAAGTGTTGATGTGAAAATAGCCATCCCAGAAAATGAAATATCTCATATTGCGCGTGGCGACAGTGTCTTGGTGAGCGTAGGTGCTCTCGACGATAGAGAGTATCGAGGCGTAGTTACAGTGAAAGGGGTGAGCGCACATCCTTTGTCACATTCTTATGAAGTGAGAGCTCGGCTCGATAATGCCGACGGGGCATTATTGCCAGGTATGGTATGTCGGGTAGAGATGTACAGGCGTGCTGCCGATAAAGAATTTATATTGCCGGTCGATGCTGTTTTTGCCGATACTGGTAAACGACATTTCGTATGGATATGTCGTGACGGCGTTGCCGAGAAGCGATATGTTACGATAGGAGACTTGGCAGCCGATGGTATTGTGGTAGAAGGGGTTGCTGAGGGTGACCAACTCATTGTGTCTGGATGCCAGAAGATAAGCGAAGGAATGACAGTTGACGTAAGATGAAAAAGCAACACGACATTATTTCATGGGCTATAAACCATAGCACCATAATTTTTCTGCTTGCTGTGGCCGGAATTGTATTGGGTATATATGGGCTCATAGTTATGCCCAAACAGGAGTTTCCTCTTATAACAATACGACAAGGCTTGGTTATAGGTGTCTTTCCGGGACATAGCAGTGATGAGGTCGACGACCAACTGACGCAGCCGTTAGAGAATTTCATTTTTGGTTTTGAGGAGGTTAATAAGAAAAAGACAATGTCGCAAAGCCGTGATGGCTTTGCTTTTATTACCGTTGAACTAAATGACAATATTGTAGATAAAGAGGCTTTTTGGTCGAAGTTTAAGCATCGCCTCACTTTGTTTAAGTCGCAATTACCTTCAGATGTACTCGAAGTAATTGTTAATGATGACTTTGGTAATACCTCTTCCATGTTACTCGCCATAGAGTCTGATGACAAGACTTATCGTGAGATGGAGACCTATGCCGATGAGTTGGAGAAACGCTTGCGCAGTATAAAGTCGGTGTCGGGTATCCAACGATATGGCGGTTTGCAAGAGCAAATATCGGTTTATCTCGATGCTGATAAACTTGCAGCTTATGCTGTCAATGAAAACAGTGTTGCCATGAATTTGGCTTCGCATGGGTTTGCGGCTCTTGGAGGTTCTGTGGAAACTCTTGCCTACGTTGCGCCTGTGCATCTTGCGCCGTTGTATGATAATGAACGTAACATAGCCGAGCACGTTGTCTATTCCGACCCACAAGGCAATGTGATTCGACTGAAAGATATAGCCCGTATTGTACGTGAATATCCTGCACCGAGTTCCTACATTACCAACAATGGCAGGAAGTGCCTGCTTCTTTCATTGGAGATGGGGCAGGGATATAACGTCATAGAAATGGGTAGGGAGGTTAATGCTATCATACAGGCTTTCCAGAATGATTTACCCGATGAGGTGACGATAGAGCGTATTGTCGATCAGTCGCAGGTGGTCGGTGGTTCGGTAAAGACATTCTTGTCGGAGTTGTTGATAGCTATCGGTGCAGTTATTATCGTTATTATCTTGTTGCTTCCGTTGCGGGTAGCTTCTATAGCAGCATCAACGATACCCATGACCATATTCCTTTCGTTGGGTATGTTTTTTGTTTTCGGCTTGGAGTTGAATACCGTTACGTTGGCTGCTCTTATCGTTTCGTTAGGTATCATTGTAGACGACTCTATTGTGATAATAGATAATTATATGGAGCGTCTTGATGAAGGCTTGCCTCGTCGCGAAGCCTCTATAGTGAGTGCCAAAGGCTTTTTCAAGTCTATCTTTTCGGCTACGTTGGCGATAAGTGTAACATTCTTTCCTTTTTTGGCAACGACGACGGGAGTTACCAATGACTTTGTCAAGCCATTCCCTCCGGCGCTTACCATAATACTGTTTATCTCATTGTTGGTGGCTATACTTATAATTCCCTTTATGCAAGAACATCTCATAAAGAGTGGTTATAATCGCGATGGGGCTCGTAAGAAGTCTTTCATACTCAATGCCATGCAAAGTGGATACGAGCGATTGCTTTGCATTTGTTTTGCGCATCCCTACAAGACTATTACTGTTGGCGTGTTGGCCATAGGTGTGGGAGCTCTCATCTTTTTCAGTCGGCCTATGCAACTGATGCCTATTGCCGATCGTGACCAGTTTGCAGTAGAGATATACATGCCTCATGGTACAGCCATAGAGCGTACGGCTGCCGTGGCCGACAGCCTTGAACATATCTTGCGCCGCGACAAGAGAGTGAAGTCGGTTACCTCTTTTATCGGAACAGGGTCGCCTCGTTTTCATGCCGCATATGCTCCTCAGTTACCTGGTTCGCACTATGCACAGTTTATAGTCAATACGACAGGAATAAAAGCTACAGAAAAGTTGCTCGATGAGTATGCCGATGTATACGACGATTACTTTCCCGGTGCACGTATCCGTTTTAAGCAATTGGAATATAACGATATAAAATATCCCGTAGAAGTGCGTCTTTCGGGTGATGACCTCGATGCACTCAAACACGATGCCGAGGTTGTGACGCAACTCATGTATGGTATAGAGGGGCTGAAATTGCCTCATACCAATTTTGAAGGGCAGCTTTCGGGGGTAAAAGTGGTATTGAATGAAGATGAAATAAATAGATTGGGCATTAGTCCGGCGGTGGTGTCGGCCAATATCACAATGCATTCTACCGGTTTACCGATAGCTAAGGTATGGGAGAGAGATTATCCTCTGCAAGTTGTGCTATATTGTGGTGATGGTGATACGCGCGACTATGAATCTATGGCCGGTGAGTATATATCGGCGTGGGGAGGAAGTGTGTCGGTACCGCTTAGGCAGATTGCTACCATTCTTCCAGATTGGCATGACGGACAGATTGTAAGGCGTAACGGTATATTGTCTATGTCGGTATTTGCCGATATGGATCGCGGTTATAATGCAGGAGAACTTACGGCTGAGTTGAGTAAACAGTTGGAAAAAGCCAACCTTTCTGAGGGCGTGTCGTGGTCGCTGGGCGGAAGTAAAGAATCTGATGCTGAGCGTATGCCGCAAGTTATCAGTGGCTTGTTGTGTGCAGCAGTCATCATATTCGTCATTTTGCTTTTCCATTTCGGCAGTATCAAACCAGCCCTGCTCATTCTTTCATCTACTTTATTCTGTATTCTGGGAGCTGGTTTGGGTTTGTGTATTATGCATATTGCAGTGAGCATTACCGCTATTCTGGGAGTAGTGACGCTCATGGGTATCTTGGTGCGTAACGGCATTATCATGCTCGATTATGCGGAAGAGTTGCAAGACAAAACCGGTATGAATGTGCGCGATGCAGCTTACCATGCTGCAGTGCGCAGGATGCGTCCCATATTTCTTACCTCGTCGGCTGCGGCAATGGGTGTGATACCTATGATACTGGGGCATTCCTCTCTTTGGTCGCCTATGGGTACGGTTATCTTTTTCGGTACGTTGGTTTCGATGCTTTTTACCCTCACAGTGCTGCCTATTCTCTACTGGCAGTTGAATCGTAAAAAAGAGAGAGAAAATATGGAATCTCTTTCGGTACAAACTTCCAAGACAGATGTAGTATGAAACGAAGTGTAGTTATATTGGCATTGTTGCTTGTCGGCTTGCCGTTAATGGCGCAAGTGTCATATACCCTCGACGAGTGTAAGCAAATGGCATGGGAAAATAATTATACCATGCAAAATAGCCGTTTGGATATAGAAATAGCTTCCGAAACCAAACGAGAAGCTTTCACGCACTATTTTCCGGCTGTATCGGCTTCGGGATTGATGTTTTGGACAACCGATAACATGATACAATTTGGCATTCCTCTTCCTGTACAGGTAGAGGCTTTCCCAAAGGAGCTGACAGTGGGATTGATAGACCGTGGTAAGACGGCCGGTATCATGGCTTTACAACCTCTCTTTTTTGGAGGACGCATTGTCAATGGCAATCGTTTGGCCCAGATAGGAGAGCAAGTAAGTCGGAAAAAGGCTCTGCTTACGGCTCGAGATACAGAGTTGAAGACCGAAGAGTATTTTTGGCAAATCATTTCTTTGAAAGAGAAGCTAATAACAATAGCGACGGCCGAAAAGCAGATTGCCGAGATAAAGAAAACTGTGGCGACAATGATAGACGCTGGTATAGCTTCGCGCAACGATATGTTGAGGGTAGAGTTGCAAGAGCAAGATCTTGCGGCCAACCGGTTACGGGTAGAGAATGGCATCAGGGTGATGAAGCTACTCTTGAAACATCATGCCGGTATACGCGATGCCGAGTATGAGGTTGTTGCCGATTCGTTACCTATTGTATCGCCGTTAGATTATTATGTTGTCCCACAGGAGGCTGTGCAGAATCGTGTAGAGAGCGATTTATTAGACAAGGGTGTCGAGGCCGCACGCGTACAGTATCGTTTGGCTGTAGGGGAGAATTTACCTACAGTATCGGTGGGTGGTGGTTATCTGTATCATGACTTCACGGGGCGCGACATAGGTAACGGCATTGTAATGGTGAATGCTACCATTCCTATTACATCGTGGTGGAGCGGTTCGCATCGTATGAAGAGAGAAAAACTTAATATGAAAAAGGCCGAGAACGAGCGACAAAGCAATCGCGAGATGATGATGGTACAGATAGAGGTGAAGTGGAATGAGCTGGAAGAAGCTTATAGGCAGATACTCATTGCCGAGAAGTCGGTAGAGTCGTCGGCCGAAAATCTTCGGTTGAATAGTAACTACTATCAAGCCGGTACAAGTTCATTGCCCGAGTTGCTCGATGCGCAGACGTTGGCACGCCAAAGTCGCGATAAGTATAGCGATGCCGTGATGGCTTATCGCATGAAATTGTCGGAGTATTTGTCGTTTACAGGTCGATAAGGCGTTGCCGTATCAGAACGGGTAACCTATGGTGATGTGAAATGCCAGGTCGCGACCGAGGTCGGGGTCGGTGATAGCCCAGTGTAGAGCATCTTCGGCCGGGTTATAAACTTTCATACCCAAGTCGCAGCGCACAATTACATAGTCGAAGTTAAGGCGCAATCCCAATCCCCATGCTAAAGCAATCTGTTTATAGAAGGAGTCGAAACGGAACGCTCCGCCCGGTTGTGTTTCGTACTCTTTGATAGTCCATATATTGCCGGCGTCGACAAATGCTGCCATCTCGAGTTTCCAGAAAAGTTTGGCACGATATTCCAAACTCAGGTCGAGCCGTACATCGCCGCATTGATATATAAAGTTGGCCACATTGTTTTGTCCGTTGTAACTACCCGGTCCCAACGAGCGTACCGACCATCCTCGCACGCTGTTGGCTCCTCCCGAATAAAAGCGTTTCTCAAATGGTATAGCCGATGAGTTGCCATAAGGAAATCCTATGCCAAAGCCCGCATGAAAAGCCCATGAGTTGCGTTCGTCTATGGTGTAGAGGTAGCTGTAGTCTATATCGCCTTTGACATACTGCGAGTAGCGTATGCCGAAGATTTTATAACCGTTATCGTATGATGCGTGTGTCAGGTTAGAGATGGCATACAGCAAGTTGCCCGATGTTTCTACCGAAGTACGCAGCGTGTATATGTGATTCAGATTTTTCTTTCTTCCGGGGAGGGTTGTCTCGGGAATATTGCTGGTATAGTAGTTATAGCCGATACGCATGATAAAATGGTCTTCGTAGCTATAGCGTAGTAATGGGTTGGTAGGGGCGATGGTCTCCAAAAAGCCGTCCATATATTGCGGCAAGTATACGTAGTTGATGTCCAGAAGGTCGAATTGGTGGCGGTTGTGGTGCGATGTCCAGTTATATCGCCATGCCGCACCGGCTATTACGCGGGTATACTCGGGGCGTTGTTGAAAGTTGATGGAGAGGTCGAAGTCGGTCGTTGCCAATAAGTTGCGGCTTATCCTGTGGGGAATGAACGGAAACATGAATTTCGGGATTTTTAGTCCCAAGCGGCCTCCCAACTCGGTATAGTGGTCGTTGATGATACCTTCTAACGAACCCGAAATGCTTTCGTATGCACCACGTACCTCGGCTGTGAATGTTTCCGACCCCTTGAATATGTTGCGGTGCTGGTAGGTTACCGAAGCTGCTACGCCCAAGTCGCCCTCTGAGTTGGTACCTTCTAACTCTACCCCTATGTTTTGCGTCTTGCGTGGAGTGAGGAAGATGTAGCAATCGATGGCATGGGCAGCCTCTGTTTCATCAAGCAGGAGGAATCGTATATTGACGTTTTTCAGATATGTAAGTCGGCCAAACGATGAGTATGTACGGTCTACATCTCTGCTGCTGTATGGCTTATTTGGGCGGATGTGGCAGTTGTCCACTATGGCGCCGCGAGTAAGGTAGCGGTCTTTTCCATAAAGTATATATATACCTTTGTACTCTTCGGCTTTTGAACAATCAACCCTTCGCAGGTCTATGTTAGAGAGCGTATAGTCGGTGATAATATATACGTTACGTATCATGTAAGGGTAGTAGTTGTAGTACGAAGGAGGTGTCTCCTGGTCTATCGATGGCATAGGTCGTAGTTGCATGGTGAGGTCTACAGCCCGTGAGGTGGCCGAAGTATCGGCATTGAAGGTGATAAGGTCTTTCCCGAAAGTATAATACCCCGCTTGTCGCAGTTGTGTGGTGATGCGCTCGCGCTCCTTGTCAAGCAAGGTACGGTCGAGCAACATCCCTTTTTTCAACAACGAAGGTTGCGACTGTATGAGGCTATCGATAGTACTATGAGGAATATGATAGCCTATGGAATCGATGTAGAAAGGTTCGTTGGTCGTTATACGATAAGTTACCTGTATGCGGCGCTTCTTTATAACTGTGTCGGCTTCGACCTCGGCATGCATATATCCGGCATTCGATAGCGCTTTGGAGAGCTGTTGGCACGACGCAGCTGTTGCACTTTCGTCGTATATGACAGGCGGTGTACCTATCTTGCGAAACCAACGGTTGAGCCACTTGCTCGTGTCTTGTCCCGAGAGATTGTATATGGCAAGTTGCAGGCGCGCCACGCCGAGTATTCTGAAGTTAGGCTCTTGCCGCAGGTATGGTTTCAGCGTCTCGGGCTTTACCTCCTTATTGTCGGTTACGATTTTCACCTTGTCGAGCAGATACTCTCCTTGCGGCACATGCTTGGTGGGGCTGCAACCTGTCAGAGACAGGAGCAGAAAAATCGATAGCAATGCCACCGACAGGCCGAATGTATGACGGAGAGATATGCCCATGTATTGTGTTGTATGAGAGTGCAAAGATAATGCAATTGCCGGGCAGAAACAAACTGAAAGGATATTTGTAAATTAGTATGATGATTGAAAAAACAAGGGTATGATATGCATATATGTATCTATGCAATTTTAGGATAGCGGTTTTTGTGTTACTTTTGCAGGCGGAAAAACACCGGGTGAAGGTGTTGGATGACTTGATGGGATGAAAGAAAAAATTTTCAGTAAGACATTTTGTCTCTCGCCGGGCGAGAGTAACGGCCAGCAGGAGATGCCGTTGTCGCTATTGGCAGGACGTATTATAGAGGTGGCTACACTGCACGCCGAGTCGTGGGATGTGGGCTATACCGAGTTGATAAAGAACCATTTGGCATGGGTGTTGTCGCGGCTGACGATAGAGGTGACACGTTTCCCTGCCATCAACGAGAACTATACTTTACTTACGTGGATAGAGAGTTACAACAAGCACTTCTCGGCGCGTAACTTCGAGTTGATAGATGGTGAGGGGCGTACCTTTGGTTTTGCCCGTACAATATGGGTGGTACTCGACCTCTCTACCCGTCGTTCTTCTGATATGAGCCGCTTGGAGAATCTGGGTACTTTGGTTCTTGACAGGCCTTGTCCTATTGAGCCATTCTCGCATATAAAGGTCGATACTGAGCAGAAGTTGTTGTCGTATCCGGTGCGTTACAGTGATATAGACCTCAACCGCCATGTCAACAGTATGCGGTATATCGAGCATATTCTCGACTTGTATCCTTTCTCGTGGTACGACCGTTATCGCGTGTCGCGTTTCGAGATTGCATTTGCACATGAGGCGCGTCCGGGTATCGATATTGATGTGTATGCCCGGCAAACAACGGCTACCGACCATTGTGTAGAGCTGCGGCACGAAGAGAGTTGCTTGTGCAAGAGCCGGTTGTGCTTTGAGCTTCGTGCAGAACCGGTTTCACTGCCGTTTATGGGGTAAAGGCATTATAGCATACAGACGAGACGCCGTGTTGCATGAAGCGGCGCCTCGTCTGTTTTTGTTTTTGAAAATACAAGTGTGTAGTCTTGTGCCGGGCTATTATAGTTTTTTGTGTTTGACGTAGCTGCCTTGCATATCAAACCGTACTTTTACTTTATCGCCAGCCATTTTTACGGTATAACCCTTATTGTTGCGGCTTATTTCGTAGATGATACCATCGGGATGATGAGCCTTCAGATAGCTGCGGGCTGGTGCGGGTAGTAAGGAAATGACCGAAGCCGGCAGAGCCTGTCGTCGAGAGTTTTCTATCTCTTTCCAGTTCCCGTTTTTATCGAATTCCACCTCCTGGTTGGTCGTAGTCTCTACTTTCAATTTGCCATCATCGTGATAGGCCTGGGCTATTGTAGTACCAAAATGGGTTTTCATGAACTGCTGTACTCGGGGAGGAATGTCGTTTTTCTCTATAAATTCTTTACGTTCTGCGCCGTATGCGAGATTGAAGACTGCGAGAAACATTGCGCCACATAGGGCGCATATCCACATTTTTTTCATACTTTTACCTCATTAATGATAGATTGTCTAAGAGCTAAACAATAAACTGTGAGATATGTTTCTGATAATGAAAGTATAGACAGTTAAAGTTGCTAAATGGCATGAAACGTGCGACGAAATATATATTATGTGCAATAGGCGGGCTTTTTGTCTTGTTATTGCTGCTTCCTGCTGCTTTGTATGTTCCTGCCATACAAAAAGCCCTTGTGCAATATTCAGAACGTTGGATAGGCGAGCATACCGGCATGTCGGTGTCGGTCGGCGGGTTGTCGTTGCGTTTCCCATTAGATCTTTCGATAGATAATGTGACGGTTGCTCATAACGATAATGATACGTTGGCTGCGGTAGGGAGCGTCCGCGTTCGTGTTGCATTGTTGCCGCTTTTGCGCAAGAGAGCCGACATATCCGGTATCAGGTTGGACGACGTACGGTTCAACTATCTATCTGAAGATTCTTCGATGCTTCTTGGTGTAGCTGCCGGCCGGTTACAATTGGATGGTGGAGCGGTAGACCTTGCAAAGGGGAAAGTGCAGGTAGAGAATTTGTCGCTGACCCAAGCCGATATATCGCTTGTGTTGCGAGACGTCGTAGATACTGATACGGTTCAGACTGTTGTGTTACCCGATTGGGAGATAGATATTGCTTCTATCGACTTGTCAGATATAGCATATACCATGTATATGCCACCTCTCATCGATACACTGAGGGTAGGCTTGCCACATGCATCTGTTACTGCTGGAAAGGTGTCGTTAGCCCGGCAACAGGTAGATGTGGGTAGGCTTGCTATAGACCGGGGTAATTATCGCTATATAGCGCGACATATGGCCGATGCCGACAGTGTCGCTGCCGATACTGTGCAAACTGTTGCCGCCTCTCTGCCGTGGCAGATATCGGTGGCAGATGTATGGCTGGCAGATAACAGTGCGGCATATGAAACAGGGACAATGCCGGCCACAGAAGGTTTTGATGCAGAGCATATAGCTGCCGACCGTATCTGTCTGTCTCTCTCATCGGTATATAACCGGGGTAGTGAGTTGCGGCTTATGGTTGATTCGCTTTCGATGAACGAGCGCTCTGGCATAGCTGTTACCCGGGCTGCCGGAGGCTTTGCGATGGAGGAGAATCGTATTACGGTCTCTGACTTTACCTTGTTTACGCCTTATAGCGATGTCCGTGTTGAAGCCGATGTGGATATGCGCTTTTTTGATGATAATCCAGAGGCTCCCATTTATGCGGTTATAGAGAGCAATCTGGCTCTGTCTGATATTGAAAAGTTCTATCCCGATGTGGCACATTTCTATATCCATCCGCAACGTTATCACTCGCCTTTTCTCCCTGTCGGTACGTCGTTGTTGCGGGGCATGGAGCTGCTCCATGCTCGCGTCGATATAGAAGGTACAAGCAAGAAGCTGCAAGTGAAAGGTATTGATCTCGCACAGCCGGGTATATTTACATTGCAAATGAAGGGAGAGGCATCGTCGATATGGAGTACTTCGCAGCGGCAGGCCGATTTAAGGTGTCAGGTTACTACCACGAGTGCTGTGTCGTTGTATAATTTTATAGCCGACTCTTTACTATTTGGGCGAGTTGTCATGCAGCCGTTGCGTGTCGACAGTCGTGCCACTTTGCGAGGTAATCGCATAGATGGCGGCTTGTTTTTAAGATGCCTTGGTGGTGGAATAGCTGTAAGAGGTGGGTATGACATTCGTCGTGAGAGTTATGAAGCTAAAATAGGAGTACGTCATTTCCCGATTGATTCTATTTTGCCCTACGATTCTATAGGTGCTTTGACGGCTCATGCCGAGGTGTCGGGTAGTCACTTCAATTTTGTCGATTCGGCTACTACTGCCGAGTTGCATTTCAAGCTTGATTCTCTCCTGTATAAGGATGTGCCGTATAACGGTATCAGTCTCTCGGCATTATTGAAAAAGCAACATTGGCAATTACAACTCGTGAGTGAACAACCGGCATTGGATGTAGACGTGGATGCTCACGGCATCTATACACCCGATTTGATGGTAGCCAACGTAAAAGCCGATTTGCGTATGCTTGATTTGGCATCTCTTCATTTTGCCTCCGATTCGCTCAACGTACAAGCTGGCATAACGGCACAGGTGGTGGCATCGCGCAACGACAGCTTGTTGCAGGCCGATGTAGAGGTGAATAAGCTGGCCCTTGTCATGGGTAATTATCGCTACCGTGCCGAGAGCATGAGTTGTGTGGCGGCCAGTGATATAACATATAGTTATGTCGATTTTTCTACCGGCGATATTGATGCCACATTGACATCTGATGTGGGACTGGGACGTTTGAGTCCGAGCCTTGAGCGTCTGACACAATTTGCCGATACAGTATGGCAGCGTCAGCGTCTTAACATGGATGAGCTGCATCGTGGATTACCGCCTTTTACCATAGATATAGAGGCTGGTAGGGACAATGTTTTGCAGCAATACCTCAACAGTATGGGGGTGAAATTTGCTTCGTTCAGTTTCAATGCCCATAACGATTCCTTGTTTGGAGTCTCGGCACAGTTGCAACGGCTCAACCTGTCAGGAACCCAGTTGGATACGATAACCTTTGTGGCCGATGAGGTAAAAAGGCGTCTCAATTATTCGTTGCAGGTAAAGAATAAGCCCGGTAATCTCGATGAGTTTGCAAGGCTTTCTATCGATGGTTTTCTCTCGGGCAACAGCACACGTTTGTTATGCACACAAGAAAACCGCAAGGGCGAAAATGGTTTTCTCTTAGGTTGTAAAGTCGATTTCCTCGATTCATTACTGACACTCTCTTTTGGCCCGAAACAACCAGTCATAGGTTATAAGCAATGGACTCTCAATCAAGGTAACTTCCTTACATACAATTATAATACCCGTCATATAGAGGCCGATATACGGCTTGACTACGGCGATAGTCGCATATATCTTTCTACTGTCGACCGTCGGAATAAGTCGGTAGACGGAGTTCATCTCGATGTGCGCAACATCAGGCTTTCAGATTGGTTAGTGGCCTCGCCGTTTATGCCACCTGTCGATGGCAATATCTCTACCGATATTTATGTTGATTTGCCACCTGATGGTATTGTTGCAGAAGGTGCTATAGGTATCAGGGATTTGCAGTATGCCAATAAGCGTGTAGGAACGTTTGATGTGAGCGCTTTTTATAAACTCGATGCATCGGGTATTGGTAATATAGGAGCCGAGATGATGGTCGATAGTGCACGGGTGCTTCAACTGTCGGCACAATACAATACACCCCAGAAAAACATAGAGGGAAACATGCAGGTAGTAGCTTTCCCGTTATCGGCAGCCAATGCCCTTTTTCCTGCGAAGGATGGCGGTTTTGCCGGAACACTGAATAGTGAACTGACCCTCTCTGGTACTGTGGAAAGGCCGTGGGTTGATGGCTTTATTCGATTTGATGATACAAAGATTGTATTGTCGGCTTTGGGAACATCGTTGGCTTTCGATTCCAAAGAGATTCCTATACGTCGCAACAAAATCTATTTTGATTCCTATGGTTTACGGGGAGCCAATAACAGTCCGTTGAATATAGATGGTACAATAGATTTTTCTGACTTGTCGCGTATGGGTATCAATATCGACCTGATGGGACGTAATTTTGAACCGATACACACGGCAGAGAATCGCACAGCCATGATTTATGGCTCTGTTTTTGCCGATGTTGCAGCACGCATCCGAGGTTCGCTCGACAATCTGTCGGTCAATGGGCGCATCTCATTACTGTCGGGGACGAATGCCACCTATGTAATGCAAGATAATCACATGCAGCGGGGGCAAGATTATTCCGATATGGTTACGTTTGTATCTTTTGCCGATACAATGGATACTTACGAGAAGATTGCCAATTCGCGGACAGCGGCAACCACCAATATCAATGCGACGGTCAATATAGATATTGACGAAGGTGTGCAGCTGGGGGTAAATTTGTCACTCGACGGAAATAACCGTATAGACCTTGTGGGAGGAGGCAGCCTTCTTTATACCATGACAGCCTTGGGTGATAATCGTTTTACCGGGAAGTATAATCTTACGGGTGGTTTTGTGCGTTATAATCCCCCTGTTTTGTCACAAAAGATTTTCAATATACAAGAGGGCAGTTATGTACTGTGGAATGGTGATATTGCCGATCCGTCGTTCAACATAAAAGCTGTTCAGCGGCAACGCTCATCGGTATCGGATGGCAATAAGGGCTCTCGTCCTGTGGAGTTTGATATTACTATTTATGTGACCAATACACTTGAAAATCTTGGCATTTCGTTTGACCTCTCGACAACCGACGACTTAACTATACAAAACGAATTGCAGGGGCTTACCCCCGAGCAACGCTCCTCGAAAGCCATCAATATGCTATTGTATAATTCGTATACCGACCTTGCCTCTTCGTCCGATATTACCGGGAATTCTCTCAATTCGTTTCTCGAAAGTGAGCTTAATTCATGGGCTCAAAAGACATTGAAAGGCATAGACCTCTCTTTTGGTATCAATAACTATGGCGACGATGGTACAGGTACGCAACGTACCGACTATTCTTATAAATTCTCCAAGAGTCTCTTTGACAATAGGTTGAAGGTTGTTGTGGGCGGTAGTTATGCAACGAACCAAGATGCAACACAAAACCTGAAAGAGAATCTGATAGACGATATTTCGCTTGAATATCGTTTGACAAAACGCGAAAACATGTATCTCCGGGTATTCCGGCACACAGGGTACGAGAGTATCATAGAGGGTGAAATAACGCAGACGGGTGTCGGTTTCTTATATAGAAAACAGTTGATGTCGTTGTTTGACCTTTTCCGTAAAAAGAGAAATAGTGTTTTGCCTTATTCTCCGTTGCAGAGTGGTACAAAAGAGTTTCTACCAGTTGTAGCTCAACCCGATACGACTATTGTTTCACCCCAAAAAGAGGAGGATGCTTTATGAAACGAAGTGTGATAAGTTTACTCATGGGGTGTATATTAGCCGGGTGTCTGGTTATTGTGACAGGTTGTTCCACCACCAAACGATTGGGCGATGGTGAGGTGCTTTACACGGGTGTGAAGAAGATGGAGATAACGGCTGTGGATAGCGTAAAAATTGATGGAGGCGTAAAGACCCAAGTCAAATCCTCTTTGTCGGTACCTCCTAATAATGCATTATTCTCTTCTAATTCCTGGAAGTTTATTCCTATCGAGTTGTGGGCATGGAATTATCTTTATACACCCAATACCAAGAGTGTGAAGCATTGGTTATTCAATCTTTTTGCCCGCGAACCGGTGTTGATACAGACTGTGCGTCCCGAGGTGCGGGCACGTATGGCCAAAGAGATATTGTTTAATAACGGGTATTTCAATTCTGCCACTTCATATACTATCAATTACGATGAGAAGAACGACAAGAAAGCATCGGTAAGTTATTCGGTAGTGGCAGGAAGGCCCTATAAACTGGGCTTTATAGAGTATCCTGCCGATACCTCGTGCGTAGCATCCATGATAGCTCGTCATAAGGATGCATCATTGTTATATACGGGGCAACGTTATTGTGCCGATACCTTGGCAGCCGAACGTGAGCGTATCACTACTCTCCTACGCGATAGTGGGTTCTACTATTTTCGTCCCGATTATCTGCTCTATCAAGCCGATACAACGCGGCAAAGTGGCGTGGTAGACTTGCGTATGTTTGTGGCTCCTAATGCGCCGGCTGATGCTTTACGTCCCTATAAAACAGGTAATATAACGGTGAATATGTATCCGCCGCAAGGTGTCAAAGAGCCCGATACACTCAATTTCCGTCGTATGACGGTATACGCTTATAAGGGCTTGAAGCTACGCCGAGGTGTCTTGTTGGGAAATATAAAGATGCGGCAGGGTAATATTTTCTCGCTTTCTGAGCAGAACCTTACGCAGCAAAATCTCTCGTCACTTGGTATATTCCGTTCTATTGTTATGAATGTGACCCCGCTCGATTCTCTACGGGGGCGCGACTCTATCTATGTTAATCTTGATTTGCGTTACTCGTTGCCCATAGAGTTTATGGTAGAGGCAAACGTTTCGTCCAAGTCAAATAGCTATATCGGTCCCGGATTGATAGTGGGTGTTACGCATAATAATCTTTTCGGGGGTGGAGAGCAATTGTCGGTACGGCTCAATGGTAGTTATGAGTGGCAGACCGGTGGCGGAGGTGAGAATGCTTCGTTGTTTAACTCTTATGAGTTTGGAGCTACAGGCTCACTTACTTTTCCTCGGTTACTGGCTCCTGCACCTAAACATCAGTTAAGGAGGCTCAAATCGAATACCAACATACAGTTGGGTGCCAATATTATGAATCGTCCGCATTATTTCAGGATGGTCTCTTTCAATACATCGTTGGCATATGAGTTCCATACGTCATCTACGGCACTGCATAATTTTACACCTCTGCGACTTGTGTATACCAGGTTGTTGAACAGTACCGAGGAGTTTGACCGTACGCTCGATGAGAATCCTGCCATAGCATTGAGTTTCCGCAATCAGTTTATACCCTCTATCGGCTATACGTTTACCTATGACAACGGTTACGAAGGTAGTTCGCCCAATCGATGGATATGGGAAGTGGGTGCTACCGAAGCTGGTAACATACTTTATGGCATATATTCACTTTGTGGTGTGAAAGGGGAGAAAGAGATTTTCGGTAACCCGTTCTCACAGTTTCTCAAATTGACCAATGAACTGAAATATTACCATTATTTCAAGCATGATATTTGCCTTGCCTCTCGTTTTATGGTGGGGGCAGGTTATGCTTATGGCAATGCCTCAGAGTTGCCATATAGCGAGCAGTTCTATATAGGAGGTGCCAACAGTATAAGGGCGTTTACTATCCGGTCTATTGGTCCGGGTAGCTATCATCCTGCCGATGACGATGGTAATGGTTTCCTTGACCAAACGGGTAACTTCAAGTTAGAGGCAAACGTAGAGTTGCGTTTCCCTATTTTCGATGCTTTGCAAGGTGCTGTATTCCTCGATGCCGGTAATATATGGTTGCTCAAAGAAGATGAGTTACGTCCCGGTGGTAAGTTGACATGGAAAAACTTCGGCAGGGATATTGCTTTAGGTACAGGAGCCGGACTGCGCTACGATATAGCCGGTTATTTGGTTATTCGTCTCGATGTGGGCGTGCCTCTGCATGCTCCTTATGATACGGGTAAGAGTGGGTATTATAATATCGCGGGGTCGTTCTGGAAAAACCTGCGCTTCCACCTTGCCATCGGTTATCCGTTCTAAAAGGCAGGCGATTGTTCCCTTGGAACGGGTTATGAGAAAAAGAGATGTTCTATACAGATTTTTATGCCTAATGCTATGAGAATGACTCCACCTATCACTTCGGCATATTTTTGTAATTTGTTTCCTATGTAGTGACCGATAAAAAGTCCGCCGATAGAAAAAAGCAAGGTAGTAAGAGCTATGACGATTGCCGAGAGTACCATGTCTACCCGCAGGAAAGAAAGCGATATACCCACAGCAAGTGCATCTATTGAGGTGGCTAGAGCAAGGCACATCGCGGTACGTAAAGCACAAGGGTCGAAACAGCATTCTTCTTTATGTTGCAATCCTTCATATATCATGCGCCCTCCCAAAAATACCAAGAGTCCAAGAGCTATCCAATGGTCGTATGATTCTATGTAATTTCTGAATCCTAAACCCAGAAGCCATCCTATTACAGGCATTGCCCCTTGAAAAATGGCCATAATAAAAGCAAATTTTCCTATACGTCTCCATGTAAATGGATGCATAAGTACTCCGCTTGATAGTGACACGGCAAAGCTGTCCATACAAAGCCCGATAGCTAAAATGATGAGAGAAAGAAGCGACATGTGTTATATGATTGATTGTGATATGTTTATAGAAAATGAAACGGGAGATGCAAGCCTTTCGCGCTATTATCTCCCGTCATCACACACACATAACACACATTACTATAACTGTCGACTGTGTCGATTGGTTCATAATTTGTGTATTTTATTTGAGTATTTATCATGTGTATGTGATGAAGGATGAGCATCGGGATGACGATAATCAGAATTTTTGCATATCTACGAGGTGTTTGTAATAACCGTTAAGGGCTATCAGTTCTTCGTGCTTACCACGTTCTACTATTTCACCATCTCGCATTACGCAGATGAGGTCGGCTCCTTTGATGGTCGACAAGCGGTGTGCAATAACCAGCGTCGTGCGGTTGTGCATCAGATTCTCCAAAGCTTCCTGTACCAACCGTTCCGACTCGGTATCGAGAGCCGAGGTGGCCTCGTCGAGGATGAGTATGGGTGGGTTTTTTAAGATAGCCCGTGCAATGCTGATACGTTGGCGTTGTCCGCCCGAGAGACGGCATCCACGGTCGCCTATATTGGTGTCGTACCCATGTTCGGTTTCCATGATAAAATCATGGGCGTTGGCGATGCGGGCTGCTTCTATGACTTGCTCGCGTGTAGCGTCGGTTACGCCAAAAGTTATGTTGTTGTAGAAAGTATCGTTGAAAAGTATAGCTTCTTGGTTGACATTACCCATGAGAGCACGTAAGTCGTGTATACGCAAATCTTTGATATTGGTACCATCTATATAGATACCGCCTTCTTGTACGTCGTAAAAGCGAGGGAGCAAGTCGGCAAGTGTAGTCTTGCCCGAGCCCGATTGCCCCACCAAGGCTACAGTTTGGCCTTTTTTTATTTCCAGGTCGACATTCTTTACAACATAGTCGGTGTTGTATCTGAAAGACACTCCGCGGTATTCTATGCCTTTTTTCATCTCTTCCATCTCCACGGGTTGTGCCGGATCGGTAATGGGGTTGGTGGCCGAAAGCAGTTTGTCTACACGCTCCATGGCTGCCAAACCTCTTTGCACGGCGTACATTCCTTTGGATAGGTCTTTGGCCGGATTGATAATACTATAAAAGATAACCAGGAAATAGATAAACTGGGCTGCATCTATGGGGCTGTTCCCGGCGAGAATAAGCGTACCGCCAAACCATAGGACAATAGCAATAGTGGCCGTACCTAAAAACTCGCTCATAGGGTGGGCGAGAGCCTGTCGGCGGTTCATGCGGTTGCTTAGTCTGAAGAACAGATTGTTGGTATCCTTGAATTTTTGCGATGATTTTTTTTCGGCATTAAAAGCCTTGATAATGCGTATGCCCCCTAACGTCTCTTCTATTTCCGACATAATCATGCCCCAGCATTGTTGTGCTTCCAAAGAATTTTGCTTCAAGGTGCGGCCTATGCGACCCATTACAAGGCCTACCAAAGGGAGCAGTACCAGCACAAAGATAGAAAGCTGCCAACTGATGGTAAACATGGCTACCAAGCAAATGATAATCATGATGGGGTTTTTGAACATCATTTCGAGTGACGACATGATGGAGTTTTCTATCTCGGCTGTGTCTCCCACCATGCGTGACATGACGTCGCCTTTTCGCTCGGTCGTGAAAAAGCCCACCGGCAGAGAGAGTACTTTGTCGTAGACAAATCCGCGTATGTCGCGCACTACGCCGGCACGGAGAGGTATCAAGAAAAAAGAGCCTAAATAGGATGTCCCTGTTTTAAGGGCCGTAAGGATAATGAGTACGACTCCCAGAAGGAGTATTGTGGTAGATGCACCATATCGGTCTATGGTAAGCGTGGTAAGGTAGTAGAAGTTGTTGATGGCAACATCTTTCAGATTACCGCTTCCCCATTCCATAAATGAGTAGCTGACAGCGCGCTCTGGGTTAAACAGCATCTCCAATATAGGTATAATCATCGCAAACGAGAAGAGCGTGAGTATCGATGATAAGATATTGAAGAGTATGTTGAATATGAGATAATACTTGTATGGAGGGACAAAACGCCGCAGGATAGTTATAAATTCTTTCATGCTGTATTTGGCTATATTTGGATGGGCAAAGATAGTGCAAATGAGAGCAAACAGCAAAGTTTACCTATGCTTTTTACCAAGAGTTGTTCTTATAGTGTTGTTATATTTAATTGAGTGTGTTGTCGATGACATGTTGAGGTACTTAAAAATCGTAAAAAACTCTCTTTGGAATTAAACCTTTATCGGTTGTTGGTATCTCAATGACGGTTTTTAATTACGAAATCTCGGAATCTTTATGAAAAGAGCTATATATGTCCTTTTATTGGCAGGATTGTTGTCTCCTGCTTTCTCTGTTGCCCAGCAAGTGACTATACAAGGTGTAGTGAAAGATGCTACCGACCATGGTCCTTTGCCACTGGTGAGCGTACGACTTCTGGCTGCACGTGACAGCTCTTTTGTTACGGGTACTACGGGCGATAACAATGGCGTATTTGTTTTCAAGCCTGTGAAGGCGGGTTCTTATATAACTGTTGTCTCGTATTTGGGGTACAAAACAGAGTATCGCAATGTGAAGGCCGACGGTTCGCGCTCTCGTATCAATTTGGGCGAAATATTATTGGGCTCGGGCGACGTGATGTTGCAGGAGGCTGTCATATTGGGAAAGGCTCCCGAAGTAGTGGTGAAAGAAGATACTGTAGAATTTAATGCCGAATCATACAAGACACAGCCTAGTGCTGTAGTGGAAGATTTATTGAAAAAACTGCCGGGTGTAGAAGTCGATGAAAACGGTAAAATTACGGCCAATGGTAAGGAAGTAACCAAGATTCTGCTCGATGGGAAAGAGTTTTTCTCAGATGACCCGCTTGTAGCCTCTAAGAATATTCCGGTGGAGATGATAGAGAAGCTACAAGTCGTAGACCGTCAAAGCGACCTTGCCCGTATTACCGGTGTAGACGATGGCGAGGAGGAAACGGTTATTAATCTTACTATTAAGCCGGGTATGAAGAAGGGTTGGTTTGGTGAAGCACAAGGAGGTTATGGCTATGGTATTGACAATCCTAATCGCTATGCAGGCAGTGTAATGGCCAACTATATTTATGGCGATAACCAGTTTACCATCATAGCCAACAGCAACAATGTCAACAGTCTCGGCTTTACCGATATGGGCGGTAATCGTTTTCGTCGTTTTGGCGGGAACAATGGTATTGCCACTTCACATAGTATAGGAACCAATTTCAATGTGGGTAATAAGGATATCTTCCGTATAGGTGGTGATGTGATGTATTCATACAACAATCGTGATACTTGGCAGCGAAGCGACCGTCAGAACTTTTTTACCGATAGTGTTTCGTATCAAGAGTCATCATCGCAAGCCAACGATATAGGACAACAGATAAGCGGTCGTTTCCGTATAGAGTGGAATCCCGACTCGATGAATGTATTTGAGTTCCGTCCTCGATTTTCGGTCAATATTAACGATTCTCACCAGATAGAGGAATCGTTGACAAGTGCCGGCGATGCATCCCGCTCACAGGTTAACCGCAACAATAACACTTCCGACAGTCATGGCGTCAATGTGGAGGCTTCGGGAGAGCTCATATATAACCATCGTTTTGCGTCGAAGCCCGGTCGTTCGTTTAGTATTCATGCCCGATATAATTTCAGCAATACACGCGAGACAGGTTCGAGTATTGACTCTACACTCTACTATATCTTGAAAGATACTGCCGATCTTTGGCAAGAAAGCGACGATCACTCTTGGAGTAATGGTTATTCAGCACGAGTTACCTATACCGAGCCGGTGGGCAAGCGCGAGAGAGGTATGTTTCTTACTTTTGGGTTGCGTAGTGAAGGAACTTTCCGTGATGCCGATAAATTTACATATACGGCAGATGAATGGGGAGTATTCCCTACAACACCCGACCCCGCATATAGTAACAGTTTTCGTAACATGAACCTGACGAATAGTGCTCAGGTAGGATTTAAGCAAGTGCAACGCAAGTATATGTATGATGTGGGTTTGTCGTTTGAGCCTACAACAACCTCTTCGCAAGATCTTATCAATCCCGAAAATAATATAGAGACCTATACCGTATTCAATTGGTCGCCCTATCTGATTTTTACGTATAAAGAGAGTAAACAGCGTTCATTGCGTATATATTATAGAGGAAAAACTTCGCAACCTACGATTGCGCAGATGCAGCCTGTTCCTGATATTACCAATCCATTGGATATTGTAGTAGGTAATCCCGGTTTGAGACCCTCGTATACCAATAGGCTTCGGGTTCGTTTTAGCGACTATGATGTAGCATCTCAGCGGTCTATTATGGCGCATCTGAGAGCTAATTATACTCTTAACAGCATTATATCGGCAACATCGTATGATGCCGAGACTGGTGGGCGTACTACGACTTATGAAAATGTCGACGGTGTATGGGATGTAAACGGGATGTTATTGTTGACTTTTCCGTTCCGTAACAAGCGGTGGCAGTTGAATAATTTTACACGCCTGGGTGTAAGTAGCAGTGCCGGAAAAAATAATGGCGAGCTTAACCGTAGTAATCTCTTTTCTGCCAGTGAAAATTTGGGAATAGCTTTCCGTAGCGATTATTTTGACAATGCCCTTAGGGCTCGGTACAATTTGCAGTATGTGGATAATACAGTACAAACAGGTAGTAACCGCATTATACATCGATATGGTTTTACGTATGAGTTTATGGTTAATCTGCCATTTGGTCTATCTATCGGTAGTGACATAGGATATACGGGCTATCAAGGTTATACAGACGGCTATAATACTGATGAGTGGGTATGGAATGCCGAGATTTCTTATTCTTTCCTTGCAGGTCGTAATGCAACTATTTCTTTCAAAGGGTTTGATATGCTAAACCAACGTAATAATATTCAGCGGGTGGTTACCGGAAACTATATGGAGGATGTACAGTATAATACGTTGGGAAGCTATTATATGGTTTCGTTCAGTTATCGATTCAATACCTTTGGCAAGGATCGTCCTGAAATGCCTCGTGGAGGCTTTGGTGGCCCGCATGGATTCGGAGGTCCTCCTCGTCGCAGGTAAATGAAGTTGCTCAATAAAAAAGTAAAAATGCGAGGGCTGTAAACTCTCAGTTTACAGCCCTCGCATTTTATTCGTTTAGAAGCCGTTCTGAATGATTCTTTTGTTGTCTTGCTCTTGGTATATTATGGTAATAGGTATTGTGCTCTGAAAAATAAAAGCGGCTCGAAATTATTATTTCGAGCCGCTTTCGTGGTTGGCTTACCAGGATTCGAACCTAGACAAACAGAACCAAAACCTGTTGTGCTGCCATTACACCATAAGCCAATACCTATGTGCTTGGTATTTTTCCAAAGCGATGCAAAGGTAACGCCTCTTTTTGGATTGACCAAATTTTATGACAATTTTTTGCGTGAAATTTTGTAAATCCTGCTTGAAAAGGCTGATGATAAATCAACTTTACTTTGTTTGGGTTGCGAAATATATCGCTCCAGATTGCCAGCTGGCGATGCCTATTTTGTCTGAAAGGGAGCTATCGGTAATGGTTGTGTAAGGTTGTGAAAAAAGCGGTTTCACCCTCATAACAAGGGTAAAACCGCCACTGAATATTATTTGATGCCGCTTGTATAGGGCGGCATGTAACCTTTTTATTTGGCTATGACAAGGTAGTAGTTTTTCTTTCCTTTTTGTACGATGAGATACTTCCCGGCCAGTAGGTAACTGTCGTCTATAAGTTGGTCGAATGTGGAAAGTTTCTCTTTGTTTATCATGACACCTCCACCTTGTGTGAGTTTGCGCATCTCGCTTTTCGACGGGAATATGGCTGCTTTCTCGGTAGTGAGATCTACAGCCTTTATGCCGTTGTGCAGTTCGTCACGCGACACTTCGTAGGTGGGAACACCGGCAAAAACGTCGAGCAACGTAGCTTCGTCGAGATTGCGCAAGGCGTCGGCCGTTGCATTACCAAAGAGGATATTCGATGCTTCGACAGCTTTTTCGTATTCTGTTTCACCATGTACAAGAACAGTAATTTCGCGAGCCAGCCTTTTTTGCAAAGGACGTAGGTGCGGAGCCTCTTTTTGTTGACCGATGAGAGACTCTATCTCTTCGCGGTCGAGCATAGTGAATATCTTGATATATTTTTCGGCATCAACATCACTTACATTGAGCCAGAATTGATAGAATTTATAGGGTGATGTATAGCGAGGGTCGAGCCATACGTTGCCCGACTCGGTTTTGCCGAATTTTCCTCCGTCGGCTTTTGTTATCAAGGGACAGGTGAGGGCATATGCTTCGCCTCCATACATACGGCGTATCAGTTCTGTACCGGTGGTGATGTTGCCCCATTGGTCAGAGCCACCCATCTGCAGTTTGCAATTTTTGTTTTTATAGAGATATGCAAAGTCGTAGCCTTGTATCAGTTGGTAACTGAATTCAGTAAATGACATACCTTCACCAGAAGTACCCGATAATCTTTTCTTTACCGAGTCTTTGGCCATCATATAGTTGACGGTGATGAGCTTGCCTACATTGCGAATGAAGTCGATAAAGGAAAATGGTTTCATCCAATCGTAGTTGTTGACAAGCTCGGCTGCGTTAGGAGCATCAGAGTCGAAGTCGAGGAAATGTGACAATTGCTTTTTGATAGCTTCTTGGTTGTGCCGTAGTGTCTCCTCGTCGAGTAGTTTACGTTCTTGCGACTTCATCGACGGGTCGCCTATCATACCTGTCGCACCGCCTATGAGAGCAATGGGTTTATGACCTGCGCGTTGCAGATGGCGCAGCATCATTACTCCTACCAAGTGTCCTATGTGTAGCGAATCGGCTGTGGGGTCTATTCCCAAATAGCCGGTTGTCATTTCTTTTTGTAGTTGTTCTTCGGTTCCTGGCATTACATCGTGTATCATGCCGCGCCATTTCAGTTCTTCTATAAAATTCATGGGTCGATAATACTATGATATTATTTACAAAAGTACGGTTCTTTGGTGTAATAAACAATTATATTTTCGAGAAAAACACTTCCTTCATGCGCCGTTCTATGGATGCTCGCAGTATGGTCGTAGCGCAAGGATACTTTTCTGCTATATGTGTGAGAAGGGTATCGTCGGGAAGGAGGCTTTCGTCGCTTTCTATCCACAAGCGGTCGAGAGGTGTCGCTTGCAGGGCTGCGAGTTGATATTTTTCTCCGTATGATAGGTCATAACCGGCAGCTATAAGTTGATGGGCTGTTGCGGCGTTGCCTCTAAATCCATGTATAATCCATTTTTGGCTGGGTCGCATCCTTTTATATACGCCAAGGAGTAGGTCGAAAGCTCTCACAACATGTAATATCAGCGGCTTTTGTAGCGTTTCTGACAGACGTATGTGGGTAATAAGAATTTCGATTTGTCGCTTTACGGGCGCTCCATGAAGGCGGTCTATTCCGCATTCGCCTATGGCAACGACTTGTGGATGGGACGCGATTTGTGTCAGCATATCCATGTCGTAAGTTTCTGCTGTTGCACTTTGCCACGGGTGTATACCTACAGAATAGTACCGGTACGGTTGGGGCGAAAATTCATGTGGCGATACCGATATAATGGCGAGCTTATGTAGCTCGGGCTGGTGGGTATGTATGTCGACAGGAATAGTCATGGTACTGGGTCGTAACCGCTACCACCCCAAGGATGGCAGCGACAAAGACGCTTGATGGCGAGCCATAACCCTTTCAGCGGGCCGTATTTTTTCAGGGCTTCTACGGCATATTGCGAACAAGTAGGGGTGAAGCGACACACTGGTGGAAACAGCGGCGATATACAACGCTGGTAAAAGTAGATGGGGAGCAACAACAGTAGAGTAATCACTTTTTTCATGATTGCATCGTGTCGTGTTTATCGTGTGATTTTATCGCTTCAGCAAGTCTTTCAAGAGCCTCTTTCATGCGATGTTCTATGACGGAAAACTCTTTTTTTTCGCTACCAATGTATAGAAAGGCGATATCGGCTGCTACGTTTTCGCTTGCAGGCAGTATGGCTTTGTTCAAGCGGTATGCTTCGCGGATGCGACGGCGTAGCCATACTCGTTTTACGGCTCTCTTAAATCGTTTTTTGGGGACGTTGATAAAGAATTGGTGACTCTCTGTTTCGTGATTCTTATCGTGTATATGGTACACTATCCGTAGCGGGTATGCGACGAAAGCCTGCCCTTTGTGAAAGAGCTGGTTTATTTTGGTGCGACTGCACAATTTGTCGGCTTTCGATAGTTGTAACATATATGTCGTCTTTTGTAAAACTTGCAAGTAGCAACTATGAAGACATAATTGCTACTTGCAAGCGTATGATGAGAACCTCGCAATAGAGGGGGTTATTTCTTTTTGTTTTGTCCTTTGAGGAAGAGGTCGAGAGCCGTTGTCATAGATGGCGCTTCAGGCGATGGCGCTTCTACATCGAGACGGAAACCGGCATCGCGTATAGCTTTGGCTGTGGTAGGTCCGAAACATCCTATCTTTATCTCTTTTTGCTCGAAGTTAGGGAAGTTCTTCATTAACGATGCTATACCCGAAGGGCTGAAGAATACGAGCATATCATAATCGAAGGCTTCGTCGGGAGCAAAATCATTACTTACAGTGCGGTACATAACGGCTTTTGTGTAGTTGATTTTGTTCTTTTCGAGCAGCGACATATCGTCCTTGTGGACGTCGGAAACAGGAAATAGGAATTTCTCACCCGAATGTTTGACAAGTTTGTCCATCAGGTCTTCCAAGTGGTTTGATTTTCCGAAAAATATTTTCCGTTTTCTGTACACGATATATTTTTGCAGGTACAGAGCTATTGACTCTGTAGTACAAAAGTATTTCATCGTGTCAGGAATGGTGACGCGCAACTCTTTACATAGTCTGAAGAAATGGTCTATCGCCGTCCGCGCCGTAAAAATAACGGCGGTATATTCGGGTATTGATATTTTTTGTTGCCGAAATTCTTTCGATGTCAAACCTTCCACTTTGATAAACGGGCGGAAGACTACGTCAACGCCATATTTCTGGGCGATATCGAAATAAGGCGATTTTTCGCTGGTAGGTTGCGGCTGAGATATTAATATCTTCTTGACTTTCAAGGCTACAACAAATTTAATTCTACAAATTGGTGTATTAACGGAATAGCTTTATTTATGACTAAAAGAGGGGCTATTTCGAGTGCACAAAGGTACAAAATTATATAGAGTATCTCGAAGTTAAGCGGTAAAAAAATTCTAATGCCCATTATCACAATAATCAATCTTGCTGTTGCATATAGCAAAATACATGCCCACAGAGCCTCGTAGGTGTATTCTGGTATAAAGATCATGGTAAGGACTGCGGGCGTAAGAAATAATCCTATAATAAGATGTACCGATACAAAACTTTCGTTAAACAGTGCGGCGTGTGTCTTGTCGGCGAAGGTATAGCCCAGCACTGCATATATGCCTCTTTGCAAAAGATAATATATGCAGCATAGTAGTGTACAGGCTATGAGTAGGGGTAATACTGCTGTCTGTGTGTAGACAGTTGGCTGTAACAGACCATGGTATAGAGCCAGACCTTCGGTAAAGAAGGTGAGCGAGAGGAGTGCTATACGCATTTGAGTTTCGTTGATGGTTGTGTCATCGAAGATGCTGTTGCGACGCTTGGTCTTGAAAAGAGCTCCGAACACATGAATCAGATATTTTGCACCTCGTTTATATGACAGGGCAACGATTATGAAGATAGCTATCAGGAGTAGTGCTACTCCCGGGTCGGCAGCTACTGAGACTGGCAATTCTTTTCCCTGGTGGCGGGTTATGGTAGTGCCCAGCTCGCTCATTTCGGTATGATAGCGGTATGTAGCAGGTATTGAGTCGGCTTTATGAAGCAAGAAAAGGGGTACGTCGGCATAGGAAGGTTCTTGTGACTGTTGTATAGCCACAGTATCTTCTGTTGTGATTGAGAGAGTATCTATGCCGGTAATGTTTGTGCCGGTGGTAATGATGCTGTCGTTGCTCATAAGCCTTGGCTTTTATTAGAATTTCGAGAGCTTATTATCCCATTCTGGTAAGCTCTGTACGGCAGCTATGGCCTCTTGTGGTGTGCTGGCAACATGCCATAGTTTACTGTGTATATCTCGCATGAAGTGGTTGTCTATGGCATTTTGCAGCATCTCTATCAGTGGATTATAATAACCGTTGGTATTCAACAAGACGATGGGGTGGGTATAGAGGCCTAATTGTTTCCATGTTATTATCTCCATCAGCTCCTCTATTGTACCGCAACCACCCGGCAGTGCAATTGTCGCATCACCTTTCTGGGCCATCGTAGTTTTGCGTTGATGCATTGTATCGGTAACTATAACCTCTGTAAGAGTCGGATGACACCACCCTCGTTCTACCATGAAACGGGGTATTACGCCTATGACTTTGCCGTTATTGTGAAGCATTGTATCGGCAAGGCATCCCATGAGTCCCTGTGCTCCGGCTCCATATATGCAATTCATGCCGTTTGCCGCCATTAAGAGGGCCAGTTCTTTTGTCGCATCGAAAAAGTCTTGACTTATGGTAGCGCTCGAAGCACAGTAAACAGTTATATTTTTTCTTTCTTTCATTGAACTTTTGCTTGCGGTAAAGGGTTGGTGTGGTAGAGAGGACGCAAGACCGTTGTTTTATAGCCATCGGTGGGCCTTGTACCATGCAATGGATTCTTGTATACCCTCTTTGAGTGAATATTGAGGTGTAAATCCCAATTCTTGTTTCGCCTCTGATATGTCACATAGCCAATTACGTTGGCACATGATGTGGTATTTGTCGCGATTGAGGGTGCTGGTTTTCCCCATCTTTCCGGCAACCCACTCTGCTATGGCCGAGATAATCCACAGTGCCCAACAGGGAACTATCACCGGTAGTACAAAGTGCTTGTGAAGCGCTTGTGCTACGTAGTGCCTGAATTCTCCGGCCGAATAGGCGCGGTCTTCCGACAGAAAATATCCTTTACGGGATATGGGGCTTTCTAAAGCGGCAAATATAGCATTTACCAAATCTTTTATATAGATAAACGTGAGTAGCTGCTTGCGATAGCCCACACCGAAGTCTATACCGTATTTGATACTCTTAAACATGAGGTAGTAGTCTTTCTCCCGTGGGCCGTACACACCGGTTGGTCGTAGAGCAATGTAGGGAAATCCTGCCACCGATTGGAGAAAAAGTTCTGAACGCAATTTGCTTTGTCCATAGCGTGTGTTGGGATGAGGGGTGTCGGTTGGACGTATAGGCGTGTAGTTTTTTTCGTCGCCCATACCCCATGCTCCGAGGCTGCTCATGTAGACAAATTTGTCGGGTACCATATCACAAGCGGTCAAGGCCTCTACAAAGTTACGCAGGAAGCCATAGTTGATTCTGTCGAAATCGTCGGGGTTTTTGCTCTTTGTGACGCCAAGGTTGTGAACGATATAATCCCATCGCCCAATCTTGCTTTTCAACTCTTGCAATTGTTCTTTCAAATGAGCTGAATTGCCAAAGTCGAGGTTGACAAATTGGATACGGTTGTCTTGCAGGTATTCGCGTGAAGTACTGGTCCGCACACCTGCCCACGTTTCATAATTACGCTCTAGAGCAGCTTCTACGACATAACCGCCAATGAAGCCGCCAGCTCCGGTTACCAATATTTTGTGAGACATGGATAGCTCTTTTTAGAGCGTCAAAGATACGCATTTTTTGTCAAAGCCGGCTCTTTGAGCGATGAATAAGGTTACTCGGAGACGGTAAGTAGCAAAAAGACAAACAATAAAGAAAATTTTCCGTAATCACTTGTTTGTTTAAGGTGAAAGACTTAATTTTGCCGAAAGTTGAAAGTGATGATAACATACAACAATAATAACTTAAATTTCAAACTCTTATGTGGTTAACAAATTCGTCCATAGGACGTAAGGTAGTCATGAGTATCTCAGGACTTTTCCTCGTCCTATTCCTGACCTTTCACATGTGCATGAACATTGCCCTTGTGTTCTCGGAAGATGCGTATAATGCTGTATGTAAATTCTTGGGAGCCAACTGGTATGCACTTGTCGGCACGCTGGTGCTCGCCGCCGGATTTCTTGTTCACATTATCTATGCATTGTGGCTGACGCTGCAAAACCGCAGAGCTCGTGGTACCGACCGTTATGCCGTAGATGTTCGTCCCGACACAGTAGAGTGGTCGTCGCAGAACATGTTTGTACTGGGTCTCATTGTGATACTCTTTTTGGTACTTCACATGGCACAGTTCTGGTTCAAGATGCAGCTTAACGAGATTGCAGGAGTCGCTCCCGGCATCAATCCACATGATGGGGCTACGCTGGTAATTGAGGTGTTCAGCTGTCCTTGGATGGTACTGCTCTACCTGGTATGGTTCTTTGCTTTGTGGTTCCACCTTACGCACGGCTTCTGGAGCGCTATGCAGACGATAGGAATCAACAACAAAATCTGGTTCAATCGTTGGAAAACCATAGGCAACATTTATGTTACAATACTTTGCCTCGGTTTTGCATTTGTGGCTATCGCCATTTACATCAAATATGGCCTTATGGGCGCGGGTGGCGTTTGCTAATTAGTTAATCTGTAAAAAACACTATTATGACAAAGTTAGATTCTAAAATACCCGAAGGTCCCTTATCGGAAAAATGGACTAATTACAAAGCGCATCAGAAACTGGTTAACCCTGCCAATAAACGTCGTCTCGACATTATCGTTGTCGGTACCGGTTTGGCCGGTGGATCGGCAGCTGCCACGTTGGGTGAGCTTGGTTTCAAAGTTATAAACTTCTGTATCCAAGATTCTCCCCGTCGTGCTCACTCTATCGCCGCACAAGGTGGTATCAATGCAGCTAAGAACTATCAAAACGATGGAGACTCGGTATATCGTCTTTTTTACGATACTATCAAAGGTGGCGACTATCGTGCTCGTGAGGCCAATGTCTACCGTCTGGCCGAGGTGTCGAACAATATCATAGACCAATGTGTAGCACAAGGTGTTCCTTTCGCTCGCGAATATGGCGGCTTGTTGGATAACCGCTCTTTTGGAGGTGCTCAGGTTTCGCGTACTTTCTACGCTAAAGGACAAACCGGACAACAACTTTTGCTGGGCGCTTACTCTTCGTTGAGCCGTCAGGTGAAGAAGGGTAATGTTGTATTGAAAACCCGTTATGAGATGCTCGACCTTGTTATTATTGATGGTCGTGCTCGTGGCGTTATCGTTCGTAACCTTGTTACCGGCGAGTTGGAGCGCTATTCGGCTCACGCAGTTGTTGTAGCTACCGGTGGTTATGGAAACGTATATTTCCTCTCTACCAATGCTATGGCTTCTAACGGCTCTGTGGCTGTTCAGTGCTATCGTAAAGGTGCCTATTTTGCTAATCCTGCTTTTGCTCAGATTCACCCTACATGTATTCCAGTTCATGGCGAATATCAGTCGAAGTTGACTCTTATGTCGGAGTCGCTGCGTAATGATGGCCGTATATGGGTACCTAAGAAGAAAGAGGATGCTGAGGCTATTCGTCAAGGTAAGCTCAAACCTACACAAATCAAAGAAGAAGACCGCGACTACTATTTGGAGCGCCGTTATCCGGCATTTGGTAACCTCGTGCCTCGTGACGTTGCATCGCGTGCTGCCAAAGAGCGTTGCGATGCAGGTTATGGTGTAGGTCCTACAGGTCTGGCCGTATATCTTGATTTCAGTGAGGCAATACAACGCTTGGGTCGTGAGGCTGTAGAGGCTCGTTATGGAAACCTCTTCCAAATGTATGAGAAGATAGTTGATGAGAATCCTTACGAAACTCCTATGATGATATTCCCAGCTTCGCACTATACGATGGGTGGTCTGTGGGTTGACTATGAGTTGATGACTACTATCCCCGGACTTTTTGCTATAGGTGAAGCTAACTTCTCGGACCACGGAGCCAACCGCCTGGGTGCTTCGGCCTTGATGCAGGGTTTGGCCGATGGCTATTTTGTATTGCCCTATACAATACAAAACTACCTCTCAGACCAAATACAAGTACCTCGTTTCAGTACCGACCTTCCTGAATTTGAAGAGGCTGAAAAGGGCGTAAGAGCACGTATCAAACGCCTTATGGACATCAAGGGACACCGTTCGGTCGACTCTATCCATAAAGAGCTCGGTCACATCATGTGGAACTACGTGGGTATGGGTCGTAACAAGGCCGGTCTTGAGACTGCTATCAAGAAAATCGATGAACTCAAGAAAGTATTCTATTCAGACCTTCGCATTCCGGGCGAAGCCAATACGCTTAATGTAGAACTTGAAAAAGCTCTCCGTCTTGAAGATTTCTTGGTAATAGGCAAGCTGATGGCTTACGATGCCCTTAACCGTGAAGAATCTTGTGGTGGCCACTTCCGCGAAGAATATCAAACCCCCGATGGTGAGGCACAACGCAACGATAAAGATTATATGTACGTTAGTTGCTGGAAATACGAAGGAGAGGGTAATAAGCCCGAACTCTTCAAAGAGGAGCTGCACTATGAGGCTATAAAGGTTCAGCAACGTAATTATAAACAATAATCCGGGAACGGTACAACAATTACAATCATGGATAAAACGATAGATATAACATTAAAAATATGGCGGCAACATGACCGCAAGGCCAAAGGTGCTTTTGAAACCTACAGCCTTAAAGGCATTTCGACCGACAGCTCGTTCCTTGAAATGCTCGATGTGCTCAACGAACAACTTATCAACGAAGGCAAAGAACCCGTGGTGTTCGACCACGACTGCCGCGAGGGTATCTGCGGTATGTGTTCGCTCTATATCAATGGCCACCCTCATGGTCCCGACACAGCTGTAACGACTTGCCAATTGCATATGCGTAAGTTCCATAATGGTGATGTCATCACTATTGAGCCGTGGCGTTCGGCCGGTTTCCCGGTTATTCGCGACTTGATGGTTGACCGTACGGCTTTCGACCAAATTATGCAAGCCGGTGGCTATATCTCGGTTAACTGTGGTGGTGCTCAAGATGCCAATGCCGTGCGCATTCCCAAGAAAGATGCCGATGAGGCTATGGACTCGGCTTCTTGTATAGGTTGTGGCGCATGTGTGGCTGCATGTAAGAACGGCTCGGCTATGCTCTTCGTGTCGGCTAAGGTAAGCCAGTTTGCCCTCCTGCCTCAAGGCCGTGTAGAGGCTGCTCGCCGTGCCCGTGCTATGGTAGCCAAGATGGATGAGCTGGGATTTGGTAACTGCACCAATACCGGAGCTTGTGCTGCCGAGTGTCCCAAGAGTATTTCGCTCTCGAACATAGCACGTCTTAATCGCGAGTTTATCAAAGCTAAACTCAAAGATTAATGCCTTTGTATTTTATCTAAAAGAGAGCGGCTACAAAACTTGTAGCCGCTCTCTTTTTGTAATGATAGAGATATACTTTGTTTTCTTGTAAAGAGGAGTAGAGAGCACTCAATCGTTTGTACTTTTCTCTTCTGGTATATTGTCTAAAAGCCACCGAGAGAATGACTAGAATAGCTCTTAGTTATCCTCTCGGTGGCTTAGTTTCTTTAGTGCCCTTAATTTTATAAGGGCTGTTAGATGCAGGCCTGTTTATGATTACAAAATGAGCATGGCGTCGCCGTATGCACCAAAGCGATATTTTTCACGAATGGCTTCGTCGTATGCCTCAAAAACGAGGTCGTAGCCGCCAAAGGCTGCTACCATCATGAGCATGGTTGAGTAGGGTAAGTGGAAGTTAGATACCATGCTGGTGGCCACAGTAAAATCGTAGGGCGGGAAGATAAATTTGTTGGTCCATCCATCGAATGCTTTGATGTGGCCATTGGTGCTGACAGCACTTTCTAATGCCCGCATGACAGATGTGCCAATGGCGCATACTTTGTGCCCTTCGTCTTTAGTATTGTTCAATTGCTCTACAAACTCGGGTGTGACAATAAGCTGCTCCGAGTCCATTTTGTGCTTGGTGAGGTCTTCTACATCAATCTCTCGGAAATTACCTAAGCCCGAGTGCATGGTAATAAACCCGCTTTCGATGCCTTTTATTTCCATTCTCTTGAAGAGCTCACGGCTGAAGTGTAGCCCCGCTGCCGGTGTAACAACAGCACCTTCGTTGCGAGCAAAGATGCATTGATAGCGTTCGGCATCCTCTGGCTCTACAGGGCGCTTAATGTATGAAGGCAGAGGCGTTTCGCCTAGTTGGTATAGCGCTTCCTTGAACTCGTCATGAGGCCCGTCATACAAGAAACGTAAGGTACGGCCTCGAGAAGTGGTATTGTCGATAACCTCGGCCACCATCGAGTCGTCCTTGCCAAAGTATAGTTTATTTCCAATCCTTATTTTACGGGCGGGTTCTACCAGTACATCCCATAGACGGTTTTCCTCATTCAGTTCACGTAGTAAGAAAACCTCTATTTTTGCACCCGTTTTTTCTTTGTTCCCATAAAGCCGGGCTGGAAATACCTTAGTGTCGTTGAAGACAAAAAGGTCTTTGTCGTCAAAGTAATTGATGATTTCTTTAAAAATGTGGTGTTCAATAGTTCCGGTTTTTCGGTCTATCACCATCAATCTCGATTCATCCCTGTTTTTAGCCGGATACAGGGCTATCAGTTCTTCCGGTAATTTGAATTTGAATTGCGAAAGTTTCATGTTCCTCCGTTTATCTTATGTTATTAATTCTCTTCGGTAACATCCTCGTCTTCGATGGTTGCCTCTCTGATGAGGCGGTCGGTTTCGTCGATGCTGAGGCAATCGTTTATTGTTACATCTCCTACGCGGGTTCTTTCGAGCGACGTCAGATGTGCTCCGCTTCCTAATGCTGAGCCTATGTCGCGAGCCAATGCCCTTATGTAGGTCCCTTTACTGCATACGACACGTATGGTTGCCAAAGGAGGGTTAAAATCGAGTAACTCTATTTCGTCAATGACCAGCTCTTTGGCTTGCAGTTCTACCTCTTTTCCTTTGCGTGCCATCTTATATGCGCGAGTACCATCTACTTTACAGGCCGAGAAGGCCGGTGGTACCTGCTTGATTGACCCTTGAAAGAGAGTGAGCGTTTCTTCGATTTGTTGGCGTGTGATATGCTCGTAGGGGTAGGTGGCATCTACCTCGGTTTCCAAGTCGTACGACGGAGTGGTTGCTCCCAATTGTAAGGTTGCTACATACTCTTTAGTACCGGCTTGTAATCGCTCTATTTGTTTGGTAGCGCGCCCTGTACACACAATTATAACACCTGTGGCAAGAGGATCGAGAGTCCCGGCGTGTCCGACTTTTATTTTTTTGCGGTGCAAACGACGTAGTATCTGTATGCGTACTCGTTTGACAACGTCGAACGATGTCCAGTGCAGTGGTTTGTTAATATAGAATATCTCGCCTTCTGTAAAGTTCATATGTGCATCAAGATAGATAGTAGTAGAGTATGCAGAAAGCTGCGGCTGCTACACAGTAGATGGCAAAATATATGAGCTTGCCTCTTTTTACCAGGTTAATCATCCATTTACAAGCAATACATCCCGATATGAAGGCAGCCAAGAAGCCTATGATGAGTGTTGATATAGGTAAATCGTTGGCAATAGAATCTCCGCTACCGCTAATCATTTTTATGATATCGAGTAAAGCTTCACCCAGGATGGGGGGAATAACCATCAAGAAAGAGAATTGTGCCATGTTTTCTTTCTTATTACCCAGTAACAATCCGGTAGCGATGGTTGACCCTGAGCGAGACAAACCTGGCATTACGGCACAAGCTTGAGCCAAACCTATGATGAATGCATCTTTGAGTGATATTTTTTCCTTCTGTCGGGGATGTGCGTAGTATGAAAAGGTAAGTAAAAGAGCTGTCAGTAGCAACATAATACCTACGATGAGAAGTCCTGAGCTGAAGATAGCTTCGACATAGTCTTTGAAAAACACGCCGACAATGCCGACAGGAATCATGGATACGATGATGTTGAGAATGTAACGAGTTTCATCATTCATCTGGAATTTGAATAATCCCTTGAAAAGCCAGCTTACTTCTTTCCATAAGATGACCAATGTACTGAATACCGTGGCAATGTGTACAACGATAGTAAACGATAAGTTTGCTTCGCTATCGACACCGAAAAGAGCCGAACCTATTGCCAAATGTCCGCTACTACTTACTGGAAGATATTCGGTAAGGCCTTGTACCAAACCTAATATAAGAGCTTCAAACCAAGTCATATTGTTCTTGTTTTTGTGGCGTATTATTGTTTGGGTTTGCGTAGTATGGCAAAGAGCATACATACGAAGCCAATAAATGCTATGGCCGGGGCTATTACGATGCGGCGAGTACTGAAGATGTCGGGGTTGTAGGTAGTTTCAGTTGTGCCACTGCCTATCATCAGTATAAATCCTATGATAACAAGCAAGAACGATATGGCGATAAGCAGATAGTTTTGCTTACCTAATGCAAAATATTGTTTTGTCTGTGGTTGTGTGGCAGGATTATTGTTTGCTGTCTGTTTGTAATCGTTCGTTACATTTCCTGACGACATTCTCGAGGCCAACAGGTCTGCCGATACAGAGCTTTTTTTATTATTCATAATTATATTTGTTTTTTGATTATACGTAATATAGGTCGTCACGTTTCATGCGGATATATCTGTTGACGGCAAAAAAGGCCGAGATGGCAGTGAGCAGAACACCCAATACCAATACTATGGCATATACGCCAAGCAGGGTTGGCAACGTGATAAGTGTGTAGAAACTGTCAAATTCGGATACGATATACGATACACATCCTGTAAGTAACAGGATGGCGATGATGGCAGCTATAATACCGCTGATAATGTTGCTGATAATGAAAGGTCGGCGTATAAATCCCGGTGTAGCTCCTACGAGTTTCATGGTATATATGATAAATCGACGGCTGTAAGCTGTAAGTCGTATGGTGTTACTGATAAGTACGTAAGAGATAACCATAAGGACGGCTGCCAATATGAGCAGGATGAGCCCGATGTTACGCATGTTTTCGTTGACCGACTGTATGAGGTCTTTCTGAAACTGTATGTTGTCGATAAAGGCATTCTGCATTAATTCGTTTTCAATGGCTGCAATACTGTCGGGATTGGCATATTCGGCTTTCAATCGTACTTCTACCGAGGCCTTCATAGGGTTTGTCCCCAATATCTCTTCAGGATTTTCACCCAGCTCTATCATAACTTCTTTCAAAGCTTCTTCTTTCGATATATATTGAGCTGCCTTCACGTAGGGAGCTTGTTCGAGGTTGTTTTGTAATTCGGCTATCTGGTTGTCGCGAGCCGATTCTTTCAAGACAATGGAGAATCCAATATTCTCGCGCACATATATAGAGAGATTGTTGGCCAAAACACCCAGTAGTGCCATGATGCCAAGAATAAAAAGCACCAGTGAGACACTCAATGTAGAAGTGATGCGAGCCTCAAGAAACGAAAAGCGTTTTTTCTTTTTAGGACTGCTCATTGTGGTAAAGTATTATGTTTAAGTGTATATATAATGTAACAGCCGTTGTCTGTTGCGTGTTTGTATGCTCGATTGACTTTGAGGCCTTCGGTATATCCTGTCCATAAGGCTTCTGCTTGTCGATTGTATGTATGATAGAGCAGTTGGCAGGCTGTAGCCGATGCCATAGTCATTGCCATGCTGTTTTCTTCATTGACGATTTGCATATTATTGTCGGCAGCAAGGAGTCTGAGGGCTTTGCTTCCGAGAAGAAAGTTTGAGTGAGCCATAAGACGGAACCATGTCTCTTTGTGGTCAGAGGCTATGGTTGGGGTCGGGTGGTATAAGGCTACGATGAGAGTACCATCGGAAGTAATCAGATTGCATAAAACCCTGAAACTCTTTGGAAGGTCGTTTGTCCTGCCTAAGAAGTCCCATGCCGTCACCACGTTATACGATTTTGGCTGTATGCGATACAGCATTTCGCTTTTTTCAATATGGAGGTTGTAGTGAGACTCGCCGTATGTCCGTGCTTTGTCGTCACTTTCAATTCCGTGAGCTATCCATCCACGTCGCCGCATAGTAGCAATGAAGTCACCCTTGTGGCATCCTACATCGAGTAACACACCACTTACCCGCCCGGCTTCACGTTCTGTGATGCGGGCTTTTTGTCTATTCCAAAGGCGCTGGAAAAAGTTGAACGAGCGATTTATAATGCCTTTGCGAGGATTTGTAAGTAATGTCTCTTCTATGGCATAGATGCCGGTGCTGACGTTTGAGGCTGATGGAAACCTTTTTATAAGCCCACAGTCGGGGCAGAGCAGTACCTCGAAAGAGTCTCCTTCTCCTGCATCACATGTACACACATGTGTCCAATGATTCCCGTTGCATACGGGGCAGCTATTTATCGAGGCATTTGCCATCATAATAACCGGGCGTAAATCTGTTAACAGTTGGTTGCGGCAATGATTTCGCGACGGTGCATCTCACTGCAAGCGCGCTTTTATTCCTAATTTGCCGCAAATTAACGACAAATTCGGGTATGTACGCTTTTTTGTTTTGTATATTTAACAAAAGAATCGTAAGTGCCATGAAGCGCTTACGATTCTTTGCATGTAGGTATCTCGGTTATGTGAGGGTCAAGCTTCTTCTCGGTGTTCAAACAGATAGGTGTATAAACGTCTGTCGGCATCGGTAAGCGTTTTATGACGGCGTGCCATCATGCGCTCGGCTATGTCGAAGAAGCGGGCAAGAGGAACCTCTTTGAAACCTTGTGCACCACCTTCTGAAAAAGAAGGAATATATGTACGTGGGAAGCCAGGTCCGTATATGTTGCATCCTATACCGGTTACGGTTGCTGTATTAAACAGAGTATTGATACCGGCTTTACTGTGGTCGCCCATGATGAGTCCGCAGAATTGTAACCCTGTCTTTCTGAATTGACGAGTGGGATAATTCCATACTCTTACTTCGGCGTATGTATTCTTGAGGTTCGAAGATACAGTGTCGGCACCCAGATTGCACCATTCGCCTATGACAGCGTTACCCAGGAAGCCGTCGTGTGCCTTATTGGAATAACCTGTCATGATGACGTTATTGAGTTCGCCTCCGGCCTTGCAATACGGGCCTAATGTTGTGGGCCCGTACACCTTGGTCCCCATATTGAGTACGGCATGAGTACACATGGCCAATGGGCCACGTACGGCGCATGTCTCCATTATTTCGGCATCACGGCCTATGTAGATAGGTCCGTGCGTAGTATTGAGTGTCGCGCATTCTACGATGGCACCAGGTTCTATGAAAAGACGTGATGCGTCGCCTATGAGCGTACAGGTAGAGCTGAGTGGTGCGCTTTGTCGGTCATGGGTAAGACGGGTAAAGTCGGCTTCTATGGCTGCTCCGTTCTTGCCGAAAAGGTCGTAAGGAAATCTTATGCAGTCGGCCGGTGCAGCCGGTGCAATTTTCAGTGCGTGGGTTTGTCCTGTCGTAAAGTCACCCCCACGGTATGCCCATATTTCGTTTTCGTCGGCTATGGCTTCACCGGGACGTAGAGCAGCAATCTGCTCAGCCCATTGAGGAGAGGCGATAAGGTGAGCTGCAATATACAGGTCGTCGCCGGTTTGGTGTGTTGGATATTTTTCGGCCAAATAAGGAACTGTGAGATAAGAATAACTACCCGGCAGCAGAGCTTCCCATTTTTCACGCAGGGTGTCGATACCTAATCTCAGGTCGGCAATCGGGCGGGTGAATGTGAGAGGTAACAGGTTGCCGTGTTCGCGGGCTGTATCGAAAAGGATTATGTTCATAATTGTAATTTTTGTTTTGTGATTATGCGTAGGGCGGACTTTATAAACATTTTGTAGCGCCGCTGTGTTTGATAGGCAAAGATAATGTTTTTGTTTGGTAACCGATAGGTTATAGTCGTAATAATGAGTAGAAACGGTAAATTATGGGCGGAATTGCAGGTATAGCCGGAGATATGGATGCTTTGGAGTCGCGGCTGCATGCCATGCTGCATGTACAGCAGCATCGAGGCAAGGGGGGCGGATTATATGTTGCTCCTTTTGTCGATGCCCGTATAGGATTGGGACATAATGGATTGTCTGTCGGAGCAGTGGATGGAAATATACCTCAGCCATTTGTCGACAGTGCTGTATCGTTGGTAGTGGCAATGGACGGAGAACTTTATAATTGTCGCGAATTGAGAGGCATTTTGTCGCATTATTATACTTTTGAGACTGATGCAACGGTAGAGATAGTCGCTAAAGCTTTTAGGCATTGGGGGCGTGACGCTTTGTTGCGATTTGAGGGCGTTTTTGCTTTAGCTATATATGACATTTTGGCCGATACGCTGTTGTTGGCCAGAGATAAATTTGGTGTAAGGCCGCTTTACTACGCAACTAATCGCGGCCGTCTGCTTTTTGCTTCGGAAGTACATGCCCTTTTTGCCGCTGGATTACGGCGCCAACTCTCTGTATCCCGTTGGGCCGGTTATATGGTGTACTCTTCTTATGGACTCCCCTATGAAACATTTTGGGATGGCGTACATCAGTTGCCTGCCGGATTTATGCTGTGTTACAATGGTTACTCTTTATACGAGAGAGGATGGTATAAGTTGCAAGACGAAATTGAAAACCTCAGGCATGAAAAAGAAGCGGGGCTGAAAGAGCTGTTTGGTCATGAAATGGAGCGTTGTGCCGAGCGTAGCCTGTCAGACGTGTCGATTTGTGGTTTCAGAATAGGAGACCGTGTAGAGTCGCAACTGCTCTATGGTTTGGCCGTACATGGAATATATGCCGACAAGGTGTTCCCGTTACGTGAGTTCCCGGGAGAAGACACGGCTTGCGAACAAAAAGAAGGGTGGACTGTGATTACTACGCGGCGAGCTATAGCAGAGTTGGAACGTATGCCCGAGTGGATAGAGGAGCCATTTGATGGTGTGGAGAGTATTGTAAGAAGCATATTGTTTCGCCGAGCCTCGGCAAATAATATGAACATGTTGTGTAGTGGCGTTGGACTGGATGTCATGTGGCAAGATGAGTGGGACAAGTCGGAGGTGCGGTATGATTATTGTCAAGTTGCGTCGCTCTTTGCTCCTGAGTTCGCAGCTTTGGCTCGGCGTCCAAGCTACTCCCATCCGTTTGATGATGATGCAGCCAATATGCGTTATCTCGATTTGTATAACGAACGGTTGCCTCATATCCTGCGTTTTTTTGACCGGTCGGCTGCCGAAGCTGGTGTGCAGCTTCGCATGCCGTTTTTAGGATCGATGCTTGTTGCTTTGTCGTTTGTTTTGCCAGAGGTGAGTCATCGGGTTCGCCGTGAACTTTTTGACGATTATACAGTACAGCGATATGCCGTACGATACGGCCGCCGTAAGGCGCTTCCGATATGGTCGGCGTGGCTCGATGGTGGATTGAGAGAGTGGATGGCCGATTCGTTAAGCGACTTACGGAGTAGTTCTGTTCGTGAATGGTTTAATGTTAAGGAGCTGACACATATGCAGTCGGATGTTGTTGCAAAAAGTCCAGTAGACGTAGCATTGTTGTGGAAATGTCTAGCGTTGCATCGAATGCTGGTTGCTGTATCAGATTAGTTTGTTATCCTATCTTTGTTATAAGTAAGAGGTGACCCTTAAAAATGTTGTTGAACGAGACATATAAGGCGGTTATTGATTGAATCGTAGTCTTTACTGATGGTATATATGCTGCGCGTCTGTGTATGATTGAGAAGGCTCCCGTTAGACAGTGATGATGCGACAATTTTCTGCTGTGAAGAAGTTTGTCTCATCATCGCATTTTATTGCTAAAATATTTGGTTTATAACAAATTAGTTTGTAATTTTGCCTCGCTTTTTCGCGCAAAGTATGCTCTTTTTGCACTGTAATGCACTGATATTGTGTGTGTAAGAGTGCGAAAATGGTGTGCGCGAGGCATAATATGAAATAACAAGATATTATAAAAACTAAAGTATTAAAACTGTTCTAAAATGCCTACAATTCAGCAGTTAGTAAGAAAAGGACGGGTTGTTTTGGAAGACAAGAGTAAATCGCCTGCACTTGATTCGTGCCCTCAACGTCGCGGTGTGTGTGTGCGTGTTTACACCACAACTCCCAAAAAACCTAATTCGGCTATGCGTAAGGTGGCTCGTGTGCGCCTGACAAACGGAAAAGAAGTGAACTCTTACATTCCGGGTGAAGGTCACAACTTGCAAGAGCACTCAATCGTATTGGTTCGTGGCGGTCGTGTAAAAGACCTCCCTGGTGTACGTTATCACATTGTTCGCGGTACTCTCGATACGGCAGGAGTAAGCGGTCGCTTACAACGTCGTTCGAAATATGGTGCCAAACGGCCGAAAGCAGGAGCTGCACCTGCGGCAAAAGGGAAAAAATAATCCCAAGCCATAAAAACAAGCAAATCGAAAAATAAAAATTAGTTTTTAACGCTGGTTTGCGTTTTTTGGATAGGCTGATTGGGTTGAGTAAATAAAAGCGGCGGCTTTTGTTGAAGATGTAATAAGCAACCAAAAACGGAACAACATTTTAAGAAAAATATGAGAAAAGCTAAGCCTAAGAAGCGGGTGATATTGCCAGATCCCGTGTTTAGTGATGTAAGGGTTTCTAAATTTGTAAACCACTTGATGTATGACGGCAAGAAGAATGTTGCCTACAATATCTTTTATACCGCATTGGAGATTGTGAAATCTAAGATGCCTAATGAGGAGAGATCAGCTCTCGAAATTTGGAAAAAGGCTCTCGAAAATGTAACACCTCAAGTAGAGGTGAAATCGCGTCGTGTGGGCGGTGCCACGTTCCAGGTTCCTACCGATATACGCCCCGACCGTAAAGAATCTATCTCAATGAAAAATTTGATAAACTACTCTCGTAAAAGAGGCGGTAAAACGATGGCCGATAAATTGGCTGCCGAAATTGTCGACGCTTTTAACGAGCAAGGTGGTGCATTCAAACGTAAAGAAGATATGCATAAGATGGCAGAAGCCAACCGTGCTTTTGCTCATTTCAGATTTTAATTAAATATAAGGAAATAAAGCATGGCAAATTCTGATGCACAACTGAAATATACCAGAAACATAGGTATTATGGCGCATATCGATGCTGGTAAAACTACCACATCGGAGCGTATCCTTTTCTATACTGGTCTTACTCACAAAATCGGTGAGGTTCACGATGGCGCTGCCACAATGGACTGGATGGAACAGGAGCAAGAGCGTGGTATTACTATTACCTCGGCTGCTACTACTACTTTCTGGAATTATCTCAATGAAAAATATAAAATAAACCTTATAGATACTCCGGGACACGTCGACTTTACCGTTGAGGTTGAACGTTCGTTGCGTGTGCTCGATGGCGCTGTTGCTGCGTTCTGTGCCGTAGGCGGTGTAGAGCCCCAGTCGGAGACTGTATGGCGCCAGGCCGATAAGTATAATGTGCCTCGTATCGGTTACGTCAATAAGATGGACCGTTCGGGCGCCAACTTCTTTGAAGTGGTGCGCCAGGTAAAAGAGGTTTTGGGTGCTCATCCTTGTCCTATACAAATACCTATTGGTGCCGAAGAAACTTTCAAGGGTGTGATTGACCTCGTTAGAATGAAAGCTATTTATTGGCATGATGAGACAATGGGTGCCGACTATGAGGTACAAGATATCCCTGCCAATATGGCTGCTGAAGCCGCTGAGTGGCGCGACAAGATGCTTGAGGCTGTAGCTGAGTGCGACGAAGTAATAATGGAAAAATACTTCGATGACCCATCGACCATTACCGAAGAGGAGTTGCGCGCAGCCATACGTAAGGGAACTCTTTCAATGCAAATCGTTCCTATGACGTGCGGTTCGTCTTTCAAAAACAAAGGCGTGCAGACCTTGCTGGATGCGGTATGTGCATATTTGCCCAGCCCTCTCGATACCCCGGCTGTTGAGGGTCATGCTGTAGACGACCCTGATAAAGTGGTATTGCGTCACCCGTCGTCGTCGGAGCCTATGTGTGCATTGGCATTTAAAATTGCAACCGACCCCTATGTAGGACGTCTCTGCTTCTTCCGTGTTTATTCGGGTGAGGTAGTAGCTGGATCTTATGTGCTTAATTCGCGTTCGGGTAAGAAAGAGCGTATTTCGCGTCTTTTCCAAATGCACTCTAACAAGCAAAATCCCCGCGAAGTTATCGGTTGCGGTGATATAGGTGCTGGCGTAGGATTTAAAGATATCCGTACCGGTGATACTCTCTGTGCCGAGGATGCTCCTATCGTGTTGGAAGCTATGGATTTCCCCGATCCCGTTATCGGTATCGCCGTGGAGCCCAAGACACAGAAAGACCTCGACAAACTCGGCGTTGGTTTGCAAAAGCTGGCTGAGGAAGATCCTACCTTCCGTGTACAAACGAATGAGGAGACGGGTCAAACTGTTATCAGTGGTATGGGTGAGCTTCACCTCGATATTATCATTGACCGCCTGCGTCGTGAATTTAAGGTAGAGTGCAACCAGGGTCGTCCTCAGGTAACATACAAAGAGGCAATCACTAAAGCTGTTGAACATCGTGAGGCCTTCAAGAAACAGAGTGGTGGTCGTGGTAAATTCGCCGTTATCGTAGTACGAGTTGAGCCCGCCGATCCTGGATTTGAAGGTGGTCTGCAATTTATCGACGAAGTAAAAGGTGGTAACATTCCTAAGGAGTTTATTCCCTCGATACAGAAAGGTTTCACTACGGCTATGAAGACTGGCGTTTTGGCAGGTTTCCCCATGGATAGCCTTAAAGTAACGGTTCTGGATGGTCAGTTCCACCCCGTAGATTCAGACCAGTTGTCGTTTGAGCTTTGTGCTATACAAGCATTCAAAGAGGCTTGTGCAAAGGCAAAACCCGTATTGCTTGAACCTATCATGAAGGTAGAAGTAGTAACTCCCGAAGAGAGCATGGGTGATGTTATATCAGACCTTAACAAACGTCGTGGTCAGGTAGAAGGTATGGAGTCGAGCCGCTCGGGTGCACGTATTGTGAAAGCAAAAGCTCCGCTTGCCGAAATGTTTGGTTATGTAACAGCTTTGCGTACCATTACTTCAGGTCGTGCAACGTCTACAATGAGCTTCTCTCACTATTCTGAGGTAAGCCCCTCGATAGCACGCTCGGTTCTTACCGAAGTGAACGGACGTGTAGATTTATTGTAAATAAAACTCAGCATTAAAAAATATGGATCAGAAAATCAGAATTAAACTGAAATCTTACGATCACAACTTGGTAGATAAGTCATCCAAGCGCATCGTAGAGGCTGTGAGAGCAACAGGCGCATCATGGAAGGGTCCTATACCCCTGCCTACGCACAAACGCATCTTCACGGTAAACCGCTCGACGTTTGTGAATAAGAAATCGCGCGAGCAATTTGAGTTGTCATCTTACAAGCGTCTTATCGACATCTACGGTTCTACAACCCAAACTGTCGATGCCTTGATGAAACTGGAATTGCCCAGCGGCGTAGAGGTAGAAATAAAAGTATAATAATAGTTACTAACAACGTAAAGAAATGCCAGGATTATTAGGAAAGAAAATCGGAATGACATCCGTTTTTAGTGAGGGTAAAAACATACCCTGCACTGTTATCGAAGTTGGTCCTTGCGTAGTTACTCAAGTAAAAACTGTTGAAAAAGACGGTTATGAAGCCGTTCAGGTGGGCTTTATGGATAAAAAGGATAAGCACACCAGCAAGCCTGAAGCAGGCCATTTCAAGAAAGCAGGAGTAACACCCAAGAGACACTTGGCCGAGTTCAAAGGATTTGATACCGAGTACAAGCTCGGAGACCAAATCGATGTAAATCTTTTTGCCGGAGCTACTTATGTAAATGTAATAGGTACCTCGAAAGGTAAAGGATTTCAAGGTGTCGTAAAACGCCACGGTTTTGGTGGTGTAGGCCAAACCACGCATGGTCAGCACAACCGGCTGCGTGCCCCCGGTTCTATAGGTGCATGTTCTTACCCTGCTCGTGTTTTCAAGGGTACCCGTATGGCAGGCCAACTGGGAAATCAACGTGTGACAGTGCAAAATCTGCAAGTGTTAAAAGTCATGCCGGAGCACAACCTTCTTGTTATAAAAGGTTCGGTTCCCGGATGTAAAGGTTCAATCGTAATAATTGAAAAGTAATGGAACTGAGCGTATATAACATAAAAGGTGAAGACACCGGCAGAAAGGTGACTTTGAACGATGCCGTTTTCGGTATCGAACCTAACGACCATGCCATTTACTTGGACGTAAAGCAATTTTTGGCAAACCAACGTCAAGGCACACATAAATCTAAGGAGAGAAGCGAAGTATCAGGAAGTACCCGTAAGCTTCATAAGCAAAAAGGTACCGGTGGTGCCCGTATCGGTGATATCAATTCACCTGTATTGGTAGGTGGTGGCCGCGTATTCGGTCCCAAACCTCGTGATTATCGTTTCAAACTCAATAAGAAACTCAAAGCCTTGGCTCGTAAATCGGCTCTTACATACAAAGCTCAAGAGAACGCCATCGTGGTAGTAGAAGATTTTACTTTCGATGCCCCGAAGACGAAAGATTTCATTGCCATGTCGCAAAAATTGCAAGTAGCTGATAAAAAGCTTGTTTTGGTTTTGCCGGAACAAAATAAAAACGTATATTTGTCGGCTCGTAACTTGACGAATGCCATGGTGATAACATTATCGGATCTTAATACATACAGAGTACTCAACAACAGGGCTCTTGTGGTTACCGAAAAAGCTTTGGCAGCTATCAACGAATTTAAATAAGGAGGCTAAACGATGGGAATCATTATAAAACCTATAGTAACTGAAAAGATGACGCGCTTGGGCGAGAAATATAATCGCTTCGGATTTCGCGTTGATCTGAATGCTACCAAGCCGCAAATAAAGAAAGCCGTTGAAGACCTCTATGGCGTAAGCGTTGTGTCGGTAAATACGATGATATGCAGCGGCAAAAGCAAGAACCGTTACACTAAATCGGGCATCATTGAAGGTAGCACCTCTACCTACAAGAAAGCCATAGTTACGGTAAAAGAAGGAGAAACAATAGACTTTTTCAGCAATATTTGATTGAATAATGGCAGTACGTAAATTTCAGCCCGTTACACCGGGGCAGAGACACAAAGTTATTGGCGCGTTTGAAGAAATCACTGCTACCGCGCCAGAGAAATCTCTTATAGTTGGTAAGAGAAAAACCGGCGGACGTAACAATGAAGGCCACCTGACGATGCGTTACATCGGTGGCGGTCACAAAAAACGTTACAGACTTATAGACTTTAAGAGAGACAAAGACGGTGTGCCGGCAGTTGTAAAGACAATCGAATACGATCCTAACCGTTCGGCTCGTATCGCATTGCTCTTTTATGTTGACGGTGAAAAAAGGTACATCATTGCACCCAACGGTTTGGAAGTTGGCATGCGCGTTGTAAGTGGTTCGGAAGCTGCTCCTGAAATAGGAAACGCTCTTCCGTTGAAAGATATACCTGTCGGTACTATCATCCACAACATCGAGCTTCGCCCCGGACAAGGCGCATCTATGGTGCGTTCGGCCGGAACTTTTGCCCAACTTACTTCGAAGGAAGGCGACTACGCAATCATCAAATTGCCTTCAGGCGAGACCCGTAAAGTCTTGGCAACTTGCAAAGCTACTGTCGGTAGCGTAGGTAACTCAGACCATGCTCTCGAGCAATCGGGTAAGGCAGGTCGCTCACGCTGGTTGGGACGTCGTCCTCGCAACCGCGGCGTTGTCATGAACCCAGTCGATCACCCAATGGGTGGTGGCGAAGGGCGTGCTTCGGGTGGACATCCTCGTTCGCGTAAGGGCCTTTATGCTAAGGGCTTGAAGACAAGAGCTCCTAAGAAGCAATCTTCGAAGTATATAATAGAAAGAAGGAAAAAGTAATCTGAAAAACTGAAAAGAACATGAGTCGTTCATTAAAAAAAGGCCCGTTTATCAGCGTGAAGCTCGAAAAGAAAATCGCAGACATGGATGCTACCGGTAAAAAATCGGTGATAAAAACATGGTCGCGTGCTTCTATGATTTCTCCCGACTTCGTAGGACATACTTTCGCAGTACACAATGGTAACAAATTTATTCCTGTATATGTTACAGAAAACATGGTAGGTCACAAGTTGGGTGAGTTTGCTCCCACTCGTATCTTCCGTGGTCACAGTGGTAACAAGAAAAAATAAGGCCAGGGAATAGAAAATTTTTTAATACACAAAAGAATTAAGAAATGGGTGCAAGAAAAAGAATATCAGCCGAAAAAAGAAAAGAAGCCCAGAAAACGCAATATTTCGCAAAGCTGAACAACGTGCCTTCTTCGCCTCGCAAAATGCGCTTGGTGATAGATTTGATAAGAGGCATGGAAGTGTTCAAAGCTTTGGGTGTACTCAAGTTTTCGAATAAGGATGCTGCTCGCGGGGTTGAAAAGTTGCTCCGCTCGGCAATAGCCAACTGGGAGCAGAAGAATGAACGTAAGGCAGAGAGCGGAGAACTCTACATTTCGCGTGTTTTCGTCGATGCAGGTCCTATGCTCAAACGTCTGCGTCCGGCTCCTCAAGGAAGAGGTTACAGAATACGCAAGCGTTCCAACCACGTAACCTTGTTTGTAGATACAATTACTAAAAACGATCAAAACTAATTGCTCGATGGGACAGAAAATTAATCCGATAAGTAACCGTTTAGGTATCATACGTGGATGGGATTCCAATTGGTATGGTCACTATAGCGACAGACTGCTGGAAGACAGCAAAATACGTAAGTATCTGAATGCCCGTCTTGCCAAAGCCAGCGTTTCGCGCATCGTCATCGAGCGTACTCTTAAGCTCACTACTATCACAGTATGCACGGCTCGTCCCGGTATCATCATAGGCAAAGGCGGCCAAGAAGTAGATAAGCTTAAAGAGGAATTGAAGAAGATAACCGACAAAGAGGTACAAATAAATATCTACGAGGTAAAACGCCCCGAACTCGATGCCGTTATCGTAGCCAACAATATAGCACGTCAAATAGAAGGCCGTATCGCTTATCGTCGTGCTGTGAAGATGGCTATTGCTTCTACTATGAGAATGGGTGCAGAAGGTATCAAAGTACAAATCTCAGGTCGTCTTAACGGTGCTGAAATGGCCCGCTCAGAGATGTACAAAGAGGGTCGTACTCCCTTGCATACACTTCGTGCCGATATCGACTACGCTTTGGTAGAGGCCCTTACAAAGGTGGGTATTATAGGAGTAAAAGTATGGATTTGCCGTGGTGAGGTATATGGCAAGCGCGACCTTGCCCCCTCGTTCACAACAAATGCCAAGGAATCACGCGGCATGAACAACGGCAACTCACGTAAAGGCTTCAGAAAACCCAAAACAAATCGTTAAACGCATTGAAACAGTAAACTATGTTACAACCGAAGAAAACTAAATTTAGAAGACAACAGAAAGGGCGCATGAAAGGCATCGCCCAAAGGGGAAACCAGTTGGCATTCGGTTCATTTGGCATAAAGACATTGCAATCGAAATGGATTACCGGCCGTCAGATTGAGGCTGCCCGTATTGCAGTAACCCGTTACATGCAACGTCAAGGACAGATATGGATACGTATCTTCCCCGATAAACCGATAACGAAAAAGCCTGCCGAGGTGCGTATGGGTAAAGGTAAAGGTTCTCCCGAAGGATTTGTAGCTCCCGTAACACCAGGACGCGTACTTATCGAGGTAGAGGGCGTTCCCTATGAGATAGCAAAAGAGGCATTGCGTTTGGCAGCTCAAAAGCTTCCCGTAGTGACCAAATTTATAGTTCGTCGAGATTACGATGAGAGCCAAAATGTCTAAGTTATGAAGAAAGAAGAAATCAAAGAACTGAGCACGAAAGAGCTCTGTGAGCGTCTCGACGCTGCTGTGGTAGCGCTCAACCAGTTGAAAATAAATCACAGCATCTCGCCCCTTGACAATCCTTCTCAACTGAAACATGACCGCAGAATGATTGCGCGTATGAAAAGCGAGTTGCGCAGCCGTGAACTTAACAACAAATAACGACATGGAAAGTAGAAATCTGAGAAAAGAGAAAGTCGGCGTTGTTTCGAGTAACAAAATGGATAAGACCATCGTCGTTACTGTTAAGTGGAAAGAGAAACACCCGATATATGGCAAGTTTGTCAACAAGACAAAGAAATACCATGCCCATGACGAGAAGAACGAATGCAACATTGGCGATACCGTACGTTTGATGGAAACTCGTCCGCTGAGCAAAACAAAAAGATGGAGATTAGTACAAATCATCGAAAGAGCTAAGTAATTATGATACAACAAGAATCAAGACTTACAGTAGCCGATAACAGTGGTGCCAAAGAGGCTCTCTGCATCCGCGTATTGGGTGGAACAGGACGCCGTTACGCATCGGTAGGCGATATCATCGTCGTTGCCGTCAAAAACGTCGTTCCCTCAAGCGATATGAAAAAAGGTACCGTGTCTAAGGCTGTTATTGTACGCACCAAGAAAGAAATACGTCGCCAAGACGGTTCTTACATCCGTTTCGATGACAATGCGTGCGTGCTGTTGAACAATGCTGGCGAGTTGCGCGGCAGCCGTATTTTCGGGCCCGTTGCACGTGAGTTGCGCGCGGTAAACATGATGAAAATTGTGTCGTTAGCTCCCGAAGTTCTTTAATCGAGTAAAAAACGAAACAAATGAGCAAGTTACATATCAAGAAAGGCGACACCGTTTATGTAAATTCCGGCGATTCTAAAGGAAAAACCGGGCGCGTGTTGCGCGTGCTGGTAAAAGAGCAACGTGCTATCGTGGAAGGTGTCAACATGGTGACGAAAAGCACCAAACCCAATGCTAAAAACCCCCAAGGCGGTTTTGTAAAAAAAGAGGCTCCTATTCATATTTCCAACCTCAATGTGCTCGATCCTAAGACAGGTAAGCCTACGCGCATTGGGCGTCGCAAGAATGAAGCAGGCGTTACAGTACGTTTTTCTAAAAAATCAGGAGAGGAGATTAAGTAATGACAAATACAGCGAACCTTAAGAAAGACTATCTCGAAAGAATAGTGCCTGCTCTTGAAAAAGAGTTCAACTATACCACCGTGATGCAAGTCCCCGTATTGAAGAAGATTGTAATTAATCAAGGACTCGGACAAGCTACGGCCGATAAGAAGATCATAGAGACAGCCATCAACGAGCTCACTGCCATCACCGGTCAAAAAGCCGTTGCTACACTCTCTCGTAAGGATATATCAAACTTCAAGTTGCGTAAGAAAATGCCTATTGGCGTTATGGTAACCCTTCGTCGTGAGCGCATGTACGAGTTCCTCGAGCGCCTTATCCGCGTGGCTCTGCCTCGTATTCGTGACTTCAAAGGTATAGAAGGCAAGCTCGACGGACGCGGCAATTATACGCTCGGTATCCAAGAGCAAATTATATTCCCCGAAATTAATCTCGATGGAATTACCAAAATATTGGGAATGAATATTACCTTTGTAACTTCTGCGAAAACAGATGCCGAAGGCTATGCTCTTCTCAAAGAATTTGGCCTTCCTTTTAAGAACGCAAAAAAAGATTGAAATATGGCAAAAGAGTCAATGAAAGCCCGTGAGGTGAAAAGACAAAAGCTCGTAGCCAAGTATGCTGCACGCAAAGCCGAACTTAAAAAACTCGCCAAGAGTAACGACTATGATGTTGCTTACGAAGCTAATCGTGCCTTACAAAAACTGCCCAAAAATGCATCGTCGGTACGCCTGCACAACCGTTGCCAACTCACCGGTCGTCCCAAAGGTTATATCCGTCAATTCGGCATTTCTCGTATTCAGTTCCGTGAAATGGCATCGGCAGGTCTCATCCCCGGCGTAAAGAAAGCCAGCTGGTAAAATTTTTTCAGTGTTAAATATTGTCTGGATGACCAGATCAATTTAAAACGTAAATTTATGACAGATCCAATTGCAGATTACCTCACACGAGTGAGAAACGCCATCAAGGCTCAACATAGAGTCGTTGAGGTGCCCGCTTCAAACTTGAAGAAGGAAATCACAAAAATCCTTTTTGACAAAGGTTACATCTTGAACTACAAGTTCATACAAGAAGGTGTAAAAGGCACTATTAAGATAGCCTTGAAGTACGACCCGGTAAGCAAAGTAAATGCTATCAAGAATTTGGAGCGCATTTCTACTCCGGGTTTGCGTCGTTACACAGGTTATAAAGACATGCCTCGCGTACTGAATGGTTTAGGTATCGCCATCATATCTACCTCTAAGGGCGTAATGACAGATAAGGAAGCCCGTGAGATGAAGATAGGCGGCGAAGTTTTGTGTTACATCTATTAATGAAGGAGGATTACTTATGAGTAGAATAGGAAAATTGCCCATCGCTATCCCCGCTGGTGTAACTGTAACCGTAGATGGTAACAATGTCGTAACTGTAAAAGGCGCAAAAGGCGAGCTCAAGCAACAAGTTGCTCCCTCTATTACTGTAAAAGTAGAAAATGGGCATGTTGAGCTTTCGCGTATCAACGATGAAAAAGCTAACCGTTCGTTACATGGACTATATCGTGCGCTCATCCACAACATGGTAGTGGGCGTATCTGAAGGTTACAAGAAAGAATTGGAACTCGTAGGTGTTGGTTACCGTGCACAAAGCAATGGCCAAGTATTGGAGCTTTCGCTTGGTTTCTCACACTCTATAGTTATTAAGCTGCCTGCCGAAATAAAGGTAGAAGCAAAAACCGAAAGAAATAAAAACCCGATGATTATCCTTGAGTCTTATGACAAGCAACTCTTGGGTCAAGTTTGCGCAAAAATACGTTCACTTCGCAAACCCGAGCCTTACAAGGGTAAAGGTATTCGCTTTGTTGGCGAAATCGTTCGTCGTAAGTCTGGTAAGTCGGCTGGTGCTAAATAATTCATGTAAAACGGTATCACTATGACAACGAAAAAAATAGAAAGAAGAATAAAGATAAAAACCCGTATTCGCGGAATCATATCGGGTACAGCCCAACGTCCCCGCATGACGGTTTTTAGAAGCAATAAGCAAATCTACGTGCAATTGGTAGACGACCTCGAAGGTAAGACGTTGGCAGCTGCTTCGTCGAAAGGTATCGAGGGCGGTACCAAAACAGAACAAGCTGCAAAAGTAGGTGCCGAGATTGCAAAGAAAGCCCAGGAAGCAGGTATTACTACAGTCGTTTTCGATCGTAACGGATACTTGTATCATGGTCGTGTTAAAGAATTGGCTAACGCCGCCCGTAACGGAGGACTTAAATTTTAATCATCATGGCAGTAAGAAACAATAGAATAAAATCGACAAGTGACCTCGAGCTGAAGGACCGTTTGGTTGCTATCAACCGCGTGACGAAAGTAACCAAAGGTGGTCGTACATTTAGTTTCTCGGCTATCGTCGTAGTTGGCGATGGTAACGGAATTGTAGGTTGCGGCCTTGGTAAAGCAAGCGAGGTGACGGCTGCCATTGCTAAAGGTGTAGAAGCAGCCAAGAAAAATCTTATCAAAGTACCCTTGTGCAAAGGTACAATTCCTCACGATCAGCTCGCCAAGTACGGCGGTGCATTGGTTTATATCAAACCTGCTTCGCACGGTACAGGTGTAAAGGCCGGTGGTGCTATGCGTGCTGTTCTTGAAAGCGTAGGTGTAACCGACGTATTGGCAAAATCGAAAGGCTCTTCCAATCCTCACAACTTGGTAAAAGCCACTCTCGTAGCTCTCTCGGAGTTGCGCGATGCTGCCATGGTTGCTCAAAATCGCGGCGTGTCGGTAGAGAAAGTGTTTAAAGGTTAATCAGAAGGAGAGTATAACATGGAAACTATCAAAATTAAGCAAGTCAAAAGTCGTATCAAATGTCCTGCACAGCAGAAAAAAGTTCTTGATTCACTGGGCTTGACCCGTATGGGTAGAGTGGTAGAACATAATGCTACTCCTCAAATTCTCGGCATGGTTGCCAAGGTAAGGCATCTGGTTGCCATTATAGACTAATATTTTATCCATCGAATTAAAACATTACAAATATGGATTTGAGTAATCTAAAACCCGCTCAAGGTTCTACCTTCTCCCGCAAACGTATCGGTCGCGGTCCCGGTTCGGGCAAAGGCGGTACGTCAACTCGCGGTCATAAAGGAGCCAAGCAGCGTTCTGGTTATAAGACCAAGATAGGTTTCGAAGGCGGTCAGATGCCTTTGCAACGTCGCGTCCCGAAATTCGGTTTTAAGAATTTCAACCGTGTGGAATACAAGGCTGTAAATATTGAGATGCTCCAGTCTATCGCCGAAAGCAAAAAGCTTCAAGCCATAGACCTTCAGGTACTCGCCGATGCAGGTCTTGTCTCAACTAAACAAAAAGTAAAAATTCTTGGTAAAGGTACTCTCTCAGTGCCCCTTACGGTGACAGCACATGCCTTCTCGAAAACGGCAGAAGCTGCTATCGTTGCCGCTGGTGGAACAGTAGTCAAACTCTGATACAATGAGAGCAATAGAAACCCTGAAAAATATTTGGAGAATCGAAGATTTGCGTAAGCGAATCATCACGACAATCCTGTTGGTGCTCGTATACCGGATAGGCTCATATGTAGTCCTTCCCGGTGTCGACCCCGACAGCCTCGATCAACTGCGCAACCAAACAAGTTCTGGTTTGATGCAGTTGCTCGATATGTTCTCGGGTGGCGCTTTCTCCAATGCGTCAATTTTTGCACTCGGTATCATGCCCTATATCACGGCTTCTATCGTGATACAATTGCTGGGTATGGTATTGCCTTCTTTCCAGAAGATGCAACGTGAGGGCGAAAGTGGACGTATGAAGCTCAATCAGTATACGCGTTACCTCACAGTTTTGATTCTTCTCTTGCAAGGACCTGCCTATTTGGTAAACCTTCGTGTACAAATGGGTATGGCATTCCCCACAGGATGGTGGTTCTTGGTAACTTCAACCATTGTGTTGGCTGCAGGCAGTATGTTCATTATGTGGCTGGGCGAGCGTATTACCGACCGTGGTATAGGTAACGGTATATCGTTTATCATCTTGGTTGGTATCATCGCACGTTTGCCGTTGGCTTTTGTTCAAGAGTTTACTAGCCGTTTGGCTTCAAAACAAGGTGGCCTTGTGATGTTCCTCGTTGAAATCATATTCCTCCTTGCTGTGATAGCTCTTGCAATACTGTTGGTACAAGGCGTACGCAAAGTTCCTGTACAATATGCAAAACGTATTGTAGGTAATAAGCAATATGGTGGTGCAAGACAATACATCCCCCTTAAGGTTAATACTGCAGGTGTGATGCCTATTATTTTTGCGCAAGCCATTATGTTTATTCCTATCACCATCGCCGGATTTAATGCAGATGCCGCAAGCAGCGCATTCTTCCGTTCGTTTATGTCGATGACAGGGTTTTGGTATAACTTCATCTTTGCATTCTTGATAATAGCCTTTACATACTTTTATACAGCTATTACGGTGCAGCCCACACAAATGGCAGAAGACATGAAGCGCAACAACGGATTTATTCCCGGTATCAAGCCCGGAAAGAAGACCGCCGAATACCTCGACTCTATCATGTCGCGTATTACGCTTCCTGGTTCTATATTCCTTGCCATCGTTGCCATTCTTCCTGCTTTTGCTCAAATAGCAGGTGTGAGTGCCGAGTTTGCACAGTTCTTTGGTGGAACATCGTTGCTTATCTTGGTGGGCGTAGTACTCGATACTTTGCAACAGATAGAGAGCCATCTCATGATGCACCACTATGATGGTCTCATGAAATCGGGTCGTATAAAAGGCAGAGCCGGATATTAAACCTGTGAAGCATAAAGATGATTTATCTTAAAACAGATGAAGAAATAGAGATGATGCGCGAGAGTAATATTCTCGTGGGCAAAACATTGGGCGAGATGGCCCGGTGGGTTGCCCCGGGAATAACTACGCTCCGCCTTGACCAAATCGCCGAAGAGTTTATTCGTGACAATGGTGGTGTGCCAGGTTTTAAAGGCTATGCCGGTTATCCTAACACACTGTGTGTCTCGGTAAATGAGACGATTGTGCATGGTATCCCATCGAGCTATGTGTTGCGCGAAGGTGATATCGTTTCTATAGATTGTGGTGCTGTCGTTAACGGATTCAATGGCGACTCGGCCTATACGTTTTGTGTAGGAGAGGTAGCCCCCGAGGTGAAAGCCTTGTTGAAGACTACCAAAGAGTCACTTTATATTGGCATCGAGCAAGCTGTTGCCGGTAAGCGGGTTGGTGATATATCCAATGCTATCCAATGCTATTGCGAGGCTCGTAACTACTCGGTTGTCCGCGAGATGTGCGGTCACGGTGTAGGACGCAAGTTACACGAAGACCCTCTCGTGCCCAATTATGGTCGGCGCGGTTGCGGTCCGCTTTTGAAAAAAGGCATGTGTATTGCTATTGAACCTATGATAAACCTCGGCTCGCGAAATATTGTTATAGAACGTGATGGCTGGACTACTCGCACACGCGATCGTAAGCCATCGGCACACTTTGAACACACGGTAGCTATAAGTCAAGATGGCCCTGCCGACATCCTCTCTACATTTAAGTATATCGACGAAGTTTTAGGTGAAAATCATATTTAAGCAAAAAGTATATGGCAAAACAAGCAGCAATAGAACAAGACGGAGTGATTATAGAGGCATTATCCAATGCCATGTTTCGCGTAGAACTTGAGAACGGTCATGAAATAACTGCCCATATCTCAGGAAAGATGCGTATGCACTACATCCGCATCCTCCCCGGTGACAAAGTGCGCGTTGAGATGTCGCCCTATGATCTTACCAAAGGAAGAATTGCTTTTAGATACAAATAAAAAACAATAACGATATGAAAGTAAGAGCATCTGTCAAAAAACGTACAGCAGACAGTAAGATAGTACGCCGCAAAGGCCGTTTGTACGTAATAAACAAGAAAAACCCTAAGTATAAACAACGTCAGGGATAATTTTATTAATTTTGCAAATTAAAATAGTAAATACAATATGGCAATAAGAATCGTTGGTGTTGACTTGCCGCAAAACAAACATGGCGAGATTGCGCTTACCTATATTTTTGGTATAGGTCGTAGCTCTGCAAGAACCATTTTGGAGAAAGCTGGCGTAGAGAAAAGCACGAAAGTAAAAGACTGGACTGATGCCGAAGCTGCTAAGATTCGTGAAATTATCAGCTCCGAATATAAGGTTGAAGGTGACCTCCGTACCGAGGTTCAGCTTAACATCAAACGTTTGATGGATATCGGTTGCTACCGTGGTATCCGTCACCGTAATGGCTTGCCTGTGAGAGGTCAAAGCACTAAAAATAATGCACGTACTCGCAAGGGTAAGAAGAAAACAGTCGCAAATAAGAAAAAAGCTACTAAATAAAAAGTAACCTATGGCAAAAAAGACAGTCGCAACAAAAAAGAGGAATGTTAAAGTCGATGCAGTAGGACAAGCACATATCCACTCGTCGTTTAACAACATTATTGTATCGCTTGCCAATAGCGAGGGTCAAATCATCTCTTGGTCGTCGGCCGGTAAAATGGGTTTCCGCGGTTCCAAGAAGAATACCCCTTATGCAGCACAAATGGCTGCCCAAGATTGTGCCAAAGTCGCTTACGACCTCGGCTTGAGAAAAGTGAAAGCATACGTAAAGGGACCCGGTAACGGCCGTGAGTCGGCCATACGTACCATCCATGGCGCAGGTATCGAAGTAACAGAAATTATCGACGTTACACCGCTTCCCCACAACGGTTGCCGTCCTCCTAAAAGAAGAAGAGTATAATTCTTTGCATTAAGTTTCATCCAAGAATCCCGAATAGTGAATAGATTGCACCAACTCCTCTCTGCAATCGCGGCTGCACTCTTCCCGGTTCGATACAAAAGTTAAATTAAAAATTTTTAGAAATGGCAAGATATACCGGACCTAAAACAAAAATTGCCCGTAAATTTGGCGAAGCCATCTATGGACCTGACAAAGTTCTTTCTAAAAAGAATTATCCTCCAGGCCAGCATGGTATCAACAAACGCCGCAAAACTTCTGAGTACGGATTGCAGCTCCGTGAAAAGCAAAAAGCCAAATATACCTATGGCGTGCTCGAGAAACAGTTCCGCAACCTCTTTGAGAAAGCCTCACGCAAGAAAGGTATCACTGGTGAGGTTCTTTTGCAACTCCTCGAAATGCGCCTCGACAACATCGTGTATCGTTTGGGCATAGCTCCTACACGTGCTGCTGCACGTCAATTGGTGCTCCACCGTCATATTGTTGTAGATGGTAAAGTAGTTAATATCGCATCCTATTCTGTAAAGCCCGGCGAAGTAGTAGGTGTACGCGAAAAATCAAAATCGCTCGAAGTGATTGCAGATTCTCTCGCAGGTTTCAACCACAGCAAGTATCCTTGGCTCGAGTGGGACGAAGCTACCAAATCGGGTAAATTGCTCCATATCCCTGAGCGTGCCGACATTCCTGAGAATATCAAGGAACAATCCATCGTTGAGTTGTATTCTAAATAATAATTAGTCACATGGCAATTTTAGCATTTCAAAAACCTGACAAAGTTTTGATGCTTGAGGCGGACAACTTCTATGGGAAGTTTGAGTTTCGTCCGTTGGAGCCCGGCTATGCCGTTACCATCGGTAATGCGTTGCGTCGTATCCTCCTTAACTCGCTCGAAGGCTTTGCTATAACGTCTATTCGCATTGACGGTGTGAAACATGAGTTTTCTACCATCCCCGGTGTGATCGAAGACGTTACAAATATAATCCTTAACCTCAAAAAGGTAAGGTTCAAACAAGTTGTCGAAGAAATCGAGAACGAGAAAGTTTCTATCAACGTGTCGGGTACCGAGGTGTTCAAAGCCGGTGACATCAGCAAGTCTCTTACCGGTTTTGAGGTGCTCAACCCCGATTTGGTAATTTGTCATCTCGATGCTAATGCAAGTTTCAATATCGAACTTACCATCAATAAAGGCCGTGGTTACGTCCCCGCTGACGAAAACCGTACGCCCAACGATGCCATCGATGTAATTGCCATTGACTCTATCTTTACGCCTATACGCAACGTAAAGTATACACGCGAAGATTTCCGTGTAGAGCAAAAAACCGATTACGAGAAACTGACTATTGAAATTACAACCGATGGTTCTATCCATCCCAAGGAAGCTTTAAAAGAAGCTGCTAAGATTCTTATTCACCATTTCATGCTTTTCTCAGACGAGAAAATCACCCTCGAGACAACCGATGCCGAAGGCGGCGAAGAGTTTGACGAGGAGATACTCCGTACTCGTCAGCTCCTGCAAAAGAAGCTCGTCGATATGGGTCTCTCTGTACGTGCCCTTAACTGCCTTAAATCGGCCGATGTGGAAACCCTTGGTGAGTTAGTCGTTTTCAATAAGACCGACCTGCTCAAGTTCCGCAACTTCGGTAAAAAATCACTTACCGAGCTCGATGAAATGTTGGCAAGCCTGAATCTTTCATTTGGAATGGACACCTCCAAGTATAAATTAGACAAAGAGTAAGAGTAAGATGAGACACAATAAGAAATTCAACCATTTGAGCCGTACAAAAGCTCACAGAGACGCGCTCCTGTCAAATATGGCGTCGTCGTTGATCCTCCACAAGCGGATCTTCACCACTTTGGCAAAGGCAAAAGCTCTTAGAGTTTACGTCGAGCCCCTTATAACTAAGGCAAAAGAAGATACCACACACTCGCGTCGTGTCGTATTTAGCTATCTCGGAAACAAATATGCCGTTACTGAGCTTTTCAAAGAAGTAGCTACCAAAATAGGTGACCGTCCCGGCGGTTACACACGCATACTTAAGACAGGTACTCGTTTGGGCGATAATGCCAAGACCTGCTTCATTGAGTTGGTAGATTACAACGAGAATATGCTTAAGGAGAAAGCCGAGAAGAAAACGACACGTACACGTCGTTCAAAAAAATCTTCAGCAGCTCCTGCCACGAGTGAAGCCGCTCCTGCCGAACCCGCAGCGGAGACTCCCGCAGCCGAATAAGACTCGTACATATCATTTACAGATGGGATGCAACCGATGTCGGTTGCATCCCATTTTTTATAACAAGACGTGGGTACGGCATACACCCTTTGCTGTAATATGACCTGTGTGAGGTACGTACTTCTGTTATTTTTATAAACCATGTTTCTCTTGGTTGACTTCGACTGTATGCTCTATCTATTTAGGCCGATTTTGTGCTTTATGAGCCACGATACGCTGTGTAGAGTTAAGATATTATGACAGTCCTGTTTCGCGCTCTGTGAGTCTGTATGAGAAGCCTCAGAATGTTTGCGGCGTGAGTATCTTTTCATTTGTATAGTATCTGTCATGAGCATGCAAGATTTTCGTCAACTTCTCGGGAATGGGCGTATCGTCGTTGTATTTATTATTCTCTTTGTCATCTGCGATTTTTATCGTAAAATGTGCCGTTGGTGAGAAGCCAAAGTGCTACGCTTGCGAGCTATTTGGAATAATAATTTTGTTAGCTATGGTTGTTTTTTAAGGCTCTTCATATACGATGTGTAAGTGTTAATACAATTTTAACACATGCTTAACTGTCTGTGTTTTATCTCCTTATGATTAAAATGAAAAAATCGTCGAAAAATAATTCCAAAAATACTTGCACAGTAAATTTACATGCAGTACTTTTGCACCCGCAAACGGGAAAACAACCCGATGCGAGAGAGGTCTGAATAAGGCCGAAGAGATCATTGGAAGCATGGTGAAAACCAAGAAAAGATAAGCAGCAAA
>UPZG01000009.1 GCA_900538705.1 uncultured Porphyromonadaceae bacterium
CGACCCTCTGCTTGTAAGGCAGATGCTCTAAACCAGCTGAGCTAAACGCCCGATTTTATTGCAAAAGCGATGCAAAGGTAAAACTTATTTTTTTACTTCCAAAGTCTTTTGACAAAATTATTTCAAAAAATAGCGTACAAAAATTCACACAGTAGAGTTGCTCTACACAATCGTGCCACTTTATTGTAAAAAGGCACAACACACCATAAAACAAATAGAGTAACAAACATATTGAATAGACACAAGTGTGTACGAAAAAACGAAAAGCAACATAAATAGGAGCTTACCAATAGGCAATGTGAAAAATAATTACGAAATTTGCACATTCCATCATATATAGAGAATATGAATTTTACAGCAGAACAAATTGCAGCTTACTTGCATGGTGAAGTAGAGGGCAATCCGCAAGTCACCGCAAGCAGCTTTGCAAAAATAGAAGAAGGCAAGCCGGGTACACTGACATTCTTGGCCAACCCGGTATATACTCATTACATATATAGTACCGAGGCAAGCATAGTATTGGTACGTAAGGATTTCATTCCTGAGCAGCCCGTTGCAGCAACCCTCATCAGAGTCGATGACCCCTACTCTTGTTTGTCGCAGCTCCTCGACTTGAGCCAAAAGATGCAAGAAAACAAGCAAGGGATAGAAACACCATCATACATCTCCGATTCGGCTCAGATACCCGATGATGTTTACATAGGTGCTTTTGCCTATTTAGGCAAGAATGTCGTTATAGGTAAAGGAGTGAAAATATATCCTCACGTATACATCGGCGATAATGTAGTAATAGGAGATAACTGTACGCTTTATCCGGGTGTAAAAATATATCACGGCTGCCATATAGGACAACGTTGCATATTACATGCTGGCGTAGTGATAGGTAGCGACGGCTTCGGATTCGCTCCCCAGAAAGACGGCACTTACAAAAAAATACCACAAATAGGCATCGTTGTCTTGGAAGACGACGTAGAAATAGGCGCCAATACGGTTGTAGACCGTGCCACCATGGGCTCTACCGTCATACATAAAGGAGTAAAGCTCGACAATTTGATACAAATAGCCCACAATGTAGAGGTGGGAGAACACACAGTAATGGCTGCCCAAGCCGGTGTAGCAGGCTCGTCAAAAGTCGGTTCTCACTGCATGATAGGCGGCCAAGTAGGAATAGCCGGGCATCGACACGTAGGCAATCGTGTCATGGTAGGTGCACAAACGGGTATACCCAATGATGTGAAAGACGACTCGGAAGTGATGGGATATCCTGCCGTTTCGCGCAAAGACTTTGCTCGCCAAGCAATATATGTGAAGCGCCTGCCGGAGCTGAACGATACCGTAAAACGCTTGAGCAAAGAGATAGAAGAGCTGAAAAAACAATGCGGTCAAAAATAAATCAGGCGCAGACAACCTGCACCACAATACAGAGATAGAATGAAACAGAAAACATTGCAAAACAGCTTCTCGGTAAGCGGAAAAGGTCTGCATACCGGGCTTGAAATTACTGCCACATTCTTACCTGCACCCGAAAACAGCGGGTATAAAATCCAACGGACCGACCTGCCGGGCGAGCCGATAATCGATGCTGTTGCAGAAAATGTAGTAGAAACCAGCAGAGGTACTGTTGTTGCCAACGGTGAAATAAGAGTAAGTACCATAGAACATGCTATGGCAGCCCTCTACTGCGCCGAAATAGACAACTGCCTGATACAGGTAAATGCCCCTGAGCTACCCATCCTCGACGGTAGTGCTCTATATTATGCCGAAGCCATAGAACAATGCGGCGTCGTTGAGCAAAAAGCCGAAAAGGATTATTTCATCATCAAACACAAAATAGAAATTACCGACGAAGAGAGCGGTAGCTCTATCGTGGTGTTGCCCGACGATAGTTTCAGCATCAACACGATGATTTCGTATGACTCTCCCATACTGACCAACCAATTTGCTTCGCTCGAACAACTTAGCGACTTCAAAAGCCAGATTGCCGCAAGCCGCACTTTCGTTTTTGTACGCGAAGTAGAACCTTTGTTAAAAAATAACCTCATCAAAGGCGGAGACCTTGACAATGCCATCGTCATATACGATCGTAAGACCTCACAAGAAGAGCTCGATCGCCTTGCCGACCTGACGGGTATTCCTCACAAGTCGGTCGACCAACTGGGGTATATCAACAACAAACCTCTTGTATTTCCCAACGAACCGGCACGCCATAAGTTACTCGACATACTTGGCGATATAGCTCTTGTAGGACGTCCAATAAAGGGTCGCATCATCGCCACACGCCCAGGTCACACGATAAACAACAAGTTCGCCCGTATGTTACGCAAAGCTATACGCCGCCAAGATATGCAGGCTCCCGAGTACGACCCCAACAAAGTGCCCTTGATGGACACCAACCGCATACGCGCCCTACTTCCGCACCGCTACCCGTTCCTTTTGGTAGACAAAGTCATAGAAATGGGCGAGAAACATATTGTGGGTGTGAAGAACGTTTCGGGCAATGAACCTTTCTTCCAAGGTCACTTCCCTACCGAGCCCATCATGCCAGGTGTACTCATTGTTGAAGCCATGGCCCAAACAGGAGGATTACTTGTACTCAACACCGTAGAAGAACCCGAGCGCTACTCTACCTACTTTATGAAACTCGACAATGTGAAGTTCCGTCAAAAAGTAGTACCTGGCGATACGCTCATATTCCACCTCTCATTGGTCGGCGAAATACGCCGCGGGTGTGCCTACATGAAAGGCTATGCCTTTGTAGGTGAAAAGATTGTAACAGAAGCCGAATTCATGGCACAAATCATCAAGAATAAATAACATCACATCGACACATGAATAACAACTTGTCATATATTCATCCTAATGCAAAAATAGGCGCTAATGTAGAAATAAGCCCATTCGTTACTATATATGATGATGTAGAAATTGGAGAAGGGACACATATATACTCAAACGTGACCATCTTTCCGGGCGCGCGCATAGGTCGTAACTGCAGGATATTTCCTGGAGCCGTAATTGCTGCCATACCGCAAGATTTGAAATTCCGTGGTGAATATACAACCGCCGAGATAGGCGACAACACAACACTGCGCGAATGTGTAACAGTAAATCGCGGTACCGCCGCCAAAGGGAAAACGGTAATTGGACACAACAATCTCATTATGGCCTACTGCCACATTGCCCACGACTGCGTCTTAGGCAACAACATTATTATCTCTAACTCATCGCAGTTGGCCGGCGAAGTAACGGTTGACGACTATGCCGTGATAGGAGGTGGTACATTAGTACATCAATTCAGCCACTTGGGTTCTCATATTATGATACAAGGTGGGTCACATGTCAATAAAGACGTACCACCTTACGTTACAGCAGCCAAGTCACCCATATCGTATGTAGGTCTCAACTTGGTAGGTTTGCGTCGTCGCGGTTTTAGCAGCGAAAAGATAGAAGAACTACAAGAAATATATCGCCGTCTGTTTGCATCTGACAGTAACCTGACCGATGCTTTGAACTCGATAGAAGCTGAACTGCCAGCTTCGACCGAACGCGACAACATCATTAACTTCATCCGGAACTCGTCGCGCGGTGTCATCAAAGGCGTACATCTTGTAGATTAAGCCTGTTTATTGAAATTGTCAGTTCTGCTTATCGATGTTACAAGAATAACAAGTAGAACTACCTGATAGGCAGAGGGATGTCGGACAAAGTAAGAGCCATATTCTTACTCCGCATGGAGTTGAATATGGCTCTTACTTTGTTTTTGAAACAACCAAATTCCTATCTCGAATTCAAGACATCATGACACAAATCAGTCGTTATCTTCACCCTTGGTATAGCCAAAGTAGTTCTTCTGATAGCGACTGGGGCTACATCCTTTCAATGCCTTAAACTGATGGAAAAAGTTTGATATATTGTTATATCCACATGCATAGGCAATTTCGTTGATATTCATTTCATTTTCCATAAGGAGCTTGCAAGCGTTACCTATACGGACCTCTATCAGGAAATCCATAAAAGTTTTGCCGGTACGCTGCTTAAAATAACGACAGAAGGAACCTTTGGCAAAATGTATGATATCGGCAACCTCTTGCACCGAGATATCGCGATGATAATTTTCCAAGACATAATTATATATCTTACTCATACGCGAATTATCCATCTCACGGCTATGAGTCGAGGCGTAACCTTGACTTGCTACATAATCATACTTTTGAGAAGTTGCAATATTAAGAAGCAACTGCAAAAGGCGTATCATGCTTTGTGGCGGGTCATCGTCGATAAGGGCAAACATTTCTTGCTCCATCTGTTGCAACAAGCCGTCTTGAATATAAATGCCACGCTCGGCCATCTTGAAAAGATTACGTATAGGTGTCATCTCGGGTAGCTCATAAAAAGCGCCCCACACCGACGGATTAACGTGTACGACAACAGCTTCCACCACATGACCATTAGTCTGATTACCATACGACATAGTATGCGGAAGATTAGAACCAAGAATTATCATCTGTGAGGAACCATCGATAGGAATCTCCTTATCACCTATCATCATTCCTCCTTGACCACCACGGATGAAGAATAACTCTATCTCGACATGTTGATGCCACATGCTGTAAACAGGCGCGCCAATATCTTTTCTTACCAAGAAAGAGCGTTCGGGATGGAGAGAAAAACTACGTAATGCAGGTTTCATAGTAACAACGTGCTGATTAAGATGTGTTAATAGCACAAAGATGAGAATAAAAAATGTAATTTGCAAGAAATGAAGTGAAGATAATACACAAAATTGGGAAAATAAATAGAGAGGCTATTTGCCTGATTATTCTACCTTTGTGAAAAAGAAGAACTTCATTAAATTGAATCAGAATGAAAAACAAAATCGTCACATTCGGTGAGATAATGCTACGTTTAGCAACTCCCGATTACCTGCGTTTTTCGCAAGCCTCAACATTGAACGCCACATTTGGCGGCGGCGAAGCCAACGTAGCTGTTTCGTTGGCAAACTATGGTCTTGAAACAGAATTTGTAACTCGCCTTCCTAAAAACGATATAGCTCGCGCCTGCGTCATGGATCTTCGTCGCTACGGCGTTGGCGTAAATCAAATTGTATATGGTGGCGATCGTATAGGTATCTACTTCCTCGAGACAGGTGCTGTAGCCCGTGCCAGCAAAGTAGTATATGACCGTGCTCACTCAGCTATTGCTGAGATTGAACCTGGAATGATAGACTGGAAAGAAGTATTCAAAGATGCCAAATGGTTCCACTGGACCGGTATCACTCCTGCTATCTCAGAAGGTGCTGCCAAGGTTTGCCTTGAAGCCATCAAGACTGCCAACGAAATGGGTGTCACCGTATCGTGCGACCTTAACTACCGCAAAAACTTGTGGAAATACGGCAAGACAGCCTCAGAAGTTATGCCCGAGCTTGTTGCCGGTTGCGACATCGTACTTGGCAACGAGGAAGACGCCGAGAAAGTATTCGGTATCAAACCCGAAGGTTTCGACGTAACCAAAACAGCCGGTGAAGTAAACTCGGCCGAATTTGAAAGCGTATGCACTCAATTGATGGCCAAATTCCCGCGCATCAAGAAAGTAATCATTACTCTTCGCGGCTCTATCAATGCCAACCACAACACATGGGGCGGTGTACTCTACTCTGACGGCTCATTGAAGATTTCTCGTCGTTACGACATCACTCACATTGTAGATCGCGTTGGTGGCGGTGATTCTTTCATGGGTGGCCTCATCTACGGTTTGAATACATATACGACTGACGACCAGAAAGCTCTCGACTTTGCTGTTGCTGCATCGTGCCTGAAGCACACTATCTACGGCGACTATAACCAAGTAACGGTTGACGAAGTAGAGAAACTGATGAGCGGCGACGGTTCGGGTCGCGTATCGCGCTAAACAGAAAAAAAGTAGCAGGCAGCTTAAATTATATATGCTGCCTGCTTATCAATATAACCAACCTAAAAACAACACAACAATGGCTCGTTTCAATATACTACAAAGCATCAACGCCATGAGCAGCACCGGTATGGTACCGGTATTTTACCACAGTGACGTTGAAATAGCCAAGAAAGTACTGAAAGCTTGCTACGATGGAGGCGTTCGTGCTTTCGAGTTTACCAATCGTGGCGACTTCGCACAAGATGTATTTGCCGAATTGGTAAAATATGCCGCTAAAGAGTGCCCCGAGATGGTTCTTGGCGCAGGCACTGTTATCGATGCTCCTACAGCAGCCTTGTATATGCAATTGGGTGCTAACTTCATAGTAGGACCCTGCTTCAACCCCGATATCAACAAAGTATGTAACCGTCGTCTTGTTCCCTATATACCGGGATGTGGCTCGGTAAGTGAGATAAACGATGCACAAGAAAAAGGTTGTATCGTATGTAAGGTATTCCCTGCCGGAAACGTAGGAGGTCCCTCATTCGTAAAGAATCTGAAAGCCCCGCTGCCTTGGTCTATGATTATGGTAACCGGTGGTGTAGAACCTACTGCTGAAAGCTTGACGGGATGGATAAAAGCCGGTGTTACATGCGTAGGTATGGGCTCGAAGCTCTTCCCGAAAGAAGTTATTGCTGCCGGTGATTGGGATAAGATAACCACCCTTTGCCGCGAATGCCTTGCAACCATCAAGAGCTTGCGATAAACAAAGAAAAAGAAATTTGCATTTAATTCATCCTATCTATAACTTTGCAAAGCACCGGCATAATATTATGTCCGATGCTTTGTGTGTATAATAAAGAATAGCTATGAAAATCAATTACGAAGTGCGCTATGCAGCACACCCTGCCGACGCCAAAAACTATGACACATCTCGACTGAGAAAAGAATTCCTCATCGAAAACCTTATGGTAGCCGATGAGATAAACATGGTATATACGATGTACGACCGCTTGATTGTAGGCGGTGCTGTACCCACTAACGAAAAACTGGAACTCACGCCTATCGACCCGCTGAAAGCACCCTTCTTCTTGCATCGTCGCGAATTAGGTATTTTCAACGTGGGCGGAGAAGGTACGGTAGAGATAGACGGCACTGTTTATGAATTGGGTTACAAAGAGGTTCTCTATTTAGGCAAAGGCGATCGCAACCCTATCTTCGCCAGCAAAGACCCCTCGAAACCTGCACATTTCTATTTCAACTCGGCTCCGGCTCATATGACCTACCCCGACAAGAAAATAACCAAGGCCGAGGCCAACGTATTTACTCTCGGTAGCCTCGAAGGCTCCAACCATCGTACTATCAACCAAATGATTGTAGGTCGCGTATTGCCCACTTGCCAATTACAAATGGGTATGACAGAACTAAAACCCGGTAGTGTATGGAATACGATGCCGGCACACACACACGACCGCCGTATGGAAGCATACTTCTACTTTGAAGTTCCTGAGGGCAACGCTGTATGCCACTTCATGGGCGAAATGCAAGAGACTCGCCATATATGGATGCACAACGAAGATGCCGTCATCTCACCGGTATGGTCGATACACTCGGCTTGCGCAACCAGCAACTATACTTTTATCTGGGGTATGGCCGGAGAAAACCTCGACTACAACGACATGGATACAAGTGCTCCTACCGAAATGAAATAACCTTATATTCAAGCATAAAGAAAAGAAACATACAATGGAAGGATTACAATTATTTGACCTATCGGGAAAAGTAGCCCTTGTAACAGGTGCAACACACGGTCTGGGCATGGCCATGGCAGCCGCCCTGGGAAAAGCAGGTGCTACAGTAACGATATGCGGCCGCTCACAATCGCGCATCGACGCTGCCATAGCCGAATATGCAACCATGGGACTAACGGTAAAAGGATACGTTTGCGACGTCACCAAAGAAGAGAACGCCGTGAAACTCGTAGAAACTATCCGCAAAGAGGTGGGTATCATAGATATATTGGTAAACAATGCCGGTATCATCAAGCGTATCCCATCACAGGAAATGGCTGTAAGCGAGTTTGAAGAGGTCATAACAACCGACCTCACCTCTCCTTTTATCATGTCAAAAGCTGTATTTGCCGGTATGCGCGAGCGCGGTGCAGGCAAAATCATCAACGTTTGCTCTATGATGAGCGAAGTAGGACGCGATACCGTAACAGCATATGCTGCTGCAAAAGGTGGTCTGAAAATGTTGACGAAAAATATGGCTACCGAATGGGCTCGTTACAACATACAGGTCAACGGCATAGGCCCGGGCTATTTTGCAACTTCGCAAACGGCTCCTATCAGAGTCAATGGAAACCCGTTCAACGAGTTTATCATCAAACGGACTCCCGCCATGCGTTGGGGTAACCCCGAGGACTTGGGTGGAACTATTATCTTCTTGGCATCACCGGCATCAGACTTCGTAACAGGACAAGTCGTTTACGTCGATGGCGGTATTCTGGCCTGCTTGGGCAAAGCTGCTAACGAAGAGTAACACACTACTACCTGTTGCACCGCCTGAATCTGCCACTGCGGCCGGCGGTGCAATCCTTTTTATGAGACACTATAGCTAACACAAAAACATATATTGCCATGATTATCGCAAACCTGCAAGATAGCGCTCGTATAGAGTCGCTGCATCCAGCATTCAAAAAGCTGTTTGACTACATCAAAGCGCACGACATGCTTAACGAACCGCTGGGAAAAACCGAACTCGACGGGAAGGTTCTTTATATCAACAATGATGAACCGACCCTGCGCACCAAAGAGGCTCAGGCCATGGAGGTACACAAAGATTACATCGACGTGCATATTCCGCTGAATGGCGTAGAGATGATAGGTTGGAAAGCTACTCGCAACTGCACTGACCTGAAACAGGAGTATGACGAAGTAAAAGACCGCATGTTCTATAATGATCGTCCCACTACCTATTGCGAAATATTACCGGGCGAATTTTGCATCTGCTTCCCCGAAGATGCCCATGCCCCTATCATAGGTGAAGGCAAACTCCGCAAAGTAGTTGCCAAAGTACGGTTATAAGAGACTCAAGCTTCATATCAGCAAAAACAAAAAGGATGTACCCGTCGCGATACATCCTTTTTATTTTATAACTCCTCAGTTATGGGAATCTAATAAAGAGATACTCTCCTTCTTCCCGTAATAAAGCAATACGACAATCTTTCAATGCACAAACTTCTTATACGCATATAACATTATTAGTGGGGCTGTACCGAAAAATTCGGCACAGCCCCACTATCAAGATACATCAGAAACTTACTTCAACAAGAAAGTATCGACTACCCTCTCTAATTCGGCCTGGGGTAACATGCCCGAGTGCATCTGCGGCATCTCACCAAGTGGGACAAAAAGCAACGTCGGTACAGAGCGGATATTGAACACTTGCGACAACTCCGACTCTTTGTCAACATCTACTTTATATACATAAATTTTACCCTCATACTTCTCTGCCACCTTTTCGAGAATAGGCGATAAAGCCTTGCAAGGGCCGCACCAAGTAGCATAAAAATCGATGATGGCCGGCTTATCTCCCAAATACTTCCACTCCGGGACATCAATACGTGCCACTTTGTTGACAAACTCTTCCTTGGTTAAATGTATTGCGCTCATAGTCTTGGTTTTTTATCTAATTATTTCTTATCTTTTAATTTACTTTCGACCTGTTCTTTCGATAGTTTTTTGGTACAGAAGAACCAATCATAGCAATGTATGTCGCCACTTTGGTCGTCTACACGCTCTTTAGCTACGCCACACGAACCGGCAGTAGGAACAATGACTTCATCACCCGGACGCCAGTCGGCCGGCAACGCTACAGAGAAATTATCGACAGTCTGCAACCCCACAAGCACACGCTTTATCTCATCGAAGTTACGACCCAATGACAACGGGTAATACATGATAGTGCGGATTGTGTTTTTAGGATCGATAAAGAAAACGGCACGCACGGCCGATGTTTCGCTCTCACCTGGTTGTATCATACCATACAGCTTGGCAACCTTCATAGAGATATCGTCGATAAGAGGGAATTTTACTTCCACACCCTTCATCCCCTTATAATTTATCTTCTCTTGAATGGTTCGTAACCATGCTATGTGGCTATACAATCCATCGACCGACAAGCCTATAAGCTGGCAGTTGAGTGCCTCAAACTCTGCAGCCATAGAGGCAAATGCCATAAACTCAGAGGTGCACACCGGTGTAAAATCGGCAGGGTGACTGAAAAGAATTTTCCACTTTCCCTCAAAATCTTCGGGAAAACTGATAGGACCTTGCGTTGTCTTCGCTTGAAATGCAGGCGCCTTGTCGCCTATTCTTGGCATTACATTAACTTCATTTTCCATCATAATCAACTTTATTATAAATTTAGAATTAGTCTATTATTTTATTTGTTACAAATTTAGATAGCAAAAATCAATAAAGCAAATAGATAATTTCTATCTTTGCATAGATACAAACTATCAAACCTATGACTATACAACAACTGAAATACATAATTGCTCTCGACCGGTGCCGACATTTTGCACAAGCAGCCGAAGAATGTAATATATCGCAACCGACGCTCAGCACTATGATACAAAAATTGGAAGAGGAGATAGGTGTACCTCTTTTTGATCGAAGCAAACAACCTGTAGAACCTACTACGGTAGGAAAACAGGTGATACGTCAGGCCATAAAGGCATTGAAAGAGATAGAAGTTATAGGCGAAATTGTCAAGAGTGAAAGCGAAAAACTCACCGGCAAGCTATCGATAGGTATATTGCCTACCGTATCACCATGCCTCACACCTGAGTTTATTCACCTGTTTACGACGAACTACCCTTCCATAGAACTCACCATCACCGAAACTCGTCCTCAAGTTGCCATCGAGAAACTACGTTCGGGAGAGATAGATGTAGCTATACTCGCCACTCCACTGCGCACCGACGACTTGTTGGAGATACCACTCTACCACGAACCTTACGTAGTATACTTTGCAGCCGACACTCCCAAGGTTGAACCGGCAAGCATCCTCGAAAATTCCCCACACGAAAAATTGTGGGTGTTGCAAGAGAGTCATTGTGAACGACATCCCATATTCGGATTCTGCAAGCACAACGAAAAATATAACCACATCTATGAAGCTGGAAGTATCGACACTCTGATACGCATAGTCGACACCAATGGAGGATACTCTGTCATACCTGCATGGCACGTACAATTTATGCAGCCCTGGCAGAAAAAAAACATACGAAGTATCGACAACACCAAGGCTCAACGTGAAATATCCATGGTAATACGACACGATTATGTAAAGGAGGGATTTCTCAACGCTATTGCCGAAACTGCAAAAAAAATCATTCCCGCCGAAATGCTCGACAACTATCTGAAAAACTTCAAGATTAGACTTTAGAACAACAATTTGTCCTATACTTCGGTTTATCAGTGAAAAAGCGTACCTTTGTAACCTTGAATAGACTTAACGACTTGCATCGGCATAGCCCCCAAAGCCTATAACCTGCAAAGAAAAAGAAAGAAACAGTTATGTTAAAGATAAACAATTTACATGCCAGCATCAATGGCAAAGAGATACTCAAAGGAATTAACCTCACCGTAAACCCGGGCGAAGTACATGCTATCATGGGTCCTAACGGATCGGGCAAAAGCACCCTGTCGGCTGTCTTGACAGGTAACCCGGCATATGAAGTGACAAGCGGAAGCGTAGAATTTTGTGGGAAAGACCTTCTGGAACTCTCACCCGAAGACAGGGCTCATGAAGGCTTGTTCCTCAGTTTCCAATACCCCGTAGAGATTCCCGGCGTAAGCATGGTTAACTTCATGCGTGCCGCCATTAACGAACAACGTAAGTACCGTGGCGAAGAGCCTATGTCTGCTACCGAATTTCTGAAACTGATGCGCGAGAAACGCGCTATCGTAGAGCTCGATAACAAACTGGCCAGCCGTTCGGTCAACGAGGGCTTCTCTGGCGGAGAAAAAAAACGTAACGAGATATTCCAGATGGCAATGTTAGAGCCAAAGCTATCTATACTTGACGAAACCGACAGTGGCCTCGACATAGATGCTCTACGAATCGTTGCCGAAGGCGTGAACAAACTGAAAACCGACAATAACGCCATTATCGTAATTACCCACTACCAACGCCTACTCGACTATATCGCCCCCAATTTTGTACATGTACTATACAAAGGACGCATCGTAAAATCGGGTGGACCCGAACTTGCTCTTGAACTCGAAGAGAAAGGCTACGACTGGATAAAAGAGGAATTGGGAGAAAAGTAATACCGACTATGGAAAAAGCCATACAACAATATATCGACCTATACAAATCGCAACGCGAACTTATCGAGAGCCACTCGGCTCCTGTTCTCAACGCTATGCGTGCCGAAGCTTTAGCTCTTGTCGAGTCTATAGGCTTGCCTTCGCGTAAAGACGAACGATACAATCATACCGACATAGAGGCATTATATGCTCCCGACTATGGTCTGAATTTGAACCGAATATCACTCACTACCAAGATACACGAAGGATTTCGTTGCGATGTACCCAACCTGACTACCCAACTTTACTTTCTAGTAGGCGACTGCTTTTACACCTCAGACAATATTCGTCCTCTGCCCGAAGGTGTCATTGCCGGCAGCCTTTGTGAAATAGCCCGTCAACACCCCGACCTGGTATCACGTTACTATGGCCGCATAGCCAACATGACAAAAGACGGTACTGTAGCACTTAACACGCTGCTCGCACAAGACGGATTCATACTATACATTCCGTCACATACTGTTTTAGAACGTCCCATACAACTCATAAATCTTGTAGGTGGCAATGTACCTACAATGAACAACAGGCGTATCCTTATCGTTGCTGAAGAAGGTGCCCAAGCCAAGATACTCGTATGCGACCACAGCGAAGAGACGGGCCTCAATCATCTCATTACACAAGTAACTGAAATATGGGCAGGCAAAGACAGCGCAATAGATTATTATAACCTCGAAGAAAATCTGCCCGAGACACGCCGTGTTACCTCGACCTTTGTACATCAAGAAGAGGAATCTAACGTTCTTGTAAACGGCATCACTCTACGCAACGGCATCACACGCGACAACTACCATATATTACTCGATGGGCCTCATGCCGAAACGCAACTATGCGGTATGGCTATAGCCGATGGTGATGAACAGGTCGACATATCGACCTTTATAGACCACACTGCGCCTCATTGCCACAGTAACGAACTCTTTAAGTTTGTACTCAACGACCAGTCACAAGGTGCTTTCGCAGGACGTATCCTGGTACGCCCGGGGGCACAAAAAACCGAAGCCTATCAAAGCAATAAAAACCTTTGTGCCTCGGAAGAGGCTCATATATACACCAAACCACAACTGGAAATATATGCCGACGATGTAAAGTGCAGCCACGGTGCAACGGTAGGACAACTCGACCAACAAGCTCTCTTTTACATGCGTACACGAGGCATCTCAGAAGCCGAAGCCCGCATGCTCCTTATGTTTGCCTTCATGAGCGACGTAACAGACCTTGTAAGGCTCGATGCTCTTAAAGAGAGATTGAAACAATTGGTTGAACGGCGATTCCGTGGCGAGCTGTCGAGATGCAAGCAATGCAACATCCATATCAAGCCATAAAAGCCATGTTAGATATAGAAAAAATACGCTCACAATTCCCCATTCTTACAAAGGAGATATACCATAAGCCCCTTGTCTATTTCGATAACGCCGCTACATCGCAACATCCACAATGTGTGATAGACCGCATTGCCGACAGTTATTATCGCGTAAATGCCAACGTACACCGCGGCGTACATACCCTCAGCATAGAGGCTACTGAAGCTCATGAAGCTGCCAGGCGTCGTATACAAACTTATATCAATGCCCGCCATGCACACGAGATTATCTTTACTCGCGGCACAACCGAAGCCATCAACCTTGTAGCCAGCTCTTGGGGAAACGAGTTCCTGCACGATGGTGATGAGATTATTCTCTCTACCATGGAACACCACTCCAATATTGTACCATGGCAGTTGCTGCAACGTCATAAAGCAATAAAGTTGCATGTCATACCTATAAACGAACAAGGCGAACTAAATCTCGAGGCATACCGTGCAGCCTTCAACGAGCACACACGCCTGGTATGTATAACCCACGCCTCAAATGTACTAGGAACTATCAACCCCATACAAGAATTAGTGGCATATGCACATGCTCAGAATGTACCGGTACTGGTTGACGGAGCTCAAGCCATTCCACATCTTTCCGTAGACGTACAAGCTTTAGATGCCGACTTCTACGCATTCTCGGCCCATAAAGTATATGGACCTACAGGTATAGGTATCTTATATGGCAAGGAAAAATGGCTCGATGCCATGCCTCCTTATCAAGGCGGCGGTGAGATGATTGCACATGTATCATTCGAACACACAACCTACAACGAGCTGCCCTATAAATTCGAGGCCGGCACCCCCGACTACATAGGCACCCGAGCTTTTGCCACTGCCTTAGATTGGATAGAAACTATCGGAGCTGCCGAAATGCATGCTTACGAACAAGAGCTGCTACACTATGCTACTGCCAAACTAGAAGAGATAGACGGCATCAAGATATATGGTACAGCTCGTCAAAAAACGCCTGTCATTTCATTTTTAGCCGATAAAGTGCACCACTACGACATGGGAATGTTGCTCGATAAAATGGGAGTGGCCGTCCGTACAGGGCATCATTGTGCGCAACCGCTCATGAGTGCATTAGGAATAGAAGGTACCGTGCGCGCATCATTTGCCGTATACAATACCTACGAAGAAATAGATGCTTTTGTGGCTGCAGTAATAAAAAGCTGCAACATGTTGCGATAGTCTCGCAAGACGACAACTACGGCATGCCCGCCGCAACTGAAAATAAAAAAAACGCAAACGAACTGTGTTACAAGCGATTTTTTTATCTATTTTTGCCGCAGTTTTTCGGGAACCCTCGTATTTTTTGAGTATATGCAAAAAAATTTAGTTATTGTAGAATCTCCTGCCAAAGCCAAAACCATCGAAAAGTTTTTAGGTAAAGATTATAAAGTGCTTTCGAGCTACGGTCATATCAGAGATCTCAAAAAGAAATCTTTCAGCATCGACGTAGAACACAATTTCGCTCCCATATACGAAATACCAGCCGACAAGAAGAAAATTGTTGAAAACCTGCAGGAAGAAGCCGCTAAAGCCTCCTCTGTATGGTTAGCCTCCGATGAGGACCGTGAAGGAGAGGCTATTGCCTGGCACTTGGCAGAGGTACTACATTTAGACCCGAAAAAAACCAAACGCATCGTATTTCATGAAATAACAAAAGACGCCATACTCGAAGCTATCAAAAACCCGCGCACGATAGATATGAATCGTGTAGATGCCCAACAAGCTCGCCGTATACTTGACCGCATCGTGGGTTTTGAGCTCTCACCGGTATTGTGGAAAAAGGTAAAACCTGCCTTATCGGCCGGGCGTGTACAGTCGGTAGCTGTACGACTCATCGTAGAGAGAGAACGTGAAATAGAACATTTCAAAAGCGATGCCGCTTTTCGCATTGTTGGAGAGTTCGTCACAGAAGATGGCGCAGTCTTTACAGCCGAACTCAACTCCCGCCCCAAGACGATAGAAGAAGCTACAGCTATACTCGAAGCCTGCAACAAGGCTCAATTTACACTGCAAGACATCAATGTAAAGCCGGCTCATAAATCGCCGGCACCTCCTTTTACCACATCGACCCTGCAACAAGAAGCAGCACGCAAGTTAGGCTTCTCTGTGGCACAAACTATGTCGGTAGCACAACGCCTCTATGAAAACGGACATATCACCTACATGCGTACCGACTCGGTCAACCTCTCGGCACTATGTTTGGGAACTACCCGTGATGAAATCTTATCTTCATTAGGCGAAAAATATCTGCACACACGCAATTATCATACCAAAATACGAGGAGCACAAGAAGCTCACGAAGCTATACGTCCTACTTATATTTCACACCACGAAATAGAGGGTACACGACAAGAACAACGGCTGTATGAACTGATATGGAAGCGAACCATCGCCTCGCAAATGAGTGATGCTGAAATAGAGAAAACGACTGCAACCATTGCCGTAGAGGGGCGAAAAGAACAATTTATAGCCACAGGCGAGGTACTGAAATTCGACGGATTTTTGCGAGTATATTTGGAAAGCAACGATGAAGAAGGCGAAAGCGAAAACAATAGCCATACACTGCCCGTTATGAAGGCCGGCTCGCATCCAACATGCAACAGCGTACTGGCCACAGAACGTTTCAGCCAACATCCACCACGCTACACAGAAGCAAGCTTGGTAAAGAAACTCGAAGAATTGGGCATAGGCCGACCTTCGACATACGCCCCCACCATATCTACCATACAACAACGTGGTTATGTAGAGAAAGGCGACCACCCCGGCAAAGAGCGCACCTACCGCATACTATCGCTCAAGAACGGCTCTATCAAGCTGACCGAAAAGAAAGAAATAGCCGAGGCCGAAAAAAACAAATTACTACCTACCGACACAGGTATTGTGGTAAACGACTTCTTGACAGAATATTTCCCCGATATACTCGATTATAATTTCACAGCAAACGTCGAGGAACGATTTGATAATATTGCAGAAGGCAAAACATCGTGGCCCGAAGTAATAGCAACATTCTATCAATGGTTTCATCCGGCCGTAGAGAAGACCGAGGCTATGCGCCTTGAACATAAGGTGGGAGAACGTGTCTTGGGTACCGACCCCAAAACAGGACGTATCGTATCTGTAAAAATAGGACGGTTTGGCCCGCTGGTACAGATAGGCCTGCCCACCGACACCGAAAAGCCTCTTTTTGCATCGCTGCAAAAAGGTCAATCGATAAACAACCTTACACTCGAAGAAGCTCTTAAACTATTTGACTTACCCCGCAAACTCGGTACTTACGAAGATAAGGAAATAGAAGCCAACATAGGTCGGTTTGGTCCTTACATACGGCACAACGGGAAATTCGTATCGATACCCAAAGATCTTACACCACAAACCATTACCCTGGAAGAGGCTATCAACCTGATAGAACAAAAACGTAAGGATGATAGTAACCGCCTCATCAAACAATATGACGAAGACGCTGACTTACAGGTACTCAATGGGCGTTTTGGTGCCTATATCGCATACAAAAAGAAAAACTATAAAATTCCCAAGGGCAACGACGCTGCAACTCTGAGCTATGCCGACTGCATGCGCATCATAGAAGAGGCAGATAAGAATCCGGCTCCCTCAAAAACGGGAACGCGTAAAAGTGCAACCAAGAAAAAATAAAACAGTTACATTATGAAAATAGTAAATTTTGCAGAGCAAGACACTATCGTCAACCGGTTTATGAGTGAGTTGCGCGATGTCACCGTCCAGCAAGATAGGATGCGCTTTCGACGCAACCTCGAAAGAATAGGCGAAATCATGGCATACGAGATAAGCAAAACTCTCGCCTATCAACCCCAAACTGTAGACACTCCATTGGGAACTACCACCGTAAACCTCCCTGCCGACAAAGTAGTACTCGCTACTATCCTGCGTGCCGGCATAGCTTTCCACCAAGGATTTCTACACTACATGGATAACGCCGAGAATGCCTTCGTATCGGCATACAGGCAGTATAGCGACGAGACTCACTTCGACATACATGTAGAGTATATAGCATCGCCTTCCATCGATGGTAAAGTGCTCGTTCTTGCCGACCCCATGTTAGCAACAGGTAGTTCTATGGAGTTATGCTATAAAGCCCTGCTCAGCAAGGGCAATCCCTCACACATACACCTTGCTGCAGCAATAGCAAGCCGCCAAGCAATATCGTTTGTAAAACAACACTTCCCCGAGAATATAACTGTATGGGTTGCTGCCATAGATGACGAATTGAATGCGCATGGCTATATTGTACCAGGATTAGGTGACGCCGGCGATCTCGCATACGGTACGAAAGACTAAGCAGAGACTTCAAAAGCCCATTTACAACGATGGTCTATTAAACAATATTTTTCAATATAGTCTTCATAATGTAAAAATTTATTATCTTTGCTGCAATAAAAAACAGAACTGAAAATGGCTATTACAATCAAAGAAGTCTCAGATAAAAAAGCCCTCAAAGAGTTTGCTGCTTTCCCTGCCGACTATCTTTACAGGAACCATCCTTATTACGTGCCTCAACTCATATCAGATACCATGGGCACTTTTACACCTACCGAAAACCCGGCTTACGACTTTTGCGAGGCCACTTGCTTTATGGCTTACCGCGATGGCAAACCGGTAGGACGTATTGCCGGCATCATCAATAATCACTTCAACGAGAAGGCTGGCAAGAAAGAAGGGCGATTTGGATTTGTCGATTTTATAGATGACGAGGAAGTAAGTAAAGCTCTATTCGAGGCTGTAGAAAATTGGGCTCGCCAAAAAGGCATGACCTCTATGCACGGTCCATTAGGCTTCACCGACATGGACCCCGAAGGTCTGCTCATAGAAGGATATGAGGAGTTAGGCACTTCTGTTACACTATATAGCTACCCCTACTATCGTAAACATATAGAAGCACTTGGTTATACCAAAGAAACCGACTGGTTGGAATATAAAATATATGTTCCAGAGAGCATCCCTGAGAAGCACCAACGCATCACTGAAATCGTTCGCAAGAAATACAACTTGCGTGTCATCAAATATACCAGCGCCAATAAGCTCATCAAAGAATACGGACAGAAAGTATTTAAGCTTATCAACGAAGCGTATGCCAATTTGTACGGCTACTCTGCCCTTTCACAACGACAAATAGACTATTACATTAAAATGTACATACCTCTGTTACGATTGGAAAACCTTACTCTTATCGTAAACGAGGCTGACGAACTCGTAGGTGTTGGCATTGCATTTCCCTCACTTGCCAAGGCTTTACAGAAATCACGAGGACGACTATTCCCGTTCGGTTTTATTCCTCTACTGAAAGCTCTTAAAGGCAAAAACGACGTAGTAGAATTGCTCTTGGTTGCTGTTCGTCCCGACTATCAAAGCAAAGGAGTGAATGCGCTGCTCTTCTCTGACCTCATTCCCGTATTCCAACAAAACGGATATGTATATGCCGAGAGCAATCCTGAACTTGAGGAAAATAATAAAGTACAATCTCAATGGCAATACTTCGAACGAGTACAACATAAACGTCGTCGCGCTTTTTGTAAACCACTATAATAATAAAGTCTACATATAGAGTTGTATCAACACTAATAACAGCCATTGCATCGTGTCTTTACAATAAGACCGATGCAATGGTATTTTTATGTACATAGTCAAAATTTATTATATAGAACAAACAATATATTAAATATCAATTATCTACATTGACATATAAACATCAAGATATCCATTGTATAAGCATCACGATGCATTGCTTTATATATTATAAAAGGGAAAAAAGCACATAAAAAAGAAGTGACTTTACTACTGCTTGCACTCTTACCACCCGACACTCCCCTTTGTTACACGATAAAATTTTATTCTTATACGATATAATACACTTTTTCACATATATAAACAGGTATACATTCACCATATATTAACTTTAAGTAATCATCATTACAAAATGTATACAAAAACAGACTATCAACATAGTACATATTTACGATAAAAAAAGGATGATGCAACGCACAACTTAATATTTATCAACAGTGGCATGAATATGCACTACAATATCTTAAAAAACGATTTTTTGACCCAAATATCAGATCAAAGCATTATCTTTGCACCGTGAAAAGGAAAATATCGTATAATTCAACAATATCAAGAAAGAACAACTAATTTCTATACTCAGACTGGTACGAGATGTATAGGGACTGAGGGGGTTATACTTTCGTTCCCTAATTAATAAAGTATAACCAGGGGGAGGCCTTTTTATGCCACGGAGGCCTCCCTTTCATACAAGAGAACCGCCCGCAAGACGGCTCTCTTTGTTTTTTATAGAATGACATATATATATGTTCCTTCATAACGATACCATTTTTTCACAGAACCAATATATACGCCACACTGTTCACATACTACCCGAACGACACTATTACAAGCGCCTCTCTTGCATTTTATTTACGAAATATATAGTTATAGTCCTTGTGAAAGAGATAGCAGCCACAAGCAAAATTTAAGACAACTATCACAATCCGTACCACAAAAGAAAGATGTGTCATAATGCATTACTACTACATCATGACACATCCGGTATATAATGAAATAACTTTTATTTTCACTGCTACAAAACAGCGATCATACAAGCTTTACTTCAACTTCCACTCTGTTCCTTCTTTTGTATCTTTTATCTCGAAACCTATCTCGCTAAGTTTGTCGCGAATAAAATCGCTCATAGCCCAGTCTTTGCGAGCCTTTGCCTCACGTCGCACATCGAGTAACAGATCGATAGCCTTGCTATAAGCCTCATTACCACCTTCATTTGATTCGGTAGAATCTACAAGGCCGAGAATATCGAAAATATATACCCGCATAGTTTCACGCAAGGTCTCTATATCGACTGCCGTAAGGGTACCCTTTCCGGCTAAAACAGAGTTCACAATACGCACTGCATCGAAAAGATGCGATATGACAATAGGCGTTGACAAGTCATCGTTCATAGCCTCGTCACATTTCTGCGCGAGCTCGTTTACCGAGAAAGTAGATACATCCGACGGCGTGAGCTTATCTACATTGTGCCAACCCTCCATCAAGCGATTGTACGCCTTCTCAGATGCCTGCAATGCTTCGTTACTGAAATCGACAGTACTGCGATAATGCGCTTGCAAAATAAAGAATCGGATGGTCATAGGAGAATAGGCCTGTTGCAACATCGGATGCGACCCAGCAAAGAAGTTGTCGAGCGTAATGAAGTTACCCAAAGATTTACCCATCTTCTGCCCATTGATGGTTATCATGTTATTATGCATCCAATAACGCACAGTCTCGTGTCCTTGCGCAGCTACCGATTGTGCTATCTCACACTCATGATGCGGGAAAAGCAGGTCCATGCCACCACCATGTATATCGAATACATCGCCCAGATACTTGGCACTCATCGTAGAACACTCCAGGTGCCACCCCGGGAATCCGTCGCTCCAAGGCGATGGCCAACGCATAATATGTTCGGGAGCTGCCTTTTTCCACAATGCGAAATCATACGGATGCTTCTTTTCGGTCTGTCCATCCAATTCGCGCGTAGTATTCATCAACTCTTCAATATTACGCCCCGATAATTTTCCATAATGATACTTGCTGTTATACTTCTCAACATCAAAATACACCGAACCGTTGCTCACATAAGCAAAACCAGCATCGAGAATACGCTTAATATATTCTATCTGCTCTATGATATGACCCGATGCATGCGGTTCTATGCTGGGAGGCAAGACATTGAGAGCCTCCATCGCCTTATGATAGCGATTAAGATAAAACTGCACTACCTCCATGGGCTCGAGCTGCTCCAAGCGAGCTTTCTTGGCAATCTTGTCCTCACCATCATCGGCATCGTGTTCGAGGTGTCCCACATCGGTAATATTACGTACATAACGTACTTTATACCCCAAATGTGTGAGATAGCGAAACAACACATCGAACGTAATAGCCGGGCGAGCATGCCCTAAATGTGCATCACCATACACTGTCGGGCCACACACGTACATGCCCACGTGAGGTGCATTAACAGGTATAAATTGCTCTTTCTTACGACTGAGCGTATTGTAGATATACAAAGGATTTTCCATTGCGATACGTATTTAGTAAAATACAAAATTACACGATAATATCGGCAAAAACAAGGTACAGAGTACAAAATAAGTCCAGATAGGTAGTGAGATAAGAACTTGCCAAGGGAGCACAACAGATAAGCCAACCACTAAACCACACAACACGTACAACTATTTGACGGCAATACTCACCGTTCGAGCTACAGCACGACTAAGCGAAGCCCCTTCCAATCCACGCGCTACAATAGTACCATCGGCAGCAAAAAGGATTGTATATGGCAAGTCATTGATTGCATACAAGTCGGCAGGTCGCTCACGAGCACCGAGGATTTGTCGCCACGGTATTTTCTTGGCTGCAATTATCTCACGACTATCTGCGGGGGCGTCCCATAACGCAATACCTACGACCGACAATCCCTTACCGTTATACCGGCGATAAATCTCCATCACATCCCTGGGTGCAGCATTGTCCCACGATGCCCAAAACAAAGCCAACACAGGTATGTTGTGTCCCACAAAATCACTCAACGAAACACGACCGCTGTCTGTCTCAACCGTAAAATCAATAAATGGCTTACCTACCGCCGAAAGTGATTTATAACGAATAATATCGAGCTCCTCTTTGACAATAGAATATGTAAGCAGCTGAGAAGGTACCTGCTTGGCTATAGAATCAACCTCTGTGATGTCGCGCTCCTTATTGGTAAGCCATCGTCTGAAGGCAATAGCACCTACAATATCGTTGGGATGCGCCTTCACCGTACGCCACACATTCTCATCGAATCGACGACTTATTTCGCGCTCTTTTTCGTCTAAACTATCAAGAGCCTCACGACGGCTTATCTTTCGCTCTTCCACCAGTTGCATGATACTGTCTACCTCTACCTGATAAGCATCAAATAACATCCTGTTACAATCATCATAAGCGTTGAGGGCATCATTGAGCGGAGCTCCCGTAGTGGGCATATACTCCATCATATCGGCAAAGAGCGTATCGGCCGGCTCTACAATAAGCGGGAAGTAATAGCTACCCTCCTCTATGACTGCAAAAAACGGAGTATCTACCACTCCGGCAAAACTAAACATTCCATCGCGTACAACAGCAGTATCTATACGCATGTCAGTTACATAATCGGTAAGATAAATCTCTCGCCCCTCCATCTCCTCGTCTATAATACCCTCGATATAGTAGGTATTATTCGGAGTTTGACAGGCAACAAGTGTCGTCAGGAGCAAGACTACAAACAAAATTTTTTTTGTTTTCATAAACAATAACCAATAACGGCTGCAAAGATAACGATAAAGGAGATAGCCGTATAGAAATTTTTGGGGCAATTAAAATTTTTTCTTGCTCTTGTCCTCAACCAGCTAACCAAGTGGTTAGAAGGTTATCTGATGCAGCATAAAAAATAATTTTTCAGAAATTAACCCCTACAAAGTTGTACAGTATATCATTTTTCAATACCTTTGCACCACGTAAAATGTGGAAGGATTTGGCTGCTTGCAACCACAGAAAAAAATGCTAAAACTGCGTCTTTCAAAGCCACCCTCTATATCGGGGGTAGCAATAGGTTCAAGTTTTACGTTTTCTTTCCGTTTTACAACGAGGTTATTCACATGAAGAACCTTCGCATACTGTTTGTATAATTTTGTATTACTTATAATAGGAAACTACTATGAACTATTTATTCACATCGGAATCAGTGTCGGAAGGACACCCCGATAAAGTGGCCGACCAATTGTCGGATGCCGTACTGGACGAATTTTTGGCACAAGACCCCAACTCGAAAGTTGCCTGCGAGACTTTGGTAACTACCGGACAAGTAGTTTTGGCCGGCGAGGTGAAATCGACAGCTTATGTAGACCTTATGGATACTGCACGCCGCGTCATAAATCGCATAGGTTATAACAAAAGCGCTTATAAATTCGATGGCGATTCATGTGGTATCTTTTCGGCTATTCACGAGCAAAGTGTCGACATTAATCGTGGCGTAGAACGTAAAGATCCTATGGAACAAGGTGCCGGCGACCAAGGTATGATGTTTGGCTATGCTTGTAATGAAACAGACAACTACATGCCACTATCGCTTGAATTGTCGCACCTGCTACTTATAGAACTGGCCAAGATACGTCGTGAAGGAAAACAAATGACCTATCTGCGCAAAGGGAAAGAGGTATCGTACCTGCGTCCTGACTCAAAATCGCAAGTAACAATAGAATATAACGAAAAAAATCAGCCTGTAAGAGTACACACTATTGTCATCTCCACACAGCACGACGAGTTTATAACTGCCGACGACAATACGCCCGAAGCCCAAGAACGTGCCGACGCCGATATGCTCGCAAGGATATACAACGATGTGAAAAGCATCTTGCTGCCCCGTGTCAAAGCCCAACTTCCGGCAAGAGTACAGGCTCTCTTCGACGATAATCTGAAACTGCTGGTCAACCCGACAGGTAAGTTTGTGATAGGTGGCCCTCACGGCGATACTGGACTGACCGGACGTAAAATTATTGTCGATACCTACGGAGGTAAAGGAGCCCATGGTGGTGGTGCCTTCTCGGGTAAAGACCCGTCGAAAGTAGACCGTTCGGCAGCGTACGCAGCTCGCCATATAGCCAAAAATCTTGTCGCTGCAGGTGTTGCCGACGAAGTACTGGTACAAGTTTCATACGCCATAGGTGTAGCCCAACCGGTGAGCATCTATGTAAATACTTACGGAAAATCGCACGTCAAGGAGAGCGACGCCGAAATTGCCGAGATAGTAAAACGCCTCTTCGACCTGCGTCCGCGAGCCATAGAAGAACGCCTCAAATTACGTAACCCCATCTACGAGGAGACAGCATCTTACGGTCACATGGGTCGTACCCCACGCACTGTCACAAAGGTTTTCACATCGCGTTACCTGGCACAACCTATTGTACGTGAAGTAGAACTCTTCACATGGGAGAAACTCGACTATGTAGAACCTATCCGCAAAGCATTCGGATTGTAATCTTATTTACCTATCTATACAATTCGGCGGCAAGTCTTCTTTTATAGATTTGCCGCCGAATATATTTTTAACATCGCCCTACTTTCACACCACTTTCTGACTTCGTCCCCTTACATTTTTTGTTTACACGATAAGCTCTTCTTTTATTTACGAATAGCTGCTTTTGCCAACAACTTATGTCCGATACGGCAATAAAGACATTTTTTAGTCATACAATACTCATTGTACAACTGTATCAAGGCTTGGCTTTCAAAGGCATTGCGAGCCTCTATACCGATGGCTGCAAAACGGCGAATAATACTGTTTTGCTCAGGACGTAACGACTCCCATATCATCTGCGCACGATCGACATAGAGGTCATTTCCTACATATATACCATAAGAATAGAGTAACGGTGCTACTGTATTAATAAGGATTATATCTATGGCCGACATACCCAACACAGTTGTTGCCCCAGGCGTAACCGCATCGAATGTATAATGTGTAGCCCAATATCCCGAAAGTTGTACCTGAAATAACTTGCGTAATTCATCGATTGTCGTTGCATCACACAAACGAGCAAAAAGAGAGAAACCTCCATAGATATAGTGTGCCAACATCGCCAACCTTCTGTGCGGAAAGTTTTGTGGTCGTAAACGGGAAAATTTCCATGTCGAAAGAGACAATGGTGCCATCAATCCAAATTTATTCTGCAAAAAAGCATATTCCCCAGCCAATTGCGTATAGTATTTGTCTTGAGGGCGTTCCCCCTCAAGCAACCCGGCTTGTCCCAGCAGAAAAGCTTCTATTTGAAATAAACTATCGGCATGTTTGCGCAAAAAAGCAAGAGGCAAACTGCGCGCCAACCGCTCAAAAGCGTCTCCATTAATACCAAAACCCATGTTACGCGACAAAGTGACATAGCACACCTCTTCCCAATTACCTCGATATAAATCGTGCCACATGGCTATACGCTTGCTCTTCGATTGTAGCCGCTCGAACGAAAGACTGGAAAGCCAATCGGTAATAAAAAAGGAATCTATCCCCGACAACTGTTCTCCACAAGGCAACGCCGGTGCATTGTCGGTCAACCGCTCGTAATCATACCGCAAAGTAGGTGCTGGACGTAGTACAAATTGTGGAATTACTTCACCATTGGTACGACACACACGGGCATCGTCTTGCTCAACGACGTGCAATATCACAGAGTCGTAAGCCTCGTCGGTATGATGTCCGTGACGCATCCAATCAGAAGCCAAGCGGTGTATCTCTATATTTCCCACCCATAAGCATCCATCAATACGTATCTTGGCATTGAAAAAATCGGGACCGGCATCGGTATTGAGACGACCGGCATCGATAATCTGCAAATGCCTGCCATCGGTTGTGGTCAGTTGCGACATGTCGAACAACAAATGCTGCCAAACGTATTGCATCAGCTTCTCCATAGAATACGCTACACGGATTTATCTATTTTCCATATCTTTGCAAATTAAAGAATCTTTATTGGATTTTCCACATGTAAAACCATTTAATTTCGCCAGATATGAAAATAGCATTGATAGGATATGGCAAAATGGGACATGCCATAGAAGAGATTGCCCTCAAGCGCGGTCACGAAATTGTATGTTGCATAGACCGCGACAACACAGCCGATTTTGCATCACAGGCTTTTGCCCAAGCCGACATAGCCATAGAATTCACGACCCCGGCTACTGCCGTAGACAACTACTATAAAGCCTTTGCTGCGGGCAAGCCAGTAGTATCGGGTACTACCGGATGGTTGGAGAGATTACCCGAAATCAAAGAGGCTTGTCAACACGGTAACACCCTTTTCTACGCCTCAAACTTCAGCCTTGGCGTGAACATTTTCTTTGCTATGAATCGTTGGTTAGCCTCGGTTATGAACCATTTCGACAACTATCGGGCATCGCTTGAAGAGATACATCATATACATAAATTAGACCACCCGAGCGGTACGGCAATCACTTTGGCCGAAGAGCTGATAGCCAATACCGACAAACTATCACAATGGAGCGAAGAAAAAACAGGAAACGACATATTACCCGTTACGGCAATCAGAAGAGGTGAAGAACCTGGCACTCACATCATACGCTACGAATCAGATGCAGATGTCATAACGATAGAACATCGTGCCAAAAGTCGCGAAGGCTTTGCCCTTGGAGCCGTTTTGGCGGCCGAATTTACAATAGGTAAACACGGATGGCTCACTATGAAAGATATGTTGCCTTTTCTGCAACAATAAAATAATATGATTATATTGATTATACGTCAAAATGCTTATAACCAAGCATTTTGACGTTCTTTTATAGCTACCGATTCACTCAACAGTTTTAGGAACTCAAGCATAGAGCGCTTGCGATAGGCGTTTTTTAAGGTATGCACACATCCCTCCATCTCATTATGAGGAATATCCAGAGGAATAGCCTTCACACCTTGTTCATTATGAATAGTAGCTTCGGCCAGAACCGATACCAAATGGTTTTGTCGTATCAATTCTAAGAGAATATTTACCTCATTAAGTTCTATGCGTACGTTATAATTATATTCCGTAGCTATCATATCAAAAGCATTACGAGCCTGTAATCCTCGAGCAGGCATTGCAAGGTCGAATTTTTCCAACTCCGATAAGGAAATCTTATCTCTCCCGGCAAGCACGTGTGACTCTCCCACTACAACCGACAGATAATTTTGGAAAAGAATATGCGACTCTACGCCTTCAATTGGATATGAAGGCTTAAAAGCCAGTACAAAATCGACTACCTCATCACGAAGCAAATCCATCAACTCGGCCATGGGTTTATAGAAAATATTAAGCTTTATTTTCGGGTACATCTTCATGAAAGAGAAGATAGTCTCGGTCAGTATAGGGCTGAAAGAATATGTAACACCGATGCTGAGAGAACCCACTGAAAGCTCATTAAGATCATTAATACGAGTTATACACAACTCGGCATCGCGCAGTGTCTGCCGGGCATATGGCAACAGTTCACAACCGGCCTCGGTAAGAACTACTTTATGACTGCTTCGCGTCAACAGTTGAGTACCTATCTCCTGTTCCAATTGTTTTACCTGCTGCGAAAGTGTACTTTGCGTCACAAAAAGAGCTTTGGCGGCTACCGAAAAATTGAGCGTTTCGGCAACCTTGACAAAATATCTTAACTGACGTAATTCCATCTTGACTTAAAATTAAAAGTACAAATATAATACGTTCTCATCATCGAGTAGCACGAAAAGAGACATTCTTAAAAAGAAATATGGGAATTGTCGCTCCCGTAACCATTCCTAAAAGGATAAACAAACAAGTAAGCCCATTATAGGCAAAGAGATAGAAATAATGATTGAACGAAGCCTCACCCGTAGCCAATATAGACATTGCCAACCCGCCAAACGATTTATACGCATATATACCGGGAATCATAGGTAATAGTGCAGGGAACAAACACGTCTCTGCCGGGGTCTTCACCAAAGGCGACAAAAAGACTGCCAGCACACCTATAATAAATGCAGCTACAACAGAGGCCACAATAATATGTATTTGCAATCCTTCGCCCTGCATCAAGATAAAACGAAGAGAATGACCCACGGCAGCAAGTAAAGCACAATATAAATAAGCTCTCTTCGGAGGCTTACTGATAGCAGAAAAACCGATAGCAGCTATCGCCGCAAATAATGCATCTTGTAAAATCTGTAATAACATAATATCATCTATCTATCAGAACATACCTATATTCATCAATAACATACCGCAGCAAAGTCCCACAGAAAGGCATCCTGTAAGGATAAGGGCATCGACAAAACGGCTGAAAGCACAGATATAATGACAATATAGCATGTCGCTAAATGAATTGAGAAAAGGAATACCTGGCACAAGATAAAGGACACTGGTTCCTATCGCAATATTAGGTGTCGTACCCCACCCAAACAACGCACAGGTTGCCCCAAGAATCGACGATAAGAAGGCACATAAAAAGACCGTTACTCTCACATCGAGTCCATGTCCCAACAATAATTGTTTCAAATAGAAGCCTACCAAAGTGGCCACACCTACCATACCCATGGAAATCCAGTCACCTCCAAATAATCGGCAAAACGAAGCATTTGCCAAAGTAACCAACAACAATACGACCCACTTATTGCCTGATTTACTACCTATTATATTCTCAAAACGTGCTTTGGCTTCGGCAAAACCTATCTTTCTATCGGCTACCTCCCAACTCAATTCGCTCAGACGCGTATTGATATCGAAACTTATAGCCGTATGCAATACAGTATCAATAGATGTAAACATTTCTTCTTTATTACGCCCATATACTGTCATATGCACATGTCGAGGCATAATGGTCAACTCAACCTCCTTTCCAAAGGCATGCGCCATACGTCGCACATTTTTCTCCAAACGAATACATGTGGCACCACATCCCAACAGCCACACCGCATAATGCGACAGAAACACGCATAACTCTTTAGAAGTTATATTATTATTGTCCAATTCCATACATCTCCTTTTCTTCAATCATCATCTTCCAAACTGTCGCCTGGAACATAAAACTCATCATATTCGTTTCCAACCTCAAACAAATCTTTTTTTGCGGCTTTGACACGCACAAAAAGAATAACCTTACAAATCATAAAAATCATAATAAGAGCTACCACACAGCTCCACGTAAACATTGGCAAATTCATATTATTGAATATTTATAAATTCGTGGCGCAAAGGAAGTATACATAGTAATGACCCAAAAACGTTTTTTAGTGAAAGTTTCGATAGATAGTATAAGCAAAACACTCACTACTGCCGCTGCTATATAAAGAAAAACATACTATAGATAGTATAACAAGATGACATGAAGCCGAATAAAGGAAGCAAAAACAGATACAAGACAATTGTTTCTCAAAGAAAAAATAAATACTTTTGTCATCGGAAAAAGTCATTCGACGCTGCTGTAACAAACATATATACTGTGACAAAGGCATCTGAAACAGGAACTATCACTCTAGATGCAAAAAACGTCTGAAACTTTTTTCATCTCTAAAAACCAACTATTATTATATACTACAAACATGGACACTAAAAACTCCCATACTCAAGCAAACACATCACGCCCTCGCAACTTGATAGCCAGACTAAAGACCGTACGTCGCACACGATGGATACGTTTCGGTTTTTTCTCTCTTATTTTTATACTATGGGTTATATGGGTGGGCAACTATTGGTTGCTATTTCTGTATCCTCTCTTCTGCGACATATATCTTACACAGTATATACCGTGGGGTGCATGGAAAAACATCAAGAACCCTATTCTTCGCACCATTGCCGACTGGGTAGATGCTATCGTATATGCCCTTGTTTTGGTATATTTCATATTTATTTTCCTCTTTCAAAATTTCCAAATACCCACTCCATCACTCGAAAAGTCGATGCTCGTAGGCGACTATCTACTGGTAAGTAAGGTACATTACGGCCCACGCATGCCACAAACGCCGCTACATTTTCCTCTCACCCAACATACTATTCCTATCATCAACACCAAATCATACATCGAAAGTGTACAATGGCCATACCATCGTCTCAAGGGATTGCGCAACGTAGAACGCAACGATATTGTAGTATTTAATTTCCCTACAGGCGACACCGTAGCAAGCCTTATGCCCAACCCCGACTATTACACTTTGGTACACTATTACGGGCGCGAAGCCGTACACCGTGACAAAGCACGGTTTGGCGACATCATATATCGCCCTGTAGACCGCCGAGAGGCATACGTAAAACGGTGCATAGGATTGCCGGGCGAAACTTTTGAAATAAAAGACAATATCATATATATAAATGGTATAGCCCTTGAAGAGCCTACAAAACTGCAATTCAACTATTTCGTACAAACCGATGGTACGCTGATAAGCGACAAAACCTTTGAAAGCTGGGGTGTAAGTATAGACGACCGCAACTATACCAACAACTCAGCACAAGCTCCGTATCTATATGCCCGACTGGGTATCACTCCCGAAGCCAACGGCTCATACAATCCTGTATATCACATGCCTCTCACAAACGAAGGTCTCGAAAAAGCCAAAGCAGCTCCTTTTGTAAGACAAATTATAGAAGAACCCGGCGAGTTTGGAGGAGAAGTTTTCCCCTTGGATACAATTCACCATTGGACACGAGCCGACTTCGGCCCACTATGGATACCACGCAAAGGCGATACCTTGCAACTCACAGCACAAAACTATTCCCTCTACGAACGAGCCATACGTACCTATGAAGGAAACGAGCTAAGCATGAAAGACGGAGTAATATACCTCAACGGTAAACCTGCCACAGAATATACCTTCAAGATGAACTACTACATCATGCTGGGCGACAATCGCGACAACTCGGCCGACTCGCGTTATTGGGGGTTTGTACCAGAAGACCATATTATAGGTACACCTATTTTGGTATTCATGTCATTAGACAAAGACAAAGGTTGGTTCGACGGCAAGTTCCGCTTCAACCGTTTCATGCGTCCGGTAAAATCGTTGGTGAAATAGTTAACGCATCTGATGGCCAAAAAGCGTAATCATATCGCAAAAGCCATACTTATACTTGCTGTAGCCTTGGCAATAGCAGGTATATGCCGTACATTTTGTGTGGAGTTTTACAGAGTGGCTCCTGCACAAATGGAAAACACATTGCTTGCTGGAGACCGCATTTATGTAGACAAGCTATGTTATGGCATACGACTGCCGCAAACCATCTCACTACTACCCTTTACCGACACAATACCATTCACCTCCCTACCGGCTTATTACCCTACCCGCCCGCTTCCATACAAAAGGATAAAAACGAAAACGGCACAACGGGGCGATATTGTAATATATAACTACCCCACAGAACAAAATATACCCATAAGCAAAAGCCCCACAGCCATATCGCGCTGCATAGGCATACCGGGCGACACTATCGTATACGAAACCGGACAATTACGTGTCAACGGCCAAAACATGGCACAAAGCCCATATGTCACCGACGCCTACCAAGTTGCCGATAGTATAATACCCACTTTGAAAAACATCATGCAAAAAGCCGTAGGTAAAGAACCTGAAATAATCCGGCTCATGAACACCAATCTGCTATATATAGACCGTTATGCATATGACAAAATAAAAACAATATGGCCTGGTTATCTCACATTACACCCCATCACTCTACCGCAAGACAACTACCGCATAGAGTTGCCACCATATGGTAAACCGGCCAGTATCACCCCTCATAACGCCGCCTTATACGCCAACATTATCAACCGATACGAAAAACAAAAAGTTATACTTCGCGGTAACAAGCTCTACCGTGGTGGTCGTGAAGTGAAAGAATATACATTCTCTCAACCCTACTACTGGGTTGTTGGTGATAACCGCACCACTACTATCGACTCGCGGTATTTTGGAGCACTTCCACATAGCCATCTGATTGGACGTTGCAGGTACATTATATACTCTATTGCTCCCGATGGAGCAAATAACGACCCATGGCGTAGCAACCGTTTTATGCTCAAAACGACACCATGAAACAGCTTTACCTCAGTACAGCCTATTGGGCTCCTATATCGTATTATGCTGCTTTATTTCGGCACAATGGTGCCACAATAGAGCAATGGGATACATACGCCAAACAAACATATCGTAACCGCTGCCACATCATTGGACCAACGGGATTGCAATCGCTTACCATACCGGTGATAAAACCGGCACCCGGAACTCCTACACGCGACATTCTCATTAGCGACCACGGCAATTGGCGACACCTACACCGTACGGCCATAGCTTCTGCCTATGGCTCATCACCTTTCTACGAATATTTTGCCGACGATATAAACAGCTTCTATGACAAGCCCTGTAAGTACCTTTTAGATTATAACCTGAAACAAATAGAGTGCGTATGCAACTGGTTAGAAAGGTATCCCACCGTAACATGTAGTACCCGATATATCCACGACCTACCCACCGAGACATCCATCGACTTGCGCGAAGCCATACAACCCAAGCACCCCGATATAGAACGCATATCTCCATATCTACCCAAGCCTTATTACCAAGTATTCAATACACACACAGGCTTCATCTGCGACGCCTCTATATTAGACTTGCTTTGCAACATGGGTAACGAGTCGCTCCTCGTATTATTAGGAATAGACTGAATACTCACATTCTTATTCCACACATACCCTTCATACAACATACTGAGTTCTTCGGAATAAAAGATTCAAAGAATCACACAAAAATAAAAATCAAGAAGTTCTTTTATATACCTTGGGGTTATTGTATCTTTGCACAACTATCTATCAACGTAATAGTCAAAGTTGTGCAGAACGAAAAATTTGAAATTGTAGCCAAAACCTTTCAAGGGCTCGAAGGTGTATTGGCCGAGGAAATAACCGCCATTGGCGGTAAAGATGTAAAAACAGGATGCCGCATGGTATCTTTTACAGGCGACAAAGCTCTACTATACAAAGCCAACTTAGCGTGTCGTACAGCCCTGCGGATACTAAAACCCATCTTGCATTTTACCGCATCGAATCCCGACGAAGTATATGAAAAGCTGAAACAGTATGACTGGGAACAATGGCTTACTCCTGAAACAACTTTTGCCATAGATTCTGTCGTGTATTCCGAAGAATTCAGACACTCGAAATTTGTTACTTACCGTATGAAAGACGCCATTGCCGACTTTTTCAATGAAAAATATGGCAAACGTCCGTCTGTAAGACTCACCAATGCAGACATGCAATTCAATCTGCACATATACAACACAAGTTGTACCCTATCGCTTGATAGCTCGGGCGAATCTCTTCATAAACGGGGCTATAGAGAATCGCAAACCGAAGCTCCCATCAATGAAGCTCTCGCAGCAGGCCTTATCATGCTTACAGGATGGAGGGGTGAATGCGACTTCATAGACCCGATGTGTGGCTCGGGGACATTCCTGATAGAAGCCGCCTTGATTGCAGCTAATATCTACCCGGGTATCTTCAGACAACATTTCGCCTTTGAAAAGTGGAAAGATTTCGATAAAGATTTATTTGAAGAATTATACAACGACGATAGTTGCGAACGTGAATTTAATCACAAAATTTACGGGTCAGACATATCGATGCGAGCCACAGCCATAGCTGCTCAAAACATAAAAAGAGCTGGCGTAGGACGATATATCGAACTAGAAACAAAACCTATACAAAAATATGAAACAGCGCCATCGGACCATGGTATCATTGTAACAAATCCTCCTTATGGAGAGCGCCTTACAAGTCCCGACCTTGAAGGTTTATACGAAGAATTAGGTAGTCGGCTCAAACATACTTTCAAGGGTTATACGGCATGGATATTGGGGTACCGAAAAGAACTTTTTGATAAGATTGGGTTGAAACCTTCGGCCAAAATACCTGTACTAAACGGAGCTTTGGAATGTGAATTCCGCAAATACGAAATTTTTGACGGCACATACATCGCTTACAAGCAAAGCCTGGCTACCGAAGAAGACAAAAACAAAGAAAAAAAGCACACACATACTCCTGAAAGAAAGCATTATGGAGCCAAGAGACCCCCGTACAAACGTGAAGGAAATGACAGAAAAGACAATTTCAGACACGAAACGACGGGTAAAAGGAGTAGCTTCAGACATGAAGACTCCAATCGGAGTAGGGGATTCAAAAAGGAACGAAACGACCTACATGATGGTACAAGCAACCACCCATCAAGAAACTACGAGCTTCATACTCGTAAAGAAACCCCGAGAGGACTCCGTCACCGCAAAAATCAAGGAGATGACAAAACAAAAAAATAACCATTAATATACATCGTCATGAATATACTTTTATTAGGTTCGGGCGGTAGAGAATGTGCTATCGCATGGAAAATAAGCCAAAGCAAACAGTTGCAGAAACTTTACATAGCCCCGGGCAATGCCGGTACTGCCCAATGGGGATGCAACGTAAATATAGCAGCCGACGACTTTGACAAAATAGGTTCTTTTGTGATTGACAATCAAATAGACATGGTTATAGTAGGCCCCGAAGATCCTCTTGTAAAAGGTATCAGCGACTACTTCGCCAATAATAGCACATTGCAACATATACCTGTCATAGGTCCCTCAAAAGAAGGGGCTCAACTTGAAGGTAGTAAAGAGTTTGCCAAAGCATTTATGAGCAGGCACAACATACCTACGGCACAATACCATAGCTTTACAAAAGAGAACTTAAATGAAGGATACGCCTTCCTTGAGACTCTGAAAGCTCCCTATGTACTAAAAGCAGACGGACTTGCAGCCGGAAAAGGGGTACTCATTGTTCCTTTTCTTGACGAAGCTAAAAAAGAGTTGAAAGCTATGGTCGACGGCATGTTTGGTAATGCCAGCTCGACAGTCGTAATAGAAGAATTTCTCGATGGTATTGAATGTTCGGTTTTTGTATTGACAGATGGTTTACACTATAAAATACTCCCTGTAGCAAAAGACTATAAACGTGTTGGAGATGGAGATACAGGACTTAATACCGGTGGAATGGGTGCTGTATCGCCTGTACCCTTTGCCAACGAAACCTTTATGCAGAAAGTAGAAGAACGTATTGTAAAACCTACTATCAAAGGTCTTGCCGAAGAACACATAACCTATAAGGGCTTTATCTTTATAGGACTTATGAACGTTGATGGTGAACCTTTCGTTATAGAATACAACGTACGAATGGGCGATCCCGAAACAGAAGTTGTGATGCCCCGCATACAATCAGACTTGGTAGAATTGCTCAAGGGTGTTGCCACTACTACGCTCGACCAAAAAGAACTCTGTATAGATTCGCGCTATGCCACTACAGTAATGCTTGTATCGGGAGGATATCCTGGACATTACGAAAAAGGCAAATGCATCGAAGGCCTCGAAAATGTACATAACAGCTTAGTATTCCATGCTGGCACATCGCTACAAGCCGATGGTAGTATCGTCACTTCGGGCGGAAGAGTATTGGCTCTAACATCATATGGAGAGACATTAGAAAAAGCCTTGGAAACTTCGTACCAAGCTGTAAATGAAGTACATTTTGAAGGCAAATATTACAGACACGATATAGGTAAAGATTTACTTATGTTATAACATCGATGTGAATAAAAAAAACATCCATATTGTTATACCAATTCTTGCAAGTGTATGGTTTATAATGTTTTGCATAATTGTTGGAATGCAAAACATAAGCAATGCAACCATAAACCTGGAGGGTATTGCTAGCGGTTTACTACCGAATAAAATAGAGAATAACCATATATTTTATGCTGTCAATGCCATAATTATAGCATTGACAGCATATTTGCTTTCACGTCTCAACACAATTTTCCCGCTTATGAAAGAGCACTCATATATAGCTATGATGTTCTTTCTGCTGTTAGAAATGCTTACTCCGGCAGTTGTCACTTTATTTTCACCGGGCAATGTGGTAGCGCTACTCATATATATCTGCATGTTTATTTTATACTCTTGCTACCAACGAGGCGATACTCCCCAACAATCTTTTCTTATCACCCTTCTAATAACGACAACAAGCCTCATATATGCCCGTATTTTATACTTCCTGCCGCTCTTCATATTGGGTTTATATCAAATGAAAGCGCTCTCGCTGCGCTCGTTTATAGCTATTGTTATAGGGCTGATAACCCCATTTTGGACAGCATGGGGAATGGGGTGGATTGAAAGTAATCAATTTTATCCCAATATTCTACTCATAAAACCCGAATGGAACAATTGGGGGATAAACTTGCTGCCAGCCGGTGTAAGCATCATTTTAGGACTATTTACTGGACTGAATAACCTGATGAATGCCCATACCGAGAAGATACAGACACGAGCCATGAATGGATTTGTAAATATTCTTTCTGTATATACTTCTCTACTGATATTGATAGATACGACACACTATCTATCATATCTGCCTATACTTAACATGGGAGTATCTTTGCAAGTAGCCTATTACTTTACTTCGCATTCCGGAAAAACAAATAACATTTTATTTTATAGTATTACCACCATACTTATAGCATTACACGCATGGATTTTTTGGGCGATTTGAGTAATTGGGGATACTGGGGCTTATTTATAGCAGCCTTTCTGTCAGGAACTGTAATACCCTTCAGTTCAGAGGCCATATTAAGTCTTCTCGTTATCAATCATTACAATCCATGGGGATGTATAGCGGCTGCTACGGCAGGCAACTGGTTGGGTGGCATAACTTGCTATTATATCGGTTATTTAGGAAAAACAGAATGGATACATAAGTATCTGCGTATCAGCCAAGAAAAGATAGACAAAATGACTATCTTTCTACAAGGGAAAGGGTCGTTGTTAGGGTTCCTGGGGTTTTTACCCTTTATAGGAGACGTTATTATAGTTGTATTAGGCTTAATGAAAGCCAACAAATTAGGGTCATTATTGTCACTGCTGGTAGGAAAATTCGGACGGTATTATTTTATCATCTTTCTACTCGACAAATTACAACTTTATCTTCCTTATTTTTCGATTGATTTTTGACGTTCGGCTTTCAACCGTTCCAACCCTTTTTTAATAGATGATAACCCAAACAAAGAGGTATCAAGTTGCTCAAAAGGCAACCACATTACCTCGGCCACATCGTCATGACCGCATACCGGTTGTGAACTGTCGACATGCACCTCGAAAAACAAATCCATCGTGTTTATCTCTATGCCCGAATAAAGGTAAATATTAGGCTCTGAGAAGAGATAATGTGCATTATGGACATCTATTCCAGTCTCCTCCGAAATCTCGCGACAGAGGGCTTTTTCGGCCGTCTCACCGTTTTCTGTGAAACCTCCTGGTAAATCTAACGTTCCCTTTGCAGGTTCCTTGCCACGGCGAGCAATCAACAAACGCCCTTTTTCGTCCCATATTACAGCCACTACAGCTGCACGAGGATTGGAGTAATATACAAATCCACAATCTTCACACCGCTTCGACGTGGCATTATTTTCCACAAATCGCGAAGAACCACATCGTGGACAATATAAGAATTTACTCAAAGGATGGTTCATAAAAATCAATTTACAACCATTATCTTGGTAACTACACCCGATGAACCACCACTCTGCGAGGCATAAACAAGATATACACCGGTCTTTACTCTTGCACCATCACGCGTACGCCCATCCCACGTAACAGTACCGCCATTAGAATAAGCCTCATAGAAAAGATTACCGGCAACATCGGTAATCTTTACCAGAGAGTTTTCCATCAAACCCGATATAGTAATCCATCCCGAAAAGTCAGGGCGTACAGGATTGGGAAAAGCATATACATTGCTATAATCGTCAGAGGCAATCGATACATCAGAACGATAAGAGGCTACTCCGGCATCGGTAGAGACAAACAATTCGCCCGTCTCATCATTTATTACCATAGAATAGATATAATTAGAGGGCAGCAAACTATTAGAACTTGTATAGTGTTGGAGTATCTCAGTACCATCTTCACTTACCAAATATACACCTGAATTGGCTGTTCCCAACCATTTTCTATTGGCACCATCTACAACAATGGCATTAATAGTTTCATCTTCTAGCAAATAATCGGCATAATCGGTGCCATCATTACGAGGAACTTTTACACGAGTACAACGGTACGTAGAATTCATAATGTCAGAAACATTATTCAATACGATAGGACCTGATGTAGTTCCCAACCATACATTTCCGTTTATATCCTCGGCTGCACACATAAACCTCAATATACTACTACCTATTGATGCTCCGTCTTGGTCGGTAAATTGAGAGAAGACTCGACGTTCGCCCGAAGAACGATTTACAACAGTCAATCGAGTAGGATTCAATGTTGCACCTTGTACTACAAAACAGAAAGGAGTTCTTTTAGCAACGAGCAAATCACTAAAAAATCCCACATTAGAATTAAAACCTATATCGTAGGTTATCCAATCCGATTCTTCAACAGCATCGGGCGACAACATATTTTTTTCTTTAGGCAAACAACCCAAAATGGATGTTGAACCGGCACTATTAAATATCAATTCAACCCATAGATTACCATCAGTATCAAAGTCAGAATTAGAAGCTACCATAGCATAGGGATGCCTCAATGGCGAATTATACTGATTATAATTGCCTACATATTCCGTACCTTTGAATTTATGCAACCCATCAAACCATGAACCTATAAAGAACACATCGTCTTCAGAAGGAGAAAAACTTATGTTGTACGAACTTCTAAGATTTCCTTTTCTATTTTCATTTCCATCATACACGACCTTGTCTAAAGTCAGTGTTTGCCACTGACGCGTATTACAATCTAAAACGCTGATTTCTGTAGGGTTTGACTGATCGACTGTATAAAAATTCTGGCCTGAATTTTTTACATATACCTTATTGTCATGTATCTGTATTATATGAGGATTTGCAACACTAGATGTATTGTAAAACGTAGGTTCCATCAACCAGGTAAAAGTTGAACCTTTTATCGAAAAATGAGATAAACCCGATGCACTCGAACACCACACGGTACGCTCATTGTCATAAGAAGAACAATATCCGTTCTTTACACGTGATTCATTCAAATTCTTCTGCTCTATAAGTACTAATTTATCATCATCGGTAATATCTTGTGAGAAAAACCGAAGATTGTCAGTAAATGTAGCCATGAAACCTGTCTTTGTTTCGGTGATAGAAATAGCATAAAATAACATGGCCGAAGCATCTGTCTGCTCTACAAAAATATTTTTATCTATATCATATACATAGTTTTTATTATCGTACGAGACATAGATATGATTATCGTTTATACTATATAAATATTTGAAATTCTGAGGAGTACTATCTAATGTAATAACATTCCAAGATTTATCAAACTCATACATGCCAGGCACTATCGCAGCTCCATACAGTAGGCCGTCGGCTATTGCAAATATATTATTGCCAGCTATCGCAACCTTTGTAAAAATTTTGTTATACATGTATGATTCATAAATCTCATATTTTACATCATTTATTATCATCATACCAAAATCAGTAGCCACATATATTTTGTCAACACCAAAAGCTACATCATTTATAGATTTTGAAGCCATCATGATAGTGTTTTTAAGATCGGGTATATTCACCACCTTTTTATCGGAATATATCAAATCTATATTTGAGTTCTCATACACTATCATCAAATAATCCTTTTGGTAATTGTAATAAATACCCTTTATGTTTGAATCTGAAAGGTAATTACCTACATTATAAGCTTCTATTTCATTACTGCTTTTATCGTAAGAAAAAAGATTATTGCCCGACATAAAATATACCAAATCATCGCCCGTATCGAAAATAACATTGGCTTCGGTAGAGCGAGTAGGGTATACTTCCCATTGACCCACAGCTGGTTGCGACCATGAATTAAAAACAAAAGAGGTCAATAAAACGAGTAAAACAAAAATTTTTCTTATCATTTTTATCATCTATATTTTACTTCTTATTAAGTAAGTATTCTATTAATTTTTTCGTAGCTATGGCTCTGTGACTTATTTTATTTTTTTCTTCTGCCGGCATTTCGGCAAACGTCATGTCATACCCTATAGGAACAAAAAGAGGGTCATATCCAAAACCATTATGGCCTCTTTGGCTCTTTATAATAGTACCTTGTATAGAACCTTCAAACATAGATTCTTTGCCTCCATAGATAAGAGCAATACAAGTTCTGAATCGAGCCTTTCTGTTCTCTATGCCCTCCATTTCTCGTAGTAATTTAGCTACGTTTTTCTGGGAGTCGGACGGCTCACCTGCATATCGAGCTGAAAAAACACCAGGCGCATTTTCCAAAGCTTGAACTTCTAAACCCGAATCGTCGGCAAAGCAATCATATCCATATTTTTCATGTACATAACGGGCTTTTATCAAAGCATTACCTTCGAAAGTTTGAGCTGTCTCAGCAATATCTTCGTTACATCCTATATCAGCCAAACTCAATACATTAAAGACATGACCCACTATAGCACGCACCTCTTCAAGCTTATGGCGGTTATTGGTAGCAAAGACTATATCTTTCATTGATAATATTATGTATTGATAATAACGGTATGATAAGAATTTTATTTTATAGCTCTGTTTTTCTTATTATTTTATTTTATCAAAGCCTTGTCCATAAACACCCAATACACTCGATTGTGAAATAAATGCCTGTGGATCTATCATTTTTATCAACCTGTTTAGGTTGTTAGCCTCTGTTCGTTTTACCAAAACAACCAAAACTTTACGCGGTTTTTTAGAATACCAACCCATACCGTCCAATACAGTCACACCTCTATGTATATCCTCGTTGATGTGAGTTGCTATTTCTTCCCATTTATCTGAAAATATAAGCAACTGCACCGACGCTCTTATTCCATTTATCACCATATCGCATACATAGGTCATTATACACAATATGATATATCCGTATATGACTTTTTCTATGCTATGATATACAAAATAGGATGATGAAATAATAATGGCATCGGTATACAGATACATACGCCCGAAAGTAATGTTCTTATACTTGTTTACTATAGCTGCTACTATATCTGTTCCTCCTGTACTACCGTTCGATATGAATACCATACCTACACCTGTTCCACAAAGTATACCACCTATTATAGCCGACATAAAAGGCTGATTTTCAACAATCGCATGATCTATAAATTTCGGTAATAAAAACAGGAATAACCAACAGAAGAATACACCGAAAATAGTTCGTAAACAGAATTTTTTACCCAGTATTTTCAGTGCGAGTAACAATAAAACTACATTAATAACAGCATAAGTAACATTTATATCAGGAAAACCAAAAGCATAATATAATAAGGAACCTATACCGGGTGCACCTCCTATGGTTAGTTTATTGGGTATAAGAAATCCTGCCCATGCAAAGGCATAAATAAAAGAACCCAGAATAATAAGCAAATGGTCTTTGATTAAAAACCACATGTTATTTTTTTTTATTACCTTGTTTATTTCCATGATAAAAGAATATTAAATTACAATATTTACAATTTTGTTGGGTACTACAATTATTTTTTTAGGTGTTTTTCCATCTATCCATTTCGACGAAGATTCATGTGAAAGTACTATTTTTTCTATTTCTTCGCGTGAAGTTCCTGCAGGAACTTCAATATTAAATCTCACTTTACCATTGAAAGATACAGCATACGTGACATTATCTTCTTTCAAATATTCTTCTTTATAATCTATCCACTTGGCATCACATACTGTTGTATCATGCCCCAAACGATGCCACAATTCTTCTGCTATATGAGGTGCAAAAGGTGCCAATAATATAACCAATGGTTCCAATATTTGCTGACTTTTGGTCTTTAATGCAGTCAATTCGTTGACACAAATCATAAAGGCACTTACCGATGTATTATACGAGAAATTCTCTATATCCCATGATACTTTTTTTATCAACTTATGCAACGATTTCAATTCGTCGCGTGTAGGAGTTTTATCGCATACAGCCCATTGGTCACCATCGAAATAGAGATTCCATAACTTACGTAAAAAACGATGTACTCCATCTATACCATTAGTATCCCATGGTTTGCTTTGCTCAATAGGACCTAAAAACATTTCATAAAAACGCAGTGTGTCGGCACCATATTTTTCTACTATGTCGTCTGGATTGACAACATTATACATAGACTTAGACATTTTTTCTACAGCCCAGCCGCACACATACTTTCCGTCTTCCAAAATAAATTCAGCTGTCGAAAATTCAGGTCTCCACTGCTTAAATTTCTCTATATCAAGAATATCGTTTTCTACAATATTTACATCTACATGTATAGGTGTCACCTCATAATTATCTTTCAGGTGCAACGATACAAATGTATTTGTATCTTTTATACGATATACAAAGTTGGAGCGGCCTTGTATCATACCTTGGTTTATCAACTTTTTGAAAGGCTCATTCTCACATACAACGTTGATATCATACAAAAATTTATTCCAAAAACGACTATATATCAAGTGTCCTGTAGCATGTTCTGTCCCTCCGACATATAAATCTACATTACGCCAATATTCATCGGCTTTACGCGATACCAATTCCTTATCGTTATGAGGATCCATATAACGAATATAATATGCTGAAGAACCAGCAAAACCTGGCATTGTACACAATTCCAACGGGTATCCATCTGCTGTATGCCATCCTTTTGCACGACCCAATGGAGGCTCACCAGTCTCTGTAGGTAAAAATTTATCTACCTCCGGCAACAATAAAGGTAATGAACTTTCATCCAAAACATAGGGCATACCATCTTTATAATATACAGGAAATGGTTCTCCCCAATAGCGTTGACGACTAAAGATAGCATCACGTAAACGATAATTTACCTTTACCTTACCTAAACCTTTTTCTTGTACAAACTTTTTAGTAGCTTCAATAGCCTCTTTTACAGTAAGTCCATTTAAATCGAGTCCATTGCCACAAGAGTTTATCATAATACCTTCTTTGGCATCGAAACTTTCATTACTTATATCACAATCTTTGATAAGAGGTATGATAGGCAAATTGAAATGTTTGGCAAAGGCATAGTCCCTACTGTCATGAGCTGGTACAGCCATAATGGCACCTGTACCATATCCGGCTAAAACATAATCGCTTATCCATATAGGTATATGTTTTCCATTCAATGGATTAATAGCATATGCACCAGAGAATACACCAGTTACACTACGGTCTATCAATCGTTCTCTTTCTGTACGATTTTTTATGCTTTCTATATAGTTATAAACCGTTTCTTTACAATCTGGTGTTACTATTTTTTCTACGTAATCGCTTTCGGGAGCCAAAACCATAAAAGTAACACCAAATATAGTGTCGGCACGTGTTGTGAATATAGTAAGTTCTACATCACTATCGGCCACCTTAAATTGCATTTCTGTACCCTCAGAACGTCCTATCCAGTTGCGTTGAGTCTCTTTAAGACTTTCTGTCCAATCCAATTTGTCGAGTCCATCTAACAATCGTTGAGCATAAGCCGAGACACGCAAACACCACTGACGCATTATTTTTTGTTCTACAGGATAACCTCCTCTCACAGAAACACCTTCACTTACTTCATCATTGGCCAATACAGTACCTAATTGGGGACACCAATTAACCATCGTATTACCTAAGTATGCAATACGATAATTCATCAATATTTCTTGTTGCTCCTTTTCTGTTTTGGCATTCCACTCTTCAGCCGTAAAAGAGAGTTCTTCACTACAAACAGCATTAATACCTTCTGTACCTTGGATAGCAAATTTTTTTACCAATTCAGAAATAGGTAATGCTTTTTGAACATCTTTACAATAGTAACTTTCAAACATCTTTATGAAAGCCCATTGTGTCCATTTATAATAAGCGGGGTCGCAAGTTCTTATTTCACGACTCCAATCATAACAAAAGCCTATTTTATCGAGTTGCTCCCTATAACGGTTTATATTTTTTTCGGTTGTTACTGCCGGATGTTGTCCCGTTTGTATAGCATATTGCTCGGCAGGCAACCCATAGGAATCATATCCCATAGGATGCAATACATTAAAACCTTTCAGTCTTTTATAACGTGAATATATATCAGAGGCTATGTATCCAAGAGGATGCCCTACATGCAAACCAGCTCCCGAAGGATAAGGAAACATATCGAGTACATAATATTTGGGTTTCGATTCATCTTCTGTTACCTGATATGTATGATTATCCTTCCAATATTGCGACCAACGTTTTTCTATATCCTTAAAGTTGTATTCCATATTCTATCTCTTTTTTATAAACCAAGTTTTTTAGATATTTCAAGCATCCTTTCAATAGGTCGTATAGCCTTATTTGCCAATTCTTTTTCTACTTTTATTTCTGGTAGTTCGTAACGTAATGTATTGTAGAGTTTCTCCATTGTATTTAATCTCATATAACTACATTCGTTACATGCACAGGTACTATCTGCCGGTGGTGCCGGTATAAATGTCTTATCAGGACAATTTTTCTTCATTTCATGCAATATACCACTTTCTGTAGCTACTATAAAAGTTTTCTTTTCACTCTTTATCGCATATTTTAGAAGTGCTGCCGTAGAACCTACTTTGTCGGCCAATATAAGTACTGCTTTTTTACACTCAGGATGTGCCAATACTTCGGCATCGGGATATTGTTTTTTCAATGCTACTATCTTCTCTACTGAAAACTGTTCATGTACATGACAAGCTCCATCCCATAGTAACATATTACGACCCGTAATGCTATTTATATAGTTTCCTAAGTTTCTATCAGGTCCGAATATGATTTTTTCATCCGCTCCAAAACTCTCTACAATTTGCCGTGCATTAGTAGAAGTTACAACAACATCTGTCAAAGCTTTTACAGCAGCCGACGTATTTACATAAGATATTACTTTATAACCTGGATGTTGTTTTATAAAACGAGCAAAATCTTCGGCATTACAACTGTCAGCCAAAGAACATCCTGCATTCATATCTGGAATAAGTACTTTCTTATCGGGGCATAATATTTTGGCAGTTTCACCCATAAAATGGACACCACACATAACCAATATATCTGCATCTACCTGCGCAGCCCATTGCGCCAAAGCAAGACTATCACCCACAAAATCGGCTACATCTTGTATAGAGCCATCCTGGTAGTAATGAGCCAAGATGACAGCATTTTTTTCTTTCTTCAATTTTTTTATTTCGGTAACCAAATCTATACCATCAGGAATAGGAGCCGAAACATAGCCTTGTGAGATATTCACTTCAATCATATATTTTATTTTTCTTTTTTCTTACTTGATTTTTTGTTTTTGATAATATGTTGTTGATAGCTACAATAATTTATGATACAAATATTTGTTTATTAAGTTATTAATATTGTATACCGTTTTATTTATAACTTATCAACATTATCACTTTTTCATAATCAATTAGTTAAGTCATACGATTAACCATTGTTTATGCCCAACAAAGTTAATAACTTTCTCTCATAGATGTTATGGAAAACAATAGTTTTTGGTGTTTATAAGATGTGTAATATATTGTTATTTATTCACATGGAAAAAGGGCTTAATTATGAATGTTGAAAAGTAAATATTTTTTTATACCGAATAAACAAGGTTATAAACAACCTAATGAATATTATAATAAAACAGGTATGTATAGTTTTTATGTGAATGCTTATATTTGCATAGCAAATATAGTGTTGTTTTGAAACAGGTACTGTTTTGTAAAAGCATGTTTCTATAAATTATTTGCTTTTAATATAATATTATCTATTTGATTATCAACGTGAAAAAGAAAAGTATATTAGAATTGTCGAGAGTAAATGTTGTAGAATACAAGCATATTGAAAAAATAAGTTTGGTTATAATTCTTGATAATATAAGGAGTTTCAATAATGTAGGTTCTATATTCAGAACTTCTGATGCTTTTCTGGTTGAAAAAATAATACTTTGTGGTATTACGGCGGTTCCTCCACACCCTGATATACATAAAACAGCCTTAGGTGCCGAAGAAAGTGTAGATTGGTGCTACTATGAAGATACAGTTAGAGCTGTAGAAGATATGCAAAAAAAAGGTTATATTGTCTATGCAGTAGAACAAGTTAAGGGAAGTATGATGCTCAATTCATTGTTATTAGACAAGAATAGTAAATATGCCATAGTTTTAGGACATGAGGTAAAAGGGGTGCAACAACAGGTTGTAGATATGTGTGATGGATGTATAGAGATACCACAGTTTGGTACAAAACACTCTCTCAATGTATCAGTGACAGCCGGATTGGTAATATGGGATATGTTTAAGCAACTTCATCAACATTGTTGACAACTATGTTTATAACATACCCTGTTCTACTAGTACGCATATTCTTTCTATATCTTTATCTTTTCCTGTGGGGTCCCACTCGCTTTTAAGGGTAACACCGAAAATTTTTCCAAAAGCTTGCCAAAAACCGGCTCTGAAACTACCCAAAAAGGCTCTTATTATTTCATAAGAAGATTGATTGCATTCGCGATTTACCAGTTTTATAAGCATTTTTCCTTGTGAAAAAGTAAGTTTTTTAAGTACAGGTTTATACTGTTCAAAAATCTCCTTTTCCATTTTTTCCAAGTGTTTTTGCCTCGACTTATCGTCGGGCAGTGTTTCCATGTACTGGTAGGTTTCTATTAGTATGTTGTATATAAGTTTGGCATAGGGTAGGGTACGTTTTACATCACGTACTGTTTTCCAATAGAATTTTTCTTCCTTTTTGTTTTTGAATTTTTTTGGTGGGTATATAGTTACTGGTTTTATGTTTATGACTTTTACAGTGTCGCCTTCTATAACTGCGTAATAATAACTTTCGTAACAGCTTATGCGCAATAAAGGAACTTCCTCTGTTACGTTGGCTTTTGCTACAAAAAGAGGATATAGTAATGACAAAAATAATAGTATGATGTTTCTCTCTTTTATCATCGTTACAAATGTAATGCATGTCTATGAGTTATCAACAAAGATATATTATAATAAATATTCATTCCTGTAAATAAGTACTGTTTATATGATGTTGATATAACGGTAAAAAATATGTTTATAATGTGTTATATTATTGATATACAGATATTTGATAATTGTTGAAAAATGAAAGTTCAACTTGTTTACAAATTGTTTATAGAGTATGAAGTAAGAGTTGATAAGTGGTATTAAATAAGAATAGTAATAAACCTTTTTACAATTATAAATCGCAAAAGATCATATATCATGATGAAAAAGACAGTGAATGACGAATGCAGAGTCAAGTGAAAAAAGAAGTTTTCAAGCTTGGTATATGTAAAGCTACAGTTTGTCTTATGAAGAGATAATGGAGTGGATAATTATAAGAAAAGTATTTAAATAAAAAAATCCGGGCTTCAGCCCGGATTTTTCTTTTATAGAAATAACAAATTATTGTTTTCGTGGATGGTCTATATTATAATGCAATCCGCGACTCTCTTTACGTTCCATGGCTTGACGCATAATGAGGTATCCGGTATTGATCATATTGCGCAACTCACAGATTTCTTTCGATACTTTGCTTCTTTTGAAAAGACTTTCTGTCTCTTCATATAGAATATCGAGTCGTGTCCAGGCACGCTTCAATCGTAAGTCGCTTCTTACAATACCTACATAGGTACTCATGATTTGACCTACTTCTTTGGCACTTTGAGTGATGAGTACCATCTCTTCAGGAAGACTTGTTCCTTCGTCGTCCCATTCAGGTACATCGGTGCGGAAATCGTAATGATCTATATTGGCAAGAGAATGTTTAGCTGCGGCATCGGCATAAACAACGGCTTCTATCAATGAATTTGAAGCCAATCGGTTACCGCCGTGTAATCCTGTACATGAGCATTCGCCTACAGCATAGAGACGTCTGATGGAAGAACAAGCATTGATATCTACTTTAATACCACCACACAGATAGTGAGCAGCAGGTGCAACAGGTATGTAGTCGCGTGTAATATCTATACCAAGGCTTTTGCATTTTTCGTATATATTAGGGAAGTGACGACGTGTTTCTTCGGCATTTTTATGTGTCACATCGAGGTAAACATGATCTTCTCCTCTATTTTTCATTTCATTGTCTATGGCGCGAGCTACTATATCACGTGGGGCAAGTGATAAGCGTTTATCGTATTTTTGCATAAATTCTTTACCATCGCAAGTGCGTAGTACGGCACCATAACCGCGCATGGCTTCGGTTATAAGAAAACTGGGACGGTCGCCGGGATGATAAAGAGCTGTAGGATGGAATTGTATAAATTCCATGTCTTTTACTGTACCCTTTGCGCGATAAACCATAGCTATACCATCGCCCGTTGCAACCAATGGATTGGTCGTAGTTTGGTATACCGCACCTACACCACCGGTAGCCATCAGTGTTACTTTCGATAAGAAAGTATCTACTTCACCGGTTTCGAGATTGAGTATATAAGCTCCATAGCACTCAATATTGGGAGTCTGTCGTGTTACTGTAACACCAAGATGGTGTTGTGTGATGATTTCTATAGCAAAATGCTTTTCGAAAATAGTGATGTTAGGATGCTTTTTTACTGCTTTGATAAGGCTATCTTGTATCTCGGCACCTGTGTTATCTTTATGGTGAAGTATGCGAAATTCAGAATGTCCACCCTCTTTATGAAGATCAAAATCGCCCTTTTCGTTTTTGTCGAAATGAACGCCCCAGCTAATGAGTTCTTTTATTTGTGAAGGAGCTTCGCGTACTACTTTTTCAACGGCTTGTCTGTCGCTGAGCCAGTCGCCAGCAATCATGGTATCTTCGATATGTTTATCGAAATTATCTACCAACGTGTTGGTAACAGAAGCTACACCACCTTGTGCAAAAAAAGTGTTGGCCTCCTCGAGTTCTGTTTTGCAGACGAGAGCCACAGAACCTTTGTGAGCTACTTTCAGAGCATAACTCATGCCGGCTATACCTGACCCGATAATTAAAAAATCGAATTTCTTAACCATATATATAGTCTTTCAAGTTTGTTATATCCAATATATGCTGTGTAAGGGCACTTCCCGGCAAAGTTACACATAAAAGGCGAAGAATATATAGTATATAGGTCAACTATTTTGACCTGTTTGTCTCTGCTAAAGCGTTTTTTATGACTGAGATGTTCTTTATTGGTTTATTTGCATACTGAATAGAAAACTATTAATTTTGTAACGCATACATAAGAGTAACGGAAAACATATTGGTTATGATTATTGGTTATGATGCAAAAAGAGCGGCAACCAATTTTACAGGATTGGGCAATTATAGTCGTTATGTAATAGATACGATGGCACAATCGTGTCCGCAATATTACTTCAATTTATACATACCCGATACGTGTAACGAGGCAGCTTATAATAAGCTGTTGTTACGCAATAATGTGCTTTCTATATTGCCCGATACGGTGATAGGAGCATCTTATAAATCTTTGTGGCGTTCGTGGTTGATAAAAGACCAATTGGTAAGAGATAAGGTAAATTTGTTTCACGGATTAAGTAATGAGATACCCGTTGGTTTGAAAAATACCCATGTTGCATCGGTTGTTACAATACACGATCTTATTTTTTTACGCTATCCTTCGTTTTATAAATTTATAGATCGCAGTATTTACAATGCTAAGTTTGCTTATGCTTGTCGTAATGCCGATAGGATAGTGGCAGTGAGCCAGTGTACCAAACGTGATATAGTAGAATTTTATCATATAGACCCCAACAAAATAGATGTAATTTATCAGGGTTGTGATCCTATATTTGGTCGCAGTGTAGCAGAGAGTGAAATGCTATGTGTTCGTATGGCGTATGAGTTGCCAGAAGATTTTATACTTAACGTAGGTACCATAGAAACTCGTAAAAATGTGTTGCTAGCCGTAAAGGCATTACCTAAGTTAGACCCTAAATATCATTTGGTGATAGTAGGACGTAAGACCTCATATGTAAACGATATTTATAAGTTTATAAGGGCAAATCGTCTTGGAGATAGGGTACATTTCATCCATGATATGGCGTTGCCCGATTTACCAGTTATATATCGTATGGCAAAGGCCTTTGTATTCCCGTCACGATACGAAGGTTTTGGTATTCCTATTATTGAGGCTTTGACTTCGGGTGTACCTGTGGTAGCAGCTACAGGTTCTTGTCTGGAAGAGGCTGGTGGACCTTCATCTCTTTATGTTGCTCCCGATGATGTGGATGGTATGGCTGCTGCATTACAACAGATATTGACCGATTCTACATTGCGTACCACAATGATAAATCATGGTAGGGAGTATGTGCTTCGTTTCGATAGTTCGCTTATGGCATCTGCTCTACTTGAAACGTATGGTAGTGTCATAGAGATGAAAAAAAGGAGAAAAAGTAATATATGATTGTCCTCTAATTTATAGAAAAGTATAAAATATCTTTGAATGCATTTTTAGGATTGGGATGATATAGCATTGAAAAGTTCTATCCATTTTGCTCCTACAACTTCAGGCAAATAGGATTTTGATTTTTCTATTATATTTTTTTGAATTTGTAATCTCTTCTCTTTGTTATTCATAAGAGAAAGCAAATTTTGTGCATATATTTCTTTGTCAAAAGGAGGTATTATTAGGCCGTTTATTTGATGAGGAGACAAGATGTATTTAACGCCTTCAGAGCAACCAAATGCCATGGGTACAACACCGTTGGCCTGTGCTTCTGTGAGTACAAGTCCCCATCCTTCAAAGACAGATGTCATACAAAGAATAGCTGCCTTATCATAGTATTCTTTAGGATTATTGCTGAAGCCCGCGAATTCTACATTCGTAAGGTTTAGTTTTTTGACTTGCGCTTCAAGATTTTCTTTTTCCGGTCCTTCACCTACAATGATTAATTTCCAATCATTGGTTTTACCTTTAAGTAAATTCCATATATCTATGAGCATGTCTACTCTTTTGTCGGCATAGGTGAGTCGTCCTACAAAAAGTACAATGTTTTGTTTGTTCAATACTATATTACGTACTGGCTTTTCGGAATTGTTTATGGCAAATAATTTATGAGAGTCTTTTATTTGAAGAGCCTTTTTTATTTGCTGTGAGTAACTGTCACACAGTGTAACATAGCCGTCTACCAGGTCATAGGCATGACGATATGCTTTATATATGCGTTTTTGATAAGTTTTGAAAGTATATATCTTATGTATGTCTATCAGGTAATATTGTAAAGCTTTTCCAATGGAGCGTTTCGATTTTGCCTTTTTCTGTTCTATTTTATTTTTTATTTCCCAAAAAGGCATGCCGTGATTGTAATAAACAATTTTCAGAATGGGGTTAATACTCTTTATATCTTTGATAGATTTTAGTAAATAGGCTTGTATAACCAGTATGTTTATATTTTTTTCGGCACTTTTTTCGGCTATGAAGCGTGCGTTGATATAACTGTCGGTATTGGTAGAATCGGGAAGAATAAAGACATTTACGTTTTTTGAGAAAGATGAGTCTTGAGGCAGTTTCTCAGGACTGTATTCTCGGGTAAATAGAAAGATGGTATATCCTTTAGTGATAAGGTATTCGCTTATATCGAGAGTGACACGTTCGGCTCCTCCTTTGGGAAAATATACATGAAAAAACGCTATATTCATAAGTAGCTTTCTTTTTTTGCGGCAAAAATAGTCTAAATATTCTGTATGTAGCTGTTTCTAATACTATTTTTTATGCATAAGCAATATTAATTTGCCGGAGTTTGGTATAAATATTATTTTTGCAACAGACATAGACGCGAGAAGTATGATAATTATCGATTGTGAGAAAATGAAGTATCCCAATACGGGGTTGTTTTTCTTTTGTGATATGCTTGTAAAGGCTATTATAGAGGAGAATAAAGGTGTGTATGATTTGGGTTTTTATGTTCCTCGCAAATATGTAGGCCGCTGGGGTGAAACGTTTTATTACCGGAGAAAAAAATTTGTAGACAAAATTGTAATGTTTAGTCCTGCTCAATGTCAGTTGTGGCACACTACTTTTCAATTGGCACATTATGTACCATGCAATGGAAAGGTGTTGCTTACGGTGCATGACTTGAATTTCTTGTATGAAAAGAATGAGCAGAAGCAAAAAAAATATATGAGAAAAATGCAACAGCTGGTCGACCGTGCCGACAGGATAGTTGCCATATCAGAATATACAAAACAAGATTTGCTGTCGCATATCAATATCGGAGATAAAAAAGTAGACGTTATATATAATGGTTGCAATGTATACGAGGGAGCTTTAGAAGAACCATCAGACTTACCGACCGGTGATTTTCTATTTACGATAGCAACGGTATTGCCCAAGAAGAATTTTCATGTATTGCCATGTCTGTTGCAAGGAAATAATTTTGAGCTTATTATAGCCGGAAATAAGTCGGATTATGTGAATATGATACTTGATGAGGCTCGTAAATATGGTGTAGAAGGACGGGTAAAAATAGTGGGCCCCATAGCTGAAGGCGAAAAACATTGGTATATGAAGCATTGTAAAGCTTTTTTGTTTCCGTCGATTGCCGAGGGCTTTGGATTACCAGTTATAGAAGCTATGGCATATGGAAAACCTGTTTTTTTGTCATGTCATACTTGTCTTCCAGAAATAGGCGGCCAGTGTGCCTATTATTTTAATAAAGATTTTGATAGGGACCTTATGTTGCAAGAATTTAATAATGGTCTTGACGATTTCTACGGTGATGAAGAAAGAAAAGCCGAAAAGATAAAGCAACGTGCAGCTCAGTTTTCTTGGAAGAATGCTGCCGATAGTTATTTGAACATTTATAGGGAGATGTCAGTTGCTAAATAACAGTAGAGTATAATTATGAAAGGGGTATCAGTGAAGAATAAGCTCTGTTGGAACGATATGAATTTAGAATGTCGAATGGCATAGTCGAAAAAGTTAGTATTATTGTTTAGTATGCGTCGATGTGAAATAAATCCGGTGTATGCTTCTTCCAAGGAGCTGATTGATGGTATCCCTTCTCGCTTTGTGCGGGAAGGAGAGGTGTTATATCAATGGCGCAATTGCATTAAGAAAATTTCTATGGGAGATGGCAGGGTGTGGAATGTAAAATCGTTTAAAGTTCCGCATCTACTCAATAGGTTTATATACCGTTATTTTCGTAAGTCAAAGGCCGAGCGTTCCTATCATAATGCCTTGCGCCTGCTGCAATATGGAGTAGATACTCCTACGCCTATTGCTTATATGGTAGAACAAAATGTATGGGGTATATCACATAGTTACTATATTTCGGAACAGTTGACATACGATTGTGATATGCATAGTTTGCTCGATAAGCCTCCTGCCGACTTTGAGAAATTGTTGCGGGGTTATGCACAGTTTGTATATTCTTTTCATCGCAAGGGTATCTATTTTCTCGATTTGTCGTTAGGAAATACGCTTATAGTGCGCAAGTCTGATGGTGAGGTCCGTTATTATTTGGTAGACCTTAATCGTACTTGGTTTTATGATAGACCGTTGACATGCCGCGAAGGTGTCAAAGGTTTTTGTCGTTTAGATACGGTTTGGAAAAACAAAGATTTTATACTTCATGAGTATGCCAAAGCCGGTGGCTATGAATATGCTGATGTATTGCGCAATTATAAAAAATGCGAAAGGCAAGACAATCTGCGCCGTGCTTTCAAAGATAGAGGTATAATAGGTTTTATCAAAATGTTCCTATTTGGCGATAATTCTTGAAGCCACCGATGCGACCTCCATTGGGTAGGAATCGCTCGATAGCTTTCAGTACACGGTATTTGGTGCCAAAGATTTTGCGTATGTCGGGAGCTTTTCCTTCGTATTGCAAGTACTGTCGGTAGGGACACGAGGCGATGCGTTCTTGCATGACGGCGGGGTGTTTCCCGTGGAACATAGGAAAAGCCGAAATGTTACCATAGTTGTATAGAGCTACTTTTTGTGCCGAAACGCCGTCGCTTAGTAAAATTTGCTCAGCTTGTTTACCTCCCATTTTGCGAGGGTCGCGACACCATCCATAGTGAAATATATAGGCATTTTTTAGTAGTATACAGCGTAGTTTTTGGGTACCTTCGGTTTGCCAGTAATCTTTGTAATTGAAGTTTGGAATAATGCGAAACGATTGTGCATCGCGCCACGAGTGTATATCGGGTTGTCGGCGTACGATGCGTATCTCTTTAGGATAACCAAAGTGACGGGCGTCAATGTAATGTTCGTAATCGCCATATAGGTGTATGTACCGTAGCAGGAAGCCGTCGACATTTTTGTCGTCGATGTATTTGTTGCAAGCTTCGCGTATGATGGGTAATGCATCTTCGTGTAATACCTCATCGGCTTGCAGGTAGATACACCAGTCGCCAGTGCATGCTTGCAAGGCGATGTCGGTCTGGTTGGCATATATCATTCCTTTTATGTTGTATCGGCATGAATCCCATTGGGTGTGTATGATTTTTATTTTGTCCGATTTTATGCTTGAAATAAGTTCATCGGTTTTGTCGTCGCTGTTACCTAAAGCAATGACAAATTCGTCGACAATGGGTAATACCGATTTTATGCTTTCTACGACGGGAAAGTCGTAGTTGATAGCGTTGCGAATAATAGTAAAGCCGCTTATTTTCATAGGTGGTGTAGATGATTAGATAACAAAGATACGAAATTCCTTTTTAGAAAATATTTCGTTGCATATAGTGCTTGCGCTCGTCGGGAGTAAACTTCTCTATGGCGTAGCGTAAAAGTGTGCGGGGTAGGGTGGCGTAACGAGGTTGTAAGTAATCGATGAGTACTTGTTTGTCTCTTTTTCCAACTTCTCGCAGCATCCAACCTACGGCCTTTTGTATAAGGTCGTGTGGGTGAGTGCGCAGTATATCGGCAATAGCAAGTGTGTCGTCAAAGTCGTTATTGCGTATGTAGGTATACGTAGCGACAATGGCAATACGTTGTTCCCATAGCGAGCCGTTGCGGGCAAAGCGATAGAGTAGAGAGCGGTCGGTGTGCAAAAGATGTTCTCCTACAATTTGTGGTGCCGAGAGATCTACCAAGTCCCAATTGTTGATGTAGGCTGTATTGTTAATATATGTATTGAAGATAGATTGTCGTTGGGCTTCGTCGGTGTGTCGGCTTTTGTATTTTGCTATTAAGCAAAGCAGTGCAGCAAGTCTTATTTCATGTATAGGGTTACGAAGTAGTGTAGTTAGTTCGTCGCATGAGAGGTATGTGTAGCGTCGGGCTATGACACGGTTTTCGGGAACAGTCAGGCCTATGAAGCGGTCGCCTTCGCCGTATTCACCAGGAGCTGTTTTAAAAAAAGAAGAAAGGATGGCTATCTTCTCGGGATGAGCATTGGAGATGAGTTCCTGCTCAAAATCGTGAATAGTTGCTGTTTTTGTCATGAGCGTTCTATTGTTGTGTTGTAAAGATAAGAGTTTGTGCCGATGTAACGCTAAAATCTTTTGTTTTTTTCTGGCCGGGTATGCGGATAGATAAAAATATTTTATTCTCATGCACTTAAATATTGTCTATTTTTATGATTCACAGCGTATTATGATGTTTTTGAAATATCTTCTGTGTAACCATAAATAGGTGCTTTACTTTTTTGTTTTACGTTTTTTATAAGGTGTGGATTCTTTTCATGTCAAGTTTTGCTTAGTTATGGCAAAATTTGTAATTTTGATACTTGTATGATTTATGCACTCAGTCGTTTATGGTACTCAATTATATTTGGATAGGATTTTTCCTTGTAGCTTTTGTAGTTGCAATATGTCAGTCGGTATTCGCCGGTAACTACGATATATGGAGCGCAATAATGAACTCCTCTTTTGCTGCTGCAAAAAATGCTTTCGATATATCTATTGGACTAACCGGTGTATTGACTTTATGGTTGGGTCTGATGAAGGTGGGTGAGCGCGCCGGATTGGTGGCTGCCTTTGCGCGGTTGATGAGTCCGTTATTTTCTCGTCTTTTTCCGGGTATTCCTAAGGGGCATCCTGCGTTAGGCTCGATGTTCATGAATATATCGGCCAATATGCTTGGTCTTGATAATGCTGCCACACCTTTGGGCTTGAAGGCCATGCAGGAGATGCAAGAGCTCAATCCTAAGAAAGATACGGCAACAGATGCGATGTTGATGTTTCTTGTTCTCAACACCTCTGGATTGACGCTTGTGCCTATTGGTGTAATGACGTATCGTGCCCAGATGGGGGCTGCCAATCCATCGGATGTTTTTCTCCCAATTCTTCTGGCTACTTTTGCTGCCACCTTTGTGGCGTTGGTGGCGGTTTGTATAAAGCAGCGTATCAATTTATTCGATAAAGTATTGATAGGTTGGGGTGCAGGTTTTATTTTGGCGATTGGCGGATTAATGTTTTTCTTATCACAGCTTACTCAGGAGCAGGTTGCCCACATATCGTCTGTTTTTTCCAATGCACTGCTTTTTACTATTATAGTTGCCTTTATAGGTGTGGGGCTCTATAAACGTATAAATGTTTATGAGAGTTTTATAGAGGGTGCTAAGGAAGGCTTTAAGACAGCTGTTACTATCATTCCTTATTTGGTAGCTATTTTGGTAGGCATAGCCGTGTTTCGTGCATCAGGAGCAATGGATTTTGTGGTCGATGGCGTGCGTTATGTCGTGGCTGCTTGTGGATTGGATACGTCGTTTGTCGAGGCATTACCTACTGCCTTTATGAAGCCCTTAAGTGGTAGTGGTGCTCGTGGTATGATGGTAGATTGTATGGCAACTTATGGTGTAGATTCGTTTGTGGCCAAGGTCGCGGCAACTATCCAAGGGTCTACCGATACCACTTTCTATATTCTAGCTGTCTATTTTGGTAGTGTAGGTATACGCAAGACACGCTATGCGGTAGGATATTCGCTTCTTGCCGATGCCGCAGGTATTATTTCGGGCATTGCATTGGCTTATTTCTTTTTTGGTTGAGTTTTGTATGCTCTAAGTTCTTAACTTTGCAATCGCTTTGAATTTATAATATTCCTGATATGGCTATAACCTATTGTGCAGAAAGAGTGAAAGTACCCCCTTTTAGAAGGAGAGAAGTTTCATCGTGGATACGCGATGTGGCTGCGAAGTATGGAAAAAAGTGTGGTGATATTGCTTATATCTTTTGCGATGATGAAAAGATTTTGGAGGTTAATCGAGCTTATTTGCAGCACGATTATTATACCGATGTCATCACTTTTGATTATTCCGAAGGTAATGTGATTTCGGGCGATATCTTTATTAGTCTCGATACTGTAAAAAGTAATGCTTTGCAGTATGGACAACCCTATGAAACAGAGGTTTATCGTATTATTATACATGGAATTCTGCATCTTTGCGGTATCAATGATAAAGGGCCTGGCGAGCGGGAAAAAATGTCGGCTTGCGAAAATGAGGCCCTTGCTATGCTGCAAAAGTAATGTTGTGTTGAAGTATTCAATTTGCTTGTTTCAAACAAAAGCCTTATATTTGAAAGTAATATCGTTGAACGATGGATTTTAATTACGATGTAATCGTAGTAGGTGCTGGTCATGCAGGCTGCGAAGCTGCATCTGCTGCTGCCCGGTTGGGTTCTAAAACGCTGCTTGTTACTCAAGATATGAACAAGATAGCGCAAATGAGTTGTAACCCTGCTGTTGGCGGTATAGCTAAAGGTCAGATTGTTAGGGAGATAGATGCTCTTGGAGGGCGAATGGGCATTATTACAGATATGACGGCAATACAGTTTAGGATGCTTAATCGTTCTAAAGGACCTGCCGTTTGGAGCCCTCGTTCTCAAAGCGACCGCATGCGATTTAGTGAGAAATGGCGTTCTGTGTTGGAGAATACCACCAACCTTTATATGTGGCAAGATACCGTATCGCGTCTTCTTATTGAGAAAGGCGAGATATGTGGTGTCGTTACCAAGATGGGGGTTACTTTCAGTGCACGAAGCGTGGTGCTCACTAATGGTACGTTTCTCAATGGACTTATTCATATTGGTCCCGTACAATTGCCGGGAGGTCGCATATCTGAGACCGCCTCGTACGGCTTATCCGAGCAGTTGGCCGAGCTGGGATTTACTGTGGGCCGCATGAAAACTGGTACGCCTGTAAGAATAGATGGAAGAACGATACATTTTGACGAATCCATCGAACAAAAAGGCGATAACGATTTCCATAAGTTCTCGTATCTCGATTTTTCACCACGCCCATTGCGCCAACGTAGTTGTTGGACTATATATACCAATGAGCGTGTTCATGACATATTGCGCAAGGGGCTTCCCGATTCACCACTTTATAATGGGCAAATAAAGAGCATTGGACCGAGATATTGTCCCAGTATCGAGACGAAGATTGTGACTTTTCCCGATAAAAGCGAGCATCAACTTTTTCTCGAACCCGAGGGCGAGACAACGCAAGAATATTACCTCAATGGCTTTTCGTCGTCACTGCCCATAGATATACAGATTGCAGCTTTACAGCAGATACCGGCTTTGCGCAATGTGCGTATTTATCGTCCCGGATATGCAATAGAGTATGATTATTTTGACCCTACACAACTTTTGCATACGCTTGAGACTAAACTGGTGAAAAGACTCTTCTTTGCCGGTCAAATCAACGGTACTACCGGTTATGAAGAGGCTGCAGGGCAGGGTATTGTTGCCGGTATAAATGCTCATATAGCTTGTCATGGAGGTGAGCCGTTTACCCTAGGACGTAATGAAGCATATATAGGTGTGCTTATTGATGATTTGGTGACCAAAGGTGTTGATGAACCCTATAGAATGTTCACGTCGCGTGCTGAATACAGGATATTATTGAGACAAGATGATGCCGACGAACGGCTTACACGTCGCGCTTACGAGTTGGGTTTAGCTTCGGCTGAGAGGAAGGCTTTACTCGATACAAAGCTGTCGACGATTAATGATTTGATAGAGTTTGCTCATTCATATTCGGTACGGCCTTCGCATGTCAATGCAGCGCTCGAAGAGCATTCTCTTCAACCGTTGCGTCACGGCGTCAAACTCTATGAGCTTTTGATGCGTCCTCAAATGAGTTTTGCTATCTTGTCGTCTATTTTGCCTGCGCTGCGTACTCGTCTTGAGTCTATTTCTTCTCGACGTGATGAGATTGTCGAGGCCGCCGAAATACGTATTAAGTATAGTGGCTATATAGAGCGCGAGCAACTCATTGCCGACAAGATATCGCGGTTGGAAAATATAAGGATAAAGGATAAATTTGATTATCTTTCCATCCATCAAATATCTACTGAGGCTCGCCAAAAATTGCAAAAGATACAGCCCGAAACGATAGCCCAGGCAGCTCGTATTCCGGGCGTCTCGCCCAGTGACATAAATATATTGTTGCTGCTATTGGGAAGATGACTGTTTCACGTGAAACATAGTTTTAGTGAGGTTGTGTAAATATCTGGAAATATATAAAGTAACAAACATATAGAAACAAACTTATGAACTTGGAAAATCTAAAAGGTCTTATTCGTGACATCCCCGATTTCCCTAAAAAGGGAATTCTTTTCAAGGATTTCACTACTGTCTTTAAGGACAAGGACGCGTTGCATGATCTTACCGAATACATGGCTTCGATGTATGCCGGTAGGGGTATAACGAAAGTGGTGGGCATAGAGTCGCGCGGCTTTATCATGGGCCCTATCATTGCAGAAAAAATTGGTGCCGGCTTTGTTCCTATGAGAAAGCCAGGGAAGTTGCCGGCTGAAACCTGGAGCGAAAGTTATACCAAAGAGTATGGCACTGATACGATAGAGATACATGTTGATGCTTTGGACGAGAATGATGTGGTGCTGTTGCATGACGATTTGTTGGCTACGGGCGGAACCATGTATGCTGCATATTTGTTGGTAAAACGGTTCAATCCTAAAAAAATCTATGTGAACTTTATTTCGGAATTGCTCGACTTGAATGGCCGTGCCATGTTCCCTAAGGATGTAGAGATAGAGACCTTGATTAAATATTGATGTTGTGCCTGCCACCGACCAACATATAAAAGATATTCTTGCCCTCTTGCCTGAGACACCGGGAGTGTATCAGTATTTCGATAAAGAGGGCAAGATTATATATGTAGGTAAGGCAAAAAATCTGAAAAGAAGAGTTTCGTCATACTTTAACAAAGTACATGAGGACTCTCCTAAAACCAGAATTCTGGTGCGTCATATTGCCGACTTGAAGTATATTCTTGTCGATACGGAAGAAGACGCACTGCATCTTGAAAACTCTTTGATAAAGAAGTATAAGCCTCGCTATAATATTCTGCTCAAAGATGACAAAACTTATCCGTGGATTTGTGTAACCAATGAAGATTTCCCTCGTGTATTCCTTACACGTAGGGTAGAACGTAAAAGTGGTGCTAAGTATTATGGCCCTTATGCGCATGTACACATCGCTAAAACGGTACTCGAACTTTTACACGAACTTTTCCCCTTACGTACCTGTCGGTATGCTCTTACAGCCGATGCTGTAGAAAAGCATAAGTATAAGCTTTGCCTTCAATATCATATAAAACGTTGTATGGGGTGTTGCGAGGGTCTTATTTCTCGCGAGACCTATGCGGGATACATTGATGCCGTAAAACAAATACTCAATGGCAATACACAGCAGTTGAGCAATGTGTTGCTACAAGAGATGCAAGAGTTGGCATCGCAGCTTCGTTTTGAGGAGGCACAGGAAGTGAAACAACGTTATGAGTTGGTAGAGCGTTATAAGGCCAAATCTGTTGTCGTGAGTACAACAATACACAATGTCGATGTCTTTTCTTATGATGAGGATGATGCGCTTGCATTTATTAATTATATGCATGTCAAGGCGGGTTCTATAGTACAATGTGTCACTATAGAATATAAGAAAAAACTCGATGAAACGGCTGCTGAAATTTTAGCTCTTGGTATTGCAGAATTGCGCTCACGTTTTGATAGTGATACACGCGAAGCTATTGTACCGTTTCTTCCTGAAACGGAGTTTTCCGATTTGCGTTTTATTCTTCCGGAGCGGGGTGACAAACGTAAGTTGCTTGATATTTCGCTGCAGAATGTGCGACAGTACAAGATAGATAGGTTGAAGCAATCGGAGAAACTCAATCCGGAGCAGCGTGCTACCCGCATATTATCGCGATTGCAGAAGGATTTCCGTCTCAACGAACTTCCCGTACACATAGAATGTTTCGATAACTCCAATATTCAAGGTACCAACCCGGTGGCTTCATGTGTCGTTTTCAAAATGGCGAAGCCATCGAAAAAAGATTATCGTCACTTCAATATCAAGACAGTTGTCGGTCCCGATGATTTCGCATCGATGCGCGAAATTATCTATCGTCGTTACCATCGTTTAGTAGAAGAGGGGCAGCCATTACCACAGCTTATCGTGGTTGATGGAGGTAAGGGGCAGTTGAGTGCCGCTGTTTCGTCATTGGACGAGTTGGGTTTGCGGGGCAAGATAGCTATTGTAGGCATTGCTAAGAGACTCGAAGAAATATATTTTCCAGGCGATACGGTGCCGCTTTATATCGATAAGAATTCTGAGTCGTTGCGGCTAATACAGCATTTACGCGACGAAGCACACCGTTTTGGTATCACACATCATCGTAATCGTCGCAGCAAGTCGCAAACAGTGTCGGTTCTGGATGGCGTAAAAGGGGTGGGCGAACAGTCTCGAGACAAACTGTTACGGCATTTTAAAAGTGTGAAGCGGATGGGTGAAGCCACGCAGGATGAGCTAGCCCAAGTTGTGGGTGCTGCGCGCGCAGCTATAGTGTATGATGCTTTACATAAAGCAGAATAAAAGTCAGACCTTATAAATGTCTATCTGTTTTTCTCTCTTCTTTCCCTTTTCCTTTCTTGGTGCATTCCTGCTATTTGCATATATGTTTTGTGGTAAACGTTTATTGTTTTGCATCTGCCTGTCGTAAAAACGGATGGCTCAGCATACTTAGGTAAGATCTATGTCGAGTATTTATTGGGGGTTGTATTTTTATAAATAATTGATAATTAAATATTTATAATTATATTGGTTTAACCGATGCTCTCTTTACCGGCAAATGGGCCGACAATATAGTCTTCATCTCGTTTATTTTTATTTATTTTGCATGAACAGATTACACAGAAGCGTATGAGAATTGTTATACAGCGTGTAAGACATGCGTTGCTCAGTATTGGCGGCCATGAGTATTCGTCTATTGGAGAAGGCATGGTTGTGCTGGTAGGCGTGGAAGAGCGTGATACGATAGATGATGTAGAGTGGCTTGTAAAAAAAACAGCCCAGTTGCGCATATATAATGACGAGAATGGAGTGATGAACCGTTCTTTGTTAGATATTGGCGGCAATGCGCTTGTCGTAAGTCAATTTACCCTACATGCATCGGTAAAAAAGGGAAATAGACCGGCTTATATTCGGGCGGCGCGTCCCGAACATGCGCGACCCCTTTATGAGGCTTTTTGCGAACGTATGTCGCAAACATTGGGTCGAAAGGTAGCAACCGGTGTGTTTGGGGCCGATATGCAGATAGAGCTGCTCAATGATGGTCCTGTAACGATATGTATAGACTCACAAAACAGAGAGTGATATGACGATTGATGAGGCACAAAAACAAGTAGACGAGTGGATAAAAAGCTACGGTGTACGTTATTTCGACGAGCTTACCAACATGGCTATTCTCACAGAAGAGGTGGGGGAGGTGGCTCGCATCATGGCGCGGCGTTATGGTGAGCAGTCGTCTAAAAAAGGCGAGAAGCTCGACCTCGCCGATGAGCTGGCCGATGTATTGTGGGTGCTTTGTTGCATTGCCAACCAGACGGGAGTAGACCTTACTGAAGCTTTTGTCCGTAACATAGAAAAGAAAACCGAACGTGATAAAGAACGACATAAAAACAACTTAAAACTATATGAGCATGAATAAGTACGAAGAGGCTTTGTCGCTCTATCCTACCGATATAGACGACGCTGCCGTGCAACAAGCCGTAGAGAAGATTGTGCGAGACAACTTCGAAACCTACAATACCGTAGAGGTGTATAAGAAGTTATTTAACAGTATCGACCTCACCACATTGCGTACCGAGGACAATACTGCAACTGTGAGTCACTTTACACAACGTGTCAATGCTTTTGAGGAAGAGCATGGAGAGTTACCCAATGTTGCAGCCATTTGTGTGTATCCCAATTTTGCCGGTACGGTACGAATGAATCTCGATGTATCGAGTGTAAGGATTGCTGCTGTTTCGGGTGGCTTTCCGTCATCACAAACTTTTACAGAGGTAAAAGTTGCAGAGACAAAGCTTGCCGTAAAAGATGGTGCCGACGAGATAGACATTGTTATCAGCGTAGGCGATATGTTGGGGGGTAACTATGAAGAGATGTGCGATGAAATTGCCGAGTTGAAAAGCGCTTGTGGTAATGCACACTTGAAAGTAATACTCGAGACAGGAGCCCTTAAAACGGCATCAAACATCAAGAAGGCATCTATCCTGGCCATCTATTCGGGTGCCGATTTCATAAAGACTTCTACCGGAAAGCAAGAGCCTGCTGCAACCCTCGAAGCTGTTTACGTAATGTGCCAGGCTATCAAAGAATACTACGATAAGACCGGTACAATGATTGGCATCAAGCCCTCCGGTGGTATTTCTACTACGGCCGATGCTGTGAAGTATTATTGTGTAGTGGCATCTGTATTGGGTGAAAAATGGTTGAACAATAACTATTTCCGTATTGGTGCCAGCCGCTTGGCAAACAATCTGTTGGGCGACATCCTTGGAGAGCCTGTCAAATTTTTCTGATGTCATGTACAGTTGCAACAAAACGATAAACTCGTTGTAGGTTGCAGCGATGTGTATACGCAAGAAGTCTCTCTCTTCCCGGTGTGGAGGAGGAGGCTTTTTTAGTTTACGACGAGGCAAGGCTATGTAGCTCGTAGGGCTGCTTTAGAAGGCCTCTGTTGCATTTTCGGCGTAATAACCATTGATGGGGTTGTTACGCCGTTTTTTTGTTGTCAGGAGCGTCGTGCGAAGGCAAGAAGTCTATATTTCTTTTCTATGCTTGTTATTTTTTGACTTGTTGCCTATCTTTGCCGTAACAGTCGCCCGAGCGAGGGCGTAACATATTAAGATTTTACAGAAGCGTGTCTGTATTATTCTCGACTTAAGAAATCGCCAATTTCAAATCCCTTGAGAATAGTTGCCGGCAACGCTTATGCTGTAGGTGTACCTGTATAGATACACTGAGGGATAGGCGTGGGTGAAGGTTTATTAT
>UPZG01000010.1 GCA_900538705.1 uncultured Porphyromonadaceae bacterium
GTAGCTGCCAACTTAGCCCTCGGAAGGACGAAGAGTCCATCCGAGGGATTTTTTTTGTTTATACGGCACAGCCGGTAGAAACGAATAATTGCTAATGTAGTGTGTATTGCCGATCCGTGGTTGTTTCAGTATTTTCTCTAGTATTTTCTTCAGTATTGAGCTTGTGGACTATTATCTTTATGTGGTGTGATAATATTAATGTTATTTAGAATTGTGAGCATTAGTAGCGGAATTGTCTGCGAGTTCCGTTTAAGCCTTGTAGACCCAGCCATTGCAATGTTTGAGTGTGTAAAAACACGTATGAGTGATGCTGTTACCATGATGAGATTTATGAGACATCTCTCTTATATTGGGCTATATATTTAAATTAAATAAGAAATGCGTGGTGCAGCTACTGACCACGCATTTCTTAAATGTATATGTGTATATTCCCCTACAAAAAAGTATTTATGAGTTGACAAAATGAAAATCAACTGCAGAGTGATGTGACAAGTAGAGGAACGCTTATTTCGAGTATAAGCCCGTGAACGATGGCAACAGGTATCATATCTTTCCCGGCATAGCGCGTAATGGAAGGAAGACATAAGTCCATAGAAGTGATGCCTGCCACGGATACAGGAACCAATTTGCCAAAGCGTGAGTAGAAAGGCATCCCCATGATGGCGAGCATTTCTCGTATCATATTGGCGAGGAGTGCTATGGCTCCTAGTTGTGATGCCATATCGATACCGATACTTGCTTCTTTGAGTTGTACGATAAGTACCGATGAAAGAGAATAATAGGCAAATCCACTACCCACAGCCATGCAGTCGCGTACTGTCCATGAGTTAAGCAGGAGGCTGGCCATTGCAGTGAAAAGCAATGTGCCGGCAATAGTGAAAAGAGGAATGAAAAAATCGCTCACTCTAATCGAGTGTATAATGCTACTAAGGTCGCTATTAGCCCCTAAATTGAGCCCTACTTGCAGTATGAGTAGATAGAGCAACCAGTGAGGTAGATCGGTACATAAATTCACTATATTTTCAGGCATAAAATGCCCAAATAAAATGCCGATAATGAGGCATAAAAGAACAATAATGCTATTTTTCATAGTTACCTCCTTTCCGTAAAATTTTCCATGCGAGCATCGAAGCAAGTATGCTGCCTATGATGCCGGCCACTGATAGTATGACTGCTTGTATGCCGTAACGCCCTATGTTATCGAAAAAATCGGGATTGGAACCTATGGTTATGCCAAATGTGAAAAGCATGGCATAAATGGTATAAGCTATGGTGCGTTCTAATTTTTTGAACATCGTTACGTTGCGTAGCAGTAATCCTAATGCTGTAGATACGAATAATATTCCTAAAATCAAAAACATAACAAATCCTTTTTAACTTAAAAAATAATGTATTCGTCGGTATTATGGTTGTGACGGAGCATAACACACACTACGATGTCTCTTCATGGTAGGTACATCGTAAGGTTTTTTATCCGACAAAATTTTGAATGATGATATTGTGTAGGATGTTATGTGGCCAATATCTTACACCGTAGGTGGTAACGCCACATAACGGGGAGACTTAGATATAACCGGTAAACCATTGCACCGGCATCGGACCTACAAGGAAGGTCGACGTTGCAATGCAAACGGGGCTAATCTTAATATTATATGTATATCTCCCTAAAGTCATGATATGAATATGTATATATGGGCGTTTATATAGTGTATTGTATGCCTGTTTAAGGCTTCTCTGTTTCGGGATGCAAAGATACTACAATAGAGTCGCAAAACAAAAAAGAAAGACCCTTTTTTGTTTTCTTGGCGGTAACTCACATCTTTTAGGTCAATAAAGTCTACGATGTCCTTAACGTTTGGCTTTGAAAAAATCTTGTATCAATGTGGCGCACTCTTCTGCCAAAATACCATGTGTCACTTCTGTTTTAGGATGTAATGCGCCCCCTGCAAGTCGTCGGTATCCTCGTTTCTCATCGCTTGCTCCATATACAAGTCGTGCTATTTGTGCCCAACCTATTGCTCCGGCGCACATGGTGCAAGGTTCCACCGTAACATACATTGTGCAGTCGGTAAGGTATTTGCCTCCAAGACTGTCGGCTGCTGCTGTAATAGCTTGCATTTCGGCATGGGCTGTTACATCGTGGAGTAGTTCTGTGAGATTGTGAGCCCGAGCTATGACTCGCCCACGGCATACGATAATAGCCCCTATTGGTATTTCGTCTTCGGCGGCGGCTGCTCTTGCTTCTTGCAGAGCCATGCGCATGTATTTTTCGTCTTCGCTATGTTGAGTATCGGGGGAGGTTTTACATTCGTTTTCCATGTGTGTTATTTGAATGATATAAAAAACAGATGGGCAAAATTACATTATTTATTGCAGAAACTGGAATACATCTCAGATGTCGGCCTAATTTATACACTTTTGGCGAATATATAAAATTTTTTGTTATATTTGCCAAAGACAATTTATTAACCCGTCGCATATAATACCCAAAATGCGACATAACACAAATGAGTATGAAAAAATATCTTGCTGAAATGGTTGGTACGATGGTACTCGTCCTTATGGGCTGCGGTAGTGCAGTATTTGCTGGCGACATAGCTGCCGCTTGTGGTGCAGGAGTAGGCACGCTTGGCGTTGCTTTTGCATTCGGTCTATCTGTTGTAGCTATGGCATACACTATTGGCGGCATATCGGGTTGTCACATCAATCCTGCAATTACATTAGGCGTGTATCTGTCTAAGCGTATGTCGGGTAAAGATGCGGCTTTTTATATGTTGTTTCAGGTGATAGGTGCGTTTATAGGTTCTGCTATTATATTTGCGCTTGTTTCTACCGGAGCGCATGCGGGGGCAACAGCCACTGGAGCCAACAGCTTTGGAGAAGGCGAGATGTTGCAGGCGTTTATTGCCGAGTTGGCCTTTACGTTTATCTTCGTACTTGTTGTTCTTGGGGCTACTGACCCCCAAAAAGGTGCGGGTAATTTTGCCGGTTTGGCAATAGGCCTTACTTTAGTGCTTGTGCACATTGTGTGTATACCTATTACCGGAACATCAGTTAATCCGGCACGAAGCATAGCTCCTGCTGTTTTTGAGGGAGGTGTAGCTCTTGAGCAACTGTGGCTCTTTATAGTAGCCCCATTTTGCGGCGCAGCTCTTTCGGCTCTTGTGTGGAATGGATTGGCTCAAGATGGTAAGTAATAGTTTGTAAATCAAACTTCTTTGTAAGGGGCTGTGGCTGTTTTATAGCTATAGCCCCTGTTTTATATCTTTCATGATCGGTGACTAAGGTATGGCATTGATGTTTGGTAGTGATGAAAAACTTATAATATGAGAAAGTCTTATGCCTTAGATTTACGTCGCAGGAAAAATAGTAAAATATGAATGCAAATTGATATTTTCGGCGATTTTTTTGTTATTTATTATTAATCAATTATCTTTGCGATGGTTGAATGTCAGCTCGTTCGGTAGACGTATAAGTTACACAAACTGCTGATGTATGTAAGTATATGGGATACTATTGCTTGCATGATAAAGAAGGAACAACTTAGAAATATAAAAAACTTATGAAAAAACTAATTTGCATCGTATTGGCCGCTGTAGCTTTAGCGGCAGCGCCGGCAGCCAACGCACAGTTGCGTTTTGGTGCCAAAGTGGGCGCAAACTTCTCTAACTTGAGTTGGGATAATGCCAAGAATCTCGAGTTTAAAGGGACTTCGTTGACCAACTTTACAGGAGGTATAATGGCAGAGTGGATCTTTGTTGCTGGTTTTGGTGTAGATGCCAGTGTGATGTATACGGCCAAAGGAACCAAATACGAGGTAGGGGATAATATATTGGGAGATGCTTTTGAATCGGTTTTTGGTACAAAAGAACCTGTTTCCAATACCATACATTATATCGAGGTGCCTATAAACTTGAAGTATAAGTTGCAGTTGCCGGTTGTAGAAGATATTGTGATACCGTTTATATATGCCGGTCCGAGTTTCGCTTTTAAGGTAGGTGAGTCTATCAAAGGCCTGGGTGAAACAGTGAAAAATGCAGATCAGATTATTAAAAATAAAGCTTTCGACGTTGCCATTAATTTAGGTATTGGTGTTGAGATAATAAAGCATGTCGACCTTGCTGTGCAATATGGTTGGGGTCTTGGTACGGCTTCTGAAATAGGTTTTGGTGATGTTGTAAACCTGAACAAAGCCAAAACGGGAGCTTGGACTATCACTCTTGGTTACATGTTCTAATAATTCGATTGTTACATAATAAAAAGGATTGTTTCCTCTTGTGGAGACAATCCTTTTGTTGTGTCTATGCAAAAATAGTGTTGTGCTTTTTACAATGCCTATTTTGGTTATCTTTGCAGTATGTAAGGTATTATGCTTTATGGCTTTTAATATATAGGATAAAATAAATGAGACCCATTGCCAAACTATTGCACATGTTACGGACGTCTGTAGTTCTGTTATTTATATTTTTTGTTTTGGCTTCGCATTGTGAAGCTTCCATAGGTGTTCCTGCCAAAGGTGATACTGTTGCATATACTACAACGGGTTCCCATCTATTGTCCGATAGTGATGCTATCTATAGTCGAGATTCGCTTACGGTATTGCCTAAGAATATGTTTTATACCAATAAGTATGTGCAGATGACGTATGTGGGGGTGCCGTTGTTGGTGGGTGGTTTTGCAACGCAATATTATGTAGCCGAGCAATTCAAAGGGTTGCGCGATGCTTATGTACCTACTTTCCGGCATACATACGACGATTATATGCAATATGCCCCGGCGGCTGCGATGCTTATCATAAAGGCATGTGGCGTGAAAGGACGTAGTTCGTGGGGACGTATGTTGGTCTCGGATGCCTTCTCTGTTGCTCTGATGGCAATTGCTGTGAATGGGGTGAAGTATTCGGTAGGGACCATGCGTCCCGATGGTACAACTCGCAATTCTTTTCCATCGGGGCATACGGCAACAGCTTTTATGGCGGCCGCGATGTTAGATAAAGAGTTTGGGTGTATAAGTCCATGGATAAGTGTGGGCGGATATACTGTGGCAACGGCTGTGGGAGTGTCGAGAATTCTTAACAATCGACATTGGATATCGGATGTTTTGGCCGGTGCCGGTATCGGAATCCTATCGGTAGAGTTTGGATATCTCTTTGCAGACCTGATATTTAAAGAAAAGGGTCTTTATCAACTGTCGCATCCCGATTTTTCTATTCCTGATAAACCCTCTTATGCCGGTCTTTATATGGGGCTTAGTTTGCCTACAGCGGCTGTAGAATTGGGCAATGGACAACGACTTTTGCCATCTGTAGGAAGTAGGATGGGAGTTGAGGGCGCCTGGTATATACATAAATATTGGGGAATAGGTGGCGAAGCCACAGTAGCGCATGTGCCAGTAATGCTTGAGAGTAGCACGGATGATCAATCTTATTCGATAGATGCTGCTACTGTTGCTGTAGGAGGCTACGGCTCATGTCCCTTAGGAGCTCGTTTTAGAGCCGAACTTAAAGCATTGGTGGGTTGTAATATTATTTCTGATGTCAATATAATTCCCGATGCTTTGCAGGTTGAGAAGACTGGGTTGTATTATGAAATAGGAGCCTCGTTGTCGGTTGTGGCTCGTCGTTATTTTGGAGTAAAGGCCTTTTGCGATTATGGAGGTTATGTCTTGGCGACGAACCTTAAGCCTAATGCTTCCTACGGTATAGAGCAAAGCAGCCGGCATACTACCATACTGCATACGGCAACCTTAGGTGTAACAACGTCGATACTATTCTAAGTTGTGCATAGATAGCATGTGTTTATGGTTAAACATTATGTTTATGACATTGCATAAGTCACGAACATATATGCTTCTATGCGTCGTTAATTGTTTATGATACAAGTAGACAAATATTGTTGGCTTGTATTTTTTGATATAAACAGTACATTTTTTGGTATAATTTTTTTTTGATATTACACGGAGAGTTTAAAAAACTTATTTTTGCATGCTGTCTTTGCCCTGATGTGTATTATATAGCGTAGGCGCTATCGGATGGACATAACGAGAATGAAAAAACTTCATTAAATTAATATACAAGAAAGACATGAAAAACAGAATTTTTACAATTTGTTTGTTGCTGGCTACATGCTTCAGTGCTGTATGGGCGCAAGTATCAGTCAAGCAAGTCGTAGGATGGTACGAGAGTGCCTATGTAACATGGGAGCTCTACCAAGGAGCCGATATGTACAATGTATATGTAAAAGGTGCTACTGATGCCAACTGGAAGCAGCTCGACAAAGAACTGATTCGTAACTACGGTTGGTATGGTCGTGCCGATGCTGTTGGTTTGAAACCTGGTAATTATCTATTTAAGATTGAGGCTACCAATGGTGGCAATGTTATTTCGGGTAGCGCTACCGAAACGAAGACAGTAAGTGTACAATCATACGATCGTGATGGTTTTGCACACAAAGACGGGGTTGCAGTAGGTGCCTATAATAATGATGGTACACTTAAAGACAATGCTCGTGTATTGTATATCACTAACGAGAATGTCGATAATGTACAGTTGACAGTACTCAATGCTAAAACAGAATCTACATGTACCGGTTTGGGCGAAATTTTGAAGGCATATGAGAAGGGTTTAGAGACCCGACCTCTCGCTGTTCGTATCATAGGTAATATCAATACTACGAGTGGGCAGCTCTATGGCGATGCCGATGCCATGCAGTTAAAGGGTAAAAACAACACTATACCTATGCAAGTAACCATTGAGGGTATAGGTGATGATGCTTGGTTGAGTGACTGGGGTTTTGTTTTTGTTAAAGCCAATAACGTAGAGATGCGAAACTTGGGTATAGCTCTCTTTAACGACGATGGTGTCTCTATCAAAGAGTCGGTAAAGATGTGGGTACACCACTGTGATATATTCTATGGAAAGGCAGGTAGCGCATCTGACCAAGCTAAAGGTGATGGTTCATTAGATGTGAAAGACGACTCACAATATTGTACTTTCTCGTATATCCACTTCTGGGATTCTGGTAAAATGTCGCTTTGCGGTATGAAATCGGAAAGCGGTCCTAACTACATATCATATCATCATAACTGGTTCGACCACTCAGACTCACGTCACCCTCGTATCCGTACGATGACGGTGCACATTTATAATAACTATTACGATGGTGCTGCCAAATATGGAGTAGGTGTTACTTCTGGTTCAAGCGCATTTGTCGAGAATAACTATTATCGTAATACCAACCGCCCCATGATGTCGTCGAAACAAGGTACTGATGCTTCGGGTGATGGTACATTCTCGGGCGAAAGTGGCGGTATGATAAAAGCATATGGTAACGTTTTTGTAGAGTGTGGTAGCAATTTCAGTTACATAACAGCCAATTCAGTACCAGGGTCTGGCGCAACTAAGGTCGATGCTACCAGCTTCGATGCCTACCAAGCCACGTCACGAAATGAGCAAGTTCCTTCAACTTATGAAACGTTGGCTGGTGGTACTACATATAACAACTTCGATACCAATTCATCGTTGATGTATACTTATACGCCCGATGTTGCCATCGCTGTACCTGCCAAAGTAAAAGCCAGTGCCGGCCGTATGGAGGGTGGCGATTTCACTTGGCGTGGTTTCGATAACAGTGTAGATGATGCCGATTATGAAGTTAACAGTGACTTGATGAGTGCTATACGTTCGTATGAAACATCTCTCGTTGAGATTGCCGCATTTACGCAAACATCTGCAGCTCCGGCCTCATACACAGTAACATATTATGCCGATGTAGAAGGTACCCAAGTATTTACTACCCAGACAAATCAAACGAAACTTGTATATCCTAAGGGCACACCTACTAAAGAGGGTTATACTTTTGTTGGATGGTCGGCAGCCCAAGGACAGCGTCTGAGCTCCGATTTGTATGTATATCCTACATTCTCCGATGGTAAGAATAGTGAAGGCGGTTCTACAGGTGGTTCTACAGGAGGTGACGTTGTCGTAACTAATAAATGGGACTTCACGGCGTGGAGCAGCGAAACTCGAGACGCTGTAATGAGTAGCAGCGTATGGACGAAGGCTACTGATGGTACAAACCGTTATGATGCATCGTTTAGTGAGGCTACTGACCTTGGATTTGCAGAAACTGAGGGTATCACCTTCCAAGGAGATGTCCGTATCAGCTGGGATTCGAGCAAGGGCATGTATTTGCAAGGTTCATTTACAATGAATGTCCCTGTAAGTGAAGGCCAGATACTTACCTTTGTATTTGCCAATACCGGTAATAGCAACGGTAGTCGTAACCTTATAGTAGAGGGTGAGCCTATAGCTTCGTCGGCTAGCACATCGAAGGAAGAGGCTACTTATACTGTACCTGCAGGTAAGACTTCTATTGCTGTACAAGGCTCGGGTGGCTTGAACTATTTCACTATCACAGTCAGTGCAGATGCCAGTGGCTTGGAGAAACCTACCTTCGCATTCAGTGCAACAACAGCTACGGCCGATATGGCTCCGGGCGCTACCAATACTTTCCCGACTCTTGAAAACAACTCTGATGGTACAGTGACATACACCAGCACAAACCAGCATGTTGCAGTCGTCAATAACGCAGGCTATGTAACACTCCTTGGCGTGGGTCAGACTACGATTAGAGCCTCTGTAACTGCTACTGATCAATATCAAGCAGCCTCAGCAGAATATGTACTTACCGTTACAAACTCGTCAATACCTACTTATACAGTAACCTTTATGGTTGATGATGTTGTGTATGCAACAATGACGAATCAAACAGCTGTTAACTATCCTGAAGAGAATCCTGTGAAGGCCGGATATATATTTACTGGATGGGATATGCCCGAGGGTGTAATCCTTACCAGCGACCTGACAGTCCATGCAACATGGCAGGAAGCTCCTTCGTATACAGTAACCTTCATGGTAGAGGGTGACGTATTTGCGACAATGGAAAATCAGACGGTTGTCGTATATCCTGAGGAAAAACCTGTAAAAGAAGGATATGTATTTACTGGATGGGATGTTCCTGAGGGTACAATTCTTACAGGAAATCTGATAGTGAATGCAGGCTTTACAGAATTTTCTGCTAGTGCAGTAACTATTGAGGCAGGTACCTTCCCCATCGGTTATACGCTTGATGGTGCAACAAGTGCTACTGTTTACAACCGTTCCGATGCGACGACTGCAGCCAAGCTGATACCAGTTAGTGAGGGACAGCATACAGTAACTATCCCCAGCGGAATCTATGTATCGAAGGTAACCATTATAGGTTGTACGCAAAACAACTCTCCGAAAGGATATATCGTAGAGTTCAATGGTGAAACATGTTCGTACCAGTTGACCGACCGTAACGCTACAACCTTTACAGAGGTAGTATTTGATGGCTTGAATATCGAAGGTGGCTTCACATTTACAGTAGATTATGATTGCGCTGTGAAGATACTTCTTGAAGTAAATACTGGTACCGGTGCCATAAGCCCGCTTGTGTCTACGAATACTATTCGCTACAATGGCCGTGAGGTATATGCCGATGGTACAATCATGGTGTACAATCTGCAAGGTGTTCTCGTGAAGAGTGGTGAAAAGTACCTCGATTTAAGTAATTTGGTACGTGGTATCTATCTTGTACGTTGTGGCAATGAAGTACTCAAAGTACGTCGATAGATTGAAGTAAGGGATTAGATAAAAGAGAAGAGGGTCGCTCCATCACGGGGCGACCCTCTTTGGTTTACATACTGTAGTGTAGATGCTGTGTACTAATCCATTACTATTTAAAACTGCTTTTCTTAGCAGTGAAGGGCTTCGTTAGCGGCAAACATTTGCCATTTATGCCCTCAATTTTCTTATGTTGTATGACTGTGTAAATACACTGCAAGGGAATATGTCATCTTCTGACACATTCCCACCCTTGCAAGCTAAAAAGTCCATCCCAAACGAACGCTGGGAGTAACGCCAAATTGACAAGATGTAGTAGTCGTTGAGTTGTTATATTTTGTTATTGAGGTTACGTCTCCAACTGTAGTTACAGCTTCGGCTTTGAGTGTTTTGCCCGTCTGCATGTAGAGTCCCAGTTCGGCTCCTACGTAAAGACCTTTGTATACATAAAAATCGAGACCCGTGAAAATTCCGGCTGTAAATGCAGCGTACGCGCGATCGCCGTTGATAGTCGTAATGTTTTTGAAGTCGACTGTTGTTATAGCGCCGGCAATAGTAGTTTTTCCCTTGCCAGATGCAAAATGAGAAAGGAAGCCTACCTCACCGCCGGCATATAAGGAGAGACGGTTAGCTATTTTGAAGTGACGTTCGTAGCCCAAATCAATACTGAAATCACCTTTTGTCGTGTTTACATAGTCGTCTACGGTGTCATCGTCTTTGATAGTCTCTTTTGTGATACCAAATCCCAAAGAAAGCCTTACTGCATCATGGTCGGTGATGAAGTAACGTAATTTCAGTGCATCCAAACTGAATGTGTTCCCATTTTGATTGAAGGGGTTAAATGAGATTTCGGTGCCGAAATCACCCTTTTTAGCAGCGGGGGCATCTTGTGCCCATGCAGCACCTGTCATAAAGGTTGCAGTGGCAACCAGCAGAATCCATTTTTTCATAACATTTACATGAATAAGAGCGGTTAATAAATAGTATTTCGTAAGCTACAACCTTGCAGTTGTAGTTGGTTGTTTATGCAAAGGTAAGTATAGCAATAGAATAACAGCCTGTTCGTGACATAATAAATGCAAATATTCTTCAATAAAACACAATAATTATCAGACCTGTTTTGTGTTATACAGAAAATAGCCGTTGTATCATTCCTTATCAAATGCGTAAGTGATTGGTAAGTTCATAGGGTATTAGAAGTGCTTATGAGATTGAAAACAAGGTTTTTGAACGAAATAAAGGATATTTTTTGTGTAGAAATAAAAAATGTGTAACTTTGCCGCGATTTTAGGACCGCATAATGTCTAATTTATTAATCACAAAACCCTAATTATTAATTAAAAACATGAGTGAAGAAATGCAAAGCCCGGTAGAGAACTTCGACTGGGATGCCTTTGAAAAAGGCGAGGTTGCGGGCGAAAAAAGCCGTGAGGATCTGGAGGCAGCCTACAGCCAAACCCTCAATACCGTAAAGGATAAAGAGGTACAAGAGGGTACCATCATCTCCATGAATAAGCGTGAGGCGGTGGTAAACATCGGTTACAAATCGGATGGCATTATTCCTATTAGTGAGTTCCGTTACAATCCCGATTTGAAAGTCGGCGACAAAGTAGAAGTTTACGTAGAGTCGCAAGAAAACAACAAGGGACAGCTTGTACTGTCGCACAAAAAAGCACGTGCAGCACATTCGTGGGAGCGTGTTAACCAAGCATTTGCCAATGATGAGGTAATTACCGGTTACATCAAGTGCCGCACTAAAGGTGGTATGATTGTCGATGTATTTGGTGGCACTGAGGCATTCTTGCCCGGTTCGCAAATTGATGTGAAACCTATCCGCGATTATGATATTTTGGTAGGTAAAACGATGGAATTCAAGGTCGTAAAAATCAACCAAGAGTATCGCAATGTCGTTGTATCGCACAAAGCATTGATCGAGGCAGAAATAGAACAACAGAAGAAAGAAATCATTGCCAGCTTGCAGAAGGGTTCTGTATTGGCCGGTACAGTGAAGAATATCACTTCTTATGGTGTATTCGTAGACTTAGGTGGTATAGACGGTCTTATCCACATTACCGATTTGTCTTGGGGCCGCGTAAATCATCCCGAAGAGGTTGTTTCGCTCGACCAAAAGATAAATGTAGTTGTGCTCGACTACGATGAGGAAAAGAAACGTATAGCACTTGGCTTGAAACAGTTGCAACCCCATCCGTGGGATGCTCTGCCTGCCGACCTGAAAGTAGGCGACAAAGTAAAAGGCAAGGTTGTCGTTATGGCCGATTATGGTGCATTTATCGAGATTCTGCCTGGTGTAGAGGGCTTGATACATGTATCGGAGATGTCGTGGTCGCAACACCTGCGTAGCGCGCAAGACTTCATGAAAGTTGGTGACGAGGTAGAAGCTGTGATTTTGACACTCGATCGTGCAGAGCGCAAGATGTCGCTTGGTATCAAACAGCTTAAGGAAGATCCTTGGCAGAATATAGAAGCCCGCTATCCTGTCGGTTCACGTCACACAGCCAAAGTACGCAACTTCACGAATTTTGGTGTGTTCGTAGAGATTGAGGAAGGTGTAGATGGTCTTATCCACATCTCTGACTTGTCTTGGACAAAGAAAATCAAACATCCGTCAGAGTTTACTCAGATTGGCGCTACGATAGAGGTACAAGTTCTTGAGATAGATAAAGAAAATCGTCGTCTCAGCTTGGGTCACAAGCAACTTGAGGAAAATCCCTGGGATAAATTGGAAGAAATCTTCAAAGTAGACTCTATCCACAAAGGTACTATCGAAGAGATGCATGACCGTGGCGCTGTTATCGCGTTGGACGCTTATGGTGTAGAGGGCTTTGCAACGCCGAAACATCTTGTAAAACAAGACGGCTCTCAAGCTCAAGTAGGTGAGACTCTCGATTTCAAAGTAATAGAGTTTAACAAAGAAGCTAAACGTATTATCTTGTCGCACAGCCGTATCTATGAAGATGAGGCTAAGGCAGAGGCTCGTAAAGAGAATGCTGCCAAACAACGTGCTGCCAAGAAGACAAAAGCCGCTGAGGAGTCAGCTGCTCTGCCTACCGTAGAGAAGACTACGCTGGGTGATATAGATGCTCTTGCTGCTTTGAAAGAGAAGATGGAAAAAGGCGAAGAATAAATGTTTTTATTCCTACATAAAAATAGGGCTGTGACATTGTCACAGCCCTATTTTTTGCCCATACAAGCGCGAGATTATACCTTGATATAGATGGTTGATGTGTGATGGGAATGAGTGTGGCATTTTCGTGTCAAGTATATAGTCATTCCGGAATATAATAAATAAAGGGGAAATCTTATGAAAGAAAAACTGTTGACTCTATTGCTTTTTGGAAACTTTATTGTACCTTTGTGCCGCTAAACTAATTCGGGGTGTAGCACAGTTGGTTAGCGCGCCACGTTCGGGACGTGGAGGTCGGAAGTTCGAGTCTTCTCACCCCGACAGATTTTAGGATGTAAGTCACAGCATGTATGTGGCTTGCATTTTTTTGTATCGTCTCATGTGGGCAGAGCAATGTGTGAAAGCTCTGTTATAGAGCCATGTGAGAATGTAAAGAGAGTAACTGACCAGCAAAAAAGTATGGAAAATAGTGTGAAAGAACATTTGGCAGGAATGAGTCTCGATGCATTGCAGGCTCTCGTACAGCAACAAGGTATGCCTCGTTTTGCAGTCAAACAATTGGCTCGTTGGCTCTATATACGGCGCGTAAAGGATATTGCAGATATGACCGATGTGTCGAAGCTGCATAGAACTGCTTTGGCCGAGAAGTATGATGTAGGATATTATGCGCCATGCGAAGCAATGCAGTCGGTCGACGGGACGGTGAAATATCTCTTTGCCGCGGGGACAACACATGGTGTAGAGTCGGTATATATTCCCGATAAGGAACGTGCAACGTTGTGTGTGTCGTCGCAAGTGGGTTGTAAGATGAATTGTTATTTTTGTATGACAGGCAAGCAAGGCTTTACGCGTAATCTTACCGCACACGAGATTATCAATCAGGTAGTCTCTATTCCCGAAAGCGAAAAACTCACAAATATTGTTTTTATGGGAATGGGTGAACCGTTGGATAATGTTGATGCCTTATTACAATCGATACGTATCCTTACCGAACCATGGGGTATGGGGTGGAGCCCCCATCGTATTACCGTGTCGACCATAGGCTATAGGCCTGGGTTGCGCCGTTTTCTTGATGAGTGTGGCTGTCATTTGGCTGTGAGCTTGCATGCACCCTCATCCGAGCAACGCGCAGAGGTAATGCCGGTAGAGAAGTCGTTCCCGATACATGATTTGCTGGCACTTTTACGAGAGTATGATTGGACACATCAGCGTAGGCTGTCATTTGAATACATTATTTTTAAGGGCTATAACGATAGCTTGGCTCACGCCGATGCTCTTGTACGTCTGCTAAGCGGGTTACCATGTAGGGTGAACCTGATACGTTTCCATGCTATTCCTGGTGTGGAGTTGTATCCGGCCGAGGCCAGTGTGATGGAACGTTTCCGTGACCGCCTGAACAGTCGTGGCGTTACGGCAACTATACGTGCATCACGCGGTGAAGATATTTATGCGGCATGTGGAATGCTCTCTACGGCTTCAAAAATGGTCTAAATGAGTATAGATGATAAAAAGGAGAGCATTTTTTGAGGATATTTGTGTAAAAAGGCTTACCTTTGACAACCCGAATGAAAACTTTCTGTATAAAAATAGTTTTCATTTCTAAAACATATAGCAATGAGTGAAAGCAAAATAATAAAAATAGGTATTACTCATGGCGATATCAATGGTATAGGCTATGAGGTAATATTGAAAACTCTTTCAGATCCGCGCATTGTCGAGTTATGCACTCCTATAGTGTATGGTTCGGCCAAAGTGGCAGCCTACCACCGGAAGGCGTTGGATATGGAGCCTGTAAATTTTAATATTGTAACGCAAGCAGAGCTGGCTGTAGATGGACAGAATAATTTGGTAAACTGCATAGATGAAGAGATGAAGGTAGAGATAGGCTTTCCGTCGGAGCAGGCGGGGCTAGCTGCCTACATGGCTTTGGAGCGAGCAACTGCCGATTTGCGTGCCGGTTTGATAGATGTGTTGGTCACAGCTCCTATCAATAAGAATACCATACACTCTGACGATTTTGCTTTTGCCGGTCACACTGAGTACTTGGACGACCGCTTGGGCGGAGGTGGCAAGTCGTTGATGATATTGCTCACGGATAATTTGCGGGTTGCTCTTGTGACAGGGCATATTCCCGTTTCGCAGGTGTCGAGTGTGTTGTCACAAGAACTGATATTTGAAAAGATAGAGGTATTTCGTGCCTCGTTGTGTCGTGACTTCGGAATCGAGAATCCCCGCATAGCACTTTTGTCACTCAATCCTCACGCCGGAGATGGCGGATTGTTGGGTAGTGAAGAACAGACGATAATTATACCGGCCATAGAAGCTGCCAAGCAGAAGGGATGGCTATGTTTCGGCCCGTATGCTGCTGATGGATTTTTCGGAACTGAACATTATCGTCATTTTGATGGTGTTTTGGCAATGTATCATGACCAAGGATTGGCCCCCTTTAAGGCAATAGCCATGGATGAAGGTGTCAACTTTACGGCCGGTCTTCCATTTGTGCGTACATCGCCTGATCATGGTACAGCCTACGATATTGCCGGTAAAGGCAAAGCATCGGAAGCTTCGTTCAGAAAAGCATTATATACGGCTATAGACATCTATCGTAACAGGTGCCTCGATGATGAGATACATGCGTCACCTTTGCGTCGTCAGTACGTTGACCGTAGTGGCGACAAAGAAGTACTTGATCTTACGGGCGAAGATGAAGATTAGTAGCTGCGTATGTTATAGTTTTAATGTTTCGTGTAGGACGTCCAGGTACGGAGTCCTATAATACGATGAAAAGCATATCATTAAAAGAGCAAAGGTTGCATTCTGCGACCTTATCCCAAGTAAAAGAGAAAAGACAAAACAGAAACGATAAAAACGGAAGATAGTTATGGGAAAAGAAACATCTACCAGAATTCAGACTTCTATTCTCAATGCGCTTGAGAAAAAAGTCCTTGTGTGGCTTGCAGGGAAGCAGCCGCGTTGGGTGACATCTGATGTACTGACGTATATCGGTGTTTTAGGTGCCGTAATATGTGCTGTTGGTTTTGCATTGGCAAATCTCGACATCAGGTACTTATGGTTGTCGTCATTGGGCTTGGTCATCAATTGGTATGGTGATAGCCTTGATGGTACATTGGCTCGTGTGCGTAATACGCAACGTCCCGTATATGGATTTTTCATCGATCATACACTCGATGCCATTACGATAAGCATCATGTGTATAGGTGCTGGTTTGTCGCCCATTTTCAGACTTGATGTAGCTCTGTTGGTATTGGCCGGTTATTTGGTGCTCTCCATATACACATATGTGTGTACAATATTGAAAGGAGAGTTCAGGCTTACTTATGGTAGTTTAGGCCCTACAGAATTTCGCTTGATTGTTATTATCATCAATACGGTGGTTATGTATACGCCATGGGTGAAAATACGTATGAGTTGCGAATGCCTGGGTACTCATGTAGAGTATGGTGTATTTGATATTGCCGGCATTGCCATAGCGGTTATACTTTTTGTAATGCAATTTACACAATTCTTGAAAGATCGTCGTATACTATCAGAACAAGACCCGTTAAAGCCCTATAAACCACAAAATAAGTAATGGGAAGAGTGTCGATAAGGATAGTGCGTACCTACATTGAATTTGTGCTGAGTCGTTTACTTGGTACAGGTGTCGATACGCTTGTTTTGTGGATATGCTCTGCATTTATCTTTAACGATACTTATTTCGGACGCAATGTGGTGTCGCCCATTATCTCTTTTGAGTTTGCGGTGATGAGCAACTATCTGTGTTCGTACTTTTGGATATGGCGTGCCCGTATAGAGACTCGCGGAATGCGCACTTTCTGGTCGCGTTTTGTGATTTTCAATCTCTCTTCGGTAGCAGGATTCCTTGTAAAAATGTTGTTTTTGCAGGTGTTTGTCATTACGTTCAAGTGGAACGTAGTAGTTTGTAATCTTGCTGCGTTGCTCATATCGGGTATTCTCAACTTCCTGTTGGCAGACTCTATGGTGTTTCGTAAACGTAAATCGAAGGTCGATAAGGCTGCAGCCGGAGTCTTTACTATCCCCGATGAGCCAGTAGATTTGCAAGATCCATTTTTTACAGCGATAGATCCTAAGCGGCAAGACCCTTCGACAGGAAGTAACGAAGCATAGTATTTTGTTCACAACTTATTACAGGAATGGCATCCAAAACACAAAGTCTCGGATGCCATTCCTTATTATATATCTGTATAGCTAAAACTAAGGCTCGGGGTTCTCTTGTTCTTCCTGTCGAGCCACCTCCGATTTCCAGATAACACCTTTGTCTGTGGCCTTTCTGAAGAACTGCATCTCTTGCTCGGTTTTCTTTTTCAGTCCTCCAAGAGTCATGTATATGTTACCGTTGCTGTCGTAGATGGTTGTGCGGTTCATGTCGAACGACTGGCGGGGACCGCGGCAGAAGACGGCATAATAGTTTTCGCCTTCATACTCATAAAGGGTGATGACACTATATCGTTGGTTGAGCGAGGATGCGTTTTCTTGTAGCCACATGGGTAGCGAGGTTGCAGCGTGTTGTTTGCTTTTGCAGGCTACCAGCAGTGTGGCGCATAGACAGAAAATGAAGATAAAGGAGATGTAATGTTGTTTCATGGCTACGAGGTATTGAGGGTTGTGTTGTATGATTTTTTACAGGAAATTCAATCAATGGTGTGTTACCATAGCTTGGTAACACACCATTGTATATGTATCAGGCTTTGTATTTAATCCATTTGAAGAGTTCTTTATATGATACTTTCTTCCCATACATGAGTATTCCCACGCGGTATATGCGTCCGGCCACCCACGTCATGGCTATGGCACTACCGTACAGTATCACCAATGAGAGTATGATTTCCCACAGTCCTACGCCGAAGGGGATACGCACCATCATGACGATAGGCGAGGTAAAGGGAATCATAGAGCACCACCAGGCCATACCGCCGTCGGGATTCTCGGCACTGAAAATACCTACATAGAAAGCAAAGAGGATAATGATGGTGATGGGTACCATAAACTGGTTTGTGTCAGAATCGTTGTCGACAGCCGAACCTATGGCGGCAAAGAGCGATGCATAAAGTATATACCCTCCTATGAAATAGAGGACAAGGCAAACAATGATTTGGGTGAAGTTGATACCCGATAGAGTTTGCATCATCTCAGCCATCTCGGGGGTTATGGAGGGTGTAGTTGTCATGGCTCCTGCTGTATTGAGCGATTGAGCGATTGAGGCACTTTCGCTTGTGAGCATTGGTAACCCTACGATGGCACCAATGCCTATCATAAGGCCGAAGATGAGCAGTACCCAAATAGCTATCTGAGTGAGTCCCACCAAACCGACACTGATAATCTTGCCGAGCATGAGGTCAAATGGTTTTACCGATGATACCATAACCTCTACAATACGGTTTGTTTTTTCTTGCATAACGCTGGTCATGACCATACCACCGTACATAAAGAGGAAGATGTATATAATTAGAGTTGACGCCATGCCCACGAACGTTGCAAAATCGGCCGATGTCTGTGTGTCGCCTTCCTCATCGAACCGAATAGAGGTGATGTTGAGTGTGATATTGCTTTCGTCGATGATTTCTTGCAGATTGGGTATGTCGAAGGATGCAAGTTTCTGTTTGCGTAGATACTCTTCCATACAGCTGCGCACATGTTCCTCGAATCCTGTTGTCGTTTGCTTGTGCGAGTATATTGCCAAGGCCGATGGGTTGTTGAGCAGATTACCTGTAATGACAATGTAGGCATACGGCTCGGCGTCCTCACGCATCTGCTCGGTAGAGGCCGGTGTGTCTAAGTATGTAAAAGTATATTCGTCGGTATTTTGGAAAACGTTGCGGTATAGACCGGTCTGGTCTACGATGGTAACATTTCGCATGTCGGGAGTATTGAATACCTGTATGAGAATAGGTATGCAACATATCAGTACAAGAAGTATGGGTGAGAGAATCGTCATGATGATAAATGACTTCTTCTGCACGCGCGTTTTGTATTCGCTTTCTATAATCAAGGGAATTTTACTCATGGCTGTTGTTTTTTAAGCGTATTATGACAGCTGGTCAAGGTTGTTGGTTTCGCCTACAGTGTCGATAAATATTTCGTTCATGGTAGGCAGTATTTCTTCAAACATGGTGAGCTCACACTGTTGCATCAGTGCACTTATCAGTTCGTTGTTTGTAGTAGCTTTGTCGCGTTTGCGTACAGTGGCTGTTGTTGCTCCGTTGACACTTACGACCTCGTAAAGAGGTGTATCGGCCGGTGGATTGCCTTGTGTAAATGCAATCTTGAAAAGATGTTTTTTATGGCTTTCGCGAATTTCTCCTATTTTGCCTTGCAACACGGCGTGCGAACGGTTGATGAGGGTGATTTCGTCGCAAATCTCCTCGACAGAACTCATGTTGTGGGTAGAGAAGATAATAGTTGCACCGTTTTTCCTCAGTTCGAGAATTTCCTGTTTAAGGAGGTTGGCATTTACCGGGTCGAAACCGCTGAAAGGCTCATCGAAGATGAGTAGCTGCGGACGGTGAATTACTGTGGCTATGAACTGAATTTTTTGTTGCATACCCTTGGAGAGCTCTTCTACTTTTTTCTTCTCCCAGTCGGTGATTTCAAATTTTTGCAACCACTGTTTTATGCGGGTTTGTGCGTCGACACGCGAAAGCCCTTTCAGTCGCGCAAGGTACATGAGCTGTTCGCCCACTTTCATCTTTTTGTAAAGTCCGCGTTCTTCGGGCAGATAGCCTATATTTTCAACATCCGAAGGTACCGATAACCTGCCATTGATAAGAACTTCGCCGCTGTCGGGACCTGTAATGTGGTTGATGATGCGAATAAGGGTGGTTTTGCCTGCACCGTTAGGCCCCAAGAGCCCGTAGATGCAATTCTCGGGAACATGAACGGTTACATTGTCGAGAGCTTTGTGCGAAGCATATTGTTTGACAATGTTGTTGGCTTCGAGATAATACATAAAAGGGTAAGTATTTTGTTATTTAAGATAGCAACTATGGCTATAAAAGATTTTTACGATACAAAAATAACAAATATATCGGTTATTGAGGGCGGTGTGATGTGAAAGTTCTATGAAATATGTAGAAAGTTGATGTCGGGGGTGAGTGATGTCGTCGTGATGCCTGCGGTAGATATGTGGTTCTCATTATATCTTGGGTGCGACAATGCGCTCGCCCAGGTAGCGGGCGAGTTCTTTACGGACTTCCATATATTGGGCTATCTCTTCCATAATATGGGTAGTCTTCTCTGTATCAGTTGTAGAGCGCAGCTCGTTGCGCAGTTCGTCGATGCGTCGTATTACAATGGCATCTTTCAACTCGAAAATGGCTCGGGGGATAAGTTCGCCTAGTGTATCTATTTCGCGCGCTACCACTTGGAATTTGGTGTGTATTTTGCTAAGCTGATGCCGGTCGCTTATCATGTCGGCAGCTTGGAGGCTTATTTCGTTGTCGGGACTGTTGATAAAGTGATGTCCTATATATGAAGCCTCGGCTTCGTAGCGTATGGCGTTGCAGTCGTTGTGGAAACGTTCATCGATGAGGGCTATAAGTTTCTCATCGGGTTGTGTCATAGCGGCAAGCTGTTGTTGTCGCTCTTCTTGCAGGGCGTCGATACGTTGTGCGAGGCGTAGTTCTCCATATTCGGCAGCAGCCTTGGGAGCAATTTGAAGAGCTTCATTATACATGCGGGCATATAGCGGGTATGTAAATGCGATGTTGTCGGCCGTAAGTTCTCGTGTAATATATTCCAGCACGTTACATGGTTGCTCGTTCGGAGTTTCGTTGTAGTAAGGCATGGAGGCAAAGCCATATCGCAGTATGTAGCGAATAAGTTCGCGTTCGCACTCGATAATGAGCCGGTTTTCATCTCTTTTTTCTCCGGTGATGGTCACAGTGGGTTGGGTAGCATCGGTGACAAGAGGTTGTGTCGCTTCGTTGCCTGAGGTCATTGTTTCGTTAGCGTCGTTTGTGTTGGCGCTACTGTGACTTGCATGTGCTTCGGCAACTGGAGGCGTGATGGCCTGGTGCCCGGTAGAATCTGCTACAGGCTTCTTGTTAAGTTCTTGTTCACGGTTATTACGTATGATTTTGTTTACTTCGCGCAAGAGCATTTTTTCGTCGGCTTCGAGAAGCCGAGCGCACTCCTGTATGTAAACCGAGCGCAGGATAGTGTCGGGAATAATGGCAATAGAACGTACAATGTCGCCTATGAGAGTGGCACGTTTTATGGGGTCGTTGCCTGCTGCATCGAGAAGCAGGCGCGTCTTAAAGCGAATAAAATCGGTCTCATGATTCTTGATGTAGGCCGTAAAGTCGGCAGCGCTCTGTTTCTTGGCAAACGAGTCGGGATCGTCACCGTCGGGCAGTAGCACTACCTTGATATGCAGCCCTTCCCGCAAGATAAGGTCGATGCCTCGTATGGAGGCTTTAATACCAGCCGCATCGCCGTCATATAATACGGTGATGTTATTGGTAAAACGATGTATGAGGCGTATTTGTCCCGGCGTAAGTGATGTGCCCGACGAGGCTACTACATTCTCTATGCCGGCCTGATGCATAGAGAGCACGTCGGTGTAACCTTCTACAAGATAGCAGCAATCGTTGCGTACGATAGATTGTTTGGCCTGGAATATGCCATATAGCACGTCGCTCTTGTGGTATACCTCCGACTCGGGCGAGTTGACATATTTGGCTGTCTTGTCGTCTTTTTTGAGTACCCGGCCACCGAATGCAATAACCTTGCCCGATAGGCTGTATACAGGAAATATGACACGTCCTTTGAAGCGGTCGTAGAGAGAACCGTTTTGTCCCTCGATACAAAGTCCTGTTTTTATGAGAAACTCTTTTTTGTATCCTTTTGCAAGAGCTTCTGTTGCAAGGGCATCACGTTTCTCGGGAGAGAAGCCGAGTCCGAATTTTCGGATGATGTCTTCCCCAAAGCCTCTTTCACGGAAATATCCCATACCAATAGCTCTCCCTTCGGGTTTTTCAAACAGGGTATCGGCAAAAAATTTCTGTGCAAATTCGTTGACGATGAGCATGCTCTCACGGTCACTTTTCCGTTGCTTCTCTTCGTCGGTAAGCTCTCGTTCGTGTATCTCTATATTGTATTTACGAGCCAAATAACGCAAAGCCTCGTAATAGGATATTTGCTCATGTTCCATGATAAAATGTACGGCATTCCCGCCTTTGCCGCAACTGAAACACTTACAAATGCCTCGAGCCGGCGATACTGAGAAAGAGGGAGTCTTCTCCTCATGGAAAGGGCATAACCCTACATAGTTGGCACCACGGCGACGCAGTGTTACGAAGTCCGAAACGACCTCGTAAATATTGGCAGCCTCCATTATGCGTTCTATGGTAGCAGGGTCTATCATGTGGTGATGCTGAGTTTGGAGTACGAAGTTACATATTTTCTTTCAAGTATTATGCACAAGTATGGCGGAGGATACAATTTTTCACTTTTATGAATAGCGGCTTATACCTATAGGCCGGTTGTAGAAAAGCAAAGGGCTTGCCTCTCAGAGGCAAGCCCTTCTGTTACAGAATCGATGATGATTTTATTCGGCGTAGACGTTGAGATTCTTTATTTCCCAAGTCGAAGAAGCCGTGTTGTCGCACATATATTTGAAAGCAAAGCGTACGCCGGCTTTGAGATATTGCGAAGGAATAACACAGTCGCCCGAGGGAGAGAATGTCCAACTGCTACCGCTGGCATAGCTGGCAATGGTTACTTGTATCCATGTAGCTGTATTGGGATCGCCGTTGTTATAGTTGTCGCTCACCCACAAGGTGTGGTTGTTGGTGAGGTTCGCCATATCGGCAAAGTTGATGGCGTGCTCAAATACGATGGTAGCCGATGATTTGCCCGAAAGGTCGATGGCCGGCGAGATGAGCCAGTCTTCATTAGGATAGTTGGTACCGTTTACATAGCCCGACATCTTTGATCCGTAACGGGTATCGATACCCCATACCTGCTCGCCTTCTACACTGTAAGCCAAGAACTCGCCCAATGAGCCGTTGAGGAACGTTTCGCTGAATACTACATTACCTGTGGGTGTATCGCTACCGCCACCTTCGCCCGGGTCAGTACCGTAGGTTACACCTTCAACAATGGCGCATGTTACGTTTTTCACACCGTGTGTACCGAAGTATTTTTCTATAGAACCGTAGAGCATAACCTCTTTCCCATCCATTTCGGGATGCTCAGGCAGGTTGATACCGTCTCTTACTGCATTGCCGGGCAGTTGCACTGCGATGCAGTTGTCGGTATTGCTCTCGTTGGCATCGGCAGCAATGAGCAGGTTAGTACCACGTTGAGAACCATCAGGAATAGTAAACGGAGCGTTGAATTCGGCATTTTCACTGATGCTCATGCCTGCAATCTGACCTACGATGAATGCTTTTACCCATCCGCTGGCGCCGTTGCTGTTCAATGTTACAACGTCGGCGGCAGTGTAAGGATTGGTTTTGCTACCGTCACCTTGCAGGTCACCCGGGTTGACGGGGTCGCCGGGCAGTGTACCGATGGTTTGTCCGTTGAAGATGGCGCAAGAGCACTCTTTCAGACCGTTGGCACCGAAGTATTTTGCCAGCGAGCCATAGATAGTTACCTCCATGCCGTCGTTAGAAGGATTGTTGACGAGGTTGAGGGCCGTACGCAAGTCGCCAGAAGGCAGTTGCACTACGATGCAATTGTCGGTGCTGGTCTCGCTGGGACTGTCGGCTATAAGGAGGTTGGTTCCTTGCTCGGCAACAGTTCCGTCGTCGTAAGTTTGACCGTGGAACGGAGCATCGAACTCGGCCTCGTCTCTGAGGCTGCTACCTGCTACCTGACCTACGATGTAACCTTTTACCCATGCAAAGGCACCGCTGTTATTTTGGGCGGCAGCTCCGGCAATATTGTACGGATTGTTTTGTGTACCGTCGCCTTGCGGAGTTCCAGTGGGTTGAGAGGTCTCGCCTAAGTCTTGTCCTTCAAATTTGGCAGCTGTGGTGTTTTTAAGACCTGCGGCACCGAAGTATTTGATGAGCTGACCTTTTATCATCACCTCTTTACCGTCATTGGCAGGATTCTCCACGAGGTTGAGCACGTCGCGTATCTGACCGGCTGCGAGTTGTACTACAAGACAAGCCGAAGTAGATGTTTCGTCGGCTTTGGCGGCGATGAGGAGGTTGGTCCCTTGTTTGGCAACGCCACCGTCGTCGTAAACGGCACCGGTAAATTCAGGACCGAATTGAGCATCGGCACGAAGGTCGGCGCCTGCAACTTGACCTACGATGTAACCCTTCACCCATACCTCAGAGCTGTCCATGTTGTGAACGAGTGCTGCCGATACGTTATAGGGGTCGCTTTCTGTTCCTTGTCCTGCAGGTTGTGTATAGTCGGTATTGTTACCGCCACCATTAGGATCGAATGGTTCGGAGTTGGTGCAAGCTCCGAAAAGAATGGTTAAGGCTGCTAAGCCGAAAAATGATAATTTCTTCATAATTTTTATTTTAGACTATTATTTTACGGTAAGGTTTTTCATTTCCCATGTAGCCGATTCGGTGTCGCTGCACAAGTATTTGAAGGCGAAGCGTACACCGGCTTTCAGGTATTGCGAAGGAATATTGCATTGTCCCGATTGTACATAGTTCCAGCTTGTTCCGTCAGGATAGGTGGCAATGGTTATTTGTGTCCATGTAGCAGTATTGGGGTCTCCCTCGGTGTAGTTGTCGCTTATCCACAGGGTGTGGTTGGTCTTAAGGTTGGCCACATCTCCTTTGTTGATGGCATGCTCGAAAGAGATGGCAGCTTTTTCGCATGAAGAAAGATCTATAGCGGGCGAGATAAGCCAGTCTTCATTGGCGTGGCTGCTACCATTTTGGAATCCCGATATGGTTGCTCCGTATTGGTTGTCGGCTCGCCATGCTTGTGCACCTGTTACGCTATAAGCTGTGAATTCGCCCAGCGTACCGTTGAGGAATGTCTCGCTGAAAATAGCGGGGGTAGGAGTAGGAGCGCTACCGGTTTCAAATCCTTCCAAGTCGTTGAGTGTACGTATGGTGAGCTGTATTTCACCTTCGGTTGTGGGTGAGTTTTTGTACCAGCTTACAAGAGCAACAACGTCTCCCCATTGGTCTTCATCGGGTATACGGAGGTCAGCAAAGCGAGCATATTCGCTTGATGAGATGTAGGCTACGTTACCGTCGGCATCGGCAATCTGGCGTGCTTGCGGGTAACCTACGTTATAGGTACCGTTGAAGGTAGAGGGAGCAAAAATTTTGTCTGCATCGTTGAGACGCTCGCCACCGTCGCCCAAGCCTGTGAAATGGACATTTCTGATTCTGACAAGACGACCGTACATGGTAGAGTCGCAGGCAAGCAGCTCGGGGATGGTAATCTCATTTATAATGATGGCCGATGTATCGGGTGTGCCTATGCGTTGTACACGGGCGTTGAAGTAAGGATAGGGAATACGCCCCGGTTCAATACGGCTGTAATTGGTATTGAAAGTCTCTACACCCAACTGCACCATGTCGGCATAACGGCCTAATACAAGGCCTTTACACTTGATGGCAACAACTTGTCCCAGAGGAAGTGTTCCCGAGAGACTTCCGGCATCGACACTTACTTTGAGGGCTTCACCTGTCTGCATGTCTTGGATAACCATGTATTTGTATATGTTACCGGCAACATCGGTAGAGGTGATGCGTCCTTTTATGACGACTTCACTTTCGGTATCGATATAGTTGATAGAGAAGACAGAATCTTTACGGTCGAATGTCTGCTTGAAGTCGGCAATAGACATGGTTTCGGTCCATGCCGCATCGTTGCCGACTATAAGTTGGTCGGCGGGTATGGGGTCGAATTTGGCGCAACCTGCCATCGTAAAGCCAAGTGTTGCCAACAGCGCCCATGTATATTTATTGTATCTCATAATTATATATGCTTTTTAGTTGGTTGTGTATAGGGTTTAGAACTTTAAAGCGACGTTGAGGAACATATTGAAGCCCCATGCGTAATAGTAGCGGTTGGGGAATTTGTCGACTGTTTGTATCGCTTTGACTGCGCTGCGGGTATTGCGGCTCAGACGAGCTTGCTGGTAACCACCTGTTACGAGGTCGGTATTGTTGAGCAGGTTGTTGAGGCTGAGGTTGATGTTGAGCTGTTGCTTACGGTTGTTGAAGTAGAGGACTTTACCTACCGAAGCATCGAGCAGGAAGCCGCCTTTGAGGCGCTCTTGGGTGCCTAAGAGATCTTTTTGTTCCTCGGTATAACCTGCATAGTATTGCATTTGTCCGTCTTTATTGGGGTAGTAACCACCTTTGACGTTCATCTCGGTGAAACGCGAAGGCGAGAAGTCGAGGTAGTTTTTGTCGAAGTACGAGAGTGTAACGTCGGCAAACCACATCTGGGGATGGAAATAGCTGAGTGTTGCACTCACGGCGAGTTGCGGGCCGTTACTTACCATAAGGTCTTTGGTGTATACGGTCTCTATCACATCGGTACTTTCGGTAAGGTCGGTGGGTATCTCGCCGGTAAATACATTACAACCATTCTCGGCGCTCATTACACCCAGAGCATTGTCGGTGTAGCGATAGTCGCCATAAGTACCGGCCAATTGCAGTGAGAAGCCGTAGATGAGGTCTATGTCGAGGCCAAGCTCTACGCCACGGAATACACGGTCTACACCGCTTAGTGTGTGGTTGACGAATGTGTGGAACTCGTCATTGTAGTAGCCGGTGCTTTCGGTACCGTCTTGCATGTGTGTTTGGAAGAGGGTGAGTCGGCCTTGTATGCGTGAGTAGTTAAACATCCAGTTCAGGTCGTAAGAGAGAACTTTCTCAGAGGTAAGACCCGGGAGTTGTCTGTCTTTTACTCGAGGAGCAACATAGCTGTATGAAGGTAGCGGGGCACGGCTCTCGATAAGTCCGTTCACTACTACGCGGTTGTGGGCGTCGGCTTTCCAGGTGAGACCGGCTTTGAATGCCGGGTCGAGGAAGTAGGTGAGTTTGCCGAAGCCTTTCGATTGCTCGCCTATCACTTCGGCACGACCGTTACGCATAAGACCTTCGCGTTGGAATTGCGTGTAATTGAGAGCCAAAGCATAGTAAATATCGAAGTGGCGGGTATTCCAATAATTATCGATGAATGCCGAAGCCTTTACAACATGCAGGTTATAGTTGTAACCGAATACATCGCCTTCGCGAACGGCACGGTTGGGATTGTCGAGGTCGTTTTGGATAATGATAGCATTGTTGCTGAAATCGCGCTCGGCAAATTGGTCGATATCTATCCATTGGTTACCACCCAACAGGTCGTCGACAGTCTTATAGTGCATACCTTTGCCGTATTTGCCCGACACTCCGGCGTGCAATAACAGTTTGTCGTTGATTTGGTTGGTATAGAGAGCATTGAGAGTCGACTCCATGAGGTCGTTGTGTCGGCGTTCCAAAATATAGTGGGCACTGGCCGAGGGGTCGGCGGCGTTGTTCAGGTAGTTGGCCTGGTAGAGCGCTGCCCAGTTGATTTGCGTCACGTCGGTATTGTTGTTAATCCATTCGTTGCGCAGAGAATTATAAAGGTCGGTGTTTACATCGTTGTAGAATGGGTTATCGGTGTCTTCCGGACCGTTTACATTGAGGTTGGTATATTGGAAGCTCGGCAAGTTGCGGTAGTAGTCGGGGCGAGGGTCGGGCGCATTGTAGAATGCCAATGCACTGTTGCTATATTTATTATAGTGGTATGCTGCACCTATTTTGAGGTTGCTGCGGTCATTGATTTTCCAGTCGTAGTTGACAATGACAGTAGGGTCGTAGCTTTGTACGATGCGCGAGTTGCGCACTTTGCCGTCTTGGTAGCCCCAGTAAGAGTTGTAGTATATACCGCGGTAGTCGTATACTTCTTGCGTCGATGCACTCGATTGTCCGCGTTCGGTGGGGGCACCCCACGTGGTTATGGCTATGCTGTGGTCTCCGAATATCTTTTGTGCTGCAAAGAAATAGCCGAACGAGTTGTATGAAGTACCCTCGTTGCGACCTTTGTCAGCCCAGCGATATACAAGAGAGCCGGTGAATGCCCAGCCATTGTCCATAATACCTGTAGCGTAGGTGGCTTGTCCGCGCAGCATGTAAGAGCGGTTGGTATATGAGAGGCCTACATGTGCTCCTGCTGCATATTCGGCAGCATAGGTGTTGATGTTGGTAGAGCCGGTGAGAGAGCCGAATGAGTAGCCTGTCATGTCGAGACCGTTAACGACATCTTTGTTGCGGGTAGCGTTGTTGAGGCCACCGATACCTGAATAGTTGAACCTGCCGCGCTCGCTGTCGGTAAAATCAATACCGTTGATAGAGGTGGCATGGTCGCGTTGGTCATAACCTCTCAATGAAAAGCGCATGGGGCTGAATGTGTAGCTCGTGGCGCTGAGATAGGGGTCGTCTGACGAAGAGGTGAGGTAGGCTATCGATTGACTTGCAGCAGCGCCTTCGTCTTCAAGCATCGACTCGTCAAAAAGAAGGGCATTGTCTTCGACGCTCATGTCGTCGATTACAACTTTGCGTTGCATCTCAGTGTTGATAACCAACGGAGTAGAAACCACGGTAATGTTGATGGATTGTGGCTCAAAGCCATTTTTAGAAAAAGTAATTGTTGTTTTACCCTCGGTTACGTTTTGTAATTCAAATTGGCCTTCAAAACCTGTTTTTACGGTCTTCCCGTCGTTCGGAATTGATACCAATACATCTGCGAGGGGTGTTTTTGTTTCATTATCGACAACAACGCCTTGCACTATACCTGCTACTGCTGGCAGGCAAGCGGCAAAAGAGAGCAGTATTGTTGTCCAAAAAAATCGCTTCATAAGTAAAGGTTTAATTTTGGAATGATCAGATTGTATAAATTTGTTATGTATTGTGCTTTCTATTTATGTGTTTTTACATATTGAATAGTTCATATAACCGCAATCGTCACCGGTTGGGGAGTTGAAAAATAGTAAAGTGTGCAAATTAAAGAAAAGTTTTCCTATTATCCTATTTCATTACTGTGAAAAATGTTGCTCAACGGCAAATAATACCTTATAAAGAGGATTATATATGATTGTTGATACCTGTTTTGTACTTTTATATTGCCTGGAGAAACTTTTCATACATATGAGATAACTTATTGAACGGAATATACTATATTTACGCCGTGAAAAAAATGGTATATTATATTACATATTGTAAATAGAGGTGATATGAAGAAATTTCTTTTATTCGTTTTATTGAGTTTTGCTATTACAGCCGTTGCCTATTCGCAAGGCAAGGTCGCTGTATATTCTGTAGCATTTTATAACTTGGAGAACCTTTTCGATACCATCGATCAACCTGATGTACTCGACGAGGAGTTTACGCCTTCGGGATCTTATCGCTGGGGTGCATTGAAATATCGTAACAAAATAAACAATCTTGCTTATGTGTTGAGTAAGCTTGGCACAGACAAGTTTTGCCCCCAAGGCCCTGCTGTGATAGGTGTGAGTGAGTTGGAGAACCGTGGTGTGCTGGAAGATTTGATAGCTGCTGATGCTCTGGCCGGTCGCAACTATGGTATTGTACACTTCGATAGCCCCGATCGTCGCGGTGTTGATGTAGCATTACTTTATGATAAAAATCAGTTTGTTGTCGATACAGCTATTAGTGTACGCCTGCATTTGAAATGCGCTCCCGACGTACTCACTCGCGACCAGCTCCTGGTAAGCGGTAGGTTAGCCGGTGAAAGGGTACACTTTATTGTCAACCACTGGCCTTCACGTTGGGGTGGAGAAGAGGCCTCAAGCCCCCGTCGGGAAGAGGCAGCTGCTCTTTCGCGCCATTTGGCCGACTCTGTGTTGGCTGCCGATCCTAATTCGAAAGTCATAATCATGGGCGACCTTAACGATGACCCGTATAACAAAAGTGTAAGCGAGGTGATAGGTGCCGTGAAAACGCAAGATGAAGTAAAACCCGGTGGCTACTTCAATGCCATGTGGGAGCTTTATGACCGTGGTATAGGAACTCTGGCATATAACGGAACATGGAACTTGTTTGATCAGATGTTACTTTCGGCCAACCTTATAGGTAAGGACCGTTCGTCTTTGAAGTATTTTAAGACCGAGATTTTCAACAAAGATTTCTTGTGTCAGAAAACCGGTAAGTACAAAGGTTATCCGTTGCGTACACATGCGCAAGGCCGTTACCTTAACGGATATAGCGACCACTTCCCTGTCATCATTTACTTGGCAAAACGCGTATCGGAATAATTTCGACATCTGAAAAAGAAGTAATAGTATAGCCTCTTATGTGAGGAGTGATGATAAAAACATCCCTGCCAGAGAGTTTCTGGCAGGGATGTTTATTATATAATATGTAATATGGAGATTTGCCTTTGCGATGTTATTCTTGTGCTTTATCCAAAGAAGGGAACTGATTCTGTGTTTTCGCGCGATGCATTCTCTATACCTCCAGCCTCGACATACAGAATAGCAACTGTGATATTGTCGTTTCCTCCGGCCTCTATGGCTGCTTTGATGAGGGCTGAGCAGGCTTCACGGGGTTCGGCGTTATATTGTAACAAGAGTTTTGCAATAGATTCGTCGTCGAGAAGCTCGGTAAGGCCATCACTGCATAGCATTAGAGAGTCGCCGGTTGCCAAAGGAAGAAGAGTAGTGTCGGGTCGTACATTCTGACGGTCGTCGCCGAGGTATCGCGTAATACGCTTGCGACCCGGGTGCATGGCGGCATGAAAAGCGTCAATGCGGCCGGAGTCTAAGAGTTCCTGTATATAAAGGTGGTCGCGCGTAAGTTGTTTGAGACCCATCTGCGGGTTGTACAGATAGGCGCGGCTATCGCCACACCAGGCGATATGGGCTTTTTTGTCAAATACCCAGGCGGCCACGAGGGTCGTACCCATACCCCATGTAGTACGGTCGTCGTATACGCGCTGTTTGATACGTCGGTCGGCCGTACTGCTTACGACTTTGAGGTATTGCATGCCATTTTCGTCAGTTTCGACTGCCGAAGGTTCCATGTAGCCCGGAGAAAAATATTTGATAAAGGTTTGTACTGTGATGTCGGCTGCGACTTCTCCGGCATTCATGTCACCCATACCATCGGCTACGACAATCATGGCACCGTCAGTCTGGTCGGGTAGCGATACTTCGGCACATTGAGTCTCCCAGTTGGCCGCAGCCAGTGAGGGACAAATAGCAAATCGGTCTTCGTTATTGCTGCGGCGTAATCCAATATTGGTCTCGGCCGCTATTTTTATTTGCATATTATCCATAATTGTAGGATTATTGAGGCTGCAAAATTATCCTTTAGTGACGAAATTAGCAAAAATAATGTGCGCAGAAACAGTTAAATGTTGGCGTGCATTTGTTATTTCGTTGATTCCTATATAGTTGTGTGTTGTTGTTACAATTCGTCGTCTGACTCATAGGCCTCTTCGATACCCGTATTGAGCGATTGCATTTCGGCATATTCGTTCCACTCGGGGTCATTTTCGGTGTAGATACTTATGGGTAGCTTTTCAAAAGGGGTGAGGGCTTCGTTGAGTTTGTTTCCGAAGGCAGCGACATTACGAGTATAGAAAATCATATTTCGCTCATCGTCACCGGTATATATGCCGGTGAGAATGGCTAGTTTGTCTTTTTCCATCGCTTTCTTGAGTGCGATGAGGACATTTTCCATCAGTTCGGCATTCTTTTCGTCGGGCATGCCTTTGGCGTCGGGGCTATAATGCCACGTCACTTCGACACGGAAAGGGAACTTGCCAGATTCTTTAAACTCGTCAATGTGACATCGTCCCGATATAAATATGGTGCGGTTGTTGGTTTCGCTTTCAGCAATAGCTGTAAACCATTCGTCTGTGAGTTTCATGATGAAAGAAAAAACTTCACCAATTTTTGTTATTGGCGAAGTTTTTTAATTTTGAGACTGGGAAAATGATACATTATTTTTTTCCTGCTTCGATAGATGCTTTACGGAACTCTTTGAAAAGTGATTCCAGTTCCAAGCTGGCTTTGCGAGCACGAACGCCGGCTGCTTTATTCCCTTTTTCAACTACGGCGTTTGCATTGGTTTCAAAGGTTTCCCACTCTTTTTTAATTTTTTCAACTAAAGTCTCCATGATAAGCTCTTTTTAATAGTTAATAGTATTGTTATTTATATGTTTTCCTATTTTTTGCCTATTATTGATGCTGCAAATTTAAGATAAATAACCGAAATGCTTACTGCTTTCGTTGAAAATAATAGGATAAAACGAGAAGTTATAGTTAATAAAACTAAAATTATGATTTACGCGTATGCTGTGAAGCATAAAAACCGCTTCTTATGGCTTTTGTAAGCCTCTTTGAGAATGTTAGTGAATTGTTGCGGTTTGTTGCTTCTTGTTTTTTTTATCTTTTAGTGCTATTTGGGTGGAGTTGATAATGTTTTGCCATACTACATATGAGGCCGGTGCTACCGATGCAATGGGGTGCAGGTAGGTGAGAGCCATCCATATGGCTAAAACCGTATTTTTTTGTCCCAGGCCTTGTGCTCCCGAGACCTTATCTCCGTAGACTGATCCTATTTTCCGCCCGGCGTAGAATTGCATTACGCAGCATAGCAAGGCTATGGCAGCCATTGCAATCTCTTCCGGTATATATGAAGCGGGTTGTTGTAGTACGAAGTTGACCGATTTTCCCACGACAATAAAGAGCGATACAGCCCAGAGATAGAATGCAATGCTTTGTTTGGAGCGTATGGCTTCGTGTACGCGGGGAAGGAAACGTTGGAGAAGTACAGCTGTAAGTAATGGTAATAGTAGCAAGGGAAGTACTTGTTGGCAGATGGTGAGGCATGACTGGGCAAATCCCATATCGGTATGTGTTCCTATGAAGGAGAAATATATGGGCGAGAGTATCGCTACTGCCATATTGCTGAGAAGACTATATGACACGAGTACCGAAAGGTTGCCTCCCAACATGGCCGCTACTACTGGAGCAGAAGTAGCTGTTGGACAGAAGATACAAATGAACGCACCCTCGGCTACTGCTGGGTCCCAAAGAGCAAGCAGGGCGTAAAAGAGCCAGCATACACCTGTTTGTAAAAGGACAAGCCAAAAGTACATGGGCGATATGTGTAGGCTGTGTAGCGAGAGCTTGCAATAAGTTACCAACAACATGGCGAATATCAGATAGGGAGTGAGAAAGACGAGATATCCTGCAATGTCGTGTGCAAAAGCTCCGGCAATCATGGCGATGGGCAATGTAAAAGTGCGTACTCGTTGTGTCATACATGTTATAATTAAAGTCGCGGCAAAGGTAGCGATTAGTTGCTCATAATGTGCTGTCTGTCGTCGTTTTTCCTTGCAGGAAGTAATTTCGTAAGTGGTAAGGCTGTTTGTAGAAGACTGTAGAGCTGTATTGGCATAATAAAAAGAGGAAGCAACTCCTTGCGGAGCTCTTCCTCTTTTGGACAGTAATTTTTTATAGTTTTTGTGATAGCTTCAGTGCTTACAATTTTATTTTTGTTGCAAGTAGTGTTTCACCTTGTGGTGAAGCTACTTGTATAGCATATATGCCTTTAGGCATGCGTTTGCTTGTAAAATGGTTTGTCGTTATCGTGGCAATTTCAGCCATCGCACCATTGGTACGGTATATTTTTACAAGGCAATCTATACCTCCATCAATGTGTATGCGTCCGTTAGCAGCGAAAGCTTTTATGGAGGGTTTGTCTGCTTGCACAACGGTCGTTGGGCTGCTACCCAATTTGCCTACACCGGCATAGAGAGGCACGATGTTGGGGATTTCATCGGCACTATGCAGCACGGCATCGTAGCTGTAATAGTCGGATGGATTGAAGTCGGTAGGCTCAAATTGTTCGCTTTCTTTTAAGGTCTCTTGCTTGGCACCGTCTATATTGGTACATTCAGGCGGCAGCTTGCTGCAGTTCTTGAAAATGTTATCTACCAATGTGGCACGTCCGTCTTCCGAAAGTTTTCCGAATACAGGACGTTTGGTATCTTCAAAGTAGCAATTTTCTACGTATGCATTCGATTGGATGCGGACATTAAGACCGTCTTCGCATCCTTTCATGTAGTTGTTGAAATAGTGGTGGCGGCCGAAACGGAGCAGAGGCAGGCGTGAACCCTTGATATTTTCAAAATAGTTGTGGTGCCATGTGCAAGTACGATCGAAGTTGTCGCTGTCGCCTTTTCCCGATAGGCAGGCCTTGCTATGGTCGTGAAAGTAGCACCATGATATGGTGACATATCGTGTGTCGTTCTTGGCATCGATAAGTCCGTCATACCGGTCTTTGTGTTCGGTCTCTTTGGGGAAGTTATATAATTCGCAGTGGTCTATCCAGATGTGTTGTGTTATGCGTTGGTTGGCTGGCAGGTCTTCGTCGTCGGCTTGCATCGAGATGCAGTCTGGGTCGCCTACCAACACCTCGGCTCCGTTACGGAAAGCGACGATTTTGTTTTCACCGCTTTTATCTACCGGTACGTCTTGCAGCGAGATACGTAGGTTGCGTATGATGATATTTTCTTTACATTGTATGTTGATACCTATGCGATTGAGGAAGCCTTTGTCGTCTTCGCCAATAAGAGTTTTGTTGGAACCCAGTTTGATGATTTCTCCGTAAGTTGAAGCTATGGTGTTCACAGTACCTTCTGTAGAGATGTGGCCGCTTGTAGTATCTACGTATGCCGTGATGCCTGTGTTTATTTCGCGGTCGATAACGATGATGTAGGGTGTCGTTTCGTCTTCGGCGTAGCGTTTTAGTTCTTCAAAGTTGGTAGGATATACGGTTTCTCCGCCTTCACCTCCGGTGGTACCTCCTTCGAGGGTAGCAAAGCCTACCATATCGAAATTGGGTGTGTTGGCCTGCATGACGATTGCTGCAGTTGTTGCAAGAAGGGTGATAAGGTTCTTTTTCATATGGAATAGTTTTATTGTGAGCACAAAGTTATAGAAGCATCTCGTGATATGGGTGAAATTTTTGTTTGATAGTGTATATTTTTTGTTTGAAGACAAGTATATAGGTTGTGCACACGATATAACGTGTCGGGAATATGCAGAAAAAATGTATTTTTGTATCGTGTAATTGGGCATATGTTGGTAAGGAATGCCTATGATTGATAACTGATATTGTAAGATTGTGGAATATAAAGATTTTGTGGAACTGTTGCAGCAACGTACCGGGAAAGACCGTGGTGAAGCAGAGGCTATGATTGAGAGTTTTTGCCGTGTTGTTACAGAGCGTTGTGCACAGATGGATAGCGTGACGATACAAGGGCTGGGTACATTTGAGGCTCGGAAAAAGATGGAACGTATTTCTGTCAATCCCGCGACAGGGCAGCGCTTGCTTATTCCGCCCAAAATAGTGATGGTCTTTAAGCCGAATACTTATATAAAGAATAGTTTGAAGGGGAGGGCGAAGCAATGAATCAGAAGATAACCTTGCCAGAGGTGGCAGAGTGGATTGCTCGTCGTCGGGGAAATAGCAAACGCGAGGTAGAACTTTTCTTGCGTGAGATGGCGTCGTTGACAGCTGAGACTTTGGCTTCGGGCGAGACATTGAAGATAGATGGCTTGGGTTTGTTCAAACCGGTGTGGGTGGAAGCTCGTACGAGTGTCAACGTGCAGACTGGAGAGCCTTTCGTTGTATCAGGTCATTACAAATTGGTATTTACTCCCGAAAAACGCGTGCGCGAGACGATAAATGAGCCCTTTTCATGTTTCTCGGCTGAGGCCTTGCCCGATGATGCCGATTTGTCGACGCTGCGTACAGCCGAAAGCGCTCAGCCCGACGATGAAACAGATGATTTTGATGATGAGGACGGCAGTGAAAAAACAGACTTGTCGATAAATGATACGACGGTTGCCGATGAAACGGATATACCATCGCCTGATATGGCTTCAGAATCGGACGATGTAGTTGAGCAATCTGTTGAGCCGGTAACCTCTTGTTGCGGGCAGGAAGGGACCGCCCAGCCTGTAGAAGATGAAACTTTGCCTGACGGTGAGACTGAATTAAAGCCCCAAGAACATGCTGTAGCATCTGAACCAGAAGACATAGCGGAGCAACCTATTGAACCGATTACATTCAGTCAGGAGCAGAAAGACTATGATAATGAACCGGAAGCAGAACCAGAAGCTACGTCCGATGGAGATTCGTCAGATACATCTCATGAAGATATTACCGATTTGTTGCGTCGCGAGCGGATGCGGGGCTTCTGGATGGGAGCGGTGATTGCTGCAACAATTACAGCGTGTGTGTTGTTTTCTGTTTATGTAGCTGTGTATCGCCCGTTCGTTTCTGCTGAAAAAGTACCTGCTCTTGCTGATAAGCAAGTTACAGTACCATCGACGATAACAGATACTGTAGAGGATATTTCGGCCGTAAGTGGTAGTAATGGTTTTGCGCTGGCCGATAGTGCCGGTAGTAGGACATCGACTGCCGAGCAACAGGCTGTTGCCGAAGTGGTGAAAGATACTTTGGGTAAAGGAGAGTTCCTTACTACTTTATCGCTGAGGCATTATGGCCACAAAGCCTTTTGGGTGTATATATATGATGCAAACAAAGATATTATAGCCAATCCCGATAATGTAGAGGCTGGTATTGTGTTGACCATACCTTCACGCGAGGAATATGGTATAGAAGCTACCGATACGGCATCGATAAACAAGGCTTTGGGTATTGCTGACTCATTGAAGTCGAAGCGATAGTGCGATGTGGCATATAAGGAGATGTGTCGCTTATTCGTTAAATCCACGAGGCTATACTTAGTTTTTTTTAATTAATACGCCTTGTAATTTTAACAGTACAACAACTTCTATAAGATATGCAGTCATTATCTTTGCAGATGAAAAAACAAATATATAGCTATAAAGAAGCGATATAAATAATAATAATCACTATAAAAGTAAAAACCATTATGAGTGAGACCGTAGACATACGTGAATTGAACGACTTGATAGCAGGGAAAAGTTCTTTCGTAAATACGATAACAATGGGTATGGACAAGACGATAGTGGGCCAAAAACATTTGGTAGACTCGCTGTTGATAAGCCTGCTCTCAAACGGCCATATCCTCCTCGAAGGCGTCCCCGGACTTGCCAAGACGCTTGCTATCAAGACTCTTGCATCGTTGATAGATGCCAAATACAGCCGTATACAGTTTACGCCCGATTTGCTGCCAGCCGATGTGATGGGTACGATGGTATATAGTCAGGCAAAAGAGCAATTTCAAATCAAGAAAGGACCGATATTTGCCAATTTTGTTTTGGCCGATGAGATAAACCGTGCGCCTGCCAAGGTGCAGAGTGCTTTGCTTGAAGCCATGCAGGAACGTCAGGTGACTATCGGTGAGAAGACATTCAAACTCGATGACCCCTTCTTGGTAATGGCTACGCAAAACCCCATAGAGCAGGAGGGTACTTATCCACTGCCCGAGGCACAGGTAGACCGTTTCATGCTCAAGGTCGTGATAGGTTATCCCAAGAAAGAGGAAGAGAAAGAAATTATACGTCGTAACATAAACAACCTTTTTGAAGAGGTAAAACCCGTGTTGACGCCCGCCGATATTATAGATGCCCGCAACATTGTACGCAAGGTATACATCGACGAGAAGATAGAACGTTATATTGTAGATATTGTCTTTGCTACTCGTTTCCCCGAGGACTACAACCTCAAAGAGTTGAAGAGTATGATTTCGTTCGGTGCATCGCCCCGTGCCTCTATCAACCTGGCTTTGGCAGCGCGTGCTTATGCCTTCTTGAAGATGCGTGGCTATGTTATACCCGAAGATGTTCGTGCTGTATGTCATGACGTATTGCGTCACCGTATAGGGTTGAGCTACGAGGCCGAAGCTAATAACATGACCTCAGAGGATATTATCAGTGAGATACTCAACCGCGTGGAGGTGCCCTGATGTGTGCCTCCTTGTCTGAATAGTAGAAAGATGATGCGAGGATAACGTATGGAAAACAGTGAGCTGCTAAAAAAAGTACGTCATATAGAGATAAAGACTCGCGGATTGTCTCGCAATATTTTTGCCGGACAATACCATTCGGCCTTTAAGGGAAGGGGTATGGCCTTCTCGGAAGTGCGCGAATACCAGTATGGCGACGATGTGCGCGATATAGACTGGAACGTTACCGCCCGGCACAACAAACCTTATATTAAGGTATATGAGGAAGAGCGCGAGCTGACGGTAATGTTGCTTGTCGATGTGTCGGCAAGTCGCGACTTTGGTGCGGTAGGCGAGTTTAAGCGCGATATGATGGCAGAGATAGCCGCCACGCTGGCATTCTCTGCCATACAAAATAATGACAAGATAGGAGTCATATTTTTTACCGACAGGATAGAAAAGTTTATCCCGCCTAAAAAAGGAAGAAAACATATTCTGTATATCATTCGCGAGTTGATAGGTTTTGAGCCGACCGGGCGAGGTACTGACATTGGTAAGGTACTCGAGTATGCCACTAATGCCATCAAACGCCGCTGTACGACCTTCCTGATATCCGATTTCATAGCCCCTCTCAACTACTCCGATGCATTGCTTATTGCCAACAGACGCCACGACGTGGTGGCTTTGCAGGTATATGACAAGCGCGAAACAATGCTTCCTGATGTTGGCTTGGTGAAGTTGCGTGATGCCGAGCGTGGTACCGAACGATGGGTTGATACGTCATCGAAGCGCGTACGCAAGAGTTATGCCGATTGGTGGACACAGCGTCAAGCTGCTGCAGTAGAGACTTGTCGGAAAAATCGCGTAGATATGACTACCGTTGCTACTGACGAAGATTATGTCGTAGCGCTGATGAATTTATTCAAACGGAGAGGGTAGAACCAATAAGAGTATGAGTACAACCATGACGAAAAGATTGTTTATCATATTGACTTCTTTGATGGCCTTTCTTGCTCCTTGCGTAGTAGCGCAACAGCAAGTGGCGGTAGAAGCAAAAATGGACTCGAGTGTAATGTGGATGGGGCAGCAAACGGTTGTCCACCTCTCGCTCGTGCAGGATAATGACAAGCCCGTGATGTTTCCTATCATTACCGATACGCTTACTGCAGGTGTAGAGGTACTTGATGTAACACAGCCCGATACGACAGTGTTGCAAAATAACCGTATACAGATAGAACAAGAGGTACTTGTCACTGCATTTGACTCAGGACTATATTATATCCCGCCATTTGAGTATATACTGGGTGCCGATACGTTTCATTCCCAGTCATTGAGTCTGAAGGTGGTACCTGTAGAGGTAGATACTACTGCTCAACCAATGGATATCAAGGGCGTAGTCGCGCCTCCGTTTGTTCTGTGGGATTATATACCCGGCTGGTTGTGGTATGTGTTACTGGCTTTGGTAGTAATAGCTGCAGGTATATGGGCATACTATTATTGGCAGAAGAAACGCAAACCACAAGAAGAAATCGCTCCCGAAAAGCAAGAGCCTCCTTATGAACGCGCCATGTCGGCATTACAGGCACTGCGCGACTCAAAGTTGTGGCAGCAAGGGCAAGAGAAGAGCTATTATACCCGTTTGGTTGATATTTTGCGTGAGTATATCGACAATCGTTTCGGTATTAGTGCCATGGAGATGACTTCAGCCCAAATCATAGAGGCACTGCGGCAAAATGGCATTTTACGTGAGGTAAATCGATATATGAGTGAGATTCTCGCTATGGCCGATTTTGTGAAGTTTGCAAAGATGCGTCCTATGCCCGACGATAATGAGCGAGTCATGCGACAAGCCATAGATTTTGTAGAGTTGACCAAACCTCAACCAGAGCCTGAATCAACACCTGTTGATACACCTCAGACAGACGAAAAAGAGAATAAATAAACGAAAATCGCATACCGGTCTTGTACCGGTAACACTATAAAGAAGATTAAGAAATGGTATTTGCAAATCCTTGGTGTCTGGCGCTGTTGTTGTTGCCCGTTTTGGCAACGATTTGGTATATATTTAAGCAGAAAAAGGCGCAGGCTTCAATGCAATTCTCTTCTACCGAAGCATTCGACAAGATGCCTCGCAGCTACAAGGAGTATTTGCGGCATGTCTCATTTGCCTTACGTATGGCTGTAGTGGTGTGCATTATTATTGTGTTGGCACGTCCACAGTCGACCGATAGTTGGCAAAATTCTACGACCGAAGGTGTCGATATTGTTTTGGCAGTAGATATATCGGGTAGTATGTTGGCACGCGATTTTTCTCCCAACCGCGTGGAAGCAGCCAAAGATGTGGCAGCACGGTTTGTGGCAGGTCGCGAGTATGATAATATCGGACTGGTTATATTTGCCGGCGAGAGTTTTACGATGTGTCCTATGACAACCGACCATGCTGTGTTGCAAAATTTGATGAAAGAGGTATATTGCGGAATGGTAGACGATGGTACGGCTATAGGCGATGGCCTGGCTACGGCTATCAACCGTATTAAGGAGGGGCCAGCAAAGTCAAAAACTATTATATTGCTGACGGATGGTACGAACAATACCGGTGTGGTAGATCCCTTGACGGCAGCCGAGATAGCTCGCACATTTGGCATAAGAGTATATACCATTGGCGTGGGAACGCAGGGTATGGCTCCCTATCCGGTGCAGACTCCCTATGGAATACGCTACCAAAATATGCCGGTAGAGATTGATGAAGCAAAACTCAGGCAGATTGCCTCTACAACAGAAGGTGCTTATTTCAGGGCAACCGACAAGGCTGCACTCCAGAGCATTTTTGAAGAGATAGACCAGATGGAAAAGACCAAACTCTCGGTAACGGAGTTTAGCCGTAAGGAAGAAGAGTATCTGCCTTGGGCTATTTTGGCGCTGTTGCTGTTGGGTGTAGAAATATGCTTACGGAATACTGTCTTGCGCAATATCCCGTAATGTCAAATAATCAAACAGAAAGGAAAATATATGTTCCGTTTTGCACAACCGTTGTTTCTATATTTGTTACTTATAGTCCCATTTCTGTGGGGCTTATATCTATATGCTCGCTATCGTCGGCGCAAGAATTTAGCGAAATTTGGTAATCCGGCATTCTTATCGGTATTGTCGCCCGATGTGTCGCGTTGGCGTCCGTTTGTGAAGATAGTGCTGCAAACGTTGGCCTTTATCGTTATTGTTTTTATGCTTGCGCGTCCGCAGTTCGGCTCGAAGTTAGAGACTGTAAAGAAAAAAGGTATCGAGGTGATGGTGGCCTTAGACGTGTCAAATTCTATGATGGCGCGCGACATCAATCCTACGCGTCTCGATAAGGCCAAGATGATGCTCTCAAAACTGGTCGATGATTTAGACAATGACAAGGTGGGACTTATTGTTTTTGCCGGTGATGCATATACGCAACTACCTATTACAACCGATTACGTATCGGCAAAGATGTTCCTTAAATCGATTAATCCACAGATGGTGCCTACGCAAGGAACTGCTATAGGAAGTGCTATTTCGACAGCCATGAAATCCTTTTCGCCCGATAGCCCCGCCGATAAGGCCATTATTGTAATTACCGATGGCGAAAATCATGAGGACGATGCCGTGCAGGCTGCTGCTACGGCTGCCGAGCAGGGTATAAAGGTCGATGTGATAGGTGTCGGTTCGTTGCAAGGTGCTCCCATTCCTGTAGGAGGCAGTGATAATAACTTTATCAAAGATAATGCAGGTAATGTGGTTATCACAAAGCTCAATGAAGCGATGGCACAAGAGATAGCTCGTGCAGGTAAGGGTATCTATGCTCGTGCCGATAATACCAACGGTGCTCTGCGGGCATTACAAAAAGAGTTGGATACCATGAAGACTACCGAGCTTGACAGTAAGGTATATTCGGAATATAACGAGCAATTCCCAGGTTTGGCATGGATAGCACTGGTGATATTGCTTGTAGATATTTTCCTTCTTGACCGAAAGAACGGCATAATAAGCAAAATCAATTTCTTTACGAAATAAAAAAGAAAGCAAAGGCGATGAAAAAAATAGTTCTGTATAGTATTCCCTTGATGATGCTCATATGTTTCCCTGCTGCAACTGTTGCGCAGTTGCCTAAGCCCAATCCCGACCAGTTGCGGGAGCAGGCCGAGCAGCAAGCGGCTCAGAAACAGCAACCTCAACCTCAACCAGAAGCTGTCTCTGCGGGAGAGCATAAAATAAGCCCAAAGCAAGAGCGTAACAGCGTGCGTGGAGGCAACAAACTCTATAATCAAAAGAAATATGTAGAGAGTGAAATAGAGTATCGCAAAGCCGTTGATGCTAATCCTAATAGTCCGTTGGCTGCTTATAACTTGGGAAATTCACTTTTCCGCCAGCAAAAATACAATGATGCCCGTACCGAATATAAAAATGCTATAGGTGCTACCGATGACCCTGCTTTGCAGGCTAAGGCATGGCATAACATGGGTAATATCTCTATGCAGGAGCAGAATTATGCTCAAAGTATCGAAGAGTATAAGAATGCCTTGCGTCGTAATCCCAACGATGACGAGACTCGTTATAATTTGAGATTGGCACAGTTGTTGCTGAAGAAACAACAGCAACAACAGCAAGACCAGAATAAAGAACAACAAGAGCAACAAGACAAACAGCAGCAACAGGATAAGCAGCAACAGCAGCAAGACAAGCAACAACAAGATAACAAGCAAGACCAGCAAGATAAGCAAGACCAACAGCAACCCGAACAACAACAGCAACAACAGGGTGGTATGTCGAAAGAAAATGCGCAACAAATACTCGATGCCATGCAAGAAGATGAGCGCGACACGCAAGAAAAAGTGCAGAAGGCATTGATGCAGCAACAGCAGCGCAAGAAAACCGACAAGGAGTGGTAATTTGCCGCTTGCAAAATATGCGTGAGATGATAATATGCAAAAGATGAAACATATCTTATTATTGGTAGGTGCGTTGATGGCAGTCGCGTTTTCTGCGGTCGACGCCCAAGTCCGTTTTGAGGTGAATGGCCCTCGCCAGGTGATACAGGGCCGACAGTTCCAAATGGAATATACATTGTATAATGCCTCAGGAAAAGATTTCAAGGCTCCCGATTTCCCTGGCTGTTCGGTTTTGTACGATGCTGTTTCGCGGGGAACAAACGTGTCTATTGTGAATGGCAATGTCGATAGGCAAACTACCGAGTCGCACGTTGTCACACTACGCGCCGATAAAGAGGGTTCTTATAAAATAGAGCCCGCTACGATTACGGCCGATGGTAAGACATATACGTCTAATTCATGGAGCTTGACCGTGTTACCTCCCGATAAGAATGCTCCGGCTTCTTCACAGCGTGGCGGTGGCAGTAACGCAATGCCATCGTCGGTCGACATGAATGATACCGAGACCTTTGTGCGTACTATCGTTTCGCGTACTAAAGTATATGAGCAAGAGGCACTTGTAGCTACGATTAAACTTTATACGAGGGCTTCTGATCTCGCTTTGCAGAATGTTACAATGCCATCATTTGAGGGCTTTGTTACTCAAGAGATAGAGTTGCCGCAGGATCGTTCGTATGAATTGGAAAATTATAAGGGTAAAAATTACAAGACGGCTGTCCTGCGTAAGTATCTGCTTTTCCCCCAACGCTCGGGTGAGATAACAATAAACGAAGGCAAATACGAAGTGGCACTGGTAGTTTTCCAAGTCGTCAATGGATTCTTTGGACCTACACGAGTCCCGCAACAAGTAGAACAAACGCTTGTGTCGCCTGCCGTGAAAATCAATGCAACTCCGCTACCTGCCGGGAAGCCGGCTTCATATGCTGGTGCCGTAGGTTCGTTTACTTTTACGGGTGAGCTTTCATCCAATAAGGTGAAAGCCAATGATGCTATTACCTTGAAGTTACAAGTGAAAGGTACTGGTAACTTGAAGTTTATGCAGAATCCTGAACCTGATTTCCCACCAGACTTTGAGACATACGACCCGCAGGTCAACCTCGATATGCGTGTCTCTGAGGGTGGCGTATCGGGCACTCGTACCATCGAGTACACTATTATTCCCCGTTTTGCAGGCTCATTCAAGATACCTCCTGTAGAGTTTTCGTACTTTGATGTGAAGTCGGGCTCGTACAAGACATTGTCTACTTCCGAGTTTGAGATAGAGGTGGAGAAGGGTGCCGATAATGGAGCCGTAACTGTAAATAATTTTTCAAATAAGCAAGACCTTAAATTGCTCAACACCGATATACATTATATAAAGCAATCGGCAGGCAATTTGCAATTATCTCCGTCGGTCTATGTTGCTTCGTGGACCTATTGGTTGTGGTATATTATACCGGCACTACTCTTTATTATATATACGATTGTCAACCGTAAGCAAGCTGCGGCTAACGCCAATGTGGCTGCCATGCGCAACCGTAAGGCCAATAAAGTCGCCCTACGACGGCTTAAAGTGGCCGATAAGTTTATGAAGGCTCACGACGATACTCATTTCTATGAAGAGGTGCTTAAAGCCGTATGGGGATATTTGAGTGATAAGCTTACGTTGCCCATATCTGAATTGTCGCGTGACAATGTACAGCAGCAATTGTCGCGGTGTGGTGTTGACGATGCATTGATAAGTCGCTTTACTGCAATCCTGGACCGTTGCGAGTTTGCCCGTTATGCTCCGTCGCAATCTGATGAGGCTATGGACACACTCTTTAGCGAGACTGTCGATGTTATAGGTGAAATGGAGAATACGATAAAAAAATAGTCAGGAATTATGGTTCGTAAAATATATTGGGCTATGGCAGCCCTCTTATGTGTCTGTGTCGCCGCTTCGGCGCAAACGTCTTTTGAACGTGCTGCCGAGGCGTACAATGCGCAGCGCTATGCCGATGCTGTCGCTTTATATGATAGTGTAGAGGTAAACGAAGGAGTGTCGGCACCCCTTTATTATAACAGAGGTAATGCCTATTATAAGATGGGACTTTATGCAGCGGCGATACTCAATTATGAACGCGCCTTGTTGCTTAATCCCGGTGATGGTGACACACGTGCCAACCTAAAATTGGCAAACAGTAAAATTACCGACCAGATAGAGCCTGCCGGCAAGTTCTTCCTCACTGTGTGGGCGCAAGGTTTGCGCGACTGTTGCAGCGGTAATACATGGGCGGTTATAGGTATAGGCTCATTTTTGCTATTCTTGCTAGGTCTCTATTTCTATATTTTTGTGCGCAATATCAAGGTAAAAAAGGCCGGCTTTTTTGTAGCGCTTCCCATGTTCTTGATTTCAGTGGTTGCCAATGCTTGTGCTATCGACCAGAACAAGCACCGCAATGCTCACGATGAGGCTATTGTTTTCTCTCCCGTCGTGACAGTGAAGAGTACTCCTGCCGAAAGTGGTACCGACCTTTTCATCTTGCATGAGGGTACTAAAGTAACCTTGATGGAGAAAGTAGGCGAATGGATGGAAGTGCGCATTGCCGACGGAAACAGGGGCTGGTTACCGGTCTCGGCGATTGAGATAATATAAAGATATATCGAGAAACAAAGTTTAACCACTCCTCTTATGCTCGATTCGCTTATTGCATTCGATAAGAGCTTGTTGCTCTATTGTAACGGCTTCCATGTGCCTTGGCTCGATGCTTTCTTTTGGTTTGTTTCAGCCCGGTTGTCCAATCTTTGGGTTGTACTGCCGTTGCTGTTGCTTCTCTTTTTCAGAACATCGTGGAAAGAAGCATTGCTTGTTATAGCAGGTGTAGCCTTGACAGTGCTCATCTGCGACCAATTCGCTTCGTCGTTGTGCAAGCCTCTTTTTCATAGATTACGTCCTACGCACGACGAAGAGATAGGTTCTTTAGTGACCCTTGTCAATAACTATCGTGGGGGGCGATATGGTTTCATATCGAGTCACGCAGCCAATGCCTTTGGTGCCGCAGTTTTCCTCATAGCAGTTTTTCGCAATCGGTTTTTTTCGGTTGCCATATTGTTATGGGCTGTTGTGGTAAGTTATTCGCGTATATATTTAGGAGTACATTATCCAGGAGACATATTAGCCGGTACTATAGCCGGAATATTGGTGGGCTTAGCCGTGTATCAGGCATATAAGTGGACTCGGTGTCGATTACAGGCGGCCGTGAAATTCCCGGATGGCGAAGTTCCATATCGAGGCAGTATATATGTAAATATTTTCGCGGGGTATATATGTCTGCTATTGGTAGGTATGGCTATGGGTTCGTATCTCCTTGTATGATTTTTTGCATCCCGATAGAAAAAAGTCGCAGAAAATTTGTTTTTCCCATTGATAAGCCATAAATTTATTGCGAAATAAAATTGTTCACCATTAAAACAAGTATACCATGACTAAGACCATTTCATTCAATGAGCTCCGTCGCATCAAAGGTAGTTTGCCCGAGGGCTCGATTCATCGCATCGCAGACGAGTTAAATGTAACTGTGCAAACGGTTCGCAATTACTTTGGAGGAACCGACTATGCGTATGGTAAGAATTGTGGTTTGCATATTCAACCCGGTCCCGATGGCGGAATTGTAGTCCTCGAAGACACCACTATTTACGATATGGCGATAAAGATTCTTGAAGAAGCCAAGAATAAAGAGTAGGCTGGCAACTTGTCGATTACACACGTATGCACACGAGGCTGTGCCGAATATAAAGTCGGGCGCGGTCTCGTGTGGCGTATGAAAGAGACATGAAAAAGCCTGTGAAATGATTCTGTGAGCAGTCTCGTCTATATAATATGGTACGCTCACATTTTGTTACAGACATGGTATCATACTGACTATTAACCCTTAAAACCGAATGATATGAATGACCAAGAACATCTCGTAACATTAGCTATTCGCACTTACGAACAAGCACAAATTATGAAGGGAGTGCTCGAAAACGAGGGTATTCCTGCTGTAATACAAAATGTAAATCTCGTGCAGCCTGTTATCTCGTCGGGTGTAAGGGTGCGTATTAGAGAAAGCGACTTGCCTCATGCGTTAGAAATATTAGAAAAGTATCCTATTTTTGACGAAGCCGTGGCCAAAGAGTCACAGTCTGATGCAAGCGTTCCGGTAAGAAGCTGTGTGCTTATTCCTGTCGATTTTTCAGAATACTCTTTTGAGGCTTGTCGTATTGGTTTTGAGTTTGCCTTTAGTCACGACGCTGATGTGTTTTTGTTGCATACCTTCTATGTGACAGACGCTTTAAGTGTATCGTTCCCTGATGCTTTCAAATTTGAAGTACAAGAGAAAGACCTCTTTAGCAACGAGATGGCTGCTGCTCGTGAAGATATGGAGAAGCTCGTAAAACGATTGAACGAATGCATCGATAAAGAAGAATTGCCACGCGTTGTATTCAGCTATAAGATTGTCGAAGGTATCCCCGAAGAAGTTATAGAATCGTATACCGAACGCGAAAAGCCCATACTTGTTGTCATGGGTACACGAGGCAAAGACCGTAAGGAAACCGACCTCATAGGAAGTGTTACCGCCGAAGTCCTCGATAGTAGCCGTTGCCCGGTATTGGCTATACCCGAAGATTCGGCTACGCACCTTTCTCAACTTAGGGAAGTCGCCTTTTTTACCAACTTCGAGCAACGCGATTTAGTCTCAATCGATGCTTTTGTCCGTCTTTTCGGGCAATCACACTTCTCTCTTACCTTTGTATACCTCGCTAAGAAACCCGATCGTTGGAATGAGATAAAGTTGGCCGGTATGCGCGACTATTGCTCAGTACATTATCCTGGTTATAAATTCGATTATGTAACATTCGACGAAAACCAATTCCTTGAGCAGGTAGAGATGCTCTTTGAGCAACGTAATATCGAGATGATGGTTATACCCAACAGGCGCCGGGGTCTCTTTGCACGGTTATTCAATCCAAGCATTGCTCATAAGATGCTCTTTCATGCCGACACTCCATTGCTGATGATACCCTCTTGATGTGAGCCTTGAGGAGACTCCTCAACTACACAATTACAATGTAAAATACATAGGAGAGAGACGTTATACATTTCCTATAAAAGAAATAAACATAAAATAGTGGGCGGTTATTGACATAATATAATCGTCCATTATAGTGTTTCTCACATCGTTGAAAGTGAGCAATATCACTACCTGCCTATATACGCTTTTTCGTTGCAAGAGATTTGTCTCTCGTAAAAAATAGCTATATTTGCAACCCTACTTATTTATATACTATAATATTTATGGAAATCAAAGGTAAAATTATACATGTACTACCTTTACAAGAAGGTGTATCGCGAGCAGGAAACCAATGGAAAAAACGGGAGTACGTATTAGAGACACAAGAGCAATACCCGCGTAAGGTGTGCTTCGATTTTTTTGGCGATAAAGTAGACCAGTACCCCGCCGAGATAGGAGATGAAGTCACATTGAGCTTCGATATAGAGAGCCGTGAGTACAATGGCCGTTGGTATACCAGCATTCATGGATGGAAACTCGAAAAGAATACCGCCCCGGCGGCGACAGATATTCCACCCATGCCTGCAGCCGAAGAGATACCTCCATTTTCAGGCGCTGTAGCAGACAACAGTACCGACGACCTGCCCTTTTAGTAGGAGAGTACAGTTAGGAGCGGGGAGTAGAGGCAAAAGGCAGGTTTTGTAATCCTCTGATACAAAAAGCC
>UPZG01000011.1 GCA_900538705.1 uncultured Porphyromonadaceae bacterium
ATAATAAACCTTCACCCACGCCTATCCCTCAGTGTATCTATACAGGTACACCTACGGCATAAGCGTTGCCGGCAACTATCTCAAGGGTCTTAAAATTGGCGATTTTCCGAGTAGAGAATATTACAGGCACGCTTCTGTAAAATCTTAGTATGTTACGCCCTCGCTCGGGCAGCTGCTACGGCAAAGATGGCAACATGTCGAAGAATTACAAATCGGTACGACATGAATATCAATTAGCTGCAAAACGTCATGCAGCCACAACTATTATATATGCATAAAATATTTCAGGCCGAACGCCAACTTTTTACTCTGACATAAAAATGGGAGTCTGAAAAGTCGTTACGACTTTTCAGACTCCTCCTTCATCACATAATTATGCTAACTATTGCAGCACAAATTTTTTTACGACCATCCCTGTCTCAGTCGTAATACATGCTACGTAAACGCCGCCCGGCATACCCGATAACGGTACGCGATATGCGTACTTCTCGACATTGGCAGCCAAATAAACTTGTTGCCCCTGTATGTTATAGACTTCTATACGAGAAATCTCAGAAGCAGCCTCTATTGCCAACATACGCTCTGCGGACATATAGTAAACAGCTACATCGCTATCGGTTAACAAATCATCTACACCACCTATGCCGTCACCCGTTATCTGTATATCATCTACCATCAGTACCACATTGCTAAGATATTGGCCAATATACTGTATCGCCACATAAACTTGCTTGTTGTCATATGCACTCAAGTCTATTTCTACCTTCGTCCAATCTACAGGCGCTTCACGTACTTCATCGCCCAATACCACAAAACTATCAAAATCGTCGTCGGTATCAGAAATCAACACGCGGTATTTTTCCAACTCTGCACCATAAAACTCCAACATACGAGTTTTTACATACAGTTCGAGAGTCGAATTGGTGCTCAATTGTAATTGGGGAGAGATTAACCATGTATCGCTTGCGGTATATCCATGCTCACCCCATGCCAATGAAAACGCTGCGCCGAAACGCTCACCCGAATGAGGATAGAAGCCCTCAAAACCATTGTCTACCATCGACGGTTCTGTTGCGGCAGGATTGAATACTATAAATCCTACCGACTCTCCTCTATGCGGATAATTATACTCCCAGAAGTAGTCTGTCTCATATTGGAGTCTATCTACTGTCCACCAACGAGGATTAAACGTATCGCCGGCAGCATCAAAGTCGTTGCACGACTCAAAATTCATCACATACGGATTTGACTCCTCTAACGAAATCAATGTCTTAGTCAGCGCATCATTATCGGGATTTTCATCTCCAGCCAGCGCAACCTTCACCTCTACTACATAGTTACCGGCCTCCGATAAGTCGATATGTTCAAAATCAACTATCTTGTCTTCATACGGGAGCAAGTCTACATCGATACTATATTCCACGCCATTCACATTACATGTAACAGGAAAAGCTGCCGGTTGGGTACCTTTGTTTCTAATGCGAACCGATATGGTCTCATCCGACGAATAAAGCGCTTTTTCCTTCACCGGAGCCAGCCACTCATCTACTGCAGCATCGGTAGTATATACAGTGGCATTGTGACCAAAGTTTGCCCGAATCACCAACGCCGAACCCAAGACTTTAAACACAACTCCATCTATATTCTGGTAGCAATAATTGGTCTCTGACGTCATATCATAGCACAATCCCATGTTTGAGGTAGAAAGTTGTTGCACCTCAAAGTAGTATTTACCGGCATCGAGTACAATGGGGTCGAACGTTATTTCTGTCAGCCCTCCACCTAAGCCTCGCTTTATTGTCGTATTATACAATTGTCTACCCAATGTCTTTCCATCGGCTTCTACTGTATAGAGGGCAAAACCTATGTTATCAAGCTCTATCGTAGCATCACCTGCTGCCAGGCCTATAGAAACCGATGTCAAGGTATCGGTAACAGCAAGTTCATAGAGGTTCCCTACAAAAAGTGTAGAGCCCCAAGAACCTGTTCCTAACATAAAATCGGTAGTATTTTCAGTTGCACGTACTGTATCGGTAGCATGAATCGTAAAGAAATCGAGAGTATTATCTTCTTCATACGAGTCGGTCTCATTACTGGTTATCTGCATCGTGAGATTTAACTGCTCACCAGTAACAATTGTAGGTATAGCTGCCCTGACAGGCACCATTGCCGTATCAGCAGAGGCAATTGTAATGCCCTCTTCCGTTGTACCCAACAACGCCTCACCGTTATACAACATGGCCTTCACACCTGTCATGGCTTGTATACCACGATTGACTACTTCGGCATAGAATACGCCCTCACCCCGCAATTGATCACTTGGTGTGTACAATGAAGCAGAAGCATCAACACTACTTAGCTTCAAGTCTCTATCGAATACCTCAGACAAAGTACATTGATACAATAAAAAGTTTAACTGTTCATTTTCTGCTGTTGTTACAACAATCATAATACTATAGTTACCTGGCTCTACTAAGGGCACCATAAACTCGGCAGTCTCTCCGTCAACCACCGACTCGTCTTCATAAATTTTCTGATATGTCGACACATCGGCACCAGCCTTGCCATAAGCCACATAGAAACTCGAATTATTGCCAAAACCGGAGCTGCCATATGTCAATTGTACCCTTATAGGACGAGACAATTCAAAACAGCGAGACAGCAATCCATTCTCCACACCACGCTTATCTGTACTAAATACATTCATAAATGTATCGAGCGTCCATGAACCGGGTGTCATCTCTGTCCAATATTCATAGAGATTAACACCGGTAGGAAAAATTGTTGTCACAGGTAAAGATGCCGGTTCTAAATTATTCACCACAGCATAGTTTGAGTGTTCTACCTCTGTCCCTGTCGACAACTCTACCAGCACCTCATATTCACCGGGGTCGGCAAAGTCGGCCGTAGCATCGAAATAGACAGTTTTAGACTCATAAGGTTCTATTACCTCGGCAAAATCTTGAGACTCTACAACATCGCCATTAATTGTGTAAGTAAGTTTAAAGGTCGACGATGCACCGACTCCCTTATTAGTAATAACAGCTCCTATGCGACTTTGGTCTGACAAGTCACAGTTGGAATATGGCAATACAACCTTTTCAACCTCCAATTTAGGCAAAGCATCATAATATCCGGCATCTATGGTAACATTATCTAAAAACAGATTCATGCCATTTACCGATTTCATATGGAATGCCACATAATAAACACCAGCCTCGGCAACCGAGAAATTGATAGCATGCATTTGCCAATCTGTATTAGAGACAGCATAATCACCTATAACCTCCATTTCCGACACATTGTTTGTAGAACCATATCGCACATCCAACAACTCTGTATTGCTGCTATTAACACATTTCGTTTCAAACGTCAAATGGTTATCTCCTGCATTGAAATACAACGGGACAGATATAAGATTATCATTATTCGTAGCAGTCATCGACCAGTTACCGCTGCAGCTAACGACACCCATTACACCATCAGAACCAGCCATCCATTCGTTATATGCCCACATACTGTCATCGCCATCGAGATTTTCCACACTCCAATCAAACGCAAAATTTTCTAGTCCTCGGGCAGAAAAGTCATAGTTATATGGCAACTGCGACACTCCTATATGCTTACATAAACCTTCTATGGTATCATTTTGATGCAACAAATCGCCCTCAAGAGTGACCCATGCCGTCACTTGATACATAGTCTCTACAGAAAAATCGGCCTTTGCATTAAAAAGATAGCGCAACGAAGCACCAGAAGCTAATGTTTCGGTACAGGTTTCTGTAATAACCTCACCATCATTTATCTGATAAGAAAGATTGAAGCCCGAAATGTCAGATATACCATTATTTGCCACTACTACGGCAATATCTTCGGCACTTGTCAAATTCGCTCCATGAGGTGGTAACTCAATCGAAGTAAGAGCTGCATCTACATTGCAATATAAATCGACATAATCGTAATATCCTTGCTCTCCATCTCTATACACTACTTGGAAGCGATAGGTACATCCACCTTGAAATTCAAAGTCATCATACTTCGCATAGTCTCCATGTGCAAAAACAAGGTCGCCACTATCTATATCGGGAGACAATATCATATAATCATAGACACCTGCCGGTATCAAAATGGAAACCGCATCATCACCTACGATATTGGTCGAACTTGGCGATGGATCGGCATTCTCGGGAATCTTATACTCAAAATCGTCATATGAACCGAAATAAACGTAAGAATCTTCGAAAAACAGATTACCGCATGACGAATGGTCGGCATCGAGCAACATTTGATAGCCAATGGTAGGAACTCCCCACACATTGTGTGCCTCGAGAATTACTTCTGCCATATCATCAGGGATCTTCTGCGATGCTCCTTTATGAACATATTTTGCACTCTGCAAACGACTATTTTCCATCAGTTGATATGTTCCGGGAGAATACCCCGTCATCTGCTCTCTCTTCATAGAGTGTCCCTTCTGGGTCAACTGGTCAAAAGCTACCGTTTGTCCACACACTGTAATAGCAATACAAACAACAGCCACAATGGATAACAATTTTTTCATAAGCACATTTTTTTAGTGATTGTTTTGTGTTGATATTTGCAATATTATGACATAAAACTCATAAATCAACCCAAAACTACATAGACAAATAATGTACAAAAAGAATTTTATTACCTTTGCTACATGAAAAACATCTTGGCTATACTGCTTCTGCTCTTGATATTAGCCCCGTCAGCACATGCCAACGACAAGATTCCTTGTTACTGGCATAAGATAGAGTCGGATTTCGACTCTGTCACATACATCTGTGAAGAAGCAACATACCATGACTTCCCCCGTAAAAGTATTCGACCCCAAATAGAACAACTCTACGCAATAAGCTCACGCAATCCACAAAACAAAGCAATGAAAGCACGGGCTCTCTATTGGGATGCCTGGATGCAGATAAAACGCAATACCCATACCCCCGACTCGCTGTTGAAGCAAGCATTCATCTATGCCGATTCGGCTCAATATCCTTACGACTATGCCCGATTTCGCTTCTTGGAAGGCGACATCAAGCAATTCAGCGGAGAGTGGGCCGAAGCATACCGCATATACAAGCAACAAGAGGCTTTTTTCTCACAACAAAATTCTACCTTCGATGTAGCTAAAATTTCGGTTGCTATAGGAGCTATCCTGCAGGAGTTGGGCGAATACGACGAGGCCTTGAAATATTATCGCAAGGGCAACGATCTCTTCGAAAAAATCGGCAATCATAATTGCCAGACCAAAAACAAGATTAATATAAGCAACATCATGTATATGCTTGGGGAGAAGGAAGATGCGTTGCTCATACTCAAAGAGCTAGAAAAAGACCCCATTGTACAGCAAGATACAAGCTACCTGGTAAATGTACTTATATCGCTCTATTCCGTCTCAGACAAGACAGAAAAAGATTGTCCGCAAAGGGCCTACACACTGGCTCAGAAACTTAAATACAATCCCCTCATTACCCTCTCGTTGCAAACCATGGGCATAGATGCTTATGACAACAATGAACCCGACAGCGCACTTTTTTACTTCAGAAAAGCCCTCAACTCGGCATTCAACAATAATAACGTCTATCAAATCGTACCTCTACTCAAAGAGATTTCAGAGACTCATATCATACTCAACAATCCCGATAGTGCCTACCACTATATGATATTGGCCAACACATATGAAGATTCGTTACTCAATCAGGAGAAAATCATAGAGCTGAGCAAATCTGAAAGTAAGGCCGTCATCGCAAAATATGAAAACGACCTCAAGCAGGTGCAAGAGAAAGCTTTGTTCCAAAAACGTATCACATGGATTTCTATATTATCCATCCTCATCCTCTCTTGTCTTATATTCTATATACTGTGGCTCTCGAAACGACGCATAACCATAAGTAAAAAACTAAAAGAGGCCGAGAACCGCGAATTGACGCTGCTCAATAAGCAATACCTGCTTGAGCTCGACTCCAAAAACCGCGAACTCACATCCAACACCCTTATCATCGCCAAGAAAAATGCAATGCTCAAAGAGCTATCAGATTATATAGATGCACTCGAAAACAAAGGTGCCATAGACAATGTAAACGGGCAACAACTGAAAAATCATATCAAATCGCAAATCCTTACCGACGACGAGTGGCAATACTTCAAGCTACATTTCGAGAATGTCCATCCTGACTTTTTTATAACACTCAAAAAGTTATATCCTAACCTCTCGGAGACCGAACTACGGCTATGCGCCTACATCAGAATAGGTATGAGTGCCAAAGAGATAGCCCAAATGTTATCTATCCAACCCGAGACGGTAAACACATCTCGTTACCGCATACGCAAGAAACTGAAGTTGGCCTCTGGAACCTCCCTCGAAAACTATTTGAGAGAACTGTAATAACAGAGTTGTTCCACATTAACTATATTAACATAATTTATGTGCGAATTAACCATCTCATATCTACTATAACTATATCTTTGCCACCAAACGATAAAGGAAAGAAAACAATACGTTTGCTACGAAATACCGAGGCAAATCTTTCTATGTAAAACAAATAATTATGATATACATTATTTTTATAGCTTTTGCACTGATAAGCTTTGCTGTACAAAAAAGCTTACAGCACCGATTTGAAAAATACTCTAAAGTCCCTCTTCCGTACGGACTTACAGGAAGAGATATAGCTCAACGAATGCTCCAAGAGAACGGAATAAATGATGTAACCATTACACAAATCGACGGTACTCTTACCGACCATTATAACCCCACCAACCATACCATCAATCTGAGCCGCGGAGTATATGATGGCAATAGCATTGCAGCTGCCGCCGTTGCCGCCCACGAAACAGGCCACGCCTTGCAGCATGCCAAGGCCTATGCTCCGCTACGCATGCGTTCGGCTTTAGTTCCGGTCGTAAGCTTTGCATCAAGCTGGATGCAATGGGTACTTCTTATAGGAATACTCACGGTACAAAGTTTCCCACAAATATTGCTGATAGGTATCATCCTTTTCGGACTGACCACTTTATTCAGCTTTATAACGCTTCCGGTAGAAATAAACGCAAGCAAACGGGCACTGGCATGGCTCAACAACGCCGGCATCACAACTAACGAGACACACCCTATGGCAGAAGATGCCCTTCGCTGGGCTGCATATACATATGTAGTAGCCGCCCTCAGTTCTCTCGCTACATTAGTATACTACATCCTCATCTTCCTTGGCGGAAGAAGAGATTGACAACGATATAAGACTTTTTCATTTTGTGCAACTAACCGGGAGTAAGCCTGATTTTTCAAAAAAGGCTTGCTCCCGCAACGTGTATCAGCTCTGGCAAAAAGAAATAAAGCGTAACTTTCATTCCGTTTTGCTTCCGTTTGTATTATCTTTGCACATTATAAAAAATAGACACTCTGAATATTATGGCACAAAAACCTTCCATACCCAAAGGAATGCGCGACTTCTCTCCCGAAGAGATGGCCAAACGCAACTACATATTCAATACCATACGCCAAGTATATGCTCTTTACGGCTTCAGCCAAATAGAGACTCCCGCCATGGAAACCCTACAAACACTGATGGGAAAATATGGTGAAGAGGGTGACAAACTGCTATTCAAAGTTCTAAACTCGGGAGATTTCTTATCTCACACTACCGAGAGCGACTGGCAAGAAAAGAATACGACACGGCTGGCAGCTCATATTTGCGAAAAAGGACTGCGATACGACCTCACCGTACCATTCGCCCGCTATGTGGTAATGCACCGCAATGAACTGACATTCCCCTTCAAACGCTACCAGATACAACCCGTATGGCGCGCCGACCGACCGCAAAAAGGACGTTATCGCGAATTTTTCCAATGCGATGCCGACATTATCGGGTCTGACTCACTTCTCAACGAAGTAGAGTTGTTGCACATCATCGACGACGTATTTTCGCGTTTTGGCATCAGGGTGGCTATCAAGCTCAATAACAGGAAAATACTGAGCGGTATTGCCGAAATCATAGGTACTCCTGAGAAAATCATAGACATCACGACAGCTATAGACAAACTCGATAAAATTGGTCTCGATAACGTCAACGAAGAGCTACGTGAGAAAGGTCTTGATGAGGCAGCTATTGCCAAGTTGCAACCCATCATTGCACTCCAGGGCGACAACCGCAGTAAGCTACAAATACTGCGTAACGAGCTGCAAAACTCGGAAATAGGCTGTAAAGGTATTGAAGAACTCGAATACATCCTCGACAAGATAGACAAGCAACCGCTGCATGCACAACTCGACATTGACCTCACCCTTGCCCGTGGTCTCAACTACTATACAGGTGCTATCGTAGAAGTGAAAGCCCTCGACGTGCAAATAGGCAGTATCACCGGTGGAGGTCGCTACGACAACCTCACTGGCGTATTCGGCATGCCCGGTATTTCGGGTGTAGGCATCTCATTTGGTGCCGACCGTATTTTCGACGTACTGAACCAACTGAACTTATATCCCGCCGAGTCGCTACACGCTACACAAGTTCTGTTTGCCAACTTCGGTGAAGCTGAGAGCGACGAATGCCTGCGCATAGCTACAATCTTCCGCCAAAAAGGTATCCGTACCGAGATTTATCCAGAACCGGCCAAGATGAAAAAACAGATGAGCTATGCCGACGTACAACACATTCCTTTTGTCATATTGATAGGCGAAAACGAAATAGCTTCGGGTAAAATCAACCTTAAAAACATGACAACAGGTGAGCAGCAAATGGTAACTCCTGATGAGGCCATACAGATTATTCGCCCATTATGAATGAGGAGCATGTCAAATATGTGCTCAAACTGATTATCGACCTTATCAAGGTCGATAAAAAAATACATCGCGACGAAATTGCATGGATAGAAGATTTCGCTCGACGGGCATCTCTATCAGCCGATGACCTGCAAGATGTGCACTGTCTCTCTTTTATCGATACCATCAACCAGCTGCAAACGCTCGATACCAAGAGTCGTCACGAAATCATCTCACTGGTCGAGCAAGCAGCTTCTATCGACAACGATATCGACATCAATGAGCGCATTATCCTCGCCTCTATCCGCTTGGCTTTGGGCGAGGATACACGCGACCATATACAGCTCTTATCGGTCGACTCGGACAAGGTTGGCCGTTACGACCGACAACTGATATACCTCGAACAAGAAAGCAGCCCCGCAATATACCAACAGATAGAAGCGAATTACGATTTCTTACAACAATGGCTGTGCGACAGTAAGATAGAATTTTTCTTTTTCCCGCACTTCCTCAAGCAGTATACCACATTCCGACCATTCATAGAAGAGACAACTCGCTTGCTGTTTCCTACATTCACACCACCCTCCAGCTCACAAACAGCCCAATTCCTACAACAATGCAGCACCGCCGACTTTTGCTCCTATATACATAAGCAAATGGGCGATAAAGTAGCAGCATTTCGCTTCAAGAACTTCTATCTGCTAAAAATACAAGATGAAACGGCCAACGGCAATAATAAAAGCGATTTCATTTGTATAGAAGCATCAAACTCTCCCTTACAAGATATTCTCAGGCTTGTCAAGAACCTGCTTTTGGCACCGCCATTCAGTACCATTCCTTATGAAGGATGCTATCGCACCTTCTTTGAGATGCTAAGTGAACACACCAAAACCAATAGCCGCTTACTGCTTGTCGACGACAATTTCTATCTGCCCGAAATAGGTAACTGCCGGGTAGAAATAACAGGAGCCGAACGCAAGACACTCTTTGCCCTCTTTTTACTGCATGCCCACACCGGCATTACAAACGAAGATTTTGCAGCGATGTCGACCAACAATGAACTAGGCAGAGAAGCTATCGATTTGTACAAATATTTTGCTAAAGAAAAATACAACCAACGTCTGGACAAAAATCTGTCAAACGGAGACGTGCCCGATGTAATTGTAAATTTACGTGATATCAGCAAAAGAATTTCGCACATTGGCTTCATAAAGAAAGCCTTTACGCGTATCTCACAACTCAAGAATCCCGAATTTTATTATCCTGTCAATCTGAAAGGGCAAATGACTTATAAGATAAACTTACCAGCCGACCAAATACAAGGTACCTATTTCAAGAATTCACAACAACCCAAGACGCTAACCATAGACTTCTTTCGTTAATGCCATATTGCATTCGTAATAAAACCGTCATAAGAATATACTTGTAAAACTACCATCCTGAACAACTCTAAGAAGGATTGATTTGCAAAAAAATATTAAAAACAATCTTTCTATGCCTTTGCAATATGGCAAACTCCGCTCGTATTCGTTGAATAGAAATAATTTTGCGAAAATTTAATCATATGACATTATGGGAAATTTTATAGAGAAAGGGCTTTCCGACGCCCAAGTCCTCGCCAGCCGTGAAAAACACGGCACCAACGAACTAACCCCACCAGCCAAAACTCCTCTTTGGAAACAATTCTTAGAAAAACTGCGCGACCCCATTATCCGCATCTTGCTCATCGCCTTACTTCTCTCGGTAGCCGTATCGGCTTACCAAGTATATAGCGGAGAAGAAGGAGTAAACGCATTCTTCGAACCCATAGGCATACTGGTCGCTATCGTTCTTGCTACTGGTATAGGCTTTGCCTTTGAAGTAAGTGCCAACCGCAAGTTTGACATTCTCAACCAGATTGGCGACGAAAGCCCCGTCAAAGTAGCCCGAAATGGTCAAGTTATAGAGATACCCAAACGCGATGTCGTTGTAGGAGATATTATTTTACTCAATACCGGCGACGAAATTCCCGCCGACGGCACCTTGTTAGAATCGGTGTCGCTGCAAGTAAACGAATCCAGCCTTACGGGCGAACCGATGGCTAACAAATTTGCCGACCCAAAGAGAAATGACACAAAAGCTACCTATCCAAGCTACCGCGTACTCAACGGCAGTACCGTATTAGAGGGCAATGGTATTATGGAGGTAACGGAAGTGGGCGACGCCACAGAGTATGGCAAGGTGTACCAAGGAGCTCAAATAGAAAACGACGTAGAGACACCCCTGAATATTCAGCTAAACAAACTGGCACATACAGTAACCATTATCAGCTATACGATTGCTGCACTCATCTTAATATTGCGTTTCATAACCTTCTTTACAGGCAATCACCCCGATGACTGGTTAAGTATAGGACAATATATTCTCAACTCCGTAATGATAGCAGTCACTATCATCGTAGTAGCCGTTCCCGAAGGTCTTCCCATGAGTGTGACATTGAGTCTCGCCATGAGCATGAAACGAATGCTTGCCGCCAACAATTTGGTACGGAAAATGCACGCTTGTGAGACAATGGGAGCTACATCGGTCATCTGCACCGATAAAACCGGTACGCTGACCCAAAACCAGATGCAAATAGACCAAACGCTTTTCTTCGCCCTTACCGATCAATCGCTCGGTAAGAATGCCGAAGCTGATACCCTGATACGAGAAAGTATCGCTCTCAATACTACTGCCAACCTAAATACCGATGCACAAGGCCGTACACACGTAATAGGAAACCCCACAGAGGGTGCTTTACTTTTGTGGCTCTCTAAACAAAATACCGACTATCGCGAGTTACGAGAAGAGATGCCCATTGTAGAACAATTATCCTTTTCGACCGAACGCAAATACATGGCTACTGTCGTTGTATCGCCTACATTGAATAAACGTATATTATATGTAAAAGGCGCTCCCGAGATATTGCTGCAACACTGCAATACCATACTCACGGCCAATGGCAGTATACCACTGGGCGATGCCCGAAAAGAGATTGAAAAAAAGCTGCTCGAATATCAAAACAAGGCACTTCGCACCCTTGCTCTTGCCTATGCCGAAGTACCCTCGACAGAGAGTTGCTTTGCCGACTCTCGTTTACGCAACGATATAAGACTCACCCTCTTGGGTATTACGGCTATTGCCGACCCCGTAAGGCCCGACGTACCCGACGCCATCAAGTCATGCCTCAACGCCGGTATCGACATTAAAATAATTACCGGCGATACTCAGGCTACAGCTCGTGAGATAGGCCGCCAAATAGGCTTATGGAAACCCGAAGACACCGACAATAACATTACAACCGGCGAGCAAGTTGCTGCCATGACCGATGATGAACTGACCAAACGGGTAAATGACCTGAAAATCATAGCCCGAGCACGGCCGCTTGACAAAGAGCGCCTTGTAAAAGCCCTGCAACGAAACGGTAAAGTCGTAGCTGTAACAGGTGACGGTACCAACGATGCCCCTGCACTCAACGCCGCTCAAGTAGGGCTGTCTATGGGCGATGGTACTACGGTTGCCAAAGAGGCCAGCGCCATCACTATTCTCGACAACTCGTTTACAAGCATCAATAAAGCCGTATTATGGGGACGGTCGTTATACCGCAACATACAACGCTTTATTGTATTCCAAATGACCATTAACGTAGTGGCCTGTCTTATCGTACTGTTAGGTGCTGTACTCGGTACAGAGTCTCCGCTTACTGTCACACAAATGCTTTGGGTCAACCTCATTATGGATACATTTGCAGCCCTTGCACTGGCATCTCTTCCGCCAGATAAGCGGGTAATGTTGGAAAAACCTCGAAAGCTCAACGCCCACATCATAACTCCCGCCATGGGACGTATGATTATAGGTACAGGAGCACTATTTGTCATATTGCTGTTCGGCCTGCTGCAATACTTTAAGCATGTGGATATAACGGCTGTATCGCAAATAAACATAACCGAGATATTCAGCTATTATTTCAACTTCGATGCCGGCAACGGACTCAGCCGCTATGAACTATCGGTATTCTTCTCCATATTCGTACTTATTCAATTCTGGAATATGTTTAACGCCAAAGCTTTTGCAACCGGGAAATCGGCTTTTGCCTCCCTTCTGAAAAGCCCCGGATTCATAGGAGTAGGATTGCTTATTGTAGTAGGACAACTCATCATCGTAACATTTGGAGGAGAAATGTTCAGCGTTACCCCCCTATCGGCTACCGACTGGTGGCAAATCATATTAGCTACATCAGTAGTATTGTGGGTAGGTGAAATTTTGCGAGCTATCATCCGATTGTTCAAAAAGTGTAAAAGATAACACAAAAATATTATTTGCTAAAGACAGAAAAGTCAAAGCAATTATATTACTTTTGCGGCAGTAACCTGTTACTTAATATACTTTTATTATGGAAACGACAAAAAACCTGAACAAAGCAGCCGACAACATAAGAATTCTTGCTGCGGCCATGGTAGAAAAAGCCAAATCAGGACACCCTGGAGGAGCCATGGGAGGAGCTGACTTTACCAATGTTCTCTATGCCAAATATCTGATATATGACCCCGACGATGCGTCATGGGCTAATAGAGACCGCTTCTTCCTCGATCCAGGACACATGTCACCCATGCTCTATGGTGTATTGGCATGTGCAGGCAAATTCACCATGGACGAACTGAAAGAGTTCCGCCAATGGGGAAGTGTCACCCCGGGACATCCTGAGGTAGACGTAGCCCGTGGCATAGAAAATACCTCCGGCCCGCTCGGTCAGGGACATACAATGGCTGTAGGTGCAGCCATCGCCGAACGTTTCCTTGCAAGCCGTTTCGGAGAATGGCTCTCACATAAAACATATGCATTTATTTCCGACGGTGGCATACAAGAAGAGATTTCACAAGGTGCTGGACGACTAGCCGGTTTCTTAAAATTGCATAACCTCATCATGTTCTATGACAGCAACAAGATACAGCTCTCTACTGGCACCGACGCTGTCACCACAGAAGATACTGCAGCCAAATACAAAGCCTGGAACTGGAATGTCATAGAAATAGACGGTACTAACGCACAAGAAATCTGCAAGGCTTTAGAGGAAGCTCAACAAGAAAAAGAGCGTCCCACGCTCATCATAGGTCACACCATCATGGGTAAAGGTTGTGTAACACCCGACGGGAAAAACTTCGAAAGCCAATGCTCGACACACGGACAACCCATCAGCAAAGCCGGAGCATCCTTTGAGAAAACAGTTGCCAACTTGGGTGGAAACCCGGCAGACCCATTTACACTATTCCCAGAAACAGTTGCACTCTATCAAGCACGCAAGGAAGCACTAAGAAAGATAGTAGCTCAACGCAAAAAAGAACAAGCCGAATGGGAAGCTCAGAATCCGCAATTGGCTGCAGAACTACACCAATTCCTCTCTGGGGAAGTACCTGCTATTAATTTTGATGAAATCTCCTTTAAGCCCAACATGGCAACCCGCAATGCCTCGGGTACTATTTTGTCGTACTTGGCAGACCATGTAAAAAACATGATTGTTGCCTCTGCCGATTTGGCCAACAGCGACAAAACAGATGGGTTCCTCAAAAAGACGCATGCTTTCACACCAGGAGATTTCTCGGGAGCTTTTCTTCAAGCCGGTGTTTCAGAACTTACCATGACAGCCATCATCAACGGCATGTTACTACATGGAGGTATTACGGCAGCCTGTGGAACATTCTTTGTCTTCTCAGATTATATGAAACCTGCCGTACGTATGGCTGCACTTATGCAATTGCCGGCTAAATACATATGGACTCATGATGCATTCAGAGTTGGCGAAGACGGTCCTACCCACGAACCGGTAGAACAAGAGGCGCAGATACGGCTCATGGAGCAACTCAAAAATCACAATGGAAAGGATAGTATGCTTGTCTTACGGCCTTGTGATAGTGCCGAGACAGCTATTGCCTGGAAACTCGCTCTTGAAAATACCGACTCCCCGACAGCACTGATACTCTCAAGACAAGATATAAAAGATATTCCTTCGGCCTCGGGTAATCGTCTTGCCGATGCAGCACAAGCTATCCGGGGAGCCTACATCGTTTGGAAAGACGAGAACCCAGACGTCGTATTAGTTGCTAACGGTTCGGAAGTTGCGACACTCGTTGATGCAGCTATACTCCTGCGCGATAACGGGATACACTGCCAAATCGTATCGGCTCCATCTTTGGGCCTTTTCGCCCGTCAACCAAAAGAGTATCGCAAGAATGTCATACCAGAGCATCTACCCGTATATGGCTTAACCGCCGGATTGCCTTCAACCTTGCGCCCCATTGTAGGAGACAACGGCATGATACATGGTCTTGAGCACTTTGGACAATCGGCACCTTATAAAGTTTTGGACGAAAAATTCGGTTTTACACCAGAACAAGTAGCCAGTGAAATAAGGAGCTATTTGGGTAAGGCGTAAAATTCAGAAGTGATAAGACCGAAAGTAAAAGTTACCAAAACATTCTTTAAATATCCGATAAAATTAAGCGCATAAAAATCCAATTTTACGTATTATTATAGTTTTTACTATTTTAGTTTGGATAATTAAATTAAAAGTCCTATCTTTGGAGCGTGAAATTGGCATGGAATGTTTATTTTGAAAGCATTCCGATAAAAATAGATTCACTGTTAAACTAATTTGATATTGTGATTATGAAAAAAATTTCCACAGTAGCAATGCTTCTTGCATTATTTATGGCTCCGGTCGCCATGGGTGCTACTACCGAAGAAAAAACAACGACCGACGAATCGCAAGGTTTGTTGCTCAATGGCTTCTGGGATAATTGGTACATCTCTATAGATGGTGGTGCCAGTGTATTTATGAGCCCGTACGATAACAACCTCGAATTCACAAACCGCATCGCTCCCAATGCTTCATTAAACTTCGGGAAATGGTGGACTCCAGTATTCGGTACCCGTATCGGCTTGGACTATATGTCGGCTAACAGTGCAGCCCTCCTTGGCTCAGCTTTCGGCTATCAAGAAGCTCTTATTGATGGTTCTAACGACCTTCACAAACAAAAATTCCATGGCCTTCGTCCCCACTTGGATGGTATGGTTGACCTCGTAAATCTCTTTGGAGGTTATAGCCCCACACGCGTATACTCACTCGTTATCTACGGTGGTTTCGGTTACGGTTACGGTTGGGCTGATGGCAACAGCATCTCTGATGGCATGTGGAATGTTGAGCTCCGTGGTGGTTTGATCAACAGCTTCCATGTTAGCAAACAAGTTGACATCAACATCGAATTTAAATTAAGCAAATACGATAGTGGTCTCTGCGGCGAAGGTCGTGCTGTTCAAGACTGGCACAACCTCAACGCTTCAGCCAACGTAGGTATAGCATACAAATTCAGAAAACGCGACTGGAGTGCTCCCGTTATTCCCGTTGTTGAACCTACCGTATGCAAATATAGCGATGCTGAAGGTGATGCTCTCGTAGCTCAATTGCGCGATGCCAACGCTCGTATCAAAGATCTCGAGCAACAATTGGCTGACTGCCAAACACCTGTAACACAAGTTGTTGAAGAAGACCCCGCTGTAACGGTTTACTTCTCTATCAACCAATCTACAGTTCGCTCAGGCGATCGTCAAGTTCTCCGCGCTTTAGCTCAATCAATGAAAGAGAACCCCGATCAAAAATATGTAATCACTGGTTATGCCGATAGCCAAACCGGTACTCCCGAAATCAATGCAAGACTTCGTGAGGCTCGTGCAAAAGCTGTTTACAAACTGCTTGTTAACTACGGCGTAAATCCTGACCAACTCTCTACTGCAGTTGATTCTAACCCGCTCAACAAGTTCAACTACGTTCTTGACCGCGCAGCTACTATCAAATTCGCAAAATAAGGAGTTCTAATAAACAATAAAAAATAAGGGCGCGAAATCGCGCCCTTATTTTTTTTATCACAAATTCAAAAACAAAAAGCTTTACTAAACTACGATTCTAACTCATCTATCATAACGCATTTACCATTCAGCGTAGCCTTGGGTTCTATAGCCAAACGTCTGGCACAAACATCTCCATCTAAACGCGCGGTAGCTTTCAAAACCAGAATACCCGACACTGCGACATTACCCTCTATACGACCAGCAACATCGGCACTCTCGGCAACCACATCTCCCCAAATTTTTCCATTCGTACCTACTATGACTCGACCCTGGCATTCCAATCGGCCTTCCAATACTCCATCTATACGAATATCCTGACTTGCTATTATTTTACCTACTATCGTCGTTTCTCCAGCAATAACATTATGTGTGCCGCCGGCACTCTTTGTCTCATTCATCTTACTCATATATTACATTCGCCACAAAGATACACTAAAAGATTTATGCAGCAAACCACCATTTTTACAATAAAATTGTAAGGGCTACACGTTCCTTTCTTACAATCACATGAATAACAACGCGAATATAGAAAAGAGTATATCCTCATCACGAGGAACAACCACTAGCACATCAACGGTCCAACTCATCTTCATAAAGGTCGTCAAAATAAGTACGAAGCGTCTTTTCATCATCGAGCAATCGCCGCAATAGTAACAAATTTTTTTCATTCTCGGTATCGGGTAACCACAGCCGTAAATATCCCTGTGCGCCATACTTCTGAATTAGATGATACTTAAATCGCAAAAATTGCTCTTCTCTACCATACTGTGGATAATGCTGTAATCCATACTGCACCGCACGACGCAACACAGTACTTGGGTCAATCAAGCGATCGGCCTCAGCTACAATCTTTCCATAAAGACTCCTTGGTTCATGACCAGCTGATGCCCGATGATCCTCTACGGCCTGGCGCATAATTTCTATTTGACTTTCATCAAACCATCGTTTTAAAGATATATCACCAGCTAATATAATACCCGACACGATATGGTGCCTCTCACGATCCTCGCACAAACCTACATCATGATAAGCTGCAATAACATAAGCCATGCGAGCGTCTGCTCCATACCGACCGGCATAAAATAGAGACCTATTGATTACAGCCCGCACATGGTCTACACCATGAGCCCTATCAAAGTTCTTATAACGAGGAACTATACACTCCTCTATATATTTCTGCAAACACATATTATGTCGTCAACAATCTATTTTTCTCGTAGTGTTTACGTACCACAAATACAAAAAGCAACAAGCCGGCCATACTTACGACCCATGCCCAACGATATGCAACGCCATAACTGGTAACTTCGGCTATATGACCTCCAACAAAAACGCCTAATCCTACCCCCAAGTCCCATGAAGTCAGATACGATGAATTGGCCGTACCACGGCGGTTATTAGGAGCCATGCTTATAAACTGTGCCTGAAAAGCAGAACATATTGTACCGTAACCTATACCCAAAACAAAAGCAGCAACATAATACCCAGCCGGAACTGCCAATTCTATGAATATAGCATATCCTAAAAGACAACCTACCATACCCCATAAGATACTACTGGTTATATACCCGTGATCGAGCATACGCCCTGCCGCCATACGTGAAGCTATCAGACCACAAGCCATAATAACAAAAAAGAGAGCCGAACCAGAGGTAACGCCCACCTCTTCACGCCCATATACAGCCAAATAGGTAGACAACATGCCATAACTAAACGAAAACATGATAACGGGAAGCGTCTCGGGAAGGGCTTTCAACAGAATAAAACGGTCGAGCGATATTTTAGACGACACAACCGACACATCTCGTCTTGGTGCTTTAATTGTTGCCACACAACACAACCCTAAAAGGGAGGAAAGGATAGAGAGCAAGAAGATATAGTCGAAGTTGTGCAGTGTGTCATATATATAAAGCGAGAGCGATGGTCCTATTGCCATAGCCAAATTGTTACTCACTCCATAATAACCAATGCCTTCGCCCCGACGTGCGGCCGGCATAATATCTATCGCCATCGTACTGTTAGATACTGTCACCAGTCCAAATGCCACACCATGAGTAGCCCTTATCACCGCAAAAAGCACTAACGTACCGGCCAACAGATAGCCGCAAAAATAGAGCATAAAGATAGTATAACAGATGAGTAACATACGCTTGCGTGGAAACGTATCGACAAGGTAACCACTCGCCGGACGCACCAGTAATGCCATCACCGTATATGAGGCAAGCACCATGCCTGTTATCGACTTATCGGCATCAAAAGCCTCGGCAACATACATAGGCAATATGGGCAAAAGCAAGTAAAAAGAGAAAAAGAGCAAGAAGTTTCCTGCCGTAACAGCACGGAAACTGGCTGTCCACAAAGGCGGCCGTCCGACATAAGACGCAGCGTCAGTTCGTTTCATCTCCATATCTCACTCACAACAAGCACACAATAAGCTATACTCACCTTACTTTGCTACTCTAAGGTATGCCCAAGCAGGGTTGCTGATGAAGCATCATCAATGACTACCCATACCCTATCACCCACATGATAGTTACCGCGAGGGAAAACCACAGTCTTGTTCTGAGATGTTCTTCCGCACAATTGCTCGCGCGAACGTTTAGAGAATCCTTCCACCAAGACCTCAAATTTCTTTCCTATATCCCGACGATTGCTCGCAAGCGAAAGCTCATTCTGCAACTCTATCATACGTTGCAATCGCTCTATTTTCACTTCTTCAGGAATATCATCAGGCAAGTTACGGGCTGCAAAAGTACCCGGCCGTTCAGAATATTTGAAGAGAAAAGCTGCATCGTAACCTACCTCACGCATCAGACTCAATGTATCCTGAAACTCACCTTCCGTCTCAGAATGGAACCCACAAAACAAGTCGCTGGTGATACCGCAATCAGGGATAATACGACGTATAGCCTCTACTCGACCAAGATACCACTCTCGTGTATAACGGCGATTCATCAATTGCAAAATACGATTATTGCCCGACTGCACCGGTAAATGAATATGGTGACATAGTGCCGGATAGTCGGCAACTACATGCAAAATATCGTCGCTCATATCCTTTGGATGAGAAGTTGTAAAACGCACACGCATATCATTGCCGGCAGCTTCTGCTACAATACGTAGTAATGCAGGAAAATCTGTCGTCTCACCTGATGGCGATACATAGCAATACGAGTTGACATTCTGTCCCAACAAAACTGCCTCTTTAAAACCTCTCGCCTTCAAGTCTGACAATTCATTAAGGATGCTTTGAGGTTCGCGGCTACGCTCTCGCCCACGCGTATATGGAACTATACAATACGAGCAAAAATTATTACACCCTCGCATGATAGAGATAAAGCCCGATACTCGGTTATGCCCTACACGCGAAGGAATGATATCACGATAAGTTTCGGTAGTAGAAAGCTGCACATTGACGGCCGACTGTCCTTGTTCTACAGCAGCCACCAATGCCGGAAGGTCGAGGTAAGCATCGGGACCAGCAACAAGGTCGGCACCCTCTTTCTCCACCAGGGCCTGCTGCACCCGTTCGGCCATACATCCCAGTACCCCTACAATCAGATGTGGTTTGTTTCGTTTGAGAGAGCGAAAGTATGCGAGACGCGATAAAATTTTCTGTTCAGCATTATCACGTATAGAACAAGTATTGACAAAAACGGCATCTGCTTCTTCAAGAACATTACAGAGCGAGTAACCATGCATCTGCATGATAGCCGCCACCACCTCGCTGTCTGCAACATTCATCTGGCAACCGTATGTTTCTATGAAAAGTTTCTTATCGTTCAAAACTTTTTTATGTTGTGTCGAAAAGTTCTCTGAGGCATTCATAGGCATTTTCATTTATTCATATTTTAATTGCGAGAAAAATAAACGCCATCCTTGCCATAAAAATTCATGTGATTTTATTGCAAATACAAATTGTTTTATTTTAATTTGCAGTAACAATACATAAATTTTTTCATAGTTAAGGTTTAGGTTAATTTAGAGAAGGGTGGTTGTGAAACCGCCCTTTCCTCATTATTATAATTTTAGGGGTTGTATTTCTCTCGATAAACATGTATATTTGAGCACAAAAATACAAATAAAGATGGATTTACAGGACATCCTATTTTATATTGTTATCGGTTTTATTGGCATAATAAGCTATTTAAGCCAACGGAAAGCCAAAAAACAAGCCGAAGAAATAGAAAGGCGTCGCCGGCAACAACCGGAACCGATGCCCGAAGATGTACCTGCCATGCCATACCATGACGAAACTCCCAGTACTACGCCGCGCTATGAGGAGAGCGCACCTCAAGAGGAGCTTACCCTCGATGAAATATTCAAGGCTTTACGTGAAAGGAAACCTCTTACAACCACAAGACAGACCCAACCTGCAGCTACAACCTCGCGGCCTGTCGCACCGCTACAGGCACCCACAACATCGGAAAAAGCTCCTGTAGAAGAGAATATGGTACACTCCATAAAACAAGATACGGAACCTATAACAACACAAACTATAAATACAGAAAAACACAACCAAAAACGTCTCTCTATCAATTGGAGAGAAGCATTTATTGCATCAGAAATCCTAAACCGAAAATATTAAAATAAAGAACGTTACGAATAACCTATTTATCTTAAACCACTATGGCCTATAGAATTATTACAGCTGAAGAAGCAGCTTCTTACATTCATCACGGCGACAACATCGGCTTCGGAGGTTTCACAGCAGCCGGAACACCCAAAGCTGTTACCATCGCCTTAGCCAAAAAAGCAGAAGAAGAACACGCCGCAGGACGTCCTTTCCAAGTAAGTGTTTACACCGGAGCTTCAACCAACGACTACATCGACGGCTATCTGAGCCGGGCGAATGCTATCAAAGGACGTACGCCTTACCAATCACACAAAGATGCCCGTGACAGAATCAACAAAAACGAAATAGAATATTTCGATGTGCATTTGTCGCACTTGTCACAATCGTTACGTTATGGCTTCTTAGGGAAAATAAATGTTGGTATCATTGAAGCCGCTGAGATAACCGACGACGGCGAGATTCTGTTAGGCGCCGGCGTAGGTATGGCACCTACCGTATGCGACCTCGCAGAAAAAATCATCATAGAACGCAATCACCATGAGACCGATAAGATGCGTGGTATGCACGACATATACACGCCGGCCGATCCTCCTTATCGCCGCGAAATACCCATCTACAAGCCAAGTGACCGTATAGGCTCACCTGTTATCAAGGTTGACCCTAAGAAAATCATAGGTATTGTAGAAACAGATTTACGCGATGGTGTAAAGCCCTTCTCTCCGGTAGACGAAACGACGGCGCAGATAGGACACAATGTGTGCAACTTCCTTGCATCACAACTCAAAAAAGGTCTTATACCTAAAGAATTTCTTCCTCTACAATCGGGCGTAGGCAATATTGCCAATGCCGTACTGTCACAATTGGGCGACAGCAAAGAGATACCCGACTTTGAAATGTACACCGAAGTAGTACAAGATGCAGCATTGGAACTAATGTTCCAGGGTAAATGTAAATTTGCCAGCAGCTGCGCCCTCTATGTAAGCGACGAAGTTCTCGAACGCATTTTCAACAACATTGAAGATTTCCGCAATCGCATCATCTTACGCCCCGGCGAGATAACCAACAACCCCGAGGTTGTACACCGTTTGGGCCTCATCACCATGAACACCGCCTTGGAAGCCGACATCTTCGGTAACATAAACTCCACACACGTATGTGGCACCAAGATGATGAACGGTATAGGAGGCTCAGGCGACTTCACAAGGAATGCCTACCTCTCCATATTCGCGTGTCCGTCGACAGCAAAAGGTGGCAAGATAAGCACCATCGTACCGATGGTTTCGCACTTAGACCACAGCGAACACTCAGTCATGATTCTTGTCACAGAACAAGGTGTTGCCGATCTACGCGGCAAATCGCCGATACAACGAGCCGAAGCCATCATAGAAAATTGTGCACACCCCATGTATCGCCAACTGTTGTGGGATTACATCAAACTGTCGAAAGGCGGTCATACACCTCATAACTTACGCGCTGCATTTGGATTCCACAATGAGTTCTTGCGCTCGGGCGACATGGCTTTGACCAACTGGGCCGAATATTGCTAATATATCGTTTCCTAATCAACGCGACAAACAATATCAAACGAGGCTGTGACCTACTACTTTTTTCGTCACAGCCTCGTTTTTATAATTCTGTCGTCAAAAAGAAAAGCTCTCTATCAAAAGGCTTAAAATCAATTTGTCCCAATTAAAGAGCACAACTGCAAAGTGCAGATAGCAATCGAGGGAAGAAGTGATTTTATAATAAATTATTTGCGTTAAATTTCACAAAGCAAGCACCTGACTTCTACAGAAATTACTACCTTTGCGCCGAATAAAAGTAGAGTTACACATAACGACATCAACCATGTGATAACATCTATTGAAATGTAAGTTGCACGCCCACCAACTTACAACAGCGGGCAGCCCGATCCTATCACTACCATGAGTAAGCCGACAGGCAAAGAGCTTCCCGAGAGGGCAAACAAAAGTGGATGAGAAACAGATTTTTAATATAAACACTAAATCTTAATTACGATGATTAAAGTAGGTATTAATGGTTTCGGGCGTATCGGACGTTTTGTTTTCCGCGCCGCACAAAAAAGAAACGATATTGAAATCGTAGGTATCAACGACCTTTGCCCGGTAGATTATTTGGCATACATGCTGAAATATGATACAATGCACGGTAAATTTGATGGCACAATAGATGTTGATGTAGAAAACAGCAAACTTATCGTTAACGGAAAAGTTATCCGCGTTACAGCAGAGCGTAACCCTGCCGACTTGAAATGGAACGAAGTAGGTGCAGAGTATGTTGTAGAATCAACAGGTCTTTTCCTGACAAAAGAAAAAGCTCAAGCTCATATTGAGGCTGGTGCAAAATATGTTGTTATGTCGGCTCCTTCAAAAGACGACACCCCCATGTTTGTATGCGGTGTAAACGAAAAGACCTATGTAAAAGGCACTCAATTCGTATCGAACGCATCTTGCACAACAAACTGCTTGGCTCCTATCGCTAAGGTTTTGAATGATAAATTCGGTATCACTGATGGTTTGATGACCACAGTACACTCTACCACTGCAACACAAAAGACAGTAGATGGTCCTTCGATGAAAGACTGGCGTGGTGGCCGTGCTGCTTCTGGCAACATCATCCCCTCTTCGACAGGTGCTGCTAAGGCTGTAGGTAAAGTTATTCCTTCGTTGAATGGCAAGCTCACCGGTATGTCGATGCGCGTTCCTACCCTTGATGTTTCTGTAGTAGACTTGACAGTAAATTTGGCTAAACCTGCTACTTATGCCGAGATTTGCGCCGCTATGAAAGAGGCTTCTGAAGGCGAATTGAAAGGTATCCTAGGCTACACCGAAGACGCTGTTGTTTCATCTGACTTCTTGGGTGATACTCGTACTTCTATCTTCGATGCTAAAGCCGGTATCGCTCTTACCGATACATTCGTAAAAGTTGTATCATGGTACGACAATGAGATTGGTTACTCTAACAAAGTTCTCGACCTCATCGCTCACATGGCATCGGTAAACAACGACTAATAAGTACGTTACACATCATAATAAAGCAAGCCTACTGCTTGGCAGTAGGCTTGCTGTTTTTATAGTTATACAATAAAACCCCAACTTCCACCGTTTTTTTGATATAAAACAAAAACGACCATGCACAACTTCTACCAACATAGCGAAATAGGCAAATACCTCTTTTTTGCCGTATCCATCATTTTAGTAGGTATTTTTCTATACATCTCGAACGACCTTGTAAAGAAACTTGCTCAAGAAGAGCGCAACAAAATGGAGATATGGGCTGCCGCGACACGCGAACTTGCAGCAGAGACATCCGATGCCAACATAGACCTCATACTAAAAATCATTCAAAGCAATACAACCATTCCCGTAATCATCACCGACGAGAACAACCAGATAGCCCAATACCTGAATATCGACATCAACACATCCGACACCACAAAATTCTTGTCGAAAAAACTCGAAGACTTCAAGAACAATACCGACACGTCAATAACGATAGATTTGGGTGACAATATAACACAAACTCTATATTACGACGACTCTATACTACTCAAACGGCTGTCATACTATCCTTATATACAACTTGCCGTGATGATACTTTTTGCACTCATCGCTTACATAGGATTGATAAGTGTAAAACGAGCCGAACAAAACAAAGTATGGGTAGGACTGTCAAAAGAGACAGCACACCAACTAGGCACTCCCATATCGTCACTGATGGCATGGACTGAATTACTAAAATCAGACCCGGGGACACAGCCCGGCATAGCCGAAGAAATAGAAAAAGACGTCATGCGACTCTCTACCATTGCCGACAGATTTTCTAAAATAGGCTCCATGCCAAACAAAGAAGAAACCGACATAAATTCAATACTCGAAGAAGCTGCCACCTATATGCGACATCGCATCTCGGGGAAAATAGAATTCACCATGTCATTACCCGACAATCAAGAGAAAGCCCTGCTCTGCAAGCCTTTGATAGAGTGGGTCATCGAAAATCTGTGCAAAAATGCCGTCGATGCAATGTCGGGAGAAGGACGATTGAATATTACAGCAAAAACCGAAAAGGGGAAAATATATATCGATATAAGCGATACGGGAAAAGGGATAGCCAAGAAAAACTTTAACAAGATATTCAAACCCGGCTACACGACTAAAAAAAGAGGATGGGGACTTGGTCTGACATTGGCCAAACGCATTATAGAAGAGTATCACAATGGTTCTATATATGTCAAAGAATCGGTACCCGGTGTTGGCACAACATTCAGGATTGAGCTACCGCGCATATCGTAAGCCATACCTGCAACATATACGATAAAAGCAATACCTCGGCAAGCATCAGTAAGCCAAGCACATTATTAAAAGTAAAAAAATAAAAAAAGGCAGTAATCATTTGATTTATCGAATAAAAAGCATACCTTTGCAGTCCGATTATTAGCCAAAATTTCAATTATTTGCGAGCAAGTTACATATCCTTTGGCCGGGAATGCAGCTTACAAGCAAGAGTAAGTAATTAACTATTAAAACTTTAAGAAGTGAACACTTTAAGTTATAAGACAGTGTCAGCCAACGAAAAGACTGTGACCAAAGAGTGGGTAGTAGTAGATGCCTCGGGACAGGTATTAGGTCGCTTGGCTGCCAAAGTTGCCAAAATCTTGCGCGGCAAATACAAACCCAATTACACTCCTCATGTAGATTGCGGTGACAATGTTATCATCATTAATGCTGACAAAGTTGTATTGACAGGTAAGAAATGGACCGACCGCCAATATATTGATTTTACTGGCTATCCGGGTGGACAACGCTACAAATCGCCCGCCGATTTGATGGCAAAAGGCGCCGATCGCCTCGTGCTCCGCGTTGTAAAAGGCATGCTGCCCAAAAATAAATTGGGCGCTCAATTGCTGCGCAACCTGCGCGTATATGGCGGACCTGAGCATAACCAAGCCGCCCAAAATCCTAAAACCATAGATATTAACCTCTACAAGTAATAACATATGTATCTTCTTGAAAAAGCAGTAGTAGGCCGTCGCAAAGCCGCCATAGCCCGCGTTTACATCAAAGAAGGCAATGGTGCTATCACCATAAACAAACGGGACATTACACACTATTTTCCCTCGTCGATACTACAATATGTAGTAAAACAACCCTTGACAACGCTGGGTGTTGCCGAAAAATACGATATACTTGTAAATCTTACCGGTGGAGGTTACAAAGGACAAGCTGAGGCTCTGCGTCTTGCCATAGCCCGTGCATTGGTAGCTATAAACCCCGAAGACAAATCGACGCTGAAACGCGAAGGCTTCATGACACGTGACTCGCGCGTTGTTGAGCGTAAAAAACCGGGTCGTCCCAAAGCTCGTAAGAGATTCCAATTCAGCAAACGTTAATCTTATTTGTGAGTTTAGGACTGCAAGTAAACAACCGTTTAGTATCCAAATTGCCGCGACTTGGCTCCGTGCTTAAATGTACGAGGCAAAACTACCCGGCAATTGAAACAGTAGAAAGTAAACGAAACATAAAGAAAAATGGCACTAACAACATTTGAACAACTTTTGGAGGCTGGCGTACACTTTGGCCACCTCACTAGAAAATGGAACCCGGCTATGGCTCCCTACATCTTCATGGAGCGTAACGGTATCCATATCATAGACTTGTATAAAACCATTGCCAAGATAGATGAAGCTGCTGCAGCTCTGAAATCTATCGCCAAATCGGGCAAAAAGGTTCTTTTCGTAGCCACGAAAAAACAAGCCAAACAAGTTATCGCCGACAAAGCATCTGCCATCAACATGCCTTACGTAATAGAAAGATGGCCCGGCGGTATGCTCACCAACTTCCCCACGATCCGTAAGGCCGTGAAGAAGATGACTACAATAGACAAGATGAGCAAAGACGGTACGTTTGACAACCTCTCGAAACGTGAGAAACTGCAAATCACCCGTCAACGCGCCAAACTCGAAAAGAACTTGGGTAGCATCGCTGATTTGAACCGCCTGCCTGCCGCTCTCTTCGTAGTAGACGTAATGAAAGAACAAATTGCTGTACGCGAAGCAAACCGTTTGGGTATTCCCGTATTTGCTATGGTAGATACCAACTCAGATCCTCGCAATATAGACTTCGTAATTCCTGCGAATGACGATGCATCGAAATCAATAGAGGTCATACTCGATGTTTTGTGCAACGCTATGGCTGAAGGTATCGAAGAGCGTAAGATTGAGAAGCTCGACGAAGCCCCCGAAGAAAAAGAGGCTTCTGCAACACCCAAACGCGAACGCAAAGCCCGCATAGCTCGTCGTAAGACAGAAGAGACTCCCGAAGCTGAAGCTCAAAAGGCCGAAGCAACGGAAGCTCCCAAAACCGATGAGACTCCCGCTGCTACCAGCGAAGAATAAAAACAAAACCAAGGAGCGGGCTTTTCTATAAAAGTACGCTCCTTATTTTATAAATTTACACATTAACCCTAAAAAGAAGACAATATGGCAGTTACACTGGCAGAAATAAGCAAGCTCCGCAAACTTACCGGAGCCGGCATGATGGATTGCAAAAACGCCTTGACAGAAACCAATGGCGACATAGAAGCTGCAAAAGAAATAATCCGCAAAAAGGGTCAAGCAGTAGCAGCAAAACGTGAAGACCGCGAAGCTGCAGAAGGTTGCGTTGTAGCTAAAGCTGAAGGCGAATACGCTGCAATCGTTGCCCTGAAATGCGAAACTGACTTCGTTGCCAAAAACGAATCGTTCGTAACTCTTACCAACAAAATACTCAACGCTGCTATGGCTGCTAAAGCCAAAAGCCGCGACGAGGTATTGGCTCTTATCATCGATGGAGTAAATGTCGCCACTCTCATTACCGACGAAGTAGGTAAAACAGGCGAAAAAATGGAACTGGGTGACTTTGAATACTTGGAGGCTCCCTATACAACAGCCTACATACACCCGGGAAACAAATTGGCTACTATCGTAGGCTTTAACCTCGCAGATACCGACTACCAAGTAGCTCACGACGTAGCTATGCAAGTAGCCGCCATGAACCCCATTGCTGTACGCCGCGAAGAAGTTCCCGCCGAGACAGTAGAAAAAGAGATGGAAATAGGTCGCGAAAAAGCACGCCAAGAGGGCAAGCCCGAAAATATTCTCGATCGTATCGCCGAAGGTCGTCTGCATAAATTCTTCCAAGAATTCTGCCTTGTAGACCAAGCCTTCGTAAAAGAGCCCAAAGAAACGATACAACAATACATGAGCAAATCTAACAAAGATCTCACTGTAACAGCTTTCCGTCGTTTCACTCTCAACGAAGAATAATTAAATTTCATTCATAAAAAAAGAGATACGCTCGCCACTCGAAGTGTATCTCTTTTTTTATTTCAACGACTTACAATAAATACCTAAATTTCCTATATGCTCTATGTCGGAATGCTCTAAATACCCAACAAGCATTTAGCTACAAACAAATACAATCTATAGGCCATTCACATCTCAAAACGTACAGCTAAAAGAAAGAACAACAAACAAGAATACACTGAAAGAACTGACACGATAAAGGTGCTTTTCTAATCCAGATTCTTCCCAATCATAAATTCTCTACTTACCCAACCATCTCAAACATTTCTCACAAACTTATACTACTTCAACCACGATAAGCGCACACTCCAATCATCGAGAATCTCCTCCCGCCACATAGCAATGGTCTGCGCGCCTTGCCATACTCCTTGAAAAAGATATGGTTCATGTCGGTCACTATACCAATGTTCGCCCATCTGATAATCACTGTCGGCACGATTTTCTCCGGGCCATTTTGGTGAAACCACCAAAACACCTCGCATAGATGGAAAATTCTTTATCGACGAAGTTATCTTATAATCTAGCGTTGCAGGTGCTTTTGGGGCATACCTCACAATATACTGTCCGTTACCGCAATAGTATCCATTCCAATTTTGATGATCAATATGTAATATAATACAGGCACTATCAACGGGCATAGTGATTTGCGGCCCTTGCAACCGAAATTCTACTACCGAATAGACCGGAACTGTATCACACCTATTTTGCTGAATGCCATGAATAATCACACGCGAAGAGTATCTCAAGGGTTCAAAACTACCGCCCCACGATACTGCATCCGGATTATCGGGGGTTCCTTTCATTAAATAAAACAACGATGGAGAATCGCCCATTTTAACCATCCCGTTATAATACTGGATAAAATCTTTTCCCAAAGCTCCTGCGCCCCGAATGTAAGCATCGTAATATCCTTTATGATAACTATCATTCTTCTTGCTATCAGTGATAAAACCACGATAAGAAGCGTTATTCTCTATAAACCATAAATCGGGGAAATTGGCAGCTATGTAAGCATAACTATTTACACTCCACTTTTTATTCGGGCCTCCAATCCAATAAACCCGTATATTATGACGAATCTCAGGAGCATCATGCAACGCTTGAGCTAAATCTTCCAAACCTCCCCATACTAAAATCCACAGTGGGCGATCGCTCGACCGCCGAGCACAACGAATAATCCAGTCAGAACCCTCTGTCGATGTTGTATATCCTACCCACGGAGCTGTTCCCCGACGACCTTGCTTACATATTGCACGCAATGAATCGGGTGAAAGAAATCCCGTTTGGTGTGCGCACAATCTCGCATAATCTTGCTCATAAAGAGCTATCATTCTCAATATCTCGTCCACACTCCCATCGCCAAAAGATGGAGACGAAACCAATCCTTCCAAGTCGAAAAGATTATTATACATAAGCAGATGTGCCATCGATTGATTATCATCAGGATCAGTTCCACCTATATCTGTACTTATCAAAACCCGAGGTTTAGTTGTGGATGGCTTCAATGTACGAGCAAACATTATTCCACAACTCCATACCAACATAATAATTAATAAAGAAAAACGCATGTCCAAAACTTATATATGTGTTCTGCTGTTATCTTCTCTTCAAAGAATATAGCGATTATTATTCCGATTACTATTCATTGATACAAAGATAGTTATTTTACCTTTTATGCCATTCACAAAACTTTCACCCACACCATTCTGTATCCTTGCCTATCAATTCAATATGACTTTTACTAACCCCATTACATCACACATAGATATAGATAAAGAATGGGCCACGACCATTATAAGGTCATAGCCCATTTATAAAGAACAATAAAGGATTATGTTATTCCACTGTAACTGATTTGGCCAAGTTTCGTGGTTGGTCTACATCCTTACCCTTGCATACGGCAATATGATATGCCAGCAATTGCAACGGAACAACAGCAAGAAGCGGATATAGATAATCGACCGTGGCAGGGAGCTCTATGGCGTAATCTACCACCTTAGAAATCATGTCATCACCTTTTACGACAAATGCTATCACTTTACCTTGTCGTGCCTTTATCTCTTGAATATTACTCAAAATCTTTTCATATAGCTTTTGATTGGTCGCTACAACAACAACAGGCATTTCGGCGTCAATAAGAGCAATAGGACCATGTTTCATCTCTGCAGCCGGATAACCTTCAGCATGAATATAAGATATCTCCTTAAGCTTCAGTGCTCCTTCTAGAGCAACAGGGTAATTAAATCCACGTCCCAGATAAATAAAGTTATGAGCATAGGTAAAGATTTTCGACAAATCGGCCAGACTCTCATTAAGTTTCAATATCTCTCTCATCTTGTCGGGAATCTGCAACAGCTCCTTCAAGGCCGTGTGAAGCTCCTCCATGGTAATTGTACCCTTCTCTTTTGCAATACAAAGAGATAAGAGGGTCAATACTGTCACCTGCCCGGTAAAAGCCTTTGTAGACGCCACACCAATCTCAGGACCCACATGGATGTAGGCTCCTGTATCGGTATTGCGAGCAATAGACGAGCCCACCGAATTGACTATACCAAAGACAAAAGCACCTTTGCTTCGCGCCAGCTCTATAGCAGCAAGCGTATCAGCCGTTTCGCCCGACTGCGAAATAGCTATTACCACATCTCCTTGCTCTATAACAGGATCGCTATATCGGAACTCCGAAGCATAGGCAACCTCAACAGGTATGCGGCAAAAACGTTCTATCAAATTTTTACCTATCAATCCAGCATGCCACGACGTACCGCAGGCTACAATGATGAAACGACGAGCATTCACCAGCTTATCACCATAGTCAATAACGGCCGAAAGACGTACATCGGTAGCCTCAGCATTGACACGGCCACGCATGCAATCAAGAATACATTGCGGTTGCTCAAAAATCTCCTTAAGCATGAAATGCGGATAACCACCTTTCTCTATCATGCCAAGGTCTATATTCACAGTGCTCACCTCATGGTCAACTTCCTTGTTGCTTATGGTGACAATGTGTACACCTTTATTACGATCGATAACAGCAATATCGCCATCTTCAAGATATATCACCTTATCGGTATATTCCACAATCGGCGTAGCATCAGATGCCAAGAAATATTCTCCTTCGCCCAAGCCAACGACAAGAGGACTTGCCTTACGAGCTGCAATAATTACATCGGGATTATTCTTGTCGAGCACCGCAATAGCATACGCGCCTATCACCTGTTTGAGGGCACGCTGTACAGCCTGCAGCAACTGGCAATTATGTTTTACTTTATAGTACTCTATCAGTTGCACCAACACCTCGGTATCGGTATCGCTGACAAACTTGAAACCATTCTCTGATAGCCTCTCCTTGAGAGTAGCATAATTTTCTATAATACCATTATGTATAAGCGACAGAGAACCCGACGACGAAAAATGCGGATGGGCATTTTTCTGACAAGGAACTCCATGTGTAGCCCAACGAGTATGAGCAATACCTATTGTTCCCGAAACATCTTTGTCGGCCAAAAATGCTTCCAAGTCGCTAACCTTTCCTTTCGTTTTATATACATGTAACTCTCCCGAACTGCTTATCATGGATACTCCGGCGCTATCATAACCACGGTATTCAAGCCTATGGAGTCCTTTCAACAAAATAGGACAGGCCTCACGCCACCCTACATAGCCTACTATTCCACACATAAATTTTTTGCATTTTTAATATGGCACAAAGATACTTTTTTTTATCATATATCATGTTATACCACCTACATTTATAAGTATTTGAAGCTAAAAACGCCCGTCGAGCAATTCGACGGGCGTCTCCACTTATAGCACGCACGGACTTATGCCGTGCAATCAATTATCTATTTACTTTTACTATGCGTTTTACAACAACATCATTGCCATCGCTGATGCGAACAAAATATACACCATTGGGCAAGGTAGCTACAGGAATCTCTACATTTCTTTGTACTCCGTCCAAACGACGCAACAACGTACCATCTGTACCTATAAGCTCTACATCGTATGCCGAGGCAGGAAGAGCCACTGTTACATGAGTAAAAGCAGGGACAGGATATACCTTAATTGAAGCCAAAGCAACAGAAGGAGCAGCACCGGTTGTCTTTATAACAAGGGGCAGACTCACATACTCTCTATGTCCTTTTTGTACAGCAGTCACCACAACGGGAAGCTCTCCATCGGCAACAGCTGTAATTTTCAGAGAAGCTCCATCGAGTGCAAGAGCAGCCAAAGACTCATCATAAGCATCGGCTATGGCATAGTTTACCGAAGCCTCTTCATCGGCGAAAGAGAAATAATCATCCAAGTTGAGGGTTGTTTCGTACGAAACTATTTCTATAGGCTCAACTTCACGTAAAGGACGTACTCCATCGATGTTGTCTATACAGAAATAGGTAGGTGTAGAAATACCATAATCGTTGCTCTTAGTACTATTCATAGAGAATGATACCTTGGTCACCTTACCCAGAGGGCGCAAGTCGAACCATTCCCATGTATCGAGACAATAATGATCGGCAGAATTCTCTGAACGATAATCGGCCAAATAAAAATCGAGTGAAGCAGTAGTACCATCGGCACGAGTACCTGTAGCCGTGAGTGAAAAGTAGTCGCCTGTTGCAAACGGACCGGGTACCGACGACATTCCGTCACCATTGATAACGGCATCTTTACCCCAAGCCGAATTGGTAATATAGCACCCACTTATAGAGTCGCCCTCGGCATTGTCGGCAACATAAAAACAGGTAGAACCAGGGCCAAACATGGCGTCGGCAACATATGCTACACCATAGATAGACGAACCTTCCGCACCATGACCAACAGCTGAATGGAACTGGTCGTCGAGCGAGGCATAAGTTGTAGACGTTTCATTGCTATATGCAAATTTGCCCCAAAATTCATATTCGGCCCAAAGGTAGTTATCAAACAAAAAACCGCCACTCCGAAAAACAGATTCCGGCTCATCGCTGGTTTCATCGCCACGCCAATGACTTTCGGGTTCGAGGGATAAATCGTCAAATGTTGCTACCATAGCATCGTTTTGCGATGCTGCCTGAGCACTGTTTACATGTACGGCCAACGAAAGGCATGACAACGTCACAATAGTAAAGATAAATTTTTTCATAAGCATTTAGTAATTAAACAATTATTTGATTTGAAAACAATCAAAACAACAATTGAATAATCAATGCTTGGAAAGAATAAAGATTCAGATAAGAACTGCTCGACATAACATGCCGGAACAATGCGGATAGGCCGCCATTCCCTAAAAAGTCTTATCACTGCTCTAACTCCCGAAAGCATCTGATATTCAAAAAGAGTCGGCAGGTTTTCTGACTTATCCCTCCCCCTTCGCGCCTTCCCACAACATTGCGTTGCAGTGACATACGATGCGAGGGTTCTTAAGGAATTACAGCAGCGGGTACTGTTACCGATTTACACGGTATTCCCTACACCAAACTCGTTGCAAAGATATATATTTTTTCGACATAGCAAGACTGAAGACAAAAAAAGCGACCTTTCAACATTGAAAAGTCGCTTACTTTTTTGTGTGGGCGTTGACGGATTCGAACCGCCGACCCTCTGCTTGTAAGGCAGATGCTCTAAACCAGCTGAGCTAAACGCCCGATT